>JACJXR010000009.1 GCA_020636505.1 Chitinophagales bacterium | reverse complement strand
AAAAGAACGACTGGAAATACGAAGTGGCGGCTATGGAATCGTCCAGCTATATGGAAATGAGCCCTCTAATGGAATGGTTTACAGGTAACATTGGGTATCATCATATACACCACCTCAATTCAAGAATTCCTTTCTACAAGCTACCACAGGTAATGAAAGAAATGCCTGAATTGCAAAATGCCAAAACCACATCTCTAAAACCCAAAGACATCATAGCTTGCTTCAAGCTCAAGGTTTGGGATCCTGAACAAAACCGCATGATCAGTCTTCGCGAGCTGAATACTCAATTACAGACAGCGTAGCAATTCAATTTGTACATTTGTACAAATGCCTTATTTTCGTGTATGAGCCGTTCATACGCAGACCTTCCTTTACATTATGGACACGTACCTAAATGGCTATACGAGCGTATGAGCTTGCTTGGAGGTGCCATTGTTGAGGCTGTGGTTATGGAATATGGCAAATCTGCTCTTATTCAACGTATGAGCGACCCTGCATGGTTTCAGTCTTTAGGCTGTGTATTGGGTATGGATTGGCACTCATCAGGCATCACCACATCCGTTTTAGGCTCACTGAAGCAGTCTGTCAATAAAAAGAGCCAAGAATTAGGCATATACATATGTGGAGGCAAAGGCAAACACTCTCGTGCCACACCTCAGGAGTTATATCGAATAGCTTCTTCAACGGGAATGGATGGCGATACATTGGTCAAGAGTAGTAAACTGGCCGCAAAGGTGGACAATACCGCTATTCAAGACGGATATCAGATATATCTGCATTCATTCATACTGAGTGATGAAGGAGAATGGGCGGTGATACAACAAGGCATGAACGATGGAAACGGATACGCCAGACGTTACCATTGGCACTCTCCTACCATCAGCTCGTTTGTGGAAGAGCCTCATACATTCGTTTACGGAAGAAACAAAGGGCAAATACTGAACCTGACTCATAAAGATGCCAGTGAAACCAAACTTGGGGTTCTTAACATCACCAAAGAGAACCCTGACCTGATACTGAAAGAAGCAAGAAAAATATTCATGCCCGCACATCATGACGTGCGTTCTCAAAACGTCAATCTGAAACGCTTGGGTGCGGCGTTGGCATTGGCACATGAGCAGGAGCAATTGGATATGGAAAGTTTGCTGCTGCTTGAAGGTGTCGGGCCACGTACTTTGCAATCATTGGTATTGGTAAGTGAGGTGATACATGGTACTCCTTCCAGATTTGACGATCCGGCACGCTATTCTTTCGCTCATGGCGGTAAGGATGGACATCCATTCCCTGTTCCAACCAAAACATATGATGAAGCTATAGCAACCTTGGACAAGGCCATACAATTGGCAAAACTTGGTCACAAAGAAAAGAACGAAGCCATAAAAGGATTGTATAATGCAGCCATGAAGCTTGAGAAGGACTTTATACCCAACGACAACTTCAATGAATTGATAGAAAAAGAAAGACAAGAGTCTTGGAAGTATGGCGGCAAAACAGTCTTCGGTGATGCAACACCACCCAAAGAATTACCGGGCTCACAAATGAAACTGTTCTAAACAAAAAAAGACCGTACTGTGTACGGTCTTAGGCAATGTGTTATTAACTATGTAATGATATTATCCTTGTAATACTCTTACGTTAACGGCGTTCATGCCTTTTCTTCCTTGTTGCACTTCAAACTCCACACGGTCGTTTTCCTTCACTTGATCCTTAAGTCCGCTTACGTGAACAAAAGTCTCTTCACTTGAGTTGTCATGCTTGATGAATCCAAAACCTTTAGATTCATTGAAGAACTTTACAGTTCCTGTTAATTTTTGATCTTGCACTGTGATAAATTGATAATTAAAAAATATTAGGGCTAAAGGTATGGTATTTCTTTAGTATGGTAAAATATTTAATCTTTATTTAGCAACTTTTTTTTAGCCCTGCCCCATTTTCTTCAACATACTGCCATGGTGAACCAAGGCATCAACGAAGGTGTCTTGCTCATGATATGGCAAATTATGCTCCAATGCTGTCTGTTTGACTATCGGTGCTATCTGCTTATAATGCACATGGCAAATATGAGGAAATAAGTGGTGTTCTATCTGCCTGTTCAGCCCACCGATGAACCAAGACATGATCTTGCTCTTAGGTGAAAAATTGGCTGTGGTCAGCAATTGGTGAACCGCCCAGTTGTTCTGCATCTTCATATTGTCGTCCGGATTAGGGAACTCACACTCTTCCATAACGTGTGCCAATTGGAAGATGGCAGACAATGATAATCCTGCTATGAAATGCATGATAATGAAGCCTATCAATACCCACTGCCAAGCTACGCCTATCACGAATATCGGTATGATGAACATGGCTGTGTAATAGAACACTTTGTATATGGCCACCTCAAACATGGCACCTGCCAATGTCTTCCTTTCTTTTTTAAGAAGGTCAAGTTTGTGGTAGTTGTATATCTGCTTGAAATCCTTGATGGTAGCCCATTGCAGGGTCAACAAACCGTAAAGCAACCAGCCATATATATGCTGAAACTTGTGCATACCCAAATGCTTGCTGTTTGGTGAGAAACGCAAGAAAACACCTGCGTCTATATCATGGTCCAAACCTTCGATATTGGTATATGTATGGTGTAATATGTTGTGCTGTATCTTCCATGTAACATGGTATCCACCCACCAATACGATGACCTTGCCAAGTAGCTTGTTCAAAGTTTTGTTGTTGGAATAGGAACCATGGTTGGAATCGTGCATGATGGAGCAACCTACCCCAACCATACCGAAGCCCATCAATACCCAAGTGGAAAGGAACAACCAAACGTTGTGTGCAAACACTCCGGAAACCATCAATGCATATGGTGCCAGATACATTGACAATATCAGTACGGTTTTCAGTACCATAGACGCATTTGCATGCTGGTCTATACCGTTTTCTTTGAAGTACGCGTCGACCCTTTTCTTACATGTATCGTAAAAGCCGACTCCGTTACGCGGTGCAAAGCGTACTATGTTTAACTTCTTAACTTCTGACAATTTCTATAATTAATATGTATTAAAAAATTGATAATGGGTATGCGAAGGTATCTTTTTTACTTCAAACTGCTCAATTTATCTCTGAAAACCTTTGCTTCTTGAAGTTTATCTTGTTTTACATATATCTCATTCAAAGCTATCAACGAAGACTTATATAAGAACATATCGTCCGGTTTCAATTCAGATGCTTTCGGGTCCAACATGTCATAAACTTTGGTCAAATAAGGTAAAGCCTTGTTGAACAGTACATTCCTCTCTTCTTTCAAGGCATTCCACTTTTTATCGTCTTCTGCACTGGTACCTGTGATGGCATTCATTTTTTCGTTGATGGCGATGGTCTGGTTGTAATACAATACTGCCATATCATAGTTGTAACCTGCGTTGCCGCCATCCAATTCCAATGCTTTCTTATACCCTTCTTCCGAATTTTTCAACAACATATCGAAGTTATCCGGCTTGGTGCTGCTGTTTTGAGGGAATGCCAAGTCAAAAGATGCTTTTGCCAACTGATAGTGGAACGCTGCATTGTCCGGCTCAGAAGCAACTGCTTCTTCCAGCTTTTTCAGCAATACATCAGGCATGTTGTTGGTGATGTAATAGTTCACCTCTGCTATTCTTAGGCTTTTATCGCCGGGATGTTTTTTTCTACCCTCATCAACAATTGCGATTTCTTTTTGGCCCTGTCCGTTAGTTCTGTATATGTCCGCAAGCAAACCGAAGTAATCTGCTTTGTTCTCCACCGGATTGTCTTTCAGATCCAACAAAATCGGCTCAGCCTTGGTATATTCCTTATTGTAGTATGCGCTCAACGCCTGTATGTATTTAAGGCCTACGATCGACGCCGGTAATTTGGGATTGTTGAAACGTTTACCATCTTCTATGTTGACAACCTTTAATCCTTCAGCAGCTTTCTCATATGCTTTTGGATAGTCTTTGCTATTATAAGCTTCTACTGCTGCAGCATAGTATCTGTCGAAACCAAACAATAGAAATCCGTTTACAACGTCTGCTTGGTAGTTCGATTTAAGTTCAACCACTTTCAAGAATGACTCTATACCTTTTACATATGGTTCCTCTGCAGCATATCCCGGGTCTTGTTGCATTTCCATATATATGGTACCACGAACGAACCATGCTTTGGGATCGTCTTTTGTGGACAGGTCTGCAACAGCTTCGTTGATGTATTCAAGAGCTTTTTTATACTCTTTGTACTTAAGACTGTTGTTTGCAGAGTTAATATTGGCACGTTGTGCAAATGCTCCTACACAACTCAACATACCTATTGCAACTACGATTACTTTTTTCATTTTAGGTCTTTTTCTTTATTCTAAGTTATTCAAGCATGATGGAATTTATGTCATGCTCACATACATTTTACTTATTCTTCATTTTGGGGTGTTTCAGCACCGGCATTGTCATTACCACCTTCAACATCTGTTCCGTTCTCTTCATTCTCTGTTTCTTCTTCTTCCTGCTCCGCGATACGTGCAATGGCTGCTATCATATCATCATTATCCAAGTTGATGAGCTTCACACCTTGTGTGGCACGGCCAGCTTCACGAATGTTGGTCACATTCATACGTATCGTCAAACCTGAGCGACAAGTAATCATCAAGTCATCTGTCTCAGTTACTCCTGTAAGAGCTACAAGTTCGCCCGTACGTTCTGTAATGTTGATGGTTTTAACCCCTTTACCGCCACGGTTGGTGATACGGTAAGTGGTCTCCCACTCTCCTTGCTCATTTTGAGATGCAAATGGAGTACGCTTACCCAAACCATTGGCAGATACCACAAGAATTTGTCTGGCATCGTCATTCTTGTTCAGGCAAATCATACCTACCACTTTGTCCTTATCATCGTCCAGAGAGATACCGGAAACGCCTATGGCACCACGGCCTGTCGGTCTTACTGTTTTCTCTTCGAAGGTTATCGCACGTCCTGAAGCAACGGCCATCATGATGTAGTTGTCGCCGTCTGTGATATCCGCCGTCAACAATTGGTCACCTTCTTGTATGGTAATGGCATTCACACCTGTTTGGCGTGGACGACTGAAATCTTCCAATCTTGTTTTCTTGATAATTCCCTTCTCAGTACAAAGAACAATGTACTTGCCTTCCAAAGACTCTTTGTCGTCCAACTTGGCAATATCTATCACCGCACGTATCTTATCGTCAGGCGGCAATTGAATCAAGTTTTGGATGGCACGGCCTTTGGCATTTCTGTCTGCTTCAGGTATTTCATACACCTTCAACCAATAACAACGTCCTTTTTCGGTAAAGAACAGCAATGTATGATGTGTGGATGCTATGAAAAGATGTTCGATAAAGTCCTCGTCACGTGTACGACCACCTATGGAACCACGTCCACCTCTACGTTGTGCACGATAAAGGTCTTGACCTGTACGCTTGATATAACCCAAGTGAGAAACCGTGATAACCACATCTTCTTCTTCTATCAAGTCTTCGATGCTCATTTCACTGGCCAGATATTGTATCTCAGACTTACGCTCGTCACCGTACTTTTTCTGTACTTCCAGCAATTCGTCTTTGATAATATCGAAGCGCATGCCTTCATTGCCCAATATCTCTTTCAAGTGAGCTATCAACTTCATTATTTCGGCATGCTCCTCACGTATCTTCTCGATCTCCATGCCTGTCAAGCGCTGCAAACGCAATTCAAGAACCGCTTTGGCTTGAATGTCGGTCATACCGAACTGTTCAATCAATCCTGTTTTGGCTATATCAGGGCTTGCGGAATTACGTATCAAGGCTATTACAGCATCAAGGTTGTCCAGAGCAATGATATAACCCTCCAATATATGAGCGCGCTTTTCAGCCTCTCTCAATTCATATTCCGTACGACGAACAACAACTTCGTGCCTGAACTTCACAAACTCACTCACCAGATCTTTCACATTCAATATACGAGGACGGCCACCAACCAACGCAACGTTGTTTATACCGAATGATGTTTGCAGCTCAGTATACTTGTATAGGTTGTTTACAACCACCTGCGATACAGCATCTCTACGTAGCTCTACAACTATCCTTGTACCGTCTTTGTTAGATTCATTCGCTACGTGAGTTATCCCTTCTAACGTCTTGTTATTCACCAAAGTACCTATCTTCTCGGCAAGCGCATCTCGGCTAACCTGATATGGTACTTCTGTAATTACTATTTGCTCTTTCCCACTCTTTAGCGTCTCTATTTCCACGCGTCCACGAACCACAACTCTGCCACGTCCTGTGTGCATACCGGCCTTAATACCGTCCATACCGTAGATGATACCACCCGTCGGGAAGTCAGGAGCCTTGATATGGGTCATCAACTCATCAACATCTATCTCACGATTGTCTATGTATGCGATGCAACCATTGATAACTTCAGTAAGGTTGTGCGGTAACATATTGGTAGCCATACCTACGGCGATACCTGAAGAACCGTTTACCAACAACTGAGGTATGCGGGTAGGCATAACGGTAGGCTCTTGCAACGAATCATCGAAGTTCAAGGAGAAATCAACCGTTTCTTTATCGATATCGTCCATCATGCTTTCGGCAAGACGCTGAAGACGTGCTTCTGTATAACGCATCGCAGCAGGACCATCACCATCCGGAGAACCATAGTTACCCTGTCCGTCGATGAGGGTATAACGCATGCTCCATGTCTGTGCCATACGCACCATAGCATCATATACGGCGGTATCACCATGCGGGTGATACTTACCGAGTACCTCACCCACTATACGGGCGGATTTCTTGTAAGGCTTATTGAAGTTCACACCGAGTTCGTGCATAGCGTACAACACCCTGCGGTGTACGGGTTTCAAACCATCGCGAACATCAGGCAATGCACGGCCGACTATTACCGACATAGAGTAATCTATGTAGGCCGTTTTCATCTGTTCTTCTATGTTAACCTGGATTATTTTGCCTGCATCATCGGCACCTTCCTGACCGTTTAGGTCCTGGTTGTTTTCGTCCATAAATCAAGTAAAAAATACAATGTGCAAATATAGCAAATAATGCCCTAAAAAGGGGTATAAAACTATGCACATCATGTGCATTTTAACATTCATTATCAGGCTGATACACAATTATTGAAAACACATACAGATATAGTTGTAAATCAACAGATAGCTTCTTTGTCACAACAGCTATATTTACAGTTGTATTTTCGGTTTTCCGCATGAAAAACACCCTCAAAACCCATTGGCTAGGCACACTGGTTCTTATCACCGCAATTGTGATAGGGACACAGATATACCCCGACTATGGCATATCCTACGATGAGCCAAGCCAAAGGCTCATCGGACAAACAACCTATGACTATGCCACAGGGCACTACAAAGACTTTGACAAGTTTGCCGAAAAGGACCATGGAACAGGCTTCGAATGGATATTGATGTCTTTGGAAAAGTCCTTGAACATAACCGAATACAGGGACATTTACTTGATGCGGCATCTGGTGACTCACTTATTCTTTTTGCTGTGCATGTTTTCGGGGTATGTTTTGGTGTACCGATTATTCAAAAGTAAGTGGTTGGCGACACTGGCATATATAGCATTGGTTTTTCAGCCAAGGTTGTTTGCGCACAGCTTCTTCAATCCCAAAGACATTCCTGCCACAAGTGTGTTCTTATTGACACTACTTGCCGCTGCATATGCGTTTCAGAAGAAAAAGACACTACCCTTTCTGATATTGGGTTTACTCATCGGTTATGGTGCATGTATACGACTTACCAATTTGGTGATATTGATACCGATAGCCCTTTTCTTTCTTATAGACCTCATCTCTACTATTAGGAGTAAAACGGAAACCAAACACATCTTTTTGAACGGATCGGTTTTGTTTGCAAGCTTGTGTGTCTCCATGTATGTCACTTGGCCGACTCTATGGGGAGATCCAATCAACAACTTTATAGACATGTACAGGAGTAATGCCAACTTCAGATGGGTAGACCAAATGAAGTTTGATGGAAAGTTGGTACTCTCTACTGAACTACCATGGTATTACATCCCCAAGTGGTTTGCCATAAGCACGCCTGAATTATGGTTGTTGACCGGAGGTGTCGGGATATTGATATTCATCATCAGGTTTGTCAAAAGCCCGAACAAATACCTTGGCAATGCTCTAGAGCGCAACATATTGCTGTCTTTGAT
The DNA here is from genome assembly GCA_020636505.1 of Chitinophagales bacterium. Taxonomy (GTDB): domain Bacteria; phylum Bacteroidota; class Bacteroidia; order Chitinophagales; family Chitinophagaceae; genus UBA5543. Next base: position 95,179 of record JACJXR010000009.1, on the reverse strand, counting down.
ATGCTTCGTATTGCCTGTAGTAGTAATCATCTCCTTGAAGTCTGTTTTATACGACGGATGGCGGCATATGTACTTCATTTACCCTCCTTTTATCATCCTATCCATGTATGGACTGAATGAATTGTTGAAACGCAGGTTCAGACTCGTCGTAGTTGGACTATGTGTATTACAACTCGCTTTGATAGCCGGCTTCATGATCAAGTATCACCCCTTTCAACAAGTATATTTCAATACCTACGTTTCTCACGACGAGGATTATCTTATGGAACATTACGAGCTGGACTATTGGGCATCTTGCCATTACAACGCCTTGATATGGGCAGCAGAGAACATCGACGAACACCCTATTCTCATCAATAGGAATAACGCTTCTTTGATTGAGAACATGAAATTCGTTCCACAAAAAGTGCGTAGCAGGTTTACAGAAAGCCGTGATCTGAATGAGATAAAATACTATATCCAGTTTTACAGAACATACCCTTACACATTTCCGGACAATCCTGAAATGCCGGGCGGACAGATCATCCATGAGAAACGAGTATTGGGAAGCCCGATATACCGAATCGTAAAACTGCGCTAAGGCTTTTTCAGGACAGCCATCGTCAGCCTACTTACACAAATGAGCTTTTCACGTTCGTCTCTGATGCGTATATCCCAAACATGTGTGGAAGAACCCAGATGAAGCGGCTTGGCTGTGGCAGTAATAATACCATCCTTCTTACCCCTGATGTGGTTGCAATTTATTTCCAATCCTACGCATATTTGCTGTTCTCTGTCAATACAAAGGTGAGAAGCTACACTGCCCACAGTTTCGGCTAGTACCGCCGATGCACCACCATGAAGCAAGCCATATGGTTGTCGTGTACGATTGTCGACAGGCATGGTTGCCTTCAAATATCGGTCTCCTATTTCGATGAACTTGATATCCAAAGTCTCCCCCATGGTATTGGCGGACAATAGGTTCAAAGCTTCGACATTTATATTGTCTCCTTTCCAGATCATTGTCATAATCAAGTGATATTTAGCAAGATACTAACATAATATTATCCAATACGGCTATGAACTGATGATAACTTAAATTACATTTGATACAGACCTCACATCCTTACTAACCTTATGCAAACTGCACTTGTGGTCGGCGCCGGAAAAACATCCGTGTACCTGATCGAATACTTACTGAAGCACGCCCCCCGAAACAAATGGAATATTATCGTTGCCGACAGCAATATGGATGCCATAGCCGACAAGATCGGTGACGACTCATATGCTGAAGCCGTAGTGTTGGATATTACCGACAACAAGCAACGGGCATCTTTGGTGAAACGCGCGGATATCGTCATATCCTTAATGCCTCCACAGCTACATCATATATTGGCCGAAGATTGCTTGACACATAAAAAACACCTCATTACCGCCTCTTATGTTTCACCCGAAATGAAAGCCTTGCATGAAAAAGCAAAACAAGCCGGGCTTATGTTCATGTGTGAGATGGGGCTGGACCCCGGCATAGATCATATGACGGCACACAGCATCATCAACAGCATACATAAAGTAGCAGGATCCATCATAGGCTTTCAATCTTACGCAGGTGGTTTGATTGCTCCCGAAAGCGATAATAATCCTTGGCACTATAAGTTCACATGGAATCCATACAATGTTGTAACAGCAGGAAATGCAGGTGCCAAATATTTGTACAAAGGCAAGGTTGTGGAGATACCCTACGAAAGCGTTTTTGCCAACCCCGGAAAAGGTTCTAAGATTCAGGATGTTGGACAAATGATGTGTTATCCAAATAGAGATTCGCTAAAGTATCTTGAGCTATATGACCTGCCTGATGTAAAAACATTCATCAGAGGAACATACAGATACAAAGGATTTATCAGAGCCTGGAACATAATTGTACACTTGGGCTTGACTGATACTTCAGACACTGTTTCAGCAAAAACTTATGCAGAATGGGTGCGTCTTAAAAACAATTTTGACGAAACTTCCTTAAAAACTCAGATAGCAGACAAGATGGGGATTACCATCGACGATAAAAGTATAACAATGATAGAATGGCTGGGCATTCTATACGATGAGCCAATAACGTCTAACAAAAGGAATTCTGCAGATATATTGCTGGATGTTCTACTACGCAAGTGGGAACTCAAACCACGTGACAGAGATATGGTGATAATGGTGAATGAAGTGGAATATGAGCATAAGAACAACGGCAAGACGAAGCTCAGAAGCACAATGGTTCTGAAAGGAGAAAACAACAAATACTCTGCAATGGCAAAAACAGTTGGTCTACCGATGGGTATTTTGGCCAAGTTGATACTTACCAAGAAGGTTGTACCTCCAACAGGTGTACATATCCCCAATATGCAAAGCATTTACAAACCTGTATTGGCAGAATTGGAAGAGCACGGAATAGTATTCCATGAGGAAGTGACTTAATTATTTCAAGTAACGCTTTAGGTCTCTGTCCGCATCGCGTTGCTTGATGGTTTCGCGCTTGTCGTGCAGCTTTTTACCCTTACCTAAGCCAATCTCCAGCTTAGCAATTCCTTTATCTGTGGTAAACAAGGCCAAAGGAACGATGGTATAGCCTTTCGACTTCAACTTTTGCTCCCATTTGCGCAATTCTCGCTTATTCAGCAACAGTTTACGCTCACGCGTAGGGTCGTGACCGGCGTAACCTGCGTTCACATATTCGGCAATGTGCAAGCTCTTTATCCAAAGTTCACCCTTGTGAAAAAAACAGTAACTGTCATTAAAACTAACCTTCCCCTCTCTGACAGACTTTATCTCTGAGCCCGTCAATACAATACCTGCTGTGAGCTTATCGTCAATAGCATATTGAAACGTCGCAGGACGGTTCTTGATATATACCTTGTCGTTAGCCACGATTATTTGTCTTTGAGAAACCAGCTGATGGATGAGGCCAGTTCTTGTTTAAGCTCTTTACGATTGACTATGAAATCCAAGAAACCATGCTCCAACAAGAATTCTGAACGTTGGAAACCGTCCGGAAGGTCCTTTTTGATGGTCTCTTTTATCACCCTAGGACCGGCAAAACCTATCAATGCCTTAGGCTCTGCGATGTTGATATCGCCAAGCATAGCATATGATGCCGTTACGCCACCTGTTGTAGGGTCGGTCATCAGTGATATGTAAGGAAGTCCTGCTTTAGACAGCAACGTGAGTTTTGCAGAGGTCTTGGCCATTTGCATCAGGGAGAAAGCGCTCTCCATCATACGAGCACCACCCGACTTAGAGATGATCATGAATGGCAGTTTATGTTCAATGGCATAATCAGTACCACGGCTTATCTTCTCTCCCACCACAGAGCCCATGGACCCGCCAATGAAATTGAAGTTCATACATGCTATCACCAGTTTCTTACCGTCAACATTGCCGACACCAACACTCATTGCATCCTTCAATCCGGTAGACTTTTGCGCGCTTTCCAACCTTTCGTTGTATGGCTTCAAGTCCACAAACTCCAGTTTGTCAACAGGAGATATATTTTCGAACAACAATTCGTATTGCTGCTCATCAAAAAGGAATTGAAAGTATTCTTTGGCGTTGATCCTGTTGTGGTAATTGCATTCGGGACATACATAAAAATGTCCTTCAAGCTCTTTGGCAAGCAAGGTATGCTTACATTCCGGGCATTTGTGCCACAGACCATCCGGCGCTTCCTTCTTCTCGTGTGTACTTGTTAGTATCCCCTTCTTAATCCGCCTGAACCAGGTTGATGACATAGAAATATTTTTGGTTACTCACGTCTTGGACCCATAATTATCCAATGCGCGAATTTACAAAGATACATATTGCGCTAAAAGTATAAAGCATCATCAAAAAAACTTATTACATAGCTTTTAACCTCTTATCTTTACGTCGTTCGTAGTATTTTACCCTGATTTTTAAAAAGTTGCCCTCGGTTGAGCATTGACGATATAAACAACACCCGGCTTGTAATATATATATTCATAGGTGTCATCATTACCACGTTGATACTGGACAGGTTATTGCCTGAAGGGATATTTTTGGACGGAGCAACATATGCGGCCATATCAAGAAACCTTGCCATAGGTAAAGGAGACTTTTGGAACCTTTATTACCGTGGCGATGGCGTGTTCAATGAACACCCTCCACTTATGTTTGGTGTACAAGCCATTTTCTTTAAAATATTCGGCGAACAATATTACACAGAGAAGATATTCTCATTTCTTGTATGGATGATAACCGTATTTGCCGTAAAAAGGCTTTGGAACGTCATTCGTCAGCCCGACGATAAGAAATATAATTATGTATTGCCATTAATGCTTTGGGGTTTCATCCAAACTGTAATATGGAGTTATACCAACAATATATTGGACACCTTCATGGGTTTGATAGACTTGTTGGCTATCATTACTGTATTAAGCGCATTGCTGAGTAATAAAAACGTAAACGGTAAATTGGCATTGGCAGGCCTTATTACTTTTTGTGCCATATTCACAAAAGGCCCTCCCGGTGCATTCCCGATAGCAGCTCCGATCCTATACCATATCATATATACTAAAGGTTTAAAAGGCATCGGGAAAGGCATTGCTCAAAGCATGATAATGCTTGCTGTCGTTGTAGGTGTATATGTGATACTGATGCAGTACGAACCTGCTGCTGCAAGTATCAACAGATATATGGGGCAACAATTGTCGGCTGCGCTTGAGGGCAAACGCGAGATTACGGGCGGTTCTTTAGGTAGGTTTGCAATATTCTCTTTCTTATTGGTTGAGATGATACCAGCATTCGTTATCAGTATCCTCATCTTGGTACTTAATAAGATCGCACGATACAAATCAGTTATTACTACCGACAAACGTATGATATGGCTGATACTGCTTATCGCATTATCTGCATCTGCTCCTATCATGTTGAGCTTAAAACAACGCTCGTTTTACCTGATACCATCCATACCATATTATGTACTGGCATTGTCATTGTTCATATATCCTTATTTCATCAATGTCACCGACAGATGGAGAATATCGGGTAAGAAACTTAATCGATTCCACCTTGCGGTGTTTGCAGCATTTGTCAGCTTGGCATTCTACCTTGGCAACAAAGCCGGACAACCCGGTCGTGACAAGGAAATGATACATGAAATTAAACAACTGACCGCCATCATACCGGAAGATACTAAAGTGGGTATGTGCGACGAAATACAGAAAGAGTTTGGATTTTTAGCTTATCTACAACGCTACAATAAGATAGAGGTGGCTCATGTGTATTATGAGGCAGAGTATGCACTTATATACAATAACGTCTGTAAGGATGAGTTCCGAAATATGTTGGTAAGATTCGGGTTCAAACAAGTCGAGGAAAACCTTGCTCAGTACGAGATATACAAGAGGAAATATCCGTTGAACTTCGACTTTAAGCTTCTAAATCCCGCTTTCCCGATAGCAGATAAATCACAGCCATCCGAATCGCAACCCCATTCTCAACCTGATCAAGAATAATCGATTGTTCGCTGTCGGCAACGTCAGAGCTTATCTCTACTCCCCTGTTTATGGGTCCGGGGTGCATAATGATGATGTCTTTTTGTAGACCGTCAAGCATTTGCTTGTTGATGCCGTAGAACAAGGCGTATTCGCGTAGCGTGGAGAACAGTGGTTTGTTTTGACGTTCAAGTTGTATACGGAGCACATTCGCAATGTCGCACCACATCAGTGCTTTCTTTACATTGTACTCCACTTTCACACCAAGATCATGTATATGTTTGGGTATGAGTGTCGGCGGGCCTGAAACCATCACCTCCGCTCCTAATTTCTTTAAGCAAAAGATATTACTCAGCGCGACTCTGGAGTGCATGATATCACCGATTATTGCGACACGCTTACCTTTCAAGTCTCCTTTGTATCCCTTCTTTATCAACTCCTCTTTCATGGAGAAGGAGTCCAATAATGCTTGTGTAGGATGCTCATTCACTCCGTCTCCCGCATTGATGATGCTTGCATCCACATGCTGAGATAAGAACCATGGTGCGCCGCTTGCTGAGTGTCGCATCACCACCATATCCACCTTCATTGCCAATATGTTGTTCACCGTATCTATCAGTGTTTCTCCTTTGGAAACAGAGGAACCGGATGCTGAAAAATTCACAACATCGGCACTGAGGCGTTTTTCAGCAAGTTCAAATGAGATGCGTGTTCGGGTGGAGTTTTCAAAAAAGATGTTGGCAATGGTAGTATCACGCAGAGTAGGTACTTTTTTGATTGGTCGTTGTAATACTTGTTTGAAATTGTCTGCTGTGCGGAAAATAGTCTGTATATCTGCCGGTTGCAGTTCTTTAATACCTAACAAGTGCTTTACTGATAACGACATTTATCTCTTGTTTATATTAATCGATGAGTACCACCTCATCCTTTTTATCCTGTTCTTGCCAATACACTTTTACTTTCTGCGTCATGATAGTATCCACTGTATGGCCTATATAATCAGGCTGTACAGGTAGTTCTCGGCTGAATCGACGGTCTATCAACACCAACAGCTCTACCGATTTCGGTCTTCCGAAATCTATCAGAGCATCCATCGCTGAGCGTATGGTACGACCCGTATGTAGCACATCGTCTATCAGCACCACATTTCTGCCTTCTATGCTGAACTCAATATCCGTCTTGCGTGGTACATGCAGCTCGTTTGTATGCAAGTCGTCACGATAGAATGTTATATCGAGCTTACCATAGTCTATATTCTTCTGTTTGGTTATTTTCTTTACAAGTGTGGCAATTCGGTCCGATAAAAGGACACCTCTCGGCTGTATACCTATCAATGCTGTATTCTCGAAATGAAGATGGTTTTCAATCAGCTGGTGTGCTAACCGCTGCAGTGTAATGTTGAGTTGATTATGATCGAGCAGGGTCTTCAAAAAACCGTGAATTTGCACAAAAATAACACAGAATAACCGAAATAGAAAGGTTCAGACAAAATTAGGCATATTCATCAATGAGATTATTTGCGGCTGCATTTCAACATATCCACAATTTCCCCCTCTACGGGGTATAGTATTTTCATATATAAAAAGTAAATTCATGTTCCTAATTACAGCAAACGACAAACACATATGGAAGTATTGGATAACATTGAGAGCTCTTATTGGATATTCATTTCATTGGTGGCCATTACACTTATCGCCCGTGTAGGGTTGCAAGTGGTCAGAAAAAAGAAAGCATAACACCAAAGGTTATTTGTCAATATATTGCGTTGCTACTGGTTTACTTTTACGTGGTAGCCGCATATTGCATTGTAGTTATTTTGGGCATCTTTATCCCATAATGCAATAACAATGTATAATTCATCTTTATTATAATCAGCTATATCAAATGTAGCAGTGCGAATAAAGACATTTTCATTTAGGTCGGTTTCTGTAAAGGGAGTACCATATGCACCATCAGCTGCAGCTCTAAGTATACCATCATAACGAATAGAATTGTTTGGGGGTCTTACACTATCCTCTGCTAGGTACGCCATGATGTAGTGTTTATTACTTGATACTAATCCTCGATACTTTACACCATATTCTACTTTTATTTCCCCAAGACTATCGCCTAAAATTCTTGCAGCCAAATAAGGTTTATCCGTATTAAGCTTTTCACTTTTGACAGTTTCATATATTACTTCATCAGAGTTACATAAATTAATTTTGTTTGCCTCTTTATCCATGGCAAACTTTTCATTTACCCAAAATTGTGGAGTGAACTTTTTGTTTTTCGGATTATTGTACAACTCTTTAGTAATATTATTAGTAAAAAGATCATTTTCCCCAACATGTATCGTCAGAGCCGTTATGCCCTTTACTCTATGACTATAATTGTGATAATATTCACCTTGATTAATATTGGAGTATCCCCAATTGGGGTAATTTCCGTCCCAACTATTATAATATAGAACTAAAGGCTGTCCAATTTCAGTGAACCTGAGTTCTTGAATGGGAGTATTAATTACAGGGTTGGTAGGAGTTGGGGAAGATGCCGGTGTTTGTATTTCTTTTATAGGTTCAACGGATTGTTTTGTTACAACATCTTTATTACAAGAATACAATATTGTTAATATTAAAATAGTGACGATAAACGGTTGTGTACGGGACATAGGTATAAGTTTTAATATATTGACAGTGCAAAATATATAATCGTTGGCAAAAGAATTCCCTAAAGCTCAATAAACCCAATATCTGCAGCATCGCCAAATGCTTGCGATACACGTTCTTTATCAGTATCGGTCAAAAACACTTGGCCGAAGTCCGCACTACGTATGATATTCATGAGTGCCTTAATGCGATTGTCGTCCAATTTCTCGAATATATCGTCCAACAACAGCATCGGCAAACTACCCTGCTCCTTTTCCAAATAGCTGTATTGAGCCAACTTAAGTGCAAACAGAAAGCTCTTCTTTTGCCCTTGAGATGCAAATTGCTTAAGCGGCATATCATTAAGACCAAAGTCCCAATCGTCCTTGTGTATTCCTTTCAAAGTGCGCTGCATTTGCAGGTCGTTGCTTAGATTCTTGTCAAGCAGTTGTTTCATTTCTGACTGTTGCAAATGGCTGTTGTAAGTAACCACAGGCTGCTCCTTGCCTTGCGAAAGTGTACTGTAATATTGTTCCAACAAAGGCATCAGACGTGTTAAAAACAACTCTCTTTGTTGAAATATGTATGTACCGTTCTGTACCAGTTTACCATTGTAGAACTCAAGCTCGGTAAAGTCGTTTGTCGGTTTTTGTGCTTCTTTTTTCAACCAGGCATTGCGCTGCTGCAACACACGCTGATATTGCAATAACTTCTCCAGATATTCTCTATCGGTCTGGCAAAGGATGCTATCCACCCACTTCCGACGCTGTTCACTACCACCGTTTATCAGCTCCAAGTCGTCAGGAGCAATCATAACGGCCGCATATTTACCGATATGGTCGGTTACCTTATCATAAGGTACATCATTGGCAGTGAGCTCCTTTTTACCGTCCTTCCACTTACATACTATTTCCTCGTTTTCAAAGGCTCCATGCACCCGAAAACCATCTGTTCCTTGTTGTACACTACTCTGCTGCACCCCGGTAAAGTAGCTTTTGGTATAGCACAAATAGTAAACCGCATCCAACATATTGGTTTTGCCGCTACCATTGGCTCCCGTAATGCAGGTAATACGACTGGAAAAGCCGTAACTTGCGGTAGAATAGTTGCGGAATTGAGTTAATGTTATTTTCTTTAACGTTTTCAAACGGAAACGAGCGAAATTTTTCTAAATTCGCACAAATTTAGACAATAGTGGCTAAGACACCCTTCGGAAAGGAGACATATTTATACTGGTACGAGATAATGCTGCTTATGCGCCGCTTCGAAGAGAAGGCAGGTCAGCTTTACGGTATGCAGAAGATACGTGGTTTCTGCCACCTGTATATCGGACAAGAAGCAGTAGCGGCAGGTACTATGACCGCCATTGCCGACGACGATAACGTAATCACAGCATATCGCGACCACGCCTTGGCGATTGCTAAAGGTATACCCGCCAAAGAATGTATGGCTGAGCTTTTCGGCAAGGCCACAGGCTGTACCAAAGGTAAAGGCGGTAGTATGCACTTCTTCAGCAAAGAAAAACGCTTTTTCGGCGGCCACGGTATCGTGGGCGGTCAAATAGGTTTAGGTGCAGGTATCGCGATGGCCGACAAATACAATGGCGACAACAGAGCCACCATCTGTTTCTTCGGTGACGGTGCTGCTCGTCAAGGACTTTTGCACGAAACATTCAACATGGCCATGCTATGGCAACTTCCGGTTGTTTTCATCGTTGAGAACAACAAATACGCCATGGGTACTTCTGTGGAGCGTACTTCCAAAACATTGGAGATAGTAAAACTGGCTGATGCATATGATATGCCGGGCGATACTGTTGACGGTATGAGCCCTGAAGATGTACATCGTGCCATAGAGCGTGCTGTAAAACGTGCCAAAGAACAAGGCGGCCCAACATTCTTGGAAATCAATACTTACCGCTATGTGGGACACTCCATGAGTGACCCTGCCAAGTATCGTACCAAAGAAGAAGTGGAAGAATACAAGGATAAAGACCCTATAAATGTTGTATTGAAAACCATCATGGACAACAATTGGGCTACTGAGGACGAAATAGAGCAGATAAACGAGAAGGTGATGCAAGAAGTTGCTGAATCGGTTCAGTTTGCCGAAGACAGTCCATATCCTGACGACAGCGAGATATTCAAAGACATATACGTAGAAGACGACTACCCATACATTACAGATTAAGCTTGAAATTCATAACCATCAATAACTAACAGAAAATAAATCCTGTAAAGGAAATAATATGGCAAAAAATGTAACAAACAAGTCCGGTGAAAAGAATCCTCTGGATAATCTGACGGCCTATTACGAGCAGAACAAGAAGCGTGTCAATACCATCACAACAATAGTGTTGGCGGTGGTTGTAGCTATTGTGGCTTACTTCAACCTTTATCGTGCTCCACGTGTGGAGAAAGCGGCTGCAAGCATGGCTTACGCACAGCGTATGTTCTCCATAGACTCTTTGGACCTTGCCTTGAACGGCGATGCTCAAAACCCCGGTTTCTTGAAAATAATGAGAAAATACAGCGGTACTCCTTCTGCTAATCTTTGCAACTACTATGCAGGTGTGATATACCTTAAAAAAGGTGATTTCAACCAAGCTATCAAACATTTGGAAGATTTTAACGGTAGCGGTACACTGGTAGGCAATATGGCTCATGGTACTTTGGGCGATGCTTATATGGAGACCAATAAAGTGAAAGACGGTATCAGCGAGTATGAGAAAGCAGTAAGCGCCAACGATAATGTGGTTGCTCCTTTGTATTACGAGCGTTTGGGTGTTGCTTACGAAATGAACAATCAGCCTGAAAAAGCAAAAGCGGCTTACAAGGCCATCAAAGAAAAATACCCTCGTAGCATGCAAGCTCAAAACGTTGATTTGAACCTTGCTCGCCTGGGTGAAATAGATTAAGGATTATTAAGATTAATAAATTGCGCTCCCCTTTTTACCTTTACGGCTTAAAAGGGGATTTTTTTATCCATGGCTCAATCTCAAGACAGTAACGCACTTTTGGACCTATCAATGCTCGAAAGCATACGTGGTGCTCGTGTGGCCATTGTATACACCGAGTGGAACGATAAGATAACCACAGAGCAAAATGCAGGTGCAGAACGCATACTGAACAAGTTGGAATGTAGCATTACACATAAGATGGCTGTACCCGGTAGTTTTGAGTTGCCATATGCGTGTAAACAATTGTTCGAGGCTACTCAACACAGTGATAATGCACCCGAAGCCATCATCGCATTCGGAGCTGTGATACGTGGTGGCACTCCACATTTTGAATATGTATGCAAAGCAGTGACTGAAGGCATAACATTGCTGAATACCACTCTACCCATACCTGTCATTTTCGGTGTACTGACATTGGATAATGAACAGCAGGCTTGGGAGCGTCTCGGCGGCGCACATGGGCACAAAGGAGAAGAAGCCGCCATCACAGCATTGAAAATGATTCAATTCAACCGCAATTTGAATATTAAGTAATGACCAAAGTACAACTCTTTATACCTTGCTTCGTAGACCAGCTTTATCCTGAAACAGGAATGAACATGGTAAAGGTCCTTGAAAAATTGGGCTGTGAAGTTTCTTACAATCCAAAACAAACCTGCTGCGGACAACCGGCCTTCAATGCCGGATACTGGGACGAATCCAGAGATGTGGCACGCAAATTCATCAAAGACTTTCAGGGCGAAGAATATGTTGTTGGTCCTTCAGGTTCATGTACCGGTTTTGTACGCAACTTTTACGAGCGACTTTTCGACAGCAGTACAGAATTGAAAGCAGGGCAAAAGTTGGGCAAAAGAGCTTACGAATTCACCGAGTTTCTAACCGAAATATTGAAAGTGGAAGATGTAGGCGCAAGTTTTGAAGCCAAAGCCACATACCATGACGCATGTGGTGCATTGCGCGAATGCGGTATTAAAAGCGGACCACGCAAACTGCTGAGCAATGTAAAAGGGCTTGAAATAGTTGAAATGAAAGAGGCGGAAACTTGTTGCGGATTCGGTGGAACTTTTGCGGTAAAATACGAGCCCATCTCAGTTGGTATGGCACAAACCAAAGTTCAGAGTGCCTTAGACTCAGGCGCAGAGCTCATGATAAGCACTGACGTATCTTGCTTGATGCACATTCAAGGCTATATAGACAAGCAAAATCTGCCTATGCGTACCATGCATATTGCCGATGTGTTGGCAGCAGGTCTATAAAGGTTGCTAAGCAATCCATATATTTAAAGAGTGAAGTCGCGTGCCGTCATTATCCTTTTTGCATTTATTTGTTCCTACATCATAATCAATACCTCTGAAAACTGGAAAAACAGAGTGTTTCAGTGGGATAAATCAGGCTATCACGTTTATCTGCCTGCGGCATTTATATACAACAGCATCGACAGCCTGGCATTCTACCCCATCATCAACGGCACCTATCGTCCTAGCTTAAACGGTGATTGGTATGCTATATATAGCACTGAAAAAGGCAGAAAAGTAAACCGCTATCAAATAGGGCTTGCCATACTAGAAGCTCCGTTCTTTTTGATAGCACATGCATACAACTTAACCTTCAAACAATACAGTTTTGATGGATATAGTGTGCCATATCAATATGGCACGTTGTTTAGCTCTGTATTTTGGACGGTCATAGGCTTGGTACTGCTCAGACGTCTGCTGAAAAGATACTATAACGAGAATATTGTTGCTGCTACATTATTGGCTGTTGCATTTGGGACCAACCTTTACCATTACAATGTCTTTGACGGTGGTATGGCTCACCCCTATTCGTTCTTCCAGTTTTCAACAGTACTCTATTTTACTGATAGCCTATATCGGACAGGTAAAAACAAGTATCTCTACCTACTTGCTATGATGCTTGGATTGGTAGTCATTACAAGGGTTTCAAATATTGTAGTAACTTTTGTCCCTTTGTTATGGGGAGTTTATAACCTTGCAACTTTTAAAGAAAGATTGACATTCTACTCACAAAAACGATTGCATATAGTATTGGGTGTAATACTGTTTCTGGGAGTTATAATGTTGCAAATCGGATACTGGAAGTACACTACCGGATATTGGATATATGACACTTATCCTGATGAAGGTTTTATCTGGAGCCAACCGAGAATATGGAGAGGCTTGTTCGGCTTCCAAAAAGGATGGTTCATCTATACGCCTTTGGCATTTGTTGCAGTGGTTGGGTTACTCGCATTGAGAAAGCAATACAAACAGTTTGTACTGCCCATTGTTTTGTTTCTCATCGTAAATATCTACATCGTTTTCTCTTGGTGGAATTGGTGGTACGGTGGAGGCTTTGGGGCACGTAGTCTGATAGAAACTTTGGCTATCATGTCTTTTCCGCTTGCGGCGGCATTTGCTTATGTCTCCAAAAAGAACAAACCTGTAATAGTCGCAGCCGGTGTGATATTGTTACTGCTTGTATCCCTGAACATCCTCCAAAGCTATCAAAGGCATAAAGGTGTTCTTCACTACGAACGAATGAGCTTTAAAGCATATACCAAGCTGTTTTTCGAAACCACATATAAGCCTGAATTCGAAGAATACTATATGCCAAACAGTGAGTTTTACAAAGAGATGGATGGTCGCTGGGATACTATTCAAAAGAAACACGGCGAAAAGTAAATTCTTCTTTTGATAAACATAACGTTTACCTAACTTTGCCAACTCATTTATCTCAAAATATATCATGCAATCATCCGTAAAGATCTTCGCAGGTAGGAACTCAACCTATTTAGGAGAAAAAATCGCCGGTGCATTCGGTAAGAAACTGGGTAAACTAACCATCAACCAATTCAGCGACGGCGAGTTTCAACCTGTTTTCAACGAGAGTATCAGGGGAGATTATGTTTTCTTGGTTCAATCCACCTTCGCTCCTGCCGACAACTTATTGGAGTTGCTGATGATGATAGATGCCGCAAGACGTGCTTCTGCAGGATATATTACGGCTGTGATACCTTACTACGGATATGCCCGTCAGGACAGAAAAGACAAGCCGAGGGTGTCTATCGCTTCCAAGCTTGTAGCCAACCTTTTGGCCAAATCAGGAGCTAACAGGATCATCACAATGGACCTCCACGCCCCTCAAATTCAAGGATTTTTCGATATTCCGGTGGATCACATGGATAGTTCCGCAATTTTCATCCCATATATTGAAAACCTTAACATGGAAAACCTTATCTTTGCGGCCCCAGACGTTGGTAGTACCAACAGAGTACGTGAGGTGGCCAAGTATTTTGAGGTGGACATGGTTATTTGCGACAAGCAAAGAAAGCGTGCAAACGAAGTAGCTGCAATGACGGTGATAGGTGATGTGACGGGGAAACATGTGGTTCTTATAGACGATATATGTGACACCGCGGGTACTTTAAGTAAAGCGGCAACCATATTGAAGGAAAAAGGAGCCCTTTCTGTCAGAGCGTTCTGTACACACCCTGTGTTGAGTGGAAAGGCCTACGAAAACATAGCTAATTCAGAACTTGAGGAATTGGTGGTTTGTGATACCATTCCGATAGACAAAGAAAAGGCGGGCGATAAGATAAAGCAGTTGTCAACTGCCGACCTTTTTGCGGTTGCGATAAGGAATGCTTTCGAGAACAAATCGATAAGCTCCTTGTTCATCCACAGCAATTTGAACAAATAACAGCCGAAGGGCTTTTATTATAACGACTTGTTTAAACAACAAAATCCGGCCCGACTACGTAGTAGCGGCAAACTTTGAAAGACTGATTATTAAAAGATGTTTCAACCTTCGGATGTTCGCCGGATGATTCGCTCGGAGTTGAAATGAAAAAGTATAAACAATGAAAAGTATCCAATTAAAAGGTACACGCAGAAGCGATATCGGTAAAGCAGCTACGCGCCGTCTTCGTTCTGAAGGAAACATTCCTGCCGTTATGTACGGTGGTGAAGAAACAGTTCACTTTGCAGTTGAGCCATTGGCCGTTCGTGGCTTGGTTTACACTCCTGAGTTCTTGGTTGCAGAGGTTGAGATAGACGGTAAAAACTACCGTAGCATCATCAAAGACCTACAATTCGACGTAGTTACAGACGATTTGATCCACATCGATTTCCTTGAGCTTGTAGATGGCAAGAAAGTTATCGCTGAAATTCCATTGAACTTCGTAGGTCAGCCTGTAGGTGTTAAGGCCGGTGGTCGTCTGGTTACCAAGCTTAACTCTCTGAAAGTTCGTACTTTCCCAAGGTTCCTAGTTGAGCATTTGGATGTGAACATCGACAACTTGAAATTGGGTGGTAATATCCGTGTTGAAGATGTACCTGCTGAGAACATGGAAGTGATGAACTCTCCACGTATTCCGATAGCATCCGTTGTAACCACTCGTGCCCTACGTCAGGCAGGTGAAGGTGCTGAAGGAGAAGGTGATGAAGCTGCAACAGAAGAAGGTGCTGAAGCTCCTGCAGCAGAAGCTTAATCTCGAATTTGATTCAACTCAAAATAGAACGCCCCTAAACGGGGCGTTTTTTATTTAGGTAAACTATATTTACAACCATGTCATACAGAATAGGACAAGGAATAGATTTTCATCAATTGGAAGAAGGACGCGAATTTTGGTTGGGAGGTATTTTGATACCCCATGACAAAGGCGCAGTAGGACATTCCGACGCGGATGTATTGTTACATGCCATTTGCGATGCCATGTTGGGTGCATTGGCTTTGGGAGACATAGGCGTTCATTTTCCGGATACCGACCCACAATACAAAGGTGCTGACAGTAAAAAGTTGCTGGCACATTGTTATAAGCTGATTTCAGAAAAAGGATATTCATTGGTGAATGTAGACTCTACCCTGCTCTTACAAGCTCCTAAGATAAAACCTCACATTCCGCAAATGCAGCAAACTATAGCAGACATATTGAGTTTGAGCATTGACGATGTATCCATCAAAGCAACGACAACCGAACATCTAAGCTTCATAGGACGTGAGGAAGGCGTGGTAGCCACAGTCAATATCTTGCTCAAGAAAAATTAATATTTAGAATATCCTGCACTGATTGTATTAACGATAACAATCAACTATATTGTTGTAACAGTTATTCTTAATCCCTTAATTGAAATGAGATGGATACCAATAAGAAGTACGTTGCACTTGTAACAGGTGGTACCGGTGGCTTAGGTACAGCAATATGCAAAAGGCTTGTAAAAGACGGCTTTCATGTTGTAGCCAACTATAACAACCAAGACAAAGCGGAAAAATGGCAAGCCCAAATGCAGAATGAGGGCTATAAAATGGATATGTATCAGGCAGACGTCTGCGACTATGGCAAAGTAGAAGCAATGGTACAGCATATTGAGTCTGAGATTGGCCCGATAGATGTTTTGGTCAACAATGCAGGTATTACTCGCGATGGGCAGTTCAGGAAAATGAGTATGGAAGATTGGGATGCGGTGTTACAAACCAACCTGTATAGCGTATTCAATTGTACACGTAACGTCATCAATCAAATGATAAACCGTAACTACGGTAGGATCATCAATATATCATCTGTAAACGGTCAACGAGGACAATTTGGACAGGCCAATTACAGTGCCGCGAAGGCGGGTATGCACGGCTTTACCAAAACACTGGCCATGGAAGTAGCCAAAAAAGGAATCACTGTAAACACAATTTCTCCCGGATATATAGCCACCGATATGGTAATGGCGGTGCCTGAAGAGCATAGGAACAAAATAGTTGCCGAAATCCCTGTCGGCCGTTTGGGCGGTACTGAAGAAATCGCCCATTTGGTATCATTTTTGGCATCAAAAGAGACCAGTTTTATCACAGGAGCCAACTACGCCATCAATGGCGGACAGCACGTTTATTGATATTTGATACAGTTTTGTGTTCTGTTACGAAAAATAGCTATTTGAGCTATTTATGTCATACCTTTGCAGCCTTCATTTAGCGTATGGAACACATTAGGAATTTTTGCATAATCGCACACATCGACCACGGTAAAAGTACCCTGGCTGACAGGCTTTTGGAGCACACCAAAACCATCACTGAGCGTGAAATGCAAAACCAGGTACTTGACGACATGGACCTGGAACGTGAGAAAGGTATAACCATCAAGAGCCATGCCATACAGATGGATTATGAGCTGAATGGACAGCATTACACCTTGAACCTTATCGACACTCCGGGTCACGTGGATTTCTCTTACGAAGTATCCCGCGCATTGGCATCATGCGAAGGCGCACTACTACTTGTAGATGCATCACAAGGTATACAGGCACAAACCATATCCAACCTATACTTAGCATTGGATAATGACCTTGAAATCATCCCTGTCATCAACAAGATAGACATGGATGGTGCGATGATAGAGGAAGTGACCGACCAGATAGTAGACCTTATCGGCTGCGACCCAAAAGACATCATTCATGCCAGTGGTAAATCCGGCATTGGTATTGAAGAAATATTACAAGCTGTTGTGGCACGAATTCCGGCACCGAAAGGCAAACCTGATGCTCCATTACAGGCATTGATATTTGATAGCGTGTTCAACCCATTCAGAGGTGTAATTGCATACTACCGTATCATTAACGGTAGCATACACAAAGGAGAAAAGATCAAGTTTTATCATACCGACGAAGAGTACTATGCTGATGAGATAGGCACACTGAAAATTGGTCTTAATCCTAAAAACGTGGTCAAGACCGGTGATGTGGGCTATGTGATAACAGGTATTAAGAATGCAAGAGAGATAAAGGTTGGTGATACCATCACTACTGTTGCCAATCCGCACAGAGATGCTGTAAAAGGTTTTGAAGAAGTGAAGCCGATGGTATTCGCCGGTATATTCCCTGTTGAGACGGACGACTTTGAAGAGCTGCGTGACTGTATGGAGAAGCTTCAATTGAATGATGCTTCACTTACTTTCGAGCCGGAGACATCGCAGGCATTAGGCTTTGGTTTCCGTTGCGGTTTCCTTGGCATGTTGCACATGGAGATCATCCAAGAGCGTTTGGAGCGTGAGTTCAACCAAACGGTTATCACAACTGTTCCGAACGTTAGCTTTAGGGCATATACGACAAGAGAAAAGGAAAAAGCTAAAATAGTAAATAACCCTTCTGAGATGCCCGACCCTTCAACACTTGACCGTTGCGAAGAGCCTTTCATCCGTGCGCAGATAATCACCCTACCCGACTATATCGGTAACGTTATGAGCCTATGCTTAGGTAAGCGTGGTATGCTCATCAACCAGCACTACCTTACTACTACTCGTGTTGAACTGATATTTGAACTGCCTCTTGCAGAGATAGTATTCGATTTCTACGATAAACTTAAGTCCAATACGCGTGGTTATGCCTCATTCGATTACCAACCGCTTGACTATCGTGAGAGCGACATCGTGAAAATGGACATCCTACTGAATGGAGATAAAGTGGATGCATTGAGTGCATTGATACACCGTAGCCGTACACAAGACTTCGGTCGTAAGCTATGTGCAAAGTTGAAAGAATTGTTACCACGTCAACAGTTCATGATAGCCATACAGGCGGCTGTTGGAGCCAAGATAATTGCTCGTGAAACCATTTCCGCAATGCGTAAAGACGTTACCGCCAAGTGTTACGGTGGTGATATCAGCCGTAAACGTAAACTATTGGAGAAGCAGAAGGAAGGTAAGAAGCGTATGCGTCAGATAGGTAGTGTGGATGTTCCACAAGAGGCATTCTTGGCTGTTCTGAAATTAGAAGACTAACTTTATACTATGAAGTATTTAGTTTTCATTGCAGCCATAGTTATGTTCACTGCATGTGGCGATAACAAAAAAGACAGTAGTCAAACCACAACAGAAAACACAGACTCCCTTCAAAAAGCTCAACAAGCCGAAGAAGAGGAAATGTCTGAAGAGATAATAGAAGGTTCATTCGACGCATTGAACAGATAAGAGGCAATAATCATTGCCAAGTCACGTTTCTGTTATGGTGTTGCGATTCATACTCCTCTTTTTATTGACGTACGTATTATGTGGCGAAACCACATACGGTCAAGACATTTCCGGTACTTGGGTAGGCTTTTATGGAAAGGAAAGCAATCGAAACCAATATGGGTTGAAGTTCGATATAGAAGTTTACAACGATTCGCTCATCAAAGGTATACGTACCCAATATTTCAATTCCATCGACCGTTACGAATGTTTCACCATTAGCGGCGTATACAATAAAGCACATGCAACCGTTTACATTGTTGAAGAAGATACGGTTCATCAAACCGTAAGTGGATATGGAGACAAAGGGACTTACGAATTGAAGCTAGAAACTATTACCGGTAAGATAACACTTGTAGGTAAATGGAAGAATGCCACAGGTGGACTGTTTACAAGCCAAACAAGTAAGGTATGGATGGAAAAAACATTAACCGACACTCCACATACTCCCAAACCGGTTGTGAAGAAACCACCTTCTGAAGACAAGGCGCTGACAAGAGCCACCAACGTAGTAGATAAGATATACATCGAAGCCTCTGAGCTCGACTCCATACAAATAGATATTACTGACGATAACGAAGTAGATGGCGACCTTGTCTCATTATACGTGGATGACAAAACCGTTCTTTACAAAAAGGAACTATCCTACACACCTATCACTTACCTCTTACAGCTTGACGCTTCAACGGGCCGCAAACATAGTATAAAGATGATTGCAGAACATACAGGCTCCATGCCACCTTGTACGGCCAAGATGGTCATAACCACTCCCAAGAACCTATATATCGTAAAGATTGCGAGCAACTACAGAACAAATGGAGCGGTAGAGTTTATTCTCTTAGACCAATAAAAAAAGCCCCACAAGGGGGCATAGAATAATATATTTTATCGCTTGCTTAGTCTCTCCTACCTCCGAACAATCTAAGCAAGAAGATGAATATCATAATGAAATCCAGATAAAGGTTCAATGCACCGAAGATGGCCATCTTCTTCGTACTAACCGCTGGCAGACCTTCCATTTCGGCTCCCATACCTATATGCTTCAGCTTTTGCACGTCATAAGCCGTAAGGCCTGTAAATACAGCAACACCGATGATGCTTATCAGATAATCCAAACCCGAACTACCCAAGAACCAGTTGATGACACTTGCTATCAAAATACCGATAACACCCATCATCATTATTCTACCAAACTTGGTAAGGTCTTGGTCTGTTGTATAACCCATAACAGCCATGATGCCGAACATTGCTGCGGCTGAGGCGAAACATCCGATTATTGAGGCATCACTAAACGCCTTCAATAAGAAACTGAACGATATCCCGTTTATGGCCGCGTAAAGCAGAAATACTCCTGTAAGTGCAGGTGCCGATAGTCTGTTGAAGCCGAAAGACATCAACATCACAAAACCCAATGGCGCAAACATCACAATGTACCCGAACATGGATAAGCCGGTTTCACCTATAAGGAAGCTCATCAAATAATCGTTGTTGGCAAATAGATATGCCATGAATGCCGATACACCCAGTGCTGCAAACATCCACATGAACACATTGGCCATGAATGTTTTGGACAGTGAACGGGTACCGGTTTTACTGTCTACTACAGTATAATCGCTAAATTGATTTTGATCGTAATTGTTCATATTCTTCTCCTGATTCTAAGTCTTACAAATATACGTCATCGTCTGTTAATCAATGTGTAATATTCATACATAACATGCTACATCTTAGCTATTGGCATCCCTTTTTATTATATTAGCTCTAATGGCAAACATTACACTTCGAGCCATAACATATCAATATTCATTCAAGTGTTTATTCTCTGTTCTGTTTTTGACGGTGTCATGCTTCTGCACAACAAAGGCTCAGGAAGAGTACACCAAGGTCCCCAAGGCTATAACGGCCGAGTCGCTTGGCATAACAAGCAAGGTCAAAAGCATCTATAAAATAGAATATTCAATTTCCACGGCCGAACGAACGCTCGACGATACCACTCATTGGGTGGACACGCTGCTAAACAAAAACATCGAAACAACCTCCTATTTCAATAAGCTTGGTTATTTATCCATGAAAACGTTGGATTCCTTCGACGAAAAAGGCAAAATTGAGCAGAGCAGGACCACTCGATATTATCACAATAAGGATAGGCAAATATTGGCATTAAGTCACTACATAGACCATCGATTCAAAGACTCGATAAGAGTGGAATACGACCATAGGCATAAAGACCGAGTGGAAGAGTTGACCTATTACGATAAAAAAGGTGATGTGGTCAGATATGTGGAGTTCTTTTACAGGAACGACAGAATATTCAATGTAAAGCTTCGCAATCCCGACCGCTCATTACAAAACT
This sequence comes from Chitinophagales bacterium, assembly GCA_020636505.1. GTDB lineage: Bacteria > Bacteroidota > Bacteroidia > Chitinophagales > Chitinophagaceae > UBA5543. Next base: position 73,776 of record JACJXR010000009.1, on the reverse strand, counting down.
TCATCCGATACGAATACTTTGACAACGGTATGCTTCGCGAGAAAGAAGTAAAGGGAAGTACAATGCAATATATGTACAGTGTAAAGTACGAGTACGATTCTATCGGTGACGGGAATATACAAATGAACAGGTACGATTATGTGGGACTATACAAGTGTAAGCAGATGATCGGAAAGGTCTTTAATTCCGATGGTCAAATGCTTGAAAAGACAGTAACCGATTCTACAAAACATGTTATAGACTACCGCACACTCACCTACAATGATAAAGGTCTGTTGGCAACGGAACAGGTATTTGCAGGAGAAAGTTCATCCGATAAAGAGTACACCTACGAATTTGACGATAAAGGATACTGGAGGACAGTAAAAGTATCGGACAAAGGAACACCTGTCAGCAAAACTCATCGCGTAATAGAATATCGAACCAATGAAGAAGAGTAATTAGACTACTCTTCTTTCAACAACAGATTGATGTCTTCAATCAGCCTGTCGGTTTCCAGATCCACAGTTCCGTTGTACACACCTCTTATATGCCTTTCTTTATCGATCAACACAAACCGCTCGGTATGTAGAAACTCCGTACTGTCTGCATTGAACCCAATCTCATCTTCGGCAAAGTAAGACTGTCTGGCCAACTTATATATTTCTCCTTTATCACCGGTCACCAAATGCCATTGCTTCGCGTTTATATTATGTATTGCGGCGTAGTCGTGCAATACTGAAACACTGTCTGCATATGGAGTTACAGAGTGTGATAAAAACGCTACATTATTGTTACTCGCAAAAGCTTTGGCTACCTTCTGCATATTATCCTTCATCTTAGGACATATGCCCGGACAAGATGTAAAGAAAAAATTAGCTACATATATCTTGCCGTTGTAGGTATTGTTGTCAACTGTTTTACCGTTTTGATCGGTGAAAGCAAAATCGGCGATTCTATGCTTACCACTACCCTGCTCCCAAACAGGTGTAAGGTCGGGGCTGTTATAGTAAGGCAGTTCTGCCTCCTGTTTGTTACATGCCCCCAATAAGCAGCTTATCAACACTGTCACTCCAAGGCGAAGTACAGTTTTTAATGCCTGTGAGTCCATATTTCCTCCCGTTTTTAGATTCGTAATTGGCTCTTAGTTTTCCGTTGTCCCAATACATGGTTTGCATTCCCTGCTCCTGTCCGTTTGCATAATTGAAGCTCCTGTACAGTTGTCCGTTTGGGAACCACTCTTTTACATTCCCTTCATAAACGTCATTGGCGAAATGCGCTACGCGCTTTTGTTGTCCATCCGGATACCACATTTTATACACTCCGTCTTTTCTTCCTTCTTTATATTCTTGAACAAAAGCGGTATCACCTCCTTCATACATCCCGTAAATGATTCCTGTGTACACTGTTCCATCCACACTTGTGATACCGCTTTTGAAAACCACTGAGTGTTTTGCTTGATCAACCTGTTGCAACTCTTGTTTGCCACATGAGCTGAAGACTATTAATAATATGCCAATGGTTATTTCTTTCATTGTTATTGACTTACTGTTCCGGCATTTCCGAAGAAGCCATCACCGTTCAAATAAGGTGCATCTGCAGATACATGGTAGTGATAAATACCCTCAGGATAATCTGCTGTTGCATGAGTATGTCCATGATATGCATCCAAGTCGCTACTGGTAAGTGTTCTGCCTTCTTCCATCGGACCATATACCGGGAAACCATCCAAAAGGAAACCGAGTAACACATCTTTACCTTTATTGCTTGTCAACCACAGCGGTTCAACATGGTAGTGATAACCACCCATTTGTTGAGGGTGTCCATTGTACTGGTCGAAGCTGTTGATCTCACCTGTCAGCGGAGAACCACCCGCAGCATATTGATTGTAAAAAGGAACACCGTTCAGCGATATACCCATTGGTCCCATTGGAGTTGAGCGTTTGCTTGTCGCCTCTTGTGGATTTACAGGTATTCTAAATGTCATGTTTGATTGGCTTATCCTGTTGGGATTAAGGTTGAACATGCTGTTGGTTCCGTTGTATGCTTCATACATGCTGCTCTCCCATTGTGTACTCAAATAGTATGGGCTTTTATGGTCCGGCAAACCGGTTACTTGTATTACCACATAGTCACCGTCCATGTATATATCTGTTGCTCCGTATATTTTCTTGTAGATGTCAGGCACATCGGATGTAACTGTTCCGTTACCTGTATTAGCAGGATTTTCTACAGTACCTGTACTTGTAGAAGTACTCGCCACAGGTGTTGCATTTACAGTGTCTGATTTGTTGCACGCAAGAAGTACTATCAATACTAACGCCATTGAGGCCAGGCCGATCTTTTGATTCTTCTTTTTCATAACTCAATAGTTTTTGTTTCTGTAGAGTTTGACGCACGGTTTTTTACAAATCCTTCGGCGAAAAAAGAAAGGAACATCGTTTTGATGTTCCTTTAACAATTCCGTGACAAGACTAAGGTCTTCCGTGTGGAGGTGGTGGACCATGTGGTGGTCTACCGGGACCAGTGATCCTACCTCCTATTTCTTCGATGAACTCATTGAACAGTTCCACTTGTTTTGGTTCCATGATGGAACGCAAGTCGTGAAAATGCTGAATGGTTATCAAATGTTTTGCAGACTCATCTTTCTCTATTTCATGCAGCAAACTGTCTCGCATCGGCATGTCCATTTCCTCATTCTTAACCAATGTGAACAATGCTTTTTGTGCGTCTTTGATGTTTCTTTGAACAGAGTCCATGCTCTTCCGATGACGACGTTTGAATATTTCAAACTGTTGTTGCTGATCTTCATTCAGATGCAGTTTCTCTATAATTACATTGTCGGCACCAGGAGGCGGTGGTGGTGGCATATGCCCTTTCTTACCGTCCTTACCAAGCAGTAGGTAACCTATCGTTGCAAAGTTGAGCAACAATAATAGAATGATGACTAAAGTGTAAAAGTTCTCCCTCTTCATAGATAAATATTTGTTTGGTTGTCCAATCCGTAATACTCGATCACGGTTTCCATATCATCTTTCGTTTCGCTCTTAGTCGTGGTTTTTATTTTGTTCAGTATATATACGTTAACCGATATCAGTAAAGCAAGGCTGGCGGCAACGGCAAAAACGGTCCTCATCGGAACAGTCTTCACATAAGTGACGCCACTGTTCAACTTCGATTCTATTTTGGCAAACAGTCCATCGGGAGGCATCGCTTTTTGCATACCTTCCGTACTGTTCATCACATCTCCCACCCAACTGTTTTTGTCCTGCTTTTCCATTTTCGTTTATTTAGACGTTGTTTTATACTCAATCCTTCGTTTCGCGGTACATATCACCCAACATTTTTCTCAAATTGCTCTTTGCCCGCTGCAATAGCGACTCTACGGCTTTTTCTCCCATATCCATTATCTCGGCCACCTCTTTCTGGCTCAGTCCTTCCACTTGTTTCAATATAAATGCAGTTTGTTGATTTTCAGGTAGTTGTTTTATTGCACCAAACAACTTGGCTGCCTTTTCCTTTTGCTCATAAACTATGCCCGGATGATTGAATTCAGGCGGGTTATGCATCAACTCGCCGGTATCCTTATTGAATATGCTGGAGATGAACGCAAAGCGTTTTTGCCTATTCTTATACCGTATCAGGTCTATACACTTGTTCACTGTTATACGATACACCCAAGTACTCACCTTTGACGTACCCTTGAACGATGCAGCAGCTTTATGTATCTCCAAAAAGACATCTTGAGCAGCCTCTTCAGCTTCTGCCTCGTTCTGTAGATGCGACAAGCAGGTATTGTACACTCTCGCATTGAACAATTCGTAGAATTGCTTGAACGATCGCATATCACCTGCGCTTATACTTTTGAGTAACTGTTCTTCCTGCATCTATCTGAAAACAAGATATAAAATGTATTGTATAGCCATAAGTTTAACATCAACGAAACAAGTGTAAATAATATTATGGCTATTTTAGAATAAGATATAACGCTGATGAAACGAATTGCAATTACACTTACCATACTTTTTGCCGTAGTATTCTCTTTTGCTCAAGACAAAACAGACATTGACCTGAGTAACACATCCATTGCATATGCCCCACAGAACTTTTACATCAAACACGTTGTGGACAGGCGCGACGAAACAGATGCAATTGGAGAAATACAAGAAGGAACTATCGACATTCATGGCGGCGTGGCCAATGGGCTAACCGATTATCTGCACAATAAAGTAGTTTGGAAAAAGAATGCCACCCCGGTTGTAATGCAGATAAAGAAGTTGTCGATAAAAGAAACCGCTGTTGATGGTAAGCGTCAATTCGACATAAGCATCACCATAATATACTTCAAGGGCGATTTGAAACTGATAGAGTATTCAGGCAGCGCATATGTGCAGTCGATAAACACGTATGAGTCTGCCATACAAAGGCTCATCACAAGCAATATTGAAAGCAACCTGAAACGCTTCGACACTTGGATGAAGAACAACGAAAGCACAGTAACCGCAGAGCCGACCGTTACAGTAAAAGTGTCCATCACTGACAAGCCTCAAAAACCCAATCACATATTGTACAATAACAGAAGCCAACTCTACATATCCGACTTTGAATGCGAACCCGATATGAAAAGCTATGGTGCAGCAGGTACATTCAGTGGTATCGGCACCAATTACAGTTCCCGTAAGCTACATAACAAAACAGATGTGGATGTGGTGCTGTACGTGTACTTCGACAAAACTATGTCTTGGATGAAGCCCAATGGTAAGAATGCAACCACACTGGGTCATGAGCAACGCCATTTCGATATAACAGCTATAAAAACATGCGAAATAAAGAAGCGTGTTGAAGAAATGACATTCACTCCTGAGAATTATGAGAAAGAGCTGACCAACCTATTCCATAAGCTGCATAAAGAAGCGGAAGACATGCAAAATCAATACGATGAAGAAACAGAGCATGGAACTGTCATCGACAAACAGGAAGAATGGGATAAAAAAGTGGCCGAATCCTTAAAAAAATATAATTGTTTCTGACCCTTCAACTCTTGTCGAAACATCTATCCGAATTATCATTAAATTACACCAAAACATTATAGTATGGCTGCTAAAATCGAGAATAGTACACTTAAGTTTCTAAAGGACCTAAAAGCAAACAACGACAAAGATTGGTTTGCCTCCAACAAAGGACGCTATGATGAAGCCAAGGCCAATTTCGAAGAATTCATTGCTGAGTTGATAAACAACATTGCAAAGTTTGACGAACCTATCGGCGAACTTGTAGCCAAGAAAACCATCTTCAGAATTTACAGAGATGTACGTTTCTCCAAAGACAAAGCACCATATAAAATAAATATGGGTGCACACCTTTCTGTCAATCGTAGCAAGGTGCACGACCGTGCAGGGTACTACATACAAATACAACCGGGTAACAGTTTCCTTGCAGGTGGTGCTTACGACCCGGGTAATCCTTGGATAACACAAATACGCAAGGAAATAGACTACAACACTAAAGAGTTCAAGAAACTCATCAATAGCGCTTCATTCAAAAAGTATTTTGGTGAGATAGAAGGCGATAAACTGAAAACAGCACCAAAAGGTTTCCCGAAAGACCACCCTGAAATGGACCTATTGCAATACAAGAGCTATTTGGCGGTAAATCGTTTTGATGATAAAATGGTCACATCGGCCGACTTTATGAAACACTGTACCAATGTGTTCAAAGCCATGAAACCGTTTGACGATTTTTTGAACAGAGCAGCAGACTAGAGATTAAGTTAGACGGTTGGCATGACATACCAACCCCAAACGTAGAACCAAGAATAGTACGTAACAACATATACAGGAAAGGATATCAGCAACAGCAGTATCCTTTCTTTTTTATACAATAGCTTGAAGAAAGTATAGATGGCTATCAATACGGATATTATATAGATTGGGATCAACTTGGGTGTAAGTATAGCACTAACAGATTCTGCGATAGTCCTATCGTATCTCAATGCATAAAATATTCTTTCTGCAAATGTCTGTACACTGTTATACAGCGGCACTATAAGCATAAACACTCCTAACCAATTCCAAAACGACAACTCGGTTTTTCTCTTCTTCACCAAAAAGTAACCGATGAGCGGATACAATATCATTAATGCAAGCCAACTGAAATGATATATTTCTTCCCATCCTCCCTCTTTACCATATGCTGCAATATCATCACAATAAGCATTCGTATGCATATAGTTGATGTGTATGGGAAAACCTACCGATCGGTTAATACCATAATGCAGTAAATTGAATCCCATATGCGCCAACATGAAGAAGGAAAAACCGGTTATGGCGTATATGAACGGTCTTCTTATAGGTAGGTTGCGCATGTACACAAATTACCATTATTGATACTTAATAAAAACACAAAAAAAGGCTGCTCATTGAGCAGCCTTTAATATTTCAAGTCTGTTTATTCTTAAATGTGAATCGCTTCTCCAAGAGCAACTTCGATAGCATCTTTCACCGCCTCACTCATTGTAGGGTGCGGGAAGATGGTGTCTATCTGCTCATGATATGTTGTTTCCAATTTACGAGCGGTAACCGTTTCTGCGATTATCTCCGTAACGTTGGCTCCTATCAGGTGAGCACCTAACCATTCGCCGTATTTGGCATCAAATACCACCTTCACAAAACCTTCGTTGGCTCCTGCGGCACTTGCCTTACCCGATGCTGAGAATGGAAATTTACCCACTTTTATCTCATAACCGGCTTCTTTGGCTTGCGCTTCAGTCATTCCTACAGATGCTATTTCAGGAGAACAATAAGTACAGCCCGGTACGTTGTTGTAGTCCAATACTTCAGGAACGTGACCGTATTTACCTTCTTTCTGAGCGAATGCTTCCACACATATCACCGCTTCTTTCATGGCTACGTGTGCCAATGCTTGACCCGGAACGATGTCGCCTATCGCATATACACCGGCTACATTTGTGTTGTAGTAGCCATCTACCATCACCTTACCTTTTTCTGTTTTGATACCAAGGTCTTCAAGACCGATGTTCTCAATGTTGGCACTAACACCTACTGCACTCAAAACAACATCTGCTTCCAATATCTCTTCGCCTTTGGCTGTCTTAACAGTCGCTTTTACTTTGCTGCCTTTTGTATCCACTTTCTCTACAGAAGAGTCAGTCATGATGGTGATACCTTTCTTCTTATACTGACGAGCCAACTCGCGAGATACGTCTTCATCTTCAACCGGCACAATGCGTGGCATGAATTCAACGATGGTCACTTTAGTACCTACACTGTGATAGTAGTAAGCAAACTCAACACCTATCGCACCTGAACCTACGATGATCATAGACTCGGGCTGTGAAGGCATATTCATCGCCTCACGATAACCTATTACTTTCTTACCGTCTATCGGTAGGTTCGGCAATTCACGTGCACGGCCACCTGTGGCAAGTATGATGTGTTTTCCGGTATAGTTCGACTTTTTACCGTCAGTACCTGTAACCTCCACTTCTTTTCCTTTGGTAAGTTTGGCCTGTCCGTTGATGACATCTATCTTGTTCTTCTTCATCAAGAACTGGATACCCTTACTCATCTTATCGGCAACACCGCGGCTACGCTTGATCATAGCGTTGAAATCGGCTTTATAATCGCCTACGGAAACACCGTAATCCTGCGCGTGGCTGATGTATTCTAGCACTTGTGCTGATTTCAGCAGGGCCTTCGTAGGAATACATCCCCAGTTCAAACAGATACCACCAAGGTTTTCACGCTCTACTATCGCAGTTTTAAATCCTAACTGAGAAGCACGTATGGCGGCAACATATCCGCCCGGGCCACTACCTATTACGATCACGTCGTATGTCATATACAGGAAATATTTTTATTAATAAATGATTTGTTCAAAACAGAGGCACAAAAGTAGCCAATTTATCGCATAGATTATAGTACTTATAGCCTGATATATACTTACAATAAAGAAGGGCTTCCCATAACGGAAAGCCCTTACTCTTAATATGTTGTGTCTTATTTCACATGCTTGTTCTGCTGTCTTGCACCCACTGAGTATATCACCAAGTGCAATATGCCGAATACGACGGCAAAATAGAACAGTCCATCAGGTCCACCTATCGAGTTCTGATGCAATACTGCAATGATTATCAACAATACCGTAGAACCGAAACCGGTATATGCCACCGTACGGAAGCTCTTGTTCGAGAAGCCCTCTTTGTTCATATGGCTGTTGCGCATACCGTAGAACAAGTAAAGGTCGAAACCTACCATCATCCATGCCACAAGCCTTATCCATGTATCCAACGGTAGGAATACCATCATGAACAAACAGGTAACCACACCCAATATCGGTACCAATGGCACCAACGGAGTTTTGAATGCTCTTGGTGCATCCGGCTGATTGCGACGCATCACTATCACTCCTATGCTTACCAATATGAATGCGAACAATGTTCCGATACTGGTCATCTCGCCTACCACATCTGCAGGTACAAATGCTGCAAATACACTCACCAACAGCATGAACATGAAGTTGTTACGTGCGGGAGTACGATACTTGTGGTGTACTTTGGAGAATACGCCCGGTACCAAACCGTCACGACTCATTGAGAAAAATACTCTTGATTGCCCCATCAACATCACCATGATAACCGAAGCATAACCCGCCAATATCGCCAATATGATGGCTTGGTTCAACCATGGATAATCCGGCTGTACGACACCCGCCGCATTTGGAGAACCCATTTGGTCGATCGCTATGGCAACAGGAGCAATACCATCAGCACCCGCAAAGGTTTGATAGTTGGCCACACCCGTCATTACGTGTGCGAAGAGTATATATAGTATGGTACATATCGCCAGAGACACCAATATCCCTATCGGCATATCCCGTTTCGGATTCTTGGCCTCTTGTGCCGCAGTGGATACCGCATCGAAGCCGATATATGCAAAGAATACGATGGCAGCAGCCCTTATCACACCACTGAAACCAAATTCACCGAATGTACCTGTATTGGTAGGCACATATGGATCGAAGTTCTCAGGACGGATATATTGCCATCCCAATGCGATAAACACCAATACAACGGAAACTTTCAATGCAACGATAACACCATTCACAACGGCAGATTCACGTGTACCGCGCATCAACAATGATGACATCAGCATCACGATTATTACAGCAGGTATATTCATAATACCTCCCTCAACCGGCGAATGGGTGAATTGTTCTCCTAAATTGATATCGTAATACCCTAAAAACTTCACCAAGTACTTGGACCAGCTGATGGAAACCGTTGCCGCACCTACGGCATATTCCAAAACAAGGTCCCAACCGATGATCCATGCGATGAATTCACCCATTGTGGCATATGAATAGGTATACGCGCTACCCGCTATGGGTATCATGGATGCAAACTCCGCGTAACACAGACCTGCAAACGCACAACCTACGGCTGCAATGATGAAAGAGATGGTGATACCCGGGCCTGCATGGCTGGCTGCGGCTATACCCGTAATGGAGAATAGCCCTGCACCAATGATGGCTCCTATACCCAATGCCACCAACGATGTGGCGGATAATGTCTTTTTTAAACTTTTATCTGAGTCTTCCGCTTCGGCAAACAATACGCTCAGCGGTTTGGTTTTAAATAGCCCCATAAGTAGTATATGATATAAACAGCCAAACTAAAGATAAAATGTGTCAAGTACAAATGGCGAGTGTCATCCTTTGGCTATTTGTTATTGAATTGAAAATGTATAACAATATTTTTCTGTCAAAATAAAATTTGCATTAGGTTTGGCGGATGATTGGGAAAATCGTGTACAGATTTACACTTTTTATATTTTTTCTTGTTATCGGCACACCTTCGTTCGCACAACCGGCCTTGCCGGACATTGTAGGTGCCACTAATAAGGGTATCAACGTTTTAAGTTGGTCTTGCCAATACAGTGGATTGAAATCCATTGCGGTTCAGCGTTCATCCGATAGTGTGGTGAACTTTGTTACCATCGGCTATGTAAAAGACTTGAAACAAGGTGTACAAGCCTACATTGACGGGCATCCCAACCCCGGAGACAATTGGTATCGATTGAATATCGCGTTCAGCTCCGACCTTACATGGTACAGCAACCGTATTAAGATATATAACGACAGTGCATCACTATTGGAAAAAGGAGTTATTCCTCCAAACGATTCTCTGCAGCGTTATGCCTCCACCATCAAAATAGAGTCAAACGATGTAGTTGCATCGACTTTTGACCCCAAAACAGATGCTACGCCTGTTTATACAGGCAATAGAGCCAATGCGGACAATACACGAGTAAACACTGCAAGAACACCTGTACGCAGCACAAATGCAACCGTCAGCTCTACCACTCCTTCACAACCGAAGCCTACCATCAAGCTGGACATCCCAATGGACCAGAACAGCAATCAGATAGGATACATGAAGTCTCAATATGTATTCACCAACCCGTTTACCGGACATGTGACACTTGAGCTCCCTCAGAATACGCGCTCCACATACGCCATACGCTTCTACGAAAAAGGAAATGAAAGAACACCTATTCTTGATGTACCACGTATCAGGCAAAAGCAAGTGATAATAGACAAGCGCAACTTCGGCAAGAAGGGCATCTACAAATTCATTCTGTTCGAGGGAACCGATAAAATGGAAGAAGGTTATATAACCATCTACTAACCTTGTAGCTCCAATTCAACTATCTCGGATTCAAACACCTCCGCGAAAGCCTTTACGAAGACTTCGGTCACTTCGTCCATATCAACTTCATGGCCAAGCTCCTGCTTGATGGAGGTAACCGCTTTGTCGGAAATGCCGCAAGGCACTATATGCCCGAAGAAACTTAAGTCGGTATTTACATTCAGTGCGAGTCCGTGCATCGTCATCCAACGGCTACACTTCACACCCATTGCACATATCTTCCTTGCGCGTTGAGGGTTGTCGGGGTCAAGCCATACTCCGGTGGCACCTTCCAGTCGTCCTGCTTCTATGCCATAATGAGCAACGGTTTTGATGACGGCTTCTTCAAGGCTACGCATGTACTTGCCAAGATCGGTGAAGTATTGTTCGAGATCCAATACAGGGTATCCCACCAATTGTCCGGGCCCGTGATACGTAATGTCTCCTCCCCTGTTGGTGTTGTAAAAACTGACACCCAACTCTTTCAATCGAGCATCGTTCACAAGCAGGTTCTCCATATGCCCGCTCTTACCCAATGTGTATACATGCGGATGTTCACAAACAAATAGATAATGCTCTATATCGTCGGCAGGAAATTCCTCCTCGGGTTTGCCAAAACGGGCGGCCTTTACTTTGAGCCCCTTTTGCATATACTCCTCTTGCAACTTGAAAGCCGCACCATACTCTATTTGCCCTATATTGTGATAATTGACCTTTTGCATGATTTCAGGGTGCAAGTTACGATATTCCACGCTTTGAATATCCCCCGAAGCATCCCCTGTAATGTGCTGCTGATTAGCGTTTTATTAACAGCAAAAGGGTTACATTTGTTTGTATAGCAAATAAGTCATAAGATTATGTTGAGATTCATGAGGAACAAGATTTTAATACCATTATTGATTGTCGCTGCCTTGGCTGCGTTTTTTTCTTTCAGGTATAGCAACAACATCAATCAAACACAGAAGCAGAAAATAATTGAGACCGTCACAAAGGCTTTGGAGCAAGGACATTTTTCTCCACGCGAGCTGAACGACTCTTTTTCTGCTCAAGTATATAACCGTTTCATCAACAGGATGGACTACGATAGGCGTATACTTACTCAAGCCGATATTGATATTCTATCCGAATACGAGTTCAAAATAGACGATGAGATAAAAGAAGGTTCCACTGCATTCTATGATAAGTTCACTGAGCTCTACGACAAAGGCTCCGAGGAGACAGAAAAGTATTACAAAGAGATATTGGCCAAGCCTTTCGACTATACGTTGAATGAAGAGTATACTGTGGGTGACGAAACACTGAGCTTCCCAAAAGATGCCGCAGAGCGTAAAGACCGTTGGCGCAAGTATCTTAAGTCTCGCGCACTCAGCAGCTATGTGAGTCTTAAGAAGACTCAACAGCAAAGAATAGACGATAACGACACCACGCTGAAAGAAACGAAAACAGAAGCAGAGCTGGAGAAAGAAGCGAGAGAAGGTCTTGAAAAAAGCATGGACTTCTTCTACAAGCGTGTTCACAAATTGGATGCGGAAGACAGATTCACCATGTATGTGAATTGCATTACCAATACTCAAGACCCACATACGGATTATTTCCCTCCTGAGGATAAGAAGAAATTCGACGAAGCCATGTCAGGTACATTCTTCGGTATAGGAGCAAGACTCCAAGAAAAAGAAGGACGAATTACCATAGTTGAAATAATAGCAGGTAGCCCTTGTTGGAAACAAGGTGAATTGGAGTCAGGCGACCAAATAATAAAAGTCGCACAGGGTGAACAAGAACCTGTGGATGTTACAGATTACGATATAGACGAAGCGGTTAAGATAATCCGCGGTGCCAAGGGTACTGAGGTAAGACTGACCGTTAAAAAAGTGAACGGCGCCGAAAAAGTAATACCCATCATACGTGGTGAGGTACAAATAGAGGAAGCATTTGCCAAGTCTGCTATCATTGAATCCGAAGCAGGACCGGTGGGTTATATCTACCTGCCTGACTTCTATGCCAACTTCCAGAATGCAAATGGACGCAGATGTTCAGAAGATGTGGCCATTGAGGTAATGAAATTGAAGAATGCCAATGTATCGGGTATCATCCTAGACCTACGCTACAATGGCGGTGGTTCGTTGAACGATGTTATCAACATGGCCGGTTTATTTGTTGACGAAGGCCCTATCGTTCAGGTGAAAAGCAGCCACTCCGAACCTGTAACTCTTGAAGACAGACAAGAAGGCACTCTTTATGATGGTCCTTTGGCTATAATGATCAACCACGGTAGTGCATCAGCATCAGAGATAATGGCTGCTGCATTGCAAGACTACAAGCGTGCGGTGATAGTAGGCTCTACCACATTCGGCAAAGGAACCGTCCAGAAGATCGTATCACTCGATGAGTTTTCGAAGTTCATGAAACTGAACAAAGAGGGAGACGATGAAGGGATAGGCGCTTTGAAACTGACCATACAGAAGTTTTATAGAATAAACGGAGGTTCCACTCAGTTGAGAGGTGTTACACCGGACATCATCTTCCCTGACCAATACGAACATTTGGATATGGGTGAGCGTAAAGACAAGTCTGCCCTACCTTGGGATGAAATTCCTGCAGCTAACTACAAAATGGTTTCAAAAGCTGTGGATACACGCAAATTGGCGGAGAAAAGCTATGCACGTATCAACGACAACGAAACATTCAAGCTGATAAAAGACAATGCAGACCGCATCAAGAAGCAAGAAGACGATAAAACCACATCGTTGAATGAAGTGGTTTACAAAGAAGAAATGGCTGAATTGAACGCTACTGCGGACAGATTGAAAGAATTGAGCGAAAAGGCTGATAAACTGACCATCGCTAATCCTAAAGAGGATATTGCCAAGATAAATATGGACAGCACCACCATTAAGAGGAATGAAGAATGGATAAAAAATCTGTCCAAAGACGCATACCTTGCCGAGACGGTAAATATCATTGAGGACATGAACAAGATGGGCTCGAAAGTGAAGATCGGCATGAGGTCGAAATAAGAATATTCACACTAAAAAATCATCAGCCTCTAAATGAGGCTGTTTTTTTATGCATCATTTGAATAAATTTGCGCAACAATAAGACTTTGAGAGGTTTAACGTTCATATTGACATTAATGCTGTGTTTTGCATTCGCGCAGGACACATTTGCTCAGGAAGACAGCACAAGTGCTATGACCGACAGCATCAGAACGTTGAGTCAAAACAACGCATTCTTCAAAGCCGATGCTGCTCCTGTGGAGCAAGATGTTGCAGATACCTCTATGGTGAAGTTGAAGAAGGTATTTGTCCCCAACCCGAAGAAGGCGGGCATGTATGCATCCATACTACCGGGCTCCGGGCAATTCTATAACAGACAATACTGGAAACTCCCTCTGGTATATGCCATACTTGGTACTGCCGGATACTTTATCAAATACAACTACGACAAATACACCCTATATAAGAAAGCATACATCAGCAGGCTGGACGCCACCACAGAAAACGACCAATTCCCGTTATATACTGTTGCAGACATCAAACGACTGCAAGACTCTTACAGAAAAGACTTGGATGTCATCGTACTGCTGACCGCTGTCGGTTATGCCGCACAAATATTGGATGCTGTAGCATCCGCACACTTGAAGAACTTCGATATATCTCCTGATATTTCCATGCGCATGCAGCCTGTATTGCAAGATAATTACGCGGGTGTGGGCTTGGTATTCAATTTCAAGTAAAGAATATTTAACCACAACCATTTCATATCAAGTTTCCCTACCCTATTTTTACATCATGCTTCACAGCAAACCCAAAGAAGATACGTACCTGCACAAAGGGCTGAGGAAAAATCTGATAGACACACTGAAAAAGAAAGGCATAAAAGATGCGCGTGTATTGGACGCCATCAATGCCATTCCGCGTCATTTCTTTTTAGACCCTGCTTTTGAACGTAAGGCTTATGAGGACAGAGCTTTCCCGATAGCTGCGGGACAAACCATTTCGCAACCGTATACCGTTGCGTACATGACCGAGTTGTTGGAAATTAAGAAGTTCGACAAAGTGCTGGAAATTGGCACAGGCAGCGCATACCAAGCTTGTGTATTGGCGGAGATGGGAGCTACGGTTTACAGCATCGAAAGACAAAAAGAACTGTACGACTATATCGGTAAATTCTTCTTTCTCAAAAACTACCCATCCATCAAACGATTCTACGGAGATGGATATCAAGGTTTGAAAACATACGCACCCTTCGACAAAGTGATAGTCACAGCAGCTGCACCTTATGTTCCTGAGAAGTTGATTGAACAACTGAAGCCGGGCGGCATAATGATGATACCTGTCGGTAGTGATGGTGCACAGAAAATGTTACGCATCACAAAAGATAAGGATGGCAATATCCACGAAGAAGAATTAGGCGACTTCTCTTTCGTACCTATGCTTGGTGGCAAGGAGCAATAAGTTTACAGCATCTTTAAAGCGGAAATATTACGCTGCACACCTTGCAGTTTGGTTCGCTTGAGTGCAGACTTGCCAAACAGTTTTGAGAAAGTATCTTCCGTCATTTGTTCCCATTCCTGTAAACCGAGGTTCAATACTTCATGTACCGGAGTGAATTCAGGTTCGTTATGTGGTTTTGAGAAACGGTTCCAAGGACAAACATCTTGGCATATATCACAACCGAACATCCAACCATTCAGTTTATCATGATATTCACTAGGTATCAATGCGTCTTTTAACTCGATGGTGAAGTATGAAATACATTTGCTGCCATTCACAACAGTAGGACTCACAATGGCATCTGTCGGGCAAGCATCTATGCATTTGGTGCATGTGCCGCAATGGTCTGTACTGAAAGGTTCTGAAGGTATCAACTCCAAATCACAGATAAGGGTAGCAACAAAGAAAAAAGAGCCCGCATTTTTGGTAAGCAAATTCGCATTCTTACCTACCCATCCAAGACCGGAACGAACGGCCCATGATTTTTCCAATACAGGAGCACTGTCTACGAAACCTCGTCCTTGCACTTCGCCTATCTCTTGGTTGATATATTGCAACAAGGCTTTCAGCTTGTCTTTTATCACGTAGTGATAATCCTTACCCCAAGCATATTTGGCTATTTTGGGTGCATCCGGTTGTTGCTCCTCACTTGGATAATAGTTGAACAAAAGCGTTATGACAGACTTTGCACCCGGCACCAACTCTCGCGGATCCACTCGCTTGTCGAAGTTGCGCTCCATGTACTCCATCTTGCCATTATAACCTTTATTGAGCCACTGTTCCAATCGCACAGCATCATCATCAAGCCTTTCGGCCTTGGCAATGCCACAACTCATAAAGCCAAGCTTCGCAGCCTGTTCTTTGATCGATCGTGTATGCAATTCGGCTTGGCTCAATTCAATTGTCTTTTATGTTGACACCTCTAAGTTCGGAGAGTTTGGCAAAGTATTCTTCGGCGGCACTCAACGGTATTCCTGCTTTTATTTCACAAAACAGTTGTAAGTCTTGTTTGTGTATGGTCGCTTCCGATTGTTTCAACAGTTGCATCACATCGTTCATTACAGGATAATCGAAAGTAATCGTGATGATCTTTTCAATTTGCTTTTCTACCACTTCGGCTTTTGTCAGAGCTTCTTCGGTAGCAGTCTTATATGCGTTTATCAATCCCGGCACTCCCAATAATGTACCACCGAAATATCTAACCACAACTACCAACACATTGGTCAACCCTGCACTGTCTATTTGCCCCAGTATCGGTTTACCTGCAGACCCTGACGGTTCTCCATCGTCGTTAGCTCTGAACATAGTTCCATCAACACCCACTCTACATCCGTAACAATAATGCACAGCTTTGGGATGGGCTTTCTTCAGGTCTTTGACTATATCTTTTACTTCATCAAGGTCGTTTATGGGATATGCAAAACCAAAGAACTTGCTACCTCTATCCCTAAAGTCACTCGTAGACTCTTTTACTATCGTTTTGTATTTGTAAACACTATCCATTCTGTTCTCCCAATATTATCATTAATATCGACAAAAGCGACAATCCTATTCCGGCCACTTTATATCCCGTAGCCTTTTCCTTGAATAAACTTATGGCTACAATGGTTGTCACCAATACGATACCGATGTTGTTTACAGGAATGATGGCCGAGCTTTGCATCATACCGCTATCCAATAGTCGAATCAGCAGAAATATGGAAAAGTAGTTGGGCACACCAAGCAGAACTCCTGCTATTACGCTCCTTAATTCAATTTTATGCTTACCAACCACACTCTTATATACCACAATCATACTCCCTATGGAGGCAGCCACACCAAACCCTACTATACTGAAATGTGCCTGTGACTGTTCGGTAGATAAATGGTGATGTTGCACGTACTTCAAAAAGGTATCCATAAAACCGCTACCAAGAAATATGATGAATGGCAACAGCAACGAACTCATTTGCAGACGTTCTTTCTTATAGCTGGAAAGATAAACTGCCGGTAAAGCCAATATGATTCCAAGCATCTTCAACACATCCATGCTGTCGCTGTATAGGTAGTATGAAAAGAACACAGGTATCACCAACGACAATTTGTTGGCTATGGTTGTTGCCATCATCCCTTCCTTATTGGTACTGTACGAAAGCAGATTGAACAACCCTATCAGTAATACTCCCAATAGCAATGCATATATAAGCCATCCGGTGCTTGATAAGTTCTGTACAGGATTTATACCGGAGAACATTGTTCCCGTCAATACGCATACCCAATAGTTTACCGTAATGGCTTGCAATGAATCTATACAAAACCTTGAGAACAGTTTGAAGATGCTAAAGATGACGGTATTAAGTAGAATAACGAGTATCAGCAATAACATACACTAAAGCCCCCACCCGTCCACAT
This sequence comes from Chitinophagales bacterium, assembly GCA_020636505.1. Taxonomy (GTDB): domain Bacteria; phylum Bacteroidota; class Bacteroidia; order Chitinophagales; family Chitinophagaceae; genus UBA5543. The sequence continues at coordinate 56,202 of JACJXR010000009.1, read as the reverse complement.
ACGGATATTTTGATTCTTTGTTTATGTATACATCCAACTTGTCACCGGCAATGGCTTTGTCAAAAGCATGAGTATGGTTTGCGAGTACCGGAGCATCAATACCTTCTTTCAATATAACATCTCCTGTAAACACTCTAGCTTCGTCCCACAGTCCGGCATCTATGAAGCTTTGCAACAACACTGCGCCACCTTCTACTATCAACGATTGCTTACGAGCATTATACAGTTCGGCCAATACTTCATGCACTACACCTTTATCAAAATCCATCTGTACGAAACTGACGTTATTGACAGTGTCATTTTGTTGTTTGTTCAGCACCCATGTCTCAGCCGCATTGTTAAACAGTTTCATATCATTAGATAGCTTCAACTCTTTATCCAACACTATCCTCAGCGGGTTATTACCAAGCCACTCTCTTGCCGTCAATTCGGGGTTGTCATGTATAGCGGTATTATACCCGACCATTATTGCATCCTCTTCCGTACGCCATTTATGTATCAGTTGCGTACTTTGCTTATTCGTTATTTGAAAACGCTCCCTGTTAAGCGGCGCAATAAAGCCATCTTGTGTTTGCGCCCATTTGAGTATGATATAAGGACGTTTGTATTCGTTGTAGCAGAAAAAGCGCCTGTTCACCCATTTGCCTGCATCATCAAGTACTCCTGTTGTCGTTTCGATATTTGCATTGTTCAATATCTCTATACCCTTACCTGCTACCTGTTCAAACGGATCTACATTGCATATCACAACACGCTTGACCTGTTCGTTAACTACTCGCGTTGCACAAGGCGGTGTTTTACCATGATGAGCACACGGCTCTAATGATACATACATGGTACTATCTGTGATCAAGTGTTTATGTTCAGGAGATACACTCTTTAGGCAGTTCACCTCTGCATGAGGGCCGCCATATTCTTTATGCCAGCCTTCGCCTATCACAACATCATTATGCACCAATACGGCACCCACCATCGGATTGGGGCTTACGTACCCCTTGCCTCTTTCGGCAAGTTCCAAACATCGTCTTATGTATTGTTCGTGGTTCACAGGTCGAAAATACAAAAACAGTTTCACGACTTTTGTTGAATATCTTTACCTCCATGTCGGGGCATAACATATCATATCGCAATCTAGTATCAGACCTCCAACAGCTGTACGATAAAAACGAGGCTGTTGCCATAGCCAATATATTAATGGAGCACATTACAGGGCTCACGTACTCCGAAAGGCTCGTCAAAGACACAACCCTGACCACCCAACAAACTGAGCAACTGAATAATGCGACAGAGCGTCTCCTAACGGGAGTACCTATTCAACATATCACACAAACAACTCACTTCTTAGGTGCCGACTATTTTGTAAACGAGCATGTATTGATTCCACGTCCTGAGACCGAAGAGCTGGTGCAATGGATAGTGGATGAACAACAAGGCTCACAACCTTCTATCTTGGATATAGGCTCCGGTAGCGGGTGCATCCCCATATCATTGAAAAAGCTGTTACCAAAAGCAGCCATAACAAGCATAGATGTAAGTGCAGACGCGCTTGACGTGGCTAAAAGAAACGCAACACAAAACAATGCTGAAGTAACCTTCCTCTTGTTCGACTTTCTAAACAAAGGCAATTGGAGTCAATTACCGTCTTTTGACATTATTGTTTCCAACCCTCCATACATACCCATATCCGAAAAAGAGAAGCTGGATAGGAACGTAAGAGATTACGAGCCGGGTACGGCTTTGTTTGTTCCGGACGACGATGCACTACTCTTTTACAGACATATCGCCGAGTTTGGGAAGACACACCTAAACTCCGGAGGCGTTATTTATTGCGAGCTGCACCAAGACTATGCAACGGATACAAAGAAGATGTTCGAACAACAAGGATATTCCACCGCCTTGAAAAAAGACATGTTCGGCAATGAACGCATGCTTTCTGCAAAAAGATAAGGGGCTGATTGCTCAGCCCCTCACCACAATTATACACTATCTATGAATATTACTTCTTTGTCGCTGTTTTGGTAGCAGTTGCCTTTGTAGCAGTTGTTTTCTTAACAGGGTTCTCGTCAGAGATGTTGTTCACTGTTACTTTCTCCAATTCGCGAACTTGCTTCTTAAGATCATAGATGGTTTTGTAAAGCTCATCCATTTCACTACGAGTAGCTACCGGTATACCTACCATGTACTGCTCAAGCTGACCTTCGATGTCTTTACGAAGAGTCAACTGCATTGAGTTAACTTCAGCCATCAACTTGCTGTAAGGCTCGCTTTCGAACAATTCAACGAAAGTCTTATCACCTAGGTTCAACCACTCTTGGTATAGAGACATGATGCTGTTAATCTCTTCACCACCTTCGATTTTCTTAGCAACGTTCTCTGCAAGAGCATCCATCACTTTAGTACCTTGAGTGTACACCATGAATTGCAATTCAGAATTCTTGATGTTGTAGATAGCCAAACGGTTGGCGATATCGTTCCAAACAGTCAAGCTCTTTGTATGCTGATTAGGCGTCATCATCTTTGTGAAAGGTGTTGCCGCGTTGTTCATCATATTGTAGAAGTTGTTGTAGTTGGTCAACATACCACCGAACATATCAGCAGGATTAGGCATCATACCTTTCATCATGCTCTGCATTTGCTGGTAGTTGTTCATACCGTTTTTGCTCATATTCGCAAAGTGCTCCTGACTCATGTTGGTCATGTTCTGGAAGTACTCACGGCTTTGCTCAGGCATGAAACCAAAGAACTTGTCCATCATATCTTTGTAAGCAGCAGGATTAACCAATTTGCTGAAGTACTCAGAGTTGAAAGACTTCTCTTGTATTGATTTCCAGAAAGGCATCCACATTTCAGAGAAACGAGTGAAACCTTCAGAAACATTCACCATATTGCGGTAAGCATCTTCGGTAGTACCGTTCTGCATGTTCTTCTGCATTTCAGCGAAGCTGTTGTTCAACATTTCGTAGTATTGATTGAACATACCCATCCAATTTTCAGAAGTTGTTTTCCAAGCATCTGCATTGAAAGGATTGGCAGTTTGCCATTTGTTCATCATATCGTTCCACTGAGCGGCTTGGTTCATGTTGTTCATCCAGCTGTTCCAATTGTTGGTCCAGTTGTTCCAAGCGGCCATTGGGTCGTTTGTGTTGTTTTTTGTTTGGTTGGCTGTCTTCGTCATGTGGTCCATGTTCATTTCCCACATTTGCTTAGCCCAACCCATTTGAGTGTTGAACCAGTTTTGGTAAAACTCGTTCATCTTAGACATTGCGTCTTGGCTGTTTTCTGAAAAGCCTGTTGCTTTATCCTGAGCTTTAGAGAATATTTTGTTTTGGTTCTCCATCCAATTCTTGTACCACTCGCTTCCTTTCTCTATCGTCTCTTTCATTGCTGTGTTACCGTTTGCAAATTTCTTAGTGGTTTCTGTCATAGTTTCCACCATTTGCTTTTGAGCATCCACCATTGTGTCAACAAAACTTTTACTGTCTTTGTTAGCCATTTTATTTGGTTTTATTTATTAAGCTTCTTTGTTTAATGTTCATTTCGACCGTAAAGGTCAATCGCCAATATTAGCTCTGTATTTTCGGTATATTAAGGTATTATTACCTCCAATAAGTTCCTTTTGGCGGCGCAAAGGTATGGATTTATATTACAAAACAAAAAAATATCACATACTAATTCTTAAAATACACAGTTTATTAACATCCTCTGAAACTCAACCACTTATCAGGTATTAAACGCGTTTTAGGTGCTATATGGGCGTGATATTTCTGTTCCTTTTGTTATTTTGACCCCGTAAATAGAAATCATTCATTCTAAAAAATCATTTTTATGCTAAAGATCGGAGATGAATTCCGCCACAAGTTCAGCTATACTCAAGACGATGTAGACACCTTTGCACGTGTCAGCGGAGATACCAACCCTCTGCATATAGACCCACAAGCAGGAAAAGACAGCATGTTCGGTCGCAATATCATTCATGGTTTCCTTGGTGCCAGTGTATTTACCAAAATATTCGGTGCACTTTGGTATGTAGACGGACATGTATACATGAGTCAATCCATGAAGTGGTTCGCTCCTATGTTTGTTGATACCGAGTACGAAGCTGTTGTGACTGTAAAAGAGATATTCAAAGAAAAGAACCGTATCCTTTACACTTGCGAAGTGTTTGAAGCAGGTACCGATAAAAAGACAATCGACGGAGAAGCGTTGTTGCTCAACAAGAAGCAATACGTTTGGGAAGACTAATTCATTGTACCCACCAATAAAAAGAGCCGCTCATTGAGCGGCTCTTTTTATGATCTGAATATTGTTATCGTAATATCGTTACAGGCTTCACAACCCTTTCTTCTTGCGACTGCACAATGGCATAGTATACTCCCGGCGACAAGCTACTGATATCAATATGTGCAGCGGATTGGTCTGCAGGATAAACACCGGCTGCTATGTTCTGTCCTGTTACCGATATCAATTGCACTATCACACTTTTGTTCTTACCTATACTTGTCCAAGAAACAGTAAGGTCGTTCTTTGCAGGGTTGGGATATACAGACACTTTAAGTTCTACAGTGTTTATATCCTTTACAGACACTTTATAATCTTGTCTGTAAAAGTTGGCTCCACCAAGCACATTACCCAATACCAGTTCATATAGGTTGTCAGCATCACCATCCACATTTGCAAATGCAGGTGCAGCTCTGTGTCTTGCATTTATCCAAGAATAGTTGGAGTCTATCATTGTGAATTTAGCAGGTACACTTCCACTCTGGAAACCGTCGTAACGCTTCAACTCTCCAAAATATGTCCCAACCACTAAATAATCTGTTCCTGTATTGTCCATCGGTCCAATGTAGGGAACACTGTAACCTTCTCCCCTGCTCGGGTCAAATTCATTGACACCTCCAAGTGTTTTGGTCATCTCTTTTAAAGCTACCAACCCTGCTTGTGAACTGTAATTGTTGAAGTAATACAACTCACCTATCATATTACCGCTTATCAAGTCATTCTTACCGTCTTTGTCTATATCATATATCACAGGAGTTGCAAAATCGCCTACATCCAATACCTTACTGGTGGCCGGGTCCATTAGTGCATTTGTAGAATACACCCATATAGGTGAATCAACAGCAGATGCTGCCGTATTCTTATAAAGCTCAAATGTACCGTCTGTCTTTCCAATCACAAGGTCGTCTAGCGTATCATTGTCAATATCACCTATTGCGATTGCTGCGCCTTGTACATCTCTTGCATACAAGCCTAAGAAATCATCTGTCTGCAATTCAAAACTGAAGTTGCCCGGTGTTGATGTGTTTTTGTAATAAGATATGGTGCTTCTTTTCCTACCCTGTGTGGGTTGATAATATCCATCAGAGCCTATAAACAAATCTTTCTTGCCGTCTTTGTTGAAATCATAGAACACCGGATAACAACCGTAGCCTTTGTCTATCATTTTATCAACCAAGAACGTGTCAGTTCTGAATACAAAATTTGGAACGGATGTCGTGCTAGTATTCTCGTAAAAAGCGGCGGACTTATAATTCTCCAAAGTCGTTTCATCAACCGGAGAAAATACAAGGTCTTTATCACCGTCATGATCTATATCCACATAAAATGCAGCCGGCATGTTCGGCATAAAAACATCTTTATTACCCGAAGAACCACCCCAAGAAGTATCCTGAGCTATTATCGTATCAACACCACCAAACTCACTCCTTCCGTTTTTTAAATATTGTATGTCGGTATAAGATATGTTTCCGTTTAGGTAATCATAGTCGCCATCCTTGTCCATATCTATCAGGCATAGAGTGTTGCCGGAGTGTGTGGTCTTTGCGCTGCTGCGTTTGCAAGTTCTAAAGTATTGCGGGCAAGAGGTATGCAACCTATGTGTACGTGCGGTATCTTGAACGGTCTTTCCCCAACAATCATCCTCTACACATATAATGATACTGTCAAATGGCATACCTTTCTCTTTGGCGCAGTTCTTATACCATGTGATGGTGTTACCGCCAAAACCATATGAGAGAAAATCGATATCGCCGTCGTTATCTATATCCTCAAAACCCGGTATATCGGGTGAGTTTACAAATATGCTTATGGTACTACCCGGACTGTTTGGGTCATCATACCTTACCTCCTTATATTGTTTAAACTTCAAGACACTGCTGTCGTAATAGCCGGTATAAGCAGTGCATCCAAAATATCCATAAGCGAACAGATCAGGAATATTGTCTTTGTTGTAGTCTATCAGCTTCAGATACCCGTTCGTGTAATAAGAAGGGTTGTAAAAATGAGGTGCAAAACTTGCTTCATATTGAGGACTATACTTGTATTCTCCGTTACTTGTTGCGAGAAAAGTTCTGGGTCCATATCCTCGTTCATATATCACCAAGTCTTCACGACCATCCTGATTCAGGTCTCCCATTGCAAACTGTGGTGAATTGATACCACCGGCCCATGCAAGTGTCTTTTCCTTTCCTCCATAGCCTATAACTTTTGCATCATTCCGCGAGCGAAACACATCGCCTTGAAACTGAGCAAAAGATTGGCCACATAGAAACAATAGGATTATGGATAGTGATAATGCTTTCATGCTCGTTGTAATACTTTACTTAAATCTATTTAAGAATGGTAACAGGCTTCACCACCCTTTGACCGTTCGACTGTACTATTGCATAGTACATACCCGATGCCAAGTTGGCGATATTGATATGCGCAGTTGATTGCTGTGCATTGTAAGTATTGTTTATCAGTTGTTGTCCTGTTATCGATACTATTTGTATGGTCACCACATCGTTTACATTGCCCGCCTGCCATGAAACGGCCAAGTCGTTCTTTGCAGGGTTTGGATATACTTTCACATCCATATTTCTAACCTGCCAATCGGAAACCGAAACAGGAAAATCTTGTTTGTAGAATGTAACACCACCCAACGTATTTCCTATCACCATTTCATACAGGTTCTTGGCATCGTTGTCCACGTTGGCGAATGCAGGTGCTGCACGCTGACGTACATTTATCCAAGAATATACAGAGTCTATCTTGGTATACTTGGCCGGCATGGCTCCATTCTGGAATCCATCGTAACGGAACAACTCACCCCAGTAGCTACCTACAACCAAATAGTCCTTACCTGTATTATCCATAGGTCCGAAGTATGGTACACTGTAGCCATACACTTGGAAGGAATCGAATATCTTAACACCTCCAAGGTTCTTGTTTATTTCTTTAAGTCCAACAAGCCCCACTTGCGAGCTGTAATTGTTGAAGTAATACAGATCGCCTACTTGGTTACCTGAAATAAGGTCGTTCTTACCGTCGGCATCAATATCATAAATAGCGGGAGCGGCAAAGTCGCCAACATCCAAAACCTTACTGGTAGTTGCATCTATTATCGCATTGGTGCCTTGCACCCATACAGGTTGGTCGGCAGGAGTTGCAGCAGTGTTCTTATAAAATGCAAATGTTCCGTCAGATTTACCTATCACCAAGTCATCAAGGGTATCGTTATCCAAATCACCGATTGCCAATGCGGCTCCATTGATGTTGGTAGCGTATAGGCCTAAGAAATCATCCGTCTGCAAAGTGAATGAGTATGCGGTATTGGAAGATGTGTTTTTGTAGTACGCGATTTTACTTCTGAAATTTCCTGTCGATGGTTCATAAAATCCATCTGAACCGATGAACAAGTCTTTCTTGCCATCTCTGTCATAATCGTAAAACAACGGATATGCTCCTGTACCCATATCTATCATATGTTCGACAAGAAAAGTATCGGACTGATACTCAAATTTTGGTGCACTGCTGCTACCGGTGTTTTTATAATAGGAGACAGACTTATAGTTCTCTGTATTGGCATCGTTTGGTGAGAACAACAGGTCAAGATCGTTGTCATTGTCAACATCCACAGCGAAAGCTGCAGGGAACATAGGCATATACATGCTCTTACCACCGGCTGCCCAGATGGTATCTTCTTTGATAGCAGTATCCACAGCTACACTATGTTCAGTTTTTCCGTTGTAGAAAAACTGTATATCCGGAAAGCTGACGTTACCATTGAAGTAATCCATATCGGAATCACCGTCAATATCTATCATGCAAAGTGTGTTACCACTATGTGTGGTTTTATTTGCGCTTCCTTTGTTACATGTTTTCCATATATCGCCACACCATTGTCCCAATAGCTGAGTACGCTCATAGTTTTGAGTCGTCCTAGCCCAACAACCGTCCTGTACACATATCTTGATGCTGTCTTTAGGTAAGCCATCTTCAACCTGACAGTTTCTGTAAAATGTCATCTGGCTACCCAACACGAAGTAAGAGATGAAATCTATATCACCATCACCATCAACATCTCCTATTGCAGGAATATCTATTGGCTCTACGTAAGCATTTATCGGTCCTGTATTGCTTGAATAGTATAGTGCTTTGAACAAATTGAACTTCAATTGACCACCATCGTAGTAACCTTTGTATACCGTAATACCCGTACCACCACGTGTTATCATATCAGGCACACCGTCTCTGTTGTAATCTACCATTGTAAGGTAGCCTGAGAGATTATGCTCCATAAAAGCAGACTCATATTTTGAGTCGTAAACGTATCCACCATTACCTGTAGCCAATACAGTTTTCACTCCCATACTCCGCTCATATATCACCACATCTTTCTTACCGTCTTGGTTCAGGTCGGCCATGGAGAATTGAGGTGCATTAACTCCTCCTACCCAAGGTAATTTCTTTTCTGCACCATAGGCATATACCTTAGCTCCATTGAATGGTCTGTAAACATCATTCTGGAATTGAGCGCCTGCATTCAAAAACAGCACGAGCGACGCTGTGATAAGGAGTAAGTTCTTCATACTGAACATGTTTTGCTTAATAAAAGTACGCAAATACAAATTAAACGAATCTTAATAATACACATTGTAACATAGGTTACCCTACATGATAATAAGACGTGCAAATATTATTAATCGTTGGTTTCATATTTGCGCAAAGGAGAGTCAGGTTCATGTAAAAAATGCTTGTAAACCTGCTTATCAGCAAAGCCCGGAAAGAGCTTGTTTACAAATACAGTCAGTTTACCCTGAAAGGTCATCACCAAAGTGCGCTTACGCTTTTCTATACCAACTATCGTTCTTTCGGCAACTTCGTCGGCAGACATAAGTTTCTGCTCCTTCAAAGGCGACTCTTGCTGCGGGCTGCCATCCGAAGAGCGTGCCACTTTTCGTATGTTCGATTCTGTAAAGCCCGGGCATACCCACATCACATGTACACCTGTATTCAACAACTCTGTACGCAACGACTCCAAAAAGCCTTGTAGCGCAAACTTGGAAGAGGAATATGCCATTCTACCGGGTAACCCTCTGTACCCGGCTATCGAGGATACACCCAATATCACACCTTTTGCTTTCAATATATGCTTCAATGCGTATTTGGTGCAGTATACAGACCCCCAGAAGTTGATGTCCATTAGCTCTTTTATCACAGACAGTTCCACCTCTTCAAACAATGCACGCATACTTATTCCTGCATTGTTCAACAACACATCTACACCACCCCATTTCTGCACCGTATCATCCACAAACCTTTTACAGTCTTCCTCTTTGCTCACATCCACTTGTACCATCAGTATACGGTCTTTATCAACCGAGGCGAATGTCTCCTCGAGTTTCGCAATATTTCTGGCACATACAGCAACCTTTGCTCCGCGAGACAATGCTGCATACGCCAATGCTTTTCCGATACCCGATGAGGCTCCTGTAATGGCAACTACTTTATCTTTTAATATGTACATGCTTTCTTTTCTACGGGCAAAAATAATATTTCATATATGCAATGTTGATTATCAAGGTGCATTTTCATGAATAAAAAAGATATGCACAATAGTTAGTAAAATGAAAACTATAATACTGGACATCGCCGTTATATATCATTAACTTCATAACAAACGGAAACACTTGACCCAAACCCCGATATGAGGGTTTATTATTTGTTAACATTACTTGCGCACACTGTTCAGTATATTGGTTATTAATTCACTACATCAAAAATAGAGGCACATTGACAGAAGCAATAATAAGTCTTGAAACGGTTAATCCCATTGAGTTCTTCGGAGTAAACAACAGCAAGTTTGACATTTTAAAAAGGAAATTCCCACTACTCAAAATACTCTCGAGAGGAACACAGATCAAGTTGGCGGGCCAACCCGAAGAGGTGGCCAACGCACAACTGAGAATAAGTCAGGTGATAAAGTACTTGGAGCGCAACGGTCACCTGTCTGAAAATTACTTTGCCGAAATATTGGGCGACGAAGATGAAAACAGCGACTTCCTCAAAGACGAAGGAAGCAACGATATCATCGTGTTCGGCCCGAACGGTAAGGTGATACGCGCCAAAACACAAAACCAAAAGATGATGGCCAATGCTTCTGAAAAGAACGACGTCATCTTTGCAGTAGGCCCTGCCGGTACAGGTAAAACATATACTGCTGTGGCACTTGCAGTACGTGCTTTGAAGAACAAAGCAGTACGAAAGATAATCCTTACAAGGCCCGCTGTGGAAGCAGGTGAAAGCCTTGGCTTCTTACCAGGTGACTTGAAGGAGAAGATCGACCCATACTTGAGGCCGCTGTACGATGCGTTGGACGATATGATACCGTCAGACAAGCTGAACTATTATATGGCCAACCGAATCATCGAGATAGCGCCACTTGCCTATATGCGTGGTAGGACGTTGGACAACGCTTTCATCATACTCGATGAGGCACAAAACGCAACAGACCTTCAGCTTAAGATGTTTTTGACACGTATCGGTGCATCGGCAAAAGCTATTATCACAGGTGACCTTACCCAGATAGACCTTCCTAAAAATCAGAAATCGGGTCTTATAAAGGCCACCAAGATATTAAGGAATATACAGGGTATCGCTTACATTCAGCTTGACGAAGCGGACGTTGTAAGGCACAGGCTTGTGAAGCAGATCATTCGTGCGTACGACAAAGACCAGGAGCAAGAAGAGCAACTCGAAAACGAAAACCGCGAAGCATACCGCAGGCTGAAAGAAAAGAAAGATTAAGAAGACTGCCATAAGGTCTTTTCACATAAGCATTATTGTATACGTTAAAGTATGTATGCAATAATGCTTCTCATTTATATAGGCTTATCTTTGTACATATATGAAAGAAGCTAGGATCACACGCTTGTCCAGACATCACAACAGAGCCAACAAGCTCAAGAAAGCAAAGATCAAATCCGTAGCCATAGACCGCAACGAGATAGACAAGCAGATAATAGACCTTGTTCTTAAAACCCTCTATTATAATTCTCACATAGACGTGCTGCATATGGAGGACGACATTTTCAAAGCAGCCAACCTGAAACTACCCTATGTCGAATCAGAACGTATTTGGGAAGTATTGTTGAACTCAGGACTTGTAAACCCAGTTGCAGGATTTGGGATGGCCGGTAAGTTGGAGTTGTCACGTACAGGATACCAATTGATGGCACAATACGGCGGCTATATGGAATACATGGACGCCCTGACCAAAAGCAACAATCCCACACAAATAGTGATAGAACAAGAAAGCGACTGTGCCGAACTTGGCGATGAAGAGAAATCAGGACACGAAGAAGAAGAACCTCCTATAAAAACACCCAAAGGCGATTAGCCACATATTTATTAACTTACCATCCATCCACCACCAAGTATTTTTAAGCTATTTTTACAGAATGAAGCATGTCTCTAAAGCTCTGATACTTATACTGCTTTTGGCCACAAGCTTTAACTATCACTCATATGCGCAAGACGACAGTTGGAGTCTTAAGCGTTCGGTAAGGTATGCCCTTGAGCATAACATCACCATCCAACAAAATGAACTGAACAAAAGGTTGGCAAAACTCACACTGACACAAAGCCGCCTGTCCCAACTCCCAAATGTGAATGCCAACACCAACTACGGTAGAAGTTTCGGACGTTCGGTAGACCCCACCACCAACCAATTCGTAGACAATACAAGTTACGATTTCATGAGTATCGGTGGTAGCGCCGATGTATTGGTGTTCGGATGGTTCCAACGCAGGAACAGGATATCACAAAACAAATACAACCTGAGAGCCGCAGAGGTGGACCTTGAGCAGATAATGAACGATGTATCGTTGAATGTCGCCACGGGGTACCTACGTTTATTGTTGGCAAAAGAACAGATAAAGATAAATGAGCAACAAGCTGCCTTATCCAAAGCACAATTGGAACAAACAACACAGTTTGTGGAAGCAGGCAGACTACCTGAACTGAATGTTGCACAATTGGAAGCGCAGTTGGCATCAGACAGTGCCAACTTAATAAGTGCATTGACGGAATACAATGCAGCAGTACTTGACATCAAAGCGATACTTAATCTGGATTTCGAAACGCCGTTTGAACCCGAGGTTCCAACATTCGATATTGAGAAAGAGATAGAAACCATATTGGTAGATCCTGAAACAGTTTACTTGGCAGCCGAAAAGAACTTAGGTACTGTTCGCAGTAACGAGTTGAGGTTGATAGCCGCCAAGAAAGGCTATTGGGCCGCAAAAGGAGCATTACTTCCGGTTGTGGCACTCAATGCACAAGCAGGTACCAACTACTCCACCACATTCAAAGATTATAACCTTACAGGTGGCTATACCGAAAGTCGGATATTCGGTTCTTATGCTTACGATTCCACATCAAAGAACCGATACGACATTTATCAATTGCAACCTCAATACACCACATCAACCATCCCATTGGGAAAGCAACTTGACAACAACTTCAGGCAAACCGTATCCATCGGAGTGAACATACCTCTGTTCAATGGTTGGCAGAGCCAAACGGCTTTGAAGCAAGCCAAGATAAACATGATGAGTCAGCAACTGAATCTCAGACAATCCGAGTTGAAGTTGAGACAAGATGTGTACAAAGCGCACAACGATGCTAAGAACGCCGTACAGAAATACTATGCGGCCAAACGTTCGGCAGATGCAGCCAAACGAGCATACGACTTTGCACAGAAGCGCAACGAGTTAGGGCTGACCAATACCATCGAATATTTGGTGACACAGAACAACTACGCCAAAGCATCGGGCAATCTGGCAAGTGCCAAATACGACCTTGTATTTAAACTTAAGGTGATAGATTATTACCTTGGTAACGAAATAAAATTATAGCTCTCTATATGGAAATGAGCGAAGAAAAGGAAGTAATGCTGAAGGCCGCCAAAGAAGCCGGCCGAATCATTCAATATTATTTTCAAGGAACTTTCAAGATCAACAATAAGGGTAGTGTCAACAACCTTGTGACAGAAGTGGACAACCACTCCGAAAAAAGGATTATTGACATCATCAGAGAAACCTACCCAGACCATACCATCATCAGTGAAGAAGCCGGAGAAATGATAACAGACTCCGACTATCAGTGGATCATCGACCCTATTGACGGAACGGTGAACTTCGCACATGGTATACCCATATGTTGTGTCAGCATCGGTCTTAAGTACAAAGACCAAATGATGATGGGTGTTGTGTACAACCCCTTGATGAACGAATTGTTCTTTGCAGAAAAAGACAAAGGCGCCACCCTCAACGGACAAGTGATATCTGTATCAGAAAAAGACGATTTCAAAAAGGCTTGTTTGGTAACCGGCTTCCCATACAAATGGCCCAAGACCTATGAGCATCCGATAAAAGTGTTTGAACGCTTTATTATGGAAGGCCTGCCTGTAAGACGCTTAGGCTCTGCAGCCATTGACCTTTGCTGGGTGGCATGTGGACGCTTTGATGGTTTTTGGGAGTACAACCTCAACCCTTGGGACATAGCCGCAGGCTATCTCATAGTGGAAGAAGCCGGTGGTATCATCACCAACTTCGACGGAGATCCATACAACGTGAACGACAAAGAAACACTGGCCACAAACGGCTTAATACATAGCGACATGCTTAAAATCATCAGAAGTAAGATATAATGAGTGAAGAACGTACTGAAATAGGAGAACTGGGTGAGTTTGGTTTGATAAACCGTTTGACACAAAACAACGAAACACGCATTGCAGGCACCATACAAAGTGTTGGTGACGACGGTGCCGTAATAGACCAATTCGGTAGACAGTCTGTAATTTCCACAGACCTTTTGATAGAGGATGTACACTTTGACTTGATGTACACTCCTTTGAAACATCTTGGCTACAAATCCGTTGTGGTAAATTTATCTGACATATGTGCCATGAACTCCACCCCTACTCATATTACTATGAGCATAGGTGTATCCAACAGATTTTCCGTTGAAGCACTTGATGAGTTTTACGAAGGTGTATATGCCGCATGTCAAAAGTATAATGTTGACTTGATAGGTGGAGATACCACCAGTTCAGGAAAGGGATTCATCATAAGCGTTACAGCCATTGGCGAAGTAACACCTGATAAATATGTACTACGTTCAGGAGCTCAAAAGGGCGATATCATATGTGTTACAGGAGACCTTGGTGCAGCATACCTCGGTTTGCAGCTATTAGAAAGGGAGAAGCAAATTTATCTGGAACACCCTGACGTACAGCCCGACTTGCAGAAGTACCCATATTGTGTCGGTCGTATATTGAAACCCGAAGCCAGAACAGACATTGTTACTTGGTTGGCGGAACAAGGTATCACACCTACATCGATGATGGATGTAAGCGATGGTGTAAGCTCAGATGTCATGCATCTTTGCGACAGTAGCAACAAGGGATGTATATTATATGAAAAGAAGCTACCGATACACGATGAAGCAAGGGAGTTGGCCTATGAGTTCAAAATAGACCCAACAATGTGTGCCCTTAACGGCGGCGAAGACTACGAGCTGCTGTTCACCGTATCTCAAGAAGACTATGAGAAATTGGTACTGAATGAGTCCATCTCTCCGATAGGTTATATCACCGAAGCAGAAGAGGGAATAAAGCTGGAAACCAAAGGAGGTAACACACACAACCTCAAGGCACAAGGATGGAATTCACTATCAAACGAAAAAAAGTAACAGATACTTTATTTAGTCGGGATTTTTTGTATTTTGGCATAAATAATAACTTCAGTAGAATATGAAGCTTTGGAAATACTCGTTGATAACTGCTATAGCCTTCATTAGCATCTCATTTACAGTACTATACAGTTCCTGTACACATGACAGTTGTAAAACATTTATGTGCCGTCACGACGGCGTTTGCGTAGATGGTTTTTGCCGTTGTGAAGAAGGTTTCGAAGGGTCTCAATGTGAGACATACATGAGGACTAAGTTCCTAGGAACTTATGACGGTATTACAAAAATCAATACAGAACCAGTTATTATTGACTCAGCAATTGTAGATGCATACGGTGCAGAACCAGAGATATACATACAGTTCTTCTTATACAGCCGTGGTACTTTGGAGAAGTACATCGGTCGTGTATACAACAGTACAGAAGTTGAAGTTACGGATGTACCAAGCGGCAAAACAGTTACCATGGACTACATCGGTAATGATAGAATCGAAATATTGATAGAAGAAACCACTGCCGATGGCAAATTGAGCTACACTCAATTCCAAGGTACCAAGCGCACCAAATAATACAATCACATCTTATTTATAAACAATAAAGGCTGCCACTGGCAGCCATTATTGTTATGTCAACCTTTTGAGTCTATTACCAACCCAAGAGGTATCCGAATATCAATGGAGCCACAATTGTGGCATCACTTTCCACTATGTACTTAGGTGTATTGATGTCCAGCTTACCCCAAGTTATCTTCTCGTTAGGTACTGCACCACTGTAAGAACCGTAAGAAGTTGTGCTGTCGCTTATTTGACAGAAGTAGCTCCAGAACGGCACATCATGCCATTCAAGGTCTTGATACATCATCGGGACAACACATATCGGGAAGTCACCGGCTATACCTCCACCTATTTGGAAGAAGCCTACACCCTTGCCTGCCGAGTTGTTCCTATACCAGTCTGACAACCAAACCATATACTCTATACCACTCTTCATGGTGCTAGCCTTTAGCTCACCTTTGATGCAGTAAGAAGCAAAGATGTTACCCATGGTGCTGTCTTCCCAACCCGGAACAACAATTGGGAGGTTCTTCTCAGCAGCGGCTATCATCCAACTGTGTTTGGGATCTATCTCGTAGTTCTCCTTCATCACCTCACTCAAAAGCAGCTTGTACATATACTCGTGAGGGAAGTAACGTTCACCGTTCTCCTCAGCGTCTTTCCATATCTTATAGATGTGCTTCTGTATACGACGGAAAGCTTCTTCTTCAGGAATACAAGTATCTGTAACACGGTTGAAGCCATTCTCCAACAGTTCCCACTCTTCTTTAGGGCTCAAATCACGATAGTTGGGTACACGTTTGTAGTGTGTATGTGCCACAAGGTTCATGATGTCTTCCTCAAGGTTGGCACCTGTACAACTGATGATATGCACTTTGTCTTGGCGAATCATCTCAGCCAAGGATATACCCAGCTCGGCAGTACTCATTGCACCTGCCAAGGATACCAGCATCTTGCCATCTTCCATAAGGTGTGTTTCGTACCCTTTGGCGGCATCCACAAGGGCAGCCGCGTTGAAGTGGCGGTAATGATGTTGTATGAACTGTGAAATAGGACCTTTACTCATTGCAATAATATTATGATGGAATAAACAGAGACGCCTTTGGAGCGCCTCTGTAATTATAATAAATATTTATGTATTTGTTCTTAAGAGGCAACCTCGGTTTCACCGATCATCTCTTTGATACGCTTGGTGGTAAGCGACTTAGGACGCTCGATAGGCAATCCAAGTGCGCGATCCCAACAAAGGCTGGCCAATACACCAAGAGCACGAGATACACCGAACAATACGGTATAGAACTCTTTCTCAACAAGACCATAGTGCGTCAACAAAGCACCTGAGTGTGCATCAACGTTAGGCCAAGGGTTCTTGATCTTTCCGGTAGCATTCAAGATGTCCGGAGCCACTTCGTATATCTTCCATACATTCTTCACCATAGGAGCATCAGGGCAATGTACCTTGGCAAACTCCATTTGTGCGGTGAAACGAGGGTCGGTCTTGCGCAATACCGCGTGTCCGTAACCCGGAACCACTTTACCCGCAGCCAATGTATCTTTTATGTATTGTGCTATTTGCTCTTGTGATGGTTCTTGAGTGTTCAACTCCTCACACATATCTTCTATCCAGCCTATCACCTCTTGGTTGGCCAAGCCGTGCAAAGGACCTGCAAGACCGGTCATACCCGCTGTAAAGGCCAAGTAAGGGTCGCTAAGTGCAGAACCCACAAGGTGTGTGGCATGTGCAGACACGTTACCACCTTCGTGGTCGGCGTGGATGGTCATATACAATCTCATCAAAGCCCAGAAGCTCTTGTCTTCGTAGCCCAACATATGCGCGAAGTTCGCAGCCCAATCCAAGTCCGCATCCGGCTCGATGCTTTCACCACCATGATACTTCATGCGGTAGATATAAGCAGCCAATTGAGGAAGGCGGGCTATCAATGTGATGGTATCTTCGTAAGTATACTCCCAGTAATCTTTCTTGCTGATACCGTCTTTGTATGCCTTGGCAAACTTAGACTCGGTTTGCAATGCCATAACACCGATGGAGAACAAGGTCATCGGGTGAGTGGATACCGGCATTTTGTCCAGTATGTTGAATACGTGTTTTGGCACATTAGAACGGCGCGCCAATACAGCACTCAAGTGGTCCACATCTTCTTTTGACGGAAGCTCTCCCACCAACATAAGATAGAACAGACCTTCAGGCAACGGCTCTATACCGCCCTCTGCCTTTGGCAGCAATTCTCTCAACTCGGGGATGGAGTAACCACGGAAACGGATACCTTCTTCAGAATCCAATAAAGATGTTTCGGTAATAAGGCCCGGTATACCACGCATACCTTGGTATGCTTGCGACACCTTCACTTCACCAATAACCTTTTCTCCGTGCTGCGACAAGATATCCTTGATCTCTGCTCCCAGCGCGTCTGCCTTTTCTTTGAAACGTTCTTTAATGTAACCCATGAAATATGTACTCGTTAATTATATATGTTGAAAAATGATAACCTGTTTGAAATGGCTAACAAATGTACGTAAACAAAGCCAGTTAAGAAAAAGCGGCCATATTATTCTTTTGTTTCCTGCTATAAATTATGATTATTTTAAAAGATCGGGGTCATCGCAATAACATCGGTTTGTTGCAAATTGTTGTGTTTTGTTGCAGAATCCATGTTTTATTCCAATTGTTGGTACTGTTTGGTAGGAACTAGGGCAATTGTCCTTGTGTTGCTTACCTCAGGGCATATGAACCTATGCAATTTTTCGTCTGTAATGACTCCCAACTCTTGTTCAGCGGCAATATCACCTTGTACTGGTGTAGGTTCAGGCTGCTCTACCCTATGCTCCTTAAGGGGCTTTACAGGTTGAATGGTATCCGTCTTGCTTGCGGGCTTATTGACTGTATAATGCCTTGCCAGCTTACTGTCTATATCTATGGCTTTGAGCATTTGGTTGATGGTTGGCCTTACTAGTTGTGTGCAAGTAGCACATCCTTTGCCTTTGTAATGCTGCTCGACCAGTATATCGCCTGTAGCGATGGCGGCCAACAGCTCTCGCTTGCGCTGAACGCTCAATAGTTCTCTGCGGAATTCTTCTTTAAGCTCCTGCTCCACATCTGCACGTATGCGCGACTGTACATCAGAAATAGCTTTGGCCACTTCGGGGTCGTTCAGTAATCGATTAACGGCAGACTCCAATGAGCGCAAGTTGGTGGAACGTGTTTGGTAAGCTATACGGTAGGCGATGACCTTATCCCCAATGCGGAGATACTCCGTAACGAAGCGTTGTTGTTTTTGATTCATGGTATTGAGTTTTAGGTTTATTTATAATAGCAAATATACAATAAATAATAGTAATAAATTACGTTATGTTAGGAAAACTCATACGAATAGAAAGACATATTGAACTTTATGACACCAATGATTCAGGACCGGTTTTAGAAGCATATGAAATTGAATTCAGTCCTATTGAAGTAAGTGATTTTATAGAATATAGAGACGATGACGTCAATTACTATGATGGTTACGTTCTCGACGAACAGCAACTGGGTAAAATATTAGAGCTTACTAAGACTGAATTGACTCCTGATTTCACAAAATTCAGATATGTATTGACTGCTACCGGAATATATGAATAGTATAAAATGAAGTTTATATCCAAGTAAGAGTAACGTTTCGTGAGATTACCACGTCGCTACACACCTCGCAATGACGAGTGTTTTGTTGTCCATTTTTTTAATTTTACGGAAACAACAAGCAGATGTCTGAGCAAAAGCCTCCAATGCTTCGTGGTATAGTACGCATGAAGTGCCCACACTGTGGCAAAGGAGATGTTTTCATAAACAAGAGCGTATTCCCACTAGGAAAGATGTTGGCCACGCATGAAAAGTGTACCGAGTGTGGCGAAACGTTGCAACACAAAAGTAACGATGCACCGGGCATGAACTACGTAAGTACTGTGGTGGTGTATATACTCTGTTTTATACTTTATGCAGTCATATTCGGGTTGTCGTGGAAAGACAACAGCATGTACTATGCGCTTGGTGCGTCCACCATTATGGTTGTACTGCTACAACCATGGCTGATGCGTATATCCAAGGTGCTGTACTTGTATATATTGACAAGGGTGAAGTTTGAGTAGGTTCTCTACCGGCCTTTACGCCCTTGTTGGTGTTCTTCACCAACAAGAGATAAAAGCACTCATTTCCTAATATATACCATATCTGTACCCAGGTTTTGAGTATTTCTTTCTATACTCTTCTTGAATTTCGTCCAGATGTTTAAAAAACTCTAAAGCTCCCATTTCAATAAATCGAGTACTCATTTCAAAGTTCATTTGAGCCTCTATTTTAAAAGCCCCGGAAGCCACTCCTTCTTTTAATAATTTGTGATAAAAGTCACGTCTTGTCATATCCACCTCATGAAAAAAAAGAAATAGTTGCCTGTAATATAATATTCCTACTTCTGTCTTGGAAAAGAGTTTATTTTGCTTTTGATAAAAGTCGAAAACTTTGGTACAATGATCTCTTTGCGCCTTGATAGCATCCATGCTATCAATTTTACTAGGTAACAGGTGTTTTCTGTCTGGTTTAAAGTGATCATATAATGATGACGTTTTTCGAACCCATTGATCTTCAATCAATAGATGCATCAATTCTTTACCACTTTCTTTTTCGGTAATACTTTCCATCATATAAAGTGAATCCATTATGCTTACAATGTAGCTTTTAGCCGAGCTAGTCATTAAAAACTTCTTGTAGGATGAATAATCCTCACCCAATAAAAGATGCAACGCATAAGGACTATTGGACGAATTAGAAGTAATTCTATTTATTTCTTTATCCAATAAACTCCAGGCTATTATAGAATCACCTAAAAAATAATGAGCACCAATTAAGTTGTACGTGCAAACAGAGTTTAAATGATAGTTTGATTCACTACAAAAGTTGATAATTTCCTGATACTTATCTTTTAAACAAAGAGAGTCTAAGGTATTAATGGCATTTATGCGTTCCTTATCTGCAATAGATTGAGCAACACCTTTCTCTTGTGCAATAGACTGGGCACAAGCAAAAATATTTAGTATTAAAAACAACAATATTCTAGGCATATTTTTCAATTAATAAATCACTTAAAGGGGGTATAAGTATTTCCCTTAAGTGGTACTCTAGCTATTTTGACATTAAAATAATGAATATGATTTTATTGTAGGGTGAGCTCTCCACAAGTTGTGGAATTATCCAGTCGCGGGTCTCAACAGGGCTTCTTCTTCTTTGTTTCGCTACAACAAGTTTGGTTCACACAAAGAAAAAAGCCCTACCGCTTTGCGGTGGGCTTCATCATCAAGTGACCCCGTCAGGAAAACACTTCCTACCCATTCTTACTCTTTGATTTACTGTATTCCTCTCTCAGCAATCATATTAATATTTTTTATCGAGTAACAATAGGCATTATTGAGGAGCAAAAACACCTTTTTGTTTGCCCCATGTTGTACCCCTTTTTTTACAGAAATAATTTAATTATGGCATCATCTATACAACTAGTACTAAGAAAGGATAAGCTAAACAAGAAAGGAACACTACCCCTTTATTTCAGGATAATTAAAAACCGAAAAAGTACAAATATTGCAACTGGCATACGAATAGAAGAGCGATTCTGGGATGACCAAAGAAAGGTCGTGAAAACTACCCACCCAAATAGTGTTCGTATGAATAATATGCTTAGAACGAAAGAAACTGCTATCCTTAATAGTCTCTTGAAGACAGAGAGCAAAGACCTTCATGTCAGCGTTAAAGAGATAAAAGCAACCTTGAACGGAACCAGCAATGAAGACTTTTTCGCAGTCGCAAACAGTATTGTTAACGGATATTATGCAAAAGGTAAAATAGGTACATATGATCGAACGAAATCTGTAATTGCTAAACTAAAAAAGTATGTTGGAAAAGACAGTTATGCATTTACAGATATTGACGTAAGTTTTATCAAGAAATACGAAAGGTATATGGTTAAAGTTATTGGCAACTCTGCCAGTACCGTTCACAGTAATCTTAAATTCATCCGTCAGGTATTTAATACAGCAGTCAAGGAAGGGCTAATCGAGCAAAGGGACAACCCTTTTGGAAAGATAACCTTAAGATCAGCAAAAACAGAGAGAGCGTATCTTCTTCAACATGAGATCGATGCTATCATGCATTTGGACCTATCGGACAGCCCTAGACTACAAAAACACCGTGACATGTTCATTTTTTCATGTTATGCATGTGGACTGAGAGTATCAGATGTGTTATTACTGAAATGGGGGAACATATCCGGAGAGCATATAAACATTGTTATTCAGAAGACAGGCGTTCAATCTACTATATACATGCCTAAAGTCGCTCAGAATATCCTAAACAGATACAGGGCTAAAGGAAACGAAGAGAACGACTATGTATTCGCATGCTTGCATGAGGATATTACAAAAGCAGACCCTGTTAAGCTAGACAAAGCAATTACTTTAGCTACTGCTAAGATCAATAAGAACCTGAAATCAATAGCGAAAAAAGCAGATATTAATAAAAATCTTTCCTTTCACGTTAGCAGACACTCATTTGCAACAAATGCCCTGCGAAGAGGAATACCTATAGAACATGTACAAAAGCTATTAGGCCATGCAAACATACGAGAGACTCTTATTTACGCTAAGATCGTCAATGCCGACTTGGATCAGTCTATGAAAGCGTTTGATGAATAATTTTTGTAAAAACAAAGCAGAAACATAGTTTTGCTATACGACAATAGTCGTATTACTCCACTTAGAACCTAAAAGCTCAATCTCTTGAGCATTAGTGGGGCTTCATTGACAGGTTCAGTCTGATATTGCTGTAAGGCTGAATTTGTTTAGGTGTATACTTACAGTATCAGTATACCCAAGCATACGGATTCTACCACAGCACGGCGTGGTAGTCTTACATGTTGTATTAATTAACATGTATTGCTATGAAGCAGTACTAACAGGTTTATTATGCCTAAAAACAAGAATGAGAAACTGGCATTAGCCAGACGTCTAGGTATGCCTGAACAAAGGCTACAGGTATACCTCGACGAAGGGAAACAGAAAGGTGCATATGTAGATGCACTAGGTAACGTCTATGTAAAAGATGAGGTGTTACAGGCTTTAGACAGCCCAGAAGTAATCACTGCGGTTAAGCAGTTTATTCTTCAACATTTCAGCAAAGAACATGCTGAAGAAACACAATACTACAATACAGCACAAGTTTGCCGCATGTTGAAAGTAAGTCGCAAGACATTACAGAAGTATCGTGATAATGGTTATATCGGATTTGTAAAAGCTCCAGGAAGCAGAAAATACCTATATACAAAGGAGCATGTTGAACAGTTTATAAATAGTCATAAAAATGGTTGAGAATAAGAATGATAACGCAAAAGGTAAAGCTTGTTACTACCTATTGGCAACACACTTTGTTTACCAAGGCTATAGCTCTACAACGCATGAAAATGATAAATTATCAGATATACATAGTGAGACATTGATTTCTCCTGTGAAACGCTGAAACGAGGTGAGATGGTATAGCAATTTGCATATTCGAATGTAATAAAAGGGCTGCTTATGCGGCCCTTTTTCTTATCAAATTACTTATACGGTCAATGTAATTCTTTAACATAGTAAACTGTGTTTTCTTCACATTCCACACCTTCCTCTTAACGGTTGGTGTAAACCCAATCAATTCTGTAATAATACCTAATAGCTCTTTCTCCACAGTTTCAACATAATTATCTGTTGTAACAATGCAATCATGCAATGTAAATAATGGGATGTCAGCATTTTTATCATTTACTATCTTACAAACACTACCTATTATGCAGTAGCTCTCTATGCGTTGTAACAGCCTTGATATTGCCTTATAATCTACTCCCTTTATCAAGATAACCAATTTACCTATCTCTGGATAACAAGCCTTAAAAGCATCCCATATGGCTCCAATGCTTGCATTGTACATGCTGTAGTTTTTTGTTGGTGAAGCAAAAATCAACTTTAGTAGATACTTCTTAACATGCGCTCTCTTTTCTTCTTTCGCCTCCTCGTTTTTAAAGTATCCACTAGCACTCAGATATTGGGCAACACGTTCATATACAATTCCTTTGCATGCATCGGAGACAAAACTTATCTCCTGTAAGCCTTTACTATATTGCATTTCAACCTCTTTGCACCACATAATGGTATTCCTATATGTCTCTCTTTGGTCTTCTCCTATCCATATTCTATGTTTAAAAGTATTTTTCTCCCCTCCTCCAGCTTGTGGATGATACATTTTCCACTGAAGAAGAGGTATCATAAAGAATAATTGACTGTTTGCAATATCAATCTCAACAAGAGGCATACCATCATATCTGACAAATTGTCTTAGTTCTTTCTTTAGTCTTGTTAAAGGCGTGTGCAACCTATGCCCAAACGCATCTTGTACAAAAGAGGCTTCTTTGACGTGTACCTTCCTGATACTCTCTCTATAACCATTACATTTTATAACAAGTTCTTTCAGCTTGCGTTGTATAGCTTTTTTGTTCTTGGCAGATATAATCACTTGACGCTGCTCTTCATAATATTTATCAACCCAAGAGTTTGCTGCTATTACATCTATAGTCAGCCCGACAAACATTTTCTGCACCCTTTTTACTAACCTCACATCATAGAAAGTAGAAGCATCGATTTTAACAGCCCCTTGGGGAATAGAGAATTCTCTATACTTGTTTGTTTTCGGTGCTACATACTTGGTGCTACTATACCTATACTGCTCAGTAAACCTATATTGCTTACTAGTTTTACCTACTTCAAACACATCGTTGGTTTCAATAATACCATGCTCTATAAGCACGTCAATTGTATCTCTGTACCGTCTACCAAGTGCCTTTCTTAAGGCTCTGCTATTAAGAGGCACACCATACTTATAGTCTGATCCGTTATAACGCATATCATCATCAAGACGAAGCATTAACCGATTAATAATGTGGCATACATAATGGAGCTTATCTATGGCGATATCATTACTCCTTTCATCAGCATCAAAAACGATGCGTTTCACCTTCAAGTTAGAAGGTATCTCAAACTTCATTTGTTATCTGTGTTGTCAACCACAGGTAATCCATGTTTAAATTCATAAAAATGCACAGTCGAACTGTGATTGAGGTGTTAGGAAATTTTCTTCGGCTTGATTTTTTTATGTGATTCTTCTCTAGTGTTTCTTCTTCTGTGGAATGTTCTGCTACTTCTTCTTTCTTTCTTTCTCTTGCTGATACGTTTCTTTCTAAGTTTCTATGTTCTCGTACTGCTTTTGGTGATGCAGTAATGCAAATATAAGGGATAGCCGGGGTTTATCCTGAGGTTATAATTGAATATGCTTAATGACTTTAGAATGCTTAACTGAAAATAATTAGTCATGCCATAGTATATCGAAGTAATAAAGCAAAGGTGGCAGATACATAGTATTTTCACCTCTTTTTACCTTTTGAAATACTTGTTACCCTTACATAATATATAGCGTTATTAATTCTCTACAAGATTAACAGATATAATAAACTTACCCTAGGGCGAGGCTTAAATAGCAATAGCATACTATTAATTGTAAAACAGTTATAGTTATACGCTAACAGCAGCTTTCAGTTTATATATATTGGGATTATATAGCGTTATTGTACTCTTACATAGAACAGGATTGATTAGTTGATTAATCATATACAGTGAAGGTTATAATCAACATTGATGAAAACGTAAGGTTGCTGCAGGTGGAATGAACTGAATAATATATTCTCAGAGCTATGCAAAGTAAAATTGAATTGCTACCTCACCTTCAACAAACTTGCATTAATAGCAACTACCACTGTACTCACAGTCATTAAAACAGCACCTACAGCTGGGCTGAGAATAAGACCCCAACTATAAAGCACACCTGCCGCTACCGGCATAGCTATCACATTATATCCTGTTGCCCATATCAGGTTTTGTATCATTTTCCTGTAAGTAGCTTTACCAAACTTAATTAACCCGGTCACGTCTTTAGGATTGCTGTTCACTAACACTATCCCTGCTGTTTCAGCAGCAATATCAGATCCTGACCCTATCGCAATTCCTATATCTGCCTGTGCTAATGCAGGAGCGTCATTGATACCATCACCTGTCATGGCTACAAATTCTCCTTTACCCTGCAAGTCTTTTATATGTTCCAACTTCTGGTGTGGTAAAACTTCTGCAATAAAATCTTCCATACCCAATTTATCAGCTACAGCCTTTGCGACTTTACCGTTATCACCTGTTAACAACATGCTTTTTACGCCTTCTTTCTTCAATTCATCAATCGCCTCATATGACTCTTCTCTTATTTCATCCGCTAATGCTATAGTTCCTGCAAGTTCATTATCAATAAGGATATAGACCTGTGTAGTAGCATCATCTTGCTGTTCAGGTATTGTAATATTTTTTTCTTTGAGGTAGCCTGGACTAACTATGTGTACTTCTTTATTGTCATATTTAGCTGAAATACCCTTTCCTGTAATAGCTTCAACATCTTGCACTTTAGGAACAGGTAATCCTTTCTCTTTTGCCTTATTAACGATACCTACCGCAATAGGATGCTCTGAGCTGCCTTCTATTGCTGCGGCTAACGCCAATACCTCATCATCAGAATACGAATCTGTATACGCTTTAAAACGAACAACTTTAAACTCTCCAATTGTCAGTGTCCCTGTTTTGTCAAAGACAACAGTTGTTACTTTTCTTGAATTCTCAAATGAGGTTCTGTTTTTTATCAAAAGACCATTCTTAGCCGAAATAGTTGTTGAACGTGCGACAACTAAAGGCACTGCAAGCCCAAGCGCATGAGGACAACAGATAATAATTACTGTTACCATTCGCTCCATCGAGTATGCAAGATCATGACCTGATAAGTACCACGCCA
Organism: Chitinophagales bacterium; assembly: GCA_020636505.1. Taxonomy (GTDB): domain Bacteria; phylum Bacteroidota; class Bacteroidia; order Chitinophagales; family Chitinophagaceae; genus UBA5543. The sequence goes on along the minus strand of JACJXR010000009.1, from coordinate 29,683 downwards.
AAAAAGTAGTAATACCAGACACTATAGCTATAATGGTCAACCAATTTGCGGCAGTATCTGCCATTAATTGTGTTTTTGATTTGCTCTTTTGGGCATCACTAACAAGCTTTATAACCTGTGACAAATATGAGTCTTTAGTTCCATGAGAGACTTCAACCTTTATAGCTCCGTTACCATTGATGGAACCTGCTATTACTTTGTCTCCTTTTTCTTTCGATACAGGTTTTGATTCACCTGTCAGCATCGATTCATTAATATGAGAACTACCATCTTTGATTATCCCGTCTGCTGCAATTTTTTCACCTGGCTTAATTAATATAACATCACCCGGCTGCAGGCTATCTGTTTTCACTTCTTCTGTAGTATCTCCTTTTACTAAATGTGCTTCAGATGGCATTAGCTTGACCAGCATTTCTAATTCCTTGGACGCACCTGCTACTGATTTCATCTCTATCCAGTGTCCTAATAGCATAATGAGTATTAGAGTTGCCAGTTCCCAAAAAAAATCAGAACCTTCAAGTCCAAACACAGTGGCACTGCTGTAAATAAATGCTACAGAGATAGCAAAACCTATCAATGTCATCATTCCCGGGCTCTTACTTTTGAGTTCATTTACAAGACCTGAAAGGAATGGCCAGCCACCATACACAAATATGACGGATGACAAAGCGAATAAAAGGTATTCACTACCTGTAAAAGACCATTCAACACCCATCCAATGCTGTATCATCGGAGAAAGCAACATAGTTGGAATAGTCAATACCAATACGATGTAAAAACGCTTTCTAAAATCAGCTATCATGGCATTATGATCATGACCATGATGCCCTTGTCCACTATGTTCATGACCAGCATGTGCATTTTTGTGATTATGGTGGTGTTCGTGATGTTTATGATGATTGTGTTCCATGACAAACCATTTTAAGTATTATTGAATTGTATCTATTACAGACCCGCATGTAAGCATTTCTGCACCATAGTATGGGTTTTTCACTTCTCCTTCAAAACTTATCCAATCAGCCCCTTTGTTTTTATCAGCCATTGGACATCGCATCACATAAAGAGATTTTTTGAATGGTGCAAAGTGCCTGGCTATTGTGATAATCTGTCCAGATAATGGCTTTAGATAACGCCTTATCTCACCGATATTTTTTGCTTCTTTCATCTGTTCAAGTGCATTCAATGCATTACTACTGTGTTGCATCCAAATTATATGTTCTGCCCCACTGAAGTTGCTCATATCCGTCTGCTTCATTGCTTTATAAAAACTTTTAGCAAGTTGCTTACTTTTATTGAAGTCATCATCCACAAGAGCATCTTTCAAAAGTTCGTATTGTTGTACAAGTTGGTAAATAGTTGCCTGCTCTAAATCGTTTATATTCTTTCTACCAACATCTTCTGTAGCATTATTATTCATATCCCCGTGATTATGCCCCATCGACATTGCGCCTCCTTCCGGGTTCATCATGCTAGGCTTACCAGCCAGTTGTGCTGCCGCATCTACACTAAACGTACCATTGGTAACTATCTCTTCTCCTTCCTCAAGACCTTCTTTTACCACATAACTATCTCCTAACATTGGGCCTAGCACTACTTCTCGCAGCATAAAATTGCGCCCACTTCCTGCAGATGGTTCTTGTACATATACTATTGAACGTTCCCCTGTCCACATGACTGCTGATTTAGGGATAACTAATGCCTCATTCTGCTTTTTAAGTGGCGTTTCGATGACTCCTGTAGCAAACATTTCAGGCTTAAGCTGATTACTTTGATTTGAGACTTGTACTCTTGCACTTGCAACTCGTCTGGCAGGGTCAATCACCGGGTCAATAAAATCTACTTTACTTTTAAAGACCCTACCTGGGAGTGATTGTACCGTAAACTTGACCACATCGCCTTTGTTTACCCATGTAAGGTCTTGTTCATACACATCAAACATTATCCATACTGTATTCAGGTTGGCAATTTCAAATAGTGCTTGTCCTCTCGTTACATAGTCACCTGTATTTACTTTCTTGTTGCTAACTATGCCTGACTTATCTGCTATAACAGGAAACCGTTCTTGTAGCTTTCCGGTACTAATGATATTGTCTATCTGTTTTTCACTCAGCTTCCAGTTTTTTAATTTTTCTCTTGCAGCATTGTAGAGCTCGGGTTGTGTTTCTTTTATTTTGTAGGCTTCTAAAAGTTCATCCTGAGCTGTTACCAATTCAGGTGAGTAGATGTAGGCTACTGTTTGCCCTGAGGAAACATATTCTCCTGTAAAATCGACCAGCAACTGTTCCAACCTGCCGGGTATATGCGACACTTGTGAGAATAGCTTTCTTTCATCAGGCTTTACCTTGCCATTCATTCTTATCTCTTTTACAGGCTTCTGCCTTTTTACAACAGACGTCTGCACATTAGCAAGTTGCATAGCTGTTGGTGTCATACGAACTTCTGATGGCCCGACATCTGCACCGTCTGTATTTAGAGGCACCAGTTCCATACCACATATAGGACATAACCCCGGTTCTGTTTTCCTGATTTGCGGGTGCATGGTGCAGGTCCAAATAGTCTGCTCTGCTTCTTGTGCGGTAGTATCCTGTGAAGACTTATTATTACCGCCAAAGAATAATGCACCTAATAGTACACCTATAACAAGTGTACCTAATGCGATATATAATGTTGTTTTATTTAGCTTTTTCATTTTACTCGGATTTCGATGTTATATAATCGAGTTGTGCCAATACTGTGTAATAATCTTTTAGAGCATTTACTTTAGCGATCTTGTATTTCAACAATTGCTGTTGCATACGCAACACTTCTTCATAGTCTTTTCCTGAATTACTGTAGTCTGTCAGCAGCAGGTCTGTTACTTGTTTCGTAGTTACTATCTGTTGATCATAGAGCTTTATTAGCTCGTATGATTCACTCAATTGATATTCTGCAGTTGCATATTTACTGTTCAGTTCGTTTGTGAATGCTTCTTTTTTAGCTGATATAGCATCTTGCATATATTGTGCCTCCTTTACAGCAGACCTGTATTTCCCTCTGAATATGGGCAGGCTCATACTTACCATAGGCATCAGAACATCATTACCGTTATCAGGAATTGTTACATCATTTCGTTGACCAACAATTACGTAGTCCAAACCCACTCCAAACTTTGGCAAACCTTGTTTCTTTGCCAACTTCTCCTCTACTTGAACTGATTGTAGTCTAAGGTCTAATGCATTCAAGACGGGGTTTCTTTGTAATAAGCTGTCCTTACGGTAGCTCATGTCAATACTTGGGTCAGGCAAAGAGTCTAGGATATTGACAACTGCTGTTTCAGGGCGATTAAGTATTGAATTGAAACGTACCAGTAAAGGAGTTTGCTCCTGTTGCAATAATTGTATCTCTGTTGCAGCCATGTCTATCATAATGTCTGTACGTAGTGCATCAGACAGGCTTCCTTTACCATTCTTAAAAGCGGTTGTCGCTAACCTTTTATAAGTTCTTAATATTTCTATGTTCTCTTCTTGCAGTTGTAACGTCTGCTTGTTTTCATATAAAGGGTACCATGCCTTTTTCACTTCGTAGTATACTTCATTACGAGCATCTAAAAATTCTTGATATTTAGCCTCTGCCTGTAAGGTCATCATATCTTTTTTAGCAGCTAATGTTCCAAACCACGGAAACATCTGCGAAAGGCTGAATCTTGCTCTTTGAGGTCCAACCCTAGTTTCAACAGGCATAATAAAATATCCAAAAGACAACGTAGGGTCAGGTAATGCATTGGAACGTGCGGCTCTTTGCATAGCAGCTTCAAACTCAGCATACTTTGCTTTCAGCATAGGATTATTTGCTGCAGCTTCTAGTAAATACTGTTCCGACATTTGTGCTTTAACGTCAAGCTGTACTCCTATTAAAAGCAATACTATTACGCTATATATGTACCACTTCATTATTACTTTGTTTTAAGTTTTCGTTCTTCCCTGTAGCTATACAAAACAGGGACAATGAAATAACTAACACATGCGATGATCATGCCACCAAAAGCAGGTATAGCCATCGGTACCATAATATCTGCGCCACGCCCTGTGGATGTAAGTACCGGCAACAATGCAATGATGGTTGTTGCAGTGGTCATGATCGCAGGTTTTATCCTCCTTAATCCTGCTTTTGTAACAGCTGCTCTTATTTCCGCTACTGTATTAGTTCTATTATTCTTGAAACTTTGGTCGAGATAAGTACCCATGAGCACACCGTCATCTGTAGCAATGCCGAAAAGTGCTATAAAACCTACCCATACTGCAACACTTAAGTTAACCGTGTGCATCTGGAAAAGGTCACGCATATTAGTACCGAAAATAGAGAAGTCAACAAACCAGTTTTGACCATATAACCATAGCATCAGGAATGCTCCGCTAAACGCCATAGCTATACCCGTAAATATCATTAGCGATGTACTCACAGAGCGGAACTGGAAATACAGTATCAGGAATATGATAAGCAGCACCAATGGAACAATAACAGACAGCCTTTTTTCAGCACGAACCTGATTCTCATAACTACCTGAGAACTTGTAATTGACACCTGCTGGTACTATTAACGCACCTTCATCTATCTTTTGCTGTATCACTCGCTGTGCATCTTCTACAACATTCACTTCTGCCTGACCGTCTTTTTTGTCGAACAATACATAGCCTGTAAGAAATGTCTCCTCACTCTTGATGACTTGCGGGCCTCTTACGTATTCAATTTCCACAAGGTCGCCTAAAGGTATCTGTACACCTGTTGGTGTGGGTATCAGTATCTGTGATAAACTTTCTGGATCATCTCTTAACTCACGAGGGTAACGTACACGAACAGGATACCGTTCTCTTCCCTCAACTGTTGAGGTAATTTGCATACCGCCAATAGCAGTCTCAATAGAACGTTGCACTTCTTCTACACTTAATCCGTAACGAGCTATTGCATTTCTATCTATATCCAAATGCATGTAAGGCTTACCCACTATACGGTCTGCAAATACAGCTTCTTTCTTTACAGATGGCACTTGTTTTAGTATTTCTTCCAACTTCAATCCGAAGTCTTCTATTGTTTCCAGATCAGGCCCATATACTTTAATCCCCATAGGAGCACGCATACCTGTCTGCAACATCACTAGCCTTGTCTCTATTGGTTGTAGTTTAGGTGCAGATGTCATGCCGGGAATATGACTCACCTGTGTTATCTCATTCCATATATCGTCAGGAGAATGTATGTGGCTTCGCCAATTTCTGAAGTATTGTCCGTTTTCATCTTCAATTAGCATCGACTGCTTTACACCTTGTTTTATAGCATCTTCATTGCTTAAAGTATCTCCATTAACCAATACAAACCTATCCTCATCGTCTGTTTGATATCTGACACGATGCCCTTTGGCATTAATCATGTATTCAGGTTTGTAGTTAATGATATTCTCATACATGGATATAGGTGCAGGATCTAAAGCTGACTCTGCTCGTCCCATTTTACCGACTACCTGATCTACTTCGGGAATATTAGCCACCAACATATCAAGTTGCTGTACAACCTGCTTGTTCTGCTCAATACCAGCATGAGGCATGGATGTTGGCATTAACAAGAAACTGCCTTCATCCAGTGAAGGCATAAACTCTTTACCAATGCCGGGGAAGGTATGAGACAGACCCGACCACACTTTAGTCGCTCTGATATTAACATTAACAGCATCAAAGCCTTTGGCTACAAAACCAAACATTGCATTAAAACCTACCCAGATATTTAATGCAAAGAACATGAGTACAGCAGGTATCATCAAGAACTTTCGCTTATTAGCAAGACACCAACTCAGTATACGTTCATAATACCTTTCAAGCAGATAAAAGAACAAGAGTATTAGAACGACGATGCCTGCGACGAATATATAATTGACGAATAACGACCTTCCTGCACCTAATGGCATCCAGTACCGAGCCAATATCCACGTTACTGATACTACTGTAATGATGATAGGCAGGTTTCGGGTTAAGAAATTATCCTTTTTGCTGTATTCCGTTACAAACCAACCTATACCAAAAGCTATTAAGGTTAAACCAGCCCAAGCATTTACAAAAATGAATGATAACAACCCTGCTACAATCAGAATAATATTAAATGCTTTACTGCGCTTACCTTTATCAAGCTTAACGCCAAACAACCAGTGTGCAATAGTTGGCAATATCAATAATGCGACTACTAATGAAGCTAACAAAGCAAATGTCTTAGTAAAAGCCAACGGACGGAAGAGCTTACCTTCAGCACCTTGCATGGTGAATACAGGTATGAAGCTCACAATAGTTGTAGTTACGGCTGTTACTATTGCACCACTTACTTCAGCAGATGCGTTATAGACTGTATCAATCAGCTTTTGTCCTTGGGAAGATTCTTTAATATGCTTGATGACATTCTCAGATAAAACTATTCCCAGGTCAACCATTGTTCCAATAGCTATAGCTATTCCTGACAGGGCAACTATATTTGCGTCTACACCGAAATACCGCATTGCGATGAAAACCATCAACACAGCTAATGGCAATAAACTGGAAATTATTATTGAAGCTCTCAGGTTCAGCACCATAATCACAACAACTAGAATAGTAATCAGTAACTCAAGAGATAATGCTTCCTCTAACGTGCCCAAAGTCTCATAGATCAATTGTGTTCGGTCATAAAAAGGGACAATAGTCAATTGGCTTTCCCGTCCATCTGCAATTGTTTTCTTAGGTAATCCCGGAGCTATTTCCTGAATCTTATCTTTTACGTTGTTGATGACTTCCAAAGGATTTGCACCGTAACGAGTAACCACAACACCGCCAACTACTTCAGCACCTTCTTTATCCAACAACCCTCTGCGAGTAGCAGGGCCAGTAGTTACAACACCAATATCTTTTATACGTATCGGCACATTATCGTGTACGTCAACAACTGCCAATTCAAGGTCTTCGATAGATTTGATATACCCCAAGCCTCGTACGAGATATTCAGCTCTGTTAATTTCTATTGTTTTAGCACCTACATCCTTGTTCGAGTTTTTAACCGCTAACATCACTTTGTGCAACGGTATGTTATAAGCCTTCAATGCATCAGGATTAACATCCACCTGATATTCCTGTACGTAGCCACCAATTGAAGCTACTTCTGATACTCCTTCAGCACCATTAAGTGCATACTTTACATAAAAATCCTGTACAGTTCGAAGTTCATGTAAATCCCAACCGCCAGTAGGATTGCCGTCTTTGTCTCTCCCTTCCAATGTGTACCAATATACCTGCCCTAGAGCTGTGGCATCAGGACCTAAGGAAGGCTGCACTGCATCGGGCAATAAACCTGATGGCAGAGAATTGAGCTTTTCCAATATGCGGGAACGTGACCAATAGAACTCTATATCTTCATCAAAAATGATGTAGATACTGCTAAACCCAAACATAGAGGAGCTACGTATTGACTTCACCCCCGGGATACCCAACAAAGAGGTTGTTAGCGGGTATGTGATCTGGTCTTCTATATCCTGGGGCGAGCGTCCCGGCCATTTAGTAAAAACTATTTGTTGGTTTTCGCCAATATCAGGTATCGCATCTACAGGAACAGGGTCTGATGGTAGTGCACCTACTTTCCATCCAAAGGGAGCAGTTACCACGCCCCATGCTACAAACAGCACTAATACCAATACCGTTACCAGTTTGTTATGCAGAAAATAATGTATGACTCTGTTAAGCATAATTTGATTTATGATGCCTTGATTGTATTTATCGCTTCACAACTTCCTGCACACTACCGCAGCTATACATGGAAGCTCCGTAGTATGGATTAGCTATTTCCTCAGTTTCGCTCAGCCACATTGCACCTTTGCCATCGAAAGCCATAGGGCAATATGATTTGTACAATGGCTCTGTCGTGCCAATAGTTTTCACTAGCTGGTACATAACATCTGACATACTTTCAAAATGTTTCCTTTGCGCATCTATATCCTCAGCACTTTGGATAGCACTAGACAGTTCAACTATTTTAGCTTCATATTTATCATACACTTCCTGTTCGTTCTCACTAAATGTTACTGTATCGTATTCGTGCATATGAGCTAAAAGCTGCTTAGCTCTAATGGAAGCCTCTTTTGTATCATCATCAGCTAATGCTGTTTGAATATGTGTATAAAAGTGAGCGATTACATCTATGTGTTCCTGAAACATTGAATCTGTTTCCATTTCTGCTTTTACAACAGGAATATCTTCGTTGGACATACCATGCTCATGACCATCATGGTTATGATCGTGATGTGTATCATTACCATTATTACATGCTACAAACATTACTGCGCTCATGAGTAACATGACATAAATTAAACTTTTCATAAGATAAATATTTTTAAATTATTAAATATGATTGGTGGGCAACAAAAATGCGACAGACGTTAATGCATACTATAGTGTGCTATAGTTTGGATGCACTAATAGCTATCGCAAAAAATGTGTTGTATCAAATCAATAAAGACTGCACCCGAATGAAAATAGGATGCTTGTAGATATCTGTATATGGAGGAGCATGAGGTAGCCCTGTGTTAATATCAGTACCGTAAGATGAATGAAGCGTATAATCGTAGGTTAAATAAGATGGCAGGTCTGCTAATGTAATAAGGCTCTTGTTAATAACTAACTTAACACCAGTATTCTGGTCATCTGTTTTTACAAACTTCTGTTCGTCTTTACAGCAGCCATTTTCTTCACCCTTTTTATTCTCCATACCACACTTACTGCATTGTCCCTTGTCAGAAACATTGTTGGATATAGAGGCCTGCGCCAACTCTCCCATGCAGTAGTGCTCATATACAACGAAGCCTGAAGAGCTCAGAAGATAAAAGATGGATAATATGGCTACTAAGACTTTTTTCATTGTCTATTCATAAAGATACCAAATCTTGACTACAGGTGACTAAGATGCTTGTTTTGCTACAAATCCTATATTGTTAATCAATTCTACTACCTGTTCCGGGCTAAGTGTATTTGTTTTAACAGTTAATATCTTGTCAGGATTGGTTACATCTACATTCCAGGACTCAATCTCTAAGTTGCAATTTAATGTACCAGACACAGCTTTGACACAGCCGCCACAGTTAATATTTGTTTTGAATTTTAGTTCGCTCATCTCAATAGATATTAGTACAGTACAAAGTTCCTTCTATCATATTTATCAGCCTTATAGAATTCACGCTAATATTTACAAGATTTTTACTTTTTACCTACTTTATCCAATTCTTTTCTGCTTTGGGCTTGTTGTTTGCGAAATGTTCCAGGAGTCATGCCTGTGACTTTTTTAAATTGAGCAGACAAATGTGCTGTGCTGCTATAGCCTAATTGGTACGCTATATCTGACAATGTAAGTTCATCGTATATAATCAGTTCTTTTGTCCGCTCTATTTTTTGCAGTATCAGGTAATGTTCAATAGTAATGCCTTCTGTCTCTGAGAACAATCTGCTCAAATAGCTATAATCATAGTGTAGCTTATTAGCCAGAAGGTCACTTACCTTTACATTAGGGTATTCGTTATCAGAATATAGTAGCTCAATAATGATTTTTTTGACTCCCTCTATTAACCTGCTGCGCCTGTCATCTATAATTTCAAAGCCTAACTCTTTAAGTCTGTTTTTTAATTTTTCTACGACTTCATTTGGTATAGATTCTTCTTGTAACTGCACGACACCCAACTGTACCGATAATGGAGAAAGGCCAAGCTTTTCAAGCTCAGCCTTTACTACCAATTTACATCGGTCGCAAACCATATTTTTTATATGAAGTTGCATTTATTCTATTAACACTTTTCTTGCGATCGCTTGTTTATCTGTTCTTAAGACTAAGGTATACATTCCTGATGGCATGGCAGAAGAATTAATTGTCAGCTTCTTTCCGGTCATTTTATTTTGGTACACAGTTCTACCAGTAACATCAACCAACATTACAGCAGCGTCATCACCATTCCATTCAACATTTAAAATATCGTGAGCCGGAACAGGATATACAACAAGGTTCGTATTGGACTGTATGCCATTAATACTTGTCGGCACGTTAGCATTCTCAATTTTTACAAGCTGCCTCTTATTTCTATTAACAAACCATATTCCATTATCCCAATCAATTCTCACACCCATAATTCCGGCATCAGATTGTATTCTTCCAACTTCTGTAGCAGGTGCATTACTCACATCGTAAATGATTATCTCTCCTGTGGCATTATCTGTCACTACAATTCTGTTATCCTTATAGTCAATTCCACACGGGGAGGTTAGTCCACTACTTACGAGAACTTCTACAGTAGCCCCAGTCATATTGCGGTATTTTGCGAGCGGCTCTCCAGCTGTACTTGGCACTGTCAAAGGGCCTGCGTCTGTAGCATCATTGGTTTTCATTCTTATAATCCGATTATTACCACCATCGACTATATACAGCCAGTTATTCTGCTTATCCAGGGCCATATGACTCGGCACACCGGATTTGCGTTTAACCGTAACATCAGTATATCTGTATATTTCTCCATCTGCATGATCATCTCCACCTACAATATGAGGTGCCTTAAAATCGTACTTACAAATATTGCCATTATAACCATCAAACACCCAATAAGCATTTGCGTTGTCGTGAGCTATACCCATTGCGAAAGGGCTTTGGTGCAACATGTCTAAGTGACTACCTAACAGTGTAGACGGATCCCAGTTACTTTGCTCTAATCGAGCAAATATCGATGTATCTGTTGACCATAATGCAGGCCCCATAAAAGTTGGAGATGCGGAGTTTGTGTTTTGTATTTCATGCACGGTAGCAAAATTTCCGTTATCACCGATAGCAATTGCAGACGCTCTGATCATAAAGTGTCCGGCGTGAGAATCTCTTCTAAACTCAGATGTTTGATCAGGTCCATCAGCATCAAAAAATATAGATACACTTCCTGTATTACCTTCATAATTTAGTACCCACCAAGTATTAGTACCCGGCTCAAAGTCTAAATCCTGAGGATTTAGCAAGCCATTAGATGCATTTCCAACTACTTTAAAATTATTTGTACCTGTCAGGTATTTATCTATTGCGTTTTGCGCATTCGTATAATTAGCTATGCCTGACATGCATAGCATTATCAATAAAGCTTTTTTCATATTGATTATATTTTAGTCATAAAACTTTCTTATTTCAATCAGACTAGATAGAAACAAAAACATAACATAATTGTTAGTTCATACGGTTTGTTTGACCGTATTATGACTTATATCAAATAAGAAAAACGCAATTATCCAGATAAACCTTCGTTGAGAGAACTGGTGGAGGGTGTAGCTTGCTGTAATGGTATATCAAGCTAACAAACTTCGAGGTTTCAAACGATTCACTAGCTAAAGCTATAGAAGCATCTTCTGTTGTTTTTTTATTTAACTGAAAGTATTTAGGCCCCTGTTTATGATCGTCTACATCACATTTTACAACATCGCTTTTACAACATCCATCTGTTTCCCCTGTCTCACCACAACATGAATCTTTCTCTTGATCGCTAAAAAAAGACACATATTGAAATACCTTACCACAATAATGAAAATGCAAACTTACTTCGGCACTGCCGAAGGCATAACATATTGCTATTAATATGACAAGTATTTGCTTCAAAATGCTCAAGACCAATTATTCAAATATAAGTTTTTTTTAGTAGATAGCTATTACAGCAATAATTGATGTAATAGAGATAATAACCCACAATAAAAAACCTTGTATAAATGGACGTGTACCTGTCTTTTTAATAAAACTTAATGACAATGATGAACCAATCAAGAATATTGTCAGGGTTAAACATGACTTAGCTATGATCACGATATATTTTGCGAACGTATCCAAACCAGGAAAGTAGCTATTGAAAAGCATAGCTATGATAAACAATACAATAAACCAGGGAATTTTTGTCTTTCCTGAATTACTCTTGAAGAATATGGCAGTTAATAATGATAGCGGGACTATCCATAATGCTCGTGTTAATTTTACTGTTGTTGCGACCTCCAAAGCTTCATTACCGTATTGGCTTGCGGCACCTACTACAGAACTTGTATCATGTATAGCTATGGCTGACCAATAACCAAATTGTATTTCTGTAAGTGGAATGTAGTGTCCTATTACAGGGAATATAATAAGGGCAACTGAGTTAAGTATAAAAACAGTACTCATTGATACTGTTATATGATTATCATCGGCATTTATTATAGGAGCTGTTGCAGCGATAGCACTGCCGCCACAAATAGCTGTACCGACTGAAATCAAATAAGATATTTTTTTGTCAACTCTTAAATTCTTTCCAACGAAATATCCAATAATAATTGTACCAAAAATAGTTACAACTATTAGTAGTAGACCATTCAAGCTTGATGCTAGTGCATTCTCAACATTCATTCCAAAACCTAAACCAACAATAGAAAACTGTAATAGCCTTTTGGTAACCTTGCTATTCAAATTGGGAAAAGGGTGACCTAATGTGTTACTGACAAATATGCCTAACACCAAAGCTATTGGAGCAGATATTAGTTGTAATAGTGCTAAAACAGCACAAAGAATGAATGCAGATGCTTTTATATAAAATTGCATATATACTTATGCGAATATAGCAAAGTACTTGCAACACAATTTCAAGCTTAATTATAGAAACAGTCTGCAGTAACAATCAAACTGTACATAGATAATAAACATCCACCCCTATATTTCACCCCCTGCTCGATTTTGCGTGTCGGGTACTACCCGTCACTTTTCTACTAACATTTTTTCAAATCAGTAAAACAGTACAATCATGATCATTGTAGCAAATTATCATGTTCGTGAAGGCGAACAAGGAAACTTCATTTCCCTTGAGTTAATGGGAGACATTGAGATGGTTCAATCTCAAAACACAGGACGTTTCTATGCGACATCACGTAGATGCTTTGTTTCATCCACTTTCGATGAAATAACGGCAAAACGTATGGTCGGTAAGGAAATGCCTGGAAACATTGTTCGTAAGCAATGCGAACCTTACGAGTACACTATGCCTGAAACAGGTGAAGTGATAATGTTGGCACATACCTGGGATTATCAGCCCGAGGGTGTTGCTAATATTCCAGACACGAGTAAAGAGCTTGCGGTTGCATAGACTGCCGTGGGTTAGTAGGTAGAGTACAGCGGGGGTGTTTACCTCCGCTTTTTTATTTCATCAAAATCAAATCATATGCAGTTAAATACAGCTTCACGAAAGAAAGTAAAGATAAAATGTGCCTTACAAGGACCGTCTGGTTCAGGCAAGACCAAATCCGCTTTGTACATAGCTTATGGACTGTGTGGGTCCTGGGATAAGATTGCTGTTATAGATACAGAGAATCGTAGCTCTGAATTGTATAGCGATGTGGGCAACTTCAAAGTGCTGCACTTAGAGCCTCCATTCAGTCCAGAACGTTACATACAAGCTATCAATGTATGCATCCAGGGAGGTGTTTCTGTGATTATTATCGACAGTCTTACACACGAATGGGAAACTATACTTGATATACATGCCAAGATGGTCGGTAACTCTTTCACTAACTGGAATAAGGTTACACCACGTCACAATGCATTTGTCAATGCTATGCTACAATCAGATGTACATGTTATAGGAACTATACGAGCCAAACAGGATTATGTGTTATCTGACAAGAACGGTAAGATGGTTCCTGAAAAAGTAGGACTTAAAGGAGTGCAAAGAGAAGGTCTTGACTACGAATTTACTATCGTATTTGACCTTGATACAAACTTACATGCACGAGTATCTAAGGACAGGACACAGCTATTCTTTGGTAAGCCTGAGTTCATACCTACCGTAGAAACAGGTAAACAGATACTTGATTGGTGCAATGAGGGTAAACAAGTGTCCAGGGAACAGTTGATTAACTCCATTATCGAAAGGATCCAGGGATGTGGTTCAATACCTGAGCTTACACAACTATACAACACATACCCTGGGCTCCAACAAGCCCTACAAACAGAGTTTACAGCACGTAAGCACCAACTACAATTACAAACCAATTCTTCAACCGTACAAAACACACAAGCCAATGGACATATTAACAGATAACAATAGTCCCCATGGGTCAAAACATATAGCTGCTGCGTTACAGGAAGTTGTAAATGAGATACAGGTTGTACCATCCAATCAGCATTTCATAGAAGCTAACACTGTCTCAGCTACTTTCAACGAGCTCAAGAAGGGGCATATCATTCCTGTATTCATCAAAGACAATGAGCCCGTAATAAGCCATACTGAGTTCATACAAACAACTATTAAGGCAGTTAAAGCAGTATTCCCTACAGAGACTGTTTTAAGCCCTGTAATACGCATATCTCATCCAGTTAAGGGAAGAGTGCCGGAAGCAAAGGATAAGCCTGCAAAAGCCCTCAAAGAGCACGAAAAGACTATCTATTACGAGCGTATGGCATTTACAGTAGAGATACCTACCATAACAACAGAAGTAGATGGTTGTAAACTTAACCTGACCGTAGGGGGAATAAAGGCATACAACCTTGACAACCTATACAACAAGTCCACATCAGACCAACATTTTAAAGTATTTATAGGCTTTAAGAATATGGTATGTACTAACCTGTGTGTAGCTACAGATGGTTACTTATCTAACCTCAGGGTAAATAATGTCAATCAGCTATATAACGGCATATTTATGCTTCTTAAAGACTACGATGCTGTTGAATTGTCAAGGTTGTATGGCTTGTTTAGTAAGTATAGTATCTCAGAAAGGCAGTTTGCTAACCTTGTGGGGAGATGCAGAATGTACAGGCACATGCCTGAAAAGAAGAAAAAGGAACTACCGGACCTTATGTTCGGGGATAGTCAGATCAATACAGTCTGTAAAGACTACTACTCTGATAATAGCTTCTGTAGTTCACCAGATGGGAGCATTAATCTATGGAAGCTGTACAATCTGTTCACAAATGCCAACAAGAGCTCATATGTGGACTACTTTATGGATAGGAACGTAAATGCCTTTGAGTTAGTGTCACAATTACAACATGCCCTGGATTCTTCTGATGACTGTTGGTACTTAAACTAAAACTATGGATATCACAGATTATGACGACCCAGGAGACGACATTGATGGACTATGGATTATAACCAAAACTGGTCAGATGTTATACCTGAGAGTGCCGATAAGAGTAATATGTATTGTATCTGTAAAAGATTTCCATTCTGGTATCACATACTACGTCGAGGCTGTATTAAGGTCAGACAGAGGTTATTTGGTATACTTCATATTCAATATCCCTGTTAGGCATTCCTACTTCAGAATTAAGGATAAGAGTTAAGCTGTATTTTGTTTACTCCTACACAAACTCAACTCGGAATGTGCACTGTTCCCTATTGGGTGTATGAGGTTTCTTTTGAGACGGTTACTCGATAAACAAACCACTGAAAAGGAAAAATGAGTTAAAACATGCAAATGTTTGCCCTATGTTGTACCCAAAAATGAAAAAGCCTGGCTAGATCGCTACTAGTCAGGCTTTCAATTACTTTGTAGTGACCCCGTCAGGATTCAAACCTGAAACCTTCTCATCCGTAGTGAGATGCTCTATTCAGTTGAGCTACGGGGCCATCCCATTGAATTTGGGATTGCAAAGATAGGAGCTTCCATTGATTTTTGCAAAGTAATTTTCAAATTGCTTTAAACGCTGTTTTGTAGCTACTTTGCATGGGCAAAAACACGATAAATGGATATTGAGATATGGTCGGTGGGAAAGGCCAACGAACCGCATATCGAAGATGGTATACAGTACTACTTCAAGAAGATAAAGCCTTGGTGCAACATCAACCTACATACATTGCAGCTACCCAAGAAACTGGCCACAGCAGATGCTGATAGAGCCAAAAAGTTGGAAGAAGAGCTGATAACCTCCAAACTGCAAAAACACCATCATCTGATATTACTGGACGAAAGAGGCAAAAAGCTCACCTCGCCCCAATGGGCAGACCAATTTCAAAACCTGATGAACCAAGGCACCAAAACATTGGTGATACTGATAGGAGGAGCCTACGGCGTGACGGATAGCATCAAAAACGCAGCGGGACAAGTTTGGTCCTTATCCTCATTGGTGTTTCCCCACCAGTTGGTACGGCTCATTACGGCAGAACAGGTTTACAGGGCATTCAGTATATTGCACAACAGTCCATACCATCACAGTTGACACATAATTGAATGAGTATCAGTACTACAATAATCATCATAGCGGCTACGGCCATCGTTTCTTTGATAGCTTTCAGTAACGACGAATTGAAAAACAAACTGCTTTTGTACCCAGCACTGATGCGCAACAACACGTCGGAGTATCATAGGTTCATCACCTCGGGGTTTGTGCATTCGGACATGGTACACCTGTTCTTCAACATGTATGTATTGTATATGTTCGGCGAGGCGGTGGAAACCATGTATTCCATATACTGGGGTAAAAAGGTGCTTTTCTTCATTATGTATATGTTGGCATTGTTGGCGTCGTCGCTACCCTCTTTCGCCAAGCATAGAGAGAATTATTACTATCGTGCATTGGGTGCATCGGGTGCTGTATCTGCCGTAGTATTTTCCTTCATCTATTTTCAGCCTTGGGCCATACTCAAGATATTCGGGATAATACCCATACCGGCGATAGTGGCAGGCATTTTGTATTTGGTTTACTCAGCTTATGCAGCTAAGAAAGCGCAAGACAATATTGGACACGATGCACATTTTTACGGTGCAGTATTCGGGTTCATATTCACTTTCATATTCGACCCCACACACGGAAAGATATTCTTCAACCAAATAATAAACCCCACTTTCTACTAAGAAAGCGGGGTTTAAAATATAGTTCGTTTAGTACTTATCGCATCAGTACCACATCTCCTTTCTTCTCGAGTATCTCACCGTTGCTACACTTATACTTGACGTAGTAGTTGTACACTCCGATGTCGGCATTCTTACCATTGAAAGTACCATTCCATCCTTCCGCTTGGTCGCGTGTTTCAAACAATTTCTGACCCCAACGGTTGACGATGACAAATATCTGAACTTCCTGATGGCCATTGGTGATGATTCTGAACTGATCGTTCAGACCATCGTTATTCGGCGTGAACGCAGTAGGCAAAGCAATGGTACAACAAGACTCTGCTTCAATGTTCAGTCCTGCCGTAGAAGTACATTGCCACTCATCCGTAACGGTAAGTTTCACAATACCTTTCGTACCCACTCTTGCAGTCACTTTAGGTTCTCCGTTGCTCAAGAAGCTTGGGTTACCCGTCCACTCATACAGGACATTAGGCGTTTCTCTGGCTTCTATCGATATGGTATCACCGATACAAAGGTCTGTTTTGCTGATATAGGTTATCTCAGCAACAGGACGTTCGTGTACGTTTATCGCACCCATGAACGGTAGCGACTTACAGTTGTTGGTACCTGTTACAGTCAATACCACCACTTTCTCACCTTGAGTTTCCCAAGTAACGGTATACTTACGATCGGCAGTGCTATCCACTATATTGCCACCGTCAAGTGACCATTCATATCTTGAGCCATTTGTCCATACAGGGTTCAATATCGTCACCTCTCCCAAACACAGATGCTCGTCGATGGAGAAGTCTGCAACAGGTATCGGTTTCACGAATATTGTTGTATCGTCAGGATTACCGCACATAAGGCTGTCGTAATTCACTACTATCTTCTTGGTGCCTTCAGTATCCCAACGTATGACATACGGACCACTGCTATCGCCCGACACCACTTCTCCACCTGCAAAATCCCATAGGTAGTAAGAACCTTTTATGCCTTTGTCCACATCCCAAACCATCAACGAATCGTAAGCACAAACCGTGTCTTTGGAAATCACGATCTCAGCAAATATGTTATCGGATATTTTCACTTCAACTGTATCCCTGTCACTTTCGCAACCATCCACACTTGTCTGTGATACATACCAGAACGATGAACCTATAACACCCGAAGCAGGAGTCGGTGCGCCCGCCAATGGAGTACCTCCACTAGGTACAGTATACCACTTGATGCTGCTACCTGTTGCAACAAGCGGAACAGTTGTAGCGTCTTGACAATATTCAATATAGTCAGGAGTGGCAACCGGTGGAACCGGTTTAGGATGCACTCGTACGTTAGTAGCTGTACGAGGGCTTTCACAACCATTCACCGTTTGGCTCACCCAGAAAGTGATGACACCCGGATTAGCCGTAGACGGAACCGGTGCGAACGGACTGCCCACACCTCCCGTTGCAGTGGTATACCACAACAAGTTGGAACCCGTAGCCGACAATGGTGATGCAGTAACACCTTCACAAATGGTATTCCATAGTGTAACACCCGGTGCGTTAGGTGTATTGTATACAGTCACCAAAGTGGTATCTGCTTTAGATACACAACCACTATCCACCGCTATCACGTAATACTTACCGGTCATGTAGGTTTGTGCATTCACGATTATAGGTGTACGACCTGTATCGGAATATGAGTTAGGGCCTGCCCATGTGTACTGTGCAGTTGTAATGGCTGTTGCCGACAACTGTATTGTATCACCCGGACAGAAGGTACCGTTGTTACTTGCAAAGATTATAGGCAGCGCCTTAATATAAACGTTGGCAGTATCCGGAGCGGACACACAACCATTCTTCGTAGCTGTAAGTGTGTACACACCCGACTGTCCCGGAATAGCATTCGGTATCAACGGGCTTTGTGCCGATGATGTATAAGAACCCGGACCTGTCCAGCTCCATGTAACACCTGCGGAATCCGCAGTACCATTCAAACTGATATTAGTACCCTCACAATTGAAGTAATTGGCCGAAGCCGTAACAACAGGTGCATTCGGATCGAACAAAGAGATTGGTATCAATGTGTCTGAACTACAACCGTTCCTTGTCACCTTCACTTGTGAGTATGTACCTGCGGTTAAGCCGGTCACTACAATTTTACCTGTAGCATCTGCACTTAGGGATTGAGAGAACGGTGTAACATTCTTAATATAGCTTACGTTATATGTGGCATTGCCTACCAAGCCGGTCAATGTAATGGTACCCTGATTACCTCCACAAGTGGTTGGGTTGGTGTATGCAGAAGATACTATCACAGGTATAGGGTATACATATACGTTGGTACTTGTTGTCGGAGACTCACACCCGTTCACGAACACTTTGATATTATATGTACCCGTTCTGTTGACTTGTGCATTGGTAATAGTTGGATACTGTGTCGTATCGAAGAAGCCAAGCGGGCCGGTCCAAACATAACGTCCTCCGACATAGGTTTGTACAGAGAATGTAATGGTACTACCCTCACAAAGTGGACTGTTGGTCAACACAATAGGTGTTTGTGGTGTAGGATACACCAATACATTTGCTGTATCAGGAGCAGAAGTACAGTTGTTCTTCGTAGCCGTTAAGTAATATATACCTGACATTGTCGGCAACGCGCCGGCAATTATAGGATTTTGTTGCGAAGAAGTATATGAGCTAGGACCTGTCCAACTCCATACAACACCGGTAGAGTCTGCATTACCAAACAGCTTGATAGTATCACCTTGACAGAGTGTAGGTGTGGTTGTATATGCCGACACAACAGGTGCGTTAGGATCTTTAAGCTCTATCGGTATCAACGTATCAGAAGGGCAACTGTTAAGCGTAAACCTTACTTGTGTATACAGACCGGCACCAAGATTTGCAATGGTCAGCTTACCGTTGACATCAGTAACAATGCTTGTCGCAACAGGTATTCCGTTCTTAGAATAGTCTACTCCGTATGATGTATTGGCAAACAGTCCGTATGCGACTATCTGTCCTTCAGTACCCGAACATGTTGTTGGGTGAGCAAAAGTATAGCTATCAATTACAGGTGTTTGATATACGGTAACAGATGTGGTATCAGGCTCGGAATAACATCCGTTGACAATTGTCCACAATATATAATCACCGGTCATAGACGAATCCGGCAAAGTGATTATCGGATTCTGCAATGAAGAAGTATAGCTCTTAGGACCTGACCAAGTATACGTAGCACCCGTTATAGTACTTGCAAACAGTTTCAACGAATCTCCCGAACAAACAGGAGTATTGCTCGTAGCTGTGGAAGTGGTAGGCATAGGATGAACAGTAACCATCACCGAATCAAGCTCGGAGGTACAGTTGTTCTTCATAGCCGTCAGGTAATACATACCCGTATGTGCAGGAATGGCATTGGCACGAATCGGATTCTTCACGTTTGAAGTAAAGCTGCCCGGACCTGTCCAACTCCATGTAACACCGGCTGAATCGGCAAAGCCCGCCAGCTTAATGGTGTCGCCCTCACATACCGGTGAGTTGCTTGCCACACTTATAACCGGAGCATTCGGGTCTATAAGGTCTACAGGACCAACGGCGTTTGACGCACAGCCATACTTGGTTAAATAGAAGTCTTTGTAAGTTGCCTGTGTAAGTCCCGATACTGTAACCTTACCCTGTGCATTGGCTGTTACAGACACCGAAACAGGTGTTGTGTTCTTACGATAATTCAATGTATACGTAACACTGTTGTCCATACCTTCAATAACAATTGAACCATCTGCTCCTCCACAAGTGGTAGGATGGAAGAAAGTATCAATAGCTATTGTTGGCAGTACAGGGTCTTTCAACTCCATATCCGGCAATGTATCAGAAGTACATCCGTTAGGAGAGGTAAGCGTCATATCAGAATAATCACCTGCAATAAGGTTAGGAATAGTAATTCTTCCTAAACTGTTTGAAGTAACCGTCAACGGTCCTTTGGCACGATTAAACTGGTTGTAATTAAGAACAAATGTTGTGTTTGCCTGAAGGCCGGACAATGTAATACTACCATCACTATCATTACACATTGAAGGATGAACCAATATTACACTATCGATGATAGGTGCAGGCAGCTGGAATACAACAACAGTCGTAGAGTCCGGCAATGACAAACATCCATTGACTGTAACATATACGTGATACGTTCCTGCAAATGTTGTATCCGCATTAGGCAAAACCGGGTTCTGTACCGTATCAGTAAATGATTTAGGCCCGCTCCAGTAATAATTGGCATCTGTAATGGTTGGTGAGAATAGCAATACAGAGTTGCCTTCACATATTGGGCTGTTACTGGTTGCAGCAGGGAATGTCGGTGTTGGATAAACCACTACTGTTGTCGTATCAGGATCGGACTCGCAATTATTCTTAGTAGCCGTTACCGAATATACACCTGCATTTGCAGGAGTTGGATTATTGACTATTGGATTTTGCAGGTTCGAAGTATATGACGACGGGCCTGTCCAGCTCCATGTAACTCCGGTAGAGTCTGCCGTTGCGAACAGTTGGAATGTACTGTCTTGGCAGACAGGTGTATTGTTAGATGCAGTCACCACAGGAGCATTAGGGTCTTCCAACAATATCGGAGCAAGAGTATCTGAGATACAACCATTCAGCGATACAGTTATTTGTGTATACCATCCCGCTGTCAGGCTTGTCATCACCAATGTACCGGATACGTTGGTACCAATGGCAATCGGTGCTTGTGTGTTACCATCTTTCAAGTAAGAAACGAGATATGTGGTATCACCGACAAGTCCGTTTATGGTAATAGTTCCTTCAGAGCCTAAGCAAGTGGTAGGATGGGTGTATGATGTAGTACTTACAACCGGCACATGATGTATCACCACATTGGTGGTATCTTCCGGAGAAGGACAACCATCCACTACAACAAATACGATATAGTCACCTGCTTGTGATGTATCCACAGAAGTGATAACCGGGTTTTGTGCAGTATCGGTATAAGATAAAGGACCTCTCCAATTATAACCCGCATCCGCAATGGTGGTTGCTGTCAAGTTCAAGTCTTCACCTGCACACAGCGGACCGTTATTTCCGGCAACAGGTATTGTTGGTGTTGGTTTCACCAATACGGTCGTAGTATCCGGGTCGGACTCACAATTATTCTTAGTAGCCGTTACAGAGTATACCCCACTCTGCGTAGGTGTTGGGTTGGTAAATATTGGATTCTGTTGTGTTGATGAAAATGTATTTGGACCTGTCCAACTCCAAGTAACGCCGGTCGAATCTGCTGTTGCAAACAACTGTAACAAACTATCCTGACATACAGGACCGCTGTTTGACGCATTCACTATCGGAGCGTTAGGGTCATCTAGTACAATCGGAGCCAATGTATCCGACGAACAACTATTCAGCACAACACTTATTTGTGTGTATGTACCCGCACCCAAACCGGTCATCACCAACGTACCTGAAACATTCGTAGGAATGTTCAACGGTGATTGAGTGGCACCATTCTTCATGTAGGTGATCATATATGTGGTATCACCCACGAGACCGTTGATGGTGATGGTACCTTCCGTACCGCTACATGTTGTCGGATTGGTATATGTGACACTGCTTATGGCAGGTATGTGATGAATTATAACTTCTGTGGTATCCGTCACAGAAACACAACCGTCAACAGTAACAAACACGATATAGTTACCTGCACGAGAAGTGTCAGCATTTGGAATTACAGGATTGCGAGCAGTATCACTAAACGATTGTGGACCTGTCCAAGTATAGGTCGCATCAGTGACAAGTGTAGACATCAACAATAATGTATCTCCTCCGCACAAAGGACTATTGTTACTAGCTACAGGTGTAGTAGGTGTCGGTTTCACCAATACCGTTGTTGTATCAGCATCAGACTCACAATTATTCTTAGTAGCCGTTACACTGTATACCCCACTCTGTGCAGGCACAGGATTTGTGAATACCGGATTCTGAGTTGTTGAGGTAAATGAATTTGGACCTGTCCAGCTCCATGTTACTCCGGCAGAGTCTGCGGTTGCGAACAATTGTAACAAACTATCTTGACACACAGGACCGCTATTGCTTGCTGCAACAACAGGTTTAGCAGGGTCGTCCAACCTGATGGAAGCCAAACTATCCGAGGTACAACTATTGAGCGTAACGGCAAGGTTTGTGTACATGCCTGCTGACAGACCCGTTATTACCACAACACCTGAATTGGTTGATGTGATAACTTGAGGAGACTGTGGTGTACCGTCTTTGGTAAAGCTAACCGTATATGGAGTATCTGCAACGAGTCCGTTCAATGTAATGGTACCTTCTGTACCGCTACATGTTGTCGGGTGTGTAAACGAATAACTTCCAATAGCCGGTTTGTGATGTATGATAACTTCAGTAGTATCTGTTAATGACTCACAACCATTAACAACCACATAAACTATGTAGCTACCGGCACGTGAAGTATCGGCAGGTGATATGATCGGATTATGAGCAGTATCGCTGAATGATTGTGGACCTGTCCAGAAATAACCGGCATCAGTGATTGTAGTAGCGGACAGTTGTAATGTGTTACTGTCGCAAAGTGGTCCGTTGTTACTCGCCACAGGTGTTGTTGGTGTCGGTTTTACCAATACCGTTGTTGTATCAGGGTCGGACTCACAGTTGTTCTTAGTAGCTGTTACACTGTACACCCCACTCTGTGCAGGTACAGGATTTGTGAATACCGGATTCTGAGTTGTTGAGGTAAATGAATTAGGACCTGTCCAACTCCATGTTACTCCGGCAGAATCTGCTGTTGCGAACAATTGCAACAAACTATCCTGACATACAGGGCCGCTATTGCTAGCTGCAACAACAGGCTTCGCAGGGTCGTCCAACCTGATGGAAGCCAAACTATCCGAGGTACAACTATTGAGCGTAACGGCAAGGTTTGTGTACATGCCTGCTGACAGACCCGTTATTACCACAACACCTGAATTGGTTGATGTGATAACTTGAGGAGACTGTGGCGTACCGTCTTTGGTAAAGCTAACCGTATATGGAGTATCTGCAACGAGTCCGTTCAATGTAATGGTACCTTCTGTACCGCTACATGTTGTCGGGTGTGTAAACGAATAGCTACCTATCGCCGGCTTGTGATGTATGATAACTTCAGTGGTATCTCTCAATGATTCACAACCATTGACCGTTACATAGACTATATAGTTACCCGCACGTGAAGTATCGGCAGGTGATATTATCGGATATTGTACAGTATCTGTAAATGACTTAGGTCCAGACCAGAAATAGCTTGCACCTGTCACAGTTGTTGAAGACAGTTGCAGAGTGTTGCTATCACAAAGCGGACCGTTGTTGCTCGCCACAGGTGTGGTTGGTGTTGCAAACACCACTACTGTCGTTGTATCAGGATCTGAAGTACAGTTATTCTTTGAAGCGGTTACAGAATATACACCGGCTTGTATCGGTAGTGCATTGGTAAACACAGGATTTTGCTGTGTTGATGTAAATGAATTCGGACCTGTCCAACTCCAAGTAACACCGGTTGAATCGGCTGTTGCAAACAACTGTAATAAGCTATCTTCACAAACAGGGCTGTTATTTGTAGCAGCAACAATAGGCTTTTCAGGATCATCCAACCTACCTGCGCTTACTGCATTGGAAATACAACTATCAATAGTAACTGTAATACTGTCATAGATGCCTGCAATGAGGTTTGGTATAGTCAACAAACCACCGGCACCTGCGACAACAGTTACAGGTGATTGATAGGTACCGTCACGTTTGAACCTGATGCTGTAAGTATAGCCGTTTATTAAGCCTGCCAGTGTTATAGTTCCATCAGTACCACCACATATAGTAGGATTCGACTTGTCAAATAATGCGATGGAAGGAGGTGTGGGGTCTGTGAGTGTAACTTTTGCAAGGGGATCTGAGGAACAACCACTTGGTGCCGTCACTGTGATAGATCCATATTCTCCTTCTGTGAGTCCGGTTATGGTTAATACACCCAAACCATTGGTACTTAAACTCAAAGGTGATTGTGGAGTACTGTTTTTAGTGAAGTTAACAGTATATGTAGTGCTTGCGTCAAGGCCGTTCAATATTATCTGTCCATCGTTACCACCACACTTTGTAGGATCGACCGTGTTCACAGAATCAACTTCTGGTGCAGGCGTAACATTGACGACAACCAATGTTGTATCCGGCTCTGACGGACATCCATTGATAGTAGCAACTACCGTATATACACCCGCTTCTGTTGTTGTAACGTTAGAGACGGTTGGACTTTGTATGGTTGAGGTAAAGCTATTCGGGCCCGTCCAACTATAAGTAGCACCCATTACCGTTTGAGCAATTAAGTTTAATGTGTTTCCTGTACAAAGCGGACCGTTATTGGATGCGAACGGAGTATCAGGAGTTGCATAAACTGTAACTGTAGTTGTATCAGGCAAGGAGTTACAACCGTTCTTATAAACATATAAAATATAATCGCCGGTTTGTGCGGGAACAGAAGGTGCAATTACCGGATTTTGCGAAGATGAGGTAAATGAATTCGGTCCTGTCCAACCATAAGTGGAACCTGTTGAAGTCGTTGAAAACAGTTTCAATGTATCGCCCTCACAAATAGGTGTATTGTTGGAAGCAGTCGGGTTATCCGGCCCCAGCAATACAGCAATGGATGCAGTATCGGCTTCGGAGGTACAGCCATTTACCGTAACCGTTATAATATAATCACCGGCAAACGTAGTATCAGAAACATAGATTGCAGGGTTCTGCAATGCACTTGTATATGTGTTGGGACCAGTCCAAGTATAAGTAGCTCCGGTTACCGTATTGCTTGTAAGCTGCAATGTATCGTAAGTACATACAGGTGTATTACCTCCCGCAGTAGGTTTGGCAGGTATCGGATATATCACCACATCCAACGTATCGGGTTCAGAAGTACATCCGTTTTTGGTTGCAGTTACTATATAAGCACCGGTATCCGGTAATGTAACATTCGGCCTTGTGGCATTTTGTACAGATGAGCTGAAAGAGTTCGGACCGATCCAACTCCATGTTGCACCGGATGAATCCACATTCACAGTGAACACCAAAGTATCACCCACACATAATGGACTGTTGGAACTTGCAGTTAAAACCGGTGCAAGCGGGTCTGTAATGATAGCAGGCCCGATGGTATCAGAGAAACATCCGGACTTGTTGAGCCTGATGTTACTGTACGTGCCGGCTTTCAGGTTAGACATGGTCAGAACTCCTGACCCATTGCTGGAAATTGCGATCGGTGCTTGAGAAACTGTGTTTTTATCGTAATACACCGTATAAGAACTGCTTGCCTCCAAACCCGTAAATACGATCTTGGCATCCGAATCACTACAATTGGATGGCCTCACGATATAATAAGAGTCAATTGCAGGAACTGTATAAATCACTGCAACTGTGGTGTCTGGTTCTGAAGGACATCCGTTTTTAAATGTTGTAACGATATAGCTACCTGCTCGAGAAGTATCGGCATTGGTAATTGACGGATTTTTGGCTGTATCTGTAAAGGATGCAGGCCCGGTCCATGTATAGGTGACACCTGTATCTGACGTGACAGATAAGTTGATGGTGCTACCCGCACATATCGGTGTGTTGTTCGTTGCCACCGGTTTTGTAGGCCGAGGTGTTATGTCTACGAAAACCGAATCCATGAAGGATGAACAATGAAGCTTTGTAGATCTTAAGTAATAATACCCACTGTCTGATAAAACCAGATTCGACCTGTTTGGGTTTTGTTGTATAGAGTTATAACTGTTAGGACCCGACCATCGATATCCAAACCCTGACGGAGCAGTGGTGGAATACAAAAGAAGTTTACCACCCTCACATATCGGCGAGTTGCTGGTGGCCTGCAATGTATCATACCGTATATCCAACACATCTACATCAACAGTATCCTTGTTCTTACTACAATATTGGGAGGCGCTGTTGCTGACGACATACTGTGTGAACATCGTCGGCTTGGCTATGGGCGTTTTACAGTTGGTACAACTGAGTGTTGTTATCGGCGACCCTCCAGACAATACCGTCCATGTAAAATTCGACCCACCTACGGCTGTCAGTATTGTGGAATCACCGTAACAAAGTGTTGTATCCTTAAGAATATCTGTGATCGGCCAAATGTATATCGGCAATACGAAGGTTTGCGTGATGATGACACCCGGTGATTTACACGTGGTATCCGAAGCACTCACGGTAAACACTCTTAAACCGGTATCAACAGTACCAGGCTTCCATGTGAGACATCCCCGTATGGAGTCGGTACCTTGTCCTATATAGGCGACAGATGCTCCCGGTGCGGCAGCACTGGAGTTATCACTGGCCACAAGTTTTGCGGCTGTGTCGGCCGATGTTAGATCGTAACAGAAGGTCATGGTGACACCGGCACAGGCCTCCACCCTGCCGTTCACATATGTTGCACCGCTTATTGTACTGGAAATGGTATTTACAACCGGGGTCGGGACAGAACAGTTGATAACCTGCACTTGAATATCACGCACAACGCTACCTATCTTCACACCACTTCGATATTCGTTTATTCGTACAGACATTGTAGACGAACCTACTTGCGTAGGTGTAAATGACATCTGACCGGTAGTGGTATCGAATGTAAAAGTATTGTTGGTTTGTATCGGGTTGGTGGTAAGATTAAATGAAGGAGATGCACCCGTGAAAGCAATCACACTTGTAGATGGTGGACATGAACTTGGGTTGTGTAATGGACGTACCATTTCAAATGTCAACGAATCGGAGTTGGGGTCAACACCACCGTTGTTGTATGTATATTGTTGGTTGATACATACCGATGGTACGGGCTTGTTGGAAAAATACGGCGATGAGTTTCCTTGTGCCACACTGTTGTTCAAGGTTGCTTCTACGTATAATGTTCTGCTACCTGCATTCACAAGGTTGTTACTTGGGTTTCGGTTACCTATCGTTACACTGAACACCCAAGAGTCGCATCGCGAAGGCAAGGTTACTGTATTTGTATACCACCATTCTTGATAACCCGGAACAGCGGAACTTGTATTGGTACATTTGGTTCCAACACCCGGGCAACCATCACTAACCGGCGAACCGTTGACAGTACTATCAGGAAGTTTGGTTAATCTAGTTAAGTAAAAGCTACCACTTGTAGAGTTACATGTATTGTGATAACATAACAACACTTGGTTGTTGGCCGGTGCAGGAGCACCCGAACAATCCCTGTAAAACTTGAAGTATATCCTGTATGTGGAGTCGCTCACCCATTTGTAAGCTATCTCTCCACCCGCAGCATGTGTAGCCTGCGCCGACTTGGGCGCAAATGCCGCAAAAACGATCAATAAAGAAAAGAGCGCTTTTCTTATAATATCCCCACGAAAACCCATTAAAAGCTTGTACCCGTTTGTAAAGTTTTGAATCAATAAAGTAAACCCGTTTTGCACCGAAGTTAAATATTAGCTAAAGTTACGATAACAGATGTATTAATCAATGACATTCGTCATGTGGATAATACATTTTTCTTATGCCGCTATTAGCTGATAATTAATGTTTTGTCATTATTTTCTGACAATCGAAAACGCTCATCTATCCTATGTCCGACTATCCACAATATTCTTTTATTGCTCTCAACCACCCATACGTTTTCTTTTAAATGTATAGGAACTTTTTTATCAATAAGATACCTGCTTACCTTCTTCTTTTTCATTCCCATTCCTAAAGGATAGAAGTAGTCGCCTTGTTTCCACTTTCTTATGACGAGCGGCAACTCTATTTTGTTAGCGTTCAAAACAGCCATTTGCTCATCATTGGGGATATGATCGATGGAATTGTCGAATTTTAATTTCAACACCCTATCTCCTATATCCACTGTGGCCGGAAATTCATTGACCACGAACATATCTGATGAGTCGGAACGTTTGCCTGTGACAATCAAAAACTCCCTGTCTTTGATCACACGATGGTTGTCGGACTCGATGATATGACCACTTTCGGACGACATAAGTTTAATGAGATGTGGCGTTTGTGCGGGACTGAAACCAAAAGGAGCGAACAATTCATACACAATGGTTGAAAGAGGTGCTCGGTGCATGAGCTTTCTTACGGGGATG
The DNA here is from genome assembly GCA_020636505.1 of Chitinophagales bacterium. GTDB lineage: Bacteria > Bacteroidota > Bacteroidia > Chitinophagales > Chitinophagaceae > UBA5543. The sequence continues at coordinate 706 of JACJXR010000009.1, read as the reverse complement.
TAGAAGTCTTTACCTCTTTGTTCCACAAGTTTTTTACGCTCGTTTTCAATGGACTTACTGTAGAGATGTTCCGCCTCTGCAAAGCGGGTGATGCTGTTGTTGAGGTTTTCTATGAGATTGGGAAATGCTTTTTCTATTACGGGAATAATGTTCAACCTTACATCGTTGCGTAGGTACTTGTCACTGCTGTTTGAAGAATCGTCTCTATAAGCGACCTTATGAGCTAAGGCGTGTGTTTCCATATCCGCTCGGGTTATACCCAACAATGGTCGTATAAGTGTACCTGATACGGGTTTAATACCATGCAGCCCCGCTATACCGGTACCTTTGAACAGGTTCATCAACAGCGTTTCGGCATTGTCATTCGCATGGTGAGCAGTGGCCAAATAAGTATAATTGTTTTCTTTACGAATTTGCTCCAACCAATCGTATCTGAGTATGCGTGCCGTTTCTTGAACCGCCTTGCCCCATTGTTTCATTTTCGCCTCGGTATCGAACCTGACCGAATAGAATCTTACATCATTTTGAGCACACCAATCCTTAACCAATTGTTCATCACCATCAGACTCTTCGCCACGCAATTGGAAGTTGCAATGTGCGACACCAAACGGAATACCTGATTTTAGAAAGAGGTCAGCCATGACCATGGAATCCATGCCTCCACTTACGGCCAACAAAATCTGCAAGTCAGCCGTATTGAAGTTTC
>JACJXR010000008.1 GCA_020636505.1 Chitinophagales bacterium | reverse complement strand
GCTTGTACGGGCCAAAGTTGTCGTGCCCAAACACACCGATGAGGTTCAGCACTGTATCTCCCACATTCATGAATGTATGCTTGGTATTGGGCGGTATTTTCACCACATACGGAGCTTCTACGGTAAATACACTGTCACCCACTATATACTTCACTTTGCCGCTGAGTACCACATGCGCCTCTTCTGTAGGGTGTATATGCAACGGTGGTCCGCCACCGGGTTGTGTTTCCGTAATCACGAAAGACATATCCTTCATTTCATGGTTCTTACCTTCCATCTGATACACCACTTCTCCTTTGCCAACATCTATACGTTTCATATCGTTGAGTGTGGTCACGTAGTTTTGGGAATAATTTATCGTGTTCGTATTACATGAGAAAAGGAACAAACAAAATATCAAGAGACTGTACTTCATTATTTGAAGTTACGATATATGCTATAACAAAATATCATCTGACACCGACCCTACTTCTCTACCCGTATATCAGGTATCCTTACCACCTCTATGGTAGCAGATGCTATCTTGACCGCTCCATTTGTTTTCAAAACCTCGGCACCTATTCTTTCATTCAACAAATGTTTGGTGGTGCGTCGCTTCTTATAATCCACTATATACCTTAGGTTGAACCGCATCCAGTTGTCGGTCATCGTGATTGCAAGTGTGGGCTGTACGTTGGCATCTTCTATATAATACTTGTTCACCACCTCCTGCCAGTTTGTTATCGACTGCTGCACATACTCAGACAAAACCTCTTGCGCCACTTTTATCATAATGGATTTGGCCAACTCTACATCAGACTCGTATCTAACGGGAATATCAAGCTCGTCCCAAACAAACGGGAAATCCTGCGAGTAGTTGTAAATAGGCCCTTTGAACACAAATGCATTACTAAGCTTCACAATACGTCCACTGTAATTGTCACTTGTCACCCACTCTCCTATCTCCATCATGGTGGTGTATATACTGTCTATATCTATAACATCACCTTTTATACCGTTTATCTCTATTCTATCACCGGGTTTGTACACTCTCACCAAGAATATGTAGAACGAACCTGCTATACTCAATATCAACTCTTGCAACGTAATGGTGACACCCGCAGTAAACAAACCGATGGCTAGTGCAAAATCGTTAACTCGTCCTGAGAAATAAGTAACAGTTAAGAAGATGATAATGGCATAACCGATGATCTCCACACCCTTCTGCGACTTGTACCTTACATTACTGTCGGGCAATACTCTACGCAACATCCTCCTAAGCATGGACACGACCGATGCTATTATCAGTACCAACAGGATGTACTTAAAGACACTTGCCGTTACAGGATAATCTACAACCCACTGCTTGATATTTTCGATTGCATTCATTTTTTGAGGGTATACATTACCCTAAAAATACAGGAATAATCAACAATGTTGAATGTATTAACAACGGTGAGGGGCTCACTGTTTTGACATATATGTAGTAGTCGTTCCGTAAGATATGGCAGGTCGTTTACCTATTGCAGGCTCCCCTCCTTGATCGGGATGATATGAATAAACAACACTGTCTTTTTCGTAATAATAAAACAGGTACTCCCATCCATAACCACTCGCTCCGGGATCATAAAATCCATATACATCAAAAACACCCGCGGTAGGGTCTTGTGTATATTTCAATGTACGCCCTCTTACTTTTAGTGTGCTTTCATCCACAACGTCAACGGCAAAGGTATCCTTATATACTTTTAGTGTATCTACACCACCCCATATTTTAGAGCCGCTGTCTACAACAACGTTCCATACCCTTACATCTTTTAGTTTATTGAGATCGTTTATGTTAAAACGATTGTTTATCTGCACTATTAGGGATGGGTTTTTACCGTTCGCGTTTTTCTTATCTCCGTCAATAACCGCTACTGCCGCGTATTTTCCTCTTCTATCAAAAGTGTGTTTGAACGTCCTGTCGGTGATGGTTTGAGTAACAACCTCAGTAGTATCTATTTTTGAAAAATACCACTCAACCGATCTGCATTCCGGGGCATTGCAAGAGAACTCCAAAGTTTCACCTTTAAAAGGGTTTCCGGTTGCGGTTATGGTATATTCATAGCTTGGGCAACTGTTATCAATATTGGTTTCAATTCTATTTTCTTTCTTTTTGCAAGATGCAACTATCAAGCTGAAGAACACCATTGTAAGAAAAGAGGTCTTTATAGGTTTCATTAGGGTAGATTTTTATCTTATGAAGATAATAATAATAAAAGTAACAGCACTGTCATCATAAAGCCACCTTTTTAGAAGGTGGCTTTATGATTATATAAGATTTCAATATTATATTATTGTTTTTTATCGCTGCCGTCGGGTGCTTTCTCTATCAAGTCCATAAACTGATCGAGCTTAGGCGTTACTATTATCTCCGTACGGCGGTTTTTGGTTCTGCCCAATTCGTTGTCGTTATCCGCAACAGGATTGTATTCGCCTCTACCACCTGCAGTCATACGTTTTGGATCCACACCATATTTGTTTTGTAACTCTTGCACCACGCTCGATGCACGTAGCGTACTCAAATCCCAGTTGTTGCGGATATTCTCTCTGCTGATAGGTACGTTGTCCGTATTACCTTCCACAAGCACTTCGTAATCCTGATAATCTTTAATGATCTTGGCGATCTTACCAAGTGTCTCTCCCGCACGTTCGGATATTTGGTAGCTACCCGACTTGTAAAGCATGTTGTCCGACAGTGATATATATACCACACCCTTCAATACCTTCACATCCACATCTTTCAGCTCTTCGCGGCTGAGAGAACGAGTAAGATTGTTGGTCAACACTACATTGAGCGAGTCGCTCTTGTTCTTCAGGTTCACCAAGTGCTGTATGTATTCGTTTGATGCTTTTATCTCGTCCACAAGTTTGGCAATGTTTACACTACCCTGATTGGTAGAAGTAAGACATTTGTCCAATGCGCTTTGCAAAGATGCTACGTTGGAACGTTCCGCAGCCAACCGTTCTTCCAAGCTGGCTGCTCTTGACCGTACAGCAGCCAAATCGGTTTGGCAACTTCCGTTGTTCTTCTCCAAATCGTTAAGCTTTGCTTGCATTTGTGCAACCGTTGCTTGCGAACCACCGTATTTGGTTTGCAATTCTTTGTATTTCTTCGAGCTTACGCAGCCTGTAAACAAAATGGCTGCTGCCGATATCGTTATCAATACTGATGCAAATTTCATCTCTCTAATAGTTTGGTCAGGTAAAATTCTGTTTCAAAAGTATATTTTTTATGAAACAACTTGCTACATGGATTGTTCAATTTAACAAATACGGTTTTAACAAAAATTTCAACAAGTTCATCTTATTTCACAGTCCGTCACGGCTTCGGGTATAAGTGATGTCTTCCACACATCTTCATACTGGTCGCAGCTTATTCGGGCTCGCCTATCCGTACCTCTTACAGTAACGTTAGTACTGTCAAGTACAACGTTATGGTCTGTTTCCACACAATAGCAAGTATGCTCTTTTTGGCAAGAATTCATGCAAAAGACAATTACAACACACAGCAAAACAATAATATGTCTCATACCTAAATGTAACATATTTAATACAATGAACAATGTCGCAAATAGCACACAGTATTGTCTTATACCACCTGTAAGTCCCTGCTTTTCCGTAACTATGTTTGCAGAAAACAAGGCTCATGCAAAAGATACTTCCATTCCTATGGTTCGATAACAATGCAGAAGAAGCATTAAACTACTATGTCAGCATTTTCCCCGATGCGGAAATAACCGCCATCAACAGACAAACTCCCGACGGACCACTGTTCACCGGTTCGTTCAGGATATTCAATCAAAACTATGGTGTGTTGAATGGTGGTTCTCAATTCAAATTCAACGAAGCAATATCGTTTGTGGTCAATTGCAAAGACCAAACCGAGGTGGACTACTATTGGGAAAAGCTTTGTGACGGAGGTAAAGAATTGATGTGCGGTTGGCTGACGGACAAATACGGAATAACTTGGCAAATAATACCCGAAGAGTTACCGCAACTGCTCAACCAACCGGATGCGGAAAAAAGGAAACGTGCCATTGATGCCATGATGCAAATGAAAAAAATAGAAATTGAAGTAATGAAAAACGCATAATTCGCCAATAATGGATAAAGTAACCACCGTCGAAGAGTACTTCAATAATCTCCCCGAAGAGCACCACAAGCTGTTAAGCTCAGTACGCAAAACCATATTGTCTGTGGTACCCGATGCAGAAGAGGTTATCAGTTATGGAATGCCTACCTTCAAAAAACATGGAGTATTGGTGCATATAGGTGCATTCAAAAACCATTGTTCCTTATTTGCCGGTGGCAAGCAAGCACAAGAAGATTTCAAAGAAGAACTGAAAGGATTTAAAACATCCGCAGGCACAATACAGTTTACCGTTGACAATCCCCTACCCGCAACATTGATAAAGAAGATAGTGAAGTATAAACTGCAACAGAATAAAGAAAAAGCCAAAAAATAACAAAGGGCGAACATAAAGTTCGCCCTTTATCTATCATCTTGAGGGGATGGTTATTGCTTTATCCACTTCAGCGTTTTATACTTATCCTTACCGGATATGTTTATCATATACATTCCGTTGGCAAGTTGCTCACCCGGTAGTGCTATCGAATTGGCACCCGGAGCAAATTCCGCATCGAAGTGCCACAACACTTTACCGCTTATATCGGTTACATTCACATGCAACTCTTCGCGCTCAGACAACTCAACGTGCAAGTTGGCAAACTTGTCTGATGGGTTAGGCACCACAAACACTTGTTTCAGGTTCGATGCCACTTCGTCTATACCAACAGTAACTTGTGCGGTCGCATCTTTGGTATTGAACTGAGTGATCAGCTTACCGTCTTTGTCTACAATAACAGTATTGGCAAAATCCAATGTAAAGTTCGTACCTATGGTTGCGCTTGCAGGCACTTTAAAATAAAGTGTACCTATCGTTCCGTTACCTGTTGTGTTCTGATGGTCGGTACGAGCCAAAGCCCACTCCACTCTCGATTTACTGATGTCTTTCGAAAATTCCATCGTATTGCCCGTAGTGCCTATCCATGTACCTGCACTTGCGACATATGCTTGTGCATCCAGAGTGATGCCGTTCACCAATACACTTGTACCTATTCCATAAAAATCACTCATTGGATCTGCAACACTACCCAGTTTTATCGGTACTGCCGCAACTGCTCCCGGAGAGAACGTAACACCTGTAACATCGTAGAACAATTCAGGAACACCCGTTGTTTTACTTCTAGGTCCACCCTTAGGATGTGTCAAGCCCCAGTTGGCAGCTACTGCTCCAAGGTCGCTTGCGTTGATGGTACCATCTCCGTTACAATCACCGTGTTTGTGGTTGACACCTGATATTGGGTAGGAGCCTGACCAGTTTTGAGCCCATTGAGGCACCCAACTTGTGGATGGGCTTGGTCTTTTCGGACCTGTTTGATTATATGCCACTGCTATGTAAAGCGGGTCAAGTAAGTTCACCACCTTGTCGCTGTTGGCATCACCGGGCCAAACGCTGTCTGTTGGGCATTGCTGCGCTATCACAAGCAAGGCATATTCTGCCGGTGCTCTAGGGCACGCATTATCAACAACGTGCAGTTTTACATAAAAGTATGGTATGATGGATGGATTAAGGTTTGCGGGGGCTGTCCATGAAATTGAAGTAGTAGCTGTTGGCTTACCCGCGAGTGTGGATACTGTAAAATTCCAACCTCCATATGCCGGAGTGTCTACTGTTATGTATACAGAATCCACTGAGTTGGGATCGGTAAAGCTTAACGAAGCAGAACCTGGCTTACCCGGACATGTATATGCAACTTGATTGCTGGTAGTTGTTATTTGTGGATATGTAAAAGCAAAACTGGTACCACCCGGTAAGTATGCTGTGCCGAACTCACGGATGTAATATCCTAGCAGCTTACCATTGCGGTATTCTTTTATTTTCAATGCTCCTGCAAACTGCCCATTGTTTGTACACTTAATCGTCAATGTTTGGTTGCTGTTGTTCACATTGAAAGTACCTGTGCTCCCATACGGTGCTGTGGGAGAATACCCTCCAGCCACATATGTAACGGATGTACTTGCCGATATAAGCGGAGCCGTAGGCTCTACAACTATGCTATCGCCATCCGGGTCCAAAACTTGCATAGGCACCACTGATGTAGAACCCATAGCTTGATAGAACGGAGGATAGTTTGGCATGTAAGGTGTGGAGTTGACGCCGGCACTGTTATCCAATGTCGCAACCAAATACATGTTACCTCCACCTGCAACATTTTGCATTGTAGTACGTGCGCTTAATGAGGCTTCAAACTTCCAGTCTGATGCTGCAGCAGGCACTGCAACAGATGTCACATACTCTGCGTATCCATAACCGGGAATAACTGAAGAAGTGTTGGTACACTTATTGGCGGAACCCGGACATGGTGTAGTTACCAATCCGCTTTTTACAAGCGACAATGTCAAATTAAAAGAACTGCTTTGCGAGGCAGAGCTCAGCGTAACAGCAACGCTGTTAGGCAATGCAATGCCTGAACAATCTCTGTATAGCTTTAAGGTTACCGTATAATTGGTTCCGTTGAACTCGTAACGGAGTTCACCACCCATAAGGTGCGAGGCCTCTGAACGGGCCGTCAGTAGCAGCAATGCTGCGAGTAGACAATAAACGTGTTTCATGACTTGCTCTTTTTTTAGAATGTTAGTGCGTATTTGTTAGGCGGCAATTGTCACAGAAAGGTTGGGGAATCGTTAAAAATCCTTAAAAACATAAACCGTTGATTAATAGACAATAACCCGCAGTTAATCTAGTATAAACAACACGCCTTCATTCAGTGCCGACAATAAAAAAGCAGGGCAATGCCCTGCTTTTTCTTATTATGTAATGGGAAGTATTACTTCTTCTTGCTCTTGGCTTGCTCTTTCTTAAGTTTTTCCTCTTCTTCCTTTTTCTTCCTACGCTCTTCTTCTTCACGCTTACGTTCATCGTCCCTCATCTTTTTATCCGCATTGCGTAGACCGGTCATTGTTTCTTCCACATTCTTTTCCAACTCATCCAAGCTGTTCAGCCTTATCTCTATCGAGCGTTTCACGTAGGCATTGTCTTCGTCTATTTCCTTATCTTCCATTTCTTTTCTCGTCTTTTCTCCTTGCTCCATGTACTCCACCAAATTATCTCTTTCTTCAAACGACGTCACCACCTTGTTGAATCGCTCTATATTTTGGTGTAAGTATTCTTTGTACATCTCCATAGCGCCTTTGTATTTATCTATACACTCGTGATAATCTTTGGACATGCTGACGTACTCAGGCTTCACATTCGGCTCTTTGCTGAACCAGCGTTGGTATTGTTCCAAATGACGGAGCACTCCTTTGTACAATCTCATTTGCTGTAAGTAGGTCATGTACAACCTTTCGCTGCGGTCTACTATGCTGTCAAAATTTTCCAGATAGTTGCTGTGTACCTGCTCCAATGGGCTGCCCCATTCTTGGTGTACCGATATCAAGTGTTTCACCTTGTCGTCATTACCATCCTGCATTCTCAAACGCGCATTCGCCTCCAATGCGTACACCGTATCTATTTGATAGTTGATGACCGCCAAGCGTTGCAGCAACTTTTCGTTCGCAGCTTTTATTTCATCTATGGCCTTTACTTCATCTTCGATAAACAGCCAGGTCACTGCAAGCCTATCTTGTTTTGCATCTATGGAATCACCTACTGCATCCAACAATTCGTCACCCGGTTCTTTCTCCACTGTAATTGTCTCTATCTCATTGATGCGTCCTTGGTCTATGTCTTTACTTTGCGCTTCGGCACTCTCCTTCTTGGCATCCACAGCATCTCGCTTGCGCTCGGCCTTGGATATATGCGAGTTGTATTTGCTTGTCAGCATTTTGTTCTCCAACCTCAACTCTCTGAAACGAGCATTGGCATCTCTGTTTTTGGTGGCGTTTTTCCTCTTCAGTTTGTTGTACTGTGGAGTCAGGTAGCTCTGTTGTTGTTCATAATGTTTGCGTGCTTCCTTTATTTTATCCTTCACCTGCTCTGCTGTACTCTCCGCCACAGTGATATTGCCTTCCTTCAAATAGTTCACGGCCATTCTGCCTGCTTCAATATGTCCCTTGGCACCCAATATCAATTCATACAAATTGTTGTAACCATATATCCTGTCTGCATTGTCCACAATATTGTCTTCATTGCTTAGAGACACTTGGCGCTGCATGGCGGGCCTGTTGTCCACTCTGTAATAATGGCTTTGATTGTAGTTCATGATAAGCGAATCTCCCGACAGGAAAACACTCATCGGCATAGGCTCCTCGGTCAATTGCCAGATAGGGTCCGCAGGTACTCGTTTGAAACGGGCTATCAACGGGTCTATCATAAAGTACTCGGGGCTGTAATTGAACTCAAACTCTCCAGTCTTGCTGAACAGCACTTTTTCCTTGCTGAAACGATTTAGCTGCTTGCGCAACCAACCCGGTGTATAGGTAACATGCCCTGCACCTGCAGCAGGGTCCACAAGCTCCCACCTACGGTCGATGCTTACCGCACACCATCCGTACAGCGGCATGTACAATGAATCTCCCCTGTCATAATACCACTGTTTGATATACCCGTGTACAGTAACTGCCTCCAAACCTGCTGCAAGACATAGTTCTTTATACAGTTCTGCATATTCATCTGCGGCACCTTTCTTGTTTTTCAACACATCTTGCGCGCTTTTCGGGGTACGCTCGGGATCTTTTGCGGCTTTTATATCAAATGAGATATTATGCGTCACCCAATTGAATATGATGTTTGCTTTGTCTTTGTCCGAGCTCAAACTTTCGCATAAATAATCTGCAAGTTCCTGCACGTTGTTACTCACATTTGCAGGAGCTGTAAAACCGTTGGTAGTGTCGGTCTGTGCCGACGCGATAAGCGTTTGTAGCGTAAACAGAAAAATGAGGGTATTCTTCATAAGTTGGGCAAAATAAGAAAAACTAATAATGGGTGGTACAATTGAACTGCCAATTAAAGGGACAGATGATTATTTTTACGGTATGAACAAACTTGAATCAGTATTTGAAAAGGAGCTTCTGGACGAATTGTATGCACAGAGCAAACATGCCACCGCAAAAGCCGGAGACGTGATATTGAGTATCGGTCAAAACATCCGTGTCATGCCTATTGTCACCAAGGGGAATGTAAAAGTGCTGCGAGAGGACAATAACGGCCACGAACTGCTGCTGTATTATATCAACCCCAACGAGAGCTGTGTAATGACCTTTACCTGCTGCATGGAGCAACATACCAGCGAGATAAAGGCCGTAGCCGAAGACGATGTGGAGATGCTGCTGGTACCTGTGACGGTGATGGACAAGTGGATGATGACCTACCCCACATGGAAGAGTTTTGTGATGCGCAACATACGCGAACGTTTCAACGAATTATTGGAGGCGGTGGACCTACTCGCATTCGAGCAATTGGACGACAGGCTGATAGCATACCTTAAAAACAAGGCCGAAACCACAGGTTCCACATTGCTGAACCTTTCCCATCAGGATATAGCCAACGAGTTGGCCAGTAGCCGTGTGGTTATCTCCAGATTATTAAAAAAGCTGGAAAATCAGAAAAAACTGTTGCTTTATCGCAACCAAATAAAGCTATTGAACGAACTGTAACCATTGTTACACCCTGAAAAACCGTGAGTTGTATTTTTGCATTGTAAATTTTTAATTCAAAAAACAATGAATAACATTCAACAGATCATCAACGACGCCAACACAACGATAGTGGACGTACGTACTCGTGAAGAATTTGCAGGTGGACACGTGGCAGGTTCAATCAACATTCCTTTGCAAGAAGTGCAACAAAGAATAGGTGAGCTTAAAGATATAGACGGCAATATCGTATTGTGTTGCGCAAGCGGTGGAAGAAGCAACATGTGTATGCAGTTCATGCGTCAAGCTGGATTCAGCAACGTATATGACGGCGGCGGATGGATGCAGGTAAACGGATTGCTTAACTAATACAAAAAGAATAACAATGCTGAACATACTTAAAAGCCTATTCGGTGGCTCAAGCACAGACTATGCGCAACTTGTGAAAGACGGTGCGCAGATAATAGATGTACGCACACCGGGCGAATACGCATCCGGACACATCAGAGGCAGTAAGAATATACCGCTGAACGAGTTGCAGGGCAAAATGAAACAGATCAATAAAGACAAACCTGTCATCACATGTTGTGCTTCGGGTATGCGTAGTGCATCTGCCAAGGGTATCTTGAAATCAAACGGATACTCTGAAGTATACAATGGTGGCGGATGGAGCTCGCTGCAAAGCAAACTGAGATAAAAAATATGAAGGATAGAATATTGAAAGGCTGGAACTACAGAAGGGTTATGTACCTGGTATTCGGGTGCATAGCCGTAGCTCAGGCTTTTATGACCAAACAATACTTCCTTGTACTCTTCGGAGTATACTTTGCGGCCATGGGTCTATTGGGCTTCGGCTGTGCGGGCGGACATTGCGCCTATGTTCCTCCACCCGCTCCGAAAAAGGAAACGGGAGACAACATCAATGAGAGCTAAAGGAGTCATACTGATACTTATGTGCGCGCTTTTCTCCAACACATCTTGCAACAACAATAAGAAAGTTGGCAATCGTGCATACAACCTGATGCTCAAAACACTGCTTACCCGTGATGTGGAAGAAGTGGATGTGGAGGAAGCCTCCAAATTGAACGACGTGGTTTATCTGGATGCAAGAGAGAAAGAAGAATACGATGTAAGCCATATAAAAGACGCTATATGGGTTGGGTACAAAGACTACGACTCGTCTCGTGTGAGCAACATACCTAAAGACAAGAAGATAATCGTGTATTGCAGTGTGGGCAAGAGAAGCGAGGATATAACTCGTAAAATGATGCAGTCGGGCTACACAGACATCGACAATCTTTACGGCGGCATATTCGAATGGATAAATCGCGGTAAAAAGGTTTACAACGACAGTGGTTTGACCACTAAAATACATGCGTACAACAAGACATGGGGAGTGTGGGTACGAAAAGGAGAGAAGGTTTACAACGCAAATAATACATGAACAAGTATTGGGACATAATAGTTAACTCGTTTACAGGCTACTGGAACTATTTAGTGCAAGAAGTGACCACACCATCGTGGACCAACTACTTCTATTGGTTGGTGGGCTTGTCTCTACTTGTGTGGGTATTGGAGATATCATTCCCGTGGAGGAAGAAACAGTCTTTCATCCGTAAAGACTTTTGGTTGGACGGATTCTATGTGTTCTTCAACTTTTTCCTCTTCTCACTTATCGGATACAATGCACTCTCCAATGTTGCGGTAGAAGCTTTCAATGACTTCCTCGGACTGTTCGGCATCACCAACTTGGTGGCGATACATGTAGGCGGATGGCCTGTATGGGCGCAGTTCCTGCTCATGTTCATCTTGGCCGACTTCATACAATGGAACGTACACCGTATGCTGCATAGAGTGCCTTGGATGTGGAAGTTTCATAAACTGCACCACTCAGTGAAAGAAATGGGCTTTGCCGCACATATGCGCTTCCACTTTATGGAGACCATATTTTACAAAACGGCGCAATACCTTCCTTTGGCGATGATTGGGTTCGGCATACAGCAGTTCTTCATCATACATATGTTCACTGTATTGATAGGCCACCTGAACCATGCCAATGTTGGTTGGGGATACGGTCCTATCGGATACATCTTCAACAACCCCAAAATGCACATTTGGCACCATGCCAAACACCTACCTAAGGGTAAGAGATATGGTGTCAACTTCGGTATCAGCCTCAGCTTATGGGACTATCTGTTCCGTACGGCATATATACCGCAAAGCGGGCGGGACATAGAGTTGGGATTCGATGGAGATGAAGGATACCCCGAAGATTTTGCCCATCAGGTTGTACAACCTTTCAATGAAAAAGAATGAAAAGTCCAATAAACGATTACAAACTCATAATACTTGGTTGTCTGACCCTAGGCTTGGCTCCCTTTATGCCTGAGCCACATATATGGGGCAAACTGAAATGGATAGCAGGTGGCGCAGTGGGTATGAAACCAATGGATTGGTTCGACACAGTGCTGCACGGGCTACCTTGGTTACTACTCATCCGTCTGGGCATAGTGAAGCTGTTGGCAAAACTCAAAAAAACGACCACATAGTGCAGTTTGGTTTGATGTTACCAAGATTTCGTATCTTAGTGAGAGTCAAATCAGTCAATTGAAGAAAGCCGTTACCATACTTTTGTCTGTATTGTACCTGTTGGGTATCATGCAGATCTCTGTTGCCTTCCACCATTGTGGTGGCAAGCTGAAGTATGTAAAGGTTCAAAACATACAAAAGGATAGGGTCTGTTGTAAGTCCGGAGGCCACTGCTGCTGCACTGACAAAGAGGTGAAGTACAAAGTGGACGATCAGCAACACTCAAAAACCTTTATCGCAAAATCAAAATCTTTCAATGACTTAAATACAGGGCTTCCGATAACACAACAGTTCGGCTTGACAGTCTATCCTGTTATCGAAGTTTACAAAGTAAGTCATTCACCTCCTCTCGTCGTCGGTAACATACCGCGACATATACTACACTGCTCATACCTGATATGATATCCGAATGATAGTACTCGTATTACCTGCATCAGAGCGGGTATCGAATTGTTTTATCATTTTAAAAATCATATATCATGTATAATTCTAGACTCATATTCAAACTATTGGCTGTAATAATGTTGTTTGCCGCCAATACTCACGCGCAGACTCAAGTGGAGCTGCACATAACACATATGTTATACGGTGGAGACTTTGCCTTCAACAAAGCCGCCAAAAACGACATCGGTAAAGACTTCAACATATCAAGATGTGAATACTACATCTCTAAGATAACCATCATCCATGATGGAGGTACCGAAACCGATGTGCCGAATCATTACATTCTGGCCAACGGCAGTCAAGATGTGGTTTCTCCATTGGGTACATTCAGCGTAACCAGCATTGAAGGTGTTAAATTTTACATTGGTGTAGATACACCGAATAACCATTCTGACCCATCAAAGTTCCCTACAACGCATCCATTGTATCCTCAATTTCCATCAATGCACTGGGGTTGGGCCGATGGATACCGCTTTGTGGCTTTGGAAGGTATGGCAGGACCGTCACTGGATCAAAAATGGGAGTTGCACGGCCTTGGTGACCAACACTATAAGAGCATCACAGTAACCGTTAACGGAATGAGCAAAGGCGGAAAACTGATCATACCGCTATATGCCGATTATGCCGGTGCTCTTAAGAGTATCGACTTGTCAAAAGCTCCGATAGCACACGGTCTTAATATGGACGATGCCACTATGTTGAACAATTTCAACAGCGATGTTTTCAAACCGGGCAACCCCGTATCTGTTGACAATGCAGCACAATCTTTACCTGAGGTGAACATATACCCTAACCCATCCAACGGTTTGGTTAATGTTCAATTTGCTCAAGGGCAAGAAGCCGACATATATGTATACGATGTGCAAGGTCGCACCATTGCTCAAAAGCACAACAACGCAGGTAGCAACACAGCTACATTGAACATCAACACACCGGGTATCTACATGCTTAAAGTTCAGTCATCTGAGAAGGTGGCCGTAATGCATAAGCTGCAAATACAGTAGGTGTGAGGTTGAATCCGATCATAGCAGTAATGCTTCTGGCATTACCGGTCGGTGCGTGTAAAAAAGAAAAGCAAAACATTGCACCGCCGGCTCGTGCAGTTACTCAAGCGCCACAGGGTTTCCCTGCCATTCCGTTTCCGGAAGACAATCCGTACTCCGAAGCAAAATGGAAGCTGGGCAAGAAGTTGTTTTACGACAACATATTTGCAACGGATTTTTCCATCAGTTGCGCATCTTGTCACAAACAGGAAAACGCTTTCAGCGATGTGGTGGCCAAGAGTGAAGGTGCGGGAGGACTCATAGGCAGAAGAAATGCGCCTACGCTTGCCAATGTAGCATATCAGCCATACTTCACGCGCGAAGGCGGACTTGCCACTCTTGAGAAACAAATATTGGTTCCCATTCAAGAGCACGACGAGTTCAACTTCAACATTGTGAAGATAGCCGAGCGCATGCAAGCCATTCCCGAATATGTGACCTTGAGTATGGAAGCATTTGGCCGCGAGCCTGATGCGTATGTCATCACAAGGGCGCTCTCCACTTTTGAGCGTACACTTGTGAGTGGCGACAGCCCCTACGACAAACACATCAACGGCTTACCGACCACAGGGTTTGGGCATGATGCACAAAGGGGTATGCAACTGTTTTTCAGCGAGCGTACAAGCTGCGGCAAATGCCATTCAGGATTCAACTTTACCGATTACTCTTTTAAAAACAACGGGCTGTATACCAACTATGCCGACGTAGGCAGAATGAGGCTGACAGAAGACCCCAAAGATGTGGCACTGTTCAAAGTGCCTACATTACGCAATATCGAGCTGACGGCTCCATACATGCACGATGGCTCCATCAATACGCTTGAAGAAGTGATAGAGCACTATAACTCGGGTGGGATGCCTCATATAAACAAAAGCCCGTTTGTAAAACCACTGATGTTGACCCAACAAGAGCAAGCAGACCTGATCGCTTTCCTACGTTCGTTGACCGATGTGGAATTTATAACCAATAAAAATTTTAGAAATGAAGATCAATAAGAGGAGCATACTTACAGGTATGTCCATGTTTTTGATACTCATGTTGACATACTGTAAAAAAGACCCTGAAACCACACAAACCACCAACGAGGTAAAGTACGACGCCACGTTGTATAACTTTCAGCCGGGGCCTTTCCCAATGCCTGATTTCAGAGACAACCCACCTACTGTGGAGGGCGTAAAACTTGGCCGGATGCTTTTTTATGAAAAGATGATGTCCAAAGATGGGAGTATCTCATGTGGTAGCTGCCACTTGCAATCCAATGGCTTTACGGACACTTCTCGTTTCTCAAAAGGTGTGGGAGGATCGCTTGGAGACAGACAAGCTATGACCGTTTTCAATACGGCTTGGCACAACAACGAGTTCTTCTGGGATGGAAGAGCACACTTGTTGAGAGACCAATCTTTGCAGCCGATAGAGAACCCTGTGGAGATGGCGGAAACGCATGAAAGTGTGATAGCAAAACTATCTGCCAACCAAATGTATCGCGACCAGTTCAAGCGAGCATTCGACAGCGAAGAGATAACAGAAGAGAAGATGTCGCTGGCTATGGAGCAATTCATGAACACCATTGTTTCCAACAAATCGAAGTACGACAAATACAAGGCAGGGCAAGTCACACTAACAGCTTCGGAAGAGCGCGGTAGAGAATTGTTCTTTTTGGAATACAATGAGTTCTTGCCCGACCATTCGGGAGCAGATTGTGCGCACTGTCATGCGGGGTTCAACTTCAGCAACGATCAATACATGAACAACGGTTTGGATGGTGCAGGCATGCATCAAGATAAAGGAAGAGAGAAAGTGACCAACAACCCGATGGATAGGGGCAAGTTCAAGGTTCCATCTCTACGCAATATCGAGTTGACTGCTCCATACATGCACGACGGACGCTTTAAAACTTTGGAAGAAGTGATAGATCACTACAATTCCGGAGTGAAAGAGTCGCCTAGCTTAGATCCTGCCATCAGACCTACCATGAGTACTGGGCTTAGGCTTTCGGCACAGGACAAGGCAGACCTTATCGCCTTCCTGAAAACACTGACCGACCCTACAATAGCCACAGATGAACGTTTCTCCGATCCGTTCAAATAATGGAATAAATACATGATATATCTAAGAGCCTCCAGGTTGGAGGCTCTTTTTATTACAGGCATAGGGGAAAGCATCTGCTTTGGTGTCTTAGATACAAATAGCAATAATGCAACCAACACATACATTTCGTTTCGCCGAATATTTCGCACGTTTCGCCGAATATTTTCGCCGCTTTACCGACAATTATTTGTCACAAAGCCGCATATATCCTCTCTTTGCACCCAAGTTGATACCGGTAAGAACAATAAACTTTAGTTAAAACCGTATCATTTGTAATCAAGTACGTATTATAAAACAATAGTTTCACGGCACGGAAATGCCATACCACTACATAACACAAACAATGAACCGAAAAACGACCTTGAATTATTTAAGTAGAATTTCCCTCATCCTTTTGATGGCTGTTTGCTCATTGCAAGCAAGCGCACAAGACAAACACACCGTCAGCGGTACGGTAAAAGCCAAAGCATCGGGTGAGACACTTATAGGCGCGATAGTAAAACTGAACGGCGCTGAAAGCACAGGTACTGTCACCAACGAGTATGGCTTCTACTCAGTAACCATGCCCACGGGTGAGTATACATTGTCTGTCAGCTATTTGGGCTATGCCATCAGCGAGCAGAAAATATCATTGGATAAGGATGTTACACAAGACATAGCACTTACGGACGAAAGACAAACCATGGAAGAAGTGGTGATAAAGAGTGAACGTGAAGATGCCAACGTATCCAGAAGCGAAATGGGTGTGGTAAAACTTGACATTCGCACAGCCAACAAACTACCCGTTATCATGGGTGAGAAGGATATTCTCAAAACCATACAATTGATGCCGGGTGTAAGTTCAGCAGGCGATGGCAACAGTGGCTTTTACGTTCGTGGTGGCTCCGCAGACCAAAACTTGATATTGTTGGATGAAGCACCTGTATACAATGCCTCTCACCTATTAGGCTTCTTCTCCACCTTCAACTCCGATGCAATAAAAGACGTGACCGTTTACAAAGGAAGCATACCTGCGGAATATGGTGGTAGGCTATCGTCGGTGTTGGACATCAAAATGAACGAGGGTAACAACCAAAAGTATCATGTCAGCGGTGGTATTGGTTTGATATCATCAAAACTGAACGTGGAAGGACCGATACAAAAGGGTAAAAGCTCATTCCTTGTCACAGGACGTAGAACATATGCAGACATGTTCCTGAAACTGTCCAACGACGAAGCACTGAAAAACAGCAAGCTCTATTTCTACGACCTGAACGCCAAAGTAAATTATGCCATCGACGATAAGAACAAACTATACCTGTCGGGCTACTTCGGTAGAGATGTTTTGGGTGTCAACGACCTGTTCGGTTTCGAATGGGGGAACACCACAGCGACACTACGTTGGAACCACATCGTGAACAGTAAGTTGTTCTCCAACACATCCGTGATATTCAGCAACTACAACTATGTGATAAGCATCGGCGGTAACGGATTGGATTTTGACATAAAATCGAAGATACAAGACTGGAACCTACAACAAGAGTTCCAATACTATGCCAGTACAAAGCATACAGTGAAGTTTGGTTTCAACACCATATACCATACCATAACACCGGGTAATATCGAGTCGAACGGTACACAGATAAACAGTACAGATATTGAAGACCGTTACGGTTGGGAAAACTCTGTATTCGTTGCAGACGAGTGGAAGATGACTGACAAGCTGACCTTGAATGCAGGTATTCGCGTATCATCATTCTCAGCATTGGGTAAGGGTACATTCTACAACTACAACAACAAAGGTGATGTTACCGACAGCACCATATACAGCAGCGGTGATTTTGTACACACCTACTTTACTCCCGAACCACGTCTTGCACTTAACTATCGTATCAACCAACAATCATCCATCAAAGCAGGATATACACGTAGTGCGCAGTACCTGCACCTGATGACCAATACCAACACCAGTACACCGACGGACCTTTGGATACCGAGCAGTCCGAATGTGAAGCCACAGATATCCGACCAGTATTCAATAGGATACTATCGCAACTTCAAGGAGAACCAATATGAGTTCAGTGCAGAAGTATATTACAAGGACATGCAAAACCAAATAGACTATCGCAACGGTGCGGAGTTGACCATCAATAAGAAAATAGAAAGCGAATTGTTGTACGGTACAGGTAGGGCATATGGTTTGGAATTGTTCTTGAAGAAGAAGTACGGACGTTTCAACGGATGGATAGGTTATACTTTATCTCGCACCGAAAGGCAGATAGACGGTATCAACAGCGGCAGTTGGTATCCTGCTCGCTACGACAGAACACATGACGTATCGCTTGTGGGTATGTACGACCTTACAAAACGTTGGACCATCTCCGCCATATGGGTATACAATACGGGCAACGCCATATCATACCCAGCAGGAAAATATGTTGTGGACGGAACGACATACTTCTACTATACGGAAAGGAACGCATCACGCATGCCTGACTATCACCGTTTGGATCTTGGTGCAACATATACCAAAACCACCAAGCGTGGACGCGAATCAAGTTGGACATTCTCGATATACAATGCATACAATCGTTACAATGCATTTTCCATCAACTTCCAACAAGACGAAGGCAACGCACAAAGAACACAAGCAATACAAACATCACTGTTCGGTATAGTACCGGCCATCACTTACAACTTTAAATTTTAAGCGAACATGAAACGCATACTCTTATATACGACATTGGCTTTATCCTCTTTTTCATTCCTTACATCTTGCACCAAAGAGATCGATGTGAACTTTGACGATGCACCTGTGAAAGTGGTGATACAGGGTAAGATAAACAACGAAAGTTCAGCAGAGGTATATGTATCCAAAACCATAGAAGTGGATAAGGTTGGTAACAACCCTCCTGTATCCAATGCCATCGTCACCATGTCTGACAATGCAGGTAATACAGAAACGCTTACAGAAGTATCACCGGGTAAATATGTCACCAATAGCATGACCGGTGTTGAAGGAAGAACATACAACCTGACCGTTGTGGTGGACGGTGTCACGTATACGTCTACCAGCACCATGCCTACCCTCATACCTGTGGATTCGCTCAGCACACGCGAATTCGATGGATTTGGTGGCGAAGCGGCAAAATTTGTTGTGGTACACTATCAAGATCCTATTGCTGTCGGCAACAACTATCGCGCGGTACTCTACATCAACGACACACTGGTACCTGACATATTTATAGAAGACGATTTGTACATCAACGGCAATACACGAGAGGCGGTACTCTTCAGCGACGAATATGAATTGAAAAAGGGTGACAAAATAGTAGCTGAGATCAACTGCTTGGACAGGCCCGCTTTTGAATATCTGGTTGAGTTGGTGGATGTGAATGGCAATTCTGAAGTGGCGGCACCTGCCAACCCTACCTCCAACATCACAGGTGGTGCATTGGGTTACTTCTCGGCACAAACATCTTCCATTATGGAGATGACGGCAGACTAACAATTACAATTCCATCATATAAAAAGAGCCACCCCATAAGGTGGCTCTTTCAATATCTATCGCAATGATTATTTCGCTTTGTACTTATTGCCGAATGGTGTACGCTTCACCAAGTAGCGAAGTGTCGGTAAGTAACCGTTAAGGTCTTGGCTCATACCTGTTCTTGATACGGAGTGTACATTCTCTCCGGTCTTATCGTATATGTCTATGCTCAAGCGGCTTTGATATTCCGCCTTAACTTTCGATGTGTTTGTTGATACGGTTGAGTTGCTCGACTTTGTATTCTTGGCACTTCCACTAATGCTGCGATTTTGGTCATGTGCACCGGTACTGGTCCTTGCTTCGCTCGACTCTCTACGATTTACAGTACTTGATGTGCTTGTTGTGGTTATGGCTTTGTTTTGAATATTGGCCCCTCCGAACAATACGAAATCAACGTTAAGAAGTTCCGCTATCTCTTTTGGAGAAACCGTGGCCATATCCAACAAATTGATGTTGTTCTTGGTCAATATTGAGTTGACGGTTCTCGAATCCACCACCTTGGCCTTGGGAGCATCATCTCTCATGAACTGCACACATTGGTTCTGCATTTCGGTAGACATGGCATCGTACATTATGGAGCCGTCGTTGGTTATTACATCGAATGGCAATACCGCAACCTTTATTTGTGCAATACTTACATTGGATGCTATGAGTAACATACATACCGTCATCAGTGATTTATACACTGTACTGATAAAACTTTTCATTGAACTTTTTTTATATCTGAACCTCAAAATAATAAATCACTTTCAAACACATAATTATTTTTCGCCTATACGCATAATAGGTACCGGTATGACATTGATTATAATAGGTTCTGCTTATCTCACTATAATTCATGATGTCGGGGTTATACCTAACTTCGCATCGTAGAGCGAAACACACTATAGCGTACATGGACATCAACAGCAAAGTTTGCGAGAAAACAACCAATAACATCAGCATATTACTGGATAAGTTCGTTCAATTTTGGAATGAGAAGAATTTGGATTGTTTTGCAGATCTATTTACAGAAAATGCCGAATTCACAGATATTGTAGGGCAAGTTGCAATTGGTAAGAACGAGATAAAAGAGCAGCATAAGTTCCCGTTTTCAGTTACGATGAAAAAGGCGACTCTGAAACTGAACGGTATATATGCACGCGCATTGTCCGACACATTGGTGATAGTAACCGCCAAATGGCAAACAGAACAAAACCTTATGCCCGATGGCTCAAAAGCCCCAAACCGAGAGGGTGTGATACAAATAATCGCCAACCGTACACAAGAAGAAGGATATAAGATAGTATTGGTACACAACACCGACCTGAGTCGTACCTACGAGCAAATGCCTGCGTCCAAAGGCAAATTCCATACGGTTCCGGAGTAGTTACCCTTTACTGAGAATCTTCTCAAATCTCAACACACTTGCTTTTTCATTGATGGCTGTGCCGTATAGCAGATGCTGTAACAGTTCGTGAGCAAAGTATGGTGCCAGTGAACAGCCCTTTGTTCCCATTCCGTTCAGTATACCTACATTGTTGTGTACAGGATGCAAGCCCACCATGGGTCGCCTATCTATACATCCGGGGCGAATTGATGCGCGATGCTCCATTACTTCATACGGCAGCTTCAGCCATTTGTCGAGTGTGGTCTTACATCTGGTCAAAAAATCATCACTTGGCAACTCATCCTTGAACCCCCATTCAAATGAAGAGCCTAACCAAAACATTTCGTCACCCATGGGGACCAAGTTCATGCCATGCTTGTAAATGCCTGTTTGTGGCAGGTCGGGTGTTTTCACAACCAAGGCTTCGCCTTTGCTCAACGCAAACGGTAATCTTTTGAAATATTCGGACCTTGCTGCGGCCACGCCATTGCAAAATATTAGCTTTTTTGCTTCTATGCCTTTATAAGACACTCCCGCATCGGATACCACACACTCGTCTTGTTCAAAAGTGTCTTCCAACAAACTACTACGTTGCTTCAGTATCACTCTCCATGCCGGTAACAACTTTGCAAGGCTCACCGTCATGCATGGGTATGTGATACCCACCCCATGATTGAACATGAAATAATCATCCCAACCTTCACTGTCCGCTGTTTGCAAATACTCTTCTCCTTCATCTATCCTTTCCCTCCACACACTCGACATCTGTTCATTGCCATGAAATGTATACAGATTTACAGCTTTGGCTATCTCTTCATTTACATCGGCACTTATTTGCTCATATGCCTCTTCGGCAAAAGGCAACAGATCTTCTATCATCCAGCTGCGCACCACCCTGCGCCCCGTCACTGGATTTATCATTCCACTGGCCACACGGCTGGCGGAATTTGCTTTACCATCGTCCACAACCATCACGGATTTGCCTGCTTGCAGCAAGTAATGACTTAGGAATGTACCACTGATACCCTGGCCGATTATCAAATAGTCTGTTTGCACCTCGCAAAGAAAATGAATTACCACGTACCTATCATCAAAAAGCCCCTGTAAATGACAGGGGCTTTCATACTTATGAATATACCGACTACTACTCAGGTCTTCTGTTATCCATACCTCTATCGCCACGTTTCTTTCTCAACTCATCCGCTTGTTTCTTTTGATCGTCCGTCATGATGGCCCTAAACTCATCATGGTACTTTTTCTTATCATAATCATCTCCCTGATACTTGTCGTTCAGCTCTTTTAGCTTTGTCTTTTGAGCATCGTCGAATTTGAGATGCTCGGCAGCTTTGGCTGTCATTTTCTTCGGGTCGGGCCTTTCACCCCTGCCTTGCGGTTGTGCGAACATTGTTGCCGTTGTTGTCAATAGTACCGCCGCAGTCAATATCAGTTTTTTCATTTTTAGCTTTTTATCTGTTTGTATCTATGACTTGTCACTCGTACCAAAGTTTAATCAGTCATTTTTTTAACGCACCGTTAAATCTATTTTTTGCAAATTTATCATCCCCAAAGCCCTTACATTTGTTGTTTAACTTATATTAAAGGCGGAAAACGAAGACGATATGAAAAAAACAGGTATAATTCTTTTAATGCTGCTGGCCTTTGCGCAAACCAAGGCTCAAGAATTCTTCATAGACAGTATGGATATGAGCAGCTTCAAAGGTTTTTGCACCAATGAGATGGGAGATATGCTCGGAATACCGTATTTCTCCACCAACAAAGACAATAAGCAGAACTTCGTCATAAAAAGGGTGAACGCGATGAACCTTATCATAGATGGGGAACAACGTTTGGAAATACCCGAAACCTACAAATACATCAACGGCTCCATGAGCGGCGGTTCGTACCTGATGTTGTTCTACGATACAAAAGCAAGCGAAACCGTAATGATGTTGGTATCCAACAACAACGTAGAAGTAAAGAAAACCATAAAAGCCGGAGCTAATGAAGTTATGGCACTCACATCTCCCATGCCCGACAATTACACTGTAATTACATCGGGTAAAAGGGGTGCATACACCATTACTCTTTACAACAGATCACTTGAGAAAGTGATGGAGAACACATTCTCTCCTCCTGCAGGTAAGACTAGGAACATAGTATCGGTCAAAACAACCATGGAGGGCATCAAAATCGTATATCGTGATACAGATAAGGACAATAAATTCGCATTTCACACACAGAATATACGCCCGGATAGTCTCATAGAAACATTCAACATTAAGGCAACCTACAAGAACATCAACACCTACCCTACATTCAGTTTCAACAAAGACGGAATTACCTGCACAGGCGGTATATATTACCAAAACGGGCTGAACAACAATCAAAAGCCCGATGGTGTATACATCAGTACATTAACTCCTGATGGGAAACCGGAAATGACTGCAGAAGTACCTTACAGTCAAGTAATAGAAGACCTGAAAGAGCGGATAGGCGACGCATTGAGTGCGAAGAACACAGGTATCATATTCACCGGCGGCATCATGGCACACGAATCACAAAGCCTTTTCATGATAGGTGAAATGTTTACTCGCAACGACAATACTTCGGGTGGCAGTGTGGTCAAACAACAAGACCTTATCATCTTACGCTTCAATATGGAAGGTAAATACCTTGGTGCAGAACACATAAAAGTCGCACCGAAAGAAGCCACAGTATCTGGCGACCTGTCCAAACTGTCTAATATGGACTTGGCAGCATGGTTGAGGAACTCAGGTTTCGGAACTTTCAAATACTTCATGAACGCACCTATGGTGCCTGCAATGGTATACTTGAAGATAGATGGCAAAGAGCCTAGTCAATTGTGCTTTCAGCAAGGAGGAAGCTTGAAAAAACAAGGCTCCCCTCACTGCTTTGACGTTGCCCCGGACCCGATAAGCAACATCAAATTCACATATAAGTACAATGCGTCTGCTCTGCCCAACTATCCACTGTCTGCACTTGATATAATTCCCAACGAGCACGTCATAGAGTCTGCAAGTGCATACAAATTGGAAGACACTAGGCTTCGCTTCATAAAAGTTCTCGCACCACCGATGGATGCATTTATGGACGAAGAATTGATGCAAGCTTTCATGCCTCAACACGAAGAACCTGAACCACCACACGAGGACAATCCCGAAGATGAAAAAGCTCCTGAAGAAGGAGAACAAGAATAAAAAAAGAGGAGGCTTTCAGCCTCCTCTTTAAGTTTCATTTTGTTATGTTTTTAAAAAAGCGGATGCCGCCAAAAATGGCGGCTTCCTTATCAAACAAAACAAACAAACATTTTATCTCTATTTGTAGAATATTCCTCTAAACGGCAAAGTTACGTCAATTATGCTTTTCTCAAAAGGGGAAAAACACCCAATTTCCGTTACCTGTCAATATGTTGAAACCTGTTTACAATTTAAAAAACGATAAGACCCAATACCCCGGTTTAAACTCGTCTGAATACAAATTACTGTTATAGGCTTTACCATTATAGCTTACGGGTTTATCGTATCTGCTTAGGGCCATTATTTTATCAGGGGTATGGGCTGTGTTATAAATATAATTATAAATCTTGGTCATTGTCGCCAAATCGCAAGAAATTCTCTGCACTCGTACTATTCTCATTTTGGCGGGTACGCCTTCTTCATCCTCAACTTCTCTCACAATGAATTGAAATTCAAACTTTAACAACTCGAAATCACCATTGTCGTACACGTATTTGGACATCATCACGTCCTCCCTGTCCGCAAGAGCCAATCGGTATTCAGGTACTGCGGTCACCACCTGATCGCAAAACCTTTTGGCGGCACCTTCTGTACTGTCCATGGCCAGCAATGTCACCTGAGGCAAAAACTCTTCCTCCGATTGTGCTTTTGCGTGCACAAACAACAGCATAGACGACAATATTATCAGTAATTTCTTCATTTGCAGCATGTAATACAAAAACCGCTCCGATTGTTTATCGCGCTCTTTTTCAGGCGCTTAACCATCGGTACATATGCTAAAATAATAAAGTTATTTCCGTAAATGCACATAAAAAAAGCAGACGCCCCTCATTTTCAGGAACGTCTGCCACATGATCAACCAAAAAGTATCGTTAATGCATCACATTTATCCGTTCTGTCATCCTCGTGCCCAATGCACCGTTAACGGATAGGATATAGTTGCCTGCAGGCATATTACTCACGTCTATTTGCTTTTTGTAAGCTCCGTATGCATTGTCCTGCGTCATATATACGATTTTGCCGGACATATCCGTAAGATATACGTTCACGTCTTGCTTGTTTTCCATATCGAACTCTACAAACACTTGGCTTGTCGCCGGTACGGGATATACCTTCATTTCAGGCTTAGAAGCCAAGAATTGCGATACGAATGTAGGGTCGTAAGTTTCGTAATAGTAATGTATCTCCTCATCTCCTGTTGTAAACACCCAAGTATTACCGTTCCAAGAGTAGGTTCTGAATATTACAGGCTGATTGTATGTATTGTAAGCTCTTACGATTTTCTTGTTCTCTACATAACCGTTGGCAGCACTACTCCACACTTCTTCGATATTCTGTGTTTCATTGCCACCCTGATACGCATACTTGTATCGCTTGTTGGGTGTCCATGTAGTACCGTTCCAAAGCAGATGTTCGCTTTCGGAAACCAGGTTGCCTGTACTACCATAACTAAACTTCCAAGTTTCCACCAATACCCATCCGTTAATGCTGTTGTTCCACACCTCAAGTGTAAACTCAGTAACAGCATTCTTACTGTTGTACTGATATGACTTACGCTCGTTGTTATCCCAACTTTGTGTTGCGGTATTCCAGTTCTTATCTATTATGTGCTTTAGATTCTTGGTATTGGCATCATAGTCGAATTCTACACTGTACACAACGGACTTCATATTGGTAACCCTGTTATCCGCATCATAGAACAGGATGGAGTTCACATTGTTGGTCCACATGGTGGCATACCATTGTTGCAGCGTTGAAGCTTGCATTCTGCCGTCGGCCTCATAAGTATATACGTAGCGTTCTTTGTTCTTCCAGTTCATTGTGGGAATGTTCCAGAACTGATAAGCCAACCACTCCACTCTGTTGTCCATGCCAAACTTCTGCTCCCTGTGAGTGGCGTTCTCGTAAGTATTAAGTGTCTTGTTGTATACAAATACGTAGCTATGGTCAAAAAGAATATGATCGTCTTTGTTCGGATTGTCTATACTCGGACTGCCGCCACGGTTACCGCCATATATGTACTGAGCTGAGTCTATCGGCGCAAATGCGCTCCCCGAATATTTCAAATAAGTTTTCCCTATAAGACGCGACCCCGGCTCTACGGCATTGCCGTTTCCGAAGGATTTGCTGAAATGGGGAAACACGTCCCCTACTTGTGCGCCTGCAGTTGTTGTTAGGTTGCCCGGATTTTCTCCGGCAGATGCTGTAAGCTGAAGCACAAGCATTGCAAACAATATGGCGGTTAATCTTTGCATAGCTGGCTTAATTAAGTTACCAAAAAATAACAGTCCGGTGACTTGCTGATTTAAATTTAACATTAAGTTTTGTCATATAGAAGAATTCCATACGCATTATGACAAAAGCATGACGCCTGAATGACAATACTTTAAACTAGGGACAAACGGTTAGTGCCTCTTAATTGTAAAACTATCCACTAAAGAGACGTTGTTTCCGTCAACTTTTATCAGATAAGTCCCTTCGGGAAGGTTGCTGACGTCCAAACTCTTTTGATAACTGCTTCTTGCATTCATCTCCCATCTACCGGGATTCGTCAATGCTGTAGCCGGCATATTGATTACTACATCCGTAACATCGGCCAACTCTATGTATATGTTCAAACTCTTATCTGTTGTTTTAGGATACAATTTCAGCGTGGGAGCTTTGGGGGCATCTTGCTCTTGAGTATAAGATGCCATGTGTGCTATCAGCAGTAACGATAAAAGCAATATCCGTTTCATATACATTGAGATATTATTCAATATACGGATTTCTTAACGACCGGTTAAGCGTTAACAACAGCAGTGGTTAAACATCTCGAAATATTTGGAACAGGCCTGTTTCAAATTGCATATTTGTATCAACAAACGCGTAGGGCGTTTCAAAACAAAAAACACACACATGTCTTATATCACATCTTCATTTGTACACGCAGAGCCATTGGCACAACCCAAAGTGTCTGCTACGAAGAAACAAACTGTAAAAGCCGATACTCAGGCTCAAGTCAACAACACAAAAGACATCACCGTTAAGATATTATTGTTCTCTGCCATCGTAGCATGTGTTACACTGGCAGTATGGATATAAACTAATTGCCTGGGCCGCCAACAGGTACTACCGTAACAATATTCAGGCCCGGCAACCAAATTTCTCTCTTATCCTCTATATGTAAGAAAAAGCCTCCATTCACGGAGGTTTTTCGTTTTCACCAAACCATTTTGGATTATTTTTAGGTCTAATAGACAAAGCCTCGCAACAATGACCTATAAAAACCTTCTAGTGCTACTAATGCTTTTATGCAATATATCGAGTAATGCGCAGCCCGATATATACCAGTTTTACGGCAGCTTTTATGGCGGCAAAGATGACGACTTCGGATTTACGACAGCTGTTGATAAAGACGGCAATATATGCCTTGCAGGGCAAACGAAAAGCGCAGAGAACATAGCGACTCCCGGGTGCTTTCAAGACACTTTATCAACAAACCCTTCATTTCTGACATATTTTGACAATACAGGTGCACGTAAATGGGGTACATATATACCGGGATTCATTTTTGACATTCTGATAGACTCTAAAGGCGACATCTACTTTACAGGCTCAACCGGTGACAGTAGTTTTGCTACCAAGGGTAGTCATCAAGACACATTAGGAATAAGTGCCGATGCTTACATTGCCAAGTTTAGCAATACCGGCAAAAGAATATGGGTGACTTATTACGGTGGTAACGGGTACGATCTGGGAATAAAAATGACATTTACACCCGAAGAAGATTTGTTGCTGGTTGGCTATACATACAGTACAAATAATATCGCAACACCCGGTACTCATCAACCTGTGAATGCAGATTCGGGGGATATTTTTATCGCAAAGTTTGACACATCAGGCAAAAGACAATGGGGAACATACTATGGCGGTAGCAACTTTGAGGGACTTGATGTACCCTCAAGCTTCTATATGCCATGCGCTATTACTTGCGATAACAGTGGGAACATTTTCCTTGCCGGTAGCACTCAAAGTAACACCAACATCGCAACACCCGGAGCATATCAAACCAACCTTTACAAAAACACCAAAGTAAATGGCCCTATGTATTTGACAGAAAGCTTAGATGGCTTTTTGGTCAAATTTGACAAAAACGGTGTGCGCCGGTGGGGTACCTATTTTGGAGACACTGCAGTTGATTACATTACAGGGGTGGCATGCGATAATGACGGCAACGCATATATATCCGGATATACTGAAAGTCAAAATGGGATTGCCACACCCGGAAGTTACAGAACGACTATCAACGACATATCCGCATTTATTGCCAAGTTCAACACATCAGGAAATATAGAATGGTCTACTTACTACGGCGACACGCTTCATCATTATATTTACAACCCTGCCAAAATAGCCTTCGATGGCAACAGAAATCTATATCTTACTACATATGCAGGTAGAAACATGTCCACTCCAGGCAGCCCGTTTCCAACACAAGCTATTACAACATCCCAGCCCGCATTATCAATTTTCAATACAAGAGGATCAAAAATATGGGGAACATACTTTGGAGGAAACAGTATATCACTGGCTTATGAGCTTGATGTATATAAGAACAAATCGGTTGTATCAGGTGTCACTATATCTACAGACAGCATTGCTACGGCAAATGCTCATCAAGATACATTTGCCGGTCATGGTGGGGGCACCATGATTATCTTTCCTGTGGGAGATGCATATGTTATGGGATTTGAAAACCATGACACCAACGTATACATAACAAACAAATTCATTGATAGAATGCTTTGTGCAGGCATACAATCCATTACGTTACCCTATGATGTAACTACAGATTTCAGAACAGGAAATACATTCACCGTTCAGCTATCTGATACCGCAGGTTTATTTACAAGCCCTGTCAATATAGGTTCAGTCAACTCAAATACAGCCGGTACTATATCATGCACTTTGCCAAGCGGCATTGCTGCAAGCAGCAAATATAAAATCAGAATATTGGGCACACTGCCTGCTGATACTTCCGAAGCCATCTCGATCAACATTCATGACTTTAAACTGCCAAAAGTAAAGACTCATATACTACCCAAAGACACACTATGCAGTAAAGACACAGCTGTTTTCTTTGCAACACTCACACACCCGGGTATTGACAATTATTATAAATGGTATGTAAATGGAGATTCAGTATCGGGTGTAAAAGGCAGTACATACACTACTGATTCTTTGAATAATAATGATGTGGTGACCTGTGTCGTTACCTCTAACACTTATTGTCTAAGCAGCTTACCTGTCACTAAAGACAGCATTCATGTAACTGTGTATCCAACAGACACTCCGAACATAACCATTACCGCCATCCCTAGCAGCAGTGTACCGGCTTTCAACCCGATTTTGTTTACAACCACTGTCACACAGGCACCACCAGGAGCATCATATGTTTGGCTCCGCAACGGAGTGGTAATACCCGGCCGTACAAGTGACACTTTACAAGTATTTCATTCTTCAGGGTTCAAATCGGGCGACACAATCACTTGTATGCTGGTCAGCAACAATCCTTGCGGCCCGGATACCACGTTAAGTAATGAGGAAACTATTTTATACTATGGCAATGTAAATAACATCAACACCTCAAACCTCTCCATATACCCCAACCCCAACAAAGGCGAGTTCATTATTAAAGGTGATATACCTACCGATATAGACCAGTTGACCATTGAGGCTTATAATAATACAGGGCAAGTTATATACCGCAACATAGCTACCACTGCAGATGGGTATTTGAATGCCGGCATTCACCTCCCTAATAACATCCCGACAGGTGTTTACAGGCTGCGGATAACAGGCTCAGGCTATTCTTCTTACGTACCACTGACCATATACAAATAAGCAAAAGTCAATACCGTCAATACTTTCAGAGAATTATAGCCGAATTTGGCAGCCTCATTTCTTAATGGTTGGTTAACCGTTAACTAATGAGCTTGTTAACCATTTACAAAACGAGCGTTAACCATTAACGATTATTTGGAAACAGGCCCTCTCACGTCGCATCTTTGTATTGTCATTGAGACGCAAACGAAACAAACACAAACAGAACAAAACAAAAAAGGCGTTTCAAAACAAAAAATAAAACACACACGAAAAACACACTCAAAACAAAAACACATTTAAAAAACACAGTCATGCAAGCAACACTTAACTACACGATCGCAACAGAAGCAACCAAAGCTCCCGCACAAGCAATCATCCGCAAAGAAGCCGTTCAAAAGATACTGATGTTCGCAGGTATATTGGTATGTATCGCATTGGCAGTACACATCTAATTGTGTTGCTGTCCTTGTCATTCTATTATCCATACCTCAAAACAAAAAACACAGTATCATGCAACACACCACTATTACAAGTGCCGTACAAAGTGTATTGGCCAATATCAAAACCACCATACGCCAAAAGATAAACGCAGGCTTAGCCGCATTGAATACGGAAGCCATTCAAAAGTCTTTCATATTCGGGCTGATACTGGTATTGCTGCTTATCGCAGCCAATCTGGATGCCCTCTTCTAAAGGAGAAGTTATATTGCTTGCTTGACAAAAGAAATTTCTCTTATCCTTATGTATGTGCAAAAGCCCCTCAATGAGGGGCTTTTGCTATTCAAGTAGTGCTTACAATTTACATTTGTTTCAATTCGCTCACCAAGTCTTGCAGAACCTTCTTGGCATCGCCGAACAACATGGATGTCTTCGGACGGAAGAACAATTCGTTTTCGATGCCCGCATATCCGGGTTTCATGCTTCGCTTGTTCACTATAACATGTTCCGCCTTCTCCACTTCCAATATCGGCATACCGTATATAGGGCTTCCGGGGTCGTCGAGTGCGGCAGGGTTCACCACATCGTTGGCACCTATCACCATCACCACGTTGGTGGTGCTCATTTGGTCATTGGCATCTTCCATTTCCAATAGCTTCTCATAAGGCACATCGGCCTCCGCGAGCAATACGTTCATATGTCCCGGCATACGTCCTGCTACGGGGTGTATCCCATATAAAACTTCAACATCTTTTTCGGCCAATACTTTTTCCAACTCATGACAAGCGTGCTGCGCTTGCGCAACAGCCAAACCATAACCGGGTATTATCATCACCTTTTGCGCATACGCCATCAATACAGCGGTATCGTTCAGGCTTATTTCTTTGTATGCTCCTTGCTCTTTGTCTCCTGCGGCTGTTCCACCTTTTGCACCACCACCGAACGAACCTATCAGTACGTTTTTCAGCGAACGGTTCATCGCGTTACACATCAAAATGGTGAGTATCGTACCGGCACTACCCACAAGGATACCACCCGTCAACATAACAGGATTATCGTACAAGAAGCCTCCGAATGCGGCTGCCACACCCGTAAACGAGTTGAGCAACGATATCACCACCGGCATATCCGCACCACCTATCGGCATCACGAACAGTATACCGTATGTGGCTGCCAATGCAAGTATGGTATAGAACAATGCTGGCGTATCGTTATATCCGCCTATCACCATCACCGCCGAAACAATAAGTCCACCGAACAGTAAGAAGTTGATTATTTGTCCCGCAGGTATGGCACGGTCTTTTATCTTACCGGCCAACTTACCCCAGGCTATCATACTACCGGTGAAGGACACCGTTCCTATTATCATACCCAACACTATCACCACCTTCATACCTATTGCGGCATCAGGATTGTGATGATGCTCCACAATGGATATGAGCATGGCACAGGCACCACCCATACCGTTGAAGAGGCTCACCATTTCAGGCATGGCCGTCATTTGTACCCTCTTGGCTATGAGTGTACCCGCCAGTGTACCGACTATCAATCCGCCAAATATCCAACCATAGTTGCCTAAGGCATTTCCGTTGTGGTCTCTGTATAGAAATATCGTTACGAATATGGCGATGATCATGCCCACTGCCGCTACCAAGTTACCACGGCGTGCGCTGTCGGGATGCGACAACATTTTCAATCCAACGATGAATGTTATCGAACCGATGAGATAACCCAATAAAAGTATTGCTTGTTGATCCATAGATTACTTACGTTTTTTCTTTTTACCGAACATTTCCAACATACGGTCGGTTACCACAAAGCCTCCCACCACATTCAGTGTTCCCAGTATCACAGCCAGGAAACCCAATGTAAGTGCGAGATAATCGTCAGACGGTGCTTGCCCCATTACAATGATGGCACCGATGATCACAACACCGTGTATGGCGTTGGCACCACTCATAAGAGGCGTATGCAATACCGATGGCACTCGCGATATCACCTCGATACCCAAGAATATCGATAGAATGACAATTGTGAGCAACCGGTACGTGGACGGGTCGGTAAACAGTTCATTCAATACTTCCATATAAGAATATTATGCGTTGGTAGTTTGCGGGTTAATAAATGACAACACTCTTTCGTTCACTATCTTTCCATCTTTTGCCACACAAGTTCCGGCAACTATATCATCCTCGTAGTTGAGGTTCATATTGCCATCCTTGTCTATTATCAGTTTCAAGAAGTTCAGCACGTTCTTGCTGTATACTTTACTTGCATCGGAAGAAGCAGAACATGCCAATGCGGAATCACCGATTATGGTCACTCCGTTGTGCACAACCGTTTTGCAATCTTCGGTAAGCTCAGTGTTTCCTCCTGAAGAAGCGGCGATATCCACAATTACAGAACCCGCACGCATATCATTCACCATTTCTTTGGTGATGAGTATCGGTGCTTTTCGTCCCGGTATTTGCGCCGTTGAGATAATGATGTCAGCCTTCTTGGCGTGCTCATGTATCTTGGCCTTTTGCTTCTGTTGATATTCTTCCGTTTGCAGTACGGCATATCCGCCTGCTTTGGATGCATCGGCGGCACCTTCCACCTCAACAAACTTCGCACCGAGGCTCATCACCTCTTCCTTCACCGCAGGACGTACATCAAACACTTCCACCACAGCACCCAAACGTTTGGCGGTGGCGATGGCTTGCAATCCTGCAACACCTGCACCCAATATCAACACTTTGGCCGGAGGTATACTACCCGCCGCAGTCATGAACATCGGGAAGTAACGACAATATTCCGTTGCAGCTTTCAACACTGCTTTATAACCTGCAATGTTTGCCTGAGAACTGAGCACATCCATAGCCTGCGCACGTGTGGTACGCGGTATGTTGTCCATACTGAAGATGGTATAGCCTTTGGTCGCCCATTCCTGCATCAGTTGCGTATTGAACAACGGCTGAAACACTCCGAGCAGTACAGCGTCTTTCCTTGCACTGTCAGGGACATTCTCAGGATTGATGGTCAGTAAAACATCAGCTTCGGATGCAATGCTGTTTCTGTCTTTCAGAACGGCACCTACGTCTGTATAAGATGCATCGCTGTGATATGCCGATTCACCTGCACCGCTCTCCACATACACCTGTACATTCATTTTTACCAATGCGGCTGCCACTTCGGGCACAAGCGAAACTCTTGTTTCCGAACCTTGCTCTTTCAGTACACCTACTATCATAAGTTTTCAGGAATTCGTTTTAAGATTATGAAAATATGTTTTTTATCCTTGAAAGTCAAAGGGTTTGTACAAAAAGAATAATAAGTTGACAACGCCGACAATGGAGTGCGATTGTTTAAAAATCAGTAAACTTGAATAATGGAATTCCTCCAACACAAACCTTCGGAAGAGCTAGCCCAACATGTTGAAACCATCATGTTCTTTTCAGGATTCATGCCCGACCATGAAGTGGAACGTGTTGTGCCTACGGGTCATGCCTTTATCATCTTCGAGCTGGACGGATATACACGCCACACATTCGACAATGATACCCTTAAACCCAATGGCACTTTTACCAAGGTTTGGATATCGGGCCTGCACAGAAACTATCTATCCATTTCAGCTCATACCGACTCGTCCATGTTCGTAATACAGTTCAAACCACATGGAGCATACCCATTCCTTCACAAACACATGATTGAATTGGCGGAAAAAATTGTACCTGCAGAGGAAGTGTTAGGAGATGACATATTGCACTTAAGAGACGACATTACAAGTGCCACCACACCC
Organism: Chitinophagales bacterium; assembly: GCA_020636505.1. Taxonomy (GTDB): domain Bacteria; phylum Bacteroidota; class Bacteroidia; order Chitinophagales; family Chitinophagaceae; genus UBA5543. The sequence goes on along the minus strand of JACJXR010000008.1, from coordinate 77,788 downwards.
AATGAAAAGTTCGGCTTGGCGGAACAATGGCTAAAGCAACGCTACAAGCCTGAGCTAAACCCATCCACCGACCTACTGGATATTATCAACCGGTTGCAGCAAGAACCCGTATCGAACCTGAACAACATCATCGAGCATTTCCCTCATTCTCAAAAACACCTGATAGACCTTTTCAAAAAGTACTTGGGGCTCACTCCCAAATACTATCAGCGTATACTTCGGTTCAACGAAATAATGCAACGCATACAGCATAAAGAAAAAGTAGCTTGGACAGACATCGCATACTCTTGCGGATATTCAGACCAATCACATTTCATAAAAGAGTTCAAACATTTTTCAGGTTTCAACCCAAAAGAGTTTATCGACCAATCGCATAACTCCCAATCCAACTTCTTCCCTATAGACACGTCAGGTTAATTTTTTACAATACACACCGCAACCTTATCCATATCATTGTACCCACAAACATTGATATGGAAGAAGTAACATTATCAACCATCAATTGGTTGGCGGGTTTGGGTGCAACTGTTGTAGCCTTTTTAATAGGCGGTATATGGTATGGGCCTATTTTCGGTAAAGCATGGATGAAAGCGGGCGACTTTACAGAAGAATACCTAAAAAACCGCAACATGGGCATGGTATTCGGATTATCATTCCTGCTTACACTCGTTGCCGCCATCAACCTTGAGATGTTCATAGGACCCAAAGGCAATATAAATTTTGGCATGTTTGCAGGCTTCATGACTGGGCTCGGATTTGTGGCTATGTTCTTAGGCATACTCTACCTTTTTGAAAAACGGAGTTTGAAGCTCTTCCTTATAAACGCAGGATATTGTATTGTAACATTGACAGTAATGGGTGCTATATTAGGGAATTGGTAAACGAAATATTATGGAAGAAGGACTATTGGAAAAAACAGGCAAAACACTTGAACAATGGATAAAAGTTGTTCAGAAAACAAAACTCGATAAACACAAGGCCATCATTGACTATTTGAAAGCAGAGCATGGCTTCACACATGGTTATGCCAACCTTGTGGCCCTGAAAGCCAGAGGTGCTGATGCGGCCTCTCATGATGCAGACGACTTGCTGACCAATCAATACAAAGGCAAAGAATCATTGAAGCCCATATACGATGAACTACTCAAAAAAATATCCAAGTTTGGTAAGGACATTACCATCACACCCAAAAAGGATAGCGTAAGCTTCATTCGTAAAAAACAATTTGCACTTATCAAGCCTGCAACCAAAACACGCATCGATCTTGGGCTGAAACTGAAAGACAAACCAACTACAGACAGGCTAGGCAATTCAGGACCGTTCGGAACCATGTGTACACACCGTGTACAACTCACCGATAAGAAAGAGGTAGATAAAGAGCTACTAGAATGGCTGAAAGAGGCATATGAGAAGGCGGAGTAGGTTCAATTCTACCTACTTCTGCGTTTCTTCTTTCTAAATGTATTATCGCTGTTATCAAGTGCAAAAGTTACCGGAAGTGTATACTGAGCATTTACGGTCTTACCGTCTTTTGTAGCTGGTTTCCATTTATCCAACAACTTAATCACTCTCATCGCCTCTGCATCCAAAGTATTGCTCACACTTTTCTCTACTCGATGGTCGGTCGGTCTACCATCCATCAACACAACGAAAGATATCACGACTCTACCTGTTTCTCCTTTTTCTTTTGCTTCGGACGGATACCTGAAGTTTTTCAATATAACTTTTAACATGGCCCTGTCGCCTTCAATGTATTCCGGTTTTGTATCAACAAAATCTTCACAATAATGCCCACCTCTGGTTGTTTGTGCCATGGCATTCAGAGAGAATAACATAAAAAAGATTGTCGCTATTTTCTTCATACTGCTAATATAACTCACTCCTCTTATCTTTGCGCCCTATGCATTACGTGACGGCAGAGGGTATCGGCAAATCGTTCGGGGTAAAACCACTTTTCGAGAACATCACATTTCACATCAGCGAGGGCGATAAAATAGCCATCGTCGCTCGCAACGGTAGCGGTAAAAGTACCTTGTTGAAGATATTGGCGGGGCAAGACGTGCCCGACAACGGCAATGTATGGATACATAAGGACGTTACTGTGGCCTTGTTTGAGCAAGACCCGCAGTTTGAGGAACACAAGACCATATTAGACAATATCTTTCACTACGAGCATCCCGTGGCCGAAGCCATTCGCGAATACGAAAGCATAACAGAGGCCAAAGAGCCCGATGCGGAAAAACTTGCGGCCGCCATCACCAAAATGGATGAGATGGGTGCATGGGATTTTGAAGCCAAGGTGAAGCAGATATTGGGCAAGCTGAACATCCATAACCTTGACCAACGCATCAATACATTGTCCGGTGGTCAGCGCAAGCGAGTGGCATTGGCTCAAACACTTATTGACATAGGTTTCGAGCATAAACATGTGTTACTCATAATGGATGAGCCCACCAACCATTTGGATGTGGGCATGGTGGAGTGGTTGGAACATTACCTCAACCAACAGAACGTAACCTTGCTGCTCGTTACGCACGACCGTTATTTCTTGGATGCTGTTTGCGATGTGATATGGGAGATTGACGGCAGCAATATGTACACTTACAAAGGCGACTATGAAGGTTACATAGAAAAGAAAGCCGCACGCATAGAAAACCAACAGGCCAACATAGACAAAGCGAAAAACGAATACCGCAAAGAGCTGGAATGGATGCGCAAGCAACCCAAGGCACGCACCACAAAAGCACAAAGCCGCATAGACAGTTTTTACGAGATAGAGAAGCGCGCCAAGCAACGCATTGAAGACAAGCAGGTGGAACTTCAAATGAAGATGAACCGCCTCGGCGGCAAAGTGGTGGAGATGAAGAAGGTCTATAAAAACTTTGGTGACAAGGTCATACTCAAAGGCTTCGACTATACTTTCAAGAAGGGTGAGCGTGTAGGTGTTATCGGTAAGAACGGCGCAGGTAAATCCACCTTCATCAACATCATACAGCAGAAAGAACTGCAGGACTCAGGTAAGGTCAACATCGGCGACACCGTTGTGTTCGGCAACTTCTCTCAACAAGGTTTGGAGTACAAAGAAGATATGCGCGTGATAGAATATGTCAAGCGCATAGCAGAGAACTTTCCTTTGGCCAAAGGCGGCACATTGAGTGCTGCTCAGTTTTTGGAATTGTTCCTCTTCCCTCCCGACCAACAATACACCTACTTGTCAAAACTTAGTGGTGGAGAACAAAAGCGTCTGCAACTGTTAACGGTCCTCTTCCGCAACCCCAACTTTTTAATACTGGACGAGCCTACCAACGACCTCGACCTTCCTACATTATCTGTATTGGAGAACTTTTTGGACAACTATGGCGGTTGTTTGCTCATCGTATCGCACGACAGGTATTTTATGGACCGTTTGGTAGATCATCTGTTCGTATTCGAAGGGGACGGAGAGGTACAAGACTTTCCCGGCAATTACAGCCACTACCGCATTTGGCAAAAAGAACAGGAGCGTAAAGAGGCCGAAGAACGAGCCAACCAAAAGAAAGCGGAAGAAGCCAAAGCCGTTCAAGAGAAACCCAAAGAGAAAAAGAAACTCAGCTTCAAAGAGAAGCACGAATTTGAGCAAATAGAAAAAGACCTGCCAAAGCTTGAAGCGGAAAAAGAAACGCTTACCGCAAAAATGAGCGACCCCAACCTACCCTACGAAGAGCTGGAAGTCATCAGCAAACGCATGATGGAACTGACAGAAGAATTGGAAGCAAAAGAGCTCCGCTGGTTGGAGTTGAGCGAATTGGCAGGATAGTATTCCGATTATTATTTGAACATAAATTGTAAGTAGCATGGTAAAACCTAAATGCCCAAAATGCGGGCACGATACATTCGGTGCATTGGAGCAACAGATAAACGGTTATATGTACAACGGCATATTCATTTGCTGTGTGGAGTGCGAAACAACGGTTGGTGTACTCGACTATGGCAACTACCTGAAACCTTTGGGCAAAATATCCGAAGACATCACAGCGCTTAAAGAAGAAGTGGCACAACTGAAAGAAGCATTGGGCAAATAAGCAATCACCACATCGGTGCTAATTTCTTCCTAACTTAGAAGAACAATAACATCGTATGCCCGAAACCCAAACAACCGAAAAGGCAGAGTTTCAAAAATGGAAGTTGATAGCTGTTAGCTTCACACTCATCACCAACTACCTTATTTGCCTTTGGGCCATCTACGCTATCAATACATACGGTATTGCACTTTTCATTTTCATACCTGTTCTGTTGGGGTTTATGCCCGTAATGATACTCGGTAGAAATGCGCCGCTACAAAATCGACAAGCCTTTCGTATTGGCCTACTCACATTGCTGCTTTTTGCAGCCGGGCTTATCATCTTTGCCATTGAGGGTGTTTTATGCGTGTTGATGTGTCTGCCGATTGCCTTCATCGCTATGTGGTTGGGTGTTGGTATTGCGCTCTATTTTGTAAACAAACATCCTCACCGAACCACCACCATACTCATCATATTGCTGACAAGTACTTTCACCACCGGCTACATGGAAAAGGATGTTCAGTCATCTGTTCGTTCTGTCACCACCACCATGCATATCAACGCATCTCCTGAAGCTGTTTGGGAAAACGTCATCGCATTCCCCAAGTTGGATGACCCGGAAGAGTTGCTCTTCAAAACAGGTATCGCATACCCTACCGATGCCACAATAACGGGTACAGGCGTAGGTGCGGTACGTCATTGCAATTTCAGCACCGGCTCCTTTGTGGAACCCATCACTGTATGGGACGCACCAAATCTTTTGAAGTTTGATGTGGAGCAACAACCCGCACCTATGAAGGAATTGAGTTTCTGGGATATTGATGCTCCCCACCTGCACGACTTTTTCGCATCGCAAAGGGGGCAATTCAAATTGATTCGTCAGGCAGATGGAACAACATTATTGGAAGGAACCACTTGGTATCGCAACAACATACGTCCCAACTTTTATTGGAACATCTGGAGCGACTACATCATACACAACATTCACAACAGAGTGCTCAAACATATAAAGCAAAATGCCGAAAGGGCATAAAAAAAGCCCACACGCTTTTCAGCCTGTGGGCAGTGATAGAATCAAACTTCTTCTTATGGTGTTTCCGCTTTCTTCAACTCGTCGAATTCGAATACGAGTGAGAAACGGAATGTATTGGAAAGCGGGTTTCTGTTGATACCGCTACCCGATGGTATTAGGTAAGCAAAGTTGAGGTTGAATACGTTGTAACGCACACCCAAACCTGCTGTAAAGTATTTACGATCGCCTTTCAGCTTGTGCTCCCAGAAGTAACCCGCACGTACCGCAAACTGTTGGCGATACCAGTACTCAGCACCTGCAGATATTTGCAGCTCTCTAAGCTCTTCGCTGAATCCACCTTGTGCATCGCCGAATGAACCCAACATACCCGATACCACACTCTTGTCAGGTATCCAATCACTGATGCCATCTCCTGTGGTATCCTGTGGTGTTGGCACCAAAAGCTTATTGATGTCAAGTGCAAAAGTGATGGCACTGTAAGCATCTGCTTGATAAGTGTATGCACCACCCAACCCAAGGTTGATAGGAATGAAATCCCTTCTTGTATTGGTATAAGATATTTTAGAACCCACGTTGCTCAACACCGCGCCCAATGCTACAGTACCTGAACGGAACTCATCTATTTCTTTCTTCTTGTTGTAGTATACACCAAGGTCTGCACCGAAGGCATTACCCGGCTTGTAGCTGATACCCGTTGTATTGGCTGCAAGTCCGTTTGCTATGGAAGAGTTGATATAGCGGAAGCTAAGACCCGTAGACAAGTATTCTGACAACTTACGTGCATAACCCAAGTCGATGGCCATTTCGTATGGCTGACCTGTACCTATCGGCTGTGCGTTGATGTCGGTATAGTTGATCTCTCCCAAAGAGAAATAACGGAACGACATACTCAACGATTGGTTGTCGTTCTCACCAAACTTCGCGAAACCTGACAGATATGCAAGATAGATATCCGGCACAAGGTCTTTAAGCCAAGGAGTGTACGTTGCAGAAACACCGTACTTTTTGGTTGCGAAAGGTATTTTGGAAACGTTCCAGTGTTGAGCATTGGCATCGGGACTGATAGCCACACCTACGTCGCCCATGGCGCCGGAGCGCGCATCCGGAGATATTCTCAAAAAAGGAACTGCTGTTGTTACAGTATTGGGTGATGTACCATTGGTATTGGCTTTCTGAGCACGAGCGTCGTTTGATAACACTCCCGTCAAAAGGGCCAATCCTAATAGAGCAAAGCGTCTTGCCATTCTTTTGTTATTTACTTTCGAGTTTTGCAAAGGTATTCGTTTTTACTATGTCGGCAAATTTCATGCCCTCAATCATGTAAATACAATGATATTTATCGTATTGACGGTACTTTAACGTACAAGTACCAGTTTTTGGTATCCGGTGGTCTCAATATTACCGCCTGCGGATATCTTCATCCTGTAAATATACATGCCGGCAGGTAATTTCGCACCATTATCATCGGTGGCATCCCAGGTTATTTCATTGCTCCTACTGGCCGTTGTGACGAAGTTTTGCTGCAATTTGCGCACCAAAACACCGGATGTGTTATAAATGTTAATTTCTGCGGTCATGTCCTCGTCAGGATGATTATGCTCAAATACAAAGTGCGTCACATCGCGGAACGGGTTCGGGTAATTCATCAATTCCTGCATTTCCACTATTGCTCCGTCCTTCACCACAAAGTACACATCCCCCTCGCCTGAGTTGTTGTTCACATCCCAAGCTTTCACCGTCAGCTTATGCCTGCCGTCGGGTATATTCTCAATCGGGAAATATACATACCCGCGTTTGTAGGTATTTGGCGCGGTTTCGTAATAATCGTTCATTATGTAAGGCTTGCTCACATCATCATCCAAAATGGCGGTCAGGTCATGACCTACCGAGTTGCCCGATACGTTGATGCCCGTCTCGTCTTCCAAAATAGCGAACAATGCCGTATTGGAGCCTGTAAGCCCACCCTGACGGAAAAGACTGTCTTTGATGAATGCTCTTACGATAGGTGGATTGTCCTCCAACCTCGGATTGTCGGAGAAGCCTCCCACAATGATGCCGGTATCTCTACCCGCTGCATCGGTTTCACCGTTGTGTGCATAGAAACTTGTTCTACCATCACCGAATTCATAGTTGATGTCTTTCGGCGCAATGAAAGCAAAGGAGAATTTACCCGCGTTCACAGAAGCCTTGCCTTTGTATATGGTATTGTTCCTTACTTCAAATGTTTTATCTACCGCTGTTATCGTCTTCACCGTTCTTGGTTTATCGAAGATGGTCACAGACAATTCACCGTTGAAATTGGTCAACCTGTTCCCGTTCACATCCGTCACTTCACCGTTTACGATATATTCACCCAAAGCACCGATGGTATCTGTAGGTTGTCCTGTGGCACCATCCACTATCGATGATGTTTTTATAAAGTACTGTGGGAAGTTGGGGTCGAGAGCCGGGTCGCCAAGAAGTGTGAACTTCCTGAAATTGATCAAGAAATCTTTGGTGGCACCTGCATTGCTGTACGTACCGTTCTTACCGATACGCATTGCATCACCGAATGTGTTCCACCTACCGTTCACATGCGCGAACTGTGCAGTCAAAAACTCTCTGTTCAACACCGAATTTGCATGTGCGTATACAAGGTGCGTGGTAGTAAGTGTTGCAATTACACCGCCGTTGGCTTTCAATGCCAGCTGCTCTCCCGACGATACGAACGACGGTTGGTCGAATTGACCGAAGTCGCAAGTCGCCGTTATCATGAAAGGCATTTTATCCTTGTTGCGCCACTTATTGTAGTCGTCTTTGGTCAATATACGTTCGTGAGAAAGTACGCTTGTGTTTCCGTGCCCACTGTAGTTGATCATGAACACTCCTTTGAACACCCCATCATTTATCGCCTTATTAGCCTCAGGTGCGCGAGCCCCACCCGGTGTTGATATCATTGGTATGGCATCCTGATATATTTTGGTGGGGTTGTGTATCATACTGTTGTCCTGAACGATGGTATTCATCAATTCCGCATCACCAAGATGCTCACCCGCCGCATCTTCGTTGTCGGCAACATACATGGTATTCAAACGCCAATCGCCCAATGTTGCTGGGCTTTTGTAGTATATGGCCTTGTCCACCATTTCATTGGCCTGCTGCAAATTGATTACAGGCATACGTCCCACACCTATATCGAGTGTATTGGCTATATCGTAACGTTCTATCTCTTCATTATCGTCCAAGAAACCGAAGTAATCATCCGTACTGAATGTATTTAAGAAGTAGAACGACTCATAAGCTTCGTAAGTAGGTACATAGTTGGTATTGTTGTCCACTCTGTCTTTGTAATCGTAAGACGCATCGCCCAACAGCAGAAGATATTTAGGCATATCCTGCACATTCATGCCAGCACGTTGGTAGAACATGCGCATCATGTCTCTGATGGCACCTATGTCTTGTGCACCAGAGGAGAATTCGTTGTACACCTGTGTGGTGGTAGCAACCAACACCCTCATACCGCTACGGTTTCTATGAAAAGATGCAAGCATTTCAGCCGCAGGCAAAAAGTCGGGATAGGTTACTATCACATAGTCCACCTGTGGTGAGCCATATAAATTTTGATTGGGTACAACACCCGCATAGGTTGGTAGCCCCAGCGCATCCGCATTGTTCACAGCAACAAACCTGTGCAATGTAGATGCATCTTGAGAGAATGTGTATGTACCGCTGCTGCCGTTGCCGCTCATACGAACAGGATTGTGAGGGTCTGTTACATCCCACACCTGCGTATTACCGTTGGCACCTGTTAAGTTATATGTTGCAATGTTGCCCGATGCAATACTGTTCAGGTCAACAAAGAGGATGGAATTTTGGTCCATATTCAACGGCTTGCGCGGATTGGCGGATATATAATCCAACCATCCTGTACCATCGCTTGATGCAGTGTTGTAAGATATATCGAATGTGGCTGCACCGTTGATGCTTGCAGTTACGGTATCCAATTTTCCCATTGCTTTGGGTGCATACTCGTAGTTGTTGGTTGCGGAAATGTCCGCATATATCACTTGCTGCCCGTTCAATTTCACATTGAATATCCCAGGCGATTGTGAGGTGTTCACCAAATGCACATTGAATGTTGTGGCACCTATTGTATTACCTACGTTCAGTGTTACAGTATGATTGGTTTGTTTTCCGGGAGATGAGCTGAACTCTTCTCCCCACCAACCTTTTCCGAACTTTTGTGGGCTTGACAGGTCTTCCTCGTGCAATACCGTTCCTGTATAGCTGTTAACAGTCACATTGCCTGTCGGTGGATTGGTCTGTGTATTGATACGTTTACCCGACTCGCCGCCATCAACATTTATGAAATAATATCCTTCATCGGTATAGTAGTTCTTTTCTTGCTTCAACCATGTACCGGCACTGTTGGGCATCCAGTTAAGCGGGCCCTGTGCATAAAACACAAAGTAGTCGCCGGGGCCGAATGTGCCATCGCCGCCATCATTAACCCAAATGGCATTTTCCTGCAACCCTTTTATATCGGTTGTACCGTTTCTTTCCGAAAGCATTTTGGCACCGTGGCCGAATACCCTTATTTGAGAAGATTGAACTCCGTTGATACCCAATTGTGTACTCATGAAGTTGTAGTCCACTTTGTACAAACCTGTGCTACCCACACCTATCTTATACCATGTTCCTGATGCAAGCGGGGCGTTCACACCGGTGTTTTTGGCTGCAGTTCTGTTCTTCAAAACGGTTCCTTCCGGCTCATTTTCATGAACAAATATGGAAAGTGACTGAATTCTCTGCACCGAGCCGTCCTCGTTTGTGGAGTAAGCCGGAACTCTAACCAAGGCAAAAGGCTGTTTGCGCTCCAAGCCTATCACCACATCAAAATTGTTTGGATTGGTGGGGAATGCGTCATTCGGAAGCTCCGATTTGACAAAATGCAGCTGTTCCAGCCTAATCTCGGGCATGGCATACTGCTTAAGCTCCACTTTTTTTACAAAATAGCCTGCATTTATCTCATTATCAGCTACTTTTAAGGTGGTTACATAATCCGCAAATGCTTTTTTGCCACCAAAACCAAGCATCAATACTGCAAGGGGCAATACAAGTTTTTTGATGTCGTTTACCTTCATAACGTTATTAACGGGTGTTTCAAAGATAAGGATTTGTGAATGCTGACGTGTCAGCGTCACGTCACTTACATCATAAAAACGTTAAATTACTCCTGAATATTATAGTAACCCCCTGAAAGCCTATTTTTTATATTTTTGAGCTTAATTTAGTTTTAGCTTGACTTTTTGAAAAGAACAGTATAATATTGTAATTACTTTAACAGATTATTCAATATCAATTTGTAGCAAATTTTTTTTTGATTATGAAAAGATCTCTCGTTGGCGTGAGCTTACTTTCTCTGGGAGCAGCACTTATTTTCTCTGGATGCTCCTCTAATAAATCTGCCGGTGGTGGCGGTGTTTCCCGTGCAACCGGTTGGGAATATAATGACCCACGTCTCGGTGGTTTTGATGTGGCGGATTACAACGGCCAGCAAACCGGTCCCGGATTGACCTTTGTAGAAGGTGGACGTTTCACCATGGGTATGGTGGAAGAAGATGTGAACTACGAAAGAAACAACATACCACGTACGGTATCTGTTTCTTCATTCTATATGGATGAAACCGAAGTGGCAAACATTCACTATCGTGAATACATCTACTGGTTGAGCCGTTCTTATGCATCGGATTATCCTTGGGTTATCGCTGATGCGATGCCGGATACTTCTTGCTGGCGTCAATCATTGGCTTACAACGAGCCTTATGTACAAAACTATTTCCGTCATGCTGCTTATGACTTCTATCCGGTTGTCGGTGTTAACTGGCATCAGGCTAGAGCATTCGCTAAATGGCGTAGTGACAGGGTTAACGAACAAATCCTGATAAAGAACGGTTTCCTTAAGAGAAACCCGAACCAAGTGAACGAAGATATCTTCGACACTGAAACTTATGTGATAGGCCAATACGAAGGTCTTGGTGGTAAGAAGCGTAAAGCAGATCTTGACCCTCAAGGTTCAGGCAAGCGTAACGTAAGGTTCGCCGACGGTTACTTGCTTCCTGAGTATCGCCTACCTACAGAAGCTGAGTGGGAATACGCAGCTCTTGGTAACATAGGTAACAACCCTGAGCCAGAAACTCGTCGTCGTCGTGGTGAAGAAGTTATCACAGACCGCAACGTTTATCCTTGGGGTGATGCATACACTACTCGTTACGGATTGCGTAACTCTTATCAGGGTGAATTCCTTGGTAACTTCAAGCGTGGTGGCGGTGATGTTATGGGTCTTGCAGGTGCATTGAACGACAACGCTGACGTTCCTGCTCCTATCTTCTCATACAAACCAAACTCTTACGGTCTGTACAACATGGCAGGTAACGTTAGTGAGTGGGTATTGGATACTTACCGTCCTACTCGTTACGACCTGAATGACTTCCGTCCTTTCCGTGGTAATGTTTACGAAACTTATTCAAGACTTGCTGAAGACAACGCTCTTGATGAGAAAGATACTTTGGGTCATCTTCAAACTCGTTTGATGGATTCTACAGAAATGCAGAACTACGAGCGTTTCGATGGTTTGAATGCTGACTTGAGAAACTACAAAGACGGTGATACAGCTTCAATGTTCGTTTACGACTATGGTAAAAACACATTGATCAACGATGACGCCAAAGTGATCAAAGGTGGTTCTTGGGCTGACCGTGCATACTACATGTCTCCGGGTACTCGTCGTTTCCTTCACTCTTACAAAGCAAGTTCAAGTGTAGGTTTCCGTTGTGTTATGGATCGCCTTGGTGCTCCTAACGGACGTAACGGAGAGAAAGCCGGTAACTACTACGGTGGTGGCAAAGGCGGCAGAAGATAAAAGTAATAATCTGTTATACAGTAAACCCCTCCATTTCGGAGGGGTTTATTATTTTTATCAAGTTCTATAAAAGCAATCATACTTGGACATAGCATCGTTACACAAGCTCTATAAACAACATCCTTCCGTACAAACGGACACGCGTAAGCTTAAGGAAGGTGATATTTATTTTGCACTGAAAGGACCTAATTTCGATGGCAACAGGTTTGCCATACAGGCCCTTGAAGCAGGTGCAGCATATGCTGTGATAGACGATGCCGAATATGCTACGGATGAGCGTTGCATCCTTAGCGATGATGTGTTGACCACATTGCAACAATTGGCCAAACACCACAGACAACAATTTTCCATACCCTTTATCGCCATCACAGGCTCCAACGGTAAAACAACCACCAAAGAGTTGGTGACAACAGCATTGAGTGCGAAGTATAAAACAATTGCTACAAAAGGTAATCTGAACAATCATATTGGTGTACCGTTGACCATACTCAGCATACCTATGGATACGGAAATGGCCGTGATAGAAATGGGAGCAAATCATCAAAAAGAAATTGCATCCTATTGCAATATCGCACTGCCTACACACGGTATCATCACCAACTGCGGCAAGGCACATATAGAAGGCTTTGGAGGCGAAGAAGGGGTAAGAAAAGGTAAAGGTGAGCTGTATGATTATCTACGTGCGAATGATGGGGTCATATTTCGCAATACCGACCTACCCTATTTGAAAGACATGGCTGCAGGTATAGCACAACAGGTGACATACGGCAGTGCAGACGCTACTTATATCGGTAAACCTTTGACCGATGATGTATTCTTGAAAGTTGCCGTATTGTCAAAAGATGCAGAAGCCACAATAAATACACAGCTTGTAGGTGAGTACAACTTTCCCAATGTAATGACCGCTGTCGCTACAGGTTTACACTTCGGTATATCCATAGACGATATAAAGGCTGCAATAGAAGCATATGCCCCCGACAACAGTCGTTCGCAGTGGGTGGTGATAGGTACCAACAAAGTGATACTGGATGCCTACAATGCCAACCCGACAAGCATGCAAGCAGCTATAAGCAATTTTGCAAAAGTAGACCTACCGAATAAAATACTCATGCTCGGCGGCATGAAGGAAATGGGACCTGATGAAGAGAAGGAACACAATGCGTTGGTTGCATTGGTGAATGAGTACAAATGGTATGATGTGATATTGGTCGGCCCTGAATTCAAACAGACAGGCGGCCACAAACATTTCAACACTTCAACAGAAGCCGCGGACTATGTCAAGCAACACAGTCCCGAAAACGCATCTATTCTCATAAAAGGCTCTCGCAGTACCAAGATGGAAGTCATAATGGAGGCTATGCAGTAGTCATGCTACTTTACAACAAAACGCAGTACGCCCATATTACCCTGTTCATCTTCAAGACTCAGCAGATACATACCTTGTGTTAATCCGGCTGCATTTATCTCTACATACAACGTGCCTTGCGAAGCTATTGCAGATGCAGTGTATACACGTCGCCCTAAAATGTCAATAATATTCAGCTTATAATTGCCAATTGGCATTTTGCCTTCCAACACAAAACTCCCGGTATTTGGGTTAGGGTATAATTTCAAGCCTTCAATTCCTACTATACTTCCCACTGATGTAAGTATATGCACCTTTATGCCATTGCTCATGGCTGTAGGTGGTTGCGGACAACGGTAACTGCTCACCAGCTCAACACTGATACTATCATTGTCGCTCAAATTGTTCGCACTCCATTTATCTGTCTGCGCACCTATAACATCAGTTCCATTTCGCTTCCATTGGTATTGTGGTATTGTACCCGCGTTGGTCGAGGTGGCGGTAAAGTCTATATATATCCCCTCTTTAACGGAACCCGAAGGGTTTGAGAAGATACTTACAGAAGGTGTCATCCATGGAAGCACCGTCATCTGTATATCATTGCTTTGGTCTACAAATGTGCCTGCACAAGAGGCGTTATCGGCCATCTTACAATATATCACATCATTATCGTTGATGGTATTGGCTGAATACGACACACCCATACCTACATACTGAGCATTTACATACCATTCGTAATTCAGTATTCCGTTTGCATTGTTGGGCAGTGCGGTGAATGTTACTTGGTCTCCCAAACATATTGTGTCTTTGGATGGGAATATCACCACGAAAGGTTGCGGATTGATTAACACTTTTACGCTGTCAGGCGATGATGTACAACCGTTGTTGGTGATGGTTAGTTTGTAGTAACCCGTATCATTCATCGTTATGTTTGCTTTGCTGGCCAAATAGGTATTGGCGGTAAAGCTGTTAGGGCCTGTCCAACTGTATACTGCACCTGATATATTTTGAGCCGATACCTGCAATGAGTCTCCCACACATATCGGGTTCAAATAACTTACTATTGGGCTTGGCGGAATCGGGTATACGTTCACGTATGTGCTGTCTTGGTAATCACAACCATTATAGTCCACAGTCATTTTGTACCAACCGGTGAAACTTGGCAACACGTTCACCTGAGTGGCATTACGCGAGCTTGAGCTGAAACTTCCCGGACCGGTCCAGGCATAAGTACTTCCCGTGCTTGATGTTGTACTGAATAGCATCATGGTATCGCCTGTACACAATGGTGTATTGCTACTGAGCGACACTTGTGTCGGCGAAGGCTTAACAAGAACCGATGTCGTATCACTGTTATTGCATCCATTCTTAGTGACTGTTATTGTATACACGCCCGACATACTTGTGGTACTGTTTGCGATCGTTGCATTTTGAACAGTGTCGGCGTAGCTACCCGGACCGGTCCAGGCATATGTCACAGTTGATGTCGTTGTTGAAGAATACAACTTGATTGTATCTCCCGAACAAACGGGTGTATTGCTATTTACATACGGCTTCGCAGGGCGTGGTAAAACATTTACGGTTAGAGTATCCTTTATTTCACAACCATAATACTTCACCGTTGATATATAATTTCCGGAATGTACACTACTAACACTTCCTATTGAGGTATTTGCATTCGGGACATTAAAGCTGTTGGGACCTGTCCACAAATAACTAACAGGAGACTTGTCCGCTGTGGCAGAAAAAGACAATGTACTGCCCTCGCATAAAGGATTGGTTGCTGTAGCTGTTATATTGATACTGTCTCTATTGCCAATATGTAAATCATATTCATACCCATTGGAAGTATCTGTTGCACTAGTAGCATAAATTCTGATTCTATAATTGGCAGCAGAAGGTAAACTGTTTGGCAGCAAACATTCTATTGTTCCTGAGGTATCACTACTCTTTGATCCTATAATAATACCATTACCAAAATCACCCGTTTCATCTGATAATTGTACATAGAATACGTTATTTGCAGCCCTTTTTATAGTATTATAAACAACTACTATAGTATCACTTGCACATAGATTAGTATCGACATTGGTAATATCCAAAAGTGAGATACGTCTTACAACAACTGAATCCACAAAATAATATGCATGCTTTATTGATGCTGCTTTGTTAAAGCTATCCAATTCAAGACTGTCATAATGCAAAAATCCACCTATTACAATGTTATCATATGTACTATCTGCTCTCATTGTATCCACAAGCCTAACCCAATTTGTTGTATCCATTATTGGGTCTTTATCGTAGAAAGATACTTGAGGTTTTTTATTCAACACATCAAATGTTGGTATGCTATCAATTCCCTTATCGTAAAAGTAGATACCCATATCATTTGTCCCAAACTTTGAAGTATTTCCTAATGATATCGACATAGACACCTCATATGCGTCTCCAACAGTAAGTGGCGCCATTTTCCCCGCTATGTACTCTTTGTATATATAAACGTGACCTTGGTAATATTGATATCCGCCTGTGAATGCTTGTCCGCTTGCAGCTTGTTGATATCCGACAAACGTATTGGGTACATTTACACCGCTATTACTACAAGAATGAAAATAATCAGATGTTCCACCTGTAAACTGTCGCCAGTTATTACATCTATAAACTTGAGATCCTCCGGTAGGGCAAGATGTATATTCTTCAAAATTTCCATTGATAACTTGGTTTTGTGCCTCAGTACCTAACCATGCACAAAACAATGTCAACCATATCAATAAGGTTTTTTTCATATCGCTCTTTACCTATTATAAAAATAGCTAATTATTGATTGAATAACGCACAATCAGTAGTAAGGAATTTTTTGCACAAAAACAACGTGAAAAACACTGTTTTTTCTTCTGTGGCTTAGCTGTAATATTGTAGTCCCTCTAACGATGTACGCGATGTACACGTATCTATGAGTAAACAGATTAGCCGGCATTAAACCGCCGGACCCTGTCAGCACCGAAAACCGAGATAAAAAGCGCTCCCCGAGGTATCGACCCTGGGGATTTTTTTATTTCATACCCCGATAAAAATGCAATCACTATTTTTGCGGCAAATATTACCGGCAAATGAGCTTAGTAACAGATATAAAGGCATTGGCAAAAGAGGCGTTGGGCAATTTATATCCTGATGTGGAAATACCCGGATCTTCCGTAACCGTAAATCAGACAAAACCTGAATTTACGGGCGACTATACTTTGGTACTCTTCCCCTTCTTGAAACTACTCAGAACCAAACCCGATGTGATAGGCAAAGCCATAGGCGAGTATATGGTCAACAATTCGGATTGGGTGGCTTCGTATGATATTGTGGCGGGCTTCCTGAACCTGACCATCCATGACAGCTATTGGGCAAGCTTTGTCACATCTCAATACAATAACACAACTTACGGGCAAGGAGTACCTACCGACAAAACGGTTATGGTGGAATATTCATCTCCCAACACCAACAAGCCGCTGCACTTCGGCCACTTGAGAAACATATTTCTCGGTTACGCCATGTCGGGCGTGTTGGAGGTGACAGGAAACAAAGTGGTGAAGGCCAACCTCATCAACGACCGTGGGATACACATCTGTAAGTCGATGGTGGCATGGCAACGCTATGCAAACGGTGCCACTCCCGAAAGCACAGGAATCAAAGGCGATCACCTTGTAGGTGATTACTATGTGAAGTACAACGACGAGTTCAAAAAAGAGGTGGCTCAAATGGTGGCAGACGGAATGGAGCAAGAAACAGCCGAAAAGGAAGCTCCTATCCTGAAAGAAGCCAAAGTCATGCTGATAGATTGGGAAGCAGGCAAAGAAGATGTGGTGGAGCTGTGGAAGACCATGAACGGATGGGTGTACGCAGGCTTTGACGTTTCCTACAAGCGCATGGGTGTCAACTTCGACAAGATGTACTACGAAAGCGATACTTATCTGTTGGGTAAAGAGGTGGTGCAGCAAGGGCTTGAAAAAGGAGTGTTCTTCAAAAAAGAGGACGGCTCCATATGGATAGACCTTGAGAGTGAAGGATTGGATCAAAAGATAGTACAACGTGCAGATGGTACAGCCGTATACATCACTCAAGACATCGGTACAGCCATTAAAAAGTACGAAGAGTGCAACTTGGACAAGTCTGTATATGTGATAGGCGATGAGCAGAACTACCATATGCAGGTGCTGAAACTCATTTTGCAAAAATTCGGCCACCCATGTGCCGAAGGTATATATCACTTGTCATACGGCATGGTAGAATTACCAACCGGTAAAATGAAGAGCCGTGAAGGTACGGTTGTGGATGCGGATGATATGATGGACGAAATGATAGCCATCGCCAAACAACAAACAGAAGAAGCAGGTAAAACCGAGGGCTTTACTGAAGAAGAACTGACCACACTTTACGAAACCATAGGACTGGGTGCATTGAAGTTCTACCTACTGCGCGTAGACCCGAAAAAGAAGATGATATTCGACCCCAAAGAGTCGATAGACCTTCATGGGTTCACAGCGGCATTCATTCAATATGCACATGCGCGTATATGCTCCATCTTAAGAAAAGAAGGCATAGAGAAAATGCCGAAAGACAATTTGTTTGCCGACTTCAAACTGTCCGAACAAATATCTCCTGCTGAAAAGATGTTAGCTGTAACATTGGAGCAGTATCCTGATATCATGCAAAATGCAGCAGATGAGTACAACCCTTCTCTATTGTGCAACTACACATTCCAGTTGGCACAACAGTTCAACTCTTTCTACGATGTACACAGTATATCCAAAGCGGAGAACGATGAGAAGAAACAACTACGTCTTATGCTCATCATTATGACAGCACAAGTCATGCGTCATGCAATGGGCACCATGGGTATCAATCTACCGGAGAAGATGTAAGGCTAATCAGCTCTGAGAGAAATAGTCTGAATTCTTGAAGCACGCACGGATGGGAACCATGCAGCCAACATGCCTATTACGGCAACTGTTGCCAGTATCAATACAAAGTCAGACAGTTGTAACTGTACGGGGTATGCGTCTATAATGAAGGAGCCACCCAACTTTATCCAACCGAACTGCTGTTGCCCGAAGCAAAGCAATCCACCTATCAGTAGCCCCACTCCACCGCCGAGTAACGACCAAAGCACACCTTCGGTCACAAACACCTTGCTGACATCACCGTTGGTTGCACCCATTGCTTTGAGTATGCTAATGTCCTTTTGCTTTTCCATCACCAACAGCGACAATGCACCCACCATGTTGAATGCGGCTATCAACAGCACCAAAACCAGTATTCCGTATACGGCCCATTTTTCCGAACGCATCACAAGGTATAGTGTGCGGTTCTGCTCATAACGGGTGGCTACATCATATTTTGCACCCAAAAGGGATTGTATCTCTTCCTTCACGTCAAACACATCGTAGCCGGGCTTAATAGCCAGTTCAATAGAAGAATACTTTCCTTCTTCCATCACCAAGCTTTGCACCAACCCTATATCCGCCAACACATATTTACTGTCAAATTCATCTTGTATGGTGAACTCTCCGTCGGGGCGCAACTTCAATGAAGTGAACGCATTGTCGGGCGACAATGAAAATGTACCGGGTGTGGCTTTGGGGTTTGGGTAAAATGCTATCATTCTGTTGAACACATTGTACACGTCCAAGCCAAGCTCCGCCATCAATCGTGTACCAACCACTGCGGTAGGGATACCTTCGGCGGTAACGGCACAATTGCCTTCCTGCACATACGGCTCCACATTGTTTACCTTGAAGTACTCTTTATCTACGCCTTTGATGGTGGCCACACGTTCTTCCGTTTCGCTCTGCAGCAAAACATTATCCTCCAGCACACTGCTCACCACAGCTACTCCGTCTACCGTTTTCAATTGTTGAAATGTCTCATCGTCTATGGAAAAGAATTTGCCTTTGGCAGTAGTCACCTTCACGTCCGGATAAAAGGCTTTGTACATCTCCTTTACTATTCCCTCAAAACCGTTGAACACGGAAAACAGAACGATCATGGCACCCGCACCCACTGCTATGGCCACCATACTGATGCGTGACAGCACAGGCACGGCATTACCGGAGCGTTTGCCACGTAGGTATCTCCACGAAAGTTGTTTTATGAGGGTTATGCTCATTTATCTTCGTCCGTGTTGTTCTTTTTGTCGGATTCTTTTATCGATTTGAACAGCTCTTCCATCTTGAACACGTGGTCGAGCGTATCGTCTTTGAAGAATTTAAGTTCCGGTATGCGTCTCAATTGATGCCGAACACGCTGCCCGAGTAAGTGTCTCCATTCCGGGGTCCTGTCCGTTATGTTCTGCATCAACGCTTCCGGGTCATTCACTTGAAAAAGACTCAAATATATCCTTGCTTCCAACAGATCGGGTGTCATGGATACCTCCGATATGGACACCATACCTCCATCCACCATACTCATACCTTCTCTTTGGAAAATATCACTCATCTCCTCCAATACGAGTTTACCAATCTGTTTCTGCCGCTTACTTTCTTGCATGACAATCTTTTTACAGTTGTAAAGGTAATTCAAATGCCCTATTCATTGTTATTACAGGTTAATTAAGTAATTTAGAGGGCTAATTTGGAAGTACAGATGAAGAATTTTTCGCTATTCGTTGCGGCGGCAGGTATATTCCTGTTGCAATCTTGTAAAGAAATAGGACCAAACATCGACTTCGGTACAGATGAGCGTATCGATACGGCATATATGGCGGGTGTAGAATCTCCACTTGTAAAAAAGGTGTTGGCCGAAGAGTTTACAGGCGTATCCTGCCCACCTTGTCCTGATGGGCATAAAACAATGGCCTCTACAAAACAGCAATTGAACGGCAACATGGTCATCATCGCATACCATATATACAACTACCCACAGGCCAACCCTGTTGAAAAGAACGGTGAACTGCTTTCTCACTATGATTTCCGTACAGAAGACGCCACAGAGGTGGGTAAAGACATTTTCGGAGGTATCGGAGGTATGCCTTTGGCAGGCTTCGACCGTGTGGAAGTTGCAGGCTCACGCACCTTGAACAGGAGCATTTGGAGCGGCACTGCGGCACAACAGGCAGCTGTTGGTTCTCCTGTTAACATACATCTTACCAGTTCTTTCGATAATGATACACGTGAAGCTACCGTAATAGTTCGCTTGGCATATACTAAGCAAGTGGACAAGAAGCAAAACATCACTCTTGCCGTTACCGAAGACAGTCTGGTGGATGCACAAAAGACATTGACCGACATTGAAAAAGAATATGTACACGAGCACACTCTTCGTGATATAATAACACCTGTATACGGTACACAAATACCTGATAAGGTGAACCCGAAAGAACCGGGCAAAGTTTACGAGCGTACCTTCAAGTTTCCTGTGGATACAGCATGGCATGAAAAACATTGCCACGTGATAGCCTTCGTCACCAACGACGAATCAGGAGACAGAATGGTGGTACAAGCCGAAGAAACCAAACTGACAGGAGAGTAAACCCTTTCTCTGTTTGATTATTTTCTAACCTAAGATCTTACTTATGAAAAACAATTTCCTTCTTCTAACAGTGTCTTGCTTGATACTCAGCCTTTATTCTTGCAAGGAAAAAGGCAGCAGCAGTGTCATATTGGACGAAGAGATCGGCAAATTAACCGATACCGCCTATACTGCTGATGTGGAAGCTACAACTCCAAGAAAGCTACTTGCCGAGGAATTCACAGGAGTATCTTGCCCACCATGTGCTCATGGTCATGAGATAATGGCCTCCATCAAAGAGCAATTGAATGGCAACATTGTTATCATAGGCTATCACATCTCCAACCATCTGCAAACAAGACTTGTTGAAAAGAACGGCAAAACGCTGTCCAAGTTTGACTTTCGCACCGAAGATGCCACCAATGTGGGTTTAGACATTTTTGCAGGAGTGAACGAGATACCGCAAGCAGGTTTTGACCGAACAGAGATCAAATCGGGAACAAAGATTGCCCCTAAGGCCGACTGGAGCAATGCCGCCATCCAAAGAAGCAAAATACCCACCCCGCTGAACATACACATCACAAGCTCATTCGACGAAGCAACCAGAGAATGTACCGCTGTGGTGAAACTTGCATACACAGGCGATGTCAATCTAAACCAAAATCTGAACTTTGCAGTATTGGAAGACGATATCATAGATGCTCAAAAAACACTTACTTCCGAAGGTATCGACGAGAACTACCGGCACAAACATGTGTTGAGAGATTTAGTGACTTCAACATCGGGTGATCCTCTGCCGGACAAAGCATATCCCTTAACCGAAGGACGTGTTTACGAACGCACTTTCAGTTTTCAAGTGCCCGATGAGTGGAATGCTGCCAACTGCAAAATTGTCGCCTTTGTCAACAACAACTCAAGCAGCGATAGAACCATCGTTCAGGCCGAAGAGGTGACTATGACAGGGAAATAACAAATAAGATATTAATGAGTATTTTGTGCCTTGCATCAGCAGGGCATTTTTTGTGAAAGATCACAAGCAAAACATAGTACTCAGATTGTTTTCTACCATAGTAGCAGTATGCTGCATATGGGCAATGAGTGGACATGCCTTATGGAATATTGCTCGGCAAGCCTGCTATCAATATGTGCATCATATAAAAACCGAACGCAGTTTCGGAGATACATTGGTTCTGAAGAACGACATCCTGCACGATTCCCAAGCCGTAACGTGGGTCAAGAACAACGAGATTCGTTACAACAATCAGATGTTTGACATCAAACGTTCCACAACAGACGGGAACACCACCACACTTATCGGGCACTACGACGATATTGATTACGGTTTGTTCAAAATGCTCAACAAGCTGCTTGAAAAAGATGAAAAATCGCCAATGCAAGAGAGTTCTTCAGGTTGGCTTTCTTTAACGGCGGTGCTACCTCTACACTACTCTTCCGAAACCTATAATTTTCATATATCCGACAAACAACAATTTGGCGACTGGCAAAACAAATTTCATAAAAACATCGTGATGCCAACGCTCCCTCACCCACCCAACCATATGGCCGAAACCTCATAAGGCGACAAAAACAATTACAATAAATTAAAACAAACAGTATGCAACGCATTATATGTATTGCATTGCTCTGTGCTATTTCCGTATATACATCGGCACAGGACAATGACACTACTCAGATACATGATATAAAAATCGGCGAGGTGGTCATATCGGCCAACAAGTTCAAAGAGCATAAAGAGAATGTGGCACAAACCATTCAAACCATAGGCAAGAAAGAAATTGAATGGGCCATGCCGCAAACATCCGCCACACTGCTTGAGCAAACAGGCAACATATTTGTTCAAAGAAGCCAAGCAGGTGGTGGTAGCCCTGTCATACGTGGTTTCGAAGCCAACAGAGTATTGTTGATCGTGGACGGTGTACGCATGAACAATGCCATCTACCGTGGTGGACATTTGCAGAACATCATTACGTTGGACAATAATATGTTGGAGGCTGTGGAAGTATTGCACGGACCTGCATCCACACTATACGGGAGCGATGCATTGGGCGGTGCGATGGTTTTCAGAAGCAAACAACCCACACTTGCCGAATGGAAAGGCATAGACGTTCACACCAACTTCATGACACGATACAGCTCCGCCAACAATGAAAACACAGGGCATATCGATTTCAACTTGGGTTGGAGAAAGTTCGCCTCACTCACATCGGTTACATACAGCAGGTTTGGGCACACTCGTCAGGGTAATCTAAGAAGTCCATACAACGACAGCTTCGGCGCGCGTACTTATTATGTGGAGCGTATAGGAGATGTGGATCGAGTGGTACTTAATCGCGACAAGAACCTGCAAAAGTATACCGGCTACAATCAAGTGGACGTGATGCAGAAGTTCTTGTATGAGCAGAACGAAAAGATAAAGCACACACTGAACTTTCAAATGTCCACATCATCGGACGTACCACGCTACGATAGGTTGACAGATATGAAAAACGATAGTCTACGTTATGCAGAGTGGTATTACGGTCCGCAACAACGGATAATGGCCGCTTATCAATTGAATGCCGTCAACCTCAACGGATTTGTAGATGAAGTAACGGCAGGTGTCAACTATCAATCGATAGAAGAAAGCCGCCATCAACGTAGTTTCGGCGACGATGTTCGTCAAAACCGTACAGACAATCTTGATGTTATCGGATACAACATAGACCTGCGCAAAAAAATGAACAATCATGAAGTAACCCTTGGTACCGATGGCCAATACAACAATGTGCGCTCGTCTGCATATGGAGAAAATTTAGTGACGGGTGCTCGTAGTAGTCTGGACACACGCTATCCCGACGGTGGTAGCAATATGTATTACGGTGCCATATACGCACAGCACATTTACAAGATCGTTCCTGACAAGTTGATACTGAACGATGGTATTCGTTACAACTATGTGCAGTTGAATGCAACATTCAACGACAAGACCTTTTTCCCATTCCCGTACAGCAGTGCATCACAAACAAATAATGCCCTCAGCGGCAACCTCGGTTTGATATACATGCCTGCAAAACAATGGCGTTTTGTGTTGAACGGGTCTACAGGGTTCCGTTCGCCAAATATCGACGACCTCGGTAAAGTGTTCGAATCACAAGGTGGTGAGATACTTGTGGTGCCCAATCCGGATGTTTCGCCTGAGTACTCTTACAATGCCGACCTTGGTGTAAGTTATACCGACGACGAACACTTGAAAGTGGATCTTGGCGGTTATTATACTTGGTTGAATAATGCAATTGTGCAAGACTTGTTTACGCTGAATGGACAAAGCATGATCATGTACGACGGACAATTGACACAAGTGGTGGCAAGTCAAAACAAAGCCGAAGCATATGTGTGCGGACTGAATGCAGCCATAACCGCCAAGTTCAACCATGTTACGTTTTACAACACATTCAACTATACCTACGGCAGATACAACAATGCAGGCACTACTGTTCCTTTGGACCATATACCACCCGTATTCGGCAAAACAAGCATCATGTACAACAAGAAGAAGTACAGTGGCGAGTTTTATGTAATGTACAACGGTTGGAAAAGGTTGAAGGATTACAGTCCATCAGGTGAGGACAACCTGAAGTATGCCACATCATTGGGTATGCCTTCTTGGTACACGCTCAACCTGAGAACAGGGTACAACATCAATGACAATATGAGCGTGCAATTGGCGATGGAAAACATTATGGATAAGAACTATCGAGTGTTTGCATCGGGTGTGAGTATGCCGGGACGCAACGTGGTATTGACGCTTAGAGGCAGATTATAGGCATTTTTGCAATGTGCTAACGTATATAAGGTACATTTAACGCGCACAGGCATTATATTTGCCGCGGACCAGTTACTTGTACAGTGAAGTATAGAAATGCATTATTGATAATCCTGCTCATCATTATAGCAGACCAGGTTTTAAAAGTTTATATCAAAACCCAGTTCTACTATGGTGAGGAAGTGAACATAATCGGCAACTGGTTCAAGCTGCACTTCATTGAAAATGAAGGCATGGCATACGGAATGAAACTTAACGAAGCCGCAACGGGCAAACTGATACTAACATTATTCAGGCTCGTTGCGGTTGTTTTTGGCTTTTTCTTACTCAAGAATATCGTCAAGAAAGGCTACCACAAAGGTGCCATCATATGCGGTGCTTTGATACTCGCAGGTGCATTGGGCAACTTGATAGACAGTACCTTCTATGGAATGATATTCACGGAAAGTACCTTCCATTTGGCAAAAATGGTTCCGTTCGGCGAAGGCTACGGACAACTGTTTCACGGCCGCGTTGTGGACATGCTGTACTTTCCACTCGTTGATACCACACTACCCCAATGGGTTCCTTTCTTCGGTGGCGATGATTTTGTATTTTTCGGTGCTATATTCAACATTGCCGATGCGGCGATATCGATTGGTGTCATCACCCTCATACTTTTCCAAAAGAGGTTTTTGCAAAAACACCAACCCGAGACCGAAGTTGTCGGCGCAACCGAATAGTCTATGGAAGACAACGAAGAACTGATACCGATAAATGTATGGCTTGCAGGCCGCAGCTATAGGTTACGCATTATGCCCGATGAAGAAGAACCTGTCCGTAAAGCCGTAAAGCAAGCAGATGCCAAGATCACCGAGCTGCGCAGCAACTACGCCGGCAAAGACGATCAAGACTTCGTGGCTATGTGCCTCCTTTCATACGCTGCCGACGGCGCTCTCAGTGCATTCCAACATCCACTTGTGAAAGAAGGTTTCGACGAGTTATCCAAAAAACTGGACGATGCATTGAATGAAGATTAAAAAAGCCTCGCGGAGGCGAGGCTTGCAAGTTATGACATCGGCTTATAGTATTGCTATTTAAGCATCTTCAAAACAGAGTTTCCGGCATCCGTTTTTATATTGATAAGGTAAACGCCTTTAGTAAGTTCCGATACAGGAACACTCACCTTGGCGGCAGGCCTGTATTCATAACCTGATATTACTTTTCCTTCGATGGAAGTTATCGTTACTTTTTTATTGCCGTCTATGGCATCCAATCCACGTATGTACACCACATCATTAGCCGGGTTGGGGAACAGGCTCAACGACTGCTGGTCTCCTGATACATTGCTCACACCTACCGGATAACCACCTTTGAATTCGATATTATCCTCGAAGAAAACAATGTTCTTCACAAACACATTGCTTGAGTTTACAGTAACAATAAAGTCGGGGTTGGACACATTCCATACATCTCCAAACATTTTGTAAGTACCGAACTGTAGATTATCAAATGAAAACTCGCCGTTACCATCGGTATATTTGTATGCGACGGTTACATCCTGCATATCCGTTAAGAATATCACCTTGTTAGGCAGTAGTGTTGTTGTGCCTTTCAGCCTGGCCTTACCCGCAAGTATCGCAGGTCCGCCAAATGGGTTTTGTGCCTCGGGCAACAATATATTCACTCCGTTACCGGCATAAGTCTTACTTATTACCAATCCATCGTACCAGCGCAATGCATAAGACGTTTGCGTGAGATGATACGCGGGTAAGTATTTTTCATAGTCAGTGGATGTTGGCAACAATCTTGCACTCATCAACAAACCACAATTGGGGTCAAACACGGGATAATTGGCAAACTCGTAATAACCGTTAGTATCCGTAAGTACACTGTCTATAAAAGTCAATGTATCAGCTATGCCCGAGCAACGCTGTATCATATACACTCTTGCTCTACCCGGCACAGGTCTTTTAGCGGGACTGCCTAAATGCACATATCCCCTAACAACTGTCGGTGTGACAATATTGAAACAGAGTGTTATGTTATAACTCATGTTAGCACCGTTGTAAAACAAAGTATCGGTTTTCACATTGTTATCACAGTTCACCATGTCAAGGTACATCCTGAAATTGTTCGGTACTCCATTGGGTATTTGAAACGCGTAACGACCGATGGAGTCGGTTGTATCGATCATCGTGTTGAACGGTGGGATTGACGTTGTGTCGGGTCTTAATGTCACAGTTTGATACTTTACGGTATCACCGTTGGTTCTTCTAACCTGACCCGACAGAACGGTCTGCGCAGATGCGCCACCAAAGATCAACAGTGACAATATGAGTGTTAGAACATTTCTCATTTCAACGGTATTTCATGAACACTACTATAACCATTAGACGTTACGATATACATTTTTGTTAGCATGCCACACACATTTCTTACAATTCTTCTACATCTTTATTTTATCAACTTATACCCCACCATTACTCTGAAGTATGGTTGTGTATACAGTTTTTGAATATTCTTATCAGGCACAGCGGTTGCATCCACACCCGACTGATGCATCATCACATCCACCATCCATCTGTCTTTAAGAGTTGCCGATACACCTATCATATACCCATATCTGGTCAGCGTTTTGACTCCCGAGGTTTGCATATTCACAGGAGTGAAGGTGCTGAATGGATCCGTACTGTGCGAGAACAAGGTAGTAGGGTCCAACTTCTGCGGCCCGGGAGGAGGTGCTTGGTTGGGCTGTGTCACGTAATATGATTGTGGAACAGCTTCTTGCAGATATGTTTTTGTAAGTCCCGAATATCTGTCAATGGTTTCCACTGTTTCCACTACCGAACTGATGGTCGCAGATCCACCTGCAAACACCGTCAGATTCCTGTTGATGCGGTATTTCAATATCAAAGGTATCTCCACTTCCCAAAGCGTGTTTTGCTTGGATGTATAACTCACTTGTACAGAATCGTAAGTATGTACATAGCTGTATGTATAGAATACAGTATCAGGAGGGTTCGGAGTAAGCACACTGCTGTCTATGTGTCCTGCTGAAATTCTCCTGGTAGAATCGAACCTGTTGCCTGTTACTTCATGATATCCCTTGTCTGTAAATTGCAATCCGGCTTTGTTCACCTTACCGGATGAGTATGCAGGTTGTATCGCCACGGAGAAGTTGTATGGCAACCTGTACTCCGCATAAGGAGCTATCACCCACCTGTCTGCACGCCAACCGCTATTAAACCCTTTGGAGAAACCAAGCTTGATACCTGCCTCTATCGGCAATTTGCCCGAGGCTGTTTTGGTTTTTACTTTCTTAGGCTCGTTGGTCACCACTTCTTTTTCCGTATCGTTCAGTTGAGAAGTGTCTGATTTTTTAAACAGCTTTTTCTTCTTGGATGTGTCTTCCATCGGTATAGCAGACGTCATGGCACTTGCCGGTAGTATTTCGGAAGGTGTTGCAAACCCTGCATCGGAGGCTTGCTCTTCTTCAAACAATGTTGACGGCAGTCCTGATGCGAACACCGGTTTCGGCATCGCTACAACTGTGGCTTGGGAGGTTACCGGAGCTTGAATGGCCGTAGCATCCGCCGGCTTAATAGCCTCAGCTTCAGGTTCTGTCATTCTCAATTTTCCTGATGGATATATTGGGTTTGCGCTGACAGGTGATGAGGCCATAGGGGCTGTTGACGCAATTAAATTTGGAGATGCTTTGCCACGTTTCGGCAAAGCGGCTACTGTCTGCTCAGGCTGCCTTGCAGTTGCCTGAGCCACAGGATGATTGTTATCGGTATGGTTGTCGTTGTTATTGTTATTATTGGTTTGATATGATTTGGAAGGTTCGGTTGCAGGAATGTTGGACGAGGTTGTTTTCGGTTGATGAGCGGCTATTGGATCGTTTGTGGGCAATGTGTTTTGTGGCACCGGTGGTGTCGGTACAGATTCGGGCGTAGTGATTTCCGCTTGGGCGATCTTTGTCTCAAGCAATGTGGGTTGAGTGTTTGTCTCAACTTGTTCTACATCGACCGTCGTCGGTCGATTGTCGCTTACGAGGCTGCCCGCTATCAATGTAGCAGACACCATCACCACCACGCCAATGGCACCTATCCACCAAAACGGGAAAGGTTTTTTTCTTCCACCCGAACTGTCCAAGCGTTGCTCCAGCCTGTCCCAAACTACGGGAGGCGGAGCCTCGGCATGGTTGCCCATGTTTTGGCGGAAAAACTCGTCTATGTTGTTCCTGCGTTCTTCCATATCAATTAACGCTTCATTACCGAATAAATTTTTTCCTTCAATCGTTTACGGGCATCGTTAAGATACCACCTGCTGTTTCCTTCTGTCGTGTCTAATACTTCCGCTATCTCTTTATGTTTATAATCTTCAAATACATACATGTTGAACACCGCACGCTGCATATCCGGCAGCTCGTGTACCAACACCAACAGTTCCTTGTAAGACATACCTCCGACTATATCGTTGTCAAACGATACATTTTCGGGGACATCTGTCAGAACCTCATGCTCTCTTTTGCGAATATGTTTTCGTAAATGGTCTGTTACGGTGTTCACGACTATCCTGCGTATCCAACCCTCAAAGGAGCCTTCGTGAGAATATTGCTCCAGCTTCGTAAGCACTTTGTAAAAAGCATCGTTGAGCATTTCTGCCGCCAATTCGTCGTGCCTTGTGTAGCGCTTTATCAGGCTGTATGCCGTGGGGGCGTATTTATCATACAGTGCTTTTTGTGCTTCTCGGTTCCGGGCAATACACTCCTGTATCAGTATGGTGGTATTATCCCATACAGACACCCCTCCGCCTACATGGGAGGGTGGAGCCGAGTTGTTTTTACTAAGGGCCAATCTGTTTGTTCTTTAGCACATAAATCCGCTTATATTATTAACCTACTCATACAGACGCAGGTATATGCGGTAATGTTAGACCAAGTAAACACATTTTTTATAGAATCACATACATATCGGAAGGTTGTAAATATATAGTATTGTCATTTATATATCATAATACCTTGTATGGTGGACGGTTTTCGTAAACTTGCCGGTATTCTGTTATCTTTGTCACCTTCTATTTTTATTAGCAACAGATGAAGAATCTAATAGTAGCATCACTTTTGGCTGTTTTGGCTGTTACAGGCTTTAGCAGTTGTTCTGAAGATTTCACGGTCACGGCACCATATAGGCAGGTAACGGTTGTGTATGGTATACTCGACCAGAAAGACTCATCGCATTACATACGTATTCAGAAGGCTTTTCTGGACGAGAACAAGAGCGCGATAGATATGGCCAAAGACGCCGACAGCAGTTTTTATAAGAACTTGGATGTGACCATCTTGGAATACAACAATGCGCGCACTCAAGTACTGAAAACGGCAAGCCTGTATCGTGTAGACCTGAACAAAGAGGGTTATCAGAAAGACCATGCAGAGACTGAGCAGCAGTTCTTCTCCGACGTGAACTATGCCTATAAGTTCAAGAATACGGATATGCAGCTGAACCCACAGAACTGGTATCAACTGCTTATCAAAAACAAAGACATAGGCAGAACCGACTCTTCTGAGTTCATAGGTATCGTTAACAGCGATTCGTTGAAGGAAAATCACGGTTTCTATGTAAGCCAGTTCACATTGTCTGAGTACAAGCTCAGCTTCTCAAGGACAACACCAAGCTCCACTTACAAGTTGAACGTGTTGTTACCGAGAAACTCTAGAATGTTGGAAGGTATCATCCGTTTCCACTATGTAGACAAAAACGCCCTTACCGGTCAGCAAACAGACAAGTACGTTGATTATTCATTCGATTCCAAAATAGCCTCCACACCTGAGCAAGTTGGTTTCAACTTCGAGCTATCGGCACTCAATTCATCCATTTACGCCTTCCTGAATGCCTCTATAGGTACTCCGGGAAACAATATTGAGCGTTATATGGACAGCTGTACGATGATTGTTTACGCTGCAAGCCCTGAAATATTGTTCTTCAATCAGATAAACTTGGGACAATCAGGCGGTATTACCGGCGACAACATTCAGCCTACATATACCAACTTCAAAAGCAAGGATGTGATTGGCGTTATCGGCTCAAGGGCCAAACGCACCTATTACAATGCCGCGATAGACGACGTGACACTTGACTCGCTGATGGCCAATCCGACCACATTGCCGCTGAATATCCGTGGCAGGTCAGACCATTGACAATATTGCACATAACTTATATTCAATATGCCTTAATGTATGTTCATTAAGGCATTTTTATTTCAGAATGACAGAATGGCTGACATTATTGCCGAACTATGGGTTATGGCATGTGTATTGACATATACCAAGTACGATTAAAAATTACACAACAAAGAATAAAGATTATTATGGCAAAGATTATCGGAATAGACCTTGGTACTACCAACTCATGTGTGGCAGTGATGGAAGGAAATGAACCTGAAGTGATATCGAACGACGAAGGCCGTCGCACGACTCCATCGGTAGTGGCATTCCTGAAAAACGGTGAGCGCAAAATAGGCGACCCCGCCAAACGTCAGGCTATCACCAATCCACAAAACACCATCATGTCCATAAAGCGTTTTATGGGCCGTAGGTTTGATGAAGTAAGTAACGAAATAGGTCACATTTCATACAAAATGGTAAAGGGTGACAACAACACCCCTCGTGTACAGATAGAAGACCGTATGTACACACCGCAAGAGATATCGGCAATGATCCTTCAGAAAATGAAGAAGACCGCCGAAGATTTCTTAGGACATGAAGTAAAAGAAGCCGTTGTAACGGTTCCTGCATACTTTAACGATGCACAGCGTCAAGCAACCAAAGAAGCCGGTGAGATCGCAGGTTTGACCATCCGTCGTATCATCAACGAGCCTACGGCGGCAGCCTTGGCTTATGGTATGGACAAGCAACACCAAGACAGTAAAATCGCAGTATTCGACCTTGGTGGTGGTACGTTCGATGTCTCAGTATTGGAGCTTGGTGACGGTGTGTTTGAAGTAAAATCCACAAACGGTGATACTCACCTTGGTGGTGACGACTTCGACAGAGTGATAATGGACTGGTTGGCAGATGAGTTCAAAGCTGATGAAGCTATTGACCTTCGCAAAGACCCAATGGCTTGGCAACGTTTGAAAGAAGCCTCTGAGAAAGCCAAGATCGAGCTTTCTTCAAGCCAAGAAACTGAGATAAACCTGCCGTACATCACTGCAGTGGACGGTGTGCCTAAGCACCTTGTTCGCAAGCTGAGCCGCTCTAAATTCGAATCTCTGGCAGACAGCCTTGTACAGCGTACGTTGGAGCCTTGTCAGAAAGCATTGAAAGATGCAGGTATGAGCGCTTCAGAGATTGACGAAGTGATATTGGTAGGTGGTTCAACCCGTATACCTAAAATACAAGAAGTAGTAGAGAAGTTCTTCGGTAAAAAACCGAACAAGAGTGTGAACCCTGATGAGGTGGTTGCAGTAGGTGCAGCTATACAGGGTGGTGTATTGACAGGCGATGTGAAAGATGTATTACTACTTGATGTTACTCCGCTTTCTCTGGGTATCGAAACCATGGGTAGCGTGATGACCAAACTGATAGAAGCAAACACAACAATACCTACCAAGAAGAGCGAAGTGTTCTCCACCGCAGCAGACAGTCAACCAAGCGTTGAGATAAACGTACTGCAAGGTGAGCGCCCAATGGCTAAAGACAATAAGTCTCTTGGTAAGTTCATATTAGATGGCATACCACCTGCACCACGTGGTGTACCACAAATTGAAGTGGTATTCGACATAGATGCGAACGGTATCCTGAACGTAAGTGCAAAAGACAAAGGCACTGGCAAGCAGCAAAACATACGCATAGAAGCAGGTAGCGGACTGAGCAAAGAAGAGATAGAACGTATGAAGAACGAAGCAAAAGCCAATGAAGAGGCCGATGCAAAAGTTCGTGAGCGTGTGGAGAAATTGAACATGGCCGATGGTCTTGTGTTCAACTCAGAAAAGCAACTGAAAGAGTACGGTGATAAGATTCCTGAAGCTGAGAAAAAAGCGATAGAAGAAGCTGTTGCCAAGCTGAAAGAAGCTCATAAGAACGAAGATCTTGACAACATTGACGGTGCAATGGAAACATTGAACAACGCATGGCAGGCAGCTAGCCAGCACATGTACAATGCTCAAGGTGCTGAAGCGGGAGCCGACGGTGCTCAACAAGCTCAAGGCAATTCCGAGGGCGCAGCCGAAGAAGTTTCGGATGTTGAGTACGAAGAGGTGAAAGACGAGGACAACAAGTAAATTTTATAGGGTTGGTTTTACATAGACCGCCACTGCATATGCAGTGGCGGTTTTTTTATTTGCTGACAAATATCATTTTTCTCGAATATGCGTTTACCTAACTTCATTGAAAACGCAGCAATATGAAAACCTCCAAAAAACAACAAACCGTAGCCGGCAAAAAAGTCACTCCACGTCCTGAAATACGCGACGATATGGACAGCCGCGAAAACAAAGAAGGGAACTATAAAAGCAGAAACAATGCGAAAGGTGTCAAGGCCAACACCAAAAGCAAGAACAAGGCAGGCAATTGATCTACTTTTTCGCAAATAAATAATAATCGGTTGATGGGACTTTCTTTATCCCTGCCTGCCTAAGCATGGTTACCAACTGTCCACGATGATAAGTTGCGTGGTTCAACACTTGTATCAACCCGGTTGACACCTCCAGCTTTACAGACTGCTTTTTCAGGTTGTAATACTGCATTACATGAGTAAAGGCATCATCATCGAATTGCTTTTCTATAAAGGACAATAAGCCGGCTGAACACTCTTTCCAGTTTTCAAGAGCGGTTGCAAGATCGCCATCGTAGCTATCTTGTATCCAAACAGGCTTTTCCACTAATTCCAATCGCTGAATCCATATGTATTCGGCACTCCACATATGGTATACGGTTTTTCGAATAGACGAAAAACTACTCTCTATCTCCATATCTGTTTGCTCTTCGCTGAGCTTCTCTAACACGTTGATAAACTTTTGGTTAGCCCATATATTATACTTGGCCAATCTCGTCAATAACTCTTTCATAAAAACATAATAATACCTAATTCACACACTGTGACACTTTAAAAGTACAGCTTTCCTTAACTTGCAGAAAACAAGTACTATGAAAAAACTACTACTTCTTACAGTCACTGTATTATTTGCCACTACATCTTTTGCGCAATCTCAAGAAGAAATGGCCGCCATGCAGCAAGCATGGATGGAATTCATGCAGCCGGGCGAAGTGCACCAATTGCTCGCCAGCTACAATGGAAAATGGAAAGCTAAAATGACCAGCTACATGCCTGACGGACAGTCAATGGAAATGGAAGCAGCTGTGGAACTCAGTATGACCATGGATGGCCGTTACCAAAAAGGTGTTTACGAGGGCGAAATGATGGGCATGCCTTTCAGGGGAGTTGGAATGACCGGTTATAACAACGCGAGAAAAATGTTTGAGAACATTTGGATTGATAATACAGGTACCGGTATTACTTACTCTGAAGGTAAATGGGATGCACGTACACGTACTGTTGAGCTAAAAGGCATGATGACTGATGCTGTAACAAAATCTCAGCATCCATTCCGCCAGGTTGTTACATTAACCGATGAGAACACTCAAAGTATGACGATGTACGCCACAAAAGATGGTAAAGAGTCAAAAATGATGGACATTTCTTACACTCGCGCCGACTAATTACAATACCTATAATTTATTCATATTACGGGCCGCCCATTGGGTGGCCCGTATCGTTTTTATCTATTCCCCACCCCCGCCAAAAAAGGTTAACTTTGCACCCATATAAAACAATTTTTGCCTGATGAGCAACCGGCATGATAAAGGCTTTGAAACCATATGTTTACATGGTGGCCACAAAGAAGAGAGCAATCGCGCTCACCTCACTCCCATATACGCTACAAGCACTTACACTTTCGACAGTGCCGAACAGGCGGTGAACATATTCAAAGGAAATGAGCAGGGCTATGTTTACGGACGCTTCGGCAGCCCCACCATCAACGAGGTGGAAGAGAAGATAGCTCTTCTGGAAGCATATGGCCTTAGTAACATGAACGGTGAGCCATTGGAGCTGAAAGCAATTCTTCATGCATCGGGCATGGCGGCTGCAACAACAATGTTGTTGAGCAACCTGAAAGCGGGCGAAAAACTCATCACGCATTATTCACTCTACGGCGGTACACAAGAATTACTTGATAAGATATTGCCCGACCTTGGGATAGAAGCCGTAATAGTCGACTTCCACGATCCGAAAGCGGTTGAAGATGCCATAAAAGCAGACGATGCCATCAACCTGATGTACATCGAAACACCCGCCAACCCCACTTTGCAATGTATAGACATTGCAGAGTTGAGCACATTGGGCAAATCTTACGGTTTGGTGGTATGCGCAGACAACACCTTCGCCACTCCTTATTTGCAACAACCTTTCAAGTACGATGTGGACTATGTGATGCATAGCACCACAAAATTCTTGAATGGACACGGCACAGCCGTTGGCGGAATACTCATTGGTCGCGACTTGGAAAAGATGAATACGGTCGTTACCAAAAAGCATCGACTTTTAGGTGCCAACAGCAATTCCTTCGAGGCTTTTCTGCTGAACAACGGCTTAAAGACATTCCCGTTGAGGATGGACAAGCATTGCAGCAATGCTGAAAAAGTGGCGGAATTTTTATCACAACATCCCGCAATAAAAAAAGTGAACTACTTGGGCTTGGAAAGCCATCCCGACCACCATATAGCAATGGCACAGATGAAGCATGCCGGCGCATTGATGAGCTTTGAATTGAAAGGCGGATACGATGCGGGATTAAGCTTCATCAACAAACTACAACTTTGCACAAGTGCCGTTTCGTTGGGCACGCCGGATACATTGGTATCTCACCCCGCTTCCACCACACACGTGGGTGTTAAGCCTGAGGACAGGATCAAGTTCGGCATTACCGATGGGCTGATACGATTGAGTGTAGGCATTGAAAATATAAACGATATTATTGAAGATCTAAATCAAGCACTGACCAATTAGCTGATGGAACAGACAGCTATTCGGCAAATGAAATTAATATGAGAACAGTATACGTTATAGACGCAACAAGAACACCGATTGGAAGATATGGCGGCGCATTGAGTTCGGTTCGCCCCGACGATATGTTGGCACTTGTGATAAAGACATTGATAGAGCGCAACCCTTCCATAGATGTGAATGAGATAGAAGACGTAATAGCAGGTGCGGCCAACCAAGCGGGTGAAGACAACCGCAACGTGGCTCGTATGGCTGCTTTACTGGCAGGACTTCCGGTAACGGTTGGTGGCAATACAGTCAACCGTCTTTGTGCATCGGGCTTACAGGCTATAATGGATGCGTCTCGCGCCATTATGTGTGGCGATGGAGAGATATACATAGCAGGTGGTGTGGAGAGCATGAGCCGCGCACCGTTCGTTATGGCAAAGTCAGACAAAGCATTCGGCCGTACTCCTGAGATATACGACACAACAATAGGTTGGAGATTTGTGAACAAGGCGTTGAGTGCATTGCATCACCCATACAGCATGGGCGAAACTGCAGAGAATGTAGCGGAGCGTCATAATGTAAGTCGTGAAGCACAAGACAAGTTCGCAGTCAGCAGTCAAGAAAAATACTTCGCTGCAAAAGCAGCAAATAAGTTCGCAGATGAAATAACGCCGATAACGGTGAACCTCGGTAAGGGTAAAACTGTTGTGGTTGACACAGACGAACATCCACGCGAAACGTCTTTGGAAGCATTGGGCAATCTGAAACCTGCATTCAAAAAAGACGGAACGGTAACCGCAGGTAACTCCAGCGGTGTTAACGATGGTGCAGCTGCAATGATATTGGCTTCGGAAGAAGCGGTAAAAAAATACAACCTTACACCGATTGCAAAAATAAAGAGCATGGCCATTGCAGGTGTAGACCCTGCTGTCATGGGCTTGGGTCCGATACCTGCTTCACAAAAAGCAATGAAGCGTGCGGGGATTACCGCCGCCGACCTTGACCTTGTGGAACTGAATGAAGCATTTGCAGCGCAAGGCATACCATGTATGCAAGAGCTTGGTCTTGACGAAAGCAAAGTGAACGTGAACGGTGGTGCAATAGCACTGGGCCACCCATTGGGTTGCAGCGGTACACGCATCTCTACCACCCTACTCTATGAAATGAAAAAACGTGGCAGCAAGTACGGATTGGCAACCATGTGTATAGGTGTGGGACAAGGTGCCGCCATGATATTCGAAAGAGTATAAAAACTACGCATATGCAAGACTACACGCAAGTACTGGAAACAGTACGAAAACTGTTTGTTTATCCTGACGAGATGAACTGGAAAGGTATGGCCGATGAAGTGTTTGCGGAGAATGTACTGATGGATTACTCATCATTCGGAGCGGGAGAACCAATAACCATGAAGCGGGATGACATCATCGCTCAGTGGGAACCGTTCTTCGCTAAGATAGACAGTACACACCACCAATTGGGCAACGAGCTTGTGGACATTGCAGAGAAAGAAGCCAAAGTATCCGCGTATGTGATGGCGGGGCATTATAAAGAGATGCAGAACGGAGATAACCTTTGGACGGTTGTAGGCACATACAACATCAAACTATTTAACGGAAAGAACGGTTGGCGTGTGACCGAAATGAAATTCAACTACAAATACCAAGAAGGCAATCAAGAAATACAAAAGCAAGGACTAGAAGGATAATACTATGAAGAAGACACTGATTACATTGATGCTGCTGATAAGTGCAACAACCATGTTCGCACAAAAATTAAATGTCATAGGCAATACCAACTCATGGTTTCTGTTGATGAACAGATTTTACCTGTCTGACAAATTCACTGTCAGCAATGAATTGCACGAACGTACAGGCAAATTATTTGAAGATCAAGCCACTTTCATCTTTCGTCCATCGATAGACTATTCGCTGAACGAAAATGTAGAGTTCTCCGTCGGTTACTCTTATGTACGTTCTACACCTTACGATCCATATCCGTTGGTTATCCCAACCGATGAGAACAACATATGGGAGCAGGTGTTACTTAAGTTTGAAACAAAGGGAGTATCCATCCAAAACCGCATTCGTTTCGAGCATCGTTTTGTAGACAAAATAGTTGTTAGAAATCCCAATACCGACCCTGTATATGATATAGGCGGTACAGATTACAGCAACCGTTTTCGTTTTCGTTTTGTGGTGTCTTTCGACATTCTCAAATTCAACAACGGACAATCATTGTTCTTCAACGGATTTGACGAAGCATGGCTCAATCAACACAATGACTTGATGCCTTCCGCCTTTGCACGCAACTGGATATACACAGGATTGGGTTACAAGTTCAACAAAGACCTTAACCTACAACTGGCACATGTACATCAGTACGACAACATCGGCAACGATACCTATATATCATCATCCGTTATACAACTTTCTTTGTTCAAGAACTTCAAGTTGTACTAAACGAATATAACATCACTGACTAAACAGACCGTTTTGAAAAAGATAGACATACATACTCACATCATGCCCGAACACATTCCTGACTGGTTCAAGAAATTCGGGTATGGCGACTTCATACATTTGGAACACCACAAGCCTTGCTGCGCTCGCATGATAAAGGGAGACAAGTTCTTCCGCGAAGTGGAAGAGAATTGTTGGGACCCGAATGCCCGTACCAAAGAGATGGACATGACAGAAGTGGGTGTGCAAGTATTGTCTACCATTCCGGTATTGTTCAACTACTGGGCAAAGCCTGAACATGGATTGGAAACTTCACGCTTCTTCAACGACCATATCGCGCAGTGTGCAGACCTGCATCCTACACGCTTTGTGGGTATAGGTACAGTACCGTTACAGGATATAGACTTGGCGATTAAAGAAATGGAACGTTGTGTGAAGGAGTTGAAAATGCCCGGTCTTGAAATAGGCTCCAACATCAACAACAAAAACCTCAACGACCCATACTTCGACCCATTCTGGAAAGCTGCCGAAGAACTCGGTTGTAGCTTGTTCATCCACCCTTGGGAAATGATGGGCGAAGACCTGATGAAGAAATACTGGTTGCCGTGGTTGGTGGGTATGCCTGCGGAAACAGCACGTGCCATCAGCTCCATGATATTCGGTGGCGTGTTCGAACGCTTTCCTAAACTACGTGTGGCGTTCGCACATGGTGGTGGTAGTTTCCCGTTCACCATCGGCAGAATAGAACATGGCTTCAATGTACGCCCCGATCTATGTGCCATAGACAACAACGTAAATCCTCGCGAATACATCGGTAAGTTTTGGATAGATGCTTTGACACACGACGACAAAGCATTGCAATACATCGTTGATGTGATGGGCGACGATAAGGTTTGCATGGGTAGCGATTATCCTTTCCCTCTTGGTGAGCATCATCCGGGCAAGTTAATAGAAAGCATGTCGTTTGCTCAAGAAAAAAAAGACAAACTCTTGTTCGAGAATGCACTTGAGTGGATGGGCATAGATGGAAAGCAGTTCGCTTAATAGAAAAAACCCCCGCCTTTACTGTTATACAACACTAAGCTAAGGGGCTCTTCTTACAGCACCTGTTAATACAGGCTCTTTCTTACATTTGGTTATACTATGAGGAGTAAGAAACTATCTCTTTAACCTTCTCCGCCTACCCTACTCTTCTCGTCTTCGGCACCGCTCTTTCTACGACGAACAGACGATACGTTTTTATTACCGAAGCGATATACGAACGCAAGGCTCACTTGTCTTGATTCGCGCTGTACGGTAAAGTCTTCTATGTATCCGGTGTATGTGGATACGGCTCTTGGCAAACCTGTCCAAAATATATCACGCGCATTCAGCTTGATGGTTCCGTTGCCTTTCAATATTTGTTTTTGTATACCTGCATTCAGCATCCATTGTGCTTTCAGGTCCATAAATCCGTATACCTGCTTCGACTGGTACCAAAAGCTCAACTCTGCACCGAAGCCTTTGGGCAACGTAAAATTGTTGATGGCATGTAGTGTATAAGCGGGTGTGCCGTTACTCAAATTGGTATTGGCGATAAAGCCTGCATAGTGTATGTAATACAAACTCACTGTGCTCACATTGCTCCACCATTTGTTGATCTGGAAGGGATATGCTGCGGTAAGACTATAACTGTTCACAGTGGTAAGGTTCTTATTTGTTTGCACAGTAACGGAATCTTCTGTTTCACTTGGCTGTATCACTTGCGTTATGTTGTCGGTTGTTATACTGTAACTGAACGTGGTGGAAAATCTCTTTTTGAATATATGTTGCGCTTCCACCGCATAGGTAAGTGCAGGGCGCAAATAAGGATAGCCTTCTCGATAGGTGGTATTATCTATAAAGAATTTGAAAGGGTTCAATTGTTGATAGTTTGGGCGTTGTATCCTTCTGCTCAATGTCAATCCCAATATGTGTTTCTCATTCAACGTGCGTTGCACTGCCACACTTGGGAACAGTTGCGTATAACTCCATTTGTACAAACTGTCGAGTGTGATTTGTTCTGCACTCACATTGGTATTCTCCATACGCAACCCTATTTGTGTACTCCACTTATCCCAATGTTTATTATAGTTTACATATGCTGCATTGATATTCTCTTTGTACACAAAGTGGTTACTACGTTTCACATCCAGCTTGTAGTCACCCAATGTTTTTTCATAGAACAACGGTTCATTGTCCGATGTTACATAGCTTGCTTTGGCACCCGCCTCAAACTTGGCTTTGGCTTTCAGCGGCAGCGCATAATCTGCTTTTACGGACTGTATCTGTGTTATACCTACCAAGTCGCTTTTCATATAATAGTTTGGCTGATAGTTTGTACCGTCGGGGTTCAGATATACCGTTTCAAAATTCTGGTTGGACTGATTCCAATATCTGGCGTAGTCTGCATCCACACTCAATTGCTTGCCCTTATCATCAAAGTTGTGTCTTAGGTTCAGGTTGGCAGAGTAGTTATAATAGTCTTGCCTGTGGTGCCCTTCTGTATTGAAATAATACAGCACATCATCGTTCCCGTTGCGTGCGCTTGATGTATTGTATGCATTGGGACTAAATCCTGTTGTACCTGCTGTCCCCGCCACACCCAATATGGTTTTGTCCGATAGTACATAGTCCAATCCGAATGTACCCGTATGCGATTGGTAGCCCATCTTCATGAAGTTGTCTTGCAAATAGGAGAACTGCACCGCATCTTGATTGTCGAAGAATTTTCTGTCGAGTTTCAGTCGATTGAAGAACGCTCGATATCCGTAATTGTAGCTTACGTATGTGCGTATCTTCTTACTGCCGTAATTGATATTGAACCCTATACCTGCTTTCGGGTACACACCTTGAGCATACGACGTATTGAAGCTACCGTTGAATCCTGTGCTTTTATTTTTCTTCCTTATTATGTTGATGATGCCACCAGTACCTTCCGCATCATACTTTGCACCGGGATTACTGATAACTTCTATCTGACTGATATTAT
Organism: Chitinophagales bacterium; assembly: GCA_020636505.1. Taxonomy (GTDB): domain Bacteria; phylum Bacteroidota; class Bacteroidia; order Chitinophagales; family Chitinophagaceae; genus UBA5543. The sequence goes on along the minus strand of JACJXR010000008.1, from coordinate 36,641 downwards.
CTGCAGGTGTGCTTTTCAGCATATTGGCCAAGTCTGTTCCAGACAAGACCATACGCTTACCGTCTATCATCACATTCACTCCTTGCTTGCCTTTGATGCTGATGTTATCGTTGTTATCTACACTCACAGTCGGCGAGGTGGACAATACATCCATAACAGAAGACCCTGCACTCATGATACTGTTCTCCACATTCACCACCAACTTGTCGGCATATACTTCTATCAACGGTTTTTTGCTTCTCACCGTCACTTCTTTCAGCTTGGTACTTTTCAACGACAGTACTATTGCACCTGCATCAACATCTGTCGAGTTTATTTCAATACCGTCTTTGCCGAACTCTTGATAACCCAACATGGTTATCTTCAAATTGTAATTGCCTTCCTTTATGCCTTCCAACACAAAACTTCCCGATTCATCGGTAAGTGTGGTTTTGGCCAAAGTCTTTTCTGCCGCATTGAGCAATATCACTGTTGCGGAAACAACTGCTTTACCTTCTTTGTCTTTTACAGTTCCTGTAATGTTTGCTGCATATGTTGATTGGAACAAGAAGAATATGCCTACGAGTACTGATAACGATCTAAAATTCATGGTATGTCTCTTTATGTTTCAAATGTATAATGGTCATTACAGGCAGATGTACCCCAAGACGGGGGATTTGCATTTTTTAACACCCCTCGTTTAGGGGGATTTTCGCACGTCATTTATGCAACTACCGGTTTTTGTTGCTCTTATAACCGTCTAATGAGGCTAAAAACTTATTTTCACAGTATGTTGTATTCAAGGGTATGGTTGATGATGATATTGTGTGTCTGCGTTTCATCCGCATATGCACAGCACTACCCTTTTTACAACCTTGGTGTGGAGAATGGATTGATACAATCGCAGGTCACATCCATGGCGCAAGACAAAGAAGGACACCTTTGGGTAGGCACATACGGAGGTGTCTCTCGCTACGACGGCAACAGCTTCACCAACTATACCGTACGCAAGGGGCTACTCAGCAACACCATACAAACGATTGCCACCGACAAGAACGACAACCTGTGGATAGGCGGTCCGAAGGGGCTTTCGAGATATGATGGCAAAAATTTCCAACACTATCTTTTTGAAACACCGGAGAACAATTCTTCCGACCAACTGCGCGAGATCAAGGTAGCCGGCGATAATACCATATGGTGCTATACCAATTCTAATGTATACACCGTGCGTGACGGCAAAACACAAAAAGTAACATTACCCGACACAGGCATAGTTGTTACATCGATACTACCCTACAACGATACACTTTTGGTCAGTACCAACAACGGTAAAATATTCCGTCGTATCAACAACAACTGGGATACGCTGTACTACCATATACCGGGTTTGGTACGCGCGCCACTCTTCACCACAGAAATGTACCGTACTACAAGTGGGCATGTATATGTCGCCTCACGCTCAGGCTTTTTCGAATTTGTGAACGATACCATCAAGGCTGTTCGTGCAGACGGTAAGCCCATATACAACATACCCTTCATCAGCATTGCAGAAGATAACGAAGGTGCCATATGGTTGGGATCTGCAGGAGCATACCGCATCAAGAACGGTAAGATGGAACACTTCAACCGCGAGAACGGATTTTCTGACAACGCCATCACCTCCATCATTACAGACAACGAGGGCAATGTTTGGTTCGGCTCGGATGGGCAGGGATTGTACCGTTTTTCAGGCAGTAGGTTCTCCATTATGGACGAATCAACAGGGCTTGCAAGTGAGCAAGTGGTAAGTGTCGCTTCCACACCAAAAGGACGTATATACATCGGCACATACGTGGATGGACTCTATAGTTTTTACAACAATCAAATAAACAAAGTCCCATTCGGGCATAGCAATGTATACATCACAAGCCTTGCTCCTATCGGCGAAAACGATGTATGGATAGGCACCAACGGCCTTGGGCTATGGCACCTGAAAGGAGGAGAGCGTGTCAATCATCACAGGCCCGAAATCATGTCCAATACCATCATATCGCTTTACAAAGACACAAGCGGCAGACTTTGGATTGGTACGGGTTATGGTGCAATGGTATATAAGAACGGCAAGTTCGAGAATATTGATGCGGGTACTGTCGGCATTATGAGCTTTGTCACCATCGGACAAGACAGTGTGTTGATGGCCACAAGCAGCGGATTGCAACTGTATCACGACGGCAGCGTAACGCCGTTCACAACAGGCACTCCGATGGATAAATCCGGTCCTCAATGTCTTGCTGTTCAAGGTCGCAACCTTTGGGTAGGAACACGCGACAACGGTATTGTTTACTACAATTTGGACAACGGTAAACACTTTGTCCTGAACAACGACAACGGATTGCAATCCGACTTTATTTACAACATCATAGAAGACAACAACAAGAACATTTGGGTGGGTACCGGCTTCGGCATACACAAAATAGAAATGCGGAATGGACAACCTGAAGTTACTTTCTATGGCAAAGAGCAAGGCATCAAGGGCATGGAGAGCAATCACAATGCCGCCACCAAAACACCTGATGGTTCTTTGTGGTTCGGCACCATGAAAGGATTGGTGCATATAGACCCCGAAGAACAATTGCAACAACCAAGCCCTACCAATATCGTATTGCAATCCATAAAACTCTTCGGTGATGATATAAGCGACACCACTTATTACGACAGTACCAACAAATGGTATGGTGTACCTTATGAATTGCACTTACCATACAAGAAGAACAACATCACCTTCACCTTCCGCGGCATTTCTTTATCTGGAGCGGACAGGTTGCTGTATCGCTACCGTATGCAGGGATTGGAAGCACCGGTATCCGACTGGACTAATCTCAACTCCATCACCTACTCCGCATTGCCACCGGGCAAATACAAACTACATGTGGAGTGTAAGGCAACCAATGGTGACGAAATAAAGTCACTCACCTATCCTTTCGAGATCATCACACCATTTCATAAAACAAGATGGTTCAGCATAGGTATACTTGCACTGTGCATACTTGCAGGTATTACCATACAATACATACTCAACGTACGGAAACAAAACAGACTGGCGTTGGTGGAAAAACTCCGCCGCGAAGAGCAAGCCAAAGTAAGGCAGCGTACCGCCGAAGATTTTCATGATGAGGTGGGCAACAAACTGACTCGTATCAATGTACTCACCAACGTATTGAAACAAAAGCTCGGTCCACCATCACCCGACACTTCCAAGATCATCAACCAAATACAAGAGAACACACAACTGCTTTATAGCGGCACAAGAGATATACTATGGTCGTTGCAACCGGAAAATGACAACCTCTTGGAAATTGTACATCGTATACGCGACTTCGGCACAGACCTTTTCGACAATACAAATACCGCTTTCAAATATTTGGGAGCCGATACTGCATTGCACAGTTACAAATTGCCGCTTGATATGAGCCGCAACCTCGTGATGATATGCAAAGAAGCGATGAACAATGCATTGAAATATTCGGGAGCAACAGAGGTGAAACTGCAAGTATCTCTTAAGGACGATATTCTACACCTTATGCTATCGGATAACGGTACCGGTTTCAACGTGAATGAGGTAACCAGAGGAAACGGATTGAACAATATGCGCAACCGCACCAAGCGTCTGGACGGGAAACTGTACATAGACAGCAAACAAGGCTCCGGAACCTCTATCAACCTGCATTTCAAGCTGAAAGAGCGCGCAAGCAAGTAAGATTGTTAAAAAAGTATAAATAACCTGTTTTGGGGGATATGTGTTTCATTTTAATATAGGAACTTTATCATTCTTACAAGCACCGTATATCATGCAGGAATTCAACATCAATATTTGCCTCATAGAGGACGACGAGACCATCCGAGAAGGATACGAGTATCTTATCAACAACACCGAAGGATATAAAGTGACCGGCAGCTTTCCATCATACGAAGATGCTGCAAAGAAGATAGCCCGTTGCGAGCCCGACGTAATACTCTTGGATGTTGAATTACCGGGCGTAAGCGGTATAGACGCCATCCCCAAATTGAAAAAGCTTGTTCCTGAAGCGCACGTAATCATACTTACGGTTTACGAACAAGAGCTGCAAATATTCCGTGCTTTGGGCAATGGTGCAGCAGGATATATGACCAAAGACACACCTCACGAAAGAATATTAACCTCAATAAAAGAAGTGATGTCAGGTGGTGGCCCTATGAGCTCACAAATAGCACGCATGGTGATACAGTCGTTCCAACGCAACGAAGAATCGCCACTCACCCCTCGCGAAACCGAGATATTGGAACAGATATCCACCGGTAAAAGCCGTAAGAGGATAGCCGAAGAACTGTTTATTGACTTGGAGACCGTAAAGTCGCACATCAAGAACATATACAGCAAATTGAATGTACACTCCAAGGCCGACGCCATCAAGCTGGCAAAAGACAACAAGTTTATTTAGGATTTTTCACCCATTCAGGCAACCGATTTCCATATTGGTGCATTTATGATTGTGTTAGCAACAGGATAAGTAACCATGTTTTGCTTTAACAATTTTGTAAACCAACATAACATACATTCGCAAATACTTTTTAAAACTTCATACGCATGAAAAAATTAACCCTTGGAATTATCGCCGCAGCACTTTCACTAAGTGCAGCGGCACAAACTTCAGAGCCTTGCGGCTTTACCAAAGTTTTGGATTACTACCGCAATGCCGACCCCACCTTTCAACAAAGGTTTGAAGAAACATTCGCGACCGAAAATCGCAGTGCTTCCAAATCAACAGGTACCATCTATCGTATACCCGTGGTATTTCATGTGGTATACAATGTTGCCAAACAAAACCTGCACGACTCGGTTATCATGAACCAGTTGCAGATATTGAACCAAGCCTTTCGCCATACACACAGCGACACTGACAAGTTGAGGCCGATGTTCAAACCACTGGCGGGCGATGCGGAGATAGAGTTCTACATGGCTACAATCGACCCTGATGGCAAACCGACAACAGGTATCACTCGTACACAAACAAGCATTGTTTCTTTTGCGGATATCGTAAACGACCCAACACTGTTCAATTATATGGAGCGTGTGAAGAAAAGCGCATCGGGCGGTATCGACCCATGGCCGACCAACCGCTACATGAACATATGGATAGCCGACTTGGAAGATGTTACCTACAAGCAGCCTGTATTGGCGGGTTATGCCACACCTCCAACCAATCCCATTCCTCCAAACTGGCAAGGTTTTCAATGGCCTCCATTGGGCGACGGTGTGGTGATGCACTATCAAGTGGTGGGTAATAACAATCCGCATAAAGCAGTAAGTGGGCATGCGGGTAGAAACTGTGTACACGAAGTGGGACACTTCTTAGGTCTACGCCACATTTGGGGAGATCCTCAAGACCCTGCAGACACATGCGGCTCCAAAGCCGATGATGGTATAGCTGATACACCTCCTCAGGCAGCAGCTTCGGATATCAACGCATCTGATTGTACTCCTTACGCCAACCAAAACACTTGTGGTGCGGGTATGCCGGGCGATATGCCTGATTTGTGGGAAAACTACATGGACTATTCCAACGACAAATGTCAAAACATGTTCACCGTTGGACAAACAACGCATATGCGCAGTATCTTAACCAACCAACGTGTTACACTCACATACCCACTTGCCGTAAGTGATTACACTTTGGCCGACGAAACTTTTGATATTTACCCTCAACCAGCAAGCAACACAGTTTATGTACAGTACGACGGTGTCATCAAACAGTTGAACATTACAGATATGATGGGCCGCAATGTTTTGTCGTTCACTAACAATGAAGCAAATGTAAAAAGCTACGATGTAAGCAAGCTTTCAACAGGCAATTACATTGTATCTCTTCAAACCGACAATAATATCATGACGCGCAGAATATTAATACAGCGTTAATTGACAAACTCATAAATAAAGGAAACGGGGCTCGCTTAAGCGAGCCCCGTTTGTCATACATACCCCACGTAACCAAAATCAATCAATCACCATTCTGTTTATTATCCTTTGATCCGTTTCTGATTATATAGACGAGGTACACTGTTATATCGTTGGCGTGTTTTGTCATGCGATTATCAAAAACAATACGGGCCCCGCAAAGCGGAGCCCGTACAAATCAATATTAATCACCACTATAAACGTCCTACTATAAACTTCAACAAGTGGATATGGCCTCCGGCATGTATCCTGACGATATGCAAGCCGTTGTGTGCTTTATCACCAAGGTCTATTCTTGTTTTCAGTTCATGATCTTTCAGTTGTACTTGCTCTTTGTGTATCACTGCTCCCAATGTGTTCACCACTTCGATGTTCACAAAGTCTGCATCTATTGTACTGTTGATGACACCCTCAAGTGTAAACAGACCCGTGTTCGGGTTAGGCGCTATGCTCACATCGTCAAACACCGGAGTCTTGATTGTTGCTACACCCACACCCACTTGCAGTACTATCGTATTACTGATGGCTGTGTCAGGCATGCGGCAACTGTCGCTTGTTCTTATCCAAAGCGATATTTCATCACCATCCTGAGGGTTGAGCAATGTGTACATGATACCCGTAGCACCCGGTATATCAAACCCGTTCTTACGCCATTGGTATTGTATACCTACGGCATTTACAGAGCTTGTGAACCATACCATCTGTCCGTCAGGTACGGATGCACCCGGATTGGCTGTGATGCTCACGGCAGGTGCCGCTGTCGCATTCACTGTCATCGTTACGGTATCTCCTGCAACAGGTGCAGCATTTACACAGTTGGCACTACCCGTGAACGATGCTGTTATCTTATCGCCATGGCTCACAGACGGATGCGTGTATGTCGGATAAGTTGCACCTATCACAACACTACCGTTCACATACCATTGATACAATGGTGTGGTTCCCACGTTCGTCGGATTGACACTGAACAATGCAGGAACGTTATCACATATTGTATCGTTAGGCGAAACAGACACTGTCAACGCAGGATTAACGATAGTCATTATCAACGGTGTGCTTTCCGCAGAATCAGGCGACGGACATGCCGCTGTTATTTTCAGCTTACATGTTATGGCGTCACCACCGTTCAAGGTGTTGGTGGTATATGTTGTACCGTTGGCACCTGATATGTTCGTGCCGTTCAACGTCCACTGATAGGTTTGTGAAGTACCGCTACCCGATGTATTCGATGAGAAGGTTACCTCACTACCCTGACAAATGGTTGTACCTGTGCTCGCAAGTATATTGATACCAGGTACTGTCAATGGTATAACCGTCATGTTTATCGCACTGCTGGTTGCAGTTGCAGACGTCACACACACTTCGCTACTGGTCAATTCGACTGTCACTGCATCACCGTTGGCAAGCGTTGTGGTAGAGAATGTACCACCGGTAGCTGTATTGCTACCGTTCACCTTCCATTGGTAGGTAGGTGTTGGTCCACCGTTGGTCGGTGTCGGCGTGAAGGTCACATTCGTACCGGCACATATGGTATCGTTCGGACTAACCGCTATCGTAACCGCTGGTGTCAGATTCGCGTTCACCGTCATTGTTATAGTGTTACTTGTACCTGTCGGTGTTGCCAAACAGGTTTCGCTGCTCGTCATTTCAACCGTCACTGCATCGTTGTTCACCAATGTAGATGATGAGAATGTATTACCCGTAGCCGTGTTGGTGCCGTTCACCTTCCATTGGTAGGTAGGTGTTGGTCCACCGTTGGTCGGTGTCGGCGTGAAGGTCACATTCGTACCGGCACATATGGTATCGTTCGGGCTAACCGCGATGGTAACCGCAGGAGTCAGGTTAGGATTAACCGTCATCGTGATACTGTTACTTGTTGCTGTTGTTGTTGCCAAACAAGTCTCATTGCTGGTCATCTCCACACTTACCACATCATTGTTGGACAATGTATTGGTAATATATGTGGCACCCGTGGCTATATTCGAACCGTTCAGCTTCCACTGATATACAGGTGCTGTACCACCGTTGGTCGGTGTCGGTGTGAAGGTCACATTCGTACCGGCACATATTGTATCATTCGGGCTAACCGCTATCGTAACCGCAGGGGTCAAGTTCGGATTAACCGTCATTGTAATGGTATTACTTGTGGCTGTTGTCGGAGAAGCACAAGGGTCGTTGCTGGTCATCACACAAGTGATCTGATCTCCATTGGCCAATGTTGTTGTTGTATAGGTACTACCTGTTGCTACGTTACTACCATTTACTTTCCATTGATACGCTGGAGACGTACCACCGTTAGTTGGCGTAGGTGTGAAGGTCACACTGGTACCACTACAGATAGTTGTTGCAGTTGCTGCTATCGTTACTGACGGTGTCAGGTTCGGATTAACAGTCATTGTTACTGTATTACTTGTTGCAGTAGTAGGCGACGCACAGGTAGCATTGCTTGTCATTACACAACTTACCTGGTCGCCATTCGACAATGTCGTTGTTGTGTAAGTGCTACCTGTAGCAATATTACTACCGTTCAACTTCCATTGATAGGTTGGAGACGTACCACCGTTTGTTGGTGTTGGTGTAAACGTTACACTGGTACCACTACAAATATTTGTTGCTGTCGCTGCTATCGTCACTGATGGCGTAACTGATGTAGTTATCGTCATCGTAACAGTGTTACTTGTTGCTGTAGTTGGTGATGCACAGGTTGCGCTACTTGTCATTACACAACTCACCTGATCTCCATTAGCCAATGTAGTTGTCGTATAAGTGCTCCCTGTAGCCACATTGCCACCATTCAATTTCCACTGATACGTTGGTGCACCTCCACCATTGGTTGGTGTTGGCGTAAACGTCACACTGGTACCGCTACATATCGAACTGCCTGCACTTGAAGATATACTAACTGACGGCGTAACATTTGCAGTAACAGTCATCGTAACTGTATTACTTGTTGCAGTAGTCGGTGATGCACAGGTAGCATTGCTTGTCATTACACAACTTACCTGGTCGCCATTCGACAATGTCGTTGTTGTGTAAGTGCTACCTGTAGCAATATTACTACCGTTCAACTTCCATTGATAGGTTGGAGACGTACCACCGTTTGTTGGTGTTGGTGTAAACGTTACACTCGTACCGCTACATATAGTACTGCTGCTGGCTGCAATACTTACAGAAGGTGTAACAGTGGTTCCATTAACCGTCAATGGTATCACATTGCTCATCATACTGTCAGAGTAGCACGCACCCGTGTATTTTACAAGGCAACGCACATAGTAAGTGCCTGTGCTCAGAGACGATGCGGTATATGTCGCACTGTTAGAACCAACGGGTGCTGAATTCAAATACCATTGGTAAGAAGGGCTGCTAAGTGTTTTACTGGCACTGGCTGTAAAGGTTACACTACCCGCTGAGCAAGTAGGGTTGCTGCCTGCTGTAATACTGTTAGTAATTGTTACTGTATCAGAAGCAGGTTTGAACAACACTGAAAAATCTTCTACTTCTCCATACTGTGGATTATAACAAGGTCCTGTGATGGTATTATTAAACCAGTCAACAATTACCCTCATCCGTAATGGAGTACATGTAGTAACACCGCTAGTAGGTGCAGCATACGATGTTGAAAAAGTTGTGGCGTTGCTGCCTGAATATACATTCTCACCGGTTCCGAATGTTCCGTCATTATTATAGTCGATATACACTTCTACGTCCTGGTTATTGCTCGTGCCACCATCTATAGACAGGGTATAGCTTTTATCCTGTATCATGGTAGACCTCTGCTGACAAGTACGGTCAGTATATCCAAAAGGGTTTGCATATTGCGACGTCGTTGAATTTGATGTCATGTCGCTCAGCGCCACCTTAACGATACCCATATTGTATGGGTTGTGTGTTGTAGTAGAAGGTGTACATGATGCGGCTATCGTATTCGCACCCGTATCCAATGCGGCTATTGAAGAGCCCAAACCCGGCCTGTATGTCGTCAATGCATCCAGCCATCTTGTACGTTGCCCGGAAGTAAATCTGTTTCTACAGCTTGAGTAATCCATTATGTTCTTATGCGTATACGCATTAGCCCATGTCAACCCTGTACAGGTGTTGTATGCTGCATCAGACGGGCAGGTAGACGCATTTCTTTTATGCGGGTCAGTATCACATACAAGGTCGCCCTGTGCAGAACAAGTTGTATTTGAAGGACAGCTGGCACCGCCTCCATCTCCTTCAAATGTATGGTATAGGTTAAACGCATGCCCTAATTCGTGTGGTAGTGTTGAAAATCCTGCCTTCATCCTTGTCGCCAGTATTACCGTCCCGTCTATCGTATCATTAGCACCGGGGAAATATGCATAGCCCGCAGTAAATGACCCTGATGTACCATCTTTACCATCTATCTTATTCACTACCCATATATTGTAATAATCACGGTTATTCCAGCGGCTCAATGCTTTAACATCGGCCTCAGAGGCACCTGAAGAACCGCTCAATTTCACACCATCGGATGAATACCCCGACAAAGAGGTACCATTTATACGAATAATACCACTTGTAGACCCACAAGAGCTTGACCTTTTTGCCAACACAAACTTTATAGGAAACCTTACACCTCCATTATTGGTATCCACATAGCTGGGCCATGTGGCAGCATAGGTTTGGTTCAAATAGTCTATTGCATTGTCAATGACCGTATCGTGCGGGTTATAGATGGTACCTACTGAACCACCGGTATGGATCACATGCACCACAACGGGAATTACATACTCCTGACCGTAGCCATTGTATATATAATTACCCAGTGGGTTGATCATTGCGTTTTGTATCGCACTCCAATGTGCATTCATTTTTTGCACATGATTGCCATAGTTCGTATCAGAAGACATGAGTTTATCATGCATGATGTCAAACCCACACCTTTCCTGTGCATTTGAGTAAGAAATAGTAATTAATACTAACAGCAGAGTAAGTATACGCTTCATAAGTATGCAGTTAAGAATATTAAATATGTTCAAAGGCAAAGCCTTATCGTAATCTTCGTAGGGGTATTCGTAATAATCTAGCGGGCTTATAAAGCTAATCTTTTAACATTTTTTTTACAAGCCCTGAACTTTGTTTTTTATTTAAACAAATTGTCATATAACTAAATATTTATCAACTACATAAGACGGCATGTGGATACAAATCCTTCCCCGATTATTCTACCTGCAATGCTAATCGCTTATTTTTACCTCCATGATATATCACATAGTTGTTGGAAATATGGCAGCACCTCCTTTGTTGGAAGCGATAAGCAATGAACCCGAGATGGCGGGAGAAGTGGTGATACTGCGCGACATATTGCACGTGGGTCCACTTAAGCGTGCCGAAGGGCAATCGTTCAGCGATATGCGTACCGAGTTTTGGCAACAGGTGGTAACAGAAGACAAGAATGAAGTGAAGGTGGATGACTTGGAGCGACTGCTGCAGGTGGTGACACAACTGAACAATAACGAAGATGATGTGGTATGGCTATGGATGGCTCCTTGGCCTGCCGATGTTTGTGCATACTATTGGGCGCTGCAATACTTGGCCAAGCATTTGGACAGATATTATGTCCTGAACCTTGGCGGCCTACCCTTCCTCGACGAAGAAGGCAAAGTATACTACCCGCAAAACATGAGCGAAATACTGCCAAAAGAGCTTGTCAAGGCTCGTAGATTGGCTCGCCCCGTTACTCCTGCAGAACTGGAAGTGGATGGTGAAGAATGGAGCAATATAGTCGAGGAGAATTCAGGCTTGAGATTGTTGGAAGGCGGTAAAAAACTATATACCAAAGAAAGGAGTTTCTTCGACGACCAACTCTTGAGTTTCTGCTCTCATCAATTCCAAAAGGCACACCGCATTGTCAATCAAGCCATGAAGAAGATGAACATCCCTACGGGCGATCTGTTCCTCGGATGGAGGCTGCGCAAATTGGCAGAGCAGGAAATGCTGTTGTTGGAAGGTGATGCCAACAAAACACTGCGCGACTTCAATGTGAAGCTACCGGGTGGAGCTCCTGTTCCCGAAGGCCAAGACACTCCAATGGAAGATGAGTCCGGCGAAAACGAAGAGACCGCATGATAAAGGCCACACCAATACCTCCATTGAGTGAAGATACTCGTGGCTATACAGCTGAGTTTGAGAATACTAGGACGGGTAAGCACCTCATCGTTTTCAGAAAAGCAGGGTCGGTAAGCGGCAGGCATTATCACAAGGGTGGCTCAGCCACCAAAAACCCTGAAATATTGTTGTTGCTTAACGGTACTTGTACCTTCAACAGCAAACATATCGACGATACTGAAATAACCACAGCAGAATATACAGGACCGGTTCGCTTCGAGATACCTCCGTACATCTGGCACGAGTTGATACCCGTAACAGACTGTACGTTTTTGGAACAGAACTCTGTGGAAGAACACGCATCAGATACATACAGGCTCGACTAAGCCGATACCAAATACTATTTTTGCAGCATGAATTTTGAAATACCGCTGTCCGCTCAGAAGGTAAAACCACATCAGGTAACCACATTGCACCTCATAATGGGGTTCGCATTGTTGGCGGCATCCGCATTCATCGTCATCATGTTCATGAACATGAGCATCATGCCCTTCAGTTGGGAAACGGTGGAGAATCCCGCAGAAGTGAACATGCACCTGATATTGTTGCCTGAGTACATATTGATGGGTATCGGTATCATCATACTGTACTTGGCCATGTTTCGCAACAAGTGGCTGCTGCGCAAAAACAACAATCGCACCGTGCGCATTGTCGAGTTGATACTTTGTATCGCAATTGCCGCCAATGCAACGATGAACAATGCAATGGTATTGACAGGTATCTTCGGCATCATAGGTGCGACAATTGTTTACTCTCTGTTTACGGAAACTAGCGACAAGGCTCCTATGGTATCCGTCTCTGATTCAGGCATCGATTTACCCATGTCGCTCAGACAAAGGCATATACATTGGGCCGAAGTGGAGAAGCTGTTGCTCAGGCATGGTACACTCACCATCAATTGTGTGGACAATCGCATGTACCAATGGATGGTGGCACAAAACGATGTAGACGCAACAGCGTTTGAAACCTTCTGCAATTCTCAAATAGAAGCTGCGAAAGGCGACCGTAAAAAATACAATTGGTAATATCTTAATTCACAATACCATGCCTGCGGCGAGTGCCGCGGTACATCTTCAGGTATTGTTCGTTCTTACCCGCACCCGGCTGCACGTTGATGTCTATCGGCTCGTAACCCTCAGCCTCCAAATGCACCTGTACAGGGTTGTGTATGTATATGATGAATATGCCTTTGCGGCTTGCGGTGTCTTTGATACCTTCCACAGTAGCCACGGCGTATTTCACCGGCTTAAAGGTTTCTCCGTCCACCACTTTACACTTTATTTTCTCACCTTGTTGCGCCATTGCCATCGCAGGCAACATGGCTATAAAGAGGAATGCGAATATTCTGTACATGACCGTCGATTTTAGCTAAAGTAAAAGTAAGTGAAATTATAATCTGTTGTATTTGAAAAAACTGTAAACAACTTTAATAAATAACACAATTAACGTATATTTGCTCTAATAAATAATACGTGAAAACCATGAAAAAAATACCCCCTCCCCCGAACAGAACAAAACGTAACAATTCGTAACAATTACCGGCACATACAACCCACAAGAGGGCATTTACGACACGAGAAACACACACTTGTCATTCCGGCCCACGAGGCGGAATCTCGCGAAACACAGTAGTCATATCTCGAGACCCTGAATTGCAAAGCAATAATAGAGACAAATGAGAATTATGAATTCCGAGATAATCAAGTTTAGGGTGACCGAAAAAAAAAACACCCGTTTTCGCAACAAACTGCAACAAATGCGGTTCATGAATACGAATAGGAATCAATTATGCCATGAATAAAATGCAACAAAGGAGAATTACTTCTCTGCCTTCTTATTCTTAAGAGCTAGATCTTGCAATAGGTTGCCTAACATGGCTCCCATCAGACCGCCGTACATGGTCATGCTGAGTGGATTGCTCTTGATGGCACACTGCCCCGACGTGCAGCCTATGTAGTACCAGAACACATATCCGCCTACAAGACCTACAAGAAGTCCTACGATGGTGAGTATATGCTTTTTAAAGAATGTCATGAAGCAAATATAAAACAGAGGCCATAAGCATGGTGCAACCTTGGTTACATAAAAAAACCTGTCTCGGACTCATCCGAAACAGGCTCAAAATCATACTTATTATTAAGGGCTATTCGTCGTTGTTGCTTGTATTATTAAAGTTAGGAAAACCGGGTGCTATTATTGTCTTGCTATTGTCAGAAAGTCAATGCCAATCCGGTACCTTTACTATTGGCTACAAAACCAAAGCCGATAGGTGTTCTATTTCGATATACAGTACCGCTTCCTCCTTCATTGTTGATTTGTTTATTCTTACGTTCGCAACTTGTATTGCCAATGATAGCCATTGGTATACCTATTACAATTAATGCGGCACTGACATACTGAATGTTCTTATCTACATTGTCAGAACGTGTAAGAATACCTGTTGCAAGGCCACCTGCACCTACCGCAGACAATACTATACCCGTAATTTTCAATCCGTTATTGCACGGTTGCTTTGTATTATATGACGTGCTGTTACTGTCAATATTCGTGTAGTTGAAAACTACATTGTTGAAACCTTGGGTTTGTGCATTGGTGTTATTCACAAAAGAAATAAGGATGATGAGGATCAATATTTGTTTCACTGTTTATAAGTTTTGCGCAAAGATATACAGTGAAAGAAATGTAGCAATAAAAAAGCCCCGCAACGCGGGGCTGTATCTATCTCTTGGTTGTGTACTTTATTACGAAGCTTTGAACTTCTTCACCGCTTCTATCAGTCGAGGCAATACCTCTGCCTGATCGCCAACCACACCGTAGTCGGCAGCTTTGAAGAATGGCGCTTCAGGGTCTTTGTTGATAACCACTATCACCTTACTACCGTTAACACCGGCAAGGTGCTGTATGGCGCCACTGATACCCACTGCTATGTACAAGTTAGGACGGATGGTACCACCTGTTTGTCCCACGTGCTCGTGATGTGGCCTCCAATGGCTGTCTGCCACAGGGCGGCTACAAGCAAGTGTTGCACCAAGTTCTTTGGCCAACTCTTCCAATGGTCCCCAGTTCTCAGGCCCTTTCATACCACGACCACCGCTTACCACCAACTCGGCTTCCGCCAATGGTACTTCACCGGTCATCACTTCCACTTCCTTCACTTCTATGCTAAAGTCTTTATCGTCAAATGCCACATCCAATGCCTCAACAGCAGCGTTGCCTTCACCTTTGGCTACGGCAAACGTGTTAGGCATAAGTGTTACTACTTTGATATCACTGTTGATGGTCACATTGGCAAACGCTTTACCTGAGAATACTATCTTCTTCACAGTAAAACCGTTGCTCATATCAGGCTGCGCAACCGCTCCTGCAACTAAACCTGCTTTTAAGCGAGCAGCCACTCGTGGAGCCACCGCTTTACCGGTAACATCGTTCAAAGCTATTATCACCTTGGCACCTTCTTTTTCGGCTGCTGTGGCAATGGCTTTGGTATATGCACTTGCGCTCAATGTATTCAAACGAGCATCGGCCACGTTCAACACTTTTGATGCACCGTATGCACCAAGCTCTTGCATAGCAGCGTTGTCAGCCGTACCCAATACCACGGCAGTAGCAGTAGTACCCATGGCATCGGCTATGCCTTTAGCGTATTGTACCGCTTCAAATGTCTTCTTTTTGAAAGAACCGTTTTCGTGTTCTGCTAAAACTATTACAGACATGTATAATTATTTCAAGAGTTTTAAAATTGATTATATCACCTTAGCCTCGTTGTGCAACAGGCTTACCAACTCGTCCATATTCTCAGGATCTATCAGCTTCACGCTGCCCTTTGCAGGTGGCAGTTCGTAAGATGATATCTCCGTCAAGGATTGTACGTCGGCAGGCTCCACCACTTTCAACGGCTTGGTACGTGCCGCCATGATACCGCGCATGTTTGGTATACGCTGCTCAGCCATGCCTTTTTGGCAAGAGATGACCAATGGCAATGATGCACTGTTGGTAACATGTCCGCCTTCAACCTCGCGGTCAACGGTAGCTTTACCGTCGGCAACATCCAATTTGCTGGCGAAACCTATATAGTGCATATCCAGCATTTCGGCCAACATAGGGCCAACGGCTGCGTTGTTGTAATCGATGCTTTCTTTACCGCAAAGTACAAGGTCGTAACCTTCACTTTTGGCATAAGCCGCTATCTGCGCCGCAACAACATATGGGTCGCTGCTTGCTGTATTGATACGAATGGCTTCGTCGCCACCCAATGCCAATGCTTTACGTATAACAGGCTCTGCCGATTGCTCGCCTACTGTTACAAGATGCACTGCGGATGCTGTACCTGCTTCTTTCAATTCCAAAGCGCGAACAAGTGCATACCATTCATCGTACGGATTGAGTATCCATGTAACGCCGTCTGTCTTGAACTGCTTGTTGTCGTCGCTGAAAGCGATCTTGGTAGTAGTGTCAGGAACCTGACTGATACAAACTAATATCTTCATCAGTGTTGCTTCTGTTTAATATTTAACTACAAAAAACTGTATAAAATGGTTGGCAAAAGTACGGCAAAATGTTGACTATGCCGAGTGCCTAAGCCGACGAAAACGCCGTAAAAAGAAGAACCCCGCTCTTGGCGGGGCTCAGGAAATATTATTTACCGTCTACTGTGACGCTGTCGTTCAGCTCTTGGTCAACCAATATACGTCCGCAGTGTTCACATACGATTATTTTCTTATGCTGTTTTATCTCGCTCTGACGTTGTGGAGGTATCACGTTGAAACAACCACCGCATGAGTCGCGCACGATAGGTACTACGCCCAAACCGTTGTGGTAGTTGGTACGGATACGATCGTATGCGGTCAAAAGACGAGGGTCAACCGTTTCTTTTGCGATTTCAGACTTTTTGGCCAGTTGCTTCTCTTCTTTATCTGTTTCGGCTATTATCTTCTCAAGCTCGGCTTTCTTTTCTTTCAGCTGATCTTCCACGTCTTTCATCTTATCCTTGGTGGCGTCTTTCTGAGCGTTGCGCTCTTTCAGCTCCTGATTGGCGTCTTTTATGTGCTTGTCGCTCAGCTTCACTTCCAACTCCTGCATTTCAAGCTCTTTGTTGATCGCCTCGAACTCACGGTTGTTCTTCACATTGTCTTGCTGCTTCTCGTACTTCTTGATCAGGTCCTGCGCGTCTTTCTTACCGTCGGTCTTTTCTTTGATAAAGCTGTTGATGCTTTCTATCTCAGCGTCGATATTGTTGATGCGGGTCTGCAAGCCTTCTATTTCGTCCTCAAGGTCTTTCACCTCCATAGGCAGCTCACCTTGCAGTGTTTTGATCTCATCTATTTTAGAATCGATCTTCTGCAGTGTAAGTACCGCTACCAGCTTTTCTTCAATTGAAAACTCTTTAACCTTAGCCATATATTAATAAAAATAATTTACCGGATTTGTTGATAAATTTGATAAAAGAGTGGCAAAATTAGGGAATTTTTCATTAATAATATCCTGAAATATTTCAT
The DNA here is from genome assembly GCA_020636505.1 of Chitinophagales bacterium. Classification (GTDB taxonomy): domain Bacteria; phylum Bacteroidota; class Bacteroidia; order Chitinophagales; family Chitinophagaceae; genus UBA5543. The sequence continues at coordinate 19,064 of JACJXR010000008.1, read as the reverse complement.
TTGTGAATTGCTCACTTTCATAGTGCCCTATATCGGCTATAACTATCTTACCATCAGCATCAAAGAACTGGTGATACTTGAAATCTCCGGTCACAAAAACATCCGCACCTGCGGCTATGGCATTGCCCAGTAAAAAGCTGCCCGAACCACCGCATACAGCCACTTTCAGCACATCTTTGCCCAACAGAGGGGTATGACGGACACAAGTAGTGTGCATATTCTCCTTCAAATAAGCCAAAAAGTCGGGTTCATTCATTGGGGCAACCAACTCCCCAACCATCCCTGCACCCAAGTCTTGGTTGATGTTATCAATGGCTATCATCTCGTAGGCCACCTCCTCATAAGGATGGGCTGCAAACAGCGCCTTTAACACCCTACTACGGGATGCTTTGTCCATCAATACCTCAATTTTCACCTCGTCCAACGTTTCTCGTGCTCCTTCCGACTCACCTATTGCAGGGTTGGTACCCTCACCCGGGCGGAAACTGCCCTGACCATCCGTACTGAAGCTACACTCGCTGTAAGCACCAATATGCCCGGCACCGGCTGCAAACAAGGCATCTCGAACTTTATCCGCAGCATCTTTCGGTGCGTAGGTGAACAGCTTATACAATACTCCACCCATTGGAGACAGGATGGTGGTGTTCTTTAGCCCCAACTTCTCACATATCTTGGCGTTTACGCCATGGCGTACATTGTCCAGATTGGTATGGCAGGCATATATATTGATGTCGTTCTTAATGGCTTTGCGAACGATGCGCTCTATGTAATTGCGTCCGGTTATTTGCTTCAGCCCTGAGAACAGCAAGGGATGATGCGCCACTATCATATTGGCACCGCGCTCCATGGCCTCATCCAATACAGCCTCGGTCACATCCAATGAAATAAGTACCCCCTTGGCCTCATCATCGAGGTTGCCGATTTGCAACCCGCTGTTGTCATAACCCTCTTGATAGGTGGGCGGTGCAAACTCTTCGATAGCCTGTATGATGTCTTTTATGAACATAGTTGTCGATTGTGGCTAAGCAAATTAGGGAATGAATGGTGTAAATTCAATTTTTAATGACAATACCTACCGGGTTGTTTACTAACTTCAAATAGTGAGAATATTATACACCATATTAGCCTCTCTATTTTTCCATTGTTCTTTTGCTCAACAGAGTTCACCTGAAGAGTATATCAGCATTTTTCATGTAGGATTTAGCAATAAATACTTTAATCCAATAGTTATATATCCTCAATCGAGTCAGTTAGATACAAGTTTTTTTATTTACAAGTATCGTGTTAGCAACGTAAATTATCAACGCATAAAACAATACGTATACCAATATTATATTGACAATAAGGATACTACTATCAATTTGACAAACCAAACATCTGTCGGTGCCCATTTTTATAGTGTAAATAGAAAGCTATTAGATACGAATTCCATAGATGGCTATGCAATAGCTAATTATTATGATACATCTATCAATTTCGTTTGCATCTTATATAGTCAAGAAGAGAATGCAACATTCTTTGATTCATTTATCGAATTTCTATCAACTATCGAGAATACTCAACCAATAATAGGGGATATTAATAGCAGGATATTAGATAGGTTGAATTCTAAGCACTCCAAAACTATTCATGACTTATATAATGACAGCTTCAAGGTGGGATATATGCTTGACAATCCTGCAAAAAACATACGTTATAGTACATCTAAAGTAGTTGATGGATATATAATTGAATATCGGTATTATTGGACGAATGACACAAGTAGCTGTTCAACAAACTATTTCTTTTGCCCTTTGAATGGTGTCAAACATTCCACTACTCTATTTAATCTATTTCAGCTGAATATTTTATTTGATTTCGATGACAATTATGGAGCAGGTGATTTTGTCATTGATGTTCAAGAAAAAGTATCAGATAGTCTCAGAATGGTTTATCAAAACGAATACTATCAAATAAAAAACGATCTAAATAGCGAACAAAACAACAATCTATTTTTTCAAGTCAATCAAAATGAGTGCGTAAGGTTCTTCAAAGTAAAAGCACAAGTTGATATATATTTTGGTGACAAATTAAGCTTAAAGGCTTACGTTCCATTATTCCAAAACTACAACAGTGATAGCATCCTATTATATCAATGTAGAAGCATCGTAAACGCAATACCAATAAAGAGTAAAGAGTTATTAGAAAAAAAATACACTCCCATTGCCCTTCCAAAAAACTGCCTTTACAAGGATTCCTATTAAACTGACATATTAAAATCTTACTTACTCCCATTTCCCAACCCCACTCGCTATATTTATACCACACAATCCAACCGGTATGAAAAAACTATTGATCCTTGTGTGCCTCATCTGCGCAACTGCTTTTGCCAAAGCACAAACATTGGCCGACGTTAAGGCCAGTCCAAAACTCACTTGGTACGGTATAGACTTTTCGGAAACTCGTTTTCTGAACTTCGGCGGCTTCCTGCGTCAAGAGTCTATGGAGACCAACCTCAACTTCTGGAGCTACGACCCGTTCGGCAATGACGATGCGGACCATTGGAAAAAGAAATTCAAAAAAGACGAGTTGGGCGTGAACATAAAGTCGTCGCACGACAGGAACCACAAAACAGATTTCGCACAGCATATGGGTACAGAGCCTTTTGAGATGAAGGAGGAAGACCTGAAAAAGATACTCTCCGAATATGAGATATCGGGCAACGGATATGGCTTGCTTTTCGTACCTGAAAAGTATGACAACGTGGGAACCAAGAAGGCTTATATCTGGGGAGTATTCATCAATGAGGCCGATAAGACCATCATCAATGCTGAAAAGTTTGTGGTGGAATGCTATGGCGACTGGAACGAGGCCATCAAGTTCGGTGTAAGGCAATGCTCCCGCCACTTGGCCAAAGCCAAATAGTTATACTGCTATCGCTTCTTTGTTGTAGCGGTTTTTGTATTCTATTGGAGATAGCCCTATAATCTTCTTAAATGTATTACGGAAGGCTTTGTTGTCGCTGTACCCTACTTCATACATCACCTCCGCAACAGTCTTACGGCTGTTCTCAAGGTTCTTTTTGGCGGCTTCTATCTTCACACGTTGTATATACTCTGTGACTGTGTTGGCAGTGGCTTTCTTAAACCTACGCTCCAAACTGCGTCTGCCCAATGAAAAGGTGGAAGCCAACAGATCGACGGTCAACTTTTCGGTGTAGTTGTTCTCTATATAATCTTGAGTGGCTCGTATCTCATCATCATCATGGTCTTTTTGCCCGTTGAACATGATGAAGCGTGATTGATTGTTACGCTCTATCTCTATGGCGAAAACCTTGGCGGTCATCATGGCCATTTCTCTTCCTGCATGCTTCTCCACAAGGTGTAATATCAAGTTGAGATATGAGAAAGCTCCTCCACTTGAATATATTCCGTTCTCTTCAGTGATAATTTGTTCCGTCACCAAGTTCACCTGAGGGAACATGATGCGAAACTGGTTTTGTGCCACCCAGTGCGTCGCACACTTTTTACCGTCCACCAAACCTGTTGATGCCAACAAAAAAGCCCCTACACATAAGCTGGCTATCTCCGCACCTTTGGCATGTTGCATAACAAGCCAAGGAAGAAAATCTTTATTGATATCAATGGCTTCTTTCAAGTCGCCGTCAACCGCAGGGATAATGATGAGGTCCGTCTTTTTCACTTCGTCTATCAATCCCGTGGCATATACGGTAAACAGGCTGCCTCCAACCTTTGTTTCTCTGTCAAGACCCACAAGGTTAATGTCAAACATTGCAGGAGCGCCCTGCATGGCCATGAAATTGTTCACCTGTTGCAATATCTGGCGAGTACCTTCGAGGCTTGCCAATATCGCTTTTCTTGGTATTATGATAGACACGTGTAGCATGTATCAAAAATAGGGAAATCCTGTGTCGCAAACCACCCCATACAATGCCGCATTTGCACACCCTAAATAACGATATACGTCAATATGTTTGCCTAATCATTCACTATTAAAAACAATAAACATGACAACAGTTAGTCCTTACCTACACTTCAGCGGCAAATGCGAAGAAGCTTTCAACTTTTACCAATCAGCATTGGGTGGAGAATTTCAAATGGTGATGCGTGTGAAAGACATGCCAGCCGATGTTCCCGGTCCAAAACCACAAACCGAAGAAGAAGGCAACCAAATACTGCACATGGGTCTGCAGCTGAACGAGCGTACCACCATACTGGGTAGCGATATGCCCGAGGCATTCGGCCCTGCCACACCGGGTAGAAACTTCGCAGTCTACTTAAACTTCGACAATGACGAAATCACTCAAAAAGCCTTTGAAGGTTTATCAGCCGGTGGCAATGTCACTATGCCTTTGGCTCCATCTTTTTGGGGAGCATTGTTCGGTATGTGTACCGACAAGTACGGTGTTTCTTGGATGGTGAGTTGCGAATTGAAACAAGGATAAAATGCAGATACCTCTTTCTAAGGTGGAAGTATACAAGACCAACGTTGAAGATAATGATGAAGCGGCTGCATTGGCCGCTTCATTACTTCAATATCATCCCGATGCAGATATAAGTTTTGACTTGGAAGATTGCGATAAGGTAATGAGGGTGATAGGCAATATCCCGGCACACTACATCATCAAGCATATGGAAGATTGTGGTTACGATTGCGCTGTGATGGAGTAATGGAGTAAAAATCATAATCTAACCAACTCTTTTCTTCGGGTCATATCGCACATAATATTCTTGCCAACATACAACACTGTATAATCATACATAAGAATATAGGTAGTATTACCGATTTTTTGCAAGTATAAACGAGCATAATTTCGATTTGAATTTTTAACCAAAATCAAATTGTATGAAAAACAAAGGTGTTATTACTGCTCTACTGCTATTCGTTACAATAGCAATTTCTTCAACAGGCTATGCACAACAGTGCAAATCTCCTGCAAAATGGTTTGCAGACACTTACGCTGTATTCGAAAAGTACGGTGGTAGTCACAAATATGCTACTGCAGCAAAAATGGCCATTAAGTTTATAAACTCAAACACCAACGGTTGGGGCAAAATAGGTCCGAGGTCTTTGGCTTTGCCCGGCTCTGCAAACGGCACATTGCAAGGACTTGGAGACAGAACATTCATCACTGTACCGTGTAACAAAAACTCAGTAACAATTACTGTCAAAAAAACTGGTGGCCAAGCCAAAGCTGAAGTGACCATTTGCTCTTACAACACATCGGGCAAAGGAGGTAAAAATTTGCATGTCTACTCTTTTAAGCCGGGACCGGGCAATGCATCTAAATCTTTTAAAGTAGATGGTGTGAACGGTAAAATGATATCGGTTAGAATGAACGGGCAAACCGCTACCAAAAAATTTGAATATAGCATATCAGCCAAATAATATACAGACTGTAATTTTTCACAAAAGGGCTTGAACCAAAGAGGTTGAAGCCCTTTTGTTTTTTTGCAATGACTACGCCTCTACAAAGTACATCTTAAGCTTACCATAGGCTTCAATCGACAAAATAATATGTGCAATAAACTTATAGCTTATATATTTGCACCTATGCAATTATTAGACGGTAAGGCTACAGCAGCCCATATAAAAGAACAGATAAAGAAAGACACCGCCGAACATATAGCCAACGGCGGCAAACAACCACACTTGGCAGCCATCATTGTGGGTAACAACCCCGCAAGTGAAGCGTATGTAGGCAGCAAAATTCGCACTTGCGAAGAGCTGGGTTTCGGCTCTACACTATTGCGCTTTGAAGAAAGCATCACAGAAGACGAATTGCTTGCGGAAATTCGTACACTGAACGACAATGCCGATGTGGATGGCATATTGGTACAGCTACCTTTGCCAAAACATATTTCCGACGACTCTGTTATCAATACCATCGACCCGGGTAAAGATGTGGACGGATTCCATCCTGTATCACAAGGTAAGATGCTGTTGGGTCAGAAATCTTATTTGCCTGCAACACCTTACGGTATGTTGCTGATGTTGGAGCATTACAAGATAGACACCACGGGTATGCACTGTGTGGTTATCGGTCGTAGCAATATAGTAGGTACACCAATGACCGTATTGATGAGCCGCAATGCCAATCCGGGCAATGCAACAGTAACCATCTGTCACAGCCGTACCAAAAACCTGAAAGAAATTTGCCTTCAGGCGGATATTATCGTTGCCGCAATTGGCAGACCGAAGTTCGTAACAGAAGACATGGTGAAAGATGGTGCCATCATATTGGATGTCGGTATCAACCGTATAGATGACGCTACTCGCAAAAGCGGAACGCGTCTTGTAGGTGATGTGGACTTTGACAATGTGAAAGACAAGTGCAACTTTATAACACCTGTACCCGGTGGCGTTGGTTTGATGACCATCTGCGGACTGATGATGAACACGCTTGAAGCGGCTAAGCAACACTCATAATATTGACTGCAACAGAACATATTACAGTATACCCTGTAATGGAACATTTCTACACCCTACAAGGTGAAGGGTTTCATAGTGGGGTGGCTTCGTACTTCATCCGATTGGGTGGGTGCGACGTAGGTTGCGTATGGTGCGATGTGAAGGACAGTTGGGATGCAAGCAAACATCCGCAAATGAATGTGGATGATATTGTAAGCATAGCCTCTGAAAATCCTGCACGTGTGGCTGTCATAACAGGTGGAGAGCCTGCCATGTACGACCTTACAGCACTATGCGATGCACTACACAATGCAGGCTTTCAAACTCATATAGAAACCTCCGGAGCATATCCCATAAAAGGAGCATTGGACTGGGTGACAGTCTCACCCAAAAAGTTCAAAGCACCTGTTGATGAGGCGTTGGCAATGGCCGATGAATTGAAAGTGGTGGTTTTCAACAAACATGATTTTGACTGGGCTGAACAACATGCGACCAAAGTGCCCGATAATTGCAAACTATACCTACAACCCGAGTGGGACAAGCGCGACAGCATGACAACACTCATCATAGAATACATCAAACAACACCCGCAGTGGGAGTTGTCTTTACAAACACACAAATACATCAACATACCATAGCATGACCTGGATAGAAGCGATAATATTGGGCATAGTAGAGGGGCTGACGGAATTCTTACCTGTATCTTCCACAGGACACATGATCATTACCAGCTCATTGATGGGCATTCAGTCGAACGATTTTGTGAAGCTCTTTACCGTCGCCATACAGTTCGGTACCATATTGTCCGTTGTTGTGCTTTACTTCAAAAGATTTTTCAAGTCGATACAGTTTTATTTAAGGCTTGTGGTTGCATTTATCCCTGCAGCGATATTCGGTTTGTTGTTCAGCGATGCCATTGACAGCATGTTGGAAAACCCACAAGTGGTGGCCATTTCATTGGTGGTGGGTGGTATACTTCTTCTGTTTATAGATAAGATATTCAAGAAGAATGAGAACGACGATGCAGACAATATAAAATATCCAAGCGCTTTTGTAATTGGTTTGTTTCAATGCCTTGCTATGATACCGGGTGTTTCGCGCTCGGCGGCCACCATCATCGGTGGTATGCAACAAAAACTAACAAGAAAAGCCGCTGCTGAGTTTTCTTTCTTCTTAGCAGTGCCTACCATGTTTGCCGCCACGGCAAAAAAGATGCTTGACTTCTACCAAGACGGGCATACGATAACATCACACGAAATTGGATTGTTGACTGTCGGTAATCTTGTAGGATTCGTTGTAGCCATTATTGCAATAAAATCCTTTATCTCGTTTGTAACAAAGAGAGGATTCTTCGTATTCGGTATATACAGAATAATCGTAGGCGGAATTATATTGGCACTACTTTGGTCAGGGCACAGCCTTGAAGTAATCTAAGCCTCGTCGGGCTTCCACGCGTCGAACAGCATATTCAAATACTTGTTCTCTTCTTCGGTGATCACATCATCGGCTTTTGTCAAGTCGATGGCGAACTGCAACAGATTGTTACGCTCTTGCTCTGTGGCATCGTCGTAAAAATCATCCATCATTTTATTGAAATGCTCTTCCCATTGTTCAGGATGCAAACCACTGATGATGGCCATTTCCTTGTCAAGGTCCACAGTTACGGGAAACTCTTGAACAAGGTACTCTCTAATTACGTTGTCTTCTTTTGCGATGAACTTGTGATCGACAGCTGAAAGTATCATCAGCAGATGATAACCGGCAATTGTTTTATTCACACGATTGTTAGGCATATAATACTATTAATGTTATTAACTCTGTGATGTCATCAACAGGTCAAGGTCTGTATATTTAAAATCAAATCGTTTGGCAATCGGCGCATTCGTCACACATCCCTTATACAAGTACACACCGTTCCTTATCCCACTCTTTGCTTGTATCAACCCTTCAAAGCCGCCTATGTCGGCAGACTCCATCAATATGGGCATCAATACGTTGCTGATGGCCCTTGATGCCGTTCTCGACACGCCGGATGCAATATTAGGCACACAATAGTGTATTACATCGTACTTTTTATACACAGGCTCTTCGTGAGAGGTCACATGCGATGTTTCAAAACATCCTCCACGGTCGATACTAACATCCACTATCACTGAACCTGCCTTCATATTGGCCACCATATCATCCGTCACCACTACGGGTGTCATTCCGTTCACCGGTTTCAACGCTCCTACCGCCACATCCGCATTGGCCAATTCTTCGGCTAAGGATATGGGCTCTATCACAGATGTAAACAATCGTTGACCGATATTGTTCTGCAAGCGCATCAAACGATAGATGGAGTTGTCGAATATCTTAACAATGGCTCCCAAACCTATTGCTGTACGCGCTGCAAACTCGCCTACTACACCTGCGCCCAATATCAGCACTTTGGCGGGAGGTATGCCTGATATACCACCCAGCAATATCCCTTTTCCCTGATGCACATTACTCAAATACTTCGCGGCGTTCAATATCGCTGAACTGCCTGCGATCTCACTCATCGAACGAACAATTGGATATGTACCTGAATCGTCCTTTATCGAATCGAATGCGATGGCTATTATCTTCTTTTTCAGCAACTGCTCCAACATGGCAGCCTTCAAAAAAGGCATGTGTATCGGAGAGATGACTATCTGGTTGGGTTGCAACAGCTCCAACTCGTCTTCTGATATGGGAGCCGACTTTATTATGGCCGTTGCTTTGTACAACTCTTGTTTGTCGTACACTATCCTGGCACCCACTTCACTGTAATCCGTATCGAAGTAAAACGAACCCACACCGGCATTGTGCTCAACGACAACATCGTGCCCGTTGTTCACCAATACCGAAACCGCCTCCGGTGTCAGAGCAATACGATTTTCTTGAAAAGACGTTTCTTTAGGAATACCAATGAAAAGTTTTTTCTTTTTCGGTAAAATTTCCAGTGTCTCCTCCAGTGGCACGTACGAAACCGAAGGTGAGATGTAAGGCCGCTTACTCATTACTCACGCTATATAATTCCAAAGTAAAATACGAAACTCGGGGCGATTTTGGAAGTGGCGCCTCCGAACTATCATGTTAACTTAATTTTTTGTGTTCCGACGCTAAAGCGGGTGCAGTGTTTTGTATATTTAGAGCCTAAGAAGACGTGAGAATAGCAGATATGCTGAGACAGACCCAACAACAGAAATTACTTCAAAAACTATCACCACAGCAGATTCAACTGATGAAACTGCTGCAGATACCTACTGCCAACCTCGAAGAGCGCATCAAGGAAGAGTTGGAGATAAATCCCGCCTTGGAGCAAGGGAGCGACCAAGAAGACGATGAATATAACCTGAAGGACAGCAAAGAAGAGGAAGAAGAATATGACGATGTGGAGCTGAGTGATGACAATGCTGACACCGTTGATCTGGATGACTATTTGAGGCATGAAGACGACGACAACATCAACGAATATAACAACGACTATTACGGCAATCAGGATAACGAACAACCGGGCACACCGGTAAGGGTAGAGACCGGTTTTCATGACTATTTGCTGAACCAAGTGCAAATGCTTGGACTGGATGAGCAAAGAACAACCATTGCCCACCAAATAATAGGCAGTATAGACGAAGACGGTTATCTCCGCAGAGAAATACCGGCATTGGTAGACGACTTGGCTTTCGGGAGAAATATCATTACCACAGAGCAAGAAGTAAAGGAAATAATAGAAAGCATACAGCAGTTTGACCCGGCAGGAGTATGTGCTTATACGCTGCAAGAGTGTTTACACTTACAATTGGAGCGGATAGAACCTCGTACCTCCACACTCAGTCATGCACTTGATGTGGTGGACAAACACTTCAATGAGTTTACCAAGAAGCATTACGATAAAATACAGAAACACCTTGGTGTTGATAACGACGAAATAAAGAACGTCATCAACACCATCATAAAGCTGAACCCCAAACCGGGTTCTGCATTTGCCATCGTCAACAAGGCGGAAAGCTATATCCTGCCCGACTTTTTCGTGTACAACAACAACGGCAAGTTGGAATTGTCTTTGAACAGTAAGAACGCTCCGGAACTGCGTGTATCCGGAGAGTACAAGGATATGATGCGCGCCTATGACGAAGGCAATAAAAAGGATAAGCGTCAGAAAGAAGCGGTCATGTTCATCAAGCAGAAGTTGGACTCCGCCAAGTGGTTCATCGATGCCATCAAGCAACGCCAGCACACATTGATGCAAACAATGCAGGCCATCGTCGGTTTCCAAAAAGAGTTTTTCTTGACAGGAGATGACATGACGCTGCGCCCGATGATATTGAAGGACATTGCTGAAATAACACTGTTGGATGTATCCACAGTATCGCGTGTTGCCAACAGCAAATATGTACAAACGGAGTTCGGCACATTCAAGTTGAAATACTTCTTCTCTGAATCATTGCAAACAGAAAGTGGCGAAGAAGTATCCACTCGTGAGGTGAAGAGTATTCTGCAAGGGATAATAGACGAAGAGAACAAACGCAAGCCATACTCTGACGAGAAACTGACTCAGATGTTGCAAGACAAAGGATATAATATCGCACGCAGAACGGTTGCCAAATACAGAGAGCAACTGAATATACCGGTAGCTCGTTTAAGAAAAGAATTGTAAAGCGATCACTCGTTCATGTGCTTGGCGGTAGCGTCCAACGCATCATAGAAATCAGGCCCATACTTCCGAATCAAGGCATCTTTCAAGAATTGATAAACCGGAACCCTCAACTTTTCGCCCAATGTACATGCAGGTGCGCAAAGTATTTTTCTGGGAGAATAGTTTACCGCTTCGTAGTCGGGCAATTGCTTAATACGTATGGGATAAAGGTGGCAAGATATGGGCTTTTGAAAAGCTATCTCCCCTTCTCTCCATGCACGTTCAAATCCACATTTTACAATACCTGCAAAATCGGTGTAAGCATATACACATACACCGCCGTTTATGGTAGGCGTCACATACCCGAATTCATCATCGATAGTGTGTGTACCCTGCTGTTCAACTTCAAGGATATGTTTTTCAGGTAAATATTTCTTAATGGCGGGATAATTGTCAGCTACAAGTTTTGTTTCTTCTTCCGTCAGCGGTGCGCCACAGTCTCCATCCACACAACATCCGCCTTTGCACTTTGTCAAGTCGCAGACGAACTGCTCCTTCACCACATCATCACTAACCAGTACATTATCTATCGCGATCATGAATACTATTACATGTTTATGTAGGTCATCAACAAGTTGTATCTGTCGATAAGATTATCCTTATCAGAATGTTCTCCATACAACTCCTTTACTGTATAGCCGAAACGCTCGTAGGAATTTGCCAATGCATCAAGGTTGGTGCGGTTGGTCTTTATCGTCAATTCGATGTTTCCTGTTTCTGTATTGGAAAACAAACGCGTTCCAAGTATAGCCACATCTTCGCTTTCACATATGCGGGCTATCTCGTATAGGCTATAATCGATTGGCTTCATCTCCAATACCAATATACCTCCCGGCCCTTCCAATCCGCTGCCCTCCATCAAAAATTTCAGTAACGACTCTCTTGTAGCGGCACCTTGATAAACGTTCTCACCATTAACAACAGGTATGACCGATAGGTTTTGGTTGTATGCCAACTTCAGTGCTTCGTAAGGATGGTTCTCCACAAATACAGCAGGGCTGTAACGCAGAAAATCCGAAGCGCTGATAGGTTGCTCGGGTGTTTCCCAATCCAAAAGGTCCGACTCTTGTACCAACGCCACATATTGCTCCTTCACCACCACAGGCAGTTGACCGAGATTGTTGTCATCCATCAGCTGTAAAACCTTATCACCTGTATCCGATGGATCTAACGTAGGAACTTCGTATGCTATAACGTTCTTAATAGACATGTACGACAGTCTGTTTACTCAATTACTTAAGGGTATTTATTACAAAGGTGCGGATAATTCCGGTACTAACAATAGATAATTGCCATTACTTACCCGTGGTGCTTGGCAAGGAACGATGCCAATATGGTGTTGAACTCGCCCGGCACTTCCATCATAGGAGCATGGCCGCACTTATCTATCCAATGCAGCTCCGAGTTTGGAAGCATCGACTTGAATTCCTCAGCAACCATTGGCGGTGTGATGGTATCGTTCTGTCCCCATATAAGACAAACAGGTACTTTTATATCTCTCAATTCATCGCCAAGATTGTGCTTGATGGCAGAGCGTGCAAGAGAAATTATCTTAAGTGCTTTCAATCTGTTGTTCACTATTGAGTAGACCTCATCCACCAATTCTTTTGTGGCAACGTTGGGATCATAAAATGTAAGCTCTGTCTTCTTCTTGATATACTCGTAATCACCACGCTTGGGGTATGTTTCTCCCATACCGTTCTCAAACAAACCCGAACTACCTGTCAGCGTAATGGTTTTAATGATATCTTGATGATTGAGCGCATACACCAAACCGACATGTCCTCCCAAAGAGTTACCAAGCAAATGTACATTGGTCAACCCACGAGCGTCAATGAATTTCTGCACGTGCTTGGCCAATCCTGATACTGTGGTATTGGGAAGTGTAAGGTCGTACAAAGGCAACATCGGTATGATAACGCGATGTGTCGCTTTGAAATGATCTATCAGATCTTTGAAGTTGCTCAACGCACCGAATAGACCATGCAACAGAACCAATGGTTCTCCTTCGCCCTCTTCTACATATTTGAATTTTCCAAAATGTTTTATTTCGTACTCCATCGGCTGTTCTCTGAGATGCTAAAATAAGATTGTTTAATTGAAAAACATATAGTTGTGAGCAATAGGGATGTTTAGATTATTGTGAACAACACCTGTAAATAATTGTATATTATTGTTATATGAGCCATTTATTTCACAAATCACTAAAGCTTCATTGCCTACCTTTGCATCGTTCAGGAAATAGAATATGAAGGGAATCTACTGCAATTCGCTTACGGAATACAAGAGACTTCAAACCAAAGAAGTAAGGATCGGCGACCTATTGCTAGGTAATGGCAACCCCATTCGCATACAAACCATGACCACTGCCGATACCATGGATACCGAAAAAACAGTGGCGGAGTGTATCAGATGTATTGAAGCGGGAGCGGAATTGGTAAGAATAACAGCACCCAGTAAAAAAGAAGCGGAGAACCTTGCAGTCATTAAAAAAATACTGAACGACAAAGGATATACCACACCTTTGGTAGCCGACATACACTTTACACCCAATGCTGCGGAAATAGCCGCCAGAATAATTGAGAAAGTGCGTGTGAACCCCGGTAACTATGCCGATAAAAAGAAATTCGACTTTATAGAATATACCGACGCAGCATATGCCGCAGAGATAGACAGAATAAGAGACCGTTTTGTACCACTTGTGAAAATATGTAAGGAGTACGGCACTGCCATGCGTATAGGCACCAACCACGGTTCCTTAAGCGACCGAATCATGAGCCGCTATGGTGACACGCCGATAGGGATGGTGGAAAGCGCCATGGAATTTTTGCGAATAGCTCGTGATGAAAGCTATCATCAGATAATACTCAGCATGAAGTCGAGCAATCCGCAAGTGATGGTGCAGGCGTACAGATTGCTGGTGCAGAAGATGGACGAAGAATTCGGTGAATGTTATCCACTGCACTTGGGCGTAACTGAAGCAGGTGATGGAGAAGATGGCAGGATAAAAAGTGCGATAGGTATAGGTACACTCTTAGAAGATGGCATTGGGGATACGATACGTGTATCATTAACCGAAGACCCTGAATTTGAGATACCTGTTTGTCGAGACATCGTGAATAGATATGCGGACAGGACCAATCATCAAGCCATACAGCCGATAGAAGGAAGCGATAAAATAATATTGCCATACAGTCCTTTTGAGTATAAAAAAAGACATACATCTACAATACAAAATATTGGTGGCGAACATGTGCCGATAGTTGTTGCAGACTATATGGATGATGAAACCATCACTCCAACAGACCTCAACTGTATCGGCTATGTGTACAACGAAATCACCGACAAGTGGAACATCGGAGATGCAGCTGCAGACTACATATACACAGGTGATAAACTGCTTGACTTCAATCTACCCGGTACATTGCAAGTGATTTGCAATCACAAGGCTTGGCAAAATGCCACGGACAAAAATAAGTATCATCCGTTCTTCAAAATGGAGGATTACTTGTCCTATGAAGAAAGCCTGGATACACTGCATTTCGTTCATGTAAATGCGAATGTCGAATGGGATACTTTACAGCAACTGATCGCAAAAGTCAAAAGCAACCCTAAAGCGGTGCTTTGTCAGGACAGTAGCAACAAACACAGTATGCCATCTGTCAGGAGATTCCTTATCGAGTTGCAAAAGCAAAACGTAGAATGTCCTGTAATACTCTGTGTGGAGAACAAAGAAAAAACAGTAGATGAGCAATTGATAGACTTTGCCACCAACGCAGGCGGTTTGATGTTGGATGGATACGGTGATGGGATTTGGCTGTGGAACCATATGTTGGAGATAGACAACATAAAAGTGAGTGGCAGAACTTACTTACCTGTGAGCAACAATCATCAATTTCTGAACAACACTTCTTTCTCCATACTGCAAGCCACACGCACGCGCATCAGCAAAACGGAATATATCAGTTGCCCAAGTTGTGGTCGTACACTGTTTGACCTACAAGACACCACAGCTATGATACGCAACGCCACCAATCACTTGAAAGGTGTGAAGATCGCTATCATGGGGTGTATCGTAAACGGACCGGGAGAAATGGCCGATGCCGATTTCGGTTATGTGGGAAGTGGTCCGGGTAAAATAACCTTGTACAAAAACAAAGAGGTTGTGAAACGTAACGTCCCAAGCGAAATAGCTGTTGACGAACTTATTCAGATACTGAAAGACAATGAAGTTTGGATAGAACCTACCGGGGCCTAAGCTCGGCCTTGGCTTCTTCCTGCTTTTCTTTTTCCAACAACTCGTTACTGATACGTCGTAGTACTACAAGTACCCCGAGACTGATATACATCAGCGAACCCACTTTGTGTGTTTCCAGCAACTCTGAGAAGAAGTTGTTGATGAACCCTGAGCTGAACATCATCACGGCACCAAGCGTGCAATAACGATAAAATTTATCCTTGAAGCGGAAGTACGTTTTTTGAGCATGAGCCAATGCCACCATCACCAATATGGCATAGATTATCATCGCAGGCCAACCCTGTTCCACCAACATGTAGAGGAAGTAGTTGTGCGTGGTAGACTTTTCGACATTGCGGCTCACATATGTTTTGAATGAGCTTACCGCATAAGGTTTGTAGTAATAATAGAATGCGTTCGGTCCCCACCCTTTCACAGGCTCGTCCTTACTCATACGCATAGCAGCTATCCAACGATAAAGGCGCTCCATCGAAGACATGTCCTCACCTCTGAACGTTGCAATCATGTGTTCAGTGAAGTTCTTGTGCATGTACGTCTTCTCATAGTTGGGACGGAAGTTGATAAACCTATTGTCCTTAGCCATGAAGATGACCAGCATTGCTATCAATGCGTAGAATACCGGCATAGCGAGATTTACCAAACGTAAACGTATGGCGATGGCCACTGCAAATGCAAATGCCACTGCTACAAGCGCAGCACGTGCATACGTTAGATATATGGCAGGTATGAAGAAAGCTATCAAGCCTATCAGTGCGATATTCACAAACGGGTTACGCCATTTGCGCGACATAGGTATTGCCACGAACAGCAATGGGAACACTATGGACAATACCGCAGAATAATCTACGTGATTGTAATACAGATCTCCAATGGCTTGCTCCACTTTATAAAAGTGAAAACCACGTGCCGCATGACGCACCATAATGATGCACATTGTCATCAGTATCGGTGCTATAAACAGAATGAATGCATGGCGAAAATCCTTCTTCTCTCTGAACACATAGTAGGGCAAAATGAAGAAGCATATCAAGAACCATGATTTGGCCGCCATGAACTTGGCCGACAAAATGAACTCTTTTGAAAATATCACCGCCACAATCATCCATAGGAATTGCAAGATGATAAGTGTGACTATCGGGTCGCGCCACCATTTGTCTTTAGCCAACACCTTAGGGTTGCTAAAGAATATGAATGGGAACAAGAACATGAACACCCACATCAACGGCTCATCCGGCAATGAGGTGGATAAGGACCCTGTTATCTGAAAATCTATCGATAGCGGTATGGTAAACAGGAACAGCCAATAAGCCATTTTCCAGTTCACAAACAACAGACACATGAAGATGAAGCCCAACGGCAACAACAATGCCTTATAGTTTTGAGTGGCTGCAAAAAGCATCACACTTAAAAACAACACGACAAAGCCGATGCGCATCAGCCACTTCTCACTTATGTTCAGTTGTTGTATCAACGCTGCTCAGCTATTAGTAAGCGGTAGTAACTGACAATAAGAATATAGATTCCGATAAAGAAGAAACCAAAGAAAGCCGCACCAATTATGGTCAAAGCCAATCCGATGCCTGCAGGTTTCAACGGTGGAGTTGCAGGAGTTATCACTTGCAAGTAGCGGTTTCTGTCTTTTGAATCCACACCTGTCATAAACTCATTAAGCAACGACACGTTACGCGCCCTGTCTTGTATCAATTGATCGTTTACCGCAGAAAGCTTTTTGTACTTGATGTTGAGCATTTCTCTTGCCGCGTAGTCTCTTGTACCTTCCAACTCCTTGGCTATTTTCACCATTTCAGTCGTGTTCTCATCCACGCTAGCATCTATCTCCTCAACTCTGTCTTTTATTGAACCCGCTACGTTGTCCTTCATCTTGATATAATAGCCGCGGAAAATATTCTCACATATCTCCATGGCAAGGTTCACCACTTCGGCCGCACGGTCAGGGTCGGTATCGGTATAATACACTTTGGCGGTTGTGTATTCGGTACGTTCCATTTTGAAATGCTTTTGGAACCTTTCTCTCATTTCCAATCTGTCATCGGGGTTGGACTTGTCCAACTTGTATACTTCCCAAAGATTGAGTTTATCCAACACCGCGTTGCGCAATGTATCCGAATTGGCTATGGACAGTATACGGTCGATGTCATCATCTCCACCGAAGTAATCCACGAAACGAGTATCACGAGTACGGAAGAGGTTGTTCCTATCTGCATACAAAGGGTTGGAAACGATATACTCCGCCTCGGCTTTGTATTTTTTCTGCCCAACGACATAAAACAAACCGCCCAACAAAGCGGATATTATTACGGCTATTAAAAGCATCTTCCTGCGTTTGTGCAGGGTTTGTGCAATGTCTACCAGATCAAAACGAGGATTACTCATTGTATTTCTTGTATGATTATTAAAGATTAAACTTAGTTATTTTATCGGAAATGCAGGCAGCTTGGGCATTATATTACCGTTTCGCCGGCTTGCATTTTCTCAGTGTTTTCCGCCAGTTTCAAGGCTTCCACCATATCTTCTATATCACCGTTCATGAACTCGTCCAAGTTATACACCGTCATGTTGATGCGGTGGTCTGTGATACGTCCTTGAGGCCAGTTGTACGTCCTTATCTTGGCCGACCTGTCACCCGTACTAACAAGGCTTTTTCTTCTGCTTGCAATGGCTTCTTCATGCTCACGTACCTTTTCTTCGTACAGTTTGGTACGCATCATCTGCATCGCCTTTTCGCGGTTACCCAACTGCGTACGTTCCGTTTGGCATATTACAACCGTACCTGTAGGTATGTGTGTCAACAAAACTTTGGTTTCCACCTTGTTCACGTTCTGTCCACCTGCACCACCACTTCGGGCCGTTTCCATTTTCACATCACTTTCCTTCAATTCGAAATCCACCTCTTCCGCTTCGGGCATTACCGCAACCGTAGCAGCCGATGTGTGTAGCCTACCACTCGCTTCTGTAGCAGGAACCCTCTGCACACGGTGTACACCGCTTTCAAACTTCAATGTACCGTACACATCATCACCTTGCACTTCCAACTGCACTTCTTTGTATCCACCAACAGTACCTTCAGTATCTGAAAGCACGGCCACTTTCCAACCTTTCTTCTCTGCAAACTTCAAGTACATACGCAACAAATCGCCGGCAAACAGGCTGGCCTCGTCGCCACCTGTACCCGCTCGTATCTCCAATATCACGTTCTTCTCATCTTCAGGGTCTTTAGGTATCAGCATCAGCTTTATCTCTTCTTCCAACTGCTCCTTCTCTTCTTCCAACTTATCAAGGTCGTCTTTGGCCAACTGCCTCAACTCATCATCACTTTCACTTGCCAATACTTCTTTGGCAAAATCAAGGCTATCGACACAGTTCCTGTATTTCTTTCTGGCCTCGATTATAGGCTCAAGCTTGCGATACTCCTTACTGAGTTCCGCGTACTTTTTGTTGTTCGCCACTATCTCGGGGTTGGTAAGTGCTACTCCCAACTCATCGAACCTGGCCGATATCGCTTCTAACTTATCAAGCATTATAAACCGTTTGAAACGTTATTTATTATCTTTTAAATACAATATTCTCCGAAGTACTACCCATACGTGACATTACGGACAATATATCATCCGCTTGCTCTGTCTCACCTTCCTTGGTTATCACATATGACTTGTACCCGTTCTCTTTTAATAT
>JACJXR010000007.1 GCA_020636505.1 Chitinophagales bacterium | reverse complement strand
CTGGCCCTTCCACTCAATAAAAGTATGTGTTGGTTCTACGGTAGAGAGCCTGATTTAATCGCAGCACCTACCAATTTATCCAAAGCATTGTGCCTCCCTACATCCTCACGGACCAATAAAAGGTCTCCAGTCAGATTAAATAAAGCTGCTGCATGTATGCCTCCTGTATCTTGAAATGCGGATTGTACTTGGCCTAATTTATCAGGAAGTGTATGAATAAGTGAGGCAGGTAGGGTGAAAGGCTTTTCTTTATCGTAGATATTGCATTCGGTTTTTATGGCATCTATACTGGCCTTGCCGCATACCCCGCAGCTGGAGGTTGTGTAAAAATTCCGTTCTATCTTCTTTTCCGCAACATCTACATGCTCATCAAGCGTTATTTGCACAATGTTGTCGTCAATCTGTTCAAAGGAAAGGACTTCATTGCTACTCTTGATAATACCCTCAGCGTACATGAAACCGATGGCCAACTCCTCATCGTTTCCAGGAGTACGCATGGTGACGGCAAGGTTAGTCTTTCTTTTCTCCTTTCCGTATACAAGTCTTATCTCCAATGGCTCTTCTGTTGCCAAAAGGTCTTTCATGTCGGTGGTTTTACCGGCACTTACCCTATGTATGGACATTTCTGTAACCAATGGAATGGACATCTCTCAAAATTAATGATTATCGACTAAGAGGAGAAACTTATAGTTCACTTACTGTCAGCGCTTCATTGAGGATTTCCTTTATGGTATTGACAGGCAAGTCTGATGTAGGGTCAACGGTGAATACTTTCATGCGCTTCCTGTCGCCTTGCAGTAGTTTTGGATGTGTCAGTTTGTTTCCTTCCACCATCAATATGTATGGATCGTTTGTATGCTTATCTGTCCACAAGTAACAGAAGTGTTTACCGGCGATGCAAAAGCAGGGCATACCATACTTTACTGTTTCTGTAATGCTATCATCGGTATCCAAAATAATTTGCCTCAATGCCAATAGGCAACTCTTTTGTGGCTCATCCCAATGGTCGTAGATGTCAGCGGCGGTCTTCATCGTTATGGGAAGATAATAATTGAAATAAAAAAGAGCGGTATAAAAACCGCTCTTTCAAACATATTACAATGTGTTTATTAGAATCCACTTGTGTTCAATCTACCACCAGTGGCACACTTGCCGCTAAGCGATGAGGTAGCAGTAGCACTGCTCAAAATGGCTGTTTTAATGGCTGCAGCAGAAGAACCCGGATGTGATGCAGCATACAAAGCCGCAGCACCGGTTACGTGTGGCGTAGCCATACTTGTCCCGTTATAAGATGCATAACTTGAAACAACACTCTTTCCTTGCTTTTTAGGAACAGTAGAGTAGATGCCCGATCCCGGAGCGCCTATGTCAACAGTAGTTAAACCATAGTTTGAGAAGCTACTCAAACCACCTGAAGAAGTAATGGAAGCAACAGCTATGATATTACTGCTGGTATAGTTGGACGGATAGCTTGCTGAAGCATCATTGTTTCTGCTATCATTACCTGCTGCAGCAATGAAAAGTATATCTGCAGCCTCTGCGCGATCGATTGCGTCTTTCAAGCTTTGAGAAAAGCCACCACCGCCCCAAGAGTTGTTTGTGGCTACAATATTCAAGTTGTGTCTTGTTTTCATATCTGTAACATAGTCAACAGCCTTGATCGCATTGGCTGTAGAACCGCCACGTCTGCCCAAAAACTTACAAGATATCATTTTGATGTTCCAACAAACACCTGCAACTCCTTTGTTGTTACCGCCGACAGCACCTATGGTACCTGCAACGTGAGAACCATGTGTTTCTGCAGAACCTGATGTCTTGTTGTTGTTTCTATCGAAGTTCCAACCATAAACATCATCAACATAACCATTACCGTCATCATCTTTTTTATTATTCGGTATTTCATATGGATTTACCCAACAGTTGGCATTTAAATCCTCATGCTCGTTGTATATACCTTCGTCGATAACAGCGATAATTACAGAATTGCTACCGGTATGATTATTAGCCCAAGCAGCAGCTGACCCTGTACCGTATTGGTTCGAAGGAGATGTGGAAGAACCATACATGCCCCATAGTTGACCATCTGTAAAATAGGGGTCATTTGATGTGGCAGAATATGAATACAGATAGTTAGGTTCTGCATATTCTATATCTTCTTCGTCTCTCCAACGGTTCATTGCCTGAGGTACATCTGCAGGCATGCGTACAAGAAAGTAACCGCGTTCGTCACCAAAGTCTTTCATTGCCTGAGTATGTAGCTTTTCTACAACCTCAGCATTCATGTGTTCAAATGCTCTTTGTCTGCGATCTTCACCGACACCCGGCTTAAAACGCACTATCAATTCATTCGGGACAGCCTCTCCACGTGCAGTGTTGGCAGGGAATGACACTGTCTCTTCAGACAGCCTTTTTTCCAATGATGCACCGCCATCTGTTTGAGATACAGCCTGCTCTTTACGACAGCCTGAAAACAAAAGTGCAGCACCGAACGCAACGGCTGCAAAGCCACCGATGCTGTTCATTAATTTTCGCCTCTCCATAAGTATAACTTTAGAGTATAAAATTAACTTTTAGGAATCACAAACTGTACAGTAAGTTTATATGTAATCGTATTTATCTCATAAGTGATTGAAATAAAATAGCCTAACTCAGTTTGAGTTAGGCTATTTTATTATTTGTATGCCTCAGCGGCTATAAAAATCGCTTAGAAATCCATTTTACCCTTTATGGTAAATGTCTCGTTTACTTTAGGGTTAGGATGGGTCACATGATACGTGATAGTAAAAGTCTTATTATATCTATCAAAATGACCTTTACCAGATATCATATAAGTAGTACCAGGAATGGCAACGCTTAAGTTGATACCATTCACGCTCTGTGGCATAATGTATAAGCTGTCCGTAGCGCAGTCAACAGTCAGTTTCACATCTTTTACGCCGCCTTTGGTAGAGTCGGTTGATACATATGTGTATGTGGTATCTTCTTTATACAACAATACTTTGTTCAAATAAACTTCTCCCGATGGGCTCATAGTGATGTTAAGCAGATCGTTCTTTTGGTCTGCAGTATCACGATACGTCTTCAACATAGAGTTCTTGACCGCATTGTAGAAGAATTTACCCCAATCTGCACTGTCAATAGCGGCCACCGTCAATTTCAAATCGAATGATACCGGCATGCCTTTGTCAGGAGTAGCAGTAACAGGTATTGTATAAGTACCTGCTTTTTCATTCTTGGTACTGAATGTAATGGCAGAAGTAAGTGGTACCATACCACCGCTGGCCACCAAGCTTGAAGTAGTGTTCTTCGGAAGACCTTCCAAAGAGATATTCACTTTGTAGCTTCTATTGTCGAGTGGGGAGATGGAGACTTTGGTACTTGCAGTACCTGTACTCATTATCTTCAAATCCGCATCACCTTTAATAGCCACACCTTTTATGGATGTGTCAACAGGAGTCGGTTTAGCAATGATGTTCTTCTTTTCTTTTTTACATGCTGAGCCGGCAACAACCAGTGCCAGCAAAACGATAATTACATTAGCCCTCATAAATAAATTGAATTGTAAAGTATAGCTAAGATATACTAAATGATGACAATTGTATAATATCTGTGATACAAAGACTTGACATTTTTCAGCATCTTATCTGCCAAACCACACGTCTTTATATTCATCCGGATTTTTATGAAAAGAGGCATTTGTATAAGGGCATAACGGTATGATCTTCATGTCGTTTTCGCGGGCGAATTGTACAGCGGCAGTCAGTAATTGTTTGGCCAACCCTTTGCCCTCATGGTTAGGGTCGACCTCAGTATGCTCTATGATGAATTTTTCGGGGCCTGCATATACATACTCCATACGAGCTATGAATTCATCATCCTGCTTAATGTAGAACCGACCTCTTTTGTCGTCGTTGTCTTGCTGAACCATGGTATAAATATAATGCTTCTAAAGGTCGCGGAGCATCCATGTTTTACAAGAAAAGTGCCCTGTATTGCCCATTGCGGCATTCAAATATTCAAAGCCGCTGTTCTCGTATAGCCTTATGGCATCTTTCATTTCATCGAATGTCTCCAAATAACATTTTTTGAAGCCCATTTCTTTGGCTTTGGTAAGGCATGTGTCCATCAACAACCTACCGATGCGACGACCACGTGCATCTTTGGTTACGAACATGCGCTGCAACTCACAAACTTCTTTGTCGATATCATCAAGGGGAGCTATGCCGGAACCGCCGAGTACTTTTCCATCTTCCATGGCAATAAAGTATGCTTTGCCCGGTACGGAAAAGTGCCTATACATATTATCCAAATAAGGGTCGACATAAACAGTACCATTGAGGTCGATGTCGAACTCTTCCAATGAAGAACGAATGATCCGGAACAATTCAGCATTATGCTCCGGTGCAATGGGGACTATCGTTATCAATGCACTATCTGTTTGTCTTAACGAAACGGATGGCTTTGTTGCCTGAGCGTAACAAATACATACCGGGTTGCATGCCTGCGGTGTTTATCTCAACCGTATTCGGCTTGGTTTGCCTCATGCGGCTTTGCAATGCTACTGTTTGACCGATAAGTGATGTAACCGACAACTGTCTGATATCAGCTACACCTTCAACAGTAAGAATACCATTAACAGGGTTAGGGTAGAGCTTAATGCTACCTTTTCCTGCCACATCATCCACACCAAGATTAATTGTAATGGATACTATCGGACTAACCGCTGTATCTATCACAGCGCATGTTGGAGAAGTCTTTACCCATACCGTTAGTATATCTCCACCCACCACATCAACATTGGTGGTAACTGTCAATGTATTGAGCGTGGCGCCTGTCAGAGCCAAACCATTCTTTCTCCATTGATAGTAATTTGTGGAACCGTTATTGGCCACATTGGCCGTCAGCAATACTTGCTTGTTCGGTCCAACAATAAAACCCGGATTGGCTGATATAGTAACTGTAGGTGAGGCAGTGTTCAACACTTCAACTTCGACCGTATCACCTTCAGATTTACATCCCACACTGTCCAACAACAAAACAAACTGTTGCTTGCCAACAAGAGGGTAGCCATTGATGGTTACATTGGTATCGGAATATACCTGTGCGTTAGGACCGTACCATGTGAAGTTAACACCTCCCGAAGGACTGCTGCCCAAGAGTCGAAGAGTATCGTTCTTACAAATGACGCTATCCACAGCTGAGGCTGTAGGTTTTGGAGGGTGTTGGTTGATGCGGTTGAATGGAATGGTATAATAAACGGTGTCGGACACACAACCGATAGCTGTTTTTACAATTGCTTTGTATTGTCCGGTATGAGCCTTGGTGGCACTGTCCATATGAGGAGTATATATGGTATCGTAGAAACCGTTCGGTCCCCAAATGCGAGGTATGAACTGAGTAACCTTACCTACGGGTTTTATCTCCATCATAAGTGTGTCACCCACACACACTGTAATGTTGGAAGTAAGGGAGGGTTTCAGCGGAGTGGGGTTGACGTTGATAACTACGGTATCACTGTCGGAATTGCAACCTGATTTGGTGGCCAACACTTTGAATGTACCATTGTAGCTTGTATCTATATTGGGTATTACGAGGTTTTGATTGACCACATTGCTTGTGTTGGGACCGGTCCATGTGAAAGTAACGCCGGATTCACTGGTGTTGGCACTGAGTGTAAGGGTTTGGCCGGAGCATATGGTATCGGGAAATTGCGATATATTCACACTGAACGTACACTGAGCCGATGCAGCCAACGAGGTGCAAACAGCCACCACTAATATGATAAAGTTCCTCATTTTCATATGGTAAGACGCAATATTAAGCCAAAGAGTTTGATATTCCCGAAATCTTTAGAGTTGTTACGTTTTGTTCTGTTCGGGGGGAGGGGGTATGCCCTAATTTCTTGTATTGTGTTGATTATCAGTATATATTTATTTCAATAAAGCCAAAATGTTCGGAAAGGCGAACAAAACGTAACAATCGGGGGTGCTTCAACCCATTTTGTTGCATTTTGTTGCGAAAAGAGGTGTTTTTTCTCTGCAACAAACATGTAAAAGAAGTGTAAATACACTCATTGTTTTACATAACAAATATACGAATAAATAGCGTAATTATACAGTTAACGAGCCTCGAAAACCGCGTGCAGCATAATAAGATTCGGCACCGTTGTGATAGGTGAAGACCGTATCGAAACGACGATCGCAGAAGAGTGCGCCGCCAAGCTCGCGGATGTTACCGGGAGTGGCTATCCAGCTTGAGGTTTTAAGGTCGAACTCACCCAAAGTTTGCAAATAGCGGTATTGCTCCTCAGTCAGGATATTGATACCCATATGAGCAGCCATGTTCATGGCACTGTCTTTGGGTTTGTGTTGCTTTCGGGACTCAAGGGCAGCCTCGTCGTAACAGAAACTACGGCGGCCTTTGGGGCTTTCAGCTGCACAATCGTAAAAAGTATAGGCACCAGTCTTTTTATCAAAGGCCACCACATCAGGCTCTCCATCTGTTTGTTCCATTTCATTCAGCGACCAGAGGGCAGAAGCATTGGCTTCCAACCTTGCCAAAACATCGGCCCATTTAATGCCTTTGTGGCGATTCATGTTCTGCTCGAAACGGGTTTGCAAAGTTTCTATCAGTGCATTCTTTTCTTTTGCGGAGAGTTTGTTGGCCATATCAGTCGTTGTATCCTTTTCCTTCAAAGATAAGGGGTGTGCACTTCTCTATTCTGGATATGCGTGTTTTGGATTGCTTGGGTTGTGAGAAGTGGAGTAGATAACCCCGCTGCCTACCGGGTGTCAATGCTTCGAATGCTGTTTTGAATTCCGCATCTCTGTCCAGCTTGTCTTGCAGCTCGTCGGGCATTGAATACTCCTTGGTCTTCTTAAGCGTTACTTTCAAGCCTGCTTTTTCTACTTCTATGGCTTCGTAAATATTGCTTTTAAGAGTGGGGGACAGCTTTACGATCTCTTTCAGGCTTGTGAAGCGTATCTGTCTGGCGGATTGTACATTCTCTGTTTGTTGAATCAGCAGGTTGTCGGCATTGCTGAGTAGGGCACCTTTGTGAAACAGATAGGCGCAATAGTCCTTAAAGCCATGTATCAGTACCACATTGGTACCGTTGTATGTATAGCAGGGGCATCCCCATTTAAGCTCTTCTTGCAGGCCACAGCTCAATGCTATCTTTCTAAGCTCTTTGTATTCCTTCTGCCATTGAGTGTCTTTATCGAAGAAGAAATCAACTTTCGGATTCATTATTTGCCGACTTATTTACTATAGCAAATATACGTAACTGTAGTGTTGAATATATTGAAAATTAGTATTTTGTATGTGATAAGATTACTGAAACTATTCTATATGAAAACACTAAGTATTATAATGATATTGTTTTTACCTCTAAAAGGTCTATCACAGCATACATCAGTTTCAAACAAGCATAAGTTTGCTAATGGATACACAATAGAATCTAATCAAAGTATTAAACTAGGCAAACCATCTACGCCAAAAGGCTTTAAGTATATAAAAGGGTTAAAGGAAAATGGTAATAACTTATTGCAAGATGATCTTTTTGTTATTAAGCATATAGTAATAACTGAACGTCCATATGAAGATGTTGATATTAGTTTAAAAGGGTCGATTAATGATGATAAATGCTATATCTACTTTTATCCAGCATTAGAAAGTGGAGAAATAAGAAATAATTGAAGTTGATAGTTACAAAAAGGACGAATTATTTGACGCAATAAAATTAACTCTCATTGAAACCTTCGTTGACGCAAAAGAAGTTATTCAAAATTGGTATATACTAAACATAGATATCAAGGATTATAAGTGTAGAATTAGGATTACTAATTCTATGGGTCAATCATATATGCCGTCTAGTAGTTACACAGGAACTATTGGTGGGTGGACTGATAAAAGTTCAATTTCATCATACTATGAAATGTATTTAAAAGATAAAGAGAAAAACGAAAAGAAGGTCAGAAGTAAAATGTCTTACGCAATTTTAAAAGATTACCACTTAGAGATGAAGAAGCTTTTATTAGCGCTTGAGTCTAGTATATATGAAAACTTGCACCAAGAATCTAAAGACTGGTAAGCTTATAGCCAGTCCTGCCTGCGGGCGCTTTTGTTCTATAATTACATCTTATGTTACCGTAGGCTTGAGTATCGAAGGTGTGGCACATTTTAGATGTAAAACACCTGATACTTACACATAAGACTTGTTCTAGAACAACTAGTGTCTGGCAGCGCCGAAGGGCGGCAGCCTATCAGGGTAGCACCGCTTTCGTCGAAGCTTTAGAAAGCGGGGTCTTTTCTTTTGCTGCCTTTTCTTTGGACAAGCAAAGAAAAGCAGGATAATAAACTTACCACAAAACCCCGATATGACTACCGGGGTTCGTAATTTTGTATTGTGTCTAAAACAAAATTAATATGCAGAAGTTCAAGCTGCCGTCCATCTATGCGGCTGTAGAGCGTAGTGCTATAAGCGCCGCTGAAAATAGTATAGCTTTCAAGCTCCATGAGGAACCTTCAAGCGAACCGAAGGTTAAAAAGTTGCCACCTTCCAAATACTATATTCAAGAGTATATTAGACGCTATTTGAATCAATAGCCTGAACCATTACGAACACGCTGGCTGGCTGCCAGACGCTTTTGTTCTATAATTTACATTATGTTAAGTAAAAGATAAACTGATATACAGGGGTTTATAAGGATTCTACCCTTGTATTGGTTTGTAGAACAATAAAGGCCACCTTACTGCAGCCTTTATAATAGCAATAGAATAAATAATTGAACTTGTAATAGATAATGTGATCCTATGTTGGTGTAATCAGGTTTAGGATATGTATTGGTTAACCCTACCCGGGCTGTTCCACTGAATGAATAATTCGATGTATTTGGTGCAAGTTGTCCAGATCTCTTTTCTCAACTCCTCGTTTGCGGTTCTGCAGCTTTTCAAAAATTCTGTTGCTTTTTGCTCAAGCTGCTCACCCAATGTGTTCAGATGATCGTTGTATGCATCAAATATGTCCGTTCGTTTTGTACAGTCGTTAAAATATGCCTCAGAATGCCGGTCCACTAATTGCTTTGCTATGACAGAGAATCTGTCTAAGCGGTTTTGGTGTAGCTTCATAAACAGGACAGTTTTAGAAGGTTAAACGGATATTGTTGCCTGTTGCAATATGGTGTATTGCATCAGTTCGGGATTCAATATGGGTGTTGCGTACTACTTCCGCGTGAGAATTCAACTCCTATCTTCTCGGTTCTTATTTTGTCACGTATGTGTAAATATACATTATAAGAACTCAAAAGCGAGCATTATAAATAAAAATTATATTAACTCTTGGTTATGGATCACACAGGTTGGCCATATAACTCTGCACGCACCTCTTTGACCCTTGAATCATTCCTGTAATCATCAAATGTCATCTCCCTGTCAATCAGACCGTTAGGCGTTAACTCCAAAACTCTGTCTGCCACCGTCTGTGCCAACTCATGGTCACGCGTTGTGAAGAGAATGGTTCCTTTGAAATCGCTCATTCCGTTGTTGAGTGCGGTGATACTTTCCAAGTCCAAGTGGTTGGTCGGTTCGTCCAACATCAGCACGTTTCCTTTCAACATCATCATACGGCTGATCATACAGCGCATTTTCTCCCCCCCGCTCAGTACGGTACACTTTTTCTGTGTTTCCTCGCCCGAGAACAACATACGCCCCAAGAAGCCACGTATGAAGGTTTCGTCCTTTTCTTCGGAATATTGGCGCAGCCAATCCACCAAGTTCAGGTCTTTACCCTCAAAGAATTCTGTATTATCTGCAGGAAGGTATGTGTTGGTAATGGTGACACCCCATTTGAAGCTACCCTCAAAATCCTTGTCCTCGCCTGCCAGGACCTTGTAGAATGCTGTGGTGGCAAGGCTGTTTTCGGATATGATGGCTATTTTTTGTCCGCGTTTTACGTCGAAGTTGATGTTTTTGAAGTAGGTCTCCCCGTTCTCTGTTTTGCCCAAATTGTGCACCTCCAATATCTGATCGCCTGCCTCACGCACCTGATTGTTGAACAATATGGCCGGGTATTTACGGTTGGACGGCCTCATATCGTCCAGGTTTATCTTATCCAAAGCCTTTTTACGGCTGGTCGCCTGACGAGATTTGGAAGCATTTGCAGAGAAACGAGCAATGAACTCTTTCAGTTCCTTTATCTTCTCTTCAGCCTTACGGTTTTGCTCTGTTCTTTGCCTTAACAACAACTGGCTACTCTCGTACCAGAACGAATAGTTACCCGTGAATATGGATATTTTACCGAAGTCGATATCGGCAACGTGTGTACATACCGCATCCAAAAAGTGACGGTCGTGAGATACCACCAATACTATCTTATCGTAGTCGGCCAAGAAGTTCTCCAACCAAGAGATGGTTTCCAAGTCAAGGTCGTTGGTAGGTTCATCGAGCAACAGTATGTCCGGATTGCCGAACAATGCTTGCGCCAACAAAACCCTTACCTTTTGGTTACCGTCCAACTCCTTCATCAGCTTGTGATGCAGGTCTTCTTTGATGCCCAAATTGCTCAACAAGGTTGCCGCATCGCTCTCAGCGTTCCAGCCGTCCATTTCCGCGAATGTGGCTTCCAACTCCCCTGCTTTCAGTCCGTCTTCTTCTGTGAAGTCTTCTTTGGCATACAGGTCGTCTTTCTCCTTCATCACCTTGTACAAAGGCGTGTTACCCATTATCACCGTTTCCAACACAGCGGTATTGTCAAACTCATAGTGGTCCTGTTTCAACACGCTCATGCGCTGATCTTTGGATATCTCCACTCTGCCTGTCGTCGGGTCTATGTCTCCCGACAATATCTTCAAGAAAGTAGACTTCCCTGCCCCATTGGCGCCTATAATACCGTAGCAATTACCCTCTGTGAAACGGATGTTCACATCCTCAAACAAGATCCTCTTGCCAAAACGCAACGATAAGTTGGAAACTGATAACATATAAAAATTTCGATAAGTATTTGTAAAAAGTGCTGCAAAGGTAGGTAAATCATTCGGTGTATGTAAATGAAATACGTTAATAACAAATTTGAAAAATCACTACATTTTTATGATGTTTTATTGACATTGATTACCCTGCCGAATAATTAAGAGAAATATATTGCCGGAGGCTTTCGAGACTGTTTTATTACGGTTAAATTTGTTAGGAAGAGGATACCCATATGCTACCCGATACAGACGCTCAATATCGTATCAACGACCTTTTTGAATATTACGCCAACGGTGTACAAAAAGGTGATGTGAAGCAGATAGCCAATTGCTATGCCCTGCCTTGCACCATATTGTCCGACAATTTGAGTGCGGTATATACCACGGCAGCCAAGTTGGAAAGTGTCATCTCGCAGGGTAAACGTTTCTACAAACAGGTGGGTATTGCAAGTGTGTTTGCCGATGTGCTGAACAAACAGCAGGTGACGGAGCGCATATATCGGGTGAAAGTCCACTGGCAGTATTACACAGCCACAGGCAACCCCGTATACGATTGCGACTATTACTACCTGGTAAGGCTGAACAGTGAAGACAATTGGAAAATAGAGGTGGCCATATCCATCGACGAACAGGATAAAGTAGCTGAACTGACAAATAAAAAGGGTGCATAAAGCACCCTTTTCTATTCTTAGCTGGTTAAATTATTATTTGAATGCGTTGAGACCTGTGATGTCCATACCGGTTATCAACAGGTGGATGTCGTGTGTACCCTCGTAGGTGATCACAGACTCCAAGTTCATCATGTGACGCATGATGCTGAACTCACCTGTAATACCCATACCACCCAATATTTGCCTTGCTTCACGCGCTATCTTCAGTGCAATATCGCAACTGTTGCGCTTGGCCATGGATATTTGTGCCGGTGTGGCGCGGTCATCATTACGCAATACACCCAAGCGCCAAACCATAAGCTGTGCTTTGGTTATCTCGGTTATCATTTCGGCCAATTTCTTCTGCTGCAATTGGAAACCCGCTATCGGACGGTCGAACTGAACACGCTGCTGCGCATAGCGCAAAGCGGTATCGTAGCAGTCCATAGCACAACCCAAAGCACCCCAAGCGATACCGAAACGAGCACTTGACAGACAACTCAACGGTCCTTTCAAGCCTTTTATTTCAGGGAAGATGTTCTCCTTTGGCACTTTTACATTGTCGAACACCAATTCACCTGTGGCAGATGCACGAAGTGACCATTTGCCATGAGTGATAGGTGTGCTGAAGCCTTCCATACCACGCTCCACTATCAATCCACGAATATCTCCGTTCTCGTCCTTAGCCCAAACAACAGCTATATCTGCAAAAGGTGCGTTGGAGATCCACATTTTGGAGCCGTTCAGCACCACATGGTCACCTGCATCTTTGAAGTTCGTCAACATACCTGCAGGGTTACTACCGTGGTCCGGCTCAGTAAGGCCGAAGCAACCCATGAACTCCCCTGTCGCCAATTTCGGCAGGTATTTCATCTTCTGCTCTTCGCTACCGAACTTATATATCGGGAACATCACCAAAGAACCCTGTACAGACGCAGTAGACCTGATACCTGAATCGCCACGCTCCAATTCCTGCATCATCAAACCATAGGAAATATAATCAAGACCTGCACCTCCATACTTTTGAGGTATAAACGGACCGTAACAGCCTTGCTCGCCCAAACCTTTGATGACATGTGTCGGAAATTCAGCCTTTTGGGCGTATTCTTCGATGATGGGGGTAATGTCTTTCTTCACGTAAGCACGCACAGAATCGCGTATCAATTTGTGCTCATCTGTCAATAATTCATCCAATAAGTAGTAATCCGGATGCTGATACAGGTCTTTTTGCATAAAATATGTTAAAAGTGACGTTAATATGACGCGCAAAGGTAGCAAATTCGGCAGATTAGCAATAATTTTGCCCGTTAAGCCGTTTCCTGTCAGTAAGTTTTACGTCACCTATTCGTCCATAGAATAAAACCATAATAGCCCGATGCGAGCCACTGTATTAAGTTGCAAGGTTTTAGTCGGTTATAAAGAAAGAAAAAGAAAAATATGACCGAATAAACGGAACGTTATTTGCGGGTTAAAAAACAAAGAAAAAATTTAATCATCGAGCAAACTTTTCCGACAATTCAGTCGTCTTAATATATAGAGGAAATATTAACTAATACACAATTATAAAATAAAGGAATATTATGAGGCAGTTAAAAATTGCCACTCAGATTACCAACAGGGATTCGCAAGCGGTAGAAAAATACCTTCAGGAGATCAGCAAAATATCGATGATCACTCCGGAGGAGGAAACCACTCTTGCGCAGCGCATACACCTTGGCGATCAGATAGCATTGGAGAAGATGGTGAAAGCCAACCTTCGTTTCGTGGTATCGGTGGCCAAGCAATATCAGCACCAAGGTTTATCTCTGAGTGACCTTATCAACGAAGGTAACTTAGGACTTATCAAAGCGGCACAACGTTTTGATGAAACCAAAGGTTTTAAATTCATCTCATACGCGGTATGGTGGATACGTCAGTCCATTTTGCAAGCTTTGGCTGAGCAAGGACGTTTGGTGCGCCTACCACAGAATAAGATAGGTACATATAACAAAGCCAATAAGGCATTCATTGCATTCGAGCAAGAGAACGAGCGTGAGCCATCTACCGAAGAATTGGCCGACATCCTTGAAATGAGCGAGACAGAGGTGAACAACATCTTCACCACGAACACTCGTCACACTTCATTGGATGCACCGGTACACGAAGCGGAAGATGTGGCCATGGGCGACTTGTTGGAAGGCAGTAACGATACCGACGATGATGTAATGCAGGATTCTCTACGCAATGAGATACGCCGCATATTGAAATCGTTGAGTGTTCGTGAAGCTGAGATATTAGCCGCTTATTTTGGTTTGGAAGGTGATGATGGTCCTACCATCGAAGAGATAGGTGAAAAGTACGACCTGACCAAAGAGCGTATACGCCAGATCAAAGAGCGTGCGATCAAACGTTTGCAAAAAGCTCGTTACAGCAATACACTGAAAGGTTATTTGGGGTAACAGTCTTAAAATCATAGTTGTTAAGCCGCAGTTAATCACTGCGGCTTTTTTTATTATTTGTTGTTATGTGACCAAATTTACAATGCAAAACAGAGAATATGTTGAATACCAACTATCGGGAATTTGATGCAAAAGCGATACAGTTATATGATGACACCTACTCCGAAGAGTATAGGGAGTTCGATTATAAATACGTGGTATCTCCCGACTATGCGCATTTCGCTCCTGTAGTAAAGAAGATAACCAAAAGCTTTACCGACCCTATCAAAGTATTGGAGATAGGTTGTGGTACGGGCCGGTATTTTCATGTATTGGAGAATACCGAAGAGCTTACAGGTATAGACATATCCGAAAGCATGTTGAACATGGCTAAAGAACCTGTAAGGTCATCGGATGTGAAGGTGCCCATCATTAATCTGATACAAGGCAGTGTGTTCGAGCATGATTTCGGTACTGAGAAATTCGATTTTATATTTTCCATAGGTGTATTGGGAGAGCATACTCCTCTACCTCAAGACCTTTGCCATAAGATATACAACCTACTGAACGATGGTGGTTGTTTCTACTTCACCGTTGTGGATATAGATGATAGAAAGAACGTGAAGAGAAAGATAGCCGAGGCTGCATATCCATTCCTACCGGCACGTATCAAACAAGTGTTGGACAAAAGATGGGAAAGCAACTACTTCACCAAAGCGGAGCTTATAGAGCATATGAAAGTCGGACCGTTCGATGCATTTGAAGTAAGCAACTACAAAGCCGACAACAGCGGTTGGACCGGTGCACACCACGAATGCATAGGTTATAAAGGGAACAATCTTACGAAGCGTTTTTTCGAATAGAACGCAGGATGATATAAGATAGCAAGTAGGCAAACAATCCTACCGATACAGCCAACACCGTACCTCCCAAAAAGAAGGACGCTCCCTCCTCTTTGACCATATCAAGAGTAATATTCCTAAAGTCGGGGATGATGGTTTCTATTCCCAATATCCATTTACCGGTGGCTACACTCAATGCCATTATCACGAACATGATGGGCGGAATACTGATATTGGCGGCAATGATGAACAATGCTTTATTGAGCCTGAACAAAATGGCCAATGGTATACCCACAGCCAACTGAAAACCCCAAATAGGCACGATACCCATAAACACACCAAAGCCTATTGATGCTGCTTTTTTATGATTGGACTCTCCGGGAGTTGCGAATATAGCAGTGTATAAAACCTTCCTACCCTCACGACTGAACAATTTTTTGAAAAAGTCCCTTGGCTTCACCCATAGTACAGATATCAACACCAATATGGTATTGAGTATACTGATGCGGGTGAAATCTTTAAACGGACGGAAGTGAGAAACACGCTCTTCGGGCTTGGGATAGTAAACAGTAACAGGAACACTTTTTACATCTATACCGCTCCAAGAAGCTCTTACTATCACCTCTATTTCAAACTCGTATTTGGAAGTGAAGTATTTCTTACCGGCCAGTTTGTGTACAGGATAAGAACGATAGCCCGATTGTGTGTCTTCGAGCTTGATGCCGGTGTTTACCCAAAACCAAAAATTGGAGAATTTATTGCCGAAGCTGCTTTTGCCCGGTACGTTCTCTTGGTCCATATTGCGAGAACCGATGAGCAATGTATTGGGTAGGTTCTCCAAATACGTGAGGAACTGTACCAAGTCTTTGGCAAAGTGTTGGCCATCGCTATCGAGTGTTATGGCATGGTCGTATCCCAACTTAACGGCTTCTTTGAAACCTGTTCGCAATGCCATACCCTTCCCTTTGTTGGGCGTATAGCTTACCACATGTATTTGAGGGAAACGCTTTAGTATCTCAGGTGTATCATCAGTAGAGCCGTCGTTGACAACGATAACCTGCGAAGTGTATTTCAACACATCCTCAATAACATCCGCCAAAGTGCCGGCATTGTTGTACGTTGGCAACAATACACAGGCTTTCAGGTTTTTGAAACGTTCTTCGTACAGCGGTAGTTCAGTCATTGAAAGGATGCTGCAATATAATGGGTGTTAAACTATCTTTTTAATTTCTTTTTGCACAGCGTTATCTTCTCTTCAATGGCTTCTCGTTCATCCACTGTGGCTATCTCCAACGTCAGGGCTTGACGATAATATGCTTCCGCCTCACCGTACCAATTATGCTTAAAACAGTAATCGCCGGCTATCCTGTACGCATCGTAATATTCAGGATTGCTGCGTACAATTTCAACCGTATCCACAGGCTTGCCATGAAGGAATGCCATCTTGTTTTTACGGAAACGAATAAAGTCACGATACTCTCTGGAGAAAACGAAATCGTCTGCCGGAATGTTCTTATTCTCTTCATATATGACCGTGTCCTTCAACAGGCCTTTCATAGAGAATATCTTACCCAAGTCGTAACAAACATATGCGCCAAGCTGCCAGTTGTTGGTGCTTACCCACATGCGCAGGCTATCAGGTTGAAATATTACGGAGTGGTGTGCTATCAATTGGTTGACTGCTTTTTCGTTACCATTACCGATGTTGGCATCATGTAATCCTCCCCTGTCTCTGAGTATGTCCGCCACCTTGAGTGGAGTAAGCGGATAGTTTCGTTCTGTCAGTTCTTGCAAACGTTGATACCTGTATACAGATGCACTTCGCTCCTTCTGCTCTTTGTTCAGCTTTTGTTCTTCGAACTCCTTGCTTTGGTAGTGGTTGGTACAAAGGATATGGTCTGATGAAGGATCGTATACAGCCAACTCATCCGGTGTCTTTTCTATGATAACTGCTTTACGATCTTTTGCACTGCCGACAAGGAAGCTTTCGGATACAAACATTTCTCTGCTTTTGGCAATGGCGATAGCATCATTTATGTTTGATGCGTACTGAAGCACTTCGCGGGCTACCATAGATACAGGTGTAGCCGCACCGAAAGGTATTTTGGATTTGGCCGCGTTGATGGTTACGGTCAACCCTTGTTCATTCATGCCTGATACCACACCTGTGAAGCCACCCCATGTGACAAAGGCAAATTTGTAACCTTTACCGGGGTCGTAGAAAGCGACTATCTTGTTCTCCGCGAACTTATCTCCCACCCAGAAGTCGAAGTTCCTGCCCAAAAGCATGGAACCATCCTCCGTTTTATCACTCCAGGCACCGAAAGAAGTGCAACCCACCAACATCATATTTTGGAGTGCGTGTCCAATATCATGTGCGGCATGGTAGTTCAATATCCTATCGTATTTGTCGCCTATCCAATCAAAAGAATCAGATGCGGCCAGTGAGATACCGTAAATTTCCTTTTTGTATTCATCGGTCACATGGTCGGGTAGGTCTTTGTTCATGAACCCGATAATGTATTTGAGGAACTTCAGATAACCATCGGAAGGTATCATTCGTTTTATCTCGTCGGTGAAGGCCACCTCTTGCGAAACGATCAGCTCTCGTGCCAACTTACCGTTCTTGGTACCGAACTCGAAAGGCTCTGCACCGGATACATACATTTCGTATAGACCGTAGTCGTTGCGTTTTATCCAACTGCTATCCTCCAATGTGTACAACGAACCTTCCACATGCTTACGTTGTTCTGATGTTATATCACGTTCGCCTTCGACACTTGGCGGGTCGTAGTCGGACACATTGTAGACGTATATGCAGAAAACCACCAAAAACAATATGAGCACACCTATGATAATGCCTATTATTTTGAGTAGTCGTCGTAAAAATCGCATTGCGCAAAGATAACAGCGTTACGGACTTATAAGTGGCTGAAATGCTATGATAATTGTTTATTTAACTATTATTTTGAACTCAATTGCGTTTATTACACAAAAGAACCGGATATGCACTTATTGCTTACAAATATCAAACAGCTATGTAATGTCGAAACCGGAGCTTATCGTAAAAAATGGGCTAAGGGTGGACAAATGAAGGAACTGCCATGCATAGAAAATGCTTGGTTGCTGATTCGTGACGGTAAGATAGCCGACTTTGGAGACATGGAGCATTGGCATACAGTACAAGCAGAGAATATATTGGACGTGGATGGAGGTTTGGTTTTACCTGCTTGGGTGGACTCGCATACCCATTTGGTATTTGCATCGTCAAGGGAACAGGAGTTTGTGGATAGGATAAACGGACTAACCTACGAGGAAATAGCGCAGCGAGGTGGTGGAATTTTGAACTCAGCGCAGAAGTTGAACGAGATAGACGAGAACCAATTGTTTGATGAAAGTTTGGCCAGATTGCACAAAGTGGTGAGCCAAGGAACGGGTGCCATTGAGATAAAAAGCGGATACGGATTGAGCGTGGCCGGCGAAATGAAAATGCTGAGAGTGATACGAAGATTGAAGGAAGAGAAGTATATCCCGATAAAAGCATCTTTCTTAGCAGCACACGCATATCCTACTGATTATAAAGAAAATCATGAAGGTTATTTAAAGCTTATTATCAATGAAATGTTGCCGCAAATCGCCGATGAAGGTTTGGCGGATTATATAGATGTATTTTGTGAAAAAGGCTTTTTCAGCGTAGAAGAAACGGAACAAGTATTGGAAGCCGGAGTCAAATACGGATTGAAACCGAAGATACATGCAAATCAGCTCCACCGCTCAGGTGGTGTGCAGGTGGGTGTGAAGCATAAGGCCATCAGCGTGGACCATCTGGAGGCTATGGGTGACGAGGAAATAGAGGCATTGAGGCACAGCGACACGATACCTACTCTACTGCCTGGTGCGGCATTCTTCTTAGGTATGCAATACCAACCCGCTCGTAAGCTGATAGATGCAGACCTGCCTGTTTGCTTGGCTACAGACTACAATCCGGGCTCATGCCCATCGGGGAATATTCCATTATTAATGACATTGGCCTGTACCCAAA
The DNA here is from genome assembly GCA_020636505.1 of Chitinophagales bacterium. Lineage (GTDB taxonomy): Bacteria > Bacteroidota > Bacteroidia > Chitinophagales > Chitinophagaceae > UBA5543. The sequence goes on along the minus strand of JACJXR010000007.1, from coordinate 147,432 downwards.
TGAAGATGACACCGGAGGAGGCCATCAACTCCTTAACAATCAACGGTGCGGCGGCTTTGGAGCTAAGTGAAGACTTGGGCACGATAGCCGTTGGCAAAATAGCCAATTTGATAGTTACCAAGCCAATGCCCTCATATTCTTACATTCCGTACGATTTTGGCAACAATCCGGTCAAAAAAATGATTTTAGGGCATCATATTGTGTAATTTTTAGCATTTTCAGGTTACTTTTGCCTTCCGCATTAAAGTTATTATATGGCATCAACAGGAGATATCCGTAACGGTATGATCATCAAACTGGATGGTAATTTGTATTCAGTTGTAGAATTTGGACAAAACAAGACCGCCCGCGCCGCAGCTAAGGTATGGGCTAAGCTCAAAGGTGTGGACAACACAAGAACCATTGAGCACACATGGAACTCCGGTGATACCATTCACCCGGTACGTATCGAGAAGCGCAACTTCCAGTTCCTTTACAAGGACGATATGGGCTTCAACTTCATGGATCAGGAGACTTTTGAACAGCTTACATTGCCTGAAAGCTCAATAGACAATCCGGGTCTTTACAAAGACGGTCAAGAGTGCTTCATCAACGTGAACACAGAAACAGACCAACCGATGAACGTAGAACTTCCTTCGAACGTGGTTTTGGAAGTAACATACACTGAGCCGGGCCTGAAAGGCGATACGGCCACCCGTACTTTGAAACCTGCAACTGTTGAAACAGGTGCTACGGTTAACGTACCACTTTTCATAGATACAGGTGAGAAGATAAAAATCGATTCCAAAACAGGTGCTTATATGGAGCGCGTTAAAGAATAATCTTAAAAAATTACCCATCAAAAAAACGATTATGGATTTAAAGCACATACAGGAGTTGATAAAGGCTGTAAACAAGTCTGAGATCAGCGAACTGAGTATAAAAGATGGCGATTTTGAGATCACTATCAAGCATACAAACAGCGAGCCTCACGTGGTTTATCAAGCCGCTCCGGCTCCTCAACCTGTTGCAGCACACGCTCCTCAAGCGGCTGCACCTGCACCTCAGGCCCCGCCTGCAGCTGCAGCACCGGCTCCTGCTCCCGCAGGTGATAACCTGATCACGGTTACATCACCGATGATAGGTACATTCTACCGCAGTGCAAAGCCGGGTGAACCTCCATTTGTAAATGTAGGTGACACCATCAACGTAGGTGACCACATATGCATCATCGAGGCGATGAAACTATTCAACGAAATAGAATCGGAAGTATCGGGCAAAATAGTGAAGGTATTGGCAGACGATGCCAGCCCTGTGGAGTACGATCAGCCATTGTTCCTTGTAGAACCGGCATAGTAATCCATTACGGTTATTACTGACTTTAAACAAGAATTCCAATGTTTAAAAAGATATTGATTGCCAACCGTGGCGAAATAGCTTTGCGCGTTATACGTACCTGTAAAGAAATGGGTATCGAGACGGTAGCCGTTTATTCCAAAGCGGATGCAGACAGCCTACACGTACGTTTTGCGGACGAGGCCGTTTGTATCGGTAAGGCTCAAAGCTCCGACTCTTATCTGAACATACCACGCATCATGGCCGCGGCCGAAATAACCAATGCCGATGCGATACATCCGGGTTATGGTTTCTTGGCAGAGAATGCCGAGTTCGCAGATGTGTGTGCCGAATACGGTATCAAATTCATCGGGCCTACTTCAGAAATGATGCGCCTCATGGGTGATAAGATCACCGCCAAGGACACCATGATAAAAGCAGGAGTACCTGTTGTTCCCGGCTCTGAAGGTCTTCTTGAAAGTGTAGACGAAGCAAAGAAACTTGCCAAAGAAATGGGCTACCCTGTTTTGCTGAAAGCAACTGCAGGTGGTGGTGGTAAGGGTATGCGCCTTGTATGGAAAGAAGAAGAAATAGCCAAAGCATACGACAGTGCCAAGACCGAAGCAGCCGCTTCGTTCAGCAATGACGGTATATATATGGAGAAGTTCGTAGAAGAGCCTCGCCATATTGAAATACAAGTAGCCGGCGACCAGTATGGCAATGCCTGTCACTTAAGTGAGCGTGACTGCTCCATTCAGCGTCGTCACCAGAAGTTGGTGGAAGAATCTCCATCTCCTTTCATGACACCTGAACTGCGTAAAGCAATGGGTGAGGCTGCCATTAAAGCTTGTAAGGCAATCAACTACGAGAGTGTAGGTACGATAGAGTTCCTTGTGGACAAGCATCGCAACTTCTACTTCATGGAGATGAACACACGTATACAGGTGGAACACTGTGTGACGGAAGAAGTAATCAATTACGACCTGATAAAGGAGCAAATAAAAATCGCTGCCGGTATCAAGATTAGCGGTAAGAATTACGAGCCACAGATGCACGCCATAGAGTGCCGTATCAATGCCGAAGATCCGTTCAATGATTTCAGGCCAAGTCCGGGTAGAATCACCGTATTGCACACTCCGGGTGGGCACGGTGTACGTGTAGACTCGCATATATATGCCGGATACACCATACCTCCATATTACGACTCTATGGTAGCCAAACTGATTGCCGTGGCACAAACACGTGAAGAGGCTTTGGATACCATGCGCCGTGCATTGAGTGAATATGTAATAGAAGGTGTAAAGACCACCATCCCGTTCCATCAGCAACTGATGGAGGACGAAAACTTCAGGAAGGGGAATTTCACCACCAAGTTTATAGAAAGTTTCAAACTGAAACCTGAAGAATAGAAAAAGGGGCGATAAGCCCCTTTTTTATTGTATCACAAATTGCTTTTTCCGCACATCAAGAACAGTGTTCAACTGCAAGGTGTACACTCCCGGTGGCAACTTATCCGTACGGATGTTTGTAATCAATATCCCTGATATTACAGGATAACTCTTCACGTAAACCATCTCGCCAACAGAATTATATATAAGCACTTTCGCCTCCCTTATATCATTATTGAACTCAGCGTTTATATATAGCTCGCTACTTGAAGGGTTAGGATAGATTTTGATTGGGTTTTCGTTCAATTTATGTTGCTCAACGTTTAGGGGTATGAAAATCATCCATTTTGAGTTTTCATTCGTTGTATCAATCATATTAGTATCCCAAACCTGATAAGTATATAGATTCAATTCTATCTGATGAATATTTCCATTTACATTAACAATGGTCGCGGTATCTGTATTAGGACAATACTGTGGGAAACCGCTTGCATCCACTATGGTTGGTATTTCATAGTAAAGATTCGCTTTTATTGTGCTACCGGATATAATATCTGAGACACCATCAATGTTTAAGTAGTCACACATGGTGCTATAAAACCACAAGTTCGTCTTAACCTCAACAATAACTGTGTCATTTGATTGATATATTGCCCTAGCAGTGATAAAATAAGAAGGCTTTTGTGCAAACGCAGTGAAGCTAAATAAGAGTAACGATATGGTAAAAAGGTGCTTCATGGCATTATGCTAACAATTTGCAAAGCAGTGTAAATAGCATCGTCTATTCCTGTTTAATTATATAACTTCGCGACGTATTGTAATTTACATATTTATCATTTAATGAAGAAAACGCTTTTGATCACAGGGGGAGCCGGATTTATAGGCTCTCATGTAGTAAGATTGTTCGTCAATAAGTACCCTGACTACCAAATAGTGAACTTGGATGCACTGACCTATGCGGGTAATTTGGAGAACCTGAAGGATATAGAGAACGCACCCAATTACACTTTTGTAAAAGAGGATATCACCAATGCGGAAGGCATTTCAAGCCTTTTTCAGCAATATAAGTTCGACGGTGTGATACACTTGGCAGCAGAAAGCCATGTAGACCGCTCAATAGTTGACCCTAACGCATTCATCAATACCAACGTAATGGGTACGGCAAACTTATTGAATGCCGCACGTGAGCTTTGGAACGGTGATTATGAAGGCAAGCTGTTCTATCATATATCTACAGACGAGGTATACGGTTCGTTGGGTGATACGGGTTTCTTCTTGGAGACCACTTCTTACGACCCGCAATCGCCCTACTCTGCTTCAAAAGCAGCATCCGATCATTTGGTAAGGGCATACGGCAATACCTACAATATGCCGTTCGTTGTAACCAACTGTTCCAACAACTATGGGCAAAACCAGTTCCCTGAAAAATTGATACCACTGTTCATCAATAACATTCGCAATAAAAAGCCATTGCCCGTATATGGTGATGGTAAATACACTCGCGACTGGTTGTACGTTGTAGACCATGCCAGAGCCATCGATACCGTGTATCACAACGGTAAGCAAGGTGAGACCTACAACATAGGTGGCTTTAACGAATGGCAAAACATCGAATTAATAAAGGTGTTGTGTACCCAGATGGACGAGAAGTTGGGCAGACAAGAAGGTGAATCCGCAGAGTTGATAACTTACGTGAAAGACCGTCCGGGACACGACCGCAGATATGCCATCGATGCCAATAAGATAAAGAACGAGTTGGGTTGGGAACCGTCTGTGACTTTTGAAGAAGGCCTATCCAAAACCATCGATTGGTATTTGGAGAACCAAGAATGGTTGGACCATGTGACATCGGGTGATTATCAAAAATATTACGAAAAGCAGTACTCATAATGAAAGGAATCATACTTGCAGGAGGATCGGGAACAAGGCTTTATCCATTGACGATAGCTGTAAGCAAACAGCTGATGCCTGTCTACGATAAGCCAATGATATACTACCCACTCTCCACCCTTTTGCTTGCCGGTATCAGAGAGATACTCATCATCACAACTCCTGAAGACCAACCCGCATTCAAACGCTTGTTGGGAGATGGTAGCCAGATAGGTTGTCAATTCGAGTATGTGGTGCAACCAAAACCTGAAGGTCTTGCACAAGCCTTTATTTTAGGTGATAAGTTCATTGGAGATGATTCCGTGGCGTTGGTATTGGGTGATAATATATTCTACGGTTCGGGAATGGGTAAGCTGTTGCAAAACAAAGCCAATCCTGATGGTGCCGTGGTGTTTGCATATCATGTACACGACCCTGAACGTTACGGAGTTGTTGAATTTGACGAGAACGATAAAGTAATCAGCATTGAAGAAAAGCCTGAAAATCCAAAATCAAATTTTGCAGTACCCGGACTATACTTCTACGATAATGAAGTGGTATCGATAGCCAAAGCAATGAAACCATCGCACCGCGGTGAGTTGGAAATAACAGATGTAAACAAGACCTACCTCGAAAAAGGTAAGTTGGAAGTAGGTGTATTGAACCGTGGTACAGCTTGGTTGGATACCGGTACGTTCGATTCTTTACAGGAAGCAGGCCAATTCATCGAAGTGATAGAGAAACGCCAAGGCATGAAGATAGGTTGTATCGAAGAGATAGCTTACAGAAAAGGCTTCATCGATAAGGAGCAACTGATGGTTCAGGCAGAAAGGTTTGCCAAGAGCGGATACGGCGGTTATCTTAAAATGATAGCCGAAGGTAGATAGCAGCTAATTTTTGAAATGATTTTATATTTGCATCCCGTACTTGTTACGGGATGTTTTTCGTTTGACTATGCTTATTTATCTCATTCCCTTTATATCGGCGTTCATAGGCTACTTCACCAACTGGATAGCTATCAAGATGCTTTTTCACCCGAAGAACCCGGTTAATATACTAGGCTTTAAGGTACAGGGTATATTCCCGAAGCGTCAGCAGCAGTTTGCACAGAAGCTGGGCGTGTTGGTAGCCAATGAGCTGATACACTTCGATGAGATAGCCGACAAGCTGCGCGACCCCAAACAATTGGCAGCACTTACCCCTACCATCGAAAAACATATTGACACATTCCTCTCCGTCAGACTTAAAGAGAAAATACCCGTTCTGTCCATGTTCGTTACTGGCAGTACATTGGACAAGATAAAGGACGGCATGATGGAAGAAATAGAATCATTGCTTCCTCAAATCATCACACAATACACCGACGGACTGTCAGAACAAATAGACATCGAACAAATGGTAACCGAAAAGGTATCCAACTTCTCGTCTGATAAACTGGAGGAGATACTTTTTGCCATCATGAAGAAGGAGTTCCGCTTTGTGGAGATACTTGGTGGTGTTGTAGGTTTCATCATAGGACTGCTACAAGTGGCTATTACACTGTTGCAGTAGTGTGACATTAGGTTGCTTTTATTAATGTACATTGTAATACATAAGCATCCCAAATGAAAACATTTTTTCTTCTACCTGTTGTACTGTTACTCTATTTAGGTACATCCGCTCAAAAAGTAAGCTTCACTGATATGTCCAACAAATGGTATGTCATGAACGTATATAATGTTGCGGCACAAGGGCATACCATACATTACAAAACCGAGCGATTTTTCTATACCGATTCCGTACAATACAAAGGGCATACTTACTATGAAATGTCTTTATATGATGGCCTTAGCAAATTTGTTCGTAAAGGTGTTGCTTTAGTACGATTTGACACTGCAATGAACCAAGTGTTGGGACTTGATGTAGGTACGGAATATGTATTGTTTGATTACAACATAAAATTGGGGGATACGGTCACTGCACATTATATCTCTTACGACCTACCGTTAGGGGACTCATTTTATTCCAGAACAGTTCTTACTAAGATAGATTCGGTACTCATCAACAATATATACCATAAGAAATACCATATGACAGGCATACCCGATACTGCCAACCCTAACCTAATGGGTAAAGGGTATGTGTTTGTGGAAGGTGTAGGAGGAATGTCCTATCCAATCATATCTGCTGGAGGTAATAAAGACATCTACCAATTTGACAAAATCCAAGAGTACTTCATGTGTTTCCGAAACAACACTGTAATAGGATATCCCATAGCTAACAGTTGTGACGATACGACGCTTTCAGTTGAAGAGTTGGTAGTTTCCGATATGGCTGAGGTATACCCTCAACCGACTTATGATGTTGCACATATAAAACTGCCTAAAGCCATTAAGGCAGGCACTTTGGTTTTATACAACGGTATGGGTCAAATAGTCAAAGAAGAGCAGTTTACCGGTCGAGTAGAATTGACCGTAAACAGACCTACTTCCGGCACCGGTGTATACTTCTATAGGATATTGTCCGACGGAGATATGCCAAATCGTTATTCAGGTAGACTACTGTTCCGATAATTTATGACTTGACACTCGTAATCCACCAAGTATTTCCAAAAGGGTCTTGTACACCACAACTGCGGCCGTAATCTTGGTCGGCAGGTGGCATTATCTCCATTGCTCCTTTTTCGATGGCTTTAATGAAAGCAGCATCCGCATCGGTCACATAAATGAACATACTTGAATTAAGAGGTGTGAACTCTTCAGTGGCATCCGCAAACATTATGGTGCAGTCCCCTATTCCGGCTTCGGCATGCATGATGACATGCTCGTCGCGCATGGTACGGTTCTGCTCTGTTGCACCAAAAACAGCTATTAGGAAATCCATGAATCCTGATGCATTCTCAATTATCAGATAAGGCATTACCTGCTTGTATTGTTCCGGAATATTCACCTTTGTCATATACGTTCTCTTTATATGGGCTAAACTATGATTTATATCAGCTTTTCCCGAATTTCATTGCATAAGCTTCTCAATGTCTTAATTTTGCTGGAAACAGATAATTAATGTCGCATTATTATACTTTAGGTAAGATTCCGCACAAGAGACATATACAGTTTCGTGACGATAAAGGGAAGTTGTATTCAGAGCAGTTGTTCAGTACAGAGGGCTTTTCTTCCAACTACTCACTACTGTACCATGTTCATCCACCGACCGAAATAGTTCGTGCAGAAGAACCGGTTGATGTATCCCCTGTGGCGGCTACCGATAACATATTGAAACACCGCAGTTTTGAAGGCTTCAACATCAAGCCCGGTGTCGACTATATGTCCAGCCGTAAGATAGTATTGTTCAACAACGATGTGCAGATAAGTCTTGCCGCTCCAAAGGCTGGTTTGACCGATAGCTTTTTCAAGAACGGAGACGCGGACGAAGTGATATTCGTACATGAGGGTACAGGTACGCTAAAGACACAATACGGTAAAATACCATTCTCTTATGGAGATTACTTGGTGATACCTCGTGGTACCATTTATCAGATAGAATTCAACGATGAGAACAACAGGCTGTTCATAACAGAGTCGTTCAGCCCCATACAATTCCCTAAGCGATATATGAGTCGTTACGGCCAATTGTTGGAGCACTCTCCTTTCTGTGAGCGTGATGTACGCAAGCCACAGGACCTGGAGACAATAGATGAAACGGGCGAATTTTTGATACAGACCAAGAAGCGTGGGTTGTTATACCCTATTTGGTACGCACACCACCCATTCGATGTAGTTGGTTGGGACGGATGTGAATACCCTTATGCCATCAGTATACATGATTTTGAACCTATTACCGGTCGTGTACACCAGCCACCTCCGGTACACCAAACATTCGATGCACGCAACTTTGTAATATGTTCATTTGTACCAAGGTTGTACGATTACCATCCGGATGCGATACCTGCACCATACAACCACAGCAATATCGACAGTGACGAGGTACTATATTATGTGGATGGTGATTTCATGAGTCGCAAGCATGTTACCAGAGGAATGATAACTTTGCACCCAGCGGGCATACCACACGGCCCTCACCCGGGAGCTGTTGAAAAGAGCATCGGTAAGAAGGAAACCGGTGAACTTGCAGTGATGGTGGATACATTCTACCCTTTGAAAATGACCAAAGATGCCCAAAGCATAGAAGACTCCAACTACATAATGAGTTGGGCCGAATAATATTTTAGAAACTTTTGAAAAGATAAAGAGATATGGAAACTCAAACAGCAAGTCAGAAAATGGCAAATGCGCAAGACTTTTTGCCGATAAACGGAACCGACTACATAGAACTGTATGTAGGTAACGCCAAGCAAGCGGCACATTTCTACAAAACCGCATTTGGTTTTCAGTCGCTGGCATATGCAGGACCTGAAACAGGTGTGAAAGACAGAGCTTCTTATGTGTTAGTACAAGACAAAATACGCCTTGTATTGACCACTCCGATGCACTCCGATCATCATATAGCAGAGCATATCAAAAAGCACGGTGACGGTGTTAAAATATTGGCTCTTTGGGTGGACGATGCCTATAAGTCTTTTGAAGAAACAACCAAGCGTGGTGCTAAACCATATATGGAGCCTAAGACATTGACAGATGAGCATGGTGAAGTTCGTTTGTCAGGTATCTATACATACGGTGAAACCATCCACATGTTTGTAGAACGTAAGAACTACAACGGACCGTTCATGCCGGGTTATGAAAAATGGGAAAGTAACTACAATCCATCTAGTGTTGGACTGTTATATGTCGATCACTGCGTAGGTAACGTAGGTTGGGGACGTATGAACGAAACCGTTCAGTGGTATGAAGATGTGATGGGCTTTGCCAACATCTTGACATTCGACGACAAGCAAATCACAACCGAATACTCTGCCCTTATGAGTAAGGTGATGAGTAACGGTAACGGTTATGTGAAATTTCCGATAAACGAGCCTGCCGAAGGTAAAAAGAAGTCTCAGATAGAAGAATATCTTGATTTCTACGAAGGAGAAGGTGTACAGCACATTGCTGTAGCCACAAACGACATTCTTTCTACAGTTAAAGAGCTTACCGCACGCGGTATCGAGTTCCTTGATACTCCTGATACTTATTACGAAGACCTATTGGATAGAGTGGGTGAAATAGATGAAGAAGTGGCTGCACTTCAGAAGTTGAAAATATTGGTGGATAGAGACGAGGAAGGTTATCTGCTTCAAATATTCACCAAGCCAATTGAAGACAGACCAACTCTTTTCTTTGAGATCATCCAAAGGAAAGGTGCTCAAAGTTTCGGTGCCGGCAACTTCAAAGCTTTGTTCGAATCAATTGAGCGCGAGCAAGAAAGAAGAGGAAATCTATAATAAATATTTTTAATATTGTTAATGGGGCGTTAAGCCCCATTTTTTGTGCCGTATATTCTTATTTATCACCCGAAATTCGGATTATATTTGCAGAAGATACATACAATAGCTCTTCTGCTTTACTATAGGGAATAAATAACATATGTTCAAAAAACTAACCGGAATACTTACTACGGCACTGCTTTTGAGTACCGTGACATTTGCTCAAGACGACCTGAAGACATTCAGGAACTTCCAATTTTCATTTGACAGAGTTTCGGGAGCATACGCAAAATTCAACGACAGCCTTGGCAGAATGTTTCGTTCAAAAGGACTATCGTATCCTCCGAAGGATATATTCATTCGATCTTTCAAAGCACAAAACGAATTGGAACTTTGGGGACGTGACAACAGTACAGACGAATACACTCTTGTAAAGAATTACAGAATATGTGCATTGTCGGGCATACTTGGTCCCAAAAGGTGGGAAGGTGACAGGCAAGTACCCGAAGGCTTCTACTTCATAGAAGAGTTCAACCCACGTAGCGACTATTACCTGTCTATGCTTATCAATTATCCGAACTACTCCGACAAGCTTCTTGCACAAGATAAAGTAAGACCGGGTGGTGATATATATATACACGGCGGTTGCCAAACGATAGGTTGCTTGCCAATGACCAACAATATCATTCAAGAGCTGTATATAGTATGTCTTAATGCCAAACTTGCGGGTCAGATATATATACCTGTCCACATATACCCTACAAGGTTTACACGCTCAGCACTCAACTTCTTAGGCCGTGAGTACGGACAAGAAGACGAGAAGCAACGTTTCTGGGTGAATTTGAAGTATCAGTACGATTACTTTGAACGCAACCATAGGATAATGCCTGTTATGTATACTCCCGACGGAGAATATGTGTACGGCAACTAAAGTCGGCAAACATTTTTCCCTTAATATTGTAGTTCATAGTCATCAGGAACAACAATATATATGCGATATAATTTAGGAAGCAGCAGTACCGGTCTCATTTCAGGTGTTGCTGCTTTTGTTTTGTCCCTGTTCTTTCTTTTGTCTTGCGAGAAGGAGGTGGATATAAACCTAAAGACAGGAGACCCTAAATTGGTGGTGGAAGGTGGTATAGAGAACGGTTATCCTCCATTTGTGTTACTATCCACATCCATTGGGTACTTCCAAAAGATAGACTTGACCACACTAGAGAACAGTGCCGTTCATGGAGCGGAAGTGTATGTCAGCGATGGTATTAAGACAATACGTTTAAAGGAATACTCACTCGATACAGGTTTCAACGGAGCCAACAAGTTCTACTATTATGGTGTTGTAGACCTCCGCAACCCAACCATACCTCCATTGGACTCACTGATACTGGGCGAGTTTGAGAAGATGTACAAGCTGACGGTTATTTATCAGGGCAAAACCTATGAGTCGCACACAAAAATACCTACACCAACACCGCTGGATTCAGTAATAACCAAAGTACCTGACAGACCGGATATTATACCCAACTCTCGCACGTTAGAAGTATTTTTCAAAGACCCGGATACACCCGGCAACTGCATGAGGTATTACACACAGCGCAACAGTGAGCCACTCTACCCTGCCCTTAACTCCGTATTCAACGATGAGATAATCAATGGCAAACAATTCAAAACAGAGCTTCCATTGGCTGAGCCCCGTTCCACAACAACAAGGTTCGACTCATTAGGAGTATGTTATGTGGGAGATACGGTACTGTTCAAGTGGACAGCCATTGACAAAAACGTCTACGATTTCTGGAATACCTACGAATATGCTCTGGGTACTTTGGGCAGCCCATTTGCCACACCCATACAGGTAAAATCCAATATAAGCAACGGTGCTTTAGGGATTTGGGCGGGATATGGCGCCATTTACGATACGCTCATCGCAAAATAGATTTTTATCTATATAGGTATAGCCCCAGACCTCCGATTTTTTTCGCATTTTTGCAGCCACAACAGATTGAAATATGGCTGAAACAGAAAAAGTAAAATGTCTTATCATAGGCTCCGGTCCTGCGGGATATACGGCAGCAATATATGCGTCGAGGGCTAACCTGCATCCTGTATTGTATCAAGGAATACAACCGGGTGGTCAATTGACTATTACCACAGATGTAGAGAACTATCCGGGATACCCTGACGGTATCATGGGGCCTCAAATGATGCTCGACTTTGAAAAGCAAGCATCACGAATGGGTGCAGACATTCGTTGGGGAATGGCTACAAAAGTAGACCTGAGTGCAAAACCATACAAAGTAGAAATAGACGAAGAAAAGTGGATAGAAGCCGATGCGCTTATCATAGCAACCGGTGCTTCCGCAAAATGGCTGAACATAGAATCAGAACAACGCTTGAACGGACACGGTGTATCTGCTTGTGCTGTATGTGACGGTTTCTTCTTCAAAGGACAAGAAGTGGCTATCGTAGGTGCAGGCGATACTGCTGCCGAGGAGGCATTGTATCTATCCAACCTATGCTCTACAGTACACATGATCGTTCGTCGTGATGAAATGCGAGCCAGTAAGATCATGCAAGAGCGTGTGATGAATACCAAGAACATCAAGGTGTACTGGAATTCCGAAACCAAAGAAGTGATCGGTGATAAGAAGGTGGAAGCAGTAACCATCACCAACAACCAAACCAACGAAGAAACAACCATACCTATAGGAGCATTCTTTGTGGCCATTGGTCACAAACCTAACTCCGACCTTTTCAAAGGAGTATTGGATATGGATGATGCGGGATACATTAAAACCACTCCTGGCACATCCAAGACAAATATTGAAGGTGTGTTCGCATGTGGTGACGTACAGGATAAAATATATCGTCAGGCTGTGACGGCAGCAGGCAGTGGCTGTATGGCCGCACTGGATGCAGAACGATATATCGGTGAGCTGGAACATGCACAGCAAGCACAAGCTGCAAATCATTAATATACGCCCCGCAAATGCGGGGCTTTTTTAATTTATGACGGACCTGCAACTATACATAAAGAACTTCTTCGACGTTAACGATGAGCTGTTGTATGAAATAGCTTCAAGGTTTGTGCCACGTCAGGTAAATAAAGGAGACTTTCTTTTGAAACAAGGTAGGCAGTGCAATCAATTGTCATTCATCAAATCGGGACTGGTAAGGATATACACCAATATAGAGGATAAAGAGGTGACTCAATGGATATCCACTCAAGGATATTTCGTAACAGACCTTGCCAGCTTTACTTTCAACACACCTGCCCGATGGAATTTGCAAACACTTACAGACTGTGAACTATACACCATTGAGAAAGACAGTTACAATCAATTGATAGACGTGGTTCCTGAATGGCTCCAACTCGAAAAACTGTTTATCGCCAAGTGCTTTATCATACTTGAAGAACGTGTCAATCGTCACTTGTTCATGACGGCGGAAGAACGCTACAACCAACTGATGGAACAACAACCAGAACTGTTCAATCAAGTGCCGCTACAATACCTCTCCTCTATGTTGGGAATGACTCCCGAAACATTCAGTCGTATACGCAAAAAGCAACTGGGCTGATTTCTTGACATATATCAATTTTGACAGACGATATTCGCAGCACCTTTGTATCAACAAAAACAGATACAATGAAACAGATATTGAAACTTGAAGAGGTCGCCATGTTTGGCTTATCTATCTTTTTACTGTCACAAATAGACCTACAATTCAGTTGGTGGGTATACATACTCCTCTACCTCGCACCTGATATAGGAATGGTTGGATACTCAATCAATAAGTCCGTTGGAGCTGTTATATACAACATATTTCATCATAAAGCAGTAGCTATAGTTATTGCATTAACAGGACTTATGCTACATAACGACTACTTGTTACTGACAGGAGTTATACTGTTTGGACATGCTTCCATGGACAGGATATTCGGCTACGGATTGAAGTATTTCACAGGATTCAAGCAGACACACCTCGGCATCATGAAGTAGCATACAAATAAGGGATATATTATATTAGTGCTAGTTATCCCTTGTTTATGACACGCATACTTACATATTTGTGTTTGGTAGGCTTATTGATTGCCAATACAGCACAGGCGCAACGAGCAAAAATCGACAGCTTGTTGGGCTCTTTGAAAAACGCTAACGACACAAGCAAAGCATATATATATTATTTCCTTGGGAAGAACTACCTGCGAGTATCCAACGACAGCAGTGCGATGTATTGCAACAAAGCCGTTGAACATGCCAAGCGTGACAACAACGAAAAGATGCTTGCGGAGTCGCTATCCGTATTGGGAGCTATTGAGAAATACAAAGGCAATTACGAAGAGGCACTGAAATATCACTTGAAAGCCCTTGGCATAAAAGAGCGACTTAAAGACGAGTATGGCCTTGCTGTCACCAACAACGACTTGGGGATACTTTACAAGAATATGAAACGTTGGAATGAAGCACTACCCTATTATCGCAGGTCCAACGAGTTGTCCAAAAAGATAGGATTGGGTCATGCGGTATCATTCACCTATAACAACATGGGGACCATCTACAATGAGATTGGGCATCGCGACTCTGCAATGATGAGCTATGACAGCGCCATGTATTATGCCGAAAAAACGAACAACGCAGGTGCGATGGTGGTTGCTCTTGCCAACATTGCTGATGTGTATTTCGCCGATAAGAAATACGATTCGGCGTTGGTCATGTTTGAAAAGTGTTTGTATTACGATAGGCAAAGCGGAGACAAATACGGATTGGCCTTATCCCATATGCAGCTTGGAAGAACACATAATGTACTTGGAAATTACAAGAAAGCACTTGCTCATATCGACACGGCGGATATGCTGTCTGAAGGAGAAGAATTGTTACGAGAAAGGATAGATATACTTACTGTCAGGTCGAGCATAGAAGAAAGCCTCGGTGATACAAAGAGTGCCATCAAACATATAAGAGCAGCCACGGCGCTTAAAGATTCTCTACTGAATGAAGAGACCTCCAAACAAATATCAGAACTGCAGACGAAGTACGAGACAGAAAAAAAAGAGCAACAAATAGCCTTACAAAATGCTGAGTTGGATAAGAAGAATACCATCATTTACGGAGTATCAGGATTGTTGCTGCTACTGGTTCTTCTTGGATACTCCTATTACAGACGATATAGATTGCGTCAACAAGACAGGCTGCAGAAAGAGATCATCAAACAGCAAGAGTTGGCCACACAAGCAGTAATAGAGGCAGAAGAAAGAGAGCGCAAACGCATAGCAGGAGACTTACATGATGGTGTGGGGCAAACCATGAGCGCTGCAAAAATGAACCTGTCCGCCATAAGCAGTGATATACCCTTCAAAGACGAAGAACAAAAGTTGGCATTCGAGAAAGTGATGGCATTGGTAGATGAAGGATGTGCAGAGGTGAGAGTAGTATCGCACAACATCATGCCTAACGCACTATTGAAATCGGGATTGGCTACAGCTGTAAAAGAGTTTTTGAATAAGATTGACAGTAAAGTTTTGAAAGTGAATCTATACACCGAAGGGTTGAATGACAGGCTGCCATCGAATATAGAAACGGTACTGTATCGTGTGGTGCAGGAATGTGTAAACAACGTTATCAAACATGCCGGAGCCAACACGCTTGACATAACGCTTATAAAAGATGAAGACGGTATCAGCGTTACCATTGAAGATAACGGTAAAGGCTTTGACATAAAAGAAGCCAAACGCAAAGACGGCATCGGTTTGCAAAACCTACAAACCCGTATCAACTATCTGAAAGGCACCATTGAGTGGGACAGTTCAGTAGGCAATGGAACCGTGGTAACAATACATGTGCCTGATGCGTAAAACTTACTTCTTAGCTTCCATCCTGATACGGTCATCTGCAGAAGGTCCGTACATACCGGGAATAGGTATGTCCAACAATCGTAGGTAAACACCCAATTGTGCTCTGTGGTGTACCAAGTGGTTAAAAGCCCACTTTCTCAATTCGTTGTAGCGAGTATCATTCGATATAATATCACCCCCTACCATGAAGGTCCATTTTTCTTGCAGTTGTTCGTCCGTTGTTTCGCTCAAAATATTTTCCGCCTCTTGCAATTTTCGTTCGAACTCGCTCATCAATTGCTCTTTGCTTTCGAACATGAAACGCTCGAAATTATTCTTACGCAAGTCGAACTCATCCAACTTAATGATGTGATACACCCAGCCCGGTATTTCGGCAACATGACCTGCAATTCTCTTCAGCGGAAATGATTTTTCATGCGGTTGCCAATCTCCGTTTCCTTCAGGTACACATTCCAATAGCTTCCTTGTGTTTGTGGATTCGTATTTCAGTTCATCGATGAGTAGTTGTACGGTCGTCATTTTTTTGATGTTTTTATGGCATGCAATTTATTAAAACAAAGGCAACTGTCCATTCTTCATTCTGCGAAATGCATGTGTATTCAGCGGTACGGACTCTTTATTTAACCCAAACTTATTGCAATACAATTGAAACTGTGTTTTGATAAGCTCTGCGAACTTACCGTCGCCTACTATACGGTTGCCCCAACGGCTATCGTTTACTTTCCCTTCATGGCAATCACTTATAAGGTTCCATACTTTTTCCGCACGGTCGGGGAACGCTTTATGTAACCAATCGTGAAATATCGGTCCTATAGCCCCATTGAGCCTTACAACGGTATACCCTGCTCTTTTGGCACCTGCTTCCGATGCCGCTTTCAGTACATCGTGCATATGGTTATCGTTCAGTCCGGGTATGATGGGTGCATTCATAATACCTGTCGGGATACCTGCTTTTGATAAGTGTTCCACTACCTTCAATCGTGATTTGTATGATGCGGTACGAGGCTCCAACACACGACGCAGGTCTTCGTCCAACGATGTGATAGAGCTGAATACACTTACCAAATTGTGCTTGTTCAACTCTTGCAGTATATCAAGGTCACGCAACACGAGTGCGTTCTTCGTGAGCACACCCACGGGATTGCGATATTCCAAGCATATCTCCAACATCTTGCGAGTGATGCGCATTCTACGTTCGATGGGTTGGTAGCAATCGGTGTTTCCTGATAGGGATATAGGAGCGGGTGTCCAGTTTTTGTTCTCAAAGAATTTCTTCAACAATGCAGGTGCATTTCTCTTAACCACTATCCTACTCTCAAAATCAACACCTGCGCTGTACCCCCAGTATTCATGCGAGTTACGGGCATAGCAATATATACAACCGTGCTCACAACCCTGATAAGGATTGGCGCTGAACATCATGCCCACATCGGGACTGGTGACTTTGTTGACTATCGTGCGGCTGTCGTCGAATATGTATTCCGTTTCGCGCTTCTCCATTTCCCAATCGTCTATACCTTCCACATGCTCTTGCACATACTCGTTGACGAGGTATTTGTTCTTGGGGTTGAATTGCGCTCCTCTGCCCTTATCAAATCGGTGATTTGCTTTTTGGTTGATCATCTCTCTATGGTTTGTTTATGGTGATTATCCTGCTTCTTGTAATTGTCTTTGATATTCTAAGCGTACTTCTTCATCTTGAAACACATCCCAGTCTATATCGGGTAGGTCTACTTTCTTTTTCTGTGTACTACGTTCCGCCTTGGCTCCAAGCACATCGTCCTCCAACAGGTATTGGTTGAAGTGGTTGCCTTCGTATAAGTCTTTTACCGACCCAAAACCGATGGCGTCTCTCATCACATCGTGCTGAATGGTTTCCGCAGCACGGCGCACACTGTTCTTTCCATACTCGTCTTTTATAGCATACATGGCCTTACGCAGCAGGTCGCGACGTATTTGGTTGTCGAACAAACTGTACTGCATGTGCTTATCGGTAACGAAGTTGGATATGGCCACCCCCATATGTTGCACTTTGTTGTTGAGCAATGCGGTTCGTCTCACTTGCTCAAACTCATCCATCTTTTGCTTGATGTACTTGCGCATATCCATGGCATCTTGTGAGGGTACGGCAAGCTTCACTTTCGTATCCCAACGCGTACCGTCGTAGTATTTGATACTGAACACCAACTCTCTGCAAAACACCTCCTGCTTCACCATACGCTGTTCCAAGCGAGTACACAAGGATATAAGCATACTCTCCATCGATTGTTTGCTCTCCCTTTGCAAACGACTCAGCGTACGGCCTGCACTCATACCACGATAGCCGTTCTTGTACATATCCACCTCGCCGAAGTTGAGCCTGCGATGCCAATAGTTGCCCACCACACCACCGAACGCTTTGCGCAGCAATGCCTCAGAAGCATGGCGCAACATCAACGGATTACGTATACCTATGGTCAACAATCTCTTTTCATTGGCACGGGCTATACCGGGCAGGTCAGTCAGCTTCATTTTAGACAAATGTCCATCTATATTTTCGGGGGTGATCTCTATCAATCCGTCGGGCTTTTGTATCTCGGTGGCCAGCTTGGCCAAGAAGCCGTTGGGCGCTATACCAATACTGCATTTTACATATTCACCACAGATTACACGCAAGTCAGCTTTTATCTTTTTGGCGATGACTGTAAAATCATCATACACCAATCGGTAACTTGTAAAGTTCATCACCGCCTCGTCTATACTGCGGGGCAATACATCGTCGCAATACTTTTTGAGTACGGAAATAATGCGTACATGATAATCACGATAGCGCGGAGGCCTTGCCAGTACAGGGATTATCTGAGGGCACAATTCGCGAACCTCCGTCAACCTCATGCCTGTTTTGGCTCCGTATTTCTTGGCTTCGATGGAGGGTGCTATCACGCAGGCGTTGGCTGCGGGGTGTGTGATGACGCCTATGGGCTTGTTGCGCAGGTCGGGATTGTCTTGTTGCTCACAACTGGCAAAGAAGCTGTTCATGTCTATATACATGACAATGGCGTCCTTATTGTAGGATAGATTGTTCTTTGCGTATCGGGTGAATGATTCGGGTGTTTTTGTCTGCTCCATCTGTTTTGAATTGTACAAGCAAATTACACAATTTAAACAAATGTACAAATATTATTTAGACAAATGAACCAAAAAGAAAGCCCGGTGAATACCGGGCCTTATGGTTTAATAAAACAGATGTACTTACTGTATAGACACTATCGGACAATTTACATTGGCCACACCTGTAGCCAATATATTGGCCATTTGCGCCTGAGACAAGTTGCCTACGTTGGCAAAGTCCATATTGTCGTACACATTTACCAACCATAGTGGAGAGTATGATGCGTCTGAAGGTATGGTAGCCACCACATTGTGGGTTTGCATATTGCCCATTTCCGACACGAAGCCCGAAGCAGGGCCACCACCCATCATATTGGGGTTGATATTGAACGTAACGTATATCGGCGATACAGGTACCGTACTGCCCATAAGTTTCTTTTCTTCAAAAGAGAAGTAATGCACCACTTTGCCTTTGTACCAACCCATGGTCAACTGATTGGCGCCACCACCGAGTTTTTTGTTGGCAGTAGAACCTTTAGGTACCACAGGACAGTTCACCAACATATCCGTAGTGCTTGTGGCATAGCCTTTCTCCACTATTTCGGAATAGCTTGTCACCAAGTTGGCCACATAGTCTGCAGGAACGGCAACCTTAACCACCTGCCAAAAGTCGTTGTAACCCGCATCACCCGGTATAACATTGATGATGTTCAACTGGCCATCCACAGGAGTGGTGCTACCCTCTTTGAACAACACATATATAGGTGCAGGCGTAGTCGATTGCACATCGAAATTGTAATACTCCACCATCTGTCCGCTTGGGCCCAAGCCTTTGGTGATGAACGGCGCCTGATCGTAATTGATGGCCACATTCGGACCGGGTAGTCCGTTGTTGGCATCGCGCACCATCAACATACCCGCAGTGGAACTGAAACGGTCTACGGACACCACCTCCGCGGTAGCGGGGTCTTTACCCATTTGCGTTGTTGTGGGAGTGGTTGTGACGTTTTTGTCTTCTTTTTTACATGCTGAGAACGCTATCAGTACTGCCGATAGCAAGATCATACTCTTTTTCATATTATTTCCTATTTATGAACTTAAAGTTCAGGAAATGAGCCCTTTGCACGTTGCACTATTCTATACGGTAGTTGTACTATTCCGTATTGTTTGTCGATACGATTCGGGGGTGGTACCGCTGTGCTTTTTGAAGAATCGAGTAAAGTATGCGGGGTCGTTAAAACCAAGGTCGTAGCATATTTCCTTAACCGTGTCGTTGGTGAGGAACAGTAGCGACTTGGCATCCATTATCAGCTTTTCGGATAGGATGGCGATAAATGATTTGCCCCAGTGCTTATGAGTTAGCTTGTGTATAGCAGACTCAGACAAGCAGAGTTTATCCGCATAAAAAGACAACTTGCGCTGCTCTTTGTAATGCTTGTCCATCAGTTGGCGAAGTTGCTGCATCTTGTCATGCTCCACATACTGAGCCTCTTTAAGCGCACCCTGCTCGGCTTTCTTGATGCGTACCGCCGATATCAAGAATTGTTTAAGATAGCTCTCCAGCATGTCCACGCAACAAGTGTTGCGCTGCTCCACCTCGACCACCATACGTTGAGCAATGTCCATGAACGAGTTGAGCTGATCTCTATCCACAGCCAATATAGGCGGCTCGTACAGATTGTTGAACAAAATACCGTTGCACCCCACTTCGGCATCGTGCTTTTGTATGCAGAACACATCCGCATTGAACTGAATAACGGTACATTCGCCACGAAGGTCTTCGGCAGTCACCAATGGCTGGTTGTGCGTGAGAAAGCACAAGGCATCGCCTTTTATATGTATCTCCGAATTGCCTACAATGACGGTATTGTCCGCATCTTGCAGCATAAGAATACTCAGCAGGTCGTGGCGATACTCGCCTGCTGAAAATACAGTGGACATATCATCCGTAATGTTGAACACACATACGGAATGGTGGAGTTTTGCATGCATATTGTCGTCCCTTTGGTTTAATGGCGCACAAGGGGGCAAACACACAATAAACGGCTTGTGTCAAGTACAGACGATAAGCATCAACGTATCATACAGACACATACAGAAACTGGCATTACTATGACAAATAGCAAATCCTTATAACTGTCCCCTGTCCCGCAAATAGGGACAGGGGACAGTTTAGCTTAGGGATGACATTAAATACTCTATGAACCATTATATTTAATTATGAAGAGCATTCAATTGATATTAATACTCTTATTGTATGTAATGCATGGTTATGCTCAAAAAGGTATTACATACCGTTCTTGTTACAGCTATATAAGTGATGACTATTCAAGGCCATGCACTTACTTAACCATAATGGATGATAATATATATACACTGAATACAATAAGCACTTCCTACTCATCATATATAACAGGTACCTATACTGTACTTAAAGGCAAAACATTTATACATAATGACACCTTGATATTGAATTCTTCTACTTTGCAATGGTTCGATTGTTGTGAAACATCAGAAAAAAAATGCCCCTACAAACAACGTAATACAGGTATAAAAAAACAAGAATTAATCAGGTATACAATAAAGCGAAACAAACTTAAATGCACAGATGCTCCGCATTGTGCCATGTATAAAATAAAACGTGACAAGGAATAAATGTACCCGCTGTCCCTATTTGCGGGACAGGGACAGTGTACCAAAACTGCAGCATCTAGCAAATGCTACACTGCTACATATATAGATATATAATTGTACGATGACCTGTTCGGGACAAATCATTCTTTGTCCCAAATAACAGTATAAGTAATGTAAACATTTGTGTAAGCAGAAGTAGAAAAGTGCCAACCGTATTTCACTTTGTCATGAATAAAATCGTACCACAAATTTTCTCCTGTATAACGCTCCTGATGTTCAAAGTATAACGCCTCTTGATGCTTGTTTTCTTCATCCGGAACATAAACCATAACGGTTCCATAAGGATAACCCACACTTTTCACACTGATTCTATTTCCATCAACAGGGGTAATGGTTATATACAGGCTATCAAACCAAGTGCTGTCAACTTTTTGTGAAGAACCGCCCCAACCGATCTTATAGCCTTCCATCAATCGCGTTCCATATAAATTATTCAGCGGATGCTCTCGAGTAACTTCCACCATCGGTGTGCGAGCATCTTTTTTACAGGAAAACAATACCGATACGAAAACGAAAAGTAAAAGCGGGATATAAATGTTTGAGGACTTCATAGGAGGTTTTGTATTTACAAGTTAATATTAGAACCTGTATATTTCATCACTCGATTGTCATTAGTACACACAAAAATGCCCTGCCGTAGGTACTTGGAAAAGCACTAAAAGCAGGGCTTGTAAACTATAGCATACCACTACATCACTAGAGCATCGTTGTCGGCTCCTCGTAGGCGCTGACGTTGAATTTCTTACTATCCTTAATGGCCTTAAAGCCACCTTGTACATCTATCATATTGTGTATTCCTCTTGCTTTGAGGATGGAGATGAACACCATTGAGCGGTAACCACCGGCACAGTGTACAAATGTCTCCTTCTCTGTATTTACAGATTGCATATTGTCGTTGATATAATCGAGCGGCACATTTTCCGCACCTATCACATGCTCTGAATCGTATTCGCTGTTCTTACGCACATCCAACAGTATGTTGTTGTCGTTCATACGTTCTGCAAGCTCATCTGCAGTAATGCTTTCTATACTGTCTGTTTCCTTACCTGCTGCTTGCCATGCTTCAAATCCCCCTTTCAGATATCCGATGCTGTTGTCGTAACCCACACGGCTTAGACGTATCACCACTTCTTCCACTCTACCTTCATCGGCCACTATCAGTATCGGTTGTTTCAGGTCGGGAATCAATGTACCCACCCATGGGGCGAAGTTGCCGTCTATACCTATGTTGATGGAACCGGGAATAAATCCTTTGGCGAATGTCTGTGGTTTGCGCGTATCCAATATCAGCGCTCCTGTTTCTTCTGCCGCAGCTTCAAACGCTTCCGCACTCAACTCTTGCGTACCCTTTTCTATCACACTGTCTATACTCTCGTAGCCTTGCTTGTTCATGGCCACATTCTTAGGGAAGTATTGCGGTGGCGGAGTCAATCCGTCCGTTACTTCTTTGATGAACTCGTCGCGAGTCATATCGGCACGCAAAGCGTAGTTGGTCGCTTTCTGATGTCCGAGTGTATCCATTGTATCGCTGCTCATCTTCTTACCACATGCACTGCCTGCACCGTGTGCGGGATATACCATCACATCGTCGGACAAAGACATGATCTTATTGCGAAGCGAATCGAACAACAAGCCCGCCAACTCTTCTTGAGTCATATGTGCGGCTTTCTGCGCCAAGTCAGGACGGCCTACATCACCAAGGAAGAGTGTATCGCCTGAGAAAAGGGCAACTTCTTTACCTTCTTCGTCTATCAGCAAATAGCTGGAGCTCTCCATGGTATGCCCCGGAGTGTGCAGCACTTTGAATGTTATCTTACCTACTTTGAATTCTTGACCGTCTTCCGCAACCAAAGCATCAAAGCCCGGTTGTGCGGTAGGACCATATACTATTTGTGCGCCTGTAGCTTTGGCCAGGTCTATATGTCCCGACACGAAATCTGCATGGAAGTGTGTTTCCAATACATACTTGATCTTGGCTCCGTCTTTTTCCGCTCTGTCGATGTATGGTTGCACCTCACGCAATGGATCTATCACCACTGCTTCTCCTTCGCTTTCCACATAGTAAGCGCCTTGTGCAAGGCAACCTGTGTATATCTGTTCTAATTTCATAACTGTGTTGTTTATGAAATCAAAAGTAGAACAGGGCAAGCCCCCAAACAGTGACAAAAGTCACATTTTAGCCTGATTTTGGTCAGATGTGAGAGTTGTGTAACAGGTGTTACAAGGGTCCTATTCATATAGCATATTTTCATTAACTTTAAGAAAATCCGCATTTATGAGACATCTACTTCTTGTTGCCATACTAATGATAGCCACGGTTGCATCCGCCAACAAATTCGGGACGAAACTATCAAGCGGTTGGTCTGTAGCAGGTGATATGCCTGACAAATATGAAATGAGCAGTGATGATAACGGAGTGTGTCATATACAGTCTACTGCTAAGCGTATAAAAGGCTTTGGAACACTGATGCGCACCGCAGTTGTTGAAAAATACAATGGGCAGCGTGTACGTATGACAGGCTATATGCGCTCTGAAAATGTGGATGGTTGGGCGAGTTTTTGGTTTCGTGTGGATCCCAAAGCCGATAATGACAATAAAGGCAATTCAACTGCTTTTGACAATATGTACTATAGGAGTATAAAAGGAACCACAGAGTGGAAAGAGTACGAGATAGTACTGGATGTGGATGAAAACACCGCCAACATAGCTTTCGGTGCACTACTAAATGGCACAGGCGAAATATGGTTCAAAGATGTACATTTTGAAACTGTAACCAACGATGTTCCGGTAACCGATATGAAGGTTGCTAAGAACGATAATGGTGTTGAGTTCAATGACTAATTACTTGATCACTGCAAACTCTTCTATGTGATTTGTGGCAAATTCGAGCATTCCTTCAAGTGTCTATTCGTGGAAGGCAACCTGTGTATATCGTTCTAATTTCATAACGGTGTTGTTTATAAAATCAATAGTAGAACAAGGGAGGGTCGGCTATTGGAGTTTAAAAGTTACAGGTAGTGTATAATATACTTTTACAGGTTTTCCATTCAATATGCCGGGTTTCCATCGTGGAAATTTACTTACAACAAGCAGAGCAGCTTTCACTAAGTCGACATGAAGCATTTTATCCCCAACATGCTCAATATCTATTATGTCTCCTTCCTCGTCAACTACAAACCTTATGTTTACTCTACCTTCAGCTCTGTCCAGCTTTGCTGATTCGGGATATTCAAGGTTCTGAGCAATAAAAAGACGTACATCATATTTTGGTTCAGGCATCCGTTCTACAAACGTCAACACACTTGACTTGAGCCTTATTTCCGCACTGTCCGGAGGAGGGGTGAGTCGCAGTTCTCCAATACTGATACCATTCTCATATTTTTCTTTTAATGTCAATTCACCATTGGAATTATAATATGAAAACTCTCCGTGTCTATACACTTGGCTTGTAATGGTACGCAAGAGTATATGAGTATGCGTTTTATAGAATCCTACTACTTGCAACTGTCCATTGATGTAATAGTCTTCAACTTTGTATATACTATCGGTATCGGTACGATAAACAAACCTATAATAAGCTATATCGTTTTGACTCTTTGCAAGTGTCTTTTGTTTATTGAAAAACAACGTATCGATTGGTATGGAGTTATCGCTTTGTGCAAAAACAGTTGATGCACACAGAATAATAAGGGTGGTTATAAGTAGTCTAGTCTTCATAAATACCGTATTCTTCGTTTATCCTTTTTTGTCTTGCTTTCTTTCTTATCGCCTTCTTAGCATCATTTTGTATACCCTTTCTCTGCAACCATCCGTTATTTATTTTGAAATTAATGGGTAATGCACAATATGCATCAACAGAAACTCCATTATTTATTCCTGGTTCCCAAGGAGGCATTCTACTCACAACTCTTATTGCTTCTTTTACCAGTGCCTCGTGTACTCCAACAGTATCAATAGCTTCTATATTCCTTAGATAGCCATCTTTACCAACCATAAATCTTATCATGACCTTACCTTCTGCCAGTTCTACCAGTGCCTCATCAGGATATTTCATTCGTATTGATAAATATCGGTATAAATTATATCCGGGATATGGCATTGTATCTACTTCCGTAAACGCAACAAGACCTTTTGGACTTAAATATTTTTGTGCATTCACTTGAGTAAAAGAGCATAACAACATCAGAAGGAGTAAGAGTATTCTATGGCTCATTTTTGCTTATAACTATTTGATTACTGCAAACTCTTCTATGTGATTTGTTGCAAATTCGAGCATTCCTTTCAGCGTTTGTTCGTGTAAGGCTTTGAAACGGTCGTCAAGGTCGCCGAATTGAGGCAGTTTATCGTACATCAATGCAAACTCTTCCACCGTTGTTTCTTTACTTAGCACTTCATGATTGAGTACAAATTCTTTCAACGCATCATCTATCACTTTCGACATCGCCTCCTGCCCTATGGTTATCAGCCATCCGGGCATATTGGGCAACAGTCCCACATATCCATTCTGAAACAACTGTATAAATCCGCCTTGCAGTACTTGGTTCTGCACGTAGTCGTAAGAAATGAACAACTGCTGTGCTTCAGTCAGGTCTTCAAGGAATACGAAGTCTTGCCTACGGTATAGCTCTTCGTGCAATGGGTTGCACAACAGGTCGTAATAAGCATGCAGGTCGCCTTTGTTTTGTACTTCCAAAAGTTGTTCCTTACTTATCTCGGGCAAGAATTTATCACTCATTTCTATCCTTGGTGTATTTTTATACGGCATGAAAGATATAAAGGATAACTTTTCCAATCAAGCGAAAGCATATGCACAGTTCAGACCGAGCTATCCGAGTGAGTTGTTTGATTTCATATACAGTCGTTGTAAT
Source organism: Chitinophagales bacterium (assembly GCA_020636505.1). Lineage (GTDB taxonomy): Bacteria > Bacteroidota > Bacteroidia > Chitinophagales > Chitinophagaceae > UBA5543. Next base: position 121,016 of record JACJXR010000007.1, on the reverse strand, counting down.
CGGTTCGACAAAGCATGGGATTGCGCCACAGGCAACGGACAAGCTGCAATAGAACTTGCAAAACGTTTCGAAGAAGTTTCCGCAACTGATATAAGCGAGCGACAAATATCTTTAGCTGAAAAAGCTCATAATATTGACTACAGGATATGCCCTGCACACAATACTCCCTTTGCAGATGACACATTCGACCTGATAACCGTTGCACAAGCACTGCATTGGTTTGCCATCGATGAGTTTTACAACGAGGTGAAGCGTGTGGCCAAAAGTGGTGCATTCTTTGCCGCTTGGGGTTACAGCTTGATGCGTTGCAACGATGAAATAGATGCCATCGTGGATGAGTTTTATACAAATGTGATTGGTCCTTATTGGGATGCAGAGCGCAAACATGTTGATGATGAATACAGCTCGCTACCCTTCCCCTTTGACGAGGTAGAATGTCCTACTTTTCATATCAAATACAACAGAAGCTACGAAGACCTTATAGGCTACTTCAACTCTTGGAGCAGTGTACAACATTATATCAATCAAAAAGGCACAAACCCTGTACAGTTGATAGCTGAACCTCTAAAGCATGCCATTGGCTCCAATATTGTTGAGGTTACATTTCCTATATTCATGAGAGGCGGCTATGTAAAATAAACAAGCCTCCAAAAGGAGGCTTGACTTATAGTATAGTAAGAAATAGACTATTTATTCAACATAAAGCGCATGCTTGACGTTTTACCGTCAGCAGTCACTTTAATCGTATACATGCCATTTGACAATTTACTGTCCAGCTCAACAGCTGTTTGCAACTTGTGGTTATTTACAGCCACTTGGCTATTGTATACATTCTGACCAAGGGTGTTGATGATGTCGATGGATGCAGTGTTTGTATTGGCAGTCAAATCACCTGTCAACGTAAACCTACCCGAGTTCGGGTTAGGATATACAGAGAATGTACCTAAAGTACCTGTGATATCGCTTACATCAAGACCGATGGATTTACTAGCAGATACTTTGTTCTGTACACACTCATCAGAACTTACCATCTCTACGTATATCTTATCGCTGTGGAAGATGTTCTCAGCAACATACCTTGCACCTGTAGCACCAGGTATGTACTTACCGTTCTTGAACCACTGGTACAAAGGAGCTTTTCCTCCGTTTTTCGGGTGAGCTTGGAACTGATATTGATTATCGCCAAGATAAGACACTGTAATATCCACTTTGGATTCGTACTTCTCACCAACAGAGAATACCACATTGTTACTTACCGATGGTAAGATACACTGCTGACTGCTTACGAATTTCACTGAAATGATATCGTTGTTGGACAAAGAATTGGATGAATAGCTTGCACCGTTTGCACCTGCTATATCCACACCATTCATTACCCACTGATATTGAGGAGTGCTACCACCTTTAGAGAATGCAGTTTGCATAGTCACTGTTTGTCCTTTACATATCACTGTATCACTAGGAAGTATGATGATGCTGGATGCACTTGTAGGTATTACAGTAAGTTCTGCATCTTTACTCTTAACAGAGCAATTTTCAGTCGTATTATACCCAATCAAGCGATATTTCCAACCTGTCATGCTTGGCAAGATGTTCTTAACCTGCAAAGTTGTAGTTGTCGCACCGCCAAATTGCGGACCGTCAACAGCATTGGACCATGTTGCACCGTTGAAATACTGCCATCTGAATGTATCTGCAGATTGTACCGTAGCGCTGAATGGAGTTGCAAATCCACCACATCCCACATTGTCTGAAGGGTCGTTGGTGAATTTCACAGAACAGCTTGGAACAACTTCGAATACATAATCTTCACACTCACCATAGTTTTCAGCACCACATGCCGCCACGTTGGGATCACTATACGATGATCTAACCCTCATACGGGTTTGACCAACCGTTGCATTTGCAGGAACCGTGAAGCTACCTGTACGCGTGCCACCGGCACTGATTGTAGAGCTTGAGCTGTGTGCAGTCTCGTTGGCATCGTTGAAGTCACCGTCGCCATTCCAGTCCACATAGATCCTAACACCCTGAGGGTAGCTAGACCCAATAGTAACCGAGAAGTTAACGGTAGTACCTTGAACACCCTTATGAACCATAGTGTTATAAAACTTATAACTGTTTGAAGAGCTACCACAACCTGTGTTGTTGTTAGTAATGTTTGCAAGTCCGCCTGTTGTGCTGAACTTGTTGATGTACATATTGTAGCTGTTACATTGAGCATAAGTGTAGCTAATGGAACAATACTGTGCATTTACACTCATTGAGAGCAAGAGAGACGCTGCTGCAAAAACACCGGCTCTCAACATCGTTTGTAAATTTAATCTCATACCTATCGAATGTTTGTTAATTAAATCTGTTACATATGGAATATCGGAATCGAAAATGCCGAAACACCTTGAATAAATTTATAAACTATGCGTCTGAGGTATGGTTAAACAACGATTTAATGTAAATTAAAATGAGATGAATTATGCTTGTGTTTTAATCATATACGATGAAAGCCTCTCAAATGAGAGGCTTTCGTATTAATATTCTTAATCTCTAAATTATCTTGATAGCATAAAGCGCACATCGCCTACTACGCCTTCTGCACTTATTCTAACGGTATATAGACCATTAGGCATGTTGCCGTCCATAGAGATGTCAGCATCTATGGCACCGTTGTTAAGAGAGGCTTGGTGTGTGTGTACTCTTTGACCTAGTGCATTTATGATTTCAACAGTGGCAAATTTCGCACTGCTACCTTTCATATCACCTTTGATAGTGAAGGTACCCGAGTTAGGGTTAGGGAATATCGAGAATGAGGCATCATTGTTCGATACGTTGTTCACATCAAGACCGATAGACTTGCTGTAAGCCACCTTATTCTTGGTACACTCATCAGACGTCACCATTTCAACATGGATCCTGTCACTGGTGAATATATTCTCGGCAACATACCTTGCACCTGTAGCACCCGGTATGTATTTACCGTTCTTGAACCATTGATACAAAGGAGCCTTACCTCCGTTGATAGGATGTGCTTGGAATTGATACTGATTGTCTCCCAAGTATGTTGTTGTGATGTTCACCTTCGCTTCTTGTTTTTCACCTACAGAGAAAACAAGGTTGCCACTAGCTGAAGGCAATACACATGCTTGACTGCTGGTGAATTTCACCGAAATATTATCGTTGTTCTGCAAACTGTTGGTTGTATAGCTTGAAAGTGTAGCACCCGGTATGTCCACACCGTTTTTCACCCACTGATAAGTTGGGTTGCTGCCGCCCTTAGAAAAGGCTGTAAGCATAGTAACAGACTGACCTTTACATATCACAGTATCGCTTGGCAATATAAATATGCTAGATGGCGAAGTCGGAGTCAATATCAACTCTCCATAATTACTTTCCAAAGAACATGAGCTACCCGAGTTGGTAGCTATACAACGGTAACGATAACCACCCATACCCGGCGTAGCATTTGTGATGGACAGAGTCGCACTGTTTGCACCTGAGTATAAACCACCGTTGGACACATTGCTCCACGAAACTCCTGAGTTGTTACTTATTTGCCACTGATAACCATTGGTATTGTTTGCAACAACGCTCATTGAAGTGTTTGCACCTGCACATATTGCAGCATTTGTAGGATGCGATGTTATATCCACAGGACAAGTTTGAACTTCAAATCCGCAAGCCACATGGCCTGTACCCGAAGAACCTGATGCACTCCATCTTCCACCCCATATACGCTTGGTACCGTTTCCGGTGTTTTGTGCTATCGTGGTACTGTTCGTATTGGTGATCGTAAATTCCACAATGAAATTTGATAAACCATCATACTGAATCGGGTTTTCCAGTTCAACACCGAACCAGCCTGAAGACGGAATGGCTATTGAGGTATTCTTAGGACCATAAATCAGAGTGGCTCCCGACTCAAAAGTGGCACTTGGGAAGGTTGAGTACGATACGGTCTTAAAGCTTATCCTAAGACTATCGAAGCTTCTTGTCAAACCTTGACTGTTTGCAGTCCTTAAATAGATGTGTGTTATTTTACCGGCAGGTAATGCAGGCGTAAACTCCGATGGAGTATAAACCCACTGTACTTTGTTTGAAGATGTACTGTTGAATGGGAAGTTATTGTTGGATGTACCTCCCGGAGTTATGTAAGTAGGGGTCTGTGCATGTGCAGCAGAACCCAATACCAATATCGTTAATACCATTAACGACAGAGAACGAACTGCTGAGTAGATATAGCTCATAGTATCCTGTTTAATAAATAAAAAGAGTTAGTAGATTAAATCAATATGTTTTTGAGATTAAAATCAGTTAAAAATACGGATTGTTCTTACCCATAAATCAATGTCAGAAGGCACACGACTCATTTTAATCTCATTTTAATATACATAAAAAAAGGCCCTTTGGAAGAAGAGCCTTTCATGAATATTATAACTATTTCTATTTATTCACTATGAATCGTGTGTCTGCATTATAGCCATCTGCAGAAAGCTTGAGCATATATAAGCCGTTAGGCAGCTCTTTACTTATCTCGATATTGGCATTAATATTACCTTGAGCCACCTCTACAGTTTGCTCGTGAACTTTTTGACCAACTGTATTGAACACTTGAACGGTAGCTGTATTTGCTCGGGTTGCAAATGACCCTGTAACAGAGAATTGACCCGTGTTGGGGTTAGGGAATACAGAAAGCGAACTGGTATTGTTTGAAACAGAGTTGACATCCAAACCAATTGATTTACTTGCAGATACTTTGTTTTTCACACACTCGTCAGAGCTGACCATTTCCACATGAAATCTATCACTTTTAAAGATGTTCTCTGCCACATACCTTGCACCGGTAGCACCCGGTATATATTTCCCGTTTTTGAACCATTGATATTGAGGAGCTTTACCACCATTTACGGCATGCGCTTGGAACTGGTATTGATTGTTACCCAAATAGGCAGTTGAAATATTCACATTAGCGTCATACTTCTCACCTACTGAGAATACTACATTGTTACTTACAGATGGTAAGATACACTGCTGACTACTGGTGAACTTAACAGAAATTATATCATTGTTCGACAAAGAATTGGATGAATAACTTGCAGCTGTTGCTCCGGGTATGTCCACCCCATTCTTCACCCATTGATAAGCCGGTGTATTACCTCCTTTGGAATAAGCTGTAAGCATGGTAACGGTTTTGCCTTTACAAATAACAGTATCGCTCGGCAGCACTATTATACTTGAAGCACTGGTTGCTATAACTGTAAGGGTTGCTGCTTTACTGTTTACTGAGCATGAGTTGGCTGTATTATAAGCTATCATTCTGTACTTGAACCCTGACATACTTGGCAAAATGTTCTTCACTTGCAAGGTTGTAGTTGTAGCGCCGCCAAACTGTGGCCCGTCTACAGCTGTCGTCCATGTTGCGCCATTGAAGTACTCCCACTTATATGCGTCGGCTGTTTTAGCTGTTGCACTGAACGGCGTAGAAAAACCACCACAACCAACATTATCTGTCGGATCTGCTGTGATTCCTGCCGGACAGCTTGGAACTACAATAAACGGGTAATCTTCGCACTCGCCATAGTTTTCGCTACCACATGCGGCAACTGCAGGATCATTGTAAGAGGTTCTACACCTCATACGTGTAGTACCCGGTGTAGCATTTGCAGGAATAGTAAAGCTACCCGAGCGTGATGAGTTATAATTTATTACAGATGAAGAACTGTGTACAGCTTCGCCTGCATCAGAAAAATCACCATCTTGGTTCCAGTCTACCCAAATACTGAATCCTTGAGGATAGTTGACGCCGATCTTTACTGTAAAGTTGACGTTGGTACCCTGAACACCTTCATGTACATGACTACTGTATAACTTATACGCAGTGCTACCACCCGGACAGCCTGAGTTTAAGTTACTGATATTGGTAAGACCACCTGTTGTACTGAAGTTTTGAATACTCATATCGTATGTACTACACTGTGGTAGATAGTCATATACATATGACACGGCACAATATTGAGCATATGTTGCGTTAGAAAGCAATAATGTCACAAGCGTCAAACAACTGATTTTTACTTTTCTTAGTATACCTGTATTCATATATCGTTGTGTTATTTTAATAAATCAATTAGACTGATTAACTTTTTATTGTTCTGTTAATTTTTGTTTAATCAATTTATATAAAATATTTAATTAATCAAATAAAAAAATATCAACATGTGACACATGCTGATATTAAGTTTTTGAAATTCAATATGGTACACAACATACATTATTGAATTCTACACATTAAAGTTATTTAATTTCTCTTGTGCACTTTGCCGGAACCTGATATGCTGAAATCTGTACTTAGTGGGTCGCCACTGTACCACACATCACCTGAACCTGATATGTTCACTTTGAGGAAGTCTGTCACAAAAACGTAAACCTCTCCCGAACCTGATATATTAATATATGCACTTTCGCATGTTGAGGATTCAAGATCAATATTACCTGAACCATTTACCTCTGCATTTACAGACTTGTATTTGTTGTTTGTCACTCTGATATTGCCTGAGCCACTCACGTTTGCAAAGAAATTATCTTGTCTGAAGCCTGAATGCACATCAATATCACCGGAACCATTGATGGTAACCTTGTCAACATACGGTGTGTGTACTTCTATTTCCACATTGTCATTTTTAACATTCCAAAACTTGTCTTCGAACTCCAACACCAACTTGTCACCGCTTACGCGTGTTTCGTATGCGTTTATAAGGTTGCCATACCCTGTCAATATAACCTTGTACTCATCGTCTTCGACAATGGTAACGTTTGAGCTGCCGTTGGCAACTACTTTGCTGAATGTGCCTACACTTCTCACTTCTGTGATCACAGACCCATTTCCTCTTATTACATGTTTATGGCAAGATGTGAATACAATTGCAAAAAATGCCAATACAAATACAGATAACTGAGCTTTCATAATACTGTTTATTAATTGAAAAATATTTGGTTTGTATATAGAACACCGACCACGCTTTTTACCCCTATGCCGTTCAAATATTTTTTTTTGATGTACATACCTTATCCCAAGTTTATTAATTTAACCGCATGGAAAACAAAGAGAGACCGCCTGTATATTATAGTGAGTACCTGCAGCTGGACAAAATATTGAATGCGCAGTTTCCTGAAAGCGACAAAGAGGGTATCAAGGCTGATGATGAGATGATGTTCATCGTAATACACCAGAGTTATGAGCTGTGGTTTAAGCAAATATTGCACGAGCTTAGTATCATCAGAAGCATTTTCAAACAAGAAGAAATTCCCAACAACTCACCTGATATATATAATTGTGTACACAGAATAAAGAGGATATGTACCATACTGGGCATTGCAGTAGAGCAAATGTCCATCATGGAGACCATGACCCCACTTGATTTCTTAGAGTTCCGCGACTTGTTGCGTCCTGCATCGGGATTTCAGAGCATTCAGTTTAAAATGATAGAAGCCACGCTTGGTCTTAATTACAATGACCGTCATGGACACAACTATTATCTATCGCAACTGAATGAGGATGATATCAAGCGAGTAAAAGATGCAGAAGCACAAGAATCTTTGCTTGTACTCATCAACAGATGGTTGGAACGCATGCCTTTCCTTAAGGACAATCATATATGGCCTGAGAACTGGTTTTGGGATGCATATCGCAACGTGTACAACAAAAGCTTGCTTGAGGCAGAGAAAGGCAATACAAGCAACTTCGATATGTTGTTCATGAACAATAACGAATATCCTGATGGCAGAAGGTTAAGCACAGAGGCCAACAGGAGTGCATTGTTTATCATGATGTACAGAGACTACCCTATGCTGCATATGCCTTTTGAACTAATCTCAAGCCTGTTGGAAATAGACGAACTACTGTCTCTTTGGAGACATAGGCATATACATATGGTGCAGCGTACCATCGGTAAGCGTGTGGGTACAGGTGGCAGTACCGGCAGTGAGTATTTGCAAAAAGCGGCAGACAGCCACATTATATTCAAAGAGTTGGCCGAGTTAACAACATTTCTTGTACCACGTCATTCACTACCCCCTTTGCCTGAACAATTGGCACAGGGACTTGGTTATAAATAAAGAAGAGCTATTAATATGTTGCATGCTATTCAGATCAAAGAGCTGAAGAAGCAATATCATGGAGCCATTGAGCCTGCATTGGACGGTCTGAGTTTCGATGTGAGTGAGGGTTCCATCGTAGGATTACTGGGTCCGAACGGAGCAGGAAAGACCACAAGCATCAATATAATGTGTGGGTTGGTTGCTCCTGACACAGGCACGGCATCCATTTATGGAGTGAGCTGTATCGACCATCCGGCATCAGTAAGGGAACAAATAGGTGTAGTGCCTCAACAAATAGCACTGTTTCCCAACATGACCGCTATGGAGAACTTCATGTACATCGGCAGACTATATGGACTTGAAGACAGATTCATCAAAGAACGTGCTTCAGATTTATTGGAACGACTCGGCTTGATGAAACATGCAGACAAGCGTGTGAACAGATATAGTGGTGGGATGAAACGAAGGGCGAACATCATCGCATCCTTATTGCACGACCCGTTGATACTGATACTGGATGAACCAACCGCGGGTGTGGATGTACAATCGAGAGCCATGATACTTGACTTTTTGAGAGAATACAACAATAAGGGCAAAACGATATTATATACATCTCACCTATTGGAAGAAGCCGAAAAGATCTGTGATGAGGTGGTGATAATCGACAGTGGAAAGTTAATAACAAGCGGCTCTCCAAAAACACTGATTGAAAACACAATCGACTGCAGACACCTCGAAGATGTGTTTTTACATTATACGGGGCATTCCGTAAGAGACTAACTATCCGTAAGAGACTAACTATAGAATGAAGAAGATACTTGCAACCATAATCAAGGAATGGATACTCACTAAGCGTGACATAGCGGGCTTGATGCTGTTGTTCATTATGCCGGCCATACTCATTGTGGTGATGGCTATGGTGCAAGATGCTCCTTTCAAAGACTATCAAGAAAAGAAGTTTGAACTGTTGGTAGCCGACCATGACAACGGCAAACTTGCCGATGCCATCATATCAGGACTAAAAGAAAGTAACAACTTCATTGTAGTGGATGTCATAGACGGGATACCTCTTACTGAAGACAAACTAAAACAACTGCTTCACGAAGGAGTATACAAGGTAGGTATCGTCATACCCAAAGGTGCAACCGCCGAAATGGTGAATGCTGCAAACCTTGTTGCCAACAGCATATCGGAACGTTTGGGAATGGGAACATTGCCATCAAGAGAAGTACGGGATACAACATACGTGCGTATGTACTTCGACCCCGCATCCAAACCAACATTTCGGATGTCTGTAAACTTCGCACTTGACAAATACATCACCTTCTCCAGCAGCAAAATGTTGGTGGAACGTATGTCAAAACTTGGAGGTGTACAAACCGACAGCACTGACAGCAACAAAGTCGTCACCTCAATACCGACAGAAAATTTTGAGCGAATATTCAAAGGCATAGGTGTACGTGAGCGCATGCTGAATGATAACGGCAAGCATGAGATTCATATGTCGTCTGTACAACATAATGTACCTGCCTGGGCGATATTCGGCATGTTCTTCATAGTAATACCCATATGCGGACATTTGATACGTGAACGTGACGAACGCAGCGCACTTCGTATAGAACTGATACCCAATGCACGCAAATATGTTTCAATAGGAAAGATACTTTTCTATACCATAATATGTTCGGCACAGTTTGCAGTGATGTTCGGTATCGGATTGTGGGTTTTACCACTGTTAGGTTTACCCGCATTACACTTGGGCACCAATGCATGGGTGTTGATACCAGTTGCAGTCACTATTGCAATCGCGGCCACATCTTATGGCTACTTCATTGGTGTCATATTCAAGACAACGAACCAAGCAATGCCATTCGGCGCCATATCCATCGTTATATTATCTGCAATGGGTGGTGTTTGGGTACCGATAGACATATTCTCGCCCGCCATGCAAAAACTGGCAATGATATCGCCTCTGTATTGGGGGTTGGATGCTGTGAACCATATCACATTACGAAATGGGAATTTGCACGATGTACAATATCACATACTGGTGCTTCTGTCATTCAGTATTGTATTGTGGGTAATCAGTACCTATCGAAACAGAACGCGTTTCCAAAACATGTAGTATAGCACTACCCTTTCTTCTTCAACACAAATATCAAGTTGGCTGTCATCTTCGCATTGTCTATGATGGTCAGTTCCATATTGTGCCTTGATGCGAGGTAGTCTATCAACTTTCGGCTGATGAAATGAAGGTCGTTTTGCGTCTTATTGAATCCGAATATCTTTGTCGAGAATAGTTCAGTCAGCTTTGTGCCTTTAATGCGGTCTTTCAGTTCGGATACCCCATCTCTTACAATCAAAATGCCGGTATCATTCAGAGCGGCAACACTCTTTTCCAATACATCCACCTGTTGTTCGGGCAACAAGTAGTGCAACACATCGCTAATGATGATACCATCACAAGATTCAAGATTGACAGCCGTAAGGTCACCCTGTTCAAAACGAATATCATCATCTCTTAAGAAAACATTCTGTGCTGTTTCTATCTTATCACCGTCATAGTCTATACCAATGAACGACCTGTCTTGCGACGACCAATGCAACATATAGGACATGAAGCCATAGCCACAACCCAAATCATAGAACTTACCTTCTCTCGGTAACAGCTCATGAAACTGTTGATAGTAGCCCTCTAGTTTTGTCTTAACTCTACAATACCATTCCAACACAGGGCCTTTATATGTGTAACATCTCACCAACTGCTCTTTAAAGTATGCCGGTGTTTCGTCTTGTTGCTTATGCAAAGACAGCTGCTCTCGCATCCATTTGCCTAAATGCTTGGCTCGCTTACTGTAAGTATCGCCGTAGGTATCGTCATCAGGCTTGATTCTTGGATGGATATATAACGAGCATGTGCCGCTTTTAAGCAACCAATCATTTTTCTGCATCGAATAATGTACGCCATGCAACACTATTGGAACTATATCCAACTTCAGTTCTTCGGCTATATAAAATGCCCCTTTATGGAAACGTGCTATTTTATCAGAAGTACTGCGCGTACCTTCCGGGAATACAACGACAGAGTATCCTCTACTCACAAGGTCACGCAAAGGTTCTATACTGTCTTCGGCACCATCGGCAACGGGATAGTATTCACCCATACGGACAACAGCACCGAACACAGGCGAACGCCACACCCACCTATTGGTCAACAGTACCAAACGTGGATGCAACATAGTTGTCAATAGTATGTCGAGAAAAGATGAATGGTTTGCAATGTAAACAGCTGGCTTATCGAAAGTTTCGTTACCAATATTATATACACGTTTGCGAACATTCAACATTATATACATCATGCTCCATGTCATTGCACTTATCAATACATGGAAGTAGTATTTGCCTTTCTCTTTATTGAACGGCCATAGTTTAGTGAGAATCACTCCCATTACCGTCAACAACAAGGAGCCAACAAAGAAGTAAGTGAATGCGAATACCGATAGGATGAAACTCCTGAGTGTGAACGGTAGGAATCTTTTATCCGCGCGATGCTGTATGAATGTATTGAACAAGAATGGCTGCAAAGTTTGTGAGATGAACAACACACACAGCAAACCTGTAACAGAGATGAATGCGATGGAACGTAATGCAGGATGCTTGGCCAACAACAACACTCCAAGACCTATTATCACAGTCAGTACAGAAACATATACTGCAGCGCGTACTGAAGCCAGTTTATGCTTACCCGTTCTGAATCGCTCTACCAAACCGTCCATGGTAAATATGGTGTAATCATCACCCAAGCCGAATATCAAAGATGAAATGATGATGTTCACGATATTGAACTTAAGCCCCAACAAGCACATGATGCCTAATATCCAAATCCAGGATATTGCCATTGGTAGAAATGCGACTATGGCCAACTCTATTCTGCCGTAACCAATAAGCAATGCAAAGAATACTATCAAAGACGAATACAATGCTATGTCTGTAAAGTTGCTTTGTAAGACACCCACAAGCTGTGTTGCACTTTCTTGTCTATCGGAAACAGATACCTGCTTATACTCTTTCAACCTACCAAAAACTTCCGCTCTATACTCCGCGGGAACTTTTACCGAAGCAATGGCATAACGTACAGAACTATCTGCTGCAAAACCTCCGGGAAATAAGGATTTGAGTAGTGATGCTGTTTGCTCATCGAATGTAGTATAGTTGGCAGACAAGCTCTCTTCAAAACCTGTGAATGCGCCTTGAGCATACCCAAGTTCAGTTGCGCCCTTGCTTATGTTCTTTATCAGTTGTGCTTTCTTATCCTCTGTCCAATAGTTATGCCACCGCTCTATTCTTTCTTTTTGTGTTTGCTCTGATGGGATGAGTGTTGTGGGGATTGATATGCCGGTTATTTTCCCTTCGTTTTGAAGTTGTATCAATTCGTTGTTTGCAACTTCGAGCTTTTGCAAAGCATGTTCTTCATCGTCACCTTCGGCAACTACAAATACGGAACTCAGTGCATCGGCGTTCACCTCACTTATCTTGTCCTTGGCTTTCTCCAACTCAGGCGACAAGTAATTAAGGTTCATCAAATCGCTGTCGAACTGCACACCCGTACTGAAGTATAACATAACAGGCGTGAGGAAGATTATCAGCAATACCAACCATTTGTTCGACTCAGGGCGTAGCTTGGCTATCGTATCGAAAAGTGTAGGTTTTATATCCCGCTCTCGTTGTTTATCAGACAATAAATGTGGTAAGAATATCAGCGTACATAATGCAGCACCGAATAGACTGGCAGCAGCGAACAAACCAAGGTCTTCAAGAATAGGCGTATCGGTCAATCTCAATGAAAGGAATGCAGCAATGGTGGTTAGACTTCCCAATGTAAGTGGTTGAGAAAGTTCTTTGACCGTATCGCGAATACTACTCTTTCTTGCTTGTGATAGGAAATGTATGGAGAAGTCTATCGCAATACCCATGACTATGGCACCCGCTCCCAATGCAATGACAGACATGCTCCCCGAAACCAATGTAATGATGCCAATACCCATTGCCCCACCATACAATACAGGAACGAGTAATAACAACGGTATTCTCTTTCGTCTGAAATAATAGAACGTCAACAACAACAGCAGTACTACTGTAAGAGACAGAGTAACGATGGTATCGGTACGCATCTGCGTGGCATTACCAGCAGCGACTGCGGGACCACCAAAGTAGGTCACTTCAATTCCTACATGTTCCGTTTCCCATTTTTGTATGAAATCATCAGCCGATTCAAAGAACTTGCTGTTCTTACCTGTTTCTCCCGCTTTGTATTTGGGTTTAAGGAAAAACGTAAGCTTGCTCAACCTTTTATCAAAGAGATAACCGTCGTATGTTTCGTAGTCGGCATTTTGTTGCAGTGCTTTCAGTTTGTTCCACACCACACCTGATATACCAAGAGGGTCGGTAGCGACCAATCGCTTATATACCACACTTGCAGGCGAGAGCAATGTTTTCTTATTGGCCTCCAAGGTCCGAACAATGTGTTCGGGTTTTGATAATGTATCAATAAGTGCATAATCTCCTTCTTCGAGGAATAAAGGCAGGTTGTTTTGTACCACACTCAATATCGCCTCTTCATAGCCACTACCGGGTTGGAGTATTATGGTATCCGTAAAATCGGCAAAACTGTTTTGGAATGCATAGGTAAAGTCATTGGCTGCAACTACAAGTTCATCGGGGTCTATTACTGTGCTGTCCTTAAAGTCCATGAGAAATATCACCTGCTCTCCGGCAGCTGACTTGCTCATCACTTTGTTCATGGTTTGAATGGCCTCGCTGTTGGGAAGCATGGATGTGATATCTTCTTTCAGCTTTATCTTAAAAGCCAAGAACACCCACAACACAAAGCTGCACAGAAACACTATTAGGAAAAGTGATTTCCTGCGCTTGAAAAGATCGTAGATGGGTAAAAAGAAGATATGCATACTGCAAACAGGCTTGCAATTAGTCCATTAAACTATTCAAAATCTTTATAAAGCAGGTACTTCTTCCTTATTTGTTTGAAGGTGTCAATGTCTTTCTTCCACGAATCACGTATCTGCTCCTCATTCCATCCTTGCTGCACCTGTTTCCTGAGTTCAGTGGTACCTGCAAGTTTTTCAAAAAAGCTATTAAAAAACTTATCCTTGTCTTCGAACCAATTATAGGCTTTGAGCAGATATACCATTCGTAATTTACCACCTATTGTAATATCGGCTTCTTCTGCAGTTGTAGCAATTGCTATACCATAGCAGGGTTTTGCTGCATGTTTAGGATCGGGGCCTTTATCTGCTATATTGGGCATAAAGCCATATACTGATCTATCTTTAAATGAAGGGTGTCCGAATTGCTGGAAAGGCTTATCTGTTCCTCTACCCACACTAATGTCCGTACCCTCAAAGAAGCACAAAGAAGGATAACAATATATGGCAGCCATGTTCCTTAGATTAGGCGATGGATTGACAGGCAAAGTATATCGTGTGGTATGGTCGTAATTCTTACATGGTATCACTGTTAGTTGCAGCTTACTTGCGCCCTGAAACCAATTTTGCCCTACAAGCATCTTGGCATATTCACCCGGTGTCATGCCATACACCACGGGTATGGGTTGCATACCTACGAATGACTTTTGAGACTTGTCCAACACAGGGCCATCCACATAAAATCCGTTGGGGTTTGGTCTGTCCAGTATCATGAAAGGAACACCGAATTCAGCACATGCTTCCATAGCATACTGCATGGTGGAGATATATGTGTAAAAGCGTGCACCCACATCTTGAATGTCATATATCAATATGTCTATGTCTTTCAAGTGAGCTTCTGTGGGTTTCTTTGTCTTACCGTACAAAGACACTATCGCCAATCCTGTTTTGGCATCCTTTTCATCATCCACTTTCTCTCCTGCTTCAGCCTTGCCACGAAAGCCATGCTCAGGAGCCAATATCTTAACCACATTCACTCCCAAGCTCAACAATGTATCGGGCAATAGGGTAAGCTTGTCGCCTACCACCGAGGTCTGATTGATGAGCAAGCCAACTCTTTTGCCTTCAAGCATTGGCAAATAAAGCTCTGTTTGCTCCGCACCTGTAACAACGGGTAGAACCTCCGTTGTTTGTTCACTTTTGGGTAGTAGTTGAGCCTCAGCAACAACTGCGCAAACCATTAATGATAAAAACAATATGATGTGTGATATTTTTTGCATGATAGTGCTCAAAATTTTCATAAAGATAGCGCAGCCTTCCTGTAAATCAGATAATAAACTGTACCTTGCACCATTATAACATTTTTTTATTTAAAACAAATATCATGCAACAAGTAAAAAGTGGTGACACGGTTAAAGTGCATTATCATGGGAAATTAAGAAGCGGCGATACTTTCGACAGTTCCGAAGGTCGCGATCCGTTACAATTTACCGTTGGTACAGGACAAGTGATAAAGGGTTTTGACGATGCACTTGTAGACATGCAAGTTGGTGAAAAGAAAACTGTGGAAATACCTGTCGACAACGCTTATGGCGCACGTAGAGATGACATGGTGGTTGAATACCCAAAAGAACAATTTCCTGACGATATGGCTCCTGAAGTAGGTATGCAACTGAACATGAGCGACAATCAAGGCAACAACTTCCCTGTTGTCATCACAGAAGTAAAAGAAGAGATTGTGGTATTGGATGCGAACCATCCTCTTGCCGGTCAAGACCTGATATTCGACATCGAATTGGTTTCCATCGGATAATAAAACTTTAACAACTTTGTTATATATACCGGGGCTTATTCAGCCTCGGTATTTTTTTTTAACAATAACATAAAAGAGCGAATTATTACATTTGTTCTGAACCAAAATCAACACATGTCGATACTATCTGTGCTACTGCAAACGGACACCACACAAGCTTTGGAAGCTGTGGAGTCCGCTCCTGAAAAGCTATCGTTGATATACCTATTGTTCGAGGGCGGAGTCTTGATGATACCATTGTTACTCTGTTCCATATTGATGGTATATGTATTCTTTGAGCGTTTGATGGTAATACGTCGTGCAGGAAAGATAGATCCGCATTTCATGTCGCGTATCAGAGAGCATGTGACTGACGGCAACCTCACAGCAGCCAAGAATTTAGCCAAGACCACACAAGGCCCAATGGCAAGAATGATCGACAAAGGATTGAGCCGTATCGGTAAACCTGTGGATCATATAGAGAAGTCGATGGAGAATACAGGAAAGCTTCAAGTATATGAATTGGAGAAGAACCTGTCCATTCTGTCAACACTTGCCGGTATTGCACCTATGTTCGGTTTCTTAGGAACCATTGCGGGTATGATATTGTTGTTCTTCAACATACAGCACCAAGGCTTTTCCATTGAAAATATGGCAGGTGGTATCTATACCAAGATGGTGACCTCAGCCGTAGGTTTGATAATTGGCTTATTGTCTTATGTAGCGTACAATTACCTGAATGCACAGATAAACAAAAATGTGAACAAGATGGAAGCCGCATCTGTGGAATTCCTTGATATACTACACGAACCAACTCGTTAGATATGAACTTAAGGAAAGGACTAAGAGACAAATCGGAAGTACATACCTCGGCGCTGAATGATATATTGTTCATTCTGCTGTTCTTCTTTTTGATCATATCTACACTTGCCAATCCGAATGTGGTGAAAGTATTGACACCCAAAGCCAAAACAGATACAAAAGCCAAGCAGACAGTCGTGGTGACAGTGGACTCAATGCAGCGATTCTATGTCGGTACGGAACTAACACCAATAGACTCTTTGGAACCTGTTATCGCACGCATGGCAATGAACGCCAATGATGCAGAGCCTACTGTTGTGGTAAACGGTGACCGCAAAGCGGATTGGGATAACATTATGGCTGTAATGCGTGCCGCCAAAGCCGCCAACCTGAAAGTGGTGGCTGCTATCGACAATGCTCAATAAGGCTGTGGCTTTATTATATTTGTCATAAAGCAGACGGTATCGGTTTTAACTCCTCCATATTAGACACACCTGTTGAATACCTTAAAGGTGTTGGTCCACAACGTGGCGATATGCTGCGTAAGGAATTGGGAATAAACTATGCGGGCGACCTATTGCATCACTACCCTTTCAGATATAACGACCGTACACGCATCAATAAGATCGGGCAAATCACCCCTACAGATGAGTACGTACAATTCATCGGCACATTGGTGAACATTTATGAGGAAGGTTCTGGCAGAAAGAAAAGACTGAGTGCCACGCTGTATGACGATACCGGTAAAATAGAATTGATATGGTTTCAAGGAGCGCAGTGGATGAAGAAATCACTCAAGGAGAATCAACACTATATAGTTTATGGCAAGTTGACCTTCTTCAATGGCATACCTAATATCTCTCACCCCGATATAGACGAGCTGAACGCACAGACGGCGAAGGCTACCATGTCTCCCGTATATCCGCTTACGGAAAAGCTGAAAGGCAAAGGACTGAACAATCGTACACTGGGTAAAACCATGCGCGAATTGATGCAGAAAGTAACACCGACTGACATACCTGAGATACTACCTGCCAACCTATTGCAACATTATAAACTATGCGACAGGTATCATGCCATCAAGTGGATACACTTCCCTGACAGTGTGGAGCATATGCACGCGGCACAATTCAGACTGAAGTGGGAAGAACTGTTTGCATCACAATTGAAAATAGGGCAACTACGTGTACAACATCATGTACAACCCGGATGGAAATTTGAGACAGTAGGTGACAACTTCAACAACTTCTACAAAGAGCATCTACCCTTTGAACTGACAGGTGCACAGAAACGTGTGTTGAAAGAAATAAGAATAGACACAGGTACAGGCAAACAAATGAACCGCCTTGTGCAAGGAGACGTGGGTAGCGGTAAAACTATAATTGCAGTTATGTCGATGCTATTGGCATTGGACAATGGTTTTCAAGCTTGTATGATGGCACCCACAGAGATATTGGCACAACAGCACTATGCAAGTATCAAAAAGCTGTTGGAGCCTATGCAAATACCCGTTGCGTTGCTTACAGGAAGTGTAAAAGGCAAAGAGCGTAAAGAGATACTCGCCAACCTAAAAGACGGCAACATCCGAATTGTGGTAGGCACTCATGCATTGATAGAAAACACCGTACAGTTTCAAAACTTGGGACTTGCGGTGATAGACGAACAACATAGATTCGGTGTGGGACAAAGAGCAAGCCTTTGGGAGAAGAACAAACGCCCGCCACATATACTCGTGATGACGGCCACCCCAATACCGCGCACTTTGGCGATGACACTCTATGGCGACCTTGATGTATCTGTAATAGATGAATTGCCGCCGGGCAGACAGGAGATAAAGACCGTCCATAGAAACGAAATGCGGCGTGCACAAGTGATGGACTTCATGCGTAGCGAGGTAGACCAAGGCAGACAAGCCTACATCGTATATCCGCTTATAGAAGAATCTGAAAAAATGGACTACGAAAGCTTGATGGCAGGTTACGAGCAGGTGAAGATATTCTTCCCAGAAGACAAGTATCGCATAGCCATGGTGCATGGCAGACAAGACCAAGACGAACGCGAACGCAACATGAAACGTTTCAAAGACGGTGAGGCACAAGTGTTGGTGGCCACAACCGTTATAGAGGTAGGTGTGGATGTACCCAATGCCACGGTAATGCTCATAGAAAGTGCGGAGCGTTTCGGACTGTCTCAACTGCACCAGCTTAGAGGCCGTGTGGGACGAGGTGGTGAACAATCGTATTGCATACTGTTGACAGGCAACAAGCTATCCAAAGAAAGCACAGAGCGAATGACCACTATGACCTCTACAAGCAACGGATTTGTGATAGCGGAGAAAGACCTTGCAATGCGTGGGCCCGGTGATCTATACGGAACCAAACAGAGTGGTACGTTCCGTTTTAAATTGGCAGACATCATACACGACACACATATATTGGAACAAACAAGAGAAGCTGCAAGAGCATTGCTTGAGGCAGACCCTCAACTCTCCAACCCTCAACATGCAGGCATAAGAAACGTATTACTGCAGCAAGCCACAGCTACAAACAACTGGAGTAAGATCAGTTAAAAACAAAGAAGCCCCGCAAGCGGGACTTCAAAGAATGTTGCAAAACAGATATTAAATCCTTTGCAACCTCGAGGTTTGGCACCGCCGCAAAGGTAGGTATATTTCAGATATATCTATTCAGTATAGCGATACTGTGTTTTAATGGCTAATATTGCAGCCGTATGGCAAGATACTTTCTGCAAATACAATATGACGGCTCGGCTTTTCATGGCTCACAGATACAGGGAGATACTCCAACAGTACAGTTGGCCATCAATCAGTCTTTGTCCACCCTATTGCGAGAACCCATAGAGAGTTTTGGTGCGAGCAGGACGGATGAAGGTGTACATGCTTTATGCAGCTACTATCATTTTGATACGGAGCAACCGTTGCATGAGAACTTCATTTATAAAATGAATGCCATACTGCCGCTACAAATAGCAGTAAACAAATTGTATAGGACTGTTGACCCTGAACTGAATTGTCGCTTTGCGGCAGTTAGCAGACAATATCGTTACCGCATATACAAGGAAAAGAACCCCTTCAAACAGAACAGAGCATTATATCATCCTTATAAGATAGATAGAGCCATACTTGACGAGACGGCAGAGGTCATAAAAGAGTATACTGACTTTGAGACCTTCTCCAAACGAAACAGCCAAACCAAAACTTATTTGTGCACCATTATGGAATCTCGTTGGGAGGACTTTGAAGATGAATTGCATTATGTCGTACGTGGTAATCGTTTCTTAAGAGGTATGGTGCGCGGACTGGTTGGCACACAACTGCAAGCCGCAAAAGGCAAAGTGAGCATTGAGGAATTCAGAAAGATAATAGAATCAAAAGACTGCACTCAAGCAGACTTCAGCGTAGCAGGTCATGGTTTATACCTTGAAGACATAGAATACCTCGAAGGTAGCCTGATAGAAATATTCGATAAGAATTAAGGGAAACCACCGAACGCTTTACAACGCTCGGTGGAAATATATTAAGCCATCAGTTTGAAACTGTCGGCGATGATTTTGATGCACTCATCCATTTGTTCGCGTGTGATGGTAAGCGGTGGAGCGAAACGAATCTTGTCACCATGTGTCGGTTTGGCCAACAATCCGTTCTCCATCATCTTCACACAAAGCTTCCAAGCCATGTCTTTATCCTCATGCTCTATCACTATCGCATTCAGCAAACCTCTACCACGTACTATCTTAACATTGGGATGATTCAAATCTTCCAAACGCTTGCGCAGATATGCACCTTGCTCTTCAGCATTCTCTGCCAGCTTCTCATCTACCAATACTTGAAGTGAAGCTATAGCCACTTTACAACCAAGTGGATTACCTCCGTATGTGGAACCGTGCTCACCCGGCTTGATGGTCAACATGATATCATCGTCGGCCAACACTGCAGATACAGGCATCATACCACCTGAAAGTGCTTTACCCAATATGAGTATATCAGGATGTACGCCATCATGGTCGCAACAAAGCATTTTCCCCGTACGTGCCAAACCTGTTTGTATCTCGTCTGCAATGAACAATACGTTGGCATCTTTACACATTTGCCTTGCCTTGCTCAAATAGCCTTCGTCAGGAACTACAACACCTGCTTCACCTTGTATAGGCTCCACCATAAATGCTGCAACGTTTTCATTTTGCAATGCCTTTTCCAATGCGGGAAGGTCGTTGTAAGGTATAATGGTATAACCTGTGTTGTAAGGACCGTAATCGTAGTTGGCCTCATCATCCGTACTGAACGATATGATGTTGATGGTACGTCCGTGGAAGTTGTCGGAACATACTATAACCTTTGCTTGGTTCTCTGCTATACCCTTTTTCTGGTAACCCCAACGACGAGCCAATTTCAAAGCCGTCTCAACAGCTTCTGCACCTGAGTTCATCGGCAATACTTTATCGAAGCCGAACAACTTGGTGATATATTCCGCAAACTCACCCAATGCATCCGAATGAAATGCACGTGATGTAAGCGTGAGCTTATTGGCTTGCTCTATGAATGCTTCTACGATCTTCGGATGACGGTGTCCTTGGTTTAGTGCTGAGTAAGCAGACAGAAAATCGTAATAACGTTTACCGTCCACATCCCATACAAATACACCCTCACCTTTGGTCAACATTACCGGCAACGGATGATAGTTATGAGCACCGTACTTTTCTTCTTTCTCTAATAATTCCTGTGTCTGTTTCGATATGTCCATTGTGTTCATCATAATATGCTATTAAACTTTTTCTGTTTTATGCTGAAATATGTCTACTCTCTCGTAAGCACCTATCTTGTCTATTTCCAAAATAGTGGTGGTTCCGTCTTCGGAACGGTGGAACGCAGGGGTGAATTTTGCACCGTACTCCACTTCTTCAACAGTATAAGACGTTCTTTGTTGAACAATGTTCGAAAATTGCTCATCGAATCCTTTTATAAAGTATATAAGCTCTATATCGGCATTCTTAAAATCTTCATAGCTCAAGTCGTACAAAGGACTATCCTCATTTATCAAGTGGACAATGGTCCAACTGAGTGCCAATGAAGCGATTTTACTAATCTCAAGGTTCAACCTGTAATACTTGGTAATGTCTTTACCGTTCTCATTGATATGCATGGCCAATGTGGCTTGTGCTTCCACATCAGTAAGATGATTGTTCTTATAAGTGGCTATACGTATCATGATGGAATTGTATCCTTTGTGTGGAGTTACCAATGCCTTCTCGCTGAATTTCATATACGCTCTCGGATGAGAAAAACGTCCGTATAACAAACCCGTAACCATCGCAAAAGACAGTATACCCACAAAAGATTCAAGAGCCGCCACAATGTTTGCGCTTACACTGACCGGTGCTATATGACCATACCCCACTGTCGTGAGTGTTTGCGCACTGAAGAAGAATGCTTCCGAAAAACCACTCAAGACATTTGCATGTTCCACCTGTATGCCTTGTAGGTTTTCAACCCCGATGATTACATACACAATGGCAAATATCACATTGATTACTGCATAGAAGGAGAATATGGTTGCCAAGAACTTCCAACTGGGCATGTCAATCAAAATATGGTACAGACTGAATCGCTCCCAAAAAGGCACACCTGTCTTGCGAAGGTTGCTCGAACCATCCTTTTGAACCAACCTACCACCCTCAGCACTGCTAATGTTGCTGAAGCCGGTATTGTCCACATTTTTAGTCAACGGATTGCGAAACTGTAGCCCCATGATTTTTCCTTGACGCTTTTAACTCTATCAGCAAAGTTACCATAACGGAGATAACCAATGCGATACAACCCAAAAGTAAGACAATAGAACTACTTAACTGAATAGATGACAAGTAATGAAGAACAACAAAGAGCACACCGAATATGGCTATTTTGTTCCTCCAATTGACAAAAGGCACAATATCGAGTATGCCAACCTTCAGCAGCTTGGCTGTATGATATAGATAATAAGCCCCCTGTACATAACTACTGATAACAAAGCTGAGCGCGATACCCAACAGGTCATACATTTGATATAACGGATACATCAGCCCAAAAGCTATGACTGCATCCAACAATGCTCCTGTATTGATGACCCTACCCTTATGCCTGTTTTGCAGTATTGAAGTGAAATTATATGCTCTTAACGGTACAATGAACACCGTAACTGCGAATATCGGTACAGATTCTGCGTATTTGGCTTTTAGCAATACCTCAAACAACTCTGCTCTAAATATGAACAAGAAGAAGAACAAAGGAAACACGACGGAAGACAACAAACGAGCCATATTGTTCGCCACGTTTATGGCTCCTGTATCACTATCTGCTTTTGCGTGAGTGGACATTTGCATCAATGCTGCCCCACCGACAGCGCCCAACAGCAAAGGCAGGAAAGGTATATCGTATGTGGCATTGAAATAAACCGCCGAAATACTTGAGGTGAATATGAGCGATACCACAAACTTATCTATCCATGTGATAAAACGATTGAACACATCGTATATGCCTATATGCTTCCACAGTGAGCGTATATCAGCAAGTGTATACTCTTCTTCAGGAATACCTGTTACAGTACGCAAATGAGACTTGACCGTACCGAAAGACACCACCAAACGTATCACACCCAATAAAAGGAGATACATGAACAAGTCGGACATGCTGTAACTGTCTTGTAGCACACCCCAATGCAGCCATATGAACAAGAACGTATAAAACAGGTTGACACCCATTAAATAAGTGAAGCGTTTGAAGACTATCAGCATTGCCTCAGCTATTGCATTCAGCGCGTATACAATGAAAAAGCCTGCGGATACATACCATTCCAAACCTGCGTCCTCATGACGCAACCATGCAAATACGCTCGCAACCACCAATACCCAAAACAGTATCTTAAAGTAAGAACCGGTGGTCAGCTTGCCCAGCATTTCTCTGACAAAAACAGGACTGTATGTAAGTACAAATGCAGGTATACCTATGGTGGCTATGGAGCCTAAAAGGAATAACTGTACCCAGAAGTTTTGATAAGTACCGTAGTCTGCTTGAGACAATTCACGAGAGAAAAAGATGAACACCAGCACCGTTGCCAGTGATGGAAAAAACCGGATCAGAAATATGAAAAGGGAATTACTGACCAGCCCATTGTTATTCTTTGCTATCGGCAAAAGCTTCACACTCAGCTTTGTTAAGTTCTTTTATAACCTTTGCAGGATTGCCTGCTATTACACAAAACCCATCAGGAAAGCTCTTGGTGACCACAGCTCCCGCACCGACAATAGTAAAATCTCCCAAACGCACACCGGGCAATATTATTGCCCCCATGCCCATCCAACAGTATCTACCTATCTCTATCGGTGGCGCATCCGCAGCTTGACTGTTGTCCACAAAATCGTGATTGGCGGATATGATGCCCACTGCAGGTCCAAGGTTGGAATAGTCTCCGATGGTCACACCGTTCTGTGCATTGATATATACATTGGGCGAATCACCGGGGAAGGTCTCCTTACCTACTTTAAGCTTTTTAGCATTATGTATGGTGCTTGTGAAGTGTATGGGGTACTTCACAGCAGCGTTTTGCCTGAACAACTTGCGGAACAGGAAATCAGTGATGTAAAATGACACACTGTACTCTTTGCGCATGCCGAACAGCCTACGCACGATATTTGTAGTGTCGCCCATCATATAAGCCTTATGCTTCTTTCTTTTGTTTGAACATCATATATATCGAAGCAAGTGTCATCAGTATCAACAACATACTGGTTATTAGTGACACTGTACCAGCCCTAAAGAAGGTCTTAGGATGGAACTTGAACTCGATGACATGTTCACCCTTAGGTATCTTGATGGCACGCAACAGATAGTTCGCCTTGAATATCGGAGTTTCGTTACCGTCTATATATGCCGTCCAACCATATGGATAGTATATATCTGAGAACACACCGAAACCGTCTTTACCGTTTTGAGAATAGAACTTCAAACTGTTCAATCCGTATTCCGTCAACTTGATATTGGCCGCGCTGTCCTTACCGAAGTTATACCCTTCCAATTCCGACTTGAATGTATTGCGTACAACTGCTGTCTCTTTGGAGTTGAATGCCGTACCCGTTGTATCGGCGGGTTCGCCTAAACTCGGTGCTTCCAACGCCAACATCTCTTCATCAGCCGTTTCCACCCATTTGATTTCGCTTACGAACCAAGCATTACCATTTGCATTCGGGTTCGGGATGGCCATCGGTTGTCCACCCTGCCCTTGTGGCGATATGATGTATTTCGTATTCAACATGTTCAACACCTCTGCATTGTACTTGCTGGGATTCATGTGAATGTCAATCATATCCTGATATATCTCCATCTTAGCGGGGCTGTAACCACCTATCGCTTTGTGGTGTGCAGCTTGTATGGCATCATTGTATGTATCTTTTGATAGGTCAAGTACACGATAATAAGGATCGGGGTCTTGCATTATCTGTCTGTCCACTGGTCGTGGCTCCATCCGTCGATCCATATCCTCTTCATAAACGAAGTTCTCTTCGTTCAGATAGCGCGTATCAACTCTTATCAAGTCTATTGCAACCAATGCTATTACTGCAAAGGCAACATATTGACCTTTTACTTTGTCTTTTGAATACGCCCAAAGCAGACCAATCATCAATGCTATGAATACAACACTTGTGATACCGCTCTTCATGGCCATCGAGCTACGGTCGGACTGAATGGCGCTTACCACTTGCTTGGCCATATCCTCGTTCTGCAACGATTGAGACAACTGCTGTTGTATACGCTCGTCTGTCTTACCCTTATAGCTAAAGAAGATGCTGCCACCGACAGACAACAACAAAGCCAAACCTGCGGTAATAATACCCGACAGCTTGGCATATTTCCATATTTCTTCTTTGGTGAGTTTATCTTTCAGAATATCATTAAGCGCCCATATACCCAGCATAGGGAACAACATCTGCGGCACTATCAATATCATGTTAGGTACACGAAACTTGTTGAAACCGGGTAAAGTGTCGAACAAGAAATAGTTGAACGAAGAGAAATGATAACCTAAAGACATCAGGAACGTAAGTATACATACCGCAACTATCCACCACTTGTGTATGCTGCGAATAACGAACAAGCCCAACACGAACAAGAAGCATATAATGGCACCGAAATAGAACGGCCCGCCTGTAAACGGTTGGTCACCCCAATATGTCGGTAGGTTCTGTACGAAACCATCCGCACTCTGTGCAGGAACACCTATGCTTGTCAGCTTATCGTATGTATCTGAATTATCGCCTAGCGCTTCGCTACTTGCTCCACCATATAGCATTGGAACCAAAACGGTAAAGCTCTCACCCCAATCATTACTCCAACGGAATGCATACTCTTTATCCAAACCACCACCTTTGTTGGTCTTATCCTTATCGTGGTTAAGCGTCAACTCACTTTCACCTCCACGCATTGTTACTTTGTTATACTCCAGCGTAGAAAGCAACATTTGTAGGTTAGGCCCTATTGCAACCAAAGCAACAGCCAAAGCAACAGCAGATGAAATGAAGAACTCTTTCAACTTCTTCTCACGCATGGCTTCTATAAAGTACACTATCGTTGCAGCCAGTATGACTATTATGGTATAATATATGACCTGATAGTGCCCCGAACTCATAAGCAGTGCCAAGGATATTCCCAGCACAGGCAATCCTGACCACCACTTTCTACGGTACAACAACATCAGACCACCCAATACGGCAGGCATATAAGACAATGCCCACATTTTGGTATCGTGACCCGCGGCTATCAGCGTGATGTTATATGTGGAGAATGCATAAGCTATTGCACCCGCACCTGCCAACCACCTGTTGATACCCATGACCATCATCAAAACGTAAAAACCCAACATGGCAAGGAACAGATATCCCGCAGGTTTTGGCAATACTCCGAATATGGCTTCTTGTATATAATATATGTAGTTGTTGGTCTCCATGACCACATGGGTGAACGTAGGCATACCACTGAACATGGAGTTGCTCCACAACGGCACTTCACCCGTTTTCTCGTACCAGTCCATCGCTTCCTTGGCAGAAGCCTTCCATGATACTATATCGCTTTGAAAGAGCACCATACCGTTGAACTGCGGCATACTGAAAAGTGAGGCCACAGCAACAAAACCTAGGATTATATACAAATGAGGTAAAAGCTTCTTGAAGTCGAATTGCATATCGGGTATTTTAGCCAAACAAAAATAGGCGTTATCCGCACTAATGAAAATGTATGAACGTGAAAATTAAGCAATAAGTACAAACGCATAGGGTATTAATCCACAAACAGGTGTATAATTCCCAACACATAAGCCAATTATACCATACAAATCTGTATTTTTCGGGATTAGACGCTACATTTGCGCTTCAGTGCATTATGGAGAAAAAATCTGAAAAACTCTCGAACGATATACTACTGAAAGCCTATAGGCTGATGATGACCGCCAAAGCCATGGCGGATATTTACGAAGCCAACAGGCAAATTTGCAAGTACGTACACAGTACTTCTCGCGGACACGAGGCGATACAATTGGCCACAGGATTTTTATTGGAAGATTGCGACTATGTGAGTCCGTACTACCGCGACGAGAGCATGATGCTGGGCATGGGTTACCGCCCATACGAATTAATGCTGCAACTCCTTGCAAAAGGTGACGATCCTTTTACGGGAGGCCGCGCATACTACAACCACCCCAACATACGCAGAGAGAACTATCCTAAGATAATACACCAGAGTAGCGCCACAGGTATGCAAGCCGTACCTACCACAGGTGTTGCACAGGGTATAAAATATATTGAGCAGCAAGGACTGATAGACTACCCCACCGCACCCGTTGTGATATGCTCACTGGGTGACGGCAGTGTTACCGAAGGTGAAGTGAGTGAGGCATTCCAATTTGCAGTATTGCACCAACTACCCATCATATACTTGGTACAAGACAACGACTGGGGAATATCCGTAACCGGTGCCGAGGCTCGTACCATGGATGCCTACGAGTTTGCTGCGGGATTCAAAGGAATGGAGCGAGTACGTGTGAACGGCAGCGACTTCCAAGACTCTTACCAAACCATGCAATACACCATCGACTGGGTGCGTAAAGAACGTAAGCCGATATTGGTACATGCCAAAGTGCCTTTGCTCGGACACCATACAAGCGGTGTGCGCAAAGAGTGGTATCGTGATGAGGAAGACCTTGCCAAACATGCAGTGGACGACCCGGGTCCGAAACTGAAAAAGAAACTGATACAACGTGGCGTATCCGAAGATCTGCTACAAAAGATAGAGGACGAAGAGCGTGAATTCGCACAGAAGGAATTCGACAATGCGGTAGCTGCTCCCGACCCTGCTCCAAGCACGGTGAGCGACCATGTGTTCGCCCCCAACCCAATAACAGAAGAAAGAGGCAATCGTACTCCCGAAGGTGGAGAGAAAGTTGTGATGGTGGATGCAGCATTGCATGCCATAGAGGAGATCATGCGCGACCACCCCGAAGCACTATTCTACGGACAAGATGTGGGTGGACGTATAGGTGGTGTATTCCGCGAAGCTGCTACCCTTGCTCAGAAGTTCGGAGACAGCAGAGTATTCAACACAGCCATACAAGAGGCATATATAATAGGTAGCACCGTAGGTATGAGCGCCGTTGGTTTGAAACCTATCGTAGAGGTTCAATTTGCGGACTATATATACCCGGGTATCAATCAGTTGGTGACCGAGATAAGCAAGAGCTGCTACCTGAGCTGCGGTAAGTTTCCTGTTAGCAATATCATACGTGTACCGATAGGTGCGTACGGTGGCGGTGGACCATATCACAGTGGTAGTGTGGAGAGTACAGTGGCCACCATCAAGGGTATAAAAATAGCTTACCCAAGTACTGCGGCAGACCTTAAGGGATTGATGAAGGCAGCCTTTTACGACCCCAACCCCATAGTGATGTTGGAGCACAAAGGACTGTACTGGAGTAAAGTACCCGGTACGGAAGAAGCCAAAACAATAGAACCCGATAAGAATTATATACTACCCTTCGGTAAAGGACGTGTGGTACGCTCTGCCAGCCAAGAGGCGATAGACGACGGCGACAGCATGTGTGTCATCACTTACGGTATGGGTGTGTACTGGGCCAACAATGCCGCCAAGCAGTTCGACGGACGAGTGGAGATAATAGACATTCGCACCATCTTCCCATTGGACGAAGAGCTTATATACAACACCGTTCGTAGGCATGGTAAATGTCTTGTACTGACAGAGGAGCAACTGAACAACAGCTTCTGCGAAGCATTGGCGGGACGCATAGCACAAAACTGCTTCCGCGACTTGGATGCACCTGTGGCTACAATGGGCGCACTTAACTTACCTGCTGTACCTATGAATATGATACTGGAGGCGGAGATGCTCCCTACTACGGACAAGGTGGCCGATAAGTTGCGCGAGGTATTGAGTTGGTAAAGCAAACTACTCCAATCGGCAGTCCACTTCCACTTTCTTTATGAGGTTGGGGTCCCAAGTGGGTTTGTAGATATCCTCTTGCTCCGTACATCTGTGTTTGGCCTTAAACCTTGTGGCATCCATCTCCACCACAGCGGCTTCTGATATCACCTCGCTGTCGTTATGATACACCGTGGTGTACAAACAAGTGCAGGCATGGCGCTTTTTGCAAGAACCGATACCCGCTACAAGCGGCAACATCATTATGATGAATATCCTATTCATACTTACTTCAACGAGCACTCAACGGTCGATACATAAGGAACAGGCCTTAGATTCCAAGCAGTGTTGTATTTGTTACCCTCTTCTTTACAAGAGTTCTCAGCCTTTTTCTTCGTACTCTTCTCCAACTGTATCTCTTCTACCGTATAAGACACACTGTCAGCACCATCAGCCTGACCGACATGCTTCACATGTACAACGCAAGCGCAAGTATGTTTTTTCTTACAAGAAAAGAACGATACCGTACCCAGCAATGCAACTATAACTATCAATGACTTTTTCATATCGTAGGGTTTTATAGGAGTGAACATTTTACGAATCCGCCACCACCCCAGTCTCTTACTATCTGCTCTCTTTCTTTGCAGTAGTTCTCGGCGTTCTTTTTAGTGTCTTTGGCTTTTTGTCGCAGCTGCTCTTTACCGTCTTCGGTACATACGCAGGTGTACTCTTTTTTGCAGGATGTGGCACCGAGTATCAGTAACAGTGCCATAGGGATAAGTAGTTTCTTCATTATTTATAGGTTTTATTTGAAATCACAATTTATTTCGGAAGGGTCGTAACCATTGTTACGAATATCATAGTCTCTACTGTTGTCACAAGCTTCTCTTGCATCCTTTTTGGGGCTTCTTACATACAATGTGGATACCACCTCTCCATCAACCTTACATATACAGCTATATTCTTTAAACAAACAAGACGTGGTGCTTATCATCAGTAGCAACACCATAGGGGCCAATAGTTTCTTCATTATTTATAGGTTTTTGTAAAGATATACATTCAGAAAAAACCGTGCCAAATACTACCTACCACTCAGCCAGTCAGCTTGTGTTTGCATATAGCTGCCTGTGGGAATGGTATATAGGTCTTCTGGCAGATGAACGAGACTTTGCACCATGCCATCCTTTATCAACCAATGATAGGCACGATTAGCGGGCGGATTGTCGTTGATGACCATAACGGGTGTTCCGTTGCTCTTGATGGAGTTGTTGCCCCAGATGGTTCCGTTTGCCCACTTATAGTTCCAATAAGCATCGGCCATGGCTACACGCACACAACCGTGAGACACAGCTTTGCCGATAGGCAAACTGTATTGGTGTACATGCAGTCCCCACTTGATATGAAAGTTGACCATGAAGGGCAACTCCCACCGCTCACCGGGTGGTGATGCGTTGGATATGCGAAAAGAGTCTTTCCAGTTGAAGTTGTAACGACCTGCGGGAGTTTTCTTATTGGTATTGCCCGAAGATACCAACCCCCACCTCACCAACTTACCATGCTCGTATGCACCGAAGGTTTGAGTATACTTATCTATGATGAACAACTTGGCGATGGTATCGGCCACAGGATAATGCAAAGGGTATGGACTGTATGCACGATAATCTGTCGGGAAACTGTCAGGGACCAATATGTTGTTGCCCACCTTGAAGTGATTGCCCTCTGTACGGTTGGCCAACTCTATGATGTATCTGCGATAGCCTTGATAAACACCGGGTAAGCTGTCTGCATGAGCCATCAGTTGCTCCCATGCTCCTTTGTGTAGCGTGTCATTGTTGTTGATGTAATGGTACAAGTGCCAGGATACGGGTTGCGGTAGTGTACTGTTACCACGCCCACCCTGACAGTTGAGGATACTGCTCACCTTCTGCTGGTCTACATAGCCCTGAGCATAAGCCCCGCTGGGCATACCAAGTGCAACAATCAAAATGAGTAAATACCTGAGTGCGTACATTATTCTATTACCGCCGCAAAGTTAGTGTGATTTTTCGGATGGAGCACGTTTGTTGCATTAAGCTATCAACACCCTAAACCCATAAGCGAACAGATTGCTGAAGAAGTGGATGAACACCGTGGTCCAACAGGCGCGCACCCAATCGCCACGAATCAGATAATGGTAGGTGGCATATGCCAATACAAGCCCCACATAAAAGGCATTGGCCATCGTGCTGAAACCCGAGTGCATAAATGCAAAAAGTATGGTACTGACAAGGATGATGAGGAGCGGATATTTGCGGAAGTAGCCGACCTTTAATCCAAGCCATATGATAAGCAGTTGTGCAACCAGTGTCTCAGTTATGGGAGCTGTTACCAAAGCTGTGAACAGGAACAATCCATCCCAAACATATATTTCGGGCAGTTTTGCTATTTCGTCCCTTGCGTCTTGGCTGATGAGCATTGCCACACTTACCAACACCAACGCGATTATCTTATGTGCATTGGCTATTATCGCCAACAGTAAGGTGGATTGCCAATAGGGAAATCTGTCAAGGTAACGGCCTATGCGTTGTATCATCAATTAAATATACGGATTAGTGGGGATGCACCATCGCTCTTTATTGCACTATCGCAAGCTCCTTTCTTTGCTTGTCCAAAGAAAGAAGAAAACAAAAACCCCGCAACACAGCGGGGCGTTATACTACATGAAAACGAAAAATTCTATTTAAGATTGATACTCCCTTCGAGAATGTACTCTATCCCACTGCTACTCCCCTCTTCTCTGCACATCATGGTGATGATGACTTTGGTGCTGTCCAAATCGGGAACTATCTCACCCGTACCTTTCACATAAAAATATGCGCTTGGTGGATTGCCTATGGCATACACTCTTTTTTCGGGTATGGTTATCACACGTGTGTTGCAGTCCATATGCACCTTCAACCTTCCGGTGTCCACGCCATTGTCCGAGTAGAACATGCTACCCATAGGACTACTTGGCAACACGCACATATTCTTGACATACAGCTCATCTTTGATGTCGTCGTATTTTATCACGGTGTTGTAGGTGGTATTGCGCCCCGGTATCTTCAGCTCTGAAGCATGGTCCGCATAAAACTTATGACAAGCCTTATCGCTCGACTGCTCGACTGTTATCTTGAACGGATATTTGCGCACACTGTCGTTTGGGGTTGCAGCAGTAACATATGCATCGTAAGTACCGGGAAGCGCCCATAGGGAGGTAAAGGTGAAAGACCCTACGAAAGAGCCATTGCCTTTTAGCTCATCAACATCGGTAGATACATATTGAGGCAGGCCGCCTGTTACTAGAATCACATCTCGTTGGTCTCCTTTTTGCCAATCCACTTCCACATAATGCCAAGCAGACGACGGTAGATTGTTGAGGGTGATGTCTTTTACACCCGATACTTCGTAAGCTATTGTCGTGTCTTTAGGAATATTGATCTCAGGTGGCGGTTCTTTCTCCTTACAAGAGAAAAGAATCGTCAGCAACAGCAAGG
The DNA here is from genome assembly GCA_020636505.1 of Chitinophagales bacterium. Lineage (GTDB taxonomy): Bacteria > Bacteroidota > Bacteroidia > Chitinophagales > Chitinophagaceae > UBA5543. Next base: position 88,406 of record JACJXR010000007.1, on the reverse strand, counting down.
GGAGGTATTTGTTCATAGGTATTCGTGTTTGTATACTAACGTAGGATAAGGTGCAATATTGTTAAAACCTAACAATCAAAAGGGGGTATTTTTCACGGTTGACGCATGTCGATGTGTTAGCGATATTTGTGTGTGCTTATAAGGGATGTCAAATGATTGCGATGATTGACTAATAAATAAAAAGCACAGCCCCGCGAATGCGGGGCTTTATTGCTTTTATGAAGTAATGTACGATCGTGTTTATGCGTCTCCCTTCTTGTGGAGGTGTATATCCATTTGTGGGAATGGTATACCGATACCTGCTTTGTCGAATTCTTTCTTCACCGTTTCGGTTATCTCACGCATGGTAGGCCAATAGTCCTCGCTCTTCACCCATACTCGAAATCCGAAGTTCACGGAGTTATCTGCCAACTCACCCACGAATATGGTGATGTCTTTATCGTTGAGTACAGAGGTGTTCTCTTCCGCTATTTTACGAAGTAGTGCTTTGGCAGCATCAATATCGTCATCGTATCCTATACCGAAGGTCATTACCAATTGACGAGTATCAAAGGCGGAGAAATTCTCAATGGAGCCTGAAAGTATACTTCCGTTGGGTATGATGACCAAGTGATTGTCAACGGTCACCAACAGCGTGTTGAATATCTGTATTTCCTTCACAGTACCCGACTGTCCACCTACGGTGATGAAGTCTCCTACTTTGTAATACTTGAATATCAATATCACCACACCTGCCGCCAAGTGACTTAGGTTGCCTTGTAAGGCCAAACCTATCGCGAAAGCCATGGCACTGAATATGGCCACGAACGATGTTACTTGTATACCGAACATGGATGCGGCACTCAACAGCACCAACACCTTTATTCCCACACCCACCATAGATGACAAGAATGGCACAAGGCTCTCGTCCACTTCTCTCTTGGTCAGTATCTTCCTTACCCTACGTGCCAAAAATCCCGACAGCCAAAACCCTATGATAAGTGTTATCAATGCACCTGCGACACTCGGCGCATATTTCAATGTCATCATCTTTACCTCTTCCAAATATTTCATATCCCTTTCTGATTTTTTCGATTATAAAACGCGTGCAAGATATAAAACACACAACAGAAGGCTAAATCAACCTTTGTGAAGATTTTATTAAGCAACAATGTTGGATGGAAAATTGTTTACCTGTCTTGCTGTATCATGACGTTGTACACCACCGTCACCGCCATTATAAGTAACACAACAATAAGCATACACAGTGGAATAAGTGTATACATATCGGGAATGTCTCCATCGTTTACCATATAGTCTACACCAAGCCCTGCAAGGCATAGCACAAATAATACAATGGCGGTATATCTTAGTTTGGTCAATGGCCTTTTCATAATTGTAAAACTACCTTAACGTGAAAAGGTTTACAAATTGCAATGTTTCCGCTTCAAACACAGGCTCGTCAAATGCTTCTGTCGCTACTTGAAGATTGATGGTTTGATTACCGTTCAGATGACGCATATCCACCAATCCACCGAATGTCTCTTGCATGGTGTTCTGCTCACCCTCATACATTTCTTTGGCGGCTTCGTTGTCTATACCTGAAATCTTTTCCGTTATCCAAGGTTTGATGTCGGCGCCAAGCTCTCTGCGTATCATACGTATCTTAGCCGCATGTCTGCCGCAAGTGGTATGTATTCTGTGCGCCACTTCTATGGCCGAGTTGTCTGAAACCAAGTTTCCTGTTTGCGCTTTGAAGGCACGTATGGCTACATCTTCCATCACTTGTGCCAATTCCAGAAAAGCTGCGGAGTTGTTCATCACATTCGGGTATGGTCCACCTGCCGAGCCGTTGCCACCTGTAAAGTCGTAGCTGTCCGTAGGATTGGGAATACCGTGTTGTGCCTTTATCACATGCCACATGATGGCCGTATGTACTTGCTTGTGTTTGTATATCGTTTTCAGTGCTTCTCTGTTCGGCCCTTCGGGTATCAAACCCTTCGTTTCCAAACCTTGTTTGTAAAAGTCGCTGAGCATATGTGCCAATCTTATCAGCACATTCATGGCATCAGCCACACGCTCTTCGGGTGAGGGTCCTTGTGCCTTTGCACTATTTACCAACCCGAAAGGTATAAGTGTCAATGCTGCGGCTCGAGCAGTTTGATACAGCAGTCTGCGCCTATCGCTAACTACAGGTGCATTCTCTGAAATATCATCTAGTATTTGCCGTATATCTGCCATTGATCTAATAGTTCGGTAGGGTTTCTGTCTTAAATCCTTTTGGAGCCAAGTCTTGCAATGCCGTCACTACATCTTCGGGGTATATGCTTTTGTCCAAGCCATGTATGTCTATCACATCGTCACTTGCAAAACTGTTGGGTTCTATCATCTCTCTGATACATGCCGCATGTCGTGCCTCCACAGACACTATCTTACTCACCACACCCATGTTCAGCGTATTGCTGTATCTGAATATGATGCCGTTGTAGGCAGCCACCGTCATATCTTCTATACGTTTGGCTGCTTCCAATACCGATGCACGGTCTGTAAAGTCAATCTTTGTAAAGTCTGTTTTAAAACCTTCTTGAATGATATTGTCAGCCAAAGTCAGCTTATAGTATTCGGCATGTGTCACTTCGTGGTTGCGTATATCGGTAAAGGTGGCATGCTCCACTGCGCTCATACCTGTATATGGATTGCCCAACACCAAGTCGTAAAACTGTATGCTCAACTGCTCCATGGCAAACACGTAATTGCTGATGCCTATGTCGCCTTCACCCAACTCCACACGATAGTCGCCCGGGTATTTGTTGCGCTTTTTTTTCTTGCAAGACGCACCCAATATGGCACTACCCGTAAGCAGTCCACCATATTGTAGGAAACCTCTGCGAGAAAAAGAATGATTGTCGTCTTTATGCATGTGTTACGAAAACAGAACACTCAAAATACTCATATGAATGCTCTAATACAAGAGGCATTGATAAAATACTTGACTAATATTGTACGTACGTTTTGAAAAAACTGATAGCCGAAATACAAGCTTGCACCACATGCGCCGCACACCTACCACATGGTGTAAGACCCGTATTGCAGGCAGGCACCAAAGCCAAGCTCATCATCATAGGCCAAGCACCGGGGCGCAAAGTACACGACAGTGGTATACCTTGGGACGATGCAAGCGGCAACCAACTACGCAAATGGTTGGGCATAGACAAAGACCTATTCTACAATCCCGATGTAATAGCTCTGGTACCGATGGGCTTTTGTTATCCGGGCAAAGGCGCAGGAGGCGACCTTCCACCCCGCCCCGAATGTGCACCACAATGGCATCCTTCATTGCTCAAAAACATGAAGCAGGTACAACTGACCTTGTTGATAGGACAATATGCACAACAACATTACTTGAAAGACAACATCAAAGAAAACCTGACCGAAACTGTTCGAGCACATAAGGAATACCTACCCAAATATTTACCGTTACCACACCCGTCACCTCGCAACAGATTTTGGCTGAGCAAGAACCCTTGGTTTGAAAAAGAAGTGATACCCATACTTCAAGATATCGTCAAACAACAGGTTTCTTAAAAACATTTCCATAGATGTGTGACAAAACATCGTCACCGGTTACTAATAGTGTACAAACAAGCCGATAAGTTGGATAACAGTATAGAACAGGCGTTTACACAGATGATACAGCAGCACGAGCGGCTCGTGTATAAGGTATGCAGCATATATACCGATACAAACGAGGACAGTCGCGACCTGTTTCAAGAGATCATCATGCAGGCTTGGAGGTCTTATCCCAAATTCAAGGGAGAGGCTCAAGAAAGCACCTGGCTATACCGTGTGGCACTGAACACCGCAATCAACCATCAGCGTAAGAAGAACCGTAGCCCTGTTGTTCTATATCCTGAGCTTTTGCATCAGCACCCCGAAGACCAATTGCCCGATGCATACAAAGAAGAGTATAAAATATTGCAACGGATGATAGCCGAACTACCCAGATTGGACAAGGCACTCATACTGTTGTATTTGGAAGACAGAAGCTATAACGAAATAGCGGAGATACTCGGAATATCGCCAAGCAATGTGGGCACCAAGCTGAACAGGATAAAAGACAGAATGAAGAAACAGGCACAACCCATCATCAACAATTAAAAACAACCGACTATGGAACTAAACGATATGAAAGATATGTGGCAAAAAATGGACGATGTACTTCGTCAACAAACTATGATCAATGAAAAGATGTTGAACTACATGATAAAAGAACGTTCGACAAAACCATTCAACACGCTATCCAATGCAGAGCATTTCAACTTCATCAGTACAATAGTCATCTTATTCGCATCACTGTTGCTCATTCCATACTTGGGTAACAATATAGGTGTGATAATATGCTATGCTCTTATGCTTATGGCTATGGCCGCCACATTGGTTTATTCTTACCGTATACTCAAGCAAATAAAAAAAATGGACCCAAGCACCACACCTGTTGCAGACTTGGCACAACGCACCGAAAAATTGAAGCTGGAACTCAACAGATATAAGATGACATTCCTTATTGCTGGCCCTGCTCTTATGTTCCTTGCATATGTTGTTATGTTCAAAGTTGTAAGAGGTGTAAACATTCTTGACAACATTCAAAAATACACACCTGTAATATTGATAGCGATTGCGCTTTACACCATTATATTCTTATCGGTGTACAGAACCTACTATTTCAAAAACATCAAAGCCATTCAAGACAATCTTAGAGAAGCTGAAATATTCAAACAACAAGATTGATACAATACAATTCTATCATCAGCCCCGAACTTTGTTTCGGGGTTTGTTATTTACCCGCAGTCTTGTTCATTCGTGCATAAACGAATGCCATTATGGTAAGTACAGCATAGAGACTTCCGATGTAAATAAGTTGTGCAGGCTGATATTCGTATTCGTAGTAAAATATCACCAATGCTGCGGCAAGTAATCCTGTCATAACAATAATGGAATACAGCAATGAAGTATTGGTTTCTTTCCTCTTTTTGTAATTGGCGAATGCCATCAAGAACGATACTATAATAAAGGTGATACTACCGAACTCAAGTATCACTTCAAGTCCACCACTCAATATCAATACAAAGGACAACAAAGACATGGTAATGATAGCATAGTTGGGTATATGCCCATTTATCCTATTGCTTAAATACTTGGGTAAGTACCCGTCTGTTGAGATTACTGCCATAAGCCTCGATGCTCCGAAGATGGTACCACTGATAGCGCTGCTTGTGGCCAATAATGCACCGAAGATGACTATGTACAAACCGAAGCTACCGAGTATACTTCTTGAGCCCGAGGCAAGTGCATACTCCTTGTCTTGTATGATAAGCTCCTTAGGAATAGTACTCAATGCCCCCAAAGCTATAGCTATGTACAATAGAGTTGCAATGATGACCGCAGAGTATATGGCTCTTGGTATGTTACGCTCCGGTTCACTCATTTCATTGTACGCATGTATCACCAACTGAAACCCTTCGTAAGCTACAAAGGTGACCGCCGCCATAATGAATATTGACACAAACGTGGATTCGGAATGCACCATCGGCAATACATTGTCTATATCTCCCTTACCCGCCAACAATCCTGATATGAACAGTAATATAACGATCTTGGTATACACCAATATGTCTTCGATCTTACCCATGCCTTTTACACTCAGGATATTCACTATTGCAAACAGGCTTATCACCAATGCAGCCACCAATTTGGGCATCCAAACGGCTTTGTACGGCAACACACTACATAGGTATGACGAGAAGGTGAATGCATACAGTGCCAATGTGCTGATATACCCGAACACCACCAACCAACCTATGATGGAAGATGCGAAACGTGACTTGGGAAATGTTTTTTTGAAAAAGGAGTAAGTGGCACCCTCATCTTTATAGAGCTTTGCCAAACGCACATAAGAGAATGCAGCCAAATAAGCCAATACACCGCCCACAAGTATGGCTATTGGTGTGGCATTGCCGATACGCTCAACAGATACACCCAAAATGGAAAATATACCTCCACCTACCATGCCGCCCAACGCAATGGCTATCAGCTCAGCAAGTCCGAGTTCTTTTTTCCTGTCTCGAGTGAGTTTTTTAAACATGACTACCCTGCCATCTGGTACTCTATCATCTTAAAGGTACTACCGACTCTTTTAAAATACCAAATGACGGCTGACTCATATGCATGTTCTCCATCTTGATATACAAACGGGAAAAACACTTGAAAACCTTTCAGCCTACCGTGTGCATTAAGCCTGATAAGTTGAAATTCATATCCCGCAGTCTTGACACTGTCCACCAATTCAGGAGGAATGAGTTTGTCGTAAACGCTTTTGAAATCAGCAGCAGTAAGATCTTTCACATCGGAATTACCATCATTCACATACATATACCACATGCCTCCAAGCGGGAAATTTACTTGATCGACAAGCTTGTCTTTATCACCTGTTATCACTGCATCCACTATCGGCTGAATGGCATTCATCAACTCGTTTTGTACACTTTTGCTTACATCGTCAAAATCGTAAGTTTCATTAGTATCAACAGTCTGTACAAAAACAGTATCATGTATCGCTTGGGCATCACCTTCCGATTGTGAAGATGTTCCTCCACATGCTGTCAATAATAGTAATGCAGGGAACAGACGTCTCATTATTGCTTGTTTAGTATCAAAGCATCAAGCGTGCCTTGTGCCAACGGATGATAATTGCTTCTTGCTTTTTCGTAGATAGACTTAGCCGTTTCCGTTTGCCCTGTTTCCATCATCTCGCTGTACAATGGAGTGAGGAACTTACGTCTGCCCACCTTCACCAAAAAGCCTTCCATAGAAGCATATGCAGGCTTGTACTTGGTAGCAACCGCCATGATGTACCATAGGTCTGCTATCTCGCTGTTGTTGCTGTGCGTAAAGTCGTACTCTTTATCCAATGCAGTCATCTTGGTATCGTCCAACGGCTTAGGCATCTTACGTAAGAAGTGCAACCATTCGTGTGTGGTCCATCCTTTTGTGTTCAATTCAGCAGGGGCTGTACCACTCAAGAACTTCTCACGTTCGGCATTTACTTTTTCAAAACGCTCCATATCGGCACGAGTTGCATTCTCAGGTATACCGGGTCCATACACCCAAGCATCTATGTTTATCTTTTGTGCCAAAGCTTCGTCACCTTTTATCAAATGCTCTTGCAAGTATGCGATAAACTCTTCGGTGGTTATGGTTTGGAACGCATGCTCATCAAAATAGCTGTTCAAGAACTTATCCATCTTCTCACGACCAACGGTGTTTTCTATCAACTTCAAGAACAATGCACCTTTTTCATATGCTATATCGGTAAGCCCTTCATCAGGCTCACGGCCTGCGAGGTCTATCTTCAGGTGAGAGTCTTTCATATTGTCCTCTTCCTGCATTTCGTTCACAGTATACTCAAGGTCTTGATAACCCAGCTCCCACAACATATCAGCATAGCTCTTATCGGTCATTTTTTCTGTAAGCCTACGCTCAAAATAAACTGTAAAACCTTCGTTCAGCCAGAAGTCGTTCCATGTGTGGTTGGTTACCAAGTTGCCACTCCAACTGTGTGCCAACTCATGCGCTATCAGATTCACCAAAGAACGGTCACCCGATATAATGGTAGGTGTGGCGAAAGTAAGCCTTGGGTTTTCCATACCACCCAATGGGAAGCCTGAAGGCAACACCAATATATCGTATCTACCCCAACGGTAAGCACCATACAGTTCTTCCGCGGTATGTACCATCTGCCCTACTTCTGCAAACTCATTATGAGCCTTGTCTATCAATGCAGGGTCTGCATATACACCCGTGCGTTCATCTATCGCTCTGAACTCAACATCGCCTACACCCAATGCCATCAAGTAAGCAGGTACAGGTATCTCCATTTCAAAACGATAGATACCACTGTCGTTCTTTTGTTGAGGATTGGTGGCACTCATCAATGCTATCAGGTCGTTAGGGACTTGCACCCTTGCATCATAACTGAAGCGTATGCCCGGTCCGTCAGGTGAAGGTATCCAAGAACGTGCATATATCGCCTCCGATTGTGTATACAGAAACGGATGCTTTTTGCTCAATGTCTGCTGCGGTTCCATCCACTGAAGAGCTGTGGCTCCTTCACCTGTTTTATAGTATACTGTTACCTTTTCAGAATTGTCTTCTATCGGTATATTCAGTACCGTACCAAGATATTTTTTGAATTCGCCTTTGGAATGTTGCACCAATGAGCCATCCACTTTTACACTGTCGATCGTCAAGTCGTAAGTATCCAATTTCAGCGTATCGGCATGTTTGGGGTTCTCGATACTCCATGTGGCACTACCCGCTATTTGCTTGGCATCAAAATCCACTTTCACATCCAGAGACAGGTGCTTTACATCCACCACGTCGGCATTGGATTGAGTGTGCTTGTCTACTGCTTTCTCAATGGTTTGTTCTTTTTGCGTTTCGGTGTTGTTACAAGCTGCAAATGCTGCCGCAAACAATACAAAGGCAAGTCTTTTAGTCATTTCGTTTATTTCAAGTATTGATGTAAGTATAATTAATCTTCTACGGTTTTCAATTTCTCCCAAGGCGTGTTCTTTAGCGAATCATAGAACATCCACATCATTATTGCGGACAGTACGATGAAAATAAGCTTGAGCCACCACATCAGTAAGGTAAGTCCATGCAGCAATCCTAAGCCACCCATCAGCACTATGATGAGCAACATGCGTATCATTGTCTTTCCTGCTTTGTCTTTTATCTGTTCTTTTTGAGAGAACGGCAACATCCTATTCCCAAAATACATTTGCGCTATGATGAACAATGTAATGTTGATGGTTGCCAATATCACGTCCCATATCTTACTTGGCCCCCAAACGTACACTACGAATATACCTATGGCTATCATGAATGGCAGGAAGTACTTCACCCACATGGCTTTAAACGCTCCGGCTATCACTTCTCCCGGTTTCTGCAACGGTGATGAGAAGTATACCCACGAAGCCTTGTAGTGCTCTGACATGGTGATGAAAGTCACACCTTGCATAATGACAAAGGTTGTCATGTACAACAGAATGATAAAGTTCTTCGTATTGGGTAAATTATTCCATACCTCCATAAACGGCTTTCTGTCTATGAGTATGACATAGAAGAAGTATACAGGAACATATGCGAAGGTTGGGTAAACACGCATCCTGAAGTTTCTACTGCGATTCGTTTGCAACCAAGTGATGATGAACCCCGCTTTTGAAGCGTCACTCTTATTGAACATATTCGCCCAACGATATACTCTGTTTTGCGACTTTATCTCTTTCGCACTTTTTTTAGCCGTAGGTTTTTCTGTGTTTACATTGTCTGAAGACACCAGACCTTTCACGAAACTCGGAGCCAAATACTTCACAGTCGCCCACAAACTGAACAATGGAAATACCACTGCCAAGATGCTTAACCAACGCGTACCTTCTATCACCTCAACAGAAGGTTCTATCCATGTCCAACTTGCAGCCACCCAATATGTGGGAACATATTTGGCCCAAGAAAAAACCTGTATGTCCAACTTTTGAAGCGCTTCGGGATCTATCATCCTCGACGACAACATGTACGTAGCAAAGAATACTATTGAGAAACCTATTTGTGCGTAGTTAAGTACATCTTGAAACTTACCCGGTTTAGACAACCTAAGCATCAACAAATAGAACCCACAAACCAGAAATACTGCCACAAAAATGAGGAACACCAACGGTATAGGGAACCATAATACGCCCACCCAACCTTTGATGATACCGAACACTATCCATGCAGGCAAAGACATCGGTATGGCCAACCTGAATATATATATGAATATATACAACAGCCTTGACAGCATGATGGTCTTATCACTCACAGGCTTAGGAAACAAGATTAGTTTATCCTTTGTATCAACAAGTACGTTGGCAAAATCCGTGATGAGTGTAAAGGTGAAAAACACGATGAATATGGAATAGAACATCGCCAACCCTATCACAGGATTAGCTTCAACCATGATAATCGGAAAGACATATATCATCCCCATAAAGAAGGACAACAACACCGTTATAAAACTTGTGTTCTTACGCTCCTTCTTTTTCTTACGCTTGCGCTCTAATCCTTTATTCGCACCAAATGACAGAGGCTTGCGATCATCCATCAACAGTTTTGCATGCAGTATGGCCCGTAACTGTTCCGTATCGGCACCTAATCGCTTCCACAATCCCGAGGGAAGCATCATTAGGTATAACAACAACTTATTCATCCGACGCTCCTGTTTCTTCCTCTTGATTTTTGAATAACGATGCAAAGCTTCCAGCTTTGAGTGCTATGTCTTCGTTGGAGGTCAGTTTGGAGAATATTTTTTCAAGCGAATCGCCACTGTCTTTTCTCAACTCATCTATCGTTCCATCAGCCACAATCTCTCCTTTGTCTATCAATACTATCCTATCGGAAACACGCTCCACAACATCCATCATATGCGAGCAATAGAAGATCGTTTTACCTTCCGCCTTCAATACTTGTAAAAGCTCTTTCACCATGATAACAGCATTGGCATCCAACCCGGAAAGCGGTTCATCCATTATCACTATCGATGGGTTGTGCAACAAGCCCGATGTTATAAGCACCTTTTGACGCATACCTTTGGAGTAGCCGTCCATACGGTTGTCTATACTGTCCAAAATGCCAAATGAATCCAGCATACTAGTTGCTCGAGATTCTATAACATCGTCAGACAAGTGGTATAGTTTACCTACAAACTTCAGGTACTCTCTCGCTGTCAACAAGTCGTACAATTCAGTCAGTTCGGGTATGTATCCTATCTTAGATTTGATTGCCAAGACGTTGTCAGACAACTTCATGCCGTCAACGGTCACCTCGCCCTCATAGTCCTGTATAATACCCGCAAGTATTTTAACTGTTGTAGACTTACCCGCGCCGTTCGGGCCTATATAACCTATTATCTGTCCGGGATATACATCCAAACTCACATTGTTCAGCGCTGCCTTTTCGCCATATCGTTTCGACAAACTTCTAATGGTAATGATCGATTCCATTCAATAAAAAATTAATCCTCTGCACCAAAAGTAACAGAGGATTTTAAAACTACAATATACTAAAAGGGTGAATTATTGCCTCATCAGCTTAAATGCATGACTCCATTGATTGCTTAAGAAGCCCGGTATACACCATAATATGCACAATGGTTCTATTGCACGTGCTGCGGTTGCCTTACCCATGTCTTCCACTTCCCAACCGAACTTATCCAATATTTCACTCACTTCACTCTTCGCATTGTCGTCATTACCACAAATAAACATCGACGGTTTCATTGCAAACTGAGGATCTACCATAAAAGGACTTCCAACACTGTTGAAAGCTTTTACAAAATTGGCTCCTTTGAATCTGTCTTGCAGCATCTCCATCAACGCCTCATGTGTTTTGCTGAAAAAGTGTAAAACACCGTCTTGTGGTGGATTTTCAGATATTGGATTTGTTGTATCTATAACTGTTTTTCCGACTAAGTTTTCAGCACCGGCTGCATCAAGAGCTTCTGCAGCAGCTCTACCTAACACGGCCAAAACAATAATATCACCAAACTTTGCTGCATCCTCAAAAGAGCCAACATGAGCCTCTTTACCTGCATCTTTTCTCCAATCATCAAGTTTGGATTTGTCTCTTGTTCCCAACATTACTTCATAACCGTATTTAAGGAAGCCTTTCCCTAATGTTTGCGCTACTTGACCCGAACCGATTATCCCTATTTTTTTCATACCTATAGATTTATAATTAGTTTAATATCAAACAATAATACTTTTTATTATCCAATATTCTCATTTTCAATGCAAATAGGGATATTTGAATACATAAAACAATATTATTACAATACGTATGTATTTAGTATTCAATAAAAATATATTACGTTAAGTATTTTTAGAGATTTACATGACAATTTCGCCAACGATAGAATACAATCAGGTGTCTACATATATGCTACATGACATAATAATCTTCATATTTATATGAAAAAACACAATACTATGAAAAGACTCTTAATGCTCGCTTTACCTTTAATACTTAGCTGTTTTCTATTAACTGCAAGTAAAGAAGCTAAGGCGTCGCACGCTGCGGGAGGTGAGATCATCTACATTCACATAAGTGATTCCACCTATCAGATCTTCTTCAAGTTCTACCGTGACTGTACGGGTATTTCGGAGCCTGGTACAGCATCGTTGTGTATTTACAACAACTGTACGAACCAGACCTTCACTCGTACGATGAACAAGTGGACGGGTACATTACCACCTGACAACCGCGCCAACGGTTCGCCTGTGTCAGCGGGTTGTTCTCAATATCCGAACAAATGTATCAATACCTCATCGCCACTTCCCGGTTATCGAGAGTGGTGGTATTCTCACATAGAGACCTTGCCGTTGAAGTGTAATTCGTGGCGTTATTCCGTGTCGATCAACGCACGTAACGGTAGCCAGAACATCACAGGCGGTAACTTATATATCGAAACAATATTCAACAGTACCATATCATGGGTGAACTCATCACCGTTCTACTCCATCAAGCCGATACCGTATGTTTGTATTAACCAACAGTTCACCTACAACAACGGTGCTCGTGACTCAGACGGTGACTCATTGTATACGGAATTGATGAGGCCATTGACCTCCGGTTCTTGTACCGGTCCTGCAACGCAAGTTGGTCTTCAAACCACATCACCTGCCATCAACTTTACGAACAACCCGTTCCAAACGGGAGGTACTTTCCAGTTGACCGGTGGTACAGGTCAGATGAACTTCCAAGCTGCTCAATTGGGTCAGCATGCACTTTCGGTACGTACTCGTGAGTACAGGAACGGTCAGGAGATCGGTTCCATCATGAGGGATGTACAGGTACAAGTGATATCATGTTCGACACTTCCACCATCGGTGGATACACCATTGATCACAGGTGGCGGCCAATTGCTTAACGGTCAGATAGCCGCTTGTATCGGTCAGAAATTGGATTTCTGTTTCGACATCGAGTCCAACGATCCTGATGCGATCTTGTTGGCTGAAGATAACTTGGCATCATCCATACCTGCGGCAACGATGACATACAGCAACTTGGGCAACGACTCGATTCGTGTTTGTTTCTCATGGATCCCTGCTGCAGCAGATGCGGGTAAAACGCACAGTTTCCAGATAACGATAAAAGACTCCACATGTAAGCCACCGGGCATATTGTTGCAATATGTACGTGACGTATCGATATATGTATGGGATAAGATAGAAGCATCACCCGACACGAACATCTGTTTGGGAGAGCCGATATTCCTTGGTGTATCGGGCGGTGGTAACTACCAGTGGACGGTATTGGCGGGTAACGACCCATCGGGCTTCCCTAAAACAGGTCCGGGCCCAATCGGCCAACCTACCGCAACCACCACCTATCAAGTGGTGTCGACGATCAACAATTATTGTCCGAACAGCAACAAGGATACGGTCATCATAACCGTGGAACAAGGTCCTGCCATCAACGGTCAACCCGATACAACGACCTGTCCCGACAATCCTATCGATCTGGATGTGAACATCGTTACCCAAACAGGTGTGAAGTACACTGTGAAGTGGACACCTGCCACAGGTTTGAGCAGCGATACGATACCTAATCCTACGGTTAAGATCAAGAACGACCGCGGATACTATGTGGAAGTGGGTTCTGACCAGAACCGTTGTAAAACTTTGGATACCGTTGTTGTGACCATATTGGACGGTTTCAGCATCGAGAACCCTGATACTGCGATATGTCAAGGAGAAGTGGTTAAGATACGCGGTAAAGGCGATCCTTTGTACGGCTACCTATGGGAGAGCAAGGACGATCCCGGAGCGGCATACAATCCTCAGGCATCCATCATCCCAACGGAGATAGGCCCTGCGGATACGGGTAAGCATTTCTATACACTTACAGGTAAGTACCCTAACTGTCCGGACAGTGTTACAGGCTTCACTATAACAGTAGAGCCTAACCCTACGGTACAAGTGGATAACGATGCAAGTATGTGTTATGGAGATACAATGCAGATGCACGGTGTGGTATCACCTGCAAGCTTCACGAACTATATCTTCACATGGACCCCGGGTGCATCTTTGAATTACCCGAACCAATTGGATCCAATTTTCTCAGCGACATCTGAAGGAACGACCACTTTGACCCTTGAGGCCAAGACCCCTGAAGCGGGTTGTGCGTCTACAGCGAGTGTGAACCTGACGGTGTTCCCTGCGGACTTCCTGTTGTTGCCTAACGATACGGCGATATGTCCGGGAGATACGATGACCATTGCAATGAATATAGGCGGTGAGCCTAGCTTCTACTGGGCACCTGATTTCAACATCAGCAGCGTAAGCAGTCAGCAGCCGAGAGTATGGCCTGTTGCAGATCAGAAGTTCATAGTATACGGTAAGGACAGCACAGGCTGTTTGGATACCAACGAGATAACTATCCGAGTACGTCCGAGGGCGGTGATGGAAGTTCCTGATACGGTGACCCTGTATCCGGGTGAGAGCTATCGCATGGACCCTGCAGGCAACTGTTTGTATTACAGTTGGTTCCCACCGTTGGGCTTGAGCTATGCAGATGTGGCCAACCCGTTGGTGAAACCTGATGTGAACACCAGATACATCGTACAAGGTCGTACGGATGCAGGTTGTAGCGTGGTTGATTCTGTGGATGTGATAGTGATGAACGACAGCTACATAGACATCCCTAACGCGTTCACACCACATACACGTGGCGGCAACAACACCTTGAAGATCAAAGCGAGAGGAGATGTTAATCTGAAGCGTTTTGAGGTGTACAACCGCTGGGGTACTAAAGTGTACGAAAGCACTGATGTGAATGAAGGTTGGGACGGTACTTACAACGGTCAATTGCAGCCGATGGGTGTATACATATACAGCATAGAAGCTGTTACACCAAGCGGTAAAACAGTGACCAAACAAGGTAACGTAACTTTGATTCAGTAATTATTGCCGATAATTAATAATAATGTATTATATTGAACCAATATTAAAAATCAGGGGAATGAAGCAAAAGTTTAGTAATGTATTTTTAAGGAGATTCACAGCTTTCTTACTACCGGTTCTGTGTTTCATAGCCATAGGCAACGATGCGAAAGCCTCGCACCTTGCCGCGGCAGACCTCTACATAACATATGTGGGAGGTGGTGCCGATGGTTGTAGTGGAACAACTGAATATAAATACGTTGTAACCTTTGACATTTATAGAGCATGTGAAGGTGGTGCCACGGCTCCAACATCAGTATCCATACAATGGGGATCGGTAAATGCCGGTGTAAACGGCAACTTAAATATGAACCAACCTATCAGGGATACATTGGATCAGCTTTGTGCAGCATTCAAACCAATCAACTCCTGTCGTCAACCAAGTTCAACAAGCCCATATCCGGGTTACATCAGACATAGGTTCCAGGATACATTGATTCTTCCATCAGCTCAAACGGACTGGAAGTTCTCGTGGTCAAGCTGCTGTCGTAACAGTGGTATCGTAAACTTGACAAGTAACGGTAGCATGTACATCGAAGCAGGTTTGAATAACCTTACAAAGTATAACAACAGTACTCCAAGATATGTTGTTGATCCGCTACCATACATCTGTGCAGGTCAGCCTGCCACATACTTGAATGGTCCGATCGACCCGAATGGTGATTCAATGCGTAGCTACGTTCAGGAGCCTTTGCAAGGACCTGCCAACCCAATTGCATATGGTGCAGGTTATTCCATAGGTGACCCAATAGGCTCAAATGGTACATTTAAATTCGACAGTGTAACAGCGACAGCAAACTTTACTCCTGCCAACCAAGGCAAATATGTAATGGCCTTTCGTTGTGATGAGTATGAGCGCGGAACACAAATACCATTGGGTTACATAATGAGGGATGTTCAGGTGACAATTTTCAACTGTTCTGCTCCTCCCCCTGCAGTAGATCCTCTACCTTTAACATTGGATGACATATCAGTTATTGAAATAAACGGAGAAAAAGCATTGATAGCATGTCCGGGAAGTAACATCTCATTTGACATATCAACAAAATCACAATCGTCAACAAGTGCAGTTTTCCTTGAGGCAAACACCAACAACATACCCGGTTCCAACTTCACTACTACCGGTGGTGGTACATCTCAAGTAAGTGGTACATTCTCATGGACTCCAACAAAATCAGATATTGGAGAACACACCCTTATCATAACAGGTAAGGACTCCACTTGTAGCGGCACCGGCTTCTCTATCGTACTGAAAAGCTATACGGTACTACAATTGAAAATAGTTGAGGGACTTGATGCAGGTAAAGATCAACCTATATGTGAATTGAACCCAGACTCTGTACAATTATTTGTCAGAGGTACAGAAAACTTGAAATTCACATGGTCAACAGCTGATGGAGGTCCGTTATACATGTCCAACAGTAGCATAAACAACCCAAGAGCACTGCCTCCTAAGACTACTTCATATATCATTGAAGCACCTGAGTTGAAGGGCGCATGTAAATCAAAGGATACTGTTGTTGTATTCGTAGATGAAACCAACAAAGTTGAGATCACTCCGAAAAATCCTACTGATGCAGAAAATGCAATGGTACTTTGTCGTCCTGCTTATGTGCAGTTGGAAGCATTATTGTCAGGTAAGCCTCCTAAAAACAATGTGGCTTGTGGTACAGGAAATCCTACCCTGTGTAGCTCTCCTGAAACAGCAATCATTTACGGTTCTCCGATATTCGGATCACTGACATATGATTCTGTAGGCCAAACTGCGCCAGTGATGTTCAACACTATTCGTTCGTCGAAATATCAATTCTTGATAAACAGGAACGAACTACAAAATGCAGACATGTTCTCTTCTACTATCAGAAGCTTGGCTTTTGAAACCAAGGGAACAAGTAATCCAACTTACGAGTACCGTAGCTTTAAAATATTTGTAAAGTGTACCAATAAAGAGACACTTAATCCAGGCGATGGGTTCGAGAATTTTGGTTTGGTTCAAGTTTACTCAGCACCATCAGTAACATTTGAAGACGGCATGCATACATTCCAGTTTACAACTCCGTATAACTGGGATACAACGAAAAACCTAATCATTCAAATGTGTTACAGTGACAACCCAACAGTTGAAGTTGGTTGTGGTGTGAGCAGTTCACCACCTGTAGTGACATATGTTCCAACAACGTACATGTCTGGCTTGTCTTTAGCAGCACCAGATGCTACAACATTAAGCGTTTGCGGTGTAGATAAGAATGCATCTATTGAAGCTGTACCTGCAAGACCTGTATTCACATTCACATACTGTGAAGCAGATCCTCTACCATTCCAGATAACATGGAAAGGAGAATATCTATCTGATACAACTGTTATGCAACCATTAGCATATGTACCTAAGAGCACCAAGTATGTTGTGGAAACAATAGGACGCAGTGGATGTTTAATGAAAGATACTTTGGAAATATATGTTCCTAAACACGACTTCAAAGTAACTCCTACCGATACTGCAGTATGTTACGGTGTAGGTACTCCTGTATCAGCATACGGCGGTTGGTATTATAAATGGTATGAGTATGACGGTACAGACATATATAAAGATGCTACCGGTAGCTTGAACTGCCCTAGCTGTCCTGAACCATTCGTTCGTCCTGCTAAAACAACAGATTATAGAATTGTGATTTCAGATAGTGTTTGGTGTTACGATACATTATCAGCAAGAGTTGAAATATTACCTCTACCTGATGTACATATCCTAAATCAAGACACTACGGTTAAATACGGTAGTAAGTTCCAGCTTTTGGCATCAGGAGCACGCTTATTCAACTGGAGTCCTGTATCATCTTTGAGCAACCCGAATATCTCTTATCCGATGGCCACTCCTACCGAGGATACAAGATATGTTGTAGGTGGTATCGGAGCCAATGGATGCCGTGCATTTGATACTTTATATGTTACTGTTGACAAACGCGACCATATAATGGTACCCGGCGCTTTCAGCCCTAACGGTGATGGTAAGAACGATGTGTTCAAAATAACCAACCTGACATTCCAACGCATAATGGAATTCAGAGTATTCAACCGTTGGGGTCAAGAGATATTCAACACTACCGATAACAACCGCGGTTGGGACGGTACTTGGAAAGGTGAACCACAAGGCATCGGTACATACAACTACTTGATAAGAGTAGCATCACCTGATGGACATGTAGACACCTTTACAGGAGCGGTTACATTGATTAGATAAAGAAAACAATCAACATAAAAAAAGCCGCGGAATACCGCGGCTTTTTTATTTAATATGTGTGTCGTTCTATTTGAACTTACTTAATATTGATTTTGGAACAGCTCCTTTGTGTACAAGAAATGCAGTAGTCTTATACTGTACATAAGGCTTAGTTACGTAGATGTAGCCTTTATAATCATTCTTATCTCCCCACGAGTTTTTAACGATATAATATTCTTTACCGTTTTGATCTTTGGCAAGGCCTACAATGTGCATACCATGATCGTCGGTTGTAGTATAATTATCAAATGCTTCCTGCCTCATTTCTTCTGTTATCCTTCTGTCATTCTTAGGACCATTGAATAAGTCTTTTCTTGTGGAATCATCCATATCATCCCACTCTTGCTCAGGAACGAAAGCAACACCATTTTTCCAACTGAAATACTTCTCACTAACATCAGTAGCCCATGCAACAGTATATCCGTTTTTAAGAGCATTATCGATAATAGTGGTCATGTCATTCATTTTGATGTTATACACTTTATCAAAGCTCCAGTTGTCAGGCACCATCAACATTGTTTTTTCGTAATACGGTTGATAGTTGAATGAGGAGAATTCGATGTAGTCGTCGGGCTGTATACCAACAATATCTCTTGCAAACGTTTTTGGCGTATACATTTTGCCTTTGTAAGTGAATGTTTCGGGTACAGGTCCTAAATATGCATCCAAAACCGACTTGAATGCCTTCTTCCAATTCGGCGTGAGTTTACTATTTGGGTTTCTTACAATAGCATTCAACATGCCTTGCAACGCAGCCTGCATTTCACCGAACTGGTTTTTATCTGTTCCGTAATTCAAGCCACTGTATACACTCTGAGGAAGCGCACCGTATTTGGCATACATGTTTATCACATCATGACATGCACCACCATCACCATACTCAAGCTTACCATGCATTCTTACATAGCTTTCGGCCTTATCTACATACACACAGCGTGCTGTGTATATTTCAGCTATATCAACAGCTTCTCTACCCATTCTTACCATTTCGCTTTCGAGAAATGAATTTGTTGAGTAGCTCCAACACGTACCTGACTTACCCTGATTTTTCACATCGGTATTTTCAAGGTCGATAATATGTTTGAACTCAAACTTCTTTTTAGCACTGTCACTCTTGTTGTCCTCAATCTTCTTTATCAGATCGTCTTGAGCAAACAGTGTAACAGGCATGGCTAATGCCAGCAATAAACACGTTCTTTTCATTGAAATTAATTTTGAAGTGTGCTAATATAAACAAATATGTTCTTTGCAACTGTCACCCGGTTAAGGTGATATTAGCAAAATAGGCCTGCCAATGATGACAAACCTATTCCCGCATATAGAATATCTTCAATTATCGTTTATATACCTTAATCGCACTAATTTGCTGATTGTCAGCGCTTAATGACATGTAATAAAGCCCATTGGGTAAATCGGAAATTGTATTGGTATAGAGATTACCTGTTGCTTTGAACTTATCTGAAAAAACAACCTGTCCCGAGCTGTTATATACTGACAAATGATATTCCTTATCGCTATTGAAAGGTGCATTTATTTTGATAACACCTGTACCGATATAGCAAGCGGCATCTTCGGTAAAAGATGATATTGATTGTACTCCAAGTGCTTGACCTGCTTTATAATAGCTGACAGTATATACTGTTGTGTTTTGCACGGGAGATTTAATATCTATTGAGTCAACCCTCATCAAAGCACCTTTATGTTTGGCATCGAACCATATATAACCTCTTGCCTTTACCAAAACCAAGTTTGCAGGTGCAGGAAGCCCTTGAATCGTATCGACCTCGTCAGACTCTATCTTAAACCTTAATACATTCGAATAAGTGGAATCAGGAAGCACAAGAGTTCCATAACCGTCCACCTTTGTCCTTATTACACCGGCACCCTTCACATTGAAAGACATTACAGTATACTCTGTAGTAAATGTATCGACAAGTGTATCTTGATATGTTGCGGGACGATTATAGTTTATCTGGGTGTTGGGGTATTTAATAATTATACCACTCTGAGACAAACCACCAACCGCATATTGCGAAGCATTATTCTCAACATACACCTCATTAGTCCCAAACACTTCCACAAAAGAGGCATTGGGGAATTGACCACCATTGCTGGCAGAGTTTCTATGTACTATGGCATATATAAGCGAGTCAACAACATTTAGGCTAGTGAAGTTCCATGTTTGATTGGCACCGCCGCTACCGGCACTGAACCCTGCTGTATCGCAACTCATATATTTTATGGAATCGCCAATGGAATAGTTCGCGAAATTGTTGAGTGTCGGTTGGGCGTAACCAATAGTGCTTATGCCTAACATCATTATAAAGTAGAGAACATATTTCATAGTAATGTCTTTACTATAAAATTACGGAATGATTGAGCGGAAAAAAAAAGACCTGTATTATCAGTGAATACGGTCACCTCTTGGCGCAAGCTGCTCCAACACTGCTTCTTCTATCTTTAACCAATCGTTCCAACAAGCCTTTACTTCTTTTTTTGAAAAATACTTTTCAGCAAGATCGATGAATAACTTGTAATGACCTGCTTCTGACACCATGAATTTGTGATAGAACTTCCTTAAGTGCTCATCTTCTAACTCCTCACTCAAAACTCTAAATCTTTCACAGCTTCTTGCCTCGATAAGTGCGCATAACATAAGCCTATTGAGCAGCTTAACGGTGTATGACAAGCCTCTCGGCATACGTTGCACTAACAGGTTCACATATTCATCTTTTCGTTGTCTGCCCAACTCATAACCACGTTTTTTCATTTCGGCCCATACCATTCTGAAATGCCCCCACTCTTCGGTGACAATCGGAGAAAGAGCATCTACTATATGAGGTTTGTCGGGATAGTTCTGTATCAGGCTTACACATTGAGTGGCTGCTTTTTGCTCACAGAAAGCATGGTCTGTCAATATCTCTTGCAACGATATGGATGCAAGGTCTGCCCACCTTGGGTCTGTTGGTAGCTTCAGCCCTAATATACTGTTGTCGGCAGTACTCAAAATATTATCGTGTAATGATAAGTTTCATTGGGTGTCCGTGAGCAGGACGTTTGACACTGTCTATAGACTCTAATCTAATATCCTCGAATATAACAGTATCACCCCTTTTGGCTCTGCGAAGGAGTGCATCTTCTTGGTGTGGTTTCAACTTGCTGTCAAAGCAATACTCTGATAAGTAGTCGGTGACAGGCATAATGTTACCTGCTGAATCCTCGTATATCATACGCTCACAAAAGGTGAGCATAAACCCTGTTACTTTAAATTCCTTACCCGAAGTATCACGAGAATATAAGCCTTGCACTAAGAGAGAATCAAACATAGGCTTGGATATCAAACCACTGTCCATATCGCTATGTCCAAGATATACGGGTATCCAAGACGCTCTCGGGTCCTTCTTTTGTTTGACCTCTTTCTGATTTTTTTCATCAGCTTGTGCCGTAAACAATACGAGGGTTCCAATCAGGACCAATATGGTTTGAAATACTCTTCTCATCACCTTAAAGTTATAACAAACCGATGCTTTCCTCAAGTGCCTTTATTTTGGCCTCTGCATCGGATTTTTTCTTACGCTCTGTCTCAACAATTTCAGGCTTGGCATTTTGAACAAATCGTTCGTTCCCCAATTTCTTATCAATGCTTATCAAAAAGCCTTTCAGGTAGTCTAATTCTTTCTGCAATTTGTCTTTCTGAACCTCAACATCTATCCCTTCTGCTTCGGTTTCAATATATAGCTTATCCGTTTGAACAACAGTTGTTATCGTTCCCGGTTTTACTTCATCGGTAAAGCCAATATGTTCTGCGTTTACTTGTCTGCGCAATATTTCCTGAACAGTATCGTAAAAAGAATTGTGTTTTGTGGTTATCCAAAGTTTGATACTGTCTTTGGGCTTCAGTTGGTTTTTGTTTCTACTGTCACGAATTCCCGTGATAACCTCTTTCAGCAATTTACCTTGCTTCAATATATCGACATTAGGCTCACCATACTCCGACAATTGCTTGATAATAAGGTCATGTCCCACATTCCTATCTCTCAGTTGGTGATATATCTCTTCAGTAACGAATGGCACATATGGGTGCAACAATTGCAACAACTCTTCGTACATATCTACCGTACGTTGAAACACATGATGCGACATATTTGCACCCATAGCGGGTTTTACCCACTCCAAGTACCAAGAGCAGAAATCATCCCAAATAAGAGAGTACAATGTTTTCAATGCTTCACTCAGCCTGAAGTCTTTGAACAACTCTGCCAATTGATGAGACACTTCAGCCATTCGCTGTTCCATCCAGTCAATAGCAAAGTGTACATCACCCTCCTCAACATTATCGTCTAACCTTCCTTCCCAACTCTTTATCAACTTGAGGGCATTCCACATTTTGTTTCCAAAGTTCCTACCCTGTTCCAATGTAGATTCATCATACAGCAAGTCGTTACCTGCAGGTGAAGAAATCATCACACTGAAACGTACCGAGTCGGCACCATAGTCATCTATCAATTGAAGTAAGTCAGGAGAGTTACCCAAAGACTTACTCATCTTCCTACCCTTCTTATCTCTAACTATACCTGTAAAGTAAACCTCGCTGAAAGGTTTTTCACCCATGAACTCATAACCTGCCATTATCATCCTCGCCACCCAGAAGAATATGATCTCAGGTGCAGTTACCAATGTCTTGGTAGGATAATAATATTTCAACTCTTCGTTGTTCGGGTTCTCGTTCCAACCGAACACTTGCATCGGCCACAGCCAACTACTGAACCATGTATCCAACACATCCTCATCTTGTCTCAACTCAGGATGCTTTTCAGCAAGTTCAGGTTTTTGACTTCTATATTGTTCGTGTGCATCCTCAGCGGTCTTCCCAACATAAATGGTGTTCTCAATATCGTACCAGGCAGGTATACGCTGTCCCCACCATAGTTGGCGGCTGATACACCAGTCTTTGATATTCTCCATCCAGTGACGATAAAGATTCTTAAACTTGGCAGGATGAAATTCGATGTTATTGTTTAACACATTATCCAATGCAGGCTTGGCCAAAGTACTCATGTCACACCACCACTGCATTGACAATCTTGGTTCTATTACCGCATCTGTACGTTCAGAGAAACCTACTTGGTTGCTGTAATCTTCTTCTTTCACCAAATGTCCTGCTGCATCAAGGTCTTTTACTATTTGCTTACGCACATCAAACCTATCCTGACCTATATACATACCTGCAGCTTCACTCATTGTACCATCTTCGTTGAGCGTATCTATTACTTGCAGGTTGTGTTTTATTCCAAGGTTATAGTCGTTGATGTCATGAGCGGGTGTAACCTTCAATGCCCCTGTACCAAATTCAATATCTATATAATCATCAAAAATGATAGGCACTTCCCTGTTCACAAGAGGAATGATACATTTCCTTCCTTTCAAATGAGCATAACGTTCATCTTCAGGATGTACACACACAGCAGTATCACCGAGAATTGTTTCAGGTCGTACAGTTGCGATTGTTATATACTCCTCCTTATCACCGTCCAACTTATACCTTACGTAGTACAGTTTTGAGTTTGTTTGCTTGTGGATCACCTCTTCATCACTGAGTGCTGTCTTAGCCTTCGGATCCCAGTTGATCATCTTCACTCCACGATAAATGCTCCCTTTGTTATACAAATCAACAAACACACGTATTACCGCAGCGTAATAGTCTTCATCCATTGTGAAGTTGGTACGCTCCCAATCAAGCGCACAACCCAGCTTTTTTAACTGTTGAAGTATGATACCACCATACTTGTCCTTCCACTCGTATGCATGTTTCAAGAACTCATCGCGTGACAACTTGGACTTATCGATACCTTGGTCGCGCAACATTGCAACAACCTTAGCTTCGGTGGCAATTGATGCGTGATCGGTACCCGGTACCCAACAAGTATTATAGCCGAGCATTTTGGCACGGCGCAGCAATACGTCTTGAACAGTATCGTTCAACGCATGTCCCATATGCAACACACCGGTTACGTTAGGTGGAGGTATTACTATAGTATATGCCGGCCTATTATCGGGTTTTGAGGCAAAATAGCCTGCATTTTCCCAATGCTCGTACCAATGTTGCTCTGCTTCCTTATGTTGAAAGTTCTTGCTGAGTTCCATTAATTATAAAAAACTGTCAGATTAATAAATATAAAGGTTACAAAGATAATACCAATCATGCGAAGGGTCTGTAACTTTTTTAACGTCTTAACGATTTATAAATCACATGATTGAACGGTCGTAAGACATATTTTACTTAAATTACATGCACAAATGAAGACTATGAAAAAAGCATTACTACTGATACTATCACTACCCTTTGCCATTTCAAGCACATCCAACGCCCAAAAACCTGTTTGGAGCACCGATATTGCACCAATACTGTACAACAATTGTGTTTCTTGTCATAGGACCGGCGGAATCGGCCCATTTGAGATGGTAACATATAACACTACGGTCAGCAAAGCGGCATCAATAGCGGCATCTGTAACAACGGGTTATATGCCACCATGGCCACCTGACCCGACATATCAGCGTTTGGCACACGAAAGATTGCTGTCTCAAGCTGATATCAAGAAGATATCCGACTGGGTAAATGGAGGTACACCGCAAGGAGATCCGAACTTAGCTCCACCTCCACCGACTTTCAATCCTAATGGAGACATCTCAGGAACTGCAGATCTGGAAATTCAAATACCGACTTTCACGTCAACAGCGTCCTCAGGAGATGTTTACCAATGCTTTGTAATACCAAGCGGCCTATCGGCTGAAAAGTATATTGAGTCATTTGAGGCGATACCGGGAAACAGAGATATTGTACACCACGTAATAGTATATGCCGATACCACAGGAGTTTGTGCAAATTTGGATGCACAAACATCAGGACCGGGGTATGTAAGCTTTGGCGGACCGGGAACAAGTGCAGCCATCATGATAGGCGGCTGGGTACCTGGTACTCCTCCATTGGAGTTGCCAAAAGGCTTCGGTATAAGAATTCCTAAAAACGCGGATATAGTTCTACAAATTCACTACCCTGCAGGCTCATCAGGAATGGTAGACAGTACAAAACTTCGCTTCTTTTTCTCAAAAAGTACAAGTACAAGAAGCGTAAGAATAGACCCTGTTTTGAACCACCTCGGCGCACTTTGTACAATGACCCCATCATCAATAAGCATACCTGCGAACCAAACACAACTGTATACACAGTTTTCAAACGTATCGAGCTTTGTGGGAGATATTACTCTACTCGGTATTGCTCCACATATGCACCTTATCGGAAGAAGCATCAATGCATATGGTGTAAAAGCAGGTGATACGCTTAAATTGATAGATATACCGAAATGGGACTTTAGCTGGCAAGGTTTTTACCTGTTCAGAAAACTGATAAAACTTCCACAAGGAACCACATTATATTCCGAAGCGTTTTTCGACAATACATCCAACAACCCATTCAACCCAAGCAATCCACCGATCACCGTAAAAGCAGGTGAAGCCACAACCGACGAAATGATGCTCACCTACTTTATATGGACACAATATAAAAGCGGCGATGAGAGCATAGATATCGACACAAGTACACTTGTACCTGTGGGTGTAGAAAACACTGTTGCTGCATATGGCGAACAAGAAATGTTTGCACCGTATCCTAACCCTTCAAGCGGTAAGTTGTATGTAAAATACTATTTACAAGAAGCTGACGATGTGACTATATCTGTAATTGATATTCAGGGGCGCGTTGTTAAGTCTCTGACAAATAACGAACATACAAGTAAGGCGTATCACGCAGAACCGTATACTGTAAATGATGTACCAAACGGCACTTACATTTTGCAGATGCGAACATCCAAACGAACATTCACAGAAAAAATTTCAATACAGCATTAATCAGAAGAACAGCTCCGAATGGAGCTGTTCTTCTTTAAAAAAGTTGAGCGTCGGGCCAATACCGACGCTCAAATCAATTAACCAAAACAACTACTCAGCATAATAAGCCGGATTCTGTAACTCCGTATGGCCCCGGAGTTGCTATCATTTGTCTGGGACACAACTCGCGTTGTGTCTCTATCTGCCAACCCACGAACATCGGGCGAGCAACCCTCAAGCATTCGCCTATTTGGCATTTCAGCGCGTAAGGTTTACCCCAAAACCATGTTGCCATGGTAATGCGTAGGCTCTTACCCTACATTTTCACCCTTACCACAGCAAGCTGTGGCGGTTATTTTCTGTGGCACTTTCTGTGCCCTGAAACCAGGACCCCACCCGTTAGGTGGTACGCTGCTCTATGCTGTCCGGACTTTCCTCCTGTATGAAGATCATACAGGCGATAGCTTAACATCGTAGTTAATACAAAAATAACTAAAAATTGATGCTAAAAGAGTTAAGGTTGTCTATTAACGCAATTCTTAACATTAGTTAGAACAACTCCTCTTGATAAGCCGTCCCTGCATGCTTTGCTTCATGCTCCAAAAGCCATTTTTTGTTGCGAAGCCCGCCTGCATAGCCTGTCAAGTCACCGTTGGAGCCTATCACTCTATGACATGGTACTATTATGGCAAGGCAGTTCTCACCGTTGGCACGAGCCACAGCTCTTATGGCATTAACATCACCAAGTTTCTTTGTCAGGTCCATATACGTTTTGGTGGAGCCATATGGTATACTCAAGAGCTCATTCCAAACCTTGGCTTGAAAATCGGTACCTGTATAACATAGAGGAAGATCGAAGACCTTTCGTTCACCTGAAAAATATTCGTTCAATTGCTTCTGTAATAAACCATGATATTCGTGCTCTCCATCTTGAAAATCCATACCGAGAGACTTCCTTATACGGGCTTTTATAGAAGGCATCATTTTCCTGTGCTCAAAGTCGAACAGACATATTCCGGAGTCTGTGGCCCCTACTAACATTTTACCCAAAGGTGTTTGTATACTCGATTCCAATATCATAGGTCTGCCAATTCGTTCAGAATAATTTCGCTTATTTCAGCTGCTCTGTTATATATCATCATATGTCCTCCATCATCTATCCAATATTGTGCGTTTACCGTGTTGGGTAAAAGCATTTTGTCTTGTCTACCATGTATGTGCACAACAGGTTCTTTGAAGGTTCTATTTTCCCATGTTGCCACCGCCCACATGGCCCATTTCATAAAACGCCCATCGGAGTCATTTAGGATGGCTTGTATCAATGCTTCATCTTCGTCGGACTCCACTCCGAACTTATCCATCAATACTGAGTTGGGAATTTTATACATGATAGGTGGAAGTATTCGTGACTTCATCAATTTGCCGAACCAAGTATCATAAGGAGGAAGTTCATCTTTCGTCTTCGCACTGGAAACCAATATCAACTTTTTCACAGGACGAATCTTACCTATCTCTACTCCTATCATTCCCCCAAGTGAAACGCCCATTATTATCGGGTTGTCTGCTTTTATCAACGCTGATACTTTTTGCGCATAACAAGACAATTCATCGTGTTTATCATGCTCCGGCCAAGGTATATGTATCAACTTAACACCCGGCAATTTCAACCTTGTAAAGATCCTATAGTCTGCCCCCAATCCACTTAAACAATATACTTCCTTCATACTCGTATACTAAAGTTAAGCAAACGGTACAGGAAAATTTTAAGTATGTGATATTCATAGTAACTTGTGTACAATATCGTTGCAATGAGTATCAAAAAACAAATACCGTTCCTTCTGTTTGTATTGCTGCTGGCTGCATGCACCGATGAAGAGAAGCAACCCGACAGCAAGGCTGAAGGCACGATGGATGCAATTGTACTTGACTCTGACAATACAGCCTATTTAAGCTGGGATGAGTATTACAGCAAGAACGATATACACTTCTCCATTGATAGCTTTATTGCAAATGATACGATCAATGCGGAGCTTCTGATTCGTTCGGTTGACCTATCAGACGATTTCTACAACCTATATGGTAGACTTATAGAGTACAATGACGACTCAAGTAAATTCATCGACCCATTCAGCTACTCCCTCATAATGGAAAACGAGAATGGAAAATTGATTGCTCGTGGCGGGGAAGTAGACCATGAAGTGACCGTTGTGGACATCAAAACAAAAACAAGTACAAGGTTGTTGTTCTGCGGTCCATCCTGCGAAATTCAAAAAGCGTTTTGGTACAATGAGAACATTGTAGGGATAATGGGCTTGACATCCGAATATTCAGACGAATATTTTACCCCTGTCATATGGTTTGTCAATATCAAGAACGGCCTGATGATACCATACTATTACAACTCAACGGTAAGCCTCGAAGAGACTGAAGACTACCTTGAAAAGTATTTGAACAGTAAGGGTATTGAATATGAAAATTAAGCTTCCGGCGCAAAGTAGCTTCTGAACTTACCCGGCAAGTTGGCTTCAACATTCTTGCGAGCAACCTCTATCATGTTCTTAAACGCAATGGCGTGAGAAATCCCATGGCCTATGATAACAATGTCATTGATACCAAGAATAGGTGTACCACCGTATATCTCAAAATCAAAAGTATCGAGGAAATCGTCTTTTATCTGCTTATCCTTAACCAATACGTTATAGATGGATTCCGTCATCTTCAAGACAACATTACCGACAAAGCCTTCGCATACTATAACGTCACATTTTTCAGAGAAGACATCCCTACCCTCAACATTTCCTACAAAGTTGATGTCTTTATGCTCTTTCAGTAATGGGAAAGTGGCTTGAGCCAATAGGTTCCCTTTACCTTCTTCTTCTCCTATGTTAAGAAGACCAACTTTCGGGTTTTCTGTACCAAGTACATTCTTAACGTACATGGAACCCAATAATGCGAATTGTACCAAGTTCTCAGGTTTGCAATCGGCATTGATACCTACATCTAACAGCAGGTTGAATTTACCATCCGAACGAGGTATTGGAGATGCAATGGTTGGACGCTGAACGCCATTCACGTTTTTAACGGTATACATGGCACCCACCATCATCGCACCTGTATTACCGGCACTAATGAATGCATTTGCCTTCTGTTCGTGAAGTAGTCCGAAACCGATTGCGATACTGGAGCGTTGCTTTTCCTTCAATGCTTTTGTAGGATGCTCGTGCATACCTATCACATCTTGGGCCTCTACAAATGTGTAGCGCCCGGCATATGCAGATAGCTGCTCATCGCACATACCTTTGGAGTCGGCAGTGCCTATAAGCAATAAGTGCACAGTATCATCCTCGTTTGTTTCGAGGAACAACTGTACACCTTGAATAGCTTCCTGTGGGGCATAATCCCCACCCATTATATCTAACGCTATTTTCATCAAATAGTGTTACTGATACGTACTATTAATTAGTATCTCCTTCTGTTGCAGGATTGTTGTCCACAACAACTTTGCCACGGTAGTATAATTTACCTTCTGTCCAATGAGCACGGTGACGCATGTGCATTTCACCTGTTGTTTTATCAACGCTCAAAGTTTCAGCTGTCGCCTTGTAGTGTGTACGGCGCTTTGCACTACGTTGCTGTGAGTGGCGTCTTTTTGGATTAGGCATTTTATCTGATTTTTATTATTTACTTATTTACGTTTGTCTTCTTTTTTAAAGGCTTCAAGGCCTTTCCAAATTTCTTTTCTTTCTTCCTCTTGTCCGGACAGTTTATTCAACAACTTCAATACTTCAGGATCACATCCGGGTTCTCCTTCCGCTTTGTCAGGATGAACTCTTTGCAGTGGTATGCTTAGCATCAGAAACTCGTATATCCACTCTCTCGTGTCTATCACGGTTTCGCTCCTTGGTATAAACACCACATCCGCATCATCGTCACCTGCTTCTCCTTCCTCACCGGTCAATTTTATCATCAGGTCAAACTCATCCCAAAGTCTCAGTTTGAACTCCTCTCCACACCTATCGCAAGGTACGCTAACACTACCATCTATATCGAAGTGACACAGAAAGAAATTGTTTTTTTTGTCGAACCTCAGTGTTAATTGAACATCAAGGTCCTTAAAATCTCTTTCTACATCATTATCTGTAAAGAACTTGTCGTCCAAATAATAATCGAAAACACTAACCCCCGACTTCAAGCCCTGCCATGCTATTTCAAATTCACGGTTGTGTTTCATATTACTATCGGGATTTTACCCCACTGTGCTTGTTTGCACGTTACAGGCCGAAACTCAAACCACTGAAAATCAACACAATGTCAATATATTCCGGTACTGTATCTGTCAAAAAACTTCAATGGGGTGCAAAGGTAACCATTTTATACGAATTACAGCAATTTATTTCTCTTCATTAAAAACGAACTCAAAACCTGCTCCACGGGGTCTGAAAGGTCCACAGGAACATAATCCACTCTATATTGATGACACCTTTCTCTGATAAGATTTCGATACTTGGCGACATGCTGTTTGTACTCTTCTTTTACTTGATTCGGCTGAAGTTTGATCTTGTCTCCTGACTCCATATCCACGAACTCCATTGGCCGATGCTCAAAATCAAAATCGAGCTCCAATCTCTTATCCAGCACATGAAACAGGATAACCTCATGCTTATTGAACTTCAGATGCTGTAATGCGGCAAAAACCTCCTCCGCACTTTCATCATCATCTATCATATCGCTGAATATGATAACCAATGAGCGCCTGTGTATCTTTTCAGCTATTGTATGTATACAATTTGCTGCATTTGTACTGTTTTTGTTGGGCTTACTCGCTATCAACTGTTGCAATTCATGCATCAGCAATCTGTAATGACTATGCGACGACCTGGTTTCTGAAAAATACTCAATATCATCACTGAACAATGCCAAACTTGTCGCATCAAGCTGATTTTTAAGGATATACATCAAACTTGCAGCAGCCATAGCTGAAAACTCCAACTTATTCACCTCTTTCTTACCATCAGGGAACCACATTGAGCCTGACGTATCTATAGCGATACAACATCTAAGGTTGGTCTCTTCTTCATATCGCTTTACAAACAACTTATCTGTTCGGCCAAATACCCTCCAATCTATATGTTTAAGGTTGTCACCTGTATTATATAACCTGTGCTCGGCAAACTCAACGGAAAAACCATGAAAAGGGCTCTTGTGCAATCCTATGATATAGCCTTCAACCACCTGCTGGGCTATCAGCTCCAAATTCTCAAGATGTGACTTTTCTATTTGCATTACTCTTCTTTAAGCAGCTATTAAAGTTAGCATAAAACATTGAGCTATAACCGGTACGGAAACGCACAAAATAGAGTTTCACATAAATTTATGCTTGTGGATGTAAAAAAATCATTTTATCTTCAACCGATAAAATTACACTACATGAAATTACGTCCCGTGCTGTTTTCTGTTGCAGCATTTCTGCTGTTGACTAGTCTTGCTTCGTGTACACGCGACTTTATTTGTGAATGTGAAATTGTATATACCGGAAGGCCTAACCTTCCCGATACTACGATCAACAGCTACAGCATTACAGATACCAAGAAGAACGCTCAAAAACTATGTGAAGAGAATTCGACAGAGTTTGAAGAAATGGGTATCAAGTCTGTTGAGACTTGCGAGTTATATTAATCATTTGACAAGATATAAGGACTGCTGCAACCATTGCAGCAGTTTTTTTATGCTCATAGCTTACGTTTGTTGTAATTTTGCCCATTCTACAAGGAATAAACAATGACTGATTCGGAATTACCAATAGATGAATTTGAAGATGATTCGGACTACGAACAGGATGAACCTGTTTTGGAAGAACGCATGCGCATACAGGTAACCAAAAATCAAGAACCTGAGCGTATAGACAAGTATGTGATGGCTAAAATCGAATATGCCACACGAAATAAGGTTCAGCAAGCAATTGATGCAGGATATATATTGGTCAACAACGCCAAAGTTAAATCCAACTATAAGATAAGGCCACTCGATGAGATAATCGTTTTTGAAACCAGGTCGCCTGAAACAACAGAGGTTCTTCCGGAAGAAATAGACCTGAATATCCATTATGAAGATGACCACCTGATGGTCATCAACAAACCTGCAGGCATGGTTGTCCATCCCGGTAGCGGAAATTACAGCGGGACATTGGTAAATGGTCTGGCCTACTACTTAAACAAAGAGAACATTGACACAAGTGAGCTGACACGTATCGGACTCGTACATAGAATAGATAAGAATACCAGCGGCTTGATACTTGTCGGAAAAACCGAAGATGCTGTAACCAACCTATCAGCACAGTTTAAAAAGCACACCACCTACAGAAGATATGTTGCATTGGTATGGGGTGACGTAGAACAGGATGAAGGCACTGTGGTAGCTCATATAGGAAGGCACTTGCGGTTCAGAAAAAAGTTTGATGCATACCCGGAAGGCGATCATGGTAAAGAAGCCATAACGCACTACAAAGTCATAGAGCGGTTCAACTATGTTACATTGCTTGAACTAAAACTGGAAACAGGCCGTACACACCAGATACGGGTTCACATGAAACATATTGGGCACCCTCTCTTCAACGACAGTACATACGGTGGAGATAAGATTGTAAAAGGTACAGTATTCAGCAAATACAAACAGTTTATAGATAACTGTTTCAGCATAATACAACGGCATGCTTTGCACGCCAAAGAACTTGGTTTTACACACCCTGCAACCGAAGAATGGATGCAATTTGATTCGGAGTTACCTGAGGATATGGAACAAGTGATTGAGAAGTGGCGCAGGTATACTTCGGGGTTATCTAAAAGAGGCTAAGCCAAATGTTAAAATCAGGCATACATATACAATAATAAATGCATTTAGCATTAACAATAAGCAGGTTAACATTAAAATGTCAACTTAGAGCCAAATCCTATCAATAATTCCTATCATTAATCATTATTTAACCTTAATTTTGAAAAAATCATACTTAAAATTTTAAAAAATGTCTTTGATAGCAAACGATCCGGTATTATTGATATCTATGCCAAGCGGTGGTGAATGGATTACTATTTTGATAGTAGTTGTTGTATTGTTCGGAGGTAAAAAGATTCCGGAACTGGCACGTGGTATAGGGAAAGGAATTCGTGAATTCAACGATGCCAAAAAAGGTGTGAAGGATGAAATTGAGGCGGGCATGAAAGACAGCGACAGCAAGTCTTAATCTGTCGTATACTTCAATCACAGAACTTAGAGAGCAACTTAAGGTCGTTTTACCTAAATAAATGTTATGGTAAAGCCACTTGGAAAATATTTTATTACTTAAAAGAGTTATATAAATACAACCTGATATAATTGCAAGGACTTAAAACAATATTACCCATCGTTTTCATGTTCTGCGGAGCAGCTTCCGTAGCGCAAGATGCAATAGACAGCAATATCTATAAATTTGATACCGAAAAAGTGGTAATCAGAAAAGGTATTGAACCTGCCAAAATGCTTTTGGCTGCTCGCCTACCTGAATTTATGCCGAAGGTATACAAACACGTCCCACTGGCATTGGATACGATTTACTTCGGCGAAAAGATAGAAGCAATCACAGATTATACGGAAAAGTACCTGAGGTCTCACAACAGAACTCTGGCTACGGTTCAGGACAGGGCCGAAGCTGTATTTCCAATGATAGATGGTATCATGGAACAGAATAAGCTTCCCAAAGAGCTTAAATACCTTGCAGTTATAGAGTCAGCTTTGAATAATCATGCACGTTCTCGTGTGGGCGCAGTCGGTCCATGGCAATTCATGTCGTATACCGGCAGAGAAATGGGCTTGGTTGTCAACAAATACAGAGATGACCGTAAAGATTGGCTACGCTCAACCAATGCTGCTGTTAAGTACCTGAAGGAACTTTATGAAGACCTTGACGACTGGCTATTGGTTATAGCTGCTTATAACAGTGGCCCACGCCCCGTACTAAGAGCCATACAAAGGACAGGCAGTACCAACTATTGGGATATAAAGCCATATTTGCCGAAAGAAACTCAAAACCACGTTTTGGCCTTTGTAGCAACAGCTACAATATTCGAACGTCTAGACTTCTATATTGGATCTGAATTGCCTGATAATATTAGCTACACCCGTCCTGTTAAGACGCCAAAAGTAAAAGCTCCGTCATACTTCACAGAAGAGGATTTGAAGAATATGGCCATTGTTAGGATAGATAAACCTATAAACTTCAGCCTAATGGCTCAAGAACTAGGCATTGATATCGACATCCTTAGAAAATGGAACGGTGATTATCAAAAGTTTGAGCTGAATATATATTGTGCCAAAGAATACAAGCTTAGGATTCCGAAGGACAGCCTGGACAAATTTTTGGAGAAAAAGTCGAGCCTGGCCAAGAGAAGCGAAGATATTTACAGCTCTCAAAATATGTAACTTAAAATATTTTTTGATTAAATAATTTTACATTACCTTTGCACCCTTCAAAAGTTATTGAAATAAATGGCAAACCATTCAGCTACTAAGAAAAGCATACGCAAAAACGCCGCTCGTCGTGATAGGAATCGTTACTATGGTAAAACCACTCGTAACGCCATCCGTACCCTGTTGGCTATAAGTGATAAGAAAGAAGCTTCTGAAAAATTACCTACGGTAATTGCAATGATAGACAAGCTTGCAAAAACCAACATAATTCACAAGAACAAGGCTTCTAACATAAAATCAGGTCTTACAAAGAAAGTGAACGCATTGGCTTAATTATCAGCCACTACTATATTTTAATCCCTGCCAATGGCAGGGATTTTTTTTAACATTTAATTACGAAAGGTTTCGTATATTTGTCTACGAAACAATTCGTACAATGAAAAAACCAACAGACGGAGAACTGGAGATTCTTTCCATTTTGTGGGATAAAGGTCCAAGCAGTGTCAGAGATGTACATGAAACTTTGGAGGAGACAAAAGGCTCCAAGTATACCACTACATTGAAGCTTTTGCAGATAATGCACGAAAAGGGACTTGTAAAAAGAGATACAGCAGCCAAAGTTCATATCTACGAAGCAATTATCACTAAGGACAGCACTCAAAAGCAATTGATCAATAAGATCATCGATACCGTATTCGATGGTTCTGCATCACAACTGGTAATGCAAGCATTAGGGCATCATAAAACCAATGCAAAAGAGTTGGAAGCCATTAAGAAATACTTAGATAACCTTGATAAATAATGTCTCTATGTTTCAAATAACGCCTGAAATATCAATGCTATTCAATGCCTTAGGCTGGACGTTGTTACATTCCGTATGGCAGACAGGTATTTTATACATCATGCTACGCATATGTCTACGCATAATACCCGATAGCAAGTCTATCGCAAGGTACTATACCACCCTATCATTTCTTGGTATGAGCTTGGTATGGTTTGCGTTGACGCTATCAAGAACATATTCTGTTGTTGGAGCTACAACATATATGATATCTGCTGACAGTACGACCATCGAAACCTCACTTACAGACAAAATTATTATCTGGTATAATACACACTCCAATACCATTGTACTGACTTATCTGGCAATATTGCTGGTAATGTTTGTAAGACTTGCTGTGAACATATCAATGCTGAAAAATCTTAGAAAAAACGATACCGCTTCATTAGACAACAAATGGAACGACATATTCAAACAATGTTATTCTAGAATAGGCATCAATAAGGAAGTTTGGGCCAAATTCTCATCAAAAGTAGCTGTACCTATGACAATGGGTGTATTAAAGCCTATTGTTCTAATACCGATAGCTCTTGCCAATAAGCTGAATACAGATGAAGTGGAAGCGATACTATTACATGAATTGGCTCATATAAAACGTAATGACTACTTGGTAAACCTGCTTCAAGTCTTGGTGGAAACCATACTGTTTTATAATCCTTTTATCCGGCTTATATCTTCAGAAATACGAAAAGAACGTGAACATTGCTGCGATGACATAGTCATCAAACACACCGACAACAAACTGCCCTATGCCAAAGCATTGACTGCTTTAGAATCATTCCGTGTTTATCCTAATGAGCCTGCGCTTGCTGCGACGGGTGCAAACAACCATTTGTTAAACAGAATTAAACGTATCATGGAATTAAAAAACAAAAGAATCAACTACTCTCAACTGACAATTGTCCTTGTGACTGTAATGCTACTTATAGGTGGAGCATTTGTTGCCATCCCCTCGGTAAAAGCGCAAACCAAAGACGACAAAAAGAAAGTTCGTGTCATTAAAACAGAAAAAAAGACAACTCCCGAAAAGGGTGAAGCATCCGACACGGATAAAAAAGCCAATACTAAGGCTACAATCATCATTAAACATAACGATGATGACGGGAATCATTCTGAAGAGGTCATTGAAATAGAAGAACAAGCTCTACGAACTGCAGCTGCAGCCATTAAAACAGCTGCTGATGCATTGGAAGCCATCGATATTAGTGCTGTAGTAAAAAAGGCTATGGCAGAAGTGAACACCGATGGAATTGACTGGAATATAAGTAAAGATCATAAATGGGAAATTAATGAGGCCCTAAAAGAAATAGATGTTGAAGAGTTGAAAGCAGAAATAGCGCGAGAGCTTAAGGAAGGAGATGTTTATAGTATGCGAACAGGTATAAGGGTTGGCAACATTGACAGCAACAAAATGATAATTGTGACTCGTAGAGAGCAAAAGGAGTTGATGGATGCACAGAAAGAGCTTGAAGCAGCTAAAAAAAGACTGATTATAGCCAAAAAGAACTATGCTGTCGCAGCATCGGCAAATAGAGCTCCGGGTAAAAGTGTTGTTACGGCATATAAGAAAAAAGGAACAAAAGTATTTTCATCGCATGACAATCTCCTCAATGCACTTGAAAAAGACGGTCTTATAGATAGGAATCGCAGTTATAGTGTTAAGAAGGCTGACGGAGTATTGTACATAGACGGCAAAAAGCAACACTCAAGCATATACAAGAAGTATGAGCATCTGATGCCTGACAATCAGATGATGATAAAAGGCACCCAAAAGAGCATTAGTATAACCACGGAAAATTGATTCCTGCAATCAAATGCAAATCAAATGAAAGCCTCTGTTCACAGGGGCTTTTTTATTTCAACTCCAAGTATATCGGACAGTGGTCCGAATGCTTCACGTCAGGATATATCTCTGCATGCTTCAGACTGTTTTTGAGGGGGTCGGTTACGCTTATATAATCTATCCTCCAACCTTTGTTTTGAAGCCTTACAGACGGGAACCTTTGACTCCACCATGTATAATGATGAGGCTCTTTATTGAAGTGCCTGAACGTATCAACATAACCATTGTCAAAAAACTTATCCATCCACTCACGCTCTTCAGGAAGGAAACCACTACTCTTCTTATTACCGACAGGATTATGTATGTCTATTTCCTTATGACAGATATTGTAGTCGCCACAAATGATGAGTTTTTTTCTCTTTTTTCTTAGCTCCATCAAGTAGTCGAAAAACTCATCCAACCACTGATATTTGTAGGTCTGCCTTTCATCCCCACTGGTTCCGCTTGGGAAGTAGGCGTTTATCAATGTAATATCCCCAAAGTCGGCGCGTATTACTCTACCCTCCATATCACTTTGCCCTATACCATTGCCATACTCAACATTATCCGGCTCTATTTTGGTAAAGATGGCAACACCACTATACCCTTTCTTCTCTGCCGAAAACCAATAGTTCTTGTATCCTAAAGCTTCTATCTCTTCATGATCTACGTTTTCCTTCATGGCTTTGGTTTCTTGCAAACAAACTATATCAGCAGGATTGGTTGCCAGCCATTCGTTGAAACCCTTTTTTATTGCTGCTCTTATTCCGTTAACGTTATATGATATGATCCTCATTACATGTTTTGTTTAATGCTCTTTCTCAAATCATTAGCCCAATTGATGAGCATTTCCTTTTCATCTGCAGATAGCACTGCATCTCCATGCATAAGTGTATAGCTTTCCAATGGCATCTCGTTCTCTTCAACAAGTTCTGCCACTTCTTCCAATTTGTGTGCTGCTTTCTTTGTAGAATATGTAGCAAACTCAGAAAAATTCAATTCGTCCTTACCTTCTTCAATATGGTTGTTTAGCCACCAACCTACGGGCTGTATATTCGTATACCATGGATAATTGGTGTTGTTGCTGTGACAGTCATAGCAAGACCTTTTCAATATGGCCAGCACATTGGAAGGAACAGCGTAATGAACACGAATGTCATTTTCAGAAGGCACTTCCGAAACATTTTTACTCGGACGTATAAATTGAATAACCACAATTATTGCGAGTATTACCCATAATATCTTCTTTCCCATTTCTATTATTTATCCAGCTAAAATAAAAAACGCAGCAGGAATAAGCTGCTGCGTTCTACATTATTTTATAGTTTCTTCAAGCCAACTGAAAAACTCTCTATGCCAAGCGATACCGTTTTGGGCATGCAACACCCAGTGATTTTCATTCGGGAAGTATAAAAGCTTGCTTTTGACACCTTGTAATTGTGCTGCTTGAAAAGCTTCCAAACCTTGCTCAATACCAACCCTGAAATCCAAACCACCCTGAATAATCATGATAGGAGTATTCCATTTGCTTACCAGTTTGCTAGGGTCGTACTTCAGATAGCTTGCAGGTAAGTTTTTGCTCCAATACGGCCCCCCAAGGTCAAAATTGGCAAACCATAATTCTTCTGTTGTTCCGTACCAGCTCTTAAGGTCAAACAAACCATCGTGCGCAATGAAGCTTTTGAAACGGCCTTCGTGTATGCCTGCCAACATAAATACGCTGTATCCTCCATAGCTTGCTCCTATACAACCAAGACGGTCTTTATCAACGTATTTTTCTTTTGCCACCTCATCTATCGCCGCAAGATAATCTCGCATAGGCTTGCCACCCCAGTCTTTACTGATATCCTCGTTCCACTTCACTCCCCAACCCGGCATACCGTGTCTGTTAGGAGCTACAACGATATAGCCATTTGCCGCCATCAACTGAAAATTCCATCGGAAACTATAGAATTGAGATAATGCTGATTGAGGTCCCCCTTGGCAATACAACAGTGTTGGATACTTTTTTGTAGGGTCGAAGTCAGGAGGATAAATCACCCAAACACCCATTTGCTCCCCTGTTCCCGTCTTGACCATCCTCAACTCGGTATTACTCATTTTCAGGTTGTCGTAGATGTTGTCGTTTTCGCCTGTCAACTTCGTCATTTCACCTGAATTGGCATTTACTGCATATACCTCATCAGCATGGTTCATATCATGACGTTTAACGATAAGGTTATTGCCTGCAGCTTGACCAACAATACTTCCGATATCAAACTTACCTTTGGTGATAATTTTCACAACAGGTAAAATCTTTGACATCAAACTTGCGGGAACCGCTACTGAGAAAGCCTGTACAGTTCCTTTATCGGCAGCATTGAAGTATATGCTTTTGCTGTCATTACTCCATATGAAACCATTTACAGTGCCATCCCAAGCAGATGTGATATTTGATTTGTAATTGTGCGAGGTGCTCCAATCCATTACATAGATATCGTTCTTATCAGCTTCATACCCATCACGAGCCATACTTGTCCATGCCAACCTTTGACCATCAGGACTAAACACAGGGCTCATGTCATAACCATTCATGCCCACAGTAAGGTTCACTGTAAGCCCTGATGATATATCGTAATGATACAGGTCTGTATTTGTGCTTACAGCATACTCTTTACCATATTTCTTTTTGCATACGTATACCAAACCGTGGCTATCTGGCGTCCAAACCATGTCTTCTGCTCCACCGAAAGGTTTTTGCGGAACATCGTACGGAAGGTCTTTCATGATGTCCTTAATTGGCCCACCTTTTAAAGATGCTACAAAGACGTGAGCATACTTACCTTCTTCCCAAGTATCCCAATGCCTGTAATTAAGATCGGTATATATCTGCACAGTGGTATTTGGCAAGTCAGCATACTTATCTTTTCCAAGCATAGTTTTCACCTGAACTTCTCTGCTGAACATTATACGTGTTCCGTCAGGAGATACGGAGAGGTTGTCAGCATCTTCAGGTATACCATCGTATATACCACGCCAATTTTTGCCTTTGTCGTTGCTATGATAAAGCACTTTACCATTTCGAGCGTACCAACCGTTTTTATCACGTTGCACTATAGAATGACCGGTTGGCAATTCTACTTTATTCTTTTCACCTGTTCCGATATTTAAAGAATACTGATTAGAGGTTGACGTTTCATTAGTCCAATCATATTGTCTAGCACTGTAATAAACAGTTCTACCATCATCACTGATACCTTGTACACCTACACGTTTTAGACTCCACAACAATTCAGGAGTCATTACGTCTTGTGCGGCAGAAGTAATACCAATGCATAACAATACGGGTAATATCAAGTTTTTCATAAGCTTAATTTATCCTTTAAAGATATATTTATTTGCGGCCACGACTATCCCCTCTATTGGGTGATTGACCTCTGGATTTTTTTTCTGTGACAGGCTCAACGAAATCAACCAGATTCTCCCAGCCGGCTTTCAATTCCATACTTTGATTGTAGGGAATAACCAGCTCAGGCTGAACTTTTGAGAACAGATCTCCGGTATCCCACTTCCCATTTTCATTCTCATCTACAATTATTCGCATGGAATACGCACCGGGTTCCAATTTGGTCAACTTGATAAGGGTATCTGTTATAGACTGTTGATATACAGTGTCTTTTTTAATAGTTACTTGAAGTATATACTTATTGTCGTAAAACTTACTTGGGATGTGAATATTCAAAATGCCATAATCATCATCCGACTTGGTTCGGAACCTGTATTTAGACGGCAAAGATGTGGTTCCGGATGTATCCGTCGCAAAGTCTTTCAGCACTCTCAAGGTATATACTGCATCCATCTTCCAGTTTGTACCTATCAACAGAACATTGTCAACCGTATCACGCTGCACAGTCAATTCAGACTCCACATCTATCTCGGCACTGTCGTAGCTTAGGAATATTTTACCTATGTCATAAGTATCTATGGGATGATTGTATGTTATCTTGACAGATTCATTGATATCAAAAGACCTTTTCTCAATGTTGGATGTATCTACTCTTACAGAATACAACAACTCTTCTCTATCATCCACATCTTTTCTCTTGTTTTTTCTGGTAGGAATGACCAATGTACTATCTACTTTGGCTGTATCCAAAGGTGCTATCTCTTTGAAAATCCTTAGTTCTATCGGCTCACCGGGACTGTCAATAGGCACTACTATCGAATCAATGAATCCTATCAACTCATTCTCTCCATCATATACAAGATTTTCGTTCTCGTCCTTCAAAGCATATATACGATACCTTTTTCTTGGCAATCCCGGTAATATGAATGTCCCCCCTCCACCTACGGTTGTTACATAGTGAGGCTTCTTCTTCACTACTGCGCTGTCATTGTCAACTGCATCGTAAAGCAATATAGTAGTACCCGATGCAGGCAATCCTGTAGCAGCATCTATTACAAAACCATTCAACAACAATGTATCGAAAAACTCACCTGTACTGAATATATAATTGTAATTTTTAAATGCATTGCCTTCATGCAGATCTTTTATGGCTTCGCCAAAACTTATCCTATATGTGGTACTGTCCTTAATAAGCGTATCAGGAATCTGTAAACGGACTTTTTTGCCGTATACCAATGCTGTTACCGGGAAAGGTATAACAGGCGATATTTGTATTTGTTTGGCAGGTTCGTTCAATACAATAAACTCGTCGAACTTCAACTCAATTTCGCTGACTTTTGTATTCAGTTGCGAGTCTGCAGGATATACAGACAACAACTTTGGAGGGGTGGTATCTTTCTTGCCACCGGATGGAGGAACAATATTGGCACAGCTCTGAAATACGGCAAGCAGCACAACTATTATTACAAAATCAATAATATTTCTCCTCATTGCGC
Source organism: Chitinophagales bacterium (assembly GCA_020636505.1). Lineage (GTDB taxonomy): Bacteria > Bacteroidota > Bacteroidia > Chitinophagales > Chitinophagaceae > UBA5543. The sequence continues at coordinate 46,188 of JACJXR010000007.1, read as the reverse complement.
CCAAAAATAACACATAAGCTTTGTAATCTTATCTTTGGTACTAAATGGTTTACAAACAATTGGCTTTGTTTTTTGTTAAAGGCTAAACTCTAAGAAATGGCACATTACATGTTATTATTTTTCAATTTTCTACTTTTTGGACCACCACCTGCTCCAAAAGACAAAATGCACAAGAGCATTTACGAATTTAAGGTGGAGGCTTTAGATGGAAGCACCATTGATTTTGCCGACTTCAAAGGCAAAAAAATATTAATCGTCAACACAGCCTCCAAGTGTGGATACACTCCTCAATATGAAGGATTGGAGGCTTTGTATGAGCAGCATAAAGACAATCTTGTGATAGTAGGGTTCCCATCCAACAACTTTGGATTTCAAGAACCTGGGTCAAATGAAGATATAGCAGAGTTCTGTAAGAAGAACTATGGCGTAACATTCCCAATGGCAGCCAAAATAAATGTTAAGGGCAAAAAAATGGCTCCCATATATCATTGGCTGACCAAGAAAGAATACAACAAGTATGAAGACAGTAGTGTCAAGTGGAACTTCCAAAAATACCTGATAGACGAGAACGGTAATCTGATCGGTGTTTTCGGCTCTAAAGTAAAGCCTGACAGTGAGGAGCTACTGTCCGCAATCGGGAAATAGTTTATTTGGGGCATTTTGTTGACGCCACCTGCTTGCCATCAGGTTTTAAAAACTCAAATGAAGGCATCTGAGGCTTCCTGAGTTTTGGCAGTTTTATACTTGCTATATTGGGAAGCTTGACCTTAAGTAGTTTTGGAGCCTTAATTTTGGGTAATTCAGGCGTCTTTATGCTTACTTTCTTGGTCTGCTTATTCTTGAAGAAGGCCTTTGCAGGTGGACATTTTGTTTTATTGCCTATTTGAGCAAAAGTATTGTAGCTCAAAAGCATACCTACCATCAATGTAAAAACAATAACTCTCTGTTTCATAACCACACATTTTCGGATTAACACTAAAATGAAACAGGCTGCCTATTGTTATAGACAAGAGCTAAATAGCTAATGATAGGCTAGAAATGTTAAATAACTGTCATAAACTACCTTCTGCGGACTTTCCAGTTGGTCACAATACCGTTTGAAGCCACTTTACCGACAGATTGCTTTTGCTCACTCTCCCATATGTAAGAAGATAACAATGCAGCCACTTGCTCCACATCATCATCAAAGTCTTCCAAATATTCGGGCTTGAAATGTTTCTCAATAAACTTGGTATCAAAGTTACCTGAACGGAAAGGTTCGGTTCTTACGGCCCATTTTCCGAAGCCCAATGTGGTATTAATGCCTTTAACATGATATTCATCCACTGCCCTGCATAAGCGCTCTATTGCCTCATCTCTGGTAGCAGCATGTACCACCAACTTAGCAATCATCGGGTCGTAGAAGATTGGAATATCCTGTCCTTGCTCATAACCGTCGTCTACTCTCACACCCGGCCCTTTTGGAGGCATATATGTCTCAAGCTTACCTGTGTCAGGCAGGAAGTTGTTTTTAGGATCTTCGGCACAAACTCTTAATTCTATGGAGTGTCCGTTTATCTGCAAATCATCTTGCGTGAAGGATAGCTTTTCGCCACGGGCAACATTTATTTGCTCTCTAACAAGGTCTTTACCCGTTATCATCTCTGTAACACAATGCTCTACTTGCAAGCGCGTGTTCATTTCCAGAAAATAGAAATTCAGTTTTTCATCTACAAGAAATTCTACGGTTCCTGCACCATGGTACTTACACGAACGAGCAACGGCAACTGCACTCTCCCCCATCGCCTTTCTTATATCTTCCGTCAAACAGCTAGATGGAGCTTCTTCAACCAACTTTTGATGCCTCCGCTGTATAGAACACTCTCGTTCGAAAAGGTAAACATAGTTGCCATGTTGATCTCCCAAAAGTTGAATCTCTATATGCCTTGGCGAGCCTACGAATTTTTCGATGAATACGGCATCGTCTCCAAAAGCACTCATAGCTTCACTTTTAGCCATGCGCATTTGCTCTTCAAGCTCTGCCTCATTATTCACGGTACGCATACCTTTTCCTCCACCACCTGCAGATGCTTTTATTAATATCGGATACCCAATACCCGCTGCAATTGATTTGGCTTCTTCAGCACTTTCTATCGGGTCTTCAGTACCCGGCACCATCGGGACATTGAATTTCTTAGCTGCCTGCTTAGCTGATATCTTGCTACCCATCATTTCGATGGAATGAGCTGATGGTCCAATGAATATAAGTCCTGCATCTACCACCGCTTTAGAGAAAGAGGCATTTTCGCTTAAGAATCCGTAGCCGGGATGTATGGCATCGGCACCGGTTTTCTTGGCTACTTCTATTATTTTATCGGCTCTTAAATATGACTCGGATGATGGCGCAGGCCCTATGCAAACCGCCTCATCCGCAAATCTCACAAAAGGCATATTCCTATCGGCTTCAGAAAAAACAGCAACTGTTTTTATACCCATTTCACGAGCAGTGCGCATTACACGCAATGCTATTTCACCTCTATTGGCAACAAGTATTTTTTGCATGCCCGCTAAGATAGTGCATCCGTGGTAATTGTCACTCTTCTGATTTGATAACAGTACCTCTGCCGTACTTAACGAAAAAGCTGAGGTACAATACTCTGGAAAGTCGCATCAGCCACGGCTGTAGCAGTATTACGAGACTGACATTTGTGACTAGGTAGTAATAGACGCTGTTATCCTTGAAAGAGAGCCCAAATATGGGCCAATACCATAATGTGTTTATTACAAAAAATGCAAGAGACAATGCATAACTCACATAGCCTGTACCATAATAGAAACCAATTTCAAGTTCGTAAGGCTGTCCACAAACTGGACACTTTTCGGGCATATCCAAGACTTGGCCAAGAGGAAAGAGGCTTTTATTCTTAAACATATTGCCCTTACGACAGTTCGGGCACTTCATTTTGTAAAAACTGATGAGCTGGTTTGGCTTCTTTTCGGTTGGCATACCTCAATTTTGCATGAAGGTAAACATATTGTAAAAGATGTTCGGTAACATTTATTACAATGGATGTATTAATCGTTTTCTTTATCCTGATTAAAATAATCCCAAACAACCTGAGCCTTTTTTTGCCCTAAAATTCTTGTCAACTCTCTAACCGTCAAACCTTTGATATTCTTAACCGACCTGAACTCTTTAAGCAGTTCGTTTGCCAACTTATTACCTATACCGGGTATATCTTCAAGTTCGTTTTTAATGGAGCCCTTACTCCTTATCTTCCTATGAAATGTAATCCCAAAACGATGCACTTCATCTCTTATATACCGTATCAACAGGTGTGCGGGATTGTCAAATGCCAACTGTAATGGTTCTGTATCACCTGGGAAGAAGATAGACTCTTCCCTCTTCGCAAGACCAATAACAGTCATTCTACCTGTTAAGCCAAGCTGTTCGATACTCTCCATTGCGGCACTAAGCTGCCCTTTACCTCCATCTATTATCACCAATTGCGGCAATGGCAAATTCTCATCCAGCAGTTTTTTATACCTACGGTACACCACTTCGGACATAGAGGCGAAATCATTAATACCTTTCACCGTTTTAATATGATAGTGTCGATAATCTTTCTTTGAAGGCACTCCATTCTTAAAACAAACCATCGCAGATACGGGATATGCTCCTTGGAAGTTTGAGTTGTCAAAGCACTCAATATGTATAGGTGGTTCGGGTAGCTGCAGCAGGTCTTGCAATTCCTCAACCACAACTATATGATCGTTTTCGCTTTTTGTACTTAATAGTAATGACGCCCTTCTTTTGTCTTCGTCTTTGAATATCGCAACATTCTTCTCACTCAGTTCAAGCAGCTTCTTTTTATCGCCCTTTTGAGGAATAGTAAGTTTGATAAGCTCACTGCTTACATCTATTGTAAATGGCGTGATAACTTCACTAGTAGTACTATTAAAAGTTTCTCTGAAAGAATCGTAGACTATCGACAGCACATCAGATGCTTCTTCTTCTATTTTCTTTTCAACCTTCAAGTTCTTGGTATATATCACATTCCCGTTTATCACCATCATGTAATTAACATAGGCATATTGCCCATCGTCAATCATACTTACAACATCCACATCTCCCAGCCGAGGGTTTACAACAGTTGACCTACCATTATACAACTCCAAGTCGTTGATTTTTTTCTTGTATATCTCAGCTTTTTCAAACTCGAGTTGTGAGGCATATTCATTCATTTGTTTTATTAGATACTTCTTCACCTCTGAAGTATTGCCCTTTAGAATATGACGAACCTGCATCAATTTCTCTTGATAATCATCTTCTGTTTGTAAACCTTCACATGGTCCATTGCAATTTCCTAAATGATATTCCAAACAGACCTTATACTTACCTTTTTGAATCTGATTTTGAGACAAATTGAGATTACATGTTCTGAGCGGAATAAGCATTCTAACAATGCTTAGCAGGTCTCTAACTCTACCCACTCCGGTATAAGGGCCTAAATATTCAGAGCCATCTTTTATAACACGACGGGTAACAAAAACTCTAGGGAAGGGTTCGTTTTTTATTACAATGAATGGGTAGGTCTTATCGTCCTTTAGGTCGATATTATATCGAGGTTGATAATGCTTGATAAGAGAGTTTTCCAGAAGAAATGCATCGTGTTCGCTATCTGTGACTGTATACTCTATTTTGGATATCTCAATAACAAGTTTTGTTGTCTTGTAGTTGGCGGCACCTTTGTTGAAATACGAACTGACACGTTTGCGTAGGTCTTTGGCCTTGCCTACATATAATAGTTCACCTGCAGAATTGTAATACTTATAGCATCCCGGTTGATGCGGAATAGTAGGTGCTATTGTGCTGTATTCTTCCCTTGTCATAACAATCAGGCATCACTAATCGAAGTCGTATTCTATTCGTAAGTCCTTTTTCTGCCCTGTTTTTGTCGCTTCGGATTCTTGTATGCTTATTACGTCCAAAGGAACATAAAACAACTTTACATCCTTCGTACCAAGTCTCGTCTTCTTTTGCGCCTCTATATATATGGACTTAACCTTATCGGTATAATAGTCAACCATAATTTGCAACGTCTTCGTATACAATGCATCATCTTCAGCCTCGTAATAATAGCTGGTGGTCATAGTCACATTGTCATTGAATGTTGAAAAACGGTATTTACCTAAAAACTTTGGGTCACTTATATCAGTTTCAAAAAAGACTTTTAATACGGACGCCCAATCAACATCCAGTGCTGTGGTATATGTACTATCTATTTCGCCGTTCAAAGACACCTTCTTTCTCATTGGGAATGCGTTACCCTTGTAAGTATCCCACTGGTCTTTGGTAAAGTCAATAATAGAAAAATAAGTACCCTGTGTATCGACATTGACAGTTTCCGTCTTTTTGCTGCACGACAATACACCAAAACACAACACAACAAATAAGAGTTTCTTAACCATAATAAATGTGATTGAAAATTAATTCAGCTGTGGATTGGTAGGTATATTCTGCAGATAGGTATATTCTTTACCCAATGATTTTATGGCCTGTTTCCAAAGATCGTCAGCATCAACATCAAACAGCAAATCTTGTGTGGGTTTGGATATAAGCCATGAATTTTCTTTCATCTCTTGCTCCAACTGACCTGAAGACCATCCGGAATATCCAATGAACAAATTAACACTCTGCTCTTGAGAAAAGGTCTTATTATCTATCATGTCTCGCAACACATCAAAAGAGCCACCCCAGTAAACGCCTTCAGACACCTCCGTACCACCCAAAATATCAGGCAGTCTATGCAATATGTGCAGTGTATCCAACTGTACAGGCCCACCTTGTTTCACGGTCAAATCATCAGAAATAATATCAGGCAAAAGGTCTCCTATCAACAGGTCTGTTGGCTTATTTAATATAAAGCCTAACGACCCTTCACTACTGTGCTCGCACAAAAAAACCACCGATCTTGAGAATATGCTATCCGTCATCATCGGCTGAGCTATAAGTAGCTTGCCGGAGCTTAGCAATCCGCTATCTGTGAGCTTATGTAGATCTAAAAACTCCATTCAATATCTAAAATAAGACAATGCCTCTTATCTGCAAACTTTTAAAACGGCACTGTTCTATGAAAAAATGATTTTAAATTTGCTATTTGCATACAATGTCAGCAGCATATTTCATATTGTTTATTATCACATTTTTGTCCGGTAGTATCCCGCTTTGGATAAAAAAGTTGAATGATAATGCCATGCAATATCTGCTTGCATTTTCAGGTGCATTTTTGTTGAGTATAACACTACTGCACCTTCTACCTGAAACATTCGAGGAACTTGGGCATAAAGCGGGTTTTTATTTATTGATAGGATTCTTCATACAACTAATGATCCAAAGAGTAACTCATGGTGTGGAGCATGGACATACTCATTTACACGACCATGGTCACAACCATAAACATCGTATCCCTATTGCATCAATAATGATCGGACTGTCGGTACATGCTTTTATGGAAGGTCTACCTCTTGGGTTCAATTATCGTATGGAAACCACCGAACCGGCTTTGTTTTTGGCAATAGCCACACATAAGCTACCCGAGTCCATACTGGTAACGTCAATACTGCTGGAAGCAACGGGACATTCGAAAGTCAAAGCGGCATTGGGACTTTTGGGATTTTCGCTGATTACGCCAATAGCCGGCATTCTTGCAAATACCCTTGGCACAAGCTACGATACAATTGCCAATATCGTCATCTCATTGATACCGATCGTGGCAGGAGCATTCATACATATTTCCACTACCATTTTTTATGAGAGTGGTACAAGGCACCATATGCTCACATGGAAAAAAGTAACTGCAATATTGATCGGTGTGGCATTGGGTTTATTAATTCTATCATTTGAATAAACACAATATGAAGTACTTCATATACCTGATAGTGGTATTAACCACCATAAATACCGTATCTGCTCAAAGTGACACATCGGACCGTTCTTTGTTATGGGAAATAAGCAACCCTGAAATGAGACAACCTTCATATGTTTTTGGAACTGTACATATTATTTGCAGCGATAAATATGTCTGGACCAAATCTATGCAAAACAGCTTTGAGAAATGCGACGAGGTCTGTTTTGAAATGGACATGGATGATCCATCATTAATGACCAAAATTGCATTTGGTATGATGGCAAGAGATGGCAAAACGCTCAATAGCTATTTTTCAAATGAAGATTACCTAATTCTAAAGAAATACTTTATCGACTCTATCGGAGTAGACATATCGGCATTCGCATCAATGAAACCTATTGTTTTGCAAACCTTGTTGGCAACAGGACCTGTCACATGCGACAGTCCTATGTCATACGAAGTACAACTATCCGAGAAAGCAGCAAATTTCAAAAAAGAAATAACAGGGCTTGAAAGTCCCGAAGAGCAAATACAGCTATTGGATAAAATACCTGTCGACAGTATTGTTGCGGAAGTTGTTAGAATAATACATGGCGAACAGGACGAATCAGGCATGTATGAAGACCTGATAAATGCGTATAGCAACCAAAACCTTCCGGAGGTTTACAGCTTTATACTACAAGCAAAAGAAGATGGTGACGACATGAACGTGTTCATTGACGAACGCAATGAAAAATGGATAGTCCGCATGGTTGAAAAGATGGAGCAAAAGCCGACATTCTTTGCCGTAGGTGCAGGGCATCTATATGGTGAAAAAGGTCTGATTTCTTTATTACGTCAATCAGGATATACAGTAAAGCCCGTTAGGTAATATCCAATATAAATCAATAGTCTTCCAATACTGCTTTTATTGTATCGTTAGTCAAAGGCTTGTTTAAGAAGTGTTTGACAGAAGAGTAACCTTTTACCTTTGCTATATCATTTTCATTGATGGATGACGACAACATATAAATACAATATGACTCTTTCTGACCGTCAGAAAGTTTTTCAAACGATTCCACAAACTCGAACCCATTCATCACCGGCATTTGAATATCGACAAACACGATTGTCTTCAAGCCATTGACCTGCGCTGTTTTTATATACTCAAGCGCATCGGTCGCCTGTTGAAAAACGTTACAATTTTCACTGCGCCCTGTATTCTTAATTATTTTCTCTGCAATAAAACAATCCAACTTACTATCGTCAATAACAATAAAATTCAACTTAATGTCGCTCATCGTATTTATTTGCTTGGTATTATCACTTTAAATGTTGTCCCTGAATTCTCCTTTGATTGCACCTCTATCTTGCCGTTTATCTTATTAAGGGCATCTTTAACGTTATACAGTCCAAAACCGGAACCAATTTCGTCGTTAGAACCTCTGAAAAACATGGTAAAAACCTGATCGAGACTACTTTCAGGAATACCTATGCCATTATCTTCTACCACAATAACGGCAGCACCATTGCTTACTTTCATGTCTAATTTGACATTCTTTTCATCTGTGTTCTTTCTCTGATATTTGAAGGCATTTGAAAGCAGGTTATTGACAATGATCTTAATTGATATATCATCACTTCTGAACTTACCTTCTTGCGATACAGACTTATCGAAGGATACATTCTTAAGCTTACTCGTAATATCATACAAGTCACTCATATCCTTCATTATATCATTAAAGTCTATTTCTGTGATATTGAGCTCCCCACGTCTGATGCTGTAATGATCGTGCAAGTTCTGAATATAGTTGTCGAGCTTCAGCATGGCATTTTCCATCATCTCGATCATCTCCTTAATATCCTCAATATCATCAGCGTTTTTTGCTAAGTCTATGATACCTAAAACACTCAAGATCGGCCCTCTCATGTCATGAGTAGCACTATAAGCGAACTTATCCAACTCATTATAAGCCTTCTGCAGTTCATCGTTTTTAAGCGCTAGCATCGAAGTGGTCACATAAAACTTATGAGCTTCGTCGATTGCAGATTGTACATCTACATCGGTCCATGGCTTTTTTATATAGCGGAATACATGTCCTCTGTTTATTGCATTGATTACAGATTCAATATCGGTATAACCTGTAATAAGTATCCTAATTGGATTAGGGTACTGAGGCCTTATCTTTTCAAAGAATTCGACACCTGTCATATCAGGCATCTTTTGGTCACTCAGAATAACACTGATATCACTATTCGCTTCAAGATGTTTTAATGCTTCGTCGGTATTATTTGCCAATAAGACATTATAGTCGAAACGGAAAGAGGCCTTAAAGCTTATAAGGTTATTCGACTCATCATCTACATATAAAACCTTTATCTTCTTTTTACTATCCAACTTCTTGAGTGTTTATTTGCTTGTGAACAATTGGTATAGTCAATATAAATTCGGTACCCTCTCCCTTATCCGAGTTTATATCTATTTTTCCGTTGTGCTTATTTATTGTGTTGTATGCAATGGACATTCCTAAGCCTGTACCTTCACCCACTTCCTTTGTTGTAAAGAAAGGTTCGAATACCTTCTTCATTGTATCCTCATCCATACCGATGCCATTGTCTTTTAAACTAATGAACACATCATTTTCGTCATGAGAAGTTTTAATTGAAAATGTTCCGCCTGCTTCTTCTCCAAACTTTGCCCTTATTGCCTGCAAGCCATTCGTAATGATGTTTAGAAAGACCTGATTGAGCTTGCCGGGATAACATTCAACGGCAGGTAAATTACCAAAGTCTGTATTGACTTGTATTTTGTCCAATTGATTGTTGACGATAATCATTGTGGAATCCAGACACTCATTGATATCTGCCTTCTTCAAGTCATCTTCATCCAAACGTGAGAATACTCTAAGTCCTTTTACAATTTCAGCAGTCCTGTTAGAACCTTCCATTATACCTTTTAACAAATACTGTATTTCATCCTTTAGATAGTCGTAATCTAGTTCTTGTTTCAGCTCCTCAACCTTTGCTTTCTTTTCTTCGATATTATCACCCTCGCTAAATGATATCTCTTCAATATTGCTAAGCAACTCTATTATCATTTCAACATCCCTCTTCAACGGTTTAACGTTTGAGGTTACGAAGTTGATCGGATTGTTTATCTCATGTGCTATACCAGCCGTCAATTGACCGAGTGAGGCCATCTTTTCAGATTCAACGAGATTTGCTTCTGCATCTTTCAATTCTTTCATTGCTTTGCTCAAATCATCGTTCGACTTCCTTAACTCAAGTGTGCGCTCATTGACTTTTGTTTCAAGAATAACGTTTTGTTCGCGTATTATCCTTGCATTTTCTTCCAATGCAGCAAGTGCCTGTGTCTGAGATTCTTCTTTTTCTTTCTTGTATATATTGATCCTATCAGCAAGTGCGAAGGATAGCAAAGTAACTTCAGCGGCAGAACCAAACAATAACGAATATGATGTAAAGTTATTGAACGGCATAACTCCTGCATCCTTAAGGGCATAAATCACAATTGCCGCCATCAATGAAGACCATCCTATCAAATAGTACTTGGCTTCCGACAAACCCTTTCTGTATAAATAGATGGATATTCCAAGTATGATGAATGCTATGGTGCCTTGGGTTGGCAACATAGCTACATAAGTCATCTCATTCAGCCCAAGAAAGCTTGTGATGATAAATACAACGTATATAGCTTGGAAACCCTTCAGCACCCAGAACATTCGTCTAGCATGTATCTTAATCCTAAGGAATATTATCAAAAACTCTATACCGACAATACTCACCAAACAGGTCGGTAAGAAAAAGCTGTAATCAGCAAAACCCGGAGCATTTGGCCATAGGTATTTATATGTAAACCCTGTCAATGTTGCTTGAGTGATACCAACAACAAGTGTATGAATCACATAGTACACATAGCTTTTGTCTCTGGTACTTATGTACACAAAAATGTTGTACAAAAACATAACTAGGATAATACCGCAATAAATACCAAACCAAATATTCAAGTTAAGTGCGTTGGAATAAAATGTCGCAGGAGACATTAGCCGTATAGGCACAACAGACTGTTGTTTTATTCGAACTTTTACATAATAGGTCTTTTCTTGACCTTTCTCGATATGCAGATCATATGCGAAGTTGGTACTTTGAGTATTATCTCTTTGGAAGAAAGGATATTTCAATCCATTCTCCACACCTCGATATGTTGCATCTTCGGGGTAATAAAAGGTTATCTCGTCTATAAAAGGCTGAACAAACTCTGCTATCAAATTTCCATTATAATCATTACTGGAAAGTGTGAACCTCATCCAATATGATACAGATGAAGACTGCAGAGTGGCAATGTCCTTATTCAGGAGTTCAAACTTATCAGAGCTTTGTACATCACTGATGGTAAGCTTGTTTTCGTTATCGGTAAGAATGTATGTCTTCTTCCCTATAATTTCGGAATTCAGATTTTTTCCGATCTCGATTTTTTCAACACAGAATGCATTGAGTGAAGAAACCAGTAAAAGAATTAATAGTAAAAACCTTGGCATTAGTAAGTCTATGTAATCAATAAAGATATTCTAAAATACCAATAGTAAATAATCTCTAAATTCTTTCTTCAACATTGCTTAACAAAAGGTCGTACACAATATCGGTGGTTCCTTTTTGGCCAAGCACAGTAGTTGTTCCCGAAGGAGTATCTATATATGTGAATATTTCCTTTCTGAAACGCTCATCAGCGGTTGAAAGACCTTCCACATCTTTTACAACAAGGGCTGTTGCAACAAGGTCTAACTTGGGATATATAAAGGTTCCTTTGTTACCGATCGAAGTTTCTATTTCAAAGCCAGATGCTTGGCACATCGAAACAGTGTACGGGGCACACAACACGAACAAGCTATCCATCTTTAATCTATTAGCGAGAGCCACACCCAACTTTGTGAGCAATATACTGACACCTTTACCTGCAATGGCTTTTGCATTCCATAATCCACACAACTCCCCTGTCAACTTATTGTCTGCATATTGTTTTACCAAACCATATATGCGATCTTCAACTATGGAAATAGCTTCCTCAATCGGAAGAGGATGGCCGGGTTCAACCATATGTATCCTTTCTCCTCCAACAACTTCACCTGTTTCATCATCTTCAACTATTACTACATAAACGCCCGGATTATCAAACCAATCGTTTTTTGAAGATGTAACTTTTGTAACACCGTAATCTCTCAATACGTTGGCATGACCTTCAGCAAACCTCTTACAAGACTCAAGATCATCTATCGCCCTAAATACCCTAATTTTCAACATAACTCACAGAGCTATTCTTTATAACATCCTGTAATACAAATAGTATCGTCTTATGTCGTTTGTACTGTTTGTCTTTTTCTCTTATCCAGGACATAAATTAGAACGCCTAAATATTATATGCCTTTATGTTGCCTTCTATTCAGTGTCGTTGCGGGTCTACGTTATTAAATATAAGAACAATTAATAACAATATTAAGCAAACAACAACTTATCTAAAGGTCGACGCAAAGACCTTACAACAGGCTCCTCAGAATGTAACAATCTGAATACAAACGTCGGATACCTACCATTATCAAAATTTAAAATACTATCGAATTTCCTTTTTAGTTGTTCCAGCTCTTGCAACTCATTATCATTGAAGCACTGTATACCTCCTTTTTTATAGCGTTCCAACATGAATACTATTTGAGATATCGGCTGAAATGCAATGTTCATTGAGTTGGCCCTTAGCCATACTCTTTCCAATGCTCTTCCTCCTTTGAGAAAATGCATCTGCGAGTCACCATCCATGTTAAGTACGCAAATAGCACCGGCACTCATCACCGCTTTACCGGAAATCTTCTTAAACCCCTCACCCATGTGTTGCCTATACAAAAAGTTGATAGCATCTGCATCTTTGGCAATTTGCAAAGCAGCAATGTCACTATTGTTCATGTTAAGAGTCGCCACATCCAAGCCGTCGCAAGTCGTCTTGACTTGTTCTTCTGTAAATCTCAACTCCTTGACAAATGTATCGTAATGCCCTCTTGGATTCAATAAACGTATTTTTTCTGCAGATGTAAGAATATCTGCAAATAGAGTTATTTCTTGCTCAGAATCGAAGAATGTCAATTCAGCACCTGCTATATCCGAAATGACACTTTTCAACTCAGACTTTTGACTGTCTGCCAACAGCTTTCTTTCAACTACGCTTCTATCAGTAATCCTCTTACCGATAACAGGCTCCAGTATTTCAGATCGATTGTTAACTACTCCTCTTTGGAATGACAAGACCATTACTAAGCGCTTATCTTCAATTGGGAATAACTCCAGACTAATTACTATGCCTAATTTAGCTGCTCGTAATTCAACATTTTCCAACAATGCACCAAAACCTATATAAGAGCCCAAATGATCGAAATCCAACAAGGAATAAGAGTAGTGTATATCATGAAACACGAACAGCTTATTGTCTTTGTACAAAAACTTCCAAGGCTGTGCATTACCACCTGACGGGGCCAACCTTGCGGCATCAGCTATACTTGTTAGTTCATCTTCTGTTAAACTTTCTGAAGTAGACGAAGAACTATATTCACCAGCCATTGTCTTCAAATCTGATAATTGCAATTCAGGCGGACAACCCTTCTCGGACCAATAATCATCTTGAATATCAGTCTCGGTATCTTTTATAAGTTCATCGAAATCAATATAATATCTTCCAGAAACAGACAACTGATCAAGCAGCACTTTACGTGCAATGTCAGTTGTTATGGCGCCTCCCAACATAACCGATGATGCCAACTGTGGCCAAGTATTGATAGACTGTTCCACCTCCATCATAGATGCCTTCAAACGTTTGGATATGGTATCTGCACCAACCATTTTCAATATGTAAGGTATCTTCTCTTCGTTTGTCAGGTCTTTGATATTGTCAGGATCCAGATCACCTGCCAAACCATGTAGTATTGGTCTTTCAGGTTCCAAATCGAAGCGTTCTATATCAACCATACCTCTATCGTTGGTATCCATGAGCACAGGTATACCTAAAGAGCGAGCTTTGAACCTACTTTGTATTTTTATGTCCAATCCATCGCAAACCTCAACCAGTAAATCCAAATTTCCTCCTCCGCTGAAAAAATCATCGATGTTGCCATTGGTTATTCCGTCATTGTACACTTTCACTTTGAGGAAAGGGTCTATTTCGTATATCTCCCTTGCAGCAAGTACGGTTTTCTTAAGGCAAAGGTTTTGCACTCCGGTTCTTATCCTATTGAGGTTACTTAATTCGACTATATCAAAATCTGCTAAACGTATTTCGCCACATATGCGCTCCATAGCAGTGGTCAGTGCTATGGACTGACCAACAGACAACCCGATTATTCCAATTTTTTTGCCTTTTAGAAATTCTTGTTCCTTGTCAGTGAGCTTATACTTATTCCTATTGGTCCTTACTTTGACGAACTCATGCTCGTCAAGTAAATGAACCAACTTCTTTGACCATGGGAAGTATACCCAAACACCGTATTCGTATCTATCGGTATCGCCTAAATGCTGCTGTATAAGTGCAGGATACTCTTCGGACTTAATTTTTCTTGAAGGATTGTTGATCTTGATGAGTTCTCTGAGATGGCTTTCCAATTCATCAAAAACCACAATATCGTCGTTCTTATCAAGAAGGTTTTGTAGATCTTCCTTATCAGATGAATTATTTAAACGGAAAAATACGGGCTCAAATAATAACGACATTCTTTCCGCCTTGGCGGAAATCTGTGATTTAATGGCTTCCATTCTTGTCTCTATATGTTATGTATGTAGTAAGGCGGTATCAACGCCTTAAATCTCCTACAAAATAAAAAAAACAGTATATTGTACATTATTTTTTATACAATATTTTTTCATTATTTTGTAGTTTAAACCGTGCAAAATTAAACTTAATATTGCATAAACTATGGGAGAGGACAAACCAAATAAGATAAGTGTGCTGTATGTAGATGACGAAGAGCATAACTTAATGTCTTTTAAGGCTACTTTTCGCATTAAATACAATGTGTTTACCGCAATAAGTGGTGAAGAAGCTATCAAGATACTTGATGACAATCATATCGAAATCATCATAACGGATCAAAGAATGCCTAATATGACAGGTGTTCAATTTTTGGAGTCCATACTTGACAGACATGCCGATGCAATGCGCATATTGTTAACCGGTTATGCTGATTTAAACGCAGTGATAGATGCGGTTAACAAAGGGAAAATATTCCACTATCTAACCAAACCTTGGAATGAGGAAGAATTGGACTCAACAATCCAACGTGCATATGATGTTTACAAGCTAAGGAAAGACGAAAAAGAGCTTACCGAAAAATTAGGTGTGACCAATTCTCAGCTTGAATTCTTATTGAGACAGCAATTATTATCATAAAATACTATTACAAACGTTATTTTAGCCCGGTATTATCCGGGCTTTCTTTTGCTTATGAAGCTAAGCGTTGTAGTTATAACACTTAATGAAGAAGATAACATCGAAAGGTGTTTGAATGCAGTACAGTCAATTGCAGACGAAATAGTTGTGATTGACAGCAACTCCACGGATAATACAGTACAAATTGCACAAAAGCTGGGTGCAAAGATCGTTCTACAAGAATTTCTGGGATATGCAGAGCAACGCAACTTAGCCTCTGAGAAAGCATCTTACGACTGGGTATTAATGCTTGACGCTGACGAAGTATTGAGTGACGGGCTGCAGCAAGGTATTAAGAACGTAAAAGAGAATCCTAAGTATAATATCTACCAACTGAACCGCCTGACTAACTATTGTGGTAAATGGATAAAGCACAGTGGATGGTATCCCGATAAAAAAATAAGGCTATACAATAGAAATCATGGAAAATGGGTTGGTAAGTATGTACATGAATATTGGCAGAAAAACAATACAGATGAAGCCACTGGCCAACTAACAGGAGACCTATTACATTACAGTTTCAATACCATATCTCAACACATCAAACAAATACAGACGTTTACAGATTTGAGTGCACGAGCTGCTGCTGAAAACGGCAAAACATGTAGCCTTATGAAAATATGGTTGGGGCCCAAATGGTTTTTTATCAGCAGTTATATTCTAAAGCTCGGCATTTTAGATGGGTATTATGGCTACCTCGTCTGTAAGTTCTCAGCCTATGCACAAATGATTAAATACAGCAAAACGAGACAGTACGCTCAGATGATTAAAGAAGGAAAAAAGATTTAATCGAGCATTTTTTCAAACAAGTCTATATACTTTTCCGTAATGTACTCCATACTATGGTCGTGGATAACATACTCATACGCTTTTGATGTAAGGCTAGTCCTTAATTCAAAATTATTTAGCACAGTATCTATTCCTCCTGCCAATTGGTTTGGCTGCTTTATGTCACATAGTATACCTCGGTCATTTTCCAATAGGTCTTTTAAGCCACCTGCATTTGTTGAAACTACAGGCACTTTATAAGCAAAAGCATCAAGAACACTACTACCCAAACCCTCTTGTTCAGAACTCATAACATATACGTCGAATACAGTAAAAAAGTCCTCCACTTGTTCCTTGTGCCCTAACATTTTATAAACATCTTGCAATCCATACTCTTGAACCTTTGCTTTAACACTTTCTTCAAGTCTGCCACCACCACAGTGTATAAACACGAAATCGTTTCTTTTTTCCTTTAATAGTCTTATTGCCTCAACCATTATCAAAGGATCTTTATGCTGTTCCAATGCGGCAACAGTTCCAATGACTTTAGTATCTGTCGATACACCAAGTTCATGCAGTTCATTTTGGGCACGTTCTTCGTTCAAATTTTTTATTTGTACTATCTCACTTATATGCACAATACTTCTTCTTGAAAAATCATAGAGTATTTGCTTTATGGCTGTACTGATAGCCACCAACTTATCTGTCAACCTATATTTTACCCATGTCAAGAAACCATTGGGAACAAAGTCAACCCTACGAGTATATACGACTTTGGTTCTGTGAAACGCTTTGGTAAACACACAGTATGTCAAAGCACCTGCAGTTTCTACATGAAGTATATCATAGTATTTCGCTTTAGTCAGTAAGAATGCAATCAACTGAAATACCCCATCTAATGCATGAGTCTTAAACCCCTGCTCTTGCGCCTTTTCGTCCATGGGATAACCTTTTCTGCATACCACTGCAGTCTCAACACCTCTATCTCTAAAACCCAGCATACAATAGAGTGTTTGGCGTTCACCACCTCTCCACGTTTTCTCAAAGTTTACCTCAAGAACTTTCATAATCAGTTAAAACAGACAAAGTAAAAAATTATCCCTGCTAAAAACTATTTTTATAGCAACTAAAATCAATGCCAGATGAAAGATTCTCTTAAAACATTTTCGATTGCAATGTTTGCTACGTTAATTGTAGTAGTAAGCTTTTCGTTTCGTCCCTCTCCTGCTCCACAAGCAACCAACTATGAGTTTTTTCAATTCTCAACCATTGAATCCGTCATACCAGGTGGCTTAGGTCGATCTCGTATACTTACGACCGACAACAAGGGCCAATTATTGGAAAAAGATTTGAAGAACTTCTATAGTATGGTTGGCTTGAACTTCAAGAACATTGCCAACAATGACAATGCCATAGTTGAACGTATTAATGATTACACTAACGAGGGTTGGGAGTTGGTATCAGTCGTTACAGGCTCACATGCACAAACATCAGACGGTAGCAGTTCAGGCGGGCTTTTCATTACACGTTACCTTTTCAGAAGAGCCAAATAATTATGCCTCAAAAAAAAGTAAATAATTCCGTAGATCTGGTAAGTATTAACAAATTTATCAGCTCTACGGGATTTTGTTCTAGGAGAGAAGCTGATGACCTTATCGAGCAAGGCCGTGTCACAATAAATGAAGAACCAGCTCATAAAGGAGATCGGGTATCTCCCAAAGATACAGTTGCAATAGACGGAGAAAATCTCAAGGTAAAAAAGACACAACAAACCTTATATATAGCCTTTAATAAACCTGTGGGAATAACGTCAACCACAGATACTAAAGATAGAACCAACATTATATCTTATATCAATCATCCCAAACGTATCTTTCCTATAGGTAGGCTGGATAAGGATTCCGACGGATTGATATTCTTAACAAACGATGGGGATATCGTAAATAAGATATTACGTGCCGGTAATAATCATGAGAAAGAATATATAGTTACAGTCGACAAAGCTATCACGCCTGAGTTCATTCACAAAATAAGTAACGGTGTACCTATTTTAAAAACCAAAACCCGAGAATGTTTTGTAAAACAAGAAGGTCCAAGAAAATTTCGCATAATACTCACACAGGGTCTCAATAGGCAGATTCGCAGAATGTGTAAGCATTTTGATTACAGAGTCGTCACCCTCACTCGAGTTCGTATAATGAACGTATCACTGGGCAAACTACCTGTCGGCAAATGGAGATTACTGACAGCTCAAGAAATAGATGAGCTAAACAAGCTTGTATCATCCTCATCTAAGACGCAAGAGGCGTCAAAACTCAACAAGCGCTCATCCACCAAAACTCATAGACCTAAAAAAGATACAAAAGAGGAGCCTCCTGCCAAGAAGAAAGTAAAGAATAAGACTTACAAAGACTGGAGAAAAAGGAAATAGTGCAAAAAACAAAAAGACCCCAACGTTAGTTGAGGTCTTTTAAAATAAATATGGCAGCTACCTACTCTCCCGCCTTAGCAGTACCATCGGCCATGAGGGGCTTAACTTCTCTGTTCGGAATGGGAAGAGGTGAACACCCTCGGCAATACCACCATAAAATCTTTAGTCTTGGATTGCCTGTGACTATAATAATATCGACATATCGGGAACAATTCAATAAATCAAGTTAAACCTTGATGATGCAGTAACAGAATATATAAAAAGGAAAAGCTTACGTGCAATTAGTACTACTCGGCTTTGATGTCACCACCTTTACACCTGTAGCCTATCAACGTCATCGTCTCTGACGGCACTTAAAAGTAAACTCATCTCGTGGAGGGTTTCGCGCTTAGATGCTTTCAGCGCTTATCCCTGCTGTACATAGCTACTCTGCACTGCACCTGGCGGCACAACAGATACACCAGCGGTACATACAACCCGGTCCTCTCGTACTAAGGTCATGTCCACTCAATTTACTAACGCCCACCACAGATAGAGACCGAACTGTCTTGCGACGTTCTGAACCCAGTTCACGTGCCACTTTAATGGGCGAACAGCCCAACCCTTGGGACCTTCTCCAGCCCCAGGATGTGACGAACCGACATCGAGGTGCCAAACCTCCCCGTCGATATGAGCTCTTGGGGGAGATCAGCCTGTTATCCCCGGAGTACCTTTTATCCTTTGAGCGATGGCCCTTCCATACAGAACCACCGGATCACTTTAGCCTGCTTTCGCACCTGTTCGGCTGGTCAGCCTCACAGTCAAGCACCCTTGTACTAATACGCTCTATGTACGATTACCAACCGTACTGAGGGCACCTTTGCGAGCCTCCGTTACACTTTAGGAGGCGACCACCCCAGTCAAACTACCCACCATGCAATGTCTCCCGTTAGGGATTAGACCCTAAGTAACAGAAGGTTGGTATTTCAACGATGACTCCACAATACCTGGCGGCACTGCTTCAAAGTCTCCCAACTATACTACACATCTGTTACCCAAGATCAATGCAAAGTTGTAGTGAAGGTTCACGGGGTCTTTTCGTCCCGTGGCGGGTAACCGGCATCTTCACCGATACTACAATTTCACCGGGCTCGTGGAGGAGACAGCGTTCAACTCATTAGACCATTCGTGCAGGTCGGAACTTACCCGACAAGGAATTTCGCTACCTTAGGACCGTTATAGTTACGGCCGCCGTTTACCGGGGCTTCGGTCGCAAGCTTTGGATTACTCCTAACAAGCTTCCTTAACCTTCCGGCACCGGGCAGGTATCAGGCTCTATACGTCTTCTTTCGAATTTGCAGGGCCCTATGTTTTTGCTAAACAGTTGGTTGAACCTTTTAACTGAGTCCTGCCGAAGCAGGATGGCTTTATTCCGAAGTTACAGCCACAATTTGCCTAGTTCCTTCTCCACGGCTCACCCGAGCGCCTTAGAATACTCATCTCGACTACCTGTGTCGGTTTACGGTACGGGTTGTCATTGACATAACTTAGAGGTTTTTCTCGTGAGCAGGATTACAGCCGCTATCTCGCCGTCCGAAGACTTTGAGTACTATCACGTTCAGCATTCTCGGCGGATTTGCCTACCAAAAATATACCTACACGCTTTAACGAGGACTTCCGTCGCCTCGCGGGCTTTTCACTTCTCCGTCACCCCATCGAATCAATAACAAGTGTTGGAATATTAACCAACTTTCCATCAGCTTCCCCTTTCGGGTACGCCTAAGGACCCGACTAACCCTGATCCGATTAGCGTTGATCAGGAACCCTTAGTCTTTCGGCGAAACGGTTTTTCACCGTTTTTATCGTTACTTATACCTACATTTTCTTTTCTGAACGCTCCAACATACCTCACGGTACACCTTCAGCGCTGTTCAGAATGCTCTCCTACCACTCCTTACGGAGTCTATATCTTCGGTACTGTGTTTGATGCCCGATCATTTTCCGCGCCCGAACCCTCGACCAGTGAGCTGTTACGCACTCTTTAAATGAATGGCTGCTTCCAAGCCAACATCCTGGCTGTCTTAGGGTTTGAACTTCGTTTAACCAACTTAACACAGATTTAGGGACCTTAGATGATAGTCTGGGTTGTTCCCCTCTCGGCCATGGACCTTAGCGCCCACAGCCTCACTGCCATACTTATATCATAGCATTCGGAGTTTGTCAGGGTTTGGTAGGCGGTGAAGCCCCCTAGCCCAATCAGTAGCTCTACCTCTATGATACAATAACTTATGACGCTGTTCCTAAAAACATTTCGGAGAGAACGAGCTATCTCCCGGTTTGATTGGCCTTTCACCCCTATCCACAGGTCATCCCAAAACTTTTCAACGTTTACGGGTTCGGTCCTCCAGTTAGTTTTACCTAACCTTCAACCTGCCCATGGATAGATCACCGGGTTTCGCGTCTGCCCCCACTGACTAATTTCGCTCTATTCGAACTCGCTTTCGCTACGGCTCCGTTACTTAAGAACTTAACCTCGCCAGTGAGGAGCAACTCGTAGGTTCATTATGCAAAAGGCACGCCGTCACCATTGCTGGCTCCGACCGCTTGTAGGCGTACGGTTTCAGGTACTATTTCACTCTCCTGTTCGGAGTACTTTTCACCTTTCCCTTACGGTACTGGTTCACTATCGGTCACTAAGGAGTATTTAGCCTTACCGGATGGTGCCGGCAGATTCACGCAGGATTCCTCCGGTCCCGCGTTACTCAGGATACTGCTCACTTACAACAAGGTACGACTACAGGGCTATCACCTGCTGTGGCTCAACTTTCCAGAAGATTCATCTTATCGTTGCTCGCTAAATGCAGTCCTACAACCCCACAAGAGCACGCCCTTGTGGTTTGGGCTCTTCCCCGTTCGCTCGCCACTACTTGGGGAATCATTAGTTATTTTCTTTTCCTACAGGTACTTAGATGTTTCAGTTCCCTGCGTTAGCTTCCTTTCGGATGACATGTCTTCAACATGCCGGGTTGTCCCATTCGGAGATCTTCGGATCGACGCTTGTATGCAGCTCCCCGAAGCTTTTCGCAGCTTACCACGTCCTTCTTCGCCTCTTAGTGCCTAGGCATCCACCATACGCCCTTATTTGCTTTATTTTCTTAAAGTATTCTTTTACTACTTCAATTCAACTACATTATTAAATTGCTTACCCAATATGTCAAAGAACTTCGAGGCCTACGCCGTCTCTCCACAGGAAAAACGGTGAGGTCACTCCTCTTGCCGATGTTCGGGTTGCGAACCCATAGCCCCGAAGGCAACATCATTAATCGTATCTTATTACCACAATACCCAACCCCTCAAAAAAAAGTGGAGGATATCGGAGTCGAACCGATGACCCCCTGCGTGCAAGGCAGGTGCTCTAGCCAGCTGAGCTAACCCCCCATCGGTAATGATACCTTTATTATAAGAACTTCAAAAAAAGTAGACCCGCCCAGACTTGAACTGGGGACCTCTACATTATCAGTGTAGCGCTCTAACCACCTGAGCTACGGATCTATGAACCCTAAACCCCTCAGGGCCTTTTGCTCACAGGGCATTCGCCTCAATCTCGCGCCCATCGGTTTATCAGAGCTTCTCTACAAAGAACAATATCTTGAAAGATGGAAAAAAAACAACAGCTACCAGGTTATAGCTCTAAAAAGGAGGTATTCCAGCCGCACCTTCCGGTACGGCTACCTTGTTACGACTTAGCCCCAGTTATTAGTTTTACCCTAGGCGGCTCCTTGCGGTTACCGACTTTAGGTACACCCAACTTCCATGGCTTGACGGGCGGTGTGTACAAGGTCCGGGAACGTATTCACCGCGCCATTGCTGATGCGCGATTACTAGCGATTCCAGCTTCATGGAGTCGAGTTGCAGACTCCAATCCGAACTGAGAAGAGGTTTTTGAGATTAGCTTCCTGTTGCCAGGTCGCTGCCCTTTGTCCTCCCCATTGTAGTACGTGTGTAGCCCTGGGCATAAAGGCCATGATGACTTGACATCGTCCCCTCCTTCCTCGCGTCTTACGACGGCAGTTCCTTCAGAGTTCCCACCATTACGTGCTGGCAACTGAAAGTGGGGGTTGCGCTCGTTGCGGGACTTAACCCAACACCTCACGGCACGAGCTGACGACAGCCATGCAGCACCTTGCTATCTGTGTATTGCTACAAAATTGGCTTTCACCAACGGGCAAATAGCATTCTAGCCCAGGTAAGGTTCCTCGCGTATCATCGAATTAAACCACATACTCCACCGCTTGTGCGGACCCCCGTCAATTCCTTTGAGTTTCATCCTTGCGGACGTACTTCCCAGGTGGATTACTTAATGCTTTCGCTCAGACACACACTGTGTATCGCGTATGTCGAGTAATCATCGTTTAGGGCGTGGACTACCAGGGTATCTAATCCTGTTCGCTACCCACGCTTTCGTGCCTCAGCGTCAATGTTCGTTCAGTCAGCTGCCTTCGCAATCGGTGTTCTATATCATATCTATGCATTTCACCGCTACATGATATATTCCGCCAACCTCAACGAAATTCAAGACAAATAGTATCAATGGCAGTTTCCGAGTTGAGCCCGGAGATTTCACCACTGACTTAAATGCCCGCCTACACACCCTTTAAACCCAGTAAATCCGGATAACGCTTGCACCCTCCGTATTACCGCGGCTGCTGGCACGGAGTTAGCCGGTGCTTATTCCCTAGGTACCGTCGGACGAGATAGAAATCTCGGTTTTCTTCCCTAGTAAAAGAAGTTTACAACCCAGAAGGCCTTCATCCTCCACGCGGCATGGCTGGTTCAGACTTCCGTCCATTGACCAATATTCCTCACTGCTGCCTCCCGTAGGAGTCGGGCCCGTGTCTCAGTGCCCGTGTGGCTGATCGTGCTCTCACACCAGCTACCCATCATCGACTTGGTGGGCCGTTACCCCGCCAACTATCTAATGGGACGCACGCCAATCCGCTACCAATGAATTTTTAATAATCGAAAGATGCCTTTCAATCATACCATGGGGTGTTAATCCGAATTTCTCCGGGCTATCCCCCAGTAGCGGGTATGTTGCGTACGTGTTCCGCACCCGTTTGCCGGTCGCCGGCGGACCGAAGTCCCCGCTGCCCCTCGACTTGCATGTGTTAAGCCTGCCGCTAGCGTTCATCCTGAGCCAGGATCAAACTCTCCATTGTAAATGAATTGTTTGTTACTAGCTAATTACTCATAAAAGAGAATTTAACGTGTAACTTAATTGTTAGTTACGCTCTTACCTGTCTTGACAGAACTTCATCTGTCAAGTGCTGTTGTTTTTTTATTCCAATCTTTCAAAGAACTTCAAGTCAAACACTACCGTTCAACCCTATGTAGTAACCGCGGAAGTCGAACCGCATCCCGAGCCTTTACTCGTTTACTGTGAATTATTTAAGAACTAATTGTTACCGTTGTTTTAACTTTCTGTCAAACGCCGCGCAAAGGTATGCTTTACTTATCGTTCTGACAAAACTATTTTCGATAATAGTTATCCACATTTAGGAGCCATTATCATCAAAAAACTCGCTGTAAAATCTCTAAAGAACTCCCCCGTTTTTTCAGGACGGGCTGCAAAGGTAAGACGCTTTTTAAAACCAACAAAACTTTTTTAGAAATAAATAAAGACTTTTTAGCAAAGCCCTTCAAAAGGCATTGATTATATTTGATACTTCACTCAAAAATCACTCTTATGTACAAGTACATTGCCCTATTGATAATGGCTGTGAGTCTAGCTGCCGCAGGCTGCAAAGACACAGACCCTCATGTAAATGACAACAACAATGAGCTAATGCGAAAAACACTTAAAGAGACCTACCCTAGTCTAAAAGTATCGCAGATACGTATAGAGGTGAAAGACTTTCAGGATATCACCATATTACTGGGTGACAAAGAGCTATACAACGAAACCGATGAAACACTCCAGCAGGTGGCTGACAACATAGCCGCCATATCATACGGCATATATGAGTCTAACAATTACTTGGATGAAGGGAAAGTAATAATAACACCTAATGAAACCGCCTCAGAGCAAAGCTCTGCAAGCGGTGATGAGAAAAAGGAGTTCTCATTTGAGTACGATAAGTTCAAGAAGGACCAATAATCTATAAAGCACACAACAGTGAAAAACGAAAACAAATCCGTAAAACCGATACCCCAACAACTGCTGTTGGCGCTGTCTTTTGTAGAAGGCGCATGTGTAATGGTAGCTGAGTTGGCAGGCGGCAAGATGCTGGCACCATTCTTCGGCTCATCATTATATGTATGGGCATCAACACTGGCGATAACGTTGGGGGCTCTAACTCTGGGCTATTACATAGGTGGAGAGTGGAGTAAATTGGAACAGGACAAACGCAAAAAGCGACTGTTTATGGTTATTACAATTGCATCTGCAATGGTCATAATAATGCCTGTATGGGCAAATATGATCATGAGCAAGACCATAGAAATGAGTTTCTTAAGTGGGATGATCCTATCGCAGATACTGTTCTTACTACCACCTATTATGGGAATGGGTATTGTTAGCCCAATGATAATCAGCCTATTGGCAGAAACAAGAGAGTCAGGCAAAGCCGCAGGGTTGGTATATGCCATATCCACATTCGGTGGTGTATTGGCTACTTTATTGACGGGCTTTTGGCTAGTACCCATATTGGGTATCGCTATCCCGTGTGTTGTGATAGGTACTATGCTCTTCTTGCTGAACATTTATGTACTTCGTCCTCAGAAGAAAACAGCAATAGCTGGATTGGTGGCTATTATCATACCATCAGCAATGTTCATATACAATACCCGACATACGGATACAGACAAATACGATGTTCTATATCATAGTGAGGGTATGTTGGGACAAGTAAAGGTGATGGACTTTCCCTACTCTCTTAAAGGGCAAGTAATGAAAACAAGATGTATGCTTGTGAATCATAATTGGCAAACATGGGTAAAAACGGAAGACGCTAACTTCAGTATGCTGTTCTATACCCGTTTTTCAAAGGCTATCATCTCTACTATGCCCAAAGACAGCAAGGCACTACTAATAGGACTTGGCGGCGGTACAGTAGCCAAGCAATTGGAAAACCACAATGTTGACTATGATGCTGTTGAGATAGATGGTAGGTTACCTGAAATTGCAGAACGCTTTTTCGGATTGGAACATGCAGTTGACAACACAACAATAGACGACGGCAGACATTATGTGAATGTTTGCAAGAAAAAGTACGACTTGATAATACTGGATGCCCTACTTGGCGACAGTGTACCCTCCCACCTATTAAGCCTCGAATGCTTCAACAAACTGAAAGACCTACTAAATCCTGACGGCAAAATATTCATCGAGTTTGATGGCTATGAGGATGGTTCTGAAGGAGTTGCACAACAATTGTTATACAACACAATAGTAAAAGCAGGCTACAAATGCCAACCTTATACCTCTTTTCCGGGGCATACAAAAACAGACATTATGTATGTTGCCACATTGGGTGAGTCAAATCACTATGATACCGCACAAGTAGTGGGCGACTTCTACTACCCTCTTTCAGGCCCTCTAAGCAATTTCGAAACGGTCTTAAATACAACCACAACAGCTTTCATAAGCGATGACTATCCAGTGGTTGACTTTTATTTGAAAGAGCGTGTTGCAGGTTTTCGCAGAGATTATACGCTTAAATACTACGAAGATTTTTTATTTGAAGGTGTACCTTTTTATAAATAAAAAAAGCCCCGAATAAACGGGGCCTTTCTGTTTGGTCATACTTCTTTATTCCTCACTTGATTTAGCTTCATCACCCGCTCCTTCTTCAGGATACAGTATTGCAGTATAAGTATTGCTCTTATCTCCAAATACCATATTTGCCACATCTTTGATGTCCTGTACGGTCAACTTATCTATCCACTCATCATACTTCAAGAAGTTGTTGGCATCTCTACCGTAGAACAACACATGGCGCAATCTACCTGCCCAATAGCTGTTCTTCTCCATATTCTCTCTGTGCTGCTCATGCCATTGATTCTTAACCTTTTGAAGGTCTTCAGACTTAGGGCCGTCTTTCTTTATTTCAGCTACCACCTCATCTGCAGCTTTTAGAAGCTTATCCACGTTCTCAGGGCCACAAGGTAATTGAAGAACAAGTGAATAATTCTCATAAGGCTCTTTTTCAACACTGGCGCGATAGCCACCACCATATATTCCGCTCAACTTTTCGCGTAGTTCTTCAATAACACGTATATCCAATACTTGAGCAAGTGCATTTACTTTCAGATAGAAATCTTCTGAGAATTTAGCGTCACCATAAGTGAAGCCAAGTATCATACTCTTAGGGTCTGAACCTTTATGAAACTTAAATGTCTCATGTCCTGTTATTGGACGCAGACCATTGTCTGTAGATTCGTGCTTTTTGCCTGTTTTTGGAAGTGCTCCCAAATAGTTTTGCAACAGAGGGACAATGCTTGTATAGTCAACATTACCAACAATATAGAAATGGTAGTCTTCAGCACCGCCAAGCTCGTCGTTATATATCTGCATGATACGATTAAGATTCAAGCTTTCAAAGCTCTCAACCTTTGGCACAGGTGCAGGAGCAAGAGGGTTATTGCCGTAAAACTTGTTGATAGCTGTATCGTAGAAAGCAAATGTCGGATTGGCGGATAAGAACTTCAATTGCGTTATCTGCTTCTTCTTATATGCTTCAAAAAGCTCTTTATCCATGCGTGGAGCTGTAAGCTTCAAGTACAGCAACTGGAACATGGTTTCCAAATCCTTCACTGTACTATTGGCCGAAACACCTGCATTGATCTCACCGACATATACGCTTGCCCTGATACTTTTACCGGCTAATGTTTTTTCTATTTGTGTAGGTGTGAAATCTCCATAGCCCATAGCATCTACCACTTGAGTAGCGTACTGAACATTGCTGACATCCTTAACGCCATAGTTGTTCCTACCACCTTTACGAACACCATAGAGTATCACTTCATCGCTCTTGAATTCTGTAGACTTCACGGTTACCGTAACGTCGTTGGCCAATTTGTAGGTCATAGCCCCGAGATCATCGCGCCTTTGTGTAGAAACCACCTTGCTGCCTTTCGGTTTTTCTTTCAGTAAGTTTTCTGCTACCTTCTCTTCTTTGGTCTGCTCTACATTCTGCTCGAAGCCTTTGCGCGTCATTGTCAACAGTTGTGCATCAGTAGGCAACTTATCTTTAGATGCTTCAGGTGCAGTAATCAGTGAGAAGAAATTCATATTACTTAACCAACCTTGAACTTCTTTGTTCAACTCTTCAACAGTTATTGTCGGCAAATATTTCTTATGGTATGCGTATTCCAATTCAATACCCGGAATTAATTCGCCTTCCAAGAAGTTTCTTATAAGCTCTCCGACTTTCCTATTGCTTTCGGTTGTGTTACGCTCGTTGTAAGAACGTTCCATACCACTTAAAACGTCTTTTTTGGCAAGCTCGATTTCACTCTCGTTAAACCCGAATTTCTTGGCCTTCAACAACTCGGCTGTTAATGCATTCATTGCCTTTTGAGGTCCTTCATCACCAAATGATGCATATGTTATCAGACCTTCGTAACCTCTGGCCCATCCGCCTACATAAGCATATGCAAATGGAAATGGGGGATCGCTACTGCGAGAAAGGTCTCTTAAGCGTGTATTCAATACTTCTGTCATTAGGTTTTGAACTATGAAGTCGCGATAGTCACTTACAGTTTTTTCTTTGTTCACTTTCTTAACCGGGAAGATTATTTGTAGATCGTGTCCTGTGGCTTCTTTATCTGTAAGCACCATGGCTTTGGCTTCACTACGTGGTTTTACCTGTGGCTCAAATCGTTCTCTCTCGGTTTTAGGGTTCTTCATAGGCTCGAAGTGCTTTTTAAGGTACTTCATAGCCTCTTCTTTGGTGATATCTCCAACTACAACCACAGCCATAAGGTCCGGACGATACCATTCACGATAGAATCGACGAACAACATCGTACTTGAAGTTCTTCAATATATCATCTTTACCAATAGGCAAACGCTCTGCATAGCGGCTACCCTGTAGCATTTCAGGCAGGTACTTTTGCAGCATACGCATATCTGCACCTTTACCCAGGCGGCTCTCTTCCAATACTACACCACGCTCATCGTCAATGTCTTTGTCTGTAAGCAGTGCATTATGTGCCCAGTCTTCTATTATCTGGAAACCTTTATCAAGGTTACCCGGCTTGTCAGTAGGTATTGGTAATATATATACTGTCTCGTCGAAGCTGGTATAAGCGTTAAGGTCGGCACCAAACTCTACCCCGATAGATTGCAGGTAGCTTACCAACTCATTCTTTTGAAAGTTCTTGGTTCCGTTGAAGTTCATATGCTCCATAAAGTGAGCAAGGCCTTGCTGGTCTTCATCCTCAAGGATAGACCCTGCATTGACTACCAAACGTAGCTCTACTTTCTTTTCCGGCTTTTTGTTTGGGAGTATGTAATAAGTAAGCCCGTTATCAAATTTTCCTTTGGTCAGTTTCGGGTTGACCGGTACTTTTTCGTTAAGATCCTGTGCAAATAGCTGCCCTGAGAAGGGTATCAGCAACATCAACACAGCAACAACGAAGCGATAGAACGTTTTTAGTGATTGTTGCATAAGTAAGAAGTTTTTGGTTTCTAAAAGGATGTACAAAGTAGTGAATATATATCGGTTTATATGAACATTTAGGCTTATAAATAATCTTAAAGTAATGTGAATGTTATTATCAACGCGCTGTATTAATTTTTAGTATTTAGCTCTGTCCTAACCACAGATTTCCATTACTTTAGCACCAAGAACACAAGTAGGACTTATGGCACTGATAAAATCCATTTCCGGCATCAGAGGAACAATAGGAGGAAAACAAGGTGACGGATTATCACCAATAGATGTAGTAAAATTTACCACTGCATATGCCGCATGGGCAAAACAGCAGGGAGACAATAATAAAATAGTAGTAGGACGCGATGGCCGCATGAGCGGCGCAATGGTACGTGACCTTGTTGTAGCAACACTACAGGGCTGCGGTTTTGATGTGGTAGATCTGGGGCTGAGCACTACCCCAACTGTAGAGATGGCTGTAACTATGGAGAAGGCGGCAGGCGGTATCATCCTCACAGCCAGCCACAACCCCAAAGAGTGGAATGCGCTTAAGCTACTGAACGACAAAGGAGAATTCCTGAGTGCAGAAGATGGCGCATGGATACTGGACTATGCTGACAATGCAGAGCATGACTATGCTACAGTAAAGAACCTGGGCAAGGTAACTCAAGACGACACTTACATACAAAAGCATATAGACATCATACTACAGCACCCGCTGGTAGATGTGGAAGCTATAAAAGAAAAGAAATTCAAGATTGTGGTAGACCCTGTGAACAGTACGGGATCAATATCAGTACCTCCACTATTGGAAGCACTGGGAGTAGCAGAGGTGATAGTCATCAACGAAGAAGTGACAGGCAACTTTGCACACAACCCCGAGCCGCTTGCCGTGAACCTGACAGAACTATGCGATACGGTAGATAAGCAAAACGCTCACCTGGGGATAGCGGTAGATCCTGATGTAGACCGACTGTGCTTTGTGTGTAACGATGGTACACTGTTTGGCGAAGAGTATACGCTGGTAGCAGTAGCAGACTATGTACTGAGCAACAAGCCCGGCAATACAGTGAGCAATATGTCGAGCACCAGAGCGTTAAGAGATGTAACGGAGAAGCATGGCGGTGAGTATACCCCTAGTGCGGTAGGTGAAGTGAACGTGGTGAAGAAGATGAAGGCTGTGAATGCAGTGATAGGTGGTGAAGGTAACGGAGGCATTATTGTACCTGAGCTACACTACGGTCGTGATGCTCTTATAGGTATAGGACTTTTCCTGACACACCTGGCTAAGTTTGGCAAGAGTGTGAAGGAGCTGCGCAATACTTATCCTAACTACTACATATCTAAGAATAAGATATCGCTCAATGACGACATAAACCTGTCGGACATATTTGAGAAGATAAAAGACAAATACAAAAATCACCCTATCAATACAGAGGATGGTGTGAAGATAGAGTTTGATAACGACTGGGTACACTTACGCCCGTCTAACACAGAACCTATCATCCGTATCTATGCCGAAAGCGGATCGGAAACCACCTCTGAAAATATTGCCAAACGCATGATGGAAGACATCAGGGAAATGATGTAAAACATTTAGGGTAACTATTTGCAAACTAACACCAAATACGACGTTGTAGTCATCGGCGGCGGACTGGGTGGAATACTCACCGCTGTGCTCCTGAGCAAGGAAGGGATGAACGTATGCGTAGTAGAGCAAGACAAGCAGATAGGTGGTTGCCTGCAAACATTCTCCGTACAAAAGAAAGTATTTGACAGCTGTGTACACTACATAGGTGGGCTTGGTGACGGGCATACACTTAACCGCATATTCACCTATGCAGGTATAATGGATAAGCTGGAGCTGAAAGCTTATGATACTAATGCATTTGATAAAGTCGCATTTGGCATGGGTGCAAATGAGTATCCACTGGCACAGGGCTTTGGCAACTTTCAGGAGCAGTTGTTAGAATACTTCCCGCACGAAACGATGGCACTACGTGAATACATCAACCGCATAAAAACCGTCGGAGATCACTTTCCTTTATACCGACTGCGAATGGGCGATGCTGATGAGAAAGCAGCCGTTAGCAATTGGGGACTTACAGACACACTCAACGAGATAACCGACAATCCACTACTACAAAGTGTACTAACAGGCAACAACCTGTTATACGCAGGCGTTAAGAACAAGACACCATTTTACCTGCACGCACTGGTTACAGAGAGCTATATACACAGCAGCCATAAAGTACTGCCCGGCAGCTCGCAGATAAGTAAGTACCTATGGCAGGAGTTGCAAAACAGTGGCGGAACAGTACTGCGCAACACAGCTGTTACCAAAGTGGTAGAAGCAGATGGTAACATCACCCATATAGAAACTGAACATGGTGAGCAGATAACAGGCACACAATTCATAAGCAATGTACACCCACAGGTGTTACTTGGCATGCTGGATAGTAAGATTATTCGACCTGCATACCGTAAGCGTATAGATGGCTTGCAACAAACCACATCTACCTACATGCTGAACCTTGTGCTGACACCTGGCACTGTACCTATGCGGCATCATAACCTGTATTGGAATGCTACTACAGATGTATGGGCTGCAGCAGAATACGCTCCACAGCAATGGCCTGTCAACTACGCACTCTTCTTTACCGAAGACAAAGACAACCCCGGCTATGCTGAGAGCCTCAGTATACTCAGCTATATGCACTATAGTGAGGTTAGCAAATGGGATGACAGTTACAACCGTACAGGACACGAAGCCGAAAGAGGTGACGCTTACGAAACAATTAAAGCACAAAAAGCAGAACAATTA
The DNA here is from genome assembly GCA_020636505.1 of Chitinophagales bacterium. GTDB lineage: Bacteria > Bacteroidota > Bacteroidia > Chitinophagales > Chitinophagaceae > UBA5543. The sequence goes on along the minus strand of JACJXR010000007.1, from coordinate 14,184 downwards.
CTGAACAAAGTATATGAACGTGTACCTGAACTAAAAGGTAACATTACTGCACAGAAGGCGGCTACTCCCCTCACATACCGCGATTATACAGGCACTCCGAAAGGTGCACTCTATGGCATACTGAAAGATGTGAACAAGCCCGCCGAAACAACCATAGCCACACGCACCAAAATACCCAACCTGCTACAGACGGGACAGAACGTGAATCTGCACGGAGTGCTTGGTGTAAGCATTACCGCACTTGCCACCACAGCCGAGCTGGTAGGCTTGCAATACTTGCTTGATAAGGTGAAGCCGTAACTACCTCTTTACTACCCTTTCTGTTCGTACAGCACCGGTGCTTACATCTTCTCCTACCAGGTAGTACATACCTTTTGCCCAGCTACCTGTTTCAATATCTATATTCTTAACCTTATTGTATGTGCAGATTAGTTTACCTACTATATTGTATACCGATAGCTTTACTACAGATGCCGCTGTGATACGCACTGTGTTAGTAAAAGGATTGGGTGCAATACTTAGCTTAGTACGTTCTGCAGTTTTTTCAACAGAGGCAGGTGTACCATATGGATGGATGTAAAAAACATTTGTACTATCAGAATGGTATGTACCGTATTGAGTACTATTATAACAAACCATATAACCATAATCCTGACCTATCAGCGAAGGATAAAACTCATGTGTATTACCAATACCTTCTATTATCTCCAGTGTTGATGATGTTTGTCCATGATAACGTTTATGATAATTGCTACCTACTAGTACTGAGTCTATTTTGATTATTGCTGTCTTTAAATTTAAATAAGTATAAATAGGATCTGCAAAACTATCATTCACTTTTAAAGTAAAGTCGTAATACAACACTTCAGGATTTGAGTCAAAATACTTGATATAGACTTTTTGACTATCTTCTCTAATGCCACCAATTACATCATCAGGCACATTCGCAATCCTGTTATGAAAAGATGGTGCATAAATTTTATTTGTATGATACTTGTTACTGTCTACAAACCGTCTTCTGTGTATTAGCTTATACGTTTTATTATTCAATACAGTATCATCGCCCTTAAGCATGTACTGATGATATATGTATCCATAATCAGGAGTACTTTGCCCATGTAATATGTAGCCGGTAAGGTATATCCAATACACATTATCCTTAGGGAATGGCTGATAAGTTTGTGCGGTACTGTTTAGCGTTATGAACAACGCAGCTGCAAGAAGGGTTCTGAGTTTCATAGGTTATAGATTTAGTACAATACAAACATATAAAGCTATTGTGTATGGTTTGTAAGCAAATTGTAATACTTGTTTACTTAACAGGAAGGAATTAACACTTACAAATCGCTATTACATATGGTATAAAAATCTTAACTTACGTGTAAAGAAAATTTAGCCTATGAAAAAAGTATACTTACTCACAATCATCCTGTTACTGTCTCTTGCAACATATAATGCCAAAGCGCAGCGTACAGAGGTGACATACTATACGTCTATGGGCAGCTTTACAGTCTCTCTATGGGATAGTTTGGCCCCCATTACGGTTGACAGTTTCATTGCACGGGTCACTGAAAAATTCTACGATGGAGTAATATTCCATCGCGTAATAGATAACTTTATGATACAGGGTGGCGACCCAACCGGTTCGGGTTCGGGAAATGCAGGATATACTATTCCGGACGAATTTCACAGCTCTTTACAAAACATACCGGGTGCTTTGTCCATGGCCAACGCAGGCCCAAATACAGGTAGTTGTCAGTTCTTTATCAACTTGGTCAACAATGCACACCTCAACAATAAGCATACTGTATTTGGCATGGTTACAGCCAACTTCTCAGTAGTGCAAGCAATCGGCAAGACACCTACAGATGCACAGGACAGACCGATCACTACTGTAAAAATGGATAGTATACGTGTAACCAAATGGCCTGCAACTGTACCTGAAGTACCTGAAGATTTAGCCATCAACATATACCCCAACCCCGCTGTAGGTGCATTCAATGTATACATACCATATAGTGAGGCTACAAAAGTGATCGTTACAGGTATCACAGGTGTTACGATGTATGAAGAACAAACCAATAGTCCAATGATACTCAAGGTAGACCTATCAGACCAACCGACAGGCATGTACCTTGTACGTATTACCAATAGCAAGGGTGCTGCTTACAAACGAGTAATTGTCAGATAACTTTTAATTTATAATATTATTCAACCCCCTCTTACAGAGGGGTTTTTTGTTATGAGTAGTCCTTACTGTAACAAAACATCTCAACTCTAAGAGGATAACACAGCTTTGCAATGGCTTTGCAAGAAACAAATCATGGATGACAATGTGTAATAACAAAATCACTAAATTCGCATCCATGTCAATAACAGTACAGGGATTAACTAAAAAATTCAGCACACAAGTAGCTGTCAACAATATATCTTTCGAATTGAAGAAAGGTGAGGTTGTAGGATTTCTTGGGCCAAACGGTGCAGGCAAATCCACAACAATGAAGATGATTACAGGCTATGTACCTCCTACCGATGGTAAAGCATCTGTATGTGGATTTGACGTTAGTGAACAGAGTATGGAAGTACGTAAGCGCATCGGCTATTTGCCTGAAGCCAATCCACTGTATTATGATATGTATATCCGCGAATACCTGGAGTTTACAGCAGGCATACACGGTGTGACAGATGCAAAACACCGCATCGAGGAAATGATTACCCTGACAGGACTCACGAAAGAAGCTGCTAAAAAAATAGGCACCCTTAGCAAGGGGTATAAGCAACGTGTAGGCCTTGCACAGGCTATGCTACATAATCCGGAGGTATTGATACTTGATGAACCAACATCCGGTCTTGACCCAATACAGATAGTAGAGATACGCGACCTGATAACAGAGATAGGCAAAGAAAAGACTGTATTACTCTCTACACACATCATGCAAGAGGTAGAAGCTATGTGTAGCCGTGTCATCATTATCAGCAATGGGAACATTGTTACCGACGACAGCCTTACCAACCTGCAAAAGCTCAATCGCCCACTGGAAGATATCTTCCGCGAGCGTGTAGGCAATGCACCTGTTACATCTTAATAATTGGCATTAACCCTGCGAGTGTAGCGCGACTCGGTTGCCCTCTGTATCCATAAACACACCCATATATCCATACTCAGGGCTTATCTGTGTTTTAGGCATTATCACCTGTCCGCCACTACTGTCTACGCGCTCCAGTACTTTGCCCAGGTCGGGGTTACCATTCAGGTATACCAATGCACCCTGCTTACCTGGTTCGTAAAACTCAGGATAGTGTGCCAATGCGCCACCAATACCACCCTGCTCTGTAGGAAATACTGCCATCTTCAACCCGTTGGGGAACTCCATTGGGTGCAGGTCTACTGCAAGAATGGTTTCGTAGAATGCTTTTGCTCTGCTCAGGTCTGCTGCCGGTATCTCAAACCAGCTTACTGCATTGTTCATAGTTTTAATGATTGTGGTGAATACTCTATTTGATTACGACATGCATTTTATCTAAAATACAACAATAAAAAAGCCCTACCGCACCGGTAGAGCTCTTATTTTAGTATTATTAAGTATTCTGCGCTTAGTGACGCTCGTACATGCTGAAGAAGAAGTTGCCTTCTATCTGAGCATTCTCATCACTGTCAGAACCGTGTACAGCATTCTCACCTACACTTGTTGCATACTTCTTACGGATTGTACCTTCTGCGGCGTCCGCAGGGTTGGTAGCACCTATCAGTGTGCGGAAGTCAGCTACTGCGTTATCTTTCTCAAGTATGGCAGCCACTATCGGTCCGCTACTCATGAAGTCTGTCAACTCTCCGTAAAACGGACGCTCACTGTGTACTTCATAAAATTTGCCTGCCAATTCTTTGGTCAGTTGGGTATACTTCATAGCTACCACTTTAAAACCTGCATCAGTTATCATTTGCAGGATGTTGCCCATGTTGCCTGCGCGTACAGCGTCCGGCTTGATCATAGTAAACGTACGATTAGACATTTGCTATTATTTTATATGTTATTTGAATGACGCGGCAAATGTAGGCTTTATTTGTGATTTACAAATTAACGTGTTGTGATAGATGCTATTAGATGTGTACTTTTGCACCTTATTTAACAGATACAGTGAACATGCAACCTATAAAGGACGTTTTTCCATTATTAGAAAGCCCTAAGAAGATATTTGTGGTAGCTCATCATAAACCCGATGGCGATGCCGTCGGCAGCATGCTTGCATTGTATCACTACCTAACCGAAAAAGGACATACTGTATCTGCAGTCACACCAAGTGCTGTACCTGAATTTCTTGAATGGATGCCCGGTGTTAGAGAACTTGTCAATTACGAAGAATATCAAGAGAAGGCTCTCAAAGCACTCGATGAGTCCGACATTATTTTCGGCTTGGATTTCAATGACTTTTCGAGAACCAAGCACTTGACAGAAGCACTTGCAGAAGCTACGCAACCAAAGGTACTTATCGACCACCACTTACGTCCTGCACCTGTATGGGACTATGGTGTAAGCATACCCGAAAAAAGCAGTACCAGTGAGATGGTGTACGACTTCATCAACTTGGCAGGTGATAATGATCTGATTGATACAGACATCGCCGAGTGCATCTACACAGGCGTGATGACAGATACGGGTTCTTTTCGTTTTCCTGTCACCACAGGTGATACACACCGTCTGGTAGCCGACCTGATAGACAAGGGTCTGAAACAGAGCAAGATACATGAATACGTATACGATACATGGTCTGTAACCCGCATGCATTTTGTAGGCTATGTGCTTTTGGAGAAGATGGAAATATTCCCTCAATACAAAGCCGGGCTTATAACACTCAGTAAAAAAGACCTAAAACTCTTTAATATATCAAGTGGTGAGCTTGAAGGATTGGTCAATTATCCCTTGAGCATTGCCAACATCCGATTTGCCACCATCATTACCGAACGTGGAGACGAGGTAAAACTATCGTTCCGTAGCAAGGGCGACTTTGACGTAAGTACTTTTGCCAACAAATATTTCAACGGTGGGGGGCATTTCAACGCCTCTGGAGGACGTTCCAATATGAGTTTTGAGGAGACAGTAACATCATTTAAGCAAATTTTATCCGATATTCACCCCCGATAAAAAAGACAACTACAAAACTATGAGTAGAATTACTACGATCGCAGCAACATTAGCAGCATTCAGCTTAGGCTTTACAGCATGTAATACTGATGGCTGGAAGAAAACCGATAAAGGTGTTGAGTATAAAATTGTGAAAGACGAACCGGGTGACAAACACCCTGCAGTAGGCGATTACATAAAGCTACATATGCACGTAATTGTAAATGACAGCAATTACTTCAACTCCAGGCAAATGAATGGAAACATGGCATTCGAAATGAACTACCCTGAAGCAAAATATGAGACCGACTGGATATCAGGTTTACAAATGCTGTCAGCAGGTGATAGTGCAATATTCCGAGTACCTATTGACACTGCTAAGAAATACGCACAAGGACAAATGCCTGATTTTGGTCCTGATGAAAAATATGTATACTACCATGTAGTATTGGAATCATTCGCTACTGAGCAGGAAATGCAGCAACAACAAATGGCTCAGCAGAAAGACCAATTGGTAAAAGATGATGAAATACTACAAGCATACTTTAAAGAGAACAACATTACTCCTAAGAAAACCGACCTTGGTACTTACTATGTTGTCAAAAAAGAAGGTAACGGAAGAGATATTGTGAAAGGAGCTAATGTAGAGGTAAACTACACCGGAAAAACTCTCGATGGCAAAACATTCGATTCAAATGTCGATCCAAGATTCGGTCATACAGACCCATTCCCTTTCAGTGCAGGACAAGGCATGGTTATCAAAGGATGGGATGACGCTATGATGTATTTGAAAGAAGGCAGCAAAGCAACTTTTTATATTCCATCTGCACTGGCATACGGTCCGAATGGTATGGGAGGCGCTATCGGCCCTGATGCAAATCTGATATTTGATGTTGAGATAACAAGAGTAGATCCGGGACCTGGCAGTGAAGTGAATCCTGAGCCGGAGCATCCGACACCTAATCATGAAGATGAGCACCCACAACCGAAAGCTCACTAATCAATCAAGTTGACTGAATAACCAATAGATAAAACCTGATGAGATATTTTCACGTAGTCATTGCAATTCTGCTAACCGTAGGTATCAGCTCCTGTTCTGTTTCTAAAAAAACAACCCAGGAGCTACCATTCAAAACCACTGCCAGTGGTATAAAATATAAGATATACCAAAACGAGAAAGCGGGAACAACTCATCCTAATGAGGGTGACTACGTGGAAATATTCATCAAAACAATGTTTGAGGACAGCCTCATATTCGATTCAAAAAAAGAAACAAATGGCAAACCTGTTGCCTTCCCTATAAAAAAACCTGCTTTTAACGGCGATCTTACCGAAGCCATCTTAATGATGACAAAGGGCGATAGCGGTACATTCATGGTACCTGTAGACACTCTTAAAGCCAACAAACAAAACATTCAACCTTGGATGGAAGAAGGCAAGAGCATTGCCTACACCATCAAGCTGGAAAACATTACCACACTTGAGGAAATAAGAAAAAAACAAGCAGACGAAGCGGGCAGGCAACCTAAAGTGGACGACAGTCTGTTGCACGCTTATTTTAAAGAGCATAAGATAATGCCTCAAAAGACTGAGAGTGGCTTATATTTTCTGATAGTGAAGGAAAGTGATGGCAACAAGGCAATCCCAGGACAAAAAGTTACTGTAAACTATACAGGTAAACTGTTGGATGGAACTGTATTCGATTCCAATCAAGACCCTCAATTCAATCACGTGGAACCTTTCCAATTCGTACTTGGAAGAGGACAAGTAATACAAGGTTGGGATGAAGGCATTGCCAAACTTAAGAAAGGAGAAAAAGCCACATTGTTCATACCATCTCATATGGCCTATGGACAAAGCTCTCCTTCACCCGCAATCCCACCAAATTCAGTATTGATATTTGATGTGGAACTGTTACCCTAATTATAAAAAACAACTAAAACCGTATATAACAGACTGATGAAAAAAGTTTTAATAGCATTACTTGCAACTGTCGGAATGAGTGCATGTGTGATGTTCAAAAAATCAACCAAAGACAGCAGCAACAAATCAACGATAAAAGAAACCAATACAGAGGCTAAGATGCAGTCTCCCAGCAAAACGATGAATGCCGCACAAGAAGGTGGTAGTGGATTCATTCAGATGGAGGGAGGACTTGAGTATCGCATCGTAAAACATGGAGAAGGTACAGCGCATCCTGACTTTGGTGATTATATAGAATTGCACTTGAGCACATATGTAGATGACAGTATGATATTTGAGACAAGGAGTGCCATGCAAGGAGAGCCTGCGCCGGTACAATTGCAAAAACCTCCTTACAATGGAGACATGATGATGGCATTGAGAAAACTGAAAGCAGGTGATAGTGCTGTTGTACATGTAGATATAGACTCACTTGTAAAAGCAGGTGTACCTAAAATGGATTGGATGAAACTTGGTGTTGGACAGAAGATGGAATATCGTATACAAATGGTGTCCGTAAAAACTCAAGAGCACAAACAACAAGAAGAAGCTGCAGCTGCTGAAAAACAAGTAGTGATAGATGATGACATGATAAAGACCTACATGAAAGACAATAAAATAACAGGTGCACAAAAAACAGCTTCAGGTCTTTATTATACCATCGACCGTCAAGGTAAAGGTGCAAAACCCGAAGTTGGCGATCAAGTAACGGTAAACTATACAGGTAAACTACTGAATGGTGAAGTATTCGATTCCAATGTAGACCCGGCATTCAACCATGTTCAGCCATTCCAATTCTTCCTAGGCAAAGGTATGGTGATAAAAGGATGGGATGAAGGCGTGGCACTTCTTGACCAAGGAACAAAAGCCACATTGTACATACCTTCAGGTATGGCATATGGCAAGAGTTCTCCAAGCCCGAAAATCCCTGCAAACAGTGTTATGATATTTGATGTTGAACTATTGGAGATAACAAAACAGAGTAACGACTAATGTTGAAACCCAACATACAGGTTTTTATAATATTCATGTGGTATTTGTGTAGTGCAAATACCACTTTTGCTTACAGTCGACAAGACACTCTTCGAGGAAGCAATGGTTCGGGACGTTCATGGTGGGATGTAATTGCGTATAGCCTACATGTGGAGTTTGACACAGCCAACAAAAGCATTTCCGGACAATCGATAATAGATTATAAACTTACAGACACATCAGTTAACGACAGCATTCAAATAGATCTGCAAGAGCCAATGATACTTGACAGTGCGTATGCCAATGGTAAGAAGGTAGGCTACTCTCGTGATGGGAATGTATACTGGCTGACCCGTATCGGAGGTTTTGAAAACAATGAGCGCGGCACTATTGTATTATACTATCATGGAATCCCAAGAGTTGCAAAACAACCACCATGGGATGGCGGATTTATTTGGGCCAAAGACAGCACAGGTAAACCTTGGATATCTGTAGCTTGTCAAGGATTGGGCGCAAGTAGCTGGTGGCCTTGTAAAGACTATCAGGGAGACGAACCTGACTTTGGGATACACATTACCTTACGTGTGCCACATGGGCTGAAAGCCATAAGTAACGGAAAACTTCTTACACCAATGGCAGGCATGGACGACAATCCGATATCGGTTTTTCGTTGGCAGGTAAAGAACCCCATTAATCTGTACAATGTCGCTTTTTATATAGGAGACTATGGTTACATAAGCGATACATTACTTGGAGAGAATGGTAGAATGAAGGTAACCTACTACCCTCTTAGATACAACGAAGAACGAGCTAAAAAGCACTTTGCAGTTGCAAAGCAAATGTTGCACTGCTTTGAACATTGGATGGGTCCATATCCTTTTTATGAAGATGGATACAAGCTTGTTGAAGCACCATTTTTAGGTATGGAGCACCAAAGCGCCATAGCATATGGTAATGAATACAAAATGGGCTACAAAGGCAGCGACCGTAGCGCAACCGGTGCAGGGCTTTTATTCGACTTCATTATCATACATGAAAGCGGACACGAATGGTATGGCAACAATATAACGGCAAGTGATATAGCCGACAACTGGATACACGAAGGTTTTACCACGTACACCGAAGCATTGTTCTTGGAATGCGCCTTCGGTAAAGAAAAAGCTTTTGAATACACTCGTGGCCAGTGGAAGAACATACTGAACAACCGTCCTGTAATCGGTGACTATGGTGTAAATGACTCGGGACCCGGAGATAAATACGACAAAGGCTCTGCGATAGTGCACATGGTGCGTACGATGATGAATGACGATGAGAAATTCAGGCAGATGCTGAGAGACATGAACAAAGAATATCATCACAGCTTTGTAAGCACCGGCGATATAGAGCAGTTCATGATAAAGCATTCACGACTGGACTTAATAGCTTTCTTTGAGCAATACCTGCGCACTAGTAAAATCCCTAAACTGGAATACTATATCAAAAAGAAAAGGAAGAAGCGTACACTATATTATAGATTCACCAACACTGTAAATGGATTCAACCTCCCCATTGAAGTAACTGGAGGACAACTCCGAGAGAATATAACCATTACAAACGAATGGCAAAACATCGACTGGACGAACGGTGGGTATAATGTGAAATTCTCGAAGGACTTCCTCATCAACCTTAAGCTGTAATTTTATTAGGTTTGTGCAGCATGGCAAAAACGAAGAAACCATCCGAAACACCATTAATGAAGCAACATCGGGAGATCAAAAGCAGATACCCCGATGCGATACTGTTGTTTCGTGTAGGCGACTTCTACGAAACCTTCGGAGAAGACGCTTTGGTTTCTTCACGTGTTTTGGGAATAACACTTACCAAAAGATCCAACGGCAGTGCTTCTGCGATAGAATTGGCAGGATTCCCGCACCATGCTTTGGATACCTATTTACATAAATTGGTGAAGGCGGGTTATCGTGTGGCCATTTGTGACCAACTTGAAGATCCAAAAGAAGCCAAAGGCATTGTTAAGCGTGGAGTAACGGAGTTGGTAACACCGGGAGTAGCCACCAATGACAAATTACTTGAGAACAAGTCCAACAACTTCCTAGCGGCACTCTATTTGGGAGAACCGCAATGTGGCGTGGCATTTTTGGATATAAGTACAGGTGAGTTTTATACAGCAGAAGGCTCTGCCGAGTATATGGACAAGCTTTTACAGAGCTTTCAACCTTCTGAAGTGGTTTTATCCAAATCTCACCAAAAGCGTTTTCGAGAACAATTTGACACAAGAGTTTACACCTTTCTTTTGGATGAATGGGTGTTTCAAGAGCAATACACATACGATATGCTGTTGGAACACTTTCAAACCAAATCGTTGAAAGGTTATGGCATAGAAGATTTAAAAGCAGCATATATAGCCGCAGGTGCAGCATTGCATTACCTGAAAGATACAGAGCATAGCAATCTACAGCACATAGGTTCCATACAGCGAATAGTTGCTGATGAGTTTCTATGGATGGATAGGTTCACTATCCGAAATCTTGAACTGATTCACAGTACTGTTGAGAAAGGGTCTTCCCTACTCGATGCGATTGACAATACTCACACCCCTATGGGTGCCCGCCTCTTGAAACGTTGGTTAATATTTCCACTGTTCGATATACATCGCATCAACAACAGGTTGGATCTGGTGAGTCATTTCATTAAAGATCAGGCGCTGAACCACGACCTCGTAAAGCTCTTAAAACAAATTGGAGATGTGGAAAGGCTTATCGGCAAGATACCATTGAAGAAGGCTAATCCAAGAGAGGTCATGCAACTTGCTCGTAGCCTTCACTCAATGGAGGAGATAATAGAGCGTTGCAGCAAAGAAGAGTTTGAACCACTGAATAGACTGACACAACAATTGCAGCCGCTTACCGAACTTCAAGAGCGTATAACAAGTACCATAGTAGAAGATGCACCTGCACAAACAGCCAAAGGGGGCATAATAAGAGATGGAGTGCATGCAGAACTGGACGACCTTAGGCGTATCTCAAAAAGTGGTAAGACATACCTTATAGAGATACAGCAAAGAGAGTCTGAGAAGACAGGAATACCGTCTCTGAAAATATCATTCAACAACGTATTCGGCTATTATCTGGAGGTAACCAACGCTCACAAGAACAAGGTACCTGCCGAGTGGTTGCGAAAGCAAACACTTACCAACTCTGAGCGCTACATTACCCAAGAGCTTAAAGAGTATGAAGAGAAAATACTCGGTGCCGAAGAGAAAATATTGGCAATTGAGCATGACCTATACCAAAAGTTGTTGGCTGAGATAGAACCTTATATAAGCAACATACAGACAAATGCACAAATAGTGGCGCAATTGGATTGCCTACTCTGTTTTGCATACAATGCCAAACAATACAAATACCATAAGCCTGAAATAACAGAAGATGCGGTATTAGAAATAAAACAAGCTCGTCATCCTGTAATCGAGCAGCAACTACCTCCCGGTGAATCTTATATAGCCAACGATATTTTACTGAACAAGGATGAGCAACAGATCATTATCCTTACCGGTCCAAACATGAGTGGTAAATCCGCTTTACTTCGACAGACAGCACTTATCACACTAATGTCGCACATGGGTAGCTTTGTGCCTGCCGATAGTGCCAAAGTGGGACTTACAGATAAGATATTCACACGTGTTGGTGCATCGGATAACCTTAGTGGAGGCGAAAGTACCTTCATGGTGGAAATGAACGAAACCGCCAGCATCATCAATAACATCAGTGAACGCAGCCTTGTACTACTTGATGAAATAGGACGAGGAACCAGTACTTACGATGGCATATCACTTGCATGGTCCATCGTTGAACACCTGCATAACATATCAGCTAAACCAAAAACACTCTTTGCAACTCACTATCATGAGCTGAACGAGTTGGAAAACCAACTGGGCAGGGTCAAAAACTACCATATCACACACAAGGAAACTGGAAACAAAGTTATATTCTTACGCAAGTTGGCACCGGGTGGGAGTAGACATAGCTTTGGTATTCAAGTTGCACGCATGGCGGGTATGCCACCTGCGCTTTTAAAACGTGCCGACGAAATATTAGCCTTATTGGAAGAAAAACATGGCTCTGAGGAGTCAACTGCACAAAAAGTGAAAAAGGTGGAGCCTGCAGCCAACTATCAATTAAACATATTCAGCGGACTTACCGATGACTTACGAGACATACAAAAAGTACTGACAGAGACAGACATCAATACACTTACGCCGGTAGAAGCACTGATGAAACTGAATGAGCTTAAGAATATTGTTAAGGATTACGAGTGATTTTACAATATCCCTTAAACAGTCGAACTTTATCTCCGAATGGTTGTTATGGGCCTATAACTTCGGAAAATGAAAAATGCATCTTTATTCTTCATTGTTGTCACCATCTTTCTTGTAGGGTGCATTTCACTTAAAAGAGGCCCGAACAAGGCCTATAACCAAGTAAAAGAACATAACCTGACTTTTGATGCGATTATAGTACCGGGTATTCCATACGATGGAAAGAACTGGGACACTGTAATGAAAGCACGTGTTATATGGTCTTGGATATTGTATAAAAACGGTGTGACTAAAAATATCATATACTCAGGCAGTGCCGTTTACTCTCCCTACTACGAATCAAAAGTAATGGGGCTATATGCTGAGCAATTAGGCATACCCAAAGAACATATATTCTACGACACTATAGCTAAGCATAGTACCGAAAACGTCTTTTATTCGTATTTGGTGGCAAAGCAGAATGGTTTTAAACGTATCGCACTCACGACAGACCCTTTCCAATCTGCATTACTCCAAGGCTATACACGTACTAAAATGAGCACCCCTGTATACCATATGCCATTCGTGATAGATTCACTAAAAGTGTACAACAACATCACACCATCTATCGACCCCGAACCGGCAAGAAAAAAAGACTTTGTGTCAATTACCAATCAAGAGCCTGCTTTTAAGCGATTTATGGGTACAATGGGTGGAGACATTGACTGGTCACAATACAAGGATAAAATTTTGCCTCCACTCTAATAACCATCGGTATGTGTTTGTATCTTTAGACAAACAACTTATATCATGGCAAACGTAAATGAACTTTCCGACGAACAAGAATATTTTGATAACAAAGAAAATATCGAAGACGACCTGATAATAATGGGTACTGATGCCGACGTTACCGAAGAAGACGAAAAGATGCTCGGAGACAAAGATAAAGACATGGACGACGGTGAAGATGAAGATATGGAAGGTAAAGGTCTTGACCATATAGACGACGATGGACGAGACGATCTTGGCAGAACGGGTGAAGATTTAGATGTACCCGGTAGCGAGCTTGATGACGATAACGAAGACATAGGAGAAGAGGACGAGGAAAACAATTATTACAGTCGCAGAGACGATTGATTTTCGTTCATTTCATTTTTGGCATAGCTTTTGCATATAAGCAAGCAGCAAAATTACACAACAATGATCCAGCTAAAAAACACATCGAGCATACCTGTTGCGACAGGCCGGTATCGTTTGGGGTTTATGCATGAACTTTAGATAATCACTATCTTCTTTATACATGCCCCGACATATCGGGGCATTTTTCATTTACATAACATTTCAATAATCACCCTTACAGGTATGTAAACATACATACTCGTAGGCAATGGACACTTTGTGTCTAAAAAACAACAATAATGGACAAATCAATAAAAGGAGGGACAGCTTTAACGGCTGAACTTTTCGACTATACAAGAATAAATGCCAGAGCTGCCTATGTTCAACTATACGGTAAGCTTCCAAACTGTGTACAGATGTATCGTATTAATACGGAAAAGGCTTACAAGTTCATTCAAAGCGAATACAAGGATCTGATAGTACAAGACATACACAATGCTGAAATATATGCAGACAAACCGAAACTTGAGAAAACAGAAACGCTTCTAATAATGAAGAATGAAGTATTGATAGAATTGGGAGAAACATATTGCGAAGTGTATTACAGTGGAGAGGAATGCTCACTTGTAGAAAAGTTAAAAGAGCAATTACCGAAGTACAAAAGGACAAAAAGACGTCCTCTGGAGATCAACCTCATCACACAAAGCAGACGAGGTT
>JACJXR010000006.1 GCA_020636505.1 Chitinophagales bacterium | reverse complement strand
TGCCCACCGTCACCGTCGGTCCAGTTGTCATTCAGGTATGTAATGAATGAGAACTTACGTCCTGTATCGTTTCTGAATTGGTCTTTATGCTTCTTGTAAAAACTACCGGGCTCGTATACCGCAAAGTGAAACTCATAGTCGTTGAGACCTGTATAACAAGTACTGTTGAGGTAGCTTACAAACTGTGCAACGATGTCGAGAAACTGCTGTTGGTTGATATTCTTACTCTTGTTGTCCAGCCAATAGATCTTGTCTTTCCTTATTTCGGGAGCGTATACTCTCGATGCGATATTACCTACACCCGCTTCGCTCATCAGCCCGTTGAAATGGATTTCTGAAAGGTCTTTTTGCAGTGCAGCAATAAGTTCTTGAGGGATAAATGATGGGGCAACCCCCACTCTGTTGTTCACGAAACCGTCCACAAGTTCTTCAAACTTCTCTCTCATCACAAAATCTTTTCCGCAGTGTTTGAACGATATGTTACTTGTGCCGGTTTTAAAAGCGGCGATGCAATATTATGTACTAAAACTCATATTTACATCAAGGGTATATGTATTTATTTTTAGGGTTGGCTATTGTAACATAAGTTACCGCAAATATGGGTTCAAGAATCTAATATTGTGCCTTATATACATCCAAATGAAACACATATTACTGTTCTTTTCAGCATTGTTCCTACACATTGGTTCCAATGCACAATCCTTTGACTACAAGGTGAATATAACGCCCGTTAGCATCTCAAATCTACCTGGTTTACACTCCTATGCCTTTGCACAAAGCAACGGCAAATGGCTGGTTATAGGTGGCAGAAAGGACGGCATACACGCAAGGCAACCCTTCAATACCTTTCCACAGGCTCAAAGCAATACTGACATATACGTAATAGATATCGCGACGAAGCAATTTTGGACGGCAAGTGTCACTCCATTGGGCTCAGCCTTAGCCGAGCAATTGCAGTCAACCAATATGAACTTCCATCAAGACAATGACACATTGTACATAATAGGGGGTTATGGATACTCCACTACAGCTACTGACCACATCACCTTCAACAATTTGATATCGGTGGATATACCGGGATTGATACAGGCGGTGATGACAAGCTCTTCGATTACCCCATATTTCAAGAAAGTAGCCGACCCTGCATTTGCAGTTACAGGTGGGCATCTTGCCAAAATAGCCGATACTTTTTACTTGGTAGGTGGGCACAAATTCGATGGTAGGTACAACCCTATGGGCAACCCCACATACACACAAACATACACCAACCAAATACGCAAGTTTGGGATTGACAACAGCGGTTCTCAATTGAGCTTTACAGCTTACACACCGATAACTGACCCTGTTCACTTAAGAAGGAGAGATTACAATCTTGTACCTCAAATATTCCCTGACGGCGCTGAAGGATATACCATATCATCAGGCGTGTTTCAACAAAATGTAGACCTGCCTTTTCTATATCCTGTGGACATTACAACTAAGGGCCATGTACCACAAACATCTTTCAATCAATACCTAAGTAACTATCATAGTGCTACCACCTCTTTTTACGATAGCAACAGCAAATCGATGCATATGCTGTTCTTCGGTGGCATCAGTCAATACTATTATCAAAACGGCAATCGTATCAAGGACGACGATGTACCATTCGTGAATACGATTAGTCGTGTAACAAGAACATCAAATGGCAACTTGGCCGAATACAGGTTCGCAGATAGTATGCCTTCATTCAAAGGTGCAAGTGCGGAGTTTATTCTGAATGAGGGCGTTGCCCATTACGAGTCGGGTATCATCAAGCAACATCTTTTCAATAAGGACACAATACTGATAGGACATATACTAGGCGGCATATCAAGCTCAAGTGCAAACCCGTTTGCCAACAACCAAACAAGCAATACAAGTGCAGACAATACCATCTATGAAGTAAGGTTGATAAAGTCTACTTCGGGGAATGTTGAATTGCTTAATGGCACAAACCCATACGATGTGGAAGTATATCCTGTTCCTGCAAAAAGAGACTTGTATGTAACACCGCTGAATGAAAACTATCGTACGGCATATTATTTCATCACCGACATCAATGGCAGAATGTTGCAAAAGGGTGAACTGACAGACAATCGTTTGGCGCGCAAAGGCTACCACATAGAACTGGATAACATTGCAAGCACATCAACTTTGTTCTTGACTGTGGCATTTGACGATGTCTTTTTCACTACAAAGAAGATAAGCCTTATCGACTAAGCTTAACAAGCTTTTGTCTGTATACTTTACCATCAGAGGATGATATACTCAATGTATACCATCCTACCGGTAATGCACTGCAATTGATGGAATTGCTGCCATTCTGTAACATACCTGTCTTAATACCAATACCTGATATTGTATAGATTGTATACTGTGCACCTTTGCTTTCAGATAAAACAACGTTCAACTCATCTTGTATAGGGTTGGGGTACACTTGCATTTTCCCCACTTCAGACAATTGCTTTATAGATACATACTTGGGGTTCTTTCTACAGTCTGTCTTGGCATTGGTAGCGGCTCGTCTTTTTGCAGCCAGTGTACCTTGATTGTACACATGTGGTGTTCCAATGGATGAGAAAGTATCAAGATTGGACCAATAGCCCGGAGGACCTGTCAAGTACAGCGATTTCTCCGCCAAGGTTCCTGTACCTATCGGTGTGATGCTGCCCTTTACATTGTTCGCATGTTGCAGATGTCCGTTTCCATTAAGGAAATACAACCCGAACGATGCGCCTGTATTTGTTATCTCATTGCCTACATAGTTGACACTATCGCTTGCAGGGTTGTTGTTCATAAACACACCATATAACTCTGCTCTGTTCCTAAAAAATGTATTGTACGGTCCGTTTATACCATGAGAGTCATCTACAATAATATTTTGTCCGATGTTACCTTCAAACAAATTCAGGTATGGGTAATTACCATGACATACCATATCTCCAGCCGAATTGCTCGGCAAAGGAGCTTGGTCCCAATGAGTATCGAAGGAGTAGTTGTAAGAGATGACATTGCCGTTTGCGCCGGCCTGTACAAGCATGGAATGTCTTAGATGTTCGAATATATTGTTCTCAACAAGACAATCTCCACTTGTATATTGCAGCAATGCACCATATGCTCTGCCCGACTCTCCGTATGAATGTGCGTGATGGAAATAACAACCACGAACAGTGATATGAGTGGAGTAACTCATGGCCACATGAGCAAAGTTCGACTTATTGCTCTCCACACCTACCACCCAACACTCGGCAGCTCTGTTAAAATGAATGTTGTTGGTTTGTTGCGATGTGGAGTCAATCCTTTCGATATACAGGCATTCTATACCGACGCCTTTTACAGGGTCTAACTTACTTACACCTGCTTTGAAATCCGTAGAATAATTTCTTCTTATCTTTTCGGAAACTGTAAGGTCATTACCCTGCTTTCCTACAACCTTCAATATCTGGCCTACAGTATTGTATGCCCATGGTGATGCAATAAGAGCACTGTCATTACCTGATAGCAACAAATGATCACCGACATCATAAGAGCTTGCACTGCTCAACGTCAATATTGTATCATCTTTTGAAATACTGCCTGCTACATCTGTTGTTTGAAATACCATTGTTCCGGGAATATTGATGGCATCGATAATACTGCCCGACAAGTCGAACAACAATCGAGTTGAGACACCGTCTCCTTTTATTATGACACTGTCACGGTTCAGCACCATTTGCTGATTGAACAAATAATCTCCCGCAGGAAAGTATATGATACCTGCTGCTCCACCAAGTGCAGTAATGGCATTGATAATGGCGTTGTCGTTTGGAGTGGTGCCGTTACCGCTACCTCCATAATTCAAAATATTGACCGTATTGGTATAAGTGGGTAAAGTATCTATATAACCGGCTGTTGACCAGTCGGCAAGCCTGCTTTGAGGAATGGTTTGCGCACTTACTGTCAGAGCCAAGAGCATACTCGATACGAGAGATAATATCTTCATAGCAACATTCATGTACCAAATCCAAATATATCGATTTAAGGTCGACAACAGTACATGACATAAAAAAGAAGGGAGTGCAATGCACTCCCTTCAATATCTGTGTAGTATGCGACGTTGCGCCTACCTGTTAATTACAAACTGTTTTGTTTTGATACCGTTGCCGTCATCCATTGCTAATACATAGTTACCAGCAGGCAGTGAACTAACAGATACAGAAATAGAAGAAGCTGCATTTGCAGTCCAAGACTTCTGTACTCTACCGGTCATATCAACAATTGCTAGTTTGAAATCAGCGGTTGAGTTCGCGATGTTGATGTTCAACACATCGTTTGCAGGAGAAGGATAAACCTTAACCTCATCGTCTGATGCAGTTGCGATCTCGTTAACACCAACAGGGTAATCCCAATACCATTTGTTGGCAGAGTCGATACCTTGTGTTTTGATCCACATGTTACCATCAAAAGACGAAGTTTCTTGATAAGACATCTTGTCGCTTCTGCTTTCGTGAATAAACCTGATATTGTTCACCCAGATGTTTTGAAGGCCATCCCAGTTTTGACGTATCATTGAATCGGCAACCTTGTTGCTGCCTGAGTAAGTATACGTGTTCAAATAACTGTTGAACCATTTGGTCTGAATAGCATCGTAGAAAGAAGTCTCTTCTTTTGTAACTCTGTTGGAAGCATCGAATGTGAACAAAGTTTTTTCTTTGTCGGTCCACTGACTACCATCCCAATCTTGAGTCAACTCTTCGGTTTTCTTACCACCTGAATATGTAGTTACAACTTTCAGTTTGTTCACCCAGTTACCACCGCTATATTCTTCACGGATTCTGCTGGTTTCGTTAGAACCGTTGTAAGTATAAGTCATTCTGTGGTCGAACTTCCAGTTGCTACCACCGCCGCCGCCGAAGCCGCGAGTTTCTCTGGTGTAAGTCAAAACGTTGTTCCCGCTCCATTTGTAACCTACACGAGAACCTTGTCTCCAGCTACCTGCACCGAAAGTACTCCAAGTGTAACCAAATACCGAATCAGGCATACCACTTACATATGTAATCTCAATTTTACTCTTGTTCTTCCATCCGCTTCCGTCAGGGGTTTCAACAATACGCTCAGTAAGATGATTGGAACCGTCGAAACTTTGAGTATGACGCTCTTGTAGCGTTAGCGCCGCCGTACTTGAAGACGCTGCGAAAACCTGTGCATTCGTATATAATATCTCATACTCAGGTATAGGGAATTTGCCCTCAGTACTGTTGGTGTTTTTGTAACAATCGTACTTGATACTGTCTTTCACCCAAAATTTATTTCCGACACTTGTATACTCAGAGTGAGTATAACCCGCCAGTCTTATCTGGGCTTCAGACACTGTTGCGATAAGGCAAAAGAATAAAAACGTTGCAGTAAAAATTCTATATTTCATAAGCATATTTTTACGTAATTTAATTAAAAATTAATGCTTATCACAATTTAATATTTACGAATCGTAAAAAAATAATATTGGAGCCATATAACCGGCTCATAAACAAAACTTTACGACAAAAAAAAACAGGCATTGAGCATGCCTGTTTCCCTAAAAATCATATAAAAACTTAGTACGTGATGGTGCCCTGTAGATTAGTGAATGTGGCTGATGTTCCACCCACATTTACAGTACCTGTAAACTGTCCTGTTGCATTGGCAAACCTACCTGTTCCACCTACAAAATCAACTGTTGCAAAACCAATCGCACCTGCAGGTGTATGCATCAGATTGTAAGGATGTGTGTACATGTACAAACTGTCACCGTTAGCAGCAACAAAGTATGCACACTCCACACCAACATAATCGCCCACATATTGGCCATCCTCTATAATAGGAGCAACACATGGCTTGATCATTGAAGTAGAGTTACCTAGATGAGATAAGTTACCTGAACCTTGAAAAGTACCCACAGGGAAGAAATCACCACAATCACATGGTAGATCAGCACCCGGTGCAAAATAGTACGTCATAGAACCTGTAAAAGGCCTCGCTTGATTTTTCTTAGCTGTGCTTTCCGCGTTTACAGTGGGAACAACCTCTGTGCTTTCTTTGCTACAAGAAGCAAATAGCACAAGCACGCCTGCCAGCATTAGTAATTTGTTTTTCATAATCCTCTATTTATATGTATGTTCTGTATGTGCCCAAAAGTATATCATGGTATTTTTAATTGGAATTAATTCTATGTATCGTTAACAACTCGATTGCAAGTTATTAACAGGTTAATAACAAGACACATCTGTAAAAACCTAATGAAAATCATGTTTCAACCTGTTGATTATCATCTGCTACCACATGGCTCATCACTAACTTCATCCAAAAGAAATCAATATGAAAAAGAGAAAGCCCGTAGCAGACATTATGACCAAACACGTGTACACCGCCGACCTTGAGAAGGACGATTTGCACAGTGTGAAAGACCTGATTAACACTAAGCACCTAAGGCATGTGCCCGTGATACATAAAGGGAAGCTAGCGGGTATAATCAGCAAATCCGACATCAACAGGCTTACTTTCAGCAGCCTTTTTGAGGATCAAGAAGATGCAGACGATGCAGTGTTCGATATGCTGAAGATAGAACACGTAATGACAGGAAAGCCTAAATCTGTCAGTTCTGAAACAACAATACGTGAAGTGGCCGAAATACTGGCAGAAGAAGAATATCATTCTCTACCGGTTGTGGACGGAGACGAGTTGGTCGGCATAGTAACCACAACAGACGTCATTAAATATATGTTAGAGCAGTATTAAGCTCCTTTGCGCGCCTTATTGAAATAATAGAATACAGGTACTATGGGCAATACTACAGCCACAAGTATTACCATGGTACCTGTTCCTTCCATTTTACCCATAGCTACCCTGTACATAATAACTCCTATAATAAAGAACATAGCTATCAGTATTAAATTCAGGACCCTAATCATCCTTGTAGCATTTCCATACTGAAATGCTGCATTATCCTCTGTTATCTTGACCGGATAGTTAAATATATGTGGCACCCTATTAAACAGTACCAATAAAATGTAAGACAACGTTGTTATGGCAGGCAATATCCAAATGGTGGATCTACTACCTTCCGCATCAGGTTTGCCTGACGCGTTAAAATGTGTAGGGATTATTTCCGGCACAGTACTGTAGGCATACCATGCAAAAGCCCAAAAGCCTACAATTAAGCCTATGCAAAGGGCTTCAATAAGTCTATCTGTACCCTGCATTTCAACTTTTATTCGTGGACGCGTATTCATTATATAAATATAATAATACTATTGCTTTGTGGCTCGCAACATTTCGCGCTTACCGGGTGGCCCCTGTATTTTATCTACGGTAAAACCTGCAGCAATCATGGCGCGTCTTACATCGCCTTTGCTACAGTACGTTACCAATACACCACCTTGGGTTAGCATACCATACATTTTGTGGAATATGTCTTCCGTCCAAAGCTCTGGCTGTGCTGTTGGAGCAAATGCATCGAAGTATATTATATCAAACAACTCCGGCGTCCGGTATTCAATTAATGATTGCTTTACCTTCTTGAGAGTAAACCTCTCAATGAGCTTTACAGGTGAGTTCCATGTAGCATTGTGAATGGTATGTATATCCGTCTTGACATATGTACCGTAATCAAGCAATGCCGTCTCTTCATTGCTTAGCGGATGCAACTCAAGTGTTTCGTAGTATATATTAAGGTCGTGCTCTACGGCATGGTCGGCAGTCAACAAAACATTCAGCCCGGTACCCATACCCATCTCAAATATGTTTAGCTCCTTCTTCTCGGGGCGAGCATTGCAATAATATACAAGCCCTGCATTTATAAACACATGCATACTCTCTTGCACAGCACCGTGCCTACTATGGTAGGTCACGTTCATTTCTTCAATGTGTATGGTAGCCGAGCCATCGGCCGTGCGCAGCAGCGTTCTGTTCATTGTTTATACAGGCTTTACCTTACTCACAAAGGTATCAACTTATAAAACCATACCTTTGCGCCTTCTTGAAAAAAAGCATACGGAATGAAGGCATACCTGAACTTATTCGATTTCAAGCAAAAAGTTAATTACAAGTCCGAAGTACTGTCGGGCTTGACCGTTGCGCTTGCGTTGATACCAGAAGCCGTGGCATTTTCATTGATTGCAGGGCTATCCCCGCTCATCGGTTTGTATGCCGCTTTTGTGATGGGATTGTGTACATCCATTTTGGGTGGCCGCCCGGGTATGATATCGGGTGCAACAGGTGCCGTAGCGGTGGTGATAGCCAGCCTTGTAAAGTCTCATGGACAGGAGTATGTTTTTGCCACAGTGATACTTGCGGGTATCATACAAGTAAGTGCAGGGCTTTTCAGGTTGGGTAAGTTCATTCGCTTGGTACCGCAATCAGTGATGTATGGCTTTGTGAACGGATTGGCGATAGTGATATTCCTTGCACAGATGGCACAGTTCAAATACACCGACGATAGCGGTGTAGAGCATTGGCTGACAGGTGGAGATCTTTATACCATGCTTGGATTGGTCGGCGTGACCATTGCCATCATTTGGTTGCTACCCAAACTAACCAAAGCCGTACCTGCATCGTTGACGGCCATATTGGTAGTATCAGCCATAGCCATTGGTTTTGGTATCAATACCAAAACAGTTGGCGACATTGCATCGATCAAAGGTGGCTTTCCTCCGTTTCATATACCCGATGTACCGTTCGACCTTGAGATGTTGAAGGTGATATTCCCTTATGCTCTCATAGTGGCAGGTGTGGGATTGATAGAGAGCTTACTTACACTGAACCTCATAGATGAGATAACCAACACTCGCGGACGTGGCAACAAAGAATGTATCGCACAAGGTGTCTCCAACTTTGCATCGGGTTTCTTATTCGGTATGGGTGGTTGCGCCATGATAGGACAAAGCCTCATCAATATATCATCCGGAGCAAGAGCAAGATTGTCAGGCATAGTTGCCGCGGTAATGCTGTTGGTGTTCATCATGTTCGGTGCAGAGCTGATAGAGCAATTACCCATGGCGGCTTTGACGGGTGTAATGATAATGGTGTCCGTAGGCACATTCGAGTGGGCGAGCATACGTACCGTAGGTAAGATGCCATTGCACGATGTGTTCATCATAGCCATCGTGGCATTGATAACCGTATTCCTACACAACCTTGCGTTGGCTGTATTGATAGGTGTGGTGATAGCAGCACTGGTATTTGCTTGGGAGAACGCCAAACGCATACGTGCAAGAAAGTACGTGGACGAGGCAGGCATCAAGCACTACGAGATATACGGACCTCTTTTCTTCGGAAGCATCTCCGCATTCAATGATAAGTTTGATGTGGCGGACGACCCCGAAGAAGTGATCATCGACTTTAAAGAAAGCCGTGTGGCCGACATGTCGGGTATAGAAGCACTCAACCGAATTACGGAGAAGTATCGTTCTGCAGGTAAGAAACTTCACTTAAGACACCTTAGCGAAGACTGTCGTCAACTGCTGAAGAATGCGGAGGAGATAATAGATGTAAACATCATCGAAGACCCTACCTACAAGATACCGATAGACAAATACCCAGCATAAAAAAGGGGGTGGTTAACCCCCGAATGCGTCTTTTATCTTATCGAAGAAACTACGTTCTTCATCCTTTGCTTTAGCCGCTGTTTCACTTGGTTTGAAGTTCGGCGACTTGGACAACTTCTCCAACATGGCCTGCTCTTCAGCCGTCAATGTTTGTGGTGTCCATACATTCACTTCCACCAACTGGTCGCCTTTCTCATAAGATTGGAAACCGGGGAAGCCTTTGCCTTTCAGTCTGAATATCTTACCACTCTGCGTACCCGCAGGTATCTTTATCTTGGCCTTACCGTCTATTGTCGGCACTTCCACATGTGTACCCGATACCACATCAGGGAATGACAAGTGCAACTGATAGATGACATCCAGGTCGTTGCGCCTCAAGTGTGGGTGCTTCTCTTCTTCTATCAATATCAACAGATCTCCCGGAGGGCCTCCACGTTCGCCCGCGTTACCCGCAGCACTCATGCTCAACTGCATACCATCATGTACGCCTGCCGGTATATCGATGGTTATGGTTTCTTCGCCGTATACTCTACCCTCGCCTTTACATGAGGTACACTTGTTCTTTATCTGCGTTCCTTCTCCGTTACAGGTAGGACATGTGGTCACTGTCTGCATCTGTCCGAGGAAGGTGCTTTGTACTTTACGTACCTGTCCGCTACCACCACAAGAACCACAAGTTTGTACAGAGGCGCTGTCTTTTGCACCGCTGCCTCCGCAAGTGTTACAAGGAATGTATTTTTTGACCTTTATCTTTTTTGAAGCACCGTTGGCTATTTCGGAATAGCTCATCTTCAACTTGACACGCAGGTTGGCGCCACGAGTACCTCTACGAGGCCCGCGGCTGCGTCCGCCACCGCCTCCGAAGAAGCTGCCGAACACATCGTCGCCGAAAATATCACCGAAGTTGGAGAAGATGTCCTCCATGTTCATTCCGCCACCGCCATAGCGGCCACCGCCACCTGCACCACTCATACCCGCATGACCGAACTGGTCGTAACGAGCCTTCTTATCGGCATCGCTCAATACATCGTACGCCTCTGCCGCCTCTTTGAACTTGTCTTCGGCATCGGCATCGCCCGGGTTTCTGTCCGGGTGGTACTTCATGGCAATTTTCCGATACGACTTTTTTATTTCATCGGCACTCGCTCCCTTCGATACACCTAATACTTCGTAATAATCTCTTTTCGACATATTTCGATTGATGTGCTGTACGCACTTTTATTCTTATTTACCCACAACCACTTTCGCGTGCCTGATGAGTTTGTTGTTCATGTAGTAACCGTTTTGCACCACGTCCAATACCTTGCCCACTTGCTTTTCTTCAGGAGCCGGAATTTCGGTGATGGCTTCGTGCAAATCAGGGTCAAAATCCTTACCCATGCTCTCCATAACCGTCACCCCTTTTTGTTGCAAATTGTTGCGCAATTTATGGAATACCAATTTTGCACCTTCTCTGATGCTCTCCGCATCACTATCCTTATCCATTTGCTGCTCGGCACGTTCGCAATCATCTAGCACATCCAACATGGAGAGTACGACATCTTTGTTGGCCGTGGCCATAAAATCGATACGCTCTTTGGCGCTGCGCTTTCTGAAGTTGTCGAACTCGGCAACCAATCTTAAATACTTGTCTTTGGCTTCGGTGAGTTCCAGCTCCAACTTCTGCATCTCATCCATAGGTTCTTCATTCACCTCACTGCCTGCTTCCTGCTCCAATTCTTCGTTTGTTTGCTCCTCTTGAGCCGATCCTTGTTCTGCGCCTTCGTTTATTATTGGTTCTTGTTCCGCTGCTTTGTCAGTCATTTTTCGCTTTTTTTTGAAAATCATTCGCGAATATAAATTGCAATAAGCTTGCCACCGCTTGTTTTAAGGACAAAATGTCTTGTAAAAAGGTTAAATAATGCCAATTTGTAATGTCAGAGTCCAATTGTTGCATTTTGTTGCGAATTGTTGCAGAAGAAACGAGCTTTATTGGCTGAATGACACTCCTAACCTACTATTTATCAACCGATTAAGATTGAATTGTTGCAAATTGTTGCGAAATCAAGGTTTTTTCATCGAACGCAACATTCAAAGGATACACAATGCACCTTTTTACAATAACAAATATACAAAAATTTAGCGTTATATTAAAATAACGCTATCTCATTCAAGGGATAAAATATTGATGGCATAACCGTATCTTACTCAAACCTAATATCAAATAATCCTGTTTGAATGTCAACCGATAGCAATGAAAAGTGTCCCCCCGTTTTTGGGATGGCTATTCTGAAAGATAATGTAGCCCCAAATTTTGCAGACTTCAGTGAACACTATAAGCAGAATTTTGAGGATGAACTAAAAAATATATCAATCGAGGAGGATGCCTTTTCGTTTACTATCGATGACGAATTAGTAATAGTGGCACACGCATCCTACCCTATTCCTTTTGATGACATTGAATATACCGCCAAATATGCATACAATTGGAGGTCAGCAGTTAACGACATAAAAGACCACCAAAGCCATGCATTTATCACCATTATGCCGGGTGGGAACGATCAGGTAAAACGTTTCAGAATATTCACCAAAGTTGCGAGTTCATTACTCGGAGCAACCAACTCTATCGGAATATACATGGGCAATCAAACACTTCTTCTACCGACTGAAGGCTATATCGAAGAGGTAAGATCAATGGACAATGATAGTTTACCAATCAACTTATGGATATATATCGGTCTTCGTGAAAACAAATCCAATTCAGGACGTGTCTATGGGTCAGGTTACACTTATGGATTAAAAGAATTCAACAAATCTGAAATTGAGATAGTACATTCTACAAAAGATATTGTTGAAATACGAGACTTGCTATATGATATTGTCCATTACGTATTGAAAAACGACGTTACTTTAAATGACGGAGATACAGGTGGTCATACGGAAGAAGAGAAAATAAAAATCACTTATTCTCAGGGTGTATTTGTAGATGACATGACATTCAAAATAGAATATTAGGCTACTATCTCAATTATCGCACGAATTGACTCCATACTATAAACACAAATGAGAAAAGGTATATATTGCGTAAAAATATTCCTATGAGACTGCCCTTGTCCTTATTGATAGCCTTCTTATTTCTGCTATCAAATTGTAAAAAACCGTCTGACGAAACAGCCACCCCGGGAGAAACAAAAACATATTTCGAGGCCATCAATTACAGAGAAGATAAAACACAAGCTTTAACCGTAAACCTGTATCTGAATAAAGAAGATTATTACGAAGACCGTAATGTGGTTAAAACTTATACCATACCGGGAGATACCGATAAAGTAGTTGTGGAATTGGACGATAATACCACATACTATTACGACGTATATTCCGATGACAGAACCATGAGCAATTGGGCGATATGGCCATATGGGAACAACCACTTCAAAACAGATTCAAAAACGAAGCGTTACCCTATATCGAACAATCCGAATAATGTACACAGAAAACTACTATTGCCGGACAATAAACAAAGCAGTAAGTGGATAGCCGTTGGCAGTTTTGTCAGTGCAGGTAGCACTTGGGACACAATGAGTGCAGAGGGTAGGAACAAAAACATTGTTTTCATGAGAAACCAAAAGGCTATTTATACAGATGGGGCAAGCACAAAAGAATTTCGCTTTGGGGTTACCGGTAATCCAATCGCTAAAAATGCTTTTTATATAAAAATGTATGATACTGAAGACCTGGATCTTATTAACGCCCAGTATGAGAAAGCATACTTCACTTGCAGTGGCCCCATATCACCGGAATACAAGACCGCAGGCTCAGGTCCGCAGGGTTCCAACTTTTATTTGCCTGTTACAGATACAATATACGTTAAAAGTGATGCCTTATTAGGGACTTATATCATGGTACGTGAGCAATAAGTTCTGTAATCTCTCATAACAATAACCACTATCGTTATTACTCAATGCAAAGAATAACCATACAATCAATATCGTTACTGTTGCTCTTCCTTTGTGTATACTCCTGTATACAGCCAAGCGACCTTGAGCCCGGTACCAACGTACCATTTGACTATGAGCTATGGTTTAATGACGAAGTTCAAATACCAAATCATAACGGTCTTGACCAAACAATAACTTTTACAATAAACAATGTCTCTTATGACAATACAGAAGATGTAGAAGTATGGTTTGAAGGTGTTCCCGATAAGATAGATGTGATAATAGAACCTAAAAGAATAAAGCCCACAGGCAATGTCACTGTAACCTTTATAGATAAAAACATAAAACACGGCTATTACCCTGCAGTATTGCGCGCAAGAAGTACTTCAGGAATAGAGAAGGAACACTCTTTCAATTTCAAAGTATTGGAAAAGACCTGTACGAAAAATTTCTCAGGTTCATACAACGGACCTATTAACTGTATAAAAGGGAGTAATGGAACCGGCTTTCTGAATTTCACAGAAGACCGTACAGAAAAAAATCAATTATTGTTTTGGTGGGCAGGGTACACCAGATATGCTAAGATTGATTGTTATGAAAGAACCATGACCTTCAAAGAGCAACAATTGGGTGACTCCACCTTTTCAGGCCACGCAACATACTCTGAAGATTACAATACGGTTACTATGACATACATTGTAAAGCATGCTAACGGAAATACAGATAGTTGTACTACTACTTATACAAAGTAATATGTGCTATCTCAATAAACTCTTCAGCTTCCAGAGCAGTGAAGTGTTTTTTTGAATGACGAGGTAGAGCTCTCTGTTACCGCCGAAGTTTCTGAAGAACTTTTCCACTCCGGGGTCCATACTCCCTTCAAAATCGAAGCTGAGTTTGTCTCGTAATTTAGATTCGGTGATGGCGTGCCATATCAAGGCCGTCATGGCGCGGTTGTTTTTGGAAGCAGGGTTCTTACTGCCCACCAAATAGTAGGCGTGTTTATCGTCCCAAAGGTGCCAAAGTATGGCCTGTACTTCTCCGCCTTTTCTTGCCACCCAGAGTGCGGTGCAATCGTGTTGCTTACATGCATCGAAGGCCGACTGCAATTGCTCGAGGCTGAAGTGCATACGTACATCCTTACCGTCCAGTGTGGCCTTTTGATATTCCCAAAGATCTTTGAGCAATGCCGGCTCATCCTCAATTTCCAACTCGGCTTCTGCTTTGCGTACGTTGCGGCGATAGTCTTCGTGCAGTTTGTCGAACACATTGTCTATACGCTCTTCAAGCGGCATGATGAAGGTCTGTCTGGTGTTCACCTCAAGGCCGTTGTCCTTGAACAACCCAACCTGCTTCAATCCCGGAAACAGGGACACATACATGTATTGCACCTTGGGTAATTGCTCCAACAGAGCTGTTATGGTCTCGTGCTGAAAATTATCTCTTTTGGAATGCTTAAGGTCATGCGGATATGCAACGTAAGGTCCCCAATATGGCGTGAGTACCTGATCGCGCAGCAGGGTAACGTTCATCTTCTTCTCCACCTTATAAGGCCATGCACCTGCTATTCTGTCACCCTTTTTCACTAAGACAACATCCCAATCGCAACACACGGCATCCAGCCACCAATCTTTGATGAATAGCGGCATGTCCTTTTCTTCTGCACAAAATTGTCTGTATAGCGCTTTATTGTCCATTGCAGTGAGGGCCGTTATTTAAACTGTAGTACCCTGGCCGGCAGTATGCGTCGAATATACAACGTTGGCAACCACATACAAAGTATACACAGCACCAATGTTGCTATGCTGATGAGTACAGGATGCCACCAAATAAGCCTTACAGGCACGTATTGCATATAGTATGTGGCCTCCGACAATTTGAGGAAACCCGTTTGTTGTTGCAGCATACACAGCCCCAAGCCCAAGACATTGCCCAACAACACACCCATGCCGCCGATGAACAAGGCGTGATATAAGAACACTCTACGCAATGGTTTTTCTGCCATGCCCATGGTCTTAAGTATGCCCACCATACGCGCTTGCTCTACAATCAATATCAGCAGGGCGGCTATCATGTCTATTATGGCCACAAACGCCATGATGATGAGCGCGAGCATCGCATTCACATCTTGCAGGCTCAACCAGTCGTATATCGCAGGAAATATCTCTTGCATGGTTTGTGGGTAGAGTCGGCTATCTGCCGGCAGGTAGTTGTAGAATACCTTACCCGCAACAGTATCTGCCAATGCATCGTCTGTTAGTGCCAATTGGTATCCGTTTATCTCTCCTTGGTCCCAATTGTTTATCTGTTGCAGCAGCCTGATGTCGCAGATGGCATTGCGCTTGTCGATGTCCTCCATACCGGTATGGTAGCTGCCCGACACTTTCACTTTTCTTATCCTTGGGAAGGTGGAGCCCTTTTCCAAAAAATAAAGCAGCACATCGTCACCCACTTTCAGTTGAAGCCTGTCCAGCAAGGTTTGAGAGAGTATGATGTCTTTGGAGTAAGAGCTGTCGGAGAAATCGAGCTTAGCAGCATGAATACCGGAAAAATCGTAAGCCTCATCAACACCTTTCAACTGCACCCCTTCCATTTGCCTGTTGGCATTGACGATGGCGGGACGTACCGCAAACTTTGCCACAGATGTCACTTCGGGCATCAGTTTCAGCTGCTCATACAATCCTTTGTCGTCAGGCACGGGCTCGGGCGATACTATGCCTGCATTGTTGGGGCTGTATGGTGTAATGAGCACATGTCCCCAATAGCTGAACAGTTTTTCGCGTATCTCGTACTTGAAGCCCGATATCATAGCCACAGATGCTATCATGGCCGCCACACTTAGTGCCGTTGCCACCACAGCCAGCCTGATGATAAATGCAGAGAAGCGCCCCTTTTGACGGAGCATATACCTGCGTGCTATGAACAATGAGAGATTCACTCGAGTACCAAAAATAGTGTCTTAAAAACAAAAAGGGACTACCGATGGTAATCCCTTTTCATAATATTATTCATCCAAACTATCCAAGTGCTTTCGCACCCTCTATCAATACACTGGCCTTATTGTTCAAAACCTCAACAAAACCGCCTGTTATTTCATACAGTTCCGTAGTGTTCTTGTCTTTAAGGATCTTCATGCTTCCTTTTCCCAAGCTGGCAATAAGCGGAGCGTGTTTGTCCAGTATCTCGAAAGAACCTTCGATGCCCGGAAGCTGTACGCCGTAAACTTCGCCGCTGTATATGTTTTGCTCAGGTGTTAATATGTCCAACTGCATGGATATAGATTAATGTTGTTCAATTATTTCTTGGCTTCAGCCATCAATTTCTTACCTTTTTCGATAGCATCGTCGATGGTACCAACAAGGTTGAATGCCGCTTCCGGATACTCATCCACTTCACCGTCCATGATCATGTTGAAACCACGGATAGTTTCTTCGATCGGTACAAGTACACCCTGAAGACCTGTGAACTGCTCGGCCACGTGGAATGGCTGAGAAAGGAAACGCTGAACACGACGAGCACGTGATACCACCAACTTGTCATCTTCACTCAATTCGTCCATACCAAGGATGGCGATGATATCTTGAAGCTCCTTATAACGCTGAAGGATACCCTTCACACGGTTGGCACAATCGTAGTGTGCGTCACCAACGATGGCAGGAGTAAGGATACGTGATGTTGAATCCAACGGGTCAACCGCAGGATAGATACCCAAATCCGCAATCTTACGGCTCAATACCGTAGTTGCATCCAAGTGGGCGAATGTTGTTGCCGGAGCCGGATCGGTCAAGTCATCCGCAGGTACGTAAACCGCCTGTACAGATGTGATCGAACCGTTCTTGGTAGAAGTGATACGCTCTTGCATCAAACCCATCTCAGTGGCCAACGTAGGTTGGTAACCCACCGCCGAAGGCATACGACCAAGAAGTGCCGACACCTCAGAACCTGCCTGAGTGAAACGGAAGATGTTATCTACGAAGAAAAGGATGTCTTTACCTTTTCCGCTACCGTCACCGTCACGGAAATATTCTGCCATAGTCAGACCTGAAAGCGCCACACGAGCACGTGCTCCCGGAGGTTCGTTCATCTGTCCGAATACGAATGTTGCTTGTGATTTCTTAAGTTCTTCTTTATCAACGGCGCTGATGTCCCATCCACCGTTTTCCATGCTCTCTTTGAACTTGTCACCGTACTTAACGATACCCGCTTCGATCATCTCACGCATCAAATCGTTACCCTCACGAGTACGCTCACCCACACCTGCAAATACAGATACACCGCTATATGCCTTCGCGATGTTGTTGATAAGCTCCTGGATCAATACCGTTTTACCAACACCGGCACCACCGAACAAACCGATCTTACCACCCTTTGCATAAGGTTCGATAAGGTCGATAACCTTGATACCTGTGAAAAGTATCTCAGATGCTGTACTCAGATCTTCGAACTTTGGAGGTTTTGCGTGTATCGGACGGCCATTTGTTTTGTCAGGTTGAGGCAAACCATCGATAGCATCGCCGGTAACGTTGAAAAGACGACCATATATTTGGTCACCGATAGGCATAGCGATCGCCTTACCTGTATCAACAACTTCCATTCCGCGTACAAGGCCTTCGGAGCTATCCATCGCTACGCAACGAACGCTGTCCTCACCCAAGTGCTGCTGTACTTCAAGTACAAGCTTTTCACCTGAATCGCGCTTGATTTCCAATGCATTATAAATTTCCGGCAGTTTGTTGTCGGCACTGAAGTGCACATCCACAACCGGCCCGATGATCTGTTTTATCTTACCAACGCTTGGCATATCTGTTATTTAATATGAAAAGATTACTTAATCGAAATTTTGCGCAAAGGTAAGTTTCCACAACTAAAAAGACAAAAAAGCATTGCATTAAAATAACACTCCTTTCATATATAAAAAAAGAGGTAGTGTATTACTCTATAATGAATGTGACAGGGATTGTTTGAAATGTTTTGATAGATCTATTTTTATAGTATGCAGGAACCCATGAAGGAAGTGAACTTACAACTCTATATGCTTCAGCATTATAGTAATCCTTGCTCG
Source organism: Chitinophagales bacterium (assembly GCA_020636505.1). Lineage (GTDB taxonomy): Bacteria > Bacteroidota > Bacteroidia > Chitinophagales > Chitinophagaceae > UBA5543. The sequence continues at coordinate 162,251 of JACJXR010000006.1, read as the reverse complement.
ACTGAACTATAGTGAAATTTGATAATCGCCCATCTCTGTTAACAGTAAAACCAATAACAACTATATGTTTTCCAAAGTCTCCCACTTCCAATGCTTCACGCGGCATTTTTGTATTCATAGCTAAAAATATGCGTTCGTCATATCTTGGATGTGCGTGTATTAATGACGTATCACAGCTATTGCTGTATAAATTACCTTCTTTGTCATAGCATTCATATTTCCGGAAATCACCGCTATCATAATATTCTTTTGCGCTGACACTCCCATCTGTTCTGTAATAAACCCAAATACTATCTTTTAGGTTGCCAATGGTATATTTCCCTTCGCCTGACAATGTACTGTCATCGTAATAAGATAATGACTTTCCCGCCCCACTACCGTTCATATCAAACTCATCATAACCAATCATATTTCCCATTTCATCCCAATGATACGCCTGATGGTAAGGCATTCCGTTCAATTTAAAATACATTGAATCTGCACGAATACCATTTATGTGATAATTCAACCATAGTCCAACCCGAATACCATGATAATACTTTCCTGTACTCGAAAGGTTGCCATTCAAATGAAAGTTGTTAACTCTACCTTCAGGAACTTTTAAACTATCATCAGAGAAAACACCTTCCATTTTAAGTGTTGCAGTCTCATTGTAGTAGTCTTCAACCATCCACGAGCCTGTTTCGGCTTTGCGAGCAACTCTGAGATAAACAAAACCGTCTTCTTTGGCTACAGTATTGTATGACGAATCTAAATACTGTTTCAAGCTATCTACATACTGAGCCTCTGTCGCAAAGCTTGCGAGCATCAATAAAAGCAGGGGGATAAATTTCTTCATTGTTTATAGTAAGTACTGCAATAGTACATACTATATCAAATAAAATCAATCCGAAGGGATGAACTATCAGTAAACTCTCTGGAACTCGAAAGAAGGGCTGCCTTTTACGCCTTGGCTGTTGGTGAAGCCCATGAAGTGGATCTTCCAATACTTGTCGTAGCGGTTCTTCACCACGTAGCTTTTCTCGGGGTGTACGGTATATACACGCTTGTCTATATCGTAGCTCTTCCACTCAAAGCCTATCACGTCTCTGTGGTTGGAATAATCTTGCTGCAACACCCACTCACCTTCCACCTCGGTAAACTTTTTGGTGCTGTCCACGGCAAGGCCTGTGGTCTTGTATGGGTTCAGCAACACACCGGTCACCACATAAGGGAAATCATCCAACTCGTGATAGATGTATCTGTATCGGGTGAAGACTATATCCCAAGTATCTTTCTTAGGTTCAGGCTTCACCACCTTACCACCTTCGAAGAAGGAGAAGTAAGCATAGTTGTAATCGTTGTCTTTGGGTATGGTTATGGTATGGCTGATGTCTTCTTCAAGGCTTGCGTACTCCATCACATATTCGGTACTGGTAACCGACACCATCTTTATCTTTTGCAGATTGTCAGGGTTGTTCGATTCGTTCAGCTTGACAATGTATACCTGGCCTTTGGACAGTCCTTTGCCGTTTGTCCAATCTCCTATGGCGGTGGAATCTTTCAAACCGCAAGAAGCATCGTACTCCCAATCTTCACTTAAGATACTCGGAGCCGATTTCACAACGGTCATGTCCGTCTCGTTGGTTTTGTAAACAAGGTTATCCGAACCTCCATTGACGAAAACATTGAACCCGTTAGGCGATGCGTCGAACGCCATATCCCAACTTACTATTTGGCTGATGTGCACGACACGTGCAGTTTCAAAATCGTAGAACAATTGGTCTGTATACTCCTCACCCATCTCCACTATCTCGTACGTCGACTCACCTTTGGCCGGTAGGGGTACAGGTTGGTCGTCTTTCTCACAGGAAACCAAGAACGTACCGGTAAGCAGCACGCTCAAGTATACTAAACCTTTTATTTTCATTGCGATACAAATATCCGCAGGAAAAGCACTCAATGTGTCAGAGTATTGTCATTAAGGCGTTTTTTGTTAAAAATTTCCGCTTTTTGATACCCGCCTGACAGTATGCCACATTTAACGCAAATATTTAGTTAGGTTTGTGGCCTAAATTAACGTTACTGTACATGCGAAACGGAGTTATATTATTCTTTCTTTTAATTCTTGGATTAAGTTCTTGTGAGAGTGGGCAAAACAAGTTTGCCTTGATAGGTGAAGTGAAGGGAATGTCCGAGCAAGATGTTTTTCTTGAAGAGATAGGACTCAATGATTTTATCGTGGTGGACTCCACCCATGCAGGCAGTGACGGCAAGTTTGAACTGAAAGGCGAAAACGCCGAACCGGGGCTGTACAGGCTGCGTTTCGGACAAAACAAATACTTGCTGCTATCCATTGACAAAGGCAACCTGAAGGTGACCGCCGACTGGAATACTTTGGAGAATTACGATGTTACAGGTTCTGCAGCATCATCGAGCTTGAAGCAGTTCTTGTATGTGGTAAGGACGCATTTGCGCGACTTCAATACAATGGAAGTGGTATTGGACAGCATTCGTACCACGGGTAACGACAGCCTGTTTGCTGTGGCCGCCGCCGATATGAAAGATATGAAACAAGGGCTGACCATATATGTGGAGCAATATGCAGACTCTACAGCGTATTTGCCAAACGCCCTGTTTGCCGCTAAAATGCTAAACCCTCAGTCAGAGCAACAATACATGGATGTGTTTGTACAAAACCTGACCACACGTTTCCCCGAAGCCAAAATGGCAAGGGAGTTCACCGACATGTACAACGAAATGATGGGTAAGACCAAAGGTGTTTCGGTAGGTGCCATAGCACCTGACTTCACTTTGCCTACACCCGATGGTAATACAGTATCACTGTCTTCTTTCAAAGGCAAATATGTATTGATAGACTTTTGGGCATCTTGGTGCGGACCTTGCCGTCGTGAGAACCCGAACGTGGTGAACGCTTACAATAAGTTCAAAGACAGAAACTTCACCATACTTAGCGTCTCTTTGGATTTCAAAGAAGGGGATTGGGTGGAAGCCATCAGAAAAGACAACCTTACATGGACACATGTTAGCGACCTTGAAGGATGGGAATCTTCTGCAGCTCGTACTTATCAAGTAGAGTCGATACCGATGAACTTCTTGTTGGATCCGGAAGGTAAAATAATCGCCCGCAACCTGAGAGACGAGAACCTACATGCTACATTGGCAGAGGTATTGCCTGCAATCCAATAGCACTACATCACAGGGTCTTCCTTGCTCTTGGGAGTAATCTTCATTTTTTGACCATATCTAATGTCAAAACCGATGCTGAACACCAATAACTGCACATCGTATGCAGCATATGGTTTCACTACAGGTAATGTCACGCTATTTGTGGTGGCGATGTAATCAGGATTCATGAAGTTGCTTGGATAGTACTGTGCTTTCACGTAAAAGCCTTTTACCGAAAAACCTACAAAGCCATAAGGCATGGTTCTCGGCGTACGGTCACTGAACCACTCGTTGAATTTCTCTTTGTTGTTTCTTACGATGTAGCCCTTCTCCTTATAGTTGAACGGAAAGTCCACACCCCCACCGATGAAGATGTATTGCTTCTTTTTCAGGTTACCTATCTTGATTCCCAAAGGCACACCTATCGTATACACTCTCCTTTTTATGGTACTGTCTGCTTTTACAGCCGACTTCTCGATAAAGCCTATGTTCTTCACACTCAAGCCCGAAAACAAACCTATGACCTTAGAGAAATCATAGTTCACATTAAAGCCTCCATTCCAGAAATAGCTGAAACGAGGAGTACCCACATTACCCGGACCTGCAGGTGACTGCGTCTGTAAAGCGGTGGACAGCAGCGCTCCGTCAAAATCGTTGCTGAAATAAAACTTCTTGGGTGCGAATATCAACTCATCATTCGCGTCTCTGCCTTTTGCACTTGAAAAGGAGCTGTAACACGTCAATAAAAGGATAAACAGCGTAGTATACTTTATGGAAACCTGCATGCGGATAGTTTTAACAAATATAGGAAAGATGACCCCTACTGCAAATATTACAGTCTGTAAGTGTTTGGCATAAGTATTGTCTAATAGTTATCTTACATCTACAAACAGTATAACGTCGGTTATATTGACAAAATGTCCGTAATGAAGACCAATTTAGATATGTATTTGTCGCAGCAGGAAGAAGAAATGGAGTTTATGCCCATTGTCCCTCTTGGAGAAGAGGAAATGGATGAGCAGGAAATAAAAGACCTACCCAAAGATATACCCGTAATAGCTTTGAGAAACACCGTATTGTTCCCCAATGTGGTGTTGCCCATCACAGTGGCCAGAGACAAATCGGTAAAGGCGATAGCAGACGCACAAAAACACGGCAAGTGGATAGGTGTGTTGGCGCAGAAAGACGGAGAGAAAGAAGACCCGACGACAGAGGAAATATACCATACCGGTACCATAGCCAAGATAGTGAAGCAGATAAAGATGCCGGATGGTAACACCACCATCTTCATCATGGGGCGTATGAGGTTCAAGGTGGATGCCTTCACTCAAACCGAACCTTATTTCAGAGCAAACGTCAACTATCTGGAAGACAACTTCCCCAAAGGCGATGCAGAGTTTGAAGCATTGATATCTTCGGTGAAAGACCTTTCGGAACAAATAGCACAATCATCTCCGAACATACCGAACGAAACGAGCATCGTTCTGCGCAACATCGAGCATCAATCGTTCTTGATTCATTTCATCTCGTCCAACCTTGCAGCCAAGCTTGAAGACAAGCAAGTGTTGTTGGAAGAAAACGATATAAAAACAAGAGCGGAAAAACTCTTGCAATTGTTGCAATCGGAATTGCAGTTGCTTGAACTGAAGAACGAGATAACCAACAAGACTCGTGCAGACATAGACAAGCAGCAGCGCGAATACTTCTTGCAGCAACAACTGAAATCGATACGCGAAGAGCTTGGAGGCGAACCCAACGAACGCGAGATACGCGACCTTCAGAAAAGAGCGGAAGGAGTAAAGTTTTCGGAAGAGGCAAAAGAGTTGTTCAAAAAGAACATAGAGAAGTTGGAGCGTATGCACCCAAGCACGCCCGACTACTCGGTGATATACAATCACCTCGACCTGATGCTGGACCTGCCTTGGGGGGTATACACCGAAGATGACTACGACCTGAAGCGTGCGCAGAAGGTATTGGATACCGACCATTACGGTATGGATAAAATAAAGGAACGCATACTCGAATACTTGGCCGTACTGAAACTGAAGGGAGATATGAAGTCGCCTATACTTTGTTTTGTGGGCCCTCCCGGTATCGGTAAAACATCGTTGGGTAGAAGCATCGCACACTCCATCAACAGAAAGTACACAAGGCTCAGCCTTGGTGGCTTGCACGACGAGAGTGAACTACGCGGACATAGAAAGACATATATCGGTGCAATGCCGGGACGTATCGTGCAATCGTTGCGCAAAACAAAATCGTCCAACCCGGTATTCATACTCGACGAGATAGACAAAGTAGGTAAAGATTTTCGTGGTGACCCAAGCTCCGCTTTGTTGGAGATATTGGACCCCGAGCAGAACAACACTTTCTACGACAACTATCTGGAAGTAGAGTATGACTTATCCAAAGTATTGTTCATCGCGACGGCCAACAGCCTCTCCTCCATACAACCGGCATTGAGAGACAGGTTGGAGATAATCCACTTGACCGGATACTCTTTGGAAGAGAAAATAGAAATAGCCAAGCGTCACCTGATACCAAAGCAGAAAGAACTGCACGGATTGGACAAGCAGAAAATAAAACTTACCGATAAGGTACTCGCCAAAGTGATACAAGAGTACACCAGAGAGTCGGGCGTTCGTGAGTTGGACCGTACCATCGCATCCATCATGCGTTCTATTGCATTGAAAGTTGCAATGGGCAGTAAGATAAACGCACAATTAAGCGAAGCGGATATTGAAGATGTATTGGGCAAACCAAAGTTCAGCAACGATCAATACACCAAAGGACACCCTGCGGGTGTGGCCGTTGGACTTGGCTGGACAGAAGTGGGTGGCGACATCTTATTTATCGAAACCGCATTGGCCAAGGGTAAGGGACAATTGGTGCTTACGGGTAACTTGGGCAATGTGATGAAGGAGAGTGCTTCCACTGCATTGTCTTACCTCAAATCAAATGCTGCCGACTACAACATCACGCCCGAAACTTTCTCAGGCAACGACATACACATACACGTACCCGAAGGTGCGATACCCAAAGACGGACCTAGCGCCGGTATTACCATGCTGAGCGCATTGACATCCGCCTTTACAGGTCGTAAGGTAAGGGCGTATATAGCCATGACCGGTGAAATAACCTTGAGAGGACAAGTATTGCCGGTGGGTGGTATCAAAGAAAAAATATTGGCGGCCAAACGTGCCGGTATGAAAGAGATAATCCTTTGCAAACAAAACATGAAGGACGTGGAAGAAATAAACAAAGCCTACATCAGAGGTTTGAAGTTTCACTACGTTACCGAAATGAACGAAGTATTGGATATCGCTTTGGCCAAAAGATAAGCGACAAATATTTGCAGATAAAAGGCGGACAATTGTCCGCCTTTTATATTTTTAAGTATGCGCCTTGCCCTAATAACAATATTTGTTTTCTACTCTGTTTGCTTAATTGCACAGCCTACACAATTGGGTAGAACATTTGCGACATATACAGGCGACAGCATCACCATGAGCAAACCCAAAGTGCGTGTTGCGAATATCAATGGTAGAGCCTACACTAAAAAACTGCAAGCCGAAAGAGAAATACCCATACTGCTGAACGGAGACAGCATTCATTACTTCACACACGAAAACTACTACAAAGGCGATAAGATAAACGAGCAGTTGATGGAAGACTTTCATAGACTGGGGGCGAAAATAGATGCCATGATAAACGAGTATGTCGATAGCTTGCCAAGTGGTGTATATTCCATCAGCATCAAACACCTTGTGGTTAATACGGAAGGTAGAATAGTGTATTTCGATACCAAAGGAATTGAAGGGCATGCCACCAACAATATGATGCACCTTGACCCCGGTTACTATGATATTCCTCCTGACCTGCGTTTACTCATCAATACCAACATAAGCAAAGCACTCAAAACAGCCAAGCTGCCACCACTTATCATCAACAATAAACGCATTCCCTACTATCGCTCTTGGGCAACAAGCACATCAAAAGGAGATAAAACCATAAAAGCCTCCGAGCCCAAGGCTCCGAAGTCTCTGTATATCAATACCAAAGAGAAATAATTTGCATATTTACACTATATAACGTAACATTACGTTATGAAACGTAAAAACTCGATTACTACCCTCACCAAGGCCGAAGAAGAAGTGATGCAAATAATATGGAGTATAGAACCTTGTTTGGTAAGAGACGTCATCAACGAGTTGGGCGACCCCGACATACCACACAGCACCGTATCATCCGTAGTGCGCATATTGGAACGGAAAGGTTTCTTGAATCACAAAGCATATGGAAAAACACATGAGTACCATTCTGTAATTACCAAAGAAGAGTATGCTCAAAAAGGTGTGAAGAACCTGATAGAAAAATACTTCAGCGGCTCACCGAAAAAGTTGGTCAGTTTTCTGGTACAGAAAGAAGACATGGACCTTAAAGAACTGAACGAACTATTGAAAAGCATCGACAATAAGAAAAAATGAGATACACCAACAAACTCATAGCAGCCATATTCTTTCTATTACCATGCACAGGCTTGGCACAAGAAAACTCGCCATATAAAAAGGCAACGAAACACGCTTTCGAATACTACGAACAAAAAGAGTATCTGAGATCGGCAAAAGAATACTCACGAGCTTTTGCAATGCCTAACAATACAGGCGATGCAACAGACAGATACAATGCGGCATGCTCATGGGTACTTGCAGGCAATAAAGATTCTGCATACCATCACTTGTATATAGCAGCACGTGAGTTGGGATATGATGAATATATACACCTGAATATAGATACTGATTTGGAAGCCATACGCAGCGATAAAAGATGGAGTGCATTGAACGACTTGGTAAAAGCAAACAAGGCGAAAAAAGAAAAAGGCACCAATAAAGAATTGATTGCCATACTGGACTCGGTATTGATACTTGACCAAAAGGACAGACGTAGATCAGATATATTGGTAGAAAAGTATGGAAGGAACTCGAAGGAAGCTGTAGAATTATGGCAGCGTGTAAATCTACTGGACTCGTTAAATGTGATAACAGTAACTCAAATAATAGACAAGTATGGTTGGTTGGGACCTGAACAAATAGGCTTTCCCGGCAACCAAGCATTATTTCTAGTCATTCAGCACGCGGACATCAAAACACAAATGAAGTATTTGCCTGTGATGAAAGAGGCTGTGCAAAAAGGTAATGCTCGACCATCGTCGTTGGCACTGTTGGAAGACAGAACATCACTCAGAAACGGCGGCAAACAGATATACGGAAGCCAAATAGGACAAGACGCGGACGGGACGCACTATGTGCTTCCCTTGGAAGACCCCGAGAATGTTGACAAACGCAGAGAGAGCGTAGGGCTTGGACCATTGAATGAATACACACAACACTGGGGTTTCAATTGGGACATTGAAGCGTATAAAAAGAGAATTTCCGAATCCAAAAACAAGTAGTTATGATACAGTACCTGCTCAACATGACGGCCATATGGCTATTGGGAATAATCGTTTTCGACATTTTCTTGCGTAAGGAAAACTATCACGGATACAACCGCTGGTACCTGTTGGGTATTATGGTTACAGGCGTACTGTTCCCGCTATGGTCGTGGGATAACAACTCCGTCATATACACCATCGGTGGCTCAACCATGGCAGAACAAACCAATGTGGTAAGAGAGACTATTGTAGCAGCCACAACACCGAAAGTATTAAGTTGGGAAGACATCATACTATACATGTATTTGGGCGGTGCCTTTATCATGTTAGGCAGGCTCTTGTTTGAACTTGTCAATATCATGAGACTATATCGCACAGGTGATAAGCGTAATTATAACGACCATACAATTATCGCAATAAACAAACCGCTCAGTCCGTTTTCCGTACTCAAAGGCATATATGTATATCAACCCGAAAATTACAGCAGCGAAGAGCTTGCCATGATAATGGCTCACGAGCAGCAACACGGAATGCTATACCACACCATCGACCTTATGATAATGAGGATATTTCAGATCGTCTTTTGGTTTCACCCATTGGTGTATATGCTCGAAAAAAGACTGCTGATGATACACGAATACCAAGCAGACAACGCGATAAAAAACAATACAGGCGACTACGAAAAATTTCTTGTGGAGCAATCCATACTCGGCACAGCCCCTATACTCGCCCATTCATTTATGCATTCACCCTTAAAAAGACGAATACTTATGATGACCAGAAAAACCACCGCATTGGCACGCTACAAAAAGTTGGTAGCCATACCGCTGCTTATGATAACACTTATTTGCTGCACACAAGTGGCACAGTCTTATGCCCCACCTCAAAAAGACGGCAACAAGATAACCTATAAAGGAAACGTAATTGAGTTTGGAGATTCTACACAAGCTGATACTATTATGGTAGAAGACCCAATTACCGGAGAACTGTTTATGCAAATCACGAGGAAGGAACCTGGACCTTCAAAATTCAATGGAGAGAGAATATATAATGAGGACGACTTCAAATCGGGTTCGTATGATAGAACCAAAGGTTCTCGAGGCAACTCTCCACTATCTACTCATATATTAAAGGTGTATTTACTATCCAATACGAGCAAATTCATCAAACAGCTTGAGGATGGGACATATTATTTTGGATTTGGTCATGTCATATTGAATAAGGATGGGAAAATCGTTTATTACAAACTAAACAAGCTTCAATACCAGCAAAAAGATGGCGAGCGTGCCACCTTTGTCAATGACAAAACCCAACAGAAGTTTGAAAAGGCTATGGAGTCTGCCATGAATGGCTCTCCAAAGTACCGTCCAGCAATTTATAATGGCAAAAAAGTACATTGCTTGGTACAAGGAAGTAGTTATACCTTATACTTCAGAGTGAAAGACGGGAAGATCATTGAAATGTAACCCCTACCATATTCAACCATAGTTGATTATTTTAGTTCTGTCAACAATCACAAATTGGGCAGAACTTTTTTTATACTCACGATATTCTTGCTTGGCTCGTACACAACCTGCATCGCAAGCGACCAACAAGATGTTCTTTTCGACACCGTAGTACGCGGCAACAATACTTTCGAGGTGGAGGATGCGTCGGAGATAGTAATGGTGGAAGAAAAGAACGACGTGTATGTAACGGAGATAAACTCGTTTCCGATACCACGGAAAATGAACGGGCTGAACATATACAATCCAAAAGATGTAAATCAACCAGCCACCGTCAACGGAAAAGTATTGAAGCAACACCTACTGAACAACATGAAGGAGGTGACCTCCAAACTTCCCGACGGGGTGTATGCCATAAGGTTGCTGCACATAGTGCTCAGCCACGAAGGACAGATAGTATACTATGACTTTGACGGTATAAGAATGAAGGCAAACGACGGTAGTATGAAGAGGTTGAACAACAATTTGACCGATGCGACGGAAAAGGCAATTTCCAAAGCCATGAAAACAGTTCCCAAATACAAACCCGCATATATATACCACAGTGCGGTTGTATCCATGATATCCAACGAAGAATTTGAAAAGCCATTTCACATTAAGAATGGCAAAGTGATCATACCTCAATAAAAAAGAAGGGTCGGCTTTCAGCCGACCCTTCTGCATAATACATTTTGAATATTAGTTATTCACCGGAAGGTAACCGTAGTTCTTACCGTACTCCATCATTTGCTGATAGAAGCTGGCAGGATACTCCACCTTCACATCCACAACCTTGTCGCCGTCCATTACAGGCACAAGGCGCGGCTGAATAAATCCGCTGTAAGGCTTGCTATCCAATTTCTCATAACGTTCTTTTACCTCTTTGTGCAATACAGGATCAACTTTCACACCGTAAGTTTCCACCAAGCTTTTACCCGCTTCGTAGTCACCCTCTGATTTGATACGTTGTATCTCACGGAGCAACTGTCCGAACAAGTTGCGAAGCTTATCGTAATCGTTCACTTGCACATAAGTCTTACCGTCTCTTTTCACGAACTCTACAACGTTCTCCTCTTTACCTTTTTCATATACCCAGTAAGCATTCAATGCGCGATTACGCATGTGCGCCTCTTCTATTTGGCTACCAAGATCCAAACGAACAAGTTGCGTCATCAAGCCGTTCATCATGTAGTTATCATATTCTGCCTTACCTACTTCTTTGGTATCCATAACACCTATTTCTATCAACTTATCGTCCATAGCATAGTATAGACCCACAAGGTCGGCACGCGCTTCCTCAAGAGTGGAAGCGTAGTTTTTCAAAGTTTTATCAGTTGTTTCAACACCCGGGTTTATCTGACCAGATGCGTGACCGATACACTCGTGCATATCCGTATGAAGGTCTGATGAAAGGTTACCGTAAGTTTTGATACGGCTTTTCACCTCATCGTTTACAGCAAACTCCTCAAGGAAACCACCTTTTGATTTAGCAACATTATACGCGTGAATGATGTTGCTGAGGGATACTGATTTAGAACCGTGGTTCTTGCGTATCCAATCCGCATTCGGTAGGTTGATACCGATAGGAGTGCTCGGTGCTGCATCACCACTTTCAACGATCGCTGTGATGGCCTTTGCAGAAATACCTTTTACTTCTTTCTTTTTGTGCTCTTCCATCAGTGGAGAATTGTCCTCAAACCACTGTGCTTGTTGAGCAATGGCATTGATACGTTTGGTTGCTTCAAGGTCTTTCATTGAAACAACGCTTTCAAAGCTACCCTTCTTGCCTATGGCATCAAGATATACTTCAATGAAACCGTTCACCACATCGATACGAGAAGCAGTATCGTTGGCCCATGCAATGCTGTAATCATCAAATATTTTCAAATCGCCTGTCTTGTAATACTCAACAAGCAATTCCAATGATTTCCTTTGTTGGTCGTTCTCAGCAACAGGGATAGCTTTCTCCAACCAAGAAACTATACGCTCAATTGAGGCAGAGTACATTCCACCTACTTTCCATACCTTCTCCACTATCTTTCCATCTTCCTTCATCAACTTGGAGTTAAGTCCCCAAGAAGGTGCATCACCTTTGGTATCGAATTTGGAATAGTATGCTTCCACGTCTTTTTGGCTCACACCTTCGTAGAAGTTGTTGGAAGACATTACAACATTGTCCACATCAGGACGAAGATCCACCACTTTGGGCTCGATACTCATATCGTATACCAATGGAGAGATACGTGCAATGAAATCACCGACAGATTCGCCTTCGTTTGTCGGTAACCCGTCTGCGTTACTGTTCTTTATAACCTCAGCAAAATAGTCTGCACTACATTCAGGAATGAATTTCTCATTACCGTAGTGGTGGTGGTTACCGTTGCTAAACCAAAAGCGTCCGCAATACTCTTCAAACTGTTTCCAGTCGTCTGTATTCTTATCGCCACTGTATGTACCGTACATTGTTTCCAATGTCTTACGCAACAATATGCCGTTCTTACTTTTTTGGTCGTATATGATATCGCGTCCGCAAAGCGCAGCTTCATACAGATAGTAAGCCAGCTCTTTTTGCTGAGCACTCAATTCGTCCCATGCGGGTATTTGGTACCTAAGCATTCTGATGTCTGCAAAACTCTCGGCTTCCACTTGAAACTCCTCTTGAGTTGAGGCAGGTTGCTCTTCTCCGTTTTTACATCCCATAAAAAACACTTGTGCACCCATTAGCATCATAACAGGTAGTTTCCACTTTTTCATTTTATAATAGTTTAAAACTTGGGCGTTAAAAGTAGGGCATTCCACCCAGTATTTAAAGGACTCATATCAAAATCCCCCTAAACAGGAGTTGCGAATTGTCGGCATCCCGGCTGTATATTTGCCCCGAATGAGAACCTTACTATATCTATCGGTCATAATATTGCTGGCATCTTGCGGTGCCGATAGCAACAATGGGTCCAATGCAGATTTCGAACCCTTTTATGCGCCTGCAGAAGGCAGTTTGATAGCATCGGACAGTATGCGGATAATTGAGGACGACCTTAACGAGCTGTATTATATCGTTAAACTGACAGCCACGCCCACCAGCAATGAGGGCATCTATTTGTTGGATGCTGCGTTTGGATACAACTACGCACGCTCGGAAGTATCTTTTCCCAGACTTGATAAAAAGATAACGCCCGCCATAAGAGTGGACGACGAACTGCCCTACTCCTACATCATAGGGTTTCGATATGAGGGCGATAAGACCTTCAACGACTATGCACGCATATATGCATTGAGAAACGAACAGATGAAACAGGAAATACAGTTTCGCTACATCAAATCTTACTTTGTGGACAGTACCGAAAAAAAATAGCCGCCCAAAAAAAGGAGGCTATATCAGTTACCTTATAATCGTGTGATATAGTGCGTCCATGGTGACAACGCCCGGAACTGCTTCAGATAATAAATGTCTTAAAAACTTGTTACCCGTGTATTTCCTGAATATTGCGGCAATGTTACCATATCGTTGATATTATGTTATATCAACATGATACACCATGCTTATCAACAAGTTTCTTACATAAACATGGCAAAACCTTGAAATAATATTAATTAAATTCATGGTTTATGATACGTTCGGTGTACCCAATATTGCTTGCGTTAGTGGTGACCATAAGCGCAAATGCATCCATCAAACCGTTCACAACAGGTATGGATGCCATTCATATCGTCAACGACACGGTATACAGCAGCAACAACCCTATATGCCTTATTGGAGTCAAAGACTCGGTAACAACTGTTTCCACCTTTTTCAGGTACGACATCATCACACTCACCACATTTCATAACAGCACGGGGAAATATTTCGCTGTCAACTTCTTGCCCACGTCGGAGACGTACTACGCAAAACAGACCGAACATTTCCTCCATACTTTTTTGGCTGCAATGACTCGCACCGGTGTAATCGAAGACAACTACTTCAGCTATACCGGAGCAGATAAGTTGATAGCCGAACTGAAAAACAAACAACTGTTGATAGACGGTAACAAACGCGGACAAAATCAAAATGAGGTATTGAACTGGCAAATAGGCTGGCGGAATACCGACAATCCCGACTCCATGCTCATGCTCGCCGACAAGAAGCCTTTTGCCTACTACAAATACAGACATTGGCAAGATTACGGTGTGGAACGTTTTGACCGACTACAAAAAACTGGAGAGTTGTATGCTTATTTTCTCTACGACTTCGACAACAAGCCTCTGGCAACGATTAGTGTCATATTATCCAACGATGCCTCCACTTTGGTGAAAGTGACCACTTGGGATAAGAAAGAGTACTATTTCAAAAACGTACCCAAAGAGCGGCATTTACTTTTGGTGGCAGCCAAGCTTATATTGGCCAAACAAGTTCTTGATAAAAAATAAGGCCCGCATATGCGGGCCTTATCCTTATATCGATAAGTGATGATTATTGCTTCACCACTCTTTCCGTCATTATCTCATTAGCAGTCACCACTTGTAGAATGTAGCTGCCCGGTACGATTGCGTTACCGTTCAAGTCTATTCTGAATCTGCTACCCGAAGCTTGCAGTTCGCGCTCAGAATTATACAGCACCTTCCCTGTGATATCATACAGCCTGATGCTTGCTTTGGTATCCTTAAGCAAATGGTAGCTGATGTATATCCTGTCTGTGAACGGGTTATTGTCAACACGTATGCTTCCACCGTTCTTACCCAAGATACTGACAGACTCAGGCTCAGGTATCGTAATGGCCCTGTCCAACAATGCGTAACGCAAGTACACACCTTTGAAAGAACCTTTGAAACCCATATGATTTTGACTCTGTATCATTGTTGCCGGTACCACAACCGAGTTGGTAGTATCCATAGTTGAATCAATGGTTGTGTTCGTGGCCAATATGTATGGGCTTGTTATCGATACACCTGAAAGTTCAGACGTGTCGAAGAACATAGTCATATCGTATGTAGACAGTGCAGCATTTTGAGGGATGGTCAGGTTGAACTCTTTCACTGCTTTGTTAGCCATTGTGAAAGGTTGCCCCATAGGCACCATACCAACACCTTGCGACAATATGAACGCTTTCACACAACCCAATTCAAGATTTGCATTGGATATGTTGGCTATCAATTTACTGTTGGTATCGTTGTGGAAGTACACGTCCTGTCCCGGATGTACCGGCCATTCTTTACTGCTTACCACAATTGTTTCCACCTCAGTTGCACTTACAGCTTGCACCATTCTTATAACAGGTTTGGAAATGCTTGTAAAACCTGTATTGTATGGCAGTGAACATGCAGTACCCGAGTTGGCGAACTTAACCGCTGTAACCGGGTTGATGGTTCCGAAGCCTTCTATATAATCGTTATCAGAACCAGCCGTACTGTTACTGAAGCATGTTTCGAATGCCAAGTTGTCTGTACCATTCCAAACAAGTGTCAATGCCAGTGGAATTCTGTTCCATCCAAGCTGTGTTGTATAATCGTTGCTGTAGAATTGAGTGGAAACAGTTGGGTTACCACCTGATAAATCTTTCTGTGCCGTTGAGTTGATCTTAAGCGTAAACCCTGTGAAAGCCTGAGTCGAATTCTTCTCGGTAACGTTGAAGTCGATTGCAGAAATCGGGACATTCGGTTCAATACCCGCAGCTTTCATTTCTTCTGCAGTAATGATGAACTGTGTACGCGCCATTTTGTTTCTGCTGAAGAATGGTGTTATCGCCTTACTCCTTACATCCGCCCTGTTTATCATTCTTGCAATGTTACCTGCAGTGTCAGGAGAAGATTTCTCACTTACAATCTTGATAACACATGTGTCGTAAGTATAAGAAGTGCTTGCATTGCTGCCGTTTTGTGCAATGGTGAAATATAGCTTCAACACTTTTTCTTTTGAAGTGTCGCCATTGTCAAGGATGGCGATCTGAATATCTTGACCGGCAGTGCTGCCTGAATTGAATGTCAAAGAATTTGAAGGGATGTTGTAATCCGCTCCACCTTTCGCTGTGCCTGCACCTGAGAATGTAAGCACAGCATTACCACCCGTAGGTGCCCCGCCTGTTACTCTCAAAGGTATTTTCACACTCTTTACCGCCGGGCATATAGTGGTTACTATATCTCTTTCTATTACTGTATCCTTGATGGCAAAACCGATCTGAGGATTACATGGAGAGAATGCACTACCTACACCTACTGCATACCATGCACGCATTACCGCTTCCACTTCGCGAGAACAACTACCGTATAAAGTTGTAGCCACGTTTATGGATGCTGTGCGACAGTTTGAAAATGTTGCATTCGGAGAAAGCATTTGCTCTGCGCCGTATGCAATCTTGGCTGCTTTCACAGTTCCAAGTCCGTTCACTTCAAAAGCATCGTTATTATCATTCACTCCGATACCGCCTTCAGTCAACAAATAGAACCAATGGTTCAATACGCCACTGTTGGTGTGTACACCACACTGATCGTTTCCACTACCGGGAGTACATCCTGTAACGGTTACCCAGTGTGTCCCATCATAAGTATCGGGGTCTTTGTACAATTTAGGATTGCTCATGCTGCGCAAGGCACCTGTACGAAGTTCCTCACCCATACTCCACATTTGCTTGTTGGGAGCAGCATAGTTCTCTATCACCGCACCCCATATATCACTGAAACCTTCGTTCATGGCACCCGACTCTTTTTGGTATATCAAACCCGATGTGTGTTGACAAACACCATGACCTATCTCGTGTGCACAAACATCAAGCGCCATCAACGGCTCAAAACCTGAGTTGAACATACCCGTACCATTACCGTAAACCATGTAGTTTCCATTCCAGAATGCATTGTTGTAGTTGTTGCTGTAGTTCAAAAAGCTGATCAGGTATCCACCTGAACCATCATAACTTAATCTGTTGTGTATGGTTTTCCAATACTCGTAAACTTGTGTGGTTCCCCAATGCGCATCTATCGAATAGGCTTTGGCCCAAGTTGTACTTGAGTTGGTAAAATCAACCGCTGACCCAAAATTGGTGGAGTTGTTCAAATCATATGTATAGACGTCTCTTGTTACGTCCTCAAGGCTGTAATTGTTTGGACTTAGTAAGCTTGTCTCAAAAGATACATTTCCGCTGTACACAGCTGTACCTGTAGCACCCACATGCTTCATTATCGCATCTTTCAGCAATATCTTGCCTGTGTTGGCATCCACATAAACATAATCTCTGCTCATAGGCTCTTTGGCATATATGTCAAAGCGATAAGCCAAATGAAGTTGCCTGTCGGCATTTTCAAGATTGTAATCTTCCACCCAAACCAATACACCGGTAGGCTTGTTGAAATCATCACCTTTGTATCCTTTTGGAGCATTTGCTCCTTCCCACATATACTCATCGGCACCTATGTAGCTCATTGCAGTTTGCAACGCATGAGCTTCCGTCATGGTTGGTGTTGTTGACAATGCTTTAGACGGCTTGTATATGTTCCCGTTCATGAAGCCAACCTTACCGTCTTTTGCCATGAAGGACATACAGCCATGCTCCACAGGTATACCCATATACCACTGCATATATCTTTTTACAACCACACCTTCTTCAGGCTCGTTTGTAAACTTCAATTTCCAACTGTGGTTTCTGTCCAACTCGGTATACTCGGCCAACAAAGCATCCGCTTTGTCTATTTCAGGACCGTTTGCACTGCCGAATACGATGGTCTTAACCGTGTTGTCCATCGGGTTTCTTGTCACGCTTGCACTGCCTGCCTGCGCCATTACGTTCAACTGCATCAACACAGTCAACACCAAGGGTAAAAGTTTCTTCATACGAATTTTGTTTACAAAGAGAAAGCCCGGTAATTACCGGGCTTTCAAATATACATCAGTTACGTTAATTAACCTTTGAATTGAGGAATCAGGTCCTTGGCCAATTTCACCATTTTCTCGATTCCGTCTTCAGGAAGTTTACCTGCTTTAAAGTCAGCCAGTACTTCAGGAAGTTTAGAGTCCATTTCACGTAGGAAAGTATCTTCAAACTCTTTCACGTGTTTAACAGGAACTTCAGATATCAAGTTGTTGGTACCCAAGTAGATAATGGCAACTTGTTTCTCAACCGGGAACGGAGAGTATTGAGCTTGCTTCAATATTTCCACGTTACGGCTACCTTTGTCCAATACTGTTTTGGTAGCGGCATCAAGGTCACCACCGAATTTGGAGAAAGCTTCCATCTCACGGTAAAGAGCCTGGTCAAGTTTCAATGTACCTGCCACTTTCTTCATCGATTTGATCTGTGCACTACCACCCACACGGCTTACAGAGATACCCACGTTTATCGCCGGACGAATACCTGAAAGGAATAGGTTCGACTCAAGGAATATCTGACCGTCAGTGATCGAGATCACGTTTGTTGGGATATATGCAGATACGTCACCCGCTTGTGTTTCGATGATCGGAAGTGCTGTAAGAGAACCACCACCTTTCACTTTGTCTTTCAAGCTTTCAGGAAGATCGTTCATGTCTTTTGCGATGCTGTCATCGTTGATGACTTTCGCAGCACGCTCCAGCAAACGACTGTGTAGGTAGAATACATCACCCGGATATGCTTCACGTCCCGGAGGGCGACGAAGTAGTAGAGATACCTCACGGTATGCCACCGCCTGCTTAGAAAGGTCATCATAAACAACCAATGCAGGACGACCTGTATCACGGAAGTACTCACCTATCGCAGCACCTGCGAACGGAGCGTAGAACTGAAGCGGAGCAGGATCTGATGCAGATGCCGCAACGATTGTTGTATATGCCATCGCACCATTCTCTTCCAAAGTCTTCATCACACCGGCGATGGTAGATGCCTTCTGGCCTATCGCAACATATATACAGTAAACAGGCTTACCTGCTTCAAAGAATTCTTTTTGGTTGATGATGGTATCGATACAGATGGCTGTTTTACCTGTCTGACGGTCACCGATAACCAACTCACGCTGTCCACGACCGATAGGGATCATCGCATCGATGGATTTGATACCCGTTTGCAACGGCTCTTTTACCGGCTCACGGAAGATAACACCCGGAGCTTTACGCTCGATAGGCATCTCGTAAGTATCACCTACTATCGGACCTTTACCGTCTATCGGCTCACCAAGTGTGTTAACCACACGGCCAACCATACCTTCACCTACGTTGATAGAAGCGATCTTACCTGTACGACGTACTTGCGCACCTTCTTTGATATCTCCGCTCTCACCCATCAATACCACACCTACGTTGTCTTCTTCAAGGTTCAATGCTATTGCTTTGACACCATTGTCGAATTCCACAAGCTCACCCTGACGTACACTGTTCAGACCGTATACACGGGCGATACCATCACCCACTTGCAATACCGTACCTACTTCTTCAAGGTCTGCAGACGCGTTGAAGTTTGTTAACTGCTGGCGAAGAATCGCTGAAATTTCATCCGGTTTTATCTCAACCATGATATTTAGTTTTTGATCCCCTGCGGGGTTGTTTACTTATTTATATTACGTGCTCTCTAGGAGCAAAAATATTACCTCAATTCCATTACATACACGTTCTTGTTGAACTGTGCACGTACATCGTTTATATCGCGACGGATGCTTGCATCGAACAATTTATCGTCCATTTGCAAAACAAATCCACCTATCAGATCCGGGTTCACTTCTTCTTTCATCTCTATCTCCGCATCAGGCAACGCTACTTTCACCTTGGCCATGATGGCTTCTCTAAGGCTGTCGCTTGCAGGTATGGCGGTAGTCAACTTCACGGATTTGATGTTCTTCATCTCCTTGTAGCGGCTGATAAACGCACCTGCTATCTCAGGTAGATTTTCCTCACGACCTTTGTTCACCAACAATTTGATGAAAGCAACCGTCAACTTGCTGAGGCTGTCGCCAACCACCGCACTGATGATGCTGTGCTTCTTGTCCGAGTTGATAACAGGGCTACGAAGCATGTTTGTGAAGTCTGTGCTTTGTTTGCACAAACCTTCAAGATATTTTATATCCGCTAAAGTATCGTCTACGCTGTTTTGCTCAACGGCAAGGTCGAGCAAAGATTTGGCGTAACGTGATGCTAAACGTGGATTCGGCATATTATATCTGTTATACCCTAACGGGTTATTAGTTTAGTTTTATTTCAGCTACCAATTGCTTAGCGTAAGCATCCTGACTTTCTGGAGTAGCCAATTCTTTTCTCAACACCTTCTCCGCAACTTCCAAAGACAATTTACCGATCTCGTTCTTCACCTCTGTAAGAGCAGCCATTTTTTGTTGCTCTATTTGCTGGCGTGCTTCTGTCAACATTCTATCGGCAACAGCTTTGGTTTCTTCCTTCGCCTTGTTGATGATGTTATCATGCTCCTGGCGTGCTTCTCTGATGATGGTGGCGCGCTCTTCACGTGCTTGTTGCATCAACTTCTCGCTCTCATTCTGCATTAGCGCCATTTCAGCTTTCACTTTATCGGCACTTGCTATTGCTTCGGCGATACCTGTTTCACGCTCATTAAGCGATTTCAGTATCGGTCCCCATGCATACTTGCGCAGTATGAAGAATACAGCCAGGAACGCTATAAGCGTCCAAAAAAACAAGCCTAATTCAGGAGTTAACAAATCCATAGTTTATTATTTATAATGTTGTCTATTGTTTTAAAGTTTAATAACCGTACCCGTTGCCCTCTGCTCGGGGTACGGTTAAAGATTTGTCTGTAGCAATTACAGTACGATAGCCAAAAGGCCCGCGATAACGCCGAACAGAGCAACACCCTCTACGAATGCAGCTGTAAGGATCATGTTAGCACGGATATCGCTCATCGCTTCCGGTTGGCGAGCGATAGCTTCAACCGCACCTTTACCGATTTGACCGATACCAACGCCTGCACCCAATGCAGCAATACCTGCACCGATGGCACCACCTGCAGAAGCCAAGCCTTTAGCCGAAGCTGCAGCTACTTCTACTGCGTCTGCTTGCAACATAATTGTGTTTAACACTGACATGTTATATGGATTTAAATTAAAAAAACTCTTTATAACTAATTATATACAATCAAATTAATGTGCATGGTCTCCATGCGGCTCTTCAATGGCCTGTCCGATAAACACGGCAGCCAAGTTTGCAAAGATAAACGCCTGGATCGCAGCCACCAAAAGCTCCAATAGGAACATGAACATGGAGAATGCAAGCGATACCGGTGCAAAACCCCATCCTGCAACACTGCTGATGGCGCCGAAGATGAATATCATCGATATTACACTCAATATTACGATGTGGCCCGCCATCATGTTGGCGAACAAACGTATACAAAGTGCTATCGGCTTGATGAACATCGACATGATCTCGATTGGTACTAGTAGGAATTTGATTCCCATAGGCACTCCCGGAGGATTCAGTAAGTGACCCCAATAGTGTTTGTTACTTACAGCCATCATCACAACAAATGTGACAAGAGCCAAACAAGCCGTTACAGCAATGTTTCCTGTAAAGTTGGCACCACCCGGAAGCAGACCCAACAAGTTGTTGATCCATATAAAGAAGAATATGGTCAATAACAATGGCATGAAGCGCATATACTTGTTACCCAAGTTTGGCTTGGCCACTTCGTCTCTGATGAAAGTGATAACAGGCTCCAGTGCATTTTGGAAACCGGTAGGAGCACTCATCACTCCGTTCTTCTTATATTTCTTGGCTACGTTGGTCATTATCACCAATAACAGTATAACTGAAATCAGCATAGACACAACGTTCTTTGTAAGAGAGAAATCTTTGATAGCTGCACCGTCTGCAGAAACGATCTTCTCTTTCATACCTGACTCCAAACGGTACTCATTACCATTTTTACCTTTATAAGGGTGCTCTCCGTGATGAAACTCTGATGCGGAAAACATTTCCAATCCATTTTCAGGATGGTATATTATAACCGGTAGCGACAAACTTACAGGATGCCCGTTCCAATCAAAAAGGTGCCAGTAATGAGAATCTGCAATGTGGCTAAATATCACTTTAGACGCATTGAAGCCTTTTTCTTCTTTTGTTTCACTATGTCCGTGCTCTGCTGCCTCGTGATGTTCGTTTCCTTCGTGTTGTGCAAATGCGAAATTTGTAGCTCCTGTAAGAACGAAAACCACTGCCAGTAAGTAAAAAAGACGCTTTAAAACCATTACTATGCCTTAAAATTTGCGCAAAGATACTTGTTTTTGGTTCAAAAAAAAGAAGAAAATCAAATAACCTTCATGTTCTTGGACACCGACATCATATAGAATATATCCTTCTTTTTAAAAGTATGGTAACGAGGGTTGTGTATCCGATTTGGACATCCATTAAAATGTCGTCGATTGTCACGAAAAGCAGGTTGTTCATGACAAGAATTTCATGCTAATGTGTATAAGAAATATACACCTCGGAAATCATGATATAATAATGTGTAAGCAATGTGGATATAACATGGTAATGTGCTGTTAACGGCAGCCAAAAAAAGGAAAATTAATACCTCATAAACTGTTTTATGTACTATTTTTGCCGTTTCTATATAGGACAAAAAATATTTTTATGCAGGAAAATGGTAAAAAGAACCCGTCGGTAAGCCTTTCCGACTTGGGTCTGAATGTAGCAGTGGCAAACTGGAACCTATCCCCTGATGAGCTTGTGAACAAGAGCATCGAATTGGGACAGGGTGTGTTGAACAATACGGGTGCTCTTTCTGTAAGTACAGGCAAGTTCACCGGTCGTTCTCCGAAAGACAAGTTCACTGTTAAAGATGCCATCACTGAAAATAGTGTAGACTGGGGTAATGTAAACATCCCAATAGAACCTGAAGTATTTGATAAGCTGTACGATAAAGTATGTGCTTACTTGAACGGCAAAGAAGTATGGGTGCGCGACGCATATGCTTGTGCAGACCCTGCTCACCGCCTGAACATCCGCGTAGTGAACGAAACTCCGTGGGCCAACCTTTTCTGTTACGACCTGTTCTTGCGTCCGACAGAAGAAGAGATAAACACTCAACAACACGACTGGCTGATACTGCAAGCTCCGGGCTTCGAAGCAGACCCTGCTGTGGACGGTACTCGCCAAGGTAACTTTACAATAGTAAACTTCACTCGTAGAATAATCCTTATCGGTGGTTCTGCTTACACAGGTGAAATGAAGAAAGGTATATTCGGCGTGCTGAACTTCCTTCTTCCTCACGACAAGGGCATATTGAGCATGCACTGCTCCGCCAACGAAGGTAAAAACGGTGATGTTGCATTGTTCTTCGGTCTTTCAGGTACAGGTAAAACCACTTTGAGCGCCGACGTTAACCGTTCTCTTATTGGTGATGATGAGCATGGTTGGGCAGACGGTTCCGTATTCAACTTCGAAGGTGGTTGTTATGCGAAAGTGATAGACCTAAGCGAAGAGAAAGAACCACAAATATTCAAAGCCATCAAACACGAAGCTCTGTTGGAGAACATTGTGTTCAAAGAAGGTACAACAGAGGTTGACTATACCGATGGCAGCATAACAGAAAACACTCGCGCCGCATATCCGATACACAGCATTCCTAATGCGAAACAACCATCTTACGGCGGCGATCCAAAAAACATATTCTTCCTTACTTGTGATGCATTCGGTATCCTGCCTCCAATCAGCAAGCTGAACAAAGGACAGGCTATGTACCACTTCATCAGCGGATACACTGCAAAAGTGGCCGGTACAGAAGTTGGTATCACAGAACCGCAAACAACATTCTCTGCTTGTTTCGGTCGTGTGTTCCTTCCATTGCACCCTGCAAAATATGCAGAGCTGCTTGGTAAGAAGTTGGAAGAGCATCCTGACGTGAACGTATGGTTGATCAACACAGGTTGGACTGGTGGTGCATATGGCGTTGGTAGCCGTATGAGCCTGAAGCATACTCGTGCAATGATCACTGCAGCGATGAACGGCGAATTGGACAACGTTGAGTACAAAGCACACAATGTATTCGGTGTTGAAATTCCACAATCTTGCCCGAACGTACCTGCCGAAGTATTGAACCCACGTAACACTTGGGAAGACAAAGAAGCATACGATAAGAAAGCGAGCGAATTGGCTCAGTTGTTCGTTAAGAACTTTGCGCAATTTGCAGACCAGGCAAATGACGAGATACGCAGTGCAGCACCTAAGGTGATGCAGAACGCATAATATCGATAGACTTATTCATAAAAAGCCACGCAATGCGTGGCTTTTTTGTTTTGGCACAGTTTGTTGTATTTTCATATCAATAAAAAGCCTCCTATGAAACCAACTGTCTGTTTATTCGTTTTATGCATTGCTTTGTTTTCCTTCAAAGCGCAAGCACAATGCCCAACGCCGCAAAACATAGACACAACGGGTGTCACCTTTTATAGCTTCGATATCGAATGGGATTCCGTCGTCGGTGCTCAGCTTTATCAAGTCGTTGTAGACACCACACAAGGCACACCCACTCAAACACAAATAAACAACGCGACAGTAGGCCCCAATGTCAAATTCAGTGGCATAGGACTTATAAGCAATATGAGGTACTGTGTATATGTACGTGCCAACTGTGGTTCAAGCAATTTTTCAAACTGGGCATCGACATGCTTTTCCACCAAATGCCTCGCAAGCTACAGCCCCTCATATGACAGTGTTACAGCAACCAGTGTCAACCTGCTGTTGGGAGGCGTTGTAAAAAACAATCCTGAAACATACGAGTACATTGTAGACAACTCCCCTGCCACACCTACTGTAACAGGCACACAAACATCGAACTTAAAACAAACCGTAGGAGGATTGACGAGCAATACAAAATATTATATACACGCGCGGTTGCACTGCCCTCTTTCAAGCTTCATTACGGCCTGGTCATTAGACTCATTTGTCACAAAGGGAACAACGAATATTTATTCTTTAGGCAATGATTTCGAGATAAGTGTATACCCCAATCCGGCAAGTGAAACGGTAAACATCCGATACAAAGGACAGACTATAGCAAGCTATTCCATATACAACATAATAGGTAAGGAACTTATTTCAGGTTCGTTGCGGCAAGAAAGTACTGTAGTTAATATTTCTTCATTGCCCAAAGGCATTTACATAATGAACCTTATAGCAAGTGAAAAAAGGCATACGCTTAAGCTGTACAAGGAATAAAAGCCTTATATTTATTTATATAAACACGCCCTATGAAATATAAGTTGTACTCTATAGTCTTGACACTTATTGTCGTCCTATCCATCCCGAACATATCGTCGGCTCAATGTGCCGACCCTACCAATTTGGACACCATCAATGTAAGCAACGATAAAATAATATGGCAGTGGGATGCTGTAACCAACGCGGTAAAGTACGACTATGTGATAGACACCAACACAACTTATATGGGCTCTACCGGAGGAATATCAACCACAGGTATATCTGTAGTAACCATGGGACTCAAAGGGAATACACAATATTGCATTCATGTACGTGCATTTTGCGGAGGTACCGATACTTCGGCATGGGTGACGTTTTGCGCAACAACAAAACCAAACCCTACCACAGGCATCAACAACATCAACAAAGGCAATACATCATTTGAGATATATCCCAACCCTACAAACGAAACGGTAAACATTCAATACAATGGACAAAAAGCCGCAGGCTACTCCATACATAATATCATAGGTAAGAAACTTATTTCAGGTTCATTGCAGCAAGAAAGTACAGCAGTAAACATCTCCTCATTGCCCAAAGGCGTTTATATAATTAACCTTATTGCAGGAGAAAAAAGACAAACGCTTAAGCTTTATAAGGAATAAGCACTACTCCGATATTTGAAAGCCTGCCACGTTGAGCAATTCTGGCGAGGGTTGCTTGCAAATGAAATAGTCGTAATTGATCCATGTCTTTTCACTGTCAGGTACCGGACCGTATTTACCCACTATGGCTGAACGTTCGGGTGCAACCATGTAAACACTGTCGACCGCTTTGATATACGGCATGTATCTGTCTGTACTGTAATAATACCTTGCGATGATATCCTCGTTTGAATAAAAAGCCAACTCCCACTGCATCAGTGGACCGGTGCAATACACATGAGTAACACCCTCTTGCTTTATTTTTTCAACCGCCTCCAAAGTCGAGCGTTTGCTTATCTCGTGAAAACGAAAATCTCTGAACAAGTACATCGAATACGACCCTATCAATATCATACCCACGAAAATCACAGATACGACAGGTCTACTTTTCTCTTGATTAAATACAATTGTCACAAACAACAACGTATAACCAAACAACGGCAGTGCATATCGTGGCGAGCCTAAGTCAATAAACAGGTTGTAAGACAAGGACAACAACACAGACAACATCCCTATAACAATTAACCCTTTGTTCTCGCCGCCCCTTATCAAACGATATGCAACTATAACAAATGTTGCAAGAAAGATTACTACAAACACATAAACAAACACAACGGCTGCTTGAGTAGCCTGTAGAGTATCTGTCAAATAGTAATAACCTGTGAGGTTGGTGTAAAAGTATTGCCAAACAGTTGACAGCTTCTGCGAATCATAGCCACCAAGTACGGCAGGTTTCCAATAGCCATCACTTATAGCAATGGATTGAAAGAACAGTATGGCTACTATCATTCCCGATGCAAGAAGCAACAGTTTTTGTATCGGTCTGTCACGCAGCGAGTATAAAACGAAAGGCAGAATACCCGGTAACCACAGCGGCTGCATTTGATATATGAATACCAGTAGCAACCCAATAAATCCAAACCTAACAACTACTCCCTTATCACTCTTCAACAATGATAAATACAATACAATATTGGAAACGAGAAACGCACTCACATAGCCACCGCGAGCTTTCATAGACCACATAGCCCATGCCGGTGAAAGTATCAAGATACATGTAACCAACAATGCCAATCCTTTATTGCCATTGCTCATCAGCAACAGTGAGCGATAGAAATAAACACAACCGGCTATCCACAGCAACAACACAGATATCTTCACCACATGGTCGGAAACACCTGCTATCATATAGCCACAAGAGATGGCCAACACCTCGAGAAAAGCAAAACCGTATGTTTGGCCATAAAAGAATAACGGCAACTCTTTGCCTTCATAAAAATGCTTGGACATCAGCCCCATGATACATTCATCGCCGTCCAACATAAAGTCTACCGAAAGCATATATGGCACTCTACTCACAATAGCCAAAGTCACTATTAGAAAAACAGGCAGATATTTATTCAATCGTGCATTCATGAAAGCCTAATCATTTTATGACGCGATACGACGACACGCTGTCTTCAAACTTAAAGTAACGTTTGGGCAAATCGACATATGGATATACCCCCCACTGAGCTAAGAAATGTTGTTGATACTTCACTATCCATTGCTTGTCTTCAACATCATCACAAATGATAATTGAAGCTGTACGTCCGCGTTCGGTAGTAGACAACAACCAAAACTCATAAGAAGTACCCCAAGTCATCAACAAAGTATCCTTCGGCACTTTGGAAGAGGACATCAATATTTTTTCCTCCTTATGCTCATCCAAATAGTTTCGCAACCAACCTAGTCTTGTGGCATACAGATCGTGATGCACATATATTCGGCCGATACCTGTAAGTAGAATTGCAACAAAAGCAATTTGCGCGAGCTGCTTGCTTCTTGACTCCAATGAAGGCAACAGATCGAAAACAATAGGCATTCCCAACATGATGCCTAAGGGCAAGTATAGGTTTTCTATATAAAAATCTTCCGCTGCAGAGAATGCATATGATATATTCACCAACATAAGGTAGCCTCCTACAAACACAAGGAACAGGGCCAACTTCAGCCACGCTCGCCTCAAAACATACAGCAGGGATACTCCTAAGGTTGTAATCGGTATCCAATAGTATTTGGACAAGCAATTCAACAAAAAGGTTTTATTGGACGGAATGGTGAAGTAGTTGGGGAACAAATATTTGATGTTATTGGACGCGTTACTCATTGCACCTGCATCATATTCGGCACTGAAATAGGCTTTCTTTACCAACCAGACAACAACAAAAAAGACAGCCCCAAATATCAACAACCATTTATTTACACTCATTCCCTTGTGGACCATAAGGAACAACAGCACAAACAAGAAAGGAATAAAAATGACCGGATGGAAGAATACAACCGTTATCAAACCTGCAATTATCAACAACAACTTCAAATATGCAGAGTTCAACTCTTTTACAGAACTCAGCATTGCAAACACCACCATCATAAATGCAAGCCCTTGCGGCAGCTCCGATTGTATCCAGTAAAATGTATCGGTAACGAATAAAATATTTGTAAACAGAATGACCAAAGCCAATTTATACTGCTTCAACACACTGCCTGCAACCCAATAACAGACGAAGTAATAAAAAACGAAACAGGATGAATATATGAGCATTATCGTATTCAACGACAACCCAAATTTACCGGACATAAGCGGAAACACTTGTGTAAACGCAGCTCCGAAACGATGGTTTTGTATGGCAAACGAATCTTCTCTGAGGATATGGAACAAGTGATAGGATATATCCACAAACACAGTTCGCTCCTTATAGAACAGAAGCGCCATGATAAACATGAGCGCATACCCCACAAAACCGATCTTGTATAGCTTTTTATTCATTCACAGGTAAATATATGCTACGCCACCATACTTTGAATAGCCAAGAACACTTTGGTCACAACGGCACTCATTCGTTTGTAGTCAAGCGTATCGGGTGTATCGGTGGCTTCGTGGTAGTTTTTGTTTCTGAAAAAGGAAGTATCCGTCAGCATGAGCGCACTCCAATCGTACTTCCAATAATTCTCGTGATCGCTAAGACTGATACTTGGCACCCACTTCAGTGGCGCTTTAAACACCTTAGTGGTCACACTACGTCTTTCGTTGTGTTTATACTTTTTTGTGAATTTCCTAGCAAACTTACCACCACCTGTTCTTCTTACAACGGTGATATAGTCTCCTCTGGAACCGTAAAACATCTTCAATATTCCCAAAGGATAATCTTGCGAATTTTTCGCATCGTCAAAGTACCCTATCATCTCCAAACTTATCATACCGATGACAGGAACATTTTTTTGCTTCAACATTTCGGCATGAATGGCACTGCCCATATTGTCCGTATCAAAATAGGGCGGCTCTTCAAGCGTATAGGCAACAAGGTCTATTCTGTATTCCCAACCACTCCTGTCTGCTTGTCCAAACAGTCTTGCCAACTCCAACAATCCGGCCACTCCACTTGCATTGTCATCTGCTCCCATCTGGTCTCCACACACATCATAGTGCGCACCAATAATTATACGAGGTGCATCCAACGGGCCGAATGAAGCACATACATTCTTATACTTCTTACCGTTGACTACGAACTCCTGAATGGACATATCGCCTGAATACTTCGCCATTTCATCTTTGATATAGTCTGCAATTGCATTAAGCCTGCTGACGTTTCTATGGTTTCTATACTCGGCACCTCCGGCAATATGCTCTACATGCTTACGCAACACTTCATCATCGGCTTTTGGCTTTGCAGTCGCATTGAGGCAAAGCATCAGTATTAATAAGGTCGGTATATATCTGATCATAGGTTTAGTTTCTTCCGTCTTTATAACGCCACAAGTGCATACATGCGTATGTGCGGTATGGTTGCCATTTCTCAGACAGTTTCAGCATTTTGGTTCTCAACTGTTTTTTATCGTCCGTCTTCAACTTATACAGTTTTATCATAGCCTGCTGAATACCCAAGTCATCTACAGCAAACACATCCTCTCTACCCAAGGCAAACATGAGTTGCATCTCAACCGTCCAGCGACCTACACCTTTTATCGGCAACAAAAATTCCATCACCTCATCGTTGCTCATCTTATACAGTCGCTTATCGCTCATGTCATTGTCTATGGCATATTGTGCAATATTTCGGACATAGGTCGTCTTGGCGTTGGACAATCCTATACTTCTCAACTTATCAAACTCCATCTCCAACACTTGCTCGGGAGTGGGTGCGGTATTGTCGTATAGTTCCAAAAACCTATTGTAAATGACATCCGCCACTTTTGTGGATAGTTGTTGGCTGATTATCGAGCTGACCAAATGAAGAAAGATGTTTCTTTTGCGTTTCAGTACCAACGCGTCTCTGCCTTCCAAAGCGGGCAGCAAACGCATGTCTTTTGATAAATGGGTGATATAGTCCGTGTTAGCCATAGTATGGTCTAAAATAAACAAATATGCCATGGCAACATCTTATTCCATACTCATATTTCAATAATCATACGCTATCTTTGCCCGCATTAACGATTTTATATTCCGATTATGAAGAATACTCCATTCACAGATAAACATATTGAGCTGGGTGCTAAAATGGCCGAGTTCGCAGGTTACAACATGCCCATCTCTTACACCGGCATTAACGACGAGCACCACACTGTAAGAAAGAACGCAGGTGTGTTCGACGTAAGCCATATGGGAGAGTTCATCTTGAAAGGGCCTGATGCTCTTGATTTGATACAACGCGTGACCAGCAACAATGCCGCCAAATTGGATGCACCGGGTAAAGCACAATACTCTTGCCTACCCAATCAAGAAGGTGGTATAGTAGATGACCTTTTGGTGTACTGCTTGGAGCCAAACAATGTTTACATGCTTGTGGTGAATGCTTCCAACATAGAAAAAGACTGGAACTGGATAAGCAAGTTCAACACCAACAATGTTGAGATGCACAATATATCCGACAAAACAGGTTTGTTGGCAGTGCAAGGCCCAAAAGCCGTTGAGTACATGCAAGAGCTTACTGAGATGGACCTGACCAACTTGAAGTACTACACCTTCGTAAAAGGAACGTTTGCAGGTGTGGAGAACGTTGTGGTAAGTGCAACAGGCTATACAGGTGCAGGCGGTGTGGAAATATACTTTGAAGACAAGGATGGTGCAGGCGATAAAATATGGAACGAGGTGTTCCGCGTAGGTGGCCCTAAAGGGATGAAGCCTATCGGACTTGGTGCTCGTGATACACTGAGACTTGAAATGGGTTTCTGCCTTTACGGAAACGACATCGACGATACAACTTCTCCTCTGGAAGCGGGATTGGGTTGGATAACCAAATTGAAAAAAGGTGTTGAGTTCAACAGCATCAGTATATTGGAACAACAAAAAGCAGAAGGTCTTAAGCGCAAACTGGTTGGTTTTGAAATGGTGGATAAAGGTATCCCTCGTCACGGTTACAAAATACAAGACAGCGAAGGCAATGAGATAGGCTATGTTACTTCAGGCACACAGTCACCAAGCTTGGGCAAGGCCATAGGCATGGGATATGTTGCCAAAGGCAACGGTGCAGAAGGCAATGAGATAAACATCATGATACGTGACCGAGCCATCAAAGCAAAGGTTGTGAAGATGCCTTTCGAATAATATTCAATTGACAAATATTTTTTAAAAGCCCCTTGATGAAGGGGCTTTTATGTTTTGCATTAATTTGAATATGAGATAAAATCGATTTTCCAGACAAATAAGTCCCTAAAAAACCCAAGTTTTTTCTTTCTTTGCAACGGTTCCAAAAAATCTACGTAATGCTTCCAAAATACAGCCGAGTACTGCTGAAACTTTCCGGAGAATCTTTAATGGGCGAAGACAAGTATGGTATAAGCTCCAAAATGCTTGACCAATACGCTCAAGACATAAAAGAAATTACCGATCTGGGTGTTCAGGTGGCAGTTGTTATAGGTGGTGGTAACATATACCGTGGTATGAACGAAGCAGAAACAGGCATTGAACGTGCTCAAGGCGATTACATGGGCATGTTGGCAACTCTTATCAATGGTATGGCATTGCAAGCCGCATTGGAGCGCATTGGTGTCATCACTCGTTTGCAGAGCGCCATCAAAATGGAACAAATTGCTGAGCCTTATATCCGCCGCAGGGCAATACGCCACTTGGAGAAAGGCCGTGTGGTGATTTTCGGTGCAGGTACAGGTAACCCATACTTCACCACAGATACCGCAGGTTCGCTCAGAGCCATTGAAATAAAAGCGGACGTTATCCTGAAAGGGACCAGAGTGGATGGCATATATAGCGCCGACCCTGAAAAGCATCCGGATGCCACAAGGTTCGACAAACTTTCTTTCAACGAAGTAATCAGTCAAGAATTGAAGGTGATGGATATGACCGCCTTCACATTGTGTCAAGAGAACAACTTGCCGATCATCGTTTTCAACATGAACCAACGCAGCAACTTGTTGAATGTGGTGAGTGGTAAGGCGGTAGGCACTTTGGTATCTTAATCTACCTCATCCTTTTTTCTTATTGGTTTCGTAGTCTTCAAAAATGAAGTCTCCCAATCCGTCCAGTGAAGAATAAAACGCTTTGCCGTTGTTCACCTCTGTGAAGTTGCGAACAAATGCTTGCAGGTATGGGTCACGTGCTATCATGAATGTGATGACCGGTATTTTCAATTTGCGTAGCTGTCCTGCAAGGTTCAACGTACGGTTGAGTATTTTACTGTCTATACCGAAACTGTTCTTGTAATACTTGTTGCCTGTTTTCAAGCACGTGGGTTTACCGTCCGTTATCATAAATATCTGCTTGTTCGGATTCTTTCTCCTACGGAGTATGTCCATTGCCATCTCCAACCCTGCAACCGTATTGGTATGATAAGGTCCTACTTGTAGGTAAGGCAGGTCTTTTATCTCGATTTGCCAAGCATCGTTGCCAAACACCACTATATCCAAAGTGTCTTTGGGATACCTTGTGGTTATCAGTTCACTCAATGCCATGGCCACTTTCTTGGCCGGTGTTATCCTATCCTCACCATACAATATCATCGAGTGAGATATGTCTATCATCAATACAGTGGATGTCTGCGCTTTGTAATCCTTTTCATATACCTCAAGGTCGTCTTGCTGCAAATGAAAATTGTCGATTCCACTGTTGATCATGGAGTTTCGCAAACTGTTGGTGAAGTCTATCGCATCCAATGAATCTCCGTATTCGTAAGGCCGTGTTTCGGGATTGGTCTCATCGCCCTTACCTGTTTTGAATGTGGTATGGTTACCTTTTTTGGCCTTTTTCAGCTTACCGAATATCTCATCCAAAGAGCGTTTGCGTATTTGCTGCTCTGTCTTTGCTGATATTTGATATGCTCCATCACGCTCATTTTCTTTCAGGTATCCCTTTTCCTTAAGTTCTTCTATAAAGTCGCCGATACCATAGTCATCACCGGTCAGTTGATACTCTCTATCCAACTGTGTCAACCAATCCAATGCCTCTGTTGGGTCTCCATTCGTGTAGCTAAGCAGCTCCACAAAGATGTCCAACAACTTTTCAAAAGGTGCTTTTTGCTCTTGCTCCGTAAACTTTGTAAATACAAATCCCCTCATCATTACTAAATTACGTTTTAAATAGGGTACGCCGCTAATTGTATTTGACAATACCGGTATCACACAACCTTTTATACCTGTTTTTGGTTATTGGCTCATGGCTATTTATGAATTGAAAAGAGAACAGTATATCAATGCTCCACTCGAAGATGTTTGGAAATTTTTCAGTACTCCAAACAACTTGCAGAAGATCACTCCGGACAACATGACATTTACCATCACCTCTCCACCATATGACGGACAGGTATACAATGGACAGATAATCACATATAAGGTCGCTCCCATTCTCGGTATTCCGCTCAACTGGGTCACCGAAATAAAAGATGTGGTTCCGTTGCATTTGTTTGTTGATGAGCAGAAAAAAGGCCCTTACAAAATATGGAGGCACAAACACATATTCACCAAGTCGGGAAATGGTGTTTTGATGCAAGACTTTGTAGAATACAAGCCTCCCATGGGTATATTGGGAGACTTGGCCAACATGCTGTTCATCAAGCGCCAACTCAAAGAAATATTCGATTACAGAAAGGAGGTCGTGGACAATATTTTTAATAAATGATATGAACTTTTAATTTTAACGGTTGTTTATAGCTATCAGTAAACAATACGTACCACAAAGTGGAAATGAATAAATTCAGTATCAAGGACTTAGAAAATCTAACCGGCATCAAAGCTCATACACTTCGTGTTTGGGAGCAGAGGCATGGTATCATCATCCCAAAACGTACCGATACCAATATCCGCTATTATGATGCAGAAGATCTGAAAAAAGCATTGAAAGTTTCCCTACTGAACAAGTACGGCTATAAAATTTCCCGCATTCAAAAAATGGGGGATCTGGAAATAGACAATACCATCAATCAAAAAGCCGATGATGATTTCAAGTTTGAAAACACAGTCAACAAACTGCTGATAGATGCTGTGAATATGGATACCGTGGCTTTTGAAGATAAGATTGACGATTATATCAATACCAACGGACTGGAACAAACCATAGAACATCTTCTGTTCGCATTTTTGGACAAAGTGGGGCTGATGTGGATGACCAACAGAATATTGCCGGCGCAAGAACATTTGACCAGTAATATCATCTCCAGAAAGATCCTGTTGGCAACAGAGAAGCTACCATCACAACGCCATAACAGTAAAACCCCTTCATTCTTATTGTTCTTGCCCGAAGGTGAGATTCATGAATTGGCACTGCTATATGTACACTACCTGCTCAGGAAGCACAACCTTTACCCAATATACCTAGGCCCAGATTCTCCAATAAATGATGTTGCCTTCGTATTCAAGAAACTTCAGCCCAACTATCTGTATACACATCTTACATCCGTATCCAAAGACTTTGACGTCAATAAGTATTTGGGAAAGCTGACCGATGCCTGTCCTTCCACAAACATCTTCGTTTCAGGCTCAATGCTCCAAAAAATAAATTATTCCTCAGGAAATAAGGATGTGGTATTCTTAAACACCCTCAAAGAGGTGAAGGAGCAGATAATTTACATAGAAAAATACGGAAACTACATAAAACACTGATAAACATCCATTTGCAAATTTTAACAATTCTTTGTTTAACTTTTGCCATATCAAAGATAAACAAAATCTATTTCTGTGGTAGTCATTTTTGTTTAATTTAGCGCTGTTGATTATTAAACAAAAATTTAAGATCATGGCCACTACAGATTTATCGAAGATCATAGCTACACAGACTGAGTATTTGAAGCCATTTGCCATTTCTCTTACCAGAAATGCCGAAGACGCAAACGATTTGTACCAAGAGACCATGCTACGTGCATTGGTCAATAAAGACAAGTATAAG
Organism: Chitinophagales bacterium; assembly: GCA_020636505.1. GTDB lineage: Bacteria > Bacteroidota > Bacteroidia > Chitinophagales > Chitinophagaceae > UBA5543. The sequence goes on along the minus strand of JACJXR010000006.1, from coordinate 126,994 downwards.
CATGGAACTAATATCAAGGCGTGGCTTTATACCATTATGCGTAACATTTTCATCAACACGTACAGGAGGAACAAGAAGTTCTCCAAGGTCACATCAGACGTCCCTGAAGATGTTCTGCTTTACAACGTTGACAAGAAGGCCAAAAACATAGGCTGGAGCAATGTAAGACTCGGCGAAATAAAGTCGTCCATCGAAAAGTTGCCCGAAGTATTTCGTACCTCATTCGAACTTTACTACATGGGGTATAAATATCAAGAAATAGCCTCTATGTTGAACGAGCCACTGGGTACAGTTAAAAGCAGGATCCACTTTGCAAGAAAAATATTGACATCAACAGTTGAGAGGTAGACAAAACATCTATCTATTATAAAGGCGGCTGATACTCAGCCGCTTTTATAATTTATCAATTCTCGTAGCACCCCATGTCCACACTGTTCGGGTCGCGGGGCTTACCGTCCAAATCGTTTGCAGGAGGTGTTTGTTCGGCATTATCGTAAGGTGGCTTACGCCCCGAGTTGACTGCAGGCGAATTCCCTTTTAGCCTAAAGTTGAACCCACCGGGGTCTTCAAACAAAGGGTCTTCATTCAAAATGCAATCAATGGCCTTCACTCTTTCAGGAACACCGTCTTTGGCTTTGAACAAGCAATTGTTCAGTTGAACATCAAAGAGGTCGGGATTGTTGTCTATATCGCCAAGTCCTTGTGCCAAGAATTCCGTTTCCAATCCTCCCCACACGACGCTGTTAATCATTCGAAATCTAAGTGACGCCACTTCAATATCATTGTTACCAAGATCGATATAGTTCAACACAGCCATACTCGGCTCGTCTATATGACTCACCTTATCGGTACCATAGGTGGCGAATGTGCAGTTTTTGATAAGATAACCTCCACCTCGCACTACAGCCAAACACTGAGCCCCGCAAGTATTTATGAGGCAGTTTTCAGCATACAACGAACTTGTGAATGCCACTATTCCATAACCTATCGAATTCTCTATGATGGAGTTTCTTATTATCAGCTGTGGTGTGCCGTCAAATACATCTTGTTGATTTAATTGTATCGCGGCAGGTGTAAGCTTTTGTGAACCTAATTTAGTACTGCCTCCACAGTTCTTTAAGACAGCATAGTTCATCTCATTGTTCTTACTCGTACCGGTGAAATACATGCCACCCCACTCTCCGGGGTAGCCTTCGTTGCCAAAGTATTTTCTGTCCAGCCTATCGCCCTGAAACACTACACTGTCGCCTTTGGTACCATTTACCTTCAATGTACCGGCAACGTATAATCTTGAGTCACCATGTACATACACTTTACAACCTGCAGGTATTGTAAGTGTTTTATTCTCTCCAACCAAAGCATTGTGCATGATTACATACGGCTTATCGGTCTTCCAAGTCTGATCGTCTTCAATAACACTGTCGATTAGATAATACGCATTTTGCCCATATGCGATGAAAGGAATGGAGTACTCCTTACCGTTTAGTGTAGCCACCAAATCGTCCCTTCTTATAAATGGCATAAGAGAATCGTTGGGGTCTATATTAACTGTGGCAAACACATACATACTATCATTTGCTGCTAGTTCAACATCAGTAACAGCATCACTTGCCTGACCGTTTATGTTTATTGTAAAACAGTCATCAGGATTCTTTTTAAGTCTAATGCTGCTGATGTTGACCTTCTGAGATTGAGGGTTGTATATCTTCACAGAAGTGGTAAAGTTGCCTCTGCCGGTAAATACTGTGTCAAACAACAAAGTATCGACAGAGAATCTCAACTCTCCTCCCGAAACAAGCAACTGCTCTTTCTTACAGCCGGTAACAGCTGCAATACCAAGCACTATTATCAATAGGAAAAGGCTTTGTCTGTAATTCATGTTCATTCGTGAGTACAATAATAACGGTTTACCGTTAAAAATATTTCATTATCTGTGCTATGGACTAATCAATTGAGTCGATTACTTTTGTTTACTACATGGGCTGCATTACTATTTTATCGGACCTCGGAATGCAGGATGCATCATTGGCATCCGTAAAAGGCATTCTGTCTCAACGGCAGCCCAATAAAATGCTCATTGATGTGGCTCATAACATAGAGCCTTTTCATATGCAGCAAGCCGCTTACTTATTGGCATCTGCACATCCAAGTTTTGAAAAGGGTACTTATCACATCGTGCTGTTCGATATTTTTCATCAGCGAGAACCCAACTTGATAGTAGCAGAAAAAGACGGACATTATTTTTTCGCTCCTGACAATGGCGTTTTGCCTATGGCCTTCAATGACGATATCACTAACATATGGTTGTGCAAGACAATGGACAAGTCCAACTCAGCGAAAGACTGGGCAGATGAAATAGCGAGCGCAATAGAAACCATAAGCGAGGGTGGTATAGAAAATGCAGGCTATGAAAAACACGATATAAAAAACGCACCAAAGCATACCAAACCGACAGTCACCGGCAATATGATAGAGTGCCAAGTAATACACATAGATAGGTTTGAGAATGTAATACTGAACATTACCAAACAAGAGTTTGATGATGTGGCCAAAGGACGCTCTTTCAGCATTAGGTTTATGCGTGATGATGAAATAAACCACATCAGCGAGCATTACTATGATGTGAACGAGGGCCAAAAGCTGTGCCGCTTCAACAGTACGGGCTATTTGGAGATAGCCATCAATCGTGGTAAGGCAGCCAGTTTGTTTGGGTTTAAGTTGCTAAGAGAACAACAATTGATTTACAACACCATCAAAATAACCTTCAATGATAGTACGGATAGTGCAAATGTCTTTTAAGGAAGAACTGGTCGATGATTTTCTCGAGTTGTTCAACGAAAGGAAACAACGTATCAGGTCTTTTGATGGTTGCCAACATTTAGAGCTGTGGCAACACGCCCATGAAAAGGGCATATTCTTCACATACAGCATATGGGATAGCGAAAAGCACTTGGACCATTATAGGTTTTCAGAGCTGTTCAAAGACACTTGGACAAGAACCAAACAACTCTTTGCAGATAAGCCCAAAGCATGGAGCGTTATCCGAAAAGATGTTATTGAGCCGCTATAATATTAGCTTAAGTTACTTAAGATAGTGTGCTGTACTTCTTTAAACTCCTCTTCCGACAAAGATATCTTACTGCGGGTGAAGTTGAGGTCATCAGCACTGTTGATGGGAATGAGGTGCATGTGCGCATGTGGTACTTCTATACCCACAATACTTACACCGCACCTGTTACAGTGGAAAGACTTCTCGATTGCTTTGGCTATGGGCTTGGCAAACACCATCCACTCTGCCAACAATTCGTCAGGAAGATCGAAAGCCTTATCCACTTCGTGTTTGGGAACGACAAGCACATGCCCCTTCACTAGCGGGAAAATGTCCAAAAACGCGAGAAACTTATCATTCTCTGCAATTTTATAAGAAGGTATTTCTCCTGAAATGATCTTGGTGAATATGCTTGCCATGCCGTAATTATACTGAAATATTCTCGATCTTAAGTTTGATTACGCCACTAGGTACAGATACCTCAACTTCATCACCAACCTTTTTGCCCAACAGTCCTTTACCAATAGGCGATGTAACAGATATTTTCTTAGCCTTCAGGTCGGCCTCCTGTTCGGATACTATCTGATACTCCATCGACTTTTTGGTGGTAAGGTTCAAAACAGTCACCTTACACAATATGGACACCTTGCTCAAGTCAAGGTTTTTCTCATCTATAACTCTTGCCGTTGCAACGGCATTCTCCAACTGTGCCACCTTGGCTTCATGGTGACCTTGTGCTTCTTTGGCCGCATCGTATTCGGCATTCTCTTTAAGATCGCCCTTCTCTCTCGCTTCGGCGATTTGCCTCGCTATCTCGGCCCTACCTGTGGTCTTGAGCTTGTTCAGCTCTGCCCTCATTTGCTCCAAAGTTTCTTTGGTTACATAATTCAAATCAGCCATAAAACAGTGTTATTTATTACGTAAAAAGCAACGCCCCTGTTTATATAACAGAAGCGTTGCCGTACAAAAGTACAATTTTTTTATTATCGCATAAGACGTAGCGTAATAACGTGTACGCCGTTGGCAGGTCTACGTGTTGGCCTGAAAGAGTAATCAAGTGCCAAAGTAGGGCCTGTCTCGTTCACTTTGTATTGAACGGTTGCACCCGCACTAAGTCCTGTATAGAAAGTAGTGCTCAGGTCTTTGTTACCGATCTTGCTTTCGTATCTGTATGCTGCACGTACCATGAACATCTCTTTGAAAGCATATTCAACACCTGCACCCAAATAGTCGTTGTTGAATGAGTTTGAAGTAAAGTTACCCAAAACAGTTGCACGGTGTTGAGGAGTGAATCCTTCTGCACTTTGCTCATCTTCAGGTTTTACACCTTTGTTCTCGTCAAGATAAAAATCGTAAGACACACCTATGTTCAAGTATGTAGGCATCTCGAAAGTCTCTGTAGGTGTTTGTCTGTTCAATGAGTATGTCGCATCGTACTGAGCTTCACTGTTGATTGAAAAACCGCTACCACTGAACCTCATACCTGTACCGATATTGCGCAATGTAAGACCGAAGTGGAAGTTATTGCGCTTACCTGTACGATATTGTATACCTGCTTCAAAAACAGAACCACTCGCTTTTACGTTGGATATCTGCTCAGACACGAATGTGGCACCCACACCCGCATGTATACTGTTTGAGAATTCTTTTGCGAAACCTACCTGCACATTGAAAAACTGTGGAGTATATGTTCCGACACCACCCTCAGGGTTGTTGTAGTCTGTAATATCTATTTCGCCGAAGCTCATAGCCATGATGTTGGCACCTATCACACCCAGCTTACCAACTTTTTGAGCAAAGCCCAAATTGTTGATGCCGATACCTGATCCGCTTAGATACATAGAATGAGACACACCTACCTCGGTCTGCTCCACAAACGACAAGCCGGCTATATTCGTCTTCATCGCATCCAAACCTTTTACAAAAGAAGTATTCATACCAAACAAACCTGTACTGCGCCCCCATGGGTTAATGAGCAACTCAGTGGCACCGGCCTGGCCTATACGGTCTTTGTTTCCTGCAAAAGCATCTGTTGTGCTTGAAAACACAACTGCAAGAACTGCAAATCCTGTAAATATTTTTCTCATAATCTGTAAGTATATAATATTGATTTTCAGCTATCCCGCACATGCGGGATAGCTGAACTTATTATTAATAGTTTGTCACGTCTATCGGGCGCATTGCACCAAACCAACGAATTACTTTTTCACCTATTCCATCTGCATTCACATGTATCAGATACATACCACTCGCAATAGGCAAGCTCTTAGAGTTTCTGATATCCCAATCGATGAATGATACGTTGGCATCATCTTTCTCCAGTCTGCGTATCAACGAACCATCCAATGAGTAGATGCTAACAGTTGCTTTGGCAGGTAGGTTGATGATCTTAACCCTAGTATCATACCTGTTCAACTCGTAACCTGTATAACCGTAGTATGGGTTAGGCACAGCATGTATTCTGTCAAGCAATGCATCTTTATCCGCGTTGCCATTGTCAGCCAATTTGGTAGGAGACATATCCTTGGTGCTGAACTCGTACAATGGGAAACCACCATTCTTCAACGCAGTGTTGTTGTTGAAGTTGGTATAGTATCTCGCATAAGGACGAGCAATCTTAATTCTGATTCTCACTTTAGAAGGCACCATACCGTCTTTAAGTGGCTTGAAGCGGCTCTCAACCAATGGGTTCAACAATGGAACACCAACATAAGCGAAGTTGTTGAAACGCAACTGGGCTTTAATACCACCACTATTGATGTCTTCAATGAAGGTGCGACAAGAGTCATACCTCACGTTCTGAACATATATATAGTGTTTACCACCGTAGATGATGTTAACGTTTGTACCTGTGGATGAAGAGAATGCAGTAGAAGTCGGGTTCCACAACATATCGTCACCGTTATGTGCTTTCAACCAAGTATCCTCACCGAAGAACATGTTCAAACGCTCACCTGTTTCACTGTTGATGGCATAACCCGGGAACCAAGAGTAACCTGTGTCACCTGCTACAGTTGAGTAGATAGGACGCCCGTCTGCATCTATATCACCATTCCAGCTGGCGTGTCTCTTAATGTCGAACTTCTGTACACCACCAACCAATGACTCGTCTTCTTGCATTTCCAATACAAGACATCTTGTCCATTTAGTTCTATCAGGAGTGATGATCACATCAACACTCGGTATGTCTTTGATACCTGTTGAGTTGGTTTTGGCAGATACACCGAATCCACATCTTGCGCGGTTCTCATCGGCAGTAAGGCCGTAAGGAGCCCAAGTACCTTTTGTGGATGAGTAGTTGTCCAACAACTTCTCATATACCTGATCTACTGTATCCAATCTGCGGTCGTTCCAATCACACAATGTATCGTCGTCACTTGAACGCCCACTTCTTATCCAGTTGTTGTATGCTTGGTTCTCACCATCAGGCACACCCGACAACCATGGATTGGATGCATCTTCGAAAGTGATATCCGATGTGATCAAACCGTTGTTCTCTTCTACTTGGTTCTCACTAGGACGCTTCACTTGCTTAACAGCAACAGAGAAACCGTATTGCTCTATTATTTGCTCGTTCAGCGTATTGATATCAGAAGATTCGCTGTATATCGTTGTACCCGTTGATTTGTTTACAAGTTTCCATGTGCTTGAATCGGCACGAAGAGAAATTTGTGTACGAGAAACTGAATCTTGTCCACCATATATATAAAGTTCCCAATCTGCACCTACCAATTTCACAGGGTCTATCACTTTAACTGCAATAGGACCTTTTCCTTTTTTATATGTTGGGTATATGGCTTGGTGAACAGTACCGCCGTTTATACCCGGTACACCATTCAATGCTTCCATTTCAGATGCATCGCTCAATTCAAGCAAGTTTCCACCGTTACCTCTACCTTCTATACGCTTGATGATAACACCGTCACCGTACTCTGCATTCAATACAGTACCCATATCGCCATTGGCAGGGTTAGGAGTAGCGGAAACAACGTCTATAGGAGCCCCACCTGCACTTTTCAAGCTTTCAAGATATGCTTGGTCTTGTGTGGAATCCGCTTTACCGTAATTGAACTCAGCAAAGTTGTTATGCGCATATGCAACAGCTACAAAATAGTAGTTCTTGTAGTTCACAAAACGCTTATCCTCACCTTGAGCAAACTGATCGATGGTCAATTCGAAGCTGTGGCGGATACCACTGTCAGCTCCGTTCACTTTTATTACAGGCACCCAAGTGTTGGTGCTTATCTCTGTTTCTCTGTTGTAATTGATAATCCTTGTGATACCGTTTTTCACGTCACACTGGAATACTTCTGCAGCAAGAGTGGTATTCACTTCACCTTGGTCGTTGAAGATGTCCGCAGGAGTCACAAATCTGTTTTTCAATTGGAACACCCTATAACCTTCGAACTTGTACAATGAGTCGTTTGACAACTTAACCGCTTTCGGAGATGCCACTCTGAACTTCTGACCTACACCTGTGTCACCGAATTGCTCACGGAAGTTGTTACTTATTGAGTCATTGATCAAATAGCAAACAAGTTTTCTGTTCAATTCTCTGATAACAAGTCTCGGAGCTTCCGGACCTTCAATTGTCTGGAAGTTGTTGTTGAATAGATCTTGTGCCAAGTCATCCGCTACTCTGATCTTACCGAAAGAAGTATTAGGACAACCTCCGACGCTGGATACCCATACGGCACCTATCGTGATGTCATTCTCAACACCCGGCTCCAATTTGAAAGGACCTGATGAGTGAATAAACCTACGGTCACCTACCGGGTTGTTACACACACACTCAGACCATTCTGATTTATTTGCAGGGTCTCCCGGGAATACCGCGCTTACAAGCGGGCCTTCACCGTATGCCACTGATGTGATGTTTGCACCTTTGAAATCGTTACTGAAACGCTGACCGTTTCTGATGGAACCGGTCATGTAGTTATATATCTCAGTACCGTTTCTCGGGTTACCTACTACTGTGTTATCGTTATTGTAATAAGTGAAGGCTTCCATACCCAACTCCTCTATTACGGTTTGGCCGTTTACTTCAGTCCTTCTAAGAGGTCCTTTGAAGAAATCGACACCCACCATTGGAACATCTTCACCATAGCTGTTTACTTGACCGTCACCATCAACACTTCTACCATTATATAGTATACCCAAACCACGTGCAGTATCACAACCGATATAGTCATCTCTATAATATCCAAGATCGGCATCAGTCCAAGTGGCTATGTAAGTACTGTCAAGTCTCAAGCTACCTCTGTTGATCAACCTGAAGTTGTAGAATGTCGCATCGTTCAAGAAGTCTTTGGTAGAGTATGCGAATGCACTTGCCTGAACTTCTATACCGATACCTTCTGTTTGGGATTGTTGCTTAACGTTACCCTTGTCATTGAATACCCACCATACGAATTGGTCACCCAATATATCCGGATAGTCACCTGCTTCAGGATCATATATACCGTTGTTATCAACATCCACGAAAGGAGCGTAATCTTGTCCTTCGTAAAGGCTAAGGGTAGATTGGTTACGACCCTTTGCACTCTGATATCCTTTACCCGGCCATTCGAATATTACTTCATACTCAGGATCTCCTTTTGCAGAACCTTTATCGCCAAGCTCTCTGAACTTGTTGATGGTCTCTCTGTTCACTTTCCAAAAGCGGTCCCACTGAGAGCAGTCTGCTTCCGAAATGTCAGCCGTTGCAGGAGACAATGGGCCCGGCCAGTAGTCGTTACCGTCCTGACGATAAGTTTGAGCAGCCACTTTGAGCTGATCTTGCTCATCTCTACCACCTATCCATACAGAACCTGCAAACAAAGAGTTCTTTCTCGAACCTTTTGGGATCTCATATCTGGCTTCTGAAGTACCGTTATCCCACCACATGTCACCACCGGTCATCAATCTGGCCCTAACGTTGTTGATGTCAAGGTCGATGGATGATTCCGCAGGCTTACACGATGCCGTGGTTTTTTGCAAACCACCTTTTTTCGCAGGGCGTAGGCTCGTTTTCTCGTTTGGTCTTGCGGTGGCCTGCATGGTAAATGCAGATGCCGCCACTACCAACAACACTGTTACAATCTTATTATACATTTTCGGTATCATAACTTGATAAAGTTATTTCTGTTAAAATATCTTATTCAATTAAAAGTTAAATCCAAGACCTATGTTGATTCTTCTAGGCAGGTTGTATCCTGCACCACTGATCTGTCTCACAGTATACAAGTCCAAATAAGACTGTGGTACCAACTGGTTGTTTATGTTCTGGATACCCTGAGGAGAGGCCAAATAACCGTTGTCATCTGCTCTACCTGTATATCCGTTCACACCAAGGATGTCTTTTGTATTCAGAAGGTTTGTTATCAACACAAACGCATTAACCGCATAACGTCTTCTTGGTTTTGTTATATCACCATCCATGTTATCCTTTCCGAATTTCAACATGAAGTTCTTGTCTACTTTCAAGTCAAGCATGTAGTGCCAAGCCAAACGAGAACCGTTAACCTGACCACTGATGGTATTTGCTATCGGAGTTGGTTGAGTGTATTTGGTATACGGCTCACCACTTCTTGTTCTGATGATCAAGTTGGCACCTGCATTTTGCAAGATGTGCTTATCTGCAACAACAGGACCTTTACCGTTGGCAAACCTGTAATCCAATGTAGCAACGATCAAGTGTCTTGTATCGATGTTCAATGGGAATGTTGTACGGATATTCGGCAAACCTGCACTGATGAATCCTGACAACAGACCCGGTGCACTTGGAGAACCTGCGATCGACGATGTTGCACTTGAACCTGTACCGTTGGCATACTGCAAAGTATAAGAGATGTCCATACGAAGGTTTCTCTTTCTACGCATATCGTAGTGTAGTATCAAACCTTTTGTTGTAGAGAAGTCTCTGTTACCGAATGTATAGTATGTGGTAGGCCATGCATATAGATAAGGACGAGCCTGTATCATGTCTTTACGCTCCTTATAGAAACCACTGATGGTAATGGCCGCATTCTGACTCAACGATTGTTTGAAACCTACTTCGTAGTCAAACATTTTCTCAGGCTTCAAATCAGGGTTGTTGACAAAGCCACCCGGGTTGGCAGTCATAAAGTAATAGTCTGCCGGAGTGGTGATAACGCCTGACTTAGGACGCTGAACCAACACATCGTAGTGAGCATAGAACAATGCAACATCCGATATCGGGAAGTTGAACGCGATACGCGGCATTACGTTGATCTGTGGTTTGTAATCTGTAAATGAACTGTTAGGGTTGAAGTTGCTATCAGTTATCCTAACGTCATTGTTCACAAGGTAAGGTTGAGGGTCACGACCACCGCTGTATTGTTTCAACGATGTCGGATCCAATACCACTCTACCATATGGATCGTACCAGTCGTCACCGTTACGGTAACCGATAACAGCCGGTGAGCTTGACTCGTTGTTGTTTACATATACAACATAGTCGCTACCGATGTTTGACGGTGTAACACCACCTTCAGTAAAGTTGTTCTTCACTTTACCGATGCTTTGTGCATCAGCAACAGTGTTCACTTCGTAAAGTGAGTAAGGGTCTTTCAACACTTTGGTGTTCGCATCGAAACGCTCAACACGCAAACCGATGTTGAAGAAGATGTCTTTGAACTGGAACTTATCCAATATGTAACCCGCCATATAGTTTGGCCTGAAAGCGCCTATATCACGTGTATAATTACCATTCTCGTCTTTTTTGGTGAAGAAGTCGTTGAAGTTAACCTGGCCTTTCACCTTGTTACCTTTGTAGTCGTAACCTCTGTAACCTACATATGGGTTACCACTGTTCAACAATTCGTCAGCAGAGAACATGTCAACAGAGAAGGTGGATGGATCCAAACCGTCGATGTTGATGTAATCTGTAGCACTCAAACCCAATTTGCTTCTTAGGTTCTTGTCAAAAGTTGATTGGTCTGCGTCTATCGACTTTCTGTTATAATATATGGTATCGTATGGAGAGAAGCTGATACCGCTCAAACCGTCAAGTTGGTCGGCAGTATATTGCTTACCATCGATAATGAATATCGGATTGTCTCTGTCAAGAGTGATGTGCCTGTTGGTCAACAACCTCATGTACTGCCACAAACCACCGTTGGTGTTGGCTGCACCGATGCTGTAACCTGTCTCTGTACGCTGTTGATAGTAAAGACCGAACTCTATAGAGTGTCTTGTTTTACCCGGCTGAAGGTCGAAAGAGGCATCAACAGATACACCGTATTGTGTAACACCTGCATAGTTGAAACCTGTGTTTGACTGGCCTACCGAAGTATAAAGACCATATATTGATTGAGGCATCTGACCGTTGGTCATTGCGTTCGCGAAACGTATGTCATCTATCCTTTGAGGAAGGTTATCACCTATCAAGTTGTAATACTGTGTGGTATAGTTGGCTAAAACAGGGTTCAAGTCAGAACGTTGGAATGTAGTTGCAACAGGGAACCTATCCAACAACAAACGTGTACCGAACTGACCTGTCAAGCTATCTCTACCAGGTGCGTATATCTCTGTATATTCTGTATTGAACTTACCTACATAACCGTAATTGAACAAGTTACGTCCGTGCTGTTCATGCTCTGAGTTTACATATTCGCGCTGATAATCCACCTGCAACGTGTAGAATGCATTGGAAATAAGCGGTTTCACCTCAGGAATTTCTTGACCGTCTTCTCCTACAAGTGGAGCAGTCTTCTTTTTGAAGCTCTGCTGCAATCTTACGAAACCTCTACCTGTATAGCTGCGAGACACCGCAATGTCATTTGGTGAGAACAACGACCATGCTGTGCTGTAAGCATTGCTCTTACCGTAGTTGAAGCTACCACCTATGTTCAAGTTAAGATCTTCTGCAAGTTGGAAGTCAAGTCTACCGTTCAACCTACCTTCAAACACAGCCGCATTTGGCCTTCTCTTGGTCATATATAGGTCTTTGGCTGTAACTTGCTCAGACTTGTATCTGAATACCGGAGTACCTGTTTGGTTAGGTACCGCGAATAGAGGATTTTGTCTGATATCTGCCAACACTTCGTCCTTCAACAAATATACACCTTGGTATTCAGGGCTTCTGTCCTGATCGTACCAAACGTCACCCGAAAGGAAGAAACCTAAGACCGGCTTCCTGGTAAGGCTATCCACTTTTTGGCTCAACAACGGACCACTAAGGTTGAAGTTGAAAAGGTTGTGGCCGTAACCGTCAACAGAACGCTCCAACAATACTCCACCACGCAATCTGTCCGAAACACCTTTTGTTGTGATTGTTACAACACCACCGATGGCATCACCATATTTTGCGGAGATACCTGATGACATTACTTGTATCTGGTCGATGGCACCTTGAGAAAGGTTGATACCTCTACTACCGTATACTTGCACACCATCTACTATATATAGAGTACCGTCGCCCCTTGCACCACCGATGCTAAGGCCACCACCATCACCTTGTGAATATACACCCGGCGCGGTAGATGCTACTGTTGTCGTGTTACGAGTAGGCATCGCCTCGATCTCTTCTGAAGTCTTGGTTGCAACAACGCTGTACTTATCTATCAATGGAACTTTGTACTCTTTGATAACAACCTCTTCCAAAGTATTATCCTTTGGTTGGAGCTTCACATTCACCTCGGTTTTCTTATCCGGGCTGATGATTACTCCTGATGTAATATCTTCTTTGAAGTTTATGTAACTCACTTTCAAGTCGTAACGACCGGGGGATAGTGGCTTGATGATGTAGTTACCGTCAAAATCGGTAACAGTACCGTTTTTGACAATACCACCTTGTATCACTTGCACCACCGCATTGATAACGGGTTCACCGGTGTTATCAACGACCTTACCAATCATCTCACCACTTTGTCCTTGAGCGAGTGCTCCCGTGGTAATACCTGAAAGTAACAACACCAATAATAAGCGTAGTAATCGTGTCATATCCTGCATTAAATAATTATTAACCAAATGAACGGTAAAGATAGAAATCTTTGTTAAAAGTAGAACGCCGATATTTATTTTTTGTCAGTATAATGTTTGTTTTCATTATATTATCTCAAATGACGATACAACTTACTTTCTGCTGACAATTTTATCCAACAAAGATTTGCTCATTTTATATAAGGCTTCCATACTGTAACCGCCTATATGCGGCGTTATGATGGCTTGTGGCATGGAGGCTGTTTTTTCGAGTAAACTTCTCATGTCAGGGCTCATTTTTTCTATGGGTTCCTCCTCCCACACATCAAGACAAACACCTGTCAGCTTGCGGCTTTCGAGCGCTTCGAGCATTGCATTCGTATCTATCACTTTGCCCCTTGAAGTATTCACCAACACAAAAGGTTTTTTCATATTTGACACGAATGCTTCGTTGAAATAATGATAGGTGTCTTCCTGCAAAGGCACATGAAAACTCACCACATCCGCTTCATTGAAAATGTCGGCCAACAGTTTACATTCTTCCACATATGGTGGTGCATACCCTCTCTTGTATTTGTCATATGCTAAAATTCTAACATCAAACCCGTAGAGCTTTTTTGCCAATGCGCTTCCCGTATTACCAAAACCTATAATACCAATCGTCTTTCCGTCCAGCTCCACCCCTCTGTTCTCATCTCTCAGCCATTTGCCCTCCTTAACCTCGTTGGCACTCTTCAATATCTTCTTGTTTAGGCTCAGCAACATACCCAATGCATGTTCTGCAACTGCATTTTTATTACCATCAGGGCTGCTGTAACAGTTTATGCCTTTGCTTGTGGCATATGGTACATCTATCACCTCCATGCCTGAGCCCATACGCCCTATCCATTTTAGCATTGGGGCGGCATCTATCAATTCTTTGTCCAATTGCAGCCTTGTGGATGTGATAATACCCACACAATCTTTCACCAAAGCGGGTGCATCTTGTTGTGTGACGGTCTCGTTTACGGTGCAATCGTACCCATTGGCATCCAGCCATCTGGGCAATATGGGGTGTATAGGAGCCGCTATCAACACTTTTCTACTCATAAATAATATTGCTTGTATAGGTTTACAAAGTCTTCCACACTCAACTGTTCAGCGCGCTTGTCGAATACCTTATCGCTCAACGCTTCGGCGGACAAGAGTGGTTTCAATGCGTTGCGCAAAGTCTTCCTTCTTTGTCCAAAAGCTGTCTTTACCAGCGTTTTATACTTCTTCTTATTTTCTATTTTGTATGGATTTCCTGTGTTTTTCATCCTTATCACGCCGCTCATCACTTTTGGTGGGGGTGTAAAGCACTTTTGTGGCACATCGAATAAGTATTCTATCTCGAAGAAGGTTTGTAACAGAACACTCAATATGCCGTACACCTTATTCCCTTCTTTGGACGCCACTCTTTGTGCCACTTCTTTTTGGAACATACCTATCACCTCATCCACATCTTCCTCCCAATCCAGTACGACGAACAGTATTTGTGAAGATATATTATACGGGAAGTTACCGATGACATTGAACTTACCCTCAAAAGGCTTGTCGGCTTTTAAGATGTCTTTTTGAATCAACTTTCCTTCCAACTCAGGATAGGTTTTGAGTAGATACTCCACTTTTTCTTCATCCACCTCAACGGCTTTGAAGTCCACACCCTGTTTTTGTATCAAGTACTTGGTGATGGCACCTCCACCGGGGCCTACTTCCAACAGTTGCAATCCTTCTTTGTAAGAAACAGACTCGACTATCTTCATACACATCTGCTCGTCGTGCAGAAAATGCTGCCCCAAATTCTTCTTTAAACTATATGGCTTCAATTACTATTATTTCTATTTATGAGCTTTAACAGGTAAAGTTAGTTTTTAACCGGTGAACCTTTTACCTTACATTTTTAACTTTGCGGACAATAATAACTCATTGAGATGGAATTCAGCATCATACAGAAACAGCCGAAGAAGGATCAACTTTTCATTTTGGACAATGAACGCAGCTTGGGACAGGTGGATATATTGGAGTCGAACGAGGCTTCTTATGTCAAAAAAGCACTGAAAGACAAGCAATCACTCATCACCATCAATCAATACAACAGAGTTATATTCATATACCTCATCACAGAGAAAGACTCTGAAACACTGACACAAGAAGGTATCCGCAAAACAGGTGCTACCATACAGGCTTTAGCCAACAAACATAAGATAGGCACATTGGGGATCACCAATTTGTCGTCAAAACCCAATGCGGCATATACACTGGCAGAAGGCATTGCTTTGGCCAACTATCAATTTCTGAAATACAAGTCGGACGCGGATAAAAGCGTCAATGCGTTGCAGAATATCGCATTCACCAAGCAATCCATCACTCTGAAAGAAGTGGAGCAACTTACGGTGATTACAGAAGCCACTTACCATACTCGCACATTGGTGAACGAGCCTTTGGCACACCTTACGGCAGAGCAATTGGCAAAAGAAATATCCACCATAGGTAAGGCCGCAGGACTTAAAGTGACCGTGCTGAACAAAGCGAGGATCGTAAAAGAAAAAATGGGCGGACTATTGGCCGTGAACCGTGGTAGTATCCTCCCTCCAACATTCACAATAATAGAGCACAAGCCCAAAAAGGCATTGAATAAAAAGCCCATCGTGTTGGTGGGTAAAGGCGTGGTGTACGATACGGGCGGACTTTCATTGAAGCCCACACTGGCTTCCATGGACCGCATGAAGAGCGACATGAGCGGCTCAGCTGTTGTCACCGGTACCATGTATGCCATCGGGAAAATGCAATTACCTCTGCACGTGATAGCATTAGTACCCGCAACAGACAACCGTCCGGGACAAGACGCATACGTACCCGGTGATGTCATCACCATGTACAGCGGCTCTACCGTAGAAGTATTGAACACAGATGCGGAAGGTCGTCTCCTATTGGCAGACGCACTGCACTGGGCCAAACGCTACGAACCCGAATTGGTGATGGACTTTGCCACACTGACCGGTGCGGCGGCTATCGCCGTAGGCAACTGTGGTATCGTTTGTATGGGTACTGCCGACGAAGAGGTGAAAAACAAAATGCGCGAAAGCGGCAACAGACAATACGAACGTTTGGTGGAATATCCATTGTGGGAAGAATATGCCGAGATGCTGAAATCGGACATAGCCGACATGAAGAATGTAGGCGGCAGATACGGTGGTGCCATATCCGCAGGTAAGTTCTTGCAGCACTTTACAGACTACCCTTGGATGCACTTCGATATTGCGGGCGTATCATTCAACACAGCCACAAGCGGATACCACACTTCGGGTGGTACCGCATATGGATTGCGTATGGCAGTGGACTTCCTGATGCACTACGCAAAAAATTAATTTTATAATTTGGCGCAAACACACACATGCAAAGAGAAAAACCAATAATAGGCATAACAATAGGCGACCTAAACGGCATCGGTCCTGAGGTCATCATCAAAACCCTATCAGACAATAGGATAATGGAACTGTGTACACCTGTGGTGTTTTCATCCAACAAGGTGATCAACTACTACCGCAAGTCTTTATCCGACCAACATTTCAGCTTCAACAGCACCAAAGACCTTACCAAACTCAACCCAAAGCAAGTGAACATCTTCACATGTTGGGAAGAAGAAGTACCCGTACAACCGGGGGAGCTTACAGAGTATGGTGGCAAGTACGCTGTGCGTTCACTGATGGTGGCGGCACAATGCCTTAAAGACGGTCAATTGGACGGTTTGGTAACAGCGCCCATTCACAAGGCTAACACTAAGATTCCTGATTTTCAATACACAGGCCATACACCTTTCTTGAAAGAGAAGTTCGGTGCCAAGGATGTGGTGATGGTACTTTTTCATAACAACCTGCGCGTTGCTTTGGCGACAGAGCACATACCTGTCAGCAGCATTGCCAATCACATCACCAAAGACCTGTTGACAAGCAAAATAAACCTGCTGAAAGAAAGTTTGATAAAAGACTTCGGCATCGATAAGCCTAAAATAGCCGTACTGGGACTGAACCCACATGCAGGCGATAACGGCAACATCGGCAACGAAGAGAAAGAAATAATAATCCCTCTTATAGAAAGCATGCAACAAAGCGGCACATTACTGTTTGGCCCTTACGCTGCGGATGCATTCTTTGCACAAGGCTCCTTTACAGGTTTCGATGGCGTATTGGCCATGTATCACGATCAAGGGTTGATACCACTGAAGACATTGGCTGAAGGCAAAGGAGTGAACTATACCGCAGGTTTGTCCGTGGTGCGCACATCACCCGATCACGGCACTGCATTCGACATTGCAGGCAAGGGCATAGCAGACGAGTCGTCTTTCCGCGAAGCATTGTTCAAATGTTTGGACATACTGCGCCAAAGAGAGGAGTACGCCACCAATACGGCCAACCCGTTGCAACGCAGCGAACCTCAACAAAGAGGCAAGCGTCCAGAGGTTTCGGAATAATCGTTTACAAACCTGTACCAAAGAATTGTATGCACCACACTTTTGTTGTGCTACAATACTAATTTTGCGGCATGTCTTTTTACGATACAGCATCTACCATAGTCATTACTTGCAACAATCGTTTGTCACCTTATGTGGCAATGGAAGTTGAAGCACTGGGTTACGAGATAGAAGAAACTTTTGTGACAGGTGTGCGCATCACCGGTACTATGAACGACTGTATCAGGCTTAACCTGAACTTACGTTGTGCAAGTCAGGTGCTGTACCGTATCAAAGAATTCAAAGCACTGGATGCAGATGAAGTATACAGCAGCGTGTACAGTTATGCTTGGGAAAAGGTCCTCTTAAAAGACGGTCACCTATCCATCACCAGCAATGTGTACAACGACACCATCAAAAACAACATGTATGCCAACCTGCGGGTGAAAGATGCGATTGTAGACCGCATGGTAAAACTTACAGGAGAACGTCCAAATACAGGTTCCGAACTTTCAGGTGCGGTAATACACTTATTCTGGAATCTGAATGAAGCTGCATTGTTCATCGACACATCAGGCCCTTCATTGGCAAGGCATGGCTACCGTAAAATACCGGGTAGAGCACCCATGCTGGAGGCTCTTGCAGCTGCAACCATCTTAGCCAGCAAATGGGATAAGAAATCTCCATTCGTCAACCCCATGTGTGGCTCAGGCACTTTGGCAATAGAGGCGGCACTCATTGCCACCAACACCGCTCCGGGATTGTTCAGAACCAACTATGCCTTCATGCATATACAGGGCTACGACGAAGAGTACTACTTGGAAGAAAGAGGCAAGCTCGAAAACATGATAACCGATGAGGTGAAGGGACTGCGCATCATTGCAACAGACTATGACAGGCAAGCCATTATTAATGCAGAAAAGAATGCTCGTGCTGCAGGTGTGGCAGACCTTATAGAATTCAACAAAGTGGACTTTGCCGAGACCCATGTACCCGAAGACGGTGCAGGTGTGGTTTTTTTGAACCCCGAATACGGAGAGCGTCTTGGTGAAGAAACAGAACTACAAGCCACCTACAAACGCATAGGCGATTTTATGAAACAAAAATGCGGCGGATACTTTGGCTACATCTTTACAGGCAATATGGAGTTGGCAAAAAAGATAGGGCTGAAAGCCAACAGACGCATAGAGTTTTACAACAGTAAAATAGACTGCCGACTTCTGGAATATGAGCTATACGCAGGCACTAAAAGAGCAGATAAGTAATACCTGAATCCAGCCCAAACCGTCCCTTGTCCCGTTTCGGGACGCGGTACATTTCTGAACCGTTTTTTACAATTCACGTACCATTCTTTTTTCCATAGAGTCAAGCTCGTAGATGGTGTATGTCTTTATATCATTGATGAGCATCTCATCTATTAAGCTCACAAGGTCGTCGTACTTACTGCGCTCATAGGGTTTTATCAGCACTTGTATTTTATGCGCCGCTTCGGAGTAGGTAATCGGCAATCTTTTCAACTCACTCTTTTTCTTTACCAACACTGCTCTTACATCTGATATCGGCACCACTTGTAATGCTTCATCATACGACAACATTCCGTTGTAATATGCCACCTTATGACCCTCAATGGGAATCAGCGTAATGGTTGCCGTATCTATGAATTTGGTAGGCTCTTCCGCATGAACTATTGGATTGTTTATTTCTATGCTCTTGTCTTTGGCCATTGTGGTGGTGAGTATAAAGAATGTGATGAGCAAGAAACCAAGGTCAACCATCGGGGTAAGGTCTACCCTTGGTGCAGTACGCCTTCTGCGGCCTTTCTTTTCGGGGATATTCAGTTCTGCCATGGTATATCGTTTATTATTAAAACGACATACATGGATTATTCCATAGAAATAAAATTATAGTGACAATGGATTGACAAAAAAAACGTCCCTAATTGTACCGCGCCCCGTTTTGGGACATTGGTACACTATTCCCATATAACCAAGACCTATCTCCCATACCCCCTGCATTTCACCGCAGTTCTGCTATCTTTGCCGCCTAACAATTAGAACATGGTGCAGTTTGACAGATTTACTTTAGACAACGGATTACGCGTTATCGTTCACCACGACGAGAACACCCCTATGGTGGCAGTGAATGTACTGTACGATGTAGGTGCACGCGATGAGGATGAAGAGCGTACAGGCTTCGCTCACTTGTTTGAGCATTTGATGTTCGGCGGTTCGGAGAATGTGCCTGAATATGATGAGCCGTTGCAAATGGCGGGTGGCGAGAACAACGCTTACACCACCAACGACATTACCAACTACTACGTACAACTACCACTGCAAAATATCGAAACCGCATTTTGGTTGGAGAGTGATCGTATGAATCAACTGGCATTCAGTGAAAAGAGCTTGGACGTACAGCGCAAAGTGGTGTGCGAAGAGTTTAAAGAACATTACATCAACAAACCATACGGCAGTGCTTGGGAATTGTTGCGCGAGCTGGCATATAAAAACCATCCGTACAAATGGATGACCATCGGTAAGAAGTTGGAGCATATAGAAGAAGCACAGTTGGAAGATGTAAAGAACTTCTTTTACAAACACTATCGCCCAAGCAATGCAATACTGTGTGTTGCAGGCAATGTGACCACAGAACAGGTGAAGGAATTGGCTGAAAAATGGTTCGGTAATATACCTGCGGGAGAGAAGTACGAGCGTAAGTTGAAGCAAGAACCTGTGCAGACGGAAGCAAGAGAGTTTACCATGGAAGCCGACGTACCGCTGAACGCCATATGGATGGCTTGGCATATAGACGGCAGACTATCGGACATGTATCATGCAGCTGACCTGATAACCGAAGTATTCGGCAGTGGGCAATCATCAAGATTGTACTTGTCGTTGGTGAAAGAGAAACAACTGTTCAGCAATATCAACTGCTACCACTTAGGCAGCATAGACCCGGGACTGTTGGTGATAGAGGGTAAGTTGATAGAAGGCAAAACTTTTGAAGAAGCCAAAGCTGCAATAGAAGAAGAAGTGAACAAACTGTTGGAGAACGGTGTGACGGAAGAAGAGTTGCAAAAGGCGAAGAACAAAACAGAATCAATGATAGCCTTTGAAGACATGGGGCTATTGTCTCGTGCCAACAACCTTGCATTCTACGAACTGTTGGGCGATGCAGCATGGATCAACGACGAGTGGGATAAATACAATGCTGTTACGCGTGAGTACTTGTTGGAAACGGCGAAGAAGATATTCCGCAAAGAGAACAGCAACACACTTTACTACAAGAAAAAAGAAGCATAATACATGTTATATCAGGGACAATTCACCGCAGACAAAAACGCTTTTGACAACCGCATCACACAACTGTTCGGCATACAATACCCCATCATACAAGCAGGTATGATATGGGCATCGGGCTGGAGGTTGGCGTCTGCCGTAAGCAATGCGGGCGGCCTGGGCATCATCGGTGCGGGCAGTATGTACCCTGAAGTATTGTTGGAGCACATACAAAAATGCAAGCAAGCAACAGACAAACCATTTGCAGTAAACCTGCCGTTGCTCTACCCTGACATTGACAAGCATGTACAACACATCATCGACGAGAAAGTACCGATAGTGTTCACCTCTGCGGGCAATCCCAAAACATGGACACCCGTTTTCAAAGAGCATGGCATAACAGTGGTGCATGTGGTAAGCAGTGCCAAGTTTGCACAAAAGAGCGAAGCAGCGGGTGTGGATGCTGTAGTTGCAGAAGGCTTTGAAGCAGGTGGGCACAACGGACGCGAAGAAACTACCACGCTCTGCCTGATACCTATGGTGCGCGAAGCGGTGAACATTCCTGTGATAGCTGCGGGCGGTATCGCAACAGGCCGCGCCATGTTGTCGGTAATGGCTTTGGGTGCAGAAGCTGTGCAGATAGGCAGCCGTTTTGTATGCAGCCCTGAGGCCAGCAGTCACGACAACTTCAAGCAAGCGGTGGTAGATGCCAAAGAAGGTGACACCGTCCTTACACTGAAAGGTTTGACACCTGTACGTCTTATCAAGAATGACTTCTACGTAAAAGTATTTGATGCGGAAAGCAGAGGCGCAAGCAAAGAAGAAATGACCGAACTGTTAGGACGTGCACGCGCTAAGAAGGGCATGTTTGAAGGCGACCTTACGGAAGGCGAATTGGAAATAGGACAAATAAGCGGACTGATACACGATATAAAACCCGCAGCCGAAATTGTTGCAGACGTATGGAACGAGTTTAAAGCTACTGTTGAGAATCCGTTGGGTTGGTAAGTTTATGCTCTATTCTACTCTTTCTTTTTCTGAGCTTTTTGTTTTTACTCAACAACGCGTCTATTAGCATTTTATTAGTCGCCCACAAGAACCCGCCCAAAATAAAAACTCCTATTTTATAATTTTCGCCTTGATAAAAAGGAGAATCGTGTAAAACTTTTTCAAGTTGAACTTGCTCTATTATCCATAGAAGAAAATTCATAATAAAGCTAACTATACTCAAAACAATATTAAAAATAGAGGTCAGGTAATAATACAATACTTGAAGAATGAATATCAATCCATAAGCAACTGTAAGAAAATGCCACCCAATATTTGGAATTAATCTAATGCACAATTCTAGGATAGGTATAATCAGCAATGCAAATAGTATTGCAATTACATATTCTATTAAATACCTCTTTACACTATTCATCTCCTTCTTCCAACAGGTTAATATCTATACTGTCCATACCGGCTATACCGTCTATGGAGCCACGTATATGTGTAGAGCTGAGCAGTATCTTTTCCAATTGTTTTTCGCGAGCTTTCCAAATACGCTC
Source organism: Chitinophagales bacterium (assembly GCA_020636505.1). Taxonomy (GTDB): domain Bacteria; phylum Bacteroidota; class Bacteroidia; order Chitinophagales; family Chitinophagaceae; genus UBA5543. The sequence continues at coordinate 104,725 of JACJXR010000006.1, read as the reverse complement.
CATCGCATCACGCTCTTTTTGTATGGACATCCTCATGGATAAAAATCCTTCGCGCATGGCCTTCCACTGCTCGGTGAATTCCGCACCGGTCAAGTATTCGTAAAGCAGGGTCATCTTATCACCCATATTCTCTTTGCTCTTGGTGGCTTGGTATACTTTCAGCACACTTTCGCGTAGCACTTGTGCTACTGCCTTCACTTCCGCAAACGAGCATATCCATACACCGTCTTTCTCACCAAAGCCATCCATATCCTTTGGCATGGCTTGTGTCACGATTACCGCAACATCCGCACCTTGGCTGCGCATATCAGCTTTCAGCTTTTCTATCCAGTCGTTGGCAAACTCTTTGGTGCGCTTGCTCTCAAAAATTATCTTACCGCACTCCTGCCCCATATTGTTGCGCACGGTTTGTATACAGTCTGCACCGCGTACACCTTTGCCTACTTCGCTTATTATATCAAACGGGAATGATGTGCGTAACAGTTCTTCCAATGCCAATTCCTGCACCTCTCCTTGCAGTTGCATGGAGCCTTGCTCCGCTTTACGCACGGCTTCTTCGGCTATCTTTTTCTGGTCTTCCAGCTGTTTGCGCAGCTCTTTGAATTTTAGGTCATTCTTTTCTTCTTCCTGTTTGCGTATCACATCTGCCAACTTGTTGCGCTCCTCGTTCAGTTGCTTCTGCATCTGCAACTCTATCTCCTTTTCTTTGTCTTGCAGCTCCTGCACACGTTTCAAAAAGTCCAATTCCTTTTTGCGGGCCTCATTCAACTTTTCTTCATTGGTGGCATTTTGCTCCTGTAGGAATTTCATTTGCGTTTCATAATCCCCTTCCAGCTTTTTCCTGATTTGGGCCTCTACCTGCTCTTGCACCTTCTTACGCTCTGCCAACAGGGCTTTTTCGGCCTCTGCATCCTTCTCTTCCATCAACTTTTGGTACTCTTCATCCTTCTTACGCTTCCAGTCGTTCATCTTGGCTCGCAACTGCGTTTCCACCTCCACACGAATGGCTTCGTCGGGCTGAAACTCGTTGCCGCACTGTGGGCATTTTATCTGATTGTTCATAATTCTTCTTCCTTCTGCTGAAAATACAAAGTTCGTTTTTTATGAATAACGATATAGCGTATTATTTTTACATCTATTCTATGCGCCTGCATTTTAGGTTTATTACATATTTTCTGCTGCTGTTGCTGTCAACCGCCGCATCCGCACAGGTACCCGACGCGGCCGCCAAGCAATTCAACAAAGCGCTGCGACTGCGTGCAGACAAGCAAGACAGCCTTGCCTATGTGGCCATGCATGATGCTTTGAAACATTATTCGGGCTACAGTGATGCTTATGGCACATTGGGCGAATGGTATTTCACAGACCGCAAATTCTCCGATGCAGTGGATGTGTTTGTACGTGCATCACGCTCTTGTAAAAACGGGCAGACTGCTTTTGCCCTGCCTCTTGCCCGCTCACTTTTGTACGATTACAAGCCCACACAGGCTTTGCAACTGATAGTTTCCAACAAGAACAGCAAAAACAAAGAGTGGGAGAAGCTTCATAAGCAAGCCGTATTCATGCGCCAAGCATTGGCCAATATACTTGAGGACAGTGTTTACAATATAGGGATGCGGATCAATACGCCATATCCCGAAATGTTCCCAACCATATCAGCAGACACACAAACACTTTACTTTACCCGACTGGTGAGGAATACGGATATGGAGTTTTACAGGTCTACCGAGGACAGTTGCGGTGGATGGTTTACAGGCAGGAACCTTGGCAGTCCCACCAACACACCCAACCACGAAGCAGCACAGAGCATATCTGCAGATGGGCATTACCTGTTTTTCATGCGATGCGACAACCGTAGCCACAATGGATGGGACCAAGGTGGGTGCGACCTGTATATGGCATATACAGCAGACAGCAACTGGTCGGTAGCTCAAAGCTTCGGTGCAACAATCAATACACCTGCCTACGAAGGCATGCCTTGCCTTTCTCCCGACAATCGCGACCTGTATTTCGTCAGCGACCGCGACGGAGGTTATGGAGGGTTCGACATATGGGTATCTCGTTTTGAAGATGGTCTTTGGCAACTGCCTCGCAACCTTGGCCCACATATCAATACTGAAGGTGACGAAACCGCACCTTTTTTACATATCGACAACAAAACACTATACTTCTCCAGCGATGGGCTTACAGGCTTTGGTGGGTCAGACATTTTTTACAGCCGCAGGGTGAACGATACCACTTGGGGAGCACCTGTAAACATGGGCTACCCTATCAATACCAGCTCCAACGAAACAAGCATATCCATAACAATAGATGGGCAACAGGCTTACCTTGCCTCCGACCGTGACAGCCTGGATGGCAACTATGATATTTACGAAACCAAGCTACCCAAACACCTCCGCCCTGTTGAGGTGGCTGTGTTGAGGGGCTACACCTACGATAGCCTTACAGAGAGCAGACTAAGTAACTCAGTGGTATTGATAAACGATGCAAAAACAGGTGAGCAGCTCTACCGCTTTGTCACCAATCGTGGAGATGCCAGTTTTATGATAACATTACCCGTAGGTAAAAACTACGCTTACGATGCCGACCACTTTGGTTATCAGAATATGTTGGACACCATATTTCTTGCAGATGTGGACAGTAGCGTCATTGAGCCTATCGAGTTCAACATACCCTTGTTGCCCGCAGATTATCGCGCACCTATTCACGACAGCCTGATATGCACCATCCACTTCCCTACCAACAGTTACTCACTATCCGACTCTGACAAGCTGTTGTTACAACAAGCACTTGAACCTTGGTTGGAAGATCTATCCTTCGTTGTACTCATCAACGGATATACGGACAACACCGGTACACCAATGGTGAATGAAGAACTATCTGCACGTAGGGCGCAATTGGTATCCGAAGAGGTGATGGCATATGGCATAGGCGAATACTCCATTCGTGCACAAGGCTGGGGAGAAAGCAACCCCATAGCATCCAACGACACAGAAATAGGTCGCGGATACAACAGACGAGTGGAGATTGTCATAAGGAGGTAAAGTTGATGTCGACTACATTGTAACGGGCTGAAAAAAGCTTATTTTACAATATAGCAAACACTGTAAACCACCGACATATGCTCGCTTCTCTCAAAAAAACATCGATACTCCTACTATTGACAACCATACTTTTTGCGTACGGCTGCAAGAAGGAGAACAGCAATACAAGTACTACACCAACAGTCAATGACCCAAATGACCCCAACCAAAACAATCCTGAGAAAAAACCTTCCTTTCGCGTCGGAGGAAAATATTCGGTCGGTAAGTATCATGCCATTGGCGACACACTTTATTTCACTTTATTCAATAAAGAATCCATTCAAACACTTCTGTGGGAGTTTGGCGACGGAACTACATCATCTGAGATGGAGCCAACACACATTTATACGAAAGAAGGTGATTTTAAGGTGAGGCTGAAAGTGAACGACAGTTATTACGCACATGTCACCAACTATCCCTCAACAACTTCTTATACACTTAACATCATCACTCCTCCACCCTATATCGCCGCATTGTTCAAAAGCAGGCTTTGGAACGTTAGTACCATTACCGTTACGAAAGGTACAAACGGAACCACAACAGATACTGCTGTTCATCAAGAAATGTATACGATTGAGTACATTGATAAACTACATATAAAAACAAATATAAAAGCCCATCAGAATGGTGGCCTTACTGTTTCCGATGCACTCACTTATGACCATACGCAATCATCTGACAGTTTATTGGTTTATGTATCAGGGGCAATTTTGTACTACAATATTGCTCGAGATACCGCTTATCTGCATTATAAGACCTATTATGGGAAATACCCTGTCAGGTATGAAGTGGATATTACCGCCACAAGTAAGTAGTACCTGCTGAAAGCATCGCTTTTTTTTCTACTTTTACTACTCGTAAATACTTAAAGTATATCCATTTATGGCTCATAAAATGTTAGAAGGGAAAAAGGGAATCATTTTCGGTGCGCTTGACGAACGTTCCATAGCTTGGCAAACAGCTCAAAAAGTAGTTGAAGAGGGTGGACAAATAGTGTTGACCAACGCGCCGATAGCGTTGCGTATGGGTAAGATCAACGAGCTGGCCAAAGAATGCAATGCAGAGGTGATACCTGCCGATGCCACATCCACCGATGACTTGGAGAACCTGCTGAACAAGAGCATGGAAATACTGGGCGGTAAGCTCGATTTTGTATTGCACTCGATAGGCATGTCGCCCAACGTGCGCAAGACCATTCCTTATACGGATACCAATTACGACAACTTCATGAAAACGCTGGACATATCGGCGCTTTCACTGCATAAATTGTTGCAATCCTGCATGAAGCTGGATGCCCTCAACGAATGGGGTTCTGTTGTGGCGCTTACTTACATAGCTGCACAACGCACCTTCCCGGGTTACAACGACATGGCGGAAGCCAAAGCACTGATGGAGAGCATTGCTCGCAGCTTCGGATACCATTACGGCTTTGCCAAAAAAGTACGCGTGAACACCATCTCTCAATCGCCGACTGTAACAACAGCGGGTTCGGGCGTATCGGGTTTCGATGCATTTTTCGATTATGCCGACAAGATGTCGCCATTGGGTAATGCACCTTCAGAAGACTGCGCGAAGTATTGCGTGGCCATGTTCAGCGATTATACGCGTATGGTCACCATGCAGAACCTCTTCCATGACGGAGGGTTCTCCAGCACAGGTGTCAGTCAGCCCATAGTTGAGAAAATGGAACTGGCCGCCGGCAAAGGCTCGTAACCCTTATATTTGGCAATATTTTTGCCCTATACACGTTTAATAGCATATGCTGAAAAAAATCCTGACATCAATATCGTTCATTGCCTTTTCGTGTACCCTGTCCAACGCACAGGTTACCGGTGGGCAAAGAGCAATGGAGTTCTTGAGACTACCCAACTCGCCACATATTTCGGCATTGGGAGGCTTCAGCGTTTCCAATCCCGATCAGGATATTTCTTTTGCCATGCAAAACCCGTCCATGATGCGACCAGGCTTGCATAATATGCTTGGACTGAATTACAACTTTTACTATTCGGGCATCAAAAGCAGTAACCTCCAATACGGTTATCATGTGCCCGAGGTGAATACTTCATTCGCATTCGGCGTACAATACCTCAGCTACGGCGATTTTGTACAAACGGATGTATTGGGCAATCAGTTGGGCAACTTCAAAGCCAACGATTATGCACTCACATTCGCGGGTTCTCGCAGATACAAAGAAAAATGGCGTTACGGTGCCGCACTGAAATGGGCGCACTCGGGTTATGCCGACCGCAAAGCATCGGCCATGCTGATGGATGTGGGTGTCACCTATATGGATACCGCATCTCTGTGGACCATAGCTGCTGTGGCCAAGAACATGGGCTTCATGGTCAAGAAATTCAATCCTGCATATCCTGCTGAGCCATTGCCTTTTGATTTGCAAATAGGTATCTCCAAACGCTTGAAGTATGTACCACTTCGATTGATGGCCACACTTCACCACCTATACCAATGGGATATACGCTACGACGACCCGAATGAAATAGACAATCAAAACATTTTCGGTGGAGACTCTACTACCAAAGAAAAATCTTACTTCGCAGATAAGTTGTTTCGCCATTTTACGTTCGGAGCAGAGTTGTTGATAGGCAAAAGACTGTTGGTATCTGCTTCTTACAATCACCAACGCCGTGCGGAGTTGGTACTGAAAGAGAAAACAGGACTTGCAGGCTTTGCATTTGGCTTGGGTGTCAACCTGAACAAGTTTCAAGTACATTACGCATATTCACAATACCATATAGCCGGTGGCTACAATGAGCTTGGCATCAATATCGCGCTCAACAAAATAATGGGTATCGGTAAAACAGGTGATAAGATACATTGGAACGCCACCTACCCCGATTGGGAAATGGAGACTATACCGGTTACTCCTGAGCCTGCTGATGCTTTGGAAAATTAAACAGCAGCGATGTCAAAACGGGAACAAGGAATATCCCGATACTTACCACAGATGTAATGATGTCTCCCCAAATCAAAGGATGCTCTCCTTGTGGTAGATGTTTACCTTGAGCTTCCAAACAAGCCTGTGGGCCTTCCAGAAAAACAGAGAAATCGGAACAAGGATAATAATGAGTTACCAACGACAAGGTAAGCTTGACACCCAACAGTCCGATAACGGTATAGGCACAAGCACTTAAGAAAGGGTATTTTTCCATCAGCCGTACAAAGCCTTGCGCCACAAACCTCATTGCCAATATACCGATGAACACCCCCACCCATATCAAGATGATGTTATTGGTGTATGCATTGGCGGCTATTACATTGTCTATAGAGAATGCAAGGTCCATCAGCTCCACCAAAACCACAGTTGCCCAAAACGGCCCCAGCCTACCGATGGTGTTCCTGAAAAATTTGCTGCGCTTTTTGCGCTCCAACTCTTCGGCTATCGTTTCAGGTGAGCCTTCATTGTCTTTTTTGAAGAAGTATTTGAATGCCAATATCAAAAGATATATACCTCCAACAGGCTTGAACCACCATATCTGTATAAGTACTGCGGCAAAAAACAGGCAGATACCTCTGAACACGTACGCGCCCACTATGCCGTATTTAAGTGCTTTGCGGCGCTGGTCTTTGGGCAGGTCGAGCACCATGGTGGCCAACACGGCGGCATTATCCACCGATAGCAGACTTTCTATCAATATCAAGTTGAAAATGACGGTGAGGGCAGGTACAGGCTTATCTATTATTTGTTGGAATAATTCCTGAAGGTTCTCCATGAGCAATACTAACGACACTGCAATGCAAAGATACCACTATTAAACGCTAATAGCCGCAACGCTGTCTATTTTGCCAGTTTTACATACTTGCTTCTCATGCCTTTTGCTCGTATTTCAAGTATATAAGTCCCTTGTTGCAATTGCTGCGCCGGGACGGTCACATTCGCGCTTCCGGTACTGTGCCACAGCTTCTTACCCATAATATCAAAGAGTGACACCTCTGTATCATAAGGCAGGTTGTTGACATTCCAATATTCAGTTGCAGGGTTTGGATATACCACAATGTTCGGCAGTGTTACATCGTCAATACCTGCAAGTGAAGGATCTTTACCTGTAAGGCCCGCCCTGTTCAGTATATTATCTTCAGGGTCTATTGTGGCTCCTGTCATTGTACCATCCCAATAAACAATGAAGTGTTCGCTGAGTTGTTTCATATCCACCTTCACTATCGTATCACTTGTGGCCGACTCCAACTTTATTTCCAAAGGAATTTCAAAGGCAGCCACCGAAGCATTAGACGGCAACTGTGTTACTTTCAAATGCACTCTTGAGCCTTCTTGATACCATTTGAGTGTAATGAAAGGAAAACCTTGGCCATATATCCACTGTCTGAAGAATGTGTCCAGCTGCATGTTATAAGTTTGCTCCATCACATTTTTCAGGTCATCCGTTACGGCATTACTGTATTTATATTGTTGCTGAAATGCTTGCAACCCTTTGAAGAAAAGGCTGTCTGCAGGTGCCAAGTAACGCAACATATGTGCCACAGCCGCACCTTTGTTATATGTAAGTGTACCATTAAATATGCGTCCTGTACTGGTTGTATCGTCTACGTAAACACTGCCTCCTGCCGCCGCCGCTGTTACATTACCAAATACCTGCGACCTACGAATTTGTGCATCTTGCTTACTACTGAAGTATTCCAAAAACAGTTGCTCCCCGTATGTGGCTATACCCTCGCTCAACCATATATCCGCCCATGTACCGTAAGTGACATTGTTTCCCCACCATTGGTGTCCCAACTCATGAGCGATAAGTGTAGGTATTGTGTTGCCGAGTGTTGTCATAGTTTGGTGCTCCATACCACCTGTCAATGCCGACATACAATGCCCATACTTTTCCAGATGGAATGGATACTTCCCGTACAACTTTGAGAATTGATCCACAATCTTACCTGTTGTATCCAATGCGGCTTTCGCTACGGGTGTAAAGAAAGATGCAGAGTCAAGATAAAAGTTCTGAATCAACATGGAGTCGTTGCTGCCATCCGTGAAGTGCATGTAATAGCTATACTCCTTGTATGGAGCCACGGCAACGGATATCAAATAATAGTCTATCGGATAAGAAGACTTCCACTCATAGCGCAGCTTATTGCTCGGCATAGCTGTTGTATTCTTCAACAAACCATTCGAGCCTACTTTTAAAGTATCGTCAACAGTCACCCACATACTTACGGAATCTATCTTGTCTTTAAGCGACTGCTTGCATGGCCACCAATCATCTGCAAAGTCGGGATCGCTGAGCGAATACATCAAATGTGTTCCAGTACCCAATGCCACATGATTGAGGCCGCCTGTAAAGAACTGCCCGGTACCGCTGTTAGGTTGCCCATGATAATATACTTGTGCGGTAAAATCAACACCCATACCCAACGGTGATTGCAAGGTTGCTTTACGCACTGCACCTGTTGTTTGAACGGCCAACAACTGTCCGTTCAGTTTGAAAGAGTCGATGGTGAGTGCTGTATCCAATTCAAAAGCATATACAGTGAATCCTGCTATGAAGGTGGTCGCATATGTGATGACATTACCACTGATCGCCGTGGATGTATTAGTGAGATTAATATCAAACTTCAATCCCTTTACATCATAATCATTCTCTTCAACAGTGGCCAAGGTGGTTTTTGCCGCAGCACGCTTACCCTTACGAGAACAGTTGTAATGTGCATCTACTGTATGAACCATCAATATGGCCATTATAATAAATGTAAACTTCAATTTCATTGCAATGCGTTTGTGGGATTTACAATTTAACCAATTTCTTCGTAGCCACCTCTTTATCACCCGACAACACTTTCAATATGTATACTCCGCGCGACAAATGTGTTGTAGGTACGGCAGTGCCGTTGGCTTGCACAAGCTCTTCCTTCCAAACCACACGTCCGCCTAAATCCACCACCACTATGTGCATGCCTTTTGATAAACCTCTTACTATCCAAATGTCTGCAGTAGGGTTGGGATGAACGACAATGTTACCAGAAGGTACAGCCGGCAATCCGATGGAGTAATCTCTTATAATGTCTTGTTTGTTCAGCAGCCAATCGTTCGGGTCAAAAACGATGTCCGACACATCACTATTATTATCTAAAACAAACTCTTGTTCCGCTGCATTGATATCCAAACGATGTACGACATCACCTGTCGAAGAGCGAAGATTTATTTCAATAGGTGTGTGATAGAAAGGAACCGATTGGGGTACTTCCGTCGTTTGCTCAACCCTTACTATCACCTTGCCGGCTGTTTGATTCCATTTGAGTTTGTATATCGGATAACCCTCACCGTAAATCCACTCTTTGAAAAACAAAGAGAGGTCTTTACCGCTTAACTCTTCTGCCAACTTTCTAAACTTCTCGGTATTGGCATTACCGAATGCAAACCTCTTTTGATACTCTTTACAAATGTTGAAGAACAAATTATCGTCGTTGAGCACAAAACGCAGCATATGCAACACGGCCGATGCTTTGTTGTAAGTCAACCTACCTTCAAACACTCTATACGGATTCAATGTATCTGTAGCGGGCACATAAATACTACCTCCGATGTTTGTATCGTTCAACACTATATTTTGAACATTGACAATGTACGCTGTCGCGTCTTTACGTGAAAAGAATCGTTCTACAAACAAGTATTCCGAATAAGAAGCCCAGCCTTCGTTCAGCCAAATATCCTGCCAGCTTGCGCAGGTCACATTATCACCGAACCACTGATGTGCCAACTCGTGCGACACAAGCTTTGTCCCAAAATGGCGAAGTGTGGTCATCGTTTGATGTTCCATACCACCAAATACAGGAGCCATGCAATGTCCATACTTCTCTTTGTAAAAAGGATACCTACCAAACAACTCCGAATAATATTGCAACATCAGTCCTGTGCTATCAATACCTCCCTTTAATTCCGCGAGCAATGAAGGCACGTTGTAAATATAATTTTGGACCGGCACGACCGTACCGTCTTTCAGTGTTGTATTGAACGAATAGTCCGTATAGTCACCCACAGCTATGGACATGAGGTAGTATGCTATGGGATACTTCGTCTTCCACTCATACCTTTCTTTATCACTGCCAATAACGGTCACACGTTGCAATAGTCCGTTACTACCCGCCTTTATTCCTTTGGGCACGGTCACCCAAGTATCCACAGAATCTATCTTGTCAGTCAACGACTGTTTGCAAGGCCACCAACCTTTTCCCATGTACGGCTCGCTGAGTGTGTACAATATCTGACTTCCGTTCAACTCATTTCCGGAAAGATTCAGTCCGTTTTGAAAGAAGAATACAGAGCCTGCCGAAGGCGTACCATGATAGTAGACCTTTGCCACAATTGTATTACCCAACTGTAACGGTGTCGTCAAAAACACTCTTGCAACATCTCCAGCTCTTACAACTGCTTCCTGTTTACCGTTTATCAGTACAGAATCGATGGTAAACTCGCCTATCAGCTCAAACACATATGCGGAAAAATTGGGTATCAGTACTTCGGATGTTGTGGTAACACTGCCTGATATTTGGGTTGATGTGTTCGTCATCGACACATCAATGTGCACATGCTTTATATCATAGTCATCTTCTCGTGTATCAGCCACAGTGGTTTTTGCGCGATGTCTATCAAAGCCGTTTATTCTGCCAAGCTTACAAACATCACCCGGGCTTTCCTGTGCATCCGCACAAAAAAACAGCAGCATAAGTACCGCCAAAGCACTGTAAAACCTTTTGAAACACAGCATCGCCATAAGCAATAGCTTTAAATTTAAGGATAAATGGGCAGGTAACTATCGCAGGTGCGTCATATTCATTATCCCCCGATTAAGGGGACATCCATACATATTCTTTTCAGTAATTTTATAACACAGCACCAATCCATACAGTCATGAATACTACACAGAAGAAATCCAAACTACGTTTTGCAGCTTACTCGCTATTATGGTCGTTACTGCTGTACATCATCGCATTCGGCATCATCCACACACAAGAGCTTCGCAGCACATTCTCAGATGAGCAAAAAACGGTTATCTTATTGGATAAAGAGGAAGGTGTAATAAACATTAAAGCCGCCAAAGTATCTGTTGGCAGCTTTAATAAAAGTATATTATTTATTCAGAGTATATTTGGTTTGCTCGATCGCTAAACCGCCAAAGCTCTTGTTTGGCTTTCACAACGCTCGATGATCGTCTTGTTTTCGTTGCCTACTATTTGCAGTGCCAAGTTTTTGATGGATGGGAAAAGCATATCGTAAACACTTTTCTTACTTGTTGGCACGTCCGAATCCTGCATGGCCAATATATATATAACGGCTTCAGGTATTTCCAATACTCCGCAAATGCTTTGTATCGTCTTGTTACTTGGTCTCTTTACTGCGTTTTCAATTTGCGACAGAGAGGTCTGCGATATCCCACTCTTATCTGCCAATTCGTGCTGGGTGATACCCAACTGCTTCCTGATCGACCTTATTGCGCTTCCTAAATTCATAACTGATAAATTATAAGTCTTTTAACAACATTAGGGGGGTATCAATCTCTTACTCCATAAGACGCACTCTTAGTTAAAAAGGTTGGAAAAAACCTGCCCCATAGGCTAAAAAACTGCTTATTTTTACCCGAATGAGACAAAACTTCAAGGCACGGCTCACCTACGACAAAACCACTGTACAAGCGGTTATCGTGCCCGAACACAGGAAGGATGGTATGTATTATGAAGTGAATATTCCCGGGTTTGACCGTTTTTTCATGAATTGGTCCGCTTTGGGTAGATATGATGTGGTACCGCAAGAAGGTCTTTCTCTTCCTTATGGTCTCGTTTTGGCGGTCAGCGATGCGATAGAAGAACGTTCCAACCACTAGCAAAAAAACACGCATTTAATATTTGTTAAGCATTCTTAAGGATGCTTAGCTGCATTTCTCCAACACCGATTTCATAGCCGACGGTCTTACCCACCGACAACAAAATTGTATCAATAAATCAATGGTTATGAAAAAAATTGGACTCATCGTTAGGGTTATCGCCTTCGGGATATTGGCCCTAATAACTACGACAACCGACGCTTCTGCAAAATGGACCGCCAAAGCAGACGTTTCTACATTCTACAAAGGGCGCTGGGGCGCTCAGGTATTTTCAGTTGGTGGTAAGATATATGTAAGCGGAGGCTATGCAGACAACGACATCAACATGAACGACATCGTAAGCTATGACCCTGCCACAGACATTTGGGGTTATCACAACCCACTACCGGGTACTGTCACCAACCGTACAGGTGGTGTTGCCTTTACCATTGATGGCAAGGCATACCTTGGTTTGGGAGTTGAAAACTTCAACAACTTCACTTCACCTTGGACCTTCCCTACAGACCTATGGCAATATAATGATGCCAACGACACATGGACCAAAAAAGCAGACTTCCCCGGAACAGGTGTTGGTTTTGCAGCTTGCTTCGTTGTAAACAATAAGGCATATGTAATAGGTGGACAAGCCGGTAAATTCTCATCTGACGGCACCAACAAAGTATACGAGTACGACCCAGCTACTGACAAGTGGACTGAGAAAACAACATTCCCAAGAGCAATCGTAATAAGCCCATTTGCTTTTACATTGAACGGTAAAGGATATATTGTCGGTGGTGCCGATGGAAGCGGTAACACAAAAAAAACATATGAGTACGATCCTACCGCAAACACATGGACAGAGAAGAAAGCATTCCCTGAAGCGGAAACAAACGGCGGTGTTGCTTTTGTAGCAAACGGTAAAGCATACTGCGGCCTTGGTAGAGTAGGTACCAACAAATACTTGCAATATTTCTGGGCATACAACCCAACTACAGACAGTTGGAGCTATGCGGATGGATTTGAATTCAGTGCAGACAGCAGGATGTACGGTGTCGCTGCTACACTCGACGGAAAAGCATACATCGGTGCAGGTTGGCAATACGATGGCAGTGCACAACACTACTATCGTGATTGGTATCAAGTAGACCCATCCGTTGCCACAAGTGTTAACAATATAGAAAGCAATACAGGTATCATCATATACCCTAACCCTGCAAGCAGCACCATACATGTATCAGCTGCAGACGAATACAATAACTATTCCATCAGCAACATCACCGGTCAGGTAGAGTTGCAAGGCACATTGACCAACGATAAAAGCATCAATGTTTCATCGCTGGCAGCAGGACAATACATAATATCGCTTACCTCCGAAGATCGCGAAAAACATACAATGATAACCGTTAGGTAATAATTCGCATATCTTCTATTAAAAGCCTGTTAATCAGGCTTTTTTTATGTCAAAATTATTTAAAATTCATTAAGTATTGTTAAGGATGTTTTAGAAGAATGCACCTAACAATTAAAAAATGCCACGTGTCTAAAGCTCAAAAAATGACAGTATGATGAACTTTACAAAACACGTACTGCTACTCGCAGTGCTATTGATTACTTATTCAGCAAAAGGTCAATCATGGGCACAAAAAACCGATATGACCGAAGGCAGAGAAGGTGCCGTTTGCTTCAGCCTAAATGGAAAAGTCTATTGGGGTGGTGGTACAGCCACCTACCAAGCTGATGCCAAAGCAGATTTTTACGAATACGACCCCGCAACAGACCAATGGAAACAACTTGGTAATATGCCGGAAGAAAGACTTTACGGTATTGCTTTTACCATAAACGGCAAAGGCTATGTCGGGTTGGGAAAACAAAGCGGTGGAGGTTTCAGCAACTATCTGCAAACGTTATACGAATACGATCCCGGTACTGATAAATGGTCGCAAAAGGCATCCATGCCTGCACCTTATGGTTTGGTTTCATGCGCTGTATTTGTTGTCAACAACAAAGCATATGTTTTAGGAGGCACCAACGCAAACAGTGCCAGCTATGGAACGTTATATGAATACGACCCCGGAAGTGACCAATGGGCTACAAAAGCGCCATATCCACTTACGATTCAAGGTAACAACTGGATCAGACAACCAATGACCTTCGGTATAGGTAATAAAGGATATGTAATTGCCGGTGAAATAAGAGCAGCCGCAGGGTTAGGCTCCCAATTCACTAAGAAATGTTTTGAATACGACCCTACTTCAGATACCTGGACACCGATAGCAGACTACATGGGCGATGGGAGAGCGGCAGGTAATGCTTTTTCGATAAATGGAATGGGCTTTTGTGGATTAGGGTATCAAAAAGACCCGAGTTTCAATACGACCTACTACAAAGACGTATATGTATATAACCCCAACACAGACCAATGGGTAAGTGGTGGCGACTTTCCGGGCGATGCAAGAGTATTGGCATCATCTACAGTGATAGGAAACAAAGGCTATGTCGGCGGTGGCTCAAGACACCAAACAGGATACTATAAAGATTGGCATGAGCTGACAATACCTACAGCTATCAGCAATCACACAAAGGATGATGCGATCACTTTATATCCCAACCCTGCAAAAGATGCAGTACACTTAGACGGTGATGTTCAATTCAGCGACTATCGCTTATACAACATCACAGGAAAACTAATTAAAGAAGGCATGATCAAAAGCAACCTTATCAGCATTGACGGTATAGCTACGGGCAGCTATATCATTAAACTTACCGGCGATGAGGGCTCATATAGTCGGTTGTTGCAAATACAAGAGTAGTTAGCATATCTACTTGTTTCTACAAGCCTGCATTTTTGCAGGCTTTTTTTATTGTGCATTTTCGTGAAACCTGACATCGCTTATGAAAGACTCATCATTGAGCGTATTGAGAAACTCCAACAAGTCCGATTGCTGCTGAGCGGATAGCTGAATACCATTCAGTAAAATCGGGTCGAGCGTAGGTGACCGGTGTATACCTGTACTATAATGAGCCAACACTTGCTCCAAAGTTTTAAAGCGGCCATCGTGCATATAAGGTGCAGAGTATTTCAAGTTGCGCAACGAAGGCACTTTGAACTTGTACATATCCTGCGCCAAGAAAGTTATATGTCCCCTACCGCTGTCATTGACGGACGTAGGCGGCAACCCGTTGTTCCTATAAGAGAAATCGGAGAACAAAGGAGCTGTATGACATGCCGCGCAATTGTTTTGATAGACGCTCATACCACTAAGCTCTGTATCGGTTAGCGCAGCTTCGCCACGCTTATACTTATCATACTTTGAATTGTCGGAAACCATGGCTCCCATGAATTGTGCCAACGATTTGAATATCCTTTGCGAGTTCATCAACTCATCTCCCCAAGCTGCCGAGAACATACGCTTGTAATCAGCGTCGTCTTTGATTTTGGCGATGACATTGGGGACAGTCTCATCCATCTCCACAGGGTTCTGTATGGGGTTGATGGGCTGGCTCTCTATATGATTGACGCCACCATCCCAAAAGAAGCCTTTGTGCCAATTGAGATTGAACAGTGTGGGTGAGTTGCGCGTACCTACCAAACCGTCCACTCCATGACTGATACTGTGCTCCGAATGGGCAAAGGCCGCACCCGCTTGGTGACAAGAACCACAAGAGATGGTATTGTCTCTCGAAAAACGAGTATCGTAAAACAACTTACGGCCCAACTCAAAACCCGCTTGGTTCAATGCGTTGTTCTCAAAATTGTATACAGGTTGCGGCCAACCTTGCGGCACGGTGAATGATATCCCTGTTTCTTGGGGAGCATTGATATCGATGGAAGTATCAGGACTACATGCTGCAAACAACAAAGTTGAGCAAAGCATTAACGGCATCAGCTTTCTCATACCACGAATTTACGAATGAAAACCCTAAAGAAACTTAAAGCGCACATCACCACTTCAGTTCATCATCGGTATTGTTATTCTCGAAGTAGCTTTTGTACTTCAAGCGGCTACGGGCTTTATCCAATTGGCGGTCGAATATAAGCTTGGCCAACACCTGCAGCGCATCGGGTTTACCCAACACTTCATGCAACTGCTTTTCGGGAATGTCTATGCGGTACATCAGCTGGAAAAACTCTTCCGCATTGCGTTCTATGAGCGAGCTTATCCTTTGCTCCAACATCAGCAAAAGCTCTTCTTCCGAAAGACCTTCGGGCAAGACAAGTGAGAACTTCTCTTGTAACGATCTGGACAGTTCTTGTTGCTCGGCATGCATGTATTAAAGTTACCAAAACACACGCATCAAAACGAACCTTAATATTAAAACTGTCTTATCTTTTCCAGCACCAGTTCTTTTACCTTATCCATCGGGATACGCTCCTGCTCCATACTGTCGCGGTGACGAATGGTAACTGTTTTGTCTTCCAATGTTTGGTGGTCGATGGTAACGCAGAAAGGTGTACCTATCGCATCCTGACGGCGATAGCGTTTGCCTATCGCATCTTTTTGCTCGTAGAAGCATTTGAAGTGTGGGCGACACTCGTCCATCAGTTGCTGCGCTACTTCAGGCAAACCGTCTTTTTTGGTAAGAGGGAAGACAGCCAACTTTATCGGAGCCAAATGCGAGGCAAACTTCATTACCACGCGGCTGTCTTTTTTATCTTCTGTACTTAGGTCTTCTTCTGTATAAGCTTCACTCAACACCATCATCACTGTACGGTCGAGACCGATTGAGGTTTCGATAACGTATGGCACATAGTGCTTGTTCTCTTCCGTATCAAAGTAGGTGAGCTTCTTTTTGCTGAACTCCTGATGACGACTAAGATCGAAGTCGGTACGGCTGTGTACACCTTCCACTTCTTTAAAGCCCCAATCAGGGAAGTTGTATTCTATATCGCATGCGGCATCAGCATAGTGTGCCAGCTTCACATGGTCGTGAAAGTTGTATTGCTCTTGAGGAATACCCAGTGTCTTGTGCCACTTCATACGGGTCTCTTTCCAAAACTCGTACCACTCCATCTGTGTACCCGGCTTAATGAAGTATTGCATCTCCATCTGCTCGAACTCGCGCATACGGAAGATGAAACCACGCGCCACTATCTCATTACGGAAAGCTTTACCGATTTGAGCTATACCAAAAGGTATTTTCATACGGCCTGTCTTCTGTACGTTCAGGAAGTTGACGAATATACCTTGTGCCGTTTCAGGACGTAGGTACACAACATCAGCGTCACCTGCTACAGAACCCATTTGTGTACCGAACATCAGGTTGAACTGACGGATGTCTGTCCAGTTGGCGGTACCACTCACACCACACTTAATACCCAACTCTTCAATCAATGTTTTCAATCCGGCAAAATCATCGGCCCCTAACAACTGCTCCATCTTGTCTATCAACGCCTTCTTCTCCGCTTCGTCCAGAGTGTCTGCATGTGCTTCAATAAGATGATCGACACGGTAGCGTTTTTTGCTATCCTTGTTGTCTATCATCGGGTCGTTGAAATTGTCAACGTGGCCACTGGCCTTCCATGTGGTTGGGTGCATGAAGATGGCGGCATCTATACCCACGATGTTATCGTGCAGGCGTGTCATGCTGTACCACCAGTAGTCTTTTATATTCTTCTTCAGCTCAGCACCGTTCTGGCCGTAGTCGTATACAGCCTGCAGCCCGTCGTATATTTCAGAAGACTGAAATACGAAGCCATACTCTTTACAGTGTGCTATTATATCCTGAAGTTTATTGTCGTTTGCCATATTGCGGGCAAAGATAAGTGATTGATAAGATTTTCTACGAAGGGTTCAAATTGTTACGTTTTGTTGCGAATTGTTGCAGATATCATGCAAAATCACATTCACCCATTGTACTTACAATCAACCACTTGCAGTTCTATTTGTTGCAAATTGTTGCGGATTTGACGTTTTTTCTTTTTTGTCACCCTGATAGACTACACCCTTCGGCTCTGCCAACCTTCAATACTCTGTTAAAAGTGGCAATATTTATCATAACAAATATACGTAAAATAAACATATCAATGAAAATTGAGTACAGCGAGTATTACGATGGTCAATGAAGTGAGCATAGAGAACTTACCCAAAACGCCGATGGTTTTAAAGTACTTATCGTCCTGTGTTTCTTTGGCCTTTCTTGCGTTGATACTCAACAGTGCGATGAGGATAATCAAGACGAGTACCAGTATCAATTTGGTGAGCAACATAGGCATATCCATCAGTGACGACCAGAAGGGCGTCATCAAATAACCACCTGAAATAATGAGCAGTGTAATGCCTATATGCCCCATACGGCTGACCACCATGGCGTTAGTGGTAAACTTTTTGGCATCGTCCTTATCCATTTTGGAAGCAGCCATACCCAGGAACATAAAAGCAAAGCTGGTGCCCAGCCCCATAGCCAGACCTATCATGTGTAGAATGAGCATTGTATCTCTCATAGCAGTATGCATTTTGTATTAATACACAAAATAATATGAAAGCAATGCATATGCAAATTATTTAATACAACCTGCACATATATATTTTATATCTTAAAGCTTCAATCACCCTCTATGAAGCATCTCATTTTGTTTTTCACGGTTTTCATTTGCTTCATGGCAAGTGCAAATGCGCAAAAGCTGAGTAGGCAAGAACTTGTGGACTCACTACTTGCAGAACTCCCCAAGGCAAAAGAGGATACCAATAAAGTACGGCTACTGCAATCCATTTCTTTGAGGTTACAACCAACAAACCCGGACCGAGGTTTAGAATATGGTTTACAAGCTCTGGAATTGTCTGGAAAGCTTGGCTGGGTAATAGGGAAGCAAATATCCAACATTGCCATAGGAGACAATCACGAGGCAAAAGGTAATAATACAAAGGCTATTGAATACTATACTACTGCATTAAAGTTTGCCGAGGAAAGAAAGAGTAAAGGGGCAATAGCAATTTGTCACAAACGCATGGGCGTAGTTGCAGCCAATTTGGGCAACTACTCTAAAGCTTTGGAGTATTATTTAATGGCATTGCCTGTATACAAAGCGACAGGTAATAGTGACCTCGATGGATTGCTCGACAATATTGGCTCATTGTATAATTATATGAGAGATTATACCAAAGCATTGGAGTACCACAAGCAGGCACTGAAACTGGGTGAAGAACGAGGAGATAAGAACACAATATGCGTAGCAAAATTGAATATTGGATGGGATTATTTAGACGGTTTTGGAGACTATCCAAAGGCCTTGGAGCATTTTGTTTCGGCCAGAAAAATTGCGAAGGAGATAGGCTATAAACCAATATATATAACCGCAACCGGAAATATTGGTGTTATCTATTGGTTTGATAAAAACTACAAAATGGCACTGGCGTGCTACATGAGCGCTGCAAGAATGCATCAAAAAATTGGCAACAAGCAGGATTATTCAGTTGACCTATACAACATTGGTGACCTATACCTGACCATTGTACAAGAAATGGATAGTAAAAAAACAGGAGGTTCTCTTCCGGAAACCATAATAGAAGGTCTGCCACGCGTAACTATACCTAAAAGCAAGGCTGCATTATTGGATGAGGCCGAAAAATACCTGAAACAATCTTTGAATCTGGGTATTGAGGTGAATGATCTGGTAGGGCTAAAAGATTGTTATCAAGAATTATCGGATGTATACGAGCTAAGGGGAGATTATAAAAGATCATTAGAAGCACACAGACAATTCGTAATCTATAACGATTCAGTTTTCAATAGAGAGAATACGGAAAAAATAGCGAAGCTGGAATCGAAGGCTGAATACGAAAAAAAGCAAGTAGCAGATAGTATACAAAATGCAGAAGCACAAAAATTGGTTGAGTTAAAGTTACAACGTCAGCGCACCATGACCTATGGTGGTATCGGCGCTGCAATACTCTTGCTGGCATTCAGCATATTCATTTTCAGGAATAATAAAAAGCTAGGTATAGAGAAAGAGAAGTCTGAGACCTTATTGCACAACATTTTACCCGAAGAAATCGCCGATGAGTTAAAAGACAGGGGTGCTACCACTGCCCAGCATTTCGATCAGGTAACAGTATTATTTACAGATTTTGTCAACTTCACCACTGCAGGAGAACGTATGGGTTCACAAGCGTTAGTAGAAGAACTACATGAATGTTTCAAAGCATTTGACGAGATTATGGAAAAGTATGGTATTGAAAAAATAAAGACCATCGGCGATGCTTATTTAGCAGTTTGTGGATTACCTACAGCCGACGAACGCCATGCGGAGAAAACTGTGCAAGCGGCTCATGAGATAAAAGCATTCATGCTGCAACGCAGTGAGCAATTGGGCGACAAAACATTTGAAGTACGCATAGGCGTACACAGCGGCAGCGTGGTTGCAGGCATAGTGGGTGTGAAGAAATTCGCCTACGATATTTGGGGCGATACAGTGAACACAGCCGCACGTATGGAGCAGAACAGCGAAGCAGGCAAAATAAACATCTCACAAACAACATACGAACTGGTACAAGATAAATTCAACTGCACTTACCGTGGCGAACTGGAAGCCAAAAACAAGGGTAAGCTGAAGATGTACTTTGTGGAAGCATAGCAGATTTATTTTATATCTTACTCTTTCATAATAGCTTATCCTCATACAATATGAAGAATGTCTTTCTTGCCATACTGCATGTAATCATTCTTGGAATGATAATACCTAACGCATGCTATGCGAAGAGTCAAACCAGGGAACAGGCATTGAGCACTATTGACTCCTTAAAGTCAAAACTTTCTCAATCCAAAGAAGATATGTCTACAGTGAGTTTGTATGCCGAACTCTCTATGATATATGCCATGAAACATAAATTCGGCATCATAAGTATTGACACCGCAAAGCTATATGCAAAGAAAGCGATAGAACTAGCCGAGCGAAAAAATAGATCTGCAGGACTGGCATATGGTTATAAAGCGATAGCAAATATTTACTTATCGCTTGACAAGAATGACTCAGCCATTTATTATGGTAAAAAGGCTATCGAATATATAAAGGATAATGAAGGCCTGCCCAATCAGCAGAGTATATATTACACACTCGGCGGAGCCTACATAAACAGTGACGAGTTTGCAGAAAGCCGAAAATATTACCTGAAAGCTTTAGCTATCGCTGAAAAGCGTGATGATAACATGGCACAAATGGACTTGCTGAACAGAGTAGCCGGCACCTATTTAAATGAGAATAAATTTGAAGCAGCATTAGAATACGCTTTCAAGACTGTAAGGTTAGGCTTAGAGACCAATAACGAAGATAAGGTTGTGTTAGCCTACTACAATATAAGTGGAATATACAGTCAAATAGACGACCTCGAGAAGGAGAAAGTATATGCACTTAAAACCTTGGAAGGGACGCTAAAAAGCGGATCAAAACCGCTTCTCATGAGGGCGTACGAAAGTTTGGGTGATATATTGGGTAACGAGAAGAAAACGGATTCCGCCATTTATTATTATGAGAAAGCATTGGATCTGGCCCGGGAGTTACAACGCAATGATGCAATGCTAACCATATATTCCAGTCTAGGAATTGTATTGATGAATGACTCGCAGTTTGAACGAGCATTGAACATTTTTGAAAAACTACTCAATGAATCACGACAAGCCGGGGAAGACTATTATGAAGCATGGGCCAATAGATTGATCGGGATGGCATATCTGCACCAAAGCACAGAAAATAGCGCCAACCCCGGTTTGTCGAATAACGACAAACAAAATATACGCAAATCGATACCGTACTTCAACAAATCACTCATATACTTTGAAGAGATAAAAGACAACTACAGCTTAAGTATTACTTACGAACAGCTTAGCCAAGCCTATTATATATTGGGTGACTACAAACAGGCCTACAGCTCATATGTGAAGTTTAAAACTCACTCCGATTCATTGACAAGCGTTGAACAAAGCAAAGCCATAGCCGAGTTGGAAGCGAAAGCAAACTATGACAGAAAATATATAGCAGACAGTATACAAAATGCTGAAGCACAAAAAATAGTTGAGTTAAAGTTACAACGTCAGCGCACCATGACCTATAGTGGTATCGGTGCTGCAATACTCTTGCTGGCATTCAGCATATTCATTTTTAGGAACAATAAAAAGCTGGGCATAGAGAAAGAGAAGTCTGAGACCTTATTGCACAACATTTTACCCGAAGAAATTGCCGATGAGTTAAAAGACAGGGGTGCTACTACGGCTCAGCATTTCGACCAAGTAACAGTATTATTTACAGATTTTGTCAACTTCACCACTGCGGGAGAACGTATGGGTTCACAAGGGTTAGTAGAAGAACTCCATGAATGTTTCAAAGCATTTGACGAGATCATGGAAAAGTATGGTATAGAAAAAATTAAGACCATCGGTGATGCATACTTAGCCGTATGCGGGCTACCCACTTCCGATGAACAGCACGCAGAAAAAATAGTAACTGCAGCACAGGAGATAAGAGCATTTATGCTGCAACGTCGTGAGCAGTTGGGTGATAAAACATTTGAAGTGCGCATAGGTGTGCACAGCGGCAGTGTGGTAGCAGGGATAGTGGGTGTAAAGAAATTCGCGTATGATATATGGGGCGATACGGTAAACACCGCTGCACGTATGGAACAAAACAGTGAAGCTGGAAAAATAAACATCTCACAAACCACATACGAGTTGGTACAGAATAAATTCACTTGTACTTATCGTGGTGAATTGGAAGCCAAGAACAAGGGTAAGCTGAAGATGTACTTTGTTGAAGTATAAAAAATCCCCCTGAAAAAAATCAGGGGGATGCTTCATTCTCTTTTTTTCTTTTTAATTAATACTCGTCTTCATTGAAGAAGAAATCTTCTTGCGTAGGATAGTCAGGCCAGATGTCTTCGATACCCTCATATATTTCACCCTCATCATCCAACTCCTGAATATTCTCTACAACCTCCAACGGCGCACCCGAACGGATAGCATAATCGATAAGCTCATCCTTTGTTGCCGGCCACGGCGCGTCTTCAAGATGTGATGCTAATTCTAGTGTCCAAAACATATTATGTTTTCTTTTATCCTATTACTGATTCACGCAAATGTAAGTTTTCATATGACAATTACAAACTTTTTAATTTTTATGTAATAGATATTTTTTGTCATCGATATTTAGGAAAATATTATATGACTACCGCTTGCATTAACTGTCATTTTAATAGACTTTTACAATATGCTTTCTGCAGATAATTTGCTCAAAAAGTATTCCAATCTCACCGTTGTAGATAACGTGTCATTAAAAATTTACAAAGGCGAGATCGTATCCGTTATCGGAGCATCGGGAGCGGGCAAAAGTACATTGCTGCATTTACTTGGTGCATTGGACAAACCCGATGCTGGCAAAGTCACCATACATGGTGTAGATCTATTTGAGTTATCCGCCAAAAAGCAGGCTGCATTTCGCAATAAGGAAATGGGCTTCGTGTTTCAGTTTCATCATTTGTTGCCTGAGTTTACTGCTGTGGAGAATGTGTCTGTACCGCTATGGATAAGCGGAAAGACTAAAGGGCAGGCATTAAAAGACGCAGAACAGATGTTGGAAGTGGTGGGACTACAGAATAGATTGCACAACAAACCGGCCGAACTATCGGGTGGAGAACAACAGCGTGTGGCCATAGCTCGCGCATTGGTCAACAAACCCTCAATAGTGATGGCGGATGAGCCGACCGGTAACTTGGATAGCAACAATGCTTCTGCCGTTCACGAATTATTTTTAAGATTGAGAGATGAATTCGGCCAGACGATAGTGATGATAACACACAACAATGAATTGGCCAAAATGACTGATAGGACGCTTGTTATGAAGGATGGAAGAATAACAGATGAAAGAATGAATAAATAACTATTGTTTTATATATTACACATTAAGAAAGAGCTTTGGATAAGAAAAATCGATATTGCTTTTTCATTTTGTCAAAAAGTCTATTTTTGCACCATAATTAAATGCATTGATCATGTCTGAAATTGCAAAACGCGTTAACAAAATTATCGTGGACAAACTGGGTGTAGACGAATCAGAAGTAACTCCAGAAGCTAGTTTTACTAACGATTTGGGTGCTGATTCTCTGGATACAGTTGAACTTATCATGGAATTCGAAAAAGAATTCAACATCTCAATCCCTGACGAACAGGCTGAGACAATTACTACGGTAGGACAAGCTACGTCTTATCTGGAAGAACATGTAAAGTAAAAATCGAATCCATTCAACAGAATCTGTTCTAATGAAATTTCCGTATAGACGTGTAGTTGTTACGGGCCTCGGCGCTCTTACTCCCATTGGTAATACTGTTCCAGAATATTGGGATGGTCTTATCAATGGTGTATCGGGCGCCGATTTCATTAAACAATTCGACCCTACCTTGTTTAAAACCAAGTTTGCCTGCGAACTGAAAAACTTCGATCCGCTCGATTACATCGATAGGAAGGAAGCTCGCAAGCTCGACCGTTTTTCTCAATTGGCGGTAATATCCGCAGACGAGGCGGTGAAACAGGCTAATCTTGATGCGGAAGGATTGAACAAAGACAGGATAGGCGTTATCTGGGCATCCGGTATCGGCGGTATGATCACGTTCATACAAGAGATGAAGGATTTCAACTCAGGCGACGGCACTCCAAGGTTCAACCCCTTCTTCATACCCAAACTCATTTTGGACATCGCATCGGGGCATATTTCCATGAAATATGGTTTCCGCGGACCAAACTTCGCAACCGTAAGTGCTTGCGCATCGTCAACCAATGCGTTGATAGATGCATTCACCTATATAAGAATAGGTAAAGCAGATGCGATAGTGACAGGAGGTTCCGAGGCGGTGGTTACCGAAGCGGGTATCGGTGGTTTTAACGCAATGAAGGCACTCTCTGAAAGAAACGACGACCCCAAAACAGCCAGTAGGCCATTCGACCTTGACAGGGACGGATTTGTACTGGGCGAAGGTGGTTGCGCCATAGTTCTGGAAGAGTATGAGCACGCCAAAAAGCGAGGAGCGACAATACTTGCCGAATTGGTAGGCGGAGGCATGAGTGCCGATGCTCACCACCTTACTGCACCTCATCCGGAGGGGTTGGGAGTTATCAACGTGATGAAGAATGCCCTTGAAGATGCTGATATGAAGCCCGAGGACATCGACTACATCAACGTACACGGTACTTCCACACCATTGGGCGATGTTGCCGAACTGAAAGGTATACAGGCGGTATTCGGCGACCATGCTTTTAATGTAAACATCAGTTCTACAAAATCTATGACCGGCCACTTATTGGGTGGTGCAGGAGCCATAGAAGCAATAGCCAGCATCAAAGCTGTGATGCATGGTATAGTACCTCCTACCATCAACCACTTCACGGACGATCCTGCAATAGACAGCAGGTTCAACCTGACATTCCACAAAGCACAGGAGCGTAACATACGTGCAGCTATCAGTAACACATTCGGGTTCGGCGGTCACAATGCTTCTGTTATCTTCAAAAAATTCGAAGAGTAATTGAGACGGTTCACGTCACGGCTGCTACATCTGTTTTCGCCAAACAAAGAGTTGGTATCGCAACTTGAACATCTACTTGGATTCACTCCCAAGCATATACCGTATTATCAACTAGCTCTGATGCACCGCTCCAAAATTGAGGAGATAGCGCAGAACAACGAGCGTCTTGAATTTTTGGGAGATGCCATTTTGGGCTCCATCATTGCAGACTACCTGTTTAAGAAATATCCTTACGAAACCGAAGGTTATCTGACGGAAATGCGTTCACGCATAGTAAGGCGCGAAACGTTGAACAACATCGCTCTGCGTATGGGTCTTCAGAAATTGGTGCAATACAACCAAAACGATAAGGGGCTCAGCAGAAGCCATATATTCGGAAATGCGTTGGAAGCAATGATAGGTGCTGTATATCTGGATCAAGGCTTTCATAAGACCAAGAGCTATATACTGAAGCAAATAGTAAAACCGTACATAGACATCGAAGCGCTTGAGAACAGCGATACCAATTATAAGAATCAATTCTTGAGTTGGGCACAGAAAAACAACCATGAAGTATCGTTCGATACAGTCGACGAAAAAACAGAAGGAACCAGAAAAGTTTTCACCATCGCCATAAGTCTGAACGGAGACATCGTATCGGAAGGTTCAGGCTTCAATAAGAAAGAGGCCGGACAGGTGGCCGCTCAAGCAGCCATAGACAAGCTCAGCATCAGCAACGGCAAAAATTCTCAGTGACATTTAAAGTGCTCGAAGGGCTCTTTGCAGGACAAGCACCTGTATAAAGACTTACATGCTGTCGGGCCAAATCGGCTCACCAGCTCGGTATCTTCGGAGCCACAACGTGGGCAAGCGACACTATCATCTTCAAACATATCCAATGCATCATCCGACTTTCTTTCCGGAGGAGCTATACCATATTCTTTCAGCTTTTGTTTGCCCTCTTCACTCATCCAGTCGGTGGTCCATGCAGGGCTAAGCTGTTGCTCTATATTCACTTTGGTGATACCTCTGCTCAACAAAGCCATACGTATGTTCATACCTATCACATCCATTGCGGGGCAGCCACTATAAGTAGGTGTGATCACAACCGTTGCGGTAACACTACCCTTCTCATCAGTATCGAGCTGCACATCTCTAATGATGCCCATATCCAATACCGTCAACACAGGCACTTCGGGGTCTGTTACCCCTTGCAGCCAATCGTAAACCTTCTCGGTTGTAATAGCATTGCTCATTTCATAAAATTACACAACCTATTCTAAAAGACATCCGTTTATGGGGTCTATATAGATGTGGTTGTTTACAAGGATATACGGATAGACTGAATGAATGATGGTAGCGTCTGTAGGACGCAATAATATTGCGCCTTGACTTTGGTATGCCGGATTGGGAACGTTAATAACCTTGATCGACACTTTAGTACACCCTTCCGGCATTGTGAAATATTTTGAAACTCTCAACGATCCATCTTCGTGGGCAATAGCATTTGCACCCACGGCAGTATAACTACCTAAGATATCTCCCATAGTATTATAACAGACGATATCATAAGAAGGCATTCGATAATTATCCCAAGTAGGACTTATTTGTGCAGAGAATTCATACATCCCATTTAGTGTATCCGATGCTGTAAACACTGCAATCTGTTTGATATTTTCTTTTACAGGTTCTTTGTCCTCAAAAACTCTCAAAAAGTACTCCTGTGTACAACCCACACATATAACAGTATCATTCTCACAACTGTCGATAAGAGGTTGTATTCTATCTCGAATAGCTTGCTGTGTAATGAACAGTTTTTCAGGATAGAATTTGTAAACATCACAGTCTTTAAACTCACCGATAGACACAGAAGCATCTATTAAGAATTGTTCGTCAGGATTCAACTCATATTCTTTCAGCTTGAGCAACAGTATCGGTTTATCGTTTGGTAGAGAATGCAAGACATCCTTGTGTGAGAAAGGTCCTCCGAAAGTTCTTGTCTGAGCGAATGTTTGGCTCCATGATGTACGCGACATCATCACATCCATCAAAGGCAGTTGCAACTGCCAAGACGCGCTGAATCCTTTATTCAAGAACCATTGGTAGTCGCTACCCCGGCCCAACTTCTCCGAACCGATATGCACATATGG
Source organism: Chitinophagales bacterium (assembly GCA_020636505.1). Taxonomy (GTDB): domain Bacteria; phylum Bacteroidota; class Bacteroidia; order Chitinophagales; family Chitinophagaceae; genus UBA5543. The sequence continues at coordinate 77,182 of JACJXR010000006.1, read as the reverse complement.
CATGAACAACACGGACTGAAAATTATTGCCATTCAATCCTTTTTCTTTTAGAAAGTCGTTCCAATTTTTGCCATTCTCTTTGTTGAAGTTCTCGTAAAAGTACGACCCATTTTTAGCCAATGTTCTCGCATAAGTTGCATATGGCAATCCGTCAAGCAACCACAATACAACAGCAAGTGTAAAAACCACATTTGCTACGCGACGATTTTTTTGTGCCAAGAACAAATATGCATTGTACAACAACACAACAGATACTATAACGATAGGATAATAAAAGCCCCACGAAAAACGCCCCAATGCTCTGAACTGTCTAAAGGAAGCCGCATTGTCCAAACACTCATGGCAGTTGAGGAACAATATCCCAGACCCGAAGAACAACATACCTGCCGCCACAAAAAACCATGTTACATATTGCCCATGGACCTTTAATTCTTTTCTCCGAATAAGTGAAACCAATAGATATACAGGATAGCAAAGCAACATCAGTGCAGGCACCACACCTATATATACATAGCCTTCTGAAAATGCAGCAGGCTTGCTTATCATGCCCAACCCTGAGAACCATTGCCATATGTATGAATATGACGAAGTGAATATATCCATCAACCCTGTCACATGCGCACGTGCGTTGGAAGGATATACAGGCCTATCAACAACATTGTCGGTTGCAAGCACCACCACAATAGATAAGAATATTGCGACACCTACTACAATTGCTTGCAACAAAGAGCGATTGAAATTCAACCTAACTGTATCTTTCGGTATCAACACACTTACCGGCACCAAAAACAATACCCATATGCCGATGATGGCGAGGTAATAAATATGTACAAGCCCTGCGCATATGGTAAAGATGAACAGCAATAGCAGACACTTAAAGGAAGGTGCTTGTCTATACCTCTGTGTGAGATAAAACAGTATGGGCATCAAACACACATAAGCCAATGAGAAATGCCCCGACAATCGAAACACTTGTGGGGACATGACGGTAATCACAACGCCGAAAACAAGCGCCCAAACAAATGACACATTAAAGTTGCGCAATACCTTATATGAAAAGTAAATACCGCTGATAAAGCCTGCTATTATCAGCCAATGCATTGCGGCCAATGCAGATATAGGTAACAGCTTTGCCAAGAACACAGAGAACAACAACTGGCCATCCGCATAAACTATATGTTCCCCATAGGGATAATTCATCCCTTCAAAATGAAAACCGGAACCATATTGCGCATGATATGCGAAAGAGAAATAGTTCTTAACGGCATCGCCGCCGATACTGAGCATAACACTACCGGGATGCAAGAACAGCTCAGGCATCATTAAGAAGGTAACACCTACGGCAACCATCCAAAGGATAGCCGTCTCCGTTTTTTTGTTATCGCTCATGCTATTTGCTAATAGCATTGTTTGCATGTAATATATGGTTGTTAACCATCAGGCTGCCATCCGCTCCGCGATGTATCACCGTATCGGCAGCTTTTCTTATCAGCAATTCATCCATTGCATGATATGCACCCGGTGAGTTGTACACTATCGAAAGTCTGATATTTGCACAATTATCGCGCAGTGTAAAATATATAGCACCTCTTGCCCACATTCCCTTACTGTCCAATGCCTGTTTGAATGATACCAATTTGGTTTCGATGTACTCTCCGATGCTATCTATTTGTATCAACTCAAGGTCGGGGGAGCGATAATCTACATCATTCAGAAGTGCCCATACAGAACACTCATATAAAACTCCTTTATCCCAGCTTCCTGCATTGACCATATCCAATACTGTATCTCTACCGCTGATTGCAGGGGCTGCCTTGTCCGAAACAGCATTCTCCGCAGTACCGGTGTCGAAATGGTTATAGTATGGAATACCTCCCAACAAAGATGTATCCGCAACAGTCATGGTAACGGCAACCTCTTCCGCTCTCTGTTTTGCGGCACTAATCCTTTCCAACAACTTTTGTGAGGATAAACTGTAAACCGTATAACTATCATTCATGCCGATGGAATCAGCAGTATTAATGAGCAATTCCAAATCAGGGTTCATCTCTGTGTTACCCGCGACCAACAGCATAAGCGGTTTGCCTGAGTGAATGCTGTCCATCAAAGGTTTATCTGCATATGGACCGGCAACAACCTTTGTCTGGTTGAATGTGCGACTCCACGAGCTACGTGACATACTTGCATTTACCATCGGGAGCTTCAACTGATATCCTGCTTTCGTCGCCAAACAAAAACCTCCCCATAAGTTATCAGCCAACCATATTTTCTCCGACCCGACATGAATGAACGGCACCACCAATATGGCTTCGAAATCATCTTTTTTATAATTGTGCTCTGCCAAAAACTTGTTCCATTCCGTTGCTCCTTCTTTTGAAGTATACAAATCGTATAGATAAGGTCCTTTTTCGGCTGTCTTTCTAACATTATTGGCAAAAGGGAATGCTTCCACTGTCCAGAATATCACAGCGACAAGCATTACACCATACGCAAGTCTTTTCTTGTCCTGCAGTTTTCTTTGCACATACCAATTGTAGAAAATAGCACATGCTAATACAGTAACGGTGTAATAGTATATAAGTGAGAAACGTCCCAAAGAGCGGAATTGCCTGAATGCCGACACATAATCGAGTAACCAATCCATACACCAAACGAACGGCACACCCATACCTAAGAGCAATGAAGCCAAAGCGATAAAGAACCAGAGTTTGTAACCATCGTCTTTGTTCACAACAGGTATATCACGCTTTTTGATCAATGCTATTATTCCAACTATGAGTAAGACGATAAGCACAACAAGCACCACCATCCCCACATATGCGTAAGACTCGGCACCTTCGTGCGCAGTACCGGGTATTATTTTGTTGGCAGCAAGTGTGGTCCACAAAAAGCTCTTATCTGAAGTAAAAATATCTTTACCTGTGGTACAAGCGCTCAACGTTCCGTAAGGATATTCAGGTCGGTCGGTAACAGGATCTGTAGCAGCCATTACGGATTTCAATATCACTACCGCCACTATCGCACCTGTCATCAACGGAGACACATGCTTTATCCTCGATGCGAATGAATAGCCGCGCTCCAACAACACATATCCCAATGAGTAAAATCCCGCCCACATCAACGATATGGCCACATAATACGGATGCACGAACATCGCGAACAGTATCAGCAAGAATATGAACAATGGATACTTCCACTTTTTTGATTTATAGTAGCGGAGCATCCAATAAAACATCATCGGAATGATTGCCAGAAAGCCCAAACCGTAATGCCCGAATATTCTATAAAACTGCGGTGTCATGATGATGATGAGTATGGCGAATACCAAAGACAACAGCCTGTTGACGCGCAGCACCCTCAACGACTTATAAGTAAATATGATAGCCAAGAAGAAGTTTACGACTATCGCCATGTTCAGCACAAATGTGACATCCGACATGGTGAGATGAATATAGTTTCGCAACCATGCCAATGGCAGCGATAAAGCAGGCATACCATCGGTATAAACTATGTGCTCGCCGTAAGGATAGTTCATCCAGTCGAACCACCAGCCGTGGCCATACATGGAGTGAGTGATGAAAACGTAGTAGTTCTTAATTGCATCGCCACCCAACTCATGTACCAACCTATGCGGATAGCGCAAAATATAGTACAGTGTATAATCCGCCACGAAGTATATCACCAACAGCGCGATAATTATCCATACTATTTTTGGTAGGCGTTTCATTTTTTTCTTCTCAGTATTAAACCAATAAGGTTCAGCAATTCGGGCAACAAAACTTTATAGTTCATTTTTCTGAACTCAATATCATCCTTTAAGCTGACATACACCTGCTCAATGCGGTATTTTTTTGCATGAACTTTTCTAATGAACTCCAAGTCGAACAGATAACGGTCGATGGAAGTATCAAGAAACAAGGGCTTGATGTCTTTGGTAAACCCTTTCAGCCCGCACTGTGTATCGGTGAAGGGTATGCTGAAAAACATCTTTATCAAGCCCCTCAATGCTTTGGAGATATACCTGCGAGCAGCGGGCACTTTTTCGTAGTAAGCATCGTCTTTTACTCCGGCAGCCAGATCGCAGCTACCTGACGTCAGTGCGTCATATATTTTTTTGATACTCTCGGTAGTGTAGGGAAAATCTATATCAGTGTATATGATAATATCCGTGTCGGCGGCTGCAATACCTTTGCGCAATGCATAACCTTTGCCTTTGTTCACATCACTATCCACCCACTTGAAACCGGGTATTTTCTCGGTCATCACCCTTATATCTTCATCGGAAATGTTTTTGGTGCTGCCATCGTTCACGACAACAACATCAATGTCACCCTGAAGTTCTTTTGAAAGTACAGATACCTGTTGTACGATATTCCCGGCCCACCCTTTCGGTGGGTTATAACATGGTAAAACAATTGTGCATGTGGTAGTATTGCTCAAAACAAACAGGTAGGTGGTAAATATACTAAAGTTGCAGTGCTAATACAGTCGCTACCACTCCATACCGGGGTATGCTCTCTGCATATACTGCAGCTCTGCCAGTATAAATCCCAAATGCTCAGAATGCCTGCATTGTTTGCCGCCCTTTTGCATCCATTTTTCTTCAGGAATGGATAATGTGGCTTCTTTGAAGATGGCCTCAACCTTGGCATCCCATTCAGGTTTCAATGCAGCTGCATCAACACCAATACCTTTTTTAAGCATGGCATTTTCAGCATCGCTCATTACAAACAGTTCTCCTGAATATTGCCAATAGTCGTTAACGGCATTCTGTATCCTTGTCTTGCTTTCTTCGGTACCATCGCCCAAACGTATCATCCATTCGGAACTCCAACGTTGATGGTATGCCACCTCTTTCAAAGATTTTTCGGCAATGGCCGCCAATTGTGCGTCTTTACTGTCTTTGAGTTTGGTATAATAAAGGAAGTAGAAAACATCGTAAAAGAAAGAACGGGCCACGGTATACGCCCAATCTCCATTGGGTTGTTCGGTCAATAGCGCATTCCTAAAATCCCAAGCATCTCTCAGGTATGGCAGGTCATCTTCCTGCAACAATTCGCCACTGTTTATTTTGTTGTTCAGCGTAACCGATTGGAATATCTTGGCTCTTTGTTCTTGAGGAATCTCATTGGTCAAGTGTGCCGCATGTTGATACAAGCTGCGCGCTTGTCCTATATGGTCAAGCGAAATATTGGTCAATGCAATGTCTTGCTCCAATACAGGGCCGTGTCCGCACCACTCACCAAGTCTGTGCCCCAGTATCAATGCATTGTCTGCAAGTTGCAGTGTATAAAATAGATGATCAAGCATTCTTTCTAAAGATTACATGTGTTTAAGCTCATCAGGCAGATCGTAAAAAGTAGGATGCCTGTATATCTTATCGTTTGCCGGCTCGTACAAAGAAGCGGCGTTGTCCGGGTCTGAAGCATGTATATACTTGCTTTCTATCACCCATATACTTACCCCTTCCATACGGCGGGTGTACACATCGCGTGCGTTTTCTATCGCCATTTCGGCATCTGCTGCATGCAGACTGCCCACATGTTTATGATCCAAGCCTGCCTTACTGCGGATAAACACTTCCCACAAAGGCCATTCGGCTTTATTGTTATTCTGATCTGACATACTGTATTTTGTTACTTACTAACCCTTGATTGTTTATGCGGCTTTTGTGTCCGCTTCTTTTGCGCGCTTTTTACGCTTTTCGGAATAAGCCAATGCCGCATCCCTGACCCAAGCACCTTTTTCCCATGCATCGTTACGTGCTTTCAGCCTTTCGCGGTTGCATGGTCCGTTACCGTTCACCACATTCCAAAACTCCTCCCAATCTATCGGACCATAGTCGAAATGTCCACGCTCTTCGTTCCATTTAAGTTCCGGATCGGGCAATTCCATACCCAATATCTTGCACTGCTCCACAGTCACATCGATAAAGCGTTGACGCAACTCATCGTTGGTGAAACGCTTGACACGCCACCTCATACTTTGTGCAGTGTTAGGGCTGTCATCATCCGTAGGACCGAACATCATCAGCGATGGCCACCACCAACGGTCGATGGCATCTTGCACCATTTTGCGCTGTATCTCTGTACCCTTAGACATGTGTAAGAGTATTTCATACCCTTGTCTTTGGTGGAAACTTTCTTCTTTGCATATGCGTACCATGGCACGTGCATATGGCCCATATGAAGTACGGCAAAGTGCCACTTGATTCATGATGGCAGCACCATCCACCAACCAACCGATGGCGCCTATATCCGCCCATGTGGTTGTAGGATAGTTGAATATCGAAGAATATTTGGCCTTGCCGCTGTGGAGTTGTTCTACCATCTCGTCGCGAGTGATGCCTAAGGTCTCCGCAGCACTGTATAGGTACAAACCATGACCGGCCTCGTCCTGTACTTTAGCCAACAATACAGCCTTACGACGCAAGCTCGGGGCACGGGTTATCCAGTTGCCTTCGGGCAACATACCCACGATCTCGCTATGCGCATGCTGGGATATCTGTCTGATAAGTGTTTTACGATAATTATCAGGCATCCAGTCACGGGGCTCGATGGCGATCTCTTTGTCTATCTTCTCGTCAAATGCCTCTTGAAAATCTCTAACCGTCATACTCTCGATTTTAGAAGAACAAATATAATATATAACGCATAAACGCCCTCGTAAATCGCAGTCTATTAACGTTTTCTGTTCAACAACTTTTGAGTTACAGAGTGCTATACTTAAGCAATAACAATATTATTACTGGGCAAAGATGAAGCGGAGCGTTACACCCGCCTTAGTAGTGGTGATGGGGTAAGAGCTGGTGATGTACGGTATACTACGCCTTCTGTCATAGAAGAACCTCAAAGTGAGCTTGTCGCTTACTATATAATCGGCTGACGGTGATATGGTTATCACCTTTTGACCACGTGTCACCACTTCCAGACTTTGTGCCAGATAGCTGTTACTGGTCCTGTCGTCGCGTATACTTACATCCACCTTGATGTTCAAGTTGTTTTTCAGCTTTTTCAGTCCGAATATCTCGAATGGTAATACCAAACCTTTGATTCGATAACCGGCACCTACTATGTACTCGGTACTGTTGGTCTCGCTCACCTGATAGTCGATAAGGCTCAAACTCACGTTCCTGGTTTTACGATATTCGAAGCTGGCCGTCATATTGTTGGTGAACGATGCATCGAAACCGATAAGCGGGTTCAACTGCTCCGATATAGTAATGTTCGGTACTTGGAAGAATGGCACAAAGTTGCCCGAGTTGGAGTCGATGAACGACGGGAAGCCCAAGCCATACACATCTTGATAGTACAATGCGGATACAAAACTGTTCATCGACAATGTACCGGTATATGCATGGTTGATGACAAGCGTCTGTGCAAAGCTGCGAATAGCAGGTACTTTGGTCAAGCCGTTGTATCTCATTCTCCAGTTAGGCATCGGCCTATACTCTCTGAACGGATTATTACGTATACTGCTGTTGTCATACCTTATCAGGCCGACGTTTTTGGCGTCTTTGCCGGAGTATGCCGCAATGAATGATGGCACCAATACGTCTTGAGAGAACTCGGTATAACCTTTCACATAATCAGGGTTATTAGGATCTTTCGTTCCTTTCACATATGGATTGTTCTCTCCAAGGCGGGCAGATATGATAGTCCTGTTCTTCAACAACTGATTGTAGGTGCTTGAGTTGGCTCCTCCTCGCTTGAACAAGGTACTTAACCCTATATATGATACCGTGAACGAACCCGTCTCATAAATATTGTTGTGCGTAAAATCTCCATCAGACGAGAATGTCGTGTCTTTAAACAACTCGTTCAACGCTTTGGAGAATGTTTGTGTTACCGTGAAATCAAACCTCAAGTCTTTTATCGGCTCAACTGTGGTAACGATATTCAAGTTTTGAGAATACTGCTGTTGGAATTGAGCGTTGAAGAGAGAATCTCTACTCAATCTGTTCTGCGAAGACTGTTTCTCCAACCAAGACCTGTTTGGCTGATATCCGTATATGAAGTTGAAGCCCGGCGCACCCGTCCTGTTGTTCATACCTAGGAAGCGTGTACTATCCATCCAACCCGGCAATGTGGTACCTGAGTTTTCGGTCACGTTCACCGTGGTTCTCTTCACCATCGTCAACAACCTACCGCTAAAGCGTTCAAGGTCATTAACCTCAGGCATGGAGTTTCGTTTCTTCTGTCGTTCTTCTCTACGCTTTATTCGCGCTTTTTCTTTAGCGGCTTTTATTCTTGCAGCTTCTCTTTCTTCAAATACTTTTCTTGTGGAGTCGAGCTGTTGATCCGTCATTTTACCGGCCAACTCTTCTATCGCCTTGTCTATGTCAAACGGTTCAAAGTCGTCTTTTGACGATGCTTTTTTCGTGTCGTTCTTTTTGCTGTCTCTTAGGTCTTTTACGTTCTTGCCACCCTTGGTACCTGTACTGTCACCGGTAGGATCTTCTTTGTCTTTCGTCTTCGGTGGTTTCGGTTGGTTTACGGCACGCAGCCATCGTTGTTTATTATATAGCCTTGTAAAGTTCAATTCACCGTTTACCTGTGTTGTCTTGGTGTTACCGATGGTATTACCTTGGCTTTGTGCCAACCTTGACGCTGCAGTCCAACTGTATGTGTTACCATAGTTCAAACGAACATTGGTCCAATCGGTCAAAGGTATTTTCTGCAGTGGCAAATTATAGCTTGCGTTAAACGACTGGGTATAGAAGGTGTTTCTTCCGAACTTGCCAATGGCATTCCACAAGCTGTCTTGCTTTTGCTTATTATCTATTCGACCGTAAGGCTCATCGATACGTGAGTTGTTCGTAGCGTTGTAATCGAAAGACAAAGAACGTGTCAACTCCCACCTTGTGCTGTACGTCCTCGTCCAAAGGAAGTTCTTGAAGTATGTCGGGTCTATCTTTATCGGGTCATTAGTAATGTTGCGTACCAATGTCTCATTGAATATTCTGTTGAGGTCGGTACGGAAAGTGAAGTTGGCCGGCAATGGTTTAAAGTTGAACCCTTTGATGAGTCCCAACCATGGTGACTTACTCTTACCAAATAGGTTTTTAAACGGCTCTATCGACTTGGAACGAATGGTATAAGTATAACCCAAACCGAACTTCTGGTCGATCAGTTTATCGCTTTCGATTATCGGGTTGCGTTTGAACTGTTTGTTATATGCATAACTGAAGTCGAAGTTCTTTACACTCCATGGTTTTATTTTCGGGTTTTGCTTATCTGGGTTACCCAAGATACGCACGTTGGAGAAGTTGAAGCTGAGCACGGAAGTATAATCCTGTGCAGTCTTCCTCAATGAGTCTTTTTGCCTTGTATCGCTTGCAGAGTTCAGCTTATCCTTATACGTTACGTCAAGATCGTAAGGGTCGTACTGGGGGTTGCTTATGTTCTCAGAATAGCCAACGAATACCGGTAACTGTACGCCCCATTTGCGTGGTAACACCTTACCCATGTTCAGTAATGTAGACGCGTTGTATTGGTAGAAGTTGTCACGATACCTTTGGTTCAACTTTTGGTCGATGTTACCATAACCTTGTGTATGCATACTACCGCTCAAGTTCACGTTACCCAAGTCGGCCATTTGCAAGCTTATTTTGCCTGCAGCCGCATAACCCGGTTTTTCATTAAGGCCTATCAAACGAAGTTCGTTGAACCATACTTCTGCACATTTTTCCATACCATCATCCAGCGGATTGCTGCTGTGCTTCTTAGGGTTGTAAATACCCAACATCATTGTCTTGGCATCACCAATGTTCGGATTACCAACTACTACGATGGTATTACCGTTCTCCGTTTGAGACTCGTAAGGTACATATGTAGGTAATCCTTTACCGTTACGTTCTGTTTTTACAGCAACAAGGTCTTGCAGTTTCAAGTCTATCCTGTTGGCTTCGGGCCATACATCACCCTCATTGCTGCTTCCGAACGGAGATGTCTTCAACGGAACTTGGTATTCGTAATAGTTGTTGATGAAGTCACTACCGATACGGATGATGGCTCTTACATCGCCATCCTTAATTGGGTTTTGCCCCACTCTGGATTCCGCATGTATGAACATACGCATACCATCAAACTGACGCATATCGGCATTCACTTCTTTAAACACCGCGCGTGCATCACCATCTTTCAAATTACACACTTGCAATGAAAGTGCTTGCTCGTTCAACTGTATGCTTTGGCCGTTGGCCACGTTTGCTTGTTGCCTGTTTACTCCAGGAGGTATCACATAAGGTATCGGATCACGCTCGCTGTTTTCTTCAAGACTTACAGACAGTACAGAGAATTCAGTTCTGTCGTTCTCCGGAATATTTTCACCCGGGTCTTGCAAAGAGAACAAATAACGACGCCAGTTGTTACGGCCAAGTTCCAAACGTGCAAACCTCATAACGACACTGTCTTGGAAACCTGTCATGAACATACGTATGAAGCGTATGGAACGAAAGTCTGAGATATTACCCACTCTACTTGAGTAATCACGTATAGGTATTTTAAACTGATACCATGTTTCGGTTTCGGAGGCTCCGTTTGGAAGTTTTACATTGCTCTCCTGCTTGTTGATGATATAGTTGGTACCCACATCCATGTTCGGAGTTATCTTCATCCGATATTGGTAGTAATCTTCCGATTGGTTCAGCGTGTTGTCTCTGTTGATGTCTTCCGCTTCAGGTATGTTCGTACCTGCAAAAGAATACGAAGAATTACCATCGGCCACAGGTGAGTTACCATGTGGGTTGTTGAATTTCTTATATCTGGTGAGCACACCTGCACTTGCACTCTCATAGTCGCCGTCTCTGAAGTATTTGTAATCGTCGTTCGCAGGGTCTTTCCTTATTTCATCCAGCACTGCAGTGTTGGTAACCTTAGATGCGATATTGTTCAGGTAGTTCGCAAAAAATTGTTGCTCTTCCGCATTGTCCAAACCATCGTAACCCACATCTTGCGTGCTACGTGCGGCAGGGTCGTTATCGAATGCTCTTGTTATTTGCTGTTGGAATGTTGGCGTGTAACCCCAGTTTGTTTTTACAAGCTGCGATGCGTTCTTCGGATAAGGTATACCGTTCTCGAAGAACTGTCTTGAATCCTTCAACACATCTTCCGATACGTTACCTAGATTGAGGTACAATTCACCTCCCTGACTGTTGGGTCTATTGATGAACGGATCCATCATCCAAAACTCGATAAACTCCACGTTCGACTGTTCAAAGTCACTGTTATCTATCGGCCTTTGTATACCCGCCCATCTTCTTTCTGGGTTCACCAATTTACCATCTGTGGTTACACCGTCCACATCAAAGTTGTAAGGACCTCTGTCTTTCGGATAGTAGGCAAGGTCAAGCGTACTCAATGCGTTTTGCAATGTTTGTTGAGAACGTTGAGGAAATACTTCTTGCTGTTGCACCAATCTGATGTAGTGCTGCGCCTGATCGTCCTTTATATATCCCGGAATACCGTTGCCCGGATCTACAAGCGTGGGCTCCAAGAAATACCATGCAAGTCTTGCCCTGTTCTTACCATAATCAAGATCATCGTTCTTGTCAGCTTCATTGAACAAAACAGTTCCGTTGGCATCGGTCGCACCCACAGGTGTAGAGGATAAAGTCCAAGAGTTGGCAGGAAATTTCAGGTCGTAAGAACTACGTGTTCCTTCAAAGTCATCTATGTATACAGAACCTTCGGGGTCCAATACATCAATTTGACGCGGGTGGCTCGGTAGCAAGCCTGCCACTTCACCCGTAACATTCAAGAACGAAGGTGCCGATGTTGAGAATATCGGCACCTTATCCAACGCACGTGTTACGCCCGGTGTTTCCGCCTGATAGTTGGCGTCCAAACCAATAACCGTATTCTTGATAGGGTCTTCACCCACATTTGTTTTTTGTGTGAACGGTCTTTCCGTCAACCTCATGAACGTACCACCTATAGTCAACTTGTCGTTAACAAAATAGTCAAGGCGCGTACCCATGAAGTTCTGCTGTTGGAATCCGAATGTTGCGTTATCCTCGTACTGAACATTGATAGGAATACCTGAATTGAGTATACCTGTGTTCAATATCTTCAAACGTCCCAAACCATAATCTATCTGGTAGTCCACATTCTCCACCAACTTCTGTCCACCTGCTGTAACCGATACAGAACCTTGCGGTATGTTGAAGCCACCCAAGAATATCTCAGATGATGAAGATGATTTGAAAGAGCCTTTCAAAACATATCTGTTGTTCTGCTGAAACTGCCTTGCAACCGTCTTCGTTGAGTCGTACAATATTCTATACAAATACTTACGCTCCAATTGAGGAGCATTATCTCCCAATGCAGGTTTCAATCCTTCGCCGAACGGCTCCAACACCGGGAATATGATCTTACCCTGTTGTGTGCTGATGGTAATGCCTTCCACAAAGTCGAAGATACCGTCGGGTGCAGGGTCGTTCTGATAGTTGAGTCTATCCAAATTCAGTATTCTTATCAACGGTACACCCGCTTGCACACCCTCAGGCAAATATCTTTTTTCTCCACCACCCGGATCTTGATACAATACATTCAACCTGAAGTCTTCTTTGGATACACCCAAACCACCCAATGCGTATATGTTTTTCATCATCAGGTCCCAAACAGGAAGCTGAGGCCTTGCCGATGTACCTTTCAACAATTTCAGGAACATCACACGTTGGTTGGCGTTTGTAGTAGGCAAATTGGGGTTGTTCGGGTTTGGATTCGGTGTTACATTCTGCCCTCTTTCAGGCGGAAGATCTTCTGCAAATTCACCCACTTGATATGTCCTACCGTTGTAAGTATATCTGAATGCAACGGCAAGTACATCGTCAGGGTTTATCTGCGTGTTCAAAGAGATATAACCCAAACGTTCGTTGAAAGTATATTCCGTTGTTTTAAGACGACGTGCTGTAGTAGGTTCAAAGTCGCGGCCTATAGACAATCCCATAGATTGAATGACGCTTGTTGCCGTACCCTGTACACGTGTCGATGAGCTTTGTTGCAACTGTGCATACAATTGGTTGGAATAGTTGTCAGGAAGACTGTAAGGTACATTCCTTACCGAACCGTTCAAATGCGTTTGATAAGGATTGCGTTCACCAAGGTCCATGAAACCGATAACGTTCCTCACACCTTCTGTTGCACCTGTCCTGTTGGTCACCCACACTTCTATTTTATTGATGGTCACCAACGATGATATTACGGGATAGGTACTAAGCGCGTTGTCATAGTTATCTCTGAAGTATTGTGCCAATAGGAAGTGGCGGTTCTCTTCATAATCATCAGCCTTGATGGCAAACTGTTGTGTTTGCGAACCACCTTGTATGGTAAGGCTGTTTCTCTTAGACCTTTGTTGAGATACAACTGCTGTTACCCAAAGTTTACCGAACTGCAATTGTGTCTTCAAACCGAAGAGCGATTGCACACCGTTTATCAATGAGCTGTTTAATGGGAAACTTACGTTACCGGCCTCTATCTTTTTGATAATCTCATCTTCCTTACCCACATACTCCAACTTCTGTATGTTCTGATAATCGAAGGTTGCATTTGTGTTGTTGCTGATGTTTAGTTTCAACTTATCACCGACTGTCGCCAAGAGGTTGATGTTCATCTGCATGTCGAAGTCGAACACACCATACTTCTGTGCATTTTGCGGTAAGGTCGGGTTTTGAATGTTCTGCCAGTTTCCACCAAAGGTTACATCAACGTTACCTTGTGGTTTTACAGATATCTTGTTGCCTCCAAATATCCTGTCGAACAAACCCTCTTTGTACATGGTAGGCAACTTGGGCTTGTTGTTGAACAATGTCAATGCATCCAACCTACGCTTCCAATAATCTTGTTCGTCTTTTTGTTGACGATATTTCACATAATCGTCGTAGTCCATGAAGCTTGGCGTGGTCAAATAACGGTCGCTCATGGTACGCTTGAAGTAGAAACCACTGTCGTCAGGAGAGTACTCCACCGATTCGTCTATGTTGGAAGGGTCTTTAAGATCGATGGAAGAAGGATTTCGATCCAATGGGTTTCCCGAATTGTCGTATATCGGGAATTTGAGCTGCATGGTATCCGTCTGCTTGGAAGTACTATCCGGGTCGTCGGCAGGGTCGTCAATATCAAACGGGGACTTAAAGTCTCGGGCACCGGCATTCGCTATCACTATCAATAGCGATACAACCAATAATATCTTATATCCGAAATTACTTTTACCCTTCAAAATCCTATTTTCAGTAGGTTCTATAGTACTCGCAGCGCTTCTTTTATTAACTCTTCCGCAGAGCTTGCCCCACTTCCCTGTATTTTTTTGATCGCAGCTTGGGCAACCGACTTGTTAATGCCAAGGTTCACCAATGCAAATAACGCGTCATTTTCAATTGTATTGTGCGTCCCACCGAATGTTTCGCCGGTTTCCGCTCCAATATTCAGCTTGCCCTTAAGCTCCAATATTATTCTTTGTGCCGTCTTTGCGCCAATACCTTTCACTTTTTGAAGACTGTTGACGTCTTCGCCTGCCACAATACGCTCCAACTCACTGGGTTTCAACGAAGAAAGTATCAACCTTGCCGTTGTTGCACCCACACCGCTGATAGACAGCAAATGCCTGAATGTGGCACGCTCTACCTCATCGGCAAAACCGTACAGCACCCATGCATCTTCACGAACCTGCAAATGAGTGTACAAACGGCACCGCTCCTCATTTTGTATTCGGGTATATGTCTGTAGTGTAATGTTTACCTCATAGGCCAAACCATGGACACTTACATAAAGTAAAGACGGGGATTTATACGTTAAATCCCCTTCTATATATGCGAACATATTTCAATCGATTAGGGGCGTGTAAATTAGCACATATTAATTAATTATCAGGGCTTAATAAGACATGCTTTCACAAAAATCGGTTTGGACATGACAGTTTCATGATACTTAACAAAAAAATAGCGGCACAGATAAACCGTACCGCTATATGATAAAGTGTTTTAAACCTTCAAACTTAGTACCACCAAGGTATCTTGTTGCTGGTAAACTTGTAGATGAACATGATGGAAAATGTGGAATATCCATCCAGTACTTCTTTGTTACCTCTTGGAGACCCCGGCTCATTTTTATACGTAGGATCTATATACCAAGACTTGTCGTAAACACGCTTGGCGATAGCCGCATCGTCCGCATCCAAATACCTGTCGAAATAATCAGGAGTAAGGTATACACTGCTGACGTTGTCAAGCCTGTCTGTTGTGGTAAAACGATACAGATACTCAACACCGAGCCCCATGTTATCGCCTATATCCCAACGGATACCCAAGCCCAATGGAACGCACATTTGCCAAAGGCTTGATGCTACCGCACCTGAACCTTCTATACCTTCACCTTCAAGTCTTAATTCTTTTGTCCAAACCCATTCTTTTCTTCCCGTAATAGGATGTATCAAAGAAGTTTGCGGCCTGAAGTGGAATGCACCTACACCCGCTGTGGCATATATCTGCATTGACTTTTGGGCCATATTGCTTTCGGAATTGAAACGCATCGGCAACAATTCTATCATGAAAGAACCTTCCCAAATATTGGCGCGAACATCCTGGTTACGTAGGTAGCGTTGATAGGCGTCATCTTCTATCGACTTGGCTGTCTTTGCTTTGCTCAAGTTCCATTCATCTGTAGCGTACAGTGTACCGTAATTCACGTTTAGCCTGATTCCCAAAGAAGGGTGAGCTGTGTAGCGCATCAACAAACCTCCCATGAAGTGAGGTTTGGTCCAATACTTATCGTTGGCATAATGGTCTATCATGCCTTGAGTACCTACATCGCCCCACAAATCAGCCAAACCAAAATTTACACCTATTGCCCAACCGGGATGTTCCACATATTTTCTTGGAATCGCAGGCTGAGCATATGCTGAAATTGTAGTCGCACTAATTACTAATACCAAAAGACTACGGATCAGTTTTTTCCGCATGGGCTTCATTTTTTGAACAATGAATATATAAAATATTATTTTCCGCTAAAAGCGGCTTTTCTTTTTTCTAAAAATGCAGTTGTGCCTTCGCGCATGTCTTCTGTATCGAAACATTCGCCAAAACGTGCTATTTCATTAGCAAAGCCGTCCTTGTCAGCCTTGGCTGCATCGTTCACACAAGATATAACTTTTGCAATAGCAATGGGAGCTTTTGACTGAATTTTTTGTAAAATTTCCTTCGTTTTGGCCATCAACTCGGCCTGTGGAACGACATGATTTACAAGACCTAAGCTTTTTGCCTCCTCTGCACCTATCATATCTCCGGTCATCATCAGCTCCATGGTTTTGCCCTTGCCTATAAGCTGTGTCATGCGCTGTGTACCGCCATAACCCGGGATTAACCCCAAGTTAACTTCGGGCTGACCGAACTTTGCATTTTCTGCCGCAATGCGGAAATGGCAAGACATGGCCAACTCGCAACCACCGCCCAAAGCAAAGCCGTTTACAGCGGCCACTATCGGTTTAGGGCAATTCTCAGCCTTGTCAAATACGTTGTCTTGGCCTTTTTTCGCCAAAGCCTCACCTCCTTTTGAATCCAATGAGGTGAATTCGGAAATATCGGCACCGGCCACAAAACCCTTTTCACCCGCACCTGTTATGATGGCGGATTTTATATCGGCATTGTTATATACTTCGTCCAAAGCTTTTCCCAGCTCTTCAATCACATCTTTATTCAGTGCATTCAGCTTATCAGGACGATTGATGGTTATCACAAAAGTTCCTTCCTGCAGCTCAGTTAATAATGTTTGGTACATGTTGTTTTGTAAAAATTTATATAGTGTTAGAATAATTCGCTTCTGTGTTCTTTTACCCAAGCGGTAATATAATTCGCAATCTCAGAGGTTGGTGCCCCCGGTGCAAAGAGCTTGCCTACTCCCATTTCGTTGAGCTTAGTCATATCCTCTTCGGGTATGATACCTCCACCGGTAAGCAATACATTGTCCAGTCCTTTCTCTTTCATAAGGCTGATGACCTTTGGGAAAACGGTCATATGAGCACCGCTGAGTATGCTGACGCCGATTGCGTCCACATCTTCTTGAAGTGCTGTATTGACAACCATTTCGGCAGTTTGGCGAAGGCCGGTATATATCACCTCCATACCCGCATCGCGCAATGCGGTAGCTATAACTTTGGCACCACGATCGTGGCCATCCAAACCTATCTTAGCCACCAAAACTCTTACCGGACGACTGCTCATAAATATCGTATCATTTTACAATAAGGGCAGTAAAAGTAATAATTTATGGATGCTTTACTATTACATTATTATTGTTTCTCATACCATGAACGAATGTATTAATAAGGCTACAAATCTTACCTTTGCCACTTGCAAAACATGCGCTGTATATGAGTGAGGAAAGATCACTGAATTTTATAGAAGAAATAATCGAGAAAGACCTTAAAGAAGGTAAGCATAAGGAGATACACACTCGTTTCCCACCGGAGCCGAACGGCTACCTGCATATAGGGCACGCATCGTCCATTTGTTTGAACTTCGGGCTTGCAGAGAAATACAACGGCACCTGTAACCTGCGCTTCGACGATACCAACCCCACCACCGAAGAAACGGAGTATGTGGACAGTATAAAATACGATGTAGAATGGTTGGGTTTTAAATGGAACGAAGAACTGTACACATCGGACTACTTTGAGACGCTTTACGGATATGCCGTAATACTCATCAACAAAGGTTTGGCATATGTGGATGACAGTACTGCAGAAGAAATGGGTGTACAAAGAGGTGACACCACAAAGCCCGGAACCAACAGCCCATACAGAGACAGAACGATAGAAGAGAACCTGCAACTGTTTGAAGACATGCGTGTAGGCAAATACAAAGACGGCGAAAAGGTGCTTCGCGCCAAGATAGATATGGCACACCCCAATCTGTTGATGCGCGACCCGGTGATATATCGCATACGACATGCACATCACCACCGCACAGGCGACAAATGGTGCATATATCCGATGTACGACTTTGCACATGGGCAGAGCGATAGCATAGAACACATAACGCACTCCATCTGTACGTTGGAGTTCATCCACCATAGGCCATTATATGATTGGCTGATAGAACAGTTGGAGATATTCCCATCCAAACAATACGAATTTGCACGTAGGAATCTTTCTTACACCGTAATGAGCAAACGTAAGTTGCTACAGTTGGTGAATGAAAAACATGTGGCAAGTTGGGACGACCCTCGTATGCCGACCATCAGCGGTATGCGCAGACGTGGATATACTCCTGAGTCGATACGCAACTTCGCAGACACCATCGGTATCGCCAAGCGTGAGAATATGGTTGATCTAAGCTTGTTGGAGTTCAACGTGCGCGACCATCTGAACAAAATAGCCAAACGTGTGATGGTGGTACTGGACCCTGTGAAGGTTGTCATCACCAACTATCCGGAAGGACAAACAGAAGAGTTGGAAGTGGAGAACAACCCGGAAGATGAGAATGGCGGTACTCGCAAGGTTCCTTTCAGCAGAGAAGTATGGATAGAGCGTGAAGACTTCATGGAAGATCCTCCGAAAAAATTCTTCCGCCTTGGGCCAGATAAGATGGTTCGTTTGAAAGGTGCATACATCATCAAAGCAGACAGTTTTGAAAAAGATGCCGACGGCAACATTACAGAGATACATTGTACATACTTCCCCGACAGTAAGAGCGGGCATGATACCAGCGGACTGAAAGCCAAAGGTGTGATGCACTGGGTGAGCATACCTCACGCGAAAACAGCAGAGGTACGTTTGTACGACAGACTGTTTACAGTGGAAGACCCATCGAATGAAGACGGAGACTTCAAAGATTATATCAATCCTGATTCATTGAACGTTGTATCCAATGCATATATAGAGCCTGCATTGGTAGATGCGTCGCTAGAAGAGCGTTACCAGTTCTTGAGGTTGGGTTACTTCTGTTTGGATAAAGACAGCAGTCCCGAAAAACTCATTTTCAACCGCACAGTTACACTGAAAGACAGCTGGGCGAAAGAACAGAAAAAAGGATAATTCAGAGCCTCGAATATAGCGGGGCATTTTTTATTTGCCTGCTACAACGCTTATTTCGACATTCACGCCTTTTGGCAAACCTGCAACCTGAACGGTTTCGCGAGCCGGAGGGTCTGCATCGAAGTATTGTGCATATGCTTCGTTGATCTGAGCGAACTGTCCCATATCCATGATGAAGATGCTAGACTTGATGATGTTGGAGAAATCCATACCTGCTTCATTCAATACTGCTTTCAGGTTTTTCATCACCATATGCGTCTCTTCCTGAATGTCGCCTTGTATCAAATCGCCGGTTTCCGGGTCTATGGCTATCTGTCCTGAAACAAAAAGCATATCACCATATTGTATAGCTTGATTGTACGGCCCTATCGGAGCAGGGGCATTATCTGTACGAATAACTTTCTTTTCCATGCAACAAATGTAATACTCGCCGTACATTTGCAAAGCTCAATGGCATATATTTTACACATAGACACTTCTGGTAGCATTGGTTTAGTGGCCATATCCAAAGACGGTAAGGCCGTATCGGAAATAACCGAAAGCGATACACGCAATCATGCTTCCTCAATCAATCTGAATATAGAAGAAGCATTGAAACAAGCAGACATTACCATGCAGCAATTGGATGCTGTAAGTGTATGTGGAGGACCCGGGTCTTATACGGGACTACGCATTGGTTTGGCTACTGCAAAAGGCATATGTTATATACTGGACAAACCATTGATGATGCACAACAAGCTGACGCTTTTGGCAACATCGATAGCATATGGCAATAACGAAAACAAACACATCATATCGATACTGCAAGCCAGAGAAAACGAATACTTCTGTGCGGTTTATGACTTGCAACTGAATGAACTTTTACCTCCAAAACACCATCATGTGGACGAACTCGAGGGTTTGTTGTCGCCATATATTGAAAATGCTATATTTACAGGAAGTATCGATGAAATAATATCATCTATCGCCGGAAAACAACATGCACCGACAGTCGAGTCTTCCCACCCCCAACTTGACGACAGATGCAGATATGCGGAAGAGCGTTTCAAGTGTAACGACTTTGTCAATTTAGCTTATGCGGAACCTTTTTATCTTAAACAGGTTTATACACATAAGCCCAAGAACAGCAAATAGTTACACCACAAACACGGCAATACATAACCTAGTTTTATGTATGATTTAACAGATTTTATGAATATAATCTTGTTTCATATTTTGATTAGGCGTATGTTTGCACTCCGTTAATATTTTATATAGTAAAACTATATTATATTAAGTAGTATTTTTTTGTTTAATCATAGAAAACTTTAATGTAAATGGAAACGACTATGTCAGCGAATACGCTGGTTATTCGTAAAGATGAGGGTTCAAACGAGCAAATCAAATTGGACTACATGGCAGTGAAGAATGCAGCGATGACGCTTAGGGCTATCAACCACAAACTGCGTCAGCAAATCGTTAAGCTGCTTGAAGAGAACAAGAGAATGAATGTAACTGACATTTATGTGAAGTTGCGCTTGGAACAGTCTGTTGCTTCTCAGCACTTGGCTATTCTACGTCGTGCGAACATCGTGATCACTGAACGCGACGGAAAATTCATCCACTATTCACTTAACCACGCTCGCATAGCAGCAGTTGCTAAGTTCGTGAACGAGTTGGTTAACTCTGACGAAGGTTAATACTTTCGCCGAATAAAAAACTAAAAGCCCCTGCAATGCAGGGGCTTTATTTTTGAATCAGTTTTCGGATTTTATCTTATTCCAAGTATCGTACAACGATTCTTGTGTGGGCCGGTCGGCAGGCATTTCGGCCAAAGGCATACAAGGTTCGGCAGTAGCGTACATATCTGCAGGAAGTGTTTGATAAAGTCTGGTTCCTTTTGTCTTCCAGTCTATCATATCGTCGCTTACTTGCTTGATGACCTTACCCGGATTACCAACTACCAACGAGCGTGGTGGTATTTTGGTATTGGCCGCCACAAAAGACAATGCACCGATGATGCTCTCATCTCCCACCTCAACATCGTCCATTATTACGGCATTCATACCCACCAATACATTCTTTCCTATTGTGGCTCCGTGTATGATGGCACCGTGACCTATGTGAGCCGACTCCATGAGTCTTACTGTTACTCCGGGAAACATATGTATCGTGCAATTCTCCTGCACATTGCAGCCATCCTCAATAACAATACCACCCCAATCGCCACGCAGTGCAGCACCCGGGCCTATATAAACATCTTTACCGATCACCACATTACCCGTAACCACCGCTTGTGGGTGTACATATGCGGTTGGGTGTACAACAGGAATAAACCCTTTGAATGAATAGAACATACAGTAAAAGTAAAAAGGAAAACCGTAAGTATTAACACCCGACAGAACTATGGTAGGCAACTGCTTTCACCAACTCACCCGGTTTGGCATAACTTGATAAAAACAATGTAGGATTGGAACCATTGTAATTATTGGATGTTTCCAATACAAAATCAGGTTTACCGTCTCGATCAATGTCACCTACAAAAAAGAAACTGCCAATCAGATACAATCCTGCATAAAACGGTCTTGCCATAACCAACTGAGTTGTTTTCACGCCTGCGCTGTCCCTTTCGAGGTATAATTTATAGTTTGCAATATAGTCGGGGTCTTTACGATCTTCTTTTATATGATAATATGCAGAAGCATAAAATCTATAATGCGCACCGTTAAACTCAAACATGATATTACTACCCGGTAACACTACATTGGTATCAAGCTCTATTAGCGATACATCAGCCTGTTTCAAGCCATTTAGGTTCGCAATAAATATTGCATCCTCATGTTCGCTTGATACATCAACACCTGTCATTTCAGAACTATCCTCATCTACTATACCATCAAAAAAGGTCTCGAACTTTACTTTAGAGTTTTGCAGATAAGCTTTACCCTCTTTCCTGTATAACTCCATCCAGCTCGCGTTCTTCATCACATCAAGTATCTCATCACCATGATACCCTCTTGTCAATAAAAGCAGGCCATCGTACTTTCTTTTATAACGTGGAATAAATGTTGTGTCCAATTGATACTCGCCAATCAATGAATCTATAAAGAATGCTCCTGCACTATCCGCTATCGACATACTATATGCTGCAATAGTATCGGGTACATACAAAACTTCAGTTTTCGATGTATCCGCTTTTTCATGAACAGGTTTATTACCACAAGAAATGAATAGAAGAAAAACAATGATAAGTACAGAAGGCCTCATGTGGTAAATATACCTCATTAATCTAAGGCACCGGGTCGTAACCGCTACCACCCCATGGATGGCAGGAGAAAAAGCGTTTCATCGCCAATCGAAACCCCTTCCACGGGCCATGCTTTTTGATGGCCTCGACACCATATGCAGAGCAAGTGGGTGTGTATCGGCATTTGGCACCGAAAAATGGAGATATCGCTCCTTGGTAAAAGCGAATCAGCCCAATGAATATTTTGGAAAAGACACTACGCATCGTTCGACTGTTGTTCCACCAAGCGAGCCATACCCGCTTGCATAGCTGTACTTACGGTGTTATAATCGGCAATCTCTGTGGAAGTAAAGATAACAAATAACTGTAGCTGCATGTCTTCGGGAATGGCCTTGTATACTTCGGCTTTGTTTTGCCTCCATGCTTCCACCATCAACCTACGCAACCTGTGTCGGGTAACGGATTTTTTATGCTTCTTCTTTGGGACGGAAAAACCCGCGCGTACAGGAGAGCGGTCGTCTCCGCGCGGAACAAGGGTGTAGACAAACCTTAGTCCTGAAACAGAAAACGCTTTTCCTTTTCGGAAAAGCGTATCAATATGTTGTTCGCGCTTGAGCCGTTCGTATTTTTTAAATGTATTACGAATGGCCATATCAAGAATATCTTACTTAAGACGACGCTCGCTGGAAACGGTTAGTTTCTTACGACCTTTCTTGCGACGGCTTGCCAATACAGCACGACCTCCTACAGTCAACTTGCGTTTACGGAAACCGTGAACTGACTTGCGGCTGCGACGACTTGGTTGATACGTACGTTTCATATGTTGATTTTTTAAGCCCTTGTTACAGGGAAATATTATTTTTTAAGGAGTGCAAAGGTATTGTAATAAATGATAGCTTCCAAATCATTTAACGGAAGATCTTGCCTCTTTTGTGGCCTGAACCAGCTCTTTTATCAAAAGAGGGTCACGCTCGATGGCATTGCCCACCACCACGATGTTGGCACCGGCCTTACAATTGTCGTATACCTTTTCGGGGGTTTTGATGCCACCACCTATAAATAACGGTATTTCTATATTCGAGCCGACCTTCTTGATCATCTCTTCTGATATGGGATTTTTGGCCCCGCTGCCTGCATCCATATATATTACATGCTTGCCTTGCAGCTCACCCGCCCAAGCCGTACATAGTGCAATATCAGGCTTATCTGACGGAATTGGAGCGGAATGGCTCATATACGACACCGTTGTAGGCCTACCGCCATCCACCACCATATAGCCTGTCGAAATAATCTCCAAACCACTCGCACGGACTGCAGGAGCAGACACAACATGTTGACCTATAAGCAGTTCGGGATTTCTACCGGATATCAATGACAGATACAAAAGGCCGTCAGCGTATGGCGTAACCTGTGCAGGACTGCCCGGAAACAGTAAGACAGGTATATCACTATCCTCTTTGAACCTTTTGACACTGGCCTCCAACTGATGCTCAACGATAAGGCTACCACCCATCAAAAGATAGTCTACCCCTGCATCGTTGCACAGCTCGGCAAGGTATTGCATGTCGGCAGGTGCCACCTTTTCGGGGTCTACCAGTACTGCAAAACCGCTTTTGCCTTGCGACTTCAGCTCGGTCAATCCTTGATATATCTTGCCTGTTGCCAAAACGATATTGTTACGCTACAAAAATGCGTAAATAATTGCTTATTAACTACAAAAACTTTGACTGAGCCTATTTCTTCAGTGCGTCGCGTATCTCCATCAGCAACTTATCCGTAGATGATGGTGCGGGTGGTGCAGCCGGCTTTTCTTCCTCCTTCTTCTTCATTTTTTCCATCACACGTATTACCATGAATATACTGAAGGCGATTATGACGAAATCGACGATGGTTTGCACGAAATTGCCGTATGATAACACATTGGCTCCCGCCTCTTTGGCCTGCGCAAGTGTTTGATAAACATCACCTTCCTTACCTGGCTTCAGTACCAAGAAGTTGTCCGTGAACTTCCCTCCACCTGTAAGCATACTAATAAAAGGCATGATTATATCGTTCACTAAAGCAGAAACGATCTTCCCGAAGGCTCCACCAATGACCACCGCCACTGCGAGGTCCATAACATTGCCCTTAACGGCAAACTTTTTAAAATCCGACCAAAGTCCCATATGTGAATATTTGTAACCTAAAGTAATAAAAAAGTAATACAGGTGCAATTTGCACGGAAACGGAAAATATGACCTACGAACCTGAATATCCGGTACTATGGTTAAAAGCAATAGTAGATATAACAATAAAATATACTCAGGAAACTATTTTCGTGTAAAATGTTTCCATACATTTGCCCCCCGAGAATATGGAACCGTTGACTAAAATATTAAATGCCGGCATAGAATTGTTTCGCCAATATGGCTTCAAGACAATTACTATGGACGACATAGCACGGAGTGCGGGGATATCCAAAAAGACCCTATATCAACACTTTTCCAATAAAGGAGAAGTTGTAAACGAGACAGTAGCTTGGTACAAAGGACATATAGCAGACCAGTGTTGCAAATCGATGGAGGAGTCGGAAAATGCAATTGAAGCCATGGTACGCATCATGGGTATTTTCGACCAAATAAACAGAAAAATGAACCCATTGGCGATGTTGGAGTTGGAAAGGTTCTTCCCCGAAACATTCAAACAGTTCAGGGAGAGCATGCTGGCAAGAGACGTGGAGCAGATAAAGACGAATATGGAACGTGGAATTTCAGAAGGCTTGTATCGTCCTGAGATAAACCCCGAATTCATGGCGAAGTACAGAATTGAGTTATCCTTAATCATGTACCACTCCAACCTATTGCTGAATGACAGAGTAGACCTGCAGTTTATCGGTCATGAAATAAACGAACACTTTTTATACGGAATAATGACGCCCAAAGGCGAAAAACTATATCAGAAATACAAGGAAAAATACTTTAAGCAAGTTTCAAAAATATGAGACGCATACTCAACTACACACTACTACTTACGATGCTTATACCTGTGTTAGGTAAAGCTCAAGAAAGCGCAGAGCCGATGAAGCTCAGCCTGAAAGAAGCCATGGACCTAGGTGCAAAAAACAATGTGAACACCAAGAACGCCAGGCTGGAAAAGCAAAAGCAAAAAGCCGTCAACAATGAGGTGACCGGTATCGCCTACCCGCAAATAAGCGCGAAGGGCGAATACAACGACTACCTCAATCCGGTACAATCGTTCGTACCGGCAGAGTTTGTCGGTGGTCCGCCAAAAACATTCATTGCAGTACCGTTTACACCAAAATACGGTGCAACCGCTTCGGCAACAGCATCACAAATACTGTTTGACGGTGGCGTAATGGTGGCACTACAAGCACGTAATGCATTGCTTAAATTATACGATCAGCAAGTGACGCTTACAGAGCAAGAGGTGAAGTACAATATTCAAAAAGTGTACTATGCCATTATTGTTACAGAGAAGCAGTTTGAAACAATTACGGAAACCATGAATTATGTACGTGCCATCGGTAGAGAGACACAGGCGTATTATGATAACGGGTTTACCGAAATGCTGGATGTGGACAGAATCAATGTACAAATAAACAACCTTGCGGCTGACAGTATACGCATAGGTAGTGCTATAAGTGTATTGAAAGACGGATTGAAATATGCCATAGGTATAGACGTAAGCACTCCGATAGAGTTGTCTGACAACACCATCGAGGCTGCTGTCAACGAAGCATCTCAATTGTTGCTGGACGATGTTCAGTATAACGACAGAACGGATTATCTGTTGTTGCAAACAACCTTAAAGCTACATCAATACGACCTGAAGAGACACAGACTTTCGGGCGTGCCATCATTGGCTGCTTTTGGTACCGCTGCTTACACATATCAAACCAATACATTCAATGACATCTTCGATAAGCAATACATATTCTACTCATTGATAGGTCTGCGTTTGAACGTTCCAATCTTTGACGGTTGGCAAAGACACAGTAGAGCCAAACAAGCCAAGCTGAACATCCAACAGACAAGGAACAACATCAACGATCTGGAGAATAAAATAGAATACGAAGAGAAGCAGTATAAAACATCGTTGAAGAACGCCATCTACACAATGAACAACCAACAGCGCAACTATGAACTTGCGAAAAAAGTGTTGGAAACCACACGCACCAAATACAATGCGGGTGTGGGTGCAAGCACAGAGGTGGCACAAGCACAAACCGAAATGCTTCAAGCACAAGGCAACTATTTCCAATCGGTACTGGATGTGATAAACGCACAATCAGACCTTCAAAAAGCACTGGGACAATTTTAATAATAACTACAATCAAAATATTACAAAATATATAACATGAAACGCTCAATAATCATACTACTAACTACACTGGCATTGGCATCTTGCGTCGGCGGAAGCGCAGACGGTACAAACGATACAGCCGCTCAGCTTGACAGCCTGAAAAGTGCACGCACAGAGATTGATAAGAAAATAGCGGCATTGGAAGAACAAATGCTGAAAGACAATCCTGCAAGTGCTGTACCTGTTGCGGTGAAAGCCGTTACTCCTGAAGCATTCAAATCGTACATAGAAGTACAAGCCGCAGTAACAGGCGACGAAAACGTTGTCGCGACACCTAAGGCAGGCGGTGTGGTACAAAGCATCAACGTACGCACAGGTCAATTTGTGAACAAAGGACAAATATTGGCCACATTGGATGCCGCAGCGGTAGACCAACAGTTGAAAGCTCAAGAAGCTCAGCTTACACTGACAAAACAGCTTTACGAAAAGCAATCTAAACTGTGGTCGCAGAACATCGGTTCGGAAGTGCAGTTGCTGACAGCCAAAGCAAACTACGAAAGCACACTTAAGCAATATGAATCTCTGCAAGCGCAAAGAGACATGTATCGCATCATCTCTCCGATAGCAGGCACTGTTGATGCCATCAATGTGAAAGTAGGTGATGCGACAATGCCGGGTGCATTCGGTATCAGAGTGGTAAGCTTCTCAAAAATGAAAGTAGAAACCACACTGGGTGAGAACTATATAGGTAAAGTACATACAGGAGACAAAGTGATACTTGACTTCGATGAAACAGACACTGAAATAGATTCTAAGCTTAGCTACGTATCAAAATCAGTTGATGCCATTTCGCGAGCATTCAACGTAGAAGTATGGCTTGGTAGCAGAAAAGACATCACCCCGAACATGTCTTGCAAAATGAAGATACTCAGCTACGAAAACACGAATGCTTTGGTTATCCCTGTATCATCGATACAGAAAACAGCAAACGGAGAAATGGTATTCATCGTGAAAGACGGTAAAGCAAAATCTGTGATCATCAAGTCAGGACGCATTGCCAACGGCATGGCCGAAGTATTGGAAGGTTTGAACAGCGGAGACAAAGTGATAACTGAAGGATATGCCGAAGTGGATAATGGAAGACAAGTAGACGTACTATAAAGAACAGAAAGAACATTATCAGAAAAACCACTACTGATGAAAGATAATTATAAAGAGTTTAAGCCATCGAGTTGGTCGATAGACAACAGAACGGCTATATATATATTCACGATACTGATAACTCTCATGGGTTTGATGAGCTACATCAACCTACCAAAGGAGCAGTTTCCTGAAATAAAGATGGCACAGATAGTTGTGCAAACTTTCTACCCGGGTTC
Organism: Chitinophagales bacterium; assembly: GCA_020636505.1. Taxonomy (GTDB): domain Bacteria; phylum Bacteroidota; class Bacteroidia; order Chitinophagales; family Chitinophagaceae; genus UBA5543. The sequence goes on along the minus strand of JACJXR010000006.1, from coordinate 49,246 downwards.
ATCACCGGAGAACATGGAGAACCTTGTTAGCAAGCCCATAGAGAAACAAGTAAAAAGTCTTACCGGTGTTAAGAAGGTAACAAGTAACTCGTTTCAAGATTTCTCGATAGTAACCGTTGAGTTCAACACAGACATAGATGTAACAAGTGCGAAAAGAGATGTGAAAGACGCGGTGGACAGAGCAAGGGTTGACCTACCTCAGAATCTGCCGAACGAACCTGAAGTGAATGACATCGACTTCTCGGAATTCCCAATCCTGAACATCAACATATCGGGCGACTATGACCTGAACAGATTGAAACGATATGCCGACGATATACAGGATAAAGTGGAAGAGCTTCGTGAGATCAAGGAAGCAAAAATGGTGGGTGCATTGGAGCGTGAGATACAGATAAACGTGGATATGTATAAACTTGTTTCTGCAGGATTTTCTTTCGGGAACATTGAGCGTGCAGTATCAAGTGAAAACCTGTCCTCCACACCGGGCCAAGTATCCATGAACAATAAGAAGAGGATACTTACCATTCGCAATGAATTTAAAGACGCACGTGAGATAGGCAACCTGATCGTAAAGAACGAGCATGGCAAAGCACTATACCTTAAAGACCTTGCAGAGGTAAAGGATGATTTTGAAGAGCAGGAAAGCTATGCGCGCCTTGACGGTAATAACGTTATCACTCTTCAGGTAATTAAGGCCAAAGGTGAAAACCTAATCGAAGCATCCGACAATATTCAAAATGTCATTAAGGAAATGCAGGCAACTGTATTGCCTACTGACCTGAAAATAGTTACTACTGGTGACCAGAGTGACCAAACAAGAACCACAGTTCATGACCTGATAAATACGATCATCATCGGATTTATATTGGTGACTATCATCCTGATGTTCTTCATGGGAACAACCAACGCATTGTTCGTGGCGATGTCGGTTCCTTTGTCTTGTGCTATTGCATTCCTTGTAATGCCAAGTATGGGTATTACGCTCAACATGGTGGTACTGTTCTCCTTCCTACTCGCACTCGGGATAGTCGTCGATGATGCGATTGTGGTAATTGAAAACACACACCGGATATTTGACAACGGGAAGATGCCGATAGTAAAAGCAGCTAAGACCGCTACAGGAGAAGTATTTCTGCCTGTATTGTCCGGTACTGCAACCACATTGATGCCGTTCATACCGCTTGCATTCTGGGATGGCCTTATAGGTGAGTTCATGAAGTTCTTGCCATATACACTCATTATAACATTGTTGGCATCGCTTTTTGTGGCTTATATCATCAACCCTGTGTTCGCTGTCAGCTTCATGAAGCCAGAAAATCATGACGAGTCGGGTAAACAAAAAGGGTGGACAAAAACTCAAAAGGTAACAGCTGTAGTATTTGGTGCACTTGCCGCCATATTCTACGTGTCTCAAATGTGGGGCATGGCCAACTTCATAGTATTCTTATACTTGTTGGTATTGTTACAACGTTTTGTGCTGAACAAAGCCATACGTACGTTCCAAACCAAAACATGGCCGAAGTTCAAAGAGTTTTACACTCGCTGGTTACAACGCGCTTTGAACAGACCGGGAATAACAATGCTACTTACACTTGCACTTATAATTGTTGCATTGGTAGGAATCAATATAAGAAAACCTAAAGTAGACTTCTTCCCTAAAGCAGAACCGAACTTTGCTTATGTATACTTGACCATGCCGGTAGGTACCGACCAAGCTTATACCAACGAGAAGTTGTTAGAGCTTGAAGGTAAAGTAAACGAAGTACTTGGGATTGATTATAAGGCAGGCACTACCAACCCGATTGTAAAATCAGTTATCTCCAACGTTACAGTAGGTGCGGTTGACCCAACCAGTGGTGAGATAGGTAACTTCCCCAACAAAGGACGTATAGAAGTAGCCTTTGTGAAATTCTCAGACAGGCATGGTGAATCCACAAGCACATACTTGCAAAAGATACGTGAGGCTGTGCAGGCTGTTCCGGGAGCACAGGTGGTGGTAGACCAAGAAGGCGGCGGCCCTCCGGTATCAAAACCGATATTGATAGAGATAACAGGTGATAACCTTGATACTCTGGTTGCCACATCCGAAAGATTGAAGAAATATCTTGACAATAAACGTATAGACGGAGTTGAAAAACTGTTGAGCGACTTCCAAGCCGACAAACCGGAATTGGTATTCGACATCAACCGTGAGCGAATGAACAATGAGAGCATTTCTACAGGGCAGGTTTTAGGTGCACTTCGTACAGCAGTATTCGGCAAGGAAATATCAAGATTCCGTGATGAGAATGACGACTATCCAATAACTCTTAGGGTTAAAAAGTCTCAAAGAGAAAATATAGATGCCGTTAGGAACATGCCGATACAGTTCCGCGATATGGGTATGGGTGGTGTAATACGTGAGGTTCCAATAAGTGCATTTGCCGACATCACTTATGGCAAAACATATGGTGGTATCAAACGTAAGGATCTGAAACGTATCATAACTCTACAATCAAACTTGTTGGTTGGTTATGACCTTAACTCAGTACTCAGCTCGGTTGAAAGTGAGTTGAGCAACTTCAAAGCTCCTCCCGGTATAAGCATCAAAATGGGCGGTCAGTTGGAAGAACAAATGGAAACAATGGGCTTCTTAGGAACTGCAATGCTTATTTCAATGATGCTGATATTCTTGATACTCGTGATGCAGTTCAACTCATTCAGTCGTACTGTGATAATAATGGTTGAGATATTGTTCAGTGTAGTAGGTGTATTGTTGGGATTGGCCATATTCGGCAACGACGTATCCATAGTAATGACGGGTGTGGGTATAGTAGCACTTGCGGGTATTGTGGTTAGAAACGGGATACTTCTTGTTGAGTTTATCGATGTGATGCTGAAAGAAGGCATGAGTCCTTATGATGCGATAGTAGAGGCAGGCCGTACACGTATGACACCTGTACTATTGACAGCGATAGCCACCACACTTGGTTTGATACCGTTGGGTATCGGTTTGAACATGGACTTTGCGACCTTGTTCTCCGAGTTGAACCCGCATATGTATCTGGGTGGTGACAGCGTTGCATTCTGGGGACCGTTGGCATGGTCAATGATCTACGGTCTATTGTTCGCAACATTCCTGACACTGATACTTGTACCGGTGCTGATGTTGTTGAGCTTCAGATTCAAAGATTGGATAAAAAGAAGAAGAGAAAAATTATCTGCATCACTTGCAGACTAAGAGTAGCACGCATATTCAGACATAAAAAAGCCACCTATCCAGGTGGATTGCCTTTTTCCCGATTAAGCATAAAAACGGCAAGAGGTTGACTAACAGGTATTTATTAAACTGAGAAAGGTTGTGGCCTATGGCCATACCTTTCTCAATACCACATAACCAAAATTATCTACATAATATCAGTTAGATTCTTTTTGCCTTACCAAAGTTGTATGTAAGAATTGTAAAACCATGTACGAGAGAAAATGCAAGAAAATAGCCAGCTAGAGTTGATTATTAATTATTTAAAAAGAATTCTCATCCTGACTAGTTATTCGCTACTTAATATGTAAATAAATTTTCCTGGTAATATCATTTTATTATAGCTAAAGGGCAATAAAGCTTAACCAATAATTCTGTAAGATTTTCTGCATGTATCATTAAAGCCTCTACTTGTTTTTTCTTTAGTGCTTTTAGGTTTGTTGAAACACTCCTTGCAATTTTTAGATCATCCTCATTCAGATTGTTCGCTAATATTTTCTTGTAATCAACTTTTAGCTGCAGGTGTTGTGCTATTTCTTCCTCATATGCTTGAGGATTATCAATCCACTCTGTTTTCAATTCATGTTGCTTAATAACATCAGGTACAATATTGCCGTTCTTTAAATTATTAACAAAACCCGGTATACATTTTTCAATGTCCCAACCCAACGATAAGTAGGCTATTTCTCTATCTGTAACGCCTGCATTCTCATACAGATTTTTAGACATCTGAAAATGTTTTATCCTAGCCATAAAGACATCTACAGTTCGTAATAAGAGGGTGAAAGTATTGTTGTATGCTCCAGCAAATGGGAGCTTGTTCCCCGCATCACTTGTGATTATTATGTTGCATTTATAAGAGCTATGTTCTTGAGTAATCTTATGAATACCTTGATTGTCATAAACACCTCCATCTACAATTTTGGGGTCAATCCTTTCAAAATCATCCGGATCTTCAAAATATTTCTTAGCTATACTAATCGGAGTAAATGCAAATGGCACACAAGATGAAGCCATTACTGCTTTAGAAATAGGAAATTCCTTGTGCTTAAAGGGAATAGCATCTTCCATATAATCGTATAGTGAGTCGCCCATTCTATCTTGCGAAAAGACAAATGGCCTGGAAGTCTGTAAATTAGTAGCTCCTATAGCCAATCGTGGAGTGCTCTTAAAATCACCTAGTGTTTTATTCTCATAAAAAAACTTGTCGTATGCTTTCTCAATTACATCACTAACAGGAAATATTTTGAATTGGTACCTAATCAATATGTAAAGAAGTAACATTATTACTAATGGAGACAAGTATGCATATGGAGTAAATAGCACGTATATAAAGGCAGCAACGAATATTAAAATGAGAAACAATAGTTTGATAAATGTTGTAGAGTGTAATATGTAGCTTATGACATCCTTAGTAGTTAGTTTTTCAACCATCTCTTTTTTGAATGTCTCAAAATCTTGATCTTTCAAACAATAATAAGCACTTGTAATAGAGCCTCCCGAGATACTTGAAAGCACATCTGTCTTTTGCAATATACCTAGCTCATGAAGTTTACTCAAAGTCCCTAGATGAAAAGCAGATGCGCGATACCCACCACCCGAAAGAGAGACTCCTATTCTTTTTTTAATGTTCATGTATACATTTTTATGATGAGAATGTTAGCAGTTATAGCTGCATTTTTTCATTCGAAAATGCGAGTTTAACTCCAAACACACCCAATATATTCTCTACCTGTGAAAAGTCTTTCCCTATTGATGCAACAACAACTATATTCTTAGAGACCATATAGTTACTTACCAAGGCAAAACGTGTATAGCTTTGGTTTGTTGAGTAATCATTTCTGCTAACATATTCCAAAGAAATATCTAATTCTTTGGAGCTATAAGAAGCCGATATACCATAATCAAAAAATGTAGAATCAGTATTGATACTTGTATTAGCCCAAGTATATCTTGCTACACCACAAACATCTATAGGTAATTTATAGTTAGGCGTCCATCTAAGGTTAAGCCACATGCCTGATTTGTTAACATCAAGGTTATCAAAAGTATTGTTATTAGCTGATATAGCAATGGCACCAGCTATTTCAGCCGAAAAACTTGTTCGTGACTTTAGATACTCAAGTTCTGCTTTCTTCTTTGCAATAGCCTTTTCATCAATGGGCATATCCACAAGTAGATTTATAATGTCCTTTTTTATACTATCTATCTGACCTTTTCTTCTTTCTGAAAAGAGCCTTACTACAGTTACCCTGCCGCCTGCGGCCAATGAAGAAAACGTATCTGCATTAGTAGTTGCTACGGATAGATTAAATGTTTGGAGTATTGGGAATTGATTATTGATATGTTTATCAAATGTGTAATTAGGATGATTAAAAAACCAATAAGGAGTAGTTTGGATAGCACCACCTTCAAACAAGTTAAGTATATCTACTCCAAAAGCTTTAGGATCTGAAGGCTTTTCAACTAAAGCTGGAGCCTTGTCTAACAATACGAAACCAGGAGCGGTAGGTATGTAAAGATTGTTGATTTTGAGTTCATCACTTTGTCCCATACTCATGAGCGGTATATTGAGAATTAAAAACAGACCTACTATAGATTGTTTCATACTTTAAAAGTGTATGGGGTGGTTAAAGAATATATGTCGCCATCATCATCAACTCTACCTGTATGTGTCAAAGTAGATGGCACCTCGCTATGAAAATAGTGTGTTACAACAATACCATTGGTTGATTTATTTACATCTAGTACGTTTGTAATAACCTCATACTTTTTCCCGTTCAACTGTGCACCTGTGCCTAACAGTTCATTTTTGATTTCTCCTTTGGCTATCGTCTTACCATTTTCATCTTTAATAATCCCTCCTCCAATCTGAGCATTCCCAATAGTAATTGTGAGATAAACTGTAGAATGAGGATCTACTTTAATTGTCTTGTTTCTTTCATTTACTTCTTTTACTGCCATGATAAATAGAGTTTTTGATTGTTAACTATATAGTTAGAATTAGGACATTTCTGGATTTAAATAATAGACTTTATAAGTTCCATTTGAGTGAAGTTCAATCTGGATATTGTCATCATTATAATCATCCTCTTGATCCGGAATGCGTAAATAATCCCACTCTCCATCTCCTTCATCATCTCCTCGGTCAGTTCTGAATATCCTGGTTATATCGACATGTTTGAGGTATCGGAGTGCTGCCTTTGTTCTGGGGTGGCGATAGTCATGACCTGCTGAGAAAATGACTGCTTCAGGTTGTACTTTATCGACAAATGCAGTTGAGCTTCCATTATCTGCGCCGTGGTGTGGGGCAATCATAACAGTCGATTTTAAATATTGAGGTGCATTTTCAAGAAGATATTTTTCTGTTGCTATTAAGGTATTTTCGGGAGCATCTATATGACGACCAACAGCATCTCCACAAAATAAGACTGAACGACCTTTATACTCTAGTTTCATAACTATACTCACTGCATTAATTTTTTCTCCTGCTGAATTTAAATCCCAGCTAGAAAGTGGTTTTCCGAATCCACATAAAAAAGTAATGGTGGCATCGTCAAATTGTATTTTAGTCCCCGGTACTATTATGCTATCTGCTTGATTGAGGTTAATGTTCTCAACTGAAGGTCGGGCATTAAGTTCTGCAACTAATCGCCTATATGTAGCCGTCGGGTGCCCTCCGGAAACCATAGATTTCTCATATCCAGTCCACAATACTTTCTTAACATTATATTCCTTCAACACTCTATCTGCTGCTCCAATATGATCGGCATCAGTATGGCTAAGAACCATTAATTCAATATCACTACCAGGAGGTATATATTCTTTGATTTGTGCTATTGTAGAGCTTCCCCAACCACGAAAGTGGCCTGCATCATAAATGATGTAGTTCCCATTTTGAAGTTTGATCAAATTACATAGACCTGGACCAACATCTACTACACGAACTTCAACTGTTGTATTATTTGCTAACAGATTGACTGTTAGAGAGCCTCTATACCGCCTTACTAGTGTTCTGTAAACCCATCCTTCCTGACCAGTTGTTTGAGCAATTACATGGTAGTACCCATCGACTTGTGGCTCATCAAGAAGTAGTAGACTGTCTCCTTCATTTAGATGTTGTACAGTTTCAGAACTCGTTACATGATTTATCTTAAGATTACAGCTTCGATGTGTAACTAGATAGTCTGCTAAACAGTTACTGTGCAGCAAGAGAAACGAGATATATAGTATGAAGAGTCTCATAGTATGGTGTTTAGCTGGTGGTTTGATTTTTCTTTCTTTCCTTGCGTTCTTTCTCTGCTGAACTCATGAAGCCTAATAGGTCTTTAAACAAAGCAACAGATGCTTTGCTACCACCTGCAATTATTGCAGCTGTAAGTATCATTCCAGGAAGAGTAACGGTATCATTTGATGCGAGAAGTATTGTTATTGCATCAAATTGCCAATAGTAGCAGAATGCAATAGAAACAATTATGGCAATAAGCTCTTTTACACCTTTCTTCTTTTCTTTTGCAGGTTTGGCTTCTTCAATAATATTACCATTATCATCTCGCACTTCTGGTTGTTCAGGTTTTGCTTCTGTTCTGTCAATAAAGAAGCGAGACTCAAAGACAACAGATAATGCACGCTCTATAAAAAATGAAAAAACAACAATAGTGATAAGTATTTCAAGTAACCTATCATAGTCGATGTGAAATAGATTCGGATCCATATTAAATATATTTTGGTATATCAAAATTATTTATAAGAATCCTCTTTGGGTAGGGGGAAAACACCCATTTTATAAAATGAACAAAAAATAAATACTGACTATTAGTCAGTTATACGATATGCTAGCATGCAACATTTGGTATAGTGTTGAAATGTACTGACATTGGGATTATTCCTAATTTCTCACTAAATCGACTTAAGTTATTTTGCTTTTCCCAGTTTGATAGAAAAGTTATTAAAGCATGTAAAAGAGGTAGGTATGAGAATATAGTTCACTTAGTTTCGGACTAATTATTTGTATGAACCCTCATACCTGCGTTGCCTTTTTTGCAAGTCCTGCTATTTACCCAAGTTCCTTCAGAACCCATTGAAAATCTGAAAAATATAGGAGAACACTTAAAAAGGCACAGATTACAGCTATACCTAAAACAAGCAGATGTTGCAATGGAGATAGGAGTGTCGAAGGATTGTATAACATATTGGGAAAATAACAGAAGCCAACCTCAAATTAGACATTATCCTAAAATAATCATGTTCTTAGGGTACAATCCGTTTATAGTTGACGACAGTACTTTGGGAGGGAAAATAAAAAAGTACCGGATTGAACATGGATATAGTATCAAACGCCTTGCCCAAAAATTAAAGGTTGAAGAAAGAACTTTGGTTTCTTGGGAAGAAAATGAAGTTGTACCCAAAGATGTTAAGTATAAAAAACTAAAGGAGCTAATTTTTTAGCTCCTTTTTATGCGCCCCAAAGAAAACCCCAGATCTATGACCCGGGGTTGTTTATTTTGAATTCTGTTATCATTTAACCTAATAGTAGGAAAGATTAATGGGGGGTAATAAGATTTAGATTTAGGAGTCTATAATACATAGCCATTGAACTAACATCAAAAATACGAGCAAGGTATTTAATAGCTTCATCATTACCTAAATCAAACTCTATATTTTCAACCTCTGATTTAAGCATTTTTTCTGGCATAAGAATTGACGCTGCAAAAATATTTGCTTCCATTTCAAGTTCTGGATTTTGTTCGTCAGAGGTATTATTTAGCCTAAATAACTTATCTAAGAAAATAGCCTTTTTATTCTGATGTAATATGTAGTGACCAAGTTCATGCGCTATAGTAAATCGACGCCTAACGCGAGATTCTGTTTGGTTGAATCCAATAACCTTTTTTTCAATAATTAAAGTTCCTGAAATATCTTCTTCGAAAGCGTATGGTATTACCTTTAAACCAAGACCTTTTGCTATATCCTCTATTTTTACGGGTAAAGAAGAAATAACAAATTCTTGCAAAATCGAGCTTACTTGTATATTAATCTCTCTTACGCGACCAATAAAACTCATATATCGTTGATCGATGTTAAGAAGTTGGTTAAAGATTGTTGAGTAAGTGAATCAAATTGAGAAGTGGTCTGTATATCTTTCGCCTTGATTTCAACAGAAATGTCATCGTCTGATGCCAACGATAGTTCAGGTACTAAATCACAGAAGTTTACATTTAAAAACTTAGCAATGTGCATTAGCATGAAAATCGAAGGTCTCTGGCGACCGCTTTCTATATTAACAATTGATGTACGGGTAAGATCAAGAATGCCTCCAAGCGTATCTTGGCTAACTGATGCATCGGTTCTTGCTTTCTTAATGCTGGCACCTATTTCCTCGTAGAATTTCTGAATATTACTGCTCATGAATGTGTTCTGTTGTGAAATAAGTCACGTCAAAAATAACGTCTATCAGGCATAATGCCAAAAGAAATGTATATTAAACACACATTTATTTAAAAATATGTTTATAAAACTTTGCTATGTTAAACCAATTAATTACTTTTAGTGTGTGAATATGATTTGATGATGCATTGGTTAAGTTGTTTAACATAAGAAAAGCCAAGCAGATTGTGCTTGACTTTGCTATTTTAAATGTTTCCTTCAGGTTAGCTGCCTGAAAGGTATATTTGTATTGGTACTTCAAATATAGGAACGTTTCAAGAAATAGCAAGTCTTGCGAGAAAATTTAATCTCTTCACACCTGGCTTGGAACGTTAACAATAAAATTTTAGATAGCTGCTAGTACTTTAATTATCAGTATGCATCATTATCAATGTAGATAATGAAACCGAAGCGATTTAATCGCATGACATCTAATTTTTTATTTTTAAAACATAACTAAATGCCAACAAAAAAAGATCATGAAGGCGAGAATGGTAACTCGCATACTTTACAATTAATAATAGACGGGGTGAAGTATTCCTGGCCGCATCAGTATATAACCGGAAAAGAAATTCGGACTCTTGCAGGCATTGCAGATGATAAAATTATCTACCTTGTGATTAAGAAACCTTGGGAAGATGAATTAATCACAGACGATGTACGCGTCGATCTCGCACGCCCGTCAATTGAACATTTTGTCTCTAAACCAAAGGATCACAGAGTTCATATATTAGTAAATGGTAGAAAGAAAGAGTGGGAAAAAGCGACCATATCATTTTGGGAAGTTGTAAAACTTGCATTTCCAGAAGTTATTGAGAATGGTCGCACGGCCTATACCGTTACTTATGACAAAGGACCTAAGGAGAACTCTAAGGGTACAATGACGAAAGGGGATGTTGTTTACGTAAAAAATGAAATGGTTTTCAATGTCACAGCAACTGATAAGTCATAGTCAGGACTTAAAAAGGCTTAGGGATGAAGGGTTTGAAATTGAGGTATGTGGTGGATATTTACTTGTCCATCACATACCTTACGTAAACCAACAGATGCAAGTTAAATTTGGAGTTCTTGTAAGTGATTTAACACTTATAAACCCAAATACAACTGGACGACCCAATACTCATGTTATATATTTTTGTGGAGAACATCCGTGTAATAAAGATGGCACTATTATTACTCAAATTCAACATTCAGGTCACAATAAAATAATTAAGCCAGGTATTTCAACAAACTATTCTTTTTCAAATAAACCTCCCAAAGGCTATGAGGACTATTATCAGAAGATATCTAGATATACAGAAATTATTTCGGCACCAGCAAAATCACTTGATAAAGGCGTAACTGAAAAAACTTTCAGAGCAATTACAGATGACTCTATAGATGCGGTGTTTACCTATATAGATACAAATTCAAGTCGTGCTAACGTGCTTCATCTTAACTCTAAATTCAATGGTCAAAAAATAGCTATTATCGGACTTGGAGGTACCGGCAGCTATATTTTAGATCTAATTTCAAAAACGCCAGTAGACGAGATACATCTTTTCGATGGCGATTTATTTCATTTACACAATGCATTCCGTTCCCCAGGGGCAGCATCATTAGGGCAGCTTGAAAGGCAGTTGAAAAAGGTTCATTATTTTACTGAACTATATTCCAACATGCACAAACATATAGTTCCTCATGACTGCAATATAACTGACAACAATTTGAATGACTTAGATACAATGTCATTTGTTTTTATTGCCGTTGACCAAAACTCCATAAGAAAAGGTATTATTGACTATCTCTTAGAAAAAAAAATACCATTTATTGACGTAGGATTAGGAGTTAATCTGGTTGATGACTCTTTAATAGGAACACTTCGTGTCACATTAGGCACGACGAATAAATCTGATCATTTAGCCAATCGTGTCTCATTTACAGATGATGATAATAATGATTATGCTCCGAACATTCAAATAGCAGATTTGAATTGTTTAAATGCTACACTTGCTGTTATTAAATGGAAAAAAATGCTCGGATTCTATCAAGATTTACAAAATGAACACCATAGTACCTACTCAATAAATGTTGCTCAATTACAAAATGAAGACATTTCAACATAGCTTTGTTGAGTTTATCCCGGACTATATTGAGGAAGGGATACTCTACATTTCCATTAAATATCATACTGCAGTTCACAAGTGTGCATGTGGATGTGGTAGCGAGATAGTAACACCTATTTCACCAACAGATTGGCGAGTAACTTATAACGGAGAAACGACCTCACTTTACCCATCTATCGGAAATTGGGGATTGGAGTGCAAATCACATTATTGGATAGAAAATGATAAAGTGATTTTTGCTCGATCGTGGTCTGAAAAGGAAATTGAACAAGGAAGAAATCTGGATAAAAAAAGAAAGAATCAATATTTTTCTAAATGGAAGAAACGAAAAAAATAACTGTATAATACAATAATCAATGGCACAAAGTGTTGATTTAAGTCACATATATAAGTCAAGAAGTAATTTTACTGTAATCGGACTTACAGGGAGGACAAGTTCAGGTTGTTCAACTGTTGCTGGTCAACTTGTTCTTGGCTTTAATAACGGAACTGATTTTGAGCCTCCATTTTCTTTTAACTTAAATCATAATTCTTATCGAAAATATCGCATTATTTATGATTACGCAAAAGTAAACTTCAAGCCATACTCTCTAATAAAATATAGACATGTTCTAACCCTTTTTTTATTAAAAAGATCATTTAATGAGTTTTTGTCTTTTCTTCGCTCAGAAGAATTAAAAGAAGAATTCAAGAAAAGCAAATTTAATCAACGACCTGATTTTGAAAGTGAAATTTCCGACCTAGAAGTACTAAGAGAAACGTTTAATGATTTTTCAGCAAGATATAATGCAATTGATTTTGGTAAGTTATACAAAGAAGGGGTATTAATAAATTTATACGATTTCTTCTTTGACCCTTCTTTTAGTCTGTTTAGTGAAAGGTTAAGTGACATTTTGAAGAATAAATCATTACTTAAAAGAAACAAGATATTGCAGGTTATTTCAAATAACCTGCGTAAATCGGGGGACGTATATAATAATAAATTTCTGTCACCAGATTATATTGACACCATAGTTGAGTTAATTAATACTATAATCAAGAGCCATCGTGAAAAATTCCCAAAAGGGCAAACCCAGATAGTTATCGATTCTTTAAGGAATCCAATGGAGATTCATTTCTTTAAACAAAGATTTAGCGCTTATTATACTATTGCTATAAACAGGGATGAAAAAGTAAGAGAAGGTTCTTTAGCAGGAAAATTCACGTTGGATAATTTTAATGATCGAGAACAACTGCTGAAGGAAGAATACAAAGGTGGAGAAGATTGGGAGTTTTTTAAGCAGAATATTGAAACCTGTATTCAGCAAGCTGATATTCATATTAGCTTACTAGAAAAGGACGAGGCAGAGGAAAATAATAAAAAAAAGCAGGATAGTAAACATAAGGATAATACTTCCCCATATTTTAGCTGGCGCATGCAGTTGCTAAAATGTGTATCATTAATAAGTCATCCAGGTTTAATAACCCCCTCACCCGAAGAAAGATGTATGCAGCTCGCATTTACTGCAAAACACAATTCTGGGTGCATATCAAGACATGTTGGTGCAGCAATTACAGATGAAAATTATTCTGTAAAAGCAATTGGATGGAACAATACCCCGGAAGGGCAAGTTCCATGTGTTCTTAGGAATGTAGAAGATCTTCTTAACAGAGCAGCAGATAAAGATACCAAGGCATTTACACCGTACGAAAGGTCAGATCCCGAATTCAGGACACACTTAGAAGAGAATTATAAAGAACAGGTAAGTAACAATAAAGATAACCTACAGGGCAGGACTGCATGTTTTTGCTTCAAAAGTTTGAAAAACTGCTATTCGGAAGGAAAAAATCAGGTACATACTCGTTCTTTGCATGCAGAGGAGAGTGCGTTCCTACAGTTGACTAAATATGGTGGTACTGGAATACAGGGCGGAAAATTGTTTACTACAGCAAGCCCATGCGAGCTATGCTCTAAAAAAGCTTATCAATTAGGCATTAAAGTTATTTACTACATTGATCCTTATCCTGGTATCTCAAATAAACAAATTCTAGAGGCTGGGGATAATAAACTTGAGGTAAGATTATTCAACGGTATAATTGGTAATGCATATCATTGGCTCTACGACCCTATAATGCCCTATAAGGACGAACTCGGTCTTTTATTGGGAAATCCTATTAAAGACCTTACAAGTAAATATGAATCGAAGATTAATGAACAAAAAGAAACAATATCACAATTGCAAGCAAAAATTGAAGAGCTTGAAAAGAATAACTCCTAATATTTTAATTTAATAAACAATAAAATTATTGAAATGGGTCAGGATGAATCTATTAATGATATTGGACAATTGCAGGAGTTAGAAATAATTGTTAATGGTAGGCGTAAACCTTGGCGAAACACTGAAATCAAATTTGAACAATTAGTTGAGTTGGGTTATGGCTTTTTCGAAAAGAGTTTTGTGACTGTTTATACCGTTGTTTACGAAGGAGGGGTGTCAGAAAGGCCACGTGGCACTATGGTAGTTGGTGATTCGGTACCAGTTAAATCAGGAATGATTTTTAATGTTACATCTACAAGTAAATCTTAAATTCTATGTGTTATCCTTTGCAAAGAACCAATTTGTGCATGCGTTTCATGCTGTTAAATTTTAGTATTTAGTTCTTTCAATACTTCCATTAGCGGTTGTTATTAACTAATGTTTTCTGATGAATCTATATAATTTTATATTTCAGTATCTGGATTAAACTACATATACAAGCCCTCAGTATGACAACTCCCATACCACAGGTTAAAAGGTATTCGTACATACTTCCATGCAATTACAATCCCAAACCATCTCAAGATTTATACTAAACCTTGAGATGCCGTTCCCAAAGGTCAGGTCGTAGTTTGTAATAGTAATTGCTCTTTGAAAGTATTTCCTCATTCGTAGCTTCTCTGTCTTTAAACACCTTTCAGTCTGTTTAAATCCATCGCTACTTATTGTTTGTGCTCGCCTCGCGGCTCTTAGCTTCGTGCGCTCATGTGTTGACTCTAGCTTCCCATATATACATATGCTACACACATTTCACTTACTGTGTGGACATTACATTACATGTATTTCTGTCCACCCAAGCTAAGAGCACTCGCATGCCTAGTCAGAATAGAAAATTCTTCCTTCGCTTTTTCGGCTCGCGATAATTTTAAATATTGATGACTAATAATTTGCCTTTACGACTTTGTAGCTTTCATTCAATCCATCAATTGACCTAATGTACAGGATGTATATCCCATCCGGAATGTCAGAAATACTTAAATTGTTCGGAAAGTCTGAATTATTGTAGCTTTTCAATTTTCGGCCGAATGTATCATAAAGTCTGAGATATTCTATAGAGGCATTATCAATAGTAGAAATGATACGAATAATATCTTTGCATGGGCTCAAGACTGATACTAGTTCATGTTTATATGAAGATTTATTGGTAACCGATACTGGAGGACATGTGCTGGAATCCCAAATGGCAGGGTAATAGGAAGATGCTCCAGAAGTAGTAAAAGGGTATGTGCAAAGTGTGTCTTTAATTGTCTTGCCAATCATATCAATTTCTACTAAATAGGAAGGTGTCAATGTACCGTCTTGAGTACCCAAAAGAAAAACTTCTTCTTTGCCTTCTTTGGGTCTGATAGTAAATGCTCCGAAAGCATTGAACTTGCTCAACGGCATAAAAAAGCAACTTTGTTTAGTGATGCTATCTACCTCAAGAATGAAGTTATTACCTGTTGTTCCATTATTACAAGTGAGGAATAACCTATTCTGATAAAAAAATAGATCTCCTAAAGGTGTAGCCCATTGCGGTAAATTACCAACTCTAGAAAATGTATTGTTGTGATATCTGAAGATAATATTAGTATCACCAATACGACCACCTGCATAGATATTACCAATAGTATCTGAAATTAATGCAGTGACTGTGACTAGTCCATTTTCAAATGCGCCTACATATTTACAACTTGTAGTGTCATTTATTTTTCGGGAATACAGTTTTCCTTGTGAAGTTACATACCACAGGTTTGTATCGTCAACAGCCATATCTGTATAGAATTGACCAGAACCAGTGCAGGTAAATATGGGTAAATTTGTGCTATCACTTATTATATCACAACTATCAGCATTTAAGTTGTATGTTTTATTAACTATGCCTGTAGTAGAAACCGTATTGACATAAAATTTCTGGGCACAAATTTGTGATTGGTTGAAAAGAAAAATAAATAATATGCTGAAATGGTATTTATTCAAAATAAACAGAATTAGGAATTTCCAATAATCTGCGTTTAGATATATACTCTTCATAACTATAGGGCCCTAGAAGCGAATCTTTACTAACATCAATTATCCAATAATTGATGTTAGTACTTAATATCTTAACAAATTTTGTATGATTTTTGAGTAAACTATCGGCAACTATTTCGCGTTTTTTTAACTCATCAGGTTCGATTACTACCTCATCCCATCTCTTATCAAATTCATGCAAATTACTAACCACAGCACTTCTATAATTATCATATAATGGCCGCTCCTCTACAACTATGAATTTGTCATTGTAAGCTACATTTTGAACTTTACCATAGATTGATTTTTCCCAATCATATTCATGTTGTATAAACTTTAGGTCTTCACCTTCATGAATGTAAGTATATTTCCCTGGCAGTTCTTCTATTTTGTCAGAACATGAAACCATAACACATAATAGCAAAATTGAAAACCTTCGCATATATGATTATTATTTTGAGTTAACAATTGAAGGTACTAATCTCTTGTTAGTACTAATATGTCCTTCCCCATAAAAATTAATAGCGAAAGATTTACCAGGACCAGGAGTTGCAAAAATCGTAATGATATTCCTTAAAAATTCTTTATTCCAATCATGCATTTCAAATCCATAATTATCTGATTGAATTTTGACTCGATTCCCACCTAAATACTTCAAGTCTATCCGACCAAATATTCTTCCGTGCTTACTAGAGAATAGTGTTTGAAATGATTTTATTTGATCTACGTAATCAAAATCTTCAATAAATATATGTGATAAATCAACCTCACTAGCATATACAGTCACAGCAGTACCGCTTCCATCTTGATAATGAGCATTAAATGCAACTACTGAAAGTTCTATAATACTACTTTCATCATCATCTGGTTCATTTTTCTTCTTATCATCACCATCTTCTGTATCATAAGTATGCATAACATGGTTGAAAACTGTAGGTATACTGCTGTAAAATGCTCCTGTCCAAAAATTACTTCCCATTGCCATAGATGTGAAGCCTCCTGATACTGTAGAGAACAATATGGAACCAACAGCCTTTTTAGAAAATTCTCCTCCAATATATCCATAAACAGAACTTGTGCCAGATCCTACAAAACCAAAGATAAAACCTGTTGTTAAATCACTTCCATCTATTGATGCTCTTGCAATACCAAGCCCACCATGTACTGTAGCTCGGGCTACTTCTGTACCTATGTAGCTAAGCGAAGCATTTGCAGCTATCAAACCGAATGCACTACCAACACCATAGCTTACCAATGCTGAGCCTGCACCGATACCAAAATACTTAACTGCACCTCCAAGGCTATTAATCCTACCCGCATTTACACCTACATTTAATATTCCTGCAACAGCAATATATCCTACCAAGATAGCTCCTGCAACGTTCCCATCTGGATCCGTATACTTCAGTGGGTTATTTTTTGCATAAGCGTATCTATTAAAATCTTGTGAGTTGGTATTGTTTGCCAATACAGGATCTGGGCTAAACATACGGCCAATAACAGGATCATATAATCTGCCATTCATGTTTATTATGTTATTGTCATATTGTGCTGTAGCAGTATTTAACCAAATATGCTCATGTCCAGTGTAACCTCTATCAAACATCCATCCAGGTGGTGTAGTACTGACTATAGGAGTGTATGTATTAGGATCTCGAGGGCGCCCCCATGCATCAAAACTTCTTTGCTCAATCATTCCGTTTGTAGTACTTCCACCTGTACCTGTATTGTCCAGAATATGTGTTATACTTCCCAAATAGTCAGTATGCATATAATATATATTGCCAGTTAGACTAGAGCCAGATGGTAATTGATGTTCAATAATTCCAATTAGTTCATCTCCTGCCCATATATAACACAAGTCTCTCTGGTCTCCAGATACATGTGCATCAATATGCTCAAAATTGTTTGAATAATATTTAGTTATCTCATTTGTAGTACTTCCTCCTCCTGCACTAATATCTTGATAATTTACTGATTTTCTTGAGTCTTCAGGACCATAAGTGAAATATACTAGGTTTGCGTTTGCTTCTGATATACTTTGCACTTTATTAAATGGAGTATATAATAAATCTTGCTGATTTTGAGGAATTACCCAAGCTGGTGTATTTTGATCAGGGTCTGGTATTTTCCGAACAGCGTATTCATCATATTTCCAGTCTTGTGTATTATTATTGGTAATATCATCTTTCTGGAGAATATTCCCTTCATCACCATACTTCATATTCAAATCAGGCAAAGTAGGATTAGAACCAACATTGTAAGTAACATTGGTCAACCTATCGAAATTGTCATAAGTAAATTGTTCAGTGTTGCCAGTAATATTATCAGCACGAGAAATAAGGTTTCCATTTACAGTATTAAAGCCATATTGATTATTAACAATCATATTGGTTGAGCTCAAGTGCTCAACTTTTCTGTAAAACGGCAGACCTATATCTGTATATGTTCTATGTGCTTTATAAATAGCAGTATTTGAAGAGTTGTAATACTCCGCCTCAGTCAATTGTCCTAAATGGTTTCTTTGATTAACTTGCCAAAGCTTTTGAGCCGAAAATCCAGGATTGCTAGTATTGATAAGCTCAACACTTAATAAGTTGCCATAACCATTGTAATTGTTCTTAATTACATCTCCAGTAGGGTAAGTTGTGGTTACTAGTCTATCAAATTCATCGTAAGTATAGTATGTGTTATATATATGAGTTAAATCAAGCTTATCATGAAGATTTATCAACCTTCCAAAATTGTCATAGTAGTAGCTTATTGTACTTACATTGTTTAGAGTTTTCCATTTCAGCTCACCTGTAGCACCTATTGATAGAGTATTTTCGTAATCGTAAGTATAAACATTAGAGCTGTTAACTTGTGACTTGGTTAATACTCGACCTAGATTATCATAGGTATATCCATACTCTGTACCATTGGTCAAAGTATGACTGGTGACTCTCCCATACGCATCATATTCATATTCTTGCGCAGCACTATTTGGTTCTTTAAGGTATGTAAGCCTTCCATAATTATCATACTGATGATTTGTAACAAATGCATTTGCATCAATAGTATTTAGAGATCCATTACTGTAGTAGTCGTAATATATATCATTGCCATTATCATCCACTTGATACAACAAACCATTACTATACTGATACTTCTTAACCTGACTGTTTGTTACATTATTAACCGTTTTTTCATAGTATATCCCTGTAGTTCCGTTTATTATATCGTGTGTTGTTTCAATAACTATTGTAGAGCCACTATTCACTCTTCTTGTTTCCCTGTTCCAATAATCATACTCATATTCAGTTTTATGAGCAAGAGAGACATTGTTTGATGGATAAGGTGAAGTAGTATATTCAACAAGTCCGTTATCAAGATACTTTGTATCCTTGTATATTGTATTTGAACCACCAAAAGATGGACTTGTATTTCTTACCAATCTGTTATAATGGTCATAGTAACTAATAATATTGCCTAAGACATTGTTTGTTGAGTTAATAGTACAAAAACGTGTGTTACCCCACGTAGGATCATCGGTTGGATGGTTAGACGCCCAATCATAACTTATATTTTCAATAACATCAGGTACAGAAGAACTAATACCGGAGTTCTTATAAGTAGTCTTTACAAGCCTGTTAACCTTGTCATATTCATACAGTGTTTGAAAATCCTTTTCGTCTATTTTATCAGTTAGGTTACCCCATGACTTGTCTAATGAAGCGTCGTATTTATATAAGATTTTGTATCCAAGTGCATTAGTTGTTGCAGCTAAATACCTACCGTCGTTTGTGTATCCATTAGTAATAGTTGTAATAGTTGGTAAGCCTGATGCTGATACAGTCTTTGATTGCATGTGACCCCAAACATCATATGTAAATGTATTAGTATGTTCATTTGAAGTACTTGGGTCATAAGTAGTAGACGTTAAAAAACCTGTTTGCGAATCATACGTATGTTCTGTCGTCCTAACATAAGAGCTTGCGCCATTTATTATATCTGTTTTGGTTACTGAGATAGGTTTGGACCTACTTACAAAAGGTGCATTTGCATCATATGTATATGTTGCTGTAAATACATTTGCAGCTGCTATGTCAGTAGCTGAGTATTGTGTTTGTATTGACTCTGGTTGACCGAAGTCATAGAATATAGACCCGGCTGATGTATTTCCCGGAGTAATGCTTTTATATGTATGTACACCTTCTATAGTATTTAATGTGCGCTCTTCTGTTGAAACAATTATAGAATTACCATTAGCCCCTCCATTATATTCAGTTACACTATAAATTGTTTCTATTCCTGATTTGCCTGAAGAAAGTGGTTGATTGGGATCATTTAGAATACTTTTTACTTTGAGATAGGGAAGCGTATTCGTAAAATAGTCATACTCTTCGCTAAGAATATTTTGACCGTCAATGTTCTTGGAGTCGAAATAGGTGAAGCCTAACATTGTTCTTCGATGGCGATCTTGAATCAGCCCTTTGTATTTGTAAGTATTATCGAGTGTGAAGTTGTCACTTAATCTCGTCACAACTTTTATAGGCAATGTTCTTGTTATCTTTGGATAGCTTGATGTGGCTGATATATCATAATCTTGGTCTTGTGTAATTAGGGTATATTCTATGTCATATGTTTTACCCGCATGCTCGATTGAGGTCACCATATGATGATCGTATTGTGGGTCAAATAGCATTAATGTAGGTGTAACTGAACCAGTCGCCGATGAGGCGTATAGAAGTTCAGATTGTCCATCTCCATTATAATCACCAATTTTATGATTTGCTTGTTGTGTACTAGTAGTATATGCCCATGTTACATATGCTGTATCATAATCGAATTCATTATCTCCTTTAGAGTAAAAAATATCTAAATGTGCACCTAGGTTAGGTGGAATAGAAATGCCTTGAATAATATCATCTAAACCATCTCCATTATAATCCGACACATAATATGCATGATAAAATGAACCACCTGTACTTAGATTATTAGTCAACACCGATGGAGGAGTACCTCCATCAAAGCCTATGCCTGTTGAATATTTTAGACTCCATACTCCGACATTTCCGTTTACAGCGGCACTGGTCCATGTCAACATATCTGTTTTGCCATCACCATTAAAATCACCAGGATAGACTGTACTTTTTTGGTTCGGGAATGAATTGTCAAAGTAGATTTGGGTCATGTTGCTACCAAGCTGATTTGCCAAACTTGGTTTTCTGGTGTTGGGGTCATACGAAATGTCAATATCGTATATTTCAAATGCAGGAGTGGCCGTATTATCTATTACTCTCCACAGTTCAGTTTTACCATCGCCATTAAGGTCACCTGCAAACATTTGTTTAGGATTGCCGGCTACAATGCCAACTGTATTAAACCCATTATATTCTTCCCCAATTATTAGTACAGTGTATGTTATTGGTGAACTACCAGTAAAAGGAGTAGGAAGAAACAACAACATGTCAGTTTTTTTATCGCCATCAAAGTCGCCAGGTAGCACAGATACATATTGTGAATAAAGTGTATTATTACTGCTGCCATTTGACAGATTTGATGCCAACCCAAATCCAGGATTTGTTGCACCATTAGATAAATATAAATCCAGTGAAAATTGGCTGAAAAACGTATTAACATCCTTATTAAAGGTTACAAGGTCGTCATATCCATCCCCATTATAATCCATAACTAAGTCTTGTGTATTTCTAATATCATACAAACTAGTCCATGTTACTGGTTGATAATTACCGGTCGGCGCATTTAACGGCCCTGTTGAGGTATAATCGAAATTGTTATTCTTGTCACTAAGGTATAATTGCCAAGTGTTACCTGATGGCTGTTGATATAACGGGGTAATGACATAATCTGACGCACCATCTCCATTAAAATCTCCTACAGTATAGAATTTGGATGTATGGGTGTTAAAAGTCGCTGCGCTGCTTACACCTGTAGTGGAAGTACCCCAATTAATATCAATAGGCGGTAGTGCATATGATTGGTTCCCCTCCCTGAACTCCTCAATTTTTGTTAGGTGGGCAAACATATCATAGGAGTATGAAAATTCGTATTTATTAGCTGTAGATGCATCAGGGTGTTTAATAGTGATGTTATCAAGCAAATAATCTGTACGGACAAATGAACCATTTACCCAAACTTTATTCTTATCATTTCTTGAAGTGTACCCAAATTCAATTACTACAGGATTATGTCCACTCACATTGGTATTGGTAGCGTATGATATATCTTTAATCCTATAGTCTCCTGTCGATTGATTATTGTGATATGTAAACGTAATAATGTTGCCTTTTTTATCTGATATCTCATTTAGGTTCCAAGTAAGGACATCTGATGTAGTAGAATTCGATGCAAGCATTCTAGAGTTTGATGTTTCTCCATATTTGTATACTAAACCATTGGGGTATTCAACAACAAAATATTGTGGTCCATTTCCTGAAGTTCCGTAAGAGTTTATTTTGGCAAAGTTCTTAACATGTGTCAGATATTCGCCTGTGGAGATTTCATATAATTTTTGCCCATCAAGATATAAGCCATCATTGCTTGTAAAATCTAGTGGTGCAACTTCTCTTTCATAGTATAGGTTTCTTGAATTTCTGCTTATTGATGATAATCCTGTCAAACCCCAACCCATTCCAAGTATGTCATTACCGCTTTGACTATTATATGTAATTGCAATACTAGGGACCATTTCGTTAATTCCTGGAGGGATACGAATTGGTAGTGTGTAAGTAAATGCGCCTCCTGCAGTAACCTGTGTTTCGTGAGGCATTTCTTCTGCGATATATTGAGCATTTATTTTGCTCAAGTTCGTTATGTTAATACAAATAATTAATACGACTATTTGGGAAAATAACTTTTTCATCCAATAACAGTTTGATAGGTGTATGATTAAAGTTTAACTAGCTTCCATGTTTTAAGTAACTGTGTGTTACTGTAATAATTGACATAATATGTACCAGGAGGAACATCAGATAATTTCACGTACTGCCTTAGCTCAGTATGATTGTGTTGAACAATCAATTTACCTGACAAATCAAACACTTTTATGCTATTTGTTTCAGTTGTCTGTAAATTCAAATTTTCTACAACTAATGTTTCTTTGAATGGATTTGGATATACTTTTAATTGCAAAGGAGTGTCAAATACAATATTGCGGTCGCTAATTGTTAAAGTGTCGACATTTTTGCCTGGTTTATATACCCCATACTGAATAGTTCTTAGGATTCTATTACCGGCACCATCATAATCGTATTGCACATAGAATTGCTGGGCGAATATTTTGTTACTTGAAGCTAGGAGTAAGAAGATTAATAGAGACAGTAGTGCATTTTTTTTACTCATTAGTTTGGTTTTATAAGTTATTTTCTGCAAAATAGATATTATTTATAGCAACAAAAATGGGTGTTTTTCACGTTGATTTCCATCAAAAAAATACAGGTATTGGCAGTCAATTCTTTATTTAAGCAATAAAAAACACGTATATACCATAATTAACATAATTGTGACTTAATCTATATAATGTAATAACTAGAGCATCCTCACCACCCACTTGATGTTCTTTTCATTGTGCTGATCAATGAGTTCTCTAAAGCTATAATTTCTTTATCAATCACTTCAAAACTCTCTTTTCTGATCATCTCATACCACTTTATTGCTGGTTTCTTTCTTTTCTCAAGTCGTATCGGATAAAATGTTTCTAAGGTATACTCTAATGTTTCAGACTTGCGATAGGTTGTTGAACTCCACATCCCATAACCTCCATGACTTGCACCACCTTCTGTAGTATACCTGATAACCATGTCTGTGAATGTATACCTGAACTTTCCATCTTTAGTATCAATACTTAAAATAAAGACCAGTATATATTTCCTCTCTTCGGCAGGAAGTGTAAATGACCCTTTGGCTGTAATACTTCCATTTTCTGCATTTTCATACGATATTGTGTATGAGTTAATTGATGAATTCTTTGTTTGTATCCATTTCTTTGCTTTGTTGAATAACTCAATCTTTGTTTGACCTGATGCATCAACAGTTCCCAAATAGCTTACTTTTCCTGTTTGAGGATCAGTTTTCAATATAGCATCTTGCCCATGTACAGTAGATGCTGAAATAAGGAGTAGTGCAATAAATAGTTTTCTCATAGAAGCGTTTTTATTTTTACATTATTTCAAATCACATTTCACTATACTTGCAAAATTGTAGCTCTCAGTTTTACACCAAGATTCGGTTTTATCCTTTGTCATTTTTCCAGAACGACTATATGAGTTTATTGGTTCGTTAGTCCACGCATTGTATTCAGTGCACTCACATGTGTATTCTTTCATACAAGAGGTCGTCATAATTATAATGACAATTATTACTGGCAGAATGATGTATTTCATATGCATAGTGTATTCAGTATTGTTTAAGCAAACATACTAAATAATTTATTAATGTCACCATTGGGTGAACTAATGTTGTTTGTCAGCGCAATACTTTAGGCTTGAAACTGTTTTCAAGTGCTATCGGAGATTGATAAATACATAATTACTCGTGTAAAAAAGAAACGACTTGAGAAGAAGGTAACTCAGTATGAATTGGCATATAAGCTAGAGAAACCGAGAAGTTTTATCTCTATGGCAGAAAGTGGTAAGTATGGTAAAAAGTACTCGAATACATTACTTAATGAGATAGCAAAAGTCCTTGAATGCAGTCCAAAGGATTTTATGCCTGATAAGCCATTGTAAAAAAGCTCTGCATGAAGATGCAGAGCCGTATGTACATACTAACCCATGAACGATGTATCTCCGTTATTCATGCTCAGTAACGCCAAGAATATAGTCAACTGCTTTTTGTGATGCAGTACTTGCGGAAAAGATGAATCTTCTATCTTTCTTTAGGACAGTAAGCCATCCATCAATGTAGGCTACACTTTGTTCAAATTCCTCAGTAATACCTACATAAGACTGTAAGAAACTCGACCCGATCTCAGCTACCAATTCTTCATGTGAATACTGGACCATTCCAAACTCTGACATCTGAATCAAATCCGTGCGATTCAGTCTCGACACATGACCAGTACTATGTACCAATTCATGGAACAGTGTCGAGTAATATGCATTATCGGTCTTGAAACTCGATTGTTTCGGCATATTTATGAAGTCTTTGAGTGGGTTGTAATATGCTTCTTGCTCCTTATGCTGAATCCTAGGAGCATTCGGCATGTTATTAACCACAACCTTAGCTGCCACATTTGCTTTCACTTCTCTGTCTATGCTCGGTATCATTGTATCCGGAATACCATCACATTGAGCAATATTGAAGACAGTGTAGTAACGAAGCATCGGTTTCTTCTTAGGTGCTTCGTCCTCGTCCTCTTCTTGTTCAGGGTAGTTCCAGAATACAACTAAATGTGGCTTCTCTTCTTCTTTGATAGAACCACCGATTTCATTGAGTTGTTTGGAAGTGAGGAATAGATTATGCTCATATCCAAGCATAGAAAGCAACATGACATTGATTCCTCGATAGGGCCGCTTGGAAATGAGGTTTGTGGGAATACCCGCACCTACCCACGGCTTTCGCCACGGCACAGTACCTTCTTCCAATTTCTCAATGATTTTCTCAGTAATGATCGCATACACATCTTTGCGAGACTTTGTTTTTGTATTCATTTGAATAACTTTTTTTGTGAAAGAATAAGATTACTTGTCTGAAGTGTAGCTTGGCGGGTAGGAAGGATATAGAGAGCTTTATTTGCCTAGTTCGGTGAAGTTGTATGATATAGGCAATGGGCAACAGCAACGGCCTCAAGTGTCTTTTCGTAATACGGGTTTTTCAATAGTTTTTCCCGTTCATATACCTTAGTTAGTTCCGGATATAATTCCGATATATAGAACATAAGCATCGCTTTGTTGATTTTCTCTTTAGGCGCAATCTGCTTCTTAATGTCAGAGAGTGAGTAATAGATAGGTCGATAGTTTCTTTGCTCACAAAAGACATTGATTGCGCCTATCAGTTCAACAAAACCTCGAGCAATAGGCAGGTCATCAGGGACTTTTACTGCAATTGCATGTATACCATATGTGTTAACTAACTCTGCAATTTTAGCAATCATCCTTCTTGACTTGTGCTGATTCCATTTTTGGGAGTAGGGCACTGTTTGCCATTTAATGAGTTCTCCGCCATCAATACAGGCAAGTCCCAATTTGCGTGTGCTAGGACTAATACCGAGAACCACCATTTGACTGTACTAACTTATTGTAAATCGCCCCGCGAGATACTTTTACTTTTTCATCAGGTAATGTCAGGGCATTTTGCAATTGTTCCCGTAAATAGCTTTCAGAATACATGGATACCATTTTTCGGTGCCATTCGATTGACTTCATATCCTTTAACTTATGCGCTATTTCCAATGCTAATTTTTCTTGTTGTGATGTGAGATTCATAGATATTTTCATTACTTCGATAAAATGTGTGTAAAACCACTTACCGAAGTAGGCAGATTATGTTGATAAATATGCTTCGTATCGTTATGTATATATAACGACTACGTTATTACGAATCACTCTTTAGGAAATAACTCCTTTGCTAAATCTTTGCTCAGATCTCTGTAAAAATCATTGACCAATGTTTTATACAGCAAGGAGAGTTTAAGGAGATTAATACAGCTAGGTAGTGCTTCTCCTTTTTCCCAGCGAGAGATGATACTTGTACTGCGCAGTCCAAGTTGTTTAGCCACTTCTTTCTGTGTGTATCCCATACGCTTGCGGTGTAACCACAATCTATTAGGTATGCACTTGTTTTTAGGTGGCATGATTTTAAAATATCAATGTAATGGGATTGGCAATAGAGAGATGAATTTGCCGAAATCGGCAAATATAAAAACCGACATGTGATGTCGGTGCAGCAAAAAAGTGAAGCAGTACATGTATATACTACAATGTTAGGTAAGAAAATTCAGTAGGATATTTTATATATCCTTTAGATAGATACCGTATTTAGTGGGTGTTTCGTTATCTGACTTCGTAAATGACTTGTTGTTGCAGATAAGTATATCGTGGTTGTCTTGATGTCGCTGTGTCCCATCATTTTAGATAGACTGTATATATCACAGCCTCCCTCAAGCATCAGTGTGGCAAAAGTGTGTCTGAGCATATGCGGATTGATATGTACTCCTAAACAGCTTCGTGCAAATTCTATGATTCTCTTGAGGCCACTTACAGTAAATCCCAAGTTCCTATTTGAAGAAACAAAAAACTCAGGACAAGTCTTATTCAGCATATTCCTCTCCACTACATATCTCTGTAAACTCTGAGCAAGTGGATAGCTGATAGGCACAACTCTGTCTTTACTTCCTTTCCCTTGACGAATGAATAGGGTGTAATGCTCAATATCGACATCAGTAAGGTGTAGGTTCAACAGTTCTTTCATTCGTAATCCGGCAAAGATGAATGTTGCAAATATGGCATGATTTCGTGCTCGGATAAAGTTCTTGTCATACCCTTTATACGGATAGTTAAACACTACTTCCAATAACCGTAAGGCAAGTTCTTTGCTTAACTTCTTAGGTAATCGCTTTTCAAGCTTTGGCTTCTCAATTCGTTCTAGGGGATTGTCTTGTAGTACTCCCTTTAATACGCACCATCTGAAAAAGACCAATAGCGATACATGGTAGGTGTGGTACGTGGCACTTGACCACTTTCTGATTGTTCTGCCACGATAAAAGAATGCTAGTGTAGTTTCATAATTGACTTTTGAAATATCTGTAATGCCTGTGTCTGATACAAAGCAGTTTATTGTCCATCTAAAACGATTGATGGTTGCTTTTGTGTTTCCTCTGATAATGTGTGCATAGTCATAGAACTCCTGTGCAAGGATACGAATGTCCATAATGTGTACACCCACAATTACGACAAAGAAATAGAGTAGTGTCAAATTTCTCGATACTCTCAGTTTGTGAGGTTGTCCTGAATGAGAGTGATTTTTAGTTGATTTCCTAAAATACCTATATACAATAAGCTTTCTGTGGACCCTAGGAGATTCGAACTCCTGACCTCCTCATTGCAAAGAATGTTGAGTCGGTAGTTTCCCAAATCATCATGATACATAAGGCTCATTTGACAATTGGTATCAAAAACATAGATATTTGGTCGAGCTTCTCACAACCTCAATTTTGTCTTTTTGCAGGTGTTATTTATTTTATAAAAACACCGACTTGCAGTGATTATATCACATACTTACGAGTGATGCAGAATGGCTATTTGAATAACTTATTAGATAAAATGTTTAATTTATCAAAAGCCGTATAACAACAGCTTCTGATTTTGCATTTGTTAGTTTTAGGAAATAGTTACCGGGTGATATGTCATTCAATGTTACTTCTGTATAAAAATCATTGGACTCAACAACGGTGTGTGCGGCATATATGACCTGACCGCTAACATTTAATATTGCTAAAGTTATTTCTTCATGATGTACATCAAGCTTACCTGTAACAATAAACCTTCCGTTACTCGGGTTCGGATATATCTTTAATCCTCCCACCTTAAGCCCATGTTCTATAACTGATAAGATCGTTACTGTGATACCATTACTTGATGCGGTTAATGGTTGTGGACATTTATAGTTACTTGTGATCTCAACACTGATACTATCATTATCACTTAGTGTATTTGCACTCCATACTGCACTGTTTGCTCCTATTACATCTGCTCCATTCCGTTTCCATTGAAAGCCCGGATTCATACCTGCATCTTGTGTAGTGGCAGTAAAAGTAATATAGGTGTCTTGTTTTACAGGCCCTGTTGGATTCGCTGTGATACTTACCGACGGTGACAGCCACGGCAGTACGGTAACTTGCACATCATTACTCCTATCCGTATATGGATTGGTGCATTTTGTGTATTCAGTCATTTCGCAATACACAACATCTCCTTGTTTTAAGGTACTTGTTGTGTATGTACCATTACCCGATGCGACCAATTGGACATTGGTGAACCATTTATAAAGTGGGCTACCTCCTGCATTATTGGGCAAAGCTGTAAATGTTGTAGAGCCACCGACACATATACTGTCCGGGCTCGGAAACACAACGACAAAGGGGGTTGAGTTGATGCTCACATAATTACTTCCTTGTTGAGAAGTACATCCGTTTGCGGTAGCAGTTACAGAATAGATACCTGTATCGGATACTGTAATATTGTTTTTCGTAGGGTTCTGAACAGTTGCAGTAAAACTATTCGGACCTGACCATGCATAGGTTGCCGATGAAACTGTACTTGACATTAATTGTAACTGCTCAGTTGCACATACAGGTGAGACATAACTTACACTTGGTGTGGGCGGTATGGGGTAAATGTTCACTTGTGTGCTGTCAGCGACTTGACAGCCGTTTAATTCAAGTGTCAGTCGATACCAACCACTCATTGCAGGTGAAACAGTATTCCTCACTGCATTTTGGGTCGCGGCAGTATAGTTGATCGGGCCTGCCCAAGAATATGAAGTACCTGATGTAGATGTGGTAGCGTAGAGTTCAAGAGTATCGCCATCACAAAGTGGTGTATTGGTTGACAATGTAACAGGAGCGGGTGATTGCTTCACAACTACTGTGGTTGTATCACTACTTGCACAACCATTCAATGTTGCTGTTGCAGTGTAGGTGCCTGAATGTGTGGTGTTACTGTTTGAAA
This sequence comes from Chitinophagales bacterium, assembly GCA_020636505.1. GTDB lineage: Bacteria > Bacteroidota > Bacteroidia > Chitinophagales > Chitinophagaceae > UBA5543. Next base: position 19,515 of record JACJXR010000006.1, on the reverse strand, counting down.
TTAGTGGATTTTGAGCGGAGGAGCTAAAACTATTTGGACCTGTCCAACTCCATGATACACCATTTGTAGTGGTAAAGGCGGTTAATTTTACTGTATCTCCTGAACATATCGGACCATTATTATTAACTGTTGGAGTTACCGGTACCGGTTTCACAACTACGGCTACCGTATCATATACCTTACAAGCATAAAAACTTATCAGAGAATAGTAGTTTCCGGAATGAACAGCACTCACACCTGCAATGGAAGGTGTTGCAGAAGTGGAGCTAAAACTATTCGGACCGGTCCAATTGTATGTTGTACCGGATACACTTGTACTTGCCGTCAGATTAAGTGTGGTTCCTGCACATAAAGGACTGTTAGCACTAACTGATATATTTGAACTGTCAGGGTTGTCAATGCGAATGTCTTTGTCGTTATCCCGAGATGTGTCTGCTTGGTTTGATGATATGACCCGTATTCGATACCCTGTACCGTTTGCAACTGTATTTGGAATGACACAGGTTATCGTGCCTGTAGTGTCAGATGCCAAAGTCCCAATGGCTGTCGGTGAAGCAAAACTCCCCGATGCATCAGATAGTTGTGCGGTGAAGACATTGCCTGAATTCAGTTTTTTCCTGACGGTAATGGCAACCTGTGCAGTATCTCCTGTACACAAAACACTGTCTTGATATGTTATGTAATACCGAACATCCTGTATGACTTCTATATTATCTATATAATAGTAAACAGAACTTCCACCAACACCTGTTGTCGTGTAGTTCACATTACTGAAACTCCTAAATCCACCAATAACCATATATTCATATGATGAATCGGCAACAAATGAGCCTTCCAACTTTATCCAATTGAGAGTGTCTAGAAGCACTCCATAACCGGAATAATCTATTTGGGGTGTAACATTATATACTTGAGTACCATTCATGGTCGTTAGACCGTTTTTAAAAAAATGTACTCCCAAATTATCACTTCCTGCCGCTGAGTTGTTGGCAAGTGATACGTACAGCCTAACACTATATGTATCACCAACCTGCATCGGTCTGTCAAGCTTTGCAGCAGCGTATTCTCTATATATACCCGATGTCGTAAAGGCAAAAAGACCGATATATCCATTACCACTTTGTGCCGGTTGATAGCCAAGTTGGTTTGGAGGGACACTTACTGAATTTGTAGATGGATTTGGCGCACAGGCATTGAAATAATCTGTTGTAGCCAAACTGAATCGATACCACCCTGTACAATAACCGATCTGTCCATTACTGTTGGGACAAGTTGAGTATGTTTCAAAATCAGGATTTGGTGCAATCGGCTGAGCATACAATACGCTACCGGTCATGAAGACTAATAGTATTAGACTTATATATCGTACCTGCCACATATTTAAATAAACGGTCTTGATCTTTTTATGGATGATTACCCGGTTACACCCTTAAAGCTAATATATTTTTATTTTTCTCAGATTAAAATATGGTGTCGATTTGAGCCCATTATATAAACATTTGAGAGTCTTCCATTGAACTGTTTTTTAAGGACAGCATACATGCTTACAAGTAATACAGAACCATTCTGCATTACTTGTGCTTATCCATCACCTCAATTATCTTTTCTGCGTAATCCTGTATAGCAGGTATGGCCACACTATTACCCAATTGTTTTATTGCTTGATTATCCGATACCGGAAACTCAAAATCATCAGGAAACCCTTGCATTTGTTTTCCTTCTTTGGGAGTGATTTGTGTAACCTTCCCATCTACAATATAGCTGTCCCAATTCCTTCTGTCTGTAATACCTGAACCTCTGCCACCGACTCTTAATGTGTATCCGATTCCTTTGTTTACACTTGCTCCATCGAATACATCCGACATTGTGTACTTCAAAGGCCGTTTATGCGGAAATTGAAATGGTGTTTTCTTATCCTTAAACCCTATCATAAACAACCGTGGTCGATGTTGAGGTAAACCATGATCAGATGCTTTTACAATGGTATGGAACATGGAATATCCTAACTCTTCGGTAATGATCTTCTTTATTGTCTCAAAGGTCTTTCCATTATCATGTTTGTATAAGTGCCGTACATTTTCCAAAAAGTAGGCTTTAGGCTGCTTTATTTTCAATATCTCAACCATGTCATAGAAAAGAGTACCTCTAGCATCATTCAATCCCTTTTTTAGTCCTGCTTGACTGAATGGCTGACAAGGAAAGCCTGCTGTGAGTATGTCAAAGTCAGGTATATCCTTCTTGTCTATTTCCGTTATATCCTTTGCAAATCTGCATTGTTCATCGGTAGTTGATGGGGTGAATAGTTTAGGTTGCATCTTCTCGAAATTGTGTTGATAGGTTTTTCTTGCTTGGGGGTTGATTTCACAAGCAAAAACACACTTTGCACCTACATTGTGGAATGCAATATGAAACCCTCCAATACCGGCAAACAAGTCAATAAAGGTGTAGTTGCTTTTTTTGACTTTATGATTCATTCAATATGCAAGCAGCTAGTATGATAATTTACTTATGTCATCAAAAAGGTTCTTGGAATCTATTGCTCGTAGGTAAGTCATGGTCATATCCAAGCTACTATGCCCTAAGAGTTTTTGAATCTTTATGCTGTTCACATTCTCTTTGGCCAATAAATATGCAAAAGTGTGTCTGAACTGATGGATGTGGAATTTCTGTCCACTTTTTTCACATAATGTGCGTACCCAATGTTTTACGCCATGTATGGTCAATCCTGCGTCTTTAATAGCTGATACTATGAGGTAAGGGGTTTTATAGTTGCTCTTTTTGCGTTCCTCTAAATAGTTTTTCAAATGAAATTTCAACGTAGGATGAATAGGTATGAACCTTGATTTCCTAGATTTTGATGTAGTACTGCGAACAGTAAGTATCTGATTGTCGAAATCAATGTCTCGCACCTCCAATTGTCTGAATTCATTGAACCGAAGTCCACAATACAGCAGAATACTCAACATTGCTGTATCTCTTCTTTGTAGGAATGAGTTATAGCTGTACTGAGAAATGGTTGAGTACAATATCTTGATTTGTTCCTCGCTGAGATGTTTCTTTTCGTTGTAATCAAGTTTGGGTAGAGGAAGTGCATCCAACGGATTCTCTTTTATGAGATGTTGCTGCTTCAACCAGTTGAAAAATGGGTTGAGCTTGTTTCTGTAAGTAATGACTGTTGAGTTTTTTACACCTTTTTTGAAAGTATCTGTACCAACCTTTCTGACACGATTTTGTAATCGTTTGAAGAACTCGATGAGTATTTCCGTAGACAAATCCTCACATGTTTCTATCTCAGGCATAATAGAGAGCAGTAGTGTAAAGACCTCTTTGTAACCTATTAACGATCGCTTGCTTAGACGATTAGAATATTCTCGTTCATTTAAAAATCTATTGAAATGTTGTCTTAGTTCATTCTCCACCTACTTGTTGTAGCAAATGGATTGTTTGGTTTGTAGATAGCTGTATTTGTTGGAAGTAAGAAATCAAGCTCCCTTAGTTGTTTGTGTGTAATCGTTTATGCTCCGGTGTATGGACGAGAATATTACTCCAATTGGTGTAACGAATTATAGAAACATCAAGGTTAGGTTTGGTATTCGGGAAGAGGATAAGCATAGACATGTTTTGATAATCGGTGCTACGGGATATGGAAAGAGTACCCTTATGAAAAATATGGTGTATGCAGATATACAGAATGGAAAAGGTGTAGCCCTTATTGATCCTCACTCAGAATTGGCCACAGAACTTATTGCACATATTCCTAAAAGTCGACTACCCGATATAATATATTTCAATCCTGCCAATTCTGAGAATACAGTGTATTTCAATCCCTTACATAAAGTTCCTGCACATCAACACCATATTGTGGCGTCAGGACTTATTTCAACTTTCAAAAGAATATGGTCAGATTCATGGGGTGTACGAATGGAGTATGTATTACGCTATACACTTCTGACACTTCTTTCGTACCCTGTGGCCACACTGCTCGATATACATTCGTTGCTAACTAGACCCGAATTCAGAAAGCATGTACTAGGTTATGTATCAGAAAGCCATATCAAAGACTTTTGGGAACTGGAGTTTGAAAAGTATGCTCCGAAGTTTAGAAATGAGGTAGTAGCACCAATATTGAACAAGTTAGGTCTATTTAAGGCAAGCAAGCCTTTACAGCGTGTCTTGGGGCAGGTGGAAAATGGTTTGGACTTGAAAGAGATAATGGACAACAGGAAGATATTGATATGTAACCTGTCAAAAGGAGAACTAGGACCTGAGACAACTGCCATATTAGGTGGAATATTGCTTACAGGCTTGCAGAATACTGCATTACAGCGTTCTATATTACCTGCTGACAGTAGAGTGCCATTTACAGTTTATGCAGATGAAATACAGGTATATGTCAACGGGACAATTGTTGAGATGCTTTCGGAATGTAGAAAGTTCAAACTGTCGCTTATAATGGCGCACCAATATATCGAGCAGTTGGATGAACCAATAAGAAAGGCAGTATTTGGTAATGTTGGTACTGTTATATCATTCAAAGTAGGTGCCACTGATGCAGAATACTTGGCTAAAGAGTTTTATTCCACATTTACCGAAAGTGATTTTATACACTTACCTCGTTATCACATGTATTTGAAACTAATGATTGGTGGAACCACCTCAGAGCCATTTAGTGCTATCTCATTACCTCCTTCTGTATGATTTCATTTTTGCTTGTTCATTACAGATTTGTTGTTGGAGTGGCAACATACACTGTCATTCTCTCCTATTCACGGCTAAGGTAGCAGTACTTCATACTGTAAAGTGAACCTACAAGAAATGCTCTTTTAGATTGCTTCTTGCCGGCAGTACTCTTTCCTGCTTGTTCCTTGCCTTAGGAATAGAGCTCATTCCGATAATACATATTGTTTAACCTGTCTGGTATACAGACACAAATCAGAATGTTATGAGTACAGCAGTAAAGAAGAATCAAAGAAATGGTATTAATACCCAAGCACCGAATGTAAAAGCTCCACAGACCAGGCCGGATATTGCAAAGAAAGATGCTAAGTCAGTTTCGCTTGAAGAACGCATCCAAAAGTGGACAGTTGAAATCATTGACCGAAAAGCGGCATAGAACAATAACTACTCTACATAGTTTGTGATCATCCAGCTTCGGAAGCGATGACAGTAGCGTGCTAGTTATCAATGATAACCAAGGACACAAGTTTCAAACAGGAAATACCAACCTTGTAAATCTTCTCAAAGAACATCTTGAGTTGTTGCTGAATGACAAGGTGTCTGCATTGGATGATGAAATACTGGGGAACAAATTTTAAGGTTTTATAATCTCTTCACAGGTATTATGTAGATATAATCTACGTAGTACTTATGACGAAAATAAACTCTAAAAGTCCTCTGATATTTAAAACATAAAGAAAAAATATTACATGTATTTTGTAGTATATATTCCCTTAAAACTGTTGTAGAATTTATTTTCTCCTGTATCCTAAGGATGATTTGCTTTCAATAACATTAAGTATGTTGGATGTTTATCTTTGGTGCTTTCACTAAATCTCATGGCCGAACATTTACAAACTTGCTTTTGGGTTAAATATTCTGGTATCTGATTTCTATATCGTAATTTGATTTCTATAGTACTTGAAAAAAAATATTCCCTGCCAATCATTAATTTAGAAACAAAGTTAACTTCTCCAAAAATCCTGACTAAACTTTGATTCTCAGCAATAAAAAATCTTGAAATATCATAAAAAGAACTTACGATTCTAAGTTTTGGTTCTAATTTCGTCACTCTATTTTCTTGTCTCCGAACTATAATCCAAATATTACTATAACTGGTTTTGCTGTCTACGTTATAGTCATAAAAGTCATCATATAATAATCTAAATAATATTGTATACGATAGAATAATTCCTTGCACTTTTTTATGCTTAATAAAATCTGAAATAGAGTCAGAATTAAACAGTATGTTTCTCAATTCGACTCTCTCAGGATACGGGATGATAATTTCGTTAGCAAAAGAGTCTGCATATTTTTCTTTCCATTGTAGATTCCTATTCGTTTCAATTTCTGGATAATACAGTCGAAGAACCCAATGCCCAAGCTCATGTGCGATGATTCTAATTCGATCAACGCCAACAAATTGTTCGTTTACATAAATTACGTTTTTAAAGTTTGGATTATCGGTTTCAAGACGACCAATAATTCCAGTTTTTTGAAGAAATACTAGTTTGATACCCAATACAGTTAACAGCTCTTTCAATCTATGGATATTCAACTGTGATTGAAATAAATTTGGATACTGTAAATGTATGATTTTCACATGCTTTTTGGCGTAATAAAAAGGTGTATCTTTTTTCATTAATACTATATACTATAGTAGTTCATTATTGTTGATTTTATCGCGAATTGCATCTAGAGCTTTAATTTCATTGTCAATATCTGGCGTTGCAGTCTTTGAATCACTTGTATTAGCTTCGATTGCTCCAATTTCTTTTTTCACAAGATCTTTAACATCACCTGCTTTTGGAAATATTTCATTTATCTTCTTTGAATTAAAGTGATTTGAAAGGTATGCCCTATATGCATATTCATCAGGACCATATTCATCATCAGCCCTATTGAATAGGGTAATTAGGTTATTCCAATTTATTTTTTCTTGATTTATATTTAACTCTTTAAACTTAATTGCTGCTGAACGATACTGTATTGGGATATATTTAAACCAACATATGTCTTTTATTAATTCGCTTTTAGATTTAAGATTTATACCTGTCACCAGATTACTCAACAAGCTATCAATAGCATTTGACAGTTCAATAATATTATTTCTATAATCAGGGTGAACAAAAACAATTACTTTCCATAAATTTTGATACTGTATACCAAGTCTTTCAACATCATCACTGACAGTGCTATGCTCACTTAATATCCTAACGATTCCATCATCTCCTATTGCACCAGTTTCAATACCTTTGGCTTGAGACTTAGGAGGTGGTATGTACGTTAGAAATGAGCCCAACGGCAATTGAGAAGCTGTGGACATTTCATTTTCTATATGATCTCTATTGTCTGAAGCATTTTTATCATGACGGTATTTTTCTACTATATCATTAATATATTTTTTAACTGATTTAGGTTCAAATATTTCAGAAAGCAAACGTATTGAATCGAAATTAATCGTTATAGCGACCTTGTATAGTTTTCGCTCTGCAATTCCTTCAATTAATGAAATTGCCATCAATGAGCTTCTTAATAATTCTTTTTCATTATTCTTTTGAGCCAACTTAACTTTTTCCCAAGCACTATCAAGCATCCAAAGCAATAGCGACTCATCACCAATGTATGGATCTAAAATACAATTTGGCATATAACCATTCTTTAGCTTCGCCGCTGACAAAGGTTTATCTTTTTTACTTAAACTATCTGTTAGCCTATCGATGTCTTCTAATTTTATTCTGTATCTATTGGTGCTTACTTCCAATGGTTTGTCAATAAGGGCAAAAACCTTAGCAAGCATCGCAGAAGCAGAAACTTTTGTTTTATGATAGTAGATTATTTCAGCTAAATTATATCGCTGTCTTACAATATTTTTAGCAGCAGTTATTGTACTAACTCTTGGTTTACCGCCTCTATCTTTAAGAGATAATGCCATACGATAGGAGTTCTTCTCATCTATTCCTATATAATAACTTCTTAAAATTCTACCATCTTTGAATGTGTCGAGGCCAACATTTAATGTATCACGTTGAATGTAATCAATGTAATCAGCACAGATTGTGTCAGCAACTATGTCAGCCATATATTGATGGAAGAGATTCCCTTCCAGTTTTTTTAATGCGTCATTGTATATTTCAATAAATCCGTTGGTTGTGCTTGTTTCAGTATTTGTTAAGTTGTCTTTATAAAGACAGATGAGTAAAACGGTTTTCCAAACATCATCAGGGTTAACATTTAATACCTTAAAGCAGCTAGGATACAAGTTTCTGTTTGTTAAAATCTTTTTTATTTCAGATGTCTGTCCATCTGATTCGTACCATAAATAGGGTATTCTTTCGGAATAGATGCTATCATGTTTTATATATATACCCGAGAATTCGTCTTCTAGTGTATGTCCCATAGGAATATGCCCAATATCATGTAATAATGCTGCCCACTTTACTAGATATTTCAATATTCTCCATCTATTGTCAATATCTAGAATATCGTCATTTTTATAGCTTTTAGGTAGAAAAATGTCTGGTTGAACAGCTCCAAATATATCATTACAATCTTCAGCAGCGATAAAATAGTTGTTTCTTAAATTCTCAACAATTTCTTCTGCCACTGCTGCAACACCCATTACATGACTAAGGCGTGTATGTGTCCCTCCACGATAAACTAAATGTGCATAACCAAGCTGATAAACTCTGCCTAGTCTTTGCATTTGTGGTGTATTTATTAATTCAATACTAAGCGGATCAAATTGAATGTCTCTATGGATTTGGTCACGGTGAACAGAATGTCTCATAACGTAATGTTTTTGCTAAATTAACAAAAATACAATATGAAAAAGGTATGTGTTGTTGGTACACATACCTTTTGTGTTCCCTATTGAGAACAAATCGCTATAAGTTTTTTGTAGATTATCTTATAAATTGGCCAAGTTGATAAGAATCCACAAAAAACGTAACGAGTCTAATCTCTGTTCCAAGGTTTTCAAAGAAATACATCTTGGCTTGTCTTTCTTAATGACGCTTGTCACTCAGATAGGGCCAACTTACCCCAATCTTTTAAACCGGGGATCCCCGCCTTGGGTGCGTCAATCTTCGCATACAGCTTACACAAAGATTGACGCACCCAAGGTAATATTATATCGTTTGTTATCAAGGATACTCAATGAGCGAGGAGTTGTCAAACGATTTTTTATAGATAATTGTCTTTATTGAGCTAGATTTTGGTTTTTATACATTTGTGTATATGTTATCTCTTCATTAAACCAAGAAGGTTTAATGAAAGCATTTGCTTCAATTACGTTTGGAAATTCAACCTCTGCAATCATAAACCCCAACTCTCTATCTAAAAAACAATCAATTTCAATCTTGTATTTCTCAAATTTAGTTAACATGCGTTTTTTGAAGATTCTTCTACCTTCTGTTAATTTCCACAATTCTATAAATAGACTTCTAGAAATTTTATGCTCAATTTCTTGTCTTTTAATTCCATTTCCAGCTTTATAAGTAATGTAATATTCTCTTGAAATTGACCTGATTCGTAGCTCTGATTTATCGTTAGCGATAGCTATATACCCTTGTTTGATCAGCTTAGTATCGTAAATTTTTATATTTGTAGGAATTTTTATTACTTTAAACTTTCGTTCAATTTCAACCATATTAATTTTTGATACCATGATTAACCTGTTCAATCAAGATTACAATGAGACTCCCAAAGAGTTTTCAAAAACAAAGGGGTCAGAGAGAATACAAATTAACAATATACTTAGTGCAATTACTATTGCAGTCCTAACTATTTTAGCACAAAATCAAGATTCAAATTCATATTACACAATCATTCTTTCTGAACTATCTGCTGCAATACCGATATTAATCTTATCATCATTAGCATATTCAAAAATATGTTATCGATCTCATAATGAGTATATTTATTGGAATGGTTCGGGGTGGCTAACTCATACCATAGGGTACTTTTTGTTAATCGATGGTATATTCCTATTATTATATTCTCACTCCTTCATTGTTCCTGCAAAAACTCTATTAATTACAACGTTAGTTCTAATTATTATTTACTCAATACTAGATATTGTTACTAGTCCGGATAAAAGTGTAAGGATAGAAAGAACTAAAGAAAAGGCAATTAAGCTCACTATTTATTTACTTATATTGTTGTTAGGTGCCATCTTCCCAATTTATTACTGATTTTCTTTAGGGTGTTTTTCCCGTTGATTTTCTCACATATCCTCTCAACCTTTATATCGCATATATTTCCTAACATATAAATGCGATACCATGACAAAGTATATTCTCATAGGATTAGGTATATATCTCCTTATCCAAATCGTATACCGACTATCAAAAAAATTCTCAATAGTAAAGTCTCGCTGGCAGCACATCTTCGATGGAGTTAAATTCTCTTCTCAAGACTTCTATCAATCCGTAGAGGAGATAGTAGCCTCTAAAGAGATGAAATACGTCTCCATCTCACGAACAGAGTTTGATGAGGAGTCTATATATGCCCCTTCTCGACAATATCTCCGTATTACAAGAGAAGAAAGCATGTTTCTAATCTGCGCAGCTCCATTCGGCACAGGTTTCTTTGTTTCTTGGTGGTATGGAGAACCAATTAACTGGGCCAAAGAATTGGTACTTATGCTCCCAATCATAGGTTTCTTAGCACAGAAAATGCTTTTTACTGATACATACTATCGGCAGGATACAGACGCCATGTTTACAGAGATGGTTAAACACTGTGTAAAAGAAGCAATTGAGAACATGACTGTTGCCAAAGGAGTACGAAAACCAACAGAGCTAGAATATAAAGAAACAAGGATGATGCAACTATCGGCTAAATAGCTATGGCAATCACTGCCTCAGATATTGCAACAGAGGAGTTCTATGCATGGGAGAAACGTGGTAGAGGGTGGGATGTGTATGAAATGCCTGTGGAATTAGAACCTGCATATATACCGTTCATAAACCAACATTACCAATCTCAATCAGAATATATAGATGACGGAAGAAAGCCGAAGCTAGTCAGTCGGTTATTAAACTGGATCTTCCCACCTGAAAAACCCGTACAAGAACAACCTGAACTCATATTTGAACCACCATTCTTGTTCAACTGTAAAGAACCACTTACTGTATACTCAATTTCCTTACCTAAAGGATATAAAGTAGAACATGCTGATTGTGAGCAATTGCTTATATCTCTCTCATACTCCACATATCCAATAAGTTTTGAAATAATTGGAAGTATCAATAGCATCACTCTCCAATTTGTTTCAAGAGAATCGGATGCGCTCCATGTATATAGTCAGATACTGGCATACTTTCCAGAAGCAATAGTAACAGTACAAAAAGATAGCATCGAACAAGCGTTAGAGGTCAAAGGTTTTCTTTCAATAATTGACTTTGGTATAGAACAGGAATTTATGCGTCCTGTAACTATGCTTGATAACCTGAAAGTTGATCCATTTGTTGGACTCTTTGCCATATTTGAACAGCTACAACCTGATGAACATATAGTTATACAAGTCCTCTTTCAAGGAGTTGTTAATCCTTGGCAAAGAAGTATTGTAAGGTCAGTTACTGATATTGATGGTTCGTCATTCTTTTTGGATGCTCCTGAAATGGTAACTCTGGCACAAGAGAAGGTAAAATATCCTCTGTACGGAGTGTGCATGAAAGTAATGGGAGTAAGTACTGATAGTGAAAGGTCAGAATTGCTTACCGATATTGCCCAAAAATCGTTCGTCCGAATTTATACATCTCCATATAACTCTCTTGTTCCACTTAGTACACCTGCATATTCTCTACAAGATAAAGTAGATGATATGTTACTCAGGCAGTCTCATAGACAAGGAATGCTACTCAATTCAAGAGAACTATTACCCCTTATCCATCTACCTACGCCATCTGTAGTAACTAAAAAGCTTCATCAAGGACATAGAAAGACAAAGGCAGCTCCAAAGCTTACTGAGGGACATCAGTTAAGTATCGGTGTAAATGAACACGCAGGAATAACCAAAGAAGTAACTATAATCGACAGTCAAAGACTGAAACATACGCACATAATAGGTGCCACAGGAACTGGCAAATCAACTTTACTGGAATCCATGATAGTACAGGATATACAACATGGAAATGGTATCGCAGTCCTTGACCCACATGGAGACTTGATAGATAGTATCATTTCTCGTATTCCTGAAAACAAAATCAATGACTGCATTGTAGTTGACCCCTCTGATCCTGACTATGCTATCGGGTTTAATATTCTTTCAGCAAACACAGAAATTGAAAAAGAAATACTCTCGTCAGACTTGGTTGCAAGTTTCAAACGACTATCTACCAGTTGGGGTGATCAAATGAACAGTGTATTAGGTAATGCAATATTGGCATTTTTAGAAAGCACAGTAGAAGGTACACTTGCCGATTTACGAAGGTTCTTAATTGAGAAACCGTATCGCAATCAATTCTTGCAGACAGTACTCGACTCTAATGTTAAGTATTACTGGCAAAAAGAATACCCACTACTTAAATCAAGTTCAATAGGTTCGATACTTACACGGCTTGATACATTTCTTAGGCCAAAACCAATTAGGTACATGGTTGCTCAAAAGACCACCCTTGATTTTGAGCAAATACTTGATACTAACAAGATATTACTGGTCAAACTCTCTCAAGGGCTGATTGGTAATGAGAACAGTTATCTGCTCGGTTCTTTCTTTGTCACAAAGATATATCAGGCTGCTATGGCCAGACAGATAAAAGCTAAAGAGTATCGGAATAACTTCTATACATATATTGACGAGTTCCAGAATTTCATTACTCCTTCAATGTCTCAGATTCTCTCGGGGGCAAGAAAATATCATTTGGGGCTAATACTTGCTCATCAGGATATGCAGCAACTAGTTAAGTATGATGCAGAATTGGCAAGCTCAATCACGGCAAATGCAGGGACACGGATATGTTTCAGGCTGGGGGATACTGATGCAAAACGCTTTGCATCAGGCATGTCATATTTTGAGGCAAATGATTTAGAGAATCTCAACACTGGTCAAGCTATTGCAAGAGTCGAAAGACCTGATTATGATTTTAGCTTAACGACACTTCCACTATCACCACTAAACCAACATTATGCACAAGAAACATCTAAAGCTGTTATTGACTATTCAAGAGGTAGGTATGGAGTACATAAGAATGACGTAGAGCAATATTTAGCAACCAATATCGAAGGTATACCGATAATAGAAGACCAACTTGAAACTACACCTCAAAGGAAAACTCCGCCACCTTCTCCACTAAAAGAACTTACAGAGGAGCAAGTTGCAGAAACAAAAGAAAAACTAAAAGTTCAGAAAGAAGACACTGAACACAGGCAATTGCAGAACCATATCAAAAAGATGGCAGAAGCCAGAGGGTACACTGCAAGACTGGAAGAGCCAATAGCCGACGGACAAAGAGTAGATGTACATTTAGAGAGAGATAACAAGAGAATAGCTATTGAAGTCTGTGTTACTACCAATACAGATTGGGAGGTGCATAATATAGAGAAGTGTCTGAAAGCAGGATATGATTTAGTTGCTGATTGTAGTATTGATAAAAAGAGTATTCAGCAACTGAAAGACAAGGTTATAACAGCATTCTCTAAAGATGAACAAAAGAAAATATTGATTGATACACCTGAAGGCTTCTTTGCTTACTTGGACACGCAAGTAGTAACAGAAGCATCCTCTGAGAAAAGGATAAAGGGATATAGGGTGAAAGTAGAATACAACCCTGGAACAGATGCTGAAATGAAGCATAAGAAAGAAGCAGTCAGTAAGGCTATACTTAAAACCAACAAGAAGAAGGATAAGCCATAGATTTCGTACCTTTACACTCTGTCACGAGGCGTTAAAACTGCATTCTTTCTTCCAGTGTAATTGTGTGACTTGTTCCCGCCTCACTTTCCTTAACAATAAATAGTTTTATATGGAGCAATCTAAAAAAGTTGGTATTTGGATACGTGTCTCAACTGACGATCAGGTTAAAGGAGATTCCCCTGAACACCATGAGCGCAGAGCTAAGATGTATGCTGAAAGTAAAGGCTGGGAAGTCGCTGCTATATATCGCCTTGATGCCATGTCAGGTAAGTCAGTAATGGGCTATCCCGAAACCAAACAAATGCTTGACGATATTCATAGTGGTAAAATTTCAGGATTAATCTTTTCTAAACTGGCTCGCCTTGCACGAAACACAAAGGAACTTCTTGATTTTGCAGATATTTTCAAATCTGAAAATGCTGACCTCATCTCCTTACATGAATCAATTGACACCAGTTCTCCCGCAGGGAGGCTCTTTTACACAATGATTGCTGCTATGGCTCAATGGGAACGTGAGGAAATAGCGAGTAGAGTTGCTGCATCTGTTCCAATTCGGGCCAAAATGGGTAAACGGATTGGAGGATACCCTCCACTCGGATACAAATGGGAAAATAATCAATTGGTATTAGACGAAAAAACAGCTCCTATACGCAAACTCATTTATGACTTATTTCTAGAGCATAAACGTAAGAAGACAGTTGCACAAATTCTCAATGAAAAAGGATATAGAAGTCAAAGAGGTAAGCCATTTACAGATGTTGGCATTGGACACATACTCAAAGATCCAATGTCGAAAGGACAACGACGGTCAAATTATACTGACAGAAAAAAAGGTAAAAAGATATTTAAACCAGTCGAAGAATGGGTAATCATACCTTGTCCCGCCATTGTCCCCGAAGATGTGTGGGATGCCTGTAATAAAATATTGGAAGAGACAGCTAAGAAAAACAAAAGAAAAGGACCGAAAGCAAAACATTTATTGTCTGGATTTGTAATGTGCGAATGTGGACAGACGATGTATGTGTATCATGCAACAAAAACACCTAAATATGTATGTAATAAATGTAAAAACAGAATTAGTGAAGAGGATATTAACTATATCTACAAAGAGCAGTTGAAATCGTTTTTATTAACCGATATAGACCTCAAGACATACCTTGAACAATTAGATACTGAATTAGTACATAAACGAGAGCTTTTAGATTCCGCAATGAACGAAAGAAATAACTTGCGGAAGAAGATTGACACACTTATTAATTTGAGAACATCGGGAGAAATTGATAAACAGATTTTTACATACCAGTACAAACCGATTGAAGAGAGGTATAAACAAGTATCTGACGAAATACCAGAGCTACAATCAGCAGTAGATATTATTACTATTCAACACCAATCTTCGAAAGTAGTATTACAAGATGCTAAAGACTTATACGCGAATTGGGATACTATGACCTATGATGACAAACGAAATATAGTTGAGTTAATCACAGATGAAATAGTAGTTGGTAAAGAAGATATACATATAAAGCTATCTTATTTACCGACAAAGACTCCATCCAATAACCAAAGCCCACCCGCCACCCCTCCAAGAAATAGTGGAAAAAGTCAAAGCCACCTTCAAGGTGGCTTTTTGTTATACGTTAGTTTGTATATCTCTATGAGGTTACTTCTTTGATAGCACCAAGCTCTTTACCAATCTTGGTGAATGCTGCAATGGCTTTATCCAAATGCTCGCGACTATGTCCGGCTGATATCTGTACACGTATACGTGCCTGTCCCTTAGGTACCACAGGATAGAAGAACCCTATCACGTAAATACCTTCATCCAACAGTTTGGCAGCCATCTTCTGTGCGAGTACCGCATCGTATAGCATGATAGGAACTATCGGATGTGTTCCGGGTTTTATATCAAAACCTGCGGCTGTCATTTTATCGCGGAAGTATGTGGTATTATCCTCAAGCTTATCGCGTAGCTCAGTTGTTTCGTTCAGCATATCCAGTACGGCAACTGTTGCACCAACAACAGAAGGAGCCACTGTATTGGAGAACAAATATGGACGGCTACGTTGGCGCAGCATATCGATTATTTCTTTCTTACCACTCGTGAAACCACCTGACGCACCACCGAGTGCTTTACCCAATGTACTGGTGATGATGTCTATTCTATCCATCACACCTTTCAGCTCATGTACACCGCGACCTGTTTTACCCATAAAGCCAGAAGAATGACTTTCATCTATCATTACAAGTGCATCGTACTTGTCTGCCAAGTCGCATATTTTATCCAACTGTGCAATGGTACCGTCCATTGAGAACACAGAATCGGTAACTATCAATCTTGTGCGCGCTCCTGAAAGAGATTTCAATTGCTCTTCAAGGTCGGCCATATTGTTATGCTTATAACGTGCGCGTTGTGCTTTACAAAGGCGAACACCGTCAATGATGGAAGCATGGTTCAACTCATCAGAGATGATGGCATCATCAGGGCCAAGCAAAGGTTCAAACACACCACCGTTGGCATCGAAACATGCCACATATAATATGGTATCCTCTGCACCTACGAATTTTGAAAGTTTGGCTTCAAGCTCTTTATGAATATCCTGTGTACCACAAATGAAACGTACAGAACTCATGCCATAACCACGATCGTCTATGGTCTTGTGTGCGGCTTCAATCACTTTTGGATGTGAAGAAAGTCCCAAATAGTTGTTGGCACAAAAATTCAATACTTGCTTACCATTAACGGTTATTTCAGCACCCTGTTCAGACTCTATAAAGCGCTCTTGTTTATAAAGACCTGCTTCTTCAATTTCTGAAAGTTCTTTCTGTAATCTCTCGTAAAACGCGGGACTTGACATAGTTGTTTATTTTAGAACAAAGTAAATGCAAACCTTCTATTTATCAATATTTCAGGATAATTAGTTCTTAAAGTATTGCCAAAACAGTGTATTTCAGTTCATTGCCTTTTATGCATATTTTACATTTGTTGCAACGTAACGATATTTGAAACTACTCGTCTTCATACTATGTTTAATACCTATCGTCGGTTTCGGACAGACACTGACAGGCAATGTACGCGATAATCAAACAGGCATGCCCCTCTACCCTGTTTCGGTCATTAATATCAAGACTCAGGCCATATCCTATAGCAACGAGCGCGGTTATTTTACGATTAGGGCCGAAGCAGGCGAGCAAATAGCCTTCTCCTTTATCGGGTATAAGAGCAAGCAGATAACAATGCCTATAAGTGTCGGCACATACAATACAGAAGTGAAACTCGAAGCGGTCAGTTACAGATTACAAGAAATTATACTCACGCCGGACTATACCCCATATCAACGAGATTCCATTACTCGTAGACAAACCTATAAAACCACACTCGGCACACAGCATGCTTCGCCATTTAATAGTCCGTTTTCGTTTGTGGCGGAAAAAGTGTCTCGAAAAAGCAAAAGGACATTCAGGTTTCAAAAGAACTTTTACACTTGGGAGCAGCAAAAATTCATTAATACCCGATACACTCCCCAGCTTGTGGAAGAAATGACAGGAGCAGAAGGTGACACAATAGGCTACTTCATGAGTGCCAACCCCATGCCATACGATTACGCGCGTGCAGCCACAGAACTTGAGTTGAAAATGTGGATACGCTACCATTACCGACAATGGCTGAAACATGTGGATACTGCAGGGCTACCCTTGTTGGACAGTACCATTATCAAAGAGATGGACTAAGCTGTATAAAATGTGTAACTTTATTACATGGTCCCACAATGGCAAA
This sequence comes from Chitinophagales bacterium, assembly GCA_020636505.1. Classification (GTDB taxonomy): domain Bacteria; phylum Bacteroidota; class Bacteroidia; order Chitinophagales; family Chitinophagaceae; genus UBA5543. The sequence goes on along the minus strand of JACJXR010000006.1, from coordinate 2,161 downwards.
AAGCGATAGTCACACGGATTGAGCAGGAAACACCCGGCACAAGACGCTATTGGTTGGAACTGCCTGAAACAAATCGTTTCGAATTCAAACCGGGACAGTTTGTAACCCTGGATCTACCCATACATGAAAAGCGTAACAAACGTTGGCGCAGTTACAGCATCGCATCAATGCCCGATGGAAGCAATGTGATTGAATTGGTGATAGTCTACTTAGATGGAGGTTTGGGTACAGACTATATTTTCAGCAATGTGGAGGTTGGCTCCGAACTAATGTTGCGCGGTCCACAAGGTGTGTTTGTTTTGCCCGAAGAGCTACCCGAAGACTTGTTCCTTATATGTACAGGTACCGGCATTGCTCCCTTCAGAAGCATGGTACATTATATAAAAAAACACCTTATCCCTCACGGTAACATTTATCTGATATTCGGCACACGCACACAGGAGAACCTCCTATACTACAATGAAATGCGTGAGTTGGACAACCAAATGAGCAACTTCCATTACATGCCCATTTTATCTCGAGAAAAATGGTTCGGCAGAACGGGGTATGTGCATGAGGTCTATGGTCCGCTCTGCGATAACAAACCGAATGCTCATTTTATGCTATGCGGATGGAAAGACATGGTGGACGAAGCCAAAAAATGCATATTGGACAAAGGCTATGATAAAAAAGCCATACACTTGGAACTATACGGATAGTTCCAACTTCCAACAACTGTAATACTTCTTGAAATTATTTATCAGCAGAACATTTTTCAATTGTTGCGGTGCTCCTGCATTCCAAACAATATCATTCAGCGTATTGTTCTTTATGGCATCCAACAACCAACCAAGTGCAAAGGAGCTTGCGGTTGGATATTCTCCTGAAAATTGCTTGAATGTTGTACTACTGATGTTCTTTAAATCATTTGTTGTAAGCGCATCATAATAGTCTGTATTACTACCACCTAAAACAACCGCATCCGTTTCGCTATATCTACTTATGAATGCTTTCGTTTTATCCAAAGCTGCTTGAATATCATCCGTCTTGAATACATCAACGGCTGTAACCTTAATGTATGTGTCGCTTATCGGCTTGTCTGTAACAGAAAAGAACACAGCACCTTCTCCCAAAGAGCCTTCCAATCCTGATAATCTTAAAGCTTTGATCGCATTGTCCGTCAACTCATCAATACCACCTACAAGCATATGCTCACCCGTATGACTTGACAAATACAACTGAGCATTTATCATCGCATGTTCAAAAGAATGCCCGCGATGAACATATGTAAGATTGTGTCCGGTACATTTAGCAAGCAACGCTATCTGCCCGCTTACCGTATTATGTGTTGATTGTATGAATGCCGTAGGTGTTAGCATTTGTTCGTTCTGCTCCACCAATTTATCCAGAAACTTCTCCGTGTCCTGTAAACAACCATATGCTGTACCTACCGATATGGCATCAGGACTTTCAATACCTACATTCTGCATGGCTACTTTGGATGCCACAACGCCCATACGCACAGCTTTGCTCATACGCCTAAGCTGCATCACAGGAATGAATGCTTTATAGTCGGGCTCTATACTCAACAGCACATCACCTCCGGCAGCTTGACCCTTAATGCCACCATCGACATTGTTGCCTGCTCCGCTGATCATACCGACACTATTCAAGAACAGCTCCATATCAACATTTTGATAAAACAAGGGTTGAACAATTGCCTCCAAACCCGAATGAGTTAGATAAGACGTGCTTTATCTCCAATCCTTCTTCCAATTCCGTTACCACACTCCAGTTTATATCTTCCATTTGTGTTTGCCAACGAAGGTTGGGAAACACGATCCCGTTTGCAATACTCAATGTGCCAAACACAGCTTCAACTCCACCCGCAGCACCAAGCGTATGCCCCGTATATCCTTTGGTGGATGACGATTTAGGTATGGCACCGGCAAATATAACCTGAACGGCTTTGCCTTCAGAACTATCGTTGTTCTCTGTGCCTGTCCCATGCAGGTTGATGTAATCTATATCTGAAGGTTGTAATCCCGCCTGCTTCAATGCATTGCTCATAGCAAGTTTGTTACCGGTACCTTCCGGAGATGATGCAGTTTGGTGATAAGCGTCGTTTGCATTTGCATAACCACTCACCGTGCATATTCCTTTGGCGTTGCAACGGCTCATT
>JACJXR010000005.1 GCA_020636505.1 Chitinophagales bacterium | reverse complement strand
CAGCCTTTCGATTGTTCATCAGTTCAATTATTCTATTGACTTCAATCAGTACCTTTCGAAAATCCTTCTTAGGGTCGAGTTTATTTACTTGGGCTACATAATTGAACATGTCACCAGCTTGTCCATTCTTTCTATGCTCTTTGCAATACCACTTGCCTTGCCAGAAGTAGATATGCATATCATTGCTACCTGACCTTCGTGACTTGTGTCTAACGTATACACCATCATCTTTGTCAAATACTACATCTGGATGATAGTATTGAAAGACTAATAACCCATAGTCTGTTTTCCTAAGTAAACTTGTTTTGTTAAAATCTACCATAGTATATTGTTTACATATTATTTAATGCCTTTGACTCAACCTCACTTGCAGACGCCACTCTGTTCTTTAACAGAAATGCAACGGCGTCTTCCCTCTTAATGTAAATGAGTTTACCAACCCTATAGAATGGCAGGAGATTATTGCTGGTATGCTTGTAGGCAGTATATTTAGATATGCCGCAGTACTCTGCATATTCTTCAATTGTAAACACTTCTTTGGCTTGAAGTGTTAGTAGTTTTTTGATGTCTGTAAGTAATTGTATTTCCATATTTGTACTTCATTTGATTCGGTACAAATGTGCAATCACTTCATCTAGACCATCAAGTAGTCTATAAAATTTGAAGACTATATGTTTGTCAATTTTATTGGCTAGTTATGTCTACAAGGAAGTTGTAGAGCTCTTTTCTTTCTTCACCTCTGATTATGTCAGAAAGATTGTCAACGTCATTTTTATACCATTTGTTGAAAGAATTTTTGAGGGTACTCATGTTAATGTTTTCACCTTGATAATTTGTGAAGCAGTCTATTACCTTTCTATAGAAGACCATTCTTTCATTGCAATAAAAATCTCGTGGAGCTATGGTATTCAAAAATATAAACAATGAGATATTGTCACTTTTTCCATTGTATGTTTTGATCCATTTAATTTTATTTTCCTGAGCCTTACTTATTGGTTGTTGTTGGAATATATATGCAAACTGTTCAAGCGTACATTTATTGATATATTTTTTTTCAACGAGCCAGTTGTATACTTCTTCTAGTTGTTTATCTGAGAGTAACGTCTGGAATGTTTGATGTCTTGTTACAAGTTTTTGTTTTTCATCATTATTTGTACCTGTAGAATCTTCTTTTTGTTCGCCAGCAACACTCCTTTTCTGATTACACATTTCAAACACTAGGCAAGCTGCATATATCAATTGAGGGTACTTGTGATTATAGGGGAATTGGTCAAAAAATACTAGTTCGTTAAATACCTGTAATATATCCTGTGAGGAACCGATGTATTGATAATCTTGACTGAACCCATCATAGTTGTCTACAACATCTAACAGCGTGCCTAAAAAATCTTTGTTATGAGGGCTATACTTCTCATATCTTTCTTCGATGATAGTTTTTACGCCAGCGGGGGTTGTTTGGTGTATTACATCATTGACAATATTCAAATAGTCATCATGATGCAAATCGTAATCCTTACTCATAGAAACAAGATAATTAAATCTTGTTTTACATCTGAATAGCTGGTATACGTCTTACTGCATCAATCTTTTTCTTGTCAATAACCTTTGCGTAGATCTCTGTTGTTCGGATATGTTTGTGTCCCAACATCTTTGATACCGTATAGATGTCGGTATCCATACTTAATTGTAAGGTAGCGAATGTGTGTCTCGCACAGTGAAATGATATGTACTTGTCAATACCTGCGTCTTCTACCCATTCTCTCAACTTATCGTTCATGTTTGAACCATAGTTCAGGTTTTTAATAACGAGCTGATCTCCTTCCTCTTGTTCTCCAAGTACCTTTATTGCTTGTTCTGATATTGGTAGTACTTCTGCCTTACCTGTCTTTTTCTGTATATAATGGATTGACCATCCATCCTGTTTGTCGTATCTGAATTGATTCCATGTTAACCTACTTACGTCTGACCATCTCAAACCTGTCAACGCACTGAACAAAAACGCCCTTTTGAGTTCTGGTATCTTACATTCTGTGTTTGCCAATAAGCGTAACTCTTCTAACGTTAAATACTGACGTTGAGTATCCTCGCCGTTGATACACTTTACTCTCTGTGATGGATTTTCTTTCAGGAACCTCGATTTGTATGCTTCGTTTACAGCAGTCTTAACTATGTTGAAGTATGAAGCAGCAGAATTACGGTTAAGTTTTCTACCCGGGAATCGTTGTGATGCGTGATTGGATAACAGGAAATCTTTTACCTCTTCAAGAAACTCTTCGTTTACATTCTCCATTATAATGTCCTTACCATCTGAATATGTATTCAATATCTTGTGTACTGCCATCCACTTTTGATAATTACTCTCTGAGTCTTCTCTTCGCTTCTCTGCTAGTTGTTTGAAGAACTCCATGAAACTCTTTTTCAACATTGCATTACTTCTAAAACCATGTTGACGTGATTGTAGTTCAAGTAGCCTCTTAGCTCTTATCGCCTCAGCTAGTTGCATGGTCTCCTTGTTATGGTCTTTCTGTAGTTGATTTTTCGGTTTGTCAAACAGATACAACCCTAAAAATTCGTATTCCCTTTTCGTATTCTTACCGTAATAAGTAACAAGGTGAAGACTGACCATTACTTGTTTCCCCTCTTTCAATTTCTTTTTGGAAACCTGTCCTTTTCGTTTCAATAGATAAATCTGCATAGCTGATGTTTTGGTTACTAATTGTTACCCTAACCTTCAGCCCAATACGTCTAAAAGACAACAATGACCTGTATTTCAATGGGTAACAAATCAGCTAACGAGTTCCCCTTATAACACCTATACATTATTTCTATACTAGTTTTTTGGAAATGAAATTTCTTTACACGTTTTTACTATATACAGTATACGGTATAATAAAAGCTACGCTTTTATACTATATACTATAATACAGTATACAATAACAGTAACTATATACAGTATAAGACAATAAGGCAGCTACGCTGCCTCAACAATATTTAGACTTCGTCTCTTTATTTTTTACAACTAATATTTTCTTTCCCCTTGAATTAGATGTAGAATTTATAGATAGATTTTAAGGGTGTCGCATTTCACATCCGCCCCGTTCCGATGTCAGACATCCAAAAATGTAAAAGTGTCGTTTGCCACACGCTTAAAATGCGATTAAGGGTTATTATTCATACTTACTATGATGTCAAGAACATCTTTTCGATATCATCTCGTCGAATGATGTGTTTTTTACCAATGCGGATCGTTTGTATTCTACCATCTTTGATCGCCTTGCGAATGGTACTGTCTGATGAGTTTAATAGCTGACAGGTTTCTTTGATCGTGAGATAAGGTTTGTGGATAGTATTATTGTTTGATTGTATAATCGGTTTTGTGGCTGTTTGTTTGATGTAGTCTTTGTTTGCTTTCTGCAGTTTCTTTTCTCTCTGTTGTTGTTTGTAGTTTCTTTGAGCACATTTTAGTGAACAGTACTTGGTGTTCATCTTTTGTGCAATGAAGTTGTTATTGCAGTACAGACATACTTTGGGGATACGAAGATTACTACTCATTGTTACTTTTAGTTTTGGTTCCTACAGAAGTGAAATTTGGTAGTAGTTACCAGTATCTTTCAGTATCTACCATTAACTACGGGTAGTTATTTCACCTCGTAACAATAAAGTCCGTCAGAATATTTGTAGTAACCAACATCACAACAAAAATCAGGCTACTATAAGCAAATAAAGCAATACTAAATGCAAATGAAGGAGAAGTATAACCGCATGAAACGTGCATTATACGCTTTATTGTAGAGGCTTTCTACTTCCCGATACAGAATTTGGAAAATATGTAGTCCAGTTTATCTTCTGTTGTTACCTGTCCTGTAATTTCTCCTAAGTAGTGCAAGCAACGGCGTAAATCTAATGCTATCAGGTCTCCACTGATGTTGTTGTCCATCCCTGTTTTTATATCCTTTAGTGATTTGTTTACCTCTTGAAGAGAAGCATGATGGCGAGCGTTGGTTACGATGGTTCCCTCTGTGCTGATCTTGCCTTCTATCACATTGTCGTACAGGGCTTGTTTAAGGTCTTGTATGTTCTCTTTGCTTTTCGCGGAGATGTATAATACATCATCTCCAAAACGACTGTTTGTAATATCCGTCTTGTTGCCTACTAACAAATACTTCGCACCTTCTTGTTCAAAAACATCTTTTTGCTTTTGCAGGTCGTTGGCGCTTTCTTCATTCACATCAAACAGGTATACGATAATGTCTGCGCGTTTCATGATGTCGCGACTACGCTGCACACCCATCGTCTCTACAATATCACTCGTATGCTCACGTATACCTGCCGTATCTATCAGTCTGAAAAGTATGCCGTTGATATTAAGCACTTCTTCTATACTGTCGCGTGTGGTACCGGCTATGTCACTTACTATTGCGCGGTCTTCGTTCAACAGTGCATTCAGCAAAGTGCTCTTACCTGCATTGGGTTTACCTACTATGGCAACGCTAACGCCTTTTTTGATGACGTTCCCTAAACTGAAAGAATCGATAAGCCTTTGTGTGGTATCTGTAAGTACCGCTATCAATTCATAGAACCTTGTACGGTCAGCAAATTCAACATCCTCTTCACTGAAATCAAGTTCCAATTCCAGTAGCGCGCTGAACTGTATCAACTGTTCGCGTAGGTCTTTCAGCTCGTCACTGAAGCCACCACGTAGATTGTGAATAGCGGCGTTATGAGCAGAGCTGCTTTGGCTGGCTATCAAATCTGCCACAGCTTCTGCCTGTGTCAGGTCCATTTTATTGTTGAGGAAAGCACGTTGTGTGAATTCACCTGCCTTGGCTACGTTTGCTCCGTTCTGCAGACATAGAGCTAAAACTTTTTCCAGAACATATTGTGAGCCATGGCAACTTATCTCTATCACATCTTCTCCCGTATAGCTTTTAGGGCCTTTGTAAAGCGATACCACCACTTCGTCTATCACATCTTTACCGTCTGTTATTTTACCGAAGTGTATGGTGTGCGACTTTTGTTCGGACAGCTTTTTGCCTGAAAATATTTTGTCGGCGATGCTTATGGCGTCTTTACCGCTCAGACGGATGATGCCTATGGCACCTTCTCCGGGCGGTGTAGCTATCGCTGCTATCGTTTCATTGAATGAATACATCTGTTGCAAAAGTAAAAAGCTAAGGCCTAAAATCTTCTTTCTTTATCCCATATACCAGCCACGACTCATCATCGTCATACAGCTCTTTCCAAAAGCTCATTCCTACTTTCTCCAACACTCGTCTTGATGCCGCATGTTCCTTATATACTTGCCCTACTATTTGGTCGAGCTTGTGTTTGTTGAAACCAAGCTCCAAACATGCGATACTTGCTTCGGTGGCATAGCCCTTGTTCCAATATTTCTTTTTGAATCGGAAGCCTAAATCTGTTTCATCTATCTCTTTGATGTATTTAAGTCCGCACCACCCAATTATCTCATTGGTGTCTTTGATGATGGTGCTCCACCTGCCGTAAGAGTTTTTTTGATAGTCTTCGTAATTGCGAATCAAATTTCTCGTTTCTTCCACCGATTTGAATACCACATCACCGGTGTACTTCATCACTTCGGGGTCGTTGGTCAAATCAAAAAAGTCCTGCGCGTCGTCTTCCACAGACTCACGTAGCAACAACCTTTCTGTTTCCAATATGACCATTATTTGTAGTCTTTTCTGAAAATACGATAATAAACACCGGGGTGCTCTTCAAAATCAAATTCCTTCCAATAGGTCATACCTACTTTTTCCAACACTTTTCTTGAAGCCACATTGTCCACCATGGTTCGGCCCACTATCAGGTCAAGATCATACTCATTGAATCCAATATCCAATGATGCTATTGACGCTTCTGTTGCATATCCTTTGTTCCAATGCTTTCTCTTGAATCTATAACCCAGATCCACCTCGTCAACCGACTTGATATACTTCAATCCACACCATCCGAGAATCTCATTCGTTTCTTTCAGCACAACCGTCCATCTGCCGAAGCCATGGTTTATATATCTGTCATAATTACGTATCAGCTCTTCGGATTCCTCTAATGATGTAAACGGAACATCCCCAGTATACTTCATTACCTCATTGTCAAGATTCATTTCATAGAAATCCGGAGCGTCCGATAAATCAAACTCTCGAAGTATCAATCTTTCCGTTTCGGCTACCTGTTTCATTACAAGAGTATGCAATATCCTAAATCATTCGCATTTTTACGGTATGCGAGCAGTGATTCAACGCGTTTCGGAGGCAAGTGTAACTATTGACGGTGAGGTGATGTCGTCGATAGGTCTCGGCTTTATGATATTGTTGGGTATTGAAACAGAGGACAACGAAGAAGACGCAGATTGGTTGTGTAAGAAAATAGCAGGTCTAAGAGTTTTCTCTGATGATGCCGGACTGATGAATAACGACCTCAACAGTGCAAACGGCGAAGTGTTGGTGGTCAGTCAGTTCACCTTGCATGCATCTTATAAGAAAGGCAATCGCCCGTCGTTCATAAAAGCGGCAAGGCCCGAACAAGCCATACCTTTGTATGAATACTTTGTCAAGCAGCTTACTGCAATAACCGCTAAGCAGGTGAAGACGGGGGAGTTCGGTGCGAATATGAAGGTGACATTGATAAACGATGGACCCGTTACAATCGTGATGGACAGTAAAAACAAAGAATAAAGTGATGTTCGACGATACATATTTCATGAAGGAGGCACTACGTCAAGCCAATATGGCTTACGAAGCAGGTGAGATTCCGATAGGTGCAATAGTGACATGGGATACCAAGATCATCTCTCGCGGACATAACCAAACGGAGCAACTCAATGACAGCACCGCCCATGCGGAGATGATAGCATTGACTGCTGCATTCAATGCTTTGGGTAGTAAATATTTGCCCGAGGCTACACTTTATGTCACCATTGAGCCATGCCTTATGTGCAGTGGTGCACTGTTCTGGTCGAAGATTGGGCGTGTGGTATACGGTGCGGAAGATGTAAAGAACGGTTATAAAAGAGTGACGGGAGAAAACAGGCCATTCCACCCCAAGACACAACTTACATCTGGTGTGTTGTCGGAAGATTGCGCCCAATTGATGAAAGATTTTTTCAGTGCAAAGCGATGATATACGATTGGCAACATGTTAAAGAACCTACAATTGACACTATTGAAGAGAACAAACCCATAGAGTTGATTGTTGGAGATAAAGAAGTGGGACTGCTAAAGCTCGATAAGCAACTCTATGCTTTTGCAGCCAAGTGTCCACATGCAAGCGGTAGGTTCTGTGAAGGTTGGATGGATGCTCAAGGGAGGCTCGTATGTCCCGTACATAAATACAGATTCGATCCCACCAACGGTAGAAATACCACGGGGGAAGGATACAAATTGAAAACCTATCCTGTCGAGGTAAGAGATGGGAATATTTATATAGGATTATGGTAAAGACAAATATCGAACATCCACCCTATTTGAAGCGAGGCGATACGGTCGGTATCACTTGCCCGGCAGGTTATGTTTCGGAAGATAGAATACGCTTTGCCATCGAGACGCTCAAACTTTGGGGCTTCAATGTGAAAGTGGGTACTACTGTAGGCAATGAACATCATTACTTTTCGGGTACGGATGGTGAGCGTTTGAACGATCTACAGAATATGTTGGACGACCCTTCTGTCAAAGCTATATTGATGGGACGTGGAGGATATGGTACAAGTAGAATTGTAGACAATCTGGATTGGACAAAGTTCAAGTTGAACCCAAAATGGATATGCGGCTTCAGCGATATCACCGTATTGCACAGCCATCTGCATGCCACCATGCAAATACCGTCTTTACATGGCCCTATGACCGGAGCATTCAGGCCCGATACCATCAATAGCGATCATATACAACAATGTTACGCGGCGCTTACAGGTGGTTCATTGTATTATCATACCGAACCTTCTAAGTTGAACAGGTTGGGTTCTGCGAATGGTATTTTGGTTGGAGGAAATCTTGCGATATTGTCGCACTTAGTTGGTTCCAAGTCTGATATTGATACCACTGAGAAAATTCTGTTTATAGAAGATATTGGTGAGCATCTTTATAAGGTGGATCGTATGCTGTTGACATTAAAGAGGGCCGGCAAACTAAGTAAACTGCGAGGACTTGTCGTAGGTGGATTTACAGAAATGGAAGATACGGAACGTCCATTTGGTAAAACGGTGGAGGAGATCATACGCAATGCTGTGGAAGAATATGACTATCCGGTTTGTTTTGATTTTCCTGTAGGTCATATTGAAGAGAATCATACTTTGGCACTCGGTATGTGGCATAAACTCAATGTCACTGAGCAAGGTGGGCAGTTGCATTTGGACCATATGTCCAATGCATAGAGTAAATGTTATTTACTCTATGGCCATTCGCCAACATAGCAATGCAGATATCAATGTTATAGGTGTAAATATTGCCGCTTCCAATATATTGGTTGATAGAATATTTCCTATTGTATTGAATATATATAGCACAACCAGTAACCATAATAATACTCTTATTGTTCTATTGGGTTTTATTCTTCTTATATACCCACCCTTTATAGCTATTACCATTAATATCACAATGTTTAGGATGATAGATACCATTTCAAAACGATACATCTCTTCTTCATTAGTCAAGCGACCACCCCATATTGCGTCAAACGGGACAACCTGTGCAATGATTAACAAATGGTACACTAACATTGCAGATAACAATATAAGCATGATATTAACCGCTAAATGAAAAGGTATTTTTTTTATCATCTCTTCTTTTTTTAAAAATTCATCGACCTGATTGCTTTCGTAAATTGCTTACTCCACCTGTTAAGTTTATGAGGTTCTCAAAAGAGCCCAACCTCTGAATGGCTATCATACTGCGTATTCCTTTCTCACAATAGACAACCACAGGCTTATCTGTTGGTATTTCATTTCGCCTTGTGTTCAGCTCACTAAGGGGTATGTGTATACCGCCTATGTTGTAAGCTTCTCGTTCAAAAGCTTCTCTTACATCCAACAGTTCAAACGGCATTTCATCCCTGTTCCAACCACTCAATTCCTGTGCGCTTATGCTTTTCATTATATGTGTATAGATAAACTTTAGCGCAAGTTAACATTTGCTAAACACAATTGACGCTATATTTGTGTCAAAACAATTAATGTATGTACAATAAACGATTTTCATTGACAATTTTGGCAGCCGTAACATTATTGGCCTCTTGTGCCGATGCTCCCGAAGCGGACATAGCTGCAACATCAGATGCACAAGAAGTGTCATCTGTAACAGGGGCTGACTATGGTGTGAACCTTAACAGCAGTACTGTGGAGTGGATAGGTACCAAACCAGTTGCGCAACACCATGGCTTTGTGCAGATCAAAGAAGGTTCATTGACTGTTGCCGACGGCAACATTACCGGAGGTTCTTATGTTATTGACCTTACATCAATCAAATCTGACGACCAACAAGACGAATACGCCAAGAAATTGGACGGACACTTGATGAGTGGCGACTTTTTTGATGTGGAGCAATTCCCTACAGGAACTTTCGAGATAACTTCTGTTACAGAAGGTGTTACTCAATCGGATGATCTGATAATGAAAGATGCGACGCATATGATAACCGGTAACTTGACCTTGAAGGGGGTTACCAAGAGTATCACCTTCCCCGCAAAAGTGAATATGAGCGAGGGTAAAGTGGTTGCGGATGCAAATTTCAATATCGACCGTACCAACTGGGGCTTGGTTTATGGTAACGACGAAAGCCTCGGTGATAAGTTCATTCGTCCGGAGATAAACTTGGACATACACTTGGAGGCGGAGAACGTAATGTAATTAGTAGTAGATAGGTATATGTGAGTACGGGCGTCTTTTGGCGCCCGTTTTTTATGCATAAAAAAAGAGGCCCTGAATAGGACCTCCGCATATAAGGGATAAGAGAGAGACTCTTACTTATATTTCCATTTTATATCTTATTCTTGAGTAGCAGTATAAACAACATCTACACTGTAAGTACCTGCAGGGTATGCAAAACCAGGAGTTGCTTTGTACTTCACGCTGAAAGTTTGGTTACCACCACGGTCAGCAGTAGTGATCAAATCTTGGTCAGAGCTGCTCAAAGTAGCGTATGCACTGTTAGAGAACGGATTGGCTATTGAACCACCTGTACCGTTTGCAGTTACTTTGATTCCCAAAACACCGCTTACAGGCATTGTTGGAGCAGGTGAAGTGTTACCTGTGTATGAGAAGTTGGTAGCGTTAGCCTTAACAGCTACTGAGAAATTCTTGTTTGAACGTACTTTCAATTCTTGAGCATCAGACTCAACACCGTTAGCGTAATCGTTAACTGTAGTGAATGGAATGTTTACATCAGCACCTGTGGCAGAACCATTACCTGTGAAGGTAATTTCGATTGCGTTGCTAAGAACAAGGTTAGTTGTTTGAGAAGCTGAACTTGTTTGGTTAGCTTGGTTTTGAGCGTTAGCTGCGAAACCTAGAGAAGCGAAAACTGCGATTGCGATGATCTTTTTCATAATTGTTGTTTTTGTTTGTTAGTTGTTTGAGTTAATGTTTGTTTTTGATTTGTCGTTATTGACAATACAAAGGTGCATCGGGCAGGCAAACCAAGACGAATAAACACCCTTTGTTAACCCCTGATTTGCAAGCGGTTAACAAGCGGTTAACAAAGCTGTCTGTGTATTTTATTGATTATCAATAAGATGCGAAAACTGTTAACTGCAACCCCGTTTTAGTGTATCTATTCTGTTAGCTTTGCCCGACAATAAAAAAGCAATAGGTTGAGAGCAGACTTTTCATCGGCGACATTGGAGAACTTGGCCACACACTATGTGGGCAATAAGCATACGGACAACGGCTTTTATTATGCCGAAAACCAAGTGGATATAACGCAAGACGAGCTTCGAGAGCATCTGCAGGATTATTTCGCCGCTCCGTTCAGAGATTTGGAAGAGTTTTATGAGTTTCATCACGAGAGCGATATTGAGCTGAATGCTGTGATGCGTTTCGTAGAGAAGATATTCGAGAAGCCATCCACCTTGCTCAAAAACTCAGTAAACATCGCCAAACACCTCTTCGAGATATCCGACTCTCCGAACATAAAGAGTGGAGAGCTCCACATAGCAAGGTTTACGGATGTTTACTTGAATGGAGAAACGATAGGAGCCATCGGTATATTCAAGACGGAGAACAGAGATGTGTTCCTAAATTTGGAAAAAAACTTCGACGGTTATACCATCGACTTGCAAGAAGGTATCAATACGGATAAAATGGACAAAGGCTGTATTATATACAATACATCCGATGGTTTGATATTATCTGCAATAGACAAGACCAACCGTAAGAATGAAGCCCTGTATTGGAAAGACAAATTCTTGAAGATAATCGCCAAGTCGGACGAATACCATCATACCGCTGCATATCTGACAGCAACAAAAGATTTTATAGTAAAACAAATACCGCAAGAGTACGAAGTGACAAAAGCCCAGCAGGCGGACTATCTCAACCGTTCCATCACCTTCTTTAAAAACAATGCCGAGTTTGATGAGCAAAGCTTTGCAAAGGAAGTGTTTGAGGACAATGAACTTATCAAGTCATTTACCGGTTATAAGAAGGAGTACATGCAGGAGAATGAGATGGAACTGGAAAACAGCTTTCACATCTCAGGTACTGCGGTTAAGAAATCTGCACGTGTATTTAAGAGTGTTATCAAACTGGACAAGAACTTTCATGTGTATGTGCATGGAGACCGCGACCTGATTGAGAAGGGTTATGACGAAGCCGTGGGTAAGCACTATTATAAGATATACTTCGACGAAGAGCAATAACCACAAAACAAAAACAGGAGCCTTACGGAGCTCCTGTTTAATATTTAAACCGAGAGAGACAATATCTTATTCTTGAGTAGCAGTATAAACAACATCTACACTGTAAGTACCTGCAGGGTATGCAAAACCAGGAGTTGCTTTGTACTTCACGCTGAAAGTTTGGTTACCACCACGGTCAGCAGTAGTGATCAAATCTTGGTCAGAGCTGCTCAAAGTAGCGTATGCACTGTTAGAGAACGGATTGGCTATTGAACCACCTGTACCGTTTGCAGTTACTTTGATTCCCAAAACACCGCTTACAGGCATTGTTGGAGCAGGTGAAGTGTTACCTGTGTATGAGAAGTTGGTAGCGTTAGCCTTAACAGCTACTGAGAAATTCTTGTTTGAACGTACTTTCAATTCTTGAGCATCAGACTCAACACCGTTAGCGTAATCGTTAACTGTAGTGAATGGAATGTTTACATCAGCACCTGTGGCAGAACCATTACCTGTGAAGGTAATTTCGATTGCGTTGCTAAGAACAAGGTTAGTTGTTTGAGAAGCTGAACTTGTTTGGTTAGCTTGGTTTTGAGCGTTAGCTGCGAAACCTAGAGAAGCGAAAACTGCGATTGCGATGATCTTTTTCATAATTGTTGTTTTTTGTTTGTTAGTTGTTTGAGTTAATGTTTGTTTTAGTTGTTTGTTCGTTTGTTGATACAAAGATGGGGGCACGAGGCCCCCATAGTCAAAAATTTTGCGATTGTTAACCACCGTTTTGCAACTCGCTAACAACCGATTAACAAACTAAATCAATACAACTTGCTGATAATCATTAGCTTAATAGTATTTGCCATGCCTTGTCGATATTTCGCAGTGCAATAAGTTCCTTGGCGTAAAGGTGCTTTTCCTTAAGAATTGCAGCATCGTTTCCATTGTTGTTTTTCAGGATCACTTTCAGCCTGTCATCGCTTATATCTGTTATATCGGGTATTCTGTTGCAGTTGCCCAATATGCCTAAGTCATTGCCTGTCAGTATGTTACTGTTTTTTATGATGTCCGGTAGTTGGTCTACACCTATACCAAGCTCGGTATTGGGCTTATCCACTTGAAATACGGAGTTGCCCGAAGCACGACAATAATAGTTGCCACCCATACGTGCCACAAGGTCTATTTTATGCGGGTCCACCTTGCCATCATCATCCAATACATCGTCGTTGATGTGCATGCACAGAACTTCACATATAATAAGATTACCTGCTCCGCCTTCTTCACCGGTGTGTATCACCTCTTTTACACGGCACTCCAACTGTGCGGGAGATTCTTTTACACGAAACGGTTTCACCATATCCGATTCGATAGGTGTCAACCCCGACTTCACAAACTCGTTCACACCCTCACCGTATTCGCAGCTGGCCAGGTTCATTTGCTGTACTATATTATAGTTCACCACGTTTATCACCACCTCTTTTGTCCTCTCTGCATTCTGTAGTGTGTGCTTGGTGGTATTGTCTCTTACGCGACGTGCGGGAGAGAATATCAATATCGGTGGCTTACTGCCGAATACGTTGAAAAAACTGAAGGGAGACAGGTTGGGATTTCCGTCCTCGTCTATGGTGCTGGCAAAGCATATGGGCCTCGGCGCCACCACACTCAATAAGTAACCGTGCAACAGTCCTGTTTTTATTTCTCCCGGAGTGATCTTCATAAATATCTTGTTTGTGAGGATACAAATGTAACTATTGAATGGTTTAACCAAAAGGCATAAAAAAACCGCAGCGTATCTAATTGATACGCTACGGTCGCCGTTTACCTATGTTTACTCCTATGCTCTGGAATAATGCCCCCTCAAAGAAGCAATATAAAAGTACCACACCGATTTGCGCTTGGAAAATAAAATGAGACGAAACGGGAAGATATGGGGATGAACCGGAAAAATACGGTTAGCTGAGTGCTTCGTACTTCTTCACATACAGCTCCATACCCGGTTTGTCTTCGGTTATGTAAGCCGTTTTTTCGCCGAAAAGGTTGATGATCTGGTTGTCACGCATTCTCTGCGACAAGGTTGCACGGGCAATGTATATACCCGGTTTCACATTGTGGGCAATGAAGGTGGTCATGTCTTCATTGAGCTTTTGTGTTGGAATGATGTCTCTACCGTTGACGTTGTGTAATGTAACGATGGCCTTACTGAAACCTAATTTTTGCAGTTCTTCCTTTTCCTCGTCGAACAATGCACTGAAATCAAGCTTTAGGTCTATTGCAACCTCTTCTATCTCATTACTGTCACCTTTCCGTTCTTCTTTATCCCCCTTTACAACGGTTTGCGGTGGAGTGTTTCCTATGTTGTCGAAGTAATCGTCCTCTTCGTCGGTTTCAATATGTTCTGCTTCCAATTCTTCCACTGCCTGCTCCTCTGCTTCAGGTTCAGGAGCTTCTTGCGGCTCGGTTTTGGGAGCCTCCTGAGTTGCTTTTGCAGGAGGAGGTGTTGGTGCCGTAGGTGGTGGGGTATATGCTTGTGGCTGTGGAGCCGCGGGCTGTGCATATGTTTGTTGCTGCATGGTGTTGCCATTGGCGGTACCGCCGTTGAACAATATGTACTTCACCCTGTCCAAAATTTCCATCACAGTTCCTGAATAGAAACCGATTACAAATGCGATGATGATAAGCCCTTCCGAGCCATCGATATTAAGAGTACTGCGGTCTTTGAAATAACTGTAAGCGATAACCACCAACACCGCGAAGAACGGTGCATAGAACAGCTTGGCCAATTGGTACAACATATCGCGGGTGCAGAGGTCGTTTTGCTTTCTGATGCATTTACCTAACATGAACAACATACCGCACAATACCCCGAATATCACCCAGAATACCACTTCGGCATACACCATCGGCCCCGCCAACCAGAAGTAAGAGCGTACCCACAGCTTGGTGCCGGAGAGATACTCGTTTATTTGGCTGCGGCTGAAAGTTTTCAGGTAGCGTTCAATATTCACAAGCTGAGCAGGGTCAATATCGTTGCCGTATTGGCTGTTGATGAAAACCATCACCTTGCTTACTCGTAATTCATATTCCGCTTTGGCTGTTTTCTGCTTCTTTTGAGTGGATTGCTGTTTGTGCTCCTCGTAGTCTTCCGAATATTCATCGAGGAAACCGTCGTTGTAAGCATCGGTATTGTTTGCCTGCTCTTCATATGTTACGGTATTCTCCGAAAGGATGTTGTTGATCTGACGCAGCTCCGAAGCGGTGAAGCTCGTTTGCTCAAAACCAAGCACACCACCGTCTGTATGGGCATAGATGTATAATCCTGTCCATAACAACAATACAGTAACGAGAACGGAAAACCATTCTTTCGCAGACCTGTTTGCAGTGTTTTTAGTATCTGGTTTTGAATGCCCTTGTGAAGGACTCGTCATGATCTACATTTAGAGATATCACAATATTTTTTGTTTTATCTCTTATGCTCTATATGGCAGACCCGACGTATAGTTAGGCATTCTGCATTTATCTCCCTCAGCTATGATAAACAAAGGTATACAATAAACCGGCATTTGGATGCCCGGTTTAGTTAACGACTAGTGAACGTTGGTCATAATTCCTTAACATTCGTGGCGTTATATGTCATGTCAGTTTAAAAATGTTCATAACATGTGCATTTCATAGTACTCTAACTTTCGCATAACCTTTCTGTAACATATAAGTGGGTATCTTTAGGATAACCAATAATTATCAACATGATATGGCGCACATTCAGTGGAAAGTCGATAGACACACCCATTAAGAAGGCTGTTGAAAATACCATAGTCAAGGAGACGAAGGCGGGTTACAAACTCAAGGTTTGCATCGGTACAGACTCTCAAGTATATGGTAAGGAAACGGAATTTGCCACGGTCATCGTTTTTCTGCGCGAAAAGCACGGAGGTTTTATGTTCATCCAGAACGATAAGACCAAGACCAAGTACAGCATCAAGGAAAGGATGTTGGTGGAAGTGGCAAAGAGTATTGAAATAGCATATGAACTATGCGACCTGTTCACCAAGTACGACGTGGATATGGAAGTTCATGCAGACATCAATACCAATCCGCAATTCAAAAGCAATGAGGCCCTGCGCGAGGCAATGGGTTACATCTTGGGTATGGGTTTCGCATTCAAGGCCAAGCCCGAAGCGTTTGCCAGCAGCAGCTGTGCAAACAAGTGTGTGAACTAAACCACGCTTCCCTCTACATGCCTGATTGATGGCTTTTGTCATCAAATGCACCCTCTTCTCCCCAATTTTTACCTTTTTTAAGGATTTTTAGTCGCTTTTTTGCCCGTTTTATCGCGACAGACCACACTTTTCGTCCGTTTTTGGTGTCTGTTTATAGGCAAAATAACTTACATTTACTAATAAGGCTAACTGTCTGAAAAATATTGATAATGAACTGGAAACACCTGATATATTATATCGGTTTTTTTGTCCCTTTTTTTGCGCAAGCTCATTCAGGTGACTATTCACCAATAGAGTTTGTGAAGAACGAAGGACAATGGGACGGGCCATTCGTTTATCGTGCATCATTCGGAAACGTGGATGTTTTTCTGGAAAACAAGACCCTTACCTACCGTGTAGGCGATAAGCTCAACTTTGTAAAATTGAAGGAGTTCAAATTCGGGCAGTTGGAGAAAGCTCCTGTACTCAAGTACCATGTCTACAAAGTACACTTGCTGAACGCCAACAACAATGCCGACATATCAGGCAGTAAAGCACGCAACCATTATTACAATTACTTTTTAGGAAACGATCAATCCAAATGGAAGACGGGCATACATCCTGAGCTTGCCGTGGATTATAAAAACATATACGACGGTATCGATGTACACTTTGCATCGGAAGGCCAATTGTTGAAATACGATTTCATAGTGAACGCCGGTGCCGATGCAAGCCAAATAGCATTGGATTTTGAAGGGGTTGAAAGTCTTGAAATAAAAGACAAGAACCTCATCATAACCACATCGGTTGGAGAAGTGCACGAAATGGCTCCATACGCATATCAATATGTAGATGGACAGAAAGTGGAGGTCAATTGTAAGTACAAACTGAAAGGCACTACCGTAACCTATCACTTCCCAAGAGGATACAACGAGACGATGCCGCTTATCATCGACCCGCATGTGGAGTTCTCAACTTTCACAGGTTCCACTGCCGACAATTGGGGCTTTACGGCCACTTACGACGATAGCGGATATTTCTATGCAGGTGGTATAGCAGGCGGAACAGGTTACCCTACGACAATAGGTCCTACTTACGGTGGTGGTGATGCTGCCGATGGCAACGGTGGACAGATCAAAAGCGATATCGCCATTACCAAGTTCAACATACAAGGTACCGGCATAGTATATTCAACATACATCGGTGGCCTTAGCCAAGACCAGCCGCACAGTATGGTGGTGGATAAGAATTACAACCTATTCCTTACAGGCCGTTCGTATTCGGGTACATATCCGTCTACCAACGGTTCCACACTTAAAGGTGGTGCAGACATCATCATTACCAAACTGAATATGTCGGGTGCTGTTACAGCATCTTGCTTTGTAGGTGGTACCGGCGATGATGGCGTGAACATATCTTCCGTTTGGGGTACGGTTACCGGCTTGAAACACAGCTATGGAGACGACTCCAGAAGTGAGATATTGGCGGACAACAACGGCAACGTATATGTGGCCTCTTGTACAAAGTCTACCGATTTCCCAACAGCGAACGCCACTAAGAACACACTTACCGGCACGCAAGACGGTGTGGTGATAAAAATGGATAACAACCTGAGTTCTCTTATATGGAGTACTTACTTGGGTGGAAACAGAGAAGATGCTGCATATGTCTTGGCGTTCAACAACGCTCAATCAACAGTATATGTGGCAGGTGGTACTGCAAGTAGTGATATGCCTACACCGGGCAGTACGCTGTGGCCGAGTTTTCGTGGAGGTATAGCTGATGGCTATATTGTGGCTTACCAAAACAGTGGTGGATATGCCGTACAGCGTGGTACTTATATAGGTGCAGGAGGATACGATCAAGTATTCGGTATACAAGTGGATGATGCCGACAACGTATATGTGATGGGTAACACATTGGGCGGTGGTTTCCCGGTAACATCTGGCGTATACACCAACCCCAACTCCAGCCAATTTGTAATGAAACTTACACCTACTTTGAACACCAATGTGTTTTCTACTGTGTATGGTTCGGGTAACAACAACTTTGTGAATATTTCTCCCGTGGCATTCCTTGTGGATACCTGCGGTAATATATACGTATCAGGCTGGGGCGGTGCTGTATCGTCCAACGGTGGTAACACCAACAATATGCCTGTAATGATGGGTAATCCTGCACCTACACCTGCAGGTATTTTGAGTAGCTCTACAGACGGTAGCGATTTCCACTTTATGGTATTTGCGAAAAATGCCACTGCCATGCTCTTTGGAGCCTATTTCGGAAACAACGGTCAGGCCGATGAACACGTGGATGGCGGTACAAGCCGCTTTGACAAAAACGGTGTGATGTATCAGGCCATATGTGGTGGTTGTGGAAACACTCCTGAGCCCACTACGGCAAACGCATATAAGAAAACCAACGGTAGCAGCAACTGTAACTTGTTGGCATTGAAAGTGGCGTTTAACTTAGGTGCAGTATCAGCAAAAGCGGCAGCTGTGCCTAATGCGGTGGTTTGTTTGGGAGAGCCGGTCAACTTCTCTTCCGCGGGTTCATCTAACGTGGCCACTTACTTGTGGAATTTTGGCGATGGTAACTCCAGTGCTTCTGCCAACCCATCTCACACATACCAAACGGGCGGTACGTTCACTGTGAAGCTGATAGTGAACAACCCCAACGCTTGTAAGATAATAGACAGTGTGACATTGCAAGTAGTGGTGGATACCAACAGCATCAAAGCAGACTTCAACGTCACTCAAACTGATAGCTGCGAACCTTTTACTGCAGACATCACCAACCTCTCCAAAACAGGTAATACACCGAATACGGCATCATACTATTGGGATTTTGGCGACGGTACCGACTACACCGGTAAAACACCACCTACACATACTTACACCACAAAGGGTACTTACACCATCAAATTGAGGATGACAGACCCTAATGCGTGTAACTCTCCTGATACATTATCCAAAACCATCAGCTTCAATTCTTCTTTTGTGAAGGCGGGTTTCGAGGGACCTGATAAAACTTGTGTGGGCGCACCTGTACAATTCAACAACAAGTCTGAAAATGCGGTGAGCTATATCTTCGACTTTGGCGATGGAAAATCATCCACGCAAAGTGACCCGGTACATATTTTCGATTCGGCCGGAACGTATACCATCAAGATGTTCGCCATCAATACAGGAACATGTAACGGAAAGGATTCCTTGGAAAGGGCCATTGAAGTGTTCCCGATACCTACGGCATCGTTCACGCATGATCCTATCATACCGGTAACGAACGACCCTGTGATATTCACCAACAGGTCTTTGAACGCCACCTCATATATATGGGATTTTGGTGACGGTACAGGAACAGGCAAAGAAACGCCCGATCCTAAATACTACAAGAAAACCGGAACCTATCGTGTATGTCTTCAGGCACTCAATTCGGTAGGTTGTAGCGATACCATATGCAGGCCTGTATCAGCGGATGTATATCCGTTGGCTGATGTGCCGAACGCCTTCAGCCCGAATGGCGATGGTGAGAACGACATACTGTATGTACGTGGCTCAGGTATTGAGACCTTGGACTTCAGGATATATAACAGATGGGGACAATTGGTATTTGAAACATCGGATCAGTCCAAAGGTTGGGACGGTACGTTCAACAACAAAGAACAACCTATGGAAGCATATGCTTTCGTGCTGAATGTCACCTTCATCGACGGAACCACATTCGCCAAAAAAGGAAACATAACACTGTTAAGATAATAATATGAACTTAAGAAGAACTTGGATACTCATTATGGTGTTGTCGGTTGCTGTGGCAAACAGTGCATCGGCACAGGGTATACATTTCTCACAGTTCTACAACGCACCCATGCTCCTCAATCCCGCCAATACGGCACTGATGAGCGAAACGGATTACAGAATAGGTGTCAACTATCGCAATCAATGGTCCAGCGTTCCGGTACCGTTCAGGACTTTTTCGGGCTATGCTGATTTTCAATTGTTGCGCAATCAGAACCTTACCAACTGGTTGGGGCTTGGTTTGGCCATGTTTTCGGACAAGGCAGGTGACGGTCAGTTGGCACTCAACCGCTACGAAGGATTTATCGCATACCATATACAAACGGGCAACTACAGCATGGTGTCCGCAGGTATATCGGGTGCTTATGTGCAACGTAGTGTAGACTTTACCCGCCTGAAATTTGATAGGCAGTGGGATGGGTTCAAATTCGATACACAACTGGGCAACGGTGAGCAGTACAAGAACATACAAACAACCTACATAGACGTGGGTGCGGGTGTCAACTACGCATACTACCCCAATGAGTACACTTACATAAAACTAGGTGTTGGTGTGGCGCATGTAAACATGCCGAAAGAAAGCTTCTATGGTCAAGACAATAAAATAGGCATACGCCCTACAGCCAGCTTGGACGCACTCTTTGTAACCAGTGAAACATTCACCATCAACCCATCTGTATACTATACTAGGCAAGCAAGCTCTCAAGAATTGATGTATGGCTTGAAGATAAGCGCACTCATAAACGAAGATGATTCGGGCAACCCCACAAGTGTATTGGCGGGGCTGTATCATAGGTACAACGAGTCCATAGTTCCTATGTTGGGCTTCCAATGGTCGGGCGTATCCTTCACCTCTTCTTACGATTTCACGATGTCCTCCCTATCGTCTGACATCAAGATGCAAGGCGCGTTGGAGTTTGCCATTATCTATCAAGGCTTGTATTCGGGCTATCGCGATAAGATGAACTGTCCTCGCTTTTAACAAAATATTGTCTGGGATATAATGCCACAGGTTATTATTTTTGACAATATCATATCATTATTGATTTATGGAAAACAACGAAAGATATAAAGTACTGCTAGTAGAAGACGACAGCAACTTCGGTCAGGTACTTAAGAATTACTTGGAATTGAACGACTTTGTGGTGGAGCTGGCACGCGATGGAATATTGGGTTTGGCCGCTTTCCGCAGAGAGAAGTTTGACATATGCTTGCTGGATGTGATGATGCCTAACATGGACGGATTCACACTGGCGGAAGAAATAAGAAACGTAGATCCCGATGTGCCTTTGTTCTTCCTTTCTGCCAAGAGCATGAAAGAAGATATACTTAGCGGATACAAACTGGGTGCGGATGATTACATCACCAAACCGTTTGACAGTGAAGTATTGCTGCATAAGATAAAGGCGATATTGAAACGCAATCAGGAACTGCAAGAGAAGCAACACTCTCAAGTGGAGTTTGAGATAGGTGCTTACAAATTCAACAGCAAACTACGCACGTTGGACAACGGCGATGAAACACGCACACTTTCTCCTAAGGAGAACGAGCTGCTGCACATGCTGTGCGAGTACATGAACGACCTACTGCCGCGCGAAACTGCGCTGAAGCGCATATGGGGTAGTGATACATACTTCAACGGACGTAGTATGGACGTGTACATAGCCAAGCTGCGCAAGTATTTGAAAGAAGACAGCGCTGTTGAGATCGTGAACATTCACGGTAACGGTTTCCGTTTGGTGGCACCACAATAAGAGACATAAATCCTCATTTTCATAAGTATGAGAGAGTCCCACGTTTGTGGGACTTTTTTTTATGCACTAAAGTATTTCATTGCTTTTTTCTTGAATTGCTTCGGTATGGTCGTCGTCGAAGAAGTCGGTAAATGCATTGATAAGAAGATACCCGATCATGAAAACGACGATACCCGCCAACATAAGCCTGAATGCACGGTTGGATAGCCGTTTGTTCTCAGGGTCGCTAGCTTCGCCTCTGCCGTTGCGCTGTGCCTTCCATACCAACAACATGGCATAGACTATGAGTACGCCACCAATGGCAAGCAGTATCAAAAATGCGACTAACATATCAGAAAATTAGATAAAAATCATGATAATCCATCATATTACAATGACAAATAAATGTTGTATATTTGTTATTGTAAAAATGAACCGAAATCAACAAGATGTATCACCTACCCCCCTCCGAACAGAACAAAACGTAACAAAACAGAACAATTGGTAAGTTATTTGTTGCATGCATGCAACAAGTCGAAACATAAAGTGCTGATTGTCAATACACGAAAAATGTTGCAGAGAAAAACAAGTGTTTTTGCAACAATTCGCAACAAAAATCCGGTTATCTCCTATCTTACTTAGTCTAAACCAAACCATATGTATTACAAAGAGGCCATACTCTGCCTGATGTTCGCCACCGCAGAAGCCGATGGGCAAATGCGTGAAGATGAGCTCATATCCATCGTAACGATGAAGGATGTGTTTCGCGGGCACAACGAGCAAGACATCATAGCTCTGTACAAAGAGTATAAAGAACGTTTTGCAGACAAAGACTTTAGCGAGACGGCCTCCATCATGACAAGACAGATACCCGAAGAGTTGTTCCTTGCTACACTCTCCATATTGGCCGATATCATCGTGCTCGATTTCAATGTAGACATCAAAGAAGGTTCATTCATCAGCATTGTCGCCAATCATATGGGCATCAGCGATACAGCGGTCAAGGTGTTGTTACTCACCGCATTGTCCAGAAAGCTGATGATGAATACCGGAAGAGGTGAACCCTTTACAAGTTGATCTTATTGATGTATCGACATTAGTTATGTTCGTCTAATGTTCGGTTTCCGTAAATTTAGGATATGAAAAGGCGCGAATTTATCAAGGGGTCGGCCATTACAGGGTTTTCGCTGGCCATACCGAGTTTGCTGTTGGGGCAATCAGGCATGTACTCTGCCAAAACCAATCGTAAGGTGTATCGTGTACTTACAGCCGATAGGGTCAATGTGGGTACACTACCTGTTATGCGTGCCTTTGCAGGCAACCATATGGACTATGTTTCGCCTTTTGTGTTGTTCGATGAGTTTGGCCCTGTCAACATAACACCCGGTCAAGATGCACTGCGCGTGAATGCACACCCGCATGCAGGGGTCATCCCTACCACATATTTTCTGAAAGGTAGCGGCCACCACAAAGACAGTCTGGACTATGATATACAAGTAACCGAAGGAGAATATATGATGTTCAGCTCAGGCCGCGGAGCGATACATATGGAAGAGTCGGGCTTTAAGTTGAAAGAGAAGGGTGGTTCGTTGCATGGATTCCAGGTGTGGCTCAACATGCCTGCACAGCATAAATATGCAGACCCTACCACATCGGTATTTCGTAAAAAGCATATACCTACCATCATACAAAAAGACTTCACCGCTAAGGTGGTGTTGGGAGAGTTGTTCGGTTACAAATCGGACGTGCAAACCTACACTCCTACGTTCTACTACTACATCAAGCTGAACAAGCAGACAAGGTTGGATATACCTGTCGAGGCCACACATAATGCATTCGCTTATTGCGTCAGCGGCAAGGTGGAGTTGGAAGAACAACACGAACTTAGTCCCAACCAATTGGCTCTGTATAAGCGCGATGCCAACAACATCAACCTGTACAGTGAAGAGGGTGCTGAGTTATTCTTGTTGGGAGGTCAACCATTGAATGAGCCTGTGTTCGCCTACGGTCCGTTCGTGATGAATAATGAAAATCAGATACGTCAATGCTATGCAGACTATCAGGCAGGTAAGATGGGCGACCCTGCCAAGGTGAACTAAACAATCACCACGCTTATTTGTGGATTGGTTTCCAAGTCTTTTATAACCACCAGTCCCGGTTGTTTACCCACGGCTATGCCACCCACCACTTCATCCATTTGTAGGGCAAGCGCACCGTTGTAGGTTCCCCAACGTAGCAGTGTTTCCCATTCTGTTTCGGGATAACGTTCCTTGATGGTTTGCAACTCAGCCAATATAGACAGTTGGTGGTTGGACGAAAGACTGTCTGTACCGATGCATATTGTATCACATTCTTCCATCAGCATAGGTATATCGGGTAGGGTGTTCTCTATGTATTTATTCGCATTGGGGCAAAGGCACCAGTATGCTTTCTTCAGCAGTGTCTGTGCTATGTCTATATCAGCACGGTTGGTGTATGTGTTGTGTATAAAGACGAAAGGGTGTGTTGCCGACAGCCATTGCAGATAGGTTTGTATGGAAGTCTTCCCTGATGGTATGAAGAAGGAATCATCGATACCGATGGACTCCAACAACTCATTGATGGCTCCTTTCTTGGTCAGGTAATATTCATCCTCAGCATGGCACTCCTGATTGTGTATGGACAAGACAGATTGCTCGTCAAACTTGTCTATCAAGCTGAATAACTGTTGCGATACAGAATAGGGCGCATGTGGCACGATGGATTGACGCAGTATCTTGCCTTCTTGTTGTTGCGCGTCAAAGGCATGATACACTGCTGTTGCATAATCGAACTGTCGTTGCGGAGTTTCGGTAAAGCCCAATGCTTCCACAAAGCTGTGGAAGTGCATCTTGTTCTGTACACGCAAATCAAGTGTATCGCTTGTGTTGGCTATATCACCTACTGCAACTACACCGTTGGCCTGCATGGCTTTGAATGCAGTATGGCGAGCTTCTATCTTCTGCTCTTCAGTATGGTCGTTGCGTGTCGTGGCTACTTGCTTCAAGAAAGGAACCAAGCCTGTATGCTCAGGTATGGCTCCTTTCATATGCGATAGCTCCAAGTGACAGTGCGTGTTCACAAAGCCCGGGCATATGATGCCGTCATAATGCTTTACCTCTTCTTTGATACCTGCATTGTGCAGTGCTGTTACAGTGCCGTTATCAGATAGTTCTATGATAGTGCCTTCGGGCAACCAATGTTTTCCATCGTGTATGCGTGTGGCACTGAGCAGCATTATCCTTTAAAGTGTTTCAGCATGATCACTTCCTTATCCGTGAGTTGGCGCCACTTACCACGTGGAATGTTCTTTTTGGTAAGTCCGGCATACATGACTCTGTCCAGCTTCACCACCACATAACCCAAGTGTTCGAATATGCGGCGTACAATACGGTTGCGTCCGCTGTGTATCTCTATGCCTATCTCATTCTTGTCTTCAAGATATGCCAACGCATCCACTTTCACAGGTCCATCTTCCAGAGTCAATCCCTTCATTATCTCTTCAAAGTGTGCTTCGGTAAGCTGTTTGTCAACTGTTACTTTATACACCTTCTTGATATTGTATTTTGGGTGAGACAGCTTTTGCGCCAGCTCGCCGTCGTTGGTCATCAGCAACAGTCCTGTGGTGTTCCTGTCCAATCTGCCTACGGGATATATACGGTCGGCCTTAACTCCCTTTACAAGGTCCATCACCGTGCGACGCTGTTTGGGGTCGTCGGTTGTGGTTATGTAGTTCTTGGGCTTGTTAAGCAGAACGTATACCAAGTCTTTCTTGTAGCTGAGGGGTTTGCCTTTGTACTCCACCTTGTCTTTGGGCAGTACTTTGTACCCCGGCTCTGTGGCCACTTTCCCGTTAACTTTTATCTTGCCTTCTTTCACAAGGTCGGCAGCCTCACGGCGGCTGCATACACCGCAGTGTGCGATGTACTTGTTCAGTGGCATGGCTTCGGGCTTTATTTCCTGCTCCACTTCTTCCCAATACTCACCTTCTTGCCTGTCGGGGAATTTAGCTCCTCTGCCTTTTGGCGGCATAGCCGGCTTACGTCGGGTATCTTTTGGGTAAGGCTTGTTGTTGTCGCCCTGCCTTTTGCCTGTTGGTCTTTCTTTACGCATTGTAATTTTATCAGTTGTCAAAGGTACAATGTTTGGAAAGCATTCATGAGAAAATAAAAAATTGGATTTTCGTGTAACATTTGACCTTGATGACCGATTTACTGACAGATGGAGCTTAACGACTACAACACTTGCGTAAAAGAGTGGGCTGATGCACTTTTTCGCTTTGCCTGTAAATGCACGGGCAATGAGGAGGATGCAAGGGATGTGGTACAACACAGCTTCGGAGTTCTTTGGCAAAAAAGGAGTGATGTGATGCCGGCAAAAGGTAAGGCATTCCTCTTTCAGGTAGCATATCGACAGTCGATAGATATGTATCGCAAGCAACGGAGGATGACCTATCCCGAGCAGGTACATGAAGAGGCGGTCATGAGCAGAACGAACACCGACTTGAAGAAAGTGCTGGACAGGGCCCTGTCCACACTAGATGAGCAGTCGCGAGCATTGGTGTTACTGAAGGACTATGAAGGATACAAATACGATGAAATAGCACACATAACCGGGTTGTCTGATGCGCAGGTAAAAGTGTACCTGCACCGTGCACGGAAAACACTTAAGAACTACCTGGTGAGTGTGGAACATGTAATATAAAAACGAGATGCTATGGTGAATTTGGAGAACTATGAGGAGTATATGATGCTGTATGCAGACGGAGAGCTGACACATGAGCAAGAACAAGCGCTACTTGCTTTCGTGGCCGAACACCCCGAACTGCAAAAAGAACTGGAGGCCTATATGTCTACGGTATTGCAGCCCGATACAGCAATGATATATGAAGGCAAAGACGCACTGATGAAGACGGCCGGAGGCAAGACCGTATGGTTTGGCGGATGGAAGACATACGCTGCAGCGGCTTGTGTACTCTTGGCTGTGGTCTTGTTCTATTTCAACCGTAGTGAACCCAATATTGAAGAGCATACAACCATAGCATCCAACATAATAGATACACCCGAACACCCTAATGAGGCAACCATACAGAAACCTATAAAAGAAGATGCTGTAAAGCTCCAACCCAAAACACCTGTGAACACTATTGCTATGGAAACCACTAAAACACCTAAACCTACAAACCCCAAACCTGTTGAAGCCACATTGCCTGAAACATCGGCTAGGCAACGTGAGCGATCAGCAACATTGATGGCGACAGCACAGGAACCTGTGCCAACTGCCAAGAGGCCGATAGACCAAATGGATGCTGCCATAGTTCAAAGCGAATTGCCTGCTCCTGTCATTTCGTCGGAGGAGAAAAAAGTTTTGGCAATGCAAACACCTTTCAGCAGTACGCGTCAAAGTATAGCCCTGTTGGAAGAAGCTGTCGGAGAAAAGCTGGCGATGGCAAAAAACATAAAAGACAATATCAAAGACAGGGAAGTAACCTTTCAATTGGGAAAGAAAGAACTGTTTACACTTAAACTTTAAAACAAAAAAGCTATGTATATAAAATTCATCAACGCACTACTGGCGGTTTGCTTATTGGCAAACATCAATGCCAATGCGCAGGAAGACGAAAAGAAAGATGGCAAAAAGCAAACATACATTTCGCTTGGCCCAACCAACGGACTGGTTGTAGGTACGGAAAAAGACAGTACCGTAACGAGGGAAAAAGAAAAGACCTTTTCCGTAAGCTTCGGTGTGGTGGATATAGGTTTGAACTCCCTTCAGGATAAAACAGATTACACATCTGCAGCTGCGGGAGCATTCTTGAACGTTCCAAACGGATACCAAAACGAGAACCTCTTTGACCTTAATACAGGTAAATCTTGGAATGTGAACGTTTATCCTGTATTGGCAAGTTGGACGGCACACAACGGTAAAAAACAAAAAGTGGTGTTCGGTACAGGTATAGGCTTGCAGATGTACAATTTCAGGTTCAACAAGCCTGTAACATATGTCAACACCAAGGTGCCTGAAGTTTATCTGGACACGGTAAGGAGCTTCTCCAAAAACAAGTTGGGTATGACCTATCTAAGTGTGCCACTGATGATGACATTCAAAACCAAGGCAGGCAATAAAACATGGCTGCTGTACGGAGTGGGTATTACCGGAGGCTACAGACTGGCATCTTATATGAAGCAGGTCACCACACAAGATGGTAAAGAGAAAGACCATAACAAGTTCAACTTCAGCGATTTCAACAGTTGTGTTACGGCGGAGTTCGGATTGGAAGGCTACTTCAGGTTATATGCCAGCTATCAGTTGACCGCTCTCCACGAAACAATATTGGATCAGCACCCATTCTGTATAGGGTTGCGTATAGGAGGAATTTAAAAGCAATAAGCCATGAATTTCATGGCTTATTCTTCTTTATCCAATAGCTTTTCGTTTTTGGCTCTTTCTTCTTCCAGTATCGGCTTAGCAGCTTGGTAGGTACTTTGCACTTCGGCAAACAATTGCATGATCTCTTCTTTGCCTGTTCTCTCTCTGCCCAGATGCTCTATTTTTTGGAATATCTCATGCATTCCCTTCACTTTGACTATCCCGGATGGCGATTTCAACGCGTGAGCTTGTTTCTCTATAGCTTCAAAATCGTCGGATGTGATGTGATTGGCCAAATTATGCAGCCCTTCGTTCATGGTATCCAAAAATATGCCCAGTATATCGTATTTGTATTGCGGAGCTCCACCGGACAGTTCTTCCAGAAAGCTGTAATCTATTAAATCTTCACTCATGTCTATATGTATGTAACTGATGAACAATATGGGTGATACAGGAATGTTACAAAAGTATTAAAACCGGCATGGTATTTTCGGCTTATAAAGTAATTATTAACGATGTAATCAGTTTAAAATAAATTTAATTCGTTAGTAATTGATAGTAAAAAAATTATAATGTACCTTTGCGCTGTAAGAAACAGATAAGAAATAGTTCCGGCTATTTAACCCCTATTATTTGTTATTTTTACGCTGACTTTTGGAGGGACTTATAGAGAGTAGTGTGTGTAAATATTGTGAGAGGCAATTTTTTACGCATTTACGTTAAAGAGAATATATGCAATACAGAATTCGTATCCTGCCTAGATGGTTCATTTTTCTTTTGGACTTGGCTTGTGTTCAATTAAGCATTTTCTTTTCATTCATCCTCCGTTTCAACTTCAATCTTGAGGAAGTAGCCAAGTATGATATATCCATGATATTGGTGGCATCACTGATCATCAATGGTGTTTTGTTTTACTTGCTGAAGAGTTATTCGGGTATTATTCGTTATACCAATATTGAAGATACATTTAGGCTGTTGATAGTAAACTCCATCGCGGCACTGTTCTATTTTTCCATCAATACCGCCGTATCACAGTTCGTACCCGATGTCAATCTTTTCCCGATATCAACGGTGGTTATCAACTTCTTCATCACCAACTTCGTGTTGATAACTTATAGATTGTTGGTACGCTATACGTTCAACTATTATAAGGAGACACAACGCGAAACCGATAAGATAAAGGCGGTGGTATTCGATACTGGTGAACACGGCTTGCAGACGAAGCGCGTTATCAACAACTTCCCAAGCAGTAACCTGCGTGTGGTAGCATTCATGGATGATGTGTTGAGCAAGACGGGTAAGCTGATGGAAAACATTCCCATCTACAGCAGTGATGAAGCAAACTTCAAAAGGCTGAAAGATGAAGGGGTGGAGCTGTTGATATTGGCCAATAGAGAAATATCAAAAGAGTTGTTGGTACACCTCGTAGATACGAGTTTGAAATACGGTATCAAAGTACAACAGGTACCACCGATCAAAGAATGGTTGAATGGTCGTCTTGGAGCACAGCAGTTGAAAGACATCAAGATCGAAGACCTGTTGGAGCGTGAGGTTATCAAGATACACAACGATAAGATACACTTCGAACTGAAGGGTAAGAGAATATTGGTGACAGGTGCAGCCGGTTCGATAGGTAGTGAGTTGGTTCGTCAGTTAGTGAACTACAAGCCATCCATCATCATCATGTGTGATAAGGCGGAGACTCCTATGCACGACCTGCATTTGGAACTGCAAGAGAACTTTAAAGGAGCGAACGTAAAATCATATTTGGGAGATATCACTGACAAAGTGCGTATGGAGCACTTGTTTGAGATATACAATCCAGAGGTGGTGTTTCATGCCGCAGCATACAAGCATGTGCCGCTTATGGAAGACAACCCATCGATAGCAGTACTGAACAATGTGATGGGTACGCGTATATTGGCAGAGCTTGCAGTGGCCAACGGTGTCGAGAAGTTCGTAATGGTGTCTACCGACAAGGCGGTGAATCCAACAAACGTGATGGGTGCCACCAAGCGTGTGGCGGAGATATATACTCAGAGTTTCTGCAGAACCCTCATGAACACCTTCGACGAGGCAAACGGCGGTACAGCTCCTACAAAATTTGTAACCACAAGGTTCGGTAATGTGTTGGGGTCAAATGGCTCTGTGATACCAAGGTTCAAAAAGCAGTTGGACAAAGGTGGCCCGATAACGGTAACCCACCCTGAAATAACCCGTTACTTCATGACCATCCCTGAAGCATGTCAGTTGGTAATTGAGGCAGGTGTGATGGGTCAGGGTAGTGAGATATTCGTATTCGATATGGGTAAGCCGGTGAAGATCGTGGATTTGGCTCGTAGAATAATAAGACTGGCGGGTAAAGAACCTGATGTGGACATCAAGATAGAGTATACAGGATTGCGTCCGGGAGAGAAGCTATATGAAGAATTGCTCAGCAACTCGGAGAACGTAATGCCTACCTATCACGATAAGATAATGATAGCCAAGGTGAGCGAATATGATTACGAAGTGGTGAAAGCAAAAGTGGATAAGCTTTTGACAAGTGCCAAGCAACACTATACTTTGGAAACGGTAGGATTGATAAAAGACATTGTGCCGGAATACATCAGCAACAACTCCACATTCGCAAAGACATCCGACCTGGACAAGAAACTGAATTAAGAATAAGAAACACCGAGAGAGATATTTTAGCCACCTTAACGGGTGGCTAATTTTTTTATGGTAAGGCCAATGATGTAGAAGTAATTGACCAAGGAGGGAGAAGTGATAAAAGTATTGTTGAGCCTTATTTTTTCGGGCATCACATGCTCTATATAATATCTTTCAGGCTCGGGTTGTTCTGCCAAAAGGGTGCTCTCGTCTATGTATCTGATAGAGGCAAGGTCTGTGATACCTGGCTTTACATTCAATATCTGACGCTGCTCCTCGTTGTACATGTCCACATATTTCTTCACTTCGGGACGAGGGCCGACTATGCTCATCTCACCCAACAACACATTGAACAATTGAGGCAGTTCGTCTAGCTTGTATTTCCTGATGAATGCACCGAAGCCGGTTATGCGATTGTCCGTAAGTCCGTACGTGAGCAGGTTCATGGTGTCTGAACCGGGATGCATGGTGCGAAACTTATAGAGATAAAATTCTCTACCATGTTTGCCCACGCGCAGCTGTCTGTAAAATACATTGCCTTTCGAATCGAACTTGATACGAACCGCGATGTAGATCAATAAGGGGCTGAGTACTATTATCCCAACTAATGAGAGAATCAGATCAAACAATCGTTTCATGAAACCACCTCAATGTACGCTTTTTCGACCTGTTCTTCCACATAGGCACATTCTTCGTCGGTCAGCTGTACATATATCGGCAAAGATATTTCACAAGCGTAGTTTTTGTAGGTGTTGGGATAATTATCTACATCGTACCCTCTCTCTTTGAAAACGGTAAGAGTGGGTAGCGGCAGGAAGTGTACGTTGACGCTTACGCCTGAGTCCATTATTTTTTGAATGATGTCGTCGCGCTGCTCTTCGGTAATACCTTTTATGCGCAATGGGTACAAATAGTGAGAAGAACGGTTGCCATCGCCTCTACCCGGGGGTATGATCGCCCAGTCCTTCTTACTGAAGAATTCCGTGTAGTGGTCATACACTCGCTCCCTATTAGGTAGCATAAAGTTTTTGTACTTTTTCAGTTGTACCAAACCAATAGCGGCGCAGACATCTGTCAAGTTGGCTTTTAGCCCGTCGGTGACAATGTCGTACCTCCAACTGCCGATGCGTTTTTTGGCAAAAGCATCCCTGTCTTGTCCGTTCATGGAGTTTACCTTCATCCACCTGTAAACCTGTTCGTTGTTGAATGGCTCAGGCAGGCTCAGACATATCAATCCACCCTCTGCGGTAGTGACGTTCTTGACACTGTGCATGGATATGATGGACAGGTCTGCAAATTGGCAAGCGGGCCTTTCTTTGTATATCGCTCCAATGGAGTGTGCGGCATCCGTTATCAGTGCAGGACGTCCGAATTGTTCTTGCACTTCGCTTGTGGCGTTGAATATATTCTTTACATCATCATGCTCTACGACCTTTTTGATGGCATCATAGTCGCATGGCCAACCACCAAGGTCAACTGCAAGAATTGCTTTGGTATTAGGGGTGATTGCTTCTTTTATTTTCTGCGGGTCTATGTTGAAGTCGTCGCGTATGTCCACCATCACGGGAGTGCCACCCGCATGTATCACACTCAATGCGGTGGCCGCATAAGTATATGCAGGTAGTATCACCTCGTCTCCTTTCCCAATGCCCAACCATTTGAATACGATGGCGGCACCGGATGTCCATGAGTTGACACATACGGTACGCTCCAATCCAAACATCTTGGCCGATAGCTCTTCCAACTCTCTCACCTTCGGTCCGGTCGTCAACCAACCTGAGCGAAGCGTGTCGGTCACTTCGGCAATGATATCCTCATCGATATATGGCGGCGCAAAATCTATCTTACGCATTATTGTTCTTTTAGGGCGTATATACGTTCTATAATATCTACCACTTTCATTCCTTCTTCGGCATTGGTAGTAATGCCTGAACCATTGTGTAGAACGTCTAACACATTTTGTATCACAAAATAATGATTAGCTTTTGCTCCCTGATGGTTTTTTACATCTATTCTTTTTTCTTCTATTTGTTCGGGTAAGGTGTAATCTTTTATATGGCAGTACTCTATCTTATCCATATACTGGCCGCCGATTTTGACCGTTCCTTTTTCACCCACTATCACCATGCTGCTTTCCATGTTCTTATCCCAAACAGATGTTGAGTATATC
This sequence comes from Chitinophagales bacterium, assembly GCA_020636505.1. Taxonomy (GTDB): domain Bacteria; phylum Bacteroidota; class Bacteroidia; order Chitinophagales; family Chitinophagaceae; genus UBA5543. The sequence continues at coordinate 242,026 of JACJXR010000005.1, read as the reverse complement.
AGTGAGCCGCTTCCTCCTTTTACAAAGTCGAATCCGACGATTGCGGAATCTTCGAAGGCTATCATCCCCTTATGGTTATTGTTGGCAAACTTTGCTTGTATGTTGGTGATATCACCGAATAGCCAATATAGCAGATCCACATAATGGCTGAACTGAGTGAACAACGTACCGCCGTCCACCTCTTTGGTGCCATGCCATGTGTCTCCGGTGTAGTATCTGCCGTCTCTGTTCCAGTAGCAATGCACATCCACAAGGAAGATGTTCCCTAATGCATTGTTGGTCATCAATTCCTTCAGCCATTGCATGGGTGCGGAGTATCTGTTCTGCATTACGCAGAATACGCGCTTATCCATACGTTCTGCGGTGGTCAGTATTTGCTCGCTTTCTGCAGTGGTCAATGCAATGGGTTTCTCAATAACCACATGATAGCCTTTTTCGAGGCACAGCACCGCTTGCGAAGCATGAAGTGCATTTGGTGTGGCAATGTTTATCACATCAACATCAATACCTGATGCGAAAAGATTGTCAAGAGAGTTGTAATAAGCCGTGTTGTGTTGTTGAAGTACATCGCCTTGCAATTCTTCATTGGTATCGACAACAGCAGACAATACGCAGCCCGAATGAGCGGCGATCATATCCGCATGTCGCTTACCAATATGTCCGTACCCTACGACGGCGAATTTCACAGGTTCTATCGTCATCTATCTGCTTACTTCTGTGCTGTTGTAAATGCTATATACTTTGTTGTAGTAGGAAGAAAGGCCAATAGGTGTTTGTTTATGAAAAACATGATGAGGTTGACAAACTTGCTCCCGAAAAAGGTGGGCAAAATACCAAATGTTTTGGTTTGTACAAGGTCGAAGGATTGAAATAGTTGACTCAACTCCCGATAGTGTAAATAGCGCCAGCCTTGTGTTTTACCGGTGTTACGCCTTGCTGCTTGCAGCAATATATTACCTGTAAGATTTTCGGCTGATAAAAAGTAACCGCCGGGCTTTAACAGACGATTAATATTGTCAACAGCTTTTTGCTGTACTTCAAAACTTCGAGTAGAGGCATCGGAGCGATTTCCTTTCAAGCCTCCGATAACTGACTTGGCAACTATCAAATCAAAACTATCCGCATCCAAGTTGCCGTTGACCACATCAAAAGTTTGGTAGGATATCTTGTGCTCAACACCATACTTTTTGTGCAGGTCTTTAGCGGTTGTGCCTGTATCCACTATGTCGGTGCATACCACATCAAAACCCAGTAAGGCCAACCAAAGTGATAAGCCTCCATTCCGTTCACCTATCGCCAATACTTTGGACTCTTTGGAAAGTCGCTCCACAATGGGTGTCCAATATCGAATGAGTTGCGACCAATTGAGTACATCCCATTCTATGATATCATCGACAGGTAGTTGCATTATTCAGTAAAGGATGAGCTGATCTGCAATAGTGCTTTTACGATGCGTTGTGCTGTTTTGCCATCCCAAAGGTCGGGTATGGCGCCTTGCTTCCATTTGCCGTCAAGGGCATTGGTCAACGCCACTTCCAACTTATTCATATCATCACCTATCAGTTCGTTGGTGCCGATGTCCACAGTTTCGGGACGTTCTGTATTGTTCCTGAGTGTGATACAGGGTACGCCCATTACCGTAGTCTCTTCTTGTACTCCACCGGAATCTGTAACCACCACTGCGCAACTTCTTACGAGATAGTTGAACGACAGGTAGTTCATCGGTTCAGTAACTATCAACCTTGAATCGTTGATGCCTATGGCGTCCAATGATTTTTTGGTACGTGGGTGTACCGGGAATATGATATGATAGTCGCGTGTGTTTTTGAGGATGGTGTCCAACAACATTTTCAAATGCTCAGGGTCGTCCACATTGCTTGGCCTATGTAGTGTAAGTACAACACATTTTGCAGGGTCTATGTCGTGTGCCGCAATGAATGTAGGTTTTCTGAGCATGTTTCTGCTGTGTAGCAAACTATCTATCATGATATTGCCCACATAATACACAGTGGATGCGTGTACGCCCGACTTCATCAAATTCTCGTTTGCTGTTTCTGTGGGTGTAAAGAAATAATCCGTAATGGAGTCGGTTACCATTCTGTTTATTTCTTCGGGCATGGTCATATCAAAGGAGCGAATGCCCGCTTCGATATGTGCCACCTTTATATTGAGCTTCTTGGCCACAATGCTGCAGGCAAGTGTTGAGTTGACATCACCTACCACCACCACAATATCACATGGATTGTTTATCAGCTCTTGCTCAAAGCCTGTCATGATTGTTGCAGTTTGTACCGCATGTGAGCCGGAACCTGCCTCAAGGTTAGCATCGGGTTCGGGTATCTGCAAGTCACGAAAGAAAACTTTACTCAAGTTCTCATCATAGTGCTGACCGGTGTGTACCAGCCTATAACTTATGTTCACTCCTTGCAAACGCACTTTCTCTATTTCCCTTATCAAAGGAGCAATCTTCAAAAAATTCGGTCTTGCTCCTGCTACTATCGTTAATCTCATTCTATGTGCTTAATAGAAACCTATCAAGGGTTTCTATTTGTATTTCTCTGTTGAAAGTTCCTTTTGCCGCTTTGATGCAGTTGTTGCTTATTATATCCAAACCACCGGCATCCATCTTGGCTACTCTTGCAATTGTTTCCGATATGGCTTTATAGTCGGATGGCGTACAAGTCCAACCGGCATTGTGTTCTTTTATCAATGTTTCTCCTTCTCCACCTCCTGAAAATATTATAGGTAGGCCTGCTGCCATCGCCTCATATATTTTTGATGGTACGGCTCCATATATCGGGGTTACCAAAGGTATCAATGTCGCATGGTGTCTCATCAATGTTTCGGGTATGGCTTCTCTGCTTACAGATGAGTAAAGATATATACCTCTTTGTGGGTTCTTATTTATGAATGCACGGATGTCTTCTTTTTCAGAACCTTCTCCATAAATATGCAACTCGGCATTCAGAGAAGCGAAGTCAATATTCTTACAAATATCCAATACGCCTTGAGCAATGCCCAAAAGTCCGGCATACACTATTTTCAATCCGTTGGTACGCTCGGCTTTTGTAATGCTTTGTCTTATGGTTTCAAAGCGAGTAAAGTCCACACCATTTCGGAACAAGAGTGTTTTACGGCTACCGTCACTTTCCAATCTAGTTGTTATCTCTTTAGATTGCCCCATGCAGGCGTAAGAGCGCCTGTATAAATATCGTTCCAGCCCTTCGAGTTTCTTATACATATATCCCTCGGATATGGCACCGAGCCGCAATGCAGACAATGGCCAAATGTCGGATACATTCATTACATGCTTGGCGCCGGTCAGTCGTGCAAGTGCAAGGCCCGTCAATCCCAATGTCAATGGCGGCGACTCTGTAATGATATAAGTAGGCTTGAACTTACGAATCCTTGACATAGAGAACATGGATGTAAATCCGAAGGACAACATGCTGATGATACGTGGTATGGATTTTTTTGAGTGAGATGCATACAGAGCATACCTGTGTATTGGTATGTTGTCTATCTCATCTTTCATATGCCACTTGTGCCTGTATCCGTAAAACACTTTTCCTTTAGGATAGTTGGGCAAAGCTGTAATCACCAACACTTCCCAACCACGCTTTTTCAAACCTAACAGGGTTTCGTACAAACGGGCTTGTGGTGCGCCCATTTCCGGTGGGAAATATTTTGTAAGTAATACGAGCCTCTTCTCCAATCTTAATTCAATTCCGAATAAAAATGTTTCAGTTTGCCTGATGCAGGGCGGGATATTTCGTCCACTTTGTTTATAACGATATCCAAACCCGGCTCAAGATACAAGTTGCACTTTTCTTTTACCAACTCCTGCTCTGTTTCGGTCAATTCTCTATCAGAGACGATGTCGAAAACAAATTGGTTAGACTTGGTTTGCCTGATGATGAATTCTTTTAAGGCTCCCGTGTTCTCCAAAACACTTCGTGATATATAATAGAATACCAACCCTGCCGCAGTTTTGCCACTTGGCAAGTGTACGGTGTCATTGGTTCGCCCGGTCAATCGATCTAATTTGCGATACTTTGAATTGTTTACGGTTACTATTTCTCCCAGGTCACCGGTTTGGTATCGTACCATCGGCAACGCTTTGTTGTATAATGAGGTGGAAACAATTCTTCCGTCCACTTCTTCTGTGAACAGTGTTTCTTCTGTTAGTTGCCAATCACTGTTTGGATTGTCAAATGCGGTAAGACAGGTTTCGGACAGTCCGTACTCTCTAATAATAGGTACACCAAATCCTTTTGACATGATGGCCTTGTCTTCCTCAGTACAAGTTTCTGATGTACAAATGCAGACTTTAATGCTTTTGCAGATGTCATTCAATGCAAGCTCTTTTTTGATGAGATGTCTCGCAAACATTACCAATGCACTTGTGTATCCGTACAGGTAAGTGAAACGGTTATTGGCAAATCTGTTTATGAACGTGTTAAGTGCAGTATCCGACAGGTCGAAGACACTGAACCGCTCACGGTTCATGAGTCGGTCTTTCAACTTTTCGGTATATCGTGCGGCAAACTCATGAGGCATTCCATAGAAACGCGCTTGTTTATCACTGAAGTCTATATCGTACCAACTGTATCTGTCTGCTATCACCGCCCATGTCATCGCATGAGCATATTTGTCTTTTGCAAAGAAGAAAGGAGTACCGGTAGAACCTGATGTGCTTCCTTTGTAGCTATCGGATAGTCTGATGCCATTTGATAAGAGACTATCCAAAGGTTGTTGAAGGTCTTGTTTGGTGACTATAGGCAAGTCCTCCCATTTGTCCGGAAAATGATTACCAACAAGTTTCTTGTATAGAGCATTGTTGTCGTAATGGAACTTTGCAATCTCCCACGACATGTTCTTTTGCCATTCACAAAACTCGTCTGCGCTCAATGCTTGAATACGTTTAAGTTCTGCTTTGGCTTGCTTTATAGGGAAGCCTTTAAGTGATGATATTTGCTCGAACAAGCTACTCATGAATACTGTAAAATAACATTGCCCATTTTCTTTTTATGTTCTTCCATCCGAATTCTTCTGCCTTGGTACGTCCATTCTTGCTTAGCCTATCGGCACAGTCCATATCTTTCAGTAGCAGCTGAATGTTTTTATTCATGGCGGTGACATCATTGAATCCTGAAAGAAGTCCGTTGATGTTATGTTCTATCAATTGCGGTATCCCACCGACATTGGTGGATACAATAGGTAATCCCAACGCCATGGCTTCTATAATGCTTACGGGTTGATTGTCGTAGTTGGTGGTGTTGATGAATATATCGTGTTGGCCAGCCAAGTCTATCCATTCTTTTTTGGACAACTTACCGGTAAACTTGATTTGTTCATGCAGCTTCAGTTCGGCACATAGTTTTTTACACTCCTCCATACTTCCGTCAAGTTCGGGGCCGACCATGGTCAGGTGTACATCGGGATAGTCTTTTCTGAGCGTATCTACCACTCTTATTGCCATTAATGGATTGTATGTTTTATGAAATGCTCGTACCCATAATAATTGTGGGTGTACAACAGTACGATGTTTGTAAGGATAGTTTTCGAGCAGTATGGTGTTTTCGATGATGGTGCTTTTATAACCATGCTGCTGCATGTGCTCTTGCAAATACGAAGAGACGCATATGTTATTGAAGCTCTCACCGAATAGCTTGTCACAATATTTGGGAGAAGACTTCAAACGTTCAGGCAAGTTCCCGCCATGCAGTATAGGTATATACCGAACATCTAACTTATTACACCACATGGCTATAAGCCACGCATAGTAAAACGCAAAAGTGCTGTATGTATCGATAAGTACTACGTCAGCAACTTTTCTGTATTGCCACACACGTACCAACATATTGATGAAGCGCAATGCCTTGTTCTTCCTGCTACTTGCAAAATGTACGGTGTGCCCCTCTTCCCTGAACAGCGGAATAAGGTTGTCGATGGCGGTAGGTGTTCTGCCATGAACCGCCAGCTTATTGCCTATGTATATTATATTGAGCTTCTTGCTCACGTTTCTTTTGGGTTCTTACAAATACGGGTATGGATGCAAGGGTGTAACATACCGCCATGGTATTCGTTCGTGTGGCGGAGTGTGAGCTGGTAAGTATGGCCATGCAAAACAATGCTCCGGTTACGCCCATCCACAGTCGGTATCGTTGTCGTCTTATCCAGTAGATGGGGAACAGTAGAAAAGCCAGTGCTGCAAGTAATCCACCTAAGCCATGTTCACTCATGAGACGTGTGACCTCAGTATGCGCAGCAGAGTCGGGTGGTGCTCCGTATTGTGTTCTGTACTCTTTAGCTCCACCGGGACCGACACCGAACAGGAAGTTATCTTTGAATATGTTCAGGTCTGCTTTTATTAGTGATGAGCGGCCGGATGTTACTTTGTTCCATGTTTTTTCCTGCTCACCGGAAATGGTGGCAATAGTTTCACCGCGATACCTTTGAGAAAGCAAGTTGTTCGTTATCGCATCAACGTTGGTAAAGATGATAGCTCCCACAATCACAAAACCTACGAGTATTGCTATGTTTCTAATGAAAGTTTTGGCATTGGCGGATGATGCAAACCCTACTGCGATTACCACGCAAACTATCGCTGCAAACACACCACCTCTCGAGAAAGTCAAGAAACTTCTGAAAAACAAATAAGCCAATAAGACATAGCTTATCCATTTGATAGAGACAATAGGACGTTTAAGCAACAGCAACAACATGATGAACAATATGGACATGCCCAATACGGTTGCCACTTGGTTTGTACCGCCTGCTGCAGTATCAAAGTTGGCACCAAGTGTGAAGTTGACACCCGATAACGATGGGTTTTTATACACCATGTATATCACCACGAATGCTATCGGCATTAAGCCAAACTGCAAGGTTCTTGCGAATCGTTCTATGTCCCAACGCTCGCGTGTAGCTAAAGTCAACAACGCCGATAGCTCCAGTAAAGACAGGATATTGAATACCCACTGCTCACTGTTGAAAGTTGATAGATTGACAAACAAACTTGGTAAAACGCAGAAGAACAATATTGCACCAATATTGTATTGAGGTTTTGCAGCACCTTGTCGTCTTTGATATATGAAGATGCAGAGTATTGCGAGGAGTAAATAGTACTTACCTACTTCGTCCATCAATACAACGCCTTTCACCATTCTGCTCCAAACCTCAAGCATCGGAGATGCGGCTATACAGTACCATATCCACTCTTGCCTGTCTTTGAAAAGAGCGAATACGGTTATGAAAAATATAGCTATCCATAATACGGTCACCAGTATCGGCACGTAGCAAGATGCAATGCCGTAACCTATAAGCAATGCACTTTGTATTATGGTCAATCCTTTTGTGTTGTATCTACTCACTTATTTCGTAGATTTTTTTCATTCGTTCTTTAAACCGTTCGTACGTGAACAGTCGGCTCATGGCAATGGACTCATTGCTGATTGATTTCAAGTCGGTTGTTTCGGCAACCTTGTTGAGCGTGCTTAAAATATTATCGGGATGATTGTCGGTCATAAGGAATCCGCTTTCGCCATCCTTTACTTTTTTGGTAATTGCGGATAAAGATGTTGTTACCGGGATACATCCGTATGCTGCAGCCTCTGCTATCACTTTTGGAAAGCTTTCTGAACTGCTTGGCAGTATCAACATATGTGCTGCGGCATATTGTTTGTTCAGTTCTTCTCTACTCAAGTCTCCCAACATGTTCACTTGTATGTTCTTTATGTCTCGTACGACATGTTCGACTTCTGATTTCAACTTGCCGCTACCTACTATATATAGTTCTTTGTATCTGTCGCTTAGTTGTTGGTTTTGAATCGCCGTTAACAATTCCATGATACCTTTTGTGGGCATCAGGTTGCCGACAAACAACAATCTTAATTTCCCATCGAACTTTTTGGCTAACCCTGCATTATTCATGGCATCTATTTCATAACCATAGATGCAGGGGTTCTCCATGTCATGCACATTCACAGACTCCTCTTCATTCTTACCACTGATAACAACTTTAAGGTTACGTTTCCTTGCGCGCTTCAATAAACTCCTTTGTGAACGATAGGTAAATGGTATGTTTCTGTCTGTCCACTCTCCTGCATATTTATGTGCATATATCCTTTTGTTGTCCAAATAAGAAAGCAATATCATCAGCATAGCCGGGTGTGATGGAGCGCGCGTATGCACATGGGTTGCGCGTTTCAAATGTTTGAGTATGCGTACCAGAAAGACGGGATATGCGAGTATTACAAAGAATATATTTATCCATCCACTTCTGCTGACACAAGGCATCATCTCTGCTTTTATCTTGTCGCTTGCTATCGGCTTTAGTGAACCTTTCTTTCTTAATGTTCTTGCTCCCAACCAAATGATGTTGTCGAACATGTCTTCGATCACCATCAGTTCACGGAGCACAGGGTCGAACACCAATACCTCTCCACCGTCATTGTACATGGCTGTATCGGATACTACTAAGAGTGTACGCTTTTGTATATCTCCAGACAATTTTCCAAATATTGTTGTGGCGTGAACGACTTCTGGTATAAAGCCCTCATTTTTTCATACAGTGTATTGTCCGCTGTTATCTCTTTTATCCGAGTACTCCATTCGTCTGTGTCGAATTTCTCCATAAAGAGAATTGGTAACTCTTTTGCAATAGCTTCGGCGGCACTGCCTGTTTTATAAGCTATAAATGGTATTCCAGCAGACAGATATTCGAGTAAGACCAAAGGGCCGGTTTCTTTTGGAGAGCAGTGTATGGCCAAGGAATATTTATTGTATTCGCTTCTTACATCCACATCGCCTGTGTTGATGATGATATTGGTATCGGCAGCAAGACCCAACAGCTCTTCGTAGTAATCCTGGTCGATCACATGGCCATATATTGTAAGGCCAATATTCAACTGTTTACACAAGCCAATGGCATACTCAATATTCTTAACCCGTCTGATATTGGCCACCATCATTAATCTATCAGTATCTGAAGGGACATGTTTATCAGATACCCGAGACACCGTGTTTTCTAACAAAAATGTATTGTTACCTTTTATATTAAGTGTACTCTTTGCCCAGTCTGTTTGTTCTTTGTTTACACCTATATAGTATGTAGGCTTGAATTTCCCTGTCAATCTGAATGACGGAGTGTTGATAGCGGCATGGTCGTGAAGTATTACTTTGTATTTACCTCCGAAAATCATTTGAGCCAAGCGGATGTAAGTGTATACATGCCGGAGGTGCGCATGGACTATGTCGTAGTTGCTGCAAAACTTATGAGCCTTGTGTAATGTTACGAGATTGTACTTGTTACCCCTGTTCAGATCGTGTATTGTGATACTATCGTTCAGCTCTTTCTCAAGTGGATAGCCCGTATTGAACAATAGAATGCCGGTCTTAATGTTGTTATCAGATAGTAGGTTCGATAGAAAAGTGAAAACTTTTTCAGCGCCTCCAACAGCCAATCTGTCTATCACTTGCAGCACTCTCATTTCTTTACTTGTATCCCTCTTTTATCAAATTCAGCGAAAGTGGTTTCGAGGTTGGCTTTGTATTCTTTTCTCATGCTTGGTAGTTTATACAGCAATACAAAAAGCCGCAATATTTTTTTCAGTACGCTGCCGTTGATAAGCAGCTGGTTGAAATATTTTATACGGACATGCTGTTTGAACTGTCGCCAAGTATAGTATTTGTTGTAGATGAATATTTCTGAGGTGGAGGGGTTCAATACTTTGGTGAGTGAGTTTTTGGTCATGAAGTTGGTAATGACGCGTGCATTATGCGCACGCAACCCACCTGAAGGAGCACGGTGATGACCTATCTCTGCCGATGGATCGAATATCATGAGTGCTCCGTTAAGATGGCAACGCATGGCAAGGTCATGGTCGGCCTTTACATTTCTGTTGAAGAACATATCCATACCACCGGCTTGTGTGACAACTTCTTTTTTGATAAGCGTTATCGGGAACGAGTCCGCCATGTAGTAGTGATAATTCTGCGGTCCGTAGACAATGCCTTTTTCTATCACATTAGACGCCACCATGTCCGCATCGAAACGATACATTGTTTGCAGCATCTTCTCAATCAAGTCGGGTTTGATGTTATACGCATCATCACCGAAGAAGAAAATATATTCACTTGTTGATTCATCAATCAATTTGTTCCACGCCAAGCACTGGCCCTTTTCGTCTTGAGGAAAATACTTTACAGTCAGCTTCTCGTATTTGGTAAAGTCTATCTCTTGTCTGCGCTCTTTATCGGTTTGGTCGGTTATCAATACTTCGTGTGGCAGAATTGTTTGTTCATTCAATTCACGAAGCTCTTCTTCTATATACAGGTATCTGTCTAAAGTCGGTGCCAATATGGATACAGTCGCACGTGTGACAGGAGTGTTTGTTTTATCGGAGCTGAATAATTTCCTGCTATGGTCTATATAACGAACATTCTTTGTACCTGACCATGCGGATAAGTTTTTCCAAAAGCCTGTTTTATTGAACAGTGTCCAATATTGCCATTTCCGGGTAAAGTATTGTCGAGCAAATGTCCATTCGTCTTTTAACGTGTGTGTTGCAGTCTTTAAAGTGGGTGTTCCTTTTACGAAGCTCGAATGATAACGAAGGATACCACCTTGTTTCAGTATTTGGTAGCCGAACGCTATACCCGCCATTTTCAAGGAGCTATACTCTGTTGAAAACAATCCCAACTTTTTCATGACCGATGTGCGTATCATACAAGCATGAAAACTCAACCTGAAGTTGGAATGCGTAATGTCTGTACTGCCATCCACGTTGTACATCCATGTTGGGTGTACATAGTTCAATACATCAGGTAGCCCTGCTGTGCCGAGCTTCAATCCGGCATGGAAAACATCAACAGGCTTTTGTGCAAGTTGGTTTATCAATTCACTATCAGGTGCGCCAAGCGATATATCCCAGAATAGTATCCAATCTGCTGAAGTTTCATTAAGTCGACTGTTCAAGGTTTCCCATAAGCTATCAACACCTGGCTGTGCATCTATGATGGTACCTAAGGGCCATTCAACAGTAATGCCAACTTGTGGGAATATTATAAGATCGACATTACCCGCCTGCATGAACCTCTTTGTAGAAAGCCTCGAACTTTTTTATTTGATCTTCTATTTTGAAATGAGTCGTAACTCGTTTTCTACCTGCTTGTCCCATCTCAATCAACTTGTCCTGGTTGTCGTAACACCACTCCAACTTGTCGGCCATTGCTTGCACATCAAAAACAGAAACGATAAACCCTGTTTTACCATCTTCTATATTTTCAGAAAGACCATCGGCATTGGTAGCGACAACAGGTAGCTGCATCGCTTGTGCTTCCAATACCGCATTGCTGAAGCCCTCCGATAGTGCAGGGTGCAACAAAACATGTGCTTTCTGCATTTCGGTTTTTATATCGTTTTGAGTTTTACCGGTCAGTAAAACAACATCATGCTCAAGGCCCAATTCTGAAATAATAAATCGTATAGGCTGTATATGTTCGCCCTCAGCAACTATTCGATATTCAGTAGAAATACCCATTTCTTTCAATTTGGCTACTGCTTGCAGCCCGTACTCATAACCTTTCTTCCAAGCAAAGCGGCCAACACTCAGTACTACGAACTTCTTATTGTTTTTCTCAACATCGGCAGGAATGAAAAAGTCTATATCTATTGCAGGGGATATCACTGCTTCGTATTTCTCTGATATATACCCACGTTTGATGGCCCTATTCTTTAGGTCGATGCCTAAAAAATGAAACCCGTCGAAATGTGACCATACCTCATCGTAATAACTGCCGCTTTCGAGGCCTACATAGTTGATGTCATATCCACGGAAACTTACTGTCGTTTTGGTTTGTAGATAATCTTTGATGTCGCTAAACGAATGTGCCAATGTGCCGTATTCAAAGTGGATAATGTCAGGCTTGAGATTTACAATAGGGTAGTAGAGTATGAACTTGCTGAATAACTGCTTGCCGTTGTAATGTTTGCTGAGCTTTGCGAATAACGGCACAGCTATATGTGGTGTGAATAAGACTCTAAGTAAGCACAGCAATGACAATCTTATAATTGTCAGTGCATTAAGCTTATCGTAAAAGAGATGAATGTTCCTCCCTTCGAGTTTGTCGGAAGATGTTTGGTAGAATGCGTCTCTGTTTGCTTTACTGTCCCAGCAAATGAAATGTAAATTGAACAGTTTGCTCAACCCGAACAGCTTGTATTTCAAGAAATCTGTTGCAGGTAATGGAACCGAGTTGGCAACCAGTAATATTTTCAGCTTTTTGCTCATAAAGACTTTATCGTCTTTCGGATCAGTTCGTTCAGCCCTGTTTTGAATTCACCATTCACACCAAATCGCTCTTTGAACAAGTCAACTTCATACCCCCCTTCTTTTATGTTTTTATCGGTAGGTAAATATATATGTGTGCCTGCAAGGCATCCGATGTTGATACTTGAACTATTTAGTGCTTCTTGAACAATCGGTTTGTATCCTATCAGCACTTCTTCGGAAATACCTATAATTTGTAGCGTATCAGACAGAGAGAGTTTTTTGAAGTATATCTTTTTGTCTGAATCTGCACCTATCACATCGCTTAAAGAAATCGCGACTTGCGAATTGGTGACATTGCGGGTATTAGAGGCTTTCGTATTGTTCAATGCTTCTGAACATTCTCCCCATAACTTGTCCACCCATTGAGTATAGTACTCCATATTTGGAAACTTGGTATAAACAGGACCTAATTGGAAGAAGTATCCAATCCTGTCGCGCCACTTTGTATGAGTTACTGCTGTTACATCAGGTTTTATGTCTCCGGCAAACCCGATAGTAAACAATACAGGCAATGTCTCATTGTTAGTACTTGTTCTTATGCGTTCCCGTATCAAGCCGGGAAACTCTGCCGATGCCTCATTTCTGTTTGCAAAACCTACCGGGTGGCAAGCGTAATTCCATAATACTGCTTCAAGATTGCCATCATCATCTATGAACTTTAGAAAATGTATCGTATCGTCTTTAGCACCTTCATGGTCTGGATATATCAGCGTTTTCCAAAAAAGACCAAGTTGCCCACCCGGTCGTAATAGCTTTTTTCTGCGGTTGACATTTAGCTTTGACCTGCCTGTACCATATTCAATGGTTACAGTTTTGAATGACGTTTCCAAAACTTGCTTGGTAAGCTCAAGGATAGATTGTAGAGTTTGGTTGTAATAATCTTCATTAAACATGCCTAACCCCGGTTTAGTCTTGTCTAACGCCGGTGCAAAGTGCGTATGCGAAGCCATCATCCACACATCTTTTCCCTCAAATCCAAATTCGTTGCCATACTCCTTAACGACAGCATCTACCATGTCATGTGGTACAAAAAGAGTGTCAACAGAGTACAAAAATACGAGAGTGCCATCCTGCTTAATGACCGTCAGGTTTACCTCAAGAGAATCGTGTACTTTACTGAAATCACCGTTACGTTCCGCAAAACCAAAAAGAGGTGCAGGCCTTTTCGGTGTGATGTCAATCTGTCCGGATGCTATCTGTATACTCAAAGCTGCTTTCTTGATATGAGATAATCATCTATCGCCAAAAGGTCTATTTCTGATTTCAAAAGAACCTCTATGGCTTGTGTCGCATTTTCTACTATAGGATAACCATGCAGGTTAAAGGATGTATTTAAAACGCAGGGTATGCCCGTTATATTTTTAAACTTAGCGATGATGTCGTGAAATTCAGGATATTGTTCTTTGCTCACTGTTTGCGCTCTGGCGGTAAAGTCCGCTTGATGTGCGCCACAAACAATATTATCCCTTTTATCTTCTTTGGTGTCAAAGGCGAACATCATATAAGGAGCACCTTGTGGTTTTAGTGAGTTTGGTATGTCTATCAAAGTTGACGTCTCTTCTTCCAACATTGCAGGTGCAAACGGCATCCAGAAATCTCTCTTCTTGACACTTCTGTTTATCCTATTGATGTTTTGCATGTTGGCAGGGTTAGCCAATACAGAACGATTACCCAAAGCTCTTGCGCCAAACTCCATACGTCCGGTACAACGGGCGACTATTTTATTTTCTGCCAATGCTTTGGCTATGGCTTGATTGATGTCTGCTTCTTTTGTTACCTCAATATCGTTACTGTAATGAGCAATGACCTTTTCAATATCACCGGGTTCAGTGCCAATTGTATAGCTGTCCAACAAGTCGATAGCTGTATTGTGTTTTGTATTATGAACGTAGTATGCAGCTCCGAATATATTAGACTCGTCTCCACACGATGGGAACACATCCATATACTCCACTTCGGGCAGTTGAGACAGCAGCTTATTGAGTTTCACATTCATGAATACCCCGCCCGCGCAGAGTATCTTATTAATACCGTGTTTTTTAATATTGCCTTTTATCCATTTTATAACTATGTCTTCGGTGAATGCTTGAAGCCCTGCGGCTATATTATCGAAGCGATGCCCTGATAACCTTTTTATCACTTTTGCGAAGAACAATGAGTGGTTGATGAATTCAGGATTGGCAAATTCGGTATCCTCGTTTATCAGAAATAGAGATTGTTCAAAGAACTGTTTGTATTTGTCTGCATAATCCGGATTTACATAGGGAGCCAAACCCATCAGTTTGTACTCATGCTCATGAGAGCGAAAGCCCAAGTGATGTGTAATTGCGGAGTATATGTTCCCGATGGAATATTCGTTGCCTGAGGACTGCCTTGAAATTTTCCCTTCTTTGGCGATGCTTACTGTCGAGCGTAAGTTGTCACCGCCACCATCAAGTGTGAAGACAAGATAGGGCTCTTGGGATTTAGCCAAGCCATAATAAGCCGAAGCTGCATGGCAAAGATGATGCTCCACATGAGTAATCCTTGTGGTATCGAAACGATGAGCTTTCAGTTTCTGGTACAGTACGTTATTATATTGTGTGTCTTCTTTGTTGTCGGTTCTTGCTTCTTTATAGTTTTTATATAGTCCTGTCGATTTCAACTTGTTCTTTATCTCCAGTTTTGTTCGTGCAAGACCTGTATTGTAAGCCAGTAGTTTCCCATAGTTGTAATGATAGTTGTACCGCTCGTAGAATTTTTCGCGTGATGCATCGCTGAGTACTTCGTCACATATGGCAATGTCGGTCAGTTCATGAGGTTTGAAGTAATTGTACTCGATGAGATATTGCAATGCCTTCTCCGGAAAGCCGAACCAATTTTTTATTCTGTTGAAACGCTCTTCTTCAAGACAGATGACAGCCTTGCCATCTTTGAATAAACCAATAGAGCTGTTGATGCCTGCGTTTATGGATAGTATTAAACTCAATTCAGTATTGTTTGTTGGAACAGAAGGCTGTCAAGTAGATTGTTCATCAATGATTCTGTAAATCGCTTGGCGCCTTTCACGTTCAAATGTTCAGGGTCGAATATGTTGACGGGCCATATATAGTCCAGTTGCGAAATGTTATAGCTTTTAAAATCGGATGCATCCACACAGTCGATATATAAACTTGACAATTTTTTCATTTCTGTCTCAAAATATGATTTGCCCTCTGTATTCAAAGCAATATCGTTGTATAAAGACTGCGGCAAATTTAGTACTACGAGCTTACAGCCTTTTTCAGCGAGATAGTTATTCAGCAATGCGATCTCCTGTATTCTTTCTTTGGCAAATGTTGACTTGACTGATGTTGTTGGTGCAATACTTCGCATATAGTCGGCAAAAGCATTTTCATCGACCAAGTACTTTTCATCAACCTCCTTTCTGTAGATGTTCTTACCACGAAATGTTTCGTCGTATTTGTTTTTCAGGCTTGTTGTAACATCATGTCTCAGTTCAGGCAGCCTTAGTGCAGACGCGAGAATATTTCCTATGCTCTTGTCGATTCCTTTCCCTTCAATGACATCTTTCACATATTGGTGACTGTCTTTATCCTTGTAATCTTCGAGCATTTCTACACGATTCATTCCATACAATACTATTGTGCCTGGTTTGAAAGATAATTTTAGAGAGTCTGCATACTGCATGAAGTATCGTGCCACATACGGCGTGTTGTTGCCGGTGGTGAAATCGAGTAAGTATTCTTGTGCATGTCGTTTGAAAAACGCTTCTCGATTAAAATCACAAAAAAAGATTGAACTACCCAATAGTATCACATCAGGACTTTCATGCCTCCACAGATTGTATCTGAGGCTTGGGTGCTCTCTTAATATGTAAGCGATGTCATTGTGTTCAAATTGAGGAAGTGTAAACTCTGCTACAGTAGGTGTAGAAAGTAAGATGTTGTGGTTCAGAATGTATTCTGTGTACGGACCGTACATTTTATTGATTATCTCTACGCCTTTATCACTTTCCTTATCAAAAAGAGCGATCTCATGTGTGGCTTCGTTTATTACACTTAGCCTGGTAGGATCAAGCGTCATCTGATTGGGATGGTACCTGTAGTAGGTGGTATTGATGACCAGCCCCACCAGAAAGACAATAGATAATATTTGTACGACGCGTTTGTAGTTCAACGGTTAAAAGTTGAAATATAAAAACTCGGAATTATCGCCCAACAAGAGTAACGCGAATAAGAATCCTGAAAATATCCAAGCTATGTTTATGGTTTTCAGTTTGCTTTTTAATAGCAACTCTTGCGAGTTCTTGAAAAAGAAAGCGAGCGCAGAGAATACTATCAGATAAAATATTATCCTGTTTGAATAGTACGGTTTTTCCAACAGCAGAACATTCCATTCTCCAAACCTGACAACAGTACTATTGATAATGGATTTCAATCCTTCAGGTAATACGATGCCATTCATGCCTATCATGCTTTTCAGAACGTTTGTCGCGTCAGTCCAGCTCGTTGCTCGGAAAAACACCCATGCTGCATTCACAAAGTTGAATACTAAAAACCACGATAATATTCGAGGTAAGCGGATTTTTACTTTAGTGAATATTCTCTCCAACACTATTGCCATGCCATGTAAGCATCCCCAGAAGACGAAAGTCCATGCTGCACCATGCCATAGACCACCTATCAAAAACACGATCATCAAATTGTAGAGCTCTCTGCCAAACTTGACTTTGCTGCCCCCTAGCGGTATGTATATATAATCACGGAGAAAACGACTGAGTGTGATATGCCAACGCCTCCAAAAGTCTGCAATGCTTGTGGCCTTGTATGGAGAATTGAAGTTGAAAGGTATCTTAATATTGAACAACAGTCCTAAACCGACGGCCATATCGCAGTAGCCACTAAAGTCATAATACAGTTGAAAGGTGTACGATAACGACGTCATCCATGCTTCTATAAAGTTCAGTGAAGATGTGGCTGCAAATCCTTTGTTCGCCCATATGGCAAAGGTGTCAGCAATAATGACCTTTTTAATGATGCCCAACATCAACATTAATCCACCTCTTAGTATATGCTCATAGTTGATGCGTTTGTTGTTTTCGTTTTTGAACTGTGGCAGCATTTCAGCATGATGCACTATCGGTCCTGCTATCAACTGTGGAAAAAAGGAAACGAACAATGAGTAGCTCAGCAGATTGGTTTCGCGTGTTTCATGCTTGTAACAGTCCACTAGAAAGGCTATTGTCTGAAATGTGATGAAGCTGATACCAAGTGGAAGTATAAGTTGGTGTAAACTAAACCCTGTGCCGAATACTTCGTTTGTATTCTCAATAAAAAAGTTTCTGTATTTGAAGTATCCCAACAACAGTACATCTACTGAGACGCCTAATAGTAGTAAAGCCTTCCGCCTGTTTTGTGCAACGGTAAGCGTCAATTGTCTGCCAATAATAAAATTGAATCCAATCGTGAACAGCAGTAAAAAAATGAATATCGGCTTCCAATAACTGTAGAACACAAACGAAGCCAATAGTAGAAATATCCTACCCCAATTAAATCCTACATGCTTATTCAGCAGGAAGTAACCAAAGAAGGTAATGGGTAAGAACAGCAGTAAAAACTCGTAGGAGTTAAACAGCATTAGCTTTCGAATATTTTCTCAAGGAACAGAGCAAATGTCAACAGCATGGAAATTGTGTATCCACCCGCAGCGGTCGGTTTGCGATAGAAGTCGTTTATCAACTCTTCTGTTTTTTGAACAGGAACTATTTCATTGAGTGTTCGGTTGTTCAGTAAATGTGTTTCTATCTGTTGTCTACCGTGCAATGTCATGAAAAACACTTCCCAGTTACGTTGGATGGTTTTTTCAGACGAAACGGTTCTTTGCAATTTCTTGGCAGCCCTGTACGCAAGGTTACGGTTGTTCATCCATTTGTATGTATACAAGTCGGCGTCGTATTCTTGCCACTTTATTTTCGCCAGCTTTTTGTAGTACTGCTTAATATATTCCACCTGTAATGCTCTATTGCATACGGTAGAGGTGGGTATATTGCAAAACAGGTCGACAAGCCTACTATCATAAAACGGCAGTATCGGAAAAGCTGCTTGTTGGTACATACGCAAACTGGCTACCGTCCACCTGAACGACCATTGGTCGGTCTTGTATATTTTAAATCGGAAGTCCACATCGTCTATGTGACTGTACTTGTTTGTGAACCGGTAGAAATAATCTTGTAGTAACCTCTCGCTGTTATTGATTTGGGTGACGCATACGTTTTTCAACAACCAATCGCTACCTCTTTTGATAATCTTTGTGCCAAATGCATTTTGCAACTCATTTTCGTTGGTTATGTGTGCACTGTCCATCCATACATCGCCCCAATGCCCACCAACCACCACATCGGAATTTTCTCGAAGCCATTCTTCAGCAGATGCTTGCCGTGTGCCATCCACATATTGAAACAGCTCCACTGCTTCGGTAATGGTATCCAACTTGTCAAACAGATAATTCGGCATGGTGTAAGCATGTATCTCTATGGCTCTCGAGTCAGCTACTTGTTTGGCAATCTTCAGTTCGGGAGAAGTATCGGTGTACCCGTACGAAAATGCTTTTAGCGATTTGTAATGGATACCCTCAGTCAATGCACCTGTCAACATACGACTGTCGAGTCCACCTGATATCGGTATTACAACCCTTCTGTTTTCTGCAGACACGGACAATGATTGTTCGATTATCCAGTGGAGATTGCTGATGTATTCTATAGAAGGCTTATAAACAGGTTCGTAGGTCCAGTCCCAATATCTGGTTTTCTGTTTGAGTTGTAAGCGGCTATCAAAATGATAATAGCTTGCAGGCTCAAATATCTTGATGCCTTGAAGGTAAGAGCTGTCATCAGGGAAATACCCCATTGCCAAAAATCCTGTGATGCCTTCCCAATCCAACTTTTTATCTTTCCTATTCTTGGCGAGTGCAAAGTAAGATGTGCTTATTGCATTGTTCCCCAGTTCTTCCGACCAATATGCATGGTATGTGCCCAGCCTGTTCGTGAACACATGAGTTTCGCCATTGGTTTTATCAATGACAAACGCGATATAATGCCCTGCAGGCTCAGCGAATTTGCGTTTTGAGTTATTGATATAGTTGAGGCATCGATCAAGCATTTCGTTGTTGCTCATCTTTTCGTACAACTGCCCGAGCAATACGAGTTGGTAAGACATGGCTTCTGCTGTTCTGATGAACTGTAGACTGTTATCGGGTAAGCTCAACCACGCATTACCTTGCTGCTCCCAATCCTTGTTGGTACGCCTTTTATAAGAAGGAGCAGTGTTGCTTTTGCTCAACCATATGTCGCAAAAGGCACACACTAATGTTTCATCAGTCTTTTGTACAGTACTTCAAAGTTGTTCACCTCTCTTGCAAGAGTGTATTCTGCATATACTTTGTCCATTGCTTTTTCAGCCATCTGTTTGCCGTATCCCGGTTTGCCTATCAGTTCACGTATGCAATCGGCCAATGGGTCTACTCTTTCCGGAGTGAACAATAAGCCCGTTTGTCCATGCTGCACCAAGTCGCGACTACCCGCAACATCACTCACGATAACAGGTGTACCTGTTGCCATCGCTTCCAATACGGATACAGGGCAACCTTCTTCATGCCCTTTGTATGTAGATGTTGATAGGACGGATGCATTGCTTGCATTCAATATGGCGTTTACATTGTCTGTCCCACCTATGAATTGAACACGGCTTTTAAGTTTCAGTTCGTCTACCAGTTGTTCCAACTCCAATTGATAATCTCTGTCACGTACAGCTCCGGCTATTATCAGATGCGCATTTTCCACTTTTGCGATTGCGCGTATCAAAGTGGCTTGGTCTTTTGAACGAACTATCTGCGCTATACAACACACAAGAAAAGCATCATCGGGTATGCCGTATTCTTTTCTTGTACTCATATCAAACCCCGGTTTAAATTTTTCTACATCCACACCTCCTGGAATATGAAATATCTTTTTACGGTACTTTTTATTGTTGAAGAAGGTTTCAAGCATGGTTTTGTTCCTTGCCACCACTGCTGAGGAAAGCATGGTTTTGGTCTTCCATGCTTTGCGCTCCCAGTTCATGTTTTTCTTTACATAAACAAACTTTGCTCCCGACCATCTTGCCACGAAAGCTTCCGAAAAGTCTGACGACCAGTTGAAGGATTGCCAAATGTCAAAGCCCAATGCTTTAAAGTCTTTTGCGAAGCTTCTGGCTTTGGTGATCTTACTCAACAAGTTTGTTCCTTCACCTGAAAGGAATGGCTGTACCACTATCGGTATCTTTTTGGCGATCACTTCATCGAAAAGGTCACCGCCAACTTCCTGCACACCCACCCAAGCTTCGTAAACATTCTTATCAAGCTTTTCTACAATGTTCAGCATTTCACGACCGCTTCCTGCTGTTTTTAGATTCGGTAAGGTGAACAGTACTTTTATTTTCTTCAATTCTTTTAGTTGTAATGGTTATCAATTCTTATAAAAGCGAACAAATTGTTCGGCGTAGTTCTTTCTGTTATGGTGCTGTTGTATTTGGGATTTGGCATTCTCGGCAATAGCATATCGTTCTTCAGGTGTTCGTCTACGAAATTTTTTTAGAGTGGTGGTGATGGATGAAACGTCTCGTGCAGGAACCAAATATCCACTTTCTCCATCTACAATGACTTCGGACATGCCCCCTACATTTGTAGTTATGACAGGAGTGCCTATACCCATAGCTTCCAACACAACATTGGCTATGCCTTCTTCAACACTTGTAAGTAGTAATACATCAGCATTTTCAATTTGAGTCAATACTTCATCGTGTGGCAAACGATTAATAATGGTTACATAATCGCTAAGGCCTAACTGATGTATTTGATATTTGATGCTTGCAGGAGTGTCTCCTTCTGCTATAAGCGTGTATTTAAAAGGCACATCTGCTTTTTTAAGCTCGCACAATGCATCCAAGGCATACTCGTATCCTTTCTTCCAAAAGAAGCGTCCAACAGAAATAACGTGTAGCGTATCCGAATGCTTTTTGCGGCTGATGGGTTTTTCTAAAAGAGAATCATCTACACAGGAATAGATTACATCTGTTTTCTCAATGTCGGCACCATATTGAATTGCTTCTTGTGCTATTGCATTACTGACTGCATGAAACCGATGCACTTTAGAGAAGAGTCTTAAATAACTTTCTTTTATTTCAGGAGTAGTGATAGGTGTGTAATTGATATGCGCACCACGCATACTTACCAATACCTTATTGGGGTATAATTCAAACAACAGATCACGATTATGAATAAATGCTGTCCATTGTATGTGTATTTTATCAGGCTTTGAATATATGATAGGTAGGTAGAAAAGCAGATTGTTGAACAAGCCCGTCAGTCTGTTGCTTGCACCAACGATTTTTCCGAAGTGCTTAAAACCTGTAAGTAAGAGCATTTTCAGAATGAAGAAGATTCTACTTGTCGTTCCTTCGGGTACGATGATGGTTGATACACCTGATTTATAATTATAAGCACCCGTCTGTTTGCCAACCACTGTTACGTCAAAACCTTCATCGGCCATTGTATTGATAAGCATATCAATAAATGTGGTAGAAGGTACAGAACCCGGTAGAATGGTTATGCGCATAAGTTATAAGCCGTACAGACGGTTGAAGTGTGGTTGCATTTTCGGGAATGCACCACCTAAAAATCCGGATATGGTTTTCAGTTCCTGTGGGTAGAATATTTTCACCAACAGGTTATATATCACCACAATGCCGATTCCGATAATAGCTATCGAAATAAGCGGCATGAGGTTAGGGAATGAGCTGAACATGTAATAGCTACCAAACCATGATACACCAACCACAATGAGCGTAATCAGAAAATAAGGCATGAGGTCTTTGTACCAACGAATGACCGGCTCTTCCACAGCTTTCATCATAAGATTGATACGCCAATTGTAAAAACCTGCTCTTACCAATACCAAAGCCAACGCCACACCGGGTATGCCCCACATGTAAGCACCAATGGCGGATGCGATAAGATGTGTTGGTGTAAAGAACAAGTTTACTTTAAAGGACAGTTTGTTAAGGTGAAAAGAGTTCATCACCACGCTGAAAGAACTGGTAACCGAACGAAGGGCGGTGTATACTATCAATATCTGCATGGGCAATACTGCATCTATCCATTGCTCACCGTAAAAGAGTAAGATGATAGGTTTGGCAGCCACCATCATCACTGCAAGGAAAGGCAACATGACGAATGCAAATGCCTTCAAAGAGTTCATGTAGTATTTGTAGAACATCTTCTTATCGTCGGTGTATTTAGGTAGTACAGCAGCCAACACATTGTTGGACATCATGGTGAGCTGTGTGGTGAACAGTTCGGCCATACGCATGGCTATATTGTAAAGGCCAAGCATCTCCAATCCCAACAACTTACTGATAATGAATTTGTCTCCATTGTCCGCCAGCCTTCTCAACAATCCCGAGCCGATAAGATGTTTTGTGAAACCGTATATCTCTCTCCAACGACCGAAATGCATATTCCATCCCGGACGTAGTTTGGTGGCGTAGTAGAAGAAAAAAGATTGTATCGGTGTGAGTATCAAGGTTGGTAATATCAAACTATACACTCCCCATCCTGCAAATACCGCCGCCACTTTGGCCAAAGGTATCAATACAGTGAACGGTGCTTGTATTCGTACCTGTTTGTCAAAGCGAAGGTCTTTGTTGAGTCTTACACGAGGAATGATGCCTATCTGTGAGAATAAGAATATACCTCCGGCAATAAGGCTGATGTTGAGTATGCGTGGGTCGTCTTGATAGTTGGCCCAGAAGGGTGCAGCCCCGAGAAATATCGCGAGTATGATTACTGACAACGCAAGGTTAAACCAGAATGCCGCTTTGAATATTTCTTCGACATCATCCTTTTTGTATGCCAACAGAAACTCGCTGAGCCCTGTGGTGCCGAATACGGAAATGGTATACAGCAATACCTCGGTGATACTCACCAACCCAAAATCATACGGCGTCAATTTTCTCGCCAATATGATGATGGTGGTTAAGCCCATCAGCTTTTCCAGCATATTGCGCTGGAACAATCGTATAAATCCTTTTCCTGCTTTTTTGCCTATACTCATTTTGAGATATGGCTATGTGTGGAATTACAGCTTTTGCACCCCTTTCTCGGTGAGTCTGTACTCATCGTTATGTTCGGGGCATAT
Organism: Chitinophagales bacterium; assembly: GCA_020636505.1. GTDB lineage: Bacteria > Bacteroidota > Bacteroidia > Chitinophagales > Chitinophagaceae > UBA5543. The sequence continues at coordinate 218,476 of JACJXR010000005.1, read as the reverse complement.
GGCTATATCGTTATTGTCGAAGTTGAGTTTGTGTCCGCACTCACTCATCCATCCTGTTTGTTTGGCGGGGTTACCTACCAACAACGCATAAGGCGGTACATCTTTTGTAACCACCGCTCCCGCACCTATGAATGCATATGCACCTATCGTTATGCCACAAACAATGGTGGCATTGGCTCCGATGGTAGCACCCTTGCAAACATGCGTGTTTTCGTATTTGTCTCTGCGTATTACTTCACTGCGGGGGTTACTGATGTTGGTGAATACACAAGATGGACCGAGGAACACGTCATCATCACAAGTAACACCTGAATAGATGGAAACATTGTTTTGCACCTTGACATTATTTCCCAAAACCACTTGCGGAGATACAACCACGTTTTGACCGATGTTGCATCGCTCACCTATGGTACACTCACTCATGATATGAGAGAAGTGCCATATTTTGGAGCCTGCACCTATGGTACAGCCTTCGTCAATTACAGATGTGGGGTGAGCGTAATACTCCATTTGTATTGTTACAACCTAGCGTGAACATCAGACCTTTCAAGGCAGCCTTTCACATCGTATATGATGCCGCCGTCTGTCAGCCAGTCGTTCCAGTTGTTGTTAGTGAACTCTTTGTGTGCCACTGCCAATACCACTGCATTGTACTTTCCTTTTTCAGGCAATTCCGTTGTAGTGGTGACACCATATTCGTGATGCACTTCGCCCGGGTTGGCCCAAGGGTCGTATACTGTAAGGTTGGCTTCGTATGTATTCAGTTCCGCGATGATGTCTACAACTCTTGTGTTACGTACATCAGGGCAGTTTTCTTTGAACGTGATCCCCAATACCAATATGTTGGAACCCTTCACCGCCATGTCGCGCTTGATCATTTCCTTCACCACCTCATTGGCTATATAACCGCCCATACTGTCGTTCAGTCTGCGACCCGCAAGTATTATTTCAGGATGGTAACCCACCTCTTGAGCTTTCTGTGCCAGATAGTAAGGGTCTACACCTATACAGTGTCCGCCAACCAGTCCGGGTTTGAATGGAAGAAAGTTCCATTTGGTACCTGCCGCTGCCAATACATCACTGGTGTCTATTCCCATACGGTTGAATATCTTAGCCAACTCATTCACAAATGCGATGTTGATATCGCGCTGAGCATTCTCTATCACTTTCGCTGCTTCGGCAACCTTAATGCTTGCAGCCTTATGTGTTCCTGCTGTAATGATGGTGCGGTAAAGGCTGTCTACTTTTTCAGCAACCTCGTCGTTGGAGCCCGAAGTCACTTTCAATATTTTGGTAACTGTATGCTCTTTGTCTCCCGGGTTGATGCGCTCGGGAGAATAACCGCAATAAAAATCTTGATTGTATTTAAGTCCCGATACTCTTTCAAGCACAGGTACACATTCGTCTTCTGTTACACCGGGGTATACCGTTGATTCGTATATCACGATGTCTCCTTTGCTCAATACCTTGCCCACTGTTTCACTTGCTTTGTACAACGGCGTCAGATCGGGACGGTTGTATTTATCAACAGGTGTAGGTACTGTTACTATATAATAGTTGCAGTCTGCAATGTCTTCCAACTTGTTGGTGCAGTACAAACCCTTACTGTCTTTGTTGTCGACGATTACGGCTTTCAGGTCTGCATCTTCCACCTCGAGTGTGTTGTCTTTACCTGACATCAATTCTTTTATTCTTCCTTCGTTGATGTCGAAGCCAAGTGTTGGGAAATGTTTTGCGAATTCCACAGCCAGAGGTAAGCCTACATATCCAAGGCCTATGACCGCTATTTTTCTGTTGTTTTCCATTTTACAGTATTGAGGGAGTTATGACCTTCCGGTCATTTTACTCATGATGTTTTTTAAACCTTTCGATCTCTTTCCTTCAAAATAATCATCATTGCCGTAACCGCCATATCCGTATGCGGAATTATTACCCTTAACGTCATTGGCCACTATACTCATCGGCTTTATTTTCCCTGTTGTGTAAAGCTCATCCGCGTTTGACAGTTGTTCTTTACGAGTGAAGTTCATTCTGCAGATATACAGGGTGGTATCCGCATGTTTGCCGAGTAGTTGAGCGTCGGTAACCAATCCCACAGGTGCGGAATCGATTATTACATAGTCATACTCATTCTTCAGCTTATCGAACAGATCTTTCACTTTTGGAGAAAGCATCAGTTCGGATGGGTTGGGCGGTATGGCTCCCGAAGGTATGATGGATAAAGTATCCACCAAGCCCGAAGGAGTTATAATATTATCAATATCTGCTTTGCCTGCCATGTAACCGGTAAAGCCTATTGAATTTCTTAGGTTCAAGTTAGCGGATATTTTCGGTTTGCGAAGGTCCAGCTCAAGCAAAACAACTTTTTCTCCCGATAGAGATAATGATATGGCGAGGTTCAACGCTACAAATGATTTTCCTTCGCCGCTCATGCTTGAGGTAACCAATACGGTTTTGTGTTGTTTGTCCGTAAGTAAGAATTGAAGGTTGGTTCTAAGCGAACGGAACTGCTCGGCTATAACTGTCTTACTGTCGTTGAGTACAACAACATCTGAGCCGTCTGGCTTGTGGCCAATCTCTCCAATTATCTTGGCAGATATGTTTCCTGTGATGTCAATCTTATCTGTCACTTTCACATTGAACTGCTCCCTGACGAACAAGTACATCCCCGGGAAGAACAGCCCGAGTACAAATGCAGCTAAATATATTTTGCTCTTTTGAGGAGCATAAGGGTTGCTCTTGGTTCTTGCAGGGTCTATCACACGAGCGTTTGCAAGAGTTGTGGATTTTGAAATGGCTGTTTCCTCTCTCTTCTTCAAAAGGAACAGGTACAGTTCTTGTTTTATATGCTGTTGCCTTGTGTACTCCAAGAATATCCTTTCGTTCTCCGGTACTTTTCTTATTTCATTGTCCAAGTCGCCCGACTTCTTCTTCAACTCGTTGATGGAGACAACCACGCTCTTCTTCATGGAACTCAATGAACGAACAAGGTCGTCACGAATGGTTTCGAGTTGGGTGTCAAGATTTTTAATGACCAAGTTGTTCTCCGTTCTAGTCATCAACATCGCTGCGCGTTTCAGTTGCAGATCATTGTAAGCCTCCATGGATGCAAGTGAGGCATCGTCCCTTACCAACAGCGATGAAGGAACTATCTTGTCTTTGTTGGCATCGTCTGCAAGGTACTCTTCCAAAGACTCTATCACCCTCAGCTGTACCTCGCGTTCGGTTATTTGTTTGGCATAGTCGGTGCTGTAATCTATGAGCATTTTCGACTGCTCACTCAGGTCGGTTAGTTTCCTCTCACTCTTGAAGTGTTCAAGGTTCTTCTCAATGTTGCCCAACTCGTCTGTTACCAATACAAGTCTGTTGTCTATAAATTTGACTGTTGCTTGCATGGTGGTTACTCGGTCGTCAATGTTTGCTTTCAGATATACATCTATCAGCTCGTTGAGCATGTCTTCTGCACGTAGTGGCAGTGCATCGGAATATGCGAGGTCAATAATGCTCGACTTGTTGTTGACCTGTTTTATATCTAATGCTTTCAGTGCACGTATCGCTTGCCATTCAACAGGCTTGATGGTTATGTTATAGCTCTCGAAAACATAGGCGGGGTTTGCAGATGCGGGTTGATGATATAATACCGCTTTGCATGTAGGCAGCTCGATGGTATCACCCCAGTTGTTTTCCCAAGTTTTCTTTTTGTAGGTCAGTTTGTAACCGGCATCTCCCTTCAACGTTATTTTATAACCTGTCGATAGGTTGATGTCTTCACTGTTGATGGTCACCAATCTGAACGGAAGTTCTTTGTAGTAGTATTCGCTTGTCTTAATCCTTCCCGGAGCGTAGTAATGTACATGAGCCTGACTGTTGGCAACGGTCTGCTTCATGATGGTGCGGCTCTTCATTATCTCCACCTCATTCTCCACATTGGCATTGCTGCCCTGCATTCCTAACTCATCGAACAATTGACCTTCTGTAAGCCCTGCATCCGCCTTGTCCTTTATCAGTATTTTGGCTTCGGCCTTGTATTTTGGAGTTGCATACCTTAGGTATACATAGGCCACCGAAAGACATATAACGATACATAAAACAAATAGTGGCCAATTAGCCACTACTTTAGACATAGTCTTCTCTGCGCTGATATTGCTACCGCCTTTTTTCTTCTCTTCTATGAAAATTGGTTCAAGACTATCTTGCATTGATAGCGCAAATGTTTTTCAGAAATGCTCAGGTATTGTTAGTTGGCTGCATTCACCCTAACTACCAATCCGAGTATGGCAACAGTCAGTGATATCATACTAAGTGTAACCGTCAAAACCCTTTCAGCCGCTTTGTCTGCAGTGCCCGAACGAGCAACTGTTCTCAAAGGTTCCACATATATTTTATCACCCGATTGTACGTAAAAATATTCTGAGGTAAACAGGTCTGTTCTGTTCATGTCTATACGAGTGAAAACGCTTTCTCCGTTCTCCTCTCTTATCAGCATCACGTTTCCACGCTTACCTCCCAAAGACAAATCGCCTGCAAGAGCAATGGCGTCTATGATGTTTATCTTCTCGGTGGCTATCACATAGCGACCGGGGTTTCTTACCTCACCCAATACAGATATCACGAAGTTGGCCACTCGTACATTCACCAATGGATCTTTATAGAACTTAAGCGCTGTCTCTCTTATTCTTTCTTTCGCCTCGCTTGTGGTCAGTCCCGCCACTTTCAAACGACCTACAACCGGCATTTCGATATATCCGTTCTTATCAACTATATATCCGCTGGTAGGTTCGGAGCCGCCTGCACCTTCTGTGTTTGTTTGAGATTCGTTGCTGATGATACCACCTATTTTTGCGTCAATGGTGGTTATCTGTATGTTCAGGATGTCTCCGACATGAATCAGAGGCTCCACATAAGGAGTATTCTTTATTCTTACTTCGGTGCCCGCACTGTCGGGTATGTTTTGGAAATAGGCCACTTGCTTGGCTTGGTGACACGATGTCATTGTCATTAGACCAAGAACGATAGCAATACATATTACACCGTAGTATTTAATATTTTTCGATATAATACTCATTATATGTCTGATTTTTGCTCAAATGTAGTGAAAAACAAAGCCTAATTATACATATAAGGCATCATAAGCTTGATAATAGGTTACGATACGGTTAATTGTTGGTTTTTGACAAGGACTGTATCGGCAACTTGGCTACTATGTTCAGCCCTAACGATTTGAGGTGCAGTACCGCAATATTGCCTTTCACTTGCATCACTTTACCACGCGAATCTTTAAGCGGCCCTTCGTTGACTACCATTTCTTCCCCTTGCTCAATTTCTATCTTCACATCTGTGTTTTTATAGTCGTCCAAGAAGTCTTGTATCGCCTTTATTTCATATTCGCGAACAATACCCGGCTTACCGTTCCACCAAAGGAAGCGTACCGCACCTGCCAAGTTCAACACATCCACACTGTCTTGCTTATAGTCTTTCAGCTTTACAAAAACATACCCTTTGAACACAGGCTCCTGCACCTTCTTTTTTCTATCACTCCACTGCCTGATCTCTGTATGTAGCGGGCAATACACCTGTACACCCATGTCCGTAAGCTTGGCCGTTACTTTCTTTTCGTTGCGAGGCTTTGTATATAATACGTACCAGCTCATACTTTCTCGGTTTTGTTCTCCCAAAGCAGGAGGTATTTGTTGTCGTCTTCTTCAGTCAATAGCTCTTCCGTCCACTCGTCGGAGTCATAGGTTATGAACCTCACTTTCTTATCGATCATGCGTTCACCCTTGCCTACCATGTCCAATAAGTATTGCTTGTCTATATCACCCACGAACACAAGGTCTATGATACCACTGTCTTTGCCTTTGGCATAGTCCCCCGTGAGGTATACACGCTCCAGCTTGCCCATGCGCTCTATTATCACTTCTATCACTTTGTCCACACCGATGTACTTCAGCAGTATTCGGTTGATGTCGTGAAACAAGGGGTGTTTGTTGTTGGCTTTGTAGTATTTCTTGTTGCCCTTGCTCTCAGAGAGCAGCATATCCGCATCTTCAAAACGATTCAGTTCAACGCGGATACTGTTGGTGCTTTCATCAAACTCTTCGGCCAGTCCACGGAGGTAGGCGGTTGTACCGGGGTTCAGAAACAGCCTCAATAGCAGTTTTATCCTCGTTCGTGAGGATATCAGTGTTTCCAGCATAACTTTTTGATTTGGGTGATTGACATGGCTTCGCCCCTGTCGGTCACATGAATAGACGACAAAGGTTGAGTAAATATTTTACTCAACCTTTAACAAATGTAATAATAATTATGTCTAAAGTAAAGGGCCTTAGCCTACTTAAAGTGCGAGTGTTTTGATGTCTTCTTGCGCCTTTTCGAAGTCGTGGTGCTTACCTATATCCAACCAATATCCGAGTATCGGGAAGGATACCAACTTCTTACCTTGCTCTATCAAAGACTCCATAAGGTCGGTCACATTGTAGAACTCGTTGTGAGGAACCAAAGAAAGCAGTTCTTTCTTGATGATATATATACCTGCGTTGGAATAATATGTATAGCGTGGTTTTTCTTTCAGTGCATTCACCATGTTTTCGTTACCCACTTCCATTACACCATATGGTACATCAACCGTGTAGCTTGTGGTGGCCACGGCCATGTCTGCACCCGACCTGATGAATGTTTGGAAGAAACCGCTGTAATCGATGTCTGTAAGAAGGTCGGAGTTCATCACCATAACATAATCGTGCTCCATGCTTTCCACCAACTTAACGGAACCAAGTGTTCCCAATGGTTTGTCTTCTTGAACGTATTTGATGGATACGCCTTTGTCTGTACCGTCTTTGAAGTAGTTCTGTATTTTCTCGGCCAGATAGTTTACACTCAAGTAAATGTTCTTGATACCGAATTTTATCAATCTGTCGATGTTGTGCTCCAATATCGGCTTGTCACCAACACGTAGCATCGGCTTAGGCATATCTTCTGTAAGCGGCATCAACCTTTGGCCACGACCACCCGCCATGATGAATACATCCGCAGGAATAACCGAATGTATCTCAGCAAGGTTAAGGATCTTGACGATGGTCATGTTGCGTTTCACAACAGGAATGACCATGAAGTTTCTCAACCTCAACTTGTTTATATCTGCATTGTGTACCTCGTCTTCGTATATGAAAAGCGGATCGGGTTGCAGGTAAGACAAAAGAGGATCGTCGAAAGTAAGACCTGCTATGAACCCACGGCGAAGGTCACCATCGGTAAGTGAACCAATAAGTTTATTGTTTTCGTCAGCAACGATAAGAATCGTGTTTTTCTTCAGTTCGTTCAGCATGAGCAATGCATCACGAACAGTTTGATTGCTGTACAGGATGTGTTTTTTGTCTGTGTTTTTCATTCCTGGAGGTATTTGTTGTTTTGGTATTCATTACGAATACACTGCTAAAGTACCTCACTATATACCTACAATAAGAAAAACAAGGTGCGAATAACATCGCCTAAACATCTTGATAACAAGCTGTTTGCAAACTATGGGCGGAAACTGCTGGGAATGTTGACTATACGGTCTTCCAGCCATTCTGAGTTGGTAAGCGCATCGCATTGGCAATGCTTGTACATCTCCAACTTATTCATGAGTCTCCAAATGGGGCGTGTCATTACTTTGCTGCCGTTTGTAGCCTCAAGAAATGCTTCGCGCTCATCACGATTGTTGAGCACCACACAGTTGAGCCAATAGTTGGCGGTGGTGCCTTCCATTTCTGTAACGAAACCTATATCTGTATTTGAGAAGAAGTCTTTGTATTTACTTGCAAGCTCGCGCTTGTTGGTAAGTATGGTGTCCAGTTGTTCCAATTGCGCGCAAGCAAGTGCGGCATTGAGGTTGGGCATACGGAAGTTGAAACCCACTTCGTCGTGAACGAACTCCCAAGGGTGTGGCACTTTTGCCGTGGTGGAAATATGCTTGGCATGTTTGGCCATTGCCTCATCGTTGGTAACGATGGCTCCACCTCCACCACAGGTAACGGTTTTATTTCCGTTGAAAGAGAATGTACCCAACTTGCCGAATGTACCGGTGTGCTTATCACCCACATAACTGCCGAGTGATTCTGCGGCATCTTCTATCAGCGTAATATTATAACGCGCACATATCTCTGCTATCTGCTCTATACGACACGGGAAACCGAAAGTGTGCATTGGAATACATGCCGCTATACGTTTACCTGTGCCTTTATTATAGGCTTCGCCGTTCTTCATTTCCGCATGCTCTTTCAAGAATGCTTCCAATGCGTCGGGAGAAAGGCCCATAGTGTCTCTGTCCACATCTACGAATACAGGAGTGGCATTACTGTGTGCAATGGCGTTGGCAGTGGCTATGAACGTAAGCGGTTGTGTTATCACCTCATCGCCTGCTTTAACACCTGCGGTTATCAATGCCAATTGCAAAGCCACCGTACCGTTGGTGGTGGCGATGGCGTATTTGGCACCGGTTATCTCGGTCATCATCTCTTCAAAACGATTGACGAATGCACCTACCGAAGAAACAAAAGTAGAGTCTATGGTTTCGTTCAGGTATTTCTTCTCATTGCCACCGAAGTAGGGGGCATGAAGCGGTACAAACTCTTCGGGTGTGTTGAAGGTTTGTCTGATGAAGGAGATAACGTCGTTATACATTCTTGTACTTATTATCGTCGGGGTTGGTGATGAAGCCTGCTTCCAGCACTTCTTTTATTTGCGCGATACCTTTAGGTACGTCAAACATCAACTCGAATCCAAGACGCTCTCTTATCTTATCGAAGTTCACACGATAGTCGCGAGGGTCTTCGTTCTTACTTACATACTTCACATTGGCGTCGGGTATTTGTTTTTTTATCTCGTCCACTATCATTTGTTTCTGATAGTTTTCGGAAGTATCACCTACGTTGAATACATCGAAAGCCACTTTGTCCGCATCTGCTTCTATAACCGTAACAACGGAACGAGCAAGGTCGTACACATGGCAGTAAGGGCGCCAGAACTGCTCACCGAATACCACCAACTCTCTGCCCAATGCCAACTCTTTGGTAAACTCATTTACCGTAAGGTCGAAACGAGGACGAAGCGAAAGCCCGTACACGGTAGAGAAGCGTAAGCAGGTAGGTTTTGTTGTATTGTCTTTTGGCTGACCGAGTAGGAATTGTTCGGTAGCTACTTTGGTTTCCGCATATAGAGATACCGGTGCCAGTTTGGAGTCTTCTTTCACAAACGCATCAGGGTCGTCCATTTTTCCGTAGTTGCTACAAGTGGAGGCAAATACAAAACGGGTTGCCCCTTTTTCGTTGGCCACTTCGTATAACAGTTTGCTACCCTCGAAGTTGGTGCTTCTTGAAAGTTCAGGGTCTTTGGCGCAGGCAGGGTCGCCCACTATTGCTGCAAGGTGTGCCACACAATCTACACCCTCAAGAGCTTGCTCCACATCTTCGCGAACGCGAACATCACCTTTTACAAATTCGAAATTCGGATAGTTGAACATATCGATGATGGGCTCACCGCCGTACATCAAACGGTCCAATACACGTACTGTGTAGCCTTTCTCCAATAATTGCCTGGCAAGTACAGATCCTATATACCCTGCTCCTCCTGTAATTAATATTCTCTTTGACATGTAGAGTTGTTATGGTTGTCGCAAATATATGAAAGCCAATTCACGAAAGAAAATACTTAAATGGGTCAGTAACAATACGTTCACAATGAGTGCTATATAAGTGTATTCCTGAACGGATGGCTTTGGAGCAATGCCATTGTCTCTTGCCTGCTGCGGATACTGTTGAGCACGTCTGCATGTTTTATGTGGTGCATGTCTGAGCCGCAGTAGTCGTACATACCTTTCTCCAACAACTTTTCAGCCACCTGCTTAACGGGTTTGCCGTAGTAGCCTGTCAAGGAGTTGAGGTTGAGTTGCAAGTAACAGCCACGGTCTTTCAGCTCGCGGTATTTGTCCAAGTCGTGATGATAATACATATAACGCTCGGGGTGCGCCATGATGGGTTGGTAGCCCGAATTACGCAGTTTGAAGAGTATCTCTCCGAGGTTAAACGGCTCGAACATGAAGGATATCTCCACCAATACCTCGTTCTCGCGAACGGTGAGTAGGGGTTGTGTGTCTATCAGCCCAAGAAAGTAGTCGTCTATAAAATACTCCGCCGCTGCGTGTACATGCATGTTTATCCCGTACATGGGCATGGCTTGTTTCACCAGTTCCAGACCGCCCATGATGCTGGCAGGGGTGTTGGGGTAATGGTCTACCTTGATGTGTGGCGTGGTGACGATCTTGCGATAGCCCAGCTCTTGCATGCGTTGCAGCAGTGCGATACTGTCTTCCACGGTTTGTGCACCGTCGTCTATACCGGGTATGAAGTGCGAGTGCATATCCGCACCGAGGAATGAGAAATCATCCACCAATGGTTGGCCGTTGTACGCTTCGGTTATCTTTTCCTTCTTGGAGCCAAACAGTTTTGAGAACATGGGTAAATGCTATCGGTTTTGTGTTGCTGTCAACCCTAAAAGTACCAAATGGCTGCCACGCAGCCAACATACTAACCAATGAATAACAATATTTTGGGAGGGGGGAGGTTTCTTATCAGTCCGTTAACGCATAGCGTTATAGTTATTAGTGTATTATATTAGTGGGTTCCTTTTATATGTACGTCGTGCCCCTTCGTATAGTCATATCTGTTTTGTTATTGTTGCTGACCGCTACGGCGGGCAGGGCGCAGTACGACTTTCTGCTCAATAGATCATATGTTGAGCGTAGTAAACAGGTGGACTCGTTGCTCTTCACCCCCGGGGCTTGGAAGACAGACTCCGTCACTTATCTGCACATGTTGGACGATATAGCCGCCGCCGCCCGCAAGGCAGGCGACGATGAGCTGTACCTGCAAACAAGATTCAGCCGTATAGAGTATCATACCTATCACTGGCGGTACACGTATCGGCAGTCGGTAGACAGCCTGCAGTCGCTCGTACCTCACCTAAAGTCGCACCCAGGTGTGTTGTTGGATGTGAGCTATGCCAGCGGTATACATTATTACCACAACGACGAGTACATCAAGGCATTTGAATACCTTGTAAAATATAAGTACCTGCTGGACGAGTTGAGCAATGAGGAGTATCCTAAGAAGAAAGCCTACTACTCGCTATTGGGTGATGTGTATTATACCTTCGAAGATTATGAGCAGGCCAAACACTATATACGCCATGCACTGGCACTCCCCGCTTACTCCACCAACCTCGACCACGGCCTGTACAATACCTACGGGCTTGCCATGCGCAATACAGGCAGGTACGATTCGGCTCTGTACTGTTTCAACAAGGTCATAGAGATAAGCACCCTGGAAAATGATGTATGGGCAACCATCAGCCGTGGCAACATCGGTATCATCTACTACCTGCAAGGGAAGTACAAAGAGGCAAAACCACTGTTGAAAGAAGATGTGGAGCGCGCACTCAAAGCGCGGGAGTACGACAACATCAGCAACCAGCTCATCCGCCTGGCAGATATCTACCGAATGACGGGTAATGACGACAGTGCTAGGTACTACGCACGCATAGCGCACAATTATATTCACTATGGTAGAGATACCTACAAACATGCCGTCAAGCTCTACTCATTGCTTAGCGATATGGCGATGGAAGATGGGGATACCCGTCGCGCACTCTTGTTCAAAGACAGTATAGCCATAGCCAAAGACAGTGTGGCTCGCAAGCGCGATGTACTCATAATGGCCAAAGCACAGATAACCGCACAGGATGAAGCCAATAAGATAAAGGTGGCGCAGATAGTGAAGGAAAAAGAGCTGAGCATACAAAAGCGCAATAACCTCATCATCATACTATCTCTGGCTACAGTTATAGGTTTATTATTACTTACCAATCAGTACAACCGTCGCAAAAAGCTGAAGGCGGAAAAAGACCTTGCTGACAACAAGCTCATCAGTGCATCGCACAGGTTGAGCATATTCACCAAAAACCTGCAAGAGAAAAATCAACTCATAGAGAACTTTACCGAAGAGATAGAGCGACTGCAAGCATTGCCATGCAGCAACGAACTGCCCGACACCAAAAACAATCTTGCCAAGCTGCAAAGCTCCATCATACTTACCGATGAGCAGTGGGATGAGTTTCGCGTACTGTTCGAGACGGTGCACGGTGGCTTCCTCAACAGGCTTAAGGATAAACTACCTGACCTTACTCCTGCGGAAACAAGATTTATGGCACTCTCTAAACTAAACCTGAGTAACAAAGAGATGGCGGGTATGTTGGGCATTGGCTTATCGGGTATGAGAAATTATAAATACCGACTGCGTAAAAAGTTGGATATTGAAGATGATGCGGATTTCGAGCAGTTGATACAGAATATATAAACCCGTCAAACAAACGAACAAACAACGACTTTGAAAAAGCAAACAACAGTACGAATAAGAGGCGCTTATGCCATCGGGTTGCGATATGCTATTCTGTGTATCACGTTTGTCTTTTTGAGTATTGGGGCCAATGCCAAATACGAGCACCTGCTCAACAAAACCTATGCACAACGCTATTTGGAAATAGACAGCCTGTTCTACTACAACTTCGAACTACGAAAAGACATTCCACGCTTTGAGGCTGAGTTGCAACTGTTGATGAAGGAGGCGAGAGCCGCCAATGATATAGAGTTGGAGTGTGAGGCAACGCTGCTGAGTATTGCCAACAACAGTGTGGGCGATGAGAGCAGATTTCACTTGGTGGAGCCCGAGGCTCAAGAGCTGTTGGAAAAAGCAAAAGAACACAAGCTCACACAGATACGCGTTCGTGCCAGACAATATCTGGGTAGGTTTTACATGGAGAAGAAGAGGAACTACATCAGAGCCATAGATGAGTTCATGAAGTCTTACTACCTGATGAAGAAGCTGGATGTGGCCGACTTCCCATTGAAGAAGGAGTGTATGTACAATGTGGCGCATGCCTATTATACATTCGGAGATATGGAGGATGCCAAAAAATATATGATGGCTGCCGACCAAATTGTCTTACCGGGTAACATGACCATGAAAGACATCCCCAATAAAGCATATACTTATATAAGTCTTGAAAATACACTTGGCCTTATTTATCGTCAGGACGAGCACTACGACTCCGCCATATATTACTTTCAGGTAGTGCGTGACCTTGCTGCCAACGTAGGAGACAGTTTGTGGATGGGTATTGCCACAGGTAACATCGGTATCTGTTATTTTTTGCAGCAAGACTATCAAAAGGCCATACCATTATTGGAGTATGATATAGACCAAAGTTTTAAGGGAAAAGAATATGACAACGGTATCAATTCCCTACTGAAGCTTGCGGAGATATATTTGCACTACAACGATATGTCCACCATGAAGTTGCTGTTGGATAGTGCCCGCTATGTACTTGACAAGACATACGAGCCCGCACAACATATGCAACACTTAGGGCTGATGTTGGCGAAGTATTATTCATCTGTCGGTAATCAGGGGCTGGCGTATAGGTATATGGATACCTCACTCACCGCCAAGAAAGAGATAGATGAAAAGAAGAATGCCATGCAGTTGGCCAATCAGCAAAACAAACTTCAACTGCAAGAGCACCGTGCAGAGCTGCAAAAAAATGTAGACGATAAGAATCTGCAATTGCTTAAGCGCAACATTTTGATGTTCGGAATATTGGTATTGGCTGTATTCGCCATTATGTTCGTCAACAGGCAGAAAGAAGTGTACAGACAAAGGAGTAGATTGGCTGAGTATGAGCAGCACCGAGCCGAAATGGTATTGACCAACGCACGCAAACAGTTGGAGGTGTTCACCAACAGCATCAGGGAGAAAAACCAACTCATAGAGCAGTTCTCCGAAACCATTGCCCAAAATGACACTTCTACGTCCAACAAAGAGCAAGAAGTGGATAATGAGACGATACATAAACTGCAACAGTCCATACTGCTTACCGACGAACAGTGGGATGAATTCCGCGAGCTGTTCGAGACGGTACATGTCGGTTTCCTCAACAGACTGAAAGAAAAGCTGCCTGAACTCACTCCTGCGGAGACAAGATTTATGGCGCTGTCCAAACTCAAATTGAGCAACAAAGAGATGGCTGGCATGCTGGGTATCGGCCTTTCGGGCATGAGAAATTATAAGTATCGCCTGCGCAAAAAGCTCAATATTGCCGACGATTCCGCCTTGGAATCGCTTATTCATAGCGTATAGCCTGTTTTCATAACACATTGATTTTCAGTAAAGAGACGCGCTCGGGACGTAACGGGGACGCTTTGGGGACGGCAATAATTTGCATTTCGCCATGTATGGGTCGCATATTAGAGGTATGCGAATTTTCAGCTCCATAAACAGCCGCTTAATGGTCAGCTACATATTGATTGTAGTCATAGCCATCATTTTGTCGGTGGTGGTATGGAGCTACTATGCGAACAAATTGAAAGAATTGGAATCGGAGGAATATCTAAATACAAATGTGATGAATATTAATAACTCGTTAATCACATATAGTGAGTTAGGTAAATATGAAATACATTTTGTTTCTTGTAATAGAAACAGTGATAGAACACTAAGTGTAGTTACCCCAAAGACTCCACATTATTTAACAAAAACCTTTAGCGGACAAGAGAGAATTGATATCGGGCAATACCGATACAGCCAAACTATTGTGTAATGGCAAAAACAAGAAATAAGAATAAAAAATAAACTGATAACAAAACAAGTGCATTGTAAATGCACAGTAAAACCCCTCTTTATGTATATGAAAAAAATACTCTCGCTTATCACGCTGTTGTTACTAACAATAGCGAGCTACGCTCACGTCTGGGAGATACGAGTCAACCAGGCGCAGAACGGTACCCTTACTTGGTACCTACAGTCTTACCATACGGTTGGGCAGTGTGGTATTGCCAATTCGGGCTTAACCATTAACGGTGTAAACTATCCGCTACAGTCTGAACATTCGGGCTCTATTGCAGGTTTGAGCAACACCGTTTTTGCGGTAACATCCAGCCCATCATCAAGGGCCAGTTATGCCATTGTGCAAACGCCTTTTCTTGGTACCACCCTTTCGGTACAACCATATTCCACCAACGCATGTTGGGCGTTTATGGTAGGTGGTTCGGGTAACTTTACACCACCACCACCACCGGTATGTACATCATGCCCTATAACATCTTGGACCAATACTACAGGCAGCCCTGATATCAGCGGAACGCCGTGTAACCCAAATGATGATCTGTTACCGACAACTATTACGGTTAACCACCTGTCTTGTGCATCTATCACAAGCGGAGGACAGTTCACAGTTGTGTACGACCCAAGTGGCGCCAATGTTTCTTACGGTCCTTACAACTTCAGTACAGGTATCAGTACAAATGTGAATATCAATCTTCCCGTAGGTGTTAGCAACAGTACACAGTTGAGTGTCAACAGTGCATTCCCTTGTGCGGTAACTCATGGTTTATCAATACCGGGCGGTAGTTTTAACGGAGTTATAGAAAATGTGCCTCCTAACATTGCAGCACCTTCGAATGTAACAGTGAATGTACCGGTCGGCGGCAGCCCTGCAACGGGTGTCTCGCTAGGTAGTGCATCAGCATCGGATAACTGCGGTATAGCATCTGTAACCAACAACGCACCTTCAAGCTTTCCTGCAGGTAATACAACTGTGACATGGACAGCTACGGATGTAAATGGGAATACAGCAACGGCTAACCAAACAGTGACAGTTAATGAGCCTGCAACTGCATTGAACTTTGACGGTGGTAACGATAAAGTAATAGTGCCGCACAGCGGCTCGCTGAATGTAAGCGCTGGAGGTGAGTTGACCATGGAAGCATGGGTTTATCCTACAACAGGTGGGTGGAGAAACATAGCTATGAAGGGTAGCTACGGATATGGTATGATACTAAGTCCTGCCAACCAAATTGCATTCTGGGATCAAGGTAGTGGAGCAGCTACACCAAAATCTACATCTACTGTTCCTATCAACCAGTGGAGCCATATAGCCTTGACCGTAAAAGACTTGGGAAGCACCTTGGAAGTACGTTACTATATTAACGGTACACCTGCAGGTGTAAGCATATCTTCTCAAAGCAGTATACACGATAACACAGGCAACTTAATAATAGGTGAGCAAGGTACAAGTTGTATTTGTAACCGTTTTGTAGGTAGCATGGATGAATTAAGGATATGGAGCAGAGCGCTATGTCAAGGTGAGATAATGAACAACATGAATTGTGGATTGAACCCTGCCGGGCAATCAGGCCTTGTTGCTTTGTACCATTTCGACCAAGGTTTTGTAAATGCCAACAATTCAACGGTTACAACAGTTATTGATGCAAGTGGAAATGGTAACAATGGTGCTACATTTGGTTTTGCATTGAACGGTGCTACATCAAACTGGGCATCAGGAACTGTGAGCGGGACTTGTGGTGCTTTTGTGCTTCATACAGCAAGCATATCAGCAGCAAGCTCAACAACCATATGCTCAGGTAGCTCGGTTGTGCTTAACGCAAATACAGGTGCGGGTTATTCATACCAATGGTACTTGAATGGCTCTGCGATAACGAATGCAACAAATGCAAGCTATACAGCATCTGCTGCAGGTAATTATACTGTGGACGTAACCTTAAATGGTTGTACAGCCACATCAAGTGCAGTAGCTGTCAATATTTCTGAAAACAACGGTTTGCATTTTGATGGTACCAACGACTTTGTATCAGTGCCTTACACTACACTTAGCTCAGGCTTAACGTATGCAGCTTGGATAAAAACAACATCAGCAGCAAATACAGCAGCATATGCAGGTAATCCTGCATTGACAATAGTGGGTGACCATACCAACAGTATTACCAAAACATTCGGTATTACAGGGGGCAAGGTACAATACCACTCTGCAACAAGCGGATCGACTTGGGCAGATGTCACAGGTAGCTCAAGTGTGAATGACGGCAACTGGCACCATGTGGCTGTTTCGCATAGCACATCAGGCGCTATTACATTGTATGTGGATGGTGTTGTTGATGGAACAGGTTCTTTGCCATTCAACGCTGCAGGTTCGGGTACACCTGCCTTCGACAGAATAGGCGGTTCTTATCTGAATGCTTCAGGTACAGGCGCTTTGTTCAATGGTACAATGGATGAAGTTTATATATTCAGTGGTACAAGGACTCAAGCGCAAATACAAGCATCTATGAGCGGCCTTGGCGGTAACGAATCGGGCCTTTTGGCTTATTATAATGCCAATACCGGTACTGCACAAGGAAACAATACCGGTTTGACAACATTGGCTGATGCCTCTACTCCTGCAAGAAACGGTACGCTCAATAATTTTGCATTGGTGGGCTGTACTTCCAACTGGGTGGTTGGTGCACCTGCATTGGGTAACTGTAGTTCAGTGCCTGAAATAAATGTAAAAGGCAACAGCTTAACCATCAACGATGGTGACAACACTCCAGACGGTAGCGACCATACCGACTTTGGAAGTGCATTACCGGGCAATTCCATTGCAAGAACATTTACAATAGAGAATACAGGTACAGCAAGTTTAAATGTATCTGCTATCAACATAACAGGTGCAAATGCTTCAAGCTTTACAGTTAGCGGTATATCATTACCTCTAGCAATAGCTCAAGGCACAAGCACAACTTTCATTGTAACATTTGCAGACGTAGTTGTAGGTGTGCAAACCGTTACGGTAAATATCAGTAGCACGGATTGCGACGAAAGCATATACGACTATGCTGTTCAGGCTGAGGTGCTATGTGTGCCTGCAGCGTTTACATCCATGCCTGCAAACGCCACAGCAAGTACAGATGCAGGGCTGTGTAGCACTACTTCAAGCTACTCTGCATCTGTATCCGGTAACCCAACTCCAACAGTGAGCTATGTATTTACCGGTGCTACAACAGGTAGCGGTAACGGTACAGGTAGCGGGTCTACCTTCAACGTAGGTACTACCACGGTTACCATCACAGCAGTGAATCCATGTAGCAATATTGATAGTTCGTTTACTATTACTGTGAATGACAATGAGAAACCTACTATCGTTTGTCCTGCTGATGTATCGGTTAAAGCTGATGAAGGTGAATGTTCTGCTACCAACGTTAGCTTAGGTACGCCAACAACAGGTGACAACTGTGGTGTTGCAACAACTGTGAACAACGCTCCGTCTAGCTATCCTGTGGGTACCACTACGGTTACATGGACAGTTACAGACATACACGGTAATACAGCTACTTGTACACAAGATGTGGTTGTTACAGACAATCAAGCTCCTGCCGCATTGTGTAAAGCTTATACGCTGAACTTAAGCGGTGGTACAGGTACGGTTAATCCATCTGACGTTGACAACGGTAGCAGTGATAACTGTGGAATAGCAAGCATGAGTGTGTATCCTAATACATTCACTTGTGCGGATGCGGGTAACAATACGGTTGTATTGACGGTGAATGATATTCATGGTAACTCATCTACATGTACCACATCAGTACTGGTACAGTATCAGCCAACATGTAGCATTACCACAACTCCGTCTAATAATACATACACAGGTGGTAATCCTAACAACATATTCTTGGGTTACGGACCACAAAGTGCAACCATCACGGCCAATGCAACAGGTGGTACAGGCTTTACCTACTCATGGTCGCCTGCTACAGACTTGAGCTGTACAAACTGTCAGTCTCCTGTCTTTACACCAAGTGCTGCAGGTACCTATACTTATACAGTAACTGTTACCAATGCTAACGGTTGTTCTACAACTTGTACGGTTAGCTTCTGTGTATTGGATATCAGAGTGCCTGGTAATAAAGGTAAGAGCAGTGGTAAAGTATATCTATGCCACGTACCTCCGGGCAACAACAGCAATCCGCAAACATTATCAGTTAGTGTGAATGCTGTGGCGTCTCACCTAAGTAATCACTCAGGCGACAGATTGGGTCAATGTGATCAGTCTTGCAACAGTGCTGCCAAAGGCGGACGCAATGCAGGAGAAGATAACGGTATCGCATCTCTTGAAGAGTTGAACGATAAGGCTGCAGAGATGAAGGTGTATCCAAACCCGAACACAGGTTCGTTTACCATCGAGCTACCGGGTGAAGGTGCTGCCAAAGTGGTTGTTACAACCATCAGTGGCCAAGTGGTACACAACTTCGTAACAAGCAGTGAACAGAAACTTGATGTAAATCTTAGCGATGTGGCATCAGGTATGTATATGATCCATATCACACAAGGTGGTGAAGTATATCATACCAAGGTTTCTATACAGAAATAGAGAATTGGTTACCCCTAATATGCCAAGGCCATCCCTCAAGGGTGGCTTTGGTATTTATAAAAGGAGCGACATTAAAAAAACATTAAGCATAGTGAATTTATTGCATATGGGTTTTGTGTTTCGGATATTGTGTATGCTTAGTGAGCATGTCACCGGTGTGGTTACCCCGTTCCTTCTATATCAGTTTTAATTAAAAAGAAATTGAGTGTACATCATAACGCTGAGTTATGCTTGTACGACAGCCTCGTCTACTATATCCATGCTATTTTTTTAAACTAAAACACCCCCAATTATGAAGTACTTAAAGAGCAATCCTTTTTTCAAGCTTTGCCTTTTGGTTGTCAGCTTATTAATGCTGCAACCCGAAGAAGCACAAGCCTCACACTTCAGGTATGGTAACATTACCTGGGAGAGAGTAGCGGGTCAACCGTTACAGATTCGTTTTCGTGTCACACAAGCATGGCGTCGCTCGGCGTTCAGTAACCCCAATGTCGGACAAACCATCAACGGTGGCGCTCTGAATACCGGTAGCGGTTCAGTAAGTATCAGCTTGCTGGTTACATCTGTAAATGCGGCCGAAGACTGGTTTTACGGAGAATTTACTTACATAAAAACTTACCCAAGTACAGGTACCTATACTGCGCAGTTCGGCAGTTGTTGTCGTATAGGTAGTCCTTTGGTAAACAACAGTGGTGGTAACTTTATAGTAAGCTCTATTGTAACTGTTGGTAATGGTAACGATGCTCCTGTGTCAACTGTGCCACCATTTGTTAGCCTACCTGTAAATACTGCTGCTGCAACTTATCAATTGCCGGCAACAGATCCTAACAATGATGCAATGACCTTTGCACTGGCTCCAAATGGTTCTTTCGGTTCAGGTACATCTCAGCCACCTGGTATATCTGTATCAAGTTCAGGTTTGTTGACGTTTAATACTGTTGGTAAAGGCGTAGGACAATTCTATAACACAGCCATATATGTAACAGACGCAAAAGGTGCACGTATACAACTTGATTTGATGTTGCGTATAGCTGCCCCTTCCACTCCACCTGCATTTGATTACAGTGTAACACCGACAAACGGTGCCAACTATGTATTGCAGCCGGGACAAGCGCTAAGCTTCAATGTGAAAGCATCGGATGTAGATGCAGGTGATAATGTTTCGTTGAATGCGGTAGGTGTACCTTCAGGTGCAACATTTACGCCAACAAGCGGTAATCCTGTAACACAATCATTCTCTTGGACACCTACCGTTGCCAATGTAGGTACATATCAAGTGAACTTTGTAGCACAGGATAATGCCAGCATACAAACAAGTACGATTGTAAATATCGCAGTTTCCTTGAAGCCTAATTTTGTATCTCCATCACCTGCCGATGGTAGTATATTCTGTTACGTACCGGGAAGCACCATCAATCATACGTTTAAAGCAGAAGATGCAGATACCGCTGACAGAGTTATATTGTCTTTGGCTTCGGCATCACAATCCGGTATGAGCTTTTCTCCGACATTACCTACGGCACAAGCAAATCCGGTATCCACCAACTTTACTTGGAATACAACCTCTGCAAACTGGGGTGTCAATCCTGTGGTGATAAGAGCAACTGATACTTACACTGAAACCAAAGACGATACAGTGTTCTACATCATCAATACGCCTCCTGTATTCACCACTTCACAAAGCGATGTGACCATTACTGCAGGACAGACATTTACTTATGTGGTTGGTACTAACGATGCCGACATACCGCAAGGTGATGAAGTGGATGTGGAAAGTGCCACATTGCCTTCATGGTTGTCTATTGTAGACAACAACAACGGTACTTGGACCATCAGCGGTACTCCTGTGATAGCCGATAGCGGCGAGCATTTTGTCAATATTGAAATAGAAGATGAAGCAAATCACTTCCGTGGTACGCACTGTGGTAATGCTACGCAAAGCTTCAAAATAACAGTATTGCCTTGTGCCATAACCAGCAGCGCATCAGTAACTGATGTGGCTTGTAACGGTGATGCTACCGGCGCAGTTGACCTTACAGTTAACAATGCAACTCCACCTGTATCATATGCATGGAGTAACAGTGCTACAAGTGAAGACCTTAGCGGTGTAGCTGCAGGCACATACTCCGTATATATTACCGACAACAACGGTTGTATGGATAGTGCAACAGCTACCGTAGGTGAGCCTAGTGCATTGGCAACTTCTGTAAGCGGCACTAACAATGTATGTAATGGTGGTACTTCAGGCGCAGTTGATTTAACGGTATCAGGTGGTACACCGGGTTATTCTTACAGTTGGAGCAACAGTGCAACTACTGAAGACATCAGCGGATTGGCTGCAGGTTCATACAGTGTTACGGTTACAGATGCAAATGGTTGTACAGCAACAGATGGTTATACGGTTACCGAGCCTACGGCTATTACGGCAAGTATATCTGTCAGCCCATCACCAACGATTGCAGGCCATTCTGCCAATACGATCTATCTAGGATATGGTGCTCAGTCTGTAACGCTTACTGCAAGTGCAGGCGGTGGAACACCGGGCTATTCTTACAGTTGGAGTAACAGTGCTACAACAGCGGCTACAACAGTAAGCCCAACAACCACTACAACATATACTTGCACCATTACGGATGCCAATGGCTGTACGCATACAGTGTCTCAGCAAATAAATGTTGTGGATGCTCGTTGTGGTAACAATAACAACAAAGTATTGGTTTGCCATATATCTCCGGGTAATGGTAAGCAGAACAATATTTGTATTTCTTCCAATGCAGTTGCGACTCATTTGGCTCATGGATGTTATGTAGGCCCTTGCGGTGCCAACAAAGCAGGACGTAACCAAGCCGAAGAGCAAGGTGTTATCAGCTTGGAAGAAATAGCAGAACAAACTGAATTGAATATCTACCCTAATCCTAACACGGGTTCGTTCACTGTTGAGTTGCCAATGAAAGAAGCGGCACAAATAGTGGTAACAAGCCTTAGCGGACAGGTTGTATATAACCAAACAGTTGAAGGTCTTAACAAATTGTCTGTTGACCTTAATACTGCTTCAGGTATTTATCTTGTACATGTAACTCAAGGACATGATACTTACCGTACCAAGATCACGGTACAGAAGTAATCAAGTTAGGTTACCTCAAATATTATCCAAAGCCATCCCGAAAGGGGTGGCTTTGGTGTTTTTAGGAAACTGTTTTTTCCCGAACTTTACTAGTCTATGTTCAAATTGCAAAGTGCATACAAACCTGCGGGTGATCAACCACAAGCCATTACCGAGTTGGTGAAGGGTGTAAATGAAGGAGAGCAGTTTCAAACCCTGCTTGGGGTAACGGGTAGCGGTAAGACCTTTACCATGGCCAATGTGATACAGGAGGTGCAGAAGCCTACTCTTGTGTTGACGCACAACAAAACATTGGTGGCACAACTGTATGGAGAGTTTCGCCAGTTCTTTCCCGACAATGCGGTGGAATACTTTGTAAGTTATTACGACTATTACCAACCCGAAGCTTATATACCTACAAGCGATACCTATATAGAAAAAGATTTGTCCATCAATGAAGAGTTGGACAAGCTGCGCCTGCGTGCGACTAGTAGCTTGCTTAGCGGACGTAGAGATATAGTAGTGGTGGCATCAGTATCGTGCATATATGGTATGGGTAACCCTACGGAGTATAACAACAACATACTCCGTTTTAAAACAGGTGATAATATCGGGCGTAACGGTTTTCTGCATCATTTGGTGAATGCACAATATCATCGTAGTCAAGGAGAGTTCGGTAGAGGTACATTTCGTGTAAAGGGTGATACGGTGGACATCAACCTCCCTTATGTGGACTACGGTTATCGTATCACGTTCTTCGGTGATGAAGTGGAGGAGATAGAAACCTTTGAACCCGAAACGGGCAAGCGTATCGGTACGATGCAGAATGCTGCCATATTTCCTGCCAACCTTTATCTCGCACCTCGCGATATGCTCGCACAGATAATCCATGAGATACAGGATGAGATGATGGCACAGCACGATTATTTCAAAAGCATCAACAAACCATTGGAAGCACAACGCATCAAAGAACGGGTGAGTTATGATGTGGAGATGATACAGGAGTTGGGCTATTGCAACGGTATTGAGAACTACTCAAGATTTTTGGACAGAAGGGAGCCGGGTACTAGGCCGTTCTGTTTGTTGGATTATTTCCCAGACGATTTTTTGTTGGTGATTGACGAAAGTCACGTAACCATACCGCAGGTGAGCGGTATGTACGGTGGTGATAGGAGCCGCAAGTTGAACCTTGTTGATTTCGGTTTCCGATTACCAAGCGCATTGGATAACCGTCCGCTGAACTTTCATGAATTTGAGAGTATGCTAAACCAAGTGATATTCGTAAGTGCCACACCCGGAGAGTATGAACTACACCGCACAGGTGGTGTGGTGGTGGACCAGGTGGTTCGCCCAACAGGGTTGTTGGACCCGCCGATAGAGATACGTCCGAGTGCAAACCAGATAGACGACTTGCTGGATGAGATAGATAAAAGGATAAAGAAAAACGACCGTGTATTGGTGACCACATTGACCAAACGCATGGCGGAAGAGTTGGACCAGTACCTGAAAAGGATCGACATCAACTCGAAATACATACACAGTGAGGTGGATACATTAGAACGTGTGGAGATACTCCGCGATTTGCGATTGGGTAAGATAGATGTATTGGTGGGTGTCAACCTTTTGAGGGAAGGGCTTGACCTGCCCGAAGTATCGTTGATGGCCATATTGGATGCCGATAAGGAAGGTTTTTTAAGAAACGAACGCTCACTAACGCAGATGGCAGGCCGTGCAGCCCGTAATGCGGAAGGACTTGTGATATTTTATGCCGACCGTATTACGGATAGCATGCAGCGCACTATGGATGAAACAGACCGTCGTAGAGAGAAGCAGATAAAATATAATGAGGAACACGGCATCACACCGATGACCATTAAGAAAAGTACAGAGGAGGTGTTCAAACAAACATCGGTTCTGGACATCAAAGGATATGATGAGAACAACAAGTATGCGGTACATGATGAATTGGCTGCTGCCGTAGCCGCCGAAGAACAGGTTGAATACAAGACCGCAGCACAGTTGGAGAAAGCCATAGCCAAAACTCAAAAGGAAATGCAGAAAGCTGCCAAAGAGTTGGACTTTATGGAAGCTGCGAGACTACGTGACAAGATGCAGGAAATGCAAAAAGAATTGGAAGCAATGAAATAGTGTCACTCCACCTTTCTCGCCTTCATCCTGATGCGATAGCGTTGTAGTTTATATACGTTTATACCATCTTTCATTCTACCGTCTTCGTTTTGATCGTAAGGTTCTGTATACAGTCGGTATGCGGTACCGTTATTTGTGTATGTAAATTGTCTTTCTTCCTGTCGGTATTTGAATAGATTGGCAGAAGTGTCTTCCACAAAACCCATGTTCAATGCCTTTTCTATATACAATTCGAAGTACATGGTAATACTTGTAAAAAAGGTCAGTTGTCTCATCTCTTCGCAAAAATCGTAGAAGAACATATCCTCTGTACGCCATCTGCCACCAATCCCTACCTTATACATATAGCGGCTCTTGTAATAGTAATGCATGAACTTACCGCTACATTCGTTTAAGAAAACAGTGTCGGGTATAGATGCCCATAGTGTAGGAGCATTGGTACTTATTGTATGTTCGTTCAATTCATATCCCGCATTTCCTATCAGCTTGCCAAAGCAGGTATCATTTGTTTCGCATGAGAGTATTTTAATGAAGTCGCCAGGGTAGAGACTTTGTGCTTTGCTTAGTAGTGCTGTTGACAACAGCATTAGAGTTATGTAGTATTTCATATGGGTCTATTTGGCCAACTCATTGATGTCTTTGTTTTCCAAGTGTGTTTTATCACTGCCATTTAGGGCGACATTTATCATGGCCTTACCCACTTTTATGGTATTGGTTACAGATGGTAACATAGCCATTAGCGGGTAGAGTGGTCGGAACAGCACGTAAAAGAAATTGTACAACCCTGTTTTTGATTTCACACCTTTCTTAGGTAGTATTATACCCGGGCGGAACATGTATGCAGCTTTGAACGGCATCTTTAATAATGCATTCTCAGTTTTTCCTTTTACTCTTGCCCACATCATTCGTCCTTGTTCGGTGCTGTCTGTTCCTGTACCGGATACATATATGAAAGTCATGTTTGGATTGACCACGGTTTCTGCAAAATGTATTGTCAGGTCGTAAGTCATATGGTTGTATTTCTCTTCACTCATACCCGCAGCGGATACACCCAAGCAAAAGAAACAGGCGTCATATCCTTGTAGCTCTTCCTTAATCGCCGACAGGTCAAAGAAGTCTTTATGCAATATTTCTTTGAGCTTCGGATGTTGCATGCCGGAACTGCTTCTGTTCACAACCAATATTTGCTCTATATCGGGGTGTTCCAAACATTCCAACAATACGCCCTT
This sequence comes from Chitinophagales bacterium, assembly GCA_020636505.1. Classification (GTDB taxonomy): domain Bacteria; phylum Bacteroidota; class Bacteroidia; order Chitinophagales; family Chitinophagaceae; genus UBA5543. Next base: position 192,703 of record JACJXR010000005.1, on the reverse strand, counting down.
GCCCACCATGCCGGTGCTACCCGTGATAATGACTTTCATATTATTAAAGGTAAAATAATATACGTTGAACTATATCCTTGAAATGCACCATTAGCCCCTAAAAAATTTATATCTTGCCTTTCCCAAACGAATAGATGCATGTCAGTAACAATACAGCCTTGTAACACGGTAAGTGACTTGAAGAAATTTGTACAATTACCTTACGACCTATACAGTAACAATTCGTATTGGGTTCCACCGATAAAGAAGGACGAGCTGAAGGCGCTGCAGCCAAGTACGAACCCTGCAATGAAGGAGTGTACATCCCAATTTTGGTTGGCTGTAAAAGACGGTAAGGTAGTTGGTAGGGCTGGAGCCATAGTCAATCCCGCTTACAACGAAAAGATGGGACAACAGATGTGCCGTCTGAGTCGTATGGAGTTTGTGGACGACAAAGAGGTGAGTAAGGCACTGTTTGATACCGTTGAAGCTTGGGCGAAAGAACATGGCATGAAAGGTGTTCATGGTCCGTTGGGATTTACCAACCTCGACCATCAGGCGGTATTGATAGAAGGTTTCGACCATTTGCCATCCATAGCATCGGAATATCATCTGCCATATTACAAAGAGCATTTCGAAGCCGCAGGTTACGGTAAAGAAATGGATTGGGTGGAGTTTAGGCTCAAGTTGGCAGAGTCTGTTCCTGAAAAGGCGTTGAAGCTGAACGACATGATTCAGGCTCGCTATAAGCTGAAAGTAAAACACTTCAACACTCAAGTGGAGATGAAGCCTTATGGCGATAAAGTCTTCGGTTTGTTGAACAGTGCATTTGCCGATCTGTTCAGTTTTGTGCCGATGAGTGAAGAGGTATCTAAATTCTACTTTGATAAATATTTCAGTATTGTCAACCCCAAATTTGTAAAGCTGATAGAAGATGAAAATGGCGACTTGATAGGTTTTATCATCAGTCTGCCATCGCTAAGCGAAGCGATGCAAAAAGCAAGGGGTAAGCTGTTCCCATTCGGATGGTATCATATTATGCAGGCTTTGAAAAAGCCTAAGGTAGTAGACCTGTTGTTGACAGCCATCCATCCCGACTGGCAAGCGAAAGGTGTGAGTGCCATACTTATCACAGAATTGCAAAAGGTGATGATACAACATGGTGTGCGTGAGGTGGAAACAACAGGTATTATTGAAACCAATGAGAAGGCCATCAGCCACTGGAAAAACTACGACCACATCCAACACAAACGCAAGCGCTGCTTTATCAAGATGTTTTAAGTCACACTCTTGAAGACTGTATACCTCAACACACCTTCCAATGTCAGGAAGATGATGGCGAGTAATGCAAATGGGAAAAACAGTTCCGCATAATGTTTGTAGCTGCTTACTTCTATCTTGGTTTTTTCCAGCTTGTCTATCTCGTTGTATACTGATTTGAGTGAGGAGTTGCTCGTGGCGCGGTAGTATTTACCTCCTGTTTGCGTAGCTATTTTTTTCAACAGTGCTTCGTCTATCTGTACCGGCATCATTTGTTTACTGGTGCCGAACGGTGTTTGTACCGGATATGGAGCTTGGCCTTTACTTCCTATACCAATGGTATATACACGTATTTTATAACGCTTGGCTATTTCCAAGGCTGTCATCGGGTCGATAAGTCCGGTATTGTTCACGCCATCGGTAAGCAATATCAGCACACGGCTCTTTGCTTTGGATGCGCGTAGCCTATCCACACCTGTTGCCAGTCCCATACCTATTGCCGTACCGTCTTCAAGTACACCACTCTTTATGGCGCGTAGTTGTTCTTTCAGTACGTTATGGTCAATGGTGATGGGAACTTGCGTAAAACTTTCTCCGGCAAATATCACCAATCCTATACGGTCGGATGGTCGGCTTGTAACAAAATCCTCTGCTACTTTTTTGGCTGCGCTGATACGATTTGGCTGAAGGTCTTCGGCCAACATACTTCCCGATACGTCTATCGACATCACTATATCTATACCTTCACTGTCAATACTTTCCGATACACTGCTTGATTGAGGGCGTGCCAATGCTATGATGAGGCATATGAATGAAAGTATACGCAGCCAAAACATTGCTGGGCGCAGCATTACCTTCCATCCGGGTTTTACTCCTTTCACAGATGTTACGGTAGTGAGCCTTATAGATGGGTGGTCATGGCTTTTCTTGCGGTACTGCCACCATATTATTACAGGTATTAGCAGTAGCAGCCCGAAAAACCACGGGTGTAAAAAGCTCATATGTTCCCAATCCATCAGTGCGCTCATGCTTGCTCGTTCGTTGGTTGTTCTACCGGTTTTGTTTTTTGTACGAATTGTTTTGTTTCATCGAAGACATTGATATGCTCTTGCGGCAAAGGTTGCGCCTTTGCAAACTTGGCCATATCCGCTGTATGCAATACAGTTGCCAAACCCTCTTTATATCTTGCCATTTCCCTGTGTCTGCTTACGATAAGCAGCAACTCATCGGAAGTCAACTCCATGGCAGGTGTTCGGAAACGCTCCTCTATGTATACGCGGAGTATATCCGTCAGTTCTGTGTAGTATTGTTTCACATGATCGGTTTGCCAAAGCTGTTTTTTGTCCAGCTCTTCCAACATACGTAAGGCTTTTTGAAAAGGTGTTTCCACAGGAGCCTTTGGCTTATAGGCAGGCGCTACTTCTTTTTTGTTTTTTCTGAAATAGTATATCACGAATACAACAAGGCCGATGGCTATCAAGCCACCTATGATGTACCATATATAATCGCGCCAAGTGGTTTTTACTTGAAGTATATCAGTGATAGGCTTGAAAGGTTGGGCTGTATCAACAGGTACGGTTTGCACCAATATGTTGAACGAGTCCGTCGCTACTTTATAGGGTGCTCCGCTTTTTGGTACCGATGTGAACTCTAATGGCGGTATGCGGTACATACCCGAATCCCAACCTGTGATGAGTAACCTTTGTTTGTAACTGACAATACCATTCTCGTTGAGTGTATCTATTTTACCTTTCTCTACAACTTCGAGGTTATCGAAAGTATCAGGTATCACAGCCCATATCAGTCGCTCGTTCTTATCCGGTTTCGCCTCGATGAAAAGCCTTGCCTGGTCGCCTATGATTATTTGCTTACTGTCTATTTTGGCATCTATCTTCGGCTGCGCATACGTTAAGTTGGCCAGCAACAATGCAGCCGGCAGAAATAGGAGGTATGTATTTTTCGTTTTGCTCATTGTTTAACGGGCTTTGAAGAAGCCTTGCAATGCTTTTACATAATCATCGTTGGTGCGTATGCTCAATAATGATGCACCGCATTTTCTGAAAGCCTGTTCGCAATATTTTTTATGCTGTTCGAAACGCTTGGTGTAATTGTAGCGCAACCCTTTATCGCTTGTATCCAACCAAGCAGTTTGTTTGGTTTCAGCATCCATCACCTGTACCAGCCCCGCATCAGGCAACTCACGATCATATCGGTCATATACTTGTATGCCCACAAGGTCGTGTCTGCGTGCAGCCAACTGCAAAGGCTTTTCGTATGGTTCGCTGATGAAGTCGCTCATAACAAAAGTGATGGCCTTTTTCTTTTGTACTTGATTCAAATATTCAAGTGCAGCAGCCACATTGGTCCCACCTTTTTGGTTGGGCTCCAGTGCTATCAACTCACGTATGATGCGGAGTATATGCGAGCGTCCCTTCTTCGGTGGTATGAACTTCTCCACTTTGTCGCTGTAGAATATCACACCCACTTTATCGTTGTTAGTGGCAGCGGAGAAAGACAGTACAGCGCTTATCTCTGTTATCAGTTCTCTTTTCAACCTTTCTTGAGTACCGAACATGGAGCTACCACTCACATCCACCAACAGCATCAGTATCAGCTCGCGCTCTTCTTCAAACACTTTTACAAAAGGGGTGGAAAATCTTGCGGTAACATTCCAGTCGATGTTCTTCACATCGTCACCATGTTGATACTCGCGTACCTCACTGAACGACATACCACGACCTTTAAAGGCAGAGTGATACTCGCCCGCAAATATGTGGTTGCTCAGTCCCCTCGTTTTTATCTCTATTCGTCTAACCCGTTTCAGTATTTCCGATGTGGTCAGCATGGTTTTTTCAAATGGAAAAAGTCAAAAAGCATTTGCTCAATGACTTGTATATATAATATTAATATTCAGTCAAACAAATGTAATAGTTGAGTGTTGCATATATAGTTACTAATTACTTAAAATTTTCTGAAAATGGGCAGGCAGCCTCATTATATAGCCTTAGATTTGTAATACATCATCAAAAACCGATACAGAATGAAACATTTATATTATTTGGGACTGGGAGTAATATTGTTCGCCACATCATGTAACGATGGCGGCGAAGCAGCAACGGAAGAAGAAACTGTGGTTAAACAAGCACCGATAGAGTTAAGTGCCGTAGGCGGCTCTCCTGAGTTTGAGGGTGCAAGCATAGCAATCGGAGACGTAAAAGCCACTCCTGACGGCGATAATGTTAAGCTTGTTTTTTCTTTCGATGTGAAGAACTATGAATTGATGAATCAGACGAGCGATGCTGACGCAAAAATGTGTTCCAATTCAGACAAGGGGCAACACATACACTTTATTCTTGACAACGAGCCATATGCGGCACTTTACGAGCCTAAACATGAAGTGTCCGTACCTAAGAACAGTGAACACTATTTGCTGGTATTCTTGTCCCGCTCTTATCACGAATCTGTGAAGAGTAAGGGTGCAAGCGAGGTTTTGCACTTCAAAGTGGATGAGAACGGTAAGTATATAAAGTTGGATGACCCCACAACTCCGATGGTATTCTACAGCCGACCTAAGGGAGAGTATATAGGGCAAGCCAACACGGATAAGCTGTTGTTCGACTTCTTCTTGTGGAATACGGAGATAAGCGACGGTGGCAACAGCATTTTGGCTGAAATAAAGGCCAATGGAGTGGATACTACGATGGTGATAAACGAATGGCAGTCGTACTTCTTACGCAATGTGCCGACCGGCAATCCTGAGATAACTCTTACATTGAAAGATGCAGACGGTAATCCTATAGACGGACCGATGACCAAGGTTACCCGTCAATTTACCACAGCGCTCGAAGAGCCGTTACCTGCACAATAGAACATAATTGATATTCAAAACAAAAGGCCGCTCTGTTGAGCGGCTTTTGTTTTCTGCTTATCTTGTACACGATGTTGGCAGCATACTTCAAAGAAGGATTGGTGGAAGCCGGTTGCGATGAGGCGGGCAGAGGCTGTCTTGCTGGGCCTGTCTTTGCTGCAGCAGTCATATTGCCACAAGGTTTTTCCAACGAATTGTTGAACGACAGCAAACAGTTGTCAGAAGTAGATAGGGATGCGCTAAGACCCATAATAGAAAAGGAAGCCCTTGCTTGGCAAGTAGCTATGTGTACGCATGAAGAGATAGACGAGATAAATATTCTGAAAGCATCTTTCAAAGCCATGCATACAGCCATAGATGGTTTGAAGGTTCGTCCCGAACTCTTGCTAATAGACGGAAATAGATTCCCCGCCTATTTGGGCATACCGCATCAATGTATTGTAAAAGGCGATGGTAAGTATATGTCGATAGCGGCCGCAAGCATATTGGCAAAAACACATCGTGATGAATATATGATGGATCTACATAGTCGTTATCCTCATTACGGATGGGATAAGAACAAAGGTTATGGCACCATTCTGCATAGGAGGCAAATGATGGCACATGGTGTGTCACCATTTCACAGAAAGACCTTTAAGTGGAAAGAAGTGGATGCTAAGACAGAGGCAGACACACCTCAAAAGTAGCCCCGTTCGGAACATTGTCTTTCACATGTATCTTACCCTTGTGTTGCTTCACGATCTTTGCTGTCAGATATAGGCCGAGCCCTGTCCCTTTGGTTTTTCTGGTCTCTTCATTACCAACACGATAAAACTTCTTGAATATTTTATCCTTTTCATCGTCGGGTATGCCGGGCCCGTTGTCCGCTATTTGCAAACAAGCCGTATTGTGCTTTTGTATCAATGCAATGGTGACAGGCTTATCTACCGGAGTATATTTTATGGCATTCTCCAAAAGGTTGTTGATGGCCAATGACAGTAATACTTTATCTCCTGTTACATTCAACTCTTCCAAGTCGCCCGCCACTATACGGTCGGCATATCTGTTGGAATAGTCCTTAAGGCTGTCTTCAAGCAGTTCCGTAAAGCTTAGTTTTTCCTTTGTCGGTTTGTACTGCCGACCTTCCATTTGCGAGGCTAAAAGCATATTGCTACATAGGTCGTTCAGGCGGTTGGCTTCATTGATGCATCGTGCCACCAACATATCTTTCTTCTCTTCGTCAAGGTTGTGTCGTTCCAATGTTTGCAGGTTCAACTTCATACCCGCGATGGGCGATTTCAATTCATGTGTTACCGAGAGCATGAAGTTGTTTTGTTGTTTGGACAACCTTACACTGCGCCTGAAAGATGAGTACACCACCAAAGCACCTATGACGATGATGAGTAAAAAGGTGGAACCTTCACCCTTATACTGTTTGGTTCTGCTGATGCGCTTTTCTTCGATGGCGGTTTTGCGTGCTTCGAAATGTGCAGGATTGTTTGCGCTGTCCACTTCGGATATCAGTGTGGCATACTCCAGTTCGTATATGGTTTGGCTGTGTTTGTCGAGACTGAACCCCCAAAATAGGATTGCTGAAATTACATACAGAAAAAGCAGTATGTGGACGGTGGTGAATAAGCGCATGACTTTATCTTATCAGATAAAGTTAACGCTTTGCTTTCTTTTCTATGCGCAAACCGACTTGCAATACTTCAGGCAAAGGATTCATACGCATGTCTTGAGCGAATTTTATCTCCCAAGTTCCCTCCTTGCGCAACATGGCGGTATCTCCATCGTGCGATATAGGCATGCGTTGTTCCCATATCTCACCCATGCCTCTGCCCAGCCATTTGCCGGTGGGCTCTGCAAGTGGTACTTCTATGCGCGATGGAGTGAATGTGGTATCGCCCGGCTTTTTGGTGTAAATCATCAGCCAGATATTGGAGTAAGGGTATGCTTCCGTATGCCTTACAAGAAAGTACAGATTATAGAGAGCATTGGTGTCCGATATCTCGAACTTGAAAGATGACGGGTTATTGTAGTCCCACTTATAGTTGGGAATGGTATACTCTTTTTGATAGTATGGCGATTTGATACAACTGCTCACCAATAGCAGCATTGCAATGGAAAATATAATTGGTGTTGTCCGACGCATAATTGAATTCCTCACAGGCAGCACAAAAATATGTTAGTTATAGGATATTCAGAATTTGCTCTTTCGCCTTTTCAAGTTCATCTTTCATATTGATGACTATCTGCTGTATGGCTGCATCGTTGGCTTTGGCACCGAGGGTGTTTATCTCGCGGCCTACTTCCTGAAGAATGAAGCCCAGTACTTTACCTTTCATGATACCTTCTTTCTCCACCGTTTCGTGGAAATAGGTGCAGTGCTGTTTCAATCGTGTTTTTTCTTCGGAGAAATCCATACGCTCCAAGTAGAATATCATTTCCTGCTCAAAACGGTTTTGGTCCACCTTGTCCTTACCTATCAGCTCGTTCATGGAGTTGTTGATACGCGTACGCACCTTTTCCGCTCTTGCGCTTTCAAGAGGTGCTATTTGCTCAAGTAAGGTCTCAATACCGGTAATTCTTGAATGCAAGTCTTTGTGTAATGCTTCCCCTTCGTTCTTTCTATGCGCCATCAAGGCGGTGGCCGCTTCTTCAATGGCTTTTTTCACCACCTCCCAATCTTGTTCGGGTAGCATATCTTGCTCCATAGATACCACCTCCGGCATACGCATCAGTGTGGATAGCACGTTGTCTTCGTTCAGCTCCAACTGCGATGCTATCTGCTTCATGCTGTTATAATAATATACAGCCAGATCGGTGTTCACCGTCATGGGTTTGCTGGCACCTTCTTGCTTGACATTAACGGTCAGGTCTATGGTACCGCGCATGAGGTTGGTGAGTAGGATATTGCGGATGTCCAACTCGTAAGCACGCAAAATGGGTGGCAACTTGGTTACAACATCAAATTGTTTACCGTTCAGTGATTTCATTTCAACCACCACTTGCCTGTTGTTTATCTGTGCTTCCGCCCTTCCGAAGCCCGTCATTGAATAGAGCATATGGATAATACTTTAAAGCAAAGAAAGTATAATCTCTCGCATAATAAAAATTGTAAGTTCGAATAGAGTATCTTAATGCAAATACTAGGCTAAAATATTTGAATGTCTGCCGATGGGTATGATATTTAATTATTTTTGCCCCGAGAGAAGAATTGCCTATGCGTTTTGCGCTTATTGTTTCATTACTGTTTTTGGCGGTAGCTACCCGAGCCCAGCAACAACCTACCCGTGCGGAGCTCGAAAAGCGCAGGCAAAATATCCTTAAGAGCCTCAAAGAAGCTGAAGAACAGCTGGCAAGCACTCAAAAGACCACAAAAGTGACGATGGGCCAACTGCGTGCCATTCAGAGCAAGCTGAATAATCGTCAAAAGCTTATCAACAACATCAACCAAGAGATAGGACAAATAGGCGGTAGCATCAATAGGTCCAACAGCGAGATTGACAGGCTGAAAGGAAACCTTGAGATACTGAAAGCTCGTTACGCGCAATCTGTAAGGTATGCATACAAAAGCCGTAGCTCTTACGATATGCTTGCATTCCTTTTTTCTGCGGACGATTTCAACGAGGCGGTACGCCGATTGAGGTACCTGAAACGTTACCGTGATTATCGTAAAGACCAAGCTGCACAAATACGCAAAACACAAGAAAAGCTTAGGGGAGAGATTAACCAATTGAATTCCGAAAAAGCGAAGAAAGATATTTTGTTGGCAGCGGAAGAACAACAAAAATCGGCCATAGAAGATGAAAGAGCTGAGACCGACAGAATGGTGAAAGACTTGAAAGGTCGTGAGAATGAGTTGTTGGCCAAGATCAGGAAAGACAGAAGAACCGCTCAACAGATAGACAAGGCTGTGGAAGAGATAATACGTAGAGAGATAGAGTTGGCCAGAAAGAAAGCCGAAGATGAGCGTAAACGTCGTGAGGAGGAGGAAAGAAAAAGAAAGGCCGAGGAAGAACGTCAGCGTCTGCTTGCAGCCAACAGAGCAAAAGAAGCGGAGCGCAACAAAGTTGGACCTGACAACTATACCGCACCTGCCAACAAACCTAAGTCCGGTATAGAAGTGACAAGCAGTGAACCGCCTGCACCAAGCAAACCAATACCTACGGTCAGCAAGTATAAGTATGAGTTGACGCCTGAGGCCACAGCATTGTCCAACGGATTTGAAAGCAACAAGGGTAAATTACCTTGGCCTGTGGAAAAAGGATTCATTTCATTGGGCTTTGGTAGGTACAATCACCCAATCGCCGAAAAGGTGGTGTTGGAGAACAACGGTATAGATATACGTACCAGTCCGGGTGCGGCTGTAAGGACCATTTTTGAAGGTAGTGTTGCAAAAGTATTCAGCGTGGACGGTAAAAGATGGAGTGTGGTGGTCAACCATGGGCACTACTTCTCCTTGTACAACAACCTTTCCAAGGTGACAGTGAAAGACGGGCAGCGTCTATCCACCAAACAACAAGTAGGCGTGGTGGATGTGAACGACGATGGGGAGTCGGTAATGAACTTACAAATATGGTACGGAGCCGCCAAGGTAGACCCCGAACCATGGATAGCGCATTAATCCACCAGAATATTACCGGTCATTTCTTTAGGTATGTCAATGCCCATTATCTTCAGTATAGAAGGGGCAAGGTCTCCCAGTTTACCGGGTTTTACATTCCCTTTATATGTGTTTGAAATGACGAACAAAGGCACAGGGTTGAGCGTATGTGCTGTATTCGGAGAGCCGTCTTCGTTTATCAGATAATCAGAGTTGCCGTGGTCGGCGGTCAGGAATATCGTGTATCCTTTTTCAAGAGCAAGAGGTATAATTTGAGATACGCAATTGTCTACGGTTTCAGCGGCTTTTATGGCTGCTTCCCATACGCCCGTATGGCCTACCATATCGGTATTGGCGAAGTTCAGGCAGATGAAGTCAGCAGTTTGAGCGTCTATTTCAGGAAGTATGGCTTCTGTTATTTCGTTGGCACTCATTTCCGGCTTCAGATCGTAAGTGGCCACTTCTTTGGGAGATGGCAGCATGATACGTTTCTCGCCATCGAATTCTTGCTCGCGTCCACCTGAAAAGAAGAAGGTTACGTGCGGGTATTTTTCTGTTTCGGCAATGCGTATTTGCTTTTTGCCGTTTGCTTCAAGCACTTCACCCAATGTGTTCTTCAGGTTGTCGTTATGAAATATGACCCCTACATTTTTATATGTTTTGTCATATTCGGTCATGGTGACATAATGAAGTTTTAGTGGATGCATATCCTGTTCAGGAAATGCTTGCTGCGTGAGTGTCATGGTTATTTCCCTACATCTGTCCGTACGGAAGTTGAAGCAGATCACAACATCTCCGTCTTTTATGGTTGCTATCGGCTGTCCGTTCTCATCGGTAAGTATTATCGGTTTGATGAACTCATCGGTTACACCGTTATCATAAGATTCTTGAATTGCGATAAGTGCATCGTGGGCGTTATGTCCTACCCCTTTTGTCAGTGCATCATATGCAAGTTTCACACGCTCCCATCGTTTATCCCTGTCCATTGCATAATATCTGCCGCAGATACTCGCCAGTTTTGTTCCCGTCGAATTCAGGTGAGGCAACAGGTCGGCAACATATTCTTTGCCTCCTTGAGGGTCGGTGTCTCTACCGTCGGTAAAAGCATGTACCACTACATTGGGTACATCGTGTTTTTGAGCAAGTGTACACAACCCTTTCAGGTGTTCGGTGTGCGAATGAACGCCACCGTCACTTACCAAGCCTATGAAGTGTAAAGTGCTGTTTTGAGCCTTTGCGGCTTCAAATGCACCTAACAATGTCTCATTTGTATCAATTTCACCGTCTCTTATGGCAATATTTATCCTCTGAAGCTCTTGATATACAATTCTTCCGGCACCGATATTCAAGTGTCCTACCTCTGAATTCCCCATTTGTCCGTCCGGCAGACCTACCGCTTCACCGCATGTTATCAGCTCTGTATTAGGATATTTATTATATAAAGAGTCCACAAAAGGGGTGTTGGCTGCTTTTATGGCATCGGATGACGGAACCTGTCCATGGCCCCATCCATCCATGATTATGAGCATTGCTTTTTCTGACATGGCTGCAAAATTACAACATTAGCCGATGTCTTTCTGACACCTAAGTACCTGATAATAAAGAAATACCGCAAATTCATGTAGATGTAGTAGAAATGCATATGATTTACTCATATATAAGTCATGATATTTATGATATATTTTACTTAAATTGCCAACGGTTAGTTAAAGCACTGCTTTTTTGGCAAGTTTTTTGCAGTATTAAACTTTGCTATTAAGGCATTGAGGAGTTTGCCGATGAAGAAGTTTTACAAAGGCTTAGTATTATCCATATTGTGCGCTTTTGTCTTGTCTGTCAACAATGTACAGGCGCAGGAGCCGCTACAGGAGGTTGTGCACTATATAAGAGGTGGCAATGTCAGCGGCATGGCCAAATATTTGGATAAAAACGTAGCCATAACCATCAATAATAACCAGGCCAGTTACAGCTCATCTCAGGCCGAGATCATTCTTAAAGATTTCTTCAGTAAGAATGTGGTAAAAGAATTCAACGTAAATCAGGGTAGGAATACAGGAAACAATTCTCAATATGCAATAGGAGAGTTGATGACCTCTACAGGTTCTTATCAATTATATGTCGTCATCAAGCTCAATCAGGACCAGTTCCTCATACGAGAGATGCGCTTTGAAAAAATTGAACAGCCTGCCCGATAAGAGCAGGCTGCTTTTTTATAGAATACCTCTACTATAGATTTACTTGTTTCCCTTTGGGGTATTTGACCGTATAACCCATATGTATGTCCTTTGTTTCGTTCGGTTGTATCTGAAGCTTCCATTTCAATATCCCTGTCTGCTCATTGTATTCGGCCCCTGACATAGATTTGTCGGATATGTCGATGTCGTTATTGTTGCTGACAGGGAATTGATCCAATACCACAATGTCCATAGGTTTGCTTCTTGTATTACGTACGGATATGGTATACGCAAAGCTCTCTTTGATATTGCTGCCGACCGTTTGCCTTTTTTGCAACTTCATATCACGTTCGCGGCGCACCACTATCTTCTTATCTCTACCCAATGAAAGGTTCATGGTGTCTTTTACGTTACGTACATCTATATAGCCTTGGCCAACATAGGTTCCTTCGTAGAAAATATTTGTTTGTGCCGGCAAGAGGTTCAATTCTTCCCAACCCGTTATTTGTGCTTGTAGGAATGCATCTCTATCCAATTTTGGTACCACGAAATATCTGTATGTGGCAGGCAGTGTGGCTGTTTTTACTGCGACGTTTATTTGCTTGCCATCGCTTGGTATGCTATAAGGCAGTTCAATATCGAATAGAGTATTGACGCCTTGATTATCTACTGCCACATAGTTTTGTATGCTGCTGTTAGATACTTGTGCACCGTCTATCATGTATAGACTGCCGTCACCTCTACCTCCACTGATGCTTAATTCTGAACCGGCTTTGTCATTATATACGCCCGCAGAAGTTGGAGCCATGGATTTGCTTTTGCGCATAGGCAAACTTTCGTAGTCAGAGGTTTGGTTCATGTACTGCGGAGTGATCGGCCGGTAAAATGCCAAATACCAAGGGTTCAGGTTCGGGGCTTCAGCACCCTCATTTGGATTCCCGGTTGACAATGTGAGTTTTATCTTATTCCACTCAACACCGCTGTTTTGATATACATGTGCTTTATATGCCAACTGCACAGGTTTGTTGATGTCGTCCACTCTTAGGTCGTAACTCGGTGCCCATCCTGCATTGGGTACAACATATGAAACCTCAATATTGGAAGTTGTTGCTTTTTTTGAGAACAACTTTACCAAAACTTGCCCACCTGGTTGAAATCCTTTTTGCTTCTCTTCGTTCAATTGACGTTGTAGCTTTTGTATTCGCTCCACATAGTCGTATTCAAGTTTGGTGAGTTGTGTCTTTTCGTCCATCAGACTGTTCATATTGTTCTTTATAAGTCCCAACAGTTGTTGAATGTCCGATGCAGATAATTCTTTACCGTTCAAGTTCTTGCTGTTTTTTAATAGGTCTATCTGTGTTTCAACGGATTGGATCTTATTATTGTTCAGATGCCTTCTGTCTTCCAGATATTCGATGCTGTCTTTTATCTCTTTGGCTCTTGGCGATAGTGTCTCATCTTGCAAATAGTTGTTTCTGAATACGGCTGATTGTACCACAGCACCATTATCGGCACCTACGTTCAGGCTTTGCAGATTGATATTGCCGGCCACATTGGTGAACAGTACTTCTGTTTCACCTGCCTGTAAACTGATTTTCGTTGTGCTGTATAGTTCCGCACCTCTAAGGAAGACCGTTGCTTGTTTGATATCCAACTTGTGTTGGGTTTGAGCATAGGTCAATAAGGTGGTCAAAAAACATACAACAACTAAAAAAGATCTTTTCGATAACATAAAACAAGGTTTTTGAGTGTGATGCAATCTCCCTTCAATATTCACAAATTAGGTTGGCCTATAACACGTAATGCCCCATATTTTAGCACAATTTAACATTATCTTATTCGTGTAGTAGTCTCCTACTGTGCCGAAGTTCCGGTACTCTATTGGGGTCCCGCCGAAGCGGGACCCTGATGTTTTTATAAGTTGATGTTTGAACGCTTAGGGTATTTTACGGTAAACCCAAAAGTACGGGTGGATGTTTTGTAAGGCTCGACGTTCAATGTCCATAAAAGCTCACCGGAATCCTTGTTGTATTCGGCTTCTTGGTATTCCACATCATCCACGTTTATGCTTTTGTAATAGCTGACGGGTATCTGGTCTGTAAGTACCAGCTCTATATCTTCGCTGCGGGTATTGCGTACGTTTATTTTGTAAACGAACGATTCTTTCATATTACTGCCGATTGTTTTAACGCTGCGCATGGTGAAATCTCGATCTCTTGTAACGACGATCTTTTTATCTCTTCCCAAAGACAAGTTCATAGTGTCTTTCACGTTACGTACATCAATATAACCTTGTCCAACGTATGTGCCCTCGTAAAAGATATTGGTCTGTGCCGGCAAAAGGTCCAATTCTTCCCAGCCTGTTATTTGTGCTTGGAGAAAAGCATCTTTATCCATTTTAGGTACTGCATAGTATCTGTAAGAAGCGAGCAGTTCTGCAGATTTCACAGCCACGTTTATTTGTTTTCCATCACCCGGTATAGTATATGGCAGCTCTATATCGAATGTGGTGTTTACGCCTCTGTTCTCTGTGGCCACATAGTTACCCATCGTATTATCGTAAGCATTAGACCCTTGAGATGGATTAATACCCCTTGCACCGTATACTTGTATTCCATCTACTATATACATGGTTCCATCCCCTCTGGCCCCACCAATGTTGAGACCATCATAGACACCGGGAGCTGTTGATGCAACGCTACGGGTATTCCTTGTTGGCATGGCGTCTATTTCATCAGATGTGATGGTGCGTCCGGTACCGGTTGAGTATTTGTCTATCAATGGCACTTTATAATCTCTTACCACTACTTCTTCCAATCTGTGGTCGGTCGGTTGCAACCTAATATTAACGGCTGTGTGTTTATCCGAATTGACAATAACACCTGTTGTAATATTCTCTTTGTATCCTACATAGCTTGTTTTTAGATCATATCGACCGGGCGATAATGGTTTTAAGATGTAGTTACCATCAAAGTCGCTGACAGTACCGTTTTTCACAATACCACCTTGTATTGCTTGAACAACGCTGTTGATGATAGGCTCACCGTTGTTGTCCAACACATTGCCTATAATGGCTCCTGCTTGAGCCGTATTGGTATAGTCTGAAGTTTGTTGGTTGTATACCGGTTGAGAGTAACTGACGGGTGTATGGCGGTAAAAACCAAGGTGCCAAGGATTGAGTTTCGGTGCTTGCGCACCTTCAGACGGGTTGCCTGCCGATAAGGTGAGTTTCACTTTGTTCCAGTCCACACCGGAGTTTTGATATACGTGCGCTTTGTACGCCAATTGAACAGGTGCATTGATGTGCGGTACACGCAGATCATAGCTCGGTATCCAACCCGCAGTAGGTACCACATACTTGATGACTATGTTGCTTGTGGTGGCTTTTTTGCAGTAGAATTTAACGGTTATTTGCCCTGCCGGGTCATCGTCCCTGTTATTCTCTTCGCGTAGTTGGTTGGCCAATAAGTTGATCCTTGTATTCAACTTCATGATGCTGTCATTTGTCTTGGTCTTTTCATCCAACAGGTTTTTCATGTCAGTTCTTACCAATGACAGTAACTTTTTCAGTTCTTCGGTGGATATGCCTTTTTCTTCTGTACTTACCTTTCGGTTGTTCCTAATGACGTTTATCTGTTCGTCAATGGCTGTTATTTCATTCTGTAAAAGGTTTCGTTTGTCGGATAGGTATATAATACTGTCTTCTATTTGCTTGGCGCGGGGTGTAGGGCCGTTGTCTTTCAAATAGTTGTTTCTGAATGTGGCTGATTGTACTACGGCACCGTTGTCGGCGCCCACATTCAAACTTTTTTCGTTGATATTCCCTGCTACATTGGTAAATACGATCTCGGATTCACCTTCGGGTAGTTTTACTTTTGACTCGCTGCGTAGTTCTGCTCCTTTCAGAAATACGGTTACCTCTTTTATCGCTGCTTTTTTTTCTTCCTGTGCTTGTGCTGCGAGGCACACACCTGACAAGAGGCACAGGCAAGAGAGGGTTCTCAATAACATATATAATGGTTTTAGTTTCAGAGTTTTTTATCTACTCTGAATTTCCGCAAAAACCTATAAATGTTTGTCAGCTTACTTTCCTGTTATTGTCAGCGTACTATCCTTATTTTGGCGTAGTTCAGCATTATCTTTTTGATGCCGTGCCCATCCTTGAATTCGATGGTCGCTATGCGGTTGTTGGCGCCGCCTTCCAAGTTTTTAATATTTCCGAAACCGAATTTTATATGCTCCACATCCATACCTACTTCCATATCCATCGGGTTGTCGGATATGAAGTTGCCCAAAGGTTTGTGCTCAGCAGGCTTTTTCTCTTTTATCTTATCGGCCAGCTTTTTCAGCGATGTTGTTTTATCCAGAGCTTTGTTGAACGACCTGCCGATGGTACCGCCGTATGCATTTACAGAGCCTTGCGCTCTGTTGCTTGGACCGGTGAATGTTCTGTCCAGATGATTTTCCGGAAGCTCGTCAATGAATCGACTTGGCTCATTCTGCACAAGCTGCCCAAAACGGTAACGGCTTGTTGCGTAACATACCCATAGCCTTTGTTTGGCCCTTGTGGTGGCCACATAAAACAGGCGGCGTTCTTCTTCAAGGTCTTCTCGGTCGTATAAGCTCATGGCACTTGGAAAAAGGTTCTCCTCCAAGCCCACTACAAAAACACATGGAAACTCCAACCCTTTTGCGGCATGTACGGTCATCAGTTTCACAGAGTCGTCGTTCTCTTCATCCTCATTGTCCGCATCGGTAAGGAGTGTTATCTGTTGTAAGTAACTACCAAGAGATTTATCTCTAAGTTCTCCCTCTTCATCAGGTGTTTCGGTAAACTCTTTTATGGAGTTGAGCAATTCTTGTACGTTCTCATATCTTGCCAAGCCTTCTACCGACTTATCGTTATAAAGGTCTTTTACCAATTCGGTGTGTTTCCCGACAGCAAATGCCACATCGTAGGCATTTTGCTTTTCCAACATTGTTTGAAAACTTTTGATCATTGTCACAAAGTTCTCAACGGCTGTGGCTGCACCTCCTCTAAGTCCTACGTGTGCGGTGTGGTGCATCGCCTCCCACATTGTAATGTTTTGCTCATTGGCGAAGACCAGTATTTTCTCTATCGTTGTTTTACCAATGCCTCGTACAGGATAGTTGATGATACGCTTGATGTTTTCCTCATCTTGCGTATTCACTATTATTCGCAGATAGGCCAGAAAGTCCTTTATCTCTTTGCGTTGATAGAATGATATGCCACCGTATAGCCTACAAGGGATATTCATCCTGCGTAGGCTCTCTTCAAATGAGCGGCTTTGTGCATTGGTGCGGTACAGTATGGCAAAGTCATTGTTTCTGTAATGATTCCGCAGCTTCATTTCTGTGATCGCATCAGCCACAAAACGCCCTTCATCATTATCGGTGATGGTACGTACCAACATTATCTTATCACCTTCAACATTTTCCGTCCAAAGTGATTTGGGTATTTGGTTGCGGTTGTTGGAGATGATATTGTTGGCGGCATTCAAGATGCTCTGCGTACTGCGATAGTTTTGTTCCAGCTTTATCACTTTCACATCGTCATAGTCTTCTTGAAACTGGAGTATGTTGTGTATTGTCGCTCCGCGGAATGAATAGATACTCTGTGCATCGTCACCCACCACACATATGTTTTCGTGTACCGAGCCCAACATCTTTATTATCTGGTACTGTGCCGGGTTGGTATCTTGATACTCATCAATCAGTATGTATTGAAACTTATGTTGGTATTTGGCCAATACTTCAGGCACATGTTTCAACAGAAGGTACATTTTGAAGAGCAGGTCGTCAAAGTCCATTGCCCCGTTCTTAAAGCATTGGTTGGCATAGCGTTGATAAATATCGCCTATCATCGGGCGACTGCTCCTGGCATCTTCTTGCTGTATATGTGTGTCTTCTTTGTATGCTACAGGGTCTATCAAGCTGTTCTTAGCGGCCGATATTCTGTTGTATACGTAAGCAGGTTTGTAGTGTTTGTCGTCAAGGTTCATATCCTTGACTATTGCTTTGATGACGTTCTTCGCGTCATCGGTGTCGTATATGGTAAAGTTGTTGGGGTATCCTATTTTGTTGGCTTCAGCCCTAAGTATTCTGGCAAATACGGAGTGAAAGGTTCCAATGTACAAGTTGCGTGCTTCGCTATTGCCCAATATCGCCTCCACTCGTTCTTTCATTTCGGCAGCGGCTTTGTTGGTGAAGGTCAGTGCAAGTATATTAAAGGCATCCACACCTTTGTTCATCAAGTGAGCGATGCGTGTGGTCAATACTTTTGTTTTTCCGCTGCCGGCACCGGCAACTATCATTATCGGCCCCTCTATATGTTCTACCGCTTCGCGCTGTTGTGCGTTCAGCCCCTCAAGGTAATTATGCATGTATGCAAATCTACATTTTTGCCGTCCAATTACGTATGTTCGTGGATACTGTGTTAAAGAAATTAAAAATCATTATCTATAATTAGCAGAAAATACGCACAGGGTTAAATTTGCAGTTGTCTTATCATGTTACGTTTTCAGGAAATATCGCATTTGATGGCATTGATACTTATTCCGGTATTGGTGGCATTGTTTGTTGCCATGATATATTGGCGCAGGCGAAAACTGAAAACACTTGGTGATGAAAGACTCATCAACACACAAATACTCGGCTTCATTCCGGGTAGGCAAACATTGAGGTTTGTACTACTGTCTCTTGCACTTGTCTCAATAGTTATAGGTTGGGCCAACTTGCAAATGGGTTCAAAAACAGAGAAGGTACAGCGCAAAGGCGTGGATGTCATCATCGCGTTGGATGTAAGTAAGAGTATGTTGGCGCGAGATATTCAGCCCAACAGATTGGCGCGTGCCAAGCAATTGGTACAGAGTATGATCGACAAGATGAAGAACGACCGTGTGGGATTGGTGGTTTTTGCGGGTAAGGCTTATCTGCAAGTGCCGCTCACCATCGATTACAGCGCCATGAAGATGATGATGCAGAATGTGCAGCCCGATTTGGTTCCCACACAGGGTACGGTCATCAGCCAAGCGGTTGACCTAGCCATGCGTTCATTTTCACAAAAAGAGAAGAAGTACAAATCTTTGGTCATCATCTCGGATGGTGAGGATCATGACGAGACAGCCGTAGCGAAAGTAAAAGAAGCGGCAGAGTCGGGAGTGATAATCCATACGGTAGGTATCGGTTCCCCTCAGGGTACAACCATATTCGATCCGAAAACACAAACGGTAAAATTGGACGATGCCGGTAATCCTGTAATAAGTCGCTTGAACGAAGATGCGCTTCGTTCCATAGCATCTGCAGGTAGAGGAACTTATACCTTCTTGAGGAATACCGATAATGCTGCACAGAAGATAGTGGGCGAAATAGACGGCATGGAACAGAAGAGTTTGGGTGCAGTCGTGTTTACGGACTTCTCAAGTTATTTTCAATATTTCCTTGCGGTCGGTTTTCTATTGTTGATCATCGAATGGCTGTTGCCGGGTAGCAGAGTAAAACAAAAAACGGAAGTGGCATGATGAAATGGTTTGGAACGGTTTTGTTTTGTTTGATGGTTGTGGGTGTATCCGCTCAACCCAAAAAAGAGGTGCGCACAGGAAACCAATTATACCAAGAAGGCAAATACAAAGAAGCATCGGAATCATATCAACAAGCTTTGTCCAAGCAACCCAATTACACACCGGGACTTTTCAACTTGGGTAACGCCAAGTATCAACAAAAAGATTTTGAGGGTGCGCGTAAGCTGATGGACGCCACAGCAAAAGTTGCCGAAGCAAAAGAAGAGAAGGCGGCTGCCAACTACAATAAGGGTAACACTTACTTGGAAGAAAAGAAATACAAGGAAGCGGTTGAGGCATATAAAGAAGCTTTGAGAAAAAATCCGCAAGACGAAAATGCGAAGTATAATTTGTCTTATGCGCTGCAAATGATGAAAAATCAGCAAGGTGGCGGCGGTAACGACGACAAGAAAAAAGACGACAAAAACAAGCAGGATAAGAACCAACAGGACAAACAAAACGAAGACAAAAAAGACGACGAAAAGAAACAGGACGAACAAAAACAAAACGAGAACAAACAAGAGCAACAAGACGACCAACAACAGCAGCAACAAAAGAAAGAAGATAAGAGCGACCAACAAGACGGCAAGCCACAACCCCAGCCCAGCAAGCTTTCCGAGCAACAGGCCGAACAACTTTTAAACGCTTTACAACAAGAAGAAAAGAAACTTCAAGACAAACTGAAGAAAGGAAAGGGTGTTCCGATAAAGGTTGAAAAAGATTGGTAAACACCTTGAAAAAATCGTCTCATTTCATTGTTTCCGGATTTACATTGCCAACAACTTATCAACATTGTTGAAAAAGTTTTTTGAAAATATTTTTGATATTTTTTTTCAGTAGAAAAATTTCTTGTTAATATTGTATTGAGGATTGTGCTTACTAACCCATCCTAATAGTCCGGCGGTTCAAAAACTTGCCGGACTTTTTCTTTTTAATGCACAGGCATTGCAACTCATTTTCAAAAGATCGTTATGGCGTTCGAATACATTTTGTTTTACAAACCGTTCAAGGTGTTGAGTCAATTTTCTCCGGAAGGTGACAAGGAAACATTGGCTGATTATTTAAAAGGTATCGGTAAAGACATTTACCCGGTAGGCAGGTTGGATTACGACAGTGAAGGATTGTTATTGTTGACCAACGACAATAATTTGAAACACCGTTTGGCCGACCCCAAGTTTGAACATAAAAAAACTTATTGGGCACAAGTGGAAGGTGACATTACCGACGAAGCAATTGAACAATTGGAATCGGGAGTTGTCATCAATCATAACGGAAAGGAGTACACCACTAAAAGAGCCATCGTCGAAAAATTGAAAGGCGAACCGAATGTGCCCGATAGAAATCCTCCTATAAGATATAGAGCCAACATCCCTACATCTTGGGTTGCCATAACCATCAGTGAGGGTAAAAACAGGCAAGTGAGAAAAATGACCGCTGCGGTCGGATTTCCAACTTTGCGATTGATAAGGTACAAAATTGAGAGCCTGAGCATCGATAAGCTCCAACCGGGAGATTATACCGTTTACGACAGCCGCATCAATAAGCTGTTGGGGGTGAAATCAAAGGAAGGTTAAAGATTGATACCAACTGTATAATATATCTTACCTTTGCATTATATTGTAAGATGTGAAATAATTTACATTTCATAGTTGGCCATAAGTATAACGACACTTACTTCCCATTCGTTATAATTCATTAATAAATACTTATGATGCCTTAACGTGAGTATGATTATTTTTGCGCTGTTTAATATTATTTGATTCGTATATGTTTAATTTGATTTTATTCGGGCCTCCGGGCAGTGGAAAAGGTACGCAGTCTCAGAACATTCTGGATACGTATAAGCTGCATCATATTTCTACCGGAGACCTGTTGCGTGAAGAAGTAAAGAAAGAAAGCACGCTGGGCCTTGAGGCCAAAAAGTACATGGACCAAGGACTTTTGGTTCCTGATGAAGTGGTTATCGGAATGATAAGCGGAAAGATCGACGAGAATCCCGAAGCAAGAGGATTCATTTTCGATGGTTTCCCGCGTACAACGGAGCAAGCATCCGCATTGGACAAATTGTTGGAATTCAAAGGCACTGAAATAGACCTGATGTTGTCATTGGAAGTACCTGAAGCCGAACTTGTGAAACGTCTGTTGCACAGAGGTGTCACTTCTGGTCGTAGTGACGACAATGAAGAGGTGATCACCAAACGCATAAAAGAGTATCACACTAAAACAGCTGTTGTTGCCGACCATTACAACACGCAAAGCAAATTGGTGAACCTTAAAGGCGATGGCGACATCGAGACCACCTTCAGGCTTATTAAGAAAGAGATAGACAAATATCTGCAACCCGCTTAGTGGAAAAAGCAAACTTTGTTGACTATATACGTGTATTCTGCCGCTCCGGAAAAGGCGGAGCAGGCAGTGCACATTTGGCACGCACCAAATACAACCCCAAGGCAGGTCCTGACGGTGGTGATGGTGGCCGTGGCGGGCATATCATATTAAGAGGCAATGCTCAACTTTGGACGTTGCTGCATCTGCGTTATCATAAGAACATACTTGCCGAGAACGGCCAGAACGGTGATAAGAACAAGTGTAGTGGCCGTGAGGGTAACGACATCATCATAGAAGTGCCACTCGGTACCATCGCCCGCGATGAAGAAACGGGTGAGCTAGAAGTGGAGATACTCGAAGACGGTCAGGAAGAAATATGGTTGAGAGGTGGCCGTGGTGGATTGGGTAACCACAACTTTGCCACACCTACCAATCAGGCTCCCGAATATGCACAACCCGGTGAACTTGGTATTGAAGGGTGGAAGTTGCTTGAGCTGAAAGTGCTTGCCGATATCGGTCTGGTGGGATTCCCCAATGCAGGTAAGTCAACACTCCTTTCTACAATAAGCGCCGCAAAACCCAAAATAGCCAACTATCCGTTTACAACACTTACTCCACAGCTTGGGATGGTGCCATATAGAGATGAGCGTTCATTCTGTGTGGCTGACTTGCCCGGTATCATCGAAGGTGCTGCCGAAGGCAAAGGGTTAGGTCATAGGTTTTTAAGACATATCGAGCGCAACGCTGCTTTGTTGTTTTTGATTCCTGCAGACAGTGACGACCATGCCAAAGAGTACGATGTCTTGATGAATGAATTGGAGAAGTACAATCCCGAACTGTTACATAAGAGTCGCATACTCGCTATCAGCAAGAGCGATATGTTGGACGATGAACTGAAAGAAGAAATAGCCAAAACACTACCTCAAGACGTACCGCATATATTCATTTCCTCAGCAGCCAATCAAGGCATTACAGAGTTGAAAGACATGCTTTGGGAAGCACTCGTTGCAGACGAGCAATAAATACTACCTCTGGTCGAAGTCTATATGAACTTTGTCCGTTTTTGGGTGAGATTGGCAAGTGAGTACATAACCGTTTTCCACCTCGTCGGGCTCCAACGCATAGTTCACTTCCATTTCCACTTCGCCTTCGGTTACTTTTGCACGGCATGTGCAGCATACACCACCTTTACAAGCAAACGGAAGGTCGGCACCGCTCTTAAGTGCGGCATCCAAAATGGTGTCTCCGTTGTATGCAAGGTCCATTTCAAAAGTGGTACCGTCAAGCGTGATGCTTACTTTACTCATCTTGCCTTCATCGGCGGCGTGTTCTTTATTCCACTTTTCGTGAGACTCTTTAGGTTGGTCGGGTGATGTGAATAGTTCCATATGCACATCGTGACCATCCATGCCCAACTGTATCAATTGCTCGCGAACAGAAAGGATCATTTGTTCGGGCCCGCAGATGAAAGCTTCATCAACTGAAGTGATGTCAATGAGCTTATCACACATTTCAGCACACTTCTCAGCCGTGATACGTCCGTTGAAAAGCGGCACATCCATTGACTCCCTGCTCAATACATGAAACACACGTAAGCGGTTCATGTATTTGTTTTTCAACGCCTCTATCTCTTCACGGAAAATGATGGACATACGTCCTTTGTTGCCATATATAAGTGTAAAACGGTTTTCGCCGTTTTCTGCCAATACTTCCTTCATGATGCTCATGATGGGAGTGATACCGCTACCCGCGGCTATGGCCAAATAATGTTTATGTGAAGATGTTTCTTTTTTGCGTGAGAAGTTACCCATCGGTGGCATTACTTCCACGGTATCTCCAACCTTCAATTCTTCGTTGGCATAGGTGGAAAATTTACCTTGCTCCACTTTCTTGATGGCTACACGCAATTCTTTGTCCAACGGACCGGCACATATCGAATAGGAACGACGAATTTCCTCATCGCCCTCGCCTTTGCGAAAAGTAAGGTATTGACCCGGTACAAATTTGAAATCTTGTACAAGCTCTTCGGGTATATTCAGTGCAACAGACACACAGTCTGCCGTTTCTCTCCTGATATCCTTTACCGTTAAAGGATGAAATTTCAATGCCATCTATACTTCGTTCTGCTCTCGTTTAATAAAAAGGTGGCGCAAAGGTACAAAAAAACGGTTCATATGACACTTAATGTCTATCCATCATCTTGTCTAATTCTTCTTTGCGGATAAGATTGAATATCTTTTTGCCATCAGCAGTATATTCGGGCTGAGAACAGGCAAACAATTCATCTATCATTCCTTGTTGGTTTTCTTTTATGGATAAAGCGGCTGTGTTTCTGGACAACCTTTTGGCCATATTCACCAACAATTTTTCCGAACGTTTGTTCGTGGTATCGTTCGATTCGTTTTTCAGTTGCTCTATCACTTCGTCCAACACATTC
The DNA here is from genome assembly GCA_020636505.1 of Chitinophagales bacterium. GTDB lineage: Bacteria > Bacteroidota > Bacteroidia > Chitinophagales > Chitinophagaceae > UBA5543. The sequence continues at coordinate 168,489 of JACJXR010000005.1, read as the reverse complement.
TTTTCTTCGCCCGGTGGTAAAGAAGATGGTACTCCCTGTACCACAAATGTGTTTTTCCCGAATGGCGAAATGTCGAAGCCTATTCTTGCAAGGTCTCCAAGTGCTTCGTTCAGCAACATAGCATCCTGTGGTGGCAGTTCATATGATACAGGAAACAATACTTGCTGAGACGGAGCCTCACCGTCGTTCCACTGCTCCAACATACGCTCGTACCAAATACGTTCTTGCGCACGGCGTATATGCACCATCATCAGTCCCGACTTTACGGTGGTCACCAAATAAAAGCCTTGTACCAATAATATATTATGTGTTTGCTCCGTAGGTGTATTGGTGAGCAATGTTTGTTCTTGTTGAGTTTTATTGGGTTGAGGTTGTTCGTCGGGAGTGGTATTGGCTATTTCATACAATTGCTTCCACTTTCCCATACTGTCATTGCGCTCTATCTTATGAGCTTGTCCTTTGTTGGCAAAGGAGCTTCCCAAATATCCTTTTTCTGCTTTGCTGCGCGTCTCTTCTGTGGTCGGTAATTGTACGGACGAGAGCTGCTGAATTTCAGGACTCAATGTGAAATCTATCGATGGGGCAATGTTGTATCGTGCCAAAGCGTGTTTGACAGCCGCATTCAGATAGGCATACATCATTCTGTCGTCCTCAAACTTCACTTCTTGCTTGGTGGGGTGCACGTTCACATCCACACGAGCAGGGTCTATCTCCAAAAACAATACATAGAACGGAAAGGTCTCTTTATCTATCAACCCTTCATAGGCATTCACCAATGCATGGTGTAGATAACCACTCTTGATAAACCTGTTGTTGATGAAGAAAAACTGATTGCCCCTTGTACGGGTGGCTGCTTCGGGTTTACCGATGAAGCCTGATATGTTTATCAGTTCCGTTTGTTCCTCTACGGGTACAAGGTTTTTTGTGTACGAATTGCCCAACAGGTCGACGATTCTCGTCTTTAAATTTCCTGCTGTCAAATGGAATTGCTCCTTATCGTTATGAAACAGACGAAACGCTATGTCCGGATGTGCCAATGCCACTCTTGTGAACTCATCCACAATATGTCTGAATTCTGTGGTGTTGCTCTTCAAAAAGTGTCGGCGTGCAGGTACATTGTAAAACAGATTTTTTACACTGATGCTGGTGCCCTGCGGAGTACCGCAAGGTTCTTGCAGTTTCACTTCCGTTCCTTCTATCACAATACGGCTGCCCACCTCTGTTCCTTCTTTCATGGTTTTCAGCTCCACTTGTGCTACCGCTGCAATGGAGGCAAGCGCCTCACCGCGGAACCCCATAGTGCGTATGGAGAAAAGGTCGTTGATGTTTTTGATCTTGGAGGTGGCATGACGTTCAAAACTCATGCGTGCATCCGTTGCAGACATGCCCACACCGTTGTCCACCACTTGTATCAACTCTTTGCCTGCATCTTTAAGGATGAGTTGAATATCCGTGGCTCCTGCGTCCACGGCATTTTCCAACATCTCTTTCACGGCGGAGGCCGGGCGCTGTATCACCTCGCCCGCAGCTATCTGGTTGGCAATATGGTCTGACAATAATTGAATTACATCCGGCACGGTCACGCTCATTTTCTGTTGCAAATGTAAAACTAAAAATGTCTACACATTTAATACATGGTATTTCCCCTAATATGGATAAGCAGATAACTATGACTCTTTTACTTTTCATTGCGTTTTCAGACCTTGCAGCACAATAAGTTATATTTGTTTCATGGTTGCCCGTTTTAGGTTTTTAATTGCACTGTCCCTTTTTATTGGATTTTCTTTCAATTCCGTTGCTCAATCGCAAAAGCAGCGATGGGTGGACAGTGTATACAACCAACTGAACGAATCGGAACGAATCGGACAATTGTTCATGGTTGCTGCATATTCGGGAGGGAAGAATTATAACGAGGAGGATATCGCCAAGTTAGTGCAAGCACATCAAATAGGTGGACTGATATTCATACAAGGCACGCCTGAAGCTCAAGCCACACAAAACAATACCTTTCAACGCATGGCGCAAGTACCGCTTCTTATCGGTATGGATGCCGAATGGGGACTGGGTATGAGGCTGACAGGAGTTAGGGACATGCCTCGCCAGATGATGGTGGGCGCCACATACGATACGTCAATGGCCTATGCATTAGGTGCGGCAATCGCCACACAGTGTAAGAGGCTGGGTGTACATATCAACTTCGGCCCGGTGGTGGATGTCAACAACAACCCTAAGAATCCAATTATCAATGCTCGCTCTTATGGAGAAGATAAGGAGTGGGTGTCTCGATTGGGTATCGCATATATGCGCGGCTTGCAAGACAATGGAGTTATGGCATGTGCCAAGCACTTTCCGGGTCATGGAGATACGGAGACCGATTCTCACAAAGATTTACCGACCATCAATAAATCCATGCAACAGTTGGAGGCATTGGAGTTGTATCCGTTTCGTAAGTTGATAAACGCGGGTGTTAAAAGCATGATGGTGGCGCACCTTGATATTCCCGCATTGGAAAAAGAGCCGCATGTGCCTACCACTTTGTCGAAGAATACGATTACCAATCTCCTGAAAGAGAAGTTGGGTTTTGACGGTTTGGTGTTTACAGATGCACTCAACATGCAAGGCGTTGCCAAGTACTTTGAACCGGGCGAGGCCGACCTTCGTGCGTTCCTTGCAGGTAACGATGTGTTGTTGTTCTCTCAAGATGTACCTACCGCCATTGCAAAAATTCAACAAGCACTTGCCGATGGCAAGGTCACTCGTGCTGACCTTGAGCAAAGGGTAAAGAAAATACTCGCTGCCAAGTACGATGCAGGATTGTCTAAGTGGAAACCTGTGGATGGCAGAAACATAAACGACGACCTGAACAAGAGCACACTCACATTGCAATACCGTATGGCACAAGGTGCGGTTACGTTTGTGCGCGATAGAAATAATCTACTCAACAGGATAATACGTAAGAACGGTTCGGTAGGATACATCGGTGTGAATGCATCCGGCGGTACGGAGATATTGGATAAGCTGAAAGAAGAGTTCCCGCCCATCAAAGCTCATTGGTTGCCCAATACCACCAAACCGGCTACGGTTACACGTGCAGTTGAGCTTACAGACGATTATGATATAACCATAGTTGCTGTACACAATTTGGGTTTTTATCCATCTGGAGGCGATTACGGACTGACCGCACAGCAAATGTCTTATCTCAAGCAGATACAGAACAAAAAGAATGTCGTGCTTGTATTGATGGGTAACCCGTACTTGCTTCAAAACTTCTGCAACTTCAAATCGGTGCTTATCGCTTACGAAGATGATTTCTCCACTCGGAAAGTCATTGCCGATATATTACTCGGTATAGCTCCCGCAAGAGGAAAGCTACCTGTTACTCCATGCGATGGAATGAAGATGGAAGCAACACCGAGTATGATGGCGGTAGAGCAACCCAAAACCACAAAAGGGGTTGCTGTGGACAGATTGGTGAACGAACTCTATATAGAAGATGCAGGGGTAGTGAACCCTGCCGCGCTGGACGAGCTGAGTATAAAAATGAACAGAAGCGTCGTGGATGGTGTATTCCCGGGTTGTCAGGTACTCGCAGCCAAGAACGGTAAAGTGTTTTACAACCGAGCATTCGGTTTTTACGATGCATACAAATCTACAAGGGTGGATACCAATACACTTTACGATGTGGCGTCGCTGACAAAAGTATTGGCCACCACATTGGCGGTGATGCGTCTGTATGAAAGAAGCGAGTTGATATTGGACAAAACGGTTGGCGACTATCTATCATGGACCAAAGGCTCTGACAAAGCTAATTTGAAAATACGCGATCTATTGTTGCATCAGGCAGGCTTAAAAAGTTGGATTCCCTTTTATACGGAAACATTGGATAGTGGCGGTAGGCCCGATGCGTCCATATATTCCAACAAACCCGACAATAACTATTCTTTGCAGGTGGCCAAGAACCTGTACATGAGAAAAGACTACAAAGACACCATATGGAAAACCATTTTGGAATATCCATTGGAGAATAAGGGCAGGTATGTGTACAGCGATCTGGACTTTTACTTCTTAGCCGCAATTGTTGAAACACTTACCGGTAAGAAACTGGATGACTATGTTGAAGAACAGTTTTACAAACCGATGGGTTTGCGCAACATCACATATAATCCGTTGAAGAAGTTTCCTGTGAATCGTATTGCTCCTACCGAGAACGACATGTACTTCCGTATGCAATTGGTACATGGTTATGTACACGACCAAGGGGCATCGATGATAGGCGGTGTAGCAGGTCACGCAGGTTTGTTCTCCAATGCCATAGATGTGGCCGCAATATTTCAAATGCTGCTGCAAGGTGGAACATATAATGGTAAGCGTTTCTTCAAGAGTGAAACCATCGGATACTTCACCGAATATAGTTCAAAATTGAGCCGTAGAGGACTTGGTTTCGACAAGCCCGATGCGGACAAAGATGATGCAGGCCCTGCAGGAGACAGGGTAAGCGGATATGCTTTTGGCCACCAAGGTTTCACAGGTACTTGTGCATGGGCAGACCCTGAAACAGGGGTTGTTTTCGTCTTCTTATCCAATAGGGTCAACCCATCGGCAGACAACAAACTCATAAACAGACAAAGCACCAGAACCGTTGCTCAAGACCTTGTTTACGAGTCGTTGGGCCTGCCGGTAAAGAAAGATCGTCCGCAGGTAAAGCAGAAAAACATGAATAGAAACAGATAAAATATCCCCCTTTTTCTGACCTGCACGTTTTAGTTTTTTTAACAATATTCTCAGGGCTTATGACAAAATATTAGGCATATTTGTCACGTTAATGTAAACCAACCCACTCCGCATGCGCCTACTACTACTTACAGCATTGCTTGTCTTATCATCGCAGGCATACTCTCAGACCTACACCGTCACCGGAAGGGCTGCAGACACCGTCAATCATAATCCTTTGTATTATGCAAGCATAACACTATTGAGGGCTGATGATTCAGTACTCGAAAACTTTACACGTACCAACGAAGAGGGAAAATTCTCACTGACCGTTTCCAAAAAAGGTAAGTACATATTGATGAGTGTCTTTCCGGGATTTGTCGATTTTGTGGACGAGGTGAATGTCAGCAATGACGGTGTAAAAGATCTTGGTGAGATACCAATGATATCACGTACCCATTTGATGGAAGAGTTTGTATTCACAGACCAGTATGCTGCCATCAAAGTAAAGGGTGATACGATAGAATATGTTGCAGACAGCTTCAAGGTAAAGGACAATGCTACGGTGGAAGAGCTATTGAAAAAGCTGCCCGGCTTGCAGGTGGATAAGGACGGTAACATTAAAGCGCATGGTCAGCAGGTGCAAAAACTGTTGGTGGATGGCGAAGAATTTTTCACAGATGATCCTGCTGTTGTATCAAAGGGCTTGCAGGCAAAAGCAGTGGACAAAGTACAGGTGTTTGATAAGAAAAGTGAGCAGGCAGAGTTTACCGGTATAGACGATGGGGAAGTCACACGTACCGTCAATCTGCAGTTGAAAGACAATATGAAGAAAGGCTACTTCGGAAAAGCTGTCGCAGCAGGTGGTGCAGGTAGCGATCAAAACTATTTTGAAAACCAATTAATGGTCAATGCTTTTAAAGGCAAACGTAAACTTTCCGCATTTGGCATCATGGCCAACACCGGTAAAATGGGTCTTGGCTGGAGAGATTCCGAAAAGTTTGGTGGTATCAACGGCAATGTTACTTATTCAGGTGATGGAAGTGTGACCATATATTCCAACAACGATGACTTCGACAGTTGGAACGGACAATACAATGGCCAAGGTTATCCCAAAGCATGGACAGGTGGTGTACACTACTCCAACAAATGGAATGAGGACAAACACCATTTGGGAGGTAACTATCGCTATGCCAAACAGAATGTCGAGTCTCTGGACAATACATTGACACAGTATATCCTTCCCGATTCTCAATACTTCAAGAAACAAACTGAGAAAGAGTTCAAAACAGGACAACGCCATAAAGTGGATGGCCTGTATGAGATAAAGCCCGATAGCCTTTCTGAAATAAGATTGACAGTTTCGGGCAACTACACCAATTCGCAAAAACGTACCGACTATAACTCGCAAACATTGGCGGGCGATGGTTCTTTGGTCAACAACAGCGATCGTATAGTAACCAGTGATGCATTTTCGAAAAGGGCGGTTGGTAATTTGACTTGGAAGCAAAAGTTCAAAAAAGACAGACGTACACTTACCGGAAGATTCTCCGGCAGTTATGACGAGTCTGAATCGGACGGCCTTTTGAAATCGATAAACACTTTTACTACAAACGGAGCCAGAGTGGACACTGTCGATCAGCAAAAGAACAATATCAGTCAGGCTACATCACTCAACGGAGCATTGACCTATACCGAGCCGATAACAAAAGCAATGTCGGTGATACTGTCCTACAACTTGAGTGTGAACAACAGTAAAGCGAAAAAGAGCACATTCAATAAAAGCATTGCCAATGCCGATGCGTATGATCTGTTGGATTCTACATTCAGCAACAGCTTTTTGTATAACATAGTAACACATAGCGGAGGTGCGAGTGTCAATTTCGATTATAAAAATCTTGACTTCTCTTTTGGGTCGAATGTGGCCAATACTCGCTTCTTACAAGAAAATCTACTTACCGATACCAACTTCTCATACAATGTGGTCAACCTTTTTCCTAAAGCGAACCTAAGGTATAAGATATCCAAGCAGTCGAGTATAAGTGCCAGCTATAACGGTAGCACCAAACAGCCGAGCATACAACAGATACAACCTATTCAAGACAATACCGACCCGTTGAACATTTCGATAGGTAACACAAACCTTACGCAAGAGTTCAGACATTCATTCAGGCTTAATTTGCATGATTATAAAATGCTAAGCGGCAGATGGATTTGGAGTGGTATGAGTTTCAGCTTTGTGGACAATGCCATCACTCGGGCACAAACGGTGGATGGACAAGGCCGACAAACTTACCAGTACGTGAATATGGATGGCAACTACAACGGTTGGGGTTATGTGAGTATCGGTAAGCGCATCACAAAATTGAACATGCGCGTCGGTGGTGGTGGTAATGTCAGCCTTTCAAGAAACAACAACATAATCAACGGAACCAAGAATGTCGGTAATTATAACTCATATACCGGAAATGTGGAGTGGAATTATGAGAGCAAAGACGAAAAGTTTGAAGTGGGCCTTGATTATGAAATGACCTATAACGATAACAAGTCGAACATAAGTACACAAGCTACAAGCTACTGGACGTGCCAACCAAGTATGAATGTACAGATAGACTTGCCATGGAAAATAGAGTTTAAAACAGACGTTAACTGGATGATGCGTCAGCGTACAGAAGTATTCGACAGAAACAACAACGTGTTGCGCTGGAATGCTTTTTTGGGTAAGAAGTTCTTGAAGAACGATCAGCTGGAACTGAAGTTGTCCGCTTACGACATATTGAAGCAAAACCTTGGGTTCAACAGGTATGCCACAAGCAACTATATTACTGAGAACAATTACAATACCATACGCAGATACTTCATGTTGGGCCTTGAATGGAACTTCACAAAAATGGGAGTGGGAGATAAGCCTGAAGTAACAGCAGACCAATTCATAATAAAATAAGACCCTACTATGAAACAACTGATATCAATTGTAATACTTACTTTGACCTGCTTGGCTGGCAAAGCGCAACATACCATAGAAGGTACTATCGAGTATGAACGTAGTTTGAATGTTCATCGAAGAATGGATTATCTGGATGAGGATGAAAAAGAATGGGTGGCTCGATACAGAGACAAAGCTCCTAAATACAATAAGAACTACTATAACTTGTCGTTCAATACCAAGCACAGTATTTACGAACCGGGCAGAGAGTCGGACGAGACTACGAACATGTGGTTTGCAAGAATACCTGTGGATGAAAATGTTGTTTACACGGATTATGCAACCAAAACCGTGATAGCAAAAAAGCAGGTGTACGAAGAGAAGTTTTTGGTGAAAGACAGTATGAGGAAGTTGGAGTGGAAGATAATGGACGAGGTACGTACCATCGCCAACTACAAGTGTCGTAAGGCAGTTTCGGTAATGTGTGATTCTGTCTATATCGTGGCATTTTACTCAGAAGATATTCCTGTATCAGGTGGTCCTGAAATGTTCGGAAACCTACCCGGTATGATACTTGAGATTGCAATACCAAGATTGCATACAACTTGGATAGCCACAAAGGTGGATATAACAACTCCTGAAGAAAAGAAACTGGTACCGCCTAAGAAAGGTAAAGAAACCGATGTAAAAGGGATGTATGATGTTGTCCTGTCAAGCCTAAAGAGATGGGGAGACCAAGGGCAACGTGTGGTATGGTGGGCTGTACTTTAAAATATTTGCCGTTTACTGAAAACGCCCCGACATTGTCGGGGCGTTTTCTTTTATGAATGGTTCGTAAAATCTAACCTATCGCATTTTTAAGGTCTTCTATCAGGTCTTCCACATCTTCTATACCTACACTCAAGCGAATCAAAGAATCGGCAAGCCCGTTCTTTATGCGCTCTTCACGCGGAATGGCTGCGTGTGTCATGGATGCAGGGTGTCCACAAAGAGATTCAACACCGCCCAATGACTCTGCCAATGCAAATAGTTTTGTCTTCTTCAGTATCTCCATTGCATGGTCTACGTCGTCCTCTTTCAGTACAAAAGACATCATACCTCCGAAGCCACGCATTTGCTTTTTGGCTATCTCGTGGTTGGGATGGTCTTCAAAACCACACCAATGCACTTTACCTATCTTATCGTGATTCTTCAAAAATTCTGCAACCGCTTTACCATTCTCGCAATGGCGTTGCATACGTATATGTAGTGTTTTTATACCGCGCAATACCAACCAACTGTCGTGAGGGCCGGGAGTGGCACCACAACTGTTTTGAATGAACGCCAAACGCTCTTGCAATGCATCGTCGTTAAGTATCAAAGCACCCAAAACAACATCGGAGTGGCCGCCCAAATATTTGGTGGCTGAGTGTAGTACAATATCCGCACCTAAGTCAAGTGGGTTTTGCAAGTATGGCGTAGCGAATGTATTATCCACTACAAGCAATAGGTTATGCTCTTTGGCTATTTTGCCGCAAGCCTCTATATCCACAATGTTCAGCAATGGGTTGGTCGGTGTTTCCGCCCATATCATTTTTGTTTTCTCATTGATATATCCGCGAATGTTCTCCGCGTTGTGCATATCAATGAAATGAAACTTGATACCGTATGCCGTAAACACTTTGGTCATGATACGGTATGTACCGCCGTATAGGTCGTTGGCAACGATCACTTCATCACCGGGTGATAATAGTTTTATTACTGTATCACTGGCAGCCATACCACTGGCGAAGCAAAGGCCATGCTTACCGTTCTCGATAGCGGCAAGGTTTTTTTCCAATGCGTGTCTTGTCGGGTTTTGAGTACGAGAGTACTCATATCCTTTGTGTACACCCGGTGCCGATTGCACATAGGTGGATGTTTGATATATAGGGGTCATGATAGCACCTGTGGCAGGATCGGGTTCAACGCCTGCATGTATCATCTTGGTGGCTAACTTGTAGTTCTTGTCATCCATTGAGTATTTTTTTAATTGAACGCTGCAAAGGTATTATTTGTAATAGACTTTCAATATCAAACCTAATAATATGTGATGAATACAATAGTTTGAGCTAATTTTAATTCTCATGGAGCACTCTCCTTTACGACCGAACGACGACTTGACCCCGCAAGATCGGGACTATGAAAATAGTATCCGTCCGCAGAGTATTGCCGAGTTTGACGGTCAGCCGCAACTTATTGAGAACTTGAAAATATTTGTCAAAGCAGCCAACCTACGTGGTGAGGCGCTTGACCATATATTATTCCATGGTCCTCCGGGTTTGGGTAAAACCACTTTGTCGCGCATTGTGGCCAATGAGTTGAATGTGAACATCAAAGAGACCAGTGGGCCTGTTATCGAAAAACCCGCAGATCTTGCAGGGTTGCTCACAAGCCTTGAAGAGCGCGATGTATTGTTTATAGATGAGATACACCGTTTGAGTACTGTGGTGGAAGAGTATCTCTATGCGGCAATGGAAGATTTCAAAATCGACATTATGATAGATACGGGACCGGCAGCTCGCTCCGTTCAGATAAATATCAATCCTTTCACTCTTGTTGGAGCTACAACTCGTTCAGGTTTGTTGACAGCACCTTTGCTTAGCCGTTTCGGTATCAAGTCAAGATTGGATTATTACACTGCCAATACCTTGCAACGCATCATCATGCGTTCGGCATCTTTGTTGAAGGTGCGCATCACTTCCGATGCGGCTATGGAGATAGCAGGCCGTAGCCGCGGTACGCCACGTATCGCCAATGGGCTGCTTCGTCGTATGCGCGATTTTGCACAGGTGTTGGGTAATGGAGTTATTGACTTGGGTATTGTTGAGCACGGACTTAAAGCACTGAATGTTGATAGTCACGGCTTGGACGATATGGATAATAAGATACTAAACACACTTATCGATAAGTTCAAGGGTGGTCCTGCCGGTATCAGCAACATTGCTACTGCGGTCGGTGAAGATTCGGGTACCATTGAGGAAGTGTATGAACCGTTCTTGATACAAGAAGGATTTCTCATCCGTACTCCAAGGGGTAGAGAAGCTACGGAAAAAGCATTTCGTCACTTGGGTAAAGAAAGGCCGGGTTCTGCAGGCGCTTTATTCTGATTTAGGGAAAGCAGTATCCAATAAGTTGTTCAAGAAAGTATCCCAACTGTATTTACTCTTTTCCGTCTTTAGGTTTTCCGAAAGGTTTGGTATGCTGTTTGGCTCGTAAAACTTGAGGATGGCGTCTGCTATTTCCTTAGCGTTGGGCTCTGCCACAAATCCTGTACTGCCGTCTTTCACCACTTCGGGCAATCCACCCACATTGCTTACTATCATCGGTTTTTCAAAATAATAAGCTACCTGTGTTATGCCGCTTTGTGTGGCGGTTTTGTAAGGCTGCACTACCACATCGGCTGCACTGAAGTAATAGTGCACCTCGCTGTTGGGGATGAATTCGGTAAACTCCTCTATGGAGTCTTTCAGATTGTGTTGAGCAATGATGTCGTCGTATGGTTTACGGTCTTCGTAAAACTCTCCTGCGATGATGAGTTTTATTCCTGCTTGTCTGATGCGTTCATCGTTCATCACTTCCAACATTATATCCAGTCCCTTGTACTTGCGTATGAACCCGAAGAACAAAAGATATTTCTTATCGGACTTCAATCCTATCTTTTCACAAGCGTCCTGTTTTGATATAGCGGGGCTGAAGTTATCGTAAAGTGGGTGTGCGGAAAAACGTGCGGGTTTATCGGTAAGTGTTCTTAGGTCTTTTAGTACATCCTTACTCATGGTAATGAAACTGTCGAGAGGTTTCAAGAAATAGGATGTGAATGGTTTGTCACCGGGACGTTTTTCGTGTGGTATGATGTTGTCTGCAATGCAGAGTATGCGCGTGTGTTTGTTCTTCTTCACAGAGCGAAGAATGGTGCCCAAGGCAGGCCCCATAAAGGGCAACCAATAACGTACTATGATCAGGTCGTGCTTGGCTTTTCTTATCCTTTTTCCGCAGCTTATCCAGTTCAGCGGATTTACGGAGTTGATGATGGTGTGTATTGTCAAGTTATCAGGTGCAGGCTCGTCGGTATATTGTGTGGTGCCGGGAAACAAGAACGATGGATATTGCAACGAATAGGAATATATGGTCGCCTTATGCCCATGATTCTGTATCTCATTGGCAAGACGTTCATCGTATGTGGCCAACCCTCCTCTCAGTGGGTGTGCCGGTCCTATTATTGCAATATCCATTTAGAATAGTGTTTTAAAATCTTCCGCCGCTTTGTAATAATCTTCCGGTATGCCTATGTCCAAAAAGTATCCGTCGCTGACATAGCCGTAAAATTTTTGTTCGCTGACATATGCTTCAAGATAGTCCTTCTCGAACGAAAATTTTTCCGGCAGTTGTTTGTCAAGCAATGCTTGTTTGTTGATGAGGTACGCACCTCCGTTTATCAAGCCCTTGTCTCTGTATTGCTTTTCTTCAAACGAATTGATGCAGCCGTTATCATTTACATTCACCACTCCGTATCTGTCAAACTCATGCATCTCTTTCAGTGCAAGTGTGGTTTCTGCAAAATGAGTGTTGTGAAACGTCTGCAATAAGTTCAGGTTGACGTTGAATATGGTATCTCCGTTTAGTACGAATACATTTTCTTCTTGAGCTTCTTTCATGGCCAACTGTATACCGCCACCTGTACCTAAAGGCTCTTGTTCTATCACATGGTCTACCGTAAAAGGGAATTCGTTTTCATTCACCCAATTGGTTATGTACTCGTGCTTGTAACCAAGTGAAAGTATCACTCTATCGCAATAGTTGTCGGCTAAATACTTGAATACGTAATGAAGAAATGGTTGTTCGTTAACGGGTGCCATACATTTGGGAATGTCTTCCACCACACTCCGAAGCCTTGTGCCGAATCCTCCTGCAAGTACGATACACTCCATGACGATTATTATATGGTCCAGGTGAACAATCCGTGTTCTGTAACCTGATATCTGCGAATATCTCCGCCGAATTCTTTCAGTTTTTCAATCACATTGTAACGAGTATTGCCTGGGCAATAAAACATCATGAAGCCGCCACCGCCTGCACCGCTTATCTTTCCTCCTGTTGCACCTGCTGCCAAGGCAGATTCGTAAATGTTATCGAGCTCGTTGTTGGATATGCCCGAAGCCATTTGCTTTTTGTATCGGAATCCGAAGTCAAGTATCGGGCCTATATCATCCACATTGCCTTTAAGCAATGCCTCTTTCATCATCTGCGCCTGTTTTTTCAGTTGGTGCATGGCCTCTATCGACTGTTCGTTCTTTTCGGTCACGTTTTTCGTTTGTGCCTCAATGATGGTTGATGACAATCGACTTGTTGATGTGAAGTACAATACCAAGTTGTTGCCCAACTCAAACAATACACGTCTCTTTATTCTCAGTGGGTTTACTATGACGCGGTCGTCATTGTAAAACTCCATGAAGTTCACACCACCGAAGGTTGCCGCATATTGGTCTTGCTTACCACCGGCCATGGCCAGCTCCTTGCGTTCAATGATATATGCTGTGTGCGCAATGTCGTATTCACCTAATGGCAATTGCATCCACTCTGCAAATGCACCTAATATAGCCACCATAAGTGTGGAGCTGCTACCCAAGCCACTGCCGGCAGGGGCGTCCACATAGGTGGTTATCTTAAACCCGGAAGGTACTGCGCCATAGTTTTTCACCACATGGTTGTATACCCCTTTTGCAAGGTCTAACTTCCCATCGATAGGTAAGCTTTCAGATAGGTCGTATTCCGCTTTTTCTTTTCTGTCAACGGCTTCCAATATTATCTTCTGCTCGTGTATGGGTTCTATGTTGGCATGTGCGTACAGCGATATGGTGGCGTTGAGAATACTACCGCCATAAAGGTCGCAGTAAGGGCTGACGTCTGTGCCGCCACCTGCAAGTCCTATACGCAAAGGTGCTTTGCTTCTGATGATCATCAATTACTATTTTCTAAAACAGATGCCTAAAATACAAAGTTTAACGCTGACTGCCGTTTAGCTTTTTGTTAGCGATATTGTAAAGAACAACAAACAATACAATGCCTATCAACCCACCCACACTGTCGGCAAGTGTATCCATATTGTCTTGTGTGCGCCCTTCCACATAATGGCCTTGTATATACTCAACCATCCAACCCACAAAAACAGACAGTCCGAATATGATGAGCAGAAAAATGGTTTTACGTGTCGGATTGCCACACATCCATAAAAACGAGAACACACCGAACAGTATTATGTGTGCCCATTTATCTATGAATGGGATTCTTATGTCGGGAAGTTCATTGCCCGGAAGAAAGCATAAAATAAAAATGAGCAAAGTCCAGCCTATGGCCAACAACTTTGCTCTATGCTTATAAGGTGATTGTTCTGTAAATATGATGAGCATGGCTTATTCGCCTACCATCTCTTTATATGCTGCTGCATCCATCAATGCCTCAACGTCGGCTGTGTTCTCAACAGTCATTTTTATCATCCATCCGTTTCCGTATGGGTCTTGGTTAACGCTCTCAGGGTTACCTTCAAGGTCACCGTTTATCTCATCCACAGTTCCTGCAACCGGCAAGAAAAGGTCAGATACTGTTTTAACCGCTTCAACCGTTCCGAAAATATCGTTGGCGCCCAATGTTTTGCCTTCTGAGTCTATATCAACGAATACGATGTCTCCCAATTCGCGCTGTGCGAAGTCTGTGATACCGATGGTTGCCGTGTTGCCTTCAAGCTTTATCCACTCGTGGTCTTTAGTGTATTTCAAGTCGTCAGGAAAGTTCATACTATAAATTTTATCAGCGACAAAAATAGCAGAATTTCGCAGGAATAATAATACCTCTGTAACAATTACATTCCGGGTGCCGGATCTTCATTTTCCCAACTGAGATAGACTTCTTTATATACTTGTAAGAGCTCATCGCAAAATAACCGCCTTATACCATCCGAATCAGCTAAGTCTGAACACCATTTTGTGGCAAATGATACATTATCATTTGTATAAATGCGTTAATTTTATATAATGTGTATTGTGAATATGTAACCGTAAAATGCTTGCTGAAATAAAAATGACATTAAGATTTAAGGGAATTGGATGATATATCACCCTAGAGTTAATATATTATTATTATTACATATAGGTATTGTATGTTATTATTGATAACTTTATTGCTGTTAAAAATATTTTAGCATATATTTATAAACCTATTTTAGGTAAATACGATTTCGTAAAAGTCAAAAGTGATAAATGATATGAAAATTACTTTTACAAAGTTTAGCAAATTGCTTTTTGTAGCATCATTGCTGATTACTCTTTGTTCGGAGCAAGTATCTGCACAAACCCCGCAGTATACCTATACCAACAACGCAACCGGTGGTAACTGGATTCCGTTTGGTGTTGGTAACGGATGGGATAACTGTAGATCGCAGTTCTTGTACTTGCCGGGTGACTTTCCGGCATTGCCGTCAAACACCACTCCGGGGTTCATGACAGCAATTTACTTCAAGGCGTACTACGCCACCACCAACTTCTCAATGACGGGTGTTCAGGTGGACATAGGTAATACTACACTGACAGCCATCAACTCATACCAAACAGGTCTTACACCTGCGGTACCTACAAAAACCGTTAACATTGGTGCAGTGTCTGTAGGCGGTTGGTTTAAAATTCCATTGGACAACTACGTTTACATGGATCCGACAAAACCGTTTATTATTGACTTCAGACAAACAGGGGGTACTGATGGTCCTCCGGCATACGCTGGTGGCACTCCCGTAAATGGTGCTTACACAGGTAATACACACGTTTATACTTACGCGAGCGGTAGTGGTGCAAGACGTTATTCATACCAGTTCGGTTTCGACTTTTTTGCAGGTTACCCATGTACTGATACTCCTAAAGCGGAAGTTGATGGCCCTGTGAGAGTATGTCCTAACAAGCCATACACTTTGAAGCCTTCGAAATACTATGCTGATGCCACTTACCAATGGCAGTATTCTAAGAACGGTTCCACTTGGTCAAACTTTACAGGTGTTCCGGGTTTGTTGGGTGATATCACAGACAGCATAACATCTGCGAAATACTATCGTGTTAAGATCACTTGTGATTCCAATACTAACTTAACCTGGACCAGTGCAGCTCACAAGATCGAGATCGCACCATTCTACTATTGTTATTGTGACAACTATGCAACATCTACTGATGGTGCGGATATAGGGAACGTTACAATGATCAACTTGCAATCATTCGATACCGTGGTTAACAACGGTATCGGTATGCCACTGTACAACAACAGTAAAGCAAACAGGAAGTACACTTCAATGCACGACAGTATTTCATGGCCTTGCTTGTACAGAGATACCACATATCGTTTCTTGTTGACTCAGATACATAGCACCAACACATTGCAAAAAACATATGTACAAGCGTACATAGATTTCGATAGGGATGGTTTGTACAATCCTAATACAGAAAGACTGTTCCTTACTTTGATAGACGGTTCGGGTAATCCACCTGAAGTTGCTGATATCAACTATAAGATACCTTCAGGTGCTGAGATAGGGCCAACCGGTATGCGTTTGGTCATCAGTACCGACTCGGTGCAAGGTCCGCCTTGTGACTCATTGCCGGGAGCAGGTGAGGTCGAAGACTATATCGTTAAGATATGTCACCGCCCATGTGATGGTCCTGTAAATGCCGGTACTGTATCGTCGACAGATACATCCATGTGTCCTGATTACGAATACAAGCTTACAGATACCACGTTCGAAAAAGGACGTTCTGCGTTCACTCGCGCATGGCAGGTTTCTGGCGACAATATCTCTTGGTTCAATATTTCGGGTAGCTTGGATAAAGACACACTTCAGAGAGTGTTCACAGGTCAGCCGTTGTATTACAGGTTGAGAACTGTTTGTCCAAGTACATTGGATACCAACTTCTCACAGGCAACACTGGTTAATGCGAAGCCCGGTTACAAGTGCTATTGTTACAGTAAGGCAACCGGTGCAGGTATTGACAGCAGCGATATTGGTAGTATCTCCTTCGGCGGTATATCCACATATGATGGTGGCCCGCACATAATGAACAGTCAAGCGGTTAAGCCACGTACAGATCATACTGATGCCAAGTTCCAAGAGTTCTACACAGACAGTATGTACGCATTCTATGTATATCATACAATGAATGCTCTTGAGCATGGTGATGCCAAGGTGACCATCTTCATGGACTTCAACAACAACAAACAGTATGACATACCTGAAGAGCGCATCTTTACAGGTTACACCACAATAGGTAGTCATACATTGGTTGATAGCATCAAGATACCTGTTAAGGCCATCCGCGATGTGCCGACAGGTGCTCGTTTCATCATAAACAACGATATCGCTCCAAGTGCAGCATCAGACTCTGCTTGTGGTGGTTATTTGTCAGGTGAAACAGAAGACTTCATTGTTATCTTCCGTAAGAAGATACCTCAAAGTGTGAGCGGCATCAACTGTAAACTGAGCGGATTCGGTATACATCCGAACCCGACCACAGGTAATGTTACGCTTTCGTTTGATGCTATCGATGCGGTGGATGATGTTCAGGTTCGTGTGACCAATATGACCGGTCAAACAGTCTTCACACAGCAGTACAATGTAGGTGGTACAGAGTTCACTCAGGATATTGACCTGAACGGTCAGCCAGCAGGTGTATACTTTGTGGAGCTGAATGCCGATGGTGAGCGCCTGATAAGGAAGCTTATGATCCAATAATATAATCAATGATTTATATACAAAAGCCGGCTCATCGCCGGCTTTTGTGGTTTCAGAGCCTTTATATCCCGATTCCCACTATTTAATGCGCTGTTAATAGAGATTGCTGCAAAATTTACCAACCGTAATATTTTTAATTATGTCTATGAGGTTGGGTGAAAAATGAAATTTAACACGTAATTTGCTTTCTTTACCCATTGTCAGTAAGCACAATAAACATTGGTATCATGCACAAAACCATTACATTATCATTCAGAGCTTGGATAGTCAGAGCATGGCTGTTGGCTATGTTATTGTCAATATCGTTGCTAAGTATAGCCCAAACACCGCAATATACGGTTGGCGGTACTACAGGTAGCGCAAACAGCTGGCCGTTCAACGCAACGTCCACCTCATCGAGTAACCAGGTGGAGCTGCTGTATTTCCCTACACACACCAACTCGACAAACGCGTTCAATGCGCCTCCTCCGGCAGGATTTATCACTGCGGTATATTTCGTACCAAGATCCAATACCAGCCCTACACACCCCGATGTGTTCATTAAAATGGGTAATACGTCTTTGACAACCCTACCATCCGGTAGTTGGACATCAACAGCCGTAACGCAGGTATATTACAGATCCTCTGTTACACTTACTCCTACATCGGGTCAGTGGATGAAGTTCGATTTGGATGTGCCGTTTTATTATGACGGTACCTCAAACATTATTGTGCAAATGGGGCACACCGGTTCCAACTCGGGCTTTACGCTTACGTTCAACAACGGTTCGCCATTGACTCGTACATATGGTAGATCTATAAACAGTAACGTTGTAGGTACCGACCAAGAAGTGTATAGCTTCGGTATAGATATATTCGCGGGTTTCCCTTGTACGGATACTCCTAAAACTAGTATTGCAGGACCTCATATAGTATGTCCTAACAAACAATTCAATCTACGTCCGGATAGCTTCTATGCGGATGCGACATATCAGTGGCAATATTCCAACAATGGTCAAACATGGTCTAACGTGACCCAAGTACCCGGATTGTATGGAGATATCAATGACGCAATTACAACAGCTAAGTGGTACCGTGTAAAAGTGACTTGTGATGCAAACACAAATCTTACTTGGACGTCTCCTCCACACAAAGTTGATATAGCTCCGTTCTATTATTGCTATTGCGACAATCTTCCTAAGGTTACAGATCCTATCGATATAGGAAATGTTACCCTCATCAACTTACAGTCGTTTGACACGGTGGTCAATAATGGTCTTGCGATGCCGTTGTATAACAACACCTCAGCAAGCCATATATATACACCGATGCATGACAGCATCTCTTGGCCTTGTTTGTACAGAGATACCACATATCGTTTCTTGATAACACAGATACAAAGTGTGAGTACGCTGCAAAGTTCATATGCACAAGTGTATATCGACTTCAACAGAGACGGTCAGTACAACCCGAATACAGAGAAATTATTCGTTGCACCGATAAACGGTTCGGGAGTACCTCCTGAAATTGCAGATGTCAATTATAAAATACCTTCGGGCGCTGAGATAGGACCAACAGGTATGCGTGTCATCATCAGTAAAGACACGCTTCAAACAGTTCCTTGTGATACAATACCGGGAGGTGGTGAGATAGAAGACTACATAGTTAAGATATGTCATCGTCCATGCGATGGACCTGTAAACGCGGGTACTGTAGTATCGACAGATACATCCATGTGTCCTGATTACGAATACAAACTGACAGATACTACTTACGAGAAGGCTCGTTCTGCATTCACTCGTGCATGGCAGGTTTCTGGCGACAATATCTCTTGGTTCAATGTGGACGGTGGTATAGATAAAGACACACTGCAAAGAGTGTTCACGGGTCAGCCGCTTTATTACAGATTGAGAACCGTTTGTCCGAGCACATTGGATACAGTCTTCTCCGGGCCTACATTGGTTAATGCTAAGCCGGGTTACAAATGCTACTGTTACAGTAAAGCAACCGGTGGTTTTGGAGTTGACAGCAGTGATATTGGAAGCATCGCATTTGGTGGTATATCCACATACGATGGTGGTCCGCACATAATGAACCTAAAAGCGGTTGAACCACGTACAGACCATACGGATGATAAGTTCCAGGAGTTCTATACTGACAGCACTTACGCATTCTATGTATATCATACAATGAATGCTCTTGAGCATGGTGATGCCAAGGTGACCATCTTTATGGACTTCAACAATAACAAAGAGTACGATATACCTGAAGAGCGTATATATACCGGTTACACTACGATAGGTAGTCATACACTGGTTGATAGCATCAAGATACCTACCAAGGCTATTCGTGATGTACCGACAGGTGCACGTTTCATCATCAACAACGATATTGCGCCTAGCAGACAATCAGACTCTGCATGTGGTGGTTACTTGTCCGGTGAAACAGAAGACTTCATAGTTATCTTCCGTAAGAAGATACCTAAAGGCATTAATGATGTTGGTGGCAAGTTGAGCGGTTTCGGAGTTCACCCGAACCCGACCACAGGTAACTTCACACTATCATTCGACGCTGTCGCTGCGGTTGAAGATGTTCAAGTTCGCATCACAAATATGACAGGTCAAACAGTGTTCACACAGCAGTACAATGTAGGTGGTACAGAGTTCACTCAAGAGATAGAGTTGAATGGTCAGCCTGCAGGTGTATACTTTGTGGAATTGAATGCGGATGGCGAGCGTCTGATAAGAAAGCTCATGATTCAATAGAAAGGTTAATAACAAAAATCAACATAGTAAAAGGGCTGCATTTGCAGCCCTTTTAACGTTTTTAGGTATAATAATGTCGTAAATTTGCAGTAATACATATTATACTGAAAAACATTGAAAAAGTCAACTGTGAGAAATGCGATTTGGGGGTGGAAATGATGAAATGACTTGTTAATCAATCATCTGAATAAAGCGACTTTCTTTTTCCACAAAAAGTGAATTTCTATTTTTCACACAAACTGTCGTTTTAGATACTTTCGTTATCCCACGTTTTTTTAACGGTTAACTTTTTCTTAACTCAAAATATTTAATTGCCCATGGCTGCAACAAAAACCAAAACCGCCAAAGGCCTTTCCTTCTCTCGTCACTATACGAAAGATGGTGTAAGTCCTTTTGATATGTTCGAGTACGACTACCGTACTTCTGTTATCCGTAATCCGAACGGAGAGAAGGTGTTTGAGATGAATGATGTGGAAGTTCCGAGAAGCTGGTCGCAGATTGCTACGGATATCTTGGCGCAAAAATATTTTCGTAAAGCAGGTGTTCCTCAAGAAGACGGCAGCCTTGGCAGAGAAACATCCATCAAGCAAGTGGCACATCGTTTGGCACATTGCTGGCGTACATGGGGAGAGAAGTATGGTTACTTCGCTTCTTCCGACGACGCACAAGTGTTTTACGATGAGTTGATATATAGCATCCTTAATCAAGGTGCTGCTCCAAACTCTCCACAATGGTTCAATACCGGTTTGTTCAACAGCTACGGTATCGACGGTAAAGCACAAGGTCACTATTATGTCGATCCTATTACAGGTGAATTAGAGCGTTCCAAAAATGCTTACGAGCGTCCGCAGCCACACGCTTGTTTCATTTTGAACGTTGATGATGATTTGGTGAACGATGGCGGTATCATGGACCTATGGGTTCGTGAGGCACGTATCTTCAAATACGGTTCGGGTGTCGGTACCAACTTCTCCAATATTCGTGCAGAAGGTGAAAAACTAAGCGGCGGAGGTACATCAAGCGGTTTGATGAGCTTCCTGAAAATAGGCGACCGTGCAGCCGGTGCCATTAAGAGTGGAGGTACCACACGTCGTGCAGCCAAAATGGTATGTCTTGATCTGGACCACCCTGAAATAGTAAACTTCATAGACTGGAAAGTAGAAGAAGAGAAAAAAGTTGCCGCTTTGATAGCTGCGGGTTATGCTTCCGATTACGAAGGCGAAGCTTACCGCACTGTATCAGGCCAAAACTCCAACAACTCTGTACGTGTACCTAACGAGTTCTTCCGTCGTTTGGCTAACAACGAAGATTGGGAAATGACGGCTCGTAGCACAGGCGAGGTGATGAAGAAAGTACCTGCCAAAGAAATGTGGGAGAAAATTTCCTATGCTGCTTGGCGTTGTGCAGATCCGGGTACGCAATACGATACTACCATCAACGAATGGCATACATGTCCTGAGGGCGGACGCATCCGTGCATCCAACCCATGTTCGGAGTACATGTTCTTGGATAATACAGCATGTAACCTTGCATCGCTTAACCTACGTCGCTACTTCGACGATGAAACAGGTAAGTTTGATGTGGAAGGTTTCGAATACAGCACTCGTCTTTGGACAGTGGTGTTGGAAGTGTCGGTATTGATGGCGCAGTTCCCTTCTCCTGAAGTGGCGCAACTGAGCTACGACTACCGTACACTTGGTTTGGGTTATGCAAACCTCGGCTCTATGCTGATGGTAAGCGGTATCCCTTACGATAGCGAAGAAGCCCGTGCAATAGGTGGTGCTATCACCGCCATATTGAACGGTATAGCATATAAGACCTCCGCAGAGATGGCGGAAGCATTAGGTGCTTTCCCTCGCTTCAAAGAGAACCGTGAGCACATGCTACGCGTTATGCGCAACCACCGTGCAGCGGCTTACGATGCCAACGATGCTTACGAAGGTTTGGAAACCAAGCCTATGGGTATCAACGCCAAGTACTGCCCTGACTATATGTTGAAGGCGGCTACCAAAGCTTGGGACGAAGCGGTACAAATGGGTGAGAAACACGGCTACCGCAATGCACAGGCTACCGTTATCGCTCCTACAGGTACCATCGGTTTGGTGATGGATTGCGATACAACAGGTATCGAGCCTGATTTTGCATTGGTTAAGTTCAAGAAACTTTCAGGTGGTGGTTACTTCAAGATCATCAACCAGTCTATACCACAGGCATTGAAAAACCTTGGTTATAAGAAAAACGAAATAGAAGCGATAGTAAACTACGCCAAAGGCCATGCAACATTTGCTGGTGCTCCACACATCAACCATCAGTCGTTGAGCGAAAAAGGTTTCTTGGGTGAAGAATTGAAGAAGCTGGATGCCGCTGTTGCTAGTGCATTTGAAATTGGTTTCGTATTCAACTCATATACTCTTGGCGAAGAGTGCTTGAAGCGCCTTGGCTTTGAGCCTGAGCAATACTTTGCTCCTGACTTCAGCCTATTGGAAGAGCTTGGCTTTACCGACGAGCAGATAGAAGAAGCGAACGATTACGTTTGCGGTACCATGATGGTGGAGGGTGCTCCATTCCTTAAAGAAGAAGACCTGCCTGTATTCGACTGCGCTAATAAGTGCGGTAAGAATGGGGAGCGTTATATCCACCCACACGGTCACATCCGTATGATGGGTGCCACTCAGCCGTTCATCAGTGGTGCAATATCAAAAACCATCAACCTGCCTCACGAAGCTACGGTTGAAGAAATAAAAGACTGCTACTACCTAAGCTGGCAGTTGGGTATCAAAGCATGTGCTTTGTATCGTGACGGTTCTAAACTGAGCCAGCCGTTGAGCAACAAGAGCGACAAGAAGAAGAAAGAAAAAGACGGCGATACACAAGAAGTTGCAGCCGTTGAAGAAAGCCAAATAGTAGACCTTGGCAAACTGACGGTAGAAGAGCTGCTTGAAGAAATGAACAAGCGTATGCAGGCCAGCCAGGATACACGCCTTAAGCGTGAGCTGAGCCGCATTGTAGAGCGTAAGCAGCTACCGGCAAAACGTCGTGGATATACCTTTAAAGCAAAAGTAGGTGGTCAACCGATGTTCCTTCGCACAGGTGAGTACAACGATGGTACATTGGGCGAGATATTCCTGGATATGGCCAAAGAAGGTGCCACCATGCGTAGCTTGATGAACAGCTTTGCCATAGCGGTATCGGTAGGGTTACAATATGGTGTGCCTTTGGAAGAGTATGTGGACAAGTTTACATTCACACGCTTCGAGCCGGCAGGTATTGTGGACCATCCGAACATTAAGACAGCAACATCTGTGCTCGACTTCATTTTCCGCCTGTTGGCATACGAATACTTAGACCGTACAGATTTGGTACACGTACCTGATCCGCAACGCATCGGTAAAGACGAAGCAACTGCCAAGCAAGAACTTTCGCAAGTACGCGTAACACCTCCTGCGGCACAAAAGCAGAAGAACGTGAATCCTGCACCTAAACCGGTGGCAGTGGAAGCGAGACAAGATTCGGCAACTGTGAAAAAGATGATGGGTACCAGTGCAGATGCGCCCGTATGTCGCAACTGTGGTAATATTACCTTACGCAACGGCACTTGCTATATGTGCCCTAACTGTGGTACCACCACAGGATGTAGCTAAGCATAGTTTTGGTGATTGATACATACAACAAGCTGCCCCGGTTCCCCGGGGCAGCTTTACTATTTGGCCATTTTTACGTATATTTGTTATGGTTGTTTGGCGTTATGAACCGTGAAAAATATGATACTATCCTATCCGAGTTGTTTGAAAATAAAAACCCTGTTTTCGCAACAAATCGCAACAAAATATAGACTAACTTGCTGATAATGAGTTGTCTGTTATAGGCTCTAAGGGCGCATCTCTGCAACAAAATGCAACAAATAGCAGATGCCCCCTCCCCCGAACATAGCAATTTGTAATAACTCGCAGTTATTTTATTTACTGTTAATATATAATGATAGCTTTGTGTAGCTTGTTATTTAAATTTGATTGAATCAATAAAACCGAAGAGATATGGGATTTGTTATACTGGGATTTATCGTAATGTTTGTTTCGTTCATAGTGGGCAAAGCAGGGCCTGAGTTGGCAAGACTAAGGCCATTTGCAAAAGGAGCTCGTCTACTGGGTATCATATTGATATTGTTGGGTGCATTAAGCGCGGGAATTGTACAGATAGAGGCAGGACACATAGGTGTTCAAAAGTTGTTCGGTAAGGTGCAAAAGGATGTTTTGCGTAGTGGTCTTCACCTAATCAATCCTTTGGTGGAAGTGGTAGAGGTTGATATTCGTACAGTTAACTATACCATGAGCGGTACTACTGATGAAGGTCACAAGTCGGGTGATGATGCTATTCGTACACTCTCTGCAGATGGGTTGGAGGTGATAATAGACCTGACTGTTCTCTACAAAGTTGTACCTACTGATGCGCCACAATTGATAGACAAGATCGGGCTCGATTATGAAGACAAAATTGTACGTCCGATAGCCCGCACGGAAATAAGGGATAATGCAGTAAACTACAATGCGGTGTCATTGTACTCTACCAAGCGCGATGAGTTTCAGACACTCATTTATGAGAGCATAGACAATGAGTTTAAAAAGCGTGGATTGCTGTTGGAAAACCTGCTGATACGTAACATTACCCTTCCCGCATCTGTGAAGCAGGCAATAGAACAAAAGATAAATGCCGAGCAAGAAGCGGAAAAAATGAAATACGTGTTGCAGAAAGAAAAGCAAGAAGCGGAGCGTAAGCGTGTGGAAGCACAAGGTATCGCAGACTATCAACGCATCATCAGCCTAAACCTGACTGACAAGCAGTTGAAGTACGAGCAGATACAAGCCATGAAAGATCTGGCCAAGTCGCCTAACACCAAAATGTTATTGATGGGTGGTGACAAGAACGGCAATTTGATATTGAACACTAACTAAGCGGTATGCGTAATAGAATAGCAACACTTGTTGCTTTGTTGTTTTGTATTTCTTGCGGAAACAACGACGGACAGCAAACCAAAGAAATATCCAACGTGGAAGTCATCACAAAGGAAGGCTTTGTGGTGGAAGAAGGCGTTGAGCATGGTGAATATCAAAGATACATAGGTACAATAGCAGGCCAGCCTGTGGTGCTGAACTTGGTCACCATCGGTGATAACATGACCGCTCAATACTATTATGAAAAGGTCGGCATCAATATCTCTCTTTTCAAAAGTGTGGACAGTACACTTGGGGAAGGTGAAATGAGTTTTACGGAATATCCTCCTGAGCCTACGGATGAGCCTGCTCGCTGGCGTATCACTATGTCAGGGGACAGTATATCCGGTGTTTGGGAAAACTTCAGCAATTCAAAATCATTCCCCATACTGCTTACAAAAGATAGGAGAGCCGATGTGCAAGGCTTCACTGTTTTTCGCATAGAGGATTCGGAAAAGTTGATAGACAGCCTACCTGAACCTACGGCACACTTCTCATACCAATCACTGATACCTAAGGGCGAAGATGAGCACAGCACGTTTGTACGAGCAATGATATACAAATCCATGGGTTGTGATACCATTAGCCAAAACGGTATGGGTGGTTGCATACAAGCGATGGAGCAAAAGTACTTTGCAGACTACCGCACGATCATAGATGACCTGGATGCGGACGAGGTAGGTGCTTCCTTCAACAATTGGAGCAGCGATATTACTTATGATGTGTTGTACAACAATAGGGGCTTTGTGGTATTGGACAACGGTTTGTACGAATACACAGGTGGTGCACACGGAAATTACGGAAGTACTTACTTGAACATAGACCGTATAAACCACAAACTGCTGACTTTGGAAGACATCATGCAAGTGGATTCATCTAAAATAGTGCCGCTTATAGAGAAGGAAGTACGCAAACGTTTTGAATTGGGTAAGAAGGATGCACTCACTTCTCGTTTGTTTTCCGATGAACTGTACATCCCGTCAGAGTTCTATATCGGCAACAAGGGTGTGACCTTTGTATATGGCTTATACGAGATAGCCTCCTATGCCGACGGTATGATCATGATATTTGTACCCTACAACAAGATAATTAACTTGCTGAACGCCGACTTCAAGCAACGTATGGGACTGGAAGCGGTTGCTCAAAAATGATAAATAATGGACGAACAGCTTGAGAAAGCAATGTATCCAATCGGTCGGTATAAAACGCCGGAGCGTTACGACCCTCAAATGCAAGACGAGTGGATCAATGAAATAGAAGCTCTGCCCAATTGGTTGGACCATGTTATTGAGAACCTCGATGCGGCACATTTGGAAGTTCCCTATCGAGAAGGTGGATGGAACACAAGGCAGGTGATACACCATATTGCCGACAGCCATATAAATGCTTATGTCAGGCATAAACTTACATTGACAGAAGACAATCCTACCGTAAAGCCATACGACGAACAACGTTGGGCATTGTTGCCCGATGTGGAGATAGTACCCGTGAATGTTTCCATCACCATGGTACATGCAATGCACCGCAGGTGGGGTGTTATGTTGCGCAATTTAGAGCCCGAAGATTGGGAGCGTACCTATTATCATCCCGAAGACGATGCCTTGGTGCCTTTGTGGACATCGGTGGATATGTATGCCTGGCATGGACGTCACCACATGGAGCAAATAAGGTCATTGAGAGAAAGAATGGGCTGGTAGAGAAAACTTAAAACATAATTCACGATTACATAGTACTTTAGTTTCGCCAAAATATTTACAACTATGATGACAGGAGTACAGCACATGCACAACTTACTGCGATGGGTATTATTATTCTTCGCTTTGTGGACGATTATCAAAAGCATGAGCGGTATGAGTGGCTCAAGGTCATTTGGGAGTTCTGATAAAAAGCCTGCTTTATTCCTGATGATTACGGCCGATGTGCAACTGTTGTTGGGCTTGGTATTGTACATAGGTAACGGTTGGTTCAAAGTTTTGACAAGCGGTGGAGCGATGGCGCATGCCGCACAACGCTTTTGGGCGGTGGAGCACATCTTCGGTATGTTGTTGAGCATTATTCTCATACATGTGGGTTACAGTGCCACCAAGAAGGACATCAGCGACAAGTCAAAGTTCAGCAGACTGTTCTGGTTCACATTGATAGGTCTCATCATTATTTTGGCAACCATACCTTGGCCGTTCCGCGAAGCGGTGGGTCGTGGTTTGTTCCCTGGAATGTCATAGTATATCATGGGTAGAGTATTACAGCCGATATATTCATTATGGGTAATACTTACGTTTCTCATCTCCTTATTGGGTGCCTTCCCGATAATGTTCATCATTGGTTTGTGGGATAAACCCGCTGCCAGAAGAGCAATTTGGAATATAGTACACTATTGGGGCAAAGGCTGGTTGTTCTTGATGGGTATGCCTGTCAGTACCTATGGAAACCGTCCCGACAAAAAAAGATATGTATATGTGGCCAATCACATCTCCTATTTGGATACCGTGCTTATATATGCAGCAGTGCCGCACTACTTCCGTACACTGGCCAAAAAAGAGATGGTGAAGATCCCTGTATTCGGATATGTGTACAAGCAATTGGCGATATTGGTAGATAGGTCGAGCGAGCACAGCAGGGCGCGCAGCATGCGGCTTATGTGGCGGGTGTTGAGGAGGGAGTGCAATATTGCTGTGTTCCCCGAAGGGACCTTCAACGAGACCGACAAGCCGCTTAAAGAGTTTTACAACGGTGCGTTCAGGCTGGCCATCAATACCCAAACACCAATATTGCCGATGATATTTCCCGATACGGTCAAGCGTTGGCACTATTCCACCATATTCGGACTGAAACCCGGTAAGAACAGGGTGGTGTACTTGGAGCCTGTGCCCGTAAAAGGCATGACACTCGACGATCTGGAAGCACTTAAGGCCGATGTGCACGCCAAGATGGAGGCTGCGCTTAAGGAATATCCATAAGTCGCCGGAAGAACTTACCTTTGCGCAAATTTTCTATTGAAGCATGGCATTGAAAGTAGGTATTGTGGGCTTGCCCAACGTAGGTAAATCAACATTGTTCAACGCGGTGAGCAACAGCGCCAAAGCGCAGGCGTCCAACTATCGTTTCTGTACCATCGAGCCGAACGTAGGCAAGGTGGATGTACCTGACGAGCGTCTAGACAAGTTGGCCGAGTTGGTGATACCTGAAAGAACCGTACCTACAACTATAGAGTTTGTGGACATTGCCGGCCTTGTGAAAGGTGCCAGCAAGGGCGAAGGTTTGGGCAACAAGTTTTTGGCCAACATTCGCGAAGTGGATGCGATAGTGCACGTGATACGTTGCTTCGAAGATGAGAATGTGCTTCGCGAAGAGGGTGAGATAAACCCGGTGGCGGATAAAGAAATTATAGATACGGAGCTGCAACTGAAAGACGTTGAGAGCGTAGAGAAGAAGATGCAGCGTTTCGAGAAAATAGCTAAGAACGATCCTAAGGCAAAGCGCGTATACGATGTATTGACCCAATGCCACAATCACTTAATGGAGGGCAAGAACATCAGAGGGCTGAAACTGGAAGGCGAAGACTACGAAGCAATCGCTGACCTCTTCTTGTTGACAGAAAAGCCGGTACTGTTCGTTGCCAATGTAGATGAAGCGGGTATGCACACAGGTAACAAATATTCCGAAGCATTACAAGCTGCTGTTAAGGACGAAGGAGCGCAGGTGATTGTGATGAACAACACCATCGAGGCGCAAATATCAGAGATGGAAGGAGAGGACAAAGACTTGTTCTTGGAAGAATACAGCCTTACAGAGCCGGGCCTGAACAGACTTATCCGCGCTGCATACAACTTGTTGAATCTAATTACCTACTTCACAGCAGGTGTGCAGGAAGTAAGAGCTTGGACCATCGAAAGAGGTTGGAAAGCGCCACAGGCCGCAGGTGTCATACACACCGATTTTGAAAAGGGATTCATCAAGGCGGAGACAATTGCTTACAATGACTATGTTTCTTTCGGTAGCGAGACTGCTTGTAAGGAGAACGGAAAGCTGCGTATAGAAGGTAAGGAGTATGTGGTGAACGATGGAGATGTGATGCACTTCCGCTTCAACGTGTAGGTCAGTATATCTTAACCAATCCCAAGCGGATGGCCTCAACCACCACGCCGCTACGCGATTTCACGCCCAATTTCTCAAACAATCTGTCGCGATAGCCGTCCACGGTACGTTCCGATACGTCCATCTTTAGTGCTATCTCTTTGTAAGTACTGTCTGTACAGCAGTGTTTCAGAAACACCAATTCTTTGTCGGAAAAGGAGGAGTCTTCGTTTTTGGTTTTCTTGGAGTCGCGCAATACATTCGGAGTAATGAGTTCCGATTCATAAAAACCTTTGGTGTGAACGATTTGTATGGCCTCAACCAACTTCTCCGGTGCAATGTCTTTCAGTATGTATCCTCTGGCTCCGGAGCGTAGCATCTTTATCACATTGCCCTCGTCGTCGTACATGGACAGTGCCAGTACTTTTATTTCCGGATACTTTTCGCGGATGATCTTTGTGGCGTCATAACCGCATAGTACAGGCATGTTTATATCCATCAAGCATACATCGGGCAGTTCCGATGCATTGGCCAAATAGTCTATAAGTTCCTGTCCGTTGGTAGCCTCATATACTGTTCGTACCTCTTTGTATCCGCCCAATAAGCGTGCAAGTCCTTCCCTGAACAGTCTATGGTCGTCGGCAATAACCAGTTTAATGGTTCTGTTTGTCGGCATTGGATGATGGTATTATAAGTTGTATCTCGGTTCCCTTGTTTACGGATGATGATATGTTCACTGAGCCATTTAGCAGTTTTACACGTTCCTTCATGTTCATCAATCCCAATCCGGACATCTCAGCTTGCTTCTGTTCCACGTCAAATCCGCGCCCGTTGTCTGTAATGGTTATCTCCAAGTGCTGAGGTTCGAACGCAATGTTCAAGACCAGTGTATTCGGTTGTCCGTGTTTTACCGCATTGGCTATCGCTTCCTGAATGATGCGAAAAGTAAGGAGTTCTTTGTCCTTGCCCAATGAATATTCGTCACCTGTACAAGTAAATGTACAATTAATTCGCCTTGCAGCCTGAACATGCGACAGGTCTTTTTGTATGCTTTCCGTCAAACCTTTTTGCAAAACAAAGGCGCCGTTCATGGTATGGCTCATCGTACGAACGTCCGTAATGGCGTCGCCCAGCATGTCCAAAGAGGTGGTCAGCACTTCTTTGGTGTGCGGTTCGCTGTTGCGCTCCGCTTCGTATAGGTTCATTTTGATGATGCCCAATACTTGAGCAATGTTATCGTGCAGCTCTTCGGAGAATTGCTTCAAGGTTTCTTCCTGCACCTCTAAGCGGCTTTGCATCAGCTCACTGTTAAAACGGTACTCCATTTCCTGCTTCTCTATTTTGTGTTGGTACTGCTTCTTCTTTTGTATGGCTATATACAATATGGTGAAGATGGCGAAAAGCGTGAATAGCAATGTGCCGAATACCAATACCAATATGGATGTTGCTTCACTCACGGGCCGGTTGTAATCTTTTGTAAAATAGGAAGACTATGCCGAAGGACGCATATGTAAGAACGTTAATTGCCCAATGCATATAACGTAGCCATATGGTGTTATCAGTAAAATTGTGTCTTATTGCTAACCCGGCTATCCAATAAAAGAATGTAAATGACCAGAAAAATAGCATAATACATGATATCCAGAAAGGAACTGATATAGGTTTAGAACTGTTTAAAAAAGTTGAAAAATAATGCAATGTAATACCTACTATAATTACTGATTCTGTTGCAAGTCCCAATGTGTTTATACTACGACTATCTTTAGCAGCATACAATATCGCAACGGTAACTACAATACTTAAGCCTGCTATTAATAATACAAGATTTGAACGTTTTATTTCATTTATGGCTTTATGATAATATAGCAATAATAGACTATACTGAACCGGTATGAATGAATTGTATATAAATATGTTTCCTTCGCCTGTATTTGATGAATACAGTAATGCAGATATTTCTGTTAGTAATGTAATGCTTAGCAACAATAGTATAGTTCTGGCAGGACCATCTAGGTCTTTTATCTTTAAAAGACCTGTTAAAATGGAAAGTACCAGAACTATATAGTATACGATAATTAGTTTAAGCCACATTTAGCTTATATAATCATTCGCAGCATTACCCACTGTAGGACACTCGTCTGGGCAAGGAGCAAGTTGATCTAATATCATATCCGGGCTTGTAGATGACAATACATAGTTTCCGCTTGAATCGTAGCCGGCTACAATTAGTGTAAACACTTCTTCGTCGACACCACCAACGCTGATGGTGCGTACTCCAAGCATGAATTTTACATTCTCGATGTTGGTGTTGTTGTTCAGATAGCCGCGCAGTAGGTCTGCGTCCATGATCATAGATTTTGTAGGGGCTTTCCCTGTGGCGTAATAGTCGGTAAGATAATCACTGATGTAACCGTTGGCGGTTGCTACGGGCACTTCTGCTCCATTTGGCATGTTGTTAGATTTAATAAGTAAAAAAATAGGTGATTATGGTTATCTCATGAGTGAAGGAACAATAAAGGTATCACCTTCATTCGGTTCGCGGTAGGGGTGTTTTTCACGTTGATTTTCTCGTTTCTTTTTTGTATAAATTCAACCTTTTCTTAACCCTTGTTTTGTTTGTATAATCCTTAACTTCACCATCTTGTTTGAACAACACGCATAGAAAGATGAAATATTTACCGATAGATTCGAAGCTGTTTACACAGAACAGAAAACGTTTTACAAAAATGATGAAGCCCAACTCGGTTGCCATATTCCCCGGCAATCCGCAGTTGAGCACGAACGGAGACGCCTTATATACATACCAACCCAACTCGGATGTGGTATGGTTGTCAGGAGTGGTGCAAGAAAAGACGATGGTGATATTGTACCCCGACAATCCGGACAGATCTGCCAAAGAAGTGTTGGTGGTCATTCGCCCCAACGAGCATATGGAAAAGTGGGAAGGGCACAAGTTGCGCAAAGAAGAAGCCACAGCCATATCGGGCATTGCCAATGTGCAATATGTGGACAGTATAGATGCGGTGCTGCAAGTGATGATGCACCATGCGGATACCGTGTACTTGAACAGTAATGAGAATGACAGACTGGATACTTCGCTTTTGCGTACAGACCTGTTGTTCGTACACGACTTCATGAAACGCTACCCCTTGCACAGCTACGAGCGTGCGGCACGTATCATGAAAGAATTGCGTGGGATTAAAACCAAAGAAGAAGTTGCGGTTATTCAAAAGGCGGTAGACATTACGCATAAGGCTTTTCTTCGTGTAATGCAGTTTGTGAGGCCTGGTGTGATGGAATATGAAGTGGAGGCGGAAATAACACATGAGTTTTTAAGAAACAGAGCAACGAAACACGCTTACGATTGCATCATAGCATCGGGCGACAGCGCACGTGTGTTGCACTATGTGGACAACAGCCTTGAGTGTAAAGACGGCGATTTGTTGTTGATGGACTTTGGTGCTGAATATGGAAACTATGCATCAGACCTTACGCGTACCATACCTGTGAACGGAAAATTCTCCAAGCGTCAGAAGGAAGTATACAATGCTGTGTTGCATTTACACAACTACGCAAAGTCCATATTGAAGCCGGGTATATCCGTAGTGGATTATACGGACAAGGTGAATAAAGAAACGGAGAAGCAGTGCTTGAAACTTGGTTTGATATCTAAAGCGGATATCAAAAACCAAGACCCTGCAAACCCTGCATATCGTAAGTATCTGTATCATGGCATATCTCACCATATGGGCATTGATGTGCACGACTTGGGTACACGTACCGAACCTGTGAAGGCAGGTATGGTGTTCACTGTAGAGCCGGGATTGTATATAGAAGAAGAACAAATGGGTATACGTATAGAGAACGATATATGGCTTACGAAAACAGGCCATGTGGACTTGTTCAAAGGCATACCGATAACAGTGGAGGAGATAGAAGCCTGCATGAAAAAAGGAAAGAAATAATCAAACCATAAAAACCATACTAAAACAGGTAAACATAAATTTCATGAAAAAACTGATTATCACTTTGGTAACCCTGTCGGCATTTGCCACAGCAGATGCGCAAAAAATATATGTACGTGCAGGTTTAGGGTATGCAGTGCCTCAAGGGGGTCAACTGTATGATATGAACGGCTTTCCGCTGAACGGTAAGTCCAATGCTGTGATTCCTGCAACAGGAGGCCAGTACTCCGAAACATTTGAAGTGAAGAAAGCATCGTTTGCTGCCGGTGTACATGCAACAATTGCCGCCGGCGCAATGGTGACCAAGCACTTGGGTGTGGAGCTGATGGCCGACATAGGAGCCGCCACTAAAAAAACAGGAACTTCTTTATCGCAAACAGATGGGCTAAGCACCATCACTTACGATATTAACCAGCAATCCAAGCTGCCTGTACTTTTGATACCATCGGCTGTAATACAATCGGGAGGCAAGTTGAATTTTTATGCAAGAGGTGGTGTGGTGATACCGGTAAAGGCAACCATCGATCTGGAGGCAACCATCATTCAAGACGATTATAACATAGCCACTACCAATACAGTACGCACAACCTATGGTATTGGTGAAAAGTACAAGACAAGGATGAGTCCCGGGTTTGCCGGTGCTATGGGTGTGAGAATAGCGCCTACCAAGAAGATATCAGTATTCGGAGAGATAAGCCTTTTGTCGTTGAACCTTTACTACAAAGAGTCTGAAGTGACGACACTTACCCAAAACGGCATGAGCGTACTCAATCAGTTGACTCCTGCGGAGAAGACCACCAAGTATGAATTTGAAGGTACATTGACGGGTACGTCCAATACTATGCCGACATACTCCGTACCGTTCAGCACCATCGGTGTGAATGTGGGTGTAGCATTCGGATTATTCTAAAACAATATTGTTCCATAAACAAAAGGGTCGGCACAAAGTGCCGACCCTTTTGTTTGAATGCGTTCAACTTATCTTAATCTGTCCAAAGACTTGATGGTCTTAATGTCTTTTCGGATGGCGTTGTATGCCATCAACAATATCACAAGTGATGCGATGGGCAATACCATACCCAAACGGTAAGAGCCGTTCGTTGGTGTTGGTGTGCCGTTGCTGAAGTTGGTAACCACCATGATGGCAGCAGCTATGAAACCGATATTGAGCACGATGCTCAACTTGGCCAAATTGGATTGTTGCTTTCTGTTCTTGAACATGAATATCGTCACCAAAGGAAGTGCCACAATAACGATGGCCAATAAAAAGAGTAGGATGTTACCGCCTGCGGTTACTTCATGCATAGAGGCCACGCCTTCGTTCATGACATCTGCTTTGTATAGGCTGAAGTAAAACAGTCCCGCATTGAACAGTGCCGCCACCAACAACCATAAGCTTTGTATTCTTTGTATCATAATCGGATAATATGAATTAGTTGATAATGTTGCTACCATAGTATGGTTGCAATGCCTCAGGCACATTTACGCCATCGGGTGTTTGGAAGTTTTCCAATATACAAGCCATGATACGAGGCAATGCCAATGAACTGCCATTCAATGTATGGGCAGGCTGCGGTTTGCCGTCGTGACGATAGCGTATTTTCATTCTGTTGCTTTGGAAGTGCTCAAAGTTGGATACGGAGCTTACCTCCAACCAACGCTCTTGTGCAGCAGAGTATACTTCAAAGTCGTAAGTAAGTGCCGAAGCAAAACTCATATCACCGCCACAAAGGCGCAATATGCGGTATTGCAGCCCAAGAGATTGAACCAAATTTTCCACGTGTGCCACCATCTCTTCAAGTGCTTCGTAGCTTTTTTCGGGTTGTACTATTTGTACTATCTCCACTTTGTCAAATTGGTGTACCCTGTTCAGGCCGCGTACATCCTTACCGTATGAGCCCGCCTCTCTGCGGAAGCATGGCGTGAATGCGGTCATCTTAACGGGCATATCCTGCTCGTTGATGATGACATCGCGGTAGATATTGGTAAGCGGTACTTCTGCGGTAGGTATCAGATAAGTGCCGTCTTGAGTTTGGTACATCTGGCCTTCCTTATCAGGTAGCTGACCTGTGCCGTATGCACTTTCTTCATTCACCATATATGGAGGGTAGTACTCCGTATATCCCGCGTCGATATTGTAATTCAGGAAGTAGCTGATAAGTGCGCGCTGCAGTCTTGCCCCCTTGTTTACATAAACAGGGAATCCGCTACCGGTCACTTTGTTGCCCAGTTCAAAATCTATCAGGTTGTATTTATCCGTTATCTCCCAGTGAGGCAGTTTTTGAGCATCAAGGCTTGGTGTGCTGCCACCTTCGCGAACCACTTCGTTGTCTTCAGGTGTTTTACCCGAAGGCACAGTCTCGTGTGGTAGGTTGGGCAGTTTTACCAAAGTATCGTGCAGCTCCTTTTCCAGTTCGTTGAGTTTGTGACCCAGATCTTTGGTCTTTTCTTTGTTTTGGCCTACTTCGGCTTTTATTTTCTCCGCTTCCTCTTTGTTTCCCGAGGCCATCAGCTTGCCTATCTCTTTGGATGCGGCATTGGTGGCGGCCAACAGTTGGTCGTTCTCCGCCTGTACATGACGGCGTTGTTCGTCCAGCTCAATTATCTTGTCCACCAGCTCAAGTTCACCGAAGTTCTTCTTCTGCAAACCTGCTGTTACGCGCTCTTTTTCCTGCCTAAATAACTGTATCGGAAGCATTATCTCTTTTGTTTGGGGCAAATATAGTCAACACAATACACCTCTCAATGAAAAAAGTCCTGCTATGCAGGACATATTAATAGTATCTTATTACAATTCAATGGTCACATTGAAAGATAGTCAAGTATCATTCTAATGTCTTCGTCAGTAAGTGATTTAAAATCAGGATGTGGGGACCTATCCCAATTATTATATAATGAAACGGCTATACTATCATTTGATTGTACAAGTTGGTCACCATTTTTTATCATCATCAAAAGCCATTTCTCATTTCTGTATTTGGTTACATTAGCCAGTTTAGGGCCAACTATATCATAGTTAAGTGCATGACACATACTACAATTGGCCATAAATAAATTTTTCCCTGAAGATTTGTTGAGTTCAAGCCACTTATTGTATAGTTGTTGGTTCGTTATACTTATGTCTGTTTTTTTACCATGTTCAAAATGTTCTGTAAAAGCAGGTTTGTTTTCGAGAAATCGTTCAACTGTTTTGAAATCATTTTGACTATCCCATTTAGTCTTATTCAGTTGATGTATTTCGCGGCTTCGGATACTGCCATCTTCATTATAATATATCCATGTGCCCGTTTTATAACCGTTAGCATAATACTTTTCATAGCCAAGTTTCCCATTGCTGTAATTTGAGTATGCCCTTCCGTTTGGTGTTCCATTTTTATAAACATAATAAACGGATATGTCTCCATTAGGGAAGTAGAAGATACTTGTTCCGTTTATTTTACCGTCAGTGTAATGGTCTTCTTTACGTTTCTTACCATCTTTAAAGTATTCCAATATCTTAATAATGCGATGTTTGTCATCATATATTATTTCAGATTCAAGTTCTCCAGTCGCGTAATAGGTTTTGTCACTTTGAGGAGAAAAACTAAGTAATAGGATAGAAATAAATATGACTACTAATCGTTTCATAAATGCAAAATAAAAAATCCCGCCATTCGGCGGGATTAGAAAATTATATCATCTTATATCTCTACGGCACTTCCACCGCATTGAGTATTTCGTTGAGAATCTGTTCGCTGGTTACATTTTCGGCTTCCGCCTCGTAAGTGACACCGATACGGTGGCGCATCACATCGTGGCAAACGGCACGTACATCTTCAGGTATCACATACCCGCGACGCTTGATAAACGCATATGCCTTGGCCGCCAATGCAAGGTTGATGCTTGCACGTGGAGAACCACCATAAGATATCAACGGCTTCAATCCCTTCAGTTTGTACTCATCGGGGAAGCGGGTGGCAAATACTATATCCAGAATGTATTGTTCTATTTTCTCATCCATATACACCTCGCGCACCAGCTTGCGGGCATTGAGTATATCCTCAGGCTTTACCACCTGATTGATCCTGGACATGCCCTGTGGGTTCAGGTTGTAACGGATGATGTTGCGTTCTTCTTCTTTTTTGGGATATGTGATGATGACCTTCAGCATGAAACGGTCCACCTGAGCTTCGGGCAATTCATATGTACCTTCTTGCTCTATCGGGTTTTGCGTGGCCAATACCAAGAAAGGCTCTTCCAGTTTGTAAGTGCTGTCGCCGATGGTAACCTGACGCTCTTGCATAGCCTCCAACAATGCACTCTGTACTTTGGCCGGGGCGCGGTTTATTTCATCCGCCAATATAAAGTTGGCGAAGATAGGCCCTTTACGTACCGCAAATTCGTGCGACTGCGGATTGTATACCATGGTACCCAAAACGTCTGCAGGCAGTAGGTCGGGAGTGAACTGTATCCGAGCAAAATCTGCAGCAATTGCCGAAGCAAGCGATTTGATGGCCAATGTTTTTGCCAAGCCCGGTACACCCTCGAGCAATACGTGACCGTTGGCTAACATGCCTATCAGCAGTCGCTCCACCATGTGTTTTTGGCCTACCACAGCTTTGTTCAGCTCCATTTGCAACAGCTCTATGAATGCACTGTTCTGATGGATGCGCTCATTCAGTTCGCGAATGTCTACCGTAGTTGAAGAAGGTGTTTCCATTTCAGTCATAATCATCTCAATTTACAAAACGGTGTATACAGTTTGTAATAACAACTTCAAAAATATCACGGGTGTGCGATAATGGCTGTTAAAACTGCGTTAAACCAAATACCCCACATCCCCTAAAGGGGAAACGCAAATGCTTACATTTGCACTGATTTATGGAAAGGATAGTAGAACGTTGGCAGGCCGTACAGGCATTATTGTTGGAGCGCTTTGGCAAAGTGCCCGACCTGGAAGGCATATTGTACCTGATAGGTATCAATGAGGTGGGTGTATATCCCGCAGGTAAATTCACCAAAGAGCAAAAGCAGGACTTAATGCATGTGGCGGTGTGTACCCTCATGGCCAAAGAAGGGTATTACGAATTCACAGGTCGTGACGGTGACGGTTGGCCGCATTTCAAACCGATAAAAGAGATCGATGTTCCCGGGCTGTTGGGACAAGAAGTATACCTTAAGCAAAGAGTGATAGAGTACTTCGGACAATAAAAATGCTACTCCCAAAGTTTCCTGTAATTACCTCTGTTATCTACAAACTCAATTAGTCCAATATCACGAAGTCTTTGTAAGTTATGTCTAATACTCGCATCAATTGTGTTATTATTTGGATATTTTCTCTTTAGTTCATCCGTAAACGTTTCATGCACATGTGTTAACGTAAAAGTGTTTGCTTGAATTCTTATTAGACAATCAAAAACATCAAGAGACCAACCTGAAAGAGTATCTCTAATAGAGCTCAATCCGCCTGTGAAAATATCTATTTCTTCAGAATGTTCAAGAATAGGTTCAGCAAGTGTAATAGGTTCGTTTCGGGGTACACGAGATATTATTCTTTCAGCTGTAGTTATATCTTTTTGAAGGATTTGGCTAGTCAATTCATGATTAGAAAGAGTGTTGTAATCACATAAAATAGCTCCAGCCATTGTTTTATCATCTATTAGAAGCCCATATTCATAATTGTTTTTTATGCCTCCACTTGTTAAGTTCCCAGAACTTATAATTGCTTTTTGGTCGTCAAAAATGTAGATTTTGCAGTGTAATCTTTGGTGATTTTTTACAATGCCATTGTTCCGTAGTATCAAAGACAAAGCGGATAAGTCAGAGACATTCAAATAATAATTCATTAGCTTAAATGATGTTATTAATTGAATAGTTGTAGAGGCTTGTTTCTGTTTAATAATAGCAGATATTATGTGTTCTTTGACAAATGGGCATGCAATTTTTATAGAACTATTACATGATTTTACAAGGTCAAAAAAGGTGGTTTCTATTGGGTTTTTTAAAAGTGTGATCATAGGATGTATTTTACTGAAGCTATTGATTAAAGGTAAACTTTCTAATTGCATTTCATTATTCCTTAACTACCTTTGTCATATAATTCGGGGTGCCTAATACATAAGGCTGAGATCATACCCGCTGAACCTCGACCGGGTAATGCCGGTTAGGGAAACATAATTCAGCTGCTTATCTCTGTTACTCCACCAAGTGTCAAATGCACAACCGTGTACTTGTAGCTTCCGGTGTAACGTAAAAGCAAATCGCATGGCGCCCCACATTTTTGAACTTCAAAAAATGCCATGCAATGATGAAAAAACAATTATTCACAACATTCGCTTTGTTGAGTACAGGAGCTGTGTTCGCACAATCCGACTCTTTGGAATCGGCGCAACGTTCGCTGATACAACCACAGTACATGGAGCCGGTGGAAATAAGGTCGCTTCGAGCAAGTGACAATGCTCCATTCGCAGTTACCGAACTCAATGAGAAAGACATTAAGAAACAAAACTTAGGGCAAGACTTGCCCTACCTGTTGCAGTATACACCGTCCGCCGTGGTTACTTCAGATGCAGGTACCGGTGTGGGTTACACGGGTGTGCGCGTACGTGGCACGGATGGTACACGTATCAACGTTACACTGAATGGTATACCCGTAAACGATGCCGAATCGCAAGGGACATTCTTTGTGAACTTCGGCGACTTGGCCTCTTCAACAGGGTCGATACAATTGCAACGTGGTGTGGGTACATCCACAAACGGAGCCGGTGCATTCGGTGCCACAATGAGTGTCAGCAATATGCAACAGTTTGAGAAAGCAGGTGCTGAAATAATCAACAGCGTTGGCTCATTCAATACTCTACGTCATACCGTAAAGGCAGGAACGGGATTAATGAAAAATGGGTTTCAGTTTGATGTAAGGTTATCAAAAATATCATCGGACGGATACATCAACCGTTCGTTCAGCGATTTGAAATCCATGCAATTCATCGCAGGCTGGAAGGTCAGTGAAAAAACACAATTGCGCTTCATGATGATGACGGGTAAAGAAAGAACAGGCCAAGCATGGAACGGCGTGTTTGAAGATTCATTGGCGACAAGCCGTAGGTTCAATGAACTTGGTATGAAAACTGACCTTAGTTTCTACAACAATCAAACCGATAATTATCAGCAAGACTATTATCAATTTTTCGTAGACCACAACTTTGGTAAACATCTCAGTGGACATGTCGCACTGTTCCTCACAAGAGGTAAAGGTTACTATCAAGAATACCGTTTGGGGCAAGCTTACAGCAGTTACGGTTTGCCTGATTATATAACAGGAAACGATACCATTACAAGTACAGACCTTATTCGTCAACTATGGTTGGATAACTACTACTACGGCGGTGTATACTCACTGATGTACGAGAAGAACAAAACACAATTGACATTCGGTGGTGGATGGAATCAATATATCGGTAACCATTACGGAGATGTACTTTGGACGATGGCTGGCGGCGTGCCTGACAACTATCGTTGGTACGATTTGGATGCACAAAAGAACGACCTGAACTTTTATGCGAAACTGCAGCAAAAGGCCGGAGAAAAATTGTTGCTATTCGGAGATGTGCAATACAGGAACGTATCATACAATTTGTATGGTTTTCGCGACAATCCTACTCTTATGCCGATGCCTGTTTACAATTTCATCAATCCCAAAGCAGGAGCAACATATCTGATTCGTGATACAAGAACAGAAAAACAAAGAGTATATGCATCTATTGCTGTAGCCAACAAGGAGCCCAACAGGAACGACTTTGAAGCATCACCTGTAAATCAACCGAAGAACGAAACTCTGTACGATGCAGAAATAGGTTACGAGTTTACAAGACATAAAGTGAGTTTTGGGTTGAACTACTACTACATGTATTACAACAATCAATTGGTACTTACAGGACAAATAAACGATGTAGGAGCATACACTCGTACAAACGTGCCTAACAGTTACCGCACAGGTCTGGAGTTGCAAGGAGCATATGTGCCTAATCATTGGCTGAAGGTTTTTGCCAATGCCACATTCTCTCAAAACAAGATCAGCAACTTTACGGAGTACATGGACAATTACGATAACTTGTCAGGCAATCAGGATATCATCAATCATGGTACTACTGATATCGCGTTCTCTCCAAACCTTGTTTCTTCTGCAGGTATCACTTTATCACCTATCAGGTATATGCCTAAAGAGCAA
Organism: Chitinophagales bacterium; assembly: GCA_020636505.1. Taxonomy (GTDB): domain Bacteria; phylum Bacteroidota; class Bacteroidia; order Chitinophagales; family Chitinophagaceae; genus UBA5543. The sequence goes on along the minus strand of JACJXR010000005.1, from coordinate 127,095 downwards.
GTGTTTGAAATAGATCTTTTGGGTAGATACGTGAGCAGACAATATTTGGACAACACAAGCAACGAAAAGCGCAGCTTGAATCCTTATTTGCTCAACGATATTCGTGTCAGATATTCCATCAAGACAAAACACTTCAAGGAACTTGGTTTGAATTTGATGTTGAACAACATATTGGATAAGAAATATGCAAGCAACGGGTACACGTTCAGTTATGTGTATGGAGGCCAAGCGAATACATTCAACTATTACTACCCGCAGGCGGGCTTCAACTGGATGTTGGGCCTTACAATGAAGTTTTAATATGTGACGATTTTCATGCGTTATATGCCTCTGCGACAGTGCAGGGGCATATTTTTTTACTTATGGCTGCATAAAGGGCAGTTCAAACAGGTATAATATCTTTGTTTTTCTGCCAAAATTACTTTGGCTAACCTTTTGATGATAGATTGATATTATGGGATTTTTTCTATTGATATTATTGATGGGTTTGGCAGGCGGTATCGTCAGTCAAAGACTCAGGAGCAAGTTCAGAGAGTATGGACAAGTGCCTCTCAGTGTAGGGCTTTCAGGTAAAGAGGTGGCTGAAAAAATGTTGCGTGACAACGGTATATACGACGTGCAGGTTACCTCTTCACAAGGCTTTTTATCGGACCATTACAATCCTGCGGACAAAACAGTAAACTTAAGCCCCGATGTGTATTCGGGAAGAAGTATAGCAGCAGCTGCGGTTGCTGCACATGAGTGTGGCCATGCGGTACAACATGCCAATGCATACAGTATGCTTAAATTGCGCAGTAACCTTGTGCCGATAGTAAAGGTCAGCTCCAATTTGGGTAATTGGATATTGATGGCGGGTTTGTTCTTATATGTCGGCAGAGGTACCAATTGGTTGTTGTTGGCCGGTATTGTGATGTTTGCAATGACCACGTTGTTTTCGTTGATTACACTGCCTGTGGAGTATGATGCCAGCAATCGTGCATTGAAGTGGTTGGACACTACGGGCTTGACCTCGTACCAAGAACACGACAAAGCGAAAGATGCGTTGAAATGGGCGGCAAGAACATATGTTGTGGCGGCCATCAGCTCAATTGTTGCATTACTTTATTATATTTCAATATTCATGGGGCGTAGGGATTAACCACGCTCGATAAAACAGAACCTGATGATAGTAGAACAGTTATATACGAACTGCCTGAGTGAGGCGGCATATTTCATAGCAAGTGATGGAGAGGCTGCGGTAATAGACCCGTTGCGCGATGTGGATGTGTATGTGAAAAAAGCCGAAGAGTTGGGTGTGAAGATCAAGTACATTTTCGAGACGCATTTTCATGCGGACTTCGTCAGTGGGCATTTGGAATTGGCCAAGCAAACAGGTGCACCGATCGTTTATGGTCCGCAAACGGATGCGAAGTTCAAGTTCCACCTTGCAGAAGATGGTGAAGAGTTCAGCATCGGTAAGTTGAAGATTAAAGTATTGCATACTCCCGGTCACACATTGGAAAGCACTTGCTACTTGCTGTTTGACGAAGAAGGTAAAGAGCATGCGGTATTCACCGGTGATACTTTGTTCGTTGGTGATGTTGGCCGCCCTGACCTGTTCAGCGGCAATATGACCAAAGAAGAGTTGGCATCCATGATGTATGATTCTCTGAACAACAAAATAAAGACGTTGCAGGACAGCACGATCGTATATCCTGCTCATGGTGCAGGTTCTTCTTGTGGTAAGAATTTGGGTAAAGAAACATTCAGCACCATAGGCACTCAAAAAGAAGCGAACTACGCTCTTCAGGAAATGACCAGAGAAGAGTTCATTGCAGCCATTACAGAAGGATTGTCCACACCTCCGGCTTACTTCCCGATAAATGCCAAGATCAACAAAGAAGGTTACAGTGCAATGGATGAAGTGATGAGCACAGCGATGCAACCGTTGTCTGTTGAAGCATTCAAAGAAAAAGTGCAAAACGGAGTTTGGATATTGGATACCCGTAAGGCTACTGAGTTCACTCAAGAATTCGTGCCACAATCTTTAAGCATTGGTTTGGAAGGACGTTTTGCAGAGTGGGCGGGCAGTTTGTTGCCTTTCGAGCAACCGTTGGTTTTGGTGACGGAGCAAGGCAAGGAAGAAGAGACAGTTACAAGATTGGCGCGCGTAGGCTTTGAAAACGTACAAGGCTACCTTGACGGAGGCGTTGAAGCTTGGAAGAGTGCCGGCGAGCCCGTGGATATGATAATAGACGTGGAGCCGGACGAGTTGGCTATGGATATTCCACACGACAACAACCTGACCGTATTGGATGTGCGTAAAGAAACAGAATATGAGGCTTGCCATGTGCAAGGTGCGCAAAATGCACCACTTGACAGGTTGATGGACCCGATGGAAGTGGCCTTGATAGACGACGAGCGGAACATTTATGTACACTGTGCGGGTGGTTACCGTTCGGTGATAGCGGCATCTATTTTGAAAAAGCACGGCTACCACAGCCTTAGGAATATATTGGGTGGTTTCGGCAAGATGAAAGACCAAAAAGGTCTGAAGATAGTGAAGCCCCAAAACGCCGGCGCATAGTATTTCAATTGGTTTACAGAAGCTCCTTTTGCTTAAAAAAGGGGCTTTTTTATTGCAATTGTACATGCAGGCATGTATTTTTAAGTTTAGAAAAGTATATTTGAGACTTACTGTTAAATGATTAACATGAGATATATATCCGCTATATGCCTCACAGCGGCGTTAAGCTTTGCGTCTTTTGGTGTGTATGCACAGGGTGATTCCGATCCGGGACTTACGAAAGTAGGTGCCATGCGCAACACTTCTGCATTGATGATCAACGAGTTTGATTACGAGAACCAACGTGCACATTTGAGCTTTTCGCACACATTTGCCAAAGGTGAGCGTGATGCCAAATTGAATATCTCAAGCCTCGATGCCAGGATACCGATGTTCGGTATGTTCAGCGGCGGTTACTTCGATGTACAGGTTCCGATAGTTTCCATCTCGGGTGAGTTGGGTAAGACTTGGGGTCTTGGTGATGTGAACTTCGCTTACACACATATGTTCCTAGGCAAAGAAGACTGGGCGATACAAGGTACAGGTGGCTTGAAGATAGGTATGGGAACCGCCAATCTGTTGGATGGTAAAACTCGTCCGTTGCCAATGTCTTACCAGCCCGGCCAGGGAAGTACAGACTTCATGGTGGGTGGTAGCGTTACTTGGAAAAAGTATGTTACAGCCGCAGCAGGTTATCAGCAGGCTTTTGTACGTTACAACGAAAATGATTTCTTCGCAGCCAATGCTTTGAACGATACGATATACAGCCGTAATGTTTATCCTATTGCACGTAAGTTGCACCGCTTCGGCGATGTGATGTTGCGTTTGGAAGGACATTACTACACAGATCGTGCAGGTGTTACCATCGGTGCTGTTGGTTTGTACCACGTGAAGAATGACCTTTACGAAGACAGAAACACCGGCAATTGGTATGAAATAACCGGCTCAAAAGGCTTTACGTTGAATATGGTTGGTAATGGTTTTGTACGTTTTGGCCGTCATGGTGAGTACAAGCTCGACCTGACAGTTGCAGCGCCATTCCCTAACAGCAGAAGAGATGTGATAGCAGACGGCACAGCCAAAGAGTGGTATGTATCTCCACGCTTTACTTTCTTCTTAGGCAGTAAGAAGGGCTCGTTGATGTTCTAAGCAATACATACACTGAAAATATTTAAGCCCCGCTTATCGCGGGGCTTTTCATTTTGTGCTCGATTGAGAGTACGGATATTCTGTTTAACTTAGAGAATTGTAGAAATCAAACCAATTGCTATGTATAAGTCGTTTGCCCTCTCTATGCTTTTAGCCGTTGTAACGGTTGTTTCATTCTCGTCTTGCAGCAAAGGCTATAAATGTGATTGTACTTATGGTTCGGAGCGTGTCATCGTATCCATAGACGACCCTAAGGCCAAGGCGCAAGAACAGTGTGACGATATTCGCGACGACCTTTACAGGCACAGCAAATCGGTGAACTGTCACCTCAGATAATTTTCCTTAATCGATACGCTTGATATCTGCACCCAGTGCGGCAAGGCGTTCGTCTATGCGTTCGTAACCACGATCTATTTGTTCTATGTTGTGTATGGTGCTTTTGCCTTTGGCGGACAATGCTGCAATTAGTAGCGCCACACCTGCACGTATATCGGGGCTGGTCATTGTTATGCCACGTAGTGTAGCTTCTCTATCCAAACCGATAACCACTGCACGGTGGGGGTCGCAAAGTACTATCTGTGCGCCCATCTCTATGAGCTTATCTACGAAGAATAAGCGGCTCTCAAACATCTTTTGATGTACCAATACTGTACCGTTGGCTTGTATGGCGGTTACCAATACAATGCTCAACAAGTCGGGGGTGAAGCCCGGCCACGGATGGTCGTATATGGTGAGTATGGAGCCGTCGATGAATTTTTGAATATTGTACTGCTCTTGAGCAGGTATATGTATGTCGTCACCGACAATGTTCATTTCTATTCCCAAAGAGCGGAACGTGTCGGGAATGATTCCAAGATGTTCTACGCTCGCATTTTTGATGGTCAGTTCACTATGTGTGATGGCTGCCATACCAATGAACGAACCTACTTCGATCATATCCGCCAACATGGTGTGTTCCGCACCATGCAACGCTTCCACTCCTTCTATCTTCAACAGGTTGGAGCCAATGCCGGCTATATTTGCGCCCATCTTATTCAGCAGGCGACACAGTTGCTGAACGTATGGTTCGCAAGCTGCGTTGTATATGTGCGTGATGCCTTGTGTGAGCACCGCCGCCATCACAATGTTTGCCGTACCGGTTACGGATGGCTCTGCAAGCAGTATCTCTGTGCCTTGCATATTGCCACCATCCAAAGTGAAGAGACTTTGATCGGTGTCGTAGTCGAACTTTACGCCCAGCTTCTCGAATCCACGTATATGTGTATCCAATCTGCGGCGACCTATTTTATCACCACCGGGTTGCGGTATGTGTGCGCTTTTGAAACGTGCCAACATCGGCCCTGCCAACATTACTGCTCCGCGCATCCTGCCCGACTTTTTCTTGAAAGAAGGGTCGGAAAAATATTCCGTGTTCACATTGGTGGCTTGTAGTGTAAGAGCGTTGGCTCCACGGCGTGTGATGGTGATGCCCATGTCCTCCAACAGGTCTATCAATGTGTTGACATCCAGTATGTCCGGAACATTGTGGAACGTGATGGCTTCGTTGGTGAGCAGTACGGCACACAGCACTTGCAGCGCCTCGTTTTTGGCACCCTGTGCAGTGATGGTTCCACTTAGTTTGTTTCCACCCCTTATTTCAAATGCGCCCATAGTTGCGAGTATGGTTTATTTATTGTTTCTGTGTTTGTTGTACTTCCTGCCTTTGTTGTAACCGCCACCACCGTTGCGATTGTTTCCACCGCCACCTTTGCGGTTATTGCGGCCCTTATTGTTATTGTTGTTGTAATTCTGACGGTTGTCGAAGTACACTTTGTATCCACCCGGCTCGTATTTCAATTTGCCCTCAGTCAGAACAGACAGCTCATTGCGGATCATATCATCATGTACCGGCTCACGGTGCCAGTTGATGTAGGCCAACTTCATATAATAGCCTATCAGCTGTGTCAAGCTTTGGCGTTTTTCATCGTCTTTTTCGTTGATGGCAGTGTCGATAAGTGCTGCAAGGTTTTTACCGAAGTGCCTGCTGCGCACCTTGCTTTGCGGGTAAGGCAACGGATCGGGCTTTCTGGTTATCTGCTCAAGCGTTGGAGCAGGGTATGGGCTGTCCACATCCAGCTTCAGGTCGGCAATGATGTGCAGATGGTCCCACAGTTTGTGTTTGTAATCTTCTATGGTTTTGATGGAAGGGTTGAGTGTACCCATCAGTTCCACCACCATTTCGGCATAAGCGGTACGCTTGTCGCGGTCTTCGATGGTAAGTAGTTGGGCTACCATCTTCTGCACATTGCGTCCGTATTCCGACATCAGCAAGTGGTTTCTGGTAGTGTTGTATTCCATTGTGTTTTGTATGGACATAATTATCGTTTGCGAGCAATAAGCTCCGTTGGTTTAAAAATAAAAATTGAATCGTTACCGCAGACAATGTTTGCGGTGTATAGAGGCGTATTGTTTTGTAGGAAAAACGTGGCAAGTCTTGTCCGAAAAAGGAAGGCGGAGAATATTGCCGAGGCTACGCTCAATGCAAATATAACGTATAAATAACCAACAGGAAAAAGAATTGAAATAATGCCGCAATCATTATCGAAACCTGAACCTAATGCCTATATTAGTGACTCGATTTCCGAAGCAGTATGTTATCATTGGATTTAACAGGTAAGACAGCACTGATAGGCGGTAGTACACAAGGCATTGGCTTTGCAACCGCTCAGTCCATGGCATCGTTGGGTGCCAATTGTGTGCTGATCTCCCGCAATGAAGAGTCTTTAAAGAAAGCAGTAAGTCAACTGGATGCATCGAAAGGGCAGCAACACAGTTATTTGGTTGCCGATTTTCAACATCCTGAAACCGTTCAAAATGCAGCGAATGAATTGGTGAAGAACACCACTGTGCATATACTCGTAAACAACAGTGGTGGCCCGCCCGCAGGACCTGTCTCCAATGCGGAATTGGAGGCGTTTCGTATTGCCTTCAACCAACATTTGATATGCAACCATATATTGGCAACTGCAGTGGTGCCGGGGATGAAGGCAGCAGGGTACGGTAGGATAGTGAATGTGATATCAACCTCGGTAAAAATACCGCTCAAAGGTTTGGGTGTGTCCAACACGATACGTGGCGCTGTTGCATCGTGGGCAAAAACGTTGGCCAACGAGGTTGGGCAATTTGGTATAACAGTGAACAGTGTATTGCCGGGAGCCACAGGCACAGAGCGGCTTACGTCGATTATCGACAACAAATCGGCAAAGACCGGAATGGATAAAAACGAGGTGGAACAACATATGTTGGATGAGATACCTGCAGGACGATTTGGTAAACCTGAGGAGATAGCCGCGGTGATAACCTTTTTGGCGACGCCCGCAGCAGCCTATGTGAACGGTACTGCAATACCTGTTGACGGAGGCCGAACAGGCAGTATTTAGAACGTATGAATAATAATTTTTATTCTGATGACAAAAATATGACAAAGTCACATTCGGAATAATCAAATATTGGCTGAAACCCGCATGAACACTGGAAAACATTTTTTAACGATTGTGTATAAACTTTCGGCTTCATGTTGTAGTTTTGCACACACTAAAGTAAAAGGAACGTTAATTTTCAAAATTATCTCTGTGTTAGTAACAATTAAGCCGACACTCCGGAAAATTGCTCATAGCACTTTCGCGATACTGATTGCAGTTTTTGCTTCAATAAGTACGGCTAACGCCCAGCCTGATGGTAAGGCGTTATTCATGTCGAATTGTGCTAGTTGTCACAACCCACTTAAAGATGCCACAGGTCCGGCGCTGAAAGGCGTTGATGAACGTGTGCCAAGCAAAGAATGGTTGTACGACTGGATCCATAACTCAGCTGCAGTAATTGCGAGCGGCGATGCATATGCGAACAAGATATACGGAGATTGGGGTAAGACTGCGATGACAGCCTTCCCTTCTTTGAGTGAAGAAGAGATAGACGCGGTTATCGCTTATGTGAATTCAGTAGAGCCTCCTGCAGCGGTTCCGACTCAGGGTGGTGCTGTTGCAGAGCCAGAGCAAAACACTTGGTTGTATACACTGATCACGGTTGTTCTTTTGGTGTTTACTGTCATATTGTGGCGCATCAACCATGCTTTGAGAAGAGTGGCTTTGGAAAAGCAAGGCTTACCGAACCACAAAGAAGTTCCTGTTTACAGAAACAAAGTATTTATCGCGATTGCCGTTGTGGTATTGATCATAGGTGCGGGTTACTGGATAACGAACGGTGCCGTTGAAATGGGTCGCCAGCAAAACTATATGCCGGAGCAGCCAATATTCTACTCTCACAAAGTACACGCAGGTGTCAATCAGATAAACTGTCAGTATTGCCACGCAGGTGTTACCAAGAGTAAGCAGGCAATGATACCTTCCACCAATGTGTGTATGAACTGCCACATGCAGATAAACGAGTACACAGGTGAGCAACTATACACGCACGAAGGAGAAGAGATAAACGGTACTGCGGAAATACACAAGCTTTACGAATATTCAGGTTGGAATCCTGATAAGAAAGCCTACAACCGCGATGCGGACGGCAACATACTGGCAAAGCCTATCGAGTGGGTTAAGATCCACAACCTGCCTGACCACGTTTACTTCAACCACTCTCAGCACGTAGCTGTCGGTAAGGTGGATTGTCAGCGTTGTCACGGTGAGATACAGGATATGGATGAGGTATTCCAATTCTCTCCATTGTCAATGGGCTGGTGTATCAACTGTCATCGCGAAACAGAGGTGCAGTTCGCAAACAACGATTATTACAGCATTTTTGAGAAATATCACGAAGAGATCAAAGCCGGTACGCGTACAAGCGTAACAGTGGATGACATAGGTGGTACGGAATGTCAAAAGTGTCACTATTAATAAATAAAACTAATTCGGAAACACTAACTATACCGAATCGAACCATATGAGTCAGAAACAATATTGGAAGGGTCTGGAAGAACTGAACGAAACTGAAGCTCACAAAGAAGTTGCAGCAAATGAGTTCAGAGAAGAATTGCCATTCGACTTGAGTGGTAAGCTTCTTGATGCCAACACTCCCCGCCGCGACTTTTTGAAGTTCTTGGGTTTCAGCACCGCAGCGGCCACATTGGCTGCAAGTTGTGAGATGCCGGTACGTAAGGCGATACCTTACGCCATCAAGCCGGAAGAGATCGTGCCGGGTGTTCCCAACTATTATGCTTCCACATTCGTAGATGGTGGCGATTATTGCGCGGTGGTTGTTAAAACACGCGACGGTCGTCCTATCAAAATAGAAGGAAACGAAAAATCATCCATCACACAAGGCGGTACTTCTGCACGTGTACAGGCTTCTGTTCTGAATCTGTACGACAATGCAAGACTTCGTCAGCCTCATGCAGATGGTAAAGAAGCCACTTTTGAAGCGATCGATCGTCAGATAACAGACGGATTGAACGCAGGCGGACAGGCTTACCTTCTTACTTCAACGATCATCAGCCCTACAACTAAGGCTGTCATCGCTGACTTCTTGGCAAAATATCCAAACGCGAAACATATCACTTACGATCCGATGTCATACTCAGGTATGTTGTTGGCAAACGAAGTGAGCTACGGTAAGAGAGCATTGCCTTCTTATCATTTCGAAAAAGCGAACACAATCGTAAGCCTTGGCGCAGATTTCCTTGGTACATGGTTGTCTCCTGTAGAGTTCGCGAAACAATACAGCAAAGGCCGTAAGATAAATGCGAAGCATGCAGTAATGTCTAAGCATTATCACGTAGAGCCTACGCATACCATCACAGGTGCAAAAGCCGATGAGCGTGCCACTTGCAGGCCATCGGAAATGGGTAAAGTTGCGGTAGCATTGTACAATGCGATCGCCAACGGAGCCAAACCAAACTTGGGTAGCGATAAATTGAACAAAGTAGTTGCGAACGCGGCCAAAGACCTGAAAAACGGTAATGGCCTTGTAGTTTGTGGCTCCAACGATAAAGACACACAAGTTGTTGTAAACGCCATCAACAGTGCGATAGGTGCCAACGGTACCACTATCAACTGGGGTGTTACAAGCAACTACAAGCAGGGTATCGATTCTGATATGGTTGCTTTGACCGACGCTATGAACGGCGGTAAGGTGAGCGCATTGATGATACACGGTGTTAACCCTGTATACGATTACTACAATGGTCAGAAGTTTGCTGACGGATTGGGTAAAGTAGCCGTTTCGGTTTCTTTCGCAGACCGTATGGACGAAACAGCTCAAAAATGTAAGTATGTGGTTCCTGATCACAACTACTTGGAGAGTTGGGGTGACGCCGAGCCTAAATCAGGTTATTACAGCTTGATGCAGCCGGGTATTGCCCCATTGTTCAAAACTCGTGCATTCCAAGACAGCTTGCTTACATGGGCAGGTTCATCTACTTCTTACGGTGATATGTGGAAGGCATACTGGATGAACAAGCTGGGTGGTCAGAGGAACTTCGACATGGCACTTCAAGATGGTGTTATCGAGCCTTCTGAAATGCCTGTAAGCGGTGCTTCATTCGCAGGTGATGTGAATGGCGCCATAAGCAATATACAAGCTAAGAAAGCGGTAAGCGGAACGGAAGTTGTCGTTTATCAGAAAATATCTTTGGGTTACGGTGGTGCATGGAGTAACAACCCTTGGTTGCAAGAAATGCCTGATCCGATAACCAAAGCTACTTGGGACAACTATCTGTGTGTTTCTCCTCAAAGGGCGAAAGACATGGACGAGGAGTTGACAAGTATCACAGAAGTGGTGAACGCCAAGCGTGTGGTGAAGATATCAGTGGAAGGCGCTGAGCCGATAGAATTGCCGATAGTGGTAGTACCGGGTATGCACAACGATGTTGTTGCAGTAGCGGTAGGCTACGGTCGCGATGCTAAAGTAGGTATGGCGGCACGTGCAGGACTGGATAAGTGGGGTAAAGAGATAGGCGGTAAGAATGTTTACCCGTTGGTAGGTTTCAACGGCAACACATTCTCTTACAGTGCAGCTGCCACAGTTGAAAAAACAGATAAGACTTACGATGTTGCGATAACGCAAACTCACAATAGCTACGAAGGTCGTCCTATCATCCACGAGTATACGTTGGATGAGTTCAAGAAGGATCCTGAGCACTTGATGAACGAGCGTAAGAAAGAGCTTGAGCACTACTCACACCTTCCATGGGAGCATAAAGAGGGTGGACACGGTGCAGCGGCTGCGGCACATGGCGATGGTCATGCGGCGGCGCCTATGGCAAGCCATCATGACGACAACTGGGAAGAAGGTTTCCGTAAGAATGGTACTCTTTATCCTGTATTCGACTCTCCGGGTATCCACTGGGGTATGTCGATAGACTTGACCAGCTGTATCGGTTGTGGTGCCTGCGTAGTAGGTTGTCAGGCTGAGAACAACGTATCGGTTGTGGGTAAAACACACGTACTGAAGTCTCAGGAAATGCACTGGATACGCATCGACCGTTACTTCAGCGGTTCTCCTGCAGATCCGGATACCATCCAGACCGTATTCCAGCCGATGATGTGTCAGCATTGTGACAACGCTCCTTGTGAGAACGTTTGTCCGGTGTCTGCAACCAACCACAGCAGCGAAGGTCTTAACCAAATGGCTTACAACCGTTGTATCGGTACCAAATATTGTGCGAACAACTGTCCTTATAAAGTACGTCACTTCAACTGGATGGATTGGAACGGTGCAGACTGTTTCGAAGACAACTTGTATGAAGATTATCGTCGTGATGAAATGAACAGCGACCTTACCCGCATGGTACTTAACCCTGATGTTACAGTACGTAGCCGTGGTGTGATGGAAAAATGTAGCTTCTGTGTTCAGCGTCTGCAAGAGGCCAAACTACAAGCTAAGAAAGAAGGTCATCCGATGAGAGACGGTGCTGTAAGAACAGCATGTCAGCAAGCTTGTCCTACTGACGCGATTGTATTCGGTAATGTGAACGATAAGAAGAGTGCGATATACAACTTGCGTAAGAGCGAGCAGAAAGAGCGCGTAAACTATGTGTTGGAACAAATACATACTTTGCCGAACGTGAACTACTTGTCATTGATACGCAATACCGATGAGATAATCGCCGGTGATGAAGACAAAGACGATATGTTGAACAAAATAATGTTTTAATAAAACATAGCGAGAGCTGTAATTATATTTTAAAAGACTATTACTAATAACGTGCTATGCATTTAAAGTACGAATCGTTTGTAAGGGAGCCGTTGGTAAATGGTGAAAAGACTTATCACCAGGTTACGGAAGATATTGTTCGTCCGATAGAACAGAAGCCGGGCCGCATGTGGTACGTGGGTTTCTTCTTCTCGGTAGCCCTTCTTGCTTTCGGAGTTTTCTCGGTATTCTGGGAAGTTTATTTCGGTATTGGTGTTTGGGGTATCAACCGCACCGTAGGTTGGGGATGGGATATCACCAACTTCGTATGGTGGGTAGGTATCGGTCACGCCGGAACATTGATCTCAGCCATCCTATTGTTGTTCCGTCAAGGCTGGCGTACAGGTGTGAACCGTGCTGCTGAGGCCATGACGATATTCGCGGTAATGTGTGCGGGCCAGTTTCCGATATTCCACATGGGTCGTGTATGGGATGCGTTCTATGTACTTCCTTATCCGAACACTCGTGGTGCTTTGTGGCCTAACTTCAACTCAGCGTTGATGTGGGATGTGTTCGCGATATCCACTTACTTCACAGTATCGTTGTTGTTCTGGTACTCAGGTCTTATACCTGACTTTGCAACAGTTCGTGACCGTGCGAAAACCAAATTGCGTAAGCGCCTTTACGGTGTTGCCTCCTTCGGTTGGACAGGTACTGCCAAAAACTGGCAACGTCACGAAGCACTTTCTTTGGTTCTTGCCGGTTTGAGTACACCACTTGTACTTTCCGTACACACGATAGTATCTTTTGACTTCGCCACATCTGTGATACCGGGATGGCATACCACCATCTTCCCGCCATACTTCGTTGCGGGTGCGATATTCTCAGGTTTTGCGATGGTGCAAACACTATTGATTGTATGTCGTAAGATATTGGGACTTGAAGACTATATCACTGTCGGCCACATCGAGGCGATGAACAAGGTGATAGTACTTACAGGTTCGATAGTGGGTGTTGCATACCTTACAGAGTTGTTCATGGCATGGTACAGCGGTGTACACTATGAGCAATCAGCATTCCACTGGCGTATCATGGGACCATACTGGTGGAGCTACTGGGCAATGATGACCTGTAACGTGGTTTCTCCTCAGTTGTTCTGGTTCAAGAAACTACGTCGTAATATTCCGTTTACATTCTTCATGTCCATAATCGTGAACATAGGTATGTGGTTCGAGCGTTTCGTGATCATCGTTACTTCTCTGTACCGTGACTATATTCCGGGTAGCTGGACATACTACAGCCCAACATGGCCTGAGATAGGATTCTATCTTGGTACGTTCGGTTTGTTCTTCACTTGCTTCTTCTTGTTTGCAAAATACTTCCCTGTGATAGCCATCGCGGAGATTAAGTTTGTACTGAAGACATCAGGTGAAAGCTACAAGAAGAAAATGGAAGTGATAGAAGAGAAAAGTGTTGAAGAGTTTGCTCAAGAGCATGCTCATCATTAATCAATAACTGACAACTGATAATAGAATATAAACTAAAATGGCGATAAAGAAATTTGCAGTTGGGTGTTACGACGACGAAGCAGTATTGTTCCCTGCCGTAGATAAAGTACGCAATAGCGGATACAAGCTGCACGACGTTTATACTCCTTTTCCTGTGCACGGCCTTGATAAAGCATTGGGGCACAAAGACACAGACCTGCACGTTGCCGGTTTCATATACGGTATCACAGGTACGTCGACAGCAGTTGGTTTCATGAGCTGGATATTCACCAGTGATTGGCCTATCAACTTCGGTGGTAAGCCTCACTTCTCACTTCCCGCATTCATACCCATTACTTTCGAGTTGACGGTATTGTTTGCAGCTGTGGGTATGGTGCTTACTTTCTGCTACCTGAACCAGATAATGCCGGGTGTTAAGAAGCACGTTTTCCATCCGCGTCAAACAGACGATTTGTTTGTTATCGCGTTGGAGATAGGCGAGCACACTTCTGAGCAAGAAGCCATCGACTTCTTGAAATCGACAGGAGCTATGGAAACTTCCGTGCAGATAGCAGAGAGCGAGTGGTGGTACGGTCGTTTCGACAAAGAAGAAGAATACGAAAAACTGAACCCTGCGGTTTAGTACGAATATTAATAATTGATTTTAGAATATTTGAACCTGAATATATTTATGAATAAGACCAAAAGCATAGTGATTGCAACGCTTGCGATAGGGCTGGGTCTTACAGCTTGCAACAGTGGCGGTGTACGTCGCAATCCGGGTAAAATATATGCTCCGGATATGACTTATTCGCAGGCTTACGATGCTTATACGCACAACCCGAACTTCGCTGATGGCGAAACCAGTCGTTTGCCTGTATCAGGTACAGTAGCTCGTGGACACGAGTTGCCCGACCATCTTACAGAGGGCGATACTTCGGCTTACAAGGTATTCACCACGAATCTGAGGTTTACAGCCGCAGAAGTGGAAGAAGGTGGCCGCTTATTCAATATATATTGCGGTATATGCCACGGTACTAAGATGGATGGTCAAGGTCCGCTTTTCGCAAGTGGTAAATTTGCTGCAATGCCTGCAAATCTGAAAGATGCCAAATATTTGAACATGCCTATGGGTACCATGTATGCGGCCATCAAATTCGGTAAGAACGTAATGGGCTCATACGCCAGCCAATTGGATATCAAACAACGTTGGATGGTGATAGCATACATTAAGAAAGTGCAGTCTGAGAACGGTGGTGCTCCATTTACATTGGGTGCAGCCGAGGAAGAGCACGTGGCTATGGCAGAACAAGCAACAGAAGAATAAAAAGAAAGAAACGAATTAATAAAAGTACTTCATAATAGCAGATACAATGAACGAACGTTTTGAGCTACCGGCAAGATTAAGAAACACCAGCCTCGCACTGATGGCTGTTGGTGTGCTGGTACTTATCATAGGGGCTGTTTCTTTGCTGGGTGGTGACCATCATGAGCAAACCCGCTTCTGGATAGTACTGTTACAGAACAGTGTATTCTTTGTAATGGTGGTAACCGCGAGTGTATTCATTCAAGCGGCTGCTTCACTTGCACAAGGTGGATGGATAGTGGCATACAAAAGAATCCCCGAGGCGATAGGTGCGAACGTATGGGTGTTGGGTATCATCGCAGCCGTTGTATTGCTGTTTGTGGCATTTGGTTTGGATCTTGGTGGACACAACCCGATATACCACTGGGTACACCCTGAAGGAGATAAAATATTAGAAGGTAAATCAGGCTTCTTGAACAAAGGAATGTTCGCCGGATTTACAATAGTTACCATCGGTCTATGGGCATTCTTCGGACGTAAATTCCGTTCATTGTCTTTGGCTCAAGAAAACGCACCTAAGAACAGTACCAAAATATACTGGACCATGTTTAAATGGTCTGCAGGTTTCCTATTGGTATACGCACTTACTCAAATGAGCACCACTCCTTGGATGTGGATCATGAGTATCGATGCACACTGGTACTCCACAATGTTCAGCTGGTATACTTTCGCCAGTGCATTCGTAAGTGGTATGTCATTGATATTGTTGTTCACAGTATCTCTGAAGAACCACGGTCATTTGGAGTTGGTAACCAAAGAGCACATCCATGACTTGGGTAAATTCATGTTCGCGTTCAGCGTATTCTGGACATACGTATGGTTTGCTCAGTACATGCTTATATGGTACAGCAACATACCTGAAGAAACAACATACTTTAAAATACGTCAGCAAGGGCCTTATTCATTGATATGGTACTCTGTATTCATCATCAACTTCATCATGCCGATATTGGTATTGATGTCTCGCCCAAGCAAGCGTAACTATTTTACCATCAGCTTTATGGCTATGGCTATCATCTTCGGCCACTGGTTGGATTTCTACATCATGACCATGCCCGGCCCTCTAGGTGAGCACTGGAGCCTTGGCTGGTACGAGTTAGGTATATTTGCAGGATTCATCGGACTTATAATGTTCGTTGTATATAGAACACTGACCAAGGCATCATTGGTTCCTCAAAACCACCCGTTGTTGAAGGAAGCGATATTGCACGAAAGCTAGTGTTGACAGAAATAGTGAGTATAGATATTTAAATAATAAAGAATTAAGAACAATAACTGACCATGTCGGGATTTACTTCAATAGTACTAACATGCCTGGTATTCTTCATCATATACCAGATCGCTAAAGCAAGTGAATTAGCAGCCATCTTGCGTGGAGAAGAGAAGTCGAAAGCACAGGTGAACCGTTTGATGGCCTGGCTACTCGTTGCATTCTTTGTCCTAGGTTTATACGGGCTTTATGAGTGTCACGTATACCTTACAGCACCTAAGTTCATGTTGCCTGTATCTGCTTCGCAACATGGTGTCCAGTACGATAGTATGTTCACTATCACGCTGATAGTAACGGGTATCGTATTCTTCCTGACACAGGCTCTATTGTTCTGGTTTGCATTCAAATATCAATCAACTGAAAAACGTACTTCGTTCTTCTACCCACACAACAACAAGTTGGAACTCCTTTGGACAACAATACCCGCCATCGCGATGTTTGTATTGGTTGTTATCGGTTTGAAGAACTGGAATACAATGACAGACGAAGCACCGAAAGATGCTATGGTTGTGGAAGTGGTAGGTAAGCAGTTCAACTGGATAGTAAGATATCCGGGTGCGGATGGTGAGCTTGGTAAAAGAGATTTCCGCATCATCAATGATGTAAACAACGTATTGGGTCAAGATTGGAACGATAAAAGCAATCTAGATGATATAGTTCTTCAAAACGGTGAATTGCACATAGTGAAAGACAAGCCTGTGAAACTTATCATCGGTAGCCGTGATGTTATACATGATGTTGGTTTGCCACACTTCCGTATGAAGATGGATGCTGTACCGGGTATCATCACCACAATGTGGTTCACTCCGTTGTACACAACGGCTGAAATGAAAGAAATAACAGGTAATCCTGACTTCGTATATGAAATATCCTGCGACCAGATGTGTGGTAAAGGCCACTACTCAATGAGAGGTACAGTGATAGTACATACACAAGAAGAATATGACGCTTGGATAAAAGAACAGCAGTCATATTATGCGATGAATAATGCTGATGCCGCGGCACCTGCCGAAAACAATGCCGAGCATGCAGTAGATAGTGTTAACGTAGTAACAATGAAATAATTTTTCCGGATAGGAATAAAAAATAGTGGAACAATGAGTGACGTTATAATTCAAGGACCGAACGTAGCGCATACACATGAAGCGCATGGTGAGCACCATGGTCATGAGCATCACGAACAACACTTTATCACAAAATACATCTTCAGTCAGGATCACAAGGTCATCGGAAAGCAATTCTTGATCACCGGTATCTTTTGGGCTGTTGTAGGTGCATTGATGTCTGTGTTTTTCCGTTTACAACTTGGATTCCCGGATGATACTTTCCCGATAATGGAGAAGTTTCTGGGCGAGTGGGCCAAAGGAGGAAAACTTTCACCTGAATTTTACTACGCATTGGTAACAATGCACGGTACCATTCTTGTGTTCTTTGTATTGACGGCAGGGTTGAGCGGTACATTCGCGAACCTGCTCATTCCTCTTCAAGTAGGTGCACGCGATATGGCGTCTCCATTCATGAACATGCTTTCGTATTGGTTCTTCTTCCTTGCGAGCGTTGTGATGTTCATCTCCCTGTTCGTACAAACAGGTCCTGCATCAGGTGGTTGGACAACTTATCCTCCGCTAAGTGCATTGAAGGAAGCATCGATTGGTTCGGGTGTAGGTATGGACCTCTGGTTGGTAAGTATGGCACTTTTCGTTGTGTCATCACTTCTGGGTGGTCTTAACTATATCTCTACAATATTGAACATGCGTACCAAGGGTATGACGATGACTCGTATGCCATTGACCATATGGGCGCTATTGTTCACAGCTGTACTGGGTGTACTTTCATTCCCTGTATTGCTTTCAGGTTTCGTATTGTTAATATTCGACCGCAATTTCGGTACAAGCTTCTACCTGTCTGAAATATTCATCGCAGGTAAGGCATTGCCAAACATCGGTGGTTCGGCTATCCTATACCAACACTTGTTCTGGTTCCTTGGTCACCCTGAGGTATACATCATCATGTTGCCGGGTATGGGTATGGCTTCAGAGATACTTTCTTGCCACAGCCGTAAGCCGATATTCGGTTACTTCGCGATGATATTATCATTGATAGGTATCACGGTTTTGGCATTCTTGGTATGGGCGCACCACATGTTCGTTACAGGTATGAGTCCATTCCTTGGTTCGATATTCGTATTGTTGACATTGCTTATCGCCATACCATCTGCGGTGAAGGTGTTCAACTGGCTAACTACCATATGGAAAGGTAATATCAGATTTACAGTGCCTATGATGTTCGCATTGGGCTTCGTATCACTGTTCATCTCAGGAGGTCTTACAGGTTTGTTCTTGGGTAACTCTGCTTTGGATATTCACTTGCACGATACTTACTTTGTTGTGGCACACTTCCACATAGTAATGGGTGTGAGTGCATTCTTTGGAATGTTTGCGGGTATATATCATTGGTTCCCTAAGATGTTCGGAAGATTTATGAACAACACTTTGGGTTACATACACTTCTTCTTGACGTTTGCCGGAGCATATCTGATATTCTGGCCGATGCACTATGAAGGTGTGGCCGGTATGCCTCGTCGTTATTATGATTATAACGCTTGGGAATCATTCAGACAATTCGGCGATTTGAACGAGTTCATCAGTATCGCTGCTGTTATTGTATTCTTTGCTCAGTTGTTGTTCGTGGTTAACTTCTTCGTAAGTATATTCCGCGGTCGCAGATGTGCAGATAACAACCCATGGCAGTCACCGACACTTGAGTGGACCACGAAGATCAATCCTGGACACGGAAACTGGGAAGGCGAAATTCCTGAAGTACATCGTTGGGCTTATGACTACAAAGACGATGGTAATGGAAATGACTTCATCCCTCAAACAGTACCACTGAAAGAAGGGGAAGAAGCACACTAATCGGAATACTATTCGATATTCATATCAAGGGTCGCTCATAGAGCGACCCTTTTTTCTTTTTTAACAAATGACCAATGTCTTGGCATTCATTGTGTTTTAATAACTTGATGCTAATATTTTATTTCAATTAATAATCTCAATGCAATTATAGATTAGATTTATTTTTTGTATAGTTATTAATTATCGAAAAAGATTGTCATGAATTGATTATCAACATAAAAAATGCCTAAATTGAATATTCAATTCGTTACAACATAAATTAAAACTTATAGTATGAAAAAACTATTACTATCAGCACTTATGTTTGCGAGCATCAGCTCATTTGCGCAAACTAAAAAAGTTATTTTGCATGACTACACAGGTGTCAATTGTCAGTATTGTACTGACGGTACTGTGAGAATCGAAGCTATGCAGGCTACAAATCCTACAGACTTCATCCCAATACAGATTCACACTGGTAGCTACACACCATCTACCAGCCCGATGAAAACCAGCGTTGGTGATGAAATATTGACATTGGTTACACCTCCGGGTTATCCTTGTGGTTCTGTTGACATGCTTAAGTATGACCCATCAGGTTCTACCGGTCTTGCAATGAGCAGATCTTACTGGGGTAATGCATTCAGTGCTCAAAAAGCCAAAGGTGCAATCGCTTCAATAAGCATCGATAACAGAGTTGATAAAGGCGGTGGAACTTACGAATGTGATGTGGTCGTAGAATTCACTTCTGCTCCTTCTTCAACTTCTCCGATAAACATACAATTGTTCATTTTGGAAGACAATATCAAAGCCTTGAAAGCTGATAACAACCTAAGACAAATTAACTATTCCGGTGGACCTCACAGTGGTGCAAGCCCACTTACTTGGGAAGATCATCAGTATAAGCACAACAACGTATTGCGTGGCTCTGCAAGTGGTAACACTTGGGGTTGGACAGGTGTAATTCCTGCTACTCCTAAAACTGACGGTACCAAGTACACTCAGAAAGCTACTTTCACTCTTGGCGCAGGTTGGGATAAAACAAACATCAGAGTTGTTGCTTTCATAGCACACAATGGTTCTCTTGCTGCACAAAAAGAAATCTTGAATGCTGAAATGATGCCTCTTAGCTCTTTCTGGCCTCAAGGTGTTCACAATGTAGAAGGCGATGTTGAAGTTCTTTCTGCATATCCTTCTCCTGCTCAAATAGGTAGTGTTGTAAACGTTGTTTACAACAACCAAACTTCAGGTAATGTTGCAGTTAATGTGTACGATATGACCGGTAAACTGGTTGCTACTCCACACAATGACTTCGATGCTGCAGGTGGTCACACTATCCTTTGGGAAACAGGTTTGGACAACGTTGTACCGGGTAACTACGTAATTGAAGTTGCTACGGCTGCAGGTCGTCACACTCAAGCTATAACTCTGCAATAAGCAGAAATATATAATTGAAATAATAAAGGGTGGCTATTGCCACCCTTTATTATTTATACGTTGTTTGTTTTTATTCCTCAATAAGCTGTAATGCGCTTATTATTCTGTTCTTGGTTTCTTCCTTGCCGATATGTGCGGCTATGTCGTAAACTCCGGGGCCGTATTTACCTCCTACCAGCATTATACGTAGCGGTAACATCACTTCTCCTTTTTTAAGTGAATGCTTGGCAGTGGTTTCGTTGAAACTTGCTTCTATTTGCTCCGAATTCCAGTCGGTAATATTGGCAAACGTTTCCATCCAGTCGTTAAAGAATGTCTTCTTCTCATCGGTCCATTTTGCTTTAATGGTATCGGTATCTATATCGCTTGGCGATTTGAAGAAGAAATGTCCTTGAGGCCAAAAGTCGGTCAGCAATTGACAACGTTCCTTTATCAGAGATATGACTTGAAGTAAAGACTCATCATCAGGTGTTACACCTTCTTTTTCAAAGAAAGATTTTACAAGTGGTAAAAGGTCTTCGTTGCTTTTCTGTTGTATATGTTGTTGGTTGAACCATTTAGCTTTATCATAGTCAAACTTGGCTCCGCCCTTATGTACCCTATCTATTGAGAATTTGTCTATCAACTCCTGCATGGAGAAAATTTCTTGCTCACTATCGTCTTTCCAGCCCAACATTGCGAGTATGTTCACAAATGCTTCGGGCAAGAAGCCTTCTTCTTTGAAGCCGTTTATGGTCTCACCTGTTGAAGGATCGGTCCAACTCATGGCAAATACAGGGAAGCCCAACCTTTGTCCATCACGTTTACTTAATTTACCGTTGCCATCGGGTTTCAATATCAGTGGCAAGTGTGCCCATTGTGGCATTTCCGCTTCCCAACCCAAATATTTCCACAACAATATGTGTACAGGTGCACTTGGCAACCATTCTTCTCCTCTGAAAGCATGGGTTATCTTCATCAGATAATCGTCCACGACAACTGCCAAATGGTACGTTGGCATTCCATCAGCCTTCAGAAGCACTTTGTCGTCCACAAGTTCTGTTTCGTTTTCTATATGACCCCTTATCATGTCTGTGAAACCCACACGCTCATTTTCAGGCATTTTTATGCGTACCACATATGGCGCGCCTGACTCAATAAGTTTTTCAACTTCTTCATTAGTTAGAGAAAGGGAGTTGCGCATAGACATTCTCGTCTTATGGTCGTACTGTGGGCTTGGGTTTTGTTCGCTCTTAAGGTTGGCGCGCATTTGTTCCAATTCTTCGGAGGTGTCAAAGGCATAATAAGCATTTCCCTGAGCTATCAGTTGCTCCGCATATTGTCTGTATATATCCTTGCGTTCACTTTGTCTGTAAGGAGCATATTCACCACCCAACAGAGGGCTCTCGTCGGGGTTTAATCCGCACCATGCCAAACAATCATAAATATATTGCTCGGCACCTTCCACATAGCGGGTACGGTCTGTATCCTCTATACGAAGTATGAACTTTCCACCGGTGTGTTTGGCAAACAAGTAGTTGAACAAAACGGTACGAACACCGCCCAAATGTAACCCTCCCGTAGGACTGGGTGCAAACCTTACACGAACATCATTAGTCATAAGGCTGCAAATTTACGGTGTTGATAGGTGTAAAAAAAGCCGCCCGATCGGGCGGCTTATAAATAGCTATATTATTGATACTAATACTAGTTTGATACAGGTTCTTCTTTGTTGCCCTTCTTGTTAAATCCGATAAGGTATCCGACAGAAATGGTCATACCCCAATTTTTTTGTTTGTAGCTTTCTATAGGTGCTGTATTTGCAAGGCCAAGCCCGAATTGTCCGCGAACAAATACGCCTTGTGGCAGCTCATATCCCAAATTGAAATTAAGTCCAAAGTCGAAAGGTTTTGCCGAATCCATTGTATCGCTACCGATTGAGATGTCGCCGCTTTCTATGGCAGGCAATGTACCTCCAGTGTTTCCGCCTGCAAGGCCTGTAAGTATTCCGTTAGGGTCTTCTATGTCGCTGGTACCGCCGAACGCATATCCAAAATAAGGGCCTGCACCTACAAAGAATCTTCCTTTGTCAGGTGTACCGAACTTATATAGAACGTTGACAGGAACAAGTAGGTAATTAACCTTTAGTGTTTGACTGATGTCTAGGATAAATACAGTGAAATTGGTTTTTACCGCTTGTGTTGAGTAGAAGATACCGGGCTGTACCGCTACATTTTCCGCAACAGGTATGTCTGCTATAAGTCCTGCACGAAAACCAACCCTTGTTTTGTTTTCGGTTGATATGCTTACCGAACCAAGAAGTGGAATGTCAATATCCTCAACTGTTCTGGACATGCCACCGATGTTCAGCCCCACCTCGGGAGCGATTCTTATTTGCGCAAAAGAGGTGCCGGCAAAAACTACCATTATCAATAAAAGTGATGCTTTTCTCATTTGTGTGTGTTTAACAGCCTGCAAATTAATGAGAATAGAAGGAATCAAGCAATTTTATTGCTTCGAATCAGAAAGAGATGTTTTCGTACACCTCAAATATTTTATCCAGCTTGTATTCGGTTTCTCCGATGTTGCTTATCCACTTTACCCTGCGTATGGCGTTCGTGGCAAAAACAGAGTCTGCATTTTTCAAAAAAGGTCTGTCAAAAGGCCTTTCTTCAACAGTAAAACCATTTTGCCCAAGTTGTTGTAGAACATGCTTGCGCATCACTCCTGCCACACATCCTTCGGATAATGGCGGTGTGTATATTTTGTCGTCTTTGATACAGAATATATTGGCTATCGTGGTTTCTATCGCATTATCGTCTGTGTTTACAATAATACAGTTGTCTATATTTTTGGCTATGGCTTGCCTTGCAGCAACGGCATATACCATCGCATTGCTGGATTTCAGGTTGGCTATATCGTCGGCACTTTTTCTGATGCCTTCGGTATAATCCATATCAAGACCCTTTTCGTTGAGCTGCATGATATGGGTCTCAACGGGTTGGCATTCTATCACAAACTCCGCCCAAGGATATTGTCCGTCGAACAGACCACCCCTTCCTGCATATATTTGAAAGCGAACACGGGCTTGTTTTTGCAGTTTGTTCTTCTTGACCGTTCGTAATATCTCCTCCTCAATCCAGTCTTTGGTCATCAGCTCCGGTAAGGCCAAATTCAGCTGTTTTATACCGGCAAACAGCCTTTCCCAGTGAAGTTCTTTCAACTGAATTTGCTCGTCGAGTACGAGCATGGTTTCGAACAGGCCAAAGCCAAACCTAAAAGATCTGTTGTTGTAAGGTACGGCTGCAGATGTGCTCTTAAAAAACCTCCCGTTGATGTTAATATAGATCAAGCTGCCTGAATTTTATGTCTGATAATAAGTTGTGTTTATGATGATGAATTTGCGAGTTGTACATTTACATAAAATAGCGCTTATGAAACTGTCCGAAGAAGTTTCGGTTAAATGGGTAGCCGATTTTATAAATGCCAAACTCATAGGAAACGAAGATCAGTCGGTAAACGGAATCAACGAGATACATAAAGTTACTCCGGGAGATATATCTTTTGTAGACAATGAGAAATATTTTAATACCTGTTTAACTTCTGCGGCGACGACCATAATCATCAATAAAGAAACAAGTTGTCCCGAAGGTAAGACGCTTTTGGTTCACCACGACCCTTTTTCGGCATATGTTAAGTTGGTAAAGCACTTTCGACCTTTTGAGCCGGCTAATAATATGATAAGCGATACCGCCACAATAGGTGTGGGTACTCATTTGCAACCCGGTGTTTTTGTAGGCAATCATGTAAGGATAGGGAAAAACTGCCTGATACATCCGAACGTTGTGATATATGATCACACGGAGATAGGCGACAATGTGATAATACATGCAGGAACGATATTGGGTGCTGATGCTTTTTATTACAAGCGCAGAAAAGAGCAGCAAGTACAATATGACAAAATGGAAAGCTGTGGCCGTGTTATTATCCATGACGATGCGGAAATAGGAGCAGGTTGTACCATTGACAAGGGTGTAAGTGGAGATACCATCATCGGGCAAGGAACTAAGATAGACAATCACGTGCATGTGGGCCATGGTGTGGTAATAGGTAAGAATTGTTTGTTTGCCGCACAAGTAGGCATAGGCGGTAAGGCGATAATCGAAGACGAGGTGATACTTTGGGGACAAGTAGGTGTCAGCAAAGACTTGACCATCGGTAAAGGAGCCATTATTTACGCACAAAGTGGAGTAGGACAAACCATAGAAGGTGGTAAAATATATTTCGGTAGCCCTGTGGAAGATGCAAGAACCAAGATGCGAGAATTGAACTGGGTGAAGCGCATCCCTGAAATGTGGGATAAGCTCAAAGATATCACGAAGCCTTAAACTTCTTGCCCTTGCTTTCGGGCAAGCCGTTCCATTCTTTTTTCAGTAGGCCGGTTACGACAAGGTCTTTATAGTTGCCGTAGAGTATATAGTTGTCGCGCAGTATACCTTCGACTTTAAAACCCATTTTCTCCGCCACAGCTGCACTGCGATTGTTGGAGGACATGAACAGTATTTCCACTTTATTAAGTCCAGTCTTCTCAAAAAGAAAATCGATGAACCTTTGTAGGCAGGTATGTATGATACCCTGGCCTTCGTAGTCGTTGCAAATCCAATATCCCAACTGGGCTTTTTTCAGATAGTGGTCCCAATTGTGCATACCCATGCTGCCAATTATCTTTTGCTTGTAGATAATACCAAGAGCTAGAGCTTCTTGATTGGTTTGCTGCACTCTCGACTGTTGAATGAATTGTAAGGAATGCTCAGGCTTTGTAGTGGCATCCACCCAAGGGAACCAAGGACGCAAATGGTCGCGCGAAGAGTTCACCGCACGAAACAATTCGGGGGCATCCTCCGGTTCGAACGAACGCAACAGCAGGTCTTCATCTATGAGAATAGACACCATAAGACCTTGAAAATAACAATAATTAGTGTTTAAAGTGTCTTGTTCCGGTAAGAACAAGAGCTATGCCGTTGTTCTTGCAGTATTCGATGGTGTCACCATCTCTTACGGAACCACCCGGTTGTATGATGGCGGTAACACCCACTTCATGAGCCATCTTGGCGCAATCATCGAATGGGAAGAATGCATCGGAAGCCAATACAGAACCGTTAAGAGAAAAACCGAATTGCTTTGACTTCTCAATTGCATGACGCAATGCATCGATACGACTGGTTTGTCCGGCACCCTTACCTACCAACTGTTTGTTTTTGATAAGAGCAATGGCATTTGACTTAAGGTGTTTGCATACGAGGTTGGCAAATATCATATCGGCCTTTTCAGCATCGGTGCTATTACGTGCTCCTGATTCCTTCCACTCTGCATAGTTGGATGTGTCGGCGTCTTGTACCAATGCCCCATCCAATATACGTTTGAACTCACGTTTGGCGGTAAAAGGTTGTTTTTGCTGTAACAGAATCCTGTTCTTTTTCTTGCAAAGCAGATCCAACGCATCCGCATTGAAAGCCGGTGCGATAAGTACCTCAAAGAACAGTTCGCTTATTTTTTCAGCCACATCTATATTGATGGTCTGGTTTGTGATGAGTATACCTCCGAATGCACTTTCAGGGTCGCCGGCTAATGCCGCTTCCCAAGAGTCAACAACATTGTCTCTCTGCGCTATACCGCAAACATTGGTGTGTTTTATCACGGCAAATGTAGGCTCGTCGAATTCGGCCATAAGGTTGATGGCAGCATCCACATCCACCAAGTTATTGTACGATAGTTCTTTACCGTTCAGTTTATCGAATATTTCGGCGATGTTGCCGAAGAAAGATGCTTGTTGGTGAGGGTTCTCTCCGTAGCGCAAACTGTTTTGCCCTTGTACTGACAATTGGAACGCTCCTACCGACTGTTGCTGTGTAAAGTAGTCTGCAATGGCCACATCATAATGAGCACACTCAACAAAAGCCTCCATGGCATATTTTCTCCTATCTTCAAGTGTGGTGATGCCTGCTTGAGCATTCAGCAAACCGAGCAGTGAAGAATATTGATTGCGCGATGCGACGATACAAACGTCGTTATGGTTTTTGGCGGCTGCTCTGATAAGAGAAACGCCTCCTATATCTATCTTCTCAATAATCGCTTTTTCTTCTGTAGTGCTTTTAACTGTTTCCTCAAATGGATAAAGGTCAACTATCACAAGGTCGAATAGAGGGATGTCATATTCTTCCACATGCTTTCTGTCATCTTCAAAATCGCGACGGGCAAGTATACCGCCAAATACTTTCGGGTGTAATGTTTTTACTCTGCCACCTAAAATGGATGGGTATCCTGTAACGCTTTCAACCGATGTGCAGGGAACGCCTGCCTGCTCGATGAATGTCTGTGTACCGCCCGTAGAGTAGATGGTTACCCCAAGTTCATGCAGTTTTTTAACGATTGGTTCCAAACCGTCTTTATAAAATACAGATATCAATGCAGACCCAAGCTTGCGTTCCATATGAATTATTTTTAAAGTAAAATCGGGATTGAAGCGCGAAGATACTAAGCTTAATACAATTAATCTTGTTTAAATATGTATGCACCCTTGGTTCGGACGTTGTGGACAGGTATGGCATGAGTCTTGAATGCGTTTTCAATTTGCGCTGCCTTGGACGAAGACAAGATATTGCCAAGTATAACCAGCTTGGGATGAAGTGACTCTGTTATGCTTGGTACATCACGTTCCTTTATTTTATAGTTGATGATGAGGTTGTTTACTTGAATATTGGTGTCTGTAGCAGGATGATTCAAAATGAAATAAGATTCTCCTCCCAATGTAAAGAAGTTGGATGTTGTGTCAATTTCCGTTTCGGATATGTTGTAGCCGATATGTGCGGGTTTTATCGCGAAGAAGTTGACATCATCAGGTATGCCGCTCTTCGATATAATTAGTTTGCTGTTCTTTCCGGATATCAAATCCACATAATTTTGTTTGCCGGCATTGTATACTATTACCATGTTTTGACTCAATGCTCTGTACTCTCTATATACAAATGAAACCACCATGAAACAAAGACAACCAAGTGAAGTGAATAAGTATCGTTTGTTTTTGTTGAACAAGAATATCGCCAAACATGTGATGAACAGATAGGTCAAAAGCAATTCCACCTTCGTAAGTGTCAACCTATGAAATCTCTGAGGATTCAATGTTTGCAGTTTGAACACCATATAATTGAATAGGTCTGCAAGCTTTGTTAGGCCTTCTGCCATGATACGAGCGACACTGTTAAAAGGTGATAGCATGAGCAACAACAGTCCTCCAATGAGTATTATACCCATGAAGAAATATGCTATCAAGTTGGCAACTATAAATTGGATGGGGAACAAATGAAAATAGTAGATGACCACAGGTGCCACCAATATCTCTGCTGCTATGCTTACCGATACTGCACTCCAAATACCACGTAAAACTCTATTGTATACAGGTATGAGTTTGAAGATGGGGCGATAAAACAAGAATATGGATAGCACCGCCGTAAATGAAAGTTGAAAGCCAACATCGAACAACCAATGGGGATTGATACATAGCAATATAAAAGCCGCGGCTAACAGTTGGTTGATGCCGTTAGGTTCTTTTTGCAACGCAAATCCGACTGCCAATATGGAGAACATTGTGGCTGCGCGAACCGCAGAGGTAGGTGCTCCCGCAACAAATACATATAACCAAATAAGAGGCAGCGCTGCTATGTACTTAATCCAATTATACCGCCGATGTTTTAGAGGCTTAAAAAGAAAAGCCACCAACATAAAGAAGATGGCGATGTGCGCACCTGATATGGCAATGATATGTACAATGCCTGTATCCGCGTAAGCTTGTCTGAGTTTAATGTCGAGCTCTGCTTTGTCACCCAAAAGCATCGCCTGCATTAAACCTAAGGTGGCATCATCGTGTATGTATCGATATAGCCTGTCGATGCAGTAGTGATGTATGCGCCTTATGATTCTTAGGTCTTTTGATGTTGCATATTTATGGATGAGTACTTTGCTTCCGGGTATGAATTGCTGCAGATGTATATTGTTTCGTGCTGTAAATGCGGCGTAGTCAAATTCAAACGTATTGCCGGTGTTGGTGATGGGCTGCCATTTGTTGGGTACGATCAATTCATCCCCTTCATTAATGCCGGGTGCATCATATTTGTATAGATATAGAAAAGCCTTTCCTGATGCAGAATTTGTTTGGTTGTCAACGACGCTTGCCGTTACATTCACTTCTAATTTCCATGTTCTTTCTTTTTCTATGGGTGCGCCGGTTACTTTGACTATGTATGCTTCTGCAGTGTCTATGGAGTGGCCGAACCAATCGTTTCTGTTCCTGTCGTCTTGCAGATGACAGAGTACCCATGCTACCAAGAATAGGCTTACATGCAAAGTTCCAAACCCGATCGCTTTTGATAGTTTCGACTGTTGTTTTCGAAAAACTGTGATGCCATATGTAATGATAGATAGTAAAAGAGCGGCGATGAGATAGACGAAAAAATTTTTGTTTGTCGTGTCTTTGGGGTAAAAGTATATACCCGCCACCAAGGGTGGCAATAAACGGAGGAAAGGCAATCTTTCCCAGACGTAAGCCTTATTGAGGGGCCATCGTTTCATGATGCAGCCACATAAAATACTAATTTATCGGGTAGGGTTATAAATTCACCTCGGCATCCAACTCCTTCACCTTCTTACGCGCCAATTGTACATAAGTGCTACCGGGATATTCAAGAATAAGCTGTGCATATAGCTTACCCGCTTCTTCTTTGTCGTTCAGATTTTGCTCTTTGATCTCCGCCATTGTAAACAAGGCTTTGTCTGCCAAAACATCGTCTTTATGACCGACGTACACACGTTCAAGATGCTCAAGCGCAGCCTTATAATCTTTGTGTTTTACGGCTATGTCTGCACGCATCATCAGTATGTCATCTTGCAAAGGATGCGACGGGAAAGCATTCGCTATGCTGTCCAACAACTTCTCGGCTTCATCGTCCTTGTTCTGAAAAAGCAAGAGGTCTGCATGCGCATATCTTTCCAACGGTATATAATTGCTGTCCGACGGAACGTTTTCAGTCAAGAGTATTGAAAGATAAAGTGCATCGTTGGCAATAAGCTCTGACGTGGATGCTTTCAGTACGGTCAATTGCCCGTTGGCCCAATCGAAGTCGGAACGGTAGTATGCGAGCTTTGCATTGCGGAAGCGTGCTTCTTCTCCAAGCACATCTTCACGAAATGCTTTGTCCACTTGGCTGTATATGAGCGAAGCATCCCAGATTCGTTCTGCTATGATGTAGTAGTCACCCAACTGAAGCTTTGCTTCACCGATGAATTGTTTGGAGGCTTGAGGTGTGTTGATGGCTTTCTCCAACAACGTGATGCCTTTGTCTACATTGTTGTTGTATTGGGCTTCAAGCGTAGAGTAATCCCGTACTGCTTGTGTGATGTAGTATACGGGAAAGCTGTCCAAGAAGTTTTGATATTGACCTGCAAGCGTCTCGACTTCTGCCTTGGTGAATTGAGGATTGTCTTGTATGATGTTGAACGACACACTCAGCTTTTCGGCTACTACAGAAGCATAGAATGGATAATCTCTATTGTGCGTCAATGCCTCGTTGTATGCTTGTAATGCGAAATCGTATTCTTTTTCTTTTACAGCGTATCTAGCAAACTCCAACAAACGTTCGCCTTGTTCTTTGAAACGCTCGTCCAATGCGCGTACTTGTATCAAAGCTCCTTCCCAATCTCCCTTTTGAGTGTATACCCAAGTCAACAGTTCGGAGTAATAAGGGTTGTCGGGCTTTTCGTTTATTTTTTTGATGAGTGCTTTTTGGGCTGTCACTATTTTCTTGCGGTCGTCACCCAAGTATTCCAAAAGAGTTGTTTTAACCTCTTCTACACCTCTGTTGTAAAATCCGCGACTTGCATCGAGCAAAGAGTATATGGCTTTCTCAAGATCGCCTGTTTTGTAATACAGTTGCGACATGGGTCCGCTGTACTGAAACCTGTTGCTTGTCAACTCTGTGGCATACTCATAAGTTCTCAGTGCAAGTTTGTCCATACCGATGGACTCAAACTTTTTGGCGATATGCTGTGTCAACATATCGGCACCGTTTTGTGTTTTGATGGCCTTTTCAAAAAGCTCCTCAGCCTTCTTTTCTTTTTTCGTCAGTTTGTATATCCTGCCAAGGTCTATGAGTAATACAGGGCTTCCGGGTGCTCGTTTTAGCTGTTCTTCAACGGTTTTTTCGGCTTTTTTGTAATCTTCTGTTTTCAACAATGCATCTAAGTAGGCATCGTAGATGTCCCGATCGTTCTTGTTCTTGTTGTACAGCTCTTCATACGCTTGTGCAGCCTTGTTGTAAGTGCCAAGGTCGTAGTACATCTTTGCCTGTGCTGCATCATCGGTTTGTGCAAACGATGTTGTCGGCAATAGACAAAGGGCTATTACGGTGATAGAGATGATATTTTTGAAAGTCAACTTCACGATGTCTGTTTAGTTTCTCAATGGTTTACCAGTCTGCAAGATACTTTGCAAACGCTCAAGTGTCTTTTTCTGCCCGCATAAGCTAAGGAAAGCTTCACGTTCCAAATCAAGCAGGTAATGTTCGCTTACAAGTGTTGGGTGAGACAAGTCTCCTCCGCACATCACATGGGCCAGTTTCTCGGCTATCAGCCTGTCATAGTCGCTGATGTAATTGCCACGCCACATGCCATGTATGCCGGCCATTAAAGGACCGAGGCCACTCTTGCCCTGCACTTTTATGTTATGACGCATAACAGGTTGTGTATAGCCTTGCTCGTACATCTGCAATACTCTTTGCTTGGCATCGCCTATCCTTCTGTCGGGATTTATGGATATGCCATCGTACCCTTTGCGCATATACGACAGCTCGTATGCTTCGTGAGCCGATGTGCCCACTTTTGCGGTCCCTATGTTGATGAACAACTGTTGCAGATAGTTCAACTCAATGTCTTCTTTAATGTTGCGGTCAGAGGCGCGTACCACCATTTCTTTCGTGCCACCACCGCTCGGTATCAAACCTACCCCCAATTCCACAAGCCCAATGTAACTCTCAGCTGATGCTTGTACCGCATCTGCATGTAGACACATTTCGCAAGCTCCACCCAAAGTCAATCCGTGTGGCGCCATAACCACAGGTACATTGCTATGTCTCAAACGCATGGTGGTGTTCTGAAATTGCCTTATTGCCATGTCCAGTTCGTCGTATTCTTGCTCCACTGCGAACATGAATATCAAACCCACATTGGCACCCGCGCTGAAGTTGGGTCCTGCATTGGCCAATACTAGACCTTTGTATCTTTCTTCGGCTATACTTACCGCTTTTTGTACACCTGCCAATACCTCGCCACCAATGCTGTTCATTTTGGTGTTCCATCTTAGTGCCACCACGTCGTCGCCAATATCGTAGAGTTTGCAAGCACTGTTCTCCCAAACCACTTTGTCGTTGAGATGTTCGAGTATGATGAACGATTTGGCTGCAGGTAGTACTTTGTACGATTTACTTTCTATGTCGTAATACTTACGTTCTCCGTTTTCTGTGATGTAGAAGGTGTTGTTGCCTGCTTCCAACATATCAGTCACCCATTTGGCGGGTTCGTTGCCTGCGGCCTTCATGGCTTCAATTACCTTCTTCACTCCAAGAGTGTCCCAGCTTTCAAATGCGCCTATCTCCCAACCGAAGCCTGCTTTCAAAGCATCGTCTATTTTGTACAGCTCGTCCGCTATTTCGGGTATACGGTTGCTTGCATATGCAAATAACATATGGTGGAACATCCGGTAAAACTCACCCGCCTTGTCTTGTCCTGCATATAAAGCCTTCAACCTCATTTGCAGCTCGTCCAACGGCTTGGCTGTTTCGATGGTAGCAAAACGTACTTTTTGCTTGGGCGTATAGTCCATCGTTTCGGGGTTCAATGTCAGTATCTCCGTTTTGCCTTTGTCGTCTTTTGTTTTCTTGTAAAACCCTTGTCCTGTTTTGTCTCCCAGCCATTTGTTCTCTATCATCTTTTCGATGAAGGCCGGTATTTTGAAAATATCTTTCGCTTCGTCGTTGGGTACGTTTTGTGGAAGTGCCTTAGCCACGTGTACCAGAGTATCCAATCCTACAACATCGCCTGTACGGAAGGTGGCAGACTTCGGACGCCCCATGATTGTTCCTGTTAGGGAGTCGGTTTCGTCTATACTTAGCCCCAACTCTTGCATAGCATGAAATACCGCCATGAAACCGAAAACTCCAACGCGGTTGGCGATGAATGCCGGCGTGTCTTTACAGAGTACCATGGTTTTACCCAAGTGACGGTCGCCATACTCCATCAAGAAGTCTATGATCTCTTGTTTGGTGTCCGGAGCGGGGATTATTTCCAGCAGCCTTAAATATCTCGGCGGGTTGAAGAAGTGCGTGCCGCAAAAGTGCTTTCTGAAATCTTCGCTCCTGCCTTCGCTCATCATATGGATGGGGATACCCGATGTATTGGTGGTGATAAGCGTTCCGGGTTTTCTGTGTTGTTCTATCTTTTCAAAAACCTGCTGTTTGATGTCCAACCGTTCTATTACGGCTTCCAACACCCAGTCGCATTCGCTTATCTCATGTAGATCGTCTTCAATATTACCTGTTGTGATGAGCTTGGCCACTCCACTGTGATATACGGCACTCGGCTTTGACTTCAGCATGGCGTTCAGGGCATCGTTCACTATCTTATTGCGCCAAGCGGGAGTTTCTTCTGTAATGCCTTTCGCTTTTTCTGCTTCGGTCAATTCGCGAGGAATGATATCCAACAACAATACCTCTACACCTATACCCGCAAAATGAGCCGCTATGCGACTACCCATAACACCACTGCCAACAACCGCCACCTTTCTTATAGCCCTGTTCATATATGTCTTCATTTCTACTCACAATTTACCAAAAAAGCAGCCGGTATTTTCGGTACTTGAATAATTCTTAACAAAGGGTTGTATTTACAGTTGGTAATTTACAGACAATGAAACGCCTGTTCATTGTCATAATAGTGTTGGGCATACTTTCGGTGCCTGTTGCCATCGGTTATAACAGGATGGTTCATATGGAGGAGATGCCTGAAAACGAGATGGAAGAGGCGGTTGAGATGACATCGATTGACAGTCTAGTGGTGCTGAAAAGCAAAAGAGAAATACGCGCTTATTTGTCAGGCCGCTACCTGAAAACTTATAAAGTAGCCTTGGGCGATGCACCTGTCGGACACAAACAGTTTGAAGGAGACGAGAAAACGCCTGAAGGGTTGTATCGCATCAACGACAGAAACCCCAATAGCAGTTATCATAAAAATCTGGGTATATCCTATCCCAATGCCAAGGACAAAGCATACGCGAAAAGCAAAGGCAAGTCACCGGGTGGGGATATCAAGATACATGGTTTGCCCAACGGGCAAGGTTATTTGGGTAAGCTCCACTTGGCTACAGACTGGACCAACGGATGTATAGCCGTAACGGATGAGGAGATTGATGAACTGTTCAAGTTTGTCAAAATAGGTAGCCCTATACAGATACTACCTTAAGATTTATTGCTCGGGCAGTGGGAACTCAAAAGCTTTTTCCAACATCTTCTTGGTAGGGTCGTAGCTGATGAAATAATGTGTTTCGATGGCGATGCTGTCTATGTCAAGTCCCGCGTAGTCTCTCCAATATCCAACCACTGCGGTTCGCTCTCTGGAATAGAGTGCCTTGTCAACCAAGGTGTCGTATTGTGGGTATCGCCCCGGGAAGTAGAACATCCGCCCCTTTATTTCTTCATTGGAATAGAAAACATATTCCCAAGGCAGCATACAGTTGGTCGCGTATACATACTTTACACCGTTCTTTTTAAGGTGTGCTATCGATTCCAATAGCTCTTTTTTATTCGTTTGGCCGTTGAAGTAAACCGGGAATATCACTGTACCCATCGACAGAGCCAACGTTGCTGCGGTAGCAACTTTCACAAAGGTCTCAATACGCAGCCTTTGGGTATAGATGAACAACGATAAAAGTGCATAGCCCGTTACGGGCAGCATATAGCGTCCTTGCATATCTTCCGGCAGTATGCTGTAACATATGGTAAGTGGTATGAACAGAGTTGAAACGATGAACAGCCCGAACCCCTTTCTATTAAACAAAAGGTGCAGTATGCCGGACAGGGATAGAATACCCACCATCAAGACGAATACTTTTGAAAAGAGCTTATGGAAAAAACGAGTGTCCTGATACCATGCAAGAAAGTAATTGCCCTGAACCGATTTGTATAAATATTCAGGAAAGCGGAACAGCCGTTCGAGGTGAAAGTCCGATGAAAAACCGTTGTTGTTGGTGGCAAATACTATATAGCCTTGATAATGAAAGCTTGCCAATATGAGTGACATGAGCAGAACAGATACTATAACAGTCGCCAAATGCAAATACTTCTTTTCTTGTATGATGTGATATGCGACTAAGGGTATCAGTCCGCAGAGCCAAAAGGCCTGACTTTTATAAATTGTGGCTATCAAAATACCCAATATCGGATACTTGAAATACCGCCTTATGTTGAGTTGGAACAGAATGTAGGTGGATAAGTTGGAGAGTGTAAAAGCGGTGATGTAGCCACCTCTTGCTTTTATTGACCATTCCGCCCAGGCAGGTGTGGTTATCAATATCAAAGTAAGGATGATGGCAAGGGCCTTATTCTCCTTATTGATACCGGTCAATGTTTTGTAAAAGAATACATTCCCCAAGCTCCAAAGGACCGCCATGCCCAGTTTTACAGATAGGGTGTTGATGCCTATGACGGCATAAAACGGAAGAACGAACAGTATCTCAATAAGTGAAAATCCATAATTCTGCCCCCAGAAGTAGATAGGTAGTTCTTTGGCTTGATATGCATGCTTCGCCATCGTTGCCAGTACACATTCATCTCCGTCCAGCACCAGCTCCGGTCGTATCAACGCCGGTATCCGCGATGCAAGCGACAATAAGAAGATTATGAGAGATACGGGCTTTTTATCGAACATGTGGTTACTAAAGTTAGTCCGGATTTATTAATCTTGACGCCTCAAACCATTATCTTTGCCCTCTATGCAATCCTTACAGGACAAAATAAAGCAATACGAAGCGGATATAGATGCAACGGTACCCACAAGTGCCGATGAGCTGGAAACATACCGTATAAAGTACCTTGGTACCAAAGGTATAGTGAAGGATATATTCGGGGAGATGAAAAATGTGCCCAAAGAGCAGAAGAAAGATGCAGGGCAGTTGCTGAATGCATTCAAGCAAAAGGCGGAAGCCAAGTTTGAAGAGTACAAACATCTGCAACATAGCAAAGCTGTAAAAGCTGATGTGCAAGATATATCACTGCCGGGAACGACCTTGCCTGTAGGCACGCGCCATCCGTTAAGGATGGTTGAAAATAAGATAGTATCCATATTTGAGAAGATAGGGTTCAGTGTTGCCACAGGGCCTGAGATAGAAGATGATTGGCATAACTTCACATCGCTGAACATGCCGGAGAATCATACTGCACGCGATATGCAGGATACGTTCTATGTGCAGCAAAATCCCGACTGGGTGTTGCGTACACATACATCGTCGGTGCAAGCGCGTATTATGGAGCAGGGCAAAATGCCGGTACGTGTCATTTGTCCCGGCCGTGTGTATAGGAATGAGACAATATCTGCACGTGCGCACTGCTTCTTCCATCAGGTGGAAGGATTGTATGTGGACAAGAACGTGTCTTTTGCAGACCTGAAGCAAACGCTGTATTACTTTGTGAAAGAGATGTTCGGAGAAAACACGAAAGTTCGTTTCCGTCCGTCATATTTCCCATTTACAGAGCCGAGTGCGGAGATGGATATATCCTGTACCGTATGCGGTGGCGATGGATGTAGCCTTTGCAAACACACGGGTTGGGTGGAGATTCTTGGCTGCGGTATGGTGCATCCTAACATGTTGAGAAACTTCGATATCGACCCTGAAGAGTATACCGGTTTTGCATTCGGTATGGGTGTGGAACGTATCACGCAGTTGCTGTACAGGGTCAACGATCTTCGCTTATACTCACAAAACGATGTGCGGTTTCTACGACAGTTTGAATCGTTGTAGCACCGTATTGAATAAAAACTTTTGATCTCCGACAAGCACATAGTATTGGTAACAGGTGGAAGCGGCTTTCTCGGGAGTCGGCTTGTGTCTTATCTGTCATATCATGGGGCAGAGGTCAGGGCGTTGTATCACAACACACCACCTTCCGCAGAACAGCAACAACTTCCGGGTGTAGCATGGCAGCAGTGCGACCTGTTGGACGTGTATGATGTGGAGCAAGTTTTTGACGGAGTCAGCGAAGTTTATCATTGTGCAGCCATAGTATCATTCAATAAGGCGGACAGACAAAGACTGATACAAGCCAATGTGGAAAGTACCGCCAATCTCGTCAACCAAGCATTGGAAAACGGTATCCGAAAAATGGTGCATGTCAGTTCCATAGCGGCATTGGGTAGGGGTGATGTCAGCAACAAGATCACTGAAGAACAGCAGTGGGAAGAGAGTAAATACAACTCTGTATATGCACAGAGCAAATACTATGCGGAGATGGAAGTGTGGCGTGGCATGGCAGAGGGGCTTAACGGTGTTATCGTAAATCCTGCTGTGATACTTGGAGAGGGCAATTGGGACAAAGGTTCTGCAAGCCTGCTGAAAGTAGTCTACAACGAGTTTCCGTATTATACCGGTGGTGTAAATGGATGGGTGGATGTGGATGATGTGGTGCGCGCTATGTATATGCTCATGAACAGTGACATCAACGATGAACGTTTCATTGTATGTGAGGGCAACTATTCTTACAAAGAGTTGTTTACCATGATGGCCGAGCACATGGGTAGGAAACCGCCGAGCCGCAAAGCAGGGAAATTTTTAAGTGCGCTGGTTTGGAGGTTTAGCGTACTGAAAAGTATGTTTACCGGTAAGCCTTCAACCATTACCAAAGAAACGGCAAGCACCGCTCAACGTGTGGTTTACTATGACAATAGTAGGCTTTTAAACATGCTCCCCGGCTTTGGGTACACACCCATGAAACAAACCGTAAAGCGCATATCAGAGGCATTTTTGAAGGAAAAACAAGCTGATTTTTAAAAAAATATTTGGATAATAAGCGAAAACATTTGTAATCTTGTGGCACAGGAGTATCCTTATTCCATCAATTACCATTCAGTTTACTGAAACATTTTTTCCCATTTCTTAATACCGGCTGATTTCAGCACAAGCGAATAGCAGTTAGCAAGAAAGAGAAAGAGTTCAATAAAATACATAGAGAAAATTATTTCGTATGCCATACGATATATCACAACTAAACGACATGCTCGTTCCGGAGTTGGTAGATATTGCCAACGGGTTGAACATCAAGAACACTAAATCGCTGGACAAAAAAGAGCTTATCTACAAAATACTTGACCAGCAGGCTTTGCAAGAAAACAAAAGCAAAGAGGAGAGTGAGGATAAGCCGAAGAGGCCACGCAGAACACGCAAACCTAAGCAAGACGATGCCGAAGATGAGGCAACAGCCGAAGCTGAGGAGAAGAAACCTGCAAAACGCGCCGCTCGTAAACCCAAAGCCGAAGAAGTGACCGAAGAGGAAGACGACAGCAACGATGATGACGATGCTTCCGACATAATAATGCCATCGGACGATCAAGATGCGGATGTGCAGGCGGCTCAACCTGAGGACGAGGATGATGAAGAAGAGGACGAAGAGCCGAAGGAAGAGAAAAAGCATCACCATGGCAAACATCATGGCAAACACCAACGCAGAGATCAGCAGGGCAATTTCAATGTGGAAATGGATGCCGCGATCAGCAGTGAAGGTGTGCTGGAAATGATGCCCGACGGTTATGGTTTTCTCAGAAGCAGTGACTACAACTATTTAAGCTCTCCTGATGATATTTACGTATCTCCGTCGCAGATAAAACTGTTCGGTTTGAAGACCGGTGATACCGTAAAAGGTTCCGTTCGACCGCCGAAAGAAGGAGAAAAATACTTTGCGCTACTCAAAGTGGAGACCATCAACGGTAAGTTGCCGGACGAAATTCGCGATCGCGTACCGTTTGACTATCTGACTCCATTGTTCCCTTACGAAAAGTTGAACCTTTCAACATCACAAGGCAACTATGGTACACGTATCATGGATATGTTCACACCGATAGGTAAGGGACAACGTGGATTGATAGTGGCACAACCTAAAACAGGTAAGACCATGCTCTTGAAAGAGGTGGCCAATGCGATAGCTGCCAACCATCCTGAGTGTTACTTGATGATAGTATTGGTGGATGAGCGTCCGGAAGAGGTTACTGATATGATGAGAAGTGTAAATGCGGAAGTGATTGCTTCCACATTTGATGAGCCTGCCGACAAGCATGTGAAAGTGTCAACAATAGCTCTGCAAAAAGCAAAACGATTGGTTGAGGTAGGTCACGATGTTGTGATACTGCTTGATTCCATCACCCGCTTAGCTCGTGCGCACAACACTGTTGCACCTGCTTCGGGTAAAGTATTGAGTGGTGGTGTGGAAGCCAACGCCATGCAAAAACCAAAACAATTCTTCGGTGCGGCAAGGAAAATCGAGAACGGTGGTTCATTGACCATTCTCGCCACTGCATTGATTGATACAGGTAGTAAGATGGATGAAGTGATATTTGAAGAATTCAAAGGTACAGGTAACATGGAGTTGCAGCTCGATCGTAGATTGGCCAACAAGCGTGTATTCCCGGCCATCGATATCACATCTTCTTCTACACGTAGAGACGATCTGTTGTTGGGTAAGGAAGTGATGAACAAAATGTGGATACTCCGAAATCACATTGCGGATATGAAGACCGACGAAGCCATGAGCTTCTTGTTGGGTCAAATGAAAGGAACCAAGAGCAACGAAGAGTTCTTGGTGACCATGGGCAGATAATAACAACTTTGAAATATAAAAAGGGGGCTGCGTCAAGCAGCCCCCTTTTTCGGTATGAGTTTATCATCAGCTGATGGCTTTCATCAACATGTAGATGATGGTGAAAAAAACGAGTGTTCCGTAAAAGCGATAATTGATTCTGTTGCTTTTTTTAAAGTAGTCTCCCAATCGGTTGTTCGTCATGTTCTTTATGGCTTGCTTTGGAATCGGAAAGAAAGAGCGGAAGAAAGCATTCAATCTATTTCTACTTCGCACACCACTGCTTTTCATTGCTTTGTTTTTTGCGAAAGCATACAAAGCAATAAGCAGTACCAAGATGATAGGATACGACTCGAT
This sequence comes from Chitinophagales bacterium, assembly GCA_020636505.1. Taxonomy (GTDB): domain Bacteria; phylum Bacteroidota; class Bacteroidia; order Chitinophagales; family Chitinophagaceae; genus UBA5543. The sequence continues at coordinate 87,558 of JACJXR010000005.1, read as the reverse complement.
AATTAGGTTTCTTAGCATTGTTTGTTATGCGATATCCTTAGGGCTTAAGAGATGATTATTGACGTTAAAGATAATGGAAACAGGTTATTATAAATAAACCATGTTATGAACTGTGGTCGGCGACAATAACCCATTTGTCATTCACTTTTTCAAATAGCAGAGTGAAATACCCCGATAAGGTATCTTCTGTTCTATCAAGCTTCCACTTCCCGTTAACGAAATAGTGATTGTCGCTAAGCCTCTTCATTTCAACATCTGCAAAGGAGAGTGTTCCCATATGTTCTTTGTCGGGATAAGCCTTTTTGTAACGTGCTGCGGCATTGTCATATCCATATGTCGGGCCCGAACTTCCGATAAACAATAAGCTGTCGTTTTGCCAATAGCCATGCATGTAGTCATCTATGTTCCCGTTGTTCCATCCTTGCACTTGTTTGTCTAGTACTGTCATTATTGCTTTTTGGGCGTCTGTATTAGTACCACCTGTCTTACAGGCTGATAGCATAAGAGATATGACCAATATCGATTTCAATAAATACTTCATACTGAAAAATAAAAAAAGGTAATTGTATTTAACAATTACCTTATGCGGGTTTATAGGGCCTGGCTTCTCCATTTCAACAGGGCACTGAGAAATGTATTAGGATTTATAGAGTTGTGGTTTATAGAATATGAAGTAAATGCAATTAAATCACATTATAGTGTGGCATCGTACGAAAAGCAGGTTTCGTCGTACGAAAAGCAGGTTTGGTTAAATATGTGTATTTATGAAATAGACGATTATTAACCGTTGGCTATCCAGTAAGCTATCCATTCGGTAGGAGAAAGCGCATTTTCGCTGTTGAATTCACCGATAAGAGTACGTCTCAATTCTTGCAAATATGCGCCACAGCCTAACTCTTGACCGAAGTCGTGTGCCAATGAGCGGATGTAGGTACCCGTACTGCATGCTACTCTGAAATGGATTTCAGGTAGTGCTATTTTGGTTATTTCAAACTCGGTTATTTGTACATTTCTTGGCTCAAGTACTATTTCTTTACCCGCACGGGCATATTCGTAGGCACGTTTGCCTCCTTTTTTGATCGCGCTGTGTGCAGGAGGTACTTGTTGTATGTCACCTGTGAATTTTGAAGTGGCGGCAATGATCGCTTCTTCTGTCAAGTGTTGATAGTCTGATTGCGGTACAGGCTCGCTCTCAAGGTCGTATGTGGGTGTGGTAGCACCCATATGAAATATGCCGGTATACTCTTTGGGCAATTTTTGATAGTCGGTTATTTTTTTAGTGAACTTTCCTGTACAGCATATCAGCAATCCTGTTGCCAAAGGGTCCAAAGTGCCACAGTGTCCGATCTTTACATGTAACTGTTTTCTGATTTTGTTGATTACATCGAATGAGGTCCACTCGTAAGGTTTGTCAACAAGTATCACTCCTCCTTCTTTCAGCTCCGTGGGCAGTGGCAAATGCTTCATAGGGCAAAGATAGTTTCAATATCGCGATGATACGATAGATAATAATAAACGGTGTTTCGTCAATTGCAGTTTATCTTTGCCATATGTCATTCTTTACGAGACAAGGTAAGGCGTTTGTGATCGCAGGCCCGTGCAGTGCGGAGAGCCTTGAGCAGGTGATGGGAATTGCCGCTGCGGTTAAGCCGTTGGAGATAGACCTGTTCAGAGCAGGTGTGTGGAAGCCAAGGACAAGGCCGGGATCTTTTGAAGGTGTCGGAGAACCGGCACTCAAATGGCTTCAAGAGGTTAAGAATGCGTATAACATTCCTGTAACTGTTGAGGTGGCTACACCAACACATGTGGAGGAAGCGTTGAAACATGGTATAGATGTACTTTGGATAGGTGCCAGAACTACTGTCAATCCGTTTCAGGTACAAAGGATAGCAGATGCGCTTAAGGGTGTACAAATACCTGTAATGGTTAAAAACCCTGTCAATCCCGATGTAGACCTTTGGCAAGGAGGTATAGAGCGAGTGGCTCATGCGGGTATTACAGAGATAGCTGCCATACACAGAGGGTTTTCCAGTTATAACGCTCCGTCGGTATATCGCAATCAGCCCAACTGGGCCATCCCGATTGAGCTGAAACGCAGAATGCCGGATATCCCCATCATATGTGACCCGAGTCATATCACAGGAAACAGTGAGCTTGTTCCCGACATTGCCCAAAAGGCCATCAATATTGGTTTTGATGGATTGATGATAGAGACGCATACAAACCCTACGCAGGCATTAAGCGATGCCGCACAACAAGTAACGCCCGATGAGCTGAGAGATATTCTGGAAAAAATAGTTGTCCGAGACAATGCAGAGCCTAACACAGAAAGCATTGGCTTGGAATACCTGAGGCAATTGATGGATGGAATAGATGCGGAGATAATCGATTTGTTGGTCAGAAGAATGGAGCTTACCGAAAAGATAGGTTTAATTAAGAAGGATGAGAACATGACCGCATATCAACCCGAGCGTTGGCGCGACATTGTGGATACAAGAGGCGCTAGAGCAGAGCAGGCAGGCCTTTCCAAAGAATTCATTGTTGCTTTGTATGAAAAAATTCACGGGTACAGCATTAACCGTCAGTTAGAGATATTACAAGGTGTAATTAAAGAGCTAAAAAGCTAACTTTACCGGCTTTAATAATATAGAAAGAATTGGCGCTAAAGCAACATAAGGACAAGGACATAATGTATGGTCAGCAAGTGGACAACTCGCGTACCTATGTTATGCCGTTCATAGAACAAACCAAACCGATAACTCCCGATACTCGTGTATTGGAGATCGGTTGTGGAGAAGGGGGGGTGCTTCAGCCATTTATCGACAGAAGTTGTTACTGTGTAGGTGTTGACCTTGATAAAGTTCGTATAGATACCGCCAACGATTTTTTTGAAGATAAGATCAAAGAAGGTAAGGCCGAGTTCCTTTGCATGAATATTTACGATGATGCTTTTCTGAGCAGGTTTGCCAATTCCTTTGATGTCATAGTATTGAAGGATACGATAGAACATGTTCCGGAACAGGAGAAGTTCATCCCATATTTGAAGAAGTTACTCAAACCCGATGGTCAAGTGTTTTTCGGGTTTCCTCCGTGGTATATGCCTTTTGGCGGACACCAGCAGGTCGCGATAAACAAAATATCCATGCTGCCTTATTATCATATACTGCCAAAGCCTGTTTATAAGTCAATATTGAAAATGTTCGGCGAAAGCAAAAATAAGATAGAGGAGCTGATGGAGATATACGATACAAGAATTTCCATCGAACGATTTGAACGCATCGTGAAACGCAGCGGATTCAAAGTGAAACAAAAACAACACTTCTTATTGAATCCGATATACAAATACAAGTTCGGTTGGAAACCGATAAAACAAACACCCATCATATCGGCCATTCCATTTGTACGCAACTTTCTAACTACTTGTGTGTATTACACCATAGGCTTGTAGTGCTGCCAAATTTCCCAAGATGCCTCTGCTTGCAGTTCAAGCATTTCCAATCCGTTCTTTGTGGCGGCACCATAGTGTTTCCCGTATTTCAGAAATTTGGTTTCGGTGGGATTGTATATCAGATCGTACAGTGAATGCTCTCCTGTTAAGGCACGGTAAGATATAGGCGGGAAGCTGTCAACATCAGGATACATACCCAAAGGAGTTGTGTTCACTATCAACAGATGTTCTTCGATTATTTCTTTGCTTACATCAGCATAAGATATACTGTCGCCTTTTTCGCTGCTCGAAACCATGGTGCATGTTATGCCAAGTTCTTGAAGAACATAAGCCACTGCTTTCGCTCCACCGCCTGTGCCAAGTATCATAGCCTTTTTCATGTTGGGTTTCAACAACGGTTCAATATTATGTTTGAAACCTATGACATCAGTATTATGCCCTGTGGTCAGTCCGTCATGAAAACTTATGCAGTTGACAGCTCCGATACTCGCAGCTTCGGGAGTGATATTATCCAAGTGAGGTATTATTACTTCTTTGTAGGGTATGGTTACGTTCAGTCCTTTTGTGCCGGGGTTTTGATTGATGAAATCAAACAGTTCATCCATATCATCCACCTCAATGTTTATGTATTCGGCATTGATGTTTTCAGTGGCAAACTTTTTTCCGAAGTAGGCGTACGAAAAAGAATGTTCCAGGTTTTTACCTACCAAACCATATAGAGCAGCATCACTCATAGTGTAAAAATAAAAAAGGGTATCGTGAGATACCCTTTGATAATTATTTGTTTAGGAATAGATGGAAGGTATCACCTCTCAATCCGTTTCGAGTGGCTTCAAGCGGTAATACTTCCGATGGAGCTATATTGCCGAGATTGACGTTTGCTCCCAATAATTCAAGGAAGTAAACCTGTTGTGCCTTAAGCGGTGCTTCCCAAATGATCTTCTCGTATGGTATTTTGGTGAGTATCTCTTGTACCAAACCTTCACGCACCTCGCCTGTTCCGCGATATACACCCACGTTGCCCGACTCTCTTGCTTCAGCTATCACGTAAGTGGCACCTGCATTCAATTCGGCCTGCATCAATTCTATCCATTTGTATGGCGGTATGATGTGTGCCGCATCTTTAGAACCCACTTCAGAAAGTACGGTAACATGTTTGGCCAACTCACTGATGTATTTGCACTTTTCTTCATGTGGTATGGTGATGGAACCATCAGACACTTCCACATAGTCAAGACCGTAATCTTTTACAGCAGCCAAATAGTCGTCAAACTGCCCTCTTATCAAAAAAGCCTCAAACAATGTACCGCCGAAATAAACCGGTATGTTGTGCGATTTGTATATGTCTATCTTCTCACGCAATCTGTTTGTTACGAAAGCTGTACCGAAGCCAAGCTTTACGATGTCCACGTACGGTGCCGCAACAGACATGAAGTTTTTTACATCGTCATGTCCAAGCCCTTTGTCCATAGACATGGTCAAACCATATTCTCTTGGTTTTTGCGTACGGTCGGGAATATTCTTTAATGCAAAATTCATTTAAACTGTTTTACTCTGATTTGCAAAGGTAATTCTTAAAACATTGACAGTCCAACGTTACGAAAATGATTTTTTCACTTGTATATTAGCAATATATTTGAATGCTATGAAACGTAACGTATCGATTTTAGGCTTGTTGATAGGATTGTTGATGCCGATGTTGGGTATATTTATCGTATATCTTATCAAGTTTCAAGGTGTTTCATTGGGCGATTTTGCGAGTGCACTTGTGCGTGATTTCGATCAAACAGCAAAAATCCTTAGCCTTAGCATTCTGGCCAATATCATTCCTTTCATCTACTATACCAACAGACGTTTGGACCTTACGGCAAGGGGAATTCTCATTGCAACCATGCTGTATGCCGTACTGATTGTGTTGCTAAAGTTTGTATGGTAAATGCGCTACTATGTCATAGCGGGCGAGGCGAGTGGAGATCTGCATGGCGGTAATCTCATAAAAGCATTACACAAAAAAGACGGACAAGCGGATGTACGCTGCTGGGGTGGTGATAAAATGCAAGCTGCAGGTGCAACATTGGTAAAGCACTATCGCGACTTGGCGTTTATGGGCTTTGTGGAAGTGATTGCCAACCTTAGGACCATTCTTCGCAATATCGATCTCTGCAAAAAAGATATTATTGCTTACAATCCCGATGTGCTGATATTGATAGATTATCCGGGATTTAATTTACGTATAGCCGAATGGGCAAAGCAACAGGGGATAAAAGTGGTGTATTACATCTCTCCGCAAGTATGGGCGTGGAAAGCCAATAGAGTAAAGAAAATAAAGCGTGATGTCGATAAGATGCTCGTGATACTGCCTTTCGAGGTGAATTATTATAGAGACAAGTGGAACTATGACGTAAGCTATGTAGGGCATCCATTGACGGAAGTGGTGGACAATGAGATAAAGAACGTTCCCGCGGAGCCTGTTTCAGACAAGCCGATCATAGCATTGTTGCCGGGCAGTCGTAAACAGGAGATAAAAGTAAAGCTGCCTATAATGCTGAAAATGGTGGAACGCTTTCTCGGATACAGGTTCGTGGTGGCTCAAGCACCTTCTCAGCCTGAAAGTTTCTATCAAGAAATGATAGGCGACAAGGATGTGCTTGTGGTCAACAACCAAACATACAATCTGCTGAAGCAAGCCAAAGCCGCATTGGTCACCAGTGGTACCGCTACACTCGAAACAGCATTGTTCGGTGTGCCCGAGGTGGTATGTTATAAAGGCAATGCCATATCATTTTGGTTGGCTACTAAACTTGTTGATGTGAAATACATCTCATTGGTGAACTTGATAATGGATAAAGAGGTCATCAAAGAGCTGATACAAGACGATTTCAACGAGGACAAGCTTCATGAAGAGTTGAAGAAAGTATTGGAAGATGAGTCGTACATCACTAATATGAAAGCCGACTACAAAGAGCTTTGGCACAAACTTGGAGATTACAAAACGTCTGAATTGGCTGCAGATGAGGTGTTGACACTACTTGGTCAATAAACGCACTATCATAATTATCACTGCAATAAAGAATACGATGATGGAGATACGGTTCATCCCGTGCATCATCTTGATATTGATGTTGCGCGGCTCGTTGGGGTCGCGTTTACGTAGATATAAATATGTCAGTATTTGCTTCCACATGCTATATTAAAGGTACAGAAATTTGGAGTTATTGTTCGCCAACGATTATCTTTGCACTCCGCTCGGGGAATTAGCTCAGCTGGCTAGAGCGCTTGCATGGCATGCAAGAGGTCACCGGTTCGACTCCGGTATTCTCCACAAACAAAGCCGCCTTTCGGGCGGCTTTGTTGATTGTTGGAAATCTACTTTCTTCTCTTTTTTCTGCGCTTTTCATCATCGGCCATACGCACCATTTTAGGTTTGAATCTGGCCAGTACATCAACCAATTCTGTTTGTGATGCCATCACGGCGTTGATGTCTTTGTAGGCTCCCGGTGCTTCGTCGGCACCACCACCTATAAGCGTTACATCATGTTGGGTCAGCACTTCTTTCATACTCTGGCGTGTAAAGGTGTTGTTTGCCTGAGTTCTGCTCATTTGCCTACCAGCTCCATGCGATGCTGAGTTGATGGACTTTTCTTCACCCCTTCCTATCACCAAATAACCCGGAGCAGTCATCGAACCTGGAATGATTCCCATCACTCCTTTTCCGGCAGGTGTCGCACCTTTTCTATGCACTATCACGTTTTTACCGTTCAGTTGCTCTTTCCAAGCAAAGTTGTGGTGGTTTTCCACCCTGCTCAATAAAGTTCCACCTATGGCCTTGGTCAGTTTGTTATGTATCACCTCATGGCAGGCGCTTGCATAATTCCCGGCAAGGGTCATTGCTGCCCAGTATTCTTGCCCCGATTCGGAGTTGAGGTCGAAGTAAGCGAGGTGTTGTGCTTCAGCAGGTAGTTTACACACTTCTTTTGCAAGTCGTGTATAGTGGTTTGCCGTAGTTGCACCCAAACCTCTCGACCCTGAGTGAGACAATAATGCCAAGTACTTTCCTTTTGGTATGTTCAAGTTGTTCTCGTCGCTCAACATCTCTATGATGCCCCATTCTACGAAGTGGTTGCCAGAGCCTGATGATCCCAATTGTGCATAGGCTTTGTCATGCAAGTTCTTCACAAATGGTATCGAGCTGAAGACGTCATCTTCCAATATGGAGTGGTCACTCTTCAATCCTTTTCCAAACCCCGCACCCGAGCCGAAAAGCGTATGTGCTATCAGCTCTCTTTTATAGCCATCTTCGTTTTCTTTGAAGTGCTGCTCAGGTATATCATATATGCTCAAGCACATTCTACAACCTATGTCCACACCCACACCGTAAGGTATTACGGCGTTGTCGGTGGCAAGTACCCCGCCTATTGGCAGGCCATAGCCTTGGTGTGCGTCAGGCATCAAAGCCCCCGCGATACTTACAGGTAACTTTGCCGCTAGCTCCATTTGCCTGACCGCACCCGCTTCTATGTGTTCTCCCCCGTATACTTCATAGTCGACACTTTCTCTTAGAGGGATTGTATCATCTTTTACGACCAGCTCTGCTGCGATAGGGCTGTAGAGGCTGTTCTCGGTATATGATTCAGGGTTGTCCAAAACTGCTTTCAAAGTTTGTAGGACATCTTCTTTATCGGTTTCGGTGAAATTGTTTTGTGCCACTTCTATCGCTTTGGCGATGGCCACAGTTTCAGGGAACCCGATGTTTATCAATTCTTTTCCTTTCAGTATCAGCTGTTTCATAGCTTATTTGTTTATCAACAATACAAAGATGAAACACAAGTGCGCAGTCTTTTTGCGCAGTAAAAATTATTTTCATATTTTTTCAAAAAAAATCATGCCCGCCAATAGAAACGCCCTTATCAGATATAAAACAATAGACAATTGCCTGCGTAACAGACAACGCAAGTGGACACTCGAAATGCTGATGGATAAAGTGTCTGACGCATTGTACGAGTACGAAGGTATAGACAAAGGCATCAGCCGCAGAACCATACAAGGCGATATACAGATGATGCGCAGCGATAAGTTGGGTTACAATGCACCGATAGCCGTGGTCGATAAAAAGTACTACACATACGAAGATCCGGAGTACAGCATTACCAATATCGCACTCAGCAAACACGACCTTGAAAGCATGAACGAGGCTGTAGAAGTATTGAAACAGTTCAAAGGTTTCAACCACTTCAGCTCGTTGAACGATGTGGTGCAAAAGTTGGAACACCATATATATACCTCTACCAACAACACAGCTCCTGTCATAGACTTTGAAAAGAACGAACGCTTGAAAGGATTAGAGCATTTGGATGTGATATACAATGCCATCATCAATCGAAAAGTTTTGAATATCGAATACAAATCTTTCAAGGCCAGAGAGGCAAATGTTTTTCATTACCATGCTTGGTGGCTAAAGGAATTTAAGAACAGGTGGTTTGCCGTAGGTATCAAAACAGAAGGTGGCCGTATACTTACGCTTGCATTGGATAGGATGCTGAATGTGTCAATCGCAGGAAAAGAGAAGTATATCAAAAACGACCAAACTACAGCCGAGAGTTATTATAACAATGTGATAGGTGTAACAGTGAATGAAAAAGACCGTCTGCGTAACGTAACGCTTTTCGTGACTGATATGCATGCACCATATGTGGAAACAAAACCGCTACATCATAGTCAGGTGGTCGTACATAGAGAGAAGGAGGGCATAATAGTGCAAATAAAAGTGCAGTTGAACTTTGAGCTTGAAAAGGAGATACTGGGTTTCGGTGACGGGATGATAGTGTTAGGTCCAAAGAAACTACGAGAGCGTATACAAGGTAGAATGAAAGGTGCCATAAAGATGTATGGTCAAAAGAAGATATCGTAAGCTTATTCCGAACCTTCGGCAGGCGGATATTCTATTTTCTTTTCTGACACGGCAACGATCGTAGCCACTGTGGCATCGCCTGTTACATTCACAACTGTTCGGCACATGTCCAATATACGGTCAACAGGAAATATAAGTGCTATCCATGCAGGATTAAGCCCTACCGATTGCAATACTATGATGAGCATGATAAGTCCCGCGCTGGGAACTGCTGCTGTACCTATAGAGGCCAATGTTGCTGTGATGACAATGGTCAATTGTTGAGCAAAGGTCAGGTCTACACCATGTAGCTGTGCAAGGAATACCACCGCCACAGCTTGATAAAGACTTGTACCGTCCATATTTACAGTGGCACCTATCGGCAACACAAAGCTGCTCACTTCTTCCTTCACACCAAGGTTCTTGTTCACACAATCCATTGTTACGGGTAGGGTGGCTGCAGAGCTGCTGGATGAGAAAGCCAGAAACTGTGCAGGACTCATTGCTTTGAAAAAGCCTCGATAGTTCAGCTTCTTCACAAACCTTGTAATGGCTATCGGGTATATGATAAAGGCCATTAAGCTAAGTCCTGCTATCACTGCAAACATATAGCTTGTAATCGCGGTCAGTAGGTTGAGTATGCGTTCGGGGTTATCATTGCTCATTTCGGTGAGCTTACCCGCCATCAATGCAAATACAAAGAAGGGTGCTCCACGCATAATGATGTCCACCATCTTTATGAAAACCTCACTGGCTCCGCTACAAAAAGAAATGACCGTTTCCACCTTTTCGCGAGGCAAGGATATAAGCGTTATGCCGAACAATATCGCGAAGAAGATGATCTGCAACATCTTGGTATTGGTGAATGCCGCGAATATGTTACTCGGTATCATGTCCACCAATATTTCAAGTGGACGCTTTTCTTTCTGTGAGCCTGCACTCTTCATCTTTTCGGACAGGCTTACATCTGAGGCTTCTTCACTCAACTTTGCTTGCGCTTCTTTCACGTATGATGCATACTCCACATTGTGCAAGTAGTCTTTGTGGTCTTTTATTTTTACGCCGTTCTCGTTGGCCCATATTTCATACGACAATCGGTTAACGGTTTGCAGCTCTTTGCTGATCTTTTGGCCGGGTTGTAATGTGTTTACCAACAGCAACCCAAGCGATACCGCGCCAACGGTGGTGACTAAGTATAGTGCTAGTGTTTTTATTCCCATCCTGCCCAAGCTCTTGGTGTCGGACAGTCCTGAAATACCTTGAATGATAGAGAATAAAACCAATGGTACGGCTATGAGTTTTAGCAAGCGGATGAATATTTCACCAAAAGGAGCTATCCAATTCAATGTAAAATCCTTCCATCCCAAATGTCCTGATAGATACGACCATCCTACGCCGAGTATAAGACCGATGATGATTTTAAAATGCAGAGGTATTCTTCTCCTTTTTAGGTCGCTCATAGCTGTCAGATGTATGGACAGCCTCTAAGGTATAGTTTTATAACTATAACGGATAACAAAAAACCTGCTTTGATAAGCAGGTTACTTCGCGGATATGATTTGCTGAATTGCTTCAGCCATATGGTTACTTTTTACTCCTAAAAAATTCTTTCAATTCTTGACTCATCTCTTCACCTTTCTTCTTCAGGTCTTGTAGTTCTTCCGCAACATTTCTTTTGAATGTATCGAAGTCCATCGGTGGTACGCCTGACATATAGTACATCTCTTGTGGTGTTCTTGCCACAGGTATTATTATCCATGCAAGAATGTATGCCACCAAACCTATACCGGCTGTCAAGAACAGTATGGCGAATACAAGGCGTACCAGTACAGGGTCTATATCGAAGTAATTCGCTACTCCGCTACATACACCACCTATCAACTTGTCGTTGGGGTTTCTGTACAATCTGCGCACTCCCGGCTCATATTGGTCTTTGAATTTATGTTGGTGATGAGTGTATGTTCTTTTACCGGTTGTGTTGCTTGTCGGCTCTTCGTTCAGCTCGTTGGCATGACCCAGTGTTTCCATCACCTTTTGTACGTCCGCTACCACAATCACTGTATCACCTGTTTCCAACTTGATGGCAAACAGTTCGGAGATTCTGTTCTCGATATCTTGTATGATCTCGTCTTTGCCGCTTTCGCCAGCAAATTGTCGTTCCAGAGAATCGACATAGTCGCTAAGAGCCGCATAAGCCTGCTCTTCAATTGGAATAACACGTCCGCCAAGTGTTATTTGTATTATTCTTTGCATAGTATTTATTTTTCTATTGTGTTGGTTAAATGATTTACTGAATTGCTGAGGTCTGTCCAGGAGTTTTTGAGTTGTAGGTACAGCTCTTCGCCCTCTTTGGTCAATGAAAAGTATTTTCTCGGTGGCCCCGATGTGGACTCCTCCCAACGATAGTTAAGCAAACCCGCATTCTTCAATCTTGTCAACAATGGGTACAATGTACCTTCCAGCACCACCAACTGCGCACCCTTCAGCTGCTCCAGTATATCACTCGGGTAGGCCTCTCCGTCTTTTTTTATCGCACCCATTATGCACATCTCCAACAGCCCCTTTTTCATTTGCGATACCGTGTTCTCTATATTCATATTCACTTGTTTGATATGCAAATATAGGATAAATATAGTACTATGCAAAACATACTACTGTTTATTGCAAAATATTTTGTTAAACCAAGTTGATTTAGAATAATCGTAATGGATTAAGAACTTTATAGAATGCGATTCAAAAAACCTGATGAGGAGGATATAGCCTATTTCAAGTCGGTTGTAGGGGATGCGTATGTGTTTAGAGACGGCGATGTCCTGAATGTTGCTTGCAGTGATGAGACGGAAGACTTGGTTTTTATTCCCGAAGTGGTGATACGGCCATGCAGTACCGATGATGTAAGCAAGATATTGAGCTATTGCAACAACGAACAAATAGCGATTACTCCAAGAGGGGCAGGCACAGGACTGAGTGGTGGGGCGTTGGCCGTTCATGGTGGTGTTGTGTTGGACATGAAGAAGTTCGATAAGATCATCAAGCTCGACAAAGAGAACTTTCAAGTGACAGTACAGCCGGGTGTGATAACACAGGTACTGCAAGAATATGTGTCAAAAGAGGGATTGTTCTATCCTCCCGACCCTGCAAGTAAAGGTTCTTGTTTCATTGGCGGCAACATTGCTGAAAACTCCGGAGGACCTAAAGCAGCCAAATACGGGGTGGTGAAAGATTACGTACTGAATTTGGAAATGGTACTACCCGATGGTAAAGTGATATGGACCGGAGCCAACGTGTTGAAAAATGCAACAGGATATAATCTTACACAATTGGTGGTGGGCAGTGAGGGTACACTGGGTGTGGTCACAAAAATAGTATTGAAGCTGATACCCGCCGTTCAATACGACTTATCGATACTCATTCCGTTTCATTCTGCCGAAGATGCTTGCAAAGCGGTTAATACGATCATGTTGGCGGGAATAGTTCCTTCTGCTCTTGAGTTCATGGAACGAGACGCACTGGATATTGCACAGAAGTACACTTCAGAAACCACCATTGCCATACCGGATGATGTAAAAGCGCACTTGTTGGTGGAAGTGGATGGCAACGATATGGATGCACTGTATGCAGAGGTAGAGAAAATAACCGCCTTGCTGGAACAATACGAAACGGGTGAGATATTGCTGGCGGACAACAAAGCTCAAAAAGATGCCATTTGGGCCTTAAGAAGAAAAGTGGGTGAGGCGGTGAAATCAAACTCCATATATAAAGAAGAAGACACTGTTGTACCAAGGGCCAAGTTACCTCAATTGTTGATGTGTGTGAAAAGAGTAGGCGGTGAATATGGTTTCAAGTCGGTATGCTATGGACATGCGGGCGATGGCAATTTGCATGTGAACATCATCAAAGGAGATATGGACGATGACAAATGGAACAATGAACTGCCTGTTGCAATAACTAAGATATTCAAAGAGGTGGTGGCCATGGGAGGCACAATATCGGGCGAGCATGGCATAGGCTTGGTGCAAAAAGGATATATGCATTTGGCTTTTGACGAAACACAACTTGGCTTGATGAAAGGCATTAAAAACCTTTTCGACCCCAATGGTATTATGAACCCGGGGAAAATATTTGACTGACCTTCATGTGAAAATTTTACAAAAAGGTGAGGATGTGTAGGGTAATATTAAGGCCGGTAGCTCGTTTTACCGTAAATTAGTACACAGAAAAAAGGCCCACGATGAAAAAACTGATTTATACAATACTGATATTGACATCTCTTAGTAGCGCAGCAGTTGCACAAGAGGTGTACAGCAGCACAGGAAAACCATTGAACCGCAGTCAAAAAAATGTGCAGAGCGATAAGTTGGTGGAGCCCAGTCGCTTCATATTCGGTGGTTGGGGCTTGTTCGGTATGGGTTCAGGCATCATCAATGTGGGAGCTACGCCGATAGTGGGTTATAGAATATCCGATGAGTTCTCTGCAGGTATCGGTTTCGGTTATCAATACTTAAGAATAAGGGACTACAACTCCGTAATAACAGACGTGAATACAGGTGCAGAAGAAGCACGCCCATTGAATGCACATATATACTCACCAAGTGTATGGATGCGTTATGTTATATGGAGCAACATTTTCGCACATGTGGAGTATGAGCAAAACATCTTCTCTCAAACGGTTTACGACAACGATTTCACCAAGTATCCTTATCCGATAATCAAAAAGAATGAATCGTTGAGTGTGCCTTGTTTGCTTGCGGGTGGAGGTATCAGACAACCCATCAGCCAGCGTACATCACTTGTCATCATGTTGCTCTACGATGTATTGCAAGACAAGAACAGCCCGTATGCCAATACATTGGCCATACGCTTCGGCATCAACGTAGGTTTCTAAGCAATATTAATTTCATCGGCTTTTGCCTATTTTCACAGCTATGAATTCATCGGCCATACTGTTGATAATAGTGCTTGCATACTTTGCTCTGTTGTTGGGCATTGCTTTTTATACTTCTCGAGGTTCCAACAACGAATCGTTTTTCATCGGTAACAGAAGCAGCAAGTGGTGGGTGGTTGCCTTCGGTATGATAGGCACATCGCTGTCGGGTATCACGTTTATTTCAGTACCCGGTACGGTTGGTGTTACAGGGTTCGAGTATTTCGGTGTGGTGATAGGTTACTGGTTGGGATATTTCGCAGTGGCTTTTATTCTCTTACCCATCTATTACAAAATGCAGCTCACTTCCATTTATAGTTATTTGGAAGAGCGGCTGGGCAAAACATCTTACAAAACAGGGGCTTTGTTCTTTATATTGTCTCGTACACTCGGTGCTACATTACGTTTGTACTTGGTGATAAAAGTATTGGAACTCTTCGTTCTTAAAGACCTGAATATATCTTTTGAGATTACGTCTATCGTCATACTTGTATTGATATTGTTGTATACCTATCGTGGCGGCGTAAAAACTATTGTTTGGACAGACACGTTGCAAACCACGTTCATGTTATTGGCACTGTTGGTATGTGTGTGGTACATCATGGACTCTCTGAATCTGGATTTCGGTGCCACATGGCAAGCTATGACAGATAAGGGTTTTACCAAAATGTATACAGGAGACATCACAACGGGTAATTACTTCTGGAAGAATGTGCTTGGTGGTGCGTTCATCACCATCGGTATGACGGGGTTGGATCAGGAAATGATGCAAAAGAACATCAGTGTGAGCAATCTGAAAGATTCGCAGAAGAACATGATAACCTTCTGTTTCATTCTGTTGATAGCGAATTTCATATTCTTATTGCTCGGTGGACTATTGTATCTCTATGCGGATGCACAAGCATTGACAGTAACCAAGGATGATATATTCCCGATGATAGCGCTGAAGAGTGGTTTGCCATTCTTCATAACGGTTTGCTTCATGATAGGATTGATATCGGCACTTTTCCCAAGTGCAGACGGTGCACTCACAGCACTTACCTCTTCTTATTGCATAGACATATTGGGTATGAAGCGTCGCGATGATTGGGATGAGAAAAAGAAGAGCAGAGTAAGACTGATAGTACACAATACTTTTGCGGTAATATTCTTAGGCTGTGTGTTCTTCTTCAGAGAGGTGGACAACGGTTCTATCATAGTCATTCTGTTAAAAGTTGCGGCATATACTTACGGACCACTGTTGGCATTGTTTGCATTTGGTATCTTTACCAACAGAGAGGTGCATAATAAGTTGGTACCAATCATATGTGTTGCGGCACCGGTTTTGTGTTATTTCCTTAAAGAGTACGACACGAAGTTGTTGGGTGGTTATACCATCGGTTTGGAACTGCTCATCATCAATGCGGCTATCACATATGCGATGTTGTACGTTTCATCAACAAAACGTGCCATCGCAGGTACATAATGTGCCAAGACATGTAGAGGGATATTTTTACTGTTATTCAAATAACATAGCAACATCGTTATGACCAAAGTTTTGATTTCACAAGCGATTAACAATTATGCAGAGGAGTATACCACTCCTGAAGATGAGGTATTGGCCAAACTCAATAGGGAAACCAACCTCAAAGTAGAGTTACCCATCATGCTGTCAGGGCACCTGCAAGGCGCTGTTTTACAGATGATTAGCCAAATGGTAAATCCGCGCAGGATTTTAGAGATAGGAACCTACACCGCATACTCTGCAATTTGCTTGGCGAAGGGCCTTACAGACGATGGGCATTTACACACTATAGATGTTAACGAAGAACTCTATGATATGTGTAATCGTTATATTTGTGAAGCGGGATTGGATAAGAAAATCACGCAACATATAGGGAAGGCACAAGAGATCATTCCGGCTTTGGAAGATGAGTTTGATCTTGTGTTTATCGATGCGGATAAGGTGAATTACGGTTTGTACTACGACCAAGTGTTCGACAAGGTACGTGTAGGTGGATTTATATTGGCGGACAACGTACTGTACGATGGCGAAGTGACATTGGAAGAAGATAAGATGGGCAGAAACGCCAAAGCGATACACGCGTTCAACAACAAACTGAAAGAAGACAAGAGAGTGGAGCAAGTATTGCTTCCCGTTAGAGACGGTATTATGATTGCAAGAAAGATATCGGAATAAAAATAAAAAACATTTAACCCATATGTGTATGAAGAAAGTGTTGAAGGCAAGCTTTATTACAACGTTGTGCATACTGTTGTTCACAACAAGCTTGTTCGCTCAGGACGACGCATTTGTTCAGCAATATATTGAGCGTTACAGAAACCTCGCAATGAGTGAACAGCAACGCTCCGGGATACCTGCCGCCATAAAATTGGCTCAAGCCATTCACGAGTCGGGTGCCGGAAGAAGCGAATTGGCGGTGAACGCCAACAACCACTTCGGCATCAAATGCAAGGCAGGCTGGACAGGGTTGACTTACCAATACACTGATGACCGTCCCAACGAATGTTTCAGAAAATACAATCTTGATTTCGAAAGTTGGCAAGACCATTCGGACTATCTGAAAGGCAATCCGAGATACGCGTCTTTGTTCCAGAATTCAATAACAGACTATGCGGCATGGGCATACGGATTGAGAAGAGCAGGTTATGCCACCAATCCGAACTATCCTAAGCTGCTTATCGATCTGATAGAAAGATACCGTTTGACCCAGTACACCTACATGGCAATGGGCAACGATGTGGGAGGCACTGTTGCAAGCACTACGCCTGCTCCTGTTGCCAAACCTGCATCCACACCACAACCTGCAAGGCAACAAACATATACGCCGCCTGCGCAAACCAATAGCTACAACAACAACCCTGTAGCCACCAACCCAAGATACAGAGGAGCAAGTGCATCTACGCCTACACCAACACCTGCACCGACGGTTGCGGCAACAACCACTCCAACTCCTGTTCCCGTTGCTACGCCTACTCCTGCTCCGACAAATACTCAGCCTGCGTACAGCCAAACACGTACAACAAGAACAAGCAGTCGTTCTTGGACAAAACCTGCAAGGCAGCAACAAACACAGCAGTCCACAGACAATGCTCCAATGACTGTTGTTAAGATAAACAACCTGAAAGCCGTTTATGGTAAGAGGGGAGACATGCCTTTGCAATATGCTGTGAAGAATGGTATACGCTACCAGAAGTTTTTGGAGATGAACGACCTTAAGGAAGAGCCGTTACCTGCTGATATGCCATTGTACCTTGAGCGCAAGCATTTCTGGGGCATCAGGCCGATGCACCTTGTGAAGCCTGGAGAAACAATGCAGATCATCGCACAGCGCGAAGGCATACAGTTGAAGTACCTACGTGAGATGAATATGATGGAAGAAGATGAAGAACCGGTACCGGGTATCACCGTAGAGTTGCAAACGCATGCTATGGAAAAGCCAAGGGTGACAGTCGTGAAGCAAGAAGAGCCCGAACCTGTACAGCAGGTTGCAAGACAACAACCGGTATCCAATCCGCAAGAGGCATACAACAATCCACGTTATGTGCCGAGAGACGGAAACGGTAATCCTGTTGCCCAACAGCAAACACAACCACAAACTCAATATCAATACAACACTCCGCAGACGCAAGAGTCGGTAAGTACATCGAACCTTGCTGATCAGATAATCAGCGACAACAGGGATTACGACAATGTACCTCCCGCCAACAACCCGAGGTATAATGCTACCATCGGCGGTTCTAGCGAAGAGGATGATTCGTACGATACACCTGCTCCTGCCTCGTCGAGCCAATACAACAATCCAAGGTATGTAGACCCGAACGCAACACCGCAGGAGCCTGTTGCAGCAGCTGAACCTGAAATGTCTGAAAGGGAAAGAAGAAGAGAAGAAAGAAGAGCTCGCAAAGAGGCAGAGAACGCGCCACCACCGGTAGCTACCGCACCTGCCGCGGCTCCTGTTCAAAAACCTATGACGGAGTTGGACAAGCTAAAGGCCCAGTTCGACCAAGTGGTATATACGGAGAACAAAAGCAATGAGGTAGCCAACAACCCGCGTTATCAGCAGGCACAACAGCCACAACGCGACCCGTCCAAATACTACAAAGTGAAACAAGGTGATACGGCATATTCAATCGCCAAGCAGCATAGCATATCCGTTCGTCAGTTGATGGAATGGAACGACCTTGATTTCGACGCAATAAAAGTAGGGCAAGAACTGCGCATAAAGCAGTGATGAAATGGAGCAACACGTTACTGTTCATGATAAGAGATTTGAGATATTCCTACACAGGAATAAGATATGGGAACGTGTATGCGAACTAGGCAAACAGATAGAAGAAGACTATAAAGGAAAGAACCCTCTGTTTGTCGGTGTGTTGAACGGTTCGTTCATCTTTGCCGCCGACCTTTTTCATGCAATAGATATTCCTGCGGAAATTTCTTTCATAAAACTCAGCTCCTACCAAGGAACAGAATCTACCGGTAGTGTACTAACTGTCATCGGATTGAAAGAAGATGTAAACGATCGACACGTGTTGGTTGTGGAAGACATCATCGATACGGGTAAAACTTTGAGTGAATTACTCCCTATTATAAATGCACAACATCCGGCATCGTTGAAAGTGGTCAGCCTATTATCAAAGCCCGATGCACGTACACACGATGTGCCGATAGACTACATTGGTTTTGAAATACCCGATAAGTTTGTTGTTGGTTATGGTTTGGACTATGACGGCGCAGGCCGCAATCTGACGCATATCTATTCCGTAGTGGACGATCAATAGAAAATCTGTTCGGGCATTTTATTGATAATACCTGCTTGGACCGCTTTCTCAAACAATGTATTGATGGCTTGTTCGCCAACTGCTCCAAGTTCTGTGCTGTATTCGTTCACGTATAGTTCTATATGTTGGCGCATCACATCTTCTTCCATTTCTTGCGCATTGTCTATCACAAATCCTGCAAGGTTTGGGTAATGCTCCCAAGAGTATTGTATACTCTCTTTAATGATACTGTCAACGGTTGCTATCAACTCTTTATCCATGCTACGCTTGGCAACTATGCCACCAAGAGGAATGGCCGCACCTGTTGACTGTTCCCACCAATCGCCAAGGTCCATTATCTTATGCAATCCTCTTTGTTGATAAGTGAATCTGTTCTCATGAATGATTAGTCCTGCATCCACCTCTTCATTCAACACGGCATCTTCTATTGCACTGAAAATGTATTCCGTTTTGTTGGTAGCCTGCGGATATGCCAATGTCAACAACAAGTTGGCTGTGGTGTTCTTTCCCGGTATGGCTATGTGTAAGTCGTTTATTTCATCAAGGCTTTTCGGTGTTTTGGAAATCAGTAACGGTCCAACACCTTTGCCCAATGCGCTGCCGCTGTGCAATAGTGCGTATGTGTCAACACACTGTAAGAACGTATTGTAGCTAAGCTTGGTGATATTCAGCTTTCCTTCTATAGCCCATCTGTTCAGCGTCTCCACATCTTCAGGCACATACTCGAAGTCTATACCCTTGGTATCTATCTTGCCATTCACCATCGCATCGAAGATGAACGTATCGTTCGGACATGGGCTAAAACCTATCGTCAGTTTCATAACAGCATGCAATTTACATAGTTCTCAGGGTTAGCTCTCATTATTATTCCTATTTTAGAACCTTGTAATAGGTATGAGGATACTGTTTGTTTGTACGTTATTGTTTTGGTCGTTCTCCGTCACAGCGCAAGAATGGCTGGCCGGTTATGGGGTTGAGGTCAATCCCATATTCGGAAAGGTGTTGAAGCATAACTACATCTTCCCACCTGTGCCTAAAAGCTCATATGCCATAGACATCAACATACTCAAACAAACAAACGGCAACAAAGAATGGCAGGCAAGGCGCAAATATCCTTTGTTCGGATTGGGCATTACTTATACCAACTACGGCATCGACTCCATATACGGTAAATGTATCGGCTTGTACCCTGTATGGGAGTTCCCCATCATAAAAGGCGAAAAGTTGGAATGGACCTGCAGGTTCGGCTATGGTATAGGGTATATCTCCAAAACCTACGAGCGTTACCCTTCTTTCGATACGGTGAACAACCTCATTGGTAGCCACGTGAACAACTTTACCATGTTCACCACACAGTTGCGGTATAAGTTGAATCATCATGTGCATATACATGCGGGCTTCAACTATTCACACGTGTCCAACGGTTCGTTCAAGCTGCCCAACCTCGGTGTCAATATGTATGGTGGACATATCGGTGTGCGATATTTCCCTGTTACGGATGACCCTCCAAAAGCTTTGAAGAACTTCTCTCAATTATCACTACCCAACAGGTGGATGGTGCAAGCGAGGGTAGGCATGGGGTTGGTTGAGTATGGTAATACAGACGGTCCACAATACCCGGTATACACAGCCACATTGTATGGCAGTTGGAGATACGGTAGCCGAAACAAGATATTGGCAGGTATTGATTACAGTTATTACAAGTCGGTGGAGTCTTTCTTGCGCCTAAACGAAATAGAGATAGGTGAAGAAAGAGCCAACTCATGGGAGGGAGCGATATTTGTAGGTCACGAATTCATCATTGGACGTGTGGGTGTATTGGCGCATTTAGGTATACCGTTCAAACGTACAGTCACCAACGAAGACCTCACCATACAGAAGTTAGGCTATTGCTACTACATCATTCAGCAAGAAAAAGGTATACTGAAAGAACTTACCGCCAACTGTTTCATCAAGTCGAACAATTTGGAAGCATCGCATCTTGAGTTTAGCTTGGGAGTGGGGTTTTAAACGATATGATAATATCAAAGTAGCATAAAGTTGTTACTTTAGCGGACACGAATCGCAGATGAAGTACATTAAAGGCTACGACGGCTTACGTGCATTTTCAATTTTGTTTGTTGTACTGACACACATGGGTCTTGACCAATTGATACCCGATAGTGACTTCATGCAGCAAAGAGCATGGCTTTTATTTTCTGGCCTGACTGGTGTTCAGATATTCTTCTCGCTTAGTGGCTTTCTGATCACAAGGATATTATTGATCGAAAAAAAACAGACAGGTACTATCAGTTTTAAGAACTTCTATATCAGAAGGTTCCTACGTTTGTTACCACCATTAGTAGTATTCTACATTGCAATAGCCATACTTATGAAAATGGTTATGATTCGTGGCTCAGCGGTCGGCTTTGTGATGGGTGTTACCTATATATATAACTTCATCCCCAAACAGTTCTACACTGGTGAGTTAGGGCATATGTGGTCATTAGCGGTTGAAGAGCAGTATTACCTGTTGTGGCCAGTGGTATTAGTGTTCACACCTAAGGCCAGAAAGCTTATTGGTATTGCTGCTGTACTACTATTCCTGTGTATAATAGCCAAGTACATTCTTCCGGATATGCAATATGGTACAGAAACACTGGGAGATAAGTTTTTGGTTGACAGATGGTTTGTACCTGCTGTAGCACCAATAATGATCGGTAGCTTATTTGCTATACTGGTATACAAGTATTGTTATAGGCTTAAAGATTTGTTACACGAAAACAATAAGGTGCTACTTTTAGCATTATTACTTTATGCAGCACCACTTTATTTATCTGATGCATTATTAAGCATTAGCTATTTATTTATAGCTACGGGTGTTTCTTTATTCCTTACCTGGCTCTTTTTCAACCAGACAAGTGGTGCCGGTAAGTTCTTAGATTTTGCACCTTTGAGGTATATAGGTAAAATATCTTATGGTATCTACGTATATCAGGGCTTTTTCCTTAGAACTGGCCCTGCAGAGGGATTGTCTGTACAGCAGTTCCCATACAATATCATCCTTACAATAGTAATAGCTATAATATCTTATGAGCTGTTAGAAAAGCCTGTACTGAAGTTGAAAAATAAGTTCAGGTAGTGGTTTGTCTTTTCGGAGCAATACTAGTTTTCAATATCATATATGATATGTTGGACTTATACTCTATAATTGTATAATCTTATTTAAGATGAGAAAATTATTATTCCTGTTATCCCTGTCAATTTTATTCCTGTCTTGCGGTGCAGAAGGCGGAGGAAATGATGCTAAAGAAATACAGATCAAACAGACTAAAGGCAGCACCTATGATTACAATCAAAATTCCACAATGGATATCAGTCAGAAAATAGGCCCTCAGACTATTGACATGACGATAAATATGGTCAGTAACATGACATTTGAGGTTACTGATATAGCTGATGGTATATATACCTTGAAAACACAAATGAACAGGTTGAAAATGTCCCTTAAGAATGCAGGAATGGACATAGATGCGGATAGTGATGTAGAGGTTAGTGATGATGGTAATATTATGCAACAGTTGTTCTCTATGATGGTAAAAGAGGTGACAAACAAACCATTTGTCGTGAAGATGAATAATAAAGGTAACGTCGAAAGTGTTAAGGGTGTTGACACGCTATTTGAGTCTGCAATAGGAGTATTAGCATCAAAGTTTCCTGAGATCGGTGAGGATAAAATAAGTGCTACACTATCTCAAATGAAGTAGGCATATGGAGAGAATGCAATGAAAAGCTCTTTTTTTAGATGTTCCTGAATCTTAATCCGCATGCTAAGGTGAAGACAAATGATACCTTGGTGAAAAACATTGACATGCAAAGTGCCATGGAAGGTACGTACAATGTTATATATACTTATCTTGGCGAGCAAGACGGCAATGTGCATATACAAGGTAAAGTAAAGCTGGAAACAGCCGATAAGGATGCGTATGCAAAAGTTAATGGAATGGATGCTAAGTACGATCTGAATGGAGAGTATGATGCAGAATATGAATTAGACCCGCAAACAGGATGGGTAACTAAAGCAACCATCAATCAATCTACTGGCGATAGCGTTATCATCAAGCCTAACGATCAAATACCTGATGGTATGATCATACCTATGGAGATGACAGGTTCTACTACTATTAACGACTAACAACATTATTATTATATACGGACTTGTTTTACTTTTTCTTCTTTGGTCTGATTATCAGAAATATCGCGGTGATAAATACTGTAAAGAACACTCCCGCCATCGTGGCTTCTTGGGCTGCTTCACCCACAGTTACATCTTTTGCTGCATAAAGGAACAGAAAATGTATGCCACCGTATACAATGGTGGTTATCAAGAAGAGTATGGTGTATTTCAGAGCGTTACTCATAGCCGACAAAGTATAAAAAAAGCGCCACGGATGTGACGCTTTTAAAGAATGTTATTTTCAATTAGCCGGTCACTAATTTTTCTATTGCTGTATTGTACATCTCTTTCCACTCGCTGATGTTGCCCCAGCTATCACCGTCGATGGTCATTTCGCCACCGGCTTTCACAGTACCTATTTCAATGAAATGTGGATGGTTGGCCATTGCCGCTTCAAAGTCGCGCTTGCGCGTATGATTAACCGTCACTACAACTCTGCTTTGTGCTTCGCCAAACAGGTAAGCGTCTTTTCTCAAGTTCGGGTCTGTATCTATATCAAAGCCCATATTATTTTGGAAACAGCTTTCCATCAATGTTACGAACAAACCACCTTCTGAAATATCGTGTGCACTGTGTACCAGCTTCTCGCGTGTTACTTTCAACACAGTTTGTTGCAATGAATGCTCTTCTTCCATATCGAAGTGTGGAGCAGGGCTGTAGTCAACGCCACATATTTTGTGTAGGTATTCTGAGCAATTGATGTCATTTCTGTTCATGCCTATCACATAGATGATGTCGCCTTCTTCTTTGAAGTACATGGTCATCTTCTGGTGTAGGTCGTCCAATATACCCACCATGCCGATTGTAGGTGTAGGATATACAGGCCCGTCGTCGCTGCTCTGGTTGTAGAAGCTCACGTTACCACCCGTAACAGGAGTTCCTAACTTTTCACAGGCTACACCCATACCCTTAATGGCATGTACGAATTGATAGTACACTTCAGGATTGTACGGGTTACCGAAGTTCAAACAGTTGGTGATGGCCACCGGCTCACCACCACTGCAGACAATATTCCTTGCTGCTTCACTCACTGCTATCATACCTCCTTTAAGAGGGTCTGCAAACACATATCGGCTGTTACAGTCTGTAGTACATGCGATACCTTTTTTACTGCCGTGTACACGAACAACTGCTGCGTCACTCGGTTCGTTGGTGTTTGTATTACCAGTACCCACCATGCTGTCGTATTGCTCATACACCCAACGTTTGGATGCGATGGTTGGCAACTGTACCAGTTGCTTAGCCACTGCTTTCAGGTCGGTTGGTTCTGCAACATTGTCGATGTTGAAAGCATTTATTTTTTCAAAGTACTTAGGCTCTGAATATTCTCTTTCATAAACGGGAGCACCACCGCCCAATACAAGACTTTCGGCCGGTACATCTGCAACAAGCTCATCGTTCATGTAGTATTTCAGGTTCTTATCTTCCGTCACTTCACCTATCTGCTCACAGTGTATATCCCACTTGGTGAAGATGTCTATCACTTCTTGCTCACGGCCTTTCTTCACCACTATCAACATACGCTCTTGGCTCTCGCTGAGTAGCATTTCCCAAGGCAGCATATTGTCCTGACGAGTAGGTACTTTATCAAGATGGATGATCATACCGTGCTCGCCCTTGGCACTCATCTCGCTGCACGAGCAGGTGATACCTGCCGCACCCATATCCTGCATGCCTATCAATGCACCTGTCGGTATTACTTCCAAACAAGCTTCCAACAGTTTCTTTTCTTCAAACGGGTCACCCACTTGTACCGCAGGTAGATCGTTTGCACTTTCTTCTGTAATGTCTGCCGATGCAAATGATGCACCACCTATACCGTCTTTGCCGGTTGATGCACCTACTATGAATACGCTGTTGCCGGCACCGTGAGATGTAGCCGATACCATGAACTTAGGGTCTATAACACCTACACTCATGGCATTCACCAACGGGTTGGTTTGGTAACATTCGTCGAAATATATCTCACCACCTACTGTCGGTACACCAAAGCAGTTGCCGTAATGGCCAATGCCTTTTACCACACCTTTCAACAACCACTTGGTCTTTGGATTTTCCAAACGGCCGAAGCGGAGCGAGTTGAGTGCCGCTATCGGGCGCGCACCCATGG
The DNA here is from genome assembly GCA_020636505.1 of Chitinophagales bacterium. Taxonomy (GTDB): domain Bacteria; phylum Bacteroidota; class Bacteroidia; order Chitinophagales; family Chitinophagaceae; genus UBA5543. The sequence continues at coordinate 62,188 of JACJXR010000005.1, read as the reverse complement.
TGAATATATCTCGGTGGATACCACCCACACCTGTTGCCGCACCTTGGAAAGGCTCGATGGCGGATGGGTGGTTATGACTTTCTATTTTGAACACACAGCCAAGACCGTCACCAATGTCTACCAATCCGGCATTTTCCTCACCGGCTTTCACCAATAGCCTTTCGCCGTCGCGTGGCAGTGTTTTCAGCCACTTGATGGAGTTTTTGTAGCTACAGTGCTCACTCCACATCACGGAGTACATGGCCGTTTCGTTGAAGTTGGGCGTACGGCCCAATACTTCTTTTATCTTCTCGAATTCTTCGGCCATTAGGCCCAGCTGTTGCGCTTGTTCTAAAGTTGCTTCCTGCATAGATGCAGATTATTTGTATTAGGAATAAACTGAGGTGCAAAAGTACGTTTTTCAGGAGAAGTATCAGAGCATAGTATTTGCCGATGATTTATGTTAAACAAATACTGGCATTTGAGTTACATTCTATTGTATTAAAACATTTCTTTTATACCCTTCGGTTTTGTATTATTGATAAAAATATTTTTAATATGAAACCAGCACTACTCATTGCAATAAGTTTTTTGTTGCCGTTATGCCTTAAGGCGCAGATCACATTGAACTCCTCAAACGCTCCATCACAAACAGTTTGCCAGACCAATGACACCGGCAACAGGGTAAAACTATCCGGGACATTGCCGGACATGTCAGTACAAACAAATGCAACGTGGGACTTTACTACATTGGTTGATTCTTACGGTTTCCATACTTTTCATGATGTGGCTTCAACATCGGCTTTTCCAAGTGCTACGTTTTCTCATACCATTAATTATCCTTTTGCAGCATACCAATACACAACAACAAAAATGTTTGGTATCGCAGCCGGAGGTATATTATCATACGGTGAGCATGTTGACAGGCAAGCGCTTCCTCTTGGCACTTTGACAGGAAACCCGAACGATAGTTTGGTGTTTGCATATCAAGATATAACATACGCACCGACACAAAGCGAGGTTAAGTTTCCATGTACTATGAGTACCACATGGACCGATGTGACAAAATTCACTACTGCATTCAATATTACGGTTGCGCTTTATTCTTTGAGTTTTGCACCAGGAGAACGCCGCAGTACACTTACCGTAAAGAATACCGTTAAAGGTTGGGGTAAAATGAGGGTAAACGATGGTAACGGTAATCCAACAGGATATATGGATGTATTGCAGATAGAACAAGAACGAACTGTATTGGATAGCTTTTTCCTGAATGGTAGTCCGGCACCGACTGCGTTACTTACCGCATTTGGCCTTACACAGGGACAAATCTCATCAAGTGCTTACCGCAACTATGTACGAGCGGGCGAGTTTGCACCATTGGTGGAAGTGGAATATTCAAATAATACGTTTGCTACGATAGAACGTTGTGATGTGCACAGGCAGCGTTTGGCACCTGTTAGTGTAAACGATGTTCAGCTTGACCATATAAATATCTATCCCAACCCCGTTACCAACGGTTCATTTACTGTTAAGGTTGATGGAACACATAAAAGTTTCAGTTACGAGCTATACAGCATGACCGGACAGATAGTTGCCGGTGGAAATGTATCTGCCGATAGCACTGTAACACTTCAAAATGACATACCTGTCGGTAACTATTTTATAAAGCTGACGTCTGAGAGCGGAACATATGGCGTTAAGCAATTGAATATCGTCAGATAAAAAAGATATTGCCTTATTCAATAATTAAGGGCTGCAATTGCAGCCCTTAATTATTTGATGGGGTTACCGCATCCTTTATTAACTTATAACCATTGATATGTGCAGGCCCATTATATGGGAACTCAAAAAAGAAGTTTCCTGTTTTGCTTTCTTCAAAAGTGAGTACCAAATACACACCTAAAAAGTTGGTTTCAAGGTCATGACTATATTGTTTAAGACGTATATCAGTAAGCTTTCCCCAAGAACAAAACTCTTTGAATAGTTGTTCCCTTTTATCTGCAGGAAATGTTTCCAATAAACGAGGATTTAATAACTGTTCGGCTTTTACAAAATCACTATCAGATAGAGCTCTGCAAAAAGAGAAAGCTGTTTCTACTTTGTTATATACGTCAATATGCTCGGAAATAGTGCCTGATATTGATTTGGTAACAGTTGAGATACCTGCTTTACGCGATATGCTTATATGGAATGTGTCCATTTCAGTACCTTCTACCGATTTGGAGATCATTATGCTTGCCATCGATATATGATGAATAAAGTCCGGGTTGTTTGTTCCTCCTTGAAAAATAGTATCAGTAATTAATGGGGAGTCCTTTATTTCAAGATATAGATGATTTTTCTCTTGGTATGTTCTTATACATTGACATTGAAAATAGTCCTCAAGCTTCGGTAGTACACCTAATTCAATTTCTTGTTTAGTTCTGACTTCAATATTGCAGGAGCATAGTATGCTGATTAGGATGATATATAGGAATGACTTTTTCATACACAATTATACGAAATATTTTTAAAAATTACGTATATTTGTCATTGTAAATGAACCTAAAAACCATGATTTGTTTTTATGAAATTGTTGCAGAGAAAAAAACACGGATTTCGCAACAAATTGCAACAATTTGAGTGCTAAAGTATTGATGATTAAATGTTTAGTTTCTCATGCATACTATGATTCACGCAACAATTCGCAACAAAATGCAACAACCGTATTCTCAAATCATAGTATTACTTTTGTCAAATGGATTTGAAAGCGCCTGAATATATAGCCAATTACATCGGTGGACGGTTGCAAAAGCCGCTTGGCGGCAACTATATGGACAACGTGAACCCCGCCATAGGGGAGGTGTACAGTCATACACCCGACAGTGATATTAAAGATGTGCAAGCGGCAGTGGATGCGGCTAAGGCAGCTTTCCCTACATGGAGTACCACTCCTGCAGAGGACAGATTCAAAGTGCTCAACAAAATAGCCGAGCTGATAGATGCCAATTTGGATGCACTGGCTTTGGCGGAAACCAATGATAACGGCAAGCCGCTTTGGTTGAGCAAGAAGGTGGACATACCTCGTGCTTCCAGCAATTTCAGGTTCTTCGCCACCGGGCAAATGCACTTTGCTTCCGAAAGCCATATGACCGAGGACAAAGCAATAAACTACACACTGCGTCAGCCGATAGGTGTGGTGGGTTGCATCTCTCCTTGGAACTTGCCTTTGTACTTGTTCACATGGAAGATAGCTCCTGCATTGGCGGTGGGTAATTGCGTGGTGGCCAAGCCGAGCGAGGTGACACCGATGACCGGTTACTTGCTGAGTGTCATTTGTAAAGAAGCAGGATTGCCCGATGGTGTGTTGAACATCATTCATGGCAATGGCCCCAACTGTGGCAGTGCCATTGTGGAGCATCCCGAAATAAAGGCCATTTCATTCACGGGTAGTACACGTGCGGGTAAGCAGATAGCAGCAACGGCAGGCCCGATGTTCAAAAAGATATCATTGGAGCTGGGTGGTAAGAACCCCAACATCATATTTGCAGATTGTGATTGGGACAAAGCTATGCGCACCACATTACAATCTTCGTTTGCCAACCAAGGGCAGATATGTTTGTGTGGTAGCCGTGTATTGATTGAAGAAAGCATTTACGAAAAGTTCAAAGCGGAATTCATCGCGCGCGCCGGCAAGTTGATACCGGGAGATCCGTTGGAAGACAGCAGCAAGCAAGGTGCGGTAGTGAGCAAAATGCACTACGATAAAGTATTGGGTGCGATAGCCTTGGCGAAGGAAGAAGGCGGTAAGATATTGTTGGGAGGTGAAGCTGTGAAGGGTACAGGAAGATGTGAGAATGGATTGTTTATACAGCCGACCATCATTGAAGGGTTGGGCCCCGACTGCCGTACCAATATGGAAGAGATTTTCGGTCCGGTGGTGACCATACAATCTTTCAAAACGGAAGACGAAGCATTGGAGTTGGCCAATATGAGTGACTACGGACTGGCTGCCACCATATGGACGCAAGACATTAGCCGTGCCAATCGTGTGGCCATGAAAGTGAAGAGTGGTATCATATGGGTGAACTGTTGGTTGATGCGCGACTTGCGCACGCCGTTTGGTGGGTTCAACAGTTCGGGTGTGGGCCGCGAAGGTGGTTGGGAAGCATTGCGCTTCTTCACCGACCCGAAAAACGTTTGTGTGGAATTGTAAAAAGATATGATTGCATTCTACTTGATAATTTCAGTTGTGTTCACCATATGCATAATGTCAATTCAGTTATGGATTTACGTTTTATATGGTAAGTATTACGACATGGTTAGAAAAGAGAATAGTAAGGAGTATATTGATGCTTTTGTAGATACACCTGAAAATCAAATGTTTGAGATTAGTTTTTTCAAAGTGTATCCCTCACTCATTGCAGATGTGTCTGATGTGGAGAGTACTAATAAACTTATAAAAAGACATAATGGTTTAGTGACCCTTTATAGACTGATAATAATTGCATTCCCTATTATAATACTTTTGCTTAGTAATATACTTTGATATATGAGCGATAAACTTTCAACAGATAAAGCACCTAAGCCGGTAGGCTTGTACCCTCATGCACGCCGTGTGGGCAATTTATTGTTCCTTTCGGGTATAGGTCCGCGAGAGGCGGGGGAGAACGATATGGTGGTGCCGGGTTTGAAGTTGGATAAGAACGGCAACTTCCTAGAATTCGATTTTGAAGCGCAGTGCCGCAATGTGTTCGACAATGTGCGTATAGTATTGGAAGAATGTGGTAGCAGTTGGGACAATCTTGTAGACGTGACCACCTTTTTGGTGAACATGAAGCGCGACTTCGCCACTTACAATAAAGTATATGCAGAATATTTCAAGGACAATCAACCTTGTCGTACCACTGTTGAGATAAGCTCGCTACCCACACCGATAGCCATCGAGCTGAAGTGTATTGCTACGATTGATTAAGTCTTAATGGGAATGTCCATGCGGAGTTGTCTCTGGAATGGACGTCCATTCTCATCTTTACCCACTACTTTCCACATAACTGCGCGTAGTTCGGGGCCGAGTGGTTTTTGGTTGGTGCTGTTCACGCGTTTCACTGCATTCAACCATTGGCGCCTTCCGTTTGCCGTCCAGTTGCGGTCGCGGGTGGCACGGGTCACAGCGTTGCGTATGGCTTTGTTGGATACTTTGATGCGTTCGAGTTTGTTGTCAGGCAGGTCTATTTTGTAAACGCCCTTATCACCTTTTATCTTTTCCCACTCGGTTGTTTTTCTGAGCGTTTCCAATGGCAACATGCCTAGCTTGTTGCGTGCTACTATGATTGTTTGGTAACGCATGTATACTGCGCTGATGGTTCCTTTGCTGCCAATGACAATGTGGTTGCCGTCTAATTTGCCTTCGGTTAACTCATAGCTGGCGCCGTATGCGGTTTCAAAGTTGAACTTTTGGTAGGTGCGTGTATCTATGTTGGGGATGAACAGTTGTACTTGAGGGAAGGGTACTTTCAAACCCTTCTTCGCCAATAGGTCTGCACGTGTGGGTTCTCCCGGTGTGGCGGTCGGTTGTGCCGGTTCGGGTTGATGTGCAACGGTTGTAGTTGTATCGGCTTGAGGTTGTTGTGGAGATTCTTCGGGTTGCTCCTGTACGGTTTGTACAGGTCTGTCGGCCAGTTTTAAGTCCACCACAAAGTCTTGCAGGTATTGAGAATCGGTCTCTGTGACGATGGTGGACGGGTCGCCCATCTTGATGGAAGGCGGTTGCTGACTGCTACCGGTACTGTCGCAGCCGGCTAGCCAAAAGGTTGACAGAAGTATGATGACTGTGACGTGTATGTTTCTATTCCCCTTCATTCATCACGAAAATAGTAAACATCCTGACATTAATAACGCATCAGTTTTTGCACACATTCGTCTAGCCTGCTTTTGGCCAAGAAGTTCTGCTCCAACGCTATGGCGAAAGGCACGGGAGTGTCTAAGCTACCACAGCGAACGATCGGTGCGTCTAGCAGTTCAAAACAGTTCTCTGTTATCCATGCGCTCAGCTCTCCGCCTATACCGCCAAACAGTGTATCCTCGTGCAGTATCAGCACTTTGCCGGTACGTGTCACAGACTCGCGAATGGCATCGTAGTCCAATGGCAGCAAACTGCGGAGATCAAGTATATCGAATGAAACGTCTTTGTTGCTTTCAGCGTATTGCTTTGCCCAGTGAACACCGCTACCGTAAGTGATGATACTTACATCATCGCCCTGTTGTACTGTTCTTGCTTTGCCTATTTCTATGGTGTAGTAATCGTCGGGAACATCTCCGCTTATACTTCGGTATAATGCTTTGTGCTCGAAGTACATCACGGGATTGGGGTCGTTGATGGCCGCACAAAGCAATCCTTTGGCATCTTCCGGAGTGGAAGGGTATACCACCTTAAGACCGGGTACATGTGTGAACCAAGCCTCATTGCTTTGCGAGTGGAACGGTCCTGCTCCTACTCCTGCACCGGTAGGCATACGTACCACCACATCGGCATTCTGCCCCCAGCGGTAGTATATCTTGGCTAAGTTGTTCACTATCTGGTTGAAGCCAACCGACACGAAATCGGCAAACTGCATTTCCATCATAGCCTTGTATCCCTTAAGAGATAAGCCCAAAGCGGCACCTACGATAGCACTCTCGCATATTGGAGTGTTACGTACTCTTTCTCTGCCAAACTCTTCAATAAAACCTTGTGTCACTTTGAACGCACCACCGTACTCGGCAATGTCTTGCCCCATCAGCACAAGGTTATCATGCTTTTGCATGCTTTGCTTCAATCCGTCACTGATGGCTTGTATGAACTTCTTCTCGCTTTTGGTTGCTGAAGCAGGGCCTATTGCTTGCCCATCGAATGGAGCGTATATATCATTAAGCTCTTCCTCTGTGTCTGCTACAGGTTCGTTTGCCTCAAAGCCTTTAGCGATGCCGTCTTCTATCTCCTTCTTTATCTTCTCTCTTATCTCATTGATGAGGAACTGCGTCAGTACACTTTGCTCTAGCAGGTATTCTTCATAACGCAATACGGGGTCTTTCTTGCCCCACTCTTCAAACAACTCATTGGGCACATACTTGGTGCCACTTGCCTCTTCATGCCCACGCATACGGAAGGTCATACATTCTATCAATATGGGCTTTTGTTCTTCTATGCAATATTGACGAGCATACTTAATTGTGTTGTATACCTCCAATATGTTGTTTCCCTCAATGGTCATGCCCTTCATGCCGTAGCCTATGGCCCTGTCTGCAATTTGCCTACAAGCATATTGCTCAGATGTTGGGGTGCTTAGTCCATATCCGTTGTTCTCCACCAAGAATATCACAGGCAGATTCCATACGGCTGCCACGTTCAGTGCTTCGTGAAAATCGCCCTCACTGGTTCCTCCTTCACCTGTAAATGCAAGTGCTACTTTGTTTTCCTTATTTAGCTTGTGCGCCAAAGCCACACCGTCTGCTATCGCAAGCTGCGGGCCGAGGTGGGATATCATTCCGCAGATATGATAATCATTAGTCCCGAAGTGGAAAGAACGCTCTCTGCCTTTGCTGAAGCCGTCTTTCTTACCCTGCCATTGCATGAACAGCTTGTCGAACGGTACGCCACGCCCTGTGAATACACCGAGGTTGCGGTGTAGCGGCATGATGTATTCGTCCTTATCCATGGCCAATGTGGCTCCTATGGCAATGGCCTCTTGACCGATACCGCTGAACCATTTACTCACCTTTCCCTGTCTGAGCAATACCAACATTTTCTCCTCTATCATTCGAGAGCGGAGCATATGTGTATATAACTCAATCAGTTGTTCCAATTCGTATCCCGTCTTGTCAAAATGCATGTGCGGTGGTTAAGGTTGCAAAGTTATATATAGCAATTACAATTTCAGACAACAGCGTCAATGTATGGTGTATAAATAAATTTTTGCTTCAATTTTTCTTTGCTAACTTTGTGCGACCGATAAAGCAATCCCCATTTATTTATTGTTTAAAACTGCTACGGTCTGCAAAATAGGAGCGTTATGACCAAGTACATTTTTGTTACAGGAGGTGTTACTTCTTCATTAGGAAAAGGAATCATTGCAGCGTCGCTGGCGAAATTGCTGCAAGCAAGAGGGTATAAGACCACCATCCAAAAGTTCGATCCATACATCAACGTGGATCCGGGTACACTGAACCCATACGAACATGGTGAGTGTTATGTGACAGAAGACGGTGCCGAAACCGATCTTGACCTTGGTCACTACGAGCGTTTCCTGAATACATTTACATCACAGGCCAACAACGTAACGACAGGACGTATCTATCAATACGTTATCAATAAAGAGCGCGAAGGTGCTTATCTGGGTAAAACCGTACAGGTGATACCGCACATTACGGATGAGATCAAACGCCGCATATTGTTGTTGGGCGAAGACAATAAATACGACATCGTCATCACCGAGCTTGGTGGTACGGTTGGTGATATAGAAAGCCTTCCATACATAGAGGCGGTTCGTCAGTTGAAGTGGGAGTTGGGCGAGGACAATTGTATTGTGATACACTTGACGCTGATACCTTACCTGAAGGCGGCGAAAGAATTGAAAACAAAGCCTACACAGCACTCCGTTAAGACGATGAGCGAAAACGGGTTGACACCTGATGTGATCGTTTGCCGCACGGAAGAGCCTTTGTACAAGGACCTTAAAAAGAAAATAGCACAGTTCTGTAACGTTACCCAAGATGCGGTGATAGAGGCGTTGGATGCCGATACCATCTATCGCGTACCGTTGGAGATGATGCGTGAACAGTTGGATATAATCTCTCTTAAAAAACTGGACCTGCCTTTAGATACAGAGCCTGAGCTCTCCAAGTGGAAAGAGTTTTTGGACAAGCTTCGCTACCCTAAATCCAAAGTGACCGTCGGCCTCATCGGTAAGTATGTGGAGCTGCAAGATGCATATAAGTCAATACTGGAAGGATTGATACATGCGGGAGCCATTAACGAATGTAAAGTTGAGGTACGCAATATCCACTCCGAAGACTTGACTCCTCAGAATGCTGCTGAAAAGCTGAAGAACCTTGACGCCATATTGGTGGCACCGGGTTTCGGTAGTCGCGGTATAGACGGTAAGATAGACGCTATCCGTTATGCAAGAGAAAACAGGTTGCCGTTCTTCGGTATATGTCTTGGTATGCAAATGGCCTGTGTGGAGTTTGCACGCAATGTGTTGAACATGCCTAAAGCACACTCGTTGGAGATGAACGAAGATACCAACGATGCAGTGATAAGCATTATGGAAGAGCAGAAGAACATCACTCAGATGGGTGGTACGATGAGGCTCGGTGCTTATGATTGCACATTGGCCGAAGGCTCCAAGGTTGCGGAGATATACGGACAGAAGGATATTTCAGAACGCCACCGCCACCGTTACGAGTTCAACAATGCTTATTTGGAAGCGTTTGAGAATGCCGGTATGAAGGCTGTAGGTAAAAATCCCGAAACCGATCTTGTTGAGATTGTGGAACTTCCGGAGCATCCATACTTCGTAGGTGTTCAGTTTCACCCTGAGTACAAGAGTACGGTTGAGAACCCGCATCCATTGTTCGTTGCATTTGTGAAGGCTGCCAAAGAGAGCCATGCCGCACGCAACAACGGTAAAACCGTATTTGAGAAGCCTGTAACGAGTTAAGATTACAACTTTATATGTTCCGCTTGCACTTCTTCTCCGAAGAACTCAACACCATGCTTGTTGAATTCTTCAGCAGGGTCTGTTGTGTAGAATCTTGTATTGCCTGATGTTGTTATCTGCTCTTCGATGAACTTGTGGCGGCTCAGGTAGTCGACAAGGCTGTCGGCCACTATTTCCACCTGCGATACCAATGTTATTCCCTCCGGTAGATGTTGTTTTATCCTGTCTGCCACCAAGGGGTAGTGTGTACATCCCAAGATGATGGTATCTATATCGCCTGACTGCTCCAACAGAGCTTCAACATCTTCTTTGATGTACTTGTCCATAGCATCCGTCTTATATTGACCGTCTTCTATCAGTCTTACCCACATAGGGCATGCTTGTTGATACACCTCCACTTCGGGATAGCGTTCGTGAATGTCTTCCGGATAAGTGTTTGAGTTGACTGTACGTTGCGTAGCCAATATGCCTACAGCATTGTTTTTGGTGTACTCACCTATGATTTCCGACGTTGGTCTGATTACGCCTAACACGCGTTTGTGGGCACCAAGGGTTGGCATATCGTCTTGTTGGATCTTTCGCAATACTTGAGCCGATGCGGTGTTGCAGGCCAGTATAATGAGCGGACAGCCTTGGGCGAACATCCATTTTACGCTCTGTAGGGTATACTCATATACCTCTTCGAAGGACTTGTTCCCGTATGGAGCGCGCGCATTGTCGCCGAGGTACAGATAGTCATACTGCGGCAGTTTGTTTTTGATAGCTCTGAATACGGTAAGTCCTCCAAAACCGGAGTCGAAAATGCCAATCGGCCTCATTTGATGCATTGTAACAAAGATAATAATAAAAGAGAGCAGGTATTGGAGGGGTAATGAAACAATAACAAAACAAAAAACACCGGTCGACACCGGCGTTATAGATAAATTGTACCCATAAAAGATAAATGTATCACCGGCATCATAAATATTTGTCATAACACTGTATAGGTTTCGTATCCTGTGCCGAAAGCAGTAAATTTGCATGATATTTTTACTTATGAGTGACGTAGCGACAAATAATGAGCAGGGTGAAGTGAAGCTGACCGCGAAGGATTTTGCGACCGACCAAGAGGTACGTTGGTGCCCCGGTTGTGGTGATTATTCCATACTAAAGCAAGTACAGACCATATTGCCTCAAACGGGTATTGCTCGTGAGGATATCGTCATCATATCGGGTATAGGGTGTAGCTCTCGTTTCCCATACTACATGAATACTTATGGCATGCACTCCATCCATGGTCGTGCCACAGCCATAGCATCGGGTTTGAAAGCGGTTCGTCCTGAGTTGAGTGTATGGATAGTGACAGGCGATGGAGACAGTTTGAGTATCGGAGGTAACCATACCATCCATTTGTTGCGCAGGAACTTTGACGTGAACATACTATTGTTCAACAACCAGATATACGGATTGACCAAGGGGCAATACTCTCCCACGTCAGAAGAGCATAAGGTAACCAAGTCTACTCCGTTCGGTAGTATCGACCACCCATTCAACCCACTGGCGTTGGCAATGGGTGCAGATGCGAGCTTTATAGCTCGTACACTTGATAGGGATCCCAAGCATTTGCAGCAAATGTTGTTGCGCTCCAACCAACATCACGGAGCATCGTTCCTTGAGATATACCAGAATTGTAACATCTTCAACGATGGTGCGTTCTTTACCTATACGGACAAAGAAACCAAGGCGCAAGAAGTACTCTCTTTGGAGCAAGGGCAACCATTGGTTTACGGTGCGGAAGGTAACAAGGGTATCGTATTGGATGGATATAAGCCAAAGGTGGTGAGCTTGGATGAAGGGTATAGCAAAGACGACCTTTGGGTACATGATGAAGCAGATTTTTACAAAGCACAAATACTAACCCGCTTTTTTGAGAATCCAAAAGCTGAGGGTCATCTTCCAAGGCCGATAGGTGTGTTTTTCGCAACTGATAGGCCAACCTACGAAGAGGCGTTGAACCTACAGGTGGAAGATGCCATTGCAACAAAAGGAGAGGGCGACCTTGATAAGTTGTTGCGCGGCAGAGAGACTTGGACGATACATTAAAGCAGGACGCTTATATGTCATTAAAAAAGTTAGCAGGACAGACCATGTGGTATGGTGTGAGCAATATTGCCGCCCGCCTGCTTACCTATCTCCTTACTCCATACATCACCTATACGCTTACAGGTCCTGTCGGCGATGTTGAGTACGGACTGTACACATTGGTTTACTCTGTTTTCCCCTTTCTGAATATCGTCTATGCATATGGAATGGAAACCACGTTTTTCCGTTTCAGCAATACAGAAGATAAGCAAAGGCTTTACAGCACACAGGTGACATCAGTGCTTATAACGACGGTCATTTTCACGGGTGTTATATTGATGTTGCGAGAACCTATTGCAGGGTTCTTAGAGTTAGGCAAACACATTGAATATGTTGGTTGGGGAGCTGCCATCTTAGGTATGGATGCATTGTCTGCACTGCCATATGCAAGGTTGAGACAAGAGAACAGGCCGAGGAAGTATGCATTCATAAAGGTGGCCGGTATTATACTGTTTGTCGGTACGATAATATTCCTATTCAGTGCAGGTAAAAACATAGCAACGAATAACCCTGAAGGAGCATTTGCCAAATTCTACAATGAATACTGGGGGCTTGGGTTTATACTGTTTGCCAACGTATTACAGTCGCTGTTCACGCTTGTGTTGTTATCGCGCGAGTTGTTGAAGTTTCAACCCGTTATCAATAGAGATGTGTTGAAGCGTGTGATGAAATACGGATTGCCGATGCTGATTACAGGCTTGGCAGGTACAGCCAATGAGCAACTGAACAGGATAATCTTCAAAGAAATTTACAAGGCCGATACCAAAGAGACCATCAGGCAGTTGGGCTATTTCGGAGCGACGGTGAAGTTGGCCATTATGATCAACCTTGCGATACAGGCCTTTAAGTTAGCGGGTGAACCTTTCTTCTTTTCTATATCTCAAGAGAAGGATGCCAAGCAAACCTATGCCCGTGTGATGAAATGGTTTGTGGTGGTGATGGCATTGATGTTCTTGAATGTGTTGTTGTTCATGGATGTGTGGCAGTACTTCATTGCAGAGCAATATCGTGTAGCGTTGAACCTTGTACCGGTGCTGTTATTGTCTTATATCTTTCTCGGTATATACTACAACCTAAATGTCTGGTTTAAGCTGACGGATAAAACCATTTACGGAACATATATCACGCTGGTAGGTACGACTATCACTGTAGTATTCAACTTCGCATTGATACCCGTGTGGGGTTATGCTGCCTGTGCGTGGGGTATGTTGGCTAGCTTCGGTGTGATGATGACACTGTCATTCTTCTTTGGGCAAAAGCATTATCCCATTCCTTACAATCTGAAAAAGATAGGTGGCTATTTAGCTGTGATGTTATTGTTCTATGCAGCACATTGGGGTTTGAGTACAAAGGCATTCACCGATTCCATGTTCATTCGCCTTGGTGCAGGAGCAGCATTGTTCGTTGCATACTTTATGTACATAGTAAGGCAAGAGCGTGACGAGATGAAACGCTTTCCTGTTATCGGTAAATTCCTGAAATAATTATTTAAGCAATTCGCAAGGCTTGGTACCTGTCGCTTTTTTGAAGGCGGTGCTGAAGTGGGAGATGCTGCTATAACCCAATGTATTGGCTACATCCGATACGGACAGTCCTTGTTCGTTCAGTAGTTGTTTGGCTTTGGAGATGCGCAGCTCTTGAGTGTATTGGTGTATGGTTTTTCCTGTAAGGGCTTTGAAGCCTTTTTTCAGGTAACATTCGTTCATTGCTACTTTTCGAGACAGTTCTTTGATGGTCAGTGGACTGTCGAGGTTTTCACGAATCACGTTTTGTGCTTGTATCACTTTGCTGTGTTCGCTCTCGTTGGCAAGGAAACTACATGCCGGAACAGGACAAACCGTAAAAGGCATGGTGATACACTCCATAGCCCTGCGGAACAGATAAATGGCTACTTCCGTTTGCTTCAATATACGGGCAAAAGCAGTAGGCTCGTTGGTGGTCAACAGGTCTGAAAGCAGTTGGCTGCTTTGTGTACAGATATTGAACTGCTGCTCCACCACCTTATCGAACTTGAAAGGTATGTCTGCAGCAATGCTTTCCAAAGGATATTGATCGAAGAACTCAGGTTTGTATTCCAACCAGCAAACTTGGCCTGTTTCCTCCTTATCGTCTATCTGCAGGTACATGATGTGCACATAGAACCTGCCATCGGCTATTGGGAAGAGGCTAAGCCTTGCATGCTCTTCGGGCCATGCGTTTTCGGGATAGCTTATCTCGATGTATTCGGCCTTGACATAATTGTTCACCTGCACCGGTGTACGCCCAAGCACCTCTACCTGTTGGCCGAGTATGCGCTCAATGGGTGCCGTGTGTCGAACATTATGTTGTACCGCTACTTTCATCGCAAGAATGCAAAGGTAGTGAATTCCGATTACCTGCCTGTTAAATGTACGTTTGACATATATTTACTAAAGGTGGATTTTCTTTTTGATGTCATATTAGGTATTCTACGTAGAGCTATTCGTAGCTTATACTTTGTTGTTCGTTACCCGAATAAGACCAAGAGGATGGAGGCAATAAGAGAGAATGAAAACAAACCTCCTCTGATCGCTCATATGCTCTTTTGGTTTTTGGTATTTCTATTGGGTGCATTGATAATTGCATTGTTTTATAAACTGTTCGGCTATCTATTTAACAAGATGGTAAGTTGGTAATACCATATCCGTCATATCTTTACAGTCATGAAGAAGCTATTCTATTTGGCATTTGTCGTATTGCTTGCATCTTGCGGTAACCCGCAGCAGTTGCAGTATCAGGACGTGAAGAACTTTCGCATCAACGAGTTGAGTATGATGCCCGATATAGGTATGGATGTACAGTTTTACAATCCCAACAAGTTTGGTATGATGATGAAGGATGCCGATATAGACCTGTACCTGAATGGGCATTTGGTAGGTAATGCCAAGTTGGCGAGTAGCTTTGATGTGCCGGGACAGGATACATTTCTGTTACCCGTTAATCTAAAGGCTGACTTAAAAGAAGTATTGCCCAATGCATTGGCGATACTTGTCAACAAAAAGATAGAAGTGGAACTGAAAGGAAAAGTAATGGCCGGTAAAGGTGTTTTTGTTTCATTACCTATCCATTACAAAGGAGAACAAGAGCTGAATGTAACGGGGTTTTAATCACATTGTGATTTCTTTGGCAACATATTTGTGTTTGCAAAAGTGTTAATACCTATAAATGAAACACCTCTGTTTACTATTACTGTTTGTCGGGACCTTTTATTGTACACAAGCTGTCGACACCTTAAAAACAGCAAGACCAAACGAATCGTATAATGCCATTAAGCTGGGTGCTACCACGGTGAGTGTAATGATACCGATGGTACAGGTCGGGTTTGAGCACCGTTGGAATAGATACAGTTGGCAAACAACGATAGGTTCGATTATTCCTAAACCATATATTGTAGATGACTCCATCAGAGGAACAACATCGGGGTTCTCTCTGAGGCTTGACGGTAGGCTACATAATCATAATCCTTCACATTCAGGATTGTTCATAGGTGTCGGACTTTTTTACACATGGTTCAAACATCCTCATGCGGGGCGTTTTGCTGATAGCCAAACCGCGTTGTCTGATCCACGTTCTGATTGGGACACATATCTTTTGAATAAAAGCACATTAGGTTTGGTAGTTCAGTTAGGAGGACATCATTACATCGGCAAGCACCTTGATGTTGAGTTGTCAGTTGGTGTAGGCCCTAAAGTGATGTTCACAAGTCAGATTGGTCGTAATGATCCAAACAGCGAATACGCCAGCAGACATTCAAATATTCATGACATAGAAAGCCAACTTGGCACAGTATGGGCCGCGGCAATACAAGGGCAGGTTTCTGTGGGATATATTTTTGGTAAGTAGTTCTTAAAACTTATTCTTCCACATCATACTCTCGATTGGCCTGTTAGGTTGGTTGCCATATTTGGCATTCTTCTTCTGATTGTAGGCCACTTCTATTTCTCCTTCCACCGGGAAGTATATCAACTGTCCGATAGGCATACCTGCATATACCTTCACAGGTTGCTTTACGGATATCTCCAATGTCCAGTTGCCGCAGAATCCGACATCACCCTTACCTGCAGTTGCATGTATATCTATACCCAAGCGGCCTGTGGATGATTTACCTTCCAAGAAAGGTACGTGCGCATGTGTTTCCGTATACTCTTGTGTAACTCCTAAATAGAATACGTGTGGGTATAGAACGAAACCCTCCTCAGGTATTTCAAAGTAGTCGATGGTATTGTGCGCTTTTGCATCCAATATATGATTGGTATAGGTGGCCAATGTTTTGCCCAAATGCACGTCATAGCTGTTACTACCAAGGTCCAAACGGTTGTATGGTTCTATCTTGATAGTGCCCTTTTCCATTTCTTCGAGTATACGTGTGTCGGAAAGTATCATGCTTGCAAATATAATAGCTATTGGCAGATGTCACAGACAGGATAGACATAGATGTTTATTAATTGTGCATATCCGCCTCTAACATCTATTTTTGTGTTATGCCTTTGTTCAGAGAATGGAGCAGCGATAAGTACAGTCTTGCCGCCATATGGAAGATAGAAGAGCCGGAAAGTTTTTTCACGGAGCGTACAGGCATTACATCCGACATCAAGAATGAGAAGCGCAGAATGGAGCGCTTGGCAGGGAGATTCCTCTTAAAATACCTGAAGAATGACTTCCCCCTATTGAACATTCAGCCCGACGAGCATGATAAACCACGGGTAGACAACAATCACTACTTCTTTTCCATATCACATTCGTGGCCCTATGTGGCAGCAGTTGTCAGTCCATATGTTGAGGCAGGTATAGACATCCAGTGTTGGCACCCAAGGATGGAAATGTTGCAGAACAAATTCCTTTCTGCAAGGGAGCAGCAGTTCTTCAATAACGACACCGAGCTTATAACGCTCGCTTGGAGTGCCAAAGAGGCTGCATATAAGTGGCAAGGAAGGCGTGGTGTTGAGTTCGTCGACCATCTGATAATCCAATCTTACAGCGGAGAGGAATATCACAAAGAATTTGATATTCAGTTATTGCTTACCTCCAATAAACTGAATATTTCCGCACAAGGTATTGTAAAAGAGGACTTTGCGTGTGCATATATAATTCATGAGGAGATAGTTCATCCTCAATTCTAATTAATTAAATTATTTTGTAATATTAATAATTTGATACTTTTTAAGTAAAAATTTGCCTTTGTGGTATGGAAAACGTTAGATTTGCAAAAAATATAATCTAATGTCCACACAGCGTCATACAGCACTACAAGACTTGGTTGTAGTAGAAGGCAAAAAGATCAAACACTATTCCGGTAAAAGGATCACTGAAATTTTCGGTAGCCATGTATTTGGTGAGCGTGCCATGCGTGAGTTTTTGAGTGATGAGGCTTATAAAAGCTTGAGCGCATCTATCAAGGCAGGAGAGAAAATGGACAGGAAAATAGCCGATCAGGTGGCTGCGGGTATGAAAGGTTGGGCAGAGAAAATGGGTGTTACCCACTTCTCGCATTGGTTTCAACCGCTGACAGGCGCCACTGCCGAAAAGCATGATTCTTTCTTCACCATCAAAGGAGATGGTACAGCAATTGAAATATTTGACGGTGATGCATTGATACAACAAGAGCCAGACGCATCGAGCTTCCCTAACGGTGGTATCCGTGCCACTTTCGAAGCACGTGGATATACTGCATGGGATCCTTCTTCTCCGGCATTTGTAATCGAAACAGGATATGGTAAGACACTGTGTATCCCAACAATATTCATAGCATACAACGGTGAGTCGCTTGACTTTAAAGCGCCATTGTTGAAATCGATACATGCATTGGATAAAGCTGCAGTGGATGTATGTCATTACTTTGATAAGAATGTATCTAAAGTAGTGGCTACATTAGGTTGGGAGCAGGAGTATTTTGTGATAGACGAGAAGATGGCAAACGCTCGTCCTGATGTGGTGATGTGCGGACGTACATTGGTAGGTCATGCACCTGCAAAAGGACAGCAGCTGGACGATCACTACTTCGGTACCATACCTGAGCGTGTGTTCGAATTCATGCAAGACTTTGAGCAAGAAGCATACAAATTGGGTATTCCATTGCGTACTCGTCACAACGAGGTGGCTCCGGGCCAGTTTGAGTGTGCACCTATATATGAAGAAGCAAACATTGCGGTTGACCACAACTCCATGTTGATGGACATAATGGCGAAAGTGGCCAAGAGACACCAATTACAGTGTCTGCTGCACGAAAAACCATTCGCCGGAGTTAACGGTAGTGGTAAGCACAACAACTGGAGTCTTTCCACAGATACAGGTGTGAACCTGCTTTCTCCGGGTAAAACACCGCGTACCAACTTGATGTTCCTGACGTTCTTTGTAAACACCATCAAAGCGGTACACGACAATGCAGACTTGATGCGCGCAGCCATTGCATCTGCGGGCAACGATCACCGTTTGGGTGCCAACGAAGCTCCACCGGCAATCATCTCTGTATACATAGGCAAGTACCTGACACAAGTGTTGAACGAAGTGGAAGAGCGCGTGAAAGAGAAGTTCAATGAGCAGGACGAAGTGATATTGAAGTTGGACATTCACAAACAAATTCCTGAATTGTTGTTGGACAACACAGACCGTAACCGTACAAGTCCATTTGCATTTACAGGTAATAAGTTCGAGTTCCGTGCCGTAGGTTCTGAAGCCAACTGTGCATCTCCTATGATAGTGATGAACACCATCATGGCTGATACATTGAAGAAGTTCAAGGCAGATGTGGATGCACTGATCGAGAAAGGTGATAAGAAAGAGATAGCCATCATGCAGGTGTTGCGCCAGTATATCGCTGACTCTAAGAAGATCCGTTTTGAAGGGGACAACTACAGTGAAGCTTGGGCTAAAGAAGCGGAGAAACGTGGATTGAACAATAAGAAAACCACTCCCGAAGCACTTAAGTTTTACGAGACGGAAGCTGCGAAAACATTGTTCATCAATAACGAGATATACACCGAAAGGGAACTTGCAGCACGTGTTGAGATAATGTTGGAAGACTATGTGAAGAAGATACAGATTGAGGCTCGTATGATGGGGTACATTGCTACGAACCACATTTTACCTGCGGCCATCAACTATCAGAATACATTGATAGAAAGTGTGAAGGGTATGATGGATATTGGCTTGGATAAGAAAACTTTCAAAGCGCAAATAGATATCATCGAGTCTATCAACGGACACATACAAGTGGTAAAAGACGAAGTGGAAGCAATGATAGATGCACGTAAGAAAGCCAACAATGTAGACGACATGCACAAGAAGGCGGATATGTATTGCAACGAAGTGAAACCTTACTTCGATAAGATACGCTATCATATAGACAAGCTGGAACTTATTGTTGACGATAAGTTGTGGCCGCTGCCTAAGTATCGTGAGATGTTGTTCTTAAGATAATCATACGAACGCCCCGCATTGCGGGGCGTTTTTAATTCAACCATATGAACGAATACAGTATCAGGTTCATCAAGCCTGAAGATGCGCAAAGAGTATTGGACATCTATGCGCCTTACATTACCAAAAGCAACATCAGCTTTGAGTACGAAGTGCCTACAATTGAAGAGTGGCAACAACGAATAGCAACTATTACAGCCCAATATCCTTGGTTGGTATGCGAGCACGAAGGAGTAATAGTCGGATACGCCTATGCAGGACAACATCGAGCAAGAACGGCCTATCAATGGAGCGTGGAGTCTGCCATATACATTGCGGAAGATTTTCTAGGCAAAGGTGCAGGTAAGTTGCTCTATCAAAAACTTTTTGAACTGCTGAGACAACAAGGCTATGTGAATGTATTTGCCGGTATGACCTTACCTAATGAAAAAAGTGAAGGGTTGCACAAGAGTTGTGGATTTGAGACGATAGGTGTATTCAGAAACATAGGCTATAAGAATAACCGGTGGCATGATGTACAATGGATGCAACTTGACCTACAAGAACATAGGATCGGTATGAATATGCCTGTATCCATATCTGCGCTCAACTAAAAAGCTTAATTTCAGTTTGTGGAAATGAAAACTCAATGTGAGAAATGTGATATGGAGCTGCAACAAGACGGTGTAGCATATATCTGTAGCTATGAGTGTACCTACTGTGAGGAATGTACAAAGCAGATGGATAATGTTTGCCCGAATTGCTCAGGCGAGTTGGTGAGAAGACCTAAAAGAACAAAAAAGGAGAATGAGTAAGCATCACAATTATAAAACCACTGTCGAGTGGACAGGCAATAGTGGAGAAGGAACTATAAATGCAGCCGCTTATGAGCGAGCCCATACATTTTCTGTAGACGGTAAGGTAGATATTCTATGCTCTTCGGATATACCATTCAGGGGAGACGGAACCAAACACAACCCTGAAGATATGTTGGTGTATGCACTGTCCAGCTGTCATATGTTGTGGTACTTACACCTATGTGCCGATGCGGGAGTTATTGTTACCGACTATACAGATACCGCAACGGGAAGAATGTTCCAAAAGGATACCGGTGGTGGGCACTTTGAAGAAGTGGTATTGCACCCCACAGTAACCATAACGGACGCTTCCAAAATAGAGCTGGCAAATTCTTTGCATGATAAGGCACACGAAAAATGTTTCATTGCCAACTCTTGTAACTTCCCGGTTAAGCATGAACCAAAGTGTTTTGTGAAGTAATGAATATAAAAGAGGAATTGCATAGGCTTTGTGTAAGTGCGCTTAAACAAAAGGTTGCTGAAATAGAGTCTGTCATTGCGGAAAGGAGAGAAGCGATAGCAGGAGAGACCAAAAGCAGTATGGGTGATAAGTACGAAACCACTCGCGAGATGCTGCAACAAGACATCAATATGAGTCTTGACAGGCTGAATAAAGTAAATGCTGAACTCGAAGCGCTTCTTCACATCAATACAGAAATAAACCATACCACCGTCAATAACGGTAGCGTAGTGACAACCAACAACGGCAACTACTTTTTAGCAGTCAGTGCCGGTAAATTTTTACTCGAAGGACAATACTATTATGCTATATCCGGTTCGTCGCCAATAGGTACGCTACTGAAGGGGAAACAAAAAGGGGACTCTTTTCACTTTAACAATAAGGATTATATAGTTAAAGATATTATATAGTATTTTGAGGGTAGCCAAATCATGATGTTATGAAGCTACCTTCATTTAAGACCATAACTGACAGTGCTTTTTCCACACTTAAGCGCTTTCCTCTTCCATTGTTGTTTGCAGTTGTAGGCACGGCTTTGTGTATCCACATGATAGAGCTGAATGATAATACGCTTGAAAACTGGATGATTCGGTCGCTGTTTACCTGCTTCATCGGTTTACCATGTATGTTGGGTTGTGCCTTGTTTGCGGAAAGGGCTACAGGCAACATGCAAAAAGTTGCGATAACGGTTTTGGGGTTGGCATTGGTTACGGCGTATTGGCTTTGGTTCGCTCCGGGAATGTTTTTTGAAGATGCCAAGTTGGGCATAGTTTTCTTCGTGTTGAACATCTGTATGCACCTTTGGGTGGCTGTGGCAGCATACGTTGGCAGAACAGAACGTGCAGGCTTTTGGCGGTTTAATGAAGAGCTGTTTATTCGGATAATATTATCAGTGATATTTTCGGGAGTGTTGTATGCGGGCTTGAGCATTGCCATATTATCGATGGATGAGCTGTTCAAACTTAAAATAGATAGTTTGATATATGCCAAACTGTTCTTTGTAGTAGCGGGTGTGTTCAATACATGGTTTTTCTTGGCGGGAGTTCCCAAAGACTATGAAAGCATCAATGAAGAAGCCACATTTCCCAAATGGCTTAAAATATTTACACAATATATCCTCATACCGCTTACGATATTATACCTGCTGATATTGTATGCCTATGCGTTGAAGATACTTATACAATGGTCGCTGCCTAAAGGGTGGGTAAGTATGTTGGTGATGTGTTATTCGCTTGTTGGTGTATTGGCCACGTTACTTGTATATCCATTGAGAGAAAGTACTGAGAATGCATGGGTGAAATTGTTCGCTAAATTCTTTTTCATAGCCATCATGCCGTTGATAATATTGTTGTTTGTGGCAGTGGGTGCGCGTATAGGCGACTACGGTATAACAGAGCCAAGGTACTATCTGTTGATGTTGGGCTCATGGTTGGCATTCATAGCGTTGTATTATACTTTCTCAAAACAAAAGAGTATTAAGCTGATACCGGTTTCTTTATTGGTTTTGGGATTGTTGTCGTTGGTGGGACCATGGAGTGTTTTTTCAATATCAAGCAACAGTCAGATGAGTAGGTTGGAGCGGATTTTGATAAAGTACGAGATGATTGATGAAGGCGTTGGAGTTAAAGCACCCAAATCGAAAATGACTGTAGAAGATGCCGATGAATTGAAGAATGTAGTGAGCTATATGCTGAACAACGGATATGTTGAACCATTCAACGACCTGTTACATCAGGACATTGCAGCATTGGCCAAAGAGTACAATAAAAAATACGATTCAAGATGGAATGCAAAAACGAAAGTGGAGGATTCGATCTTAGCATTATTGCATATAGATATCAAGGAGTCGGGTTCAAAGTTTAACTACTATACGTTTTCGACCGTACATGAAGTATTTGACGTAGGAGGTTACAGTAAAGTGTACAGTCTTGACGAAATATATTATGGAAGAAAAAAGGCCTACGAATTCAGTTTAGGCGATTCAGTGATGTTGGAAATGAAATATGATTCAGATGTCAAAGTGTTTGAATTCATAGATGAAGAGGATAATACGGTGGCAACTGTCAATATTGGTGAGCTGTTGGATAGACTGATTGAGAAAGGAGATGCCGAGAAGTTGCCTGCCGATTATATGGCAGTCAACTCAGAAGGTTCATTAAAGCTGAAAATGGTCATACACAAAATGTCTGTGGATGTTAGGAACAATGATGCGACATCTATAAACAATATGGATGCGGATTTACTGTTTGAATAGGAGCTAAAGGCCAAGCAATTTTACCGCTTCCTCTACGGCATCTGTTGCGTAGAGTTCGTCAATACGTTCTTTCGCATTCAGCCCCATTTGTTCCCAGTTGTCTTTTTGTTTCCATGCGCTTTCCAACGCATTTGAAAACGATCGGACGGTTGGAGCATCTGCTACAAAGCCATTATGTTCATCGGTTACAATCTCGGCGTTACCACCTACGTCAGTTACAACTGCCGCACGTTTGCAGTAAGAAGCTTCAAGCAGTGCTAGCGGTGTGCCTTCCCCTCGAGAAGGCATCAGCAGCATATGGTTCTCCTCCCAGATGTTCAATATGTTATCGGTAAATCCTCTGAACTGAAAATGACCGTCTAAGTTGCAATAAGAAACCAAATCGCGTAAATACTGCTCATCTCTCCCGGAGCCGTATATGTTTACCAAGTAGTTTCTACCCGCCCATTGTGGCTCTGCAAAAACTGTTGCAAGTATATCATACCCCTTTATCATCGAATCGAGCCTTGCTACTGCGGCAAATTTGTAAATACCTGTATTGGGGTAAGTATCAACGGTATTGTTGATTTTTATAGGGTTTCGTACTACGATTCCATTATCGATTTTCTTTGCAAGAGTTCTTTCCGCAACCTGTTTATTTCTGTTGCTGACAAACCAAACGTTTTCGGCTGTTGAAAACAACTTCTTGAAAAACACTCGCTCTGTTTCGGTTATCACGTCGTACTCATCTATGAATTGAGAAATAATATGCATGGGTTTGTCAAGAGACATGAGCCAGTCGCCATCTCTATGTAGCGCAAAATCGAAGGTCCCGCCTTGGCTGATGACTATAACATCAGGATCGAATGCGATCACTTCATTCTTCCATTTAATGGTTTTGAGTTTGTTAAGTGCGGCTTCCGTAAGTTTGATGTCGGGATTGTGTGGATTGGGTCTGAAGCTAAGTTTGCTTCCTGCAGCTTCAATTTCACGCAATTTTTCATGCTTTTCTTTCCAACTTATTGTGTTGGTCATCACCTTGTACCCATTGGCCAAAAGTAGCAGTGCCATATCGCTCCAAAGCTGTTCGCTCCCGCCCCATTTGTTGGCTTCAAGGGTAGACAGGAAAAGAATGCGTTTCATTTCAATTGGTTTGTAACGTTATAAATATAGCCTTTTTTGTAAGGGATAATAATTAGCTAATCAGCGATGAGGTTCTTATTTTAGCACAAAATTGTTTTTCAGATGAATAAAGTAGTGGCAAATGCTGAAGAGGCGGTAAAAGACATCGAGTCGGGCATGACGTTGATGCTTGGAGGATTCGGACTTTGCGGTATACCTGAGAATTGTATCGCTGCAATTGTAAAGAAAGGAGTAAACAAGCTAACCTGTATTTCCAACAATGCCGGAGTGGACGATTTCGGTATAGGTTTGATGTTGCAGCAGAAGCAAGTGAAGAAAATGATATCATCATATGTTGGTGAAAATGCAGAGTTTGAAAGACAATTGTTGAGCGGTGAGTTGGAAGTGGAACTGATACCTCAAGGAACATTGGCCACAAGAGCTATGGCCACCGGTTACGGTATGCCTGCCGTATGGTTGTTGGCAGGTGTAGGTACCGAAGTGGCAGAAGGTAAAGAGGTACGCAACTTCAATGGTAAAGAATATTTGTTGGAAGAGGCATTCGACTCCGACTTTGCAATTGTAAAAGCTTGGAAGGGCGATAGAATGGGTAACCTGATATATAAAGACACTGCCCGCAACTTCAATCCCATGATGGCTATGGCCGGTAAGATAACAATAGCTGAAGTGGAAGAGTTGGTTGAGCCGGGAGAATTGGACCCTAACTTCATACACACACCGGGTATATATGTTCACAGAATATTCCAAGGAGCGAACTACGAGAAAAGAATTGAACAACGTACTGTAAGACAAAGAAATTAATCATGGCACTGACAAAAGAGCAAATAGCACAGCGTATTGCGCAGGAACTGCAGGACGGTTTTTACGTGAACCTTGGGATAGGTATCCCTACACTTGTTGCCAACTACATACCCGAAGGTATAAGTGTGGTGTTGCAAAGTGAGAATGGATTGTTGGGCATGGGGCCATTCCCTTACGAAGGTGAAGAGGATGCCGATTTGATAAATGCCGGTAAGCAAACGATAACCACATTGCCCGGTTCGGTGTTCTTCGACAGTGCAACCAGCTTTGGTATGATACGTGCCGGTAAGGTTGACCTTACGGTATTGGGTGCGATGGAAGTAGCTGATAACGGAGATATAGCCAACTGGAAAATACCGGGCAAAATGGTGAAAGGTATGGGTGGTGCCATGGACCTTGTGGCTGCCGCAAAGAACATCATTGTTGCCATGCAGCATACCAACAGAGCGGGCGAGAGCAAGTTGCTCCCGCAATGTACTTTGCCGCTGACAGGTGTCAACTGTATCACAAAAGTGGTGACAGACCTTGGTGTATTTGAAATAAACGATGATGGTTTCCGTTGTGTGGAATATGCACCTGGTGTGACCATAGAAGAAATAAAAGCCAAAACAGCAGGCAGGCTTGTGATAGCGGATGATGTAAAGGAGGTGGCGATATAGATGTCGGAGTATATAATGTATCATAAGCCCAACTGTAGTACCAGTCTTGGAGCTTTGAAAATGTTGAAAGAAAAAGGGATAAAACCCGAGTTGCGACTGTATTTGGAAAACCCTCCGACTCAAAAGGAGTTATCCGAGCTGCTTAAAAAGTTAGGTTATCGAAAAGCATTGCAATTGGTAAGAACCAAAGAGAAATTATACCAAGAGCAGTACAAGGATAAAAAGCTACTCAAGCAAGACTGGTTGAGGATATTGTCTCAAAATCCCATACTAATAGAGCGTCCTATTTTGATAAAAGGAGATAAGGCCATACTAGGCCGACCTCCGGAAGAATTCTTAAAGTTACTCTAACACATTTCCTCAACGGGTTATGATTTGTTATTTTTAGAATATGCAGATCGGCCTAATGCGAACGTTTGCCATAATATGTTTATCCGGTTGGGTGGTACTTTTCGGCACAAGTGTATGTAATGCACAAATGAAAACCGATAAGGACTTAGTAAATGAGATCATCACCAACCTTCAGACAGGCGACGATTCCATGTTTGGGGAGCAGTTCCCAAAATTCCAATTTCTTCAGCAGTTGGTCTATGCTTATCAGCCCGCGGACGAATATCAGGGAGAACGTATATACAAGCTCAAAGGCAAGTTTAATGAGCTGAAGAAGTTTGATCCCGAGTTCAATCCCAAATTGCTAGGCATGTTTCACTTTGCCCGCGATAAAGCGTCAGATTCCGGTATGCACTGGTCTGACATACTGATAGCACGTTACGTACTTGACAAACAATTTTTACCAAGAGAACTGATAGGGTTCGAATACATAGCACCTATCAGATTGAGCGGTTACATATTTGTACAGGATATGCTTACACGAAGGAAGTATTGCATTGCGGTAAGAGACATCATGTTGCTCGAAGACAAGTGGTATGGCGGAACCGTATTGAATATTTTGGAAGCAAGCACTATACCCGAGTACGAAGAAAGGTTGATGCAGGAAGAAGAAGAGATGCGAAAGCTGATGATAGCCAAGCAGAACGGTACATTGGACAGTATTTTGGCTCTGAAGGACAGTGTAAGGCAGAGCAAGATAAAAGTCAGTATGTCCGACGATGAGGATAAGCAAAACACCATATTCAAAGATGTGATGGATAGGAAGGTGTACTGGGGGTATTTCGATAATCAGTTGCCTGTTGACTTATATGTGAGGTTTATAAAAGGCGCATGCCCCGAAACAATATGCGAATGGGAGGCGATGTATAAGCTTGATGATATAGATGAATATATCATACTCGATGTGACGCGCAACGAGGATGGTACGTTCATTATGACGGAAGAAGATGTGGGAGTGATGGAGTTGAAATTGGAAGGAAACACATTTACCGGAACATGGACATCATTCAGCGATAAGACCGAATACGAAGTATACCTCAAAGAGAAAGACGGCGTGAAGCCCAAGAAGCTGTTCAAGCTGGATAAAATATTTGAGGAAAGCAATTTCTGATATTACCGACAAAAAGGTATTGCTTATACCTCTATTGTCAACTCTTTTCAGGCTGCATTGTTTCATCCCTTAACTTTATAGGAGTAAAGAACTATTATGCAGCAACCGAATATCAGCACATTAGGATCACTGAAGAAGAGTGGATACATCTCAAAAACCGTAAAAGAAGAAGTAAGGACCAACCTTATTGGCGCATTAAGTGACAAGCGAGATGTGTTTGAAGGTATATTGGGATATGAGGATACTGTAATTCCTGATGTGGAGCGAGCGCTGTTGTCGAGGCACAACATTCTTTTTCTGGGATTGAGAGGGCAGGCCAAAACACGTATGGCTCGCGAGATGGTGAACCTGTTGGATGAATGGATACCCGTTGTAGCAGGCAGTGAGATAAACGATAGTCCATTTACTCCGATTTCTTATTATGCGCGGAAGTTGGTGGAAGAAAAAGGAGATGACACACCCATTGAGTGGTTGCACAGAAGCGAACGTTATGGCGAAAAACTGGCGACGCCCGATGTTTCTGTCGCCGATCTGATAGGTGATATAGATCCGATAAAAGCAGCCAACATGAAACTTAATTTTGCAGACGAGCAAGTACTGCACTACGGCATCATACCACGTTCGCATAGAGGTGTTTTCGTCATCAATGAGCTGCCTGACCTTCAGCCGCGTATACAGGTATCCTTATTCAATATTTTACAAGAAGGAGATATACAGATAAGAGGTTTCAAGCTGCGCATGCCTTTGGACATATTATTTGTGTTTACCGCCAACCCCGAAGATTATACCAATAGAGGAAGTATAGTAACACCGCTCAAAGATCGCATAGAAAGCCAGATAGTGACACACTATCCTAAAACGGTGGATGTGTCGAGAGCCATTACTGAACAAGAAGCAGACCTTACTCAAGAACAATCTGATAAAGTTGTAGTGCCTGATATCTGCAGATTGCTTATTGAGCAGATAGCCATGGAGGCACGCAAGAGCGAGTATGTGGACCAAAAGAGTGGAGTGTCTGCAAGGTTGACCATCTCTGCATTGGAAAACTTGGTGAGCACTGCCGAGCGTAGAGTCATCATCAACAAAGAGGAACAGACCTTGGCGCGTATAGCAGATTTCTCAGGAGTGATACCGTCCATAACAGGTAAGATAGAGTTGGTGTATGAAGGTGAACAAGAAGGGCCGGCCAATGTTGCTTACAGCTTGTTGGGCAAGGCTATCAGAAGTCTGTTCACCAAGTACTTCCCAGACCCACAAACGTTTAAGAGAAGGACCAAAAGTCAGGAAGGGCAACCTAAGAAAATACAAAACCCTTATCAGTCGATAATAGACTGGTTTGATAAAGGCAACGACCTGTTGTTGATGAATGGCTTGAACGATGATGATTATAAGAACACACTCTACAAGGTGGACGGATTATATACAGCCGTTAAACAATATTATCCTGAAGAGAAGACAGAGGATGTGGCATTGCTGATGGAGTTCTTACTACATGGTTTGGCGGAGTTCTCGTTGATAAGCAAGAAGGGTACAGAGCATGGTGGATATAGCTTTGGTGATATGTTGGGTAGTATGATGGATATGAATTTTGATGAGGACTCTGAGGAATATTAATTTTTAGATAACACCAAAGTGGCTGCTGTACAGGCTTTTGGCATGTTAATTGCATAAATGTGGCTGAGTTAGTACAAGTACAATTATATAGAGATGAAAGATTTCAGTTCAGAAGTTACCTATAAGACGTCACGGAGTGGTGGCAAGGGCGGCCAACATGTAAACAAAGTGGAAACAGCTGTAGAGGCTTGGTGGAATGTAGACAAGTCACAGTTTTTCAGCCCCGAAGAAAAGATATTGATACTGAACAAGCTGATGAACCGTATCAATAAAGATTGTTTTCTGATAGTAAGGTCCACAGACACACGCTCTCAAGCAGATAACAAGGAGATAGCATTCAAAAAGATGCAAGATCTTGTTGCCAAAAGTCTAATCCGCCCGAAAAAGCGCAAGGAGACAAAGATGCCTGCAGCCATAAAAGAAAAGCGCTTGGAGTACAAGCGCCGTAAATCTTTAAAGAAGCAAAGCAGACAGAAAGAGAGTTGGTTTAATCTGCTATAACCAATCTTTTCGTGCTTTTGTTTCTTCCATTGGTCAGTTTGTAGAAGTATTGTCCCGGAGGTAACCCATTCCTGTTTATTGTTATTTGGTGTTTGCCTCTAGACATTTCTTTTTGTAATACGTTGTTCACCAATCTACCGTTCACGTCAAACAACTGAATGGTCGTCAGTCCACCTTCTGAACCGAATGTGATTGTTGTTTCCTTAGTGAATGGGTTGGGGTAGTTTTGACCCAAAATATCGTCGGAGCCGTACTCGCTGGTATCGGCTACATCAATTGTTTTCTTGAATACCGGCTGTATCTGGTAATTCTTCATCAGTATTTGGTTCATGGTGTTAGTATCCACCTGGAACCAGTCTGCTAGAATGGCCGAGTATACGGTACGGTAGTCATGTTGCATCGGTAGGTTGTCTCCTGTGGATGCATTGGCCGGCAATGTAGGGCTTTTACCTATGATGCCCGGATTGACCCCGTCACCAAATACCATCAACGGTTGTGTTGTACCATGGTCGGTACCACCGCTGGCATTTGCTTTAATCCTTCTTCCGAATTCGGAGAAGGTCATTGCGGCAACACGTTCGTGCGTATCCAACAGTTTGCAATCATCGAAGAATGCAGCAACAGCCTCGGATATCCAACCGAGTAGGTTGGCATGGTTACCTATGGTGGTATCTGTGGCATCTGTTTGTTGAGAGTGAGTATCGAAGCCTCCCAAGTTCACGATGTATATAGGTGTTTTAAGTCCACCTGCTATCAAACGAGATACAATCTTCAATTGGTCTGCAAGCCTATTTCCTGAAGCCGGCCATAGTGGCGACTTATTTTGCGCCAAGCTTGCCGCCTTTTGTATCACATTGTTATACTGTTCAGTTTGTTGTTTGATATAACGGATAAACTTCAGCTCGTGACCTGCAGGTGTATTCGGCGCAGGGTCCACCGTTCCGTTCACTATGTTGTAGAAACTGTCGATACTTGATATGGACATACTCATGTTCACATCGGCACCTTGGAAGAGTGTGGATGTACGAGAGCCTATCTCTATCGCAAGGGGGTCAGGCATGTTTGCATTTGGGTATCCTGAAGGGAAGCCCGGATATTTAGTGTCAAGATAACGCCCAAGCCAACCTGTATTGATGAATTGGTTGGAATCGGAACCACTCATCCAAATATCCGTTGCACGGAAGTGGGAGAAGTTGGGATCCGGATAGCCTACACTTTGTACGATATTCATCAAACCATTGTCATATAGGTCTCTAATACCTGTCATTGAAGGGTGCAAGCCTGTGGTGGTGCTACCGTTCAATGCAAGTACTTTGGTGGATGGTATGAGTATATTACTCCTTGCGGCGGACAGCTCACTATATCTGTCCAAAGGAATGACCATGTTCAACCCATCATTACCACCTATAAGTTGTATCAATACCATCACCCTGCCGGATGTGGCGGTTTGCTTTGCCAACAACTCAAGTACAGGGTTGCTTGCAAGAGTCCTTATCGGACTGCCGTTTATCATATAAGCCAGTGAGGCTGCTTGCGATAACTTTAAAAAATCTCTGCGTTTCATTGATTGCAGTTTTTAACGATCAACATAGATTGTGTTCGGCAAGATGGGTAAGCTCAGTAAGAAGACTTACCAGTCTTGATTTGACCAAATTGGTGTTCGTAGTGTTAGGTTGACCAAGGTAAGTGCCCCATGCTGTGGTCCAATAGTAGTCTTGACTTTGGCCCTGCAACAAATTGGATATTTTCAATTGGTCTTTCAATGTTTTTGAAATACCGATACCCAACAACAGGTCGACATAGAAGTCGATCAATGCATTGGGGTCACCCGCACCGGGGCTTGGTAGTTTTTTGGCCAAATGCATTGGGTCTATCTTAATGGCCGTACCTGTACCTGCAGAAAATCCTGAACCAAGCATCAAATCCATGAACTCCATCCGTCGCGGCATAGTCGTGGAGTTGATCCATTTCTCATAAAAGTCAGGCTCTTGATAGAAAGCCGGCCATCCTGCAACGTTTGGCGGCAAGTTGGGTTCGCATCCCAAAAGCCCCATATAGTATCTCAGATAGTTGTAAATTTTGTATCTATTATCGGAATTCCAACTGACAGGTAACTGTATGTCGAATGTTCTGAAAGTACCTATCACATAGTCGACCGGAGTTCGAATGAAGCAGTCTTGGCTGAGCATGTCGTAGAAGTGGTCGCTTTTCAGCAAGGTTTCAAGTACCGGCTTTATTTCCCAGTTGCTGTTCATGAATTGTTGAGCAAGAGGTATGATGATATTAAGTTCAGTATTGAAATCTACATCATAGTAAACAAAGTAGCGGTACAATTTACGTACGATGAATTTGGCTACTTCTTGTTTGGTGAATATCAAGTCGATCAGGTCGTCAGTCTCTTTGGCACCATCTGTACCTGTTCTACCGTTTATGGTCACACCTCCGAAGAACGAAGAGAACTTCTTGTTAGAAGTTTCGTGCAAGCCAGAGCTAAAATAGCTCGACCAATCGCTGGTGCGGTATCTCCAACCTGTAAGTATCTTGGCCGCCGCTTTAATATCATCTTCCGTATATATCGGTTTGTAGTTTTTACCGAGCGTAAACAACTCAAACAATTCACGCGCATAGTTTTCATCGGGCGCGGTCTTTGTGTTCAAGTAGCCGTTCAGGTAACGAAGCATGGCAGGGTCAGTGGTGATGTCACGTACCATTTTTTTGAAGTTGCCCATAGCATTATCGCGCAGTATGTTGTGATGGTTGTACATCATATGCGCATAGGCTACGACAATATATTCTGTGGCAAAATGGTTGTGCCAGAAGAAAACCATCTTTTCGGTGATGTTTCTTTTCTGGTTGAGCATTTGCTCTATCCACCAACTTGTCATCGACAATCTGCGCTTACTGTTCACAGTACTGTCACCGTATGGTGCATTCACCCAGGGTTGATCTAATAATACACCTGTTGGGTCTGTATATGTTGATGTTTGGTAATTGTTCAGAGGTGGGTATGGTTTTGCTTGAGTGGATAGCAATTCATCCACACATTGCTCCATTGTCTTTCCTTTGAATGCAACAACATCTTCGTACGTTACGCCGAACATAGTTCTTCTCAACAAATGCGTCACTTCATTCTCAGTCCACTGACCGGTGTACTTACTTAATGTACCTGTTGTTTTGGCCAAACCTCTGGGACGCTCCTTATTTGCATATTTATTGTAAATAGGGTCCTCGGCAAGTGAAGTTGTGCCGGTTTGTTGCGCCTTGTTGGCAATGAATTCTTCAAAGAATTCTCTACGATTAACTTTACCCATAACCGTTGTTTATGACTTGTAGACTAATATAACCGAGTTCGGTTTAACGAAAAATTAAAGAGGAAATTTGATATATTATATAGTGCCATTTGAATTTTAATCTCGCTTCACAATTATGCACATTATTGTTAGGTATAAATTATTGATTTTTAATATTATATATAGTTTAGTAACATGGTTCAATCCATTCCTTTAATGTCGATTTTCGGATGTATTAATAAAAACTACTATGTTGGGGTCTCAAACGGCAAAATTGTGACCAATTTGCCGGCATTGTTCATTTAAAAATATATCCGACATGAATGCAAAAATTATAATTGCAGCGGTTTTGGCAGCAATCACAAGGTTTCTACTGTCATTCCTAATTTACGGAATGTTACTGAAGACAACATTCGAAGAAAATATGATGACGGGCTTTGGCCGATCGGATGAAGAAATGCTTTTTGGACCGGTCATAATCTCTCATCTTATTTTCGGCTATTTCATTGCTTACGTTTTTTCAAAATGGGCAAATATCAGTACGTTCATGGGTGGGATAAAAGGCGGCATTACAATTGGCTTGCTTATCTCTGTCAGTATGGGGTTGGAACTTTTCGGTGTAAGTAACATATATGGTGATAATATGATGATGGTTGTTTACGACGTTCTTGCAATAACAGTCATGTATAGTATTTGCGGAGGTGTAACAGGCTGGTGGTTAGGTAGAGGTGCCGCATCGGCATAGTGAAATCACGTAACACTTATTTGTATATTAGTGTATGTTCCGTAGGCGGTTTTCATGACCGCCTGCGGAGTACCTAATATACCGTATATGCGTAAATGCTTTTTTCTTCTCTTTTTAACGATATCTGTTATTACCACAGCTACTGCTCAACACACGCAGGTGGTCAAGGGAAAGGTGACAGATAAAGAATCGGGAATATCGCTTGTAGGTGTAACTGTGGCCATGATCGATACTGAACCATCAACAGGTACCGTTACAGATGAGAACGGATATTACGAACTGAAAGACATCCCTGTCGGCAAGCATACAATTCAGTTGTCATTTATCGGATACAATAACATAACTGTTCCCGGAGTATTGGTCACTTCGGCAAAGGAGGTGGTGTTGGACTTCAAAATGGAGGAGTCTGCCACCAAAATGGATGAGGTGGTGATAAAGGTGAGAAGAGAGCATATAAATGAAATGGCATTGGTGAGTGCCAAAACATTTGATGTTCAGGAAACGGAGCGATATGCAGGTAGTAGAGCCGACCCTGCCCGTATGGCTTCCAACTTTGCAGGTGTGCTTGGTGCAGACGATTCAAGGAATGATATCATCATACGTGGTAATTCACCACAAGGTGTATTGTGGCGGTTGGAAGATGTGGACATTCCCAATCCCAACCACTTTGCAGTATCAGGTACATCGGGTGGGCCGGTTACAATGCTCAACAACAAGATCATCTCCAACAGTGATTTTTTTACCGGTGCATTCCCATCTGAATATGGTAACTCAATAGCAGGTGTATTCGACCTCAAGTTTAGGAACGGAAACAAAGACCGTTATGAGATGACTGCTCAGCTCGGCTTTCTTGGTACAGAGTTGGCTGCCGAAGGACCTATTTCAAGAAAAGGTAATTCTTCATTCATATTCACATACAGGTACTCGACATTGAAACTGTTTGAAGGATTGAATATCAAGATAGGCACCAGTTCGGTACCTACATATCAGGATGCATCTTTCAAACTGAATTTCCCGATGGGTAAAAAAGCCAACCTGTCGTTTTTCGGCATGGGAGGCCTAAGTCATATAGACTTGATAGTAAGCAATATCAATGAGCAACCCGAAGAGTTGTACGGAGAGTCGGACAGAGACCAGTACTTCACTTCCAATGCGGGTGTTGTTGGTTCGTCATTAAGCTACATCATCAACTCATCGTCCTATACTAAACTGACGGTCGCACAATCTACAAGCACTGTAAAAGCCGATCACGATAAAGTGTTCAGAAGCCCAAGCTATATGGTGGACTCGTTGAAAGACATTTTAGGGTACAACTTCACCACCAATGCCACTACCGCTCATTGGTATATCAATAAGAAGTTTACGGTGAGGCATACTGTTAAAGCCGGTATTCTCAATAACTACTACAACATGAATTTTGTAGATAGTAGCAGGCAATATCCCCCAACTTTACAAACATGGCAACATCGTTTAAACTATCAAGGAGGTACGGATCTGATACAAGCATATGTTCAATATAAGTATCGCCCTTCGGATGCACTGACCATGACCATTGGGTTGCATGGACAGTATCTGACACATAACGGTTCAAAAGCATTAGAGCCGAGAGCGGCATTGCGTTGGAGAGCAAATGATAAAAACGTATTCAGTTTGGGATATGGATTGCACAGTCAGTTGCAGCCACTGTATCAATACTACGCAGTATTACCTGCCAATCCAACCACAGCCATGCACAATTACAATGTTGACTTTACCAGAAGCCATCACTCTGTTGCGGGTTACGAGCATATTTTCTCGCGCACAGTCAGGTTGCGTTCTGAAGTTTATTATCAATACTTGTTCAATGTGCCGATTGAAACAAGAGCAGGCTCTTCGTTTTCGGGATTGAACCAAGGCGCATCATTTAGCAGGTTGTTCCCCGATACATTGGTGAATAAGGGTACGGGGTATAATTACGGTTTTGAACTGACACTCGAAAAAACCTTCTCCAAAGGGTACTACATATTGCTTACCGGAAGTGTGTTCGACTCCAAAGCGAAAGGCAACGATGGAGTGTATCGCAATACTGATTACAATGGACGATACGCTGCCAATATACTTGGTGGTTATGAGCTGAAGCTTGGTAAGAACAGCACATTGCTCACAGGAGCGAAATTAACGGTTGCAGGTGGCCGATTGTACTCACCTCCCGATGTGCCTGCATCCAACACTTTGGGAGATTATGTCGTGATAGACTCGTTGAGAAATGTATTGCAGTTCAAAGACTATTTTAGAATGGACCTGAAGTTGGGTGTGCGTATAAACGCAAAGAAGTTGACACATGAGATAGCTCTTGATCTTGTAAACCTCTTCAATACCAAGAATATTTTATCGCAAACGTATAATCACGATCTTGCTGCGCAAGGCGCATATCCGTTTACCACACAATACCAATTGGGCTTTTTACCACTGTTCTATTATAGGGTGGACTTCGGGTTTGGTAAAAAATAAAAGGGTGCAGCTATGCTGCACCCTTTTATTTAAAGTGATTTTTATTACTTGCCCTTGATGAAATCTTTTATCTGATTACCAAGTTCGTCTTTCTCATTTATCGCCAATATCTTCTCTACATAGATTCTTGCGTTCTCAAAGTTCTCACTGTTGTAGTAATACAATGCCAAGTACTGATAGGCGAACATTTTGTCCGCTTCTTTTGCTTCGTACCTATCGTTGGTTTCGGCCTTGGCCAAGAAGCCTTCAAAGTGCGGTGCGGCATCTCCGTTCTTAGCCTCGTTGTCTATCGCGGCGTTACACTTACCTCTCCAAAGCAATGGGTGAGGTTGAGTAGTGTCCAAAGCATACATACCGGCAAATGATTCATCTCCCTTAGCATACTCTCTACCGTAGTAGTATCCTATACCTGCCCAGAAGTAGTCAGTGCTTTTCGCATCGGCACCATATGTGTCATATATCTTTTTGAACCACTCTGCAGATATCAACCAGTCTCTGTTTGCCTTAAAAGCATCTGCAATTTCACGCATAGTGGCTGATTTGTCAGCCGCGGTATCCATTGTCAATGCTTTGTTGAAATAGAAGTTTGCAGTATCGCTGAGGTTGTTTTTCAGTGCTATTCTACCGTAGTTCAGGTTGTCAAGCGTGTATATCTTCTTCTTGTCTTGTACTTCAAAATACTTCCTCACATTCTCCAATGCTTTCACCGCACTTACAGAATCTTTTTCTTCCATGTAGCAGTAAGCAAGTATTCCGTAGAAGTTTGGTTTGAAAACACCCTTGGCTTTCAGCTCCTGTATCTTGCTGATAGCTGCAGGGCAATCTTTTGCTTGATAAAGTGTTTCAACATATCTAACCATGTTCTCGTCAGATTTGTCGGAACGCTTTAAGAACTCTTCCAAGTTGTTTTTGGCTGCATCGTACTTACCTACATAAGAGTAAGCATTTGCCAAGTCGCGGTAAGGCAATGGATTTTCAGGGTCTGCTTTTTTGGCTTTTTCCCAGTTCTCCAGAGCCAACTCATAGTTCTTGGCGTTGTACCAAAGTTTACCGATCCTTGAGAAGGCCAATGAATTGGAAGCATCTTTTTCCACAATGTCCTCGTAGCTGTTCATGGCTTTACCACCACCGCCGTTCACCAACTGGTAAGCATCGCCTGCACCCAACAATATGTCTGCGGTTTCGTTGTCTTCCAGTATGTCTTCGTACCATGTTACAGCTTGTTGCTTATCACCACCTTCTGAATAAGTGATGGCATCAGCAGCATACTTTTTGGGTTCCCAATTTTTTCTTTTCGCTTTACCTGCCAAAGCTGTTGCCAACTTCATACCTTCTGTTTCATTGCCTTTGGCAAATTCCACTCTCGCCATGCCCGACAAGTTTGCATAGTCTTCCGGATATTTCGAGAATATGGATTGTGCTTTGGCTGTATTGCCAAGTGCCAATTCGGACAGTCCGTAATAATAGTTGGCCTGTGCGCTTGAAGAAGCTATTGACTCCAATTGCTTTACAGCACTTTGATAGCGTTGATATTGATACAGTTTGATACCTTCTTCAAGGCTTTGTGCGTTACCGATTCCAATTGCGAAAACAGTTACCAGTAATGTTGTAATTAATTTTCTCATCTTCATATTATACTCTGTTTAAACGTAGAGCTACTTTCTATTATATAGATTAATTGTCAATTGTCAGTCATTTAATTGTGCCTCACGAAATATCACGTTCACTTTGTTCGGAAACAATCTCGATTGTTTGAATATCAATTGTCCGCGCTGCTCCCTCAAGAATTTTGAAAATCCTGTCGCCAAGCCGTAGTATGTTTCTTTATGTATATAATACAGCTTTCTGGTAAGTGGGTACCATTCAGGCGCTATGAAGGCTTGATAAGGTTGGTATGCCTTTTCAAGGCTGTCATTATATATGGATGCCACTTTTATGCTATTGATAAACGCCAACCCTGCAGGGTCGTCAAAATCACTCACATGGCTTACGCCCACAAAGCCTATTGCATTGGGGTTGTTGGCCACATATTGTATTACAGAGTCGTTGCTGTTGGTGGCAAATACGTTCTTACCCAGTTTTTCTCCGGGAATTATAGAGTCCAACATGAACCTAAGTGTGCTGGAACCTTGTCCATCGAAGACGACGGTATAGTCTTTTTTATACTGCCCGGTCAATATGCCTTGCAATGCGCTTATGCTTAAAACACTGTCATCGG
This sequence comes from Chitinophagales bacterium, assembly GCA_020636505.1. Taxonomy (GTDB): domain Bacteria; phylum Bacteroidota; class Bacteroidia; order Chitinophagales; family Chitinophagaceae; genus UBA5543. Next base: position 24,486 of record JACJXR010000005.1, on the reverse strand, counting down.
CATTTTTGTTGAGAATTACAGCCACCGCATCTTTGGCCACAGCCATAGATGTGGAAATGACCTTTTGCGACTCCAAAGATTGCTTTTCTTGGTCTGTCAGGTCTCTTGTTACAAGAATAAGTCTAGCGTTACCGGTCAAAAAGTCGTTGATACATTCAGCCTCCGGCTTATAAGATGCATTGATGGTTGCTTCCGGATAGCTGCTGTCGAATACTTTTATTTGTTCTTTTATTACAGGGGTATATGTCTCGTCCACCGAGATGTTGATCTCGCCGCTGCTAATGGTGTCTTTAGGACCATCCTTTTTTGCATCTTCTTGGCAGGCTGCAAAAAAGAGCAAAGAGCAGCTTATTAAGCCCAATGAAAGTCTCCCACGAAACATGGGCGCAATTTTAGTCAATATTTTAAAAAATACTATCATATGGTCTTGTCTTGTAACATTAATTTAACAGCGAAAACAGGTGCTTTTGACTCAGTCTCTTTTCCTCAACAACACCCAGCCTCTCCACATTCTGAAAATGCCGTAAACAATAAACATGACACCTAATGTATATGATACAGACGGGTCCATATTCATAAGCTTGTTGTAGGTATAGTAGATGACTCCGCAGCCCACTGTGACCATAAATCCTCCCATGCCTACGCCCAAAGATCCACGGAAATTGTCCACGCCTCTGCTTCTTCGGTTTCTGTCTTCGATGTTCATATTCCAAGATTAGGTTGCAAAAATATGCGTTTATAATTATGAGGCGTCAAAAACGCATTTTTCCATAAAATTAAGAGCGGCTTTAACAGGCTTTTTGAAAATAAAAAGAGGCTGTTGATAACAGCCTCTTTTATTCGATTGTCTAATCCTTTCGTATTATTTCCTTCTCTTTGGAGTAGCTCTTCTTGCTGCTTTTTTAGCAGGAGCCGCTTTCTTAGGAGCTGCTTTCTTCTTAGGAGCTGCTTTTTTCTTAGCTGCTGCCTTTTTCTTAGGAGCTGCTTTCTTTTTAGGGGCTGCCTTTTTCTTAGGAGCTGCTTTTTTCTTAGCTGCTGCTTTTTTCTTAGGAGCCGCTTTTTTCTTAGGAGCTGCTTTTTTAGCTGCTTTTTTAGGAGCTGCTTTTTTAGCTGCTTTCTTTTTAGGAGCTGCCTTTTTAGGAGCTGCTTTTTTCTTCGGCGCTGCTTTTTTAGCTGCAGCTTTCTTTTTTGTAGCCATAATTGTGTGAATTTAAGGGTTAAAAAAAACCGTCTTTATAACTAAAAATCGCCGTGCGGGTTAGAGCATCGGCGATTCAGGTTAATTTAGTCTTGTACAGATACCAATGTCTTGGTACGTGTTTTACGAAACTGCACCACACCGTCCTTCATTGCAAAAATGGTAAAGTCTTTACCTATTCCAACATTATCACCGGGATGATACACAGTACCGCGCTGACGAACGATTATGTTACCTGCAATTGCCGGTTGTCCGCCGAATATTTTTACACCAAGGCGCTTACTTCTCGAGTCGCGACCGTTCTTTACACTACCTTCACCTTTTTTATGTGCCATTTCTATTTTTCTATTTAACGAATTTAATAAAAATAAATAACAAACCGTTATGCCAGTTCGTTGATTTTAATTTTTGTAAGATATTGACGGTGACCGTTCATCTTCTGATATCCCTTACGACGTTTCTTTTTGAACACGATCACTTTATCACCTTTTAGATGGTCAAGTATTTCAGCTTTAACTTTCACTGAAGGTGAAAGATTGATACCTCCGTTGTCACTGGTCATCAGAACTTCTGACAATTCCACATTATCTCCAACGTTTCCTTCAAGGCGGTGCACGAATAACTCATCATCTTTCTGAACCTTGAATTGCTGACCTGCTATATTTACAATTGCAAACATGATTACCTTTTAAAATATTTCGCGCAAAGTTAATACAGTTTTTCCATATCAAACAACTTTTTTTGTTATTTGTGCGATAGGGCGTGGTTTTTCACGAAATGCTTGATTATCATAGCATATGAAAGTGCGGTTTTAACACTGTGAAAACAGTGTTTCCATACCTTATACGATAACTTGTGTTTTATATGCCGAATAATGTGAATTCGCATCTTAACGCAGAGTGGTATTTATACCATTATTTGCACACTGTTTTTATTATACCTTTACGCACCGGTCTATAAGTATGTTCAAACTAAAATCACTACTTGCCAAGCCATATGCATCCTTTATACACAGTCGTATAAGGAAAGAGATGAAGACCGCCGTAGAAGATCAAGATGCCATATTGAAATACCTTATCAAAACCGCATCAAGAACAGTTTTTGGCAAAGATCACGGATTCTCGGATATACAATCATACGAAGACTTTAAGGAGGCTGTCCCAATAAGAGACTATGAAGCATTGCGTGGCTACATTGATATGATGAAGGAAGGCAAGCAAAATATTTTATGGAAAGGCAAGCCCATGTATTTTGCCAAAACATCAGGTACCACAAGTGGTGTAAAGTATATACCAATCACAAAAGACAGTATTCCCAACCACATCAACACCGCACGTAATGCATTGCTTTGCTATATGGTGGAGAGTGGCAACACCACTTTTGCAGACGGCAAAATGATATTCTTATCCGGTTCGCCGGTTTTGGAAAGGGTAGGTGGTATACCTACGGGTAGGCTAAGCGGTATCGTGAATCATTTTGTTCCCGGATATTTAAGAAGCAACCAATTGCCGACATTCGAGACCAATTGTATAGAAGATTGGGAAACAAAGCTCGAAAAGATAGTGGAGGAGACAGTGAGCAGAGATATGCGACTGATTAGCGGCATACCTCCTTGGGTGCAGATGTATTTTGATTGGCTGATAGAAAAAAGTGGTAAGAAGAATATAAAAGAGGTGTTCCCCAACTTACAAGTGATCGTTCAAGGTGGTGTGAATTTTGAACCATACAAAGCGAAGATGTTGGAAAGCATCGGTGGACATATTGATATGTTGGAGACTTTCCCTGCATCTGAGGGGTTCTTTGCTTTTCAAGATACATTGGACGAGCAAGGTTTGTTGTTGAATACCAACTCAGGCATATTTTTCGAGTTCATACCTGCAGGTGAGATATTCAATGAAAACCCAACCAGACTTACGCTCAAAGATGTGAAGGTTGGAGAAAACTATGCATTGATCATAAACAGCAATGCAGGGCTTTGGGGATACAACATCGGTGATACTGTAAAATTTGTCAGTACTGATCCATACAGGTTGATAGTATCAGGCAGGACTAAGCACTTTATTTCTGCCTTCGGCGAGCATGTGATAGGTGAGGAGGTTGAAAAAGCCATGTTAGAAGCTGTCGGTAAACACAATGCTCATGTGACGGAGTTTACCGTTGCGCCAAAAGTCCAAACGGCAAACGAGTTGCCATATCATGAATGGTTTGTGGAGTTTGAAAAAGAGCCGGATAATATTAATGAGTTTGCGCTAATGATAGACAACAGTCTCAGGAATAAAAACTCATATTACGACGACCTTATCAGAGGTGGGATTCTACAACCGCTGAAGGTAAGGAGCATGCGAAAGCATAGTTTCATAGAGTACATGAAGTCGCAAGGCAAACTCGGTGGCCAAAACAAAGTGCCACGCTTGGGCAACGACCGAAAAATAGCCGACGAAATAGAACGCTGGGCGTTGAATTAAGGTTTCAGCAAAGCCTTATAATCTTTGGGTGCGGACAAAGTTTTCAATGCAAAGTCAAGGTCTTGATCATTGTTCAGACCATGCTCTATGCGGCCACGCAAATAGTGATAACGAGATACTATCTCACTCTCCAGCAAGTAAGTCACTTCTTTTTCGTGCTTATATAGGTCTTGCTTTTTGTCGTGCGACAGATTGTTTTCCAATTGCTTGTACTCCTTTTCTATATCACTGAAATACTTTTCGCGTGTGGCTATGCTCTTCAAAGAGTCGAGTGCTATTTCTGTTTCAGTCTTGTACGCATAGTCTTTGTCTTCCAACCACTTTGCAAATGCGGCAAAGTCGTTTTTGGATATGGCAAAAGCTTTGGCGTCTCCAAGTTGTGGATGTTTCTTGCCATATACTGTCGCATAGTCAAAGAACAGCCCTTTCACATATAGCGTTATGGCCAACATGCTGGTAGGCTCATCCACAACGGGTATATCCGGCTCTACACCACCACCGCTCAGTACTTTTCTGCCACTAGCAGTCTTGTATTCCTTTTTCAAAGAGTCGGGTATCTCACCTACACTGCCGTCGGCATTTCTGTGTGAATAGTCCAGTGCTTGTATGCAACGTCCGCTTGGAGTATAATATTTCGCGGTTGTCAGTTTCAGTCTTGCATTGTAACCCAATGGGCGCGTGGTTTGTACCAATCCTTTACCATAAGAACGAACACCTACAACAATACCACGGTCAAGGTCTTGCATGGTACCGGCAACGATCTCCGATGCTGATGCAGAGGACCTGTTGATAAGTACGGCCAATGGTATTTCCGTATCCCAAGCGGCTTGTGTGGTTTTGAAATCTTGTTGCCATTCTTTCAAACGTCCTTTGGTGCTGACCACCAATTGACCTTTGTCTACAAACAAGTTGCAAATGGAAACGGCCTCACTCAATAAACCACCGGGGTTGTTACGTAGGTCCAGTACAACCGATGACATGTTAGGATTCGTTTTCTTCAAGCTATCCAAAGCTTTTCTGACCAATCTGCTGCAATGCGGTGTGAACTGTGTCAACTTCACATAGCCTGTATTACCGTTTTCGCCTACAAAGCCTGCATATGGTACGCTCGATAGTTCTATTTCACTTCTTTTGATGGTCTTTTCCATCTCTGCACCTGTATAGGCGTCTTTCAACTTCACTTTGATGAATGTTCCCGGTGAGCCTTTGAGCAGTAGGCTGATATCTTCCATGCTCTTGCCCTTTATCGCTTCACCTTCTATGGCTATCACTTTATCTCCCGGGTGAAGGCCTGCTTTATCGGCAGGGCTGAATTCATAAACTTCGCCAACCACTATTTCGTCGCCTGATTTTCGCATGGTTGTTCCTATGCCACCGTATTTACCTGTGGTTTGGAACTCATATTCCTCTATGTCAGATTCTGTAATGTAATTGGTATAAGGGTCCAGCTCGTCCAACATATTGTCGATACTGGATTTTATAAGCTTACCCGGCTCAATAGGGTCTACATAATATGTGCTAAGTTCCTTGAAAAGAGATGTGTATATATCTAAATTTTTGGATATTTCAAAATAGGTATCTGTGCTTTTGGCCGCCAAGAACAGCAAGGAAGATCCTGTGACAAAACCTAAAACAAACAATTTGTACTTGGATACTATTTTACTGAAACGCCCCTTCATAAGTCTACTCATATTATTAAAGGCAAACTAACTAAAAAATTGTGCTGATTTTACCGTTAAATGTAATTTAACAATTTCGGTAATAATTCATTTTATACGTATATTGCACTACTAACGAAATTGTGACTATGAAAAAATACTTTTACCTGTTATTTCTGCCGATGATGTTTGGTTTCAGTGCCACCAATGCACAGGATTTCACCATGCATACCGATACGGTTAAGATATTGATGCAAAACTATTTGGTGGAAGCGCATAACGATGCCACCAATACCACTTCAGGTGATATAAAAATATCATGGAAAGTATATGCTAACAACTTACCGCAAGATTGGATAGACAGTGCTCAGTTTGGTATTTGTGATAATAACTTATGTTACTACAATGAGATATTAGATGGTAATCCACGCACCAGTTTTGATGTGAGCGCATTGGGGCTGATGGCTTTTAAGACACAAGTAAGTGGTGAAAGCATCGGTGTTGTTTCAACGGGTACATATTATGTTGCTGTTGAATTGACTCATGGTACAACTGTAGATACTGCAGTGTTCCAATTCTCAAGATGGGCTACCAATGTATCAAATGTGAATGGCAACCTTAATAAAGTAAGTTTGTATCCAAACCCTGCACGCAGTGAGTTGAACGTAACTTACGATAAAGAAGCAGGTGTTAAGTCGATAGCTATATACAACCTTGTAGGTAAGCAAGTTGTGAAGTACAAAGTAGGTGGTTCAAGTGCCAAGCTTGATATTGAAAATGTACCTTCAGGAGTATACTTCGTAAGGTTGATGGACAATACAGGTCGAGTGATGGCTACTCGCAGGTTCACACATCAGTAATAAGACATTCTTTCAAATATTTAATCCCGACCAAAAGGTCGGGATTTTTTTGTGACAATCGTAATGCAGAAGCTTTCGTAACTTTAGTATGACACCAAAACCATCTGTTATGAAAGCAATTATATCTCTGTGTTTTGTGTTTCTATTGTACGGCTCAAGTGTATATGCCGACGGTACTTATCGGAAATGGGACGACGCACTTGCAGAAAGGCACAAGGTGCAAAAGATCAATATGGCATTCAGCAATATCGATTCCATACCCGATATACTGGACAAGTTTCCCAACCTTACGGAAATCAACCTCAGCAACAACAGTATTACCAAACTGCCACCGTCATTATTCAAATGTAAAAAACTGAAAACGCTTAAACTCTTCAGAAACGAATTAACTGAATTGCCTGAAGAGATAGGGAATTTGGTAATGTTGGAAGAGCTGTCGTTGAGTTATAACAATATAGTTACCGTTCCTGCAAGTATCGGCAAGCTGACCAATCTTAAAGAATTGAGCTTGTCAGGAAATCAAATAGTGAACATCCCACACGAGATAGGTAAACTGCATAAGTTGAAAGCTCTTAGGCTTAACTCTAACAAAATAGTAGTACTGCCTAATGAAATGACTGTTTTGAAGAAACTGGAACTGCTCAACGTAGGTGACAACTATCTTGAATCTCTTCCGGAAAATATAGGCAACCTTACCGAGCTTCGTTTTTTATACATAAATAGGAACAAGCTTTTCAATATACCTGAGTCTGTTGCCAATCTGCAAAACCTGCAAGAATTGGATGCAGTAAGGTGTGGCGTGTTGAAACTGACAAACGCTTTCTCGGATATATGGACACTGGAGAATGTTTACATCGATGAGCGTACGACTCCTTTTTATCAGAATCCTCAGTTCATTGGGAGACAAAATATTGAGATAGTGGGCAGAGAACGCAACTTCTATCGTCCTACACAAAACTAAAAAGCACCTGCAAATGCAGGTGCTCTTTAAATATCATCTATAAGATTTATTAAGGCATCCTTATACCTTCATAGCTGTTCGGGTCAGCATGAGGGATGGACGAACCGTAATGTGCGTTGATCCTGTCTATGATAAAGTTTGCCAATAGGGCGTTCCCTTTACCTGTCAAGTGTATACCATCAAGTGAGAATATACCACCTGATACATATTTAAGCGTGAAGTTGATACCATTGCTGCTGTAGCCGCCGTTGTCTCTTGTACCCAAGAAGAAATCGTCGGTTACCAAAACAGGTATTTGGTATTTGGCTGCAAGCCTTTGTATGTGACCGTTGAATGCTACAAGAGCGGCATTTACTTTGTCTATTTCGCTTCTTGTCAAAACATATCTACCCGGTATCGGTTTGATGGTTCCCCAACCGGCACATTTTACAGAGTCTATCGGCAATGTCAAGCAAACCAACTCATCTTGGGTTATCTGACGGAAACCGTTTGGATGTGCCGCATCTTGTATCACAAAGTAGTTGTCACCTTCTTCAAAGTGTACTTGTGTTCCGTTGTAAGCAAGATTCAACTTGTTGGCATCTTCTGCTTTTACACCCGCCAATCCTTTCGGAGATATTGCCCTGAAGAAAGGTATATCTGTAATGCTTGGTATGGTCAAGACAACACCCTTGGAACCATTTCTGGTAATGGTGTTCATGATGCTGTCATAAGCAATACCGAAGTGTGTACTCAATGATATAGAGTCTGTTCCTTGATCACCACCTGAACTTGCATAGCTCAATACATCGTTTGAACCTACCCACAAAGTGAAGAATGAGTAGTTGGCATAGATTATTTGGTCAAGTGCGCTTGTTGTAGCAGGGTTGGTGAACATACGTCCTGCGAACGGGTTCAACATTGCATAACCCTTAATGCCATAGTGTACAGCCTTGATGCCCGGCACACCTTGGTTGTTGAACGGTCCCTGTGAGGATATGTTCAAGTATGTGCCCGGAGTATCCAATGCACCTTTGAAGTCGGTTGGTTTTACAGAAGGCAAGCTATCACACTTACCTTGAACAACACCCAAGACCTTTTTGGCAACAGGCCATCCGTGCTCACCACGTACCAATGGTTGTCTGAACTCACCACCACCGACAGACCTAAATTGCTTTGCAAGTATGTTCGGGAAGGAGTTTTGTTGTCCTGTTACATACAATGAACCATCTGTATAGCCTGCTGATGTTGAGTTGCCGACTGCCAAATAGTTTGAGAAATCCGCATCACCTCTTTGCGGGGTGTCAGGTTCAATATTAGGCTTACAAGCTGCAAAACCTAAAACTATGAGACCATATATATATAGCTTCTTCATGCTGTTACTTTTAAAGTTTTTATTTGAAATCATAAGTGATGGCAATACCCGGATTCACCACTCTTGATTGGTATTTGCCTGTAAAACCATTCTCGTTGCTGGTACCTGTTCTTACATCGGCAAAAACGTATTCGAACACGCCAATCGCAGTCAGTCTTTCCCAAAGTTTGAACGACAGACCGCCTGTGGCCAATATGCGCTTAGAATCAGGAAGGTCAGGATTTACAAACCCATCCCTTACAGGGCTTGGGTCGTATGCCGTACCCACCATAAGTGCGAACCTGTCGGAATGTTGGTAGTGCATACCGCCGCGAAGCGCAACAGTGCTCTTGTAGCGACGAGGTGACCTACTGTCAGACAATGCCGAAGTATTGTTTTCGAAGTCGAATATCAAGCTGTCATATGATGCCCAGCCTGTATAGTTCGCATCGAATTGAAGAGTAACTTTTTCGCTTACATGAACACCTATACCCACAGATGCCACTTGAGGAAGTGGTAGCTCTGATTTGAACGCTGTGTTCACAAATGAACTTGACAAAGTGCTCGGTATGTTCGAGAACTCGGCATATCCTCTCTTCACTTTCATATTCACTTGAGAGCGGTATGTGAAGCCTATCACCACATCCTCAGAAGGAGTCAGGTGCAAACCCACGTTGAAGCCCACACCGTTTGCACGGCCTGTAAGCCTTGCTTGACCTTCGCCTCCTGCAGAGTTGATGGTAGGTATGGCCTTGTTCAATTCAACATTACCTGTTGCATATACAAAACCGGCACCCAAGGATATGTTTTCAGCTATTTGGTAGCTTACTGTAGGTTGTATGAATATTGTTTGCAGGCTGATATCCTGAATGATGAAACGTCCTACCCAATCTTTACCCCAGTCGATACCTGTACCAAATGGCGTGTAAACACCGACACCGAAGCTCCATGGCGTTTTATAACCTAGAGGACCTGCAACGTAAAGGTTGAAGGGTGTGTAAGTTTTGCTGTTTGCATCTACGGTATAGGTACCCGTAGGTGCTTGTGCAAAACGTGCGCGTGGCATCAGTGCGTTCACACTGCCGTATATCTGTACGTTTTCCAAAGCGGAAAGGCCGCCGGGGTTATAAAATACAGTTGATGCATCCCATGGTATGGCGGTACCTGAACCACCCATAGCCAATTGTCTCATACCTTGCAGATTCAACTGAAAACCTGCTCCATACACCATGGATGTGAGCAACAATGAACCGATGAGCAAAAAATGTTTCTTCATAAGTCTTTTTTACGTTTTTATCTCAATAGGCAGGCCTATATAAAATTGCCTTTAAATTAGTTCTATTCGGTATAAAAAGCAACAAGTAAGATATAATCGTAATGAATAATCAGTGCTTAACCTGCAATACCGACCGTTGCAATGCCGATAACCGTTCCTTCGGCTTGAGAAAGTGCCAAAGCGCAGGCTTCCAAAGTGGCTCCTGTGGTCAATACATCATCTATCAACAATATGTGTTTGTCCTTTAGTAACAATGCTTCGGATAATGAAAATGCTTCTCGCATGTTCAACATTCTTTCTTCGCGGCTTTTTTGAGTTTGAGACTCTGTAAACCTGTTTCGATAGAGCACATTATCTATTACGGGAACATTCAGTACTTCGTTCAAGCCTTGTGCAATGATGTTTGCTTGATTGAAGCCCCTTTCCGCTTCTTTTTTGGGATGTAGCGGTACTGGAACAATCGCGTCGAAACCTACAGCCCATTTCACCTGTTGTAAGTCATAGCCAAGTGTTTTGCCCAGAAAATATCCAATATCTTTCCTATTTTCGTATTTGAGCCTATGTAGTAGGTGCTGTAGCAGCCCATTTTCGGTGAAATAAGCCAAAGAGGTGGCTTTCTCGATCTTCACCCTGCCTGCGAAGCGCATGAAGGTTTCGTTCTCGTGAATATGGTGGTAAGCTGTGCGTGGTAGATTGTAGATGTTACAATTCAAGCACAGTATTTCTTCTTCTTGGAGCAAAGGCTTGTTGCAGCCCTCGCACAAGCGAGGGTAGAAGAGGTGAGAGAGTCCGTCGGCCATATCTTTTACAATATTCTCACTCATACCTTACTTATTGAACAACATACGATATACTTCTTCCACCTTATTGGCGGTTTTTACTTGTATGTTCAGTCCTTTGGTATCCAACCCCTTGGCATTTGCTTTGGGTATCACCACCATATCCATACCCAACTTATCCGCTTCAGCAATTCGTTGATCTATACGGTTCACAGCACGTATTTCACCCGAAAGCCCTACTTCGCCTATAAAACAGATGTTGGCAGGCAAAGCAGTATCCTCATACGAGGATAACAAAGCACAAACCAGTGCCAATTCAATGGAAGGGTCTTCTATCTTAAGTCCTCCGGCTATATTGACGAATACATCTTTACTTCCAAAGTGGAACCCACCTCGTTTCTCCAATACTGCCAATAAAAGTTGGAGCCTACGCAAATCCATACCACTGACTGTACGTTGTGGTGTGCCATATACTGCCTGAGTTACCAATGCTTGTATTTCTATCATCAGTGGACGCATACCTTCCATAGTAGAAGCTATTGCTATGCCGCTTAGTGGTTCGTCGTGCTGGGAAAGCAGTATCTCTGATGGATTACTCACAGGGCGCATCCCTGTGGATACCATTTCGTATATACCCAGCTCTGATGTGGACCCGAAACGGTTTTTGATGGTGCGCAATATCCTATATGCATAATGACGATCGCCCTCGAATTGTAAAACAGTATCGACCATGTGCTCCAATACTTTTGGCCCGGCGATGGAGCCTTCTTTTGTGATGTGGCCGATGATGCAGACAGGTACATTACTCGACTTTGCAAAGCGTTGCAACTCGGCGGCACATTCACGCACTTGTGATACACTTCCTGATGCTGATTCTATATATGGGGATTCGAGTGTTTGTATCGAATCGACAATAACCAACTGTGGTTTTACTTTCTTTATTTCTTGGAAAATGGTAGCTGTATCTGTGGCCGTCAAAAGGAACAATTGCTCATTTCTGACACCTACTCTTTCTGCACGTAGCTTAATCTGTTGTGCGCTTTCTTCGCCCGAAATGTACAATGTCCTCAACTGCTTCCATTGTAATGCGCATTGTAGAAAAAGAGTTGATTTTCCTATGCCGGGCTCACCACCCACCAGCACCACCGAACCCGGTACAATGCCTCCACCGAGTACTCGGTTGAGCTCGCTGTCGGGAGATATCATCCTTATTTCGGCTTGGGGAATCACCTCGTCCAGCTTATGAGCTTTGCGCAGCTCTTTGGCGGCATCATCCCAGTCTTGAACCTGTCTTCCCTTCTTATCTTCTCGCTGTATCACCTCTTCGGTAAAACTGTTCCAAGCCCCGCAGGACGGGCATTTGCCGGTCCACTTAGGTGTTTCGTAACCGCATTGTTGGCAGAAAAAGGCTGTTTTTGTTTTGGGCATAAGAAGACGAAAATACACAAAAGAGAAGAGCCGCTGGAAGAATCCTGCGGCTCTTACTTACTAACCCATTAAATTCACAACTTGATACAAATGTAACAAACAGCCGCCTATCTAAAAAATGTAAATTTTACCGATTTAGGGTGCATTTTTGACATTAAACATTTTCTGTATAAGTAATTTTATATCTATGGCATGAAAATCAATGGCTTGCGATATATTGTGTTTATTTGCATGTATAATGAAGATTTATTCTTTTAATATTTGAGTAAATAAATAATTATATTATATATTATATTATTTTAATAATATTGTCACTTTTAAGAGGGTCTATTTTGGCTGAAATTAGACTTTTGGTTGTGGTATATTGGTTATTCAAATTTGGAGCACGTTATGAATATGGAAGAGCTGGAAATTAAGCAACTGGACTACGCGGGACTGAAGGAACTCATGCAATGGACAGAGGAAGAAGGGTGGAATCCCGGTCCGCATGATGCGGAAGTATTTTGGGCGACCGACCCTCAAGGTTTCATGGGTATATATAAAGATGAAGAACTGATAGGTGGTGGCTCCATTGTTTCTTACAACGGTGATTTTGGTTTCATGGGCTTGTTTCTTGTAAAGCCCGAATACAGATCTAAAGGGATAGGAAGTAGTTTATGGTTTAAAAGGCGTAATACTTTGTTGTCTCGATTGAAAGAAGGTGCAACGATCGGTATGGATGGTGTTGTAGCCATGCAACCCTTTTATGCAAAGGGTGGATTTACCATTGCATTTAGGGACGAACGTTACAGCAAAGCAGGAGAAGAGCATATTGTCAATGAGCACATCACATCCATACAAGAAGAAGATATGGATGCGGTACTTGCTTACGACAAGCAGTGTTTTGGGTTTGACAGGCCACAGTTTATGCGGCCATGGTTGCAAATGCCCGGCACTAAGACATTTAAATATATGGTAGGTGATGAGCTAAAGGGCTTTGCTGCAGTGAGGAGGTTGCAAAAGGACTATAAGGTATGCCCTTTGTTTGCAGATGATGCTATGGTTGCCGAAGAGTTATACAAAGCATGTTTGAATTCATCAACAGGAGCACAGTTGATTATGGATATACCGGTAACAAATGCACAAGCAGTTGAGCTGGTCAATAAATACAATGCCGAATATATATTTGAATGCGCACGTATGTACTATGGCACTCCACCAAATCTTCCTATCGATAAGATATTCGGGATAACAACTTTTGAGTTGGGTTAAGCATCGAGTGTGGCAATACCGGTCTTGAGTGCATACATCACTAACCCTGTACGGGAGCGTATATCCAGTTTGGCGAACAGTTGGTCGCGGTAGCTGTCTATCGTGCGATGGCTGATACCCATTATGTCTGCTATCTCCTTATAAGTCATTTCGGAGCAACAGTGTTTTAGGAATGTGATCTCTTTTTCGTTCAGTTGTGCAGAGCTTACCTCTTGCGGTTGCGATATCAGTTGATGCAATATTTTACCGGTCACCAATTCTGAATGATAAAAACCGTTTTTATAAACCCCTTCTATGGCTCTTTGTAATGCGTCGGGTTGTGAGTCTTTCAATACATATCCACCGGCACCGGCTTTAAGCATACCGATGATGTTGAACTCCGAATCGTAAACCGATACGGCCAATATCTTTATGTCGGGCCAATTCTCCTTTATTTGTTTTGCAGTTTCAAAACCATTCAGCTCCGGCATGTTGATGTCCAACAGGCAAACATCAGGCAGTTCTTTGGAGACTTTCAGTTTGTCTACCAACTCTTGCCCGTTGCCTACACTATACAACACTTCCATATTCTCAAAATCATCTATCAACTCTTCCACCCCTTTGCGGAAAAGTGTATGGTCGTCTGCCAGTGCTATTTTTATGATGTCACTCATCGGTATCTATCTTAAGTGTGATGGTGGTGCCGTTTTCACTCGACGCCACATCCATACTCCCCAAAAGCTTTGCACGTACCTGCATGTTTTGCAAGCCCAATCCTTTGCTGTCGTTCAGCAGTTTGGTGTCAAAGCCCTTGCCGTCGTCTGCAATGGTGAGTGTGAGTTGTGTAGGTGCGTAAGCTAAATTAATATTTATGCGCTTAGCTTTTCCGTGTTTTATGGCGTTACCTATTGCCTCCTGCACGATGCGGAATATGAGCAATTTCTTTTCGCCCGGTAGGTCGTACTCTTCACCTTCGAGGGATAGTGCTGCATCCATTTCATTGGCATTGCGCACATAGTTCAGTTCTTTCTCCAAGCTTTCAGGTAGGGGAAGTTTCGATACCAATCCTCCGCTAAGTGTATGGCTGAGGTTGCGAAGGTCGTCCATGGTTTTGCTCAGTAGGTCGGTGCTGGTTTCCAATCCTGCTTTTATGTTTTCATCTTCTGTTTTGCCGGCCGTTTTGTATAGCTTGATCTTTACAAGGCTCAGCATCTGTGCTATGTTATCATGCAGCTCTTCTGATACATACTTGAAAGACTGCTCCTGCACTTCCAGTTGCGTTTGCAACACCTCATTTTGATAGCGGTGTTTCAGCTCCAACTTTTCGGTGATATGCCTTACCTGCCGCTTGCGATACTCGAAAAGTATCAGCACAACAAACAGCACAAACACCAATAGCGTAAGCGAACCAATAATGAATATAATAGCTACCTCAGCTGTGTTCATGAGCTATGCGCTTTTTAGGATAGAAATAGAAAACTGCTGCTATACCTGTGTAGAAGAAAATATTCAGAATCATATGTCCATCCAAAACAGGTTCTATATAATTCCATTTTTTAGAATATAGTATTTTAATAAATGACCAGAAAAAGAAAGTGCCACACCAGCTTAACAGGAATAATATCGAAACTTGTACATCGGGAACTATAAACATATTGATTGCGAAGTTTGATTTTAATTTATGGTATATACTATATAGTGATAATGAAATAATAGTAAACCCTTCCAGTAATATGATATTGGTGTTCAATGTATCAAGTGGTTGCAAAAAAATGATATTAACTATGCTAATTATTACAAACACAACTGTTCCGAAACCTATAATTTTTAAAGGCTTTTGAATCTTTAAAGCATAAGTAAAGAAAGCTAGTATTAAGGAAATTTCTACAATACTATAAAAATGGAATATGGCGTAACGTACACCATATTCCCCTAAAGCTACAGCCGTATAATTCATTATTTCTGATGTAGCAGTTAGAAATAAGAATGCTAGAATAGCTTTAGTGCTATTTTGAAAATGTTTATGATTTATTACTCCAATAATAATCGAAACGACTATTGCAGAATAATAGAACAGAAATATCAAGTTGTTCATCAGAATTACTGATTACCATTATGCACACTTATCCTGTCACATGTTGGACAAGGATATGCTCTGTCAAAAAGATAGTTACTTCCGTCAGGCCCGACAAATGGCTTCTCAACTATAACATTCATGCTGTCTCTTTCAGCACCTATATATACTAAGGTTAGTTTTTGCTCACCATCCATAGCCAGGTAAAAAACCATATCAGTATAAGTTGGGTTGTCATTGAGATAACTTCTCAATGCTTCTGCATTGATAAGAAAAGACAAATGCTTTTCTTGAAGGTCTTCTCTAGAGATTCCTTCATTATTGATGAGGTAATCATGATAAGCCTGTATCATGTTATTACCTTCTTGTTCGGGTATCAATGCTTCTTGAAGAGCAGGGTTTACTCCTCCTTCTTCATTCATTGTTGTGGATACTTCATTATCCGTTTTTGCTTCTTCGGTTTTTTGTTGGCAGGCGGCTAAAAACAGTATAGCCGTCAGTGCAATGAGTGTCCGTTTCATAATAGTTAATATTTAAGTGAGCTCTAATATAATTATATATTATCGTAAATCATAAGGTGTTAATACTTAAGTAACACCGTGAAAACACGGTTGACAATTCCTTGCCTGCTCATTTTGGGTGTTTTCACGGTCCGCCCCATCGGTGATAATACGGTCGTTTTTTGGAGATAGTACGGAACAAAAGGCTCTTGGCTCGTCGCACCTTTGTATCAACGAAAAACGAAACAATAACCTCATTTAAAAAATAGTATTATGAAATCGATCATTCTTTTTATCGCAGCAGTAACCACAGTATTTACCGCATTTGCTCAAGGAGCGTTTAACAATGTAACACTCGCCGAGGCGCATAACAGAACAGAGCTTCGCTTCACCGCCACCAACAATGTGAACGTAAGACATTACAGGATAGAAGCCGCCAACAGTAAGGACGACTTTAAGGTGATAGCCACAGTGGCATCGAAAACCAACTCTATGCGTCCGACAGATTACAGCGTTGACTTGGCAGGACAGGATTATACTTACTACAGAGTGGCCAAAGTGGCTATGGACGGCAGCATGCCCTACTCTGAGACAGTGAGTGTTGAAAAAACAAAACTGCCTGCCACTCAGCCCATAAATGGAACGGATATGATAGTTACCCCTATACCAACAACGGCAAGCAAATAGATAGTATTAGTTTTACCGATTGTCGTAACGATTGAAACGCCCCGTGTACACGGGGCGTTTATTATGTATTTACCATTTCCTTTAAATAACGATATGTACATTTGCATCCTCACAAGGAAGATATTATGGCAATGATCGAAAAAATAAAAAGGAACTTTTTACCCGAAGATTATCAATTGACTGATTGGGCATCTCTGGAACCTTATCTGCAAGACTTGAAAAACAGGGAGCTGAACGATAAAGATGCTTTGGATAAGTGGTTGCACGATGTAAGCGAGGTAGAAGCGGTGATAGGTGAAGATGCCGCATGGCGTCAGATAAAAATGACCTTGGACACCACCAACAAAGAGTACGAAGAGGCCTTCACTTATTTTGTGATGGAGATAGAACCCAAGTTGAAGCCTTACTTCTTCGACCTGAATAAGAAGTTGTTGGACTGCCCATATACGGCAGACTTGGATAAGGCGGTTTACTTCCCATATCTACGTTCGGTAAAAAATGCCGTTGAGCTATATCGTGAAGAGAATGTGCCCATACAGGCTGAGTTGAGCGTATTGGCACAGCAGTACGGAGTGATATCCGGTAAGATGACCATCGAGCACGAGGGTAAGGAATATACTCTGCAACAAGCGGCCAAGTTCTTACAAAAGCCCGACCGCGAATTGCGTGAAACCATATTCCGCAAAGTGGCGGAACGTCGCATGCAGGATATAGACGAGTTGAACACATTGTTCGACAAGTTGTTGGCAGGCAGGCAAAAAGTGGCTGAAAATGCAGGTTTCGACAATTTCAGAGATTACAAATTCAAAGCATTGGGACGTTTCGACTATGCTGTTGAAGATTGCCATGAGTTTCATGAAGCGATCAAGCAGCATATACTGCCGTTGAACAAAATGCTCAGCGAGTATCGCCGCAAGAAGTTGGGACTTGATAAAATGCGCCCTTGGGATACAAGTGCGGAGCCTGTTGGTCAAGAACCATTGCAACCTTTTGAAACAGGTGCAGAACTTTCTGATAAGTCGGTACAGGTGTTTGATAAACTGCGTCCTTACTTCAGTTCTTGTTTGAAAACCATGCAAGAAATGAATCGCCTTGACTTAGAAAGCAGGAAAGGTAAAGCACCGGGAGGATATAATTGCCCATTGCCGGAGACAGGAGTGCCGTTCATATTCATGAATGCAGCAGGAACTATTGGTGATGTGATAACTATGATGCACGAGGGTGGCCATGCTGTACATTCATTCCTCTCTCACGATCTGGAGTTAAGCTCATTGAAGGAATACCCGATGGAGATAGCCGAGTTGGCGAGTATGAGTATGGAGTTATTCACCTTCGAGCATTGGGATGTGTTCTTCAATGATAAAGAAGAGTTGCACCGTGCGCAGGTAGAAGAGATGGAGCGCGTGATAAGCGTACTGCCGTGGATAGCTACCATAGATAAATACCAACACTGGATATATACCAACCCGGGACATACTGTGGAGCAAAGAACCGAAGCATGGATGAGCATCCTGAACGAGTTCTCTACAGGCTTGGTTGACTGGAGCGGTTTTGAAGATTACCGTGCTGTAATGTGGCAACGTCAGTTGCACTTGTACGAAGTACCGTTCTATTATATAGAATACGGTATAGCACAGTTAGGAGCAATTGCCATGTGGAGACAGTATAGGAATAATAAAGAGCAGGCTATGGATAACTATATGAAGGCATTGAGCTTGGGCTATACCAAGACCCTGCCTGAGTTGTACCAAGCTGCGGGTATCAAGTTGGATTTTTCCCCAGCTTATGTATCGGAGTTAGGCAACTTCATGAAAGAGCGATTGGAAGAAATGGGTGTGGCTTAATCATATCCAAGAATAATATTGACGGCTCCGCTTGCTGGGCCTTTCTTTATTGGAACAACTCTGCTGCTTTCGCCAATGTTTCGGGCTTGCCTACGTCCAAGAACAAGTCGCCGGTATGATCGTAGCCTTTTATGGTACTTGTTTTTGCGAAATGCAAGTACACATCAATGATGGAGAACTTGCCTTCAAATGGCATATCCAATATTTGTGGCGACAGTACATGAATACCTGTAAATGCAAAAGGCTTTAGAGCAGACGCTTCTTTAGCCATTTTCTCTTCGCCTGTTTTGTTGTTGCGCCAACCGCATAGGTTCATCGTTTTGTCAAACAACAAATGCCTTGAAGACTCTCGTTCCATAACAGCCAATGTTGCCATTGCTTTGGACTGCTTGTGTGCATCCATCACTTTGCTCAGGTTGAGGTTGGTGAGCACATCCACATTCATCACAACAAACAGTTCTTCGTTTTGGAAATGAGGTGCGGCTTTTTTCAATCCACCACCTGTCTCCAATACTTCGTCTCGCTCGTCGGAGATGGTGATGTTACTCCCAAAGCCATTGTTTTCATTCAGTACTTGTTCTATCTGGTCTGCGAAATGGTGTACGTTTACTACTACATCGTTTATACCGTGTTTTTGCAGATAACGGATGCTGTGCTCCAGCAATGTAGTGTCATTGACCCTTGCCAGTGCTTTGGGGTGTTTGTCCGTAAAGGGCTTCAATCGTGTGCCGAGCCCGGCTGCAAAAAGCATCGCCTTCATAGGTGCTAAAGTACTGAAAACGAGGAAACAGGCATTGTTCCGGTATTGTTAATCGAAGAGATTTTCATATTGCGTCATTAAGTTTACCTTTGTTCCCGCAAAAAACAGTTCAATATGTCTTTAATGATAGTAGGCTCAATGGCCTTCGATGCTCTTGAAACACCATTTGGAAAAGTAGACCGTATTATAGGTGGTTCCGCAACTTATGCCGCATGGGCGGCTTCCAACTTTACGAAGCCCATCAAGCAGGTTTCCATCATCGGTGGAGATTTTCCTGAAGATGAAATAAAAAAGCTGGAAGCTCGTGGTGTACAGTTTGAAGGCGTGGAAGTGGTAAAAGACGGTAAGAGCTTCTTCTGGAGCGGCCGCTATCACATGGATATGAACACTCGCGATACTTTGGCTACGGAGCTGAATGTATTGGAACAATTTAACCCGCAGATACCGGACAGCTATCAGGATACGGAATTCCTTTTCTTGGGTAACCTGACACCTGATGTGCAAATGCAGGTAATCAACCAAATGAAGAACCGCCCAAAACTTATAGTGTTGGATACTATGAACTTCTGGATGGAGATAGCACTTGATGGATTGAAAGCAGTGTTGAAGAAGATAGATGTGTTGATGGTGAACGACAGTGAAGCTCGTGAATTGAGTGGTGAATATTCATTGGTGAAAGCGGCATTGAAGATCCAAGAAATGGGTCCTAAATATGTCATCATCAAGAAGGGTGAGCATGGTGCATTGTTGTTCCATGGTACGCACGTATTCTTTGCACCGGCATTGCCGCTTGAGGAAGTGTTTGACCCGACAGGTGCAGGCGATACTTTTGCCGGTGGCTTCATGGGGCATATAGCACGTACCAAGGATATTTCTTTCCAAAACATGAAGACGGCGATAATCATCGGCTCTGCAATGGCTTCGTTCTGTGTGGAGAAGTTTGGTCCAAACAGACTTCAAGAAATAGAGCGTAAGGATATAGAAGCACGTATCGATGAGTTTATCGAGTTGGTGAACTTCGATATAGATATAGTTTAAGTAAATTAACGATTTGAATAAGAGCCTTGCCTGATGGTAAGGCTTTTTTATTGCGCAGGCCTGATGTCGATGACTTTCATTTGCAGTGTGGTTCTGCCGTTGTATTCGTTCTCATCCAGTGTGTACACTATATCGAATGGGCCTTGAGAAACAACGTGGTACTTATTAGCCAAACCGAAGCCTATACCATCCAAAACAAGTCCGCCGTGTTGATGAACCACAAATCTGATGTGCTGTTCCTTTACGATTCTTGTATAACCCTTATAGTCGAACACATAACGTGTGAGAAATACAGGACGTAGGTTGTTGGGGCCGAATGGCTCAAACTGTTTGATGATATTGTAAAACGGCTGCTTGATGTCTGCCAATTTTATCTCCGCATCTATTTCTATTTCAGGTACGAGCAGGTCAGGTGTGATCGTATTGGACACCACGGATTCAAATCTACTGATAAAGGCATCTACATTGTTTGTATTCATGGTCATACCTGCGGCATAGAAGTGCCCGCCGTAATTTTCCAGTAAGTCGCGGCATTCGTGTATGGCATCGTATATGTTGAACCCGTTCACCGAACGAGCAGAGCCCGTTACTTTATCGTTTGATTCTGTAAGTATGATGGTGGGGCGGTAATAATGGTCTATCAATCTTGATGCTACAATACCTACAACACCTTTATGCCAGTGTGGACGATACAAAACCGTTGTTTTGCGCTGTTGCAACAGTTCATCTTCATCTATTATTGACAGCGCTTCTTCGGTTGTATCCTTGTCTATTTCTTTACGTTCCGCATTGTCTAAATGTAAAGCCTCGCTCAACTCCAAAGTCTTGGCTGCATCTTCTTCAATAAAAAGCTCCACGGCTTTCTTGGCATCATCCATTCTGCCTGCGGCATTTACCCTTGGTCCTATTACAAACACAAGATCCGATACGGATAGCTCTTTTGTCACTTCCGCAAGTTCTTTCAGTGCTTTGATGCCGGGCGATGGGTTCTCATTTACCTTCTTCAGTCCGAAGTGGGTCAATACACGATTCTCTCCGTCTATGGGTACAATATCTGCCGCAATGCTTATTGCCACCAAGTCCAAGTAGTCATAGGCGGTTTCTTCCGGTAGCTGCCAATGCTTGCATAAACCGGATATCAATTTGAAACCGATGCCACACCCGCTCAGTTCTTTGTACGGATAGTTGCAATCGAGTTGTTTGGGGTTGAGAATTGCAAGTGCGGGTGGTAAAACAGCATCGGGTGTGTGGTGGTCGCATACTATCACGTCTATACCCAAAGAGTTGGCGTAAGTGATCAGTTCCACGGATTTTATACCACAGTCCAAAGTTATCATCAGGGTATATCCATGCTCTTTCGCATGGTCAATCCCTGCTTTGGAAATACCGTAGCCTTCTCTGTATCGGTGTGGTATATAAAACCCTATGTCTCCGGTGTATTGACTGCGGAGGAAGGAGTACATACCTGCAACGGCAGTAGTGCCGTCCACATCGTAATCTCCGTATATCAGTATTTTTTCTTCTTGATCTTTTGCTTGACTTATCCGGTCTACTGCTTTTTGCATGTCCTTCATCAAAAAAGGATCGTTCAGTTGCGATAGTTCAGGTCGGAAGAATGTTCGAGCGGTTTCAAAGTCTTTAATACCTCGAACTATCAATAAGCGACATAGCGAAGGATGAATACGCAAAGCGCTGTGCAGGTGTTCCACCTCTTGCTCATCTGCGGGCTTTATGGTCCACCTTTTATCAACCTTAGCCGCCAAAGTCCAAGTCCTTTATCGATTGGTAGTAAGTTGTTACCGAGCTGTCAAGTTTTGTTTTGTAAGCGTCTTGTTTGATATTCTCAAAGAAGTCACCATCCGACATTATTTCTTGTAAAAGCTTGTCTTGCGCATCTATACAGCTTTGTGCAGTACTGTAAGGTATATGGCTGAACGATACCATTTCGTATACGGAAATGAACTCTTTCGGATAAAGCCTGTGTAGCTCTTTTTCTATTTTCTTGCGTTCGAGGAAATCTTTGTCTGCAACCTTATCGCGCATTTCCACGAAGTTCTTCAATGCAAGATTGGCAACGGCGTCTCCGTTGGGTTTGCGCATTTGGTCGTACACTTCAAGTATTGTGTCCCAATCATCTCCGTGCTTATCCAGTAGTCCTGCAAGTATGGTACAATCTTCAAAACCTGCATTCATACCTTGCCCGTAAAACGGTACAATGGCGTGTGCGGCATCACCTATCAAGGCACTTTTGTTCTTGTAGTGCCATGGCGCCACAAATGTTGTGATGAGAGATGAAGTCGGATTGCCGAAGAAGTCTTCCATCAATGTCGGCATTTTAGGTACCGCATCAGGAAACTGTTCGTTGAAGAACTTTTGTACTTGCTCTTCCGTCTTCAACGTTTCGAATGATAATTCGCCCTCAAAAGGTAGGAACAATGTACAAGTGAAGTTGCCATCTGTGTTCGGCAGTGCAATCATCATGAAGTTTCTACGTGGCCATATGTGCAGACCATTCTCTTCTATTTGCAGGTTGCCGTTTTCATCAGGAGGTATGCTCAGTTCTTTATATCCGTGCTTTAGGTAAAAATGTTGTGCATCCACCCTGTCCATACGCACATAACTGTTGCGTAGTGCGGAGTGTGCACCGTCTGCTCCGAATATCAAATCCGCCTCAACGGTTTTACTGCTTCCATCAGGTAAGTCAAGATGCAAAATATTATTCTCTACATCCACAGAGCTGCAACGGTGCTCAAAGTTGATGGTGACACCATGCTCTTCTGCAAGTGTCATCAGTTTTTTGTTTAGTTCACCACGGCTTACGGAGTATATGGCTTCTTTGTTCGTGCCGTATTGTTGAAAAGTGTTGTTGCCGTCTTCCTGATGCAGGTAACGTCCGTACATGGGTATGGCTAAGTCTTCGATGTCTTTTCTCAATCCCGCCAAGTCAAGAGCCTTCCATCCGCGGTGGCTCATCGCCAGGTTGATGGATTTACCGGCAGACATGTTCAAGCCACGCATATCGGGACGACGTTCGTACACCGTCACTTCATGTCCACGTTTCTTCAATAAGATCGCCAATAAAGAGCCTACAAGCCCTGCCCCCAGTATTGTTATGTTACGAGCCATAAGATTTGCTGTTTTTGGAGCGACAAAATACTAAAGTATTCAGTAAAACGGGGTGTTCATGTTTTAAGAAACCTTATTGTTAAAATTAGTTTCATATGTATTGCTACGTCCTTAAAATGCGGCGGAAGTTATTACTTTTGGTGCTCACATATATTACAACACCTATGCGATTGGCATTCTGGAGAAAGAAAGACAGTAATAAGAAAAAGAAATCCGCCCTACGTGAATGGTTGGATGCCGGTATTTTCGCCATTGTCGCAGCCACTATCATCCGTACTTTTTTCATAGAAGCATACACCATTCCTACCGGTTCCATGGAGGGTAGCATGTTGGTGAACGACTATCTGTTTGTAAGCAAAGTGGCATATGGTCCACGTATACCAAACACCCCGATAGCCATACCGTTGGTTCATAATACAATGCCTATTTTCGGAGGTAAATCATATACAGATGCTGTTCAGTGGGGTTATAAGCGTTTACCCGGTTTCGGTAAAGTAAAGCGCAATGACATCGTCGTGTTCAACTTCCCCAATGGAGATACTGTTGTGGAGGAAGCACCTGACAGAGATTATTATGCATTGGTGAGACAATATGGCCGTCAAACCATATTAGGGCTGAACACCATTATCACAAGGCCGATAGATAAGAAGGAGAACTACATCAAACGTTGTGTGGGTATAGCCGGCGATAAGCTGGAAGTAAGAAACGGAGTGGTGTACATAAATGACAAGAAAGGGAAGCTGTTTCCTCATGCTCAGAGCACTTACCGTGTCATAACGAATGGACCCGGTATCTCGAACGATTTCCTTGAAGAAAACGAAATAGAATCTCCGATGTTCATCGGTGGCAATCAATATTTATATACGCTTCAGAATGAAGATCTGGAACTGATGAAAAAACAGCCCGGTGTTGTTTCTCTGGAGCCATACAACGATCCTAAAGGATATATTCCTAGCAGCCCGGAAGCATGGGTATTCCCAGCCGATACGGTCAATTTCAAGTGGAACAAAGACAACTACGGCCCTATATCCATACCTAAAGAAGGGGCTACGGTACAGTTAACGCCGCAGAATATAGCATTGTATCGCCGTATCATAGATATATATGAGGACAATGATTTTGAAGAACGCGACAGTAAATTCTTCATCAATGGTGCAGAAGCAAGCAGCTACACCTTCAAAATGGACTACTACTGGATGATGGGTGACAACAGGCACCGCTCTTCTGATTCACGCTACTGGGGTTTTGTGCCTATCGACCATGTTGTTG
>JACJXR010000004.1 GCA_020636505.1 Chitinophagales bacterium | reverse complement strand
TATGATTAAAAAACCTAACTTATTATCCGGCAGTTAAAGAATCGTGTCATTTACTTGTCAAGTTGGATGAAAACGAGTTTGTATACGCAAAAAAGCCACTTCTATCGAAGCGGCTTTTTTGCTATTCGGATATGAATTATTGAATAGAAAGTACGTTACTTTTCCTTGCCTTTTAGCAATGCATAAATGGCCATAGCATGTCCATGCCCTAACTCGAAATCATCTTTTAACCACTGAACGATTTGACCCGCTTTTACATCAGCTTTCAGTTTCCCGTTTTCAAGAAACTTTTTTTGGCTTGCCAATTTTTTAAAGTCATCGGGTGATTTGCCGGTTTTCTTTTGAATATTATCTAAATATGCTTGAAATGACATTACGGTTGTTTTATATGGTACAGTATTTTTTTTAATAAGGTATAACTTGTTTAAAGCGATTAACTAAAATAAAATTTAATGGATGAAATCGGTGAAAAATTGGAAATAAAAAAGCCACTTCAATTGAAGCGGCTTTTTTTGTGCCCAGAACAGGAATCGAACCTGCACTCCCTTGCGAGAACCAGATTTTGAGTCTAGCGCGTCTACCTATTCCGCCATCTGGGCTATTGCGGGCAGCAAATTTATCTATTCTTTGTTTAATTCCACAATAAATGTTTACCGAATCTTAACTTTTTCTGCATTTGCTATGTGCATATTAGTGGTGTCTTGTATATATGCCACCACATAGCAGTCGTATTCCGTTATATCGTCGGGTATGGTTAGCTTTTTTTCTCCTTGTTCGAACATAGCCATCTGAAAGTCGCGAACTATATGACTGTGACGAACAAGCTTGCCTTTGTTCTCACCGGCTCTTACTTGCGTGCTGGCTTCTTTTTGTACCAATGCTATGTATATCAATTCGCTGTCAGTGAGTGTGGTATTGAATGTAACAGTTACTTCCGACGCTCCTGTCTTTTGGGCGGTCAGTATTATTTGGGGGACACTCTTTCTGGCGAATGCCTCCACATT
Organism: Chitinophagales bacterium; assembly: GCA_020636505.1. Classification (GTDB taxonomy): domain Bacteria; phylum Bacteroidota; class Bacteroidia; order Chitinophagales; family Chitinophagaceae; genus UBA5543. The sequence goes on along the minus strand of JACJXR010000004.1, from coordinate 350,612 downwards.
CAAAATGTTTTCTATCGCATCTTTACTGTTGCCCGACAGGTGTGTTCTTCCGTTGATGATGGCTTGTGGGGTGTATACCGAATTTGTATTGAATATTGGGGTATAGCTTTTTTGTCTGTTGGAGTACTCGTTATTACTGTATTTGTCTTTCCAGCCCAGGCGGTCCCAATAGTCCACATGAAATTCCAATATATACAGCTTGTCGCCATACTTTTTTGCCAATAATGGCATCAAGCGTTCTGCGGGTGGACAGCTCGAACAGCCCTCCGAAGTGTACAGCTCCAGTACACTGAACTGTTTTACAGTGTCGGTTTCCCCTGCCAACGCACAAAAATGCAGGCATAGAGCCAATGCTAGTATGTGTATCCCTTTATGCAATACTTAGTTGATGTTGTTCATTCTATCACTGATGCGCAACAGGTATTTCTTGCGGTAATAGCGGTCTTTTATTTGAGACAACAGTTCTTGGCTTTTATCCCCCTCGTCATATGCCTTGGTCAATGGTAAGGTTTCTTCATCCCATTGTTTCATTTGCTCGTCCACCAACTGCTGTGCTCTCTGTTTCAGTTCTTGATTTTCAGGCTCCATTTCCAGTTCACTCACCACCTCGTTCAAGTCCATCATTTCCATCAGAAAGTCAGGCGGGAGATTGTACTTTTCTTCTTCTTCGATTACACCCTTGGCAAGTAGCAGATATTTCATGGTGCTGTACTCATCTTTCAGGCTTTTATATGCATCATTGTTGATGGAGGATAACCTCAGCATTTCGGCCTGCTCTCCTGCATCAGCCAATGTATATCTGTCCGGGTGATACTTGCGGCTCAATTCATAGTATTTCGATTTCACTGCCGCCGCATCGGGATGAAAGCGCTCTTCGATATTATAAAACTCAAAATAATTAACCATCAGGCAAATTTGCTTAAGTTAGTTTTGAATACAAAACAACCCGTCTAATGAGGATAGGACTTATCAAGGAAAGAAAAGTGCCGGCCGACAATCGTGTCGCACTTACACCTGCACAATGCAAAAGCATTATGCAAGCCAATAAAGATATACAAATAATGGTAGAGGAGTCGTCCGGTAGGTGTTATTCCGACGACGAATACAGGAGCATGGGAATTGAAGTGACGGATGATGTAAGAGGCTGTGATGTGTTGTTGGGAATAAAGGAAGTGCCTGTGGAGCATTTGATACAGGGTAAGACTTATATGTTCTTTTCGCACACCAAAAAAATGCAGCCTTACAATCAAAAGTTGATGCATGCTTTGATAGAAAAGAACATCAGAATGATAGACTACGAGTGCCTTACTCATGCCGACGAGCAAAGGATATTGGGCTTTGGCCTTTTTGCCGGTATAGTAGGTGCGCATAATGGGTTACTTACATACGGAAAGAAGTTTGGTCTATATGATATGCCTGCCGCTCATACGCTTGATAGTTATCATGACATGATAAATTTTTATAGAGGTAAGAAGTTGCCTCCTGTAAAGATCGTGGTTACAGGCTCGGGTAGGGTGGCTGCTGGTATAGTGGAGGTGATGACCAACTTGGATATAGAATCCGTAGAACCCGAAGATTATTTGCAGCTTGAGTATGATTACCCTGTATATACTCACCTTAAGGGTAATGCCTTATATGCAAGGCGCGATACGGGCAGGTATTACCGCAACGACTTTCATACGGAGCCTGAGATTTATAAATGCCTATTTGAGCGTTATATCCCTCAAACAGATATCCTCATCAACGGTATATACTGGGATGAGCACATTGCACGATTGTTTGAGAAGGAGGATGTTGGCAGAGAAGATTGGCGTATAAGCGTTATAGCCGATGTTACCTGTGACATCAATGGATCAGTACCTATCAACGTAGGCGCAACCTCTATTTCTGACCCTGTGTATGGTATCGATAGGAATACGCTTCAAAAAACGAAACCATATATCAACTCGAAAAAAGTGGTGGATGTGATGGCGGTGGACAATCTTCCCAATGAACTGCCCAAAGATGCATCACATTATTTCGGTGCTCATTTTGAGAAGTATGTGTTGAAGCAACTGCTTGCAAACGATAGCGATATTATACGCAGGGCAACAATATGTGAGAATGGAAAACTGACGAGCGAGTATGAATATATGAGTGAGTATGCTTACTCTTGATCGGTTTACTTTTTGCCTTTATTTCTGCTCATCAAGTCCTTCAGCGCAGTGTCAATATAGTTGTGTTCGAACTTGAAGCCTGCATCTATCATTTTTTGAGCGCTGACAGTACAGCTTTTCAATACTTCTGTGCTCATTTCTCCAACAGACAGTTTCAATAGTGGTGCCGGTACAGGCATAAATATTTTAATCCCTCTTCTGTTGGCTGCGGCGTTGCTCATCAATGCACTGTGTGTCACAGGTTTAGGAGCAACGGCATTGTATATACCCGATACTTCTGTCCTTTCGATAGCAAATCTTAGCATACGCACCATGTCGGTAATGTGTATCCAACTCACCATTTGTTCTCCCGAGCCAAGAATGGTCATGAAACCGAATTTCATCGGGCGAAGCAGTTCATGAAGTGCGCCACTTTCTCTGGCCAGTACGATACCTATACGCAACACTACTCGCCTTGTGAAATCTTTGGCCGTCTCGGAGGCCTTTTCCCATTCAACGCAAGTACGTGCCAAGAAGTCGTTTGCCGGAGCATCATTTTCGGTAAAGGGGGTATCGCTACTGTCTGCACCGTAATAGCCTATGGCAGAAGAACATATCAAGGTATTACAGTTGGGGGCATTGTTTTTCAATTCCTCAACAAGAAATTCCGTGCTCATCACTCTGCTGTCCACTATCACCCTTTTGCGTTGCTCAGTCCATCGCTTATCTGCAACCCCTGCTCCTGCGAGGTGAACCATGGCATTTACCTTTGCCAAAGAAGCACGGTCTATTTCTTTTTTGTAGGGGTCCCAAGCCGCATAGCTTGTGTTTTTAATGTATTTCCTTTTTTTATCGGGATTTCGAGTAAAGACAATGATATTGTAGCCGCTTTCAGCCAAGAGATTTGATAGGTGTTTACCCAACAAACCTGTACCTCCTGTAATACCAATAGTCTTCAAAATAGAGAATGGCGTTTTCCTGTTGCTACATTAATATCTTCTTAAAAATACACAATGAGACTACTGATGACAAGTAAATGACGATAAATATTACTTAAGATGGTATTTTTTTAAACTAAATGTGCAATAAAGAATTCTCGCATCCGTTTATGATACAAAGCCATTTACATGAACAAAACTTTACTTACACACTTTACATTTACGGACATACAAACAGAAGAGGTTGACAACCGGATAAATATATCCGATGAGCGCCTTTCCGACCTTGTAAGAGATCTGAAACACCTACTCATTAAAGCTGAATCCGAACTGCTTTCTCCACGTAGAGAAACCATCGATCGCTTGTTGTTGGAGGCTTAAGCAAGCTCAATAACCGTAATTTCGGGTAGAATACCCAATCGACCGGGATAGCCTAAGAAGCCGAAACCTCTGTTCACATACAAGTGTTGGTTGCCTTTGTTGTATATGCCGGCCCATTGCTCGTAAACGTACTTTACAGGGCTCCATTTGAATCCCGGTATTTCTATGCCGAACTGCATGCCATGGGTATGCCCACTCAGCGTCAGGTCTATGTCTTTGTACTCTTTGGTCACCTCTGCACTCCAGTGAGACGGGTCGTGCGACAACAATATCTTGAAAGGTACGTCTTGCTCGTTCAGCCCTGAGTAGGCTTGTCTCATGTCGCCGTATTTGGGGAATCCTGCTTTGGCACCCCAGTTTTCGATACCCACTACGGCTATTTTGTCGTTTCCTCGCTCCAACACCACATGTTCGTTCATCATCAGCTTCCATCCCATATCCGCATGGGTTTGCTTGAGGCGCTCTAAGTTGTTGTGCTTGTCCTCTGGTGTGGGCCACTGCACGTAGTCTCCGTAGTCATGGTTCCCAAGTGTGGAGTATACCCCCAATGGAGCATTTAATCCCGAGAAAATGTCTGTATATGGTTGTATCTCATCGGCCTTATTGTTCACAAGGTCGCCTGTAAAGAATATGATGTCCGGTTTTTGCTCCATCACCAATTCCGCTCCTCGTGCCACAGCTCCATGACTGTCGAAGCTTCCTGAGTGAATATCCGATATCTGCACGATCTTAAGCCCTTTGAAAGCGGCCGGTAGATTGTCGAACGATAGTTTGATGCGTTTTATTTGGTAATTGTACCTGTTGGTAATGCCGTATAGGAATCCCGCAACGGCTGTACCCCCCAATATCAGTGCCACACGTTTCAGAAATACAGAGCGTGTTATTCCTGCTCCATAGCCCAAATCGGGCTGGGTTTTATCTGCCGATGCGGTGAGGAACATACTTATCACCCACATAAAGAGCCTGCGAAGGTCGTCTATGGCCATTACGGCAGCCACCAATATCTTGCCCACCCAGAAACCCATGGTAAAGGCTATGTAGATGTTGCGGATGAGATGTGGCATTTCAGCCCAGTTAAGCACTCTGAAGAATACAAAACCCACCCAAGTGAATATGGTCACTGTCACATAGAGTATTGTGATGAATGTGCGCCATCCGGGTGTAAGCGGCCTGATTGCTGATCGTACAGCTATGAAACTGTATACTTCTGCAATGATGACTATAGATAGAAATATCAGGAAGCGGGTTCTCATCTCGATTTAAGCTTAAAAAACAAGGAACTCTTCTATTTGTTTGTCAATGACCGAAAATGTTTCGTCTTTCAACAAATTACCGGCTTGGTCCACTTCGTCATTTATTCTGCTAAGAGGGACTTTGTTGTGCAATACATTCATCTTCAGGTAGTTCAGCACATTGGTCATATGGTCCATGCCGCGTAGGTTACCGGCTCGCCCGTCTGCCACTCCGGTAAGCATGGCCTTTTTGTACCACCAACATTTGCGTATATCGCTGTTGTCCATCATCATTTTCAAAATACCCGGATAGCTTCCATTATATTCGGGCATGATGAAGACAAACTTGTCAGAGGGTATCAACAGTCTTTGTTCGATTTTCTTCAGGTCGTCCCCACGCTCCCAAACGTTCAGCCCCTCAAGAGAGAGTAGGTGAACTTCTTTGGTTTTGGCTCTAAGTAGCTTGGTATACAGTGCAGCAACTCTCAATGTCATGCTGTCCTTTCTGTTGGTGCCTGATATAACGGTTATCATAATACAGGCACAAAGGTATACGCTTTACTTTACAGATGATATTATGAATACTGAAGGCGGAATAAGCGAATATGATGTTTTTCCTAATTTCAGTGGAAATACTCGATCATGATAATGAACATTAGCAACGCCGAGCATTATTTGTGGGGTGATGATTGTGCAGGTTGGCATCTACTCAAAACCGATGCATTGAGTGTCATACAGGAAAAAATGCCACCTGCTACAAAAGAAGTGTATCACTATCATGAATCGGCAGAGCAAGTGTTTTATGTGCTGTCGGGTGTTGCTACTTTCTTAGTTGATGGGGCAGAGATAATAGCAAAATCCCGAGACAGTCTACACATAGCACCAAAGACGCCACACTGTATCATGAACAACAGCGATGCCGACCTTGATTTCTTGGTTATATCAAGCCCTAAGGCACATGGTGATAGGGTGCCGGTCGATTAATTGACCGTTAGCCTTTCCGTAGCCGACAAGCCATCTTTATTGCGTAGCTCCACTATGTAAATACCTGCCGAAAGGTCGGGTACGTAGATGTTCTGTTTCTGCGTTCTGATTTTCTGTGTGGTTATCAGTTGTCCGTTTAGGTTGTATAGCCTCATCTCAGTTGCGCCGAAATTATTCTCAACGGTTATTGCGTAGTTTGCCGGGTTGGGGTGTATGCTGAACTGTGCTACAGTGTTGTTTTTTACAATTGGAACACTTACCCTTTCAATAGTTCTAGTACAAATGCTATTCAGAGTCTTTTTCCCTGTATGGTCATATTTAAAATCACCACCAAAGAAAACTTGGTTTTTATAGACTAGAATATCATGAATAGAGCCATCAGTATTTACATCAGGAATAGCTCTTCCATCAATACTAAATGAGTTGTGTAAAGCATCTTGCCCGGTTGATGCCAAAAAATGACCACCGACATACATTATGTCATTATCTACAGCTAAAGCATTGTATGAAGGTTGTAACCCATTTGTTGTATCGAAAAAATATGTATGTAAATACTCATTCCATTCGTTATTCTGTAATGAATATAGTAGACAGTCCAATGTGTTTTTATTTGCATTTTTTGCACTAGCAAATAGTTGGTTCTTGTAGTAAACAATGTCTGTTACTTCTTTTTCTACATCTTTATCAAATTTCTCAAAACCATTTTTTTCGGTCCATTTAATTATGTGTAAACTGTCGTTTTGATATTTGAAATTGCCACCTAAATAGAACGTGCCACTAATTGCCATGATGGTATTTACATGACCCTCTAATCCTGGTATTTGTTGCCATAACTGGTTGGAGTCATTCCATTTTGCAAAATTAACTTCAGCAAGTGCTGCGCAAACATCAAAATCGCCAACTGCATATACATCTCCTCCATGCTCAATCAGGTCATACACAGTACCGTTGATGCATCCCATGCTGTTTATACTTGCCCCATTCCATATGGCAATATTACTTGATGATTTCCCCGGTATGTTAAATGCACCGCCAATAACTAACTCGCCTTTATGTGTAGATAAGGCATAAACTGTTCCGTCTACACCACCACCAATGCTATCTTTATCCCATAGCCCTCCGTTAACTGTTGGATAAAACAGAGCGATATTGTTAGCCGACATATTTCCGTCAACCATATTGAAATTGCCTGCCACAACTACACCAATACCGTAATTAAATAGTTTATATACAACCCCATCTGTGCCTTTCCCTATAGGTATTTCATTAGCTTCATATGGCCAAGGATAGCTTGGCTGTATCCATGCCAACTCGTCTACTGTAAAACCATATTCATCGGCCCATGCAAAAAGCTCGGGGTAGTTCATTTCTCTGACATATGCCAGATTGGTTTTTGAAGCGATCATTCTGGAGACATCTTCATGTCCTGTGGCTTTTACCAAATAGCCTACCGCACAAAAGTTATCGTACTTGTCGATGAATATGGGTGTGCGATAAGCATATTCATCGTTTATCGGGAAAGAACCGCCATGCCAATATTCATTGAGCCGGTTCAGTGTATTCAGTCTGTTCTTTTTTTGAGAGGCACCTAAATGAGCTGTGCTTCTGCTTCGCAAGACAGTTTCCACCAATTGCAAGTGGGTGCGTATCCATTCACGGTCGCTCTTGTTTGCATATTCGGGGTATTGTATGTTGGATAAGTCGGTTTGCTCTTGCCAACACTTGTTCACTTCGCAAAGCTTATCGTATACTTTATTCGGTGTGGCATAAGTTGCAATGCTAACAAGTAATAGCAATAGTGTAGATACTGTTTTCATATTGTAAACTTTAGAGAAGCAATTTATCAATACAGACATGAAAGCAGCCTTAATATGTTGGGGTTTTGTCCAGAGAATGTAATATTATTTCAAATCGGACAATTCAAACGTCTCATCCATCCTTATTCTGCCTTTGTCATCACGTTTTACGGTTGCACACTCTATATGTCTATCATGCTCGAAGATCAGTACCCAATCGTTGTCTGCGGCTTTGTTCAACATTGTTTCTTTTTCGGCCAATGTATCTAAGGGGCGCATGTCATAGGCCATCACCCATGGCAGTGATATATGTGCCGCGCTTGGGATAAGGTCTGCGCAAAACAAAAGTGTTCTACCGTTGTAGTTTATCTCAGGCAACATCATTTGCTCTGTATGTCCGTTCACATAATGTATCCGTATATCGGGCATCCATTCGACACCTTCTGCAATGTCAATATGCTGAAGCTGTCCGCTTTCTTCTATGGGTACAATATTTTCTTTCAGGAAAGATGCTCTTTCTCTGATATTAGGGTTGATGGCCCAATCCCAATGTGCTTTGTTGCTCCAATATTTTGCATTGGGGAAAGTGGTTACCAGTTTATCACCGTCACGTTTTACGGAGCCACCACAGTGGTCGAAATGGAGATGTGTAAGAAATACATCGGTAATATCGGCCGGTGTATATCCGTGAGCTGCAATCGACTTTTCAATGGTATCGTCTCCATGTGGGTGAAAGTGACTGAAGAATTTCTCGTCTTGTTTGTCACCCATGCCGTTGTCAACCAGTATTACTTTATCATTGTGTTCAATCAACAAGCAACGCATTGCCCAGCTGCACATGTTTGCATCGTCTGCCGGGTTTACCCTTTGCCACATGCTTTTGGGCACCACACCGTGCATGGCGCCACCATCCAATTTGAAATATCCTGCAAGAACCGTATTTACTTTCATCGTACCGAAGCTTGTATATTCTCTTTTTTCGCTATTGACAAGGCAATGTACAAAATGATGCCTCCTATAACAAAGAATACGAGTACCGCCAATACGGAGTTGCGCATGCTGCCTGTTATATGTTCGATAAGCCCAAAGGAGAATAGACCTAATACAATGGCCACTTTTTCGGTCACGTCGTAAAAGCTGAAGAACGAAGCTGTGTCTTTTGTTACAGGCATCAATTTGGAATACGTGGAGCGACTCAAAGATTGTATGCCACCCATTACCAAACCCACAACGGCTGCTATGATGTAAAACTCCATCAATGTTTGAATGAAGTATGCGTATACACAAACGCCCATCCAAATGATGACAACAGCTATCAATACACTCAGGTTGCCATACTTTTCAGACAGTTTGGCCATGATGTATGCACCTGCTATCGCAACTAATTGAATTATGAGTATAGTTGTAATGAGCTCGTCTGTTGCAAGATTAAGTTCTTTGGCTCCGAATGCTGCTGCAACAAGCATAACCGTTTGTACGCCCATGCTGTAAAAGAAAAAAGCTCCCAAATAGGTTTTAAGTACAGGCATGGATTTTACTTGCTGCCAAACCTTTTTCAACTCATGAAAACCGTTTGAGATGACGTTGTGTTCAGGGTGTTGTTCCAACGGCTCGCCTTTAGGCAATCTGCGGAATGCCACTTGTGCAAACACCAACCACCATATACCAACCAACAAGAACGATAGCCTTGGAGGGAATGTGCCATCTGTAATGCCAAACATTTCAGGCTTCAAGACGAATATCAAGCAGACGATCTGCAATATCACACTGCCTATATATCCGTATGCAAAACCAAGTGCACTCACTCGGTCTCTGTCTTTCTCTTCGGCAATTTCAGGCAGATAGGCATTGTAGAAAACAAGACTGCCGCAATATCCGACTGCCGCCAATCCAAACAGGATGATACCAAGCTCCACTCTGCCTGATGTAAATAAGAACAAGCCGCTGCAAGATACAGCACCTATATAAGTGAAGAAGCGCATGTACTTCTTTTTATTGCCTCTGTAATCGGCTATGGAGGATAGTATCGGAGACATGATGGCGATCAGCAGATATGCTATGGCCAATGCATAATCTTGCAATACAGTATTGGTGATGTCTATTCCGAAAAAGGATACTTTGTCCGCCGGCACCACATCTTTATTGGTGGTGATGGCTATATAGTATGCAGGGAAGATGGTTGAGGTGATCACAAGGTTGTATGCTGAGTTGCCCCAGTCGTACATGGCCCACCCGCGATGTACCTTCTTTTGGCTTTTATCCTTTTCCATACAACTAAAATATAGCTTTTAGCTTCGGAAAAATAGTCTTTGCAGAAAGATAACGCCCTTATGCCAACATGTAATTGCACATCTTGTACAATGCCCGAGCACCCACAATGCTGTCTATACCGTCGTGGTTGTGTTCTCCCGCGGATACTTCGTTCAGGTCAAACCCTATCAATTCTCGTCCGCTTGCATGCAAACGTTTCATGAGGTAGAAGACTTCTTCCAGTTCAAAGCCTCCGGGTACAGGTGTACCTGTGTTGGGGCATAGTTTGGGGTCAAGCCCGTCTATATCAAAGCTGATGTATACTTTTTGTGGCAGTTCGTCCACTATTTTATCACAGATGTTCCTCCAAGTGGAACCTTCGTACTGATGCTCTTTAATGTCTTTGTCGAACCATGTGGAAATGCGCTCTGTGTTCTGGCGTATCATCACCAACTCTTCGTCGCAATAGTCGCGTATACCCACTTGTACCAATTTGCTTATTTGTGACACTTCTTTCAACGCATTGTACATGATGGATGCGTGCGAGTAGGTAAAGCCCTCATAAGCCTCACGAAGATCGGCATGAGCATCTATTTGTAATATGCCGAAGTCGTTGTGTACTTCCGACAATGCTTTGATAAATCCGAGTGGGGTACTGTGGTCACCACCTACAAGGCCAACTTTTTTCCCTTTTTTCAGTAAAGCGGAAGTATTATCCTTTACCCAATTGATCATCCACTCGCTGCCTTCGTTCACTTCTCTCAGCTTACCGCTCAAGTGTTCGTTTTCCTCTACTATACCTCCGTCTTCCAAATGTCGGATGATGAGTTCCGCACACTGACGCTTATAGTCACTCTTCATCTTCACCTCTTTGTCTATCGGTGGCATGTATATGCCTTTCTTCCAAGCGTCGGGAACATCAGGGTCGTACAAGTCTACCTGCAGCGATGCTTCGAATATATGCTCGGGGCCGCGAGAAGTGCCGTCACGGTAAGATACGGTCGCCTCCCAAGGAACCGGTAGCAGTACCAATTGTGCATCCTCTTCTGTGAAAGGCAATCCGAATATGGTGTTCGACTTTAAACCGACCGAATTGGGGTCGAATCCTGAAAGATCAGCCATGTTTTACTTTTTGGAAGAGCAAAGTTATATGTTGCCAAGAACAGGTCAAAACCGCATATTTTCTCCATATGAGCTTATAAGCGTATTTATATCGTAATTCGGTCATTTAGCCTTAACTTTGGTGCCTGTTAACGAATAGGTAGGTTATGAAGAAATCTCACATAGTATTACTTGTTTTGGTGGCTGCGGCCGTTACGGTCATCGTTAGCATGTTCGGCGATTTCAGCACATACGAGACCTTTGCTTCCGCATCTCAAGAACAAGGAAAGAAATACCACGTGATAGGAGAGTTGGTGAAGGATAAGGAAATGAATTACGACCCCGTGAAGGACCCCAACCACTTCAGTTTTTATGTGCAAGACAAGAGTGGCAATGTGAACCATGTGGTTTTCAAAGGAGCAAAGCCTACAGACATAGAAAAGTCGGAGCAGATAGTGATGACAGGATATATGGAGGGTGAAACTTTTCAATGTTCTAAAATTCAGATGAAATGCCCGTCGAAATATAAGAACGATCAGATAGCGGTGGCAAATCAGGGCTGATGATTACTCAACAACATAAATCATTCGATAATTGGATACTCAATTTGTAGGAGAGCATTTAGGGCCCGGGCAACTGGGTCATTTTTTTGTTATCACATCGTTTGTGGCGGCATTGTTCAGCGCCTTTGCATATTACCGTGCGGCAAGTACGGAGAAGTTGAATGCAGGTGGCAGTGCGGCTTGGTTGCAACTGGGTCGTAACGGGTTTGTGGTACATGCAATTACAGTGATGGGCATTTTCATAACGCTCTATTACATTATTACCAATCACCTTTTTGAGTATCATTACGCTTGGCGACATTCAGACCTCAGTCTATCTCCCAAATACTTGTTGTCCTGTTTCTGGGAAGGGCAGGAGGGTAGTTTCCTACTATGGTCCATATGGCATTGTGTACTTGGCCTGATAGTCATGTTTACCTCCAAGGGGTTGGAGAGCCGAGTGATGACCATTATTTCCATTGTGCAAGTGGCATTGGCCACCATGTTGTTGGGTTATTACTTCGGTGCCGATATCAATATGGGTTCTTCGCCGTTCATTTTGTTGCGTGATAAGATGTTGGCGGCTCCCATCTTTCAGCAACCCAACTACATGGAGTTCGTAAATGATGGTAACGGTTTGAACATATTGTTGCAGAACTATTGGATGGTGATACATCCTCCGGTATTGTTCCTTGGTTTCTCCGCAACACTCATACCGTTTGCCTACACATTGGCGGCACTATGGAAAGGCGAATACAAAGAATGGATTAAGCCTACATGGATATGGAGCCTCTTTGCAGGTGCGGTATTGGGTACGGGTATCATGATGGGTGGTGCATGGGCATACGAGTCGCTCACCTTCGGTGGTTATTGGGCTTGGGACCCTGTTGAGAACGCTTCGCTCGTGCCTTGGCTGACACTTATTGCAGGTTTGCATACGCTTATTATATATAAAGTAACCGGTAGGTCCTTCATCGCAACCGTTGTTTTGTTTGTGGTGACGTATGGACTGATATGGTACTCCACTTTCCTTACACGTACAGGTGTATTGGGTGATACTTCTGTGCACTCGTTCACCGGTGAGGGTCAATCGTTATACTGGCACTTGTTGATTGTGATAGGTGTACTCCTCGCCATAGCCATAGCCCTTATGGTTCGTCGTTGGAAAGATATGCCGCGTGTCAAGACCGAAGAGGAAGTTAACTCACGCGAGTTCTGGATGTTCATCGGTTCCATCATTCTGTTCCTTTCTGCGATACAGATCATCATCAGTACTTCCATTCCTGTTTGGGCGCCTTTGGCCAAGTTGATAACCGGTAAAGAAATAGCACCACCGGTAGACCCGATACAGCACTACAACGGCATACAAGTATGGGTGGCGATAGTCGTCAGTTTGCTATCTGCAAGTGTGTTGTATCTCAAGTTCAAAAAGTCGGACAACAAAACTTTTTGGAAGAGAATGGCTATTACAGGTCTGTTGGGCTTGGGCTTGGCATTGATTATTGGCTTCACACAAAATATCACCACTCCGCAATATGTGGTACTGTTGTTCACCGCATCTTTCTCGGTTATAGCCAACTCTTATTACGCCATCAGTGTACAAAAAGTAAAGTTGAAGAAATTGGGAGCTGCGACTTCGCACCTCGGTTTCGGGCTGATATTGTTGGGCATATTATTATCGTCTTACAACAAAGAAGTGATTTCACTGAACACTTCAGGTGTGGTGATTCCGTTTACGGATGATAAGATGGAGAATGTTCGCCAGAGTATGGAGAATGTGATACTCTACAAGAATATACCCATACCGATGGGTGAATATACAGTTACCTACAAAGGTGATTCCATTCCTGAGCACGACCCGCGTACCTTCTACGAAGTACAATACGATATTGTGGATACGGCCACCGGTAATGTAACGGAATCTTTCACTTTACACCCCAATGCCTTCGTCAATCCAAAAGGACAGCAGGGAGGTATGAGTGCAAACCCCGATTCCAAGCACTATGTTTCGAGAGATATATTCACTTACGTTACTTCAGTAATTGACCCTGCTAAGAAAACCGATACCGGTGCTTATAAAAAGCATGTTGTGAAGATCGGTGATACCTTCTTTGTGAACAGGGGTTACGTGGTGTTTGATGCATTTGACACAAGGCTTGACGACCCTCGTTACGAAGCCAAAGATGGCGATATCGCAGTAGCCGCAAGACTTACCTTGCGCGACCTTGACGGTAACGAGAACAAGCTGGCTCCTATATATTATATAAGAGAAGGCATGGAGAATACGGTAGAAGATACGGTCGCAGACCGCAAATTGTATGTACGCCTATCTAAGATTGTTCCTGATGAAAATGCTGCCGAGTTGATGGTAAAACAAGCGGGTGACGACGCGGACTATATTGTGATGAAGGCTTTGTTGTTCCCGTATATCAACGTATTGTGGCTGGGCATTATCGTAATGGTGATAGGTTTCTTCATAGCCATGGTCAATAGAATCACTAAAAAGGAAAAGGTCGCAAAGGCATTGAACATTAATGATATTACATAGAAATAAAGCCCCGCATTGCGGGGCTTTATTCTTTAGCTAGAGTTATGATTGTTTGGTATTCTGATACAAGCTTATGTTACCCGGCTTAATTGTGAGCGTATCGTTGAGTAATTATATCGTATGATTTAGATAAAGATGTCGCCAATAAAAAAGCCTCGCATTGCGAGGCTTTCCTTAAAAATATGTTTTAAGATTAACGGTTCCACTCGGAAGCTACGCCACCGTTGACACCGAAATCATTTGTTTTACCTTCTGCGTTGGTAATGGTATAGTACATGGTCAACTTACCGTGTTCAGGATAGAACTCTTCCCACTCCAATAAACCATAACCGGATACTTTGAAACCTGATGTTGAGTTGGTTGGAGAGAATATGTAGATGGAATCACCCACAACACGACCGTTAACATACTGTCCCGGAGGAAAGCTGTTGTAGAAGTTGGAGATCTTCACGTCCGTATTACCTTCACCCGAAAGGATGTTGATCTCATATTGAGCAGGTTGCGTAATGGTGCCGTCTTCAAATACGGTCCATACACCTACGAACTTGTCTTTGGTTACGATCTCGCAGTGAGTGCCTTCAAATCCTGATGGACAAATACATTCACCTTCGTTACAAGTACCGCCGTAAGCACAAACGATAGCTTTACAAGGATCATTATTACATGAGGTATAAGTAACGGCGGTAAAAGTTGCCAATACACCTATAGCCGACAAAACAATTGACTTTAAACGGGCTTTCATTAGCACAATATGATTTTAAACGAGTTTAAAGATAAACGAAACTATTTTAAAATGCAATATACCGACAACTATATAAATTACAAGTAATTAGGTCGTTACGAACATTTATTGTGTGAATATAGAATATTAAGCCAAAGAAGGGAAGAAAATGGCTGATATTATCGCTCAACTGAGGAAATATATGCCAAAATACCTTTGTAAATGGCTTCCACAATTTCGTCTTGTCCTTGCTCTGAATTCATGTATTGCTCTTCTTCCTCGTTGTTGATGAAGCCAATTTCCACCAAAACACCCGGCATGGCACTGCCTGCAAGTACTTCCAGTCCTTTTTGCTTCACACCCCTGTCCAAGCGGTTTTGTGAGGCAAATTGCTCTTGGATTTTGGTGCCTAAAAGGACGCTATTTTCCAGAAAAGCCTGAGAATATTGAGCTATGATGATGGCAGTCATGGGGTCGTTGGGGTCAAGTAGGCCCGGTTCTTCGGTCACGCTTTCCCCATATTCGCCTATGGCGCCTTCTTTTTGATCGTTTCTGTGCAGCCCCAAAACAAAGCATTCCGTACCTGACGCAGATGTTGTTGTAACGTATTTGTATCTGGCTTGCTTGTATTGCTTGCCGTTCTTGGTAACATATCTATATCCGTCTTGTACCCTTATTCTCTTACCACCAGATGAGTTGACATGTATGGATATGAAAAGGTCAGCTTTGGCTTCGTTGGCTATTTTGTGACGTTCGGGCAGCTTGGGGTATACATCGGTGGTACGTGTATATATTATTTGCCGCCCTCTAAGGTTCTTTTCTAATTTTTTGCCCAGTTTAAGGGTCACTTGCAGGGCAAGGTCTTTTTCTTTGGAGATTCTACCCATGGCACCCGGCTCATTTCCGCCGTGGCCGGCATCCAATACTATCTTCTCCACCTTCTTTTTATCGGCATAAGCAGAGGGTAAGGCAATGCAGAAAAACAATATGACGAGTAGTGCTTTGGTCGGCATATGTACTGAAATGTTAAATATACAAATCCATAAACGTTGGTATCCAAATATCTATGCTATTTTTGTCCACGTTAATGAAGCTGCGTGTAAATCTTTCGGCGAAGGTACAAAGCTATTGCTGCCTGATGGTCTTTTGGGCGGCAATTTTCACATTTGTTTGTAATACAGCAAGTGCGCAGGAGCATAAGCTCAACTTCAATACAATTATTGAGGATGATGACTCCACGCTTAATACGCTGATACAAGAGGACAGCCTTATTACTCGAATGGATTCTTTGACGGCGGATAGTGCTGCTGCCTACAGTGCAGCATCTAAACTCTCTTTGGAAGAAAGGTTGGGAATAAAAATATCTCCTGATGCATTACCGTCTCCTGTTACTTCAGCCGCTACGGACTCGGCGGTATTGGATATGAAGGGCAATGTGTTCTTATTGTATGGGGATGCGAATGTGAAGTATGAGGATATGGAACTAAAGGCGGGCAAGATAGAATATAGCCAGTCGAAAAATATGGTAACGGCGGTTCCATTGTCCGATACTGCGGTCAAGATGAAAGACCGCCCGATGTTTACGCAGGGCAGTGAGAAGTTCACCTATGATTCGTTGAAATACAATTTCAAGAGCAAGCGAGCCATCGTGCTCAACCCTCGTACACAATACGGAGAGGGTTATGTGTTCAGCAAGCAGGTGAAGCGCAATCCTGATCAATCCATATACGGCTTACACAATGTGTATACCACTTGTGCATTGGATACACCGCACTTTGGTATCAACGCCAAGAAGATAAAGGTGATTCCTAACCGCGTGGTGGCATCAGGCCCGGCAAATATCGCCATCGAGCAAGTGCCGACCCCTGTATTCTTACCGTTCGGATTATTCCCAGTCAGTAAGGGACAGCGTTCGGGCTTTTTATTACCTACATATACCATAGAGGAACAGCGTGGTGTGGGTTTGATGAATGGTGGTTATTATTTCTATTTGGGTAAGTATGTCGATTTGGAGACTCGTGCCAACATATTCTCAAAAGGTAGCTGGCAAACAAGTGCACGTAGCAGCTATGCCAACAGATATAAGTACAACGGTGCATTTGTATTTACATACGCATATAATAAAACAGGCGAAGAGTATGAGATAGGCTCCCAAACTCAAAAAGAGTTCAACGTGCAGTGGCGACATAACTCCGACGATAAGTCGCGCCCCAACAGCAAGTTCAGTGCATCGGTAAACGCGGGTAGCTCTTCGTTCAACGCCAACAATACTTACGATGCACAACAGATACTCAACAACCAATACAACTCCAACATCACATACACCAAGTCTTGGGCAAACAAGCCGTATCAATTCTCAATAGGTGCGCGTCACAGTCAAGAGGCCAGTACGGGTAGAGTGGATATAACGTTGCCGGAGATGAGTTTCTTTGTATCACAGTTCAACCCTTTTCAAGGAAAGAACAGCGTAGGTACCAAGTGGTATGAAAAGATAACAACGAGCTATACGCTTACCGCTCAAAACCAATTGGTGTTTACGGACAGCTTGTTCAGCATAGACAGATTGAACATATCCGACTTCAACAATGCTGTGAAGCACAGTATTCCTATCAGTGCTTCTTACAATGTGCTGCGCTTCATCAACCTTACCATCGGTGGTAACTATAATGAATATTGGTACAGCAAGCAGACCTTTCGGGCATACGATTATACAGGCGATACAGTGGCCAACTATATCAATCGTGGTTTTTACGCGGCCAGGGATTATAATGCCAGCATAAGTGCCAATACGCGTATCTATGGTTTGAAGATGTTCAAAAAGGGTAGTGCCATTATGGGTATCAGGCATGTGTTGACACCTAACGTATCATTGAACTATGTGCCGGATTTTGCCAAAGCACCATATAACTTCGGTTATCAAACCATACTCGATCCCAAATCGGAAACACCGCAGTATTTGTCCCCATATCAAGGGTCGTTGTTAGGCGCACCAAGTCAGTTGGGTAATTACAGCAGCGTTGTAGGTTTCGGTTTGGACAACAACCTACAATTGAAAGTAAGGTCCAATAATGCAAAAGACAGTTCGGGTTCCAAGAACGTAAGCATCATCGACCGTTTGGCATTGACCTCGGGTTACAACTTGGCTGCGGATTCATTCAACTGGCAGAACCTGTCTATGACTTTTGCCACAAGGTTCTTCGATGTCATCAACATGACGGCCAACGCAACTTTCGACCCTTATGTGTTCGACTACGAAGAGGGTAGAAGGATAAACACCACCATGTTTGGCAGAGGAACAGGTATAGCTCGATTCCAAAATTTTGGGGTCACATTGGGTGGTAGCCTCAGAGCCAAGCAAAGAGACGACAATAACCCTGCAAGACAGTCCGACCAGTTCAATAGATTGATGCAGTACGGTTACAGCAACGACTATGTGGACTTTAATGTGCCTTGGAACATGACGCTGACGTATGCGTTGCAGATATCAAAAACATACCTCTCAACTTCCAAAAAAGACACGGTGCAGATAAGCAGTCACAACGTGGGTATAAACGGAGATGTGAACTTGACGCCAAGGTGGAAGTTGGTGGTGGGTACATCATTCAATATAGTGGAGAAGAAACTCCAGATGACGCAGATAGATATTTACCGTGACTTGCACTGTTGGGAAATGCGTCTTACTGCCGTTCCATTCGGCGATAGAAAGTTCTACAGCTTCACACTCAATGTGAAGGCGCAAGTATTGCAAGACTTGAAACTTTTGAGACGCCGCGATTATCGTGATGCGGTCAATTAACCTCTGTGGTATCATTCCACTTTACAAGCATCTTGTTTACTTCTTTTATCCATAGTTGCATACCTGAGTTGTACCAATGGCTGTCTCCGGGACGGTACAGTACGGTATCTGCATTTTGGTATGTAGAGTATATGTCGATGAGTTTTATTTTCAATCGTGGGTCGTTTTGTAACCTTGGTATGAGTTGATTGTATCCTTCAGGATTGATAATGGTTACCGGATTGGGGATCATCGCGAGGTACAGCTCATCAAAACCCTCTGCACGATAGTGGTCGTATATGGTGTTCAGGTTATTGATGATGTTCGTCAGTTCTTCATCAGATACGGGTGAGTAGGAACTCTCTTGTCTTTTTGAGTCTATCGTTTCTTTTAGGAAGAGCTGTTTGCCGTCTTCTGAAATTTGCACATTACCCGAAGCGCGGTTGAATACTTTGTAGTTGAAAGATGCTTTGGCTATGCGAATGCCGTTAAGGAAATTGTAGTTGAAAAGGTTGTACTCTATATTTTGGTTGATATTGGGGTTGAAGAACGCACCGATACTATCCGGAAAAGGGAAGGATGCGTAATACACTTTCGGGAACTTGGCTATGGAGGCTTGGTGAGGCCCTTTCGCAGAGTCGTATACTATTTTGAAAAGGTCGAGCCCACCGAAGAATATGCGTACATAGCGCTCAGCATTTTCCAGTATCAGTATGTTCTTTTTGGTGGTATCCAAGTTGTACTTGATGTGCTTGCTGTATATCCACACATACTCGTATCGGTTTACTCCTGCAAAAGCAGTGTCCGGTATTTTGAAGGTATAACTGTCCCCATTCATGTACAGGTTTACATTGCTGCTCCCGTTGTATTCGGGTTTGTGAAAGGCATAGTCTCTACTGCTGTGAAATTGCTTAATATCATCAAGGTATGCAAGGTTCACCATGTCGCCGAGGTGATTCACATCATGAGCTCCCCACCAAGCATCCGTTTCATTACGCTCTTGTGATATACGCCACATCACATCCCTCGACGTGGAGATGTACAGCACCCCAATGCCGAAAATTATCAATGCGTATATGACTGTCTTTTTAAGCATACTAAAACTGGAAGTAGATGAATTGGTTCTCTTCGAACACTCCGAAAAAGTAAAGCACAGCTATCATACCACTTACATAAACAATGTATTTTGAACGGGAGTTTATTTTATGTTCCGGCAATTTGTATTCTCTCCACAACATCACACCAATCACAAAGAAGGAGAACCACAGCTCTGTAATGTTGATACCTATATTATAGCTACCGTCTTGTAACGTGAAAATGCCCGTGATATATTGCCATGCATGACCTATGTTCTCCGCACGGAAGAATATCCATAGCAGGGCCACCACACAGAAGGTTGCCAAAATATTTATGGCGTTTCTACCGAACTTCAATTTCGAAGGAGCGACCTTTTTGCCGGGTAAGAATGTGGCCAATACGCCGTGTAAGAATCCCCATATGCCGAATGTCCAGTTGGCACCATGCCAAAATCCACTCAGCAGGAATACCACGAATATGTTCCTCTTTCTTTTGGTCTCGCCTTTACGGTTGCCACCAAGGGGTATATATACATAGTCGCGAAACCAACTGGAGAGTGATATATGCCACCTGCTCCAGAACGATGTGATGTTAGGTGCCAGATATGGTTGTTTGAAGTTCTCCATCAGTTTGATGTTCATGACCCTTGCTGCACCGATACCTATATCCGAATAGCCCGAGAAATCGCAATATATCTGGAACGAGTAGAGTATACCACCCACACAGAGGCCTACCCATGAGGTTTGTTCACTGTTAGCGAAAATATGGTCTACCGCCAATGCCAGCCTGTCCGCTATCACCACCTTTTTGAAATAGCCCCACAACATTCGAGAGATGCCTTCCCGTATATTATTAATATCGTAGCCTTTGTATTGTTGCAGCTGTGGTAATATGTTTTGTGGACGTTCGATAGGCCCCGCCACCAATTGTGGGTAAAACATCACATACAAAGCATAGGTGGGGAAGTGGTATTCGGCCTTCTGCTTACGCCAATACACCTCAATGGTGTAACTCATGGCCTGAAAGGTGTGGAACGACAACCCGATAGGCAATATAATATTAAGGTATGGTATCTCTCTGCTCGAATCGAATAGGTGGAGTGTATCATTAATATTATCAACCAGAAAATTGAAATATTTATAAAAAACCAATACTCCCACATTGGCGATTATGCTCGCAATAAGCCATGCCTTTCGCTTCCTTCCCTCACTTTTTTCTATCAAGATACCCGCTATATAGTCCACTATGGTGGTGAAGGCCAATATCAGGATGTATTGGTACACAAACGACATGTAGAAGTAGCAACTGGCTACCAGCAAGAGCATAATACGGCTCCTTTGTGTCCGCAGCCTGAAAAATATCAGCGTGACCACAAGGAAGAATATCAGGAATTGCAGGGAGTTGAACAGCATACTCTTGGTAAGACAAATATGATAAAATATACTGATTATGCTATGATGGGCTATTTGACTATTTTTGTACCCTCTTAATCAGGAAACCGTATTTAAAAGATATATATGGCGATAGTGGACTTAGTAATGCCCAAGATGGGTGAGAGTATCATGGAAGCTACTATTCTGAAGTGGCACAAACAACCCGGAGATACCGTAGAACAGGATGAGACAGTGCTGGAGATAGCCACCGACAAGGTGGATAGTGAAGTGCCGTCTACTGCCGGAGGAACCATCAAAGAAATATTATTCAATGTGGATGATGTGGTGCCTGTCGGTGAGGTGATAGCAAGGATAGAGACTGCGGGCGCAGGTGCTGCCGCTCCTGAACCGGCACAAGCCGTGGCCGAGCCACCAAAACCGGCCCCTGCTCCGGAGCCGCAACCACAAGCCACGCCGCAACCTGCAGCCGCTTCGGCAGCAGCCGTGGCAAGCACAGGTGGTAACAGGTTCTATTCTCCTTTGGTGCTGAACATAGCCGCCAAAGAGGGTATTGGAATGGCCGAATTGGAACAAATACCGGGTACCGGCTCCGAAGGCCGCGTTACCAAGAAAGATATTTTGGGTTATGTGAAAACTCGCGGTGCTGCTCCGGCTGCTCCCGCACCACAACCACAAGCCGCACCTCAGCCTGTACCGCAACCGGCTGCTGCCGCTCCTGCGCCAAGTGTACCTGCACCTCAGGCAGAGACAAACTACGGTGGCAATGTGGAGATAGTGGAAATGGATCGTATGCGTAAGCTGATAGCAGACCATATGGTACGTAGCAAGGCTACTTCTGCACACGTTACAAGCTTCACGGAAGCCGACGTAACAAATATCGTCAACTGGCGCAACAAGGTGAAGAACGAATTTCAGAAGAAATATGGTGAGAAGATCACCTTCACTCCGATATTCATCGAAGCGATAGTGAACTGTATCAGAAGGAACCCGATGATCAACGCCAGCATCGATGGTAATAAGATCATTATCAGAAAGGATATTAACATAGGTATGGCTACCGCATTGCCAAGTGGTAACCTGATAGTGCCTGTTATCAAGAATGCAGATACCAAGAACTTGCTTGGCCTAAGTAAAGATGTAAACGGACTTGCAAACGCTGCACGTGGCAACAAGTTGAAAGCAGATGATACACAAGGCGGTACGTTCACATTGACCAACGTGGGTACGTTCGGTAGCTTGATGGGTACGCCTATCATCAACCAACCTCAAGTTGCGATATTGGCAGTGGGTACCATCAAAAAGCGTCCTGTGGTTATAGAAACAGAACAGGGCGATGTGATAGCCATCCGCCATATGATGTACTTGAGTATGAGCTACGATCACAGAATCGTGGATGGTTCTTTGGGTGCCAGCTTCCTTACAGAAGTTGCCAACGAGTTGGAAGGCTTTGACATCAACAGAGCTATATAAGAAGTAAAAAAAGAAGGTCTATATAACACGGGCTCCGCTTAGCGGAGCCCGTAGTGTTTTTATATCTCTACAAATATGTTGGGGTTTCTGCTTTTCAGTTCTCGAATGAACTCATCAGTGTTCTGCGGGGATATTAAGAAGAATTCTCCCGAACGAGATATTATCTCCAACCTGTTCAGCGAAAGTGCGGGGGCGCTCATGGCCAGATTGGTGGCTCTGATTTTCGATATCTGCGATATGGGCATCTTTCTTTGATAACCTCGTGTGATGGAAACAATCAGTTCTTTGTCTGTGATGGTGTAATCTATTGCGAAGTATAAGAATGCTATCAGCAACCATACAAAGGCGATGATGCATAATCCAAGCGCACCTTTACCTTCATTCATGGTGCCGACATATATGATGGCGGTTACAAGCAACATGGCAATGATGAATACGCCACCTATTTTCGACTTGTAAACCTTGCTGTCCATTTATACGACTTTTTTGACTTCGCGCTTGTTCAGAAATTTAAGATACAAAAACCCTAACAGACCTGCCGCAACGGAAGCCCCTATGATGGCCACTTTTGCCGTTGTCTGCATTTCCTCTATACCAAATGCAAGTGTGGACATGAATATGGAAATGGTGAACCCGATACCGGCTATCATACCCATGCCCAACAGGTGCTTGTAATTCATGCCTTTTGGTAGTGAGGATATGCCCAACTTGATGGCTATCCAACTGAACAAGAATATACCCAGTGGCTTACCTAAAACAAGGCCTGTGAATATGCCGTGGTGTACCACAGATGAAAATATATGACCGTATGTGTCCGGTAAAATGATGGCGGTATTCGCCAATGCGAATATCGGTAGTATGATGAAGTTTACCGGGTCGTGTAGTGAGTGTATCAGGTCTTCTATTTTATGCAGTGGAATGGTGAATGCCAACAGCACTCCTGCTATGGTTGCGTGAACTCCCGAGTTGAAGAACATATACCACAACAGCAAACCGAGTATCATATATATATAGTAGCGTTTTACCTTCAGCAGGTTTAGCATCGTAAGTACGAACATGATACCACCACCCATAAACAGGTAAGTCCAATTTATTTCCTCTGCATAGAATATGGCGATTGTAAGGATACCGCCCAAGTCGTCGATGATGGCCAATGCCATTAGGAAAACCCTGACAGTAAATGGCGCACGTTTACCCAACATAGAGAGCACACCCAAAGAAAATGCAATGTCGGTTGCCATCGGTATACCCCAGCCTCTACTGAAAACCGGATTACCTGTTGTCCAAGCCAAATAGATAAGAGCAGGTATTGCCATACCACCGATTGCAGCTATTATCGGAAGCATTGATTTCTTTACCGATGACAGTTCGCCCACCAACAACTCTCTCTTGATCTCTATACCGACCAACAAGAAGAATACGGCCATCAAGAAATCGTTCACCAAGTGCAACGGCGTGTGGGGTATCTCAACATTAGGGGCAGGCATGTGTAATTCCATGTTCCAAAAAGCGAGATAGTTTTCTCCTGCTCCGGAGTTGCTGATGATGAGGGATACTATCGTGCAAACAATAAGCGTTATACCGACCGCCCTACTGTCGGTTATGAATTCTCTGATGGGGGAGATGATAATTTGCCTGATGTATTTTCCCGGTCTGGCTTTCTTGGACATATCGGCAAAAGTACATAAACGCTATGTATAACTGTGTATCGGCACATAGCCTATGCCTATTATTTACAGTATTATTAACGTAGGCTGAAATTTATAAAGTGTTGACTATTAATCGCTGTGGTAGGTACAAAAGAAATGGATGACAAAAAGCGTTGTTTTTTATAATCAAAAAACAATCATTTTTATGTGCTTTTTGGCATTATAATAAGTTATGGAAACCGTTCGAGAAATGCGAGCAAATGGGCATATATTTTTGTAAAAAAATCAAAAAAATATTGAAACCCCATTCTGTATTCGCTTTTAAACAAACAAGGAGATTTTCATTTGTTTTTTCAACAAAATGTTAGCAACTTCGTCTCCCTGCTTCAGAAAGTGAACATCGGTCATTTAAGCATTGAAAAATTGTCTTGTTTCCGGTGGTCATTTTAAAAAAAATAACAAACAAAGTTACGGTAGAGTGAGAGGGGCCGGTATTTTTTATCATACAGGTTGCATGCTCGTCTCCGTGACTGAAGAAAATGGTATAACAAGAGATTGAATTAGTTGCCTTTATATGAACAAAGACATTTACAATTCTTATTCTGATGATCTATCACAAGACGGAGCCAAAGAAGTTTGGGAGAAATGTGTAGAGATCATTAAGGATAATGTAAACTGGCGAACATTTCAGACTTGGTTCGAACCGATCCAAGCGGCAGCACTACAAAACAATATACTTACACTACAAGTACCCAGTCAATTCTTTTACGAATGGCTGGAAGAACACTATGTCGAACTGTTGGGTAAGACGATAAAGAGAGTATTAGGAAGAGAAGGAAGATTGGAATATCGTATTGTAATGGATGGCGGTAATGCTCAGCGCAATAAAACATCCGTTAAAATGCCGGGCGGTACACGTCCTCAGAACAATCACAGTAATTATGTGGACATGCCACTGAAATGGGATGATCCGAACAATATCAAAACACCGTATGCCATTCCGGGTCTTAAGCGTATGCAGGTTGACCCACAACTGAACAGCAATTATACTTTCGACAATTATGTGGAAGGTGATTGTAACAGAGTGGCTCGTTCGGCAGGTATGCACGTGGCACAAAAGCCGGGTGCAACTTCTTTCAACCCATTGGTGGTGTTCGGTGGAGTTGGCTGGGGTAAAACACACCTTGTGCAAGCCATCGGAAATGAAGTGCGTCGCCTACATCCGAACAAAACGGTTTTGTACGTAAGTGCGGAAAAATTCATCAATCAGTTTATCGATCATTCCAAGAACAATGAGATAAACGACTTCATCAACTTTTATCAGTTGATAGACGTGTTGATATTGGATGATATACATCTGTTTATCCCTGCAGCAAAAACGCAGGATGTATTCTTTGCCATATTCAACCACTTGCACCAGAGTGGTAAGCAAATAATATTGACGAGTGATACACCTCCTAAAGACCTTGACGGTATGCAAGAGCGTTTGCTCAGCCGTTTCCGTTGGGGATTGAATGCCGATATTCAGCCACCTGAGTTTGACACTCGTAAGGATATATTGGAGATGAAGATGCGTCAGGAAGGTTTGGAAATGCCTGACGAAGTGGTGAAGTATGTGGCATATAATGTACAAAGCAACGTACGTGAGTTGGAAGGTGCGATGATAGCCCTGTTTGCACAGGCTACATTGAACAAGAAAGAGATAGATATCGATTTGGCCAAGCGCGTGATGAAGAACTTCGTTAAGACTTCATCCAGAGAGTTGACAATCGAGGCCATACAAAAAATGGTTTGCGAATACTTCAACCTACCTTACGACAGATTGCTTATTAAAACTCGTAAGCGTGAGGTGGTGCAAGCCAGACAGATAACCATGTACTTGGCTAAGAAGTTTACCAAGAGCTCTTTGAAAAACATCGGTGAACACTTCGGGGGCTTCGACCACACAACGGTAATACACTCTTGCCAAACGGTTGAAAACCTGATGGATACCGATACAGATTACAAAGAGAGTGTGTTGGAACTACAACAAAAAGTGCAATTGGCAAGTATTTAATAGATTTTGGTAACAAGTAAAAAGCCCCGGAATTCCGGGGCTTTTTCTATTTTTATATATGGCTTACAAACTTTTCGAGTTTCCAGCACAGGAAATGTTCGACGAATTGGGCAAGGGCAAAGGGATGCCCGGCTCCGGTTGCGTCTCTCTTATCTCAGCCATTTCGGGGCTGCAATTGCTTACATCGGTATGTAAGTTGACGTTGGAAAAGAAAAAGTATGAGGCCATACATGACCAGCTGCAAAGTATTGCTGCTAATATAGAGGAGGAATATTTGCCAAAGCTCAATCGTCTTTGTAACGACGACATAGAGATCGTAAAAGAGATGTTTCGTTTGCGAAACCTTCGCGACAACGAGAGCGATGAGGAGAAGAAAGCCGAGTATACAGTACAAGCGCTCGCACAGTTGAGAAAAGGTACAGAATCTGTAGCCGATATTTGCGGCACTTGTTTGGACATCATTCCAAGTGCATTGTTTGTTTATGACAAAGGTCTTGCCACTGCCAAAGGTGACTCTGCAGTAGTGATAAGTAATTTATTGGCTGCAGTGGCAGGCGCACTATATATGACCTTGTTCAACATCAAATCTTCTGACGGTAGTGAGTGGGTGGACGATATAAGAACAGAGATAGAAACCTACTTCGGACGACTGCACGAATATCAGTACATATTCAGTGGTAAGTTGGCGGGATTGTATAACAAAACTTGGCAGTGATCTTATTATTCATATAAATAAAAAAGCCTTGACAGTTGTCAAGGCTTTTTCTGTTCGTCGGGGAGACAGGATTCGAACCTGCGACCCCCTGGTCCCAAACCAGATGCGCTACCGGCCTGCGCTACTCCCCGAACATTCTTGGCTTACGCCTAAGCTTTTCGTGGCGGTGAGGGCGGGATTCGAACCCGCGGTACGCGATTAAACGTACGACAGTTTAGCAAACTGTTGGTTTCGGCCACTCACCCACCTCACCTGGTGTTTTGTCTATGCGAAACGCCGCTCCCAATAATTTGGGGATTGCAAAGATAGCTGTATTCGGCTTATTTCAAAAAGTTTTTTCAGGTAGTTTTTTTCATAACCTGTTCGGATTTCATTACATGCAAAAAGGCTATGATATGGACAGTTTTTTCATTGCTTCTGCAAATGCTCTTACCTCTTCTTCTGTTGTATCCCAACTGCACATCAGGCGCACCTCATTGGTATGCTCATCCCATACATAATACGGGTAGTGTTGCCACATGGGCTCGTTCCAACTTTCTGGATGTATGGCAAACACACCGTTTGCTGATACAGGCTTGGTAAGATTGACACCGGGTATATCCTTTATTGAGTCTGAAAGCAACGTGGCCATGCTGTTGGCATGTGTGGTATATTTCTTCCAAAGGTCGTTGCTGAGTAAGGCTTCAAACTGAGCGGCAATGAATCTGGTTTTAGAGGCCAATTGCATGCTTTGTTTATGCTTGTAATGCATATATTTTGCCAACTCGGGATTGAATACGACAACCGCCTCGCCAAACATCATACCCGCTTTCGTTCCACCAAGCGACAATAGATCCAATCCCACGTCTGTACTCATTTCTTTTATACTGCAGCCAAGTGCAGATACCGCATTGAAGAACCTTGCTCCATCCATATGATAGTAAAGCCCATTCTCTTTGGTCAGCTGTCCTATTTGCCTCAATTCATCAAGAGTATATACAGTGGCATACTCTGTGGTTTGCGTCACCGAAACGATCTTTGGTTGTGCAAAGTGCATATCACCCTTGCGTATCAGCCGCTGCTTTATTTGCTCAGGGGTCAGTTTGCCATGCTCATTGATGGTTACAGGTATGAATCGACAACCGGTGAACGTTTCGGGTGCAGTGGACTCGTCCCAATACATATGGGAGGTTTCCGCGCACAATACAGAGTTGAAAGACTGTGTGGCCGCTCCCATGCTCAATACATTTGCGCCCGTTCCGTTGAATACGAAGTGTACCTGTACATCTGCACCGAACACCTCTTTGAAAAGCTTACTTGTTCTCGTTGTAATATCATCTGCTCCATAAGAACGAGCATGAGCTTCGTTCGCACTGTTCAGTGCATCCATTATTTCAGGCAGTACTCCTGCATAGTTGTCGCTGGCAAAACTTTTCATACGGATGTAAAATAAAGAAACTGTTGTGAATCCTCTATGTGTCTTTTTCATGTTGCATTAGTGGAGTGTAACATTAGTTACATTCCAAAAAATGCCTTGGTCGTACTTTTGTACTGTTTT
The DNA here is from genome assembly GCA_020636505.1 of Chitinophagales bacterium. Lineage (GTDB taxonomy): Bacteria > Bacteroidota > Bacteroidia > Chitinophagales > Chitinophagaceae > UBA5543. The sequence continues at coordinate 322,311 of JACJXR010000004.1, read as the reverse complement.
CATGGTGATAGGGTTTATAGGGGCTGGGCGTATATACGCTCGGCTTTTTTGTATCGTATAATTGAACAATAGTGGCTAATGTCTGTATTAACCGACTAAATAAAGTCCATTAATCTAAGTTGAGTTTGAGACCTTTTACAAGTCACATAAGAATTGGTTAAGAAATAATTATATTGGATTTTCTTTGCCTATGAATAATCTGCTGTTTATACTCGTTGCAATTTTGATTCTGATCGTTGTGTTCAGATTAATATTTAGAAAGCCGACTCAAGACTTTGCATCTACTCATACAGATGATTCAAGTCGTATAACTCACGATTCTACAAGAATTAATAATAAGGTCATTAGTATTGAAGGTGTTTCTTATGACCTGCTAAAGAAAGCGCTCTCGAACTTCAAAGTTTTATATAAAAATGAATTTGTAGTGGTAGGAATACATCGAATATCAAATTCTGCATTTGTACTTGTATTCCCTGATGACATTAGTTTCAGACTGTTCTCTTACCTTGTAAATTACTTGAAATATCCGAATGATATAGATAGCTGGAATCCCCAAATAATGGCTTGGACTACTTTGTATAAAGGAGACGAATGGGTTATAGAAGAAATGGTAAACAAACAGGCAATGCTTTATATCGCAGATAATGATACCGAGTACGATAATGTTTCTCTGACAACTGAATTGAGTAAGGGGTATATTTTGACCTTTTCAAAAAGTAAAGCGAAGGAATTAAAGGTGCCGTTTAAGGATTATATTGCTCCCCAAGGTATTATACCGTCTGAGTTTGATTCTGATTTTGAAATAATTAAATAAAAAGGGTGATGCAATTGCATCACCCTTTGTTCATACCCGTTAGGGTATCTTCTCCCACTCACAACTCCTTGCGCCTTATTAATTGAAAAAGTATTTGATACCTACTTCCAATCCTGCATTCATATTATAGCTCTTAGCCCTTTCTACGTTTGCTTCGTTGAATGATTCCACTTCACTGTTGGTAAAGTTACCGTCAAGGCGAAGTGCAGCATCCAAATACAGGTTCTTGGCTATGTTCATTCTTGCACCCGCACCTGCAACAGCACCGAATGTGATGTTTTCGTAGTTGTCTTTATTGTCTTTTATAAGTACATCACCGTCATCGTTTTTCAGTGTGGCTCTTGTAAGCATACCTATCTGCGGACCTGCTTTGGCGGTGAACATAATTTTCGCTTCAGGGTTGGTGTTGTATGTAAACAATACAGGCACTTTCACATAGCTGAGTTTCGTTTTGAAAGTGTTGTTGTTCACTTCGAATTTTTGTCCTTCGAATGAGTACATCGCTTCTACTGCAACACCCAGGTGTTTGTTGAAGTTGTATCCGCCGCTAAGACCGAATGTTTGACCTGTTGTGGCTTTGTAGTTGAACTTGTCATTGTCGGCATCGTCTTGGTTGTACATGCCTGTGAAGTTTTGTGCACCTTGTGCTCCTACGTGGAAACCTTTTTGTGCGAACGCTGATGTGCTACCCAATACTGTGATGGCAACTGCGAATACCGATAATAAGATTGTTTTTTTCATAACTTTGATTTTTAGATTTTAATTGATTGTCTTTGATTAATTGAAATTTGATTTATCCCGCATCGGTTGCCGCCGATGCGGTTTTCTTTTTTTATTTATGGGAGTTGTTTTTCATTGTTACTTTTCTAATTCGGGCACAAAGTGAATGCTATTCTGAAAACCTGACAAACGATATTCAACGAAACGGAAGAAATGTTTCGCAAAACGGAAAAGGAATATTTTGAAGTAAATCGTACCCGTGTACAGGTAGGGGTAAAATAAAAAAGCGTCGTACTAAGTACAACGCTTTTTGTCTGCTCCCCCTTCAGGACTTGAACCTGAGACCCCCTGATTAACAGTCAGGTGCTCTAACCAGCTGAGCTAAGGAGGATTATTATTGGGATTGCAAAGATAAATTCTTTCTGATTTTTGCAAAATTTTTTTGTCAAAAACCTCCCAGATATTTAAAATTATCAATTAACAGCTTTACGTCTGTACCTGATGTATACTTACGTGCGTATGTGTTATCCAGTTCTTGTTTTATCTGTTCATCAGGTACATAGCCGTCAAGGATGTTATACGGAGGCAATACCCCTTTACGTATCATAGGCAGCTTGTCTTGCCGTAGGGAGTAGCCTATCCAGGTTTGTTTACCAAACAATACGGATAAACTGTTGCGTATCAATCCACCCGGTTTTTTGCAAAAGAATAGAAGTACAGGACTAAGTATGATGAATATCAGTGAGGATAATACATCAATGATCCTTTTATTTCGTTGTTTGGCAAAGTCGCTCAGGTTGTACCGCTTATCCAAAGTGTAGAGGTCGCCCGCTGTTTGGCTGGAGTTGCTTCCCACAAAGCTCATACTGCCCGCCACGTGTATTTTGTACTCATATTCTGTACCACATAGCTGCATACTGTCAAACACGTCTTGGTAAGAAAGTCCGTTGATACAGTATATGATCTCATCCACCTCTGCTGTATAGGCGAATTTATTGAGGTCTTTAAGCGTGGTTATGGCATTGCCTTTCTCATCTTTTGGTTCGATACGCCCTATAAGCTCGGGAGCGTAGTTGACCTCGCGCAACGTGCCCATGGTCTGAGTATATGTCTCGCTTGTTGCCACTACTACCGCTTTACCCGGTATATGGTCGTACGGTATGAACTTGAATATGCCCAACCTGTACAGCAACCCGTGTAATCCCAACATGCCAACCGTGCCTATGAAGCCCGAGAAAATGATGATGGCTCTTGAGTAACGAAGCTCAGGAGGTAATAGACCATAGTAGGCGAGTATTATCACCGTACCTATGGCCATACCGCGGACCACACGTACCGCTCTGTACGATTGGTCGTAAACCCCATTGAAGTACAGGCTTAAAACCCAGAGTAGTATATATACAGGGAAAGTTTTGAGTAACAGGTCAAGTGGTATCGGCAATATGTTTTTTACCTCTTCCACCCAAAACTGCGTCATGAGTATCAATGTACCTAATAATATCAGTGCATCGAAAAGTGGCATACGCAACACTTTCAATACTTGTTTCAATACGCTGAATATGGCACGTAGAACAATGCCCACATTGATGAGCATAATGAACAATCGCGCGTGCGACTTGCTATAATGCTTTCTGACAAAGGTGGACAATGCATCATTGAATATGCGTACATGAGATATGGTGGCTTTGCGCGTACTCTCTCCCTTGTAGTGTATCAATGTGGTTTCGGGGTAATACACGTTTTTGTATCCTGACTTCTGAATACGGTAAGACAAGTCGAAGTCTTCGCAATACATAAAGTAAGACTCGTCGAATGCGCCGCCTATTTCGTCAATCACCTTTCTACGTACCATCATGCAGCAGCCGGAGAGCATATCCACTTCGGCGGTTTGGTCCTTGTCTACATGTACCGCATAGTATTTGTTGAAGTAGGGAGACTTGCTGAATATCTTATTGATACCCGTTGTCTTGAATATAGCCACAGACAGAGATGGGAAGGACTTTTTGCCATCAGGTGCATAGTTACCACGTCCGTCTATCAGTTTTGGACCAACGGAGCCTGCCTCGGGGTGTTCATCCAAATATCCGCAAAGCTTTTGCAGAAAATCTTCGGGCATTACCGTATCGGGGTTGATAAATAGAATATATTCTCCCTTTGCGATGGCCACACCCTGATTGTTGGCTTTTGAAAATCCCTTGTTGTCCTTGTTCTCTATAAGGGTTATTTCAGGGAATTTCTCGCGAATCATTTCACCGCTGCCATCTTGAGAATTGTTGTCCACCACTATCACCTCCGCATCCATTCCACGTGCAGCCTTTTGCACAGAATGCAGACACACTTCTATGAAGTATTTGACGTTGTAGTTGACAATGATTACGGATAGCTTCATCCCGTGGCAGTACTATTGATTTGCGAATATATAGGTAGCACCTGTAAATAACGAAAAAACAGCCGGTACATTGTACCGGCTGTTTCCGTTTAATGTCAAATCATCATTAATCTATCAAATAATATATGCTTGTCACAAACTTACTCGTATCAGTCTCGTTATGTGGACCAACCACATATTCCTCGATCGTTCCTTTGGCTTCCTTGTTTTCTTTGGCAAGTCTGCCATATAGCTGCATATGCGCATTGTATGATTGTCCGTAGCCACCATTCATTTTGATGGTATATGCCTTGCATTCAGGCACCTCCTCCATTTCCATTCCTTTTACGGGGCCGGATACGGGCAATGCAATAGCCATATCTGTTTGTCCTTTTTCTTCTTCCCAACTGTAAAAAATGCCCATCGGGTTTCCTGCCTTCATATCACCTACTGCTTCCATCAGTGCATTTCTGCTTGTTTCGTAGAAGCTCATCATTTCGGACATTGGGATGGTTTTGCGTATGGTGGCGAATGTTGTGGCAGGGAATGTCACTTCCATTATGTCATATTCCACCTGTGCTTTGCCGCTTTCACAATGTTCCTTAAGGAGTTCAAGACCTCTGTCGAAGTTGGCTTGCAATTGTTTGGTCATGAATAAGGCGAAGAAACCTCTTTCCATGAACGAAGGTTTGGTGCTGAAACCCCAAGATGCTTTGGTGGTGCCGTTCTCACCTGATTCGGTGCTGACCCAGCCTGTGGCTGTGCTTTCAAACGGTTCGATGAAGTTCATGCTGTAATTCATCTTGTGCCCTTCCACCGATTCTATTTTCATATTACCGGTACCGGACTCCTTGCTTGTCCAAGAGGATGTATTGCCGGGCTGTCCGCTCGGTCCTTCAATAACGCTGTTTACTGTACTGTCGGCTTCTTTCCATGGACTCCAGTTGTCCCAATACTTGAAATGAGACATTTGTGTCCAAACAAGCTCTTCTGGAGCATTGATGTTTGTATCGCTTTGCACCTTTATTTCGCTTGCAGATGTGGCGCACAGTACCAAATAACCGACAAACAATATGATTATCAGTATGACTAAGAAACGTAATATTTTATTCATTGCTTCGGGATTGATTTCACACTAAATTATAAAAACTCATATAAGTAGCGAAACGAAAACGAATTTTTAAATATTGGCTATATATAAGCCGTTTTAATAAATAAATACCACTCACAGACGATAATAGTGTACATGAACGTACCTTTGCAGGATGAAGAACATCAGGCATTTGACCAAGGCTGAGATAGAGGCTTTGATGAAGGAGTGGGACGAGCCTAAGTTTCGTGCGCAACAAATATGGGAGTGGCTGTGGCAAAAGTTCGCTAGCAGCATAGACGATATGAGCAACCTTTCCAAAAAGTTGAGAGAAAGGTTGAAGGAGGAGTACCATATACCAAAGGTGAAGGTAGATCACAGCCAATTCAGCAGTGACGGCACTATCAAGAACAGACTTAAACTGCACGACGGACACTATATAGAAAGTGTGTTGATACCGACCGAAAAGCGAATTACGGTATGCGTTTCGTCGCAAGTAGGGTGTTCTCTGGCCTGTAAGTTCTGCGCGACGGGCTTCTTGCCGCGTGAGCGCAATGTGGACTTTGACGAGATAGTGGATGAAGTGGTACTTGCCAACGAACAAGCCATGGAGCACTACGGTAGAGGATTGACCAATATCGTATTCATGGGTATGGGTGAGCCTTTGTTGAATTACAAGCATGTGTTGGAATCGATAAATATGATCACCTCGCCGGACGGCTTGGGTATGAGTCCGAGGAGGATAACCGTTTCCACAGCGGGTATCGCAAAGATGATACGTAAGCTGGGCGACGACCAAGTAAGGTTTAAGCTGGCGCTGTCGTTACATGCAGCAGATGATGTGAAGCGCGACGAGATAATGGCCATCAACGAGACCAACAACCTGGCCGAGTTGGAAGATGCGCTTAACTACTTCTACACAATGACCAAGAACGAGATAACCTTTGAGTATATCTTGTTCAGCAATTTCAACGACAGCTATGCGGATGCGGACAATCTGGTGAAAATATACCGCCGTGTACCCGCCGACTTGGTCAACATAATAGAATACAACCCTATACAGCAAGCGGATTTCTCCAAGCCTGATGAGGACAGGACGGATGCCTTCATGCGTTATCTGGAATCGAAAAAGGTGAATGCCAGACTACGCCGTAGCCGCGGTAAAGACATTGATGCCGCTTGCGGACAGCTGGCCAATATTGACCATAAAGAGAAGCAAGGAGCCTAATTATGGTGACTGCAATCACAGCTAGGAAACTCGCTTTGGCTTTTGATGAAACGGAGGAAGCTCCGCATCATGAGGTGACGTCTTTTCGTGTGAAGAAGAAGGTATTCGCCACAATGAATGAGAAAGAACACCGAATGACCGTAAGGCTGACTCCTCTTGACCAGAACGTGTTTTGCAGCTTTGACGAGAACGTTGTTTATCCCGTACCGAACGGATGGGGTAAGCACGGATGGACGCACGCCAATCTGAAAACCATACGCAAAGAAATGCTGCAAGACCTGCTTACCGTTGCCTATTGCACAACCGCTCCCAAAAAACTTGCGGAAAAATACGAGATAGATCTGGACGATATTTAGCGTTTACTTACTGTCGTAAGCCCACTTGATGTAAGTGGCACCCCAAGTGAAACCACCGCCAAATGCAGCCAATATGATATTGTCGCCTTTGTGCAGTTGTTTTTCCCACTCCCATAAGCATAGCGGAAGCGTACCGTTGGTGGTGTTGCCGTAGCGTTGTATGTTCAGCATCACCTTTTCTTCAGGGAGGCCCATACGCTCGCGAGTAGCGTCGATGATGCGTTTGTTGGCTTGGTGAGGCACCAACCATGACACATCGTCTGCGGTCAGGTTGTTGCGAGTCATCACTTTTTCAGCGACATCGGCCATGTTCTTCACCGCGAATTTGAAAACCGTTTTACCTTCTTGATAAACATAGTGTTCTTTGTTCATCACGGTTTCCATTGTGGCCGGTTTTACGGAACCACCCGCTTTTTGGTGCAAGAATTCACGACCTGCGCCATCGCTGTGCAGTTCAGAGTCGATAATACCGTTGCCTTCATCATTAGGCTCCAGCAATACGGCTCCGCCACCGTCGCCGAAGATGATGCAAGTGGTGCGGTCTTCGTAGTTGAGTATGGAGCTCATCTTGTCCACACCTATCACCACTACTTTTTTGTATTTACCGGTCTCAATGAACTGAGAACCTGTGGTCAATGCATATAAGAAGCCGCTACATGCAGCGCTGATATCGAATCCGAATGCGTTTTTGACACCCAACTTGTCTGCTATGACGTTTGCCGTAGCGGGGAATTGCATATCCGGTGTTGTGGTGGCACATATTATCAGGTCAACATCATCGGGGCCAATGCCACGTTTTTGAAACAATTCTTTTACCGCTTCCACCGCTATGTCCGAAGACCCTTTCCCTTCACCCTTCAGTATCCTGCGTTCCAAGATTCCCGTTCTTGTCTGTATCCACTCGTCTGTGGTATCCACTATTGTCTCCAGCTCGGCATTTGTCAACACATAATCAGGAACATACCCTCCAACCGCCGTTATAGCTGCACGAATCTTTTGCATTATTGTTTGTTTAAGAAAGCAAAATTAGCTCTTTATAATTTCTTACACTATCAGATTAATATATACCGTTTATCAGGTATTCATACCCCCACAAGTGTTGATCACTTGTCCCGTAACATAGCCGCTCATATCAGAGGCCAAAAACAGTGCCACATCGGCCACCTCTTCGGGCTTGCCGAAACGCTGCATAGGAATTTGAGAGAACCACTGTTCTGCACCACCGTCTTTCAGATAGTCGGTCATGTCTGTCTCAATGAAACCGGGTGCTATGGCGTTGCAACGAATGTTGCGGCTGCCCAGCTCCTGAGCTATGGATTTGGTGAACCCAATGATACCTGCTTTGGAAGCCGCATAACTGCTTTGTCCGGCATTGCCTGCCACACCCACAACGGAGCTCATATTGATGATGCTGCCGCTTTTGGCTTTCATCATTGGGCGTATCACATGTTTTGTCAGGTTGTATACCGATTTCAGGTTGGCATTCATCACTTCGTCCCACTGTTCAGGAGTGACACGCAACAACAAATTGTCTTTGGAAATGCCCGCATTGTTCACACAAATATCTATTGTGCCGAACTCTTTCAACACATCGTTGGCCAAAGCCTCCGCCGCAGCAAAATCACCCGCATCGGATTTGTAGGCTTTTGCCTTGACACCCATCGAGTTGAGCCTTTCTTCCATAGCTTTTGCAAGCTCGTCGGAAGAACGGTATGTAAAGGCCACATTGGCACCATGTTCGGCGAATTTCAATGCTATTGCTTCGCCTATACCACGGCTGGCACCGGTCACGATGGCCGTTTTATTTTCAAGAAGTTTCATCACGCAGTGGATTTACGGCACTAAAGTAGTGATTGCCTAAAAGAAATGCACGTAAATGTTGAAAAACCGCGCTTAAAACAAGGGTGATTTTTTTAATGTGTGTTATGGGTCCCTGTTTTTATTGATGTTGGGGAATTTCATGGCCCCACTCATGGAGATGGTATAGCCGGTATTGGGCTTATACTTTTGCTTTTTGTCATTAGGCTTCTTATCGGCCTGTGGTGTTTGAGCGTTATTGTTCTGTTTTGTTACGTTTTGTTCTGTTCGGGGGGAGGGGGTATGTATTTTGTTCGCCAATACTTCTTCACGGGCTTTTTTTGCTTCTTTTTCTTCCTCCTCTTTTCGGCAATCCTCCTTGTACTTGATATACGACCATTTCAGTGGTTCCCAGAAAGGCATGTTTGTTATGCCTGCAGGCCGTGGCGGTTGAGTCTGTTCTTTGGGTTTGTCACCCACTTTGTCGTACCAATCTTTGGCCAATTTTGTATCCAACTCTATGGCGCGCAACATGGCATATGGGTTCAGGTCTTCTTCCACTTCTTCTATACGGTCCTTCACACGTATCTGACGTTTCACCTTGTACTCACCGCTTATCATCTTGGCCAAGAGCTTGCGCTTTTGTTCTATGCTTGCCAGTTCCGATTGTAAGGCCTCTTTTGTATCGGCGATCACTTCTTCTTTTACTTTTTCCTCCACCTCGCCCAATGCTTCCTTCATCCGGCCTTGTATGTCCGGGTGGTTCATCAGCCTGCGAGCCGAAACTTGGAGTGCTTCGCCCGATGCATTGGGGTAAGCAGCTTTGTAGGCTTTGTACTTGTCGCCGGTTTTGAGCAGATGATTGATGAATACTTGATGTTCATGTTTCATGGTGATGATATTGATTAAAACAAAAATACACTTATTTGTATATAATTCCAAAATTATTATTCTTAACAAATTCTTTGTTACTTTTAAAAGAACCAAACAACTAAATGTTTGTTTATTGCAGTATGGAAGAGTTAACAGCCATCAGGCACCATCTACACAAGCATCCAGAATTGTCGAAAGAAGAAAGCGAAACACAACTATACCTGTTGGGATTGTTGGATAAGCTACAACTCGACAAAGTGGATAAGGTGGCCAGTACCGGAATACTGGTGCAAGTGAAAGGGAAAGCAGAGGGGAAGAATATTTTGTTCCGTGGAGATATGGATGCTTTGCCGATAGACGAGGAGATATTTCCGGAATATCGCTCGGTGAACGAAGGCGTGTCGCACAAGTGTGGGCACGACGGGCACAGCACCATCATGTATGGATTGTCAAAATACTTTTCTGAGCAGAGGCCTGAGAAAGGTAATGTATATATGCTCTTTCAGCCGGCTGAGGAAATAGGATGGGGTGCGGAAAAAGTGGAAGAGAGTAAAATACTGGACGACTTGAATATCGACTATGCGTTCGCGCTACACAATGTACCCGCTTATCCTTTGCATGAAGTGGTGTGTAAGGTGGGGAGTTTTACACCTGCGGTCACCACATTGATTGCGTACTTCAAAGGATACACTTCACATGCCGCTGAACCTTGGCATGGACGTAATCCCGCCGCAGCTATCAGCGAATACTTGTTGGAGGCTTTGAAACACAATATGGAAAAGAAAGAGGTGCATGAGTTTGTGACTGTGACACCCGCTCATATCGTGTTGGGCGAAAAGGCCTACGGCACCAGTGCAGGACAAGGCTCCGTACACTTGACCATACGTGCCGATACGAACGATAGACTGAACGATGCATTGGCACAAATAAAGAGCATTGGAGAAAAACTTGCGAAGAAGCACGAATTGAAAGTGAGTTATGAAGAGCAAGAAGCATTCGAGTCGAATCAAAACGATGAGGATGCCGTGAACATCATAAAACAATCCGCAGCACAATTGGGATTGAGTTATCACGATAAGGACGAACCTTTCCGTTGGGGAGAAGATTTCGGCTTGTTCACCAACAGATTCAAAGGAGCCATGTTCGGATTAGGCTCGGGAGAAAGTTGCAAACCGCTGCACCATCCGGAATATGATTTCCCCGATGAAATAATAAGCACTGCAATAGATATGTTCACCACCATACAAAAAGGAGCACAGCAATAATGCCATCATCATCACGCATCATACTGGACAAAGCAGCCATGCAAAACAACTGGGATTTCTTTCGGGAATATTTCGGAGATATACAGATAAGCGCAGTGGTGAAAGGCAATGCTTACGGTCACGGGATAGAAACCTATGTTCCTTTGGCGGAAGATTGCGGTGTGAACCATTTTGCAGTGTTCAATTCGGAGGAAGCGTATAGGGTGCATGATGTTGCAGGACCGGGAACCACTATTATGGTAATGGGCTCGATGAATGAGCAAGACATAGCTTGGGCGGTGAATAATGAGGTGGAGTTTTTCGTGTTCGACAATGCGCGTTTGGATGTTGCGATTGAAGAAGCAAAACAAGTAGGTAAAAAAGCCATCGTACATATAGAAGCTGAGACGGGTATGTACAGAACGGGTTTTGACTTGGAAGAAATACCCGCATTGATAGAAAAACTGAAAGACAACAAAGAGTATATAAGATTCAGAGGGTTGTGTATGCACTTTGCAGGTGCGGAGCACATCAGCAATTACGTAAGGCTCAAACAACAGAAGATACTGTTCAGGAAATTCGTACGTGCATTTCGAATGGCAGGTATAGAGCCTGAGCAGATACATACTTGCTGTTCGGCGGCATCGGTACGCTTCCCCGATATGCGGTATGATATGTTGCGCATCGGCATCATGCAGTACGGATTTTGGCCAAGCCCTGAATTAATGGTGGAGTACATGAACGCACAGGGTATAGAACTGAACGGTGATGTGAAGTCGCCACTGAAGCGCGTCATACGTTGGGAGAGTAATGTGATGAGCGTGAAGCATGTGCCGCAGGGAGGATTCATCGGTTATGGGTATAGCTTTTTTGCGGGGCAGGATATGCAGGTGGCGATAGTGCCCGTGGGTTATGCGCATGGCTTCAGCAGGAGCTTAAGCAACTCAGGGCGTGTATTGATAAAAGGACATAGATTATCTGTGGTGGGTGTTGTGAACATGAATTGCGTTGTGGTGGATGTGACGGAGATAGAAGATGGTGTGAAAGCGGGAGACGAAGTGGTGTTTATAGGTGAGCAGGGAGAAAGAGAAATAAGTGTGGCCTCGTTTGGAGAGATGACCAGCCAATTGAACTACGAACTGCTGACAAGGCTACCCATGAACATACCACGGCTGATAAGCGATACAAGCGCTACTTGATATACCGGTATGTGGCGTAAGCCATCAGGTTGAGAACGTGTCTTTTTTGTGCCGATGGGTAGGGAGCCCAATCCCATTCTGTCTCAAATATCTTACGGTCGAATGTGATATATCCATAGTTCCAATAATCTTTGGTCAAGCCCAAAACTTGTCCTTGTGCATGACTGCCACTGATACTCCATAGTTTGGGGTCGTTGTCATGCCCTTCTATCCATTCTGCAGAGATGAAAATGCCTTTACCAAGGGGTATGTTCATGTTACTCAGGTCTGCGTTCACCCATTCGTTGCCGGTGTCTGCATGTACGACGATGTTTTGGGTGGTCAGTTCTATTCCGGGGGCACGCTTTACACTGTCGTATGCATACACATGAATGCGAAATTTTGTTTTTGGAATACCACGATCGGTAACATAAAAAAAGACCTCTTTCAATACACCGTTTCTCTTTGTGTTGGCCGGTAAGAAAAGCGCCATCTCTCTTCCATATCGGGAGCTTGCCCAACAGTCGTAACCGAGCATTTTATTGTCAATGTTCTTTTTGCCGAGAACGCCTGTTTTTACGTTTCCTTTCGGTGCTTTGATGTGTGCAGCCTCCATTTGGTAGTGCTTGCGCTGCAATACTATGATGAGTGAGTCTTTTGTTTTCGTTAATGTAAACTCTCGTTTTTCATAGCCTACACACCATATGTTGATGGCCTTGATGTTGTTGCTAACGCTAAATGAAAACCTGCCATGTTCATCGCAGTGCACACCCTTTTCGGGTTTTTCTTTTAGTTGGATGACTGCATATGGTATACCTGTACCAGAGTTATCCGTTATGCGTCCGTAAATATTTTTTGATTGTGCGTATGCGCTACTGCATATGAAGAGAAGCAGTAGTGGAAATATGTGTTTGATGTAAGTCAAACTATTTGGTAGTGGCCAATTGTTTTTCGAGGTCGGCTATTTCTCGTTTGAAGTTCACGCTTGACTTGAAAGAATGCTTAGTGAGGTTTGGGTGAACATAACCAAATTCTTCTCTACAGATCTGCATGTATTTTTCGCCAAGCTCTTTGTTAAGCGAAACTCCTTGTACCCAAAAGCCTTCTTTGTTGAACATGTAGTCGATCTTTCTGTTGGGGTTGGCAACACCATCTGCTACCATCTCTTTCAGCAGTCTGAGCTCTCCTCGTTTGGTAAGCCTGGCACTGTATTGTGCATATTTTACGTTAGCCCTGAACTGAGACTCGGGGTCGGTTATATCTTCGGTGCTGATACCGTCCCAATAGTATAGGTCGTAGCGACTGTTCTTATCTATCGGCTCGTTTATCGACTTGACAAACGCCACCCACTTTTCGCCGTATGCTTTTCTTACATCATCGGGTATCTCCACATTGCCGGGCTTACGAATGTCGTCGGCATATAGATGTACCATATAGTTATTCAAATATGTACTGTTGATATAGCCATCCTTCATCAAATCGAGCAGCACGTAGTTTGGGTTGCCCGCGTCGTATAACTCGTCACTTGTTTTTTGCAGAAAATCTTTATCGAAGCAGATATCAGGGGTTTTGCTCGACCAGTCTTTCGGTGGTACAGTTGATTGCAACTTGACAATGTTCATGTTTTGCGCCATGCATGAGTAGCTGCCGAATATCAGAAGAGTAATTATCAGGTTTTTCATAGGTTATGATTTAGTATGAAGATATGGATAATATATTTATAAGAATAGTTCCCCGGCTATATGGTCGGCAAAGAGGCGGCCTTTATCTGTGAGTACAAGTGTATTGTCTTTATGTATGGCTTGCTCGTATTCTATAAACTGTTCGGCGGTATTCAGAATGGTTTTGACTGTATCGCTTCCCCATTGTGTTGCAACCTTATTCAGGTCAATACCCCACATGGTTCGTAGAGATGTCATGATATACTCATTCAGTTGTTGTTTTTGTGTAAGTACTTCTTCTTCGTAATTCGATTTTTTATCGGTGAGGATGCTTTTGATGTACAGTGCATTGTTGGCGATGTTCCAACGGCGTGTTTTACCATCGAAGGAATGTGCAGAAGGTCCTATACCCAAGTAAGGCACACCTTTCCAGTAATTGGTGTTGTGTATTGCTCTATGCCCGGGCAAAGCAAGGTTGGATATTTCATAATGTTGGTAGCCCAGCTCTTTGGCTTTGGCCATCAATATCTCAAACTGTGCTGCAGACTGTTCCGCATCCACAGGTGTGGTCTTTTTTACTTTGATGTTGTGGTGCAAAGCTGTGCCTTCTTCCACAGTAAGTGCATAAGATGAGAAGTGTGGTATACTCAAGTCCTGGACACGAGATAAGTTGTGTTGCCAATCGACATCGCTCAATCCGGGAGTGCCATATATCAGGTCGATGGTAAGGTTGGTGAAGCCTGCATCTTGCGAAGCTTTGATGGCATAGTCCGCCTCTTGCGCATTGTGTGCACGGTTCATGTATTGCAGGTCGCGGTCGAAGAAGGATTGTATGCCAATGCTGAACCTATTGACGGATGTTCGTCGCAGGTCTTTGATGTGTTGTTGCGTAAGGTCGTCGGGGTTGGCCTCAAGGGTAACCTCTTTCAAGTTGTTGAGGTTATAATGTTGTGATATTTTATCTACGATACGGTTTACCTCATCGGCCGATAACAATGAGGGTGTCCCTCCTCCGAAATAGATCGTCTGAACTTGCATGCCTTGCAGGTAATCGCGCTGCATTTCCAGTTCTTGCGTCAAGGCTTCCAACAGTTCGCTCTTAAACTTCAGCGAAGTGGAGAAGTGGAAATTGCAGTAGTTGCATGCTTGCTTGCAAAAAGGTATATGTATGTATATGCCGGCCATATTATAACGCAAAAATAGGAGTTAATCACACCTGTTTAAAAATCACCCCCAACGAAGCGGTATATTTTATATTTTTAAGTTCTTATCGCATTATGCTAAAAAGGGTTCTCTTTACTGTATGTTTTTGCCTATCGCTCCTACAAGGCTATGCTCAGGAGCTTCGGGATCCTAACTATTATTATGCACTGTCCGCTGTATCGCAGGATGCGAAGGATTGCTATGCAAAATTGTTTGACATCAACAGCAGTGCAAGAGCATTCAGCATATTGGACAGTATGTTCACGGTTAATAAAGCCACACAGCCTTTTTACATCTACTTGGCATGCACCATGCTGCCTGAAGCAACAGGGGAGTTAAGGGCGCAACTCAACATCGTATGCCGCCACTTGATAGAGCAAGACCCAACTGCACTTACGAATGTGTTGTTCTCCAAAAACAGCCTCGTGAAAAGCAGATACAGGCAATATTGGGCGCACAGAGTGGGTGTAGAGATACGTGTGACTTGCGAGAGCGATCCGTTGGATTGTTTCAAACGGTCGAGAAACAGAGCGCTCAGCAACTGCAACGAAGCCAGCAAAGACCGGCTGGAGCTTTTGTACAATATGATAAGACAGGAGATGAACCTGTATCGCCAACGATAATCCCTTGTAAGTATTGACCCTGTAATTGTAACTTTGTGCATCGGTAGACTATGCGTTTTTTCATCAAGAGCTTATTTGTCATCATGTTGTTGCTTGCCACAGGCAAGGGCTATGCAGCTGTGCAGCCCGAACGCTATGGTATACACATAGGCACCTCGAAAGCAACGATAGACGCAAAAACCAATGCGGATATGGAGGCCATGTTGCAAAAACATCCTCTGTTGAGCGATATGAAACCGTTGGTTAATGAACAAAAGAGGGAAACAAGGACCTTCACCTTCGATTTTTATATTGTGTTCACCCTTGTATTGTTGTTCGGACTTATCAGATACATACACCCCAGATACTTCCGGTATTTGCTGCGTGCCTTTCGTAGCCCCGCATTCGGCAACAAGCAGTTGAAGGACCAGATGGAGACCGCCGTACTGCCCAACTTGTTGATGAACATCTTTTTTGCGGCATCGGGTGGTGTATATCTCTACTATATCTTTAAGTTAAACTTTCCCCAACGTATAAGTGTGTTCAGCCCGTCTGTATTGGTGATAGTATTGATAGGCGGAGTAGGATTGTTGTACTTGGCCAAGCATTTTGTAATGCGTTTCAGTGGCTGGGCTTTCAATATTCATACTATGATGGGACATTATATATACAATGTTTTTCTTATCAATAAAGTCATAGCAATAATACTGTTGCCGTTTACAGTGCTATTGGCATTTGCTCAAACAAGCATCGCTATACCCGCCATGATCGTGTCACTTTTCCTTGTGGGAGTGTTGTTTATCAACCGTTACACAAGGTCGTGGCAAGTACTGGGGGCGTTCTTTCAGTACTCCAAATTTCATTTTTTTGCGTACCTTTGCGCTTCTGAAATTTTGCCTATGGCAATTTTGACGAAGCTGTTAATACGCGGAATTTTTTATTGACAATTAAGAGTTTAAGTAACAATCAACTTTGTTTTGACTAAAAACAAACCCGTTACAACCCATATGGCAAAAGCAGCTAAAGACAAACAGAAAAACGGTACGAAGAAGGAAATCAACAAGGTGCTTATAACCTTACCCAAGCCAAGCACACAGAAATCACCTTATTTTGACCTGGCTGACAAGTACGGCTTGGAATTGGAATTTTTTCCGTTCATCAAGGTGGAAGGTATCGACGGTAAGGAGTTTCGTAAACAACGTATAGACATTACGGAATACACCGCCATCGTTTTCACCAGCAGAAAGGCCATCGACCATTTCTTTCGTATTTGTGAAGAGCTGAAAGTGAAAGTATCGCAGGATATGAAGTATTTCTGCAGTACGGAGGCGGTTGCCTTATATCTTCAGAAATTCATCCTTTACAGAAAGCGTAAGGTGTTCTTCTCTCCCGACGGTAGCAACGACGGACTGTTGGAGGTGATAGCCAAGCACAAGAACAACGAAAAATTCATCGTGCCTACTTCAGACAACGGTAAGAACGATATAGCGCAATATCTACAAGGAGAAAGTGCAGCGTATGTGGAGGCGACACTTTACCGCACATTGTCCAACGATATAAAACCTGTAATGAAGGCCGACTACGATGTTATCGTGTTTTACAGCCCCAACAGCGTACAAACATTGTTCGACAACGATCCGAAGTTCAAGCAGAACGGTACGTTGATAGGTGCTTTTGGCCCAACCACATCCAAAGCGATAGAAGATGCGGGATTGACCTTGAACATCAAAGCCCCTGCACCGAACGCGCCATCCATGATTGCAGCCTTGGAAAACTATTTAGACGGCAAATAATAAAAGAACAAGTGTTTCAACAATACGAAAGCAACCTAAACGAGGTTGCTTTTTTGCTTTATGGATATGCGATAACTTGCACGCATGCCCAACAGACTGATTAACGAACAGAGCCCCTACTTGCTGCAACATGCGCACAATCCTGTGGATTGGCATCCTTGGGGAGATGAAGCCTTTGATATAGCCAAAAGAGAAAATAAGCCTGTATTGGTGAGTATTGGGTATGCGGCATGCCATTGGTGCCATGTGATGGAGCGCGAGAGCTTTGAGGACGAAGCGACTGCCAAATACATGAATGAGCACTTTGTATGTATAAAAGTGGATAGGGAAGAACACCCTGATGTGGACCATATGTATATGGATGCCGTACAAGCCATAACACAGAGTGGTGGATGGCCTCTGAATGCATTTGTAACACCGGACAGGGTGCCTTTTTACGGTGGTACATATTTCCCTCCAAAGCCCATGTACGGGCGCGCTTCGTGGATGCAAGTGATGGAGCGTATATACGACGTATGGCAAAACAAACAGGAAGAAGTAAGTACACAAACCGAGCAGATGTTGGGCTACCTGAAGCAGATATCTCAAGTGGCGTTGAACGGTAAAGAGTATTGGGACAAAGACGCTTGCCTTAAATCGGCGGAAAATTTATTGCAACAGGCGGACAGAAGATATGGAGGATTCGGCCCCGCACCGAAATTTCCGGGAACGATGAGTATCGGCTATTTGTTGGAGCACCACCACTTTACAGGCAATGAAGATGCATTGCAGCATGCGCTGTTCAGCATAGACTGTATGATAAACGGGGGCATATACGACCAAGTGGGTGGCGGTTTTGCCCGATACAGTGTGGATGAGCAATGGTTGGCACCTCATTTTGAGAAAATGCTGTACGATAACGCCTTGTTGGTGAGTGTGATGGCCGATGCATATACTATTACCCAAAACAAGAAATACAGCGATGCCATACGCGAAACCATAGCTTTTGCGAACAGAGAATTGTTGAGTGAGGAGGGAGGGTTTTACAGTGCGTTGGATGCGGACAGCGAAGGTGTAGAAGGTAAATTTTACACTTGGACTTGGGAAGAATGGAACGAGCTGAAATTGAGTGAAATTGTCACGAACTATTTTGATGTTTCAGAGACCGGCAATTGGGAGCATACCAACATACTGCGACAAGTGAAAACGGTACAGCAAGCAGCAGAAGAATCAGGTAAAACAACAGAGGAAATAAATACACTCATAGACGAAGCCAAACAAATAATATTCGCGAAGCGTGCTGAGCGTATACGCCCTGCTACGGATGACAAATGCCTATTGGCATGGAACGCATTGATGAACATTGCATTGACCAAAGCAGGTGTGGCATTGGATGACAACGCATACATGCAACAAGCTGGAAAGCATTTGCAATGGATGTATAATACTTATCACAAAGAAGGAGTGTGGACACACACGTACAAAAACGGTGTGGCGCGCATCCATGCAAAGTTGGACGATCTTGCTTTCTTGATCGATGCAATGATAACCTATGCAAGTGCCACAGGAGAGAACACATGGGTGGAACAAGCCGCCGGAATCACCGAGATGATACAAGCAGACTTTTTGCATGACAACAAGAGCTTCTTTTATTACAATTCGGTTAAACAAAAAGACATACCCGTTCGTAAAACGGACCTTTACGATGGAGCATTGCCGTCTGCCAATTCGGTAATGGCCGGAAACCTTATAACGCTCGGTATGACAATGGAAAACAGTGCTTGGTTGGAGCAAGGAATATTCATGACCCAGAAGATGTGCGGCCAATCGATGAGGTATACTACTTCTTTCTCGAATTGGGCCACGTTGGGGCAGCGATATGTGGCGGGGTTGCAGTTGGCGATAATAACAGGAAATGCCACCGATAACATACACGAAATGCTGCGGAAAACGTATCTGCCCAATAACCGTCTGTTAGTGAAAAAGCAGGGTGTACAGGGGCTTCCGATCATGTCCGGGAAAGAGGCGGGGGGCGATGTAGCCGTATTTGTATGCGATATGGAGTCTTGCAGACCGCCGGAAAGCAGTTATGAAGGGGTATTAAAAATAATGAGGAAACTTATATAAGGTATTGCATATTAATTGTTTTTTCCTCATATTGGCATCAAGAAATTCTTAACAAATTTTTTTTTGAAGCTTGGATTTTTGGAAAAAACTTTAAATATTGTGCATCGGTTTATGTGCAATTGTGCACTAATCCGAAAATTTTACTTTATTTGCCTAAACGCAATAAAAATTAACAATCAGAGTATGAAACAACTTTCCCTGAAGATCTCAGCTGTAGCATTACTAGTATTTGCAGCAAGCTGCGGTACCCCTGGCAACGGAGGTCAACTGGTTGGAGAGCCGAACGTGATGAATTACAAGGCGCCTGTTCCATTAGGTATGGTATACATTCCATCAGGAGTGTTAAAGATGGGAGCCAGCGATGAAGATGTTCGCGGGAAGAAGGACGCAATGATCCGTACCACTCAAGTAACCGGATTCTATATGGATGCGACCGAGATCTCGAATCAGGAATACCGTCAGTTTACCAATTGGGTTAGAGACTCCATGGCTCACGTACAGCTTGGAGATTTCATTGATATGGAAGACGGTAGTCAGCGCGTTGACATGAAAAAGAGGGTTAACTGGAACGATCCTGATCTTCAGGACATGTTGGCCAACTTCTACATCCCTGCTCAATCAACAGGTTGGGGCAAGAAAGTGTTCGACAACGCTAAGCTGATATATGCTTACGAAACTTACAACTACAGAGCAGATGTTGAAGCTCCCGATCAGGACGCTACGAACTTCAAAACGAAGCACGCAGTGAAGATATATCCTGATACTACTGTATGGGTGCGTCAATTGAAGTATTCTTACAACGAGCCTATAGCTCTACAATACAACTGGTTCCCTGCATTCAACAACTACCCTGTTGTTGGTGTTAACTGGCACCAAGCACAAGCGTTCAACAACTGGCGTACCATGTTGTGGAAGTCTGAGCGTGAAAAGAACAAAATGTATTTTGAAGGCGAGTTCATGCTACCTAACGAATTCCAGTGGGAGTGGGCAGCTCGTGGAGGACGTACAGAAGCTCCTTATCCTTGGGGCGGTCCTTATATAGTTAACAAGAAAGGTTGTTACTTGGCCAACTTCAAGCCTCAGCGTGGTAACTATGCTGCTGACGGTGGTCTTTACACTGTTCCTGTTGACCGTTACTGGCCTAACGACTACGGTCTATATAATATGGCAGGTAACGTGGCCGAGTGGACTTCATCATCTTACTTCGGAACTGCTTACCAGTTCGTAGCTGATGTTAACCCAACGGTTGCTTACGAAATGCAAGAGAACGATCCACAGTGGATGAGGCGTAAAGTTACTCGTGGTGGTAGCTGGCGCGATGTGGCTTTCTATCTGCAAAACGGTACTCGTGATTATGAATATGCTGATACTGCGAAAGCTTACATCGGTTTCCGTTCGGTATATCAACAAATCCAGCCTGCTTTAACCAACAGGAGAGAGTAGCAGAAACTTTTATTAACTATTAGATAATAATTTGTGATACCCTCGCGTTATTATCACAGAGCAGTATTTAAAATATATTTGTCAATCCTTAGAAAAAAAATATTTTAAAAATGAATTCAGTAGCGTTGTTTTTCGAGACCAAACAAGGTAAGTACATAAAGAACTTTATCATTGGTTTGGGTGCGTCGGTTGTACTTTTGGGTGCATTGTTCAAAATACAACACTGGCCAGGTGCAGGTGTGATGCTTACAGCAGGGATGCTTACAGAAGCATTTATCTTCGCGATGTTGGGTATATTGCCTCCACATAAAGATTACTATTGGGAGCGTTTCTATCCAAACATTGACGAGAACCCACACGTAGAAGCTTATCGCAAAGGAACCAAGTTTGATTCCGCAGCAGGTAAAGTATCTCCGGGTGCTACTTTGGACAAAATGATGGAAGAAGCACAAATCACTCCTGCGAACATTCGCAAACTGGGTGACAACTTCCAAAGATTCGGTGCGGTTGTAGACCAAATAAAGGACATCACGGAAGTGACTTCTGCTACAAACGAATATTCAACAAGCGCTCGCGAAGCTGCAGAAGCTTTGGACGGTATGAAGAATACATTCATCGGTGCAAGCAATACAATGGCATCGTTCAACAATGCCGCTGAGGATACTGCAAGGTTCCACGAGCAAGTACAGGTATTGTCAAGAAACCTTGGTTCACTTAACCAAATATATGAAGTGGAGCTTCAGGATGCGAACAACCATCTGAAGGCTATGAATAAGTTCTATAGCAACTTGGTGAACGCTTCGGATGCTATGGCATCAAGTGCACAAGATGCTGTGGCTGCCAAAGATCAGATAGCATTGCTGTCTCAGAACTTGACCACATTGAACCAGATATACGGTAACATGTTGTCTGCAATGCAAGGCAGATAGTGAGTGGGATATACGGATAACGCCGTATAATGATGAATAAACAATAGTTAAGTATAACCTTAGAAAAAAAATAAAAGGATGTCTTTACCCAAGGAGCCGCGGCAGTTAATGATCAACCTGATGTATCTGGTTTTGACAGCGATGCTTGCGCTAAACGTATCATCCGAAATATTGCACGCCTTCGAAGTGATCAACCAAAGTATCACATCGTCCAACAATGCAATAAATGAGAAGAACGAAGAGCTTTACAAAGGCTTTGATGAACAAGAAAATCAAGCCGGTCAAAAAGAACGTGTAAAGCCGTTCAATGATAAAGCGAAAATGGCCAAGTCACAGGCTGCTGAGTTGATAGCTTATCTTGAGGAATGGAAGAATAGAGTAGTTGATGAAGCCGGTGGTCGCGAAGAGGATGGTGAAATCAAGAGAAAAGATAACATTGACGCCAGTACATTGTTGTTGGTTGAAAGAAAAGGTGGTGATACGCTGAAGCAGAAGTTATTGGATGCCAGAGAGAAATTTCTATCTCTTGTTAACCCGGCTGAGAAAGCAAGAATAGCTAAAGATCTTCCAATGAAGATTTCTGAAGCTGAAAAGAATGACAATAATCCTCAAGGTGATTGGTCAACAGCATATTTCCACAACATGCCTACAATGGCGGTGGTAACATTGCTTTCCAAGTTTCAAAACGACGTAAGAAACAGTGAAGCCGTTATCATCAATCAGTTGGCAGACGAAGCCGGTGATATTCAAGTGAAATTTGATGCCTTTGAAGCCATAGCGGTACCAACTACCAGCTATGCTTTGGAAGGACAAAAAATTGAAGCCAAGATACTTTTGGCTGCCTACAACAAGTCAATTGACCCTACCATTGCCATCACAGGTGGTGGCGGTGCCATCAAGGAGATCAAAGATGGTGTTGGTCAGTATGAGGCTACAGCTAGTGGTATTGGTTTGAAAACCGTAAAAGGCCGAGTTGCAATTGACCTTGGTGGAAGAAAAGAAGAGAAAGACTTTGAATTCCAGTATATGGTCGGTTCTACAGGTGCTTCCATACAACTGGACAAGATGAACGTATTCTACATTGGTGTCCCTAACCCGATAACTGTATCGGCTGCAGGTTACTCATTACAGGATGTGTTTGTTGATATCCAAGGTGCTGATGTACAGCAAGATAATGAAGCCGGTTTGGGTCACTATATAGTTAAGGTAAACAAGCCAGGTGAGATAGATGCCAACATCATGGCTAAAACTGAAAATGGTACCAAGAAAGCAGGTGGTATGAAGGTTCGTGTTAAATACATTCCGGATCCAATTGCTAAAATAGGAGGCAAAACACAAGGTGCCATGCCATCTAACATTTTCAAGGCACAGCGTGGTATCCTAGCGGTTTTGGAAAACTTCGACTTTGATACTCGTTTCGTGGTAACAAGCTATGAATTCAGTATGCTACCTAAGCGTGGTGAATTGTTGGGACCATATAAAGTGAACGGACCTTACCTTGACAAAGACAGAAACGTAAACGATTTAAGAAATAGAGCAAAACCGGGAGACAGGGTATATATTGAAGAAATCAGAGCAAAAGGTCCTGATGGACGTATACGCGCACTGAACTCAATAACCTTGCTTCTTCTGTAAAAAATTCATAAATTTAAATCGAACTTAACACTCGTTAAATAAGTATAGGAATATGAACGTCCTTAAATCATACAGATTAGTAGCTGCAGCAGCATTAGTATTTTTTGGTTCTTTGGCGAACGCTCAGGACAAATCAATCCAGGATGTGTACTCACAATTCAATCCCGGAGATGCTGTAAATGACAACTGGAAGCCTTCATTGGTAAGGGATGGTGCATACGACCGCGTAGAGCACGTCAACAAAATACTTGACTGGCAACCACTTCGTGAGAACGATGTGATGTGGAAGAAAAGAGTATGGCGTGAGATCGACATTCGTGAAAAGCAGAATGTTGCGTTCCGTTATCCGGGTGATGACAGAACAGGTGGTGGTTATTTCATTGAAATTATCCTTCATGCCATCAAAAACGGCAAAGTGAAGGCTTATTCAAACCTTGATGACCGTTTTACCACTGCTCTTACCAAAGATCAGATCATCGAGTTGTTGATAGGTCAGCCTGATACTGTATACGTTGAAGATCCTATTACAGGTGAAATACAAATGCAGATCACTCGTCGTGAGTTCAACCCTGATATCGTAACCAAGTACAGATTGAAAGAAGATTGGATATTCGATCGTAACCTAGGCCGTATGGTGGTTCGTATCGTAGGTATCGCTCCGATCAAGGATATCTTGGATGAGAATACCGGTAACTTCCGTGCTTCTCAAGCAATTTTCTGGTTGCAGTACGAAGAAATGAGACCAATGCTTGCTCAATATGAAGTGTTCAACCCGCTTAACGATGTAGGTCGTATGACATGGGACGATTTCTTTGAAAACAGATTCTTCTCAAGCAAGATCGTTAAGACGAGCAATCCATTCGACATGAGCTACAAAGACAGGAGAATGACTCCGCTTGAGTCTCTGTACGAAAGCCAGAAGGATGCAGAAATGCTCTTCAACAAGGAGCACGATATGTGGGTGTACTAATTTCGATTATAACAAACATTATATAGATAGCTGCCGTTATTACGGCAGCTATTTTATTTTAGGCCGTCAAGGTTATGGATGCTGTATGTTTGCCATTATCTTTGCGGGCAGATTTTGTGTATGAGCAGTAATAACTTACCAAGACTTGAAGTGTGCCTTTCTCCGGCACTTTTGCACTTGTTTGATACCAAGGATGCAGTGGTTGTAATAATCGACGTGTTCAGGGCCACGTCCACCATTGCCGCTGCACTGGATAATGGAGCCACATCCATAATACCTGTTGCTTCTGTTCAGGAATGTATAGAACTGGGACAACAGATAGAGAACAGTATAACGGCAGGTGAGCGTAACGGACAGATTGCTGAAGGTTTGGAGCATGGAAATTCGCCTTCTGAGTATCCTAAAGAGTTCATTTCAGGCAAAACATTGGTGTTGACCACCACAAACGGCACTCGTTTGTTGCATATGGTAGAAGATGCTGCGGAAATTGTAACGGGTTCATTCCTGAATTTATCTGCCGTATCGGACTATTTGGCCGGTTGCAATAAGAATGTATTGCTTGCATGCGCGTCTTGGAAAGATAGGTTCAACCTTGAGGATACACTATTTGCAGGTGCAGTCGTAAGTAATGTGGCGGACAAGTTCGACATCAACTGTGACAGTACCATAGCTGCACAACAACTTTTCCAAAGTATTGATATAGAGCATCCTATCGAATTTTTGCGAAATGGATCGCATTACAAAAGATTATCCGTTTATGGGTTGGAAAGCGACATGGAGTACTGCACCATGATAGATAAGCACAATGTGCTACCTATACTCAGAGACGGCAAATTGGTTGCCAACTCACACTAAGCGTTCAAGAAGGGATTATATTGCTTCTCGTTGCCTATCGTAGTGGCAGGGCCATGACCCGAATGAACCACAGTGTCTTCGGGTAGGGTGAAAAGTTGTGTTCGGATACTGTTTATCAGTTGCTCATAATTGCCACCCGGTAGGTCTGTTCTGCCGATACTGCCATTGAATAGAGCGTCTCCACTCACCACCCATTTCCCTTCGGGATAATAGAAAGAAATACTGCCGGGAGAATGGCCCGGTACAAGTAGTATTTCCAATTCCTCATCGCCTAAAGCATAAGGTTTGTTTTCCTCAATAAAGAAGTCTGGTTTTGGAGGGTTATTGAAGCTGAAACCGAACAACATGGCTGAACCTGCAGCTCCGTTAAGAACGGGCTGATCGTCTTTATGAATGCCGAAAGGGATATTGTATTTTTCTTGCAGAGCAGCCACACCGAATATATGATCCAAATGAGTGTGTGTGTTGATGATGGCTTGAGGTTTGAGTCCGTTATTGTCGATAAACGCTAAAAAATGAGCCGTTTCTTCGTTGTTTGACATGCCCGGATCTATTATCCAGCAATGCTTTTGGGCATTGTATATTAGATATGTGTTTTCCTGAAACGGATTGAATGTAAAAGATTCAAGATTTAGCATGTATTAAGCGTTTTTTCAGTAATTTGGTTAGCAAACTAAGCCGGAGATTTTATTTGGCAAAACAAAATAATAATTAGCTAATAGTATATTAATAAAATATTCTTATGTACATCAGCCGAAGGCTTCACATAACGACTCTATTTCTTGCAGCGATCATTCTGGTAACAGCTTTTTCCAATAAAACATATGCACAGGCCAACGTAGAAACCTACGGTAAAAACAGGGTTCAGCACCGCACATTCAAGTGGAAATATTTTGATACCAAGCACTTCAGGATATATCACTACGATAGGTCGGGCCGTGAGCTGGCAAGATATGTTGCGGAGCAGGTTGAGAATGACATAGCGGTAATTGAGAATAAGATAGGGGGCAGCTTTTCGGGCAGGTTCAACATCATACTGTACAACTCTTACGACGAATACACACAGACCAATATAGGCAGAAAGAACGACGGACAACTGCAAGATATACCGGCAGGTACGGTGAATATCGTGGGTGATAAGATGGTGGTATACTTCACAGGCAAGCATACAGACCTACGCAGACAAACACGCGCGGGTATGGCACGTATCGTGATGGAAAGAATGCTATTTGGTGAAACACTGGGTGAAGTGGTGAGAAACGCCATATTGGTGAATCTACCACCGTGGACCATAAGTGGCTTTATCGCATATATCGTGGACGGTTGGGATTCTGAAACCAACAGCGAGTGGAAAAGCATGGTGGAAGCATACCAAGGTAAGAGTTTTTACGAGTTGGCTGAGGCGAAGCCAGAATTGGCAGGTAAGGCGTTCTGGAAATTCGTATCCGACAACTACGGCGATGTTGCGATGAAGAACATGGTGTATACCATGCAACTGAAAGGCAACTTCAACCAGGCAGTGAAGATGAACATGGGTATGAAGGTGAAAGCGGCATACGATACCGTAATGACCTTCTACAATGATGTATATGCCCGTGACAATGACGGCAGGCAAGAACCTGACAGCACCAAAGCATTGATAGAAATAGACATACCGCATGACGGCTCTGTTATCAGAGATGTGAAAGTATCTCCAAAAGGTTTGGATGTGGCATATGTTAAGTGGAAGAACGGTGAGTATGAAGTTGTGCTACAACACACAAAAACCACACAAGCCAAAGCATCGATATTAGTAGGTGGCCGATATGATTTGACAGGTGACCCCGATCCGAACTATCCGATACTTTGTTGGTCGAATACAGGGTACAAGCTTGCGATACTGTACAAATACGACAATGAAACCCGTTTGAGGATATACAATTCCATAAAAGCGGTGATAGAGAACTATACCATTCCTGAGAACAGATTCGACAGAGTGTTGAGCATGACCTTCATGGAAGAGGATGATAAGATGATATTCTCGGCCATTAAGAACAGCCAAACAGACCTTTACCAATTCACCATACGCGGTAAGCGTATGACCAACATTACCGACGACGAATGGGACGATACAGACCCATGGTATGTAAGCGGTGGTGACAGAAAAGGTATACTGTTCGTTTCCAATAGGCCGAAGCCAAACTTGAATGTGCCTCTTGGAGTGAATGAACTCCCTACCGGTCCAATGAACGTGTACTTCTACAACACACAAACCGGTAGCACAGAGTTGTTGCAGATGACATCGTACGACAAAGGCGATGCTAAGAAGCCGATACAATACGGTACAAAGAACTTTGCATATCTATACAACGAAAAGGGTGTATACAACCAATATGTGGTGTCTTTGAACAACAACAGCAAAGACATGGACTCGGCATCGTCAGTGCCTATAACGAACTATTCGCGCAATATCATCGCGCAACAATACAACCCGATAGGTAATCAAGTGGCCGAAGTGATGAAGGTGGGTGACAAGTACAAAGTGTACTACAAGCCATTGCAAATACCGGGCAAAGATGTTGAGGCCAAGACTTTGACCCCAACGATACTTCGTCAATCAGAAGATTCCAAAAAGCGTACCGTACAGATGAACAGCGACGGTACTGTGAGCAATACACAAAAAGAAGAAGAACCTGTTTTAAAACAGGGCAATGCATTTGAGTCTGAATTTGAGAACGAAGGCAACAATAAAGTGCGTAGGCAAGAAAAGAGGGCAGAGCGTCAACAATCGGAAACAGTATTGAGCTTTGAAGAAGAGTTGGAAGACTCTGCCACACAACAAATGGTGGACAGCTCTTACCTGACCATGCGTGCATATCCATACAAGCTCAGGTTTAAAGCCGACCAGTTTACCATACGTGTGGACAATAGCGTACTGTTCCAACGATATCAGCCGGCAGGATTGAACAACAACCAATTCTCCAGCCCAACATTGGCAGGTATGCTAACAGTTAGCCTGAACGACCTGATGGAAGACTACCGCTTTACGGGTGGTATACGTCTGCCGTTCAACTTTACAGGCTTGTCTTATTTTGTGGAATTTCAAAATCATAAAAGACGCATAGACTGGAACTTCTTGTACTTAAGACAAGAGCGTTCTCGTACGGACATAGTGCCTCATTACAATCCTGCTGTAAGTGCAGATTCGTTCGGTAACGAGCAGTTGGCCAAAACGGTGATGAACTACTTCCAAATAAGTGCTTCATATCCGTTCAACAAATTTGAAAGTTTGAAATTGCATGTTGCCTTCAGGAAAGATGCATTAAACTATAAAGCACAAGATACTTTCAGCTTGTCTTACCCTGCTGTTGACAATAAGCAGTTTTGGGCGGTGAGCAGATTGGAGTATGTGTTTGACAATACCTCCAACCCTACAATCAACATATATGAAGGGTTCAGGTACAAGTTTTACGGAGAGTACATGTACAAGATGGACTCGCCAACAAGCGGGTTCTTCAATTTGGGTACAGACTTCAGATATTACAAGAAACTGTACAAGCACATAACTTTTGCAATCAGAGCTGCCGGAGCACACTCCACGGGTAAGCAAAAAGTATTGTACTTCCTTGGTGGTGTAGACAATGAAATAGGTGCGAAGTATAATAACAACACTCCTGTTAGAGCAGGCGAACAATATGGTTTCCAGGCATTGTCCACCAATATGAGAGGTTACGAGCGTAACTCTTACAACGGTAACACATATGCCATGATCAATGCCGAATTCAGGGTGCCGATAATCACATCGTTGGTAAAGAGGCCGATACAGTCACCAATATTGAGAAACCTGCAAATGGTTCCGTTCTGTGATATAGGTTCTGCTTGGTATGGTTTCTGGCCTACCGACCCGAATGTGGCCAACGACTATTATTATCCTACCGGAAAGAGAATCGGTAGCAGCGCAGCCAAGGTGCTGCTGAAAATAGAGGACGAAAAAAATCTGTTTGCCGTAGGTTACGGTGTCGGACTTCGTACCATGTTGTTCGGATACTTTGTGAGGGGAGATGTGGCATGGAATATTGAGAATCATATTGCCAAGCCATTGTTACACTTCTCGATAGGTACGGATTTTTAACAGTTGAATATCATTATAATTCTATCATGATAGCATGACTTTATTACTTTTGCTGTCAAATGAAAGCGCTATTGTATGAGGCTCTCTAAAGAAATAAAGATAGGTGTACTGGTATCGGTATCCGTGTTGGTGTTTTTCGCAGGGTTTTATTTCCTGAAAGGTGCCAACATATTTTCCGGCGAGAATGAATACTATGCCTACTACGACAATGTGCAGGGATTACAAACATCCTCATCCGTACAGATAAAAGGACTTGGTGTTGGCCGTGTGTCGAACATCGAGTTGTTGGACAGCGATAAAGTAAAAGTGACACTGGCAGTAGGTAAAGATGTGGCCGTACCCGTAGGTACTACAGCCGAGCTTGCTTCGTCCGACCTTTTGGGCACAAAAGTGGTTGTGTTGAATTTGGGTATGGGTACGGAACTTGCCAAGGACGGAGCCATACTTCCCGCATCCATAGAGAGCGGTGTGATAGACAATATCTCCGTTGAGCTTTCTCCATTGATTATAGACCTTCGTCATGTACTATCCACACTTGATACCGTACTTATCGGTGTAAGTGGCGTACTGAATGAAAAGACAGCCAACAGCCTTTCCAATACGGTGGGTTCGTTGGATATAACCATGCAGAATTTTTCGGAATTGGCTGAGAAGCTGAATAAGGAAAGTGAGACATTGGCATCTATGATAAGAAACGCCAACAGCATTGCAGAGAACTTGGCGCAGAACAATCAAAGCATCACCAACATAATAGAGAACGCGGAAAAGACGACGGATGCACTTGCAAAAGCACCTATCCAAAAGACGATAGACGACTTGCAGTCCGCATCCAAGCAATTGAACGAAGTACTGTCTAAGATCAACAGAAAAGAAGGCACGCTTGGCTATTTGGTGAACGATGAAAAGTTGTACAAAGACCTTACAGAAACGCTGGATGCACTCGACCTACTGATCAAGGATGTGAATGCCCGCCCATGGCGCTATATAAACGTGAATGTTTTCGGTAAGAAAAACAAAGAGTGATAATCCCCTTCCATAAAGATCATTTCAAACCAATATCAAAGACTGTTGCAACGGTAATGTTTGCAGTGGCTATTATGCTGTGTGGTACCGTGTCTGCTCAAACCAAGAAAGAAGGAGGCGAAAAGGTGGACGTGCAGATAATAGGTGCCGGATACATAGAGAAGGTAACCACGGACAGCAATACGTTTAACAAATTGGTGGAGAATGTAGAGTTGCAGCAGGATGAAACAAAAATGTATTGTGACAGCGCCTATCTGAACAACGAAACCAACAATGTTGAGGCGTTCGGCAATGTGGTCATCATTCAGCCTGATGGAACAGAAGCAATCAGCGATTACCTGAAATACACCGGCAATACCAAGATGGCATACTTGAGTGGGAATGTAAGCCTTACAGACGGTAAGGATAAGCTGTGGGCAGAAGAGGTCGAGTATGATTTGAAAACCAAAATAGGCGTGTACAACAAAGGCGGTACACTACAAAGCGATGCCACATCGCTATCGAGCAATACCGGCGTGTACAACATGAAAAGCAAGGATGCACGTTTTACCCAAGAGGTGTATGTATACGACCCCGAGTACAACATCATATCGGATGATATGGGATACAATACAGAGACGAAAGTAGTGACCTTCTACGGTGCATCGGTTGTTACGAGTGACTCTTCCGTGTTGACAACACACTGCGGTACTTACGATACCAAAACCGAAACGGCACATTTCCCTTGTCGTTCGTCCGTAAAAACAACGGAGCAGTATTTGGAGGCTGATAGCCTTGATTATAGTAAATCATCAGGCTTAGGCTATGCTCGTGGCAATGTGATAGCCATAGACACCGTACAGGACATGACCCTGTACAGCGGCAAAGCATATATCAACGAAAAGAAGAAGACCACATTGGCGGTGATAAAACCGGTCATCAAAAAGATGAATGGTGATGATAGTCTGTTCATACGTGCCGATACGTTTTTCACTGCACCGGTTGTGCCTATAAAGGATGACAGTATCAAAATAATAAAGACGATAGGCAAGGGCAGAAAGAAGAAAGAGGTAGAGGTGATGATAGCCGATACGACAAAAGTTACAGACACGTCTGACCAAAGGTATTTCATCG
The DNA here is from genome assembly GCA_020636505.1 of Chitinophagales bacterium. GTDB lineage: Bacteria > Bacteroidota > Bacteroidia > Chitinophagales > Chitinophagaceae > UBA5543. Next base: position 291,199 of record JACJXR010000004.1, on the reverse strand, counting down.
GTTATCATCATGTGCGGATATTCTCCGACTCCATGCAGGGGCGTTGTGACAGTATCGCCTATTCGCAAAAAGACTCCATCATGCGTATGATATACGACCCTGTGGTATGGTCGCGGAGGAGTCAAATAACAGGCGATACCATATTGCTGTATACAGACAGCAGCAGGATAAAGAAAATGTATGTGCCGAACAATGCATTTGTGGCATCACAGTCGGGGCCCGATAAGGCAGGACTGTTCGACCAGATACAAGGCAAGACACTCACGGGATATTTTGAGAACAACACCATCAGAGAGGTATTGGTGAAACCCAATGCAGAGGTGATATACTATACCAAGGATGACGATAACGCGTACATAGGCGTGAACGAAGCCACGAGTGCCAGACTACGTGTACTGTTCAAAGATGAGGGGATAGACAAAATAAAGTTGGAGCAGGACGTAAACTCGAAACTGACTCCGATGGAGCAGGCCAACCTCGATAATATGAAGCTAAAAAGGTTCATATGGTTGGAGCATAAGCGGCCGAAGAAATTATCTGAGCTGTTTGAGTAATATTTGGCGATTATCGATAAATATGTATTTTTGCGAGCACAATGATGAAGAAAAAGCTATACAAACAACTGAAATGCATTGCCGAGAGGTAAGCCGCAGTAGTTTATGTAGTTGTAACATAGATATTCACAGGCTTACCGCAAGGTAAGCCTGTTTTAGTATTAACCGGAAAATATATGCAGGTTTACAAATTCGGTGGTGCGTCCATCGCAACAGCAGAAAGAATGCAGGCCCTTTGGCCTATCGTAGAGTCGGCAGAGCAACCCATAGTGATCGTTGCTTCCGCATTGGGTAAAACAACCAACGCGTTGGAGAACGTGGTTGCAGCGGCATGTAAGGGTGATAAGAAACAGGCGCAGGATATTGTTGCCGGCTTGGAGCAGCAGCATATAGGCTATGCCAAGACCTTATTGGACGAGAAGCACTTTGCCGAAGCGGAGAAGGGGCTTAATGTATTCTTCACGGAATTGCAGTGGGCGATAGACGATGCGAGTGCAGACCGTTACGATTATTGCTACGACCAGATAGTGTGCATCGGTGAATTGATGTCTACCAGGATATTCGCTTGCTTCTTACAACAGCAGGGATTCAATGCGGAGTGGCAAGATATCAGGGACATCATAAGAACGGATGATACCTATCGCGATGCCAGAGTGGATGAAGAATATACCGAGGCTCAGGTAAAGCAAAAGTTGATGCCGATGTTGGGTAGCGGTAAGAGCATTGTTACGCAGGGTTTCATCGGCGCCACATCGGATAATGCATCAACTACACTTGGCCGAGAAGGTTCCGATTATACAGCTGCTTTGCTTGGCGCTATGATACAAGCCAACGGAGTAACGATATGGAAAGATGTGGAAGGGTTGAAAAACGCAGACCCTAAGAAATTTCCCAACACGGTAAGGATAGAAGCCATCAGTTATCATGAAGTGATAGAAATGGCCTACTACGGCGCACAGGTGGTACACCCTAAAACCATCAAGCCGCTGCAGAACAACAAAATTCCGTTGTACATCAAATGCTTCTTGAACAAGGACCTGAAGGGAACCGTTGTGATGGAAGACGTGAGCAGCCTGTTCTACCCGCCGTTGATTGTGCAGAAGAGCAATCAGGTTTTGCTGAAGCTGACCGCAAAAGATTTCTCATTCATTACGGAAAGCAAGTTGAGAGACCTGTACGATGTGTTCCATCGTTTGAACATAAAGGTAAACTTGATACAGAATGCTGCCATCAGCTTCTTGGCGTGTATCGACCAGCACGAAGGTAAGTTGAAGGCGTTGGTGGCTGAGTTGAGCAAAGACTACAGTGTGTTCGACAACGAGGACGTATCATTGCTTACCATCAGGCATTACACACCCGAAGTGTTGAATGACCTGACCAAAGGCAGACACATTATACTGGAGCAGAAAACCAAGCACACCGTTCAGGTGGTGCTGATGTAAGACTACATTATTTTCTTACCCTTCATGGCATCTTTAAGAGCCACATCCATTACACGTTCGGCAAATGGACGTGTGATGTCGTTTAGGACCTCTGTCTCTTTCTGAATTTTGTTCTTATCGGCTGCTGAGATGGCTACACGCAACGCATGAATTTGATTTAGGGTAAGTGTACTCTCGTCTTCGTTTAGGAACTGTTTGTGCTTCTCCATGAAACGCTCAGTAGTTTCTATCATCTGCTCCGCTTCAGTTGTCGCTTCCACCAATGCCCTTGTTGTGATATCTTCTTGAGCGTACTGCAATGAGTCCAGCAGCATTTGCTCCACTTGAGCATCGGTAAGGCCGTATTGTGGTTTTACCTCAATGCTTTGCTCCACACCGCTGCGCAATTCTTTGGCGCTTACTTTAAGAATACCGTCCGCATCTATCAGGAAAGTTACTTCCACTTTAGCCAAGCCTGCCGGCATTGCAGGTATGCCTGAAAGATTGAATTCCGCCAATTTGCGGTTGTCTTTCACCAAGTCGCGCTCTCCCTGAAATACAGAAATACGCATGCCGTTTTGGCCATCTTTTTGAGTGGTGTATTGACGACCTGCTTTGGTTGGTATTTTTGAGTTGCGTGGTATCAGCACATCCATCAATCCGCCCATGGTTTCTATGCCAAGGCTGAGTGGTGTGATGTCCAACAACAACATATCTTGATTGTTACCCGCAAGTATATCCGCCTGTACGGCTGCACCCAATGCCACCACCTCGTCGGGGTTGAGGCTATCGTGTACTTGCTTATTGAACATGCCGCTTACGCTCTCCTTCACCAACGGTACGCGAGTGGAACCGCCCACCATAACTATCTCGTCTATATCTTCTGCACTAAGATTGGCATCTTTCAATGCTTTGCGACAGCAGTCCAACGTACGACCTACCAGTGGCTGTATGAGTATATTGAAATCATCTTTGGTGATGCTTACACTTTCTCCTGAAACCGTGCCTTCAAATGTATCGTTGTTTGATAGATGCTTTTTTGCCGCTTCGGCGGTAAGCCTCAACTCTTGTGCAATGCTTTTGTGTGCTTGCAACTCTTCGTCGGTAATGCCCAATTGCTTTTGCCAATGGCGGGCCAATGCTTTATCAAGATCGTCACCGCCTAAGTATGTATCACCGTTTGTAGACAATACTTCGAATATGCCGTTGGTTATCTTCAGTATGGATATATCGAACGTACCACCACCTAAGTCATAAACAGCGATGGTTTTTTCTTCATGGGGCTGCACACCCAGTCCGTACGCAAGGCTCGCTGCTGTCGGTTCGTTCACTATGCGTAATACATCCAGACCTGCCAATTTACCCGCGTCTCTGGTTGCTTGCCTCTGAGCATCATTGAAGTATGCAGGTACTGTTATCACCGCTTTGTTGACCGGTGTTTTCAGTATATGCTCGGCACGATGTTTCAGTTCTTTCAATATGTATGATGATAGCTCGATGGGAGAATAGAAGTTGTCTCCAACTTGCACCTTCACCAATGAGTCTGTATCGTCATCAAGTATTTTGTATGCGAAAAAGTCTGTATCACCTTGTACGTCTTTGTAAGACTTACCCATCAATCTTTTTACTGAGTATATAGTGCGATGAGGTTCTTTTATCAACAACTCACGAGCAGGGTTACCCACTGTTACATCTCCATGCTCGCCAAAGTGTACGATGGAAGGCACAAGTGTAAGTCCGTCTATCTCCTTCAATGCTATCGGTTGATTGTCTTCGCTACGTACAACAGCAATAAGACTGTTGGTTGTTCCCAAGTCTATACCTACTATTATCTCTTCTTTTTGTAGATCCCCTGTCGCTATGTTTATCGCTACTTTGCCCATGTTACTCAAATTCAGGTCGCAAAGGTACGTCATGATGCATGGAGTAACTAATGTACAAGTGTTTAATAATTATATGTGTTGTTAAAATCATTGTAACATTTCGTCTTCTGTTACGTTATAATGTTGTTGATGAGTATTTTGTGTTAAAATTCACCTATGACAAGGCGTATCCACCTACTTACAGCACTGATTGTCATGACACTATACATAGTGGGGTGCAATTATGATAAAAAAGAGAAAGCCGCAGCGCTTGATGCAAGAATCGGAGGTATTAACGATACGTTGCTGTTGCATGGTAAGGCTTGGGGAGACGAGCTGAAAATTTCCGTAAATACTTTGGACTTTACACAATTGGGAACGGTTAGGACCAAGATGCAAGGCTATATAGATGCTCGAATAGATGAGGTGGGTCAATTGGAACATGTGGGTGGATCGGAAGAGTTGGTGCAAACCGAGTTGGAATTTTTGGAAACAGAAAGAAACATAGTAGAAAACAGATTCTCCGCTTTTGAGCAATTTGATGATTCCGTAACCATGGACGAATTGACGGAAGCATATGCACAAATACAAATAAGTGCCGAAAAGGAACAAGCACTGTTGAAGAAGCTCCAATCGCTGCGCGAACAATACGCCGATAAGAACGGTTTCCCCAAATACATAGATAAATACTGATTTAATACACAAATTGATTTAGCTGTAATATCTTTAGGATACTAACCTATATGTTTACAGCCGATGCAACATAATACGGGCTACTACTTCAAAAAAAGTACCATCATACCGTACCTTGTTTTGGTACCTATTATTATCCTGTCTTTTTCAGACATGTGGGCCTACGACGAATCGTGGACTTATGTAAACACGATAGGCAATACTCCGGGAGAACTCATCGCCTATTCCAAATATAAGATAGCCAACCACCATGTATTGAATTCTCTCTACTTCCGTTGGTTGCAAGAGTTGGGCATAAAGAGCATCTTCTTTTATCGTTTGCTGTCTTTGTTGACCTACTTCCTATACATACTGTTCATCACAAAACTGCTATACAGAGAGGAAGAAGAATACAAACCCGATTATTGGGGACTCGCTGCCTTGTACCTGTGGCCATATACCATATACTTCGGGCAAGGCAGAGGATATGCATTGGCCATGGTAAGCCTGCTTATGGCATTGTATTACATGAAGACATACCTGAAGTCGGCCAATCAAAAACACTTACTCTATTTCATATTGGCTGGTAGTATCAGCTCACTTTCGATATTCAGTTTTTGTTTTCCGTTTATAGCCATGATGATCATATTGGGGCTGTATCGATTTATGGAAATCGTCAAAAGTCCCGTACGTATACTGATATTCGCTCTATACCTACCCGTACTTTACTATGTGTTTGATAAGGGTAAGGTTATCAGCGAATATGACCTGAACATCATTGGGGCCGACTCGTTGTTCAAAGGAGGAACATTATCCAGCCTGATATCGTTCATGGGTTTGTTGGATTTTGTGGACCATAAATACTTCATGATATTCAAAATAGCACTCACAGCAACATTGTTGCCTGTATTGTTCATCATGATACGCAGAGGCAAGTTGTATTTGGAGATATTGGTTGCGTTGGTGACCATCGCATTATTGGTTGTGAGCCATGTGTTGTTCGGTTCTCAATACCCGTTGTTTCGTGGTACGGCCTATATATTGATAATGCTGTATCTGTCGATAGTATATACCAACAGAAAAGGAAACATTTTCGTGAAAGCTCACTTGGCTGTCGTATCCATCGTTGGTGTCATCTACTTGGGCATACTTATATCGTTCATGATGCAGAAGAACGATAATGATGTGTTGAATTATGTTGCAGAGCATGGCAGTAACAAAATTCTTGTGGAAGATGTGCATCCTGCTACCAATGCATATGATATCATGTATCATGACAACAAGATAGATTTGGTGCAATGCGAAGATGATGCGATGGATATCTTTGAAAGGAATATAGACTCTGTAAACTTTATAGTGTGCAAAGCCGAAACGGCTGCCGAATACGGCATTGACAAGCGTTTTGAACCGATATATCCTGTTGCAAGATTTTTTGAATGCAATAAAATCTTTTATATGCGTAAAGAGTAGTGTTCAACTACTCAACAAATAGCTAATATTAATATTCCCCAAGTTACCCACATTTGATGCTTGCAGAGCGTATTCAATTCCTTTGAAAAGGCTGAATTGTATATTTTTGTTTTCCCCCTAAAAACATATATGCTTTGCGTTTAAAGTCGTTAGATATAAAAGGTTTTAAGTCGTTTCCGGATAAAACGCATGTTCAGCTCGATCATCCCATTACGGGTATCGTAGGGCCGAACGGTTGTGGGAAATCGAACATAGTTGATGCCATCCGTTGGGTGATAGGTGAGCATAAGATAAAGTCGTTGAGGTCGGACAGTTTGGACGATCTGATATTCAACGGTTCCAAGTCAAGGAATGCCGCAGGTATGGCCGAGGTGTCGCTTACGTTTGAAAACACGCGTAACGTACTGCCTACCGAGTTTACCACAGTTACCATTACACGTAAATTTTACAAGAACGGTGAGAGTGAGTATAGGCTGAATGATGTGACCTGCCGTTTGAAAGATATACATAACCTGTTTCTCGATACAGGTGTAAGCAACGATTCTTACGCCATCATCGAGTTGGGTATGGTGGATGACATCATCCGTGATAAGGACGGTGCTCGTCGTAAGATGTTGGAACAGGCCGCAGGTATATCCATATACAAAACACGTAAGAAGCAAGCCAAGCTTAAGTTGGATGCAACAGAGCAGGACCTTGCCAGGATAGAGGACTTGTTGTTTGAGATAGGCAACAACCTTCGTACACTTGAAAGCCAAGCCAGAAAGGCGGAACGCTACTTCAAGATAAAAGCTGAATACAAGGATATAAGTGTCGAGTTGGCCAAAGCATCGCTTGAACATTTCAACGATCAGTACAAAGAACTGAACGAACAGAATGCGCGTGAGGCTGAGAAAAAAAGTCAATTAGAGACCAACATAGCGCGTGAAGAAGAGATTGTGCAGAACGAGAAAGGGCAATTGACACAAAGAGAGCAAGAGTTGAACGGTTTGCAAAAGCAGTTCAATGACTTAGTGGCACGCTTACGCCAATTGGAAAGTGATAAGCGCCTCGCCTCTCAAAAGATAGAACACCTTAAAGAGCGCGAAACCAACATCAGTAAGTTCCTATCAGGAGCGGACGAGCAGATGAAGAGCCTTGAAGAATCCATCGCATTTGCCGACAAGCAAATATACGAGGAAGGTGAGGTGATGCAGAAGCTGCGCGACGAGTTGGAAAGCTTGAGGAATGTGGTTGACGATAAGCGCAACATCTTCGACAATAAGAAAGTTGATTTGGATAAACTGCGCGGACACTTGCAGCAAAAGCAACGTGAGCAGTTTGATGCGGAAAAGAAAGTGGCTGTTGCCGATACATCGGTACAAAACTTACAAAGAAGCATACACCAGTTGCAAGAAGAAAAGCAACACCGTGTAACGCAGATAGGTCAATTGACTACTCAGAAGGAAGAAGCGGAAACACAACTTTCGGGTAAGAAAGACCACCTTCAACAATTGCAGAACAGGCAAGAAGAAGTAAAAGGGAAGATACTTCAGAGCCAAGAACAATTGGAAGGGTTGCGTGCCGAGTTGGTGGATGAGAACAGAAAGCTCGACTCCAAGAGTAATGAGCACGACCTTTTGAAATCGTTGGTGGAGAGCCTTGAAGGTTATCCGGACAGTATCAAGTTCTTGAGTAAGAATTCGGAGTGGAACAACAACGCACCGTTATTGTCAGACGTGTTTGTTGTGCAAAACGAATACCGTACCGCACTTGAGAACTTGTTGGATAGCTACCTTAACTATTACATAGTTGATGGTGTTAACGATGCCGCAAGAGCGATACATTTGTTGGACAACCATAAGAAAGGTAAAGCCAACTTCTTCATACTAGGACAATTCCAACAATACAATCAATCACATCACGAAACACCAAGCGGTATGATATCCGCATTGGATGTGGTGAATGTGGATGAGCAGTACAAGCCGCTTGCACAACATTTGTTGGGGCATGTATACATAGCAGACAACGAAGAGTCTGTTGCGCATGCATCATCCATGAACGGTAATATCATCGTTTCCAAAACAGGAAAGATGGTACGTGGTAAGTATTCAGTAGGTGGAGGTTCCGTAGGTGCGTTTGAAGGCAATAAGATTGGCCGTGCGAAGAACTTGGAAAGATTGGCCACTGAGATAGCCGACCTTACCGAAAGAACCGGCAAGCTAAAGGTTGAGATAAGCGAAACGCAAACATTGGTTACGGGTTTCAACAGTGAGTTGAACGACAAAGCCATTGAAGAAACAAGAGAGGAGATTAACAGGTTGCAAAACCTGACAGTGAACCTGCAAGATAAGGTGAGCAACTATGAGCATCTGAATGAGAATGCGGAGAAAAGAGTTGCAGAGCTTGACCAACAACTGAATGAAACACGCGAAAGCATTTCCGGTGCACGTACTACATTGGAGACAATCGAGCAGGAGTTAGTGGATGTAAGGAAGGATATAGAGGCGGCGGAACAATCGTTCAAAGCGGCGGAAGAAGACTTCAACAAGGCCACGGAAGCGTACAATCAACAAAATTTACAATACACACGTCAGCAAAGTAAGATAGAAGGGTTGAAGCAGGAATTGAGTTTCCGCAACAACCAGTTGGGCGACTTGAAACGTCAGGTGGCATCCAACACAGAGCAGTTGAAAGATACAACCGAACAGTTGACCGCAACTGAGCAAACATTGCACAGTGGCGACAATGAGTTGTACGATCTGATGAAGAAGAAGGAAATGGATGAGGCTGCGTTGAATGAAAAAGACAGACAGTACTACGAATTCCGTAACGCCATATCTGAGAAAGAAGGACAACTGAACCAGAAGCGTAGAGAGCGTGAGCATACGGATATGTTGTTGAACAGCATCAAAGACAAGCTGAACGAAATGAAGTTGCAGCTTGCGGGTATGAAAGAACGTTTGAGCGTGGAGTTCAAAGTGAACTTGGACGATGTGTTGGATGAAGACCGTACCACAGAGTTGACTGTAGATGAGATAAATGCCGAGGCCGAGCGTTTGAAAAAACGTTTGGAGAATATGGGTGAAATAAACCCGACTGCCATCGAAGCATTTACGGAAATGAAAGTACGTTACGACTTCATACAGGAGCAAAAGTCTGACCTTGTACAAGCGAAAGATTCCTTGTTGGCTACGATAGAGGAGGTGGAACTGACAGCGAACAACAAGTTCAAAGATACATTCGAGCGCGTAAGAGAAAACTTCATACAAGTATTCAAAACACTCTTTACGGAAGAAGATCAGTGTGACCTTCGTTTGACGGATCCTGAGAATGTGGCCGACAGCAATGTGGAGATATACGCACAACCTAAAGGTAAACGCCCAAGTACATTGACACAGTTGTCGGGTGGTGAGAAGACGTTGACATCAACTGCCTTCTTGTTTGCGATATACTTGATCAAGCCGGCACCGTTCTGTATCCTTGATGAGGTGGATGCACCGCTTGATGATGCGAACGTAGGCAAGTTCACACAGATGATACGTAAGTTCAGCGACAACTCGCAGTTCATACTAGTGACACACAACAAGCAAACAATGGCTGCCGTTGATGTGATATACGGTGTGACCATGCAAGAAGCCGGTGTGAGCAAGTTGGTACCGGTGGACTTCAGAAGTTTGAACAATTAAGACATTATATATTCACAACAGTTTGAAAGCGGGCATTAGCCCGCTTTTTTTGTTACGTTAAAGTTTATATAAATGCATTGGTTCTAATGTTGTCTTAATATTCATACAGTTAGTTTTATGAGCAGTATTAACAGGTACTACAAAAACGCTACGTATGAAACAACACTATCTCTCCTTGCTATTATTGCTCCTATCCACGCATGTATATGCACAACGTCACACTGTTTCGGGAACAGTTGCAGACGAAAACAAAAAGCCCGTCGCATTGGCATACTTGTCGCTGTATACACAAGACAGTACGACTGTGCAGAACATACAAGCCGATGATGAGGGCAAATTCAAGTTTGCAAATGTGGCATCAGGTAAGTATATCCTTGCTTCACAAATGGTCGGTTACGGAAAAGTAAAGCAGACGCTGACGGTATTGGAAGATGTGAAGGATGTAGCCGTTACTTTCCAACGAAATGCCAACACTATGGACGAGGTGGTGATAAAAGAGGATAGGGTGCGTTTTGAAACAGACCTCGGTAAAACAATAGTGAATATCAGTAAAGAAATGAAAGCGGGTAACAGCTTGCTTGAATTATTGAAAGATGTACCCGGTGTTTCCGTAAGTCCTGAGGGAGAGGTGTCCGTACAAGGTAAGCAGGGTATAACCATCATGATAGATGATAAGCCCGTAACCATGACAGGCTGGGAACTGGGTGAGTATTTGAAAGGTATATCTGCAGTCAATGTAAACAGGATAGAGCTGATGACACAACCATCCGCCAAATACGATGCAGAAGGGAATAACGGCATTATACTGGTAAAGACCGATAAGCAAAAGCAACAAGGATGGAATGGCAATGTAAACGGACAATATATACATGCGATATATCCGTTTGTATCCAGTAATGCGCAACTGAATTACCGAAAAAATAAGATTGGACTGCATATATATCCGGGAGGGTATTATGGGAAGAACTCACTACTCGTATTCAGGAACAGGACAGCTAAGGATGTGCTGACCGGTGATGCCCTTACCACCATCGATGAAGACGGTTTTCTAAAGGAAGAATTTCATGATGAGCATTTGGAACTCGGTTTGGATTATGATATAAGTAAGAAGACAAGTTTAAGTGCATCTGTAAGGGGTAATTATCACCCAAACAAGCAACGTGATTTTTATGAAACCGTCATCACAGATCTTTCCAATAACAATGAGCTATACAGCGTTTCGGAAAACCATGAAGGGTTTTTAAGAAAGAACGTAGAAGGCAACTTTTTTGTGAAGCATGAACCTGACAGTATGAGCAATATAGTGGCACATGCTTATAGTTTCAATGAGACAAGAAATATGTTTCAGAGACTTGAGAGCTCCAACTATGATGCGCTGGGTAATCCCATTTCATCACCGTTTGTTTTGTACAATGACTTGCCTATATCTTCTGCCATTTACAGTGGGAAAGTTGACTATGAAAGAAACTTTGAAAACGGTGCCAAGCTGGAGGCCGGCTTAAAGACAGGCTATGTAGCGATTGACAATGAGAACTATTTTGAAGTGGATGAAAACGGAAATAGGGTATACGATAGTACGAGAAGTAACCATTTTTTGTATGATGAACAGATATCTGCTGCATATGTAAGCGGCACAGGAAAAAAGGGTAAATGGTCAGGACAAGCAGGGCTGAGAGCCGAGCACACTCACCAAAACGGTCATGAGCAGACGCAAGACAAACGCTTTGAAAGAAACTATACATCGGTATTCCCTACGGCGTATGTGAGTTATAAAGCAGATGATAAAAACACCTTTGAGTGCAACTACAGCAGACGTATAAAGCGTCCTTTTTACAGAGAACTGAACCCATTTACGAAAGTTAATAATCAGTATAGTGCATCTATAGGTAACCCTTACCTACAGCCAATGTTCACGCACAATATGGAGTTGAAACACAACTATAGGGGTAAGTTGATAACAACGATATCTTATTCTGTTTCCAACGGCGTTATGATAAGGGAAGTGTCTTATGATTATGTAACCAATATAAGCAACTACTCTACCACCAATAACGGGCGGAAAAGAGAAAGCGCATTATCCGCCTTTTTCCGAAATGAGATCAATGATTGGCTTTCTGTGACGGCAAACGGCAATATATCGTACATAGAGTATTGGGGCAGATGGAACGGCGAACCTGCTTATGGAAGTGGATTTACTGCATCCGGAAGTTTGGATACACAGTTACACTTCAAGAAAGGATGGTATGCACATTTTAACGGATGGTGTATGAGCCCGATGCAGGTGAGTGCGTTTAACAGAGCCGGTGGAGCCGTTATGGTGAGTGCCGATGTTTCAAAAAGCTTTTTCAATGATACCACCAGCATAAAATTGACTGTACAAGACCCTTTCAGTTGGTACCAATGGCCTGAGCATTATAATCAGCCCGATGTGTCAACAGAAATGAATTATGGGTTTAGTTCCAGAAGTATGAACGTAGCACTGAGCTATAATTTTGGTAAGAAGCAAGAGAATAAAGCAATAAAAGGCAGTATCGAAGAAGCAGACAGAATGTAATTAAGCAGCTTTGGGGGCTGCTTCTCTATTGATGAAGTACTGTTTTTCGCCATCAACCAACAATACACGAACACTGCGAAGACCGTTTTCGTCATAATCGAGTGTGGCTTGCACCGGCTCGTTGTCCGATGGTTTGTATATATACTCCAACCCGTCTATCAGTACTGTTTTGCCTGTGATGATGATGGAACCGGTTTCCGTTTCATGAATGACATGTTCGGATCCGTCGGAAAGGAAAGATATGTATTGCGTACGGTTGTAAGAGTAGGTCTTTCCGCCTTTGCTGAGCATACGGTACAGGATGATGGCGAGTACCGCTGCGACAGCTAATAATATGGGGCGCATTATTGATTCCACTTCTGTAAGTCTTTCCTTAACCGAAAAATACTAAAATTCAGATATATTGAACAATTAATAAGTGCTAATTATCACTATACCGTACAAAGTAAATATTAATATGGATACATATAAAGGGTAGATTTCCACGTGATGTTTATAACTCCAAATATTTCAACCTGTTAGACGTTTATCAATACTTGAATACACCTTCAGGGTTGTAAGTTCTGCTCAACGAGTCGAGTATTCTTGCAGTATCAGTTGTAGTGGTTTGTACAGGCATAATGATGAAGAAATAGTTGGTGTCTTCTTCAAGTACTTGTACGCTTGTACCATACGCATTCAACTGACGTTTGCGTTTTTCCGCACGTGCTCTACTGTCGTATGTGTTGATAACCACTTTCAACTTAACCGTTTTAGGTGCAGGACCTGTGGCTGTTGTTTCGACAGGTTGAGCTGGTACCGGTTCTGTTGCCGGTGTTGTTTGCGTGGGAGCAGGAGTATTCATCTCTTGTTGCTCCATACCTGTTTGTGTTGTGCTTGTATCTTCACTATGCACTGCAGGCTCATCAAAGTCATCCACCTCAGGTATCGGCATGTTGCTTTCCGTAGGTAATTCCATTTGTCGAGGTGCAGGTTTGTTCAACTTAGGTACCAAATAGTATTTGTACCCGAAATATACCCCAACAGCCATCAGCCCAAGTATGAATACAAACAAAAGGATGCGCAGCCAGCTGATACCACCTTTTTCCTCTTCTTCGTCCTGATAACGTTCTTCCATTGGAGGCGGAGCAGCCATGGCAGGAGCACTGTGTCCCGGAGGAGGTGCTTTAGGTAGTACAAAGCCTGTACTTGTTCTTGCACCTTGATCGGCAAATTGAGGACGCTCCTGATGTTGGAGTGAACTGCCTTTGTGTGCCGGTATAGGTGTGGGCTTATACAACATATGCGGATTGGTGGCAAAGCCGATTCTTCCGTCTTGTTGTATGAAAGTGCCCAAGTGGTTAAGAGCCACTTCGCCACCTTGTTGTATGGTGGTGCGTGTTTGTGTACTGAATTCTTTTAAAGCGTTGGATGCTTTGGAAATGCTTATTTGCTCGTTGTTGGCGATGAAGTTGGACAATGCCTCATCCACATTACCGCCCGGAGCCATAAGTATTTCGTAGGACGAAGGCTGAAGGGCTTGACCATCATAGCTTGCAGGCTTGCGCACCAATTGCATGGTACCCAAACCGTGTACATAGCACTGCCCGTTTTTGAGCAGAAAAAGCCCTATATATTTCGCTACATCCATTATATGTTACGATACCAATTCCCGATACCGGGGTGTAAAATAAAAAATTAGCCCCGACATTCGAACCGGTATTTAAAATTTCAATCTTGCGCCACCGAAAATATTCATTCCGTAGGCATTGTACCCGTACCAGCGTTGGTAATCGTTGTTCAACAAGTTGTTGGCTTGTACGAACAGATTCACTCTCTTTATCACTTCATATTCGGCACCTGCACCTATATCCAAAAGAGCGTTCAATTTAAATGTACGGTTATTTACTTCAAGGGCGTACAGTTCGTCGATAAACGATACATAGCCCGTGATGGTCAATTTTTTGGTCGGTTGGGCCAATATGTCTCCTGTGAAGCGAACTCCCGGCCTGTGCCAAACCTGCTCGAATGTTTTGTTGTAGAAGTTGAACCATTGCCCGCTGAAACCAAGGCTGAACACTTCCGCCACTTGGTAGCGGATGGAAGCTTGGAGCGATATTGCATTCACCTTATTGTCATAAAGGACAATGAACTGCTTTTTGTCGGTAGCGGTATCGTTGATGAATACAGGTAGGTTGTTGTAGTTCCACCAACTAACTCTCCCGCTGAAAGCTATTTTGCTACCCACATTGCTTTTTACTCCCACAAATGCCTCCTGTGAAGCTGTTTGCTGCGCAGGGAAAGCAGTATATATGTATGGGTTGATGGCAGTCAGTTGTTGATTGTTGTTACGAGTCAGTTCTCCCTTCCAGCCTGCAAACATCATCAACTGAGTTTCTGGAACAGTGAAGTGTATTTTAAGATCGGGCAAGATGTATTGTTTACCGCTTGAGCCCCATGTGGGAGCAATGGCTGCATGTCCATAGAACTTGGATGTCTTGAACTGTAAGCCCGGTGAAATGTAGTAGTAACTGTTGGTTTGTCTGCTGCCGTTGGATGCACTGAAGAAGGTCATCTTAGCGGCGGCATTGATATATACTTGGAAGTTGCTGTCAATGTAATAGGTGAAAGGTATAATGATGTCCGCATTTGCTTCAGTAAAGAAAGACTTATCCTTGAAGTAGCTGAAATCAACAGACGGGTGATAAGTAAGCCCCGAAATGATCTCGCGCTCGTCGGTAAGGTCTGCGCCTAAACTGATGGTTGTATATGATTGACGTACGGTAGCGGCATCGTAGTTGTAAACCGCGTGGTCGTAGCCATAAAAGTGATAAGCATTGTTGCTGACACCAAAACGTCCGCGTATGGCTTTGCCATTCTTATGAAGAGTACCATCCGCATTAAGTCCTGTAAGAGATACCTTCTGATTTTTTATGCCACCGTTTTGAGATAAGTGTTGTACGTGTATACCGGTTTCATAGTCAGCTCCGTGCAGAGCGGTTATACCCGCGTCCAAGTATATAGTGGATAGGTTTCCTCCACCCAGCTTCAGGTAGTTGCTCAAAGGCTTAACGGCACTGTCTACGCTCAATGCCAATGGACGCAAAGGCAGAGAGGAGTATGTATAATAAAGTGTCTGTTCGGGAACGGTATAGTTCAGTACAGGTGTGGTGGTGTCGATAGGTGGTAAGGTTGGTGTAAGCTCCGGTTTTGGTGGTTGCTCCACCTCCGGTTTGTACGACTGAATGATCTCAATGGTGGCTCCGGAGATAACGGTGTCATCGGCACGGTTCCTGCGCTGAGCCGTGGAGGCTACCGAAGCAGCCATCGCCAATGTCAATATTACCGTACGTTTGATGTTCATTGAACCTTATTCTTCAGTTAGTTTGCTTTTCTTGTTTTCCAACTTCTTCACCTCTTTCAACTTGCTTTCGGCTTCTTTTTTCAACTCCGGTATCTTACAGTTCTTCACTATACTTTGCAAAGTTGCCTTTGAGTTGAAGTAATCTTCTTGTGCCGCAAGTATATCCGCCAACAGTATATAAGACTTCACCACCCAACGTTCATCACCTCCGGAGAGTTGTATGGTGTTGTTGGCCGCTTTTTCTGCGTCAGCAGTTTGTCCTTGTGCGAAATATATCTCGGCTATGCTGTAACGCGCTTCGGCGGATACAGAAGGATGTTGTGTGTTCTCTATTTGCTTGAATGCTGCCAAAGCACCTGCCATATCACCGTTCGTTTTTAGAGAACGAGCTTTATACAACAGCGCGTTGTCTTTGATGTTCGGCTCCAACTGTGGCAGTGAGAGCAATGTATCCGCATATGCGGCTGTATTTGCATAGTCGTTCTGCATATAGCTTGCCGACATCAGCCCGTTGTAGGCTTGTTGCAGGCTCTCTTCGTTCATGGCTATGTTGCGCAATTGATTGTAGTAGCTTATGGCGCTTGTATAATCACCCTGCTCGTATAATATGCTCGCAGCACGTCGGGCGCTTTTTTCAGAGAAGTTGCTCCAAGAGCCTTGCAATACTGCTATGTAATCTTCAAGAGCTGGCTTGTACTGCTTAAGGTTGTAATGACTTTCCGCCTTGTAGTAATGCGCCTTGGTTACGAATACTCCGTTAGGATACTTCTGCAAGTAGTTGCCCAAAAGACTTGTTGCATCGTTGAAATTACCTTCAGCATATTGCATTTCGGCAGTGGCGTAGTAGGTGGAGTCCAATGAGTTCTCTTCAGCTTCACCGAGGTTGTATTCTTTCAGCAGCTGTGCATATGCTTCGGGTTGGCCTGCTTGTATGTACAAGCTTTTCAACGCATCCAATGCAGCAGGGCGTTCTTCCGATGTAGGGTATTCTATCGCAATCTTTTTGTATGCCTCTATGGCTTGTGCCGGTTTTCTAGCTTGCTGGTAGGCGAAGCCTATTTTCATCCAAGCTTTGGGAGCCATGTTCCTCACCTCGTATGCCTCAGTAAGCGGCATCATTATATTGACAGCGGCGGTGTATTTGTTTTGTTCTATGTAAGAAAGCCCCAACTCATATCGTGCAGCATTTGCATAGCGCGATGGTGGCTCATTATTGATGAGGTCGTTGAGTATGTGTTCTTTCTTTTTGTATTCTCCTTCAAGTCCAAGTATTGTTGCCTTTTGGAAGTGAGCATAATCCACATCAGAGTAGCCGGAAGCAATCACAGCATCGTACAGTTCGATTGCTTTCTTGTAATCCTTTTGCATGAACACAGCATCTGCTTCGCGCAGTGTACTGCTTACTACAAATATGCTGTCGTTCGCGGCATCAGTACTGTTCTTGGCACGACTGAAATATTCTTGTGCGTCTGTGAAGTGGGCCAGTTTCATTGAAGCATAGCCCATGGTGGTAAATGCATTTCGATCAGTGGCTTGTGGGCTTAAGTATTCCACCCATTGAGCACCTCTATCGTTGTCGATGAAAGTTCTACCATAGGTAAGTGCATCGTCAAACTTACCCATACCATAAGCCAACTCCGATTTCCAAAACTGTGCTGCTGCGGTATATGTTGCATCTGCACGGTGTTTCAGGGAACGGCTCAAAAGGCTGTCGGCAAAAGAGTTGTTGCCCAACTGCATTTGCTGCAATGCATAGCTGTAAGCCACCTTTTGATAAACCCTATGATATGCTTCGCTGTTATCGGTCACATCTTGCAGTGCCTTATAGGCCTCCGCATAGTTGTGTGTTTTTATCAATAATTCAGAAAGTAGGGTTTTTGCCTCGTTTTGGTGTCTTGAGCCGGGAAAGTCAGCCAGTAGGATATTGATATTATATATGGCGTCTACATTGTATCCCAGTTCATAAGATAGTTTTGCCGTAAGGAACAATGCAGCCTCTTTTTGCTTTTGGTTGAAAGGCATATCCGCGCAAATGCTGAAGGCATTGCGTGCACTTTTCTTATCGTTTATCTTCAAATAACAATCCCCTAAGAGATACATGGACGACTGGCCAAGAGAATCTCTGGTGTCGCTGAGTTGTTTGAAATTGTCAACCGCATTTTCCCAATCGCTGAGCCTGTAATATGTATAAGCCATCTCATACAGGTCTTCTTTGCGAATACGGTCTGTATGGTCGTAGAAATACTCGAAGTATGGCAGTGCTTCCGCATAATCTTTCGCCTCGAAGTATATCTGCGCTGCCAAAAGGTGCAGCTCGTTATGATAGAACGACTTCTCCGGTCTGCGAATCAATCGCAATGCATCTTGCAATGCTTTGTCTTTGTTACCGGTGAAATAATATATCTCGGCAATGTAATAAGGAACAATGGCCGTGTACTCTCTGTTGTGTTCTATCGCTTTAAAAGCATCCAATGCCTCTGCATACTTATTTTGGTTGTATGCCAATAGACCATAATAGTAGTTTCCTGCAGTGAAATACTTGCCGTCAAGCTGATGGACGGATGCCAACAACGGTTCTGCTTCCGCAAACCTGCCTCTGTTGAAGTAGCAGTATGCCAACTCGAACTTGGCACTGATGACCTCTTTGTTGTTCAGGTTGGAGATGCCTGCCAATTCGTAGTATTCGATGGCATTGTCCAGCATCTGCTTCTCAAAGCAGAATTGCGCCAAAGCATAAGCCGTACGCTGTTTGTATACCGGATTGGCTGTTTGTTTTATGAATTGTACCGCCTTCTCCTCGCAATTGACGATGTTGAGCTTAAGTGCGGCAACGGAGCTGAAATATCCCGCCTTATCGTTCTCGTAATGTTGCCTTGGATCTGTTACGGACGTGCTTTGCTGCAAATACGCATCCGCAGACTGCATGGCACTGCGGTATTGCTCTTGAGCAAACTGCTCTTCGGCAAGTGTCAGCCATTTATTCTCAGGAAGGTATACGGTGTGTACCTGTGCATCCAAATTATGTGATGTCAGCAACAGGTAGGCACATAGATAAAACAGCTTATGGGTACTCTTTTTATCCTTTCGTGTCATTCAACCTTTTAGCAATTAAAAGTTCCAGGTCAGATTTAAGCTCGGGAACAAAGGTAGTTGAAAAACACGTGTATTATCAAGGCGTTCGATATAAAATATGTTTTGACGGTTGTAAACGTTTGTTAAAGAGAGCGTAGTCTCGATGTTAGAGTATTTGCTCAACTCGAAGCGTTTACGAACAGAGAAGTCCAAACGGTGGTAGTAAGAAAGACGACCGCCGTTGATATCCGTTGAATATATGATACCGATGTTGCCGTTTTGTGGCAAATAGTTGGTTGAGATACCGTTTTGCTGAATGTTCAAGTCTTCATAGAAGCCTTGAGTTTGTGTGAAGGGGAATGGAGAACCCATGTTGAAACGTGAAGACACTTCCCAATCTTTATCCTTACCCAATGTGTAAGATGCCAACAAGTTGATGTTGATCCTTCTGTCGAATGGAGGAGGATATGTTTGTGTTTCTGTGATACCGGTAACGCCTACAGGTTGTCCCTGTCCGTTGTAAACGTTGGTTACCTGATTGCCTTGCAATACAAGCGTCTTGTATATTATCTGTTGGTATGATACAACGCCCCACAGATAAACCCTCTTCTTGCTATATCGTGCGGAGAGGTCAACACCTTTTGCCACACCACTGCCTGAAGTGAAGTCAGGGTCTTGTACGTTTATCTTAACGCGGCTCAATTCTATGTTTTGATAGAAGTTCTTGTACCAAGGTTCAAGGTTAAGTTCTACGTTCTGTATGTCCACTTCAAGTCCACCAACAGCATGGAACGCTCTTTGTAGGTTGGTGTTCACCCTTTTGCCATCTGTATTGTTGATGGCTTGGTCCGGGCTGAGTACAAAACCTGTAAAGAAGTTTACGATGTCTCTGTCGCTCTTGGTACTCAAGATGTTTTGAGAGTACAAACCACCTGCCGCTTTCAGACGAACGGTAGGGGTGATGTTGTACTTCAAACCAAGGCGTGGTTCCGGAGTGAATGCATCCAATGATGAATAGTACTGCAAACGGAAGCCCGGTTCGAAAATGAGTTTTTGTGCAAAGTTCTTACGATACATCACGAATATGGAACCGAGTGTGTTACGTCTTTCCAACTGCGTGGTAAGGCCAAGTGTGTTGGCATAATCCAACGATGTGTGAAAACCGCTTACTTCTATACCGTATTTCAATTGGCTATAACCCGGGAAGAAGTAGGTGAAGTCGATACCACCTTCGAACCCGTCGATGGAACTGCTACGATCTCTGAATGTCGATTCGCTGGTGCTGATGTTGTATTTGGAGTAGGCAAACCTACCTCTGATAAGTGTTGAGCTGCTTGCAGGAGTGATCACGAAGTTAGCACCACCACCTGTCGCTTGCCAATTGAAAGAAGCATTTACCGCATTTGTTTTCGGGTTGATGCTTTTAGCCTTGTCATCAAAGTTGAAACCGAAGAAGTTCAGCTTACTACCGTTATCCGCATTGATGGTTGCTTTGGCATATATGTCTGTAAAGCTGTAAGGCAATCCTGCATCAAATTGCTCTCCAAGGCCACTATATAATGATTGGGATGTTTTGTCCAAGTAGCTGTGCTTCAGTGACACCAAGAATGTACTGTTGGCACCACCTTCTTTCTTTGCTTTCACTATCGGACCTTCCAGCATGGCACGAGCCATAATAGGAGACAATGATACTTTACCTGCCAATCTGTTCTTGTTACCATCCTTAGTTGTAACATCAACTATCGCGGAAGTACGGTTACCGTATTGAGCGTTGAAACCTGCTGTTTGTACGTCTACGTTACGTATGGCGTCTGTTTCGAATATTGAGTATAAACCTATGGAGTGGAACGGGTTGTATATTGTGATGCCATCCAATAAGATACCTGTTTGTGTAGGCGAACCACCACGTATATATAACTGGCCACCTTGGTCGCCCGTGAAGATAACACCCGGTATCACCTGAAGATATTGAGCAATATCCGGCTCACCACCTGTACTTGGCAACATCTTCATCTCACGTGGTGTAACAGTGATGGTACCTGCACCTATCTGCGTTACTTTCTCGGTCTTTCTTGCTGTGATCTCCACAGATTCCAGCTTCTGGTCGCGTGGTTGTAAGAATATCTTCTTACTGATGATGGAGTTTTGTTTAATGGTAATACTCGTCTTGAAAGTATCGTATCCCAAAAGTGTTGTTGACAATGTATAGGTACCTGCGGGAACCTGAGTAATGGTATAATAACCGTTCACATCGGTTTGTACACCTATTTGAGTACCTTCCAGTATAACGTTGGTGAATATTATCGGTTCTCCGGTTTCTTTATCATATACGAACCCTTTGATGATGCCGTTTTGTGCATATACAGCACCGACAAGAGACAGTAACAATAAAGTTAATACACTGCTACGCAAAAGCGTTGAAAGACCTTTCATTTATCAGATTGTTATAAATATCCGCGAAAAATACGCTGTTAAATTTTAACGAGGTAACGGCAAAGATAGGAATTACACTACTGTGGCAAAAAAAAGCCGTATTTACACACATATTACAATTATCGCCGCTGTGTTTTTACCGGATTTCCTTTTAGCTTAACTTACGGTCATGAAAATATTCAGCGCTCCGCAAATACGTGCCTGCGATGCTTATACGATACATGCATCCAAGATGTCTTCGTACGAACTGATGGAGCGTGCTGCAGGTAAATGTGTGGCCTGGATAAACGACAACTTGCCGAATGATACCACATTTATCGTGTTGTGCGGTTCGGGCAACAACGGTGGTGATGGGCTTGCCATCACACGTATGTTGCATAGGCAAGGCTATAATGCCAAAGCATTCGTATTGAGGTTGAGCGAAAGTTTAAGCGACGATTGCCGAGCGAATTTTGAAAAGCTGACACATATTGACAGTGAGTTGGTGGAGATATTGCAGCCGGACAGCTTTATAGCAGAAGTGCCTAGGCATGTGGTGATAATAGACGCATTGCTGGGTACCGGGCTGAACAGACCTGCCGAAGGATGGGTTGCAGACTTCATACAGCATGTGAACGACCTACCCAATATAAAGGTTGCGATAGACATACCAAGTGGTATGCCTGCCGACAATATTCCAAAGGGTGAGGCCGATATAGTGAAAGTACATCACACGCTGAGCTTCCAATTTTACAAACGTTCTTTCTTGCATCCCGAAACCGGACGATATGCGGGGGTGATACACATATTGGACATCGGGCTTTCCGATAAATTTATTGAGTCTACCCAAACGAATTATCATATAGTAGGTGAGCGCCTGATCAAAGGACTTTATAAGATAAGAGAAAGTTTCAGCCACAAAGGCAACTATGGTATGGCATACATTGTTGCCGGAAGCCATGGTATGATGGGTGCAGCTGTGCTGACTGTAAAAGCAGCATTGAGAGCCGGAGCGGGAAAGGTGAAAGCACTTATACCCGAATGTGGTTATACCGTTATGCAAACAGCCGTACCCGAGGCCATGTGTGCCGTAAGTGGAGAAACATATGTGAGTAGAGTGAAAGGATGGGAAGAAGCTGATGCTGTGGGAATAGGTCCGGGATTGAAAACAGCACAACATACAGGTGGAGCATTCGCGGATTTCATAACCGCCTGCAAAGACCCGATAGTAATAGATGCCGACGGGCTGAACCTGCTTGCAGAGCAGCCCGACCTTATACATAAGATACCTGCCAACAGTGTGCTGACACCGCACCCAAAAGAGTTTGAAAGACTGTTCGGGAAAACCAAAGACAGTATGCAGCAGTTGGAGCTTGCTCGTACACAGAGTATGAAGTACAACTTGAACATTGTATTGAAAGGACATCATACCGTTGTGGTGAACACCGAAGGTGACTGCTGGTATAACCTTACAGGTAATGCAGGTATGGCCACCGCAGGTAGTGGTGATGTGTTGACAGGTGTGATTACAGGTTTAATGGCGCAAGGCTTTAAGCCGACCAATGCGGCTATATTGGGTGTATACCTACATGGCCTTGCAGGAGATTATGCTGCGGCAGACCTTTCTCAATACTCTGTCATTGCCGGAGATATCGTAGACAACTTGGGCAGAGCGTTTAAGTATATCAGGTCGCAGTTGTAATTACTTGAATTCGTAACCGAGGTCTTTGCGGTAGTATTTCCCTTCGTATTCTATCAGTTCCGCATTTTTATAAGACTGTTCCAGTGCTTCGTGAATATCGTTGCCATACGATGTGATGGCCAACACACGGCCACCGCTTGTTACAACATTGCCTTCACTGAGCTTGGTGCCGGCGTGTAGCAACATGCTGTCTTTTACTTTGTCGAAGCCTGTCATCACTTTCCCTTTTTCGTAGCTGTCGGGATATCCTGCGGATACCAACATGACGGTACAAGCCGCTTCTTTTTTGTATTTGGGAGTGACTTCATTGAGTTTGCCTTCGCTCATTTTCACGATCATATTGACAAGGTCATTCTCCAACCTTGGCAAAACCACTTCGGTTTCCGGGTCGCCCATACGACAATTGTATTCTATCACATATGGGTCGCCGTTTACTTTTATCAGCCCGAAGAATACAAAGCCCTGATAAGTGAGGTTCTCTTCTTGAAGTCCTTTGATCGTAGGTTCTATAACGCGCTCTGTCACTTTTCGCATGAATGCATCGTCTGCAAACGGAACCGGAGACAGCGCGCCCATGCCGCCTGTATTCGGTCCTGTATCACCTTCGCCGATACGCTTGTAATCTTTGGCTTCTGGCAAGCGTACATAATTCACTCCATCTGTCAATACGAATACGGATAGCTCGATACCATCTAAAAACTCTTCTATCACCACTTTCTTACTTGCATCGCCAAAGCGAGCATCCACAATCATAGAGCTGAATGTTTCCAATGCCTCATCGGTACTTTGTGCTATGACAACACCTTTACCTGCAGCAAGGCCGTCCGCCTTTAATACGATAGGTAGGGTATGACCTTTAATATATTCGATACCTTCTTCAAGGTTCTCTTCTGTAAACTCGCGATATGCTGCGGTAGGTATGTTGTGGCGCTCCATGAACTTTTTGGAGAAAGCCTTACTGCCTTCCAACTGTGCACCTGCTAGAGAAGGACCGCAAACTATAATGTGTTGCAAAGCGTCATCTGCTTTGAAGAAATCATAGATGCCGTTTACCAAAGGGTCTTCAGGTCCCACCACCAAAATGTCAATATTATCTTCAAGGCACATCTTTTTTATATCCTCAAAATCATTTACAGGTATATTCACGTTGCTGCCATATTGACCTGTACCGGCATTACCGGGAGCAATGAACAACTCCTTGCACAACTTGCTTTGACTTAATTTCCATGCGAGTGTACACTCTCTTCCTCCTGAACCCAGTAATAATATATTGTATGCCGACATGCTAAAGATTTTGTGTTAAAGTGGGCCTTTAACTATTCTGTTCCGATTTAATAATTATTTTAAAGGTTCAAAATTACTCAACGCTGAACTTTTAAAGTAGAAAACATATCGATTAATTATGAACGATACGCAAAATAGCACTGCAAAACACCCCAAAGGGCTGTATGTATTATTCTTTACCGAAATGTGGGAACGCTTCGGGTACTACCTGATGCTAGGTATATTCTCACTCTACATGCTCGACTCCGTAGATAATGGAGGTATGGGCTTTGATATGGTGAAGAAGTCCGATATATACGGTACTTATCTTGGTTTGGTATACTTGACACCATTCCTCGGTGGTTTGTTGGCAGACCGTGTATTCGGTTTTCGTAAGTCGATAGTTGCAGGTGGCTTGTTGATGGCGGCGGGTTATTTGGGCCTGGCACTGCCGGGTGAAGGAGCATTTTACATCTCATTATTGCTCATCATATTGGGTAATGGCTTCTTCAAGCCCAATATATCCACATTGGTAGGTAACCTGTATGATGATGATAAGTTCCGTGCCAATAAAGATGCAGGATATAACATCTTCTACATGGGTATCAATATAGGTGCCTTCGTCTGCAACTTTGTAGCGGCGTATATGCGTATCAACTATGGATGGGGCTGGGCGTTTGGTGCAGCAGGTGTAGGTATGTTGATAGGTGTGGTGATATTCCTTGCAGGTACCAAGCATGTGAAGCATGCCGATGTGATGAAGCCTGTGCAGAAAGAGGATATGTCTTTGGGTAAGATATTTTCCTATGTGTTGTTGCCTGTATTCATTTGTGGAATTATCGGTTATGTGGTACCTGAAAAACTATTTGACCATGCATTGCTGCAGACAAAACAGAATGATGCGTTCATATTTGGTTGTATACCGGTACTGATATTCTATGGTTCCTTATGGACAAGAGCCAGTAAGGAAGATAAAAACCCGATAGGAGCGTTGCTATCGGTGATGTTCTGTGTTATCATATTCTGGGCTGTGTTTCACCAAAACGGTGATGCTTTGACGGTGTGGGCCAAGGAACATACAGATCGTGAAATGCCTGAAGCTGTGGCTGCAGTAGCTCAAAAAGCCAACATGGCGCAAGTGGTTACTTACGACCCTGCAAACACGCATGGAACATACTTTGAGAATTTGCCTGAAGCCAAGCGTCCTGAACCCGGCAAGTCATTATTGTTGTTCTCAACGGAGTTGTATCAGTCGATCAACCCATTCTGGGTGGTATTATTGACGCCTGTTGTGGTAGGGCTTTGGGGCTTTTTGCGAAAACGAAAAGCGGAACCGTCTACTCCTGCCAAGATCGCATTGGGTATGCTCATTACCGGTTTGTCGACACTTGTGATGGTGGCGGCAGTATCCAGTATATCCATGGGAGATGAAAAAGCCTCAAGTTGGTGGTTGATAGCTTCTTATGGTGTCATCACCTTCGGTGAGCTATGCTTATCGCCAATGGGACTGTCATTGGTATCTAAACTCAGTCCACCGAGGTTAACGGCCTTGATGATGGGAGGTTGGTTCCTTTCTACTGCAGTAGGTAACAAGCTATCAGGCATGTTATCAGGTCTTTGGGAAGGCTTTGAGAATAAGTCAAACTTCTTCTTAATGAACTTCGGGCTTTGTATCGCAGCCACAATATTATTATTGGTATTGCTGAAGTGGTTGCGCAAAGTGATGGCTGAGAAGAACATACATTAATATATTTAAGTCACGACAAATACATAAATACCGCCTAAGGCGGTATTTTTTTTGTGCGAATATTATTCGCGTATGTTTTTTACTATCTTTCGTAACTCATTTTAAAATTAAATCATATCTATGTCGCAATCACACGATGACAAAGAGCTGGGCACGTCAGGAGACCTGCCGATACAAGAAGCTGTGACACCGCCCGCAACAGGGCATCCCAAAGGACTTTACTGGTTATTCTTTGCCGAAATGTGGGAGCGTTTCTGCTACTACGGTATGCGTGCACTATTGGTATTGTACTTGACTAAGACCCTAATGGTCGCTGATAAGGAAACATTTGCCATCTATGGAGCATATACAGCTCTTGTGTATGCAGTAACAGTATTTGGTGGTAAGCTTGCCGATAGCTTGTTGGGTTATCGCATAGCGGTGATAATGGGTGGCTTCTTGATGGCCATCGGTGAATTCATGATACTTGGAGGTAATCAGTTCTGGTTGCTCTTAGGTATGGCGGTCATTATATCGGGTAATGGTTATTTCAAAGCCAATATATCCAGTATCGTGGGTCGATTGTATGCTGATGGCGACCCGAGACGAGATTCGGGCTTTACGATATTCTACATAGGTATCAACCTTGGAGCTTTCCTTGCAACAACCGTTGTTGCCGAGGTTGGTAACAAATTCGGTTATGAATACGGTTTCGCACTTGCGGGTATAGGTATGGTGATAGGTGCCATAGTATTCATGTTCGGACAAAAGCACTACGAAGGACATGGTTTGCCTCCGGATAGAGAAAAACTTATGAGACCATTTATCGGACCACTTAGCAGACTGCACATTACAATATTAGGTACGATAGCCATCATACCTGTATTCTATATGTTGTTGAGCAATGGACCGGTTGTTGGTATTCTGCTTGCAGTAGTGGCTATAGTAATGTTGGCGGTATTGTTGTACGAAGGCTTCAAAGGTGGTGTTGTGCTAAGAGATAGAATGATCATCTTGATATTGTTGATGTTCTTCAACATAGTATTCTGGGCATGTTTCGAGCAAGCAGGTTCTTCATTGACATTGTTTGCGGATAGAAATATTGATAGGGTGGTGTTCGGTTATCCAATAGGTGCGGCAACCACACAGTTTTTCAATCCATTCTACATTTTGATATTCGGTTCTATATTCTCAATAATGTGGATACGTTTATCCAAGATCGGTAAGAACCCGAACATCCCGATGAAGTTCGGTTTGGGTATCGTACAGTTGGGCTTGGGTTATTTGGTGGTATGGTTAGTGAGTAGCATGGGCTTTGTCAGCGACGAGTATACAATGCCATTGTTCACACTTGTGTTCCTATACATGTTGCACACCACGGGTGAATTGTTCCTTTCTCCGATAGGCCTTTCTATGGTGACCAAATTGGCCCCTAAGAAAATGACAGGTATGGTGATGGGTGCATGGTTCCTATCTATCGCCGGTGCCAACTACGTGGCAGCGATATTGGCACAACTTACCGGTACAGAAGAGCATGGTGGCGGTGGAGAAGAGGTAGCCGCTTCTGCTCAGCAAACATTGACACAGTACATTGACATTTATACCCAAATGGGTTTGATAACAGTAGGCATAGGTATGGTGCTTGTAATATTGAGCAAGCCGCTTAACAAGCTTATGCATGGTGTGAGATAAAGACCTCAAATAATTATAACATGGTCCCGCCCATAAGGGCGGGACTTTTTTTGACTTTTGAATAAGGAAATAAAAACTATTTTAGTCGCTCAAGAAACCAAACTATGGCAGAGACACTCAATGAATCGTTGGACCTGAAAAAAATTCAAGACTTTCATGGTAAGTATCCCAAACAACTATGGTACCTCTTCCTTACGGAGATGTGGGAGCGTTTTTGTTTCTATGGGTTGCGCGGAATGCTTGTGGTGTTCATGGTGTCTCAGCTATCAATAGCCGATACCGCTGCGAACTTGCAGTATGGAGCCATACAGGCGTTTATTTATGCATTTACATTCATCGGTGGCCTTTTTGCAGATAAGATATTGGGATTCAGAAAGTCGCTTTTCTGGGGTGGTTTGTTGATGATTGCAGGAAGTTTCATCATAGCGGCTTCTCCAAAGGATCTGTTTTATATAGGTACCTGTTTCACAATTGTCGGTACGGGATTTTTTAAGCCAAACATCTCGACAATGGTGGGTGAACTTTATAGTGCCGGCGACCCTCGTAGAGATGCAGGTTTCGGTTTGTTCTATTCAGGTATCAATATAGGTGCATTGTTGGGCGGTATGGTATGTGTTTACTTGGGTAAATATCATTCGTGGAGCTTGGCATTCGGTGCAGCGGGTGTGGTAATGATAATCGGTTTGTTGACATTCTTGTTTACTCAAAAATCGATGGGTCCTATCGGTTTGTCACCTCTTAAAGATCTTCCTTCGGGGAAAAGAAAGACTTATGAAATAATGGTGTTCATAGGTTCGTTGGCGATAATGCCATTGATACTGTTGATGGTACAGAAAACCGAGTATACGGACTATTTCATGTACACCATCGGACCGGTAACGTTGATATATCTATTGTACGAAATGGTGAAACTGACTGCCGAAGAACGAAAGAAGATGATATCTGCATTAGTGTTCATAATCTTCTCGGTATTGTTCTGGGCTTTCTTCGAGCAGAGTGGCGGTTCGTTGAGTTTGTTTGCGTACAATAACCTCAAGCCATCTCTTATAGGTATTGACGGTGTCGATCCCAACGTTATCAATAACACGGTGAACTCATTGTTCGTAATAATATTCAGTGTGGTGTTCGGTTTGTTGTGGATATGGATGGCGAAGAAAAAAATTGAGCCAAACTCTGTTGTTAAGTTCGGGTTGGGTTTCCTATTCTTAGGTGGTGCTTTCTATGTGTTCTATGCGACCAAGTTTTTTGCAGACGCAAACGGTATGACCTCTTTGAACGTATTTACACTCGGTTACCTTGTCATTACATTCGGTGAGCTTTGTTTGTCTCCGATCGGCTTGTCATTGATGACCAAGCTATCTCCCAAAAAGCTTTGGGGTGTTATGATGGGTATGTGGTTCTTGGCCAGTGCATACGGCCAATACGTGGCAGGATTGTTAGGCGCAGGTATAGCAGAAGCGGGCGAGAATGCATCCAATGCTGAAAAGCTTGTAACATATACAGACGGCTACAAGCAGCTTGGTATTTATGCGCTTATAGCCGGTGTAGTATTGCTTGTTATTTCTCCTGTTGTGCGTAAGCTGATGCAGGAAGTGAAATAATTCTCACGAAATATTTGGTCGCAACGCTCATTAATCGTAATATTGCGATTGATGGGAATTACTAAGACAGAACTGTTTACCAAAAAGCAAAACGAGTTGGCTGCAATGGCGAAAGCCATAGGACATCCGGCACGTATTGCCATATTACAGGTTTTAGTGAAGACCAATTCGTGTGTTTGTGGCAGCCTTGTAGATGAATTGGGGCTGGCACAGGCAACGATCTCTCAGCACTTAAAGGAACTGAAGAACGCGGGGCTGATACAAGGTAATATAGAAGGTACCTCTGTATGCTATTGTATCGACCCTAAGACTTGGACTAAATACCGTGAGTTCTTTTCGGCGTTCTTTACGGATATAGTTCCTTGCGGAGATGATTGTTGCTAAAAAATTTACTTATATCAATCGCAATATTGCAATGAATAGATAAAAAACAAAAAGCGATGCCAACAGAACAAGAGTTGAAAGACTTGGTAAGAGAAAAATACAGCGAGATAGCACTTCAGGACAAGGAGACCAATATGAGCTCCTGCTGCGGGTCGGGATGTTGCAGTGACGAAGTATACAATATCATGAGCGACGACTATACACAAATGGAAGGGTATAACGCCGATGCCGACCTTGGTTTGGGTTGTGGACTACCAACGGAGTTTGCGCAAATAAAAGAAGGAGATACCGTTATCGATTTGGGTAGTGGTGCAGGTAACGATTGCTTTATAGCTCGTTCGGCAACAGGTGCCACAGGTAGGGTCATCGGGATAGACTTTACAGAAGCAATGATAGAAAAGGCACGTGCCAATGCCGATAAGTTGGGTTACAACAATGTTGAGTTCAGGCAAGGAGACATTGAGCATATGCCTGTGACTGCAAATCTTGCTGATGTGATTGTCAGCAATTGCGTGCTGAATCTTGTACCCAATAAGGATAATGTGCTTAAGGAAATATATCGTGTACTGAAACCCGGTGGGCACTTCAGTATATCGGATGTGGTGTTGGAAGGAGAATTGCCAAGCAAACTGCAAGGTGTGGCGGAAATGTATGCCGGATGTGTAAGCGGAGCCATTCAAAAAGAACATTATCTCGAGCTGATGCAGAGCAATGGTTTTAAGGAGATAACCCTGCAGAAAGAAAAAACGATAGTCATACCTGACGATATACTCGACAAGTATTTGACGCAAGAGGAGATAGCAGAATTCAAAAACAGCGGTAAGAGCATAAAAAGTGTAACCGTTTTCGCCAAAAAGCCGGAACCGGAAGCTTGTTGTGCTCCCGGTTGTTGTAGCTAAATCGACATTTATGAAAATTGCATTATTCTCAGACATACATGCAAATCTGCCGGCACTGGAAACAGTGTTGGCAGATATTGACAATAAAAAGCCCGATGCAGTTTATTGCCTTGGCGACCTTGTGGGTTATAACATCTGGCCAAACGAAGTATGCAAAGCAATAAGAGAACGTGGCATACCAACCATCGCGGGTAATTACGATCAAGGAGTTGGGCTTAATATCAACGAATGCGGTTGTGCTTACAAAAATGAAGAAGACAAGGCGAACGGAAACATATCGATCTCTTACACAAACGAAGTGATGAATGATAGGGAGCGAGCTTATTTGAGAACCTTGCCGGCGCATATAAGGGTTGAGTATAAGTTGGGTGATGATATGGACATGTTATTGGTGCATGGCAGCCCAAGGCGCATCAATGAATATCTGTTTGAAGACAGAGATGAGAAAAGTTTGTTGAGGATAATGAGCGAAGCTAATGCAGATGTCATGTGTTTTGGGCATACTCATCTACCATATCATCGAGTAGTAGAAGACGTTGATAATAAGAAGTTCAGACATGCAATAAACTTAGGTTCTGTCGGTAAACCAAAAGATGGTGACCCGAGAGCTTGTTATGTGATGTTGGAAATAAATGAACATTACAAGACATCCGACCCGAATAGTTTGAATGTAGAGTTTGTACGGTTGGATTATGATGTGGAGAAAGCCGCAAAGGCTGTTGAAGACAGCCCTCTGCCGGATAAATATGCCGATATTCTAAGAAAAGCATACTAAGGTGAAAAAGTACGTTGCGGAATTTATTGGAACATATGCATTAGTGTTCTGCGGTACAGGAGCCATTGTCATCAATCAAGAGACGGCCGGTGCTGTAACGCATGTAGGTGTTGCGATTACATTCGGGCTGATTGTTATGAGCATGATATATGCATTCGGGAATATTTCGGGTGCACATATCAATCCCGCAGTAACCTTGTCATTTGCCATAGCCAAGCGATTCCCGTTTAAAGAGGTGTTCCCCTATATCATAAGCCAGTTAATAGGTGCATTGGCAGCGAGTTTCACATTGAAATTCTTATTTCCGGTGAATGAGTTGTTGGGTGCAACCATACCTGCCGGTACAGATATGCAATCCTTCGTGTTGGAATTGCTGTTGACTTTCTTCCTTATGTTGGTGATTATGAATGTCGCTCACGGAAGTAAAGAGCAAGGAATGTTCGCAGGGTTGGCTATTGGTGCTGTTGTGGCATTGGAGGCCTTGTTCGCCGGTCCGATATGTGGTGCGTCCATGAATCCGGCTCGTTCCATAGGCCCTGCGATAGCATCGGGACATTTGGAATCTTTGTGGGTGTATATTGTTGCTCCGGTGCTGGGAACGGCCGCATCCATACCTGTTTTCAACTATATCAGGCAATAGTTATCAGGCTTTCTTATTTTCACACACGTAAACAATACAGTTATGAAAGAATTGATAGAAGCAGCTTATGCAAATAGGGAGCTGTTGAAAGAAAGTAAATATGAAGATGCCGTAAGAGCGGTAATTGAAGATGTGGACAAAGGGAGATTGCGTGTGGCCGAACCTACCGATAACGGTTGGGTGGTGAACCAATGGGTGAAGCAAGCCATCCTTATGTACTTCGGTATACAAAAGATGCAGACTTGGACTGTCGAGCCTTTTGAGTTTTATGATAAGATGTTGTTGAAGAAAGACTATGCAGGTCTTGGTGTGCGTGCAGTACCTCATGCAGTTGCTCGTTATGGTGCTTACATCGCCAAGAATGTGGTGTTAATGCCATCTTATGTGAACATAGGTGCTTATGTGGATGAGGGTACTATGGTGGATACTTGGGCAACAGTAGGTTCTTGTGCGCAGATAGGTAAAAATGTACACCTCAGTGGTGGTGTTGGTATCGGTGGAGTATTGGAGCCATTACAGGCAGGTCCTGTTATTATCGAGGACGGATGTTTCATCGGTTCAAGATGTATTGTAGTAGAGGGTGTGGTTGTAGAGAAAGAAGCAGTATTGGGTGCGAATGTGGTACTGACACAAAGTACCAAGATAATAGATGTTAGTGGAGATGAGCCTGTTGAGATGAAAGGCCGTGTACCTGCACGTAGTGTGGTGATACCGGGTAGCTATACCAAAAAGTTCCCTGCGGGTGAGTACAATGTAAGTTGTGCGCTTATAATTGGTAAAAGAAAAGAGTCTACAGATAAGAAAACAAGTCTTAACGATGCATTGAGAGATTTCAATGTGTCAGTGTAATGGATTAGGATATAATTAGCTAAGGGGCTGCATACGCAGCCCCTTTTTCATGACAGTAATATGACTTATATAAGTAGTTGCATGTGGATTTTCAGCATATATTTATGTGTAAGCAAATGCCTATGAAATCTATATTTATACTCCTTACGTTTTTTTGTTGTTTTGCCTATGATTCTTCAGCACAATGGTCGCTATACCAAGCTTTTGAATACCCACGTGACAAATTTTCGGATAGGTTCATCTTTGATACAACGCATCATAACAATTCATGGCAAATAGGCAGGCCACAAAAAAGCATTTTTGATTCAGCATATTCAAAACCTAATGCAATAGTAACAGATACTGTAAATCCCTATCCGACAAATGATACATCTGTCTTTGTTGTTAAGTGTGTTAAAGATTTACAGCATAGAGCTGTTTTGGGGTTTGGTTTTCATTATCGTTTACATATTGATTCAGGCGATTATGGGAAAGTAGAGGTGTCAGGTGATGGTGGAGTCAATTGGATAGATATAGTAGATGATTATACAACTTATGATTTTCAATGGCTGGGCATTGATGGCAAGCCACAATTCGATAAAACGACGAATGGTTGGAAAGAATTAAAAGTTGATATGAGTAAATGGGGTCTACATGACACGTCATCACATAAATATCCAAGCTATGTAACCGCTGACACCTTTTTAATAAGAGTTACATTTATCAGTGATAGTATTCCAACAACATATAGAAATGGATGGATTATAGATGACTTTTTCTATGAGGATTGGTATGAAAGTGTAGAAACTATTTCGAACAATAACCTTATTTCAATATATCCCAACCCGGCTCAAGACCACATATACATAAGGGCTAATTACACGTACTATACTAAGCCGGTTGTGTCGATTTATAACCAATCTGGACAAGAGGTTTTACAAGAAACCAATGTTTCTACCGATGGTTATTTAAATATTGATCTTCCTAACGGTATTTACACGCTTCGATATTCCACAGATAAGGAAGTTGCTGTAAAACAATTAGTTATAAGCAAATAAGGTTGTTTCTGTTTGTTAACGGGTTGTTACTCGGTTGCTAATCAGGGGTTAACAAAGGGCATTTATTCGTCCCCATTTGCCCCCGTGTCGCACCTTTGTATTGTCATCAACGACAAATCGAAAAAAACTTTTAAAACAAACAACTTAACAAGAACAAACAAAAACAACAATTATGAAAAAGATCATCGCAATCGCAGTTTTCGCTTCTCTAGGTTTCGCAGCTAACGCTCAAAACCAAGCTAACCAAACAAGTTCAGCTTCTCAAACAACTAACCTTGTTCTTAGCAACGCAATCGAAATTACTTTCACAGGTAACGGTTCTGCTACAGGTGCTGATGTGAATATCCCATTCACCACAGTTAACGATTACGCTAACGGTGTTGAGTCTGATGCTCAAGAATTGAAAGTACGTTCAAACAAGAATTTCTCAGTAGCTGTTAAGGCTAACGCTACCAACTTCTCATACACAGGTAACACTTCAC
Organism: Chitinophagales bacterium; assembly: GCA_020636505.1. Classification (GTDB taxonomy): domain Bacteria; phylum Bacteroidota; class Bacteroidia; order Chitinophagales; family Chitinophagaceae; genus UBA5543. Next base: position 257,121 of record JACJXR010000004.1, on the reverse strand, counting down.
CTGCTCCAACAATGCCTGTAAGCGGTGTTTTGGGAATCAAAGTAACTGCAAACGGTACAGGTGGTTCAATAGCCAATCCGTTCTCTAACAGTGCATACGCTACTTTGAGCAGCTCTGACCAAGATTTGATCACTACTGCTGACCGTGGTGGTAACCAAACTTTCAGCGTGAAGTACAAAGCAACTCCTGGTTTTGCATACCCTGCAGGTACTTACAGTGTAGATGTTGTTTATACTGCTACTCAAGAATAAGATATTGTCTCTCTCGGTTTAAATAACAAGAGCAGCCCCGTAAGGCTGCTCTTTTTGCACATATGCACATCGGGCTAAGACTTATGGCCGATAATTCAGATATTTGTAGGTATAGAGGACTGTATTTGATACACTTATATCAGTACATACATCGGCAAACAAACCAATTGTTCAGCTCCGGACGAAAAAATAAGTTTACGGGGCTAAAAGTCATCCTATGCTTTATTGTGTTCTTCGCTTTTGCCGAATCCACTTCGGCGCAGCTCAGTAGCCGTATTTACAGAACAAAGCTTTTATACGATTCATTGGTCGCGGACAATAACCGCGATTTTATGTATAACAACATCACCATCACCAACCTTACGGGAGATTCGATTAGTGTATTGGTGACAATAACTCCCCCCAGTGGTTGGCAGCTTACCACCCAAAAAATACTGACTGTAAGCATACCGGGTTATCAAAACTCGGTTGTGAGTATGAGGATGTTGCCATCCAAATCAATATCCGCAGAATGGGAAAAGACGAGTATCGAATACAGGTTGAATGATGGGTTGGAGACCTTATCAGATACATTTAAGGTACGTGTGCAGGAATTTATGAAGTTCAAAGCAAGGGTGGTGACACCTAACATTGTATTGGGGGCATATCAAAAGAACCTCTCATTTCCGGTTTACGTCAAGAATTCAGGGAATACAGCCAAGAGTTACAGTATCAGCTTTTACAATCAGTTGCTGAATCTTGCATACAAACAAGACATATTCCTTAATCCCAATGAAGATACCGTTTACAACTTGCCACTGAGATTGTCCGAAGCTCAATGGGGTGTGTTGAGAAGGGAAGAAGTAAAAGTACAGGTAAGGGTAGAGGATGGCGAGACCGTAAACCTAGTGCAAGAGCTGTCGAAGATCGGGTATATGCTCAAGCAGAATTCTTCGGCTTATTTGGACCTGCCATTGCAGTTGGAAACGGGTGCGACATATCAGGGAGAGAGTGACATACAGTATTACGGTGCATTGCATGGACGTTTGGACTTGTCGCAGAACGATAAAGTAATGTTCGATGTGAGAAGCAAGACCTTCACACAAGGGCAATTCTTGGACAATGATATTTACAACATTGAATATGAAGGCTACCATTGGTACGCGTCTGCCGGTAACGTGATGCAACTATCCGACTTTGTGATAAACGGTTATGGCGCCAGAGCCGGATATAAATGGAAGGGCGAAGTAAACAGAGTTGGTGTTTATGGTTTGATAAAAAGCAGAACAGGTAATAACAGACTTTTTGGAGCGGATGCTGAATTTTTGGTGAAGGAAAAAATGAAACTGTTTGAGTCTGCCATTGTAAGCTTGGATAGGGTAAACAATCTGAACAGCTATTTGCTGAAACAAAATGCCGTGTACAAAATAGGTAAGGAAGCCGAAGTGAAATTGATAACAGGTGTTGGGTTGGAAGAAGCAACGGGTAATATTGTCAATACCACACAAAAAAGTCAAGTGGGTTCTTCGTTGGGGTATAACTTCATGTGGAATCATAAACGCTTCAACATCACATCCAATGTGTTGTACAACAGTAACTCTTATCCGGGTGTATTCAAGGGACAAAGAGTACAGATACATGACGGTAGATTATTGTTCGGAAGATTTTTTGTTGGGGGATTTTTTGAATACAATCTTCGTAAGCAGAACATATATACCGATACGCAGTTCTTTTCGAATGTGTTCAACTTGAAGACACGAAATTATGGAGCAAGAACAGGTGTGAGCTTCAAGAATACAAGTTTGACATTATCAGCAGGTAAACAGCGTCAGCAAAACAGTGATACGGGAACCTCTCCTGCGTACATATACGATTACTTGAACCTGATCGCATCAAGGATGCTCGGTGAGAAATCATACATCAATATCAATACCTATTATGGCAGAGGGCATCTGGAAGGATATGAGGACACAACCTCGGTCAATGTAATGAGTAACCAAGGTTCATTGCAGGTTTACTTTGCAGGGTTGTCGGCCAGATACGATATAGGACCATATTTTTATCACGAGTATATTAAGTACATCAAGAACCCTGAAAAGTATAGCCGCTTGGTATTGGGGCCATATGCAGAGGTCAGCATGTTTAAGCGAAGTTTGACGATACGTGGGCAATACAATTACAACACATCGGAACCGGCTGGGACGGAAAGCTCAAACGTACTTGGTAACATCGTATACAGAAACTACAAGCACAGTTATGACTTGAACATTACAGGTATGGCACCACTCAATAAAGAAAAAATTGAGCCTTATGTAACCATGTCTTTCAGGATAATGTTACATACTCCTTTTGTGCCTGTAAGAAAGTATTACAACCTGAAACTGATACTGTACAAGGATGAGAATGTGAACGGTAAATTTGATGAAGGTGAAGGTAAGGTTGCAGGACAGATGTTGAGTTTGAGCAACGACTTGTTTGTTTCCAATGAGGATGGCGAAGTAATATTCAAGAATGTTGAGAAGAAAGATTTTCGTGCTGATTTCGGTTATACAAGTAAAATAAAAGGATGGATACCGCAAGAAGGTACTCGCCAGACTTTTACTGTAACAGGTAACAATACCATTTACGTGCCTTACAAAAAGAGTAAGGTGCTATCGGGTAAGTTGAATATCAACTTGGATAAGAACTCAAATCTTGACTTTAAAGTATCCAATATAAAAGTGATTGCCACAGGTAACGATTCACTCCGCTCTTCATATTCCACTCTTACTGATGAGAACGGTGAATTCTCCTTTAACCTACCGGCAGGTATATATACTGTTTCACTCAGCCAATTGGCATTTGACGATCAGTTTCAACCTACAGAATTTGCCAAGCAAGTGGACCTTGTGAACAATGATACCATGACTGTCTACTTCGATATCAAACAGAAGAGAAGGAGTATCAATATCCGCAAGAAAAAATAACAGGTTTCGTTTGCTAACAAGTTGTTAATCAAATGTAAACAGCCGGTTAACCGTTAACAATCCTTTCCGGTCAAAGTTGATGTGATACATCTTTGTATCAACAAACATCAACAACTAAAAAACAATCGCAAAATGAACAACCAAGTAGCAATTTTTTCAAGACTGGCGGGCTACGCCGTAAACAAACAGCTCACCAACAGAGGACATCACATCTCCACCGATTATGTTCAAGCCATCATCAATAAGGCAAATCATATCAACTATATGTTGATGAATGCGGCCATTAAAATGATCAATAAAGCCAAGGCTGACAGCGACGTTAATACAGATGAGTTGGCACTTAAGTTGAATGAAATTATTTACGGTTCAATAGAGAACTTCGTAAAGAAAGTATAAAAGATATTAAGGTAAATAAAAGAGCCGCACTGATAAAGTGCGGCTCTTTTGTATAATGTAACACCGTTTATCGTTGTATGGTAAACTGTATTATTTTATTTGCGGTAGGGCTGTTTATGCGAAGCATATAAACACCAGATGCAAGATTACTGTTCAGATCGATTGTTTTATTAACCTGTCCGTTATGAACATCCAATTCTTGAGAATAAACCAGCTGTCCCACAGCGTTTATTATATCCACTTTCAGCTCATTGGCAGAACTGCCTATATCGCCTTTAAGTGTAAATAAGCCATTGTTCGGGTTAGGGAACAGATGAACGCCACGCAATTCATTTATATCACCTACGCTAAGCAATACCTTCATGTTGATGGAATTACTTGTTGCGTCTTTAGGTTGAGTACAAGGATCGTTGCTGACAAGGTCTACACTGATGACATCGCCGTCGGTCAATTGTTGTGTACCCCATACATTACCTGTGGCACCTTGTATCGGGCTACCGTTCCTCTTCCATTGGTATTGAGGATTTTTACCACCGTATAATGTTGTTGCGGTAAATGTAACCATATCACCGTCGTTTACAACACTGTCAGGACTAACCTTGATGCTGATTTCAGGCTTAACGATCGGCCTTACGAACATGGTGATCGCGATACTTGTATCTGTAGCTGGTGAGCTACATGTTGTAGTTGATGTATACAAACAATTAAAGAAGTCGCCTGAAGAAACAGTACCTGTAGAGTAGGTCGCACTGTTGGCACCTGTAATAGGTATGCCGTTTTTGGTCCATTGGTATTGAGGTGTAGTACCTCCGTTGGAACCTATGGATACGAATGTAACACTGTTGCCCACACATATGGTATCACCAGGTGATGGATATATGTTTATTTCCGGTGCAGTGTTAACGTCAACCTTAACAGAGTCAGGAAGTGAAATACATCCATTTACTGTTGCGGTTACCTTATACCAACCGGCTGCATTGTTGTTCGCACTGATTATTTGTGTAGTAGTGTTAGTACTTGCGCTGGAATAAGTATTTGGTCCTGTCCAGTTGTATGTAGCACCTGATATGGCTGAAGAGTACAGCTCAATGGTCTGTCCGCTACATATTGGGGTATTGCTTGAAGCAGTTGGTGTTGGCGTTGTAATAGCCACAGCGACAACCACACTGTCTTTTGAAGAAACACAGCCGTATCTGCTTGCAGTTACATAATATGTACCTGCCATGCCATAAGTCGCATTGCTTACAGCAGGGTTTTGGTCTGTTGAAGCAAATGAATTCGGTCCAGTCCAGCTATATGCCACATTTGGTGTTGTACTGCTGGAGTACAGACTCAATGTTGTACCCGGACAAACGACGCTGTTGCTACTTGCCGATGGTTTTTCAGGAATAATATTTACAACAACGGTTGTGGTGTCTTTTACAGAACATTTGCCACCTGTTGTTGCCGTCAATATATAGTCGCCTGTATCTGCCAGCACAGCCCCTGTTTTGGTTGGGTTTTTCTGTGTTGAGCTGAAAGAGTTAGGCCCTGTCCATGAGTAAACGACATTGCTTGCCGTTGGGTGGCTCGCAGTGAGGTTTATTGGACTGCCTACACATATTGGCGTGTTACTGCTTGTTGTAAGTGGAGAAGGTGGAGCGAATATTTTCATGTCTATTTGGTTATCCGCCGATTCTCTACCGGGGATGGAAGCGATTACCCTTACACGGTATCCTGCACCGGTTGCAGTATTCTCAGGTATCACGCAAACCATCGTATCATCTGTGGTACCCGACTTGGTACCTATTGTTACCGGAGAGGCAAAACTACCTGATGCATCAGACAACTGCATAGTGAATGTGTTGCCCGAACGGAATGGGAATGTCACTCCATATGGAAGCTTTATAGTGTCACCCGCACACAAGAATGTGTCTGTGAAAGGGTGTTTGACATATGGGAGTGTATCAACAACAAATGCTGCAAGGAATCCATCGTAATAACTACCACCCATTGTGGTTTGGTGTGCATTAGGAGTTGCAATGCCTGTTGTGCTGTATGTGGCACTTACAGTATATAGTTTACCTGCTACACTTGCGTCCATGTTGTGGCTGCCGTTATTGCCCCAGCCGCCCCAGCCGCCGCCCCAGTTATATTCATAACCGGGACCACCAAAGTATGTACCCCATAAGTAGGTACCTGAAGTGTCAAATTCTGCCAAATAAATATCATAGCTACCAGCAAGGCTTGATTGGTAAGATCCAGGGCTGGCAATACTATCTGTACTGGCAGTTGTACCGTTGATATATACTTTACCAAGTGGGCTGACTTTTACAGAAGCACCCCAGTCTACCGACTGCCCACCAAAGTAAGTTGCCCATATCCTGGCACCCGTAGAGCTGAATTTAGCCAAGTGTGCATCGTAACCACCACCAAGGCGAGTATTATATGCGTCCGGTGTAGCCAACCAGTAATCATTATATGTAGAGCCTGTAACGTAAATGTTGTTGGCGGCATCATGGTCGATACCACTTAACCAGTCCCATATTTGCCCACCATAGTAAGTACCCCAGAGCCTTACACCGCTGCTGTTAAACTTGGCGATAAAACCATCACCATTGTTTTGGCTGTTGCCAAGAACCATACCTGCATGTATTGGTTGATAAGCACCTGTGGTAGCAATGCCTGTGGTATCGAATGTAGTACCTGCAAAAGCAATGTCACCGTTGTTATCCACACTGATAGTGGTGACCATGCCTGTATAATAGGTACCCCATTGCCTTACGCCATTGGTGTTGAATTTTGCAACCCAACCGTGGCTGTAATAGTAATAGTAGTTGTACTGCTTAGGAGGCAGTGTATCCAAATGAGAGTTCTTGGTAGCTATACCGACTTTACTGTTGGTATGTCCGCCCACATAAATATATCCTGTAGGGTCGAATGTTATACAGGAACCACCATCATAGCTTTCTCCTCCATAGTAGGTGCTCCATATTCTTGAACCGTTTGAGTTGAATTTTGAAATGAAAGCATCACCATTGTACCATGTGTAACTTCCATCCCTACCGCCGAATGTGTCTTGGTGACAACCGCTTGTAGCCATTACGGGGATACTGTCGGTCCACCCCGTGGCATATAAGTTACCGTAGCCGTCACAAGTCAGTGCATTGATAAATGCAGGGTAGTATGTACCCCAAAGCTTTTTACCGGTATCGTTGAACTTTGCAATATAACCGTTGTAATACCACCATGTTTGGTTGTATACATTCGGCAACAGTGTATCTTGAAATGCGCCTGATGTGGCAATGGCATTAGGGCTGTAAGTCCATCCGGCCATATAGATGTTACCAATGTAGTCGGTTGTTACTGAACTACCCCAGTCGTAGTGAGTACCACCATGGTAAGTAGCCCAATCCAAGAATGGATCGATCACCAAAGTCTCATTGCTTGGTTCTATGTTGAATGACAATATGTTTCCATCCAATTTAAAAGAAGAGGTAACTTCTTCTTTTGAGCCCATAAGGTAGCTGTAAGGAGCTTGTTCTGTTATTTCACCGAGAGGTGACTTAACTCTAAGTGCGCCGTCTTGCAACGTTAGGTCGCTTACACCGTCATATTTCAGTTTAATGTCATTAGGGTTACCACCTTTGTGTACGATGAAGTCGTATTTCAATTGGTTATTGCTGCTGTACAGCACCCAGTCGATATTAGGGTATACGTTTTTATAAGTGATCTTATTGTATGTTTTTGCGATCACTTCATCCGTTCTGTTAGGGATGTAATATTTTTCGAAATAGCCGTCTGCATCTTCTTTGATGACCTTTGCATTGGTGTTGGCACCAACCAAAGTAACATCTACCCTGTAAGTGGCGATAGGAGAGTTTTTAGCCTCCAACTGCATTTGCATCATTTTATCAGGGTCGGTTGTGGCGGGGTCAAAGTTCTCCTGTTTTTTTATCAATGGCTTTACCCATTGGTATTGGAGTTTCCCGTTACCTAGGAATATTGACATTCCGTTTGTCTTAACAGAAAAGTCAATGTCCGTTCTTTCTTTATGACTTTTAGGGTCTGTTATTTGACCGTTGTTCTCAAGAAAAGAAAGGTTGGTTTCGTTGTTTACTGATACCACTTGGCCATCGGTATTTGCATTTTTTGCAAATAAACCGGTTGAACTCAATAGAATGACGAGCCCAATCAGAAAACTAATTTTCGTAGATACCTGTTTCATAATTTGCTTTTTTAAGCGTAGTCGTTTTCGAATCTTATAAATATAAATAACTATCCTAACGTTACCATGACAAAGCACATCTTCGGCCATAATTTAATCTCTATTTTATCAGCCGTTTAACCATCGGTTAAACATGGTTTGCGTATGCTATTGTGCACATTTTACGCAGTATATGCTCTGTGGCATCAAAAGTATTCGTCCAACGGGGATAGGGTTGTTGCATTTTTTGCAAATGCCAAAGTCTTCGGCATCCACACGACTGAAAACATATTTCAACCTGTCGAGCTTTTCTTTGGCTTGACGAAGCCCTGCCTCCAAAACACTTTTGTTGTTTATCGCATCCATACGCGATAAACGCCCAATGGCATTTTCGGGAGCGATAGGCTTTGTCATTTCCTTATACTCCTCAATTCTTTTTTTGTCTTCTCTATTTCGAGGGAAATTCTGGCACGTAAATCTTCCTTATTCATCTCCATAACCTATGAAGATAAGTAATTGAGCATACTAAGCGCACATTCGGTAGGCGATGTAATAGGTAAGGTTTCTACAGCCTGTACATGTATGTAAGTGTTACAACAAACATTGCTGCCAAACAAAGCATTGCAATTGTCATAGCAGTAATGGTTAAGAACGACTTTGATGGTCTAATCATACAATGGTGATTATTTCATACCAAAGCTAATATGGCTGATGTAGTGCAAATATAGGTACTTGTTACTTATTAATGAAATATAAATAGCACATTATTTGAATATAAAAAGGTGTATTATCCATAGCAGGTTTCTTTATCTTTGCAGCGATTTATCATTTCCGAACACAAAAAAAGTTTTTTAAATGAAAGTTACTGTTGTAGGTGCGGGAGCCGTTGGAGCTACTTGCGCTGATAATATAGCACGTAAAGAGCTGGTTGAAGAATTAGTATTGGTTGACATCAAAGAAGGTTACGCAGAAGGTAAGGCGTTGGATATTACTCAAACAGCCTCGTTGTTGGGCTTCGATACAAGAGTGATAGGCAGCACAAACGACTATTCTAAAACTGCAAACTCTGATGTATGTGTGATCACTTCAGGAATACCTCGTAAGCCGGGTATGACAAGAGAAGAGTTGATAGGTACCAATGCCAAGATAGTTGAGACAGTAGCAAAAAACTTGTTGGAACATTCTCCAAACACGATAATCATAGTGATATCCAACCCAATGGATACCATGACCTACCTTGCTCTTAAGTCTACAGGACTTCCTAAGAACAGGATAATAGGTATGGGCGGTATACTTGACAGCGCACGCTTCAAGTGCTACTTGCAGAAAGAGCTTCAGTGTTCTCCAAACGATTTGCATGCAACTGTGATAGGTGGTCATGGCGATACTACAATGATACCTCTTACAAGGTTGGCGACATTGGCCGGTATTCCTGTTTCTGAATATTTGAGCAGTGAGCAATTGGAAAAAGTTTCTGCCGATACAATGGTTGGTGGTGCAACTCTTACAAAGTTGTTGGGAACTTCAGCATGGTATGCACCGGGTGCTGCAGGAGCTGCATTGGTTGAGAGCATTATCCGAGATGAGAAGAAAGTATTCCCTTGTTGCGTATACCTTGACGGTGAGTACGGACAGAAAGACATCTGTATGGGTGTGCCGGTTGTTATTGGTAAGAACGGATGGGAGAAGATAATTGACTACAAACTAAACGATGCCGAACAAGAGAAGTTCAACGGATCTGCAGATGCGGTTCGTAATATGAACTCAGTATTGGATACACTTGTTGATGGATAACATCAAATAATATTCACAATAAAAAAGCCATGCGATCGCATGGCTTTTTTTTATACTCTTATATGGTGCTTACCAAGTACTGTTTCGCGAGCCTTGAAACTCTTTCGCTCGAACAATGGTGAATACACGTGATATGTTGAATCCTATGTGTATTGCTCCCGAATTGTCAAAAGCCCATTGTAACGGTGTTTGTCCTATGTATGCTCTTTCGGTCATTGCTCTTGAGTTGGTCAGCATCAGTTGGAAGACGTGACCGCCTGTTTCTATATCGAAACCTAATGAGAAGGTATTTACGTAACCGTTTTGCATGGTTCCGGGTACTTGGTAGTAGTATTCAGCATTGATGCTTACTCTATTGGAAATCTTCACTCGTCCACCCGCACCAATTGCAACTAAATCGTTTGGTTCAGGAGTGGTAGGTACCAGGTTGTAATGAATATGTGTAGGCATCAGCTGTAAAGACAGCCATTTGTTGAATTTGCGTGCCACCAAAAGCTGGTTCACATAATACAATCTGTTACTGAAATTGTATTCTTGCCCGGGAGGCAGTGTTGGTTTAGGCATACCTTGCACACTCATGGCACCCATATAGCTTAAACTTACAGGCATTCCCTTGCCTTCCTTCTGTCTCAATATTTTTATTTTGGTAAAGCCGTCCACCTCTTTTTGAAAGGTGTTTCTACCAATACCTACCATTAGCCAATCAGTAATACCGTAATCGAATCCTATACGTGTATTTGCATCATCCAAACCGAAGAAGGTGGCTGTTCCTCCTTGAAGGGCACCAAACCTATGGTTTACGCGGAAGTCTAACACTCCTTTGCCTGTATTCTCGATACTATGACCGGTAACTACTCTTGTGGTTTTGAATGTGGCTGTTGCATATCGAGGCTTTTCGGGCATGTCTTCAAGCATGGCCAAAAGCTCATCACTTTCGTTGTTTTTTTCGGTATCTATCTTTATACCACCATCTTGTGCAAATAGCTGAGTGGCGGATAAGAGTGTGATGGATGCTGAGAGCAAAAGTATACGAGCATGTAACATAGTCTAAGTTCTATATATTAAAGTTGCTAAATGTTTTATTTTTTTTCCAGAATACTGTTAACATTCACCTCTATTTCCTTGGCTATTTTATCTTCCACAATACCCGGAATCTCTATCTTATAGTCTTGAGGTATGATCTTAAAAGTACTCTTTAACGTCACTTTATCTCCTTTTACTTCGGCAGTTCCGGGTAGTGATACTGTTTTTGTCACACCATGAATGGTAAGCTTCCCTTTTGTGGATACTTTGTAAGTGCCGTCTTTGGAATAGTTTATTGCACTTGGGTCTGTAATGGTCCCTTTGTAATCTGCTTTGGGATATTTGTCACTCTCCAAGTAGTTTTCATTGAAGTGCTCTTGCATGAGCGATCTGTCGAACTTAAAGCTCTTTATCGGTACTTGAAAGATGAATTCTCCTTTCTGTGCATCCAAAACGCAAGCCATTTCATTATTGAAGGCTTCGATATTCTCAAGAGGTGTACCTGAAAAGAAGGTGACTTTACCTGTTCTGGTCAAATACTTCTGTGCGAATCCGCTTGTGCACAGACCAACCAGTATTACTGTTACGATTAAATGTTTCATTTTTTTTGATTTTATCGTTTTCACTATTGCGGTGTTCCCGCATTTATCCATGCCTGTATTTTCGATATGGTACAATCGTCAAGTTTTGGCAGATCTTTTGGCATAGGGTAGAACTTCGTTTCGTGCCTTAAAGATCCCATAAGCCTACCACTTGTTGCAGTTGTCTTGGCGGCACTGTATGTGCTGACATCCCATCCGTTTGATTTTGTAGCAGCATCGTGGCATCCTGCCATCGCACAACTTGCATCCATAATTGGTTTTATGGTATTGGTATATGTTACGTTCATCGTGTCGCAACCGGCTCCCGGTGTTGTAGTTGTCGGGGCAGGGTATAGTTGATCTTCTTTGTCATAATAACAGCCTGTCAGTATCAGAGCGAGTATGATAACCGGTATGTGTTTTCTCATATTCATATGTAATTATATCAAATAAATTTATGCCAAAAAAAGTTAAAAAATGTTATTTATCATAGTCGATATTAACCGTTAGTTATTAAGCATTCCTGCGTCAATCCACTTTTCTATTTGTCTTATCATGCAGTCGGATAGCTTATTTCCTCCTTGAGGCATGGCTTTGTATCCTGATTGATGTTTTACTGCCCCCAGTAGCCTGCCGCTTATCGCCGCAGCACTTACATCATTATGATTGTCCAAGCGGATACCTCCTGATGCATTGACTGCACTATGACAACCGACACAATATGTTTTTAGCATCGGCTGAATATTTGCTGCAAACAGGTAGTTGTTTGTATCACAACCGCTGCTGCAGTTTGTTGTGTTTTTTGCTCCTTCGTTTATCCATCTGCCTATCAGTGTTATTTGTTCGTTGGTAAGTGCCGATGCAGGTGGAGGAGGCATTATTTTATCAGGTTTGTCTTCTGTTATTTTTTCGTATAGTTCTGTGGCTCCTGCATTGCCTTTTACAAAGTCTTTTGCAGTTATGGAATTATAATCTGTAAACTGAAAACCTTCTGCTTTGGTCGTGGCATCGTGACAACCGGCTTGCGCACAATTGGAAATGAATATCGGCAATATATCGCGAGAAAAGCATATGCCGGTATCGTTACCGTTATTGGGATTTGTCGGGTTGTTAGGATTTGTTGGATTGGGATTTACATTTGTACTGTCGTTTGTTGCAGGTGTAGGAAGGTTAGGTTGATGTTTACATGCTTCCAAAAACAGCATTGACCCCATCAGGACAAAACATAATGTCAATAAAGCGTTGCGTACCATTTGATATGTTTGTTTAGTTGTTTGTTATCACGCAATCAGTCAATAATACCCCGAATAGGTTTGTACCGGTGCAAAAGCCTTTCACAGATATGTTTGCACCTTCTGATGCACTTTGCCCGTTGTCTCTCATTGTACATTGTACGTCGGATGGAGCACCGTCTCCGGTAAGTATTATTACAAGTTTACCATCTTGATTCGTTTCGGTTGAAGAAACGGTTCCTGTTACGAGAATTGCAATCTTATCGTTCGAGTATTTATTATTTGCAGCTTGTTCATCGTTGTCAAATTCTGTGGATAGAGCTGTAACTGTCATTTCAACGGCTTTTACATCTTCCACCTTGGTATGGGGTTTGGTCCACATTTTATAACCGATAAAACCGGCTATAGCGATAAGTATGATTACCAATAACAGAAGCTTTTGCCATTTTTTCATATTTCTGTTTTTTAATGTGGTGAAACAAATGTAACTACACTATTGAATTTCGATGATTAAAACGTGACGAACAGGTAAAAAACATGGATGAATGAGTACCTAACACTAAATCATAGGTCATCTCCCAGCCATTTTTTGAAATTGGCACTTCTTTCAGAGCTTACAAGAGGTGCGTCTTTTGTAGCAGGTAGGAGTTTTACCAATACCCTTGCCTTGCTATATGCCTTCATGTCGGCTATCGCCTTAAGAGCTACGATGTACTGTCTGTTTATTCGGAAAAAGGTATCCGGGTCAAGTACTTTTTCCAATGCATCAAGGTTGCTGTCAATTGGATATGTTCTGTCTTCCGTTGTCTTTGCGAAAGTGGCTTTGTTTTCACTGTAAAAGTATGCTATGTCATCTGTTGGTACTGTTTTGATATTATCACCGAAACGCACCAAAAAACGTTTTTTGTAGTTGCCGGGCTTTAGAGCGTCCAGTATCAACTCTTGCTGTGCATTTTCGGAGTTGAACAATTTTTTGAAGTCGTCCAATTTATCGATGGCGCTTTTCAGTTTATCGGCTTTGATAGGTTTCAGCAAATATGCTATACTTGATGCATTGAATGCATCTATGGCATATTGATCGTATGCTGTTGTAAATATTATCGGACTTTCGATGCTCACTTTTTTGAGTAAATCGAAAGCGGATCCGTCTGCCAAGTGTATGTCCATGAATATCACGTCTGGGGCTTCGTTTTCTTGGAACCACGCAACACTGTCGGCAACGCTGTCCAAATGGCTTTCGACAACAGCTTCGGGAAGTACTTCCTTCAATAGCTTAACCAACCGGTTATATGCAGGTAATTCGTCTTCTACTATCAATACTCTCATAGTAAAGGTAATTTAACAACAAACTCTTTGTCTTTGATAAAATAAGCAATTTCTCTTTTGGTGAGTAGATTGTAACGTTTTCTGATGTTAATCAATCCAAGTCCCGCTCCGGCTTCTTTACTGATCTTTGGTTGGTAGGTGTTCTCCACGGATATGAAATTGCCATCGATGTGTATCTTGATCTTCAATGGTGCGGATACAGATACGATATTGTGCTTGATGGCATTTTCTACCAGAAGTTGAAGTGCCATGGGTATAATCTTTTTCGTAGCCTTGATAGGGTCGGGTACATCAATTTCAATTTTCAGTGCAGGCCCAAATCTACTCTGCTGGATGTACAGGTAGTTTTCCATGATTTCCCATTCTTCAGCAATGGTTATGGTATCACGATTTCTGAAAGAAAGCATGTTCCTGTATAGATCTGAAAGCTGGTTGGTGTACAGTAGTGCAGCGTTTTTATCATCTTCAATCAGGTTGGTAAGAGTGTTGAGGCTGTTGAATAGGAAGTGCGGATTTACTTGGCTTTTCAGATGCTCATACTCAAAAAGCATGCGTTCTCTTTGTAGAGACGATACTTTTCTGATGTTTTTTTTCACGTATACGGATATATACATAGGAGACACCCCATACCAATAAGGCTACAAATATCAGGAACCATATCTGTTGCCAAAACGGTTTGGCTATAGTAAAGGTGTATGAAGCCTCATTGAAGTTGTTGAATGAGTTATTCATGGATGCCTGAACACGAAAGGTGTAAGTGCCTGATTGTAGCTGAGGGAATGTTATTGCCTCATCTCTGGTCTCCACCCACATGTCGTTGTAGCCCTCAAGTTTGTATCGGAAAAACAAATGTTCAGGATTGCTGAAATTGACTCCTTCAAAATAGAAACTGATATGATTTTGCGAATGTTTGAATCTGTGTTTTGTCAACGAAGGCTCTTTTAAGTAAGCACTGATACCGGATATGTATACATTAGGTGCTATACTTTCATGCCTTTGGATGTTGTTGAACCTTATAATGCCACCTTGGTATGGGACGTACACGTTGCCTTGTTTGTCTTTTGTCGTAAGCCCCAGTTGTCTTGAAACAGAATCCATACCGATGCCAAGCCTCCTGTTGAAGTGTCTGAAATCATTGGATTCGGGATACAATATATCGATACCTTTGGCATGAACTATAATGATATGTCCTGACCCTGTTGTGTTTATGGCAGATATGTTCAAGTCTTGCAATCCATGTTCACGATTGAAGTTCATCCAGCGGTTCTCTTCAAGTTTTAGCAGTCCTTTGTTCAATGTACTTGCCCAGATATTGCCTTTGCCGTCTTTTGTCAATCCATATATAACTTTGCTTATCATTCCGGAGGATGTGTCCCACAAAGTGTATTTGCCATTGCGGTATTTGCAAACACCTGCACCGTCAGTAGCCATCCATATATTGTCACTATTTTCGTTGAATATTTCATAAACGTAGTCACTACCAATGCCGGAGTGTTTGTTGTGAATTTTTATAAGCGACACATGCTCGTTTTCAACCTCCAGTTCTTCTATCCCGTTCAGCCCGGCGATCCACATTTTATTTTGCTGCCCTTCTATGTCTAATACGCTTTCGTGATGCAGTGGAGCAATGCCTGTTACTTTAATAGCATTACTGCCGCTTAATCTATATAACCCCTGTCCGAATGTTCCTATCCAAAGAGTGTTGTTGTCATCTGAATATAGTGAGGTTATTGATTCAGGAGCGGTGTAATGATGTTTGAGTTTGTTGTCTGTAAGTTTAAACAGTTGCTTGCCTTGTGCCACCCAAATGGTGTTTTTAACACCACATGTTATGGCTGTGACAGATGATAAAGAATAGTTGTCCTGAAGTGGTATATCGGACATGTATGCTGCTGTAAAAAGCCTTAGTCCTGTATTGGTGGCACACCAAATATTGCCTGTTTTATCCACCAATAGCTTTTTGAGTTTATTATCTGTGTATGGAAAGACCTCAATGTTTAAATGAGTGCTGTCTGCAACTGTGGCTTTTATCAGATAACCCGATTCGGTACATATCCACGCGAGGTTATCTCCGATGGGGAGTATGTCATTTATTTGACCCCATTGCCAATGTGTGCCTGTCTGAGGGGCCCATATCGTTTTCTTTTTACTGCAATAGAATGCAAGACCACCTTGGTGTGTGCCTATCCAACTCCAACATTTGTTTTGCATGGGCTTTATGACACGGACTATATTGTCAGGTAGCCCATTTTGTGTTGTGTAGGTATTGATGGCGATATCATTTTTGCTTTTGTATGTTATTTCGTTGATGCCTTGGTCTGTTGCTACAAGTGCGCTGTTGCCGATTACGACTGTTTGATAAACAAAATTGTCGGACAATTTGAAACGATTTGTTACTTGATAGGAGCCTGTGTTGGTCACAAAATATACCCCTTGTCCTTCTGTTGATACGAGCAAAATATTATCTGACAATACATTGATAGCCGATATTGCGGATTCAGGTATGTCAGTGTCAAGTTTTTTTACGCTGAAACGACCATCTTTTAACTGGCCTATCGTTCCATTGTCGAAGCCAATCCAAATTGTATTGTTTGCAGGAGTGACAGTAGTAACGGGTAAATTGTCGATTGTGTTGATAAGTGTCAGGTCTCTTCCATCAAAACGATAAAGCCCCTTCTCTGTACCCAGCCAAATGAGGTCGTGTTTGTCTTGAGCAATGCAATTCACTTGTATCGGTGTATTGCTTTCATTCAACCATAATATTTTTGAGAACGGCTGTGCTGCGTTCGTTTTATCGCTTAAGTATAACAGCGACAAAAGCAATATGGCTATATGTTTACAAAGCCTCATTATCGGTAGCCAATGTTGCAGACATGGAGACATTTACCTGTGTTGCAAGTTTGTCGTAAACGACTCTGGGTATTTTTATGTTATGTTCTGTGAGAGAGACGGTAAATTCAGACGCAATCGATATGTTCTTGTCTTTAACAATAATGTCCGCATAGATTATCCGTTCTTGAGCAACCCCATGAATATTCAGTTTGCCTTTTGCCCTAATCTTATATTTGCCATCGTTGTCAAAAGAAACAGACTCGATTATTTTGCCTGTGAATGATGCTTCGGGATACATATACGACTCCATGTAGTTTTCATTGAAGTGTTCTTGTTGCAGAGGACTGTTAAACCCTTCGAAACTGGCCAAGTCGATCTTGAAAGCAAATATTTTCTTTTTTGTGTCTACCACGCCTTTCAGTTTATGCGATGTTGCTTTGATTATCTCATTGGGGGCGCTTGAATTAAACTGGATCATTCCATCGTTGACCGAATATATATGTTGTCCTTTTACGCAAAAGGATAACATTAGCATAGGAATAAAAAGGAGGTAAACGAAACGCATAGTTATAGAAAATTACAACATTTCGTATAACTATTGTATTGTAAACAGGCTATGTTTTCACAAAAACAGAGCGTTTTAATCTGTTGTTGTCGAATTGTACTTCCACAATATACGTAGCATTTGGCAAATGACGAATGTCTATGGTGTTTTGAGTGGAGGCATGTGCGGAGCATTCATTGACGAGGTTACCTGCCATGTCCATTATTTTAATATGCTTGATAGGCTCATCCGAAAAGACATTCAATTCGTTGCCCGTAGATATGGGGTAAAGGGTAAGGTTGCTATCCATAACCGCTGCTTTGTGTCTGTCAAACACAAAAGTGGTTAAAACGTGGATTATTGTCCATACCCGTTTCTTGGTATCCGTTATCCGTGCCGGTGGGTATTTATGAGAGAATTAGTTATCCAGGGTCACTTCGAATATTTTAGGCCAGTTTTTTCCTGTTATCAATATTCTGTTTTTGTTTTTGTCATAGGCAATGCCGTTCAGAACGTCTTCGTATCCTGATGGTGGAAGGCCTGCTTGTCTTCTTACATTACTCAAGTCAGATTGTCCAAGTACTTTACCGGTATTTGGGTCTATTTTGAGAATGTAGTTTGTATTCCACTGGTTGGCATAGATATGACCGTTGATATATTCAAGCTCGTTGATGTTTGTTACCGGTCCATAATTGTCCATCACCTCTATTTGTTTTGTTTTTTGGAAGGTTTCCGGATCGATGAAATGAATATATGAAGTGCCGTCGCTGTAAATAAGATTGGTGCTGTCATTGGTCATGCCCCATCCTTCTTCAGTGGTCAATGGGAATGTCTTCAAGAGTTTGAATGTGGCTTTATCGAATACAAAACCTGTTCTTTCTTTGTAGGTAAGCATATATATCTTGTCACCCATCACCGTCATTCCTTCTCCGAAGTATTTAGGTTCTATGTCTACCTTCTTTATCATGTTTCCCGACTCAAGGTTATATTTGGTCAGGTATGAGTTGCCGTACTGCCCTGTACTTTCGTACATGACACCATCAACAAATTGCAGACCCTCTGTAAAGGCATCGGTACTGTGTGGAAATTGGTTGACCAGCCTATAGGGTATTGTAGGCGTCATTTTTGTCGTGGTTGTTTTTTGCTCTGGTACTTCAGCTGTTTCCTTACAGGATGATATGAACAGTATTGATGCTAAAACTATTATCAGGCTAACTCTTGTCATACAATATAGGTATGGTCGATATCCGCGAAAATAATGTATCGATACGGAATACACATCGATTGATGTGTAAAATGTCTATTTCTCTACACTTTGTCGTTCTATGAGATAGTATGGGGCAGGATATTGTAGGTTCCCGTTTGTGTCTACGTAATACTTGCTGAAATACAACTTGTTTAGACTGTTGGTTTCAAGGGTGGCTATCGGATTCAAGTTGTTCGTCAATATATAGTTCTCAGTACCTGATACTCTCAGCATGAAGGCCGATGATGTGTCATAAAGTGTAAACCGTAGTAGGTTGGCAACTTGTTTGTTGGTGGAATCTCGGTATGTGTGTTTGGAGTTGTAGTATCTGTTTATGATAAATGTATGGTCTTTAATTGTGTCGGGTAGGGCACTCCATACCGAAGCGCCGGTGTTATCATACGCGTTCGTGGCTTTCCATGTACTGCTTATACCATTGCCGTCGAGGCATATGAGTAAGTCGTTCCTTTTTTTACCGTTCAATTCAATTTGCTTGTCGGCACTGTCTGCATAATAGTCAAACTCACCAATCGCAGGCATATTCTCGGTAAATGCAAACCAGTTGCTGAAGGTGTAGTCGGCGGAATGCCAGCTATAACTGTATCTGTATTTGTCTTTAAGGTCTGTGTTTTTCAACTCAATGGTGTCAAGTGCAGCTACTGTTGTACTGAAGATGTGAGGTTGTGTTCCTGTTGCAATGTCATGGCCGGTGAAGTTGATGATAATAGAGTCGTTTATTCTGTTTACCAAGATTGCTTTTGCATTTCCCAAAGGTGTTGTGCCTGATGGTTCTGTGTCCACCTTTTTCTTACATGCGGATAATAGTAGGGCAAAAGAGGCTATAAGAATGATATTGTGTTTCATCACGGACTAAGAGAATTGTTCAGGAAACTATAACGTTTTACAAAGGCTATTATTACATTATTTGGAATAAGAAAGCCCCTTTTGCAAGGGGCCGAAACTATATTTTATATTTTATAAGTCTTAGTATCTCTATCAGCATTTCAGGTGTGAAAAGTTTCTTCTTACAGTGTAATATTCTGCTTAGTATTTGCTGATCTGTTTTAAGATGTACCGCCAACTCTGCTTGAGTAACCTTCTTTTGTTCCATGTATGTTTGCAGACCTTCTGCAATTACCTCATACATGTTTTTAGGAGGTTTTTTTGTTGCCAAAATCTCATTGATGCTTCCTGCTCTAGCATACTTCAAGAACTTGTCCAGAAATGCTTGTGTCAGTGGTGTTTCTCCGTTTATGACTTTCGAGTAGTAATACGGAGTTACTTTAATTCTTGCTGCCATCTCACCTTTGGTAGCTATGTTCCTGCGTTTCATCAATATTGATGCCGCTTGTTTGAGCTGAAGAGGTTTGACGTCTTTTACGTGTTTAGCTTTTGGAGGCATTATTAAAGTACATTTACGTAAATATACATATATCTAACTGTTATCACAATAAACATTGTAAAATTGTTGCGTACAGCAGACAGTCTTAAACTATTGACGTACCATCATGAAAATGTAATCGCTGTTCGGGAACAAAGCCATAACCGTATCTATTGCGTTGCTTTTATAGTCGGGAGGAGTTCCTGTTGGTAGCTTTCCGCCTGTCATGTTTCCGAGTATGCTTGCATCAGTTCCTTTGAACTCAATGTAAGGCACGTCCGTTTGGTGTACTAAGAATTGTAATTCTTGTGATTGGTCGGTTCCGCTCTTGTCTTTGAATTTATAAACTGCATTGAAGCCTTTTTTTACCGTTATCTGTCTGAACCTTTCATTGTTATCAAGGGTTGTCCATTGGTTGGAATAACCGGTATTGCTGCTGAAGAGGTAAGCTCCAACCGCAAGCCAATTGCTTTCTGTGCCGTTGCCTTTGATGAAAGCGCGCCTGCCATTACCCTTGTGAGTCTCTTCTATGTAGTATGTGTTGTCTGCGATACGCGGGGTGAATGCTACACGCGAACTGTTGATCGCATAATCATCATTATACCAGTTGCTGTGGTAATAGTCTTCGGAGTACCAATCCATGTAATAGGTTCTTCCGCTTGAGAAATCATCACCGGGTATTATCAATCTGTCTTGAGCTTTTATAGTTGACCTTTTGAATAAACTTCTGTTGTTGGCATAGTCATCGAACGAGGCGTAAATATCCAACGTCAGTAGGTTGTCTGTTTGGTTTACAAACGTTACATCCGAATCGCTTTTATTCTTTTTCTTGCATCCTGTCGTTGCCAATATGGATATACTAAGGAGGTATACAGCCAAGTAATAGATACTGCGTTGCATTATTTATGGTTTTAGAACCAACTAAAATAGGAAATTTAACAGAGAGAACCGTTTATCTCACCACGGTAAATGGAATTTCAACAACTTCGCCGGCATATATTATCCTGAATACATATACACCGCTTGGCAACAGGTCTTTAATGTTTACATTCTCTTCCAATAAACGGTTGTTGGAAAATGCAATATTTCGGTAGACTATCATACCGATGGCATTCACAATTTCATAAGGCATTTCCTGGTCTTGCAGTAGCTCGGCTTTTACAGTGAAGTTCCCATTGTTGGGGTTGGGGTACAATACAAGTTCGTTCTTCTCACTGCCGGCGATGTTTACATCTACTACCGCCACACCTTGTATGCTACAACCGTTTAAGGTGGTAATGACCACGTATGTACCTGCAGCTTCAGTACCGATGTTGAACAGTATCGGGTTTTGCGCTTGTGAGGCAAAGTTGTTTGGCCCTCTCCAAATAAACGATGCGCCAGGTGTTGGGTTCTTGATTTCCAACTTCAGGTCATCACCTATTGTCAAAGGACTGTTTGTTACAATGACAGGTTCGTTAGGAGTAGGTTTAATAGTTACTTCAATGCTGTCTGATAGCTCACAAGTGCCTCTCGATGCTGTCAATACATAGTACCCTGCATCCTGCAATGTCACACCGGTTCGAGAAGTAGTTTTTGTTTGGGCATTGTAATCGTTTGGCCCTGTCCATCGATACATGATATTTGTTGAGGTATCGGTGGCATCCAAATGAAGGTCTTCGCCGGTACACAATACGCTTTCCGCATCCAATGTCATTTTACCCGGTAGAGGAATGATGTCATAGAAAATGGAGTCTGTGCCTGTGCAACCTGTTTGTTTATCTGTTGCGGTAACAACATATATTCCTTCGTTGAACAAAGTGGTCGGTGTTATTTTTACGGTGTCTCCACTGCCATTGAAGGAGGCATTGTTGTTTCTCCAAACGTAGTTTTGATTACCCGGGTTTGTAACATATAATACTGCCAGACCTCGTTCACAAACAGGACTGTTTGATGAAACATCAGGGTCGGGGTTAAGATTCACTACGACGTTTACGCTATCGTATTCAGAGTAGCAACCGTTGAGTACGCTCCTGGATTTATAGTAGCCGGCATTTGCGGAAGTAACATTGTTTATACTTGGGTCTTTGGTTGTTGTAGAAAAGCCTACAGGTCCTGACCATTCGTATGTGGCACCTGCTGTCGTGGTATTGCTGCCAAGTACCAAGGATTGGCCTTCGCAAAGTGGGCTGTTTTTTGACAAGGATGGTTTTTGTGGTAGAGGCTTAACTGTAACGACAGTTGTGTCGTATGAAGTGCAACCACCTGAATAAGCCTTGACAATGTATGTGCCTGCATGTGTGACCTGATCTGCAGAGAAGTAAGTTATTTTCTTTGCAGAGCCTGTCCAGCCCGAAGGTGTTTTTATCCAAGTTCTGTTAATGTTGTTGATAGCATGTGTGGCATCAAGCACCAAAGTGTCTCCTTGACAAACGGGACTGTTTGTAACGATCTTTGGTGGAGATATGGTATCGATGACATTTACGTAGATACTATCCATACCGGAACTGCAAGAACCGTTTGTTGTTATTATTTTATAATAACCTGAATCTGCATACGTCACATTGGTACGTGTTGGGGTGGAAGAACCACTGCCCCAACCTCCCGGTCCTGTCCAATAATAGTTTGTGCCATTCGGTTGACTTGGAGTGACGGAGAAGTTGAGGTCTGCCGTCGGACAAACTACAGTTCCGGGAACAAGATTTATGCTGAGTGTCAGTGGTACGGATTGAATAACGCTGACATGCGTGGTATCGGATTTGGAACAACCGTTCATGGTTGTTGTGAAGATATAATCGCCACTATCTGTAACAGAGGCATTCATTATAACAGGACTATCTACAGACGAACTGTAACTTCCCGGTCCTGTCCATGATACCGATGCTCCTGAAGATACATTTCTGCCATAAAGCTCAATGTTGTCGCCACTACATATAGGTGAGTTGTTTTCTGCCAAAGGTTTGGTAGGGCTTTGTACAACAGAAATGGCAACAGTGTCTTTCTTATAGCAAGATGCAATATTTACTGTAATGATGTAGTTGCCGGACTGGGACACTTGCGCATTAGTGATAGTTGCGTTTTGGTTTGCAGATGAAAATCCTCCCGGTCCTGTCCAGTAGTAATTTACTCCCGATGTGGCTGTGCTCGAAAGAAGGACTATGTTATCTCCACTACATACAGGAGAGTTGCCCGATCCTGTAACAGCAGCAGGTGACTGGTTGACTACAACAAGAGTTGTATCCGAACTGACACAACCGTTTCCCGAAGTGCTGCTGAAAATGTAATTACCGCCACGGTTCAATGTCACATTGTAAATAGGACTAGGGCTTGCTTGGTTAGATGAAAACGCTGACGGTCCCGTCCAAGAAAGCGTGGTTCCTGTTGATATATTGGTAGCGGATATTATCAATGTATCGCCTGTACACAATGGACCATTGTTGCTTGCAACAGGCTTGTCCGGAGCTTGTATAATGGTGACTTGTGTGGTGTCTTTTCGATAACATCCGTTTTTGGATACAGAAACAATATAGTTGCCGGAATAGCCTGTTTGTAAAGAAGTTCTTATTGGGTTTTGTTGAGTGGTTATAAATCCTGATATACCGGTCCAAGTATATGTTACGTTGGAGGTGGTAGTTGTCGCATACAGCTTTAAGGTGTCGTTGCTACAAACAGGACCGTTGTTTGTGGCTGTAGGTTTTGCAGGCCTTTGGTAAATTGTAATGTTGTTACCGTTGTCATATGAGGTGTCAGCAGGGTTGGTAGTCACTATCCGTATTCGATATCCTGTACCGTTGGCATTGGATGGCATAGTACAAAGTATATTGCCGCCTGTAGTTCCCGATTCACTGCCTATGGTTTGTGGGCTTGAAAAACCGCCCGTGGCATCCGACAACTGTACGATGAATGTGTTACCCGTATAAAATGGAGATGTGGTTCCGTATTTCAACGAAAAGGTATCTCCATCGCAATGCGTGGTTTGTGTAAACGGTTGGAATATGAATGCACTGGTATCAGGTGTGAACTTAGCCAAGAAAGCATCATTTGAACCGCCAAGTGTATTCTGGCTTCCACTGTATGCGATATTCACTACACTTGCAGTGTTACCGCAAACGTATATGTGTCCTGTTTCTATCATGGCTACACCAAAGCCATAATCCTGATTGGTATCGCCATAGTATGAACTCCATAGTTTATTGCCAACCGGAGAAAATATTGCAAGGAACGCATCGAAACTGTTGTTGCCGCCCGGAGAAGTTTGGTGAGCACCTTGTGTGGATATAGTGCTTGCACTGGCTGTAGAACCTGTAAAAACAGGATTGCCCGCATCATCTATCAAAAGGTCGCCACTATGGTCAACTGCTTCTCCTCCGAAATAGGTACCCCACATTATATTCCCGCTACTGTCAAACTTCGCAAGGAAAGCATCGTATACTCCTGTACTCAATCCGGCATTTAGCACTGTTTGGTATGCGGAAGTGGTGGCTATATCGGTACCGCTGGCGGTAGATCCTGACATATATATATTATAGCCATCATCTGTGCCCAATCCTTGGGGTGAATCCTCTTCACTACCTCCGTAATAAGTGGCCCATATCCGCGCTCCGTTGCCGGAATTGAACTTTGCCAATAAACATTCTGTCTTTCCTTTCAACGAGGATTGGTGTACGGCTCCATAAGCCATGCCGCTACTTTCAAACTCACCTGCGACATATACATTGTTACTGTTGTCGAATGTTATTTTTCTGAAGTTGTCTACACCTGTACCTCCATAGTAAGTGCCCCATTGGCGAACACCGTTCTTGTTGAACTTGACAAGAAAGGCATCATAGTTGCCGGCACGTGAGCTTTGGGCAATATTGCTGCCTGACGTTGCTATTCCTGTGTCGCTCAATGTTGTTCCTGCCAAATAAATGTTGTCGTTTACATCACAAGCCACATACACCTGATACTCCAAGTTTTCTTGTTCTTTGCCCGTACCGCCGTAATAAGTACACCACACTCTACTTCCGCTAGTGTTCATCTTAAGCAGGAAGCAATCACTCTGGCCACCGCCGTGGTTCGGTTGGTGTGTACCTGATGTGGCCAAGCTATATGAGGTGTCGGTCACACCGGCCACCAATAAATGGTCATCGGTGTTTTTGGTTATCGAAAAGAAGATATCGTCACCCTTTCCGCCATAGTAGGTGGCCCATCTTAAAATACCCGCAGAATTATAACTAGCTATGAAACCATCGTTGAGCCCACTGATAGTATCTTGAAAGGAACCGCTGGTTGCTATATTGGCAGAACTTTTGGTTCTACCCGCCATGTAAATATTGAAACTTGAGTCTGTAGTAACGGAATAGCCCGCTTCGACCGCTGTGCCACCAAAATAGGTTGCCCACTCCAACGAAGGGTCGATAACGATGTTTTGTGTAATGCCTGAAACCTCGAACGACAAAGTGTTGCCTTCCAACACATAGTTAGAGTTGAGGGGATAGTGCATACCAGCCTCATAGGTATATGGGCGGTCTTCTGTAATCGTACCGAATGGGGTTGCAACAATGAGTCTACCATCTACATGCTGCAATGATGTGGCACCGTTATACTCAACTTGTATGTTTTTGTAATCAGCACTCGACCCAACAACAAAGTCATACTTCATTTTCCCGTCTTCACTATGCAACACCCAATCTATGCCAGGGTATACGTTCTTGTATGTTATCTTGTTGTAAGAGCGTGCAGTTACATCATTGACATTTTCGTTGTAATACTTTTCGAAATAGCCGTTCGGACTGTTTTTTACCAATACAGCGTTTTTGTTAGCTCCTTTCAGTGTAACGTCAAGCCTATAAGTTTTTATTTGATTCTTTTCTTTGTCCTCCTGCCGCCATTGGTAGTGTATGTGGCCATTGCCGATAAATACATCCACTGTACTGGTATTGACCTTGAAATCAATATCGTTTCTTCTGCTTCCGTATTGGTCTGTAATTTGGCCTACATTTTCAACAAATCTTATACCCGTGGATTCAGGCATAACAAGCTCATCTCTCTCATCGGCATTGGATGTGAAAACAGAGAGAGAAAGCAATAAAAAGCACATTACACATTTGTGTAAAATATTGGCCATAGGCTTTTTTGACTCTACCTATGAAGTTAGCCAAAAACACTAAGGAAATCTAAATGAGGGAATTCTTTTATATCATTTTAATAACTGCCGCTTAAAGCTGTTTTATGAAGCCTTCAACAGTTGATTTGATGATGGTGTGTAATTTGTCGGTAAGGGTCTCAATTTCAGGGTTGTTGACTTTTTTGGCAGTATCTACGGTTTGTGCACCTATCTGTGTCAGCTCCTTTTCAAATTTTTTCAGAATAGCCATCAATTCGTCAAACCCCGGACGCTCACCTTTGGCTGCCGTCATAATCTTTACTTCGGCCAAATATTTAGTGGCGATCGCCTGAGACATCTCCTCGAAGAGACTTATGGTATTATCTATACTACTCATTATAGAGGGACGATAACAAATCTAAAAAAAAATATCAGCTTTTCTAGGGTGGTGTTTACATGAAAAATGCCGGCTTTTAGAGCCGGCATTCATATCAAAAACAATGAGTTTGATTAATTCAGTTTACAAGTGTAGTCACTTTTTTCAACTATCGCGTTTCTTACACGAGAAGCATAGTCGTCACAAAGACGGTTAGCGTGACTCTTACTGTTTGTTTTAAATAGTAGTTGATTCGTTTCACCTGTGGCCTTGCTTTCACAATCACATGAATAGTTTTTTGTACAAGATGCAAATGTTATGCTCGCTGCTACTATTATTAAAACTTTCTTCATCTTATTAGTTTAATATTTCAGGTTGCCAAAATAGCCAATTTATTAACAAAAGTATAAAACAATTAAGATTTTTTGTCTACGAATTGTAGCAAATTGTCATCTGTTTGTTGAATAACAAAGAACGGCTATTTCAGTGTACACTCAACGTTTTTTCCATATTTGTTTGAGGTGTCGGCAACGTTGTTGCACAAGTAATCGGCTTCGCCCGATGTGCCTACCCTCAGTGTGAAAGTAGTGTCTATCGCGCCCGATACTTTCTCTTTGCAGGTGCATGTATAGCCGTAGGAGTCTTTTTTCTTACAAGACACGAATAAAATGGTCATGCCCAGTATGGCAGGTATGATGAATTTCATTTTGGTTGGTTTTGCATCAGAAGTCAATAATAAGCTTGGCGTTTATCAATCTTGATGTCAGCCTATTGGGTACCGCAAAGGTAAGCCCGCTGCTCTGATCTTGTATCCATGAGTAGGAAAGAGTGTTCTGTATACCCAAAAGGTTGAACACCTCTACGCTGAACCAGATCTTCTTAAAGCTTTTATACACCTTGCTGTCCAAATGTTTGCCGCCGTCAAGTAGTAATGCTGAGAAGCCGATGTCAACCCTTTTATAATCGGGTAGTCTTAGCGTATCACCATATCGTTGTTTGTCGGGAGGGCCGAACGGTAACCCTGATGTATATATCAGGTTCAGGTGCATTTTGAAGTTCTCGTTTCGTGGTAGATAATCCTCGAAATACATGCCCAACATGAATCTCTGGTCGGCCGGACGAGGGATATAGCCCGGATAAACAATGGCACTGTCCACACCGCTAACGTCTTGATAGACGATGTTATCATTGATTATGTCTTCTTCGGCACGCAAAATTCCAACGCTTATCCAAGATGTGGCGTTTTTCACGATGTCACCATATAGCCTAAGTTCTCCACCATATACGCGGCCACGAGCATTGTTGTTGCCGAAATATCTGATACGCACATTGTCGTATTCGTACGGTACAATATCCCAGAGGCCTTTGTAGTAGACTTCGGTCGTCAGCTTGAACGGCCTTTTTGCTGCTTTGAAGTTGTAGCCTGTACCCAGTAGTATATGATACGATTTCTGAGCTTTGAGGCTTTGGTTTACGACACCATTCAGGTCACGCATTTCTCGGTAGAACGGAGGCTGTTGGTAAAGGCCTCCCGCCAACTTGAATATCCAATCTCTTTCCCAATTGGGTTTGTATGCCAAATGAGCTCTTGGGCTAATAAGCAGTTCTTTGTTGAGTGTGCTGTAATTGAAACGAGCACCTATCGAGCCTGTAAGCTTTGTTGAGTCTCCGAAGTAGAAATTGTCCTGAAGATATCCGGTATATCGGATGTAGTTAAAAGATGCTGTTGAAGAGTAAACTCTTGTCAGCTCCAACTTGTTTGGATCGAAAGGCTGTGTATAACCTGCAGAATCTCGTCTTTCCCACTCGTTCAGCTTATCGTCGATGGATGTTACGCTACCTCCAACACCCCATTGGATGAAGTGCTTACCGCCATCGTATAGCCCTCTGTGACCAACATCGGCAACGTTTACTTTCAGGTAGTTCCTAGCATAAGTATGTATGATACCTGTACCCAAATATGTTTTCAATTGCCCGAAAGACTCTTTGCCAAGGTCTGTTTCCAATTCGCCAAGCAAGTATTCGCCAAGGATATCGTAGGTCTCTTTTTCGTTCGTCTGAAATCCTGAAGCCAATAGTTTCAACCTAAGTTTTTTATTGGGTTTGAACGTAGTTGATATGCCTCCAAAACGAGAATCGAACTGGTCGATCTCTTTACCGTCGTAGAATACCCTTAGTTGGAATGCTTTGTTTATGAGTCCAAAGCTGCTTGTTTGTTCTTCAGGTGCGAAGTTGAAGCGGTTTCTGGCATAGTTGCCTATCAGCTCCACTTCCCACTTCTTGCTGATGTTATAAACTATATCGGCTTGAATATCTGTGAATGAAGGGTTGTATATACCTTTTGTCGGTTGTGATTTCAGTAAGTATTGGTTGCTTTTGTGTCTTGCACCAAACAACCATGTCAGTTTTTGATTTTTGGAAGCTCCCTCCAACGCAAGGCTTGCTCCAAGCATACTAGCTACAATGCGTCCTCCGAACTCTGTGGGTTTTTTGTATTTCACATCCAATACGCTGGACATCTTATCACCGTATTTGGATTGAAAACCACCTACCGAAAAGTCAACACCGGCTACAAGGTCGGCATTCACAAAGCTCATACCTTCTTGCTGTCCACTGCGTGTAAGGAAAGGACGATAAATTTCAAAGTCATTCACATACACAAGGTTCTCGTCGTAATTGCCGCCTCTTACATTGTATTGGGATGTAAGCTCGTTGTTACTGCCCACATATGTTTTTATCAATGCTTCCACACCACTACCGAAGCCGGTGTTAGGTATGGTGTTCGCTTTGCTGATATCGAGTGGTATTACTCCCGCCTGGTCTCTGCGCTCAGCAGACTTTGTGAAACCTTCAAGCTCTGTAACCTCTGCTTTAAGCGTTATATCGATCTCTTTTGTCTGCCCCGGTATCAATGAGATGGACCGAGACTGTTTTTGATAACTTAAGTATGAATAAACAATGGTAACAGATATGTTGCCGGGTACTTCCAGCTTGTATTCACCCTTTCTGTCTGTATTGGTACCTATGGACGTTCCTGTAATGGCGACGGTTACGCCATCGATACCTTTACCTTTTTCGTTGGTAACTCGTCCTGTCACATAGCCCACTTGTTGTGCAAGTGTAATATGTGTCATGAATATGAACGTGAAAAACAGTAGAGTAAGACGATTGGCCATTGTTCTCAAAACGGTAATAGGTTAAAATTATTTTCCTGCCTGCTTCAGCTTTTTTATTGTATCGGCAGGGTCTTGTGATGAGAAGACGGTATTTCCCGCTACCAATACATCAACACCTGCTGCAACCAATTCGCCTGCATTTTCAAGAGTCACGCCACCGTCGATCTCTATAAGCGTGTCTGCACCTGCTTCGGTTATCATCGCCTTTAGCTTTTTGACCTTATTGATTGCTTGGGATATGAATTTTTGACCTCCGAACCCGGGATTGACACTCATTATCAAAACAAGGTCTATGTCTTTTATCACATCTTCCAATACTGAAACAGGTGTATGAGGATTCAGGGAAACACCTGCTTGCATACCCAAGGCTTTTATCGCCTGGAGGCTTCTGTGAAGGTGTGTGCTTGCTTCATAATGTACAGTAAGTATGTCGGCACCTGCATTTTTGAAATCTTCAAAGTACTTCTCCGGCTCAACTATCATGAGATGTACGTCGAAGGTCTTTTTGCCGAGTTTCTTCATCGCCTTGATAATAGGCATGCCGAAGCTGATGTTCGGGACAAATCGGCCATCCATAACGTCTATATGAAACCAGTCAGCCTCGCTGTTGTTGATCATCTCAATGTCATCTTTGAGACATAAGAAATTGGCTGACAATATAGAAGGTGCTACAAGTGGCATTTTGCTGTTGTTTTTAATGATGGGTGCAATATAATAATTATACGCTTGGCGGTACATTGCCAATGGTATTAGATTTATTGCATTATGTGAGCGAGAAGTTAACAGTGTAATTTATGGGGCTTTTTTACAGACATATTCAGCATTTTATTTTTTTGTCTTTACATTTGCACGTCTTAAAAAATCAATATTCATATGGCTTCGCAAAAGATTCAGGAATTATTGGGCGATCAGGCGGAATACCTCCTGAACCACGAGTGTAAAACAATCGATAAATCATTACTTCATACTCCGGCTCCAAATACGGTAGATAAGATATGGATTGATTCGAACAGGAACATCCAAACGTTGAACAGTATACAGTCGATATTGGGTAACGGCCGTTTGGCCAATACAGGGTATGTATCCATACTTCCTGTAGACCAAGGTATAGAGCACAGTGGTGGTGCATCTTTCGCTCCAAACCCGATATATTTCGATTCTGAGAACATCGTAAAATTGGCTATCGAAGGCGGTTGTAACGCTGTTGCTTCCACATATGGTGTTTTGGGTTCTGTAGCTCGTAAGTACGCACATAAAATACCATTCATTGTAAAGATCAACCACAATGAGTTGATGACATACCCGAACAAGTTCGACCAGATCATGTTCGGTAATATCAAAGATGCGTGGAACATGGGTGCTAAAGCTGTTGGTGCCACAATCTATTTCGGTAGTGAGGAGAGCGGCAGACAGATAGTAGAGGTTGCAGAAGCTTTTGAATATGCGCATGAGTTAGGTATGGCTACTGTACTATGGTGCTACCTGAGAAACAGCGGCTTTAAGAAAGATGGAGTGGATTATCACACTTCTGCTGATATGACAGGCCAGGCCAACCACTTGGGTGTTACCATACAGGCAGATATCATCAAACAAAAACTTCCTGAAGTGAATGGTGGTTTCAATGCATTGAATTACAGCAAGACACATAAGAAGGTATATGAAGATCTGACAACGGATCACCCGATAGACCTTTGCCGTTATCAAGTGGCTAACTGCTACATGGGACGCGCGGGTCTTATCAACTCAGGTGGAGCTTCCAAAGGTTCTGTTTCTTCCGACATGCAAGAAGCTGTTATGACTGCTGTTGTAAACAAGCGTGCAGGTGGTATGGGACTTATCAGTGGTCGTAAGGCATTCCAAAAGCCAATGAACGAGGGTATCGACTTGTTGAACAACATTCAAGATGTATATCTGGACGATAGCATCACTATCGCATAATATATAGTAATATTATTTCAACAAAAGCCATCCTTACAGGATGGCTTTTGTTATTTATGGGCTTTTTTTGAGAGATTAATTTTAATGTCAATCTCCCTCTTTATTGCAAGAAAACAGAACGCAGTAATTATCAGTTAAACAACTACTCTTTTAGGATAATTTTTGGTTAATATTACTTGCTAATCAATATTTAATACAATATTAATTAATGTAATATTAATAGCTGTGTAAATGGTTTGAAAGGAATGCGGGGGTAACTTTATAAGGTTAAACTACTTGTGTAGTCATTTATCAAATTATAAAGCCCCAAAAATGGTCCACTCCCTAAAAATTATCAAGCAAAATCTACTGACAATATTGGCAATGTTTGCGCTGATCGTCGGTTTCTCAAATACTTCTTATGGGCAAACACTGATGCCTCTTCCCAATCACAATTCTGTATACAGTGGTTCGGCAAGGGGGTATTGGTTTGTAGCTCCAACAAACTTTACAATAACTGGGCTTCGAGTACCGAGCCAAGCAGGTACGGGTTTGCAGTATATTCAAGTGGTTAAGCTTGGTGTTATGCCTCCGATATCTGCAGGATCACAAACCTCCAATTTTACCACGTTGGTATATATCAACGGTGCTACAAACGGTGTTATACAATCTGTGAACATCCCGATATCTGCAGGTGACATCATAGGGATATTAGGAACCGCGGGTACAAGTAACTCTTATGCTACAGGGGCATATACCACAAATGTTTACGGTAATAATTTTACTATACAGCGCTTCGGTTATCAAGGTCATATTACCGGTGGTGCCACTTCGCAAGTGTGGGGTGTAGCTCAGGGGGCCGGCGGAAGTATAAGCAGGGTTGAGCTGTATTATGGGCAACCATGCGCGGGAGTGACCAACATGGCGGTGAACAATATTTCTTCAATGGCTGCTGATTTCAGCTGGACAGGGGTTACCGGTTCAGGTGGCTATGATTATGCTGTTGATCAGACAGCAGCTGCCGCCCCAACGGGTACGGTTGTGAATACCAACACTACAAATGGCAATATATCAGGGTTGACACCGGCTACCACTTATTATTTGCATGTACGTAACTATTGTAGCAGTACCGATAAATCTTCTTGGGATACTGTTTCATTCGAGACATTACCTCCATGTAGTGAAGCTACGGGGGTTACCATTACAAATGTTGATAGCAACAGTGCAAGCTTCACCTGGAACTCGCTTGTTACAGGACTCATCTATAGGTATGTGATTGATACGAACAGAAGCGACCCTGCCTACAATGCAGGTACACCTACTAATGTGGCGGCGGGTAGTGTTGTAAACTTGCTTGAAGGGACAAAGTATTACATTCATATCAAGGCGTATTGTGTTGCGAATGACAGTTCGGGTTGGTCGTTGGATTCGTTCTATACTCCTGTAGTATGTAGGGCTCCGTTGGTTTCATTTACCGATATCAATTCCAACCGGGCCATTGTTTATTGGTCGCCTAGGTTGAGTGCAATAGAGTATGAGTATTTGGTTAACACAGAATCTGCACCTCCTGTTGTAGGAACCAAGACAATTCAAACGAGTGTGCAAATACCATATCTTGATGCAAATCAGAAATATTATTTCCATGTACGCTCTCATTGTTCGGATAGGGGTATACTTGCCAGTTCCCAATGGGTGTCTTATGAGTTCAGTACACATGCTGTTTCGGTCGGGGAGCTTGACGAGGATAATATGGTGATGATATATCCCAACCCCGCAAATGATAACTTCACATTTACCGTAAGTAAAGTGGAAGAGAATGGAGTGCTGACCGTTACAGATATAAGCGGCAGGGAAGTAGTGAAAACTCCAATTGATAAAAAACAGACAAGCGTTTCATTGAAAGGACAGCAGACCGGTATTTATCTGCTTAAATATACCACTGCTTTGGGAACAGGTACTTATAGGATATTAAAACAGTAGCCTTCAATATTATATTTAAGGATAATCATTTCATAAACTGTGTTTGTCAGGCTGTCGAAAGGCAGCCTGATTTTTTAAGTAGTCTGCATGGTTAATGCAATACATGATAATGTCTTGCATGCCTATCATATCCGTAAAAGATTCAAACTCAGATTTGTATGCATTAAAATGCGTATATGATGAGCTGATAAGAATAACACGTGTTTACAAGTAGTAAATATCTGGTAATCAGTTTAATATGCGATATAATTGCAAATAGTCAATTTAATAGCATTAAAATTGAATTAAAATAAGTGTAATTAAGTATTAATATAGGCAGCTTGTTTAATTTTATTTTAACATAATTCGTAACAGGCAACTTATATTAGTATGAGAAATTATTACACTTTAAAATCATTATTACTTTTTGCGTTTATGTGCTTGGTGGGTGTGCCTGCCGTGCATGCGCAATTAAGCGGTACGTATACCATCGGTGGTACCAGTCCGAACTATACAACTTTGAGTGCTGCCATCAGCGACTTGAACAGTCAAGGTGTGAATGGTCCGGTTGTTTTCAACATCAGAGATGGTAACTATACCGGTACTACGGCACAAGGGGTTATCGGAAACGTGACAGGTGCAAGCGCTACCAATACAATCACTTTTCAATCTCAGAATGGTAATCCGGCCAACTGTACGTTGAGTCCATCGGGTACCTCTTCAACAAACTATGTATTCTACCTAAATGGAGCCAAGTGGGTAACGATCAAAAATCTTACTCTGAATAACAGCAACTCCAGTTACGGTACTGATATTTATTTGGGAGGAGCGGCGTCAAACAACTCTGTAGAGGGTTGCGTGTTGACAGGTAGTGCAAGTGCATCAACAAGTACCACAATGGCTCGTATATATGGTACGGCATTGGCAGGTGCGCCTAACAACAAGTTTTTGGATAACATTATCGACCGTGGTTCTTATGGTGCGTACTTGTATGGAGATGGTACTACGACATTGGCCGGTGGCTATGTGTTTGAAGGTAACGAGTTCAGAGAGAACTACTACTATTGGATGCTTGGGTATTATATGGGAGATATTACGTTTGAAAACAACACTTTCAATCGTAGCGGTTCTGCATCAAGCTACTTCTATGGATTGTATATGTATTATACCGGTAATGGATTTATATTGAAGTCTAATACATTTAATAATACTTGTAATGCCTACTATAACTATGTAGGTTATTTCCCATATACCAACTACTATACGCAAAACTCTGCTCAGCATCCTGAGTTTACGGATAACGTAATCAATATGAACACGGGAACGGCAACTTACTATAACTATGTTTGGTATTGCCTGTATGGTTATTATGGTGTTTACGAGAATAACACTTTCAATGTAAACAGTACGTATACTTCCGGTTATGTTTACAACTACTTCATGTATTATGGTTATTACAGTAAAGCAAAAAACAATGCTTTCAATACAACCAAGGCAGGAGGTTATATTTACAATTATCTCTTTTATTACGGTTCAGATGACTCATTTGCCAACAATACCATTACCACAGATGGTAACGCGAATACCTACAACTACTTCCCGTACTATTCTACCAACTATGCGGTAGTAAATAATGACATTAATGTAAAGACTACCAGCGCAACAGCTTATGGTGCATATGTGTATTATTACAATGGTACGTTTGCCAACAATAAGATAAATTGTGAGAGTTCTTCAGGTGCTATGTATGGCATGTATTTGTACTATCAGCAAGGAAGTAAAATATTTAACAATACAATACGCGTTAAGTCTACGAGTACCTGTTATGGCGTAAATGCTTATTATAATTACACAGGTTCCAAATTCTTTAACAATACCATCTATAACGAGGGGACAAGTACTGCAGCGTATGGTATGTATATATACCATTCGTCTACGTCATACGGTATAAATATCAATAACAATATTATATACAAGACCAGCGGTAACAGTTATTGCCTGTACGATGGATATGGAAGTGGGAACTTCAGCACTGATTACAATTTGTATTATAAGCCAAGTGGTGATTATTTCTATCAAAGTGGTGCTTACAATACTCTTCACGCGTTGAGAGACAAGTCGGGTAATGATATTAACTCATTAATTTATGCGGTTCCATTCAATAATGGTGCTGCAGGTGACTATACCATAGATGCCAGTAGTCCTGCAGCATGGGCTGTCAATGGTCGCGGTATTCACGATACCAGTGCGAAGTTTGATATGGCAGGTGCTCCACGTCCTGTTGTGGTAACTGTAGGCGTGCCTGATTTGGGTGCATTTGAAGTGACTCCGACAAGTACACCTCCATATGCCACTGCAGTACCTGCAAATCCTGTTATAAACAGTACTCAGGTGTTTACCTTTGGTGAAGATACAGTTGCAACAGTTGATTGGGGCGCTACTGTACCAAGCAGTTATCAAGTACGCCAGTATACCGGTACTCAAGCATCACCTATGCCTATAGGTGTAGGCCGTACATTCTTCTATATTACAGCGACTACTTCTGACTGGAAAGTTTCACATATGCCAAAGGTTCGTTATAAGGATCCATGGATAGGCGATGTGTCTTCTGAAAATAATTTGGTGATAGCTCGTTCGAGCAACGGTGGTACATGGGAAGGCTACAACTATTCCAATGCGGCCACAGATACAAAACTGAATATATTGGTGCCTTCTGCAAATTTCGACAGCTTGGGTGCGTATACCGGTGTTGAAGAAGGCCGCATCGGTATTCGTTGTGTTGAAAATCCGAAAGGTTTGAGTGTGACAAATGTAACTGCAACTACAGCTGATGTTAATTGGTCTCCTGTGTTCAACCCGATCGGTTATCAAGTGATTGTAAACAAGAGTTCTTCGTCTCCAAGTGAAGCGGATTGGGCTAATTCAGCCTTGGCAACAACAAATAGCCACGCAGCCATTGGTTTGACTGAGGACTCTAAGTATTTTGTTCACGTTAGAAGTATTTGCGGACCAAACGATACGTCAGGCCGTACAATAGATTCATTTATCACGCTTATCACTTGTCATACTCCTGATGTGAAGTTGACAGAATTGAATGAAGAGCGTGTTATAGCATACTGGGGAGATATAAAAACTGCATACAAATATGAATATGCGGTGAACACTTCTCCGGCAATGACAGGTTTTGGAACTGAGTTGTATAAGAAGAGCGTCCTTGTTCCTTATTTGGATGCAAGTACTCAATATTACTTCCATGTTAGAGCTCATTGTGGTAGCATCTATCCTACCTCTCAATGGTCAACAGTTGCGTTCAAGACATGGGGTGTTGGTGTAGGTAATGTTGCTAATTCAGAGATTGGTATCAGCATCTATCCGAATCCTGTTCGTGATGTGATGGTTGTTGAATTGGGTTCTGTGAGTGGTAACGCAGTATTGCAGATACTTGACATGACAGGTAGGGTGCTTCAATCGCAAACTGTAACTGATGCCAAGTTGCGAGTGAACACATCTGAACTGCCTGTCGGTATGTATATGGTGCAGTATTCGGATGATGAGCATAATGCTCAGCTGAAGTTTGAGAAACAGTAGGTATTAATACATAATATTAAACAAACATTAAAGGCGACCATAATGGTCGCCTTTAATGTTTGTTTTTTTTAACAAATTGAATATCATTCTTTTGTAGCAAATTTCAGCAGCCTTACATATTCATAAGAGCATGCATGTTAATTCTATTTTAATAAATCACTAATTGTTTTTTAATAGAAGTCGTACACCCCATCGTATAACTTTATAAGCAGTAGTTAAAATATTAATTCGTCTTTCCAGGTAATTTAATTTTTATGTTAAACTAAGCCTAACAGACGATTTGAGCTTTTAAGTTATTTTTTAAACAATTTAAATGACGGGTAAATGAAACAAATCAATACACTTAAGCAAGTAGTTTTATTGATGGTTTTAATGTTGAGTGTTTGTATACCTTCACAAGCTCAGTTGAGCGGTTCGTATACGATAGGGGGTACAAGCCCTGATTACGCCACATTAAGCGCTGCCATCAGTGATCTGAATAGTCAGGGCGTTAACGGCGCTGTGATATTCAACATCAGAGATGGTAATTATACGGGCAGTACCGCGCAAGGAGCTATCGGAAACATAACCGGTGCCAGTGCGTCAAACACCATCACTTTCCAATCTCAAAGTGGAAACAGGGCAAACTGTACTTTGAGCCCGTCAGGCTCATCGTCTACCAACTATGTTTTCTATTTGAACAGTGCCAAGTGGGTAACCATTAAGGGGTTGACGTTGAATAATACCAACTCAACTTACGGTTGTGATATCAGGCTGAATGGTACAGCATCCAACAACACAATAGAAAACTGTGTGTTGGGTGGTAATACCGGTAGCTCAACGAGTAATAATAAATCTCGTATTTACGGTACCAGCCTTGCGAGTGCATCAAACAACACTTTTACCAACTGTTTGATAGACAGAGGTGCTTATGGTTTTTATCTATACGGTAATGGTACAACCTCTTTGGCCAGTGGATATGTTTTTGAAGGTTGTGAGTTCAACGAGAACTATTACTATTGGGGTCTTGGTTATTACTTAGGTGATATCAAGTTTGAGAACAATACCTTTAAGCGTTCAGGTTCGGCGTCAAGTTATTTCTATGGTCTGTATATGTACTATACAGGTAATGGTTTTATCCTGAATGCAAATACATTCAACAATACTTGTAGTGCTTACTACAACTATGTAGGATATTTCCCGTACACCAACTATTATACAAAGAACTCAAACAGCTTCCCTAAGTTTACGGATAACGTTATCAATATGAGTACCACGTCATCTACATACTATCAATATCCATGGTATTGTTTGTATGGTTATTATGGAGTGTATGAGGGTAATACATTCAATTTAAGCAGCTCATATACTTCAGGCTATATCTATGATTACTTCATGTACTATGGTTATTACTCTCGTGCAGAAGGTAATACTTGGAACTATTATAAAGCGGGCGGTTATGTATATGCGAGAAATTTGTACTATGGTACTAACGATACCTTTGTCAATAACACTGTTAACATGACGGGTACTTCACCGTATTATTATTTCTATACTCCATACTACAGCACCAATTACTACTTCGCCAATAATAATATAAACAGTAACCTGACAAGCAGTGGTGGTGTTTATAACTACGTATATTATTACAGTGGTATTTATAGGGACAACAAGATCGATCTGAAGAGTAGTTCAGGTACGCTTTATGGTTTGTACTCTTATTACCAGCAGGGTAGTAAGATATTCAACAATACCATTCGTGTTAAGTCTTCGGGAACCTGTTATGGTATGAGTATCTATTATAACTATAAGCCAACAAAGATATTCAACAATACCATTTATAACGAGGGTACGGGTAGCTCTGCACATGGTGTCTATATGTACTTAAGTTCATCTTCTTATGGAGTGGACTTCAACAACAACATCGTTTATAAGACAAGCGGAAATGGTTACGCTTTGTATAGCGGTTACAGTACCAATTATTTCAATACCGATTACAATATCTATTACAAGCCAAGTGGTAGCTATTTCTATCAATCAGGTGCATCTACGGATCTGCCTGCATGGAGAGATAAGACAGGAGATGACATAAATTCATTGATATACAGTGTACCGTTCAATAATGCATCATCAGGTGACTTTACCATAGATGCAAGTAGTCCTGCAGCTTGGGCTGTGAATGGTCGTGGTATTCATGATACCACTGCAGTATTGGATATGGCTGGGAACCCTCGTCCAGGTCTGGTAACTGCAGGTGTACCTGATTTGGGTGCATATGAAGTAACGCCGACAAGTACTCCTCCGTATGCGACAGCAGTTCCTACAAATCCTGTTGCCAACAGTACACAGGTATTCACATTCGGTCAGGATACTGTTGCGACTGTTGATTGGGGTGCGTCTGTGCCAAGTAGTTATCAAGTTCGCCAGTATACTGGTATTCAAGCATCACCTATGCCTATAGGTGTAGGCCGTACATTCTTCTATACTACAGCTACCACATCTGATTGGAAGGTTCCACACATGCCAAAGGTTCGTTATAAAGATCCTTGGATAGGCGATGTTTCTTCTGAAAACAACTTGGTGATAGCGCGTTCGAGCAACGGTGGTACGTGGGAAGGTTACAATTACTCCAATGCTGCCACTGATACTAAACTGAATGTATTGGCGCCTGCTGCAAGCTTTGATAGCTTGGGTGCATATACAGGTGTTGAAGAAGGCCGCATCGGTATTCGTTGTGTTGAAAATCCGAAAGGCTTGGCCATTACAAATGTTACTGCAACAACAGCAGACCTTGATTGGCAAGCGGTATTCAACCCAATAGGATATCAAATTGTGATTAATGAAAGCCCTGCAATGCCAAGTAATGGGGACTGGGCGAATTCAGCTTTGGCATTATCAAACAGTCATGCAGCCATAGGCTTGAAAGAGGATACCAAGTATTATGTTCATATCAGAAGCATTTGCGGACCGAACGATACTTCGGGCCGTACAATAGATTCTTTTATCACACTAATCACTTGTCACGAGCCTGATGTGAAACTTACAGAATTGAACGAGCAGCGTGTTATCGGATATTGGGGAGACATCAAAACTGCATACAAGTATGAATATGCAGTGAA
This sequence comes from Chitinophagales bacterium, assembly GCA_020636505.1. Lineage (GTDB taxonomy): Bacteria > Bacteroidota > Bacteroidia > Chitinophagales > Chitinophagaceae > UBA5543. The sequence goes on along the minus strand of JACJXR010000004.1, from coordinate 217,203 downwards.
CACTTCTCCAACAATGTCTGGTTTTGGTACAGATATATACAAGACAAGCCAATTGGTTCCATATTTGGATGCAAGCACTCAATATTATATGCATGTAAGAGCTCATTGTGGAAGCATTTATCCTACCTCTCAGTGGGCGACGGTAGCATTCAAGACATGGGGTGTTGGTGTAGGCAACGTTGCAAACTCAGAGATTGGAATAAGTATCTATCCTAATCCTGTTCGTGATGTGATGGTTGTTGAATTGGGTACTGTTAGTGGTAATGCAGTATTGCAGATACTTGACATGACCGGTAGAGTGCTTCAGTCTCAAACTGTAACCGATTCCAAGTTGCGTGTAAACACATCTGAACTACCTGCCGGTATGTACATGGTACAATACTCAGATGATGAGCACAATGCTCAATTGAAATTCAATAAAGAGTAGATTTTTAATCTCTAACGAATTAAAAAGTATTTAAAGCCGCCTCTATTGAGGCGGCTTTTTTTATGGATTACTCTTTTGGTCCATTATCAAATAATATTCAATATCCCGCCAAATTAGCCACAGGAGCTTATTACAGAGCAATATCAACTCAATGAAAATTCTTTAAGAGCCAATAAACGTTATTTTAATGGAGTTCTGTTGTCTTTTAATTGAAGCTCCACTCCCGATAAAATAATTTTATAAGAGATTTTTCTATACAAATTCAATTGCGACAAATATATCCCCCAGATACCGGCGTTTTGTCATATTGAATTGATTATTAGTCATTTGTAAACAGGTAATTTAAACTGATATTATGAAGCAAATCAACATTCTGAAAAAGTATAGTGCCAGTCTGATACTGTTGTTGCTATTATGCACTACGGCGGAAGCTCAGTTGAGTGGTACTTACACAATCGGAGGTACCAGCCCCGATTATTCGACATTAAGCGCAGCCATAAGCGATCTGAACAGTCAGGGCGTAAACGGAGCTGTGATTTTCAACATTCGTGATGGTAATTACGTAGGTAGTAGCTGGAGAGGTACTATTGGTAATATCACAGGCGCGAGTGCATCCAATACCATTACTTTTAAGTCTCAAAGTGGGAACAGAGGAGATTGTATATTGAGTCCTTCAGGCTCATCGTCTACAAACTATGTTTTCTACTTGAACAGTGCCAAATGGGTGACCATTAAAGATTTGACTCTGAATAATACGAGTTCATCATATGGTTGTGATATAAGAATAGCTGGCTCAGCAGCTAACAATACAATTCAAAACTGTGTAATTGGCGGCCATACCGGAAGTTCTACAAGTACAAACAAAGCGCGTATATATGGTACAAGCCTTGCAGGTACTTCAAATATCAACTTCATAGACAACCTGATTGATAGAGGTTCAATGGCATTTTATCTATTCGGTAACGGTACTACATCGTTGGCTCAAGGCTATATGTTCAAAGGCAACGAGTTCAATGAAAACTATTACTATTGGGGATATGGCTATTACTTAGGTAATATCACTTTTGAAGATAACACCTTCAACCGTAGCGGTTCTGCTTCCAGCTATTTCTACGGACTGTATATGTATTATACTGGTAATGGCTTTACACTTAAAGCCAATACTTTCAACAATACTTGTAAAGCATATCGCAACTATTGCGCATACTTTTATCGCAGCAACTACTATACTCAAAACTCGGCTCAATATCCGATGTTCGAAGACAATGTGGTTAACATGAGTACCACATCATCTACATACTACAATTACCCTTGGTACAACTATTATGGTTATTATGGAGTATATAAGAACAATACATTCAACTATACTCACTCGTATACTTCGGGATATATCTACGACTATTTCATGTACTATGGACAGAAGTCAGTAGTGGAAGGTAATACATGGAACTATAACAAGTCCGGTGGTACTATTTATGCCAGGTTGATGTACTATGGGTCCAACGATACATTCCGAAACAATACAGTTAATATGAATGGTACGTATCCTTACTACTATTTCTACACCCCATATTATTGTTCGAACTACTACTTTTCCAACAATACCATAAAAGGTAATCTGTCAAGCAGTGGAGGCATATACAATTATGTATACTATTACAAAGGTATATATAGAGACAATGAAATAGACCTGAAGAGCAACTACGGTACCATATACGGTATGTACTTGTACTACCAACAAGGAAGTAAGATATTCAACAATACAGTACGTGTGAAATCTTCCGGTTCCTGTTATGGTGTGTACAGCTATCGCTGCTACAAGCCGACCAGATTCTTTAACAACACTATTTATAATGAAGGTACAAGCAGCTCCAGCTACGGTATCAATGTTTATCACTCTTCATCATCTTATGGTATACAGCTAAATAATAACATTATTTACAAGACGAGTGGAAACAGCTATTGCCTATACAGTCAATACAGTGCCAACTATTTCGAAAGCGATTACAATATCTATTACAAGCCTAGTGGTAGTTATTTTTATGCTTCAGGTGCATCGGCATCGAGCAACCTTCAATCTTGGAGAGACAAAACAAAAGATGACATAAATTCACTGATATACAGTGTGCCGTTCAATAATGCAGCTTCAGGTGATTTTACTATTGATGCGAGCAGTCCTGCTGCATGGGCAGTAAATGGCCGTGGTATTCACGATACCAGTGCAACATTGGATAAGGCTGCTAACGCTCGTCCTGGTGTAGTAACTGCAGGTGTACCTGATTTAGGTGCATATGAAGTGACTCCGACAAGCACACCTCCATATGCAACTGCGGTACCTGCCAATCCCGTTGCTAATAAAACTCAGGTGTTTACATTCGGTGAGGATACTGTTGCGACCATAGATTGGGGTGCAACTGTACCAAGTAGCTATAAAGTGCGTCAGTATACTGGTATTCAAGCGTCCCCAATGCCGATTGGTGTGGGTCGTACATTCTTCTATACAACAGCCACCACTTCAGATTGGGATATCAACCACACTCCAAATGTTCGTTACAAAGATCCTTGGATAGGTGATGTTTCTTCTGAAAACAATTTGGTAATTGCTCGTTCAAGCAACGGTGGTACATGGGAAGGTTACAACTATACCAATGCTGCAACAGATACTAAGCTGAATATATTGGCACCTTCTGCGAGCTTTGATAGTGTTGGAGCATACACAGGTGTTGAAGAAGGCCGTATCGGTATTCGTTGTGTTGAAAATCCGAAAGGTTTGACCATTACAAATGTTACTGCAACAACTGCAGATCTTGATTGGCAACCGGTATTCAATCCGATAGGATATCAAATAGTTATTAATGAAAGTATCGACATGCCAAGCAATGCGGATTGGGCTAATTCGGCTTTGGCATTATCCAACAGTCATGCTGCCATAGGTTTGAAAGAAGATACCAAGTATTTTGTTCACATCAGGAGCATTTGTGGACCGAATGATACTTCGGGTCGTACAATTGATTCGTTCATTACGCTCATCACTTGTCATGAGCCTGATGTGAAACTTACAGAACTTAACGAAGACCGTGTGATAGGGTATTGGGGTGATGTGAAAACTGCATTCAAGTATGAGTATGCTGTGAACACTTCTCCTACAATGACAGGTTTTGGTACAGATATATACAAGACAAGCCAATTGGTTCCTTATTTGGATCACAATACCCAATACTATATGCATGTGAGGTCACATTGTAGCAGTATTTATCCGAATTCAAACTGGAAATCGGTTGCATTTAAAACTTGGGCGACCGGTGTTACCAATGTTAACGGTCAACAAGGAGGTATAAGTATCTATCCTAACCCTGTAGTAGACGACGTAAACATTAGTATTACAGATTTGAACGGTAGGGGACTAATACAGGTAGTAGATATGACAGGAAAGGTATTGCAATCTCAAACTGTAAATAATACCACTGTAAAATTGAACGTTTCAGAACTGCCAAGCGGTATCTATATGTTGCAATTCTCAGATGATGAGAATAGTGCACAAATCAAGTTCAATAAGAAATAAATAATATAATATTCGCATAAAGCCGGTGGGAGACCACCGGCTTTATTGTTATTAATCAATAGTTGAAGTTTCTAACATTTTATCAAAAAAACACGTCTTGTATATTGAAAAACTGCAGCGTGTTTCTGAAAATTTAACAAGTTTTCTTAAATTTAGTGAGACTTTCTATTTTTAAACGTAAATTGTAGGATAGTTCCGTGTGTAACAACGCATAAACGACTGATTGTTATGAAATTAAACAAATACATAAACTTTAAGAACACCTTAGTACTAAGTGTGTTGACAATCTTTGCAGGATTTTCTGCGTCCGCCCAATATTGCACTCCCACATTTGCTACGGGATGTGGTACAGGCGGTTCAATACAAAGTGTCTCATCCACAGGAGGCATCAGTAACATTACCAATAACAATACAGGGTGTGGTAACTCAACAACATCTTATTCTGATTATACAGGAACAAGTGAGAAAATCCTTCAAGATGCGCTTAAAACAGTAGATCTTAAAGTAACATATTCCAGTAGTGCGCCTGCTGCTTCTTCAGCCTTGACTAGGGTGTATATTGACTGGAACCAAAATGGTGTGTTTGAGCCAAATGCATCTCCTTCAGAGTATGCGGCTCCGTCGGTTACTTCTCAGCATGTGCACACAGCTCCGGGTACTTCCATTACTGTAAAAATAACAATACCGGGCCAGGCAAAACAAGGTGTTACAAGAATGCGTGTCATATTAGGTTCTTTGGGTTCCATATATGACCCTAACGTAAACCCTTGTGGTGGTACTTCCAACTATGGAGAAGCAGAAGATTACAACTTTGAAGTAATTAACCCTTGTGTTCCCCCGAATGTTGTTTCAACGTCAAATATTGACTTTAAGTCTGTTGATATAGCATGGACACCAAAGCTTAATGCCAAGTTGTATGAATACTTGGTGAAAAGAGACAGCACAACTCCTGCCGATACATTGAATGGATTTTCATACACTACAACTCCTGGTGTTGACATTGACACATTGGCTTGTGATATGAAATACTACGTATTTGTTCGCGTTATTTGCGACTCTGCAGGTATTTCCAAATACTGGGATAAATCAGCTTGGATAAAAGATTCATTTACAACTCAACCATGCTGCTACGATCCTCAGTTGACATACTCTGAGTTGACCAGTACGACATGTAAAGTGAAATGGACTCCGATACAAACGGCATATGGTTATGAGTATGCTGTAAGTACATTGCCTGATCCACCACAACAAGGTACGTATACAACCAATACAACGATATTCTTACAAGGGCTTCCAAGCAGAACTACATTCTTTGTACATGTAAGAAGCCGTTGTTCTCCAACGCCTTTGTCAGGTTGGAGTAAAATATCTTTCAAAACACTGGGACCATTGTCTGTGAATGCGGTTAGTCAAGAAGATCCATTTACAATGGATGTATATCCTAACCCAATACAAGATGTTCTTACAGTTCAGCTCAATGGTAGCATCGACGAGAATGCAATGCTTACAGTTATGGACTTGACAGGGAAGGTTGTTTATACAGCACCTGTATCATCTGAGAAAGTATCTGTTGATGTTAGCAATTTCGCTAATGGAGTATATGTAGTGAAGTATACTGACGATACTCACAATGAAGTAATGAAGGTTACCAAACAGTAATACAATAATCTTTCTATACAAAAACGGCTCGCAATTGCGAGCCGTTTTTATTAGTATGAATAATAAGATGTTTAACTGAAAAGTCACTGGTAAAAATAAAGCCCCTGCAATTGCAGGGGCTTTATTTTATTGGGATATTTTATTCTTATTTGATCTTGAACGCCTTCTTCACTTTATCTACATAGTCCAACTTCTCCCAAGTAAATAATTCCACTTGTACTTTCTTGCTTTTGCCTTCACCATTGGTGAAAGACTTGGTAACTGTCTCCGGTTGGCGTCCCATGTGCCCGTAAGCAGCTGATTCACTATACATTGGTTGACGTAGCTTCAATCGCTTCTCGATGAAGTAAGGTCTCATGTCAAATACCTTCTCAACAATTTTGGAAATCTCACCGTCTGTCATATTAACATTGGCTGTTCCGTAAGTGTTAACGTATACACCCATTGGCTTTGCAACGCCGATGGCGTATGATACTTGAACAAGAACTTCGTTACAAACACCTGCAGCAACCAAGTTTTTGGCTATGTGCCTTGTTGCATATGCCGCTGAACGGTCAACTTTACTTGGGTCTTTACCTGAAAATGCACCACCACCGTGAGCACCTTTACCACCGTAAGTATCTACGATTATCTTACGGCCTGTAAGACCTGTATCCCCGTGAGGACCACCTATAACAAACTTACCTGTTGGGTTGATGTGGTATTTGATCTTATCGTTGAAAAGATGTTTGTACTGAGGATACCTTTTCTTAACGGTAGGTATCAGTATGTTGATGATGTCCTTTTTGATGGTATCGAGCATCTTTTTCTCAGTATCAAAATCATCATGTTGAGTTGAAATAACTATTGCATCGATACGGACAGGTGTATTATCATCGTTGTATTCAAGAGTTACTTGGCTTTTTGCATCAGGGCGAAGGTATTTCATTTTCTTGCCTTCTTTTCTGATGGCTGCCAACTCGCGCAACAATACGTGAGCCATATCCAATGCCAACGGCATATAGCTTGCTGTTTCGTTGGTTGCATAACCGAACATCATACCTTGGTCACCTGCACCTTGCTCTTCTTTCTTTTTCTTGTCTACACCTTGGTTGATGTCAGGCGACTGTTCGTGTATGGCCGAAAGTACTCCACAAGAGTTGGCTTCGAACATGTATTCGCTTTTGGTATAGCCTATTTTGGTGATAACATCACGAGCAATGCTCTGTACATCTATATATGTATTACATTTCACCTCACCGGCAAGAACTACCTGACCTGTCGTGACAAGAGTTTCGCATGCGATCTTTGAGTTACTGTCCCATGCTAAGAAATTATCGACTAATGCATCTGATATCTGATCGGCAACTTTGTCGGGATGCCCTTCAGAAACAGATTCCGATGTAAATAAGTATGGCATTCTTTATTAAATATTTAAATTGTTTATGTTTCGTTTATTCTACTGTTACTGATTTTGCCAAGTTTCGTGGTTGGTCAACATTACAACCTCTGAATATTGCGATATGGTAGGCAAGTAGCTGCAATGGAACAATACTTACCAATGGAGAAAGTACCTCTTCAGTCTCGGGAACTTCAATAACGTGGTCTGCAAGCTTCTTGATTTCGGTATCTCCCTTATGTACCACAGCTATTATCTTACCTTTTCTCGCCTTTACTTCTTGTATGTTTGATACTATTTTCTCGTATGCACTTTGATTCGTAGCCAAGAACACGACCGGCATATCTTCGTCGATAAGCGCTATGGGACCATGTTTCATTTCGGCTGCAGGGTATCCCTCTGCATGTATGTAAGATATCTCTTTCAGTTTCAATGCGCCCTCTAGTGCAACAGGGAAGTTATAACCTCTACCCAAGTACAGGAAGTTGTGAGCATCTTTATATATCTCTGCAAGCTCCTTGATTTGGCTATCGAGTTTTAGTACTTCTTCTATCTTTTTAGGAATGTTTTCCAGTTCGTAAAGTATCTCACGAAGCTTAGAAGTGGAAATTGTTCCTTTTTCCTGAGCTATTTGCAGTGCAATAAGCGTCAAGATGGTTATCTGTGTTGAAAATGCTTTTGTGGAAGCTACGCCTATCTCAGGGCCTGCGTGTGTATAAGAGCCTGCATGAGATGCACGTGCTATTGAGGAGCCTATCACATTACATATGCCATAGATAAGCGCTCTATGCTGTTTGGCCAACCCTATTGCTGCAAGTGTATCAGCCGTTTCACCCGATTGAGATATGGCTATCACAACATCATCTTCGTTGATTATCGGGTTTCTGTATCTGAATTCAGATGCATACTCCACTTCAACAGGTACACGAGCAAGATCCTCTATCAAATACTCACCGATGAGTCCACTGTGCCATGATGTACCACATGCGGATATCAAAAACCTTTTGGCATTGTCTATACGGTTGATGTACTCGGAAAGTCCACCCAGTTTTATCCAGCCCTGCTGTGCATTCATCCTTCCACGAAGGCAATCTGCAATAACTTTCGGCTGTTCGTATATTTCTTTGAGCATGAAGTGCTCAAAACCTCCCTTTTCTATCATTTCAAGGCTCATTTCAAGCTCTTGAATGGCTGGAGTCATCTTTATGTTTGCTAATGTCTTAACGGTAAAACTGCCATCGCGATTAACCACAGCGTATTCCTGATCGTCTAGGTAAACCACATTTTTGGTATACTCAATGATAGGTGATGCATCGGATGCGATAAAGAACTCGTTGTCTCCTACACCTATTACCAATGGGCTGCCTTTTCTTGCGGCAACCAACTGGTCTGGGTTGTTTTTGTCGATTACAACTATTGCATAAGCTCCAACCACTTGGTTCAATGCAACTCGCACTGCATCTTCCAATATAGGTGTGTCTTTTTGCCTTACTTCTTCGATCAGGTTTATCAATACTTCCGTATCGGTATCCGAACTGAATTTGTAACCACGTTTTTCAAGCTCTGCCTTAATGGAAGCATAGTTCTCAATGATGCCATTGTGTATGATGGCAAGGTTGCCCGATTGAGAAATATGTGGGTGAGCGTTGTTGTCATTGGGCTCTCCATGTGTTGCCCAACGTGTATGGCCTATACCTATGTTTGCGGATAATTTTTGTCCATTGGTGATCTTTTCCAACTCACTTACTTTGCCCGCTTTTTTATATAAGGCCAAGTCTCCGTTCAGCAATGCAACACCGGCACTGTCGTAGCCACGGTATTCAAGCCTTTTCAGACCCTTTATCAATATTGGGAAAGCGTCTCTGTTACCGATATAACCAACAATACCGCACATAGAAAAAGTGTTTTTAATCTGGTTTTGCGTAAACGATGTTCAATTGAACTTTATAAGTGCCGCTGTTACCTGCTGCCACCAATCTGTATGCTCCCGGTAAACCTATGAAACCGGGTAGGCCATTGGCACCCTTTATACGCAAATGTAATTCATTAGGTTTACCTGTAATAGTATCTGTGATAGTCTTTTGGACTTCTCTTGGGATATTGATACGGTATCTTATTACATCGTTATTATTTTCATCTTTTTCCTTACGGGCATATCCATCTACAAAGGCAACTGCTGATGAAGTGAGAGGGTTGTAGTCTCTTATATTGTACAGGTTACCATCATCATCTACACCCACCGGTACAAGCCTGTTCGGCTCTATCAAACTATCCGCATTACCCGAAAGCACTTTTGTGATTACCAATTCAGCCTTTACTATGGAGGCTACAGGTAGGTTTTTGACATATGGGATACGTAAATCCATAGCCACACCGGGTGAGTTTTGTATCAAAACGGTATCGTCCGATACATTTGGTGCAGATTGGTATCTGTTTATCCAATATTGAGCTCTTGTTCCTGTGTAGTTCTTGATAACCAAGTTGTAGTTGGCGGTTTTGTCAAAAACGTAGCTGAAATACGCCACCTTAGTGGTTGTGCTACCGTTATCTCTATAGTAAAACACAATTGCAGCTCTATCGTAGTTTTTGGTACCGTTCAGCAAGAAGTAAGGCAACAAGTTTGTTTTTGTGTTGGTATCCCCGGGACCAATGAAAAAGCCTTTAAAGACAGAAAGGAAGTTGGCATCGTTATCAAAAGTAGTCGTAACTACATGTGATCTAATCTTATCCTTAAATGCATCATTAAGTTTTAGTCTCAAATGTGTATTACCGGGAGTGTCGATTATGCCTGCCGGAATTTCGTTCAGCATCTTCTTCATATCCACCGTTACGGAAGCTATTGGAGTGCTGTTCATATTCAATTTGCGGTCACTGTAATATGTGGCTGCCACGTCCATAGACTCGGTCAACTCATGTACCACAAACTTTTGGTTATCAGGGTTTACACTATCGCCCCAAGCTTGGCCCAAATAGGGTAGCACCAAAACTGCTGAGTCTATGGTATAATCTATACCTTCTCCTGCGAACCTGAAATATGGTGTCGGTGGCAGAACTTGTAAGTAAATACCTGCGCTTGTTTTACCGAAGTATGGGTCGTAAATGCTACCCAATGCATGCAGTATCGGTAGGTCTGAATAACGCTCACTGGTATTCATGGTGTCAGTGAGCACGGTTTTGGTGATCTTGGTAAACGTATCGGGAATTGTTACGGTACCGAAAACATCATTTCCGGGCGCAATGCTGGCCTTTATTACGGTGTCTTCTTTACACCCGGTAGCCATTACCGATATTATCAGGGTTGTCAGTGCAATTCTAAACGAGAAGTTTCGGTGTCTCAATGCTGCAATTTTGTACGAAGATGATAAAAGATATTCTAAGACTCTGTTAAGCTTTGGTACAGGTCAAGAAGTGGAGTGGCATCTTCGTTCCAGCTTTCATCGTACTTAACTACTTTTTTGTAACGGCTGGCTTTTATTTCATCTGCAAGCTCTTTCTGCACCTTCATATCACCATGTATCACCACATCCGCACTTTTGCTAGCGCCCAATGTAAGTGCTTTGTTGGTGCCGGCTTTGAACATATCAAGGTCTTTTTCCTTGATCTCGCTGCTTATAATGGCTTTTTTCACAAAGCTACTGTTCAGCTTATCCTTGAATTCCGGACTTTGAGCTGTGTATATTACTTTAGAGTAATTGAAAACAGGCTCTTTTTTATAGGCAGTCTTCAAATACAGAGGAACCAATGATGTCATCCATCCGTGACAATGGATCACGTCAGGAGGCCATCCGAATTTCTTAACGGTTTCCAGTGCGCTTTTGCAGAAAAAAATCATTCTTTCGGCATTATCTTCAAAGAAGTTGCCTTTATCATCATTAAAGACCGCTTTACGCTTGAAATAGTCCTCATTGTCCATGAAGTATACTTGCAACCTTGCATTAGGCAAAGACGCAACTTTGATTATCAGTGGGTAATCATCTTTATCTATGATGATGTTGATACCTGATAAGCGTACTACTTCATGCAGTCTGTGTCTACGTTCGTTGATAGTGCCGAAACGCGGCATTATCACTCTTATTTCCATACCGCTATCGAAGGTCTTAACTGCGAGACTATTTAGTACTTTCGCAAAATCAGTGAACTCGATATAAGGAGATAGCTCGTTGGCAATAATTAAGACACGTTTTTTGTCTTGAGGCATGCTTAGATATTAGATTGATTAAAAAGAAATAATATATTCGACGAAATTGATTGCAAAATTACGAAAATATTAATTTACGCGCTTGAAAGACAGGCATTGAGATATGGTAATATTCAAAAAAGCAGAAGGTTTAATTCGTTACCTATTGAAAATCAAAGAGAAAGGAGGTTTCGTGAGTTTTGTTCCCACGATGGGTGCATTGCACACCGGACATATTTCTCTGCTAAATGAGGCTAATGGCGAAGGTGTGACAAGCGTTGTTAGCATATTTGTAAATCCTACTCAGTTCAATGATAAATCGGATTACGAACAGTATCCGATAACAATAGATGAGGATATTACCGAGTTACAAGAAAACGGTTGTGATGTGCTTTTTCTGCCTTCTGTGACGGAAATGTATCCCGACGGGGATGATGCAACACCTTCATTCGATTTCGGGTATTTGGAGACCATATTGGAAGGCGCACACCGTCCCGGGCATTTTAAGGGAGTAGGGCAGGTTGTAGGTCGTTTCCTTGATATCGTACAACCTGACAAGATGTATATCGGCCAAAAAGATTACCAACAATGTATGGTATTGACTTCGCTGATAAAGCAGAAAGGATTGCAGGATAAGGTGCAAGTGGTGATATGCGATACCAAGAGAGCGGCAGATGGTTTGGCATTAAGTTCTAGAAACAAGCGATTGACAGACCCTCAACGAAACGTTGCAGGCACTATTTATCAATGTTTGGTATCAATAAGGTCCAAAGCAGAAGATGGTAACTTCAAAGTGGTTCATAAGGAGAGCGTAGAGCTGCTGGAAGCCAAAGGGTTTGTTCCGGATTATGTGGCACTAGCCGATGCTAATACGCTCGAACTGCTGGACGAATATGATTCCGATAGAAAAATGGTGGCTCTTATAGCCGCCAAGATAGGGAGCATACGCTTGATAGATAATATGCTGCTCAATTAGTGACTATTCTTCATACTCTTTCCGAAGATATAGGGTAGTATCTATAGCCAACACAGGGGCGTATTTTGAAATGGCTGTGAACGTGACTTTGTCGAACGTGATCTTTGCCGGTTTTCGCCACTCCATGCCTTGCATACTCCCGCTGCTGCAACTTAACCGAAGAAATGCCGTATCGACAGGAAAAGTTTTTCCGTTGGAGAAAGTTCCCTCTACATTTATGTAGTAATTCATGACAGGTTTTATACTGTCAGTATAGAGATTGAACCTTAAACCGGTCATTATCGGAAGTCCCAAAACCACAGTTGACGTATCGCCTGCATGAATCACATCAAACGTAAGCTTGCCGTCGTTTTCATACAAGTCATAATAGTTGAACGTGTATTCGCTCTTCTTGATATTACCATGATGAGGTATCAACCGGTAGTTACCTCGAACAGGTGTGACGGTCGAGTCGGCATTAACGTGCTCTAATTGTAAATGTATTGTGTTGTACAGCTCGGGTAGAGATGCAGGAGTATATGATAGCCTATAATATTGTGCTTGTGTGTTTGAGTAAAGCAGTAAAAACAATACTAAGAAACGCGCCATATCTTAAGCATATTCGTGGGTAGTTGTTCCCGTACAGGAATACTGCCTGTATGTATCACAATATCACCCGACTTCAACAGCCCTTTTTCTTTCAGCATATCACACTGTTTGTCGAATATTTGGTCAAGATCTTCGGAATGTACGTGGTAGAATGCTTGTACTCCCCAACTTAGGCTCAACTGGTTTACCAATGATTCTGTTTTTGTGAATATATACAGTGGTGAACGCGGTCTGAAGCTGGATAGCATAAAGCCAGTATATCCTGATTGAGTCATACCTATCAAAGCGTTGGCATTAACATCCTTGGCCACTTCGCAGGCGTTGTAACACAAGGCATCGCTGAGAAAGGACGGTGAATGAGGTTGTGGTGTCAGGTTACGGTTATATACTATCTCTTCTTTCTCCACTTCTCTTATAATGCTTACCATGGTCTCCACCACTTGTGTGGGGTATTGCCCCATTGCGGTTTCTCCACTCAGCATTACAGCATCGGCACCTTCGAGCACAGCATTGGCAACATCCGTTATCTCACTACGGTTGGGGCGTGTGCGGTCCATCATGCTCTCCATCATCTGTGTTGCGATAATCACCGGTTTGGCTCTGTGTATACACTTTCTGATGATGTTCTTTTGTATCATCGGTATTTGCTCAAGAGGTAGTTCCACTCCAAGGTCTCCTCGCGCAACCATTACTGCATCACTGGCCAATATTATTTCTCTTAAGTGATTGAGTGCTTCGGGTTTCTCTATTTTGGCGATTATCTTGGCATGACTCCCTTTTTCTATAAGTATGTTTCTGAGACCATGAATATCACTTGGCTTTCTGACGAAAGAAAGCGCTATCCAGCCAATGGATTGACCGACAATAAACTCTATATCCTTGAGGTCTTTTTCTGAAAGGGAGGGGAGTGAGATGTTAGTGTCAGGCAGATTCACACCCTTTTTTGAGGATAGTGTTCCGGCAACCGATACTTTGGCTTTCACTCTGTTGTCTTCGCCGATGCCCGTTACCACCACTTCTATTTTACCGTCGTCCAACAATATGGTCTCGCCTATGCGTACATCTTTATGAAAGTTGGGGTATGAAATGTAGATGTTCTCGTGCGTGCCTATCACTTTTTCGTTGGTGAAATATATTTCGTCACCTTCGTTCAGCTCAAGAGCATTATCCTTTATTTCACCTACCCTCAATTTTGGACCCTGCAAATCTGCAAGAATGGCTATGTTGAAAGGAAAGTTTTCGTTGATACGTTTTATGTACTCTATCACCTCTTTATGAGACTCGTGTGTGCCATGAGAAAAGTTGAGTCTGAATACATTGACACCGGCCTCCACCAGAGCCAATAGCTTTTCGTATGTGTTTGATGCAGGGCCTACTGTTGCAATTACTTTTGTCTTATGTAACATCCTCCTGTACGTTTACGCTTCAAAAATCTAATCTTAATATAAAGTTATGATTACGAACAAGTTAACAATATGCTGTCATATGTTGTGCTTTGCAAGTTAATAAAATGCCCGTCGCTCCGGGAAAGATATACACAGCAAGTGATATTTTATGGATATTAGGCTTCGTCTATGACATTTTTTATCGTACTTTTGCGCGCAGTTTCAATAATATCATATAACTAATATATGTCAGGACAACTTAAAGAAGTCAGGAACAGAATAAAATCAGTTACTTCCACTCAGCAGATAACCAAGGCGATGAAAATGGTTAGTGCGGCCAAATTGCGTCGTGCTCAGGATGCCATCATCCAAATGCGTCCATATGCTGAGAAGCTGCAAGATATGTTGAGCAATATCGTTAGCAACAGCTCAGGTGATATTGACATGTCTCTTGCCGAAGAGCGTCCTGTGGAGCGTGTTTTGTTTATTGCCATTACCAGTGACCGTGGTTTGTGCGGTGCTTACAACTCAAACGTGATAAAAGCAGTTCGTAACAGCATTAACGAAAACTACGCACAGCAACATGCCAAAGGCAATGTTGTTGTATTGCCTGTAGGTAAAAAGGCTTACGAGTACTTCCAAAGACACGGATATAACATCATTGACAAATATTGGGAAACATTCGCCGATTTGAGCTTTGACAATGTGCGTAAGATAGCCGTACATGCTCAAGAAGCATTCCTTAGAAAAGAATTTGACAAAGTAGAGGTTGTATACAGTCAGTTTAAAAATGCTGCCACGCAAGAGTTTGTAGTGGAACCATATCTACCGATACCTAAGGTTGAAACCACAGAAGGCAATACCAAGTCCGATTTCTTGTTTGAGCCATCAAAAGATACTTTGATAACAGAGTTGATGCCTAAGATATTGAACACACAAGTGTTTAAGGCGATATTGGATGCACATGCTTCAGAACATGGTGCACGTATGACTGCGATGGATAAGGCTACTGAGAACGCCAACGATATGTTGCGCGACCTGAAGATATCTTACAACCGTGCCCGTCAAGCAGCCATTACAACAGAGCTTACAGAGATAGTAAGTGGTGCTGCTGCGCTTCAAGGGTAATAAATACATTACAAAAGTCTGAAAAACCGTTGCACGCTATGTGCAACGGTTTTCTTATTTTTAAGCAAAATGAACAAGATGCAGAGAACGTTACTCACGCTTTTGGCGATGGCGGTTGTGTTTACAGGTAATGCACAGCCCAAGGGAACATTATATCAGACGAAGTTGGCCGGTAAGGTGGTGTTGAAAGATGTAAAAGATGATTACAATGCCGAAGTGTTTAGCCTTGAAGCTCCCGCACCTGATGGTAATGACGATAAAATAAGGCTTAAAGAGGCAAAGCAAGATGTTGCAAAAAGGTTCCCTCATAAAGCGTCGAATAGAGCAGTGCGTAAAACAACTGCAGCTAAAGATCCTGTTGTGGTTAAGGCATATATACCGGATTCGTTTTCAGGTACACCACCCGACAACGATATGGCCATATCCACCAATAATAAGGTTGTTTCTGTAATGAACAGCAGCATTGCTGTATCAGACGGTACAACAGGAACATTGTCCACCAAAAAGACACTATGGTTCTTTTCATATGATGTGGACCTAAAAGGTTCTCAAGATTTCAGGTACGACCCTAAAGTGATATATGACAAGAAGGCTGATCGTTACATAGTTGTAATGTTAAGTGGTAGAGACCTGTATAATCATATTGTTGTCGCATTCTCGCAAACAAACGATCCTGACGGAGCATGGGCTTTATATAAGTTCTATGGGGATTACAAAAGTGATAGTACTTGGTTCGACTATCCGGGTGTTGCAATTACTAACGATGAGTTTTTCTTGACAGGAAATAAGATAAAATATGCTGCACCTTGGGAAACAGGTTTTACAGAAACCGTGGTTTACCAGATCAATAAGCAAGACGGATATAGCGGTGCAACTACGCTGAACTACAAAATTTGGGATGGTATCAAATACGACGGTAAGTCAATACGTAACCTGTTCCCTGTGAAGCCTGGATGGTTGCCACAAGGTGACGAACAGTATTTCGTGTCAAACCGAAACTTTGACGTACAGAATGATACGATATTCTTGGTGAAGGTACCCGGTAAGTTGGGTACAGGAGGTAATGTGAGTGTGACTGCAATGAAAGCGCCTATCAGTTATGGTGTGCCTCCAAACGGTAGGCAAACAGATACTAACTTTGTATTGGCAACAAACGATGGCCGTATACTTGGCGCATATGCCATGCACGATGAAATACAATTCGTCAGCACTACCATTGATACATCAAACGGTTCTGCGGGTATATTTCACGGAAGAATATCCAACTATAAAACCAACCCATCAGTTACTTATGCAAACATATTTTCCGTTGATACTTTGGACTTCGGATACCCGAACATTTCTTTCGTTGGAAACAATTGGGGGTTGAACCAGTCTATCCTCAACTTTGAATATACAGGACCTTCAACACATGCGGGTCTTGCAGCTATGATGTACGACGGTACCGATTATTCCAACATCGTAAGGTTGAAAGAAGGTGATGACTATATAAGCAGAATAACAGGCAAAGATCAACGTTGGGGTGACTATACCGGTTCGCAAGTTGATTTCAACAGTCCCGGCTCCATTTGGGTTGTTGGATTGTATGGTAGGTTCGATCATAGCTACAGCCAGTGGACGGCCAAGCTGCAATCACCTGTTGTCGGTATAAATGATACCAAGAAAGAAATATCAGAAACGAAAGTGTTCCCTAACCCTGCATTCGAGTTTGTGGAGTTTGAATTTGAGTTGGCGCAAGGAGGAAATGTTCAGTTCGGTATATACAACACAAACGGACAGTTGATAGATAATATCTTAAGCAAGAATTGTAAGGAAGGTAAAAACTTGATAAGGTTCAATATCGCTATGCTACCTGTCGGACATTATGTTCTTACAGGAAAAAGCGAATCTGGAGCTACTAAAGTAACCGAAAGGTTTATCAAGCAATAAATAATATTTGATGACCCGTTTGCTCTTCAATCTTAGCCTCGCCTTCAAATCAGTAAAAGGCAATAAGTTGAGGTCGGCTATAACCATTGCGATAATAGCACTTGGTATTACAGCTCTGATAGGTATCCTTACGTCTATCGAGGTGATGAAAGAAGCGGTATATACGAGCTTCAGTCGTATGGGTTCCAATACTTTTCAAATTACAGGTGAGATACTGAAACAAAAACGACGCTCAAGAGGTATCCATATAAGCTCATCACAGGGCGAGAACATAACATACTATCAAGCCAAAGAGTTTAAAGATCGTTACGATTTTCCTGCAGATGTTAGTATGTCCATGAACGGAACTTCGGTTGCCACTGTTGTGCATGGTTCGATTAAGACAAACCCGAACATCCGTACAACGGGTATCGACGAATCTTACTTGAAAATTTCTGATACAGAGCTCGAAGCAGGGAGAGCGTTTTCAAACCCGGAGCTGCAATTTGGAAGTTCTGTATGTATACTTGGCAATAGTGTGGCTACAAAGTTGTTCGGTACAAAATATAAATCTGCTGTTGGTAAGTCTATTTCAATCGGCAATTTGAAATATACGGTAGTCGGTGTTGCGGAATCAAAAGGCGGCAGTATGATAATGAATGCAGATAACATAGTCTTTCTGCCACTGGAGAATGCTCGCCAAGTATATGGTACGAAGGATAGGCGTTTTATGTTGAACGTTATGGTGACCGATATCGCTCAAAAAGATATGGCGCAAGAAGAAGCGGAAGGATTGTTTAGAGTGATTAGGAAGGTGCCAGTCGGCAGTGAGAATAACTTTAGTATTGTACAGAATGATAACTTGGCAACCATGTTGTTGGACAGTATCAGCACAATTAGTTGGTCTGCATTGTTTATAGGTATTATTACATTGTTGGGTTCTGTGATAGGGCTGATGAATATCATGTTGGTATCTGTTGCCGAACGTACCAGAGAAATAGGCATAAACAAAGCATTGGGAGCAAGAGCCACAGCCATCAGGCAACAATTCTTGACAGAATCGGTGCTCATCAGTTTGGTGGGTGGTGTTACAGGGATTGTATTGGGTATACTGGTAGGTAACGTATTCAGTATTTTGTTCCACACATCATTTGTTATCCCGTGGGGTTGGATATTGGTCGGGCTATCATTGTGTACGGGAGTTGGTATCATATCAGGCATATATCCGGCGCTTAAAGCTGCAAGACTTGACCCTATTGTTGCATTGCGTTATGAATAAAGCTGTTACATGTCAGACTTAAAAGGACAAGTATATAAATCCACCGGCAGCTGGTATGTCGTCAAAGACGATAAGGGTGAGTTTTGGTCTGCTCGTATTAAGGGTAAGCTTAAGATCGACAAAGACATATCATCAACCAACCCAGTTGCAGTAGGCGATGTGGTGCTGTTCGATGTGGAGGACGAAACGCAGAAAACAGCAGTCATAAGGAATATCGACGAACGTCATAATTATATAGTTCGAGTATCGCCACGCAACAGAAATCAGAGGCACATTGTTGCTGCCAATTTAGATGCCGCTGTGGTAATCGCAACAATAGCCAACCCAAGAACTTCGACAGGTTTTATCGACAGGTTTTTGATAACAGCCGAAGCATATCATATACCCGCAATAGTGGTGGTGAATAAAACCGACTTGCTTTTTGATAAGCAATTAGAGCAATTGGAACATTGGCGACGTATGTATCAAGCAGCAGGTTATGAAGTGTTCGACCTGTCTGCAGTACATGAAGAAACGCTGGCTCCGTTGGTCGATAGGATAAAAGGTATCACGACACTATTCAGTGGACATTCGGGAGTAGGGAAAAGTACATTGTTGAACCTTATACTTCCCGAAGCTGATTTGAAGACTCGCGAAGTGTCTGAATGGAGCGGCAAAGGCCAGCACACCACAACTTTTGCCGAAATGTTTGATATACCTGCAGGAGGTAGAATAATAGATACTCCAGGTGTAAAAGAGTTTGGGCTTATAGGTTTTGAAAAAGAAGACCTGGCACAATACTTTCCTGAAATGCGAAAGCTGATGAGTGAATGTAAATTTCATAACTGTCTTCATGTAAATGAGCCCGGATGCGCAGTCAAAGAAGCGTTCGTAAACGGTAGCCTTGAAGAAGACAGGTATATGAGTTACTTAAGCATGTTGGAAACATTGGAATCAAAATGGTAAACAAAAATCGATATGATAATCTACAACGTAACCATAAAAGTAAATAAGGATGCTGCAGACGAATGGGTGAGATGGATGAACGACGAACATATGCCCGAGCTTATGGAAACAGGCTTGTTTACAGACAGTAAGTTGTTTAGACTGTTGGATATGGATGAGTCCGACGGTATAACTTATGCCGCACAATATCATTGTGCAACTATGGATGAGTATAATAAATACATCTCCGACCACGCCGCAACCATGAGAGAGAAAGGTCTGAACCGATTTAAAGATAAATTTGTCGCATTCAGAACCGTAATGGAAAAAGTCAAATAAAAAAATCCTTGAAAGCCTTGTGGATAGGGCAATTCCTCATAGCAAAATTCTTGCCAATATGATGAATGTGCTGATATATAGGGGGTTACAAGGGGTATGTAAACACACCGGAAGGTCTATTTTGTTGATAATTTGTGGAAAGCTGCTACTGGTAAGGGTTTCCACCGATAAAAAAAGGTTCCGGTATATTTGGAACTGACCTAAAGGTGAGTATATTTGTCTTCACGCTTAAAGCAATTATTTATTCATCCAAACACACTAAGTCTATGAACAAAGCTGAATTAATCGATCAAATTGCAAAGGACTCAGGCATCACAAAAACTCAAGCTAACGATGCTTTGGATTCATTCACAAACACAGTTGTTAAGTCTCTGAAAAAAGGTGACCGCGTAACTCTTGTTGGTTTCGGTACATTCTCTGTTTCTGAGCGTTCTGCTCGTAACGGTCGTAACCCACAAACAGGTGAAGTGATCAAGATCAAAGCTCGCAAAGTGCCTAAGTTTAAGGCAGGTAAAGAATTCTCTACTAAGATCAGCGGTAAAAAATAATTTGCATCTGATATTTGTTGAAAAGCAAGAAGCCATGGTTTCTTGCTTTTTTTTATTTTTGCACCACAAAATCAAATAATATGGGAAAAGGTGATAAGCGTACCAAGAAAGGTAAAATAGTAATGGGCACATATGGCGTTAGCCGTCCTGCTCGTCCTAAAAAGAAAGATGGCAAGGCTGAAGGCAAGAAGTCAAGCTAATTGCACATGAAAAATACCGTTCGTTTGAGCGGTTTTTTTATGTTTTGTTATTAAGTCCTTAACGGGTAACAACAGCAAAGCCTTTTAATGACGATTGATATATGTTTGCTCGGTCAAATTCAATAAATAAAATATGTTCCATACAAAAGATATTGGTAATAGCTCTTTTTTGGTAACCGGTGGTGCGGGGTTCATTGGCTCGCATATAACCGAATACTTGTTGAAAAACGGTGCCGGTAAGGTCCGTGTACTCGATAATCTTGCTACAGGTTTCCAAAAGAATATAGACCTGTTTGTAGGTTATGATAATTTTGAATTTGTAGAGGGTGATATTCGTGATGCAGAAATATGCAAAAAAGCATGTGAGGGAATCGATTATGTTAGCCATCAAGCGGCATTGGGTTCTGTGCCTCGTTCCATCAACGACCCTATTACGAGCAACAATGTAAACGTAAGTGGGTTTGTAAATATGCTCACTGCTGCGAAGGATGCAGGTGTCAAAACATTTGTTTATGCCTCTTCTTCTTCCGTATACGGTGATGAACCGAATTTGCCCAAAACTGAGGATAGGGTAGGTAATCCATTATCTCCATATGCGGTCACCAAAAAGACCAATGAGCTTTATGCAAAAGTTTTTGCCGATTTGTATAGTATAAAGTTGATGGGTTTCAGATACTTTAATGTCTTTGGCCCAAGACAAGACCCCGATGGACCATACGCTGCGGTAATACCTTTGTTTGTTAGCGGTATATTGAATAACAAAGAAGTGTTTATCAATGGCGACGGTGAACAAACACGCGACTTCACTTTTGTGGACAATGCCGTACAAGCCAATGTCAGAGGGATGCTTGCAGAAAACGAGTCCGCATTCAATAAAGTATATAATGTAGCCGTAGGTGAAAACTACTCTGTCAACTATCTATACAATGAGATAAGAGATATGCTTGGTGTTGAACATGAAGCAACATATAGAGAACCTCGTGCAGGAGATGTCAGGAATTCATTGGCGGATATTTCTTTGGCTAAGGAACATTTGGGGTATGAGCCTACCAAAAAATTTGCGGAAGGTTTACAACAGACCGTTGAATTCTTTAAAGAGATATACGGTTAGTCTTTGTAGTTGACACCTTTTTTGTCAAGCAGCTCATAGTAGTATTCCGACATGTCTTTTACCAACCTTTGGTAAGAGTAGTGTGATAGCGCGAATTCACGTCCGTGCTTTCCGAAATAGTCTCGTTGTTCGGGCTTTTCTATGAATCTAAGAAGTGCTTCTGCAAATGCATCGGCGTCATCTGGGTCGGTTATATATCCTGTTTGATTGTCGGTTACCACATCTTTCACTCCCCCTACGTTTGTTGATACAACAGGTTTGCCTGCAGCTTCCGCTTCTATCAGTGATACGGGAGTTCCTTCATTGTGTGAGGTTAGGGCCACAATATCCATACCTGATAAAACAACATCCATATCGGTTTGCCAAGAAGTACAGATGGCTGTGGCTTCTCGTGGGTCTCGTGGGTGGTAAGCATAATCTATACCTGCATCTGCAAACTCCTGTTCCATTTGTGGGCGCATATCTCCATCTCCAACCACCACAAACTTTACAGGCTTATCAGTCTTCTCGAGTACGCGTTTTGCTGCGGCAACAAATAGGCTGTGATTTTTTACAGGAACAACACGGCCAATGATACCGACAACAATATCATCTTCTTTTAGGTTGAACTGTCTTCTGAATTCGGCACGTTTTACGTCCTGATGAACTTGAAACTTATCAAGATCCAATCCGAGTGGTATTTTTCGGATCTTTTCTTCTTCGCATATTTTATAGACATTGGCCAACTCATGTTTTTGAGAGTCGCTGATAGCGATTATTCCTGTCGAGCGTCTGGCCAAATAGCGTTCTATCTGAATGAAGGTGTTCGTTTTGAATTTGCTGAAGTAGCTATGAAACACATGTCCATGAAAAGTATGCAGTATCACCGGTACTTTACATGCATCTGCCGCTAAACGGCCTATCACTCCTGACTTTGCCGCATGTGTATGTACTATGTGTGGGCGAAACTTCTCTATCAGACGTTTTATCTTCTGGTAGGCAAAGCCATCATTAAGAGGGCTGATATCGCGTTTCATTTCAGGTACCACCACCGGCTCAAGCCCAAGATTCATAATAAGGTGGTCGGCATCTTGCTCATGACTGTCTTTATCTCCTATAACTAACATGGTCTCAAAATCGGGAGCCATGTATTTGGTCAGGTAAGTAACGTTGATGGCAGGACCACCGATAATAAGCCTGTTATGAATTCGTAATACCCTGGGCATTGTTATTGCTGTTCCTACAATTATACAACGAATAAGACGTTTATGAGAAGTATTTTTTCCACCAATACTGAAAAACGATCAATGCCCATATGGTTGCATGACTATCTTCCGGGTTATTGCTGTGTAGTTTCTTTTTCAACTGCTCTATTGCAGTTACATCGAATATGCCTTGTTGTTCTACAAATGATTTTTCCAAAAGATCATCATTTATCAAACCCCACAGTTCATTCTTAAACCAGTCAAGTAGTGGTATCTCAAAGCCGTGTTTGGGACGGTTGTATATTTCTTCGGGTAACAGATGCCTGAATGCGTCTTGGACTATTCGCTTTTTCATGCTTCCATCCACCTTGTACTCTTGTGGAATGGAAAAGGCGAAATCCACCAACTTATAATCTAGGAATGGGCTACGAACCTCAAGACTATTAGCCATACTCATCATGTCCACCTTCACAAGCATGTCTCCGCCCAACACAAGGTTCATATCGGCAAGTAAAAGATCGTTGATGTCGTCTTCACTTATTTGTGCAAGTATACTGTCTCGTTCTTGCGCTATCAACCCAAGGTCAATATGTTTGTGCGATTCATTACTTAAAAGGCTTGACGCTTGTTCTGTAGTAGCCAATGATGCCCATCTCCAGTAGCGGTCTTTAGTGGAAAGTCTTGCTCCTTCCGCAAATCTGTTCAATTGTCTGAAGAGGTTGGTGAGCTTGCTATTACGGCTTTTGGGCAAGACAGACCAAATAGGGTGTCCCGCCTTCACCAAAGAGTTGATAAGTGATTTTTGCCTCATCTTCCATTCTGCACCATGTTTGTTATATCCTGCAAAAACCTCATCACCCCCGTCTCCACTCAATGCTACTGTAACATGCTTACGTGTATGATAACAAAGGATGTACTCAGGTATTGCCGAAGAGTCTGCAAACGGTTCGTCCAAATAGTCCAGTACTTTGTAAATATGCTCCAGAAAGTCGTCGTTACTCAATGAGAAAACAGTATGGTTCGTATTGTATTTCTCTGCAACCAACTTGGCATATTTCGTTTCGTCAAAGAATGGATTGTCTTTGTATCCTATAGAGAATGTGTTGAGTTTTGAGGTGTATTTACTTGCAAGTGCCACTACAACAGATGAATCAATCCCTCCGCTGAGAAATGCGCCCAATGGAACGTCTGAGATCATCCTCTCTTTTACAGAAGTGTCCATATGTTGAACCAATTGCTTCTGTGCTTCGTCGTAGGTGTACTTGTTGTACTCTGATGTATGTTTGATAAGTTGGTAGTAGGCGTTTTGTTCTTGTATACCTGTGCCGTTAATCTTGATGTAATGTCCTGCTTTTAGTTTGGTAACACCGGCTATCATGCTTTGAGGTTGTGGTATATAGTTCAGTTGTAGGTATTGGTGCAGTACGGAATAGTTCAGCTTTTTGGGTATGCCCCATTCAAGTAAAGATTTCATTTCTGACGAAAAAGCAAACTGCTCGTCTGTCCGGTAATACAAAAGAGGCTTTTTGCCGTATCTGTCACGGGCCAACAATAGAGTATCGGCTTGAGTGTCGTATAAGGCAAATGCAAAAAAGCCACTCAGCCACTCAAGACATTTTTCACCATGTTCTATCAATAAGTATAAAAGTACTTCCGTATCTGATGTAGTACGAGGTCCACCATTGCTTGCCCATATTTGTTGGAGGTATTTGGTAGATAATTCTTGATAGTTGAATATTTCTCCGTTGAACACTATCACATATCTTCCGGTATGGTCGGACATGGGTTGCGATGCACCTTCTGATGTATCTATAATGGACAGTCGTCTGTGTCCAAGAGCCACTTTCCCGTTGGTGTAAACATCTCCATTGTCAGGCCCTCTGAGGTATAGTTTGTCTGTTGATTGTTTTACCTTTGCCAGGTTATGTTTTGCGTTGTCTGTCAATGCATAATAACCGGTAATGCCGCACATGAATGTTGTATTTTTTTAGTAATTTGAGATAACGCGAAACTGTCGCTGATGCCAAACAACGATTGGTCACAATTTATAACATTATTAGACTATTTGTTACTACCTTTTTATCTGGTAATCATTTACCTGATAGCATATAGGTTTCGCGAAAGTAAATACCCTCCCGGCCATCCTTGGCGTAAATATTTTCTACCGGGCTTGTTCGCAAAGATAGGCGGAGCACTTTTCATCGGGTTTATTTATCAATACTACTACGGTTGGGGCGATACGGCGATGTATCATTGGCATGCAAAGCTCATAAACAGCTCTTTCAGCGAATCTACGGTCAAGTGGTATAATCTCTTGCTTAGAATACCTGAATGGTACGAAGGTTCTTATTCGGAATATATATCCAAAATGGAGTGGTACCAAGCACCTGCTGAGTATACGGTATGTAGTATTACAGCTGTATTGTGTATCATCACTTTCAATACATATTTGCCAACTTCGGTTCTGCTTGCAACAATAGCTTTTACAGGTTTTTGGGCCTTGTTCAGAACATTTGCGACCAAGTTCCCTCAACAGACCTCTTATATAGCGATAGCCACTTTGTTTATCCCAAGTACTATTATGTGGGGGTCTGGAATATTCAAGGATACGATATGTATGTTCAGTTTGGGGTGGTTGACATATGGTGCGTTCAGGTTACTCATCAACAGAGATTTTGGGATTCGTACCATATTGATGATGATCGTTTCCTTGTATTTGTTGGCAGTCATCAAAGTGTACATCCTTATTGCCTTTTTGCCCGCGATCGTATTTTGGATATTGGCATCGTACTCTCATAAGATCGGAAATGCATTGATTAGAGGTTTGGTTAAAATAGGTGTGATAGCCATTTGTGTGGCAGGATTTACGTATTTCATGAGTGAATATTCAAAAGAGTTGGGGCGTTACTCATTGGAAAAATTTGCCAAAACTTCCTACCTCATCAGTAACTATATTCAAGAACAGTCGGGTGATCAAGGTAGTGCTTATAACTTAGGAACCATTGAGCCTACAGCAATTGGTATGTTTAAGAAATTTCCCGCAGCGGTGAATGTTACATTGTTCAGGCCATACATATGGGAAACACGTAAGGCCATTCAGGTTATTAATGCCGTTGAGGCATTGATATTCTTGCTTATTACCATAAAGGTGATAGTGTCATTGGGATTCATGCGCTTTTTCCGAACGGTCACATCAGACCCTACGTTGCAATTCTTCCTGATATTTACTTTGATATTCGCTTTTGCGGTAGGTATATCTTCGGGTAACTTTGGTACACTGTCGAGGTATAGGATACCATGTCTTCCGTTCTACGGTATGATGCTTATTTTTACTTATTACAAGTATTTCCCTGCAGATGTAAAATTGTTCTCGTTCAGTTTGTTAGGTTATAAACGAATGAGATGGATCTACGAGAAGACGTAAATAAACTTGTCTTTATTGGCGGCAATGCTATATCCCTGTAACATTTTTTGATGTCCTGCCGCACCTGCTTCCTTTCTGAATGTATGGTCGTTAACAAGCTTTGTAAGGGCATTTTTCCATTCTTCATTTGAAGCGCAAAGAAAACCGTTTACATCGTCTTCAATAATCACCTTATTCACACCCACAGGGCTTGCTACAGCAGGGATGCCAAGTGATAGATATTGTATCAGCTTAAACCCGCACTTGCCCTCGCTCCACTCATCGGCTGAGAGTGGCATTACGCCTATATCTATTTTCAAAAGGTCATCTACCTCGGTTTTTTCATTCCAAGGAATGAACTCCCAATTTTTGAGAGGTAATTCAGGCTTCTTATTTGCTATCAGTAGGAATTTTGTGTTTAGATGCTCTTCTGCATATTGCAGCACTTCCATTATATCATCAAGATAGGGAATGGTGGAGTGGCTCCCTGTCCAACCGATTGTTACTTGTTTGTCGCTATGTTCCTTGACCTTATTATGTTGGCGGGTCATATCCACACAGGTCGGTATCAGTACCACCTCTTTGTTAAACCTCCGTGCATAATTGCATAGGTATTCGTTGCCACCGATTACACGGTAAGACCATTTACACAAATACTTTGTTTTCCAGAAAGCCTTTAATATGGATGCCAACTTATTTTCTGCACTAGTGTTGGGTATCCAGATAGCATCGTCAAAATCGAAGAGCATTTTTTTTCTCCATAGTCGAGATACTATCCACTCGAATATTGGAGGCCCCATCGGTGCAGCCTCTCGGTGTACGAAAACGTAATCGTATTGATGAACATCTATGAGTACAGTCTTTAACCTTTTCAAGTATCCTTTTACTATACCCCAAGCTTTTGCCAATTCAGAGCCGTTCTTATACAGTACATCCCAAGTACGTTCGTTCATAAACGGAGCAATGGTGTAATGTATTCCCGCTTCTTGTAAATAAGGTTCAAACAATTCCACACGAAACCTTTGTGAAGGTGCTCTCCTAACGGGGTAGGGGACAAGAAATAATATGTTCGGTTTCTTATTGCTCACTTATCAGTTTGTTCATTTCTGTCAAATACTGTTCGATGTTGAATTTGTTTCTAACGTATGCTCTGCCTGCTTCGGCGTATTGTTCTCTGATGGACGGATTGTTTGCCAATTCAAGAATGGCATTGCTCATAGCATCTACATCTCCTACAGGAACCAATAATCCTGTTTTATCTTCATCTATTATTTCTTCAGGGCCACCACATTTCGTAGCTATCAAAGCCGTGCCGTAAAATGCAGCTTCCAAACAAGTCATTGAAAAGGACTCCGCTTCCGAAAAGTTAACTACTATATCAAAAGATTTTATCGCAGCCTCCACATCACTGTTAAATGGCGAGAATGTTACAACTTCGGAAAGCCCTAAATCATTTGCCCTTTGTTCAAGTTCAGCTCTGAACTGTGCGTTTTTCTGCAACCCCATATCACCACCCATGAAGGTCAACCTTATTTGCTTGTTGTAGGCATATGCCTTTGCAAATGCTTCCAATGCATGGTCTTGCCCTTTACCCTTTATGTAGTTGGATAAGTATAGTATTTGTACGTTGTTGCTATCGGTGTGTGTTTGTCCGGGATGTTTTTCCGAAAGCTTTATCGGGTCGTATATGCGTATTGCCTTTGTGTTGTCAGGCAATTGTTTTAATACAGCATCCGATACGGCTATCAAATTGTCGGAATGTTTTAGCCCTTGCTTTATCCAGAGGTTGCGTAATATGCTCGGCATTACCGATGGTAAAAAGCGTACATAGGTTATCAACTTCCCTTTGTAGCCAAACTTCTTCAACATGGCACCTAACAGGTTGTAAAAGTCATTTGCCTGAACCAAGTCCACATCTTCTTTCTTGACAATCGATGATAATTCCAGCGTGTTCTTTATCAGCATTAGTGGATAAAGTAACAATATTGATAGTGAGCGCTTGATCTCCACCATCGGTATCTGATACACCTTGAAACCTTTTTCCTCTACTGCTTTACGAAGTGTACTTTTGTCGTTTAATACAAAAATGAAGTTGTGTTTGTCACGGAGCAATTCAGCCTCATTCAGTGCGCATTTGAATGCACCTGTGTATGCTATGGAATTGTCTATGATAAGTATGTTCAAGTTGCTCTATTTATCTATCACTTGTCTCCATTCTTGGAGTAATGTATCTAAGGTAAAACGTTTTGTAAGCTCATGAAAGTCTGAGCTGCAGGGTGCCGCTGAATTCAGCCAAAAAGACAACTCATTTGCCCAAGTTTCAATCACAGCATCGCTCGGCTCCAGAAGCATCGGACCCAAAGTGCCTACTTTGGTTCTTATCGCTTTCGTAATGGGCTCGTGATGTGATATAGCTACGTCCAATATCTCTCTTGGCCCTGTCGGGCAATCTGTTGATACTACGGGCTTTTCACATATCAATGCTTCGGCAAGGACATTTGGGAAGCCTTCCCAAGATGATGGTAGTGAAAAGACTGTGCTATGTTTATAGAATTTAAAAGCGTTTTTTTGATATCCCATGAAGTATACATCCGCATCTTGGTATTTGCCGTCCCAAATGCAAGCCTTCATGCCTAAGCTTTCAGTCAATGCCACCCAGCTTTGTAGCAGGTCTCCATCACCCAATATCATCACACGTGCATCATCGGTCTTTTTCAACACTTTCAGAACTTGAATCAGCTTATCGTGCTCTTTGGCCATATGCAGTCTGCCGGAAGTAATGATGACTTTTTTAGAGAATATTTTCTCTTCTTCTTCGGTCAATTGTTCACCGGCATTTTTTAATATCACTTCAGGCTCGTAGAAGTTGTATATGACTTCCAGTCTCTCATCCTTTATATGGAAATATTTTTTCAGTTCGTCCGCCAAAGCTTTGGTGACGCATACTATTTTGTCTGCTTTACGGTATAGGAAAGGAATAAGTACAGTGCGTCTTACTACCCCCATCAATCCACTGATTTGCTTATCGAATTTTTTGGAACCTCTGATGCTCAGTACTACTTTTTCTTTATCCTTAGTAAGTACGTTGACATAGTCGGGTCCTTCAAGAAAAGATATGGATACGTCTATATTGTGTGTTCTTTTTATCTCCCTTATTTTATTCAGCCTATACCGCCAGGCTTTTATTTTGTCTATTGCATTTGTTGGGGTGGGAGGGTCTACAAATACTATCTCCTTACAGGTTTTGTAATAGCTGGTTCTGTCAGTCCCTGAAAGTATGCACAATACAACGTTATATCCTGCTTGTTCCAAGTAGTAACTGAGCAACGATATGGAACGCTCCGCCCCACCTTTGCCTAATTCCGATCCAAGTAGCATGACGTTTTTCATGTCAATCGTTTAATTCCTTTTCTAAAAACTCACTCAATGTCGATATATACTCGCTGAAACTGTAATTGTCCAGATTCTTTTTGGCTTGCATACCTTTTGCTGCATTTGCTTCCCGGTTGGTATATGCCCAAATGATATTTTCTTTCAAAGCATTTTTGTCTTTTATAGGTACAATGTAGCCTCCTCCTTCACCTTTCCCTATCAACTCAGCAGAGCCGCAATTATCGGTTATCAATACAGGTACGGCATAGTGTGCCGCTTCCAATGCAGATGCAGGTCCTGCATCAACTAAGCTGGGTACTACAAACAGGTCGGTTTGCTTCATGAATCCTGCAACATCCGTTACTTGCCCAACATATGATACCTGCTCTAGTTCTTTGAAGTTTTTGTCGATATACTGAGCAACAGCAGGTAGTATAGGACCGGCTATCATTAGCTTAAGGCCTGTACGTTTTTGATCTTGCATAATATCTTGCCATGCTTCCAAAAGGTATTGCAGTCCTTTTAGTGCAACTGTGTATGCTAGATATCCTATGATAAACTCATTCTTGTCTAAATCTTTTTTATCAATTGTAACAGGAGAAAGGTCGGGGGGCATATGTCCCGGAAGATCGACTATTCTGCCTTTGTAAGTAATTGATTCCACATATGACCGATATACATTCGGAAAGAAACCTATGACTAGGTCTACATATTTCAGTGATTCATTGTAATAATTGTTCCTTTTCTTGTACGTATAACCGTCGATGACATTCGTATTCAGTTTCTTGTTCTCTTCTGTTGTAATGTTGTATATGGAATTGTCTTCGGGTGTACCGGGTAGGAGTATTGTTTTAATGCCAAGCTTTTTGGCTTTTCTGAATGTTCTCTTTAAGTAAGGTTGTGTTGATAGTAATATTTTGGTTGATGAACTCAATTTCATGGAGCAAAACCAATCATATAATAACTCTTGTGCAAAACGAAACTTATGTGTCTTGATATTGAACATTCGATAAAGACGATTCAGTATCAATAGGTATACCCTTGAAAAAGATGACACAGGTTCACTTGGGAAGTTTGTATCGTATTTGCCTTTGGAATGAACAACCAGTTTTTCTAGTAAGCCTTTTTTATGTAATTCACCGGACAAGTAATAACACAGGCGCGCCATACCCTCTCCACTTTTTGCAGAGAGTGATTGAAATGTAACCACCAATATTTTGTCCTTATTGCTCAATTTTAAGTATTCTCAAGTTCTTTTTTCAAATAGTCGGCAAGCTCAGAAATAAAAGCTCCCATATCGTAGGATTCGAGATTGTGTTTGGCATTTAATCCCAATTGCTTAGCCTCCTCTCTATTATTATATGCCCAAACTATTTGTTCTTTTATGGCATGGGCATCCTTAATGGGTATGATCTTACAGCCACTTTGGTTACGGCTCAATAATTCAGCTGATCCGCAGTTTTCTGTTAGGATAACCGGTAATCCATAATGAGCTGCTTCCAAAGCAACGTATGGACCACCATCCGTAAGACTTGGTACCACAGATAAGTCTTTGTCTTTCAAATAAGCTGTTACATCGGGTACACGTCCTGCAAAAGTAACTTTTGGCAGCGCAGGGAATCTTTTCTTGATATATTCATGCAATGGGACCTCTATAAAGCCCACTATGTGCAATTCCATATTTACATCAGGGTACTCATTCATGAGCATCTCCCATGCTTCCAGTAGATACTGTAGCCCTTTTAATACTACCGTACTTGCAACGAATATTACTTTGAAAGTTGGCTTGATGATATTCTCTTCAAGAGTGTATGGCTTGAAATCGGGTTTCAAGTGCCCTGTCAGTTCAACAACATCGTAGTGGGAGCTACCACTCTCAATATAGGTTTTGTATACCGTGGGGTAAGTACCAACAACCGTGTCCACATATCCTATGCTTCTATGGTAGAATTGTAGTCTCGGATAATAAGTATAAGCGTCGGTCTCTTCAATATTCAGTTTCTTGTTTTCCTCAGTTATCAGATTGTATATGAAATCTTCTTCGGGGTTTGCAGGTACATATATGATTCTGATGCCTTTCTTTTTTGCTTTGGCGAAGGTTCTTCGCATATGCGCGTTGGTAGTGAAAAGGATTGATATATCATTTTTGATATGTCGTTTGCATAGTATATCGTACAAATGCTCTTGTATCAGCCTGAATTTATGGTCCGGTAATTTTATATACTTGTTCAGGCTGTTCAATATGCGTAGGTATACTCTCGACATCATCGAAACAGGAACCGATGGGAAGCTCGTTGTGTGTTTACCCTTGGAAAAGACAACGAACTTGTCGAGTATGCCGCGCTTGTGCAATTGCTCTGATACATAATAACCAAGTCTGGCCATCCCGCCTGCACTTTGTTCTGTCAGCGACTGGAAAGAGGTAACCAGTATTTTCTTGTTTTGACTCATATGTGTTTTATGCGAGCATTTCCGATAGGCTCATTTTCTCTACTTTGAATTTGGATACATAGTCCAAAAAGTCCATCAATACACGTTTCATTTTCATTTTCTCATCATAAACCATAGGGTAGTCGAACTCTACATAGTGAGTAGACAGTACGAAATCGCCATTGTACTTGCGTACCATGTCGAAGTCATACTTCAAGCTATCCAACCTTGTTGTAGGTTGTAATGGGTAGTGATATGCTATCTCATTATGTGTATTGAATTTCAATACTCTTGGGTAATCAGACTCTCTATTCAGCAGTTTGAAAGAAAGTTGTTTGAATATGTTGTATAGTCCTTTCAAATTCTTCTCTTTTTTATAAAACGGAATACCACCACCGCATAGGTTCAATCCTGCACTCAATACCGATTGGTAGCCCTGCATACTCAGTAAATTTTGAGGCGGGGTGAACACACTTATTTTCCTGCCAAGCAGTTGCTCAAGGTGTGTTATTTCATTCTTTATTTCTTGAGTTCTGTCTTGATTGGTGAAATATTCTGCACCTCGCACATAATTGTTACTTCGTTCTTCGGGTAGCATTTCATCTTCATTCCTGTGATGTTTTGCATGGTATGAAATATCCAATCTGCCTTTGGTTATTTCCTGTTTCAAGAACGATATAAGCTCCGAGTTTTGTTCGATGGGGTAGATGGTGTCATCTTTCTCCCATGCAGTCCAGTCTGTGTTTTGTTTGTCTTTATATATCTGGTGTACCCAATACAACCAGTTCCCTTTTACTTTTGATATAAGGCTGAGTGTTGGAGGGAAGTCATTCCATATTTCTTTGTAGCAGGCTTCCAGTTCTGCCGGTGTCGTATAAAAGTTGGTGTCGTCGTCTCTTATCGCAAATCTCATATATGTAAGTTCTGTTTGTAGGTTAGTATTATTCCCTAGGTTTTTTATATACTTCCAAATAAGCTTCCACGCATTTGTCCATATCAAACTGCTGATAGCAAACTTTTGCATTTGCTTTATGAGTTTCGTATAATGACTTGTCGTTTATGTATTGAGCCATCGCAATTGAAAAGGCTGTTTCATCAACTTTACCGTCTTTTATCGGTACTATCAAGCCTGCAGGGTTGATAGTCTGTCCTGTCATATTCGTTATCTCTCCTGCATCACTTGCAACTGAAGGTATGTTGCAGTACAAATATTCTATTATTACAGTGGGTAGACTTTCGGAAGGGTATGTAGATGGCAAAAGGCCAACATCAAATATGTTGATGTAGTTGATTGGGTTATCGGAGTGTCCGGTAAAATGTATTTGCTTGTTGTTTTGATACTGGGCTTTCAATTCCTTTAGGTAATCGCCACTGCCTACCAATATGAGGTGTGCATTGCTTGCATTAAGTTTTGTAAAGGCATCAATAGCCACCCGCCATCCTTTTTCAGGTATGCCACGAGAAACCATTCCAAATACAAAATCACCTTCGTTTATACCTAACTCTGCCTTAATTACAGTTTCTTGTACGGTAATATTGCCTTTATATCCGTTATATATTTTTACAACCTTATTTTCTGTTTCTTTTGGAAAGTTCTCGTTGAAAAAGGCTATCTGTTTATCGGAGATACAAACCACACCGCTCAATCTACTCAAATTCTGTTTTGCTTTTTGTTGATAATTGAGCAACGGTATGGGGATGTTGTTTTTTGTTTTGTTCCAAAACTGCAAGTAATCACCATGAATGGTATTCACTACGGGTATATTACCTGCAGTAACATCGAGACAGATTTTGTCTACTTTCAATAAATGACTGTGTATTACATCGGGTTTGAATGACCTGATAAGCTTCCGCAACGACTTTTTGATATGATTATTTCTGAAGCTGTTATCAATGCCATGCCTAAAGAGGAGCCCATCTGCTTTTTGAAGTATGGTTGCCGATGGGATATCTGCCGCGATCACGGTAACATCAGGTGCCAATATCTTGCAAAGGTCATAGTTCAGAAGCTGCTTGTAAAAGACAAACACACAGACTTTATGCCCTTTGTCGTGTAAGGCTTGGGCAAGACGAAGTATAAAAGTTTCCGCTCCGCCCGGGTGTATTACTTCCGATGCTATGATAATGTTCATTCAATCAACTCAAATATCTGCTTCGCAGGTAGTATAATAATGTTCTATATCCCGAAACGTCTGTTTTACTGCAACTGAAATGTTTTTTCAACAAGTCTTTTGCTTGTACCCAATTCTTCTTGTCAATGGCTTTTGCGGCCCACATGCGGTATCGCTGTGCCATTAAGGGTTTGTTTTTGAAGAGTGCCTCTTCAAATGCTCTTCCTTCTTCGGGCTTACCTTGCTCCAACCAGTCTGTACCTGTTTCTATGATAAGCCTATGCAGTTCTGCTATAAGGTCTTGAGCTATCAACTTTCTCGGGTCGTCCAATACATTGGTAATAGAGCCCGGATTGATACGATAATAATACAAGACATCCTTAAGGAAGTATATTGGGTATTTTTGACTTATTTTGAAAGCCCAGTAATGGTCATCACCATAAATACCGTTAAAGTATTCTGAGAAGTAGCCTATTTCATCTAATATTTCTTTTCTGAACATCAACCCAGGGAACCAAAAAGGATATTTCAATTGTGGACCTTCTATCAAAAAATCTTCTGTGTACTTATCTCTGTATTCGTTGAACTCATGTACGTTGCTTAAGAAGTTGTCCTTTGTGTCAATTGGAGCAAAATCACTTCCACAGACCTTAATATTGGGGTTGTTCAGAAATACATTCACTTGCTTCTCCAATCTGTCGGGAGGGCACATGTCGTCAGAGTCCAACTGTGTAAGTAAGGGAGCTGTACCTTTACTTAGGGCAAAGTTTTTGTTTTTTACATACCCCAAGTTCTTTTCCTGAATTATCAGTCTTATTCTTGGATCGCTAAGGTATGGTTGGATGATTTCGGCAGAGTTGTCGGTTGATTTATCGTCGCTGATGATCAGCTCCCAGTCTGTATATGTTTGTGCAAGTATGCAGTCTATCGCTTTGCCGATGTATTCGGCAGAGTTATAAGAGCACATTATGATACTTACTTTCATATTGCATCAAAGTTTATCAAACATTCCACTTCGGCAAATGCATCTGATATCATAATCGATCCACTCGCAAAGCCTATTCTTATCTTAGATTTGAACATGTAGAACAGTGACTGATAGTTTTTAATATAGAATGGAGCTATACCTATTGCATTCATAAGTAACTTTCTGCCTTCCTTAAGGTTCCCATGGTCTATCTGAATACAGGCAAAAACACGCATTTTATCAGCTATATAACGCCTGTTATTCATCAACTTCTGCTCATATTTCTTAAGTTCCTTAATGTTATTATCATTCAGATGGTCTGTGCCTGTTTTCTTGCGTTGTTTTTTTAAGAATAGATATATGTCATATGAGATCAGTTTGCGAAGGGCATTCTCATCATCAAGATCAATACTTCTATGGTCAGAGTCGTGTCTGGCTTTTACATGATATAGGTATTCATCAAGGTAGTACGCACCAAACTTGTCCATTATATCCAAAATGAAATACCTGTCATAGCTTGTTACTCTGTCCCAAAAAAGGTTATAACCGGGTATCTTATCCAGTATCGCTTTTTTAAACATTATCGTAGCTGGAGCCCAATCTTCATAAGTATTTATTGTAACCACTCCTGAGCCGGGCTGCTCAGGGTATTCAGGTTCTGAGTGGTCATAATAATATACAGAGTTGGTCATACAGCAACCTACTTCATGAGTATCTAAGACCTCAGCTTGTTTTGCTACTCTTTCAGGAGAGCACCAATCGTCTGAGTCTTGTATCATTATATACTCGCCTTTTGCTTCTTTAAAAAGACGGTTATAACATCTTAGACCGCCCTGGTTTATTTCCGTAGTAAGCACTCGTATTCTGTCATCCTTCTCAGCCCACTTATTCAGTATTTCTACAGAGTCATCTGTAGAGGCATTGTCGCATACTACTATTTCAATATTTGAATAGGTCTGTTTGGTAACAGAGTCCAGGCACTTGTCAAGATAGGGTGCGCAATTATAATTGGGTATTACTACTGATATTAGTTTATCCATGGTTTATTGATTAATACTTGTTTGTTCTTTTTGCATTAGTTCGTTGTACGACAATGTGTCTGTAATAGTACCGCCGTCTATTTTAAATATTTTATCGCAGTATTTTAATGAGGTATATCTGTGTGCAATTATTACGGTTGTCAGGTTTTCTTCTCCAAGTGCTCGTATAGAATTGGTTATTTCTTCTTCTGTTTTTGAATCAAGAGCCGATGTCGCTTCATCAAATATCAATATCTCTGCACCTTTATATATTGCTCTGGCAATGGATATCCTTTGTTTCTGTCCACCCGATAGGTTGTTGCCTCGTTCGTTCAGCATGGTGTTCTCTTTCTCAGGCCAAGAGTTTACCAATTCTTTGAGGCTTGACAGATCAATGGCTCGGTTCAGTTTCGCCATATCAATATCCTCAATATTCTCACCTATTGCTATATTCTCTTTGAATGTGGCATTCATTACGAATACCTCTTGTCTTACATAACCTAATATTTCCCACCATTTATGTGTGTTGTCAATTGTAAGTTTTGTATTGTCGATGTGTATATCTCCGCCTGTAGGATGCAAAAAGCCCAATAAGTTGTTTACCAAGGTTGACTTACCGGCACCAGAGCGACCTATGATACCTACAGATTCTCCTTTTTTGATCTCAAGGTTGCAGTGCTTAAGTATGTTGGCTCCTGCACCGGGGTAGCTGTACATTACATCGTTGAATACTATACCCTTGTTCAGTGTTATTTCTCCGGCTTGCTCAGGTTGTGCTTCATCTTCTTCTGTCGGTAAGAAGTCAGGGTCTTTGAATATGAAGCCTGTCGATGTCAGGTTATTCATAGATATCACAAACCTGTTTATCGAAGGTATACTCCTGTATGCCACCATTGAAAACAGACTGACTGTTGTAATTATCTTTTCGGTGTCTTTTAAAACAAACACACCGTATATCAGTATGATGATGATGCAAAGGAATATGGCTATCTCGATGATACGTGTAGGTACGAACATCATGAAGTCTATCTGAGCTTGGTTGAAGCTGTACTTCTTTGCAAATCGATTGAACCTGTCTTTAAAACTGTCTTCGGTACCTGCAATTTTGATGTCGGTATACCCGAATATCATTTCTTGAGCATATGCATATAGCTTAATGCTGTTTTTACTTTTCTCTTCACCTGCAACTTTTATCATGTTCTTCACCCGCAGATAAAACAACCCCATTATCGGTAATACCACACCTATCAGTAGGAAGAACAGTTTCCAGTCATGCCAGCATATTATAGCACCGGTAAGGATGAATATTATAGCCTCATTTATAAGTATCAAGCTTGATATGGCTGCACTGCTACAAAGTGCAGATTGGTAATACGTAAGTTTGCTTACCAATTCGTTGGAGGTTTCTTTTTGCATGTCCAACATGGTGCGATCATATACCTTGTCCAACACATTCATTGTTGAGCTTACGTACAGTCGGCGAACGAAGTTTACTTGTAACTTGTTTATCCAAAGACCGAATGCATTTTTCGCCACTATCAAAAAGAAAAACGCGGCTACTGTATATAGTAGCAATTCTGTTTTGGAGAAGTTGGCAAGGATAGTTATTTGTGTGGTAATCGAATCGTAGAAAGTCTCTGATAATACAAGACCCACAACAGGAATGATGAGCGACAAGCCCACAAGGTCTGTTATGGAAGCAATAAAGGTCAGGACGATCAACCCCTTGAACTCTCTCTTTTGTTTGTGGTTGAAAAGCCTGTACAGTTTTCCCGTATATGCAATGGCACTGGTACCTCTTTCAAATTTCATCAGTCTATATGTATGTGTTAATTATTTATCCCATGCAAGTATATCCCATCAATACAAAATCCGGGCTAATCGTGCATTACATTAACATGTGAATAACTGATATAGAAATAGTATTACTCACCTATTTGGTAAAGAGTCGTTTCAGTAACCCTTTTTTCTTCTTTCTCTTGGTATTTTCCACGTAATATCCGGAACCTGTCGATTGGTATCCATAGATATATCCGTAGCCGTATGCGGCACTTCCTGTGTAGCCATAGCCGTACTTCTTCAAAAACTCGACACCGTTGAATATCATTGCCGGGTTTTGAACCTTACCGTCTTTATGTAGTACGTCAAACATTCTTACGTGGTGTTTCTCCGTATAGTTCTGTCTTACGATGAATAGGTTGACAGATGCATACTGAGACAATACCAATGCATCGGATACCATACCTATCGGTGCGGTGTCAACTATTATCACATCAAACATTTCGCGTAACTCATCGAAGAATTGACCTGTCTTATCAGACACCAACAGCTCTGCCGGGTTGGGTGGTATAGGGCCACAGTTGGCTATATAAAGATTCTCATGAATGCCCGACGCTTTTATCACACTTTCCAACCCTGTCATTCCTGCAAGGTAGCTGCTGATACCGCCGTCGTTTGGTATGCCCAAGTATTGCGATATTTTCGGCTTACGCAAATCGAACTCGAGTATTATGACACGTTTTTTAGCAAGTGTCATGGTTATACCAAGGTTGATGGATATAAATGATTTACCCTCACCACTGGTGCTGGATGTGATGATATATACTCTGTTCTCCTCGCTGGAAGACATGAATTCAAGGTTGGCACGTATCAGCCTGAATTGTTCGGCTACACCTGTGCGTACATGCGGGCCCACCACAATGGTTCCTTCTCTCTTATCTGCTCCGTCTACACGGCCAATCGAACCGACAATAGGTATTGATGTTTGAGATTCTATGTCATTATCATTGATGACACGATTGTTCAACATCTCTCTCAATACGATGATAGAACCCGGTACCAACATCCCCAATAAGAACATCATGGCATAGATGGTCTTCTTAACAGGCTTGATTGGAGCGCCTGTTGCATATGGTTCAACTACAATTTTTGACTTCTCTTTGTTCGAGTATAGTGATATCTCGTTCTCTATGAGTTTTTGATAGAGTAACAAGTATATGTTCTGAAGAACAGGGTAGTTTCTGTTTACATCTTTGATGTCTTTGTCAACCTCGGGAGCAACACGTATCCTCTCTGCAATTTCTTTTTGGTTTTCCATTGCATTGTTGAGGCTGCGATTCATTGATTTTTCGATCTTATCGGCAGCATCTATGATGCGTTTCCTAAGTGCGGCTATCTCACTTTCTTTATCCAAAAGTTGAGGGTGTGCAGGGCCCCAGTTACGTGCAAGTGCGTCCCTTTCTCTTACAGACTGATTGTACTGTTGAACGAAGGTATTAAGGCTTGGGTCTGATATGCCGATACCTGCGATTATTTCATATTGGTTGTTGAAAGGATTTTCAAGCGTGTTTCTTAATGTTGTTATAGCTTGTTTCTGAACGTATATGTCGTTTATCTGTCGGTCAAACTCTGTCTTGCTGCTTATAAGATTGCTCGTTTCAGACTTTACATCAACAATGTCACTGCTTTTTTGAATGCCTACTGTCAGTGAATCCAAGTTCTGTAATTCATCACTTATTTTGGCTTTCCTTTCTTCAATGAACTCCTTGGTCTTTTCTGCGGCATAGTTACTGCTTTGCAGTTCGTTTTGACGATAGTACCAAATAAGTGTGCGAAGGAAATCAACTCCACGAGGTCTGATGTTATCCGTATAGTATAGGTCAAGCAAGCTGGTACGTCCATCTTGCAGGGTTACGCCGAATCTACCGCTTACCCTACCAACAGCACTGTTCTTGTTTTCTATTTGTACGATGAAGTCTGTTGCTTCAAGATAACCCTTATTCACCTCAATGCCTTCCACATACAATATCTTGAATCGTCCCCACTTGCGTTTTATCCAAGTACCGTACAGGACACGCTCTTTGTGTTCACCTTCCGTAAGTTCAAATTGTCCTTCGACTATCTGTCTTATGTTCAGTTGTGTTCTACCTCCTGTATAACCTTCATCGTCAAATACCACCTTTATGGGACATTCACGGTAAAGCTCGGTCTCTTTCACACGGCCTATCGCCCAGTACCGAATATTCATGCTCAATGAGTCAACAACACGTTGAATCATATCTTGAGATTCGAGTATTACTTTCTCATTGAAAAGGTTGACTTTAGACTTGTCGTTATCTGGGTCTATTTTACTGAGTAGGTTTTGGGCCGGAGTATTGTCTTGCGCATCTATCAGTATGGAACTGTACATGGCATACTCGGGAGTAGTATACCGCAAATAAAGAAATGCGCTTGTCAGCGTTATGGACAAGCACAACACAAACCAATACCAGTTGGTTAACAACGCACCGAATAACCGCTTGAAGTCAAACGTTGAGTTGATCTGATTTAACAGCCTATTGGGTGTCTGTTGGCCTTGGTCCATCATACGGTAAGTACCGTTACTTTGCAATTTGTGTTACGCCATATATCGCGATTGCTGTTGAAAGCAATGATGTGAACGTCGGTAAGTAGAAGCGAAGGAAGTCGTTACCTTCCTGACGTCTTACTCTTGTCGGTTCTACGTATATGATGTCATTTTGTTTTAAGTAATAATAAGGGCTCTGAAAAACATTCTTGCTATTCAGGTTCAGCCTAGCGTACTCTCTTCTTCCCTCTGTTTCACGTATTATCAGCACATTGTCTTTCCTGCCGGTTATTGGCATATCTCCTGCAAGGGCAATGGCATCCAGTATGTTTATCTTATGGTTGGGAGCCATTATTGTACCCGGGCTACCGACTTCACCCAATACGGTGATACGGTAGTTGATTATTCTTGCTTCTACCACGGGGTCTTTCACAAAGTCTTGCAGTCTGTTGGACATAAGATCTTTTACTTGGCGTAGTGTCATACCACCAACCTTAACCTTTCCAAGTACTGGGTAGTCGATAAACCCATTGGCATCTACGAGGTAACCTTTGTTTTGTGAGTTTTGACCATTGCCCAACGATCCCGTTATGCTGTATGCGATACCACCCTCGTTGAAGATTATTACAGGGTCTGCACCTTGAGCGGCTGTAATACTGCTTATCGTCGAGACATTTATCGCAAGTATATCGTCAGTCAGGACAACTATCTCTTTGCGTGGTTCGATATTCTCTACTTGCACATGCGGATCCAAAGGTGCGTTCTCGGCAAAGTATATCGTCTTCTGTGGTGCAGTGCACGCTACCGCAGACATCAGTACAATCATTGCACCGAGGTATAATGTCTGTCGCATAGGACTTTGAATTTATTTGGGTTAGCAATACTCATTATTCGTATAGACAACATTGGGTTAAGAGGGTCCATTCCCCTTACCCTGTCGGCTATATGTATGTATGTTCTTTGCACTCGATTTACGTTCGGTTTTTGCTATTAACCTCATGTTGATAACAGCCGAACGATAATGCACACTTTAATATATTGCAAAATACGTCCGGATATGCTCAGCCAGAAGCATTGTGGAAAACTTATACACAGACAATCAACAGGTTATCCACAGCGGGCTGACTTAAGCTATACCTCCAAAATTATTGTAAGAATTATGCTGTATGTGTTACTTGTGTGTTAACCAACATTCTTTTTACAGTTGGTGAAAAATCAAATGTGTGTAACCTGAGTGCTTATTGTAGTGAAATGCCTATTGAATAAGGCTTTGAGACTTATGGAGCCAGCCTATGCTTCTCCCAAACACCTGAGTCGGATAGTAAGAAAACAACTCTGTCGTGCATTCTGTTGCTTCTGCCTTGCCAAAACTCCATTCTTTGTGGTTTGACAGAATAGCCACCCCAATGTTCAGGTCGTGGAATTTGTTGGTCGGAAAACCGGTTCTCGTATTTCAAGTAGTTTTCGTCCAGTATGTTGCGATTTGGAATGATTCTGCTTTGTGGAGAAGACCAAGCTCCTAACTTGCTTCCGTCAGGTCTTGAAGCAAAGTATTCATCGCTGATCTGTGAGGCGGTTTTAGAGACGGTACCTTCTATTCTTACCTGTCTTTCAAGTTCTTTCCAGAAAAAAAGCAGCGATACGTTTGGATTAGCAGCCATTTCTTGGCCCTTGTCACTCAGATAATTTGTGTAGAATACAAATTCTTGATTATCAACCCCTTTTAAGAGCACAATTCGTGCATGAGGATGATTGTTGCCGTCAACGGTTGCCAAAGTCATGGCATTGACCTCGTCGGCATCGGCAGCTTGAGCTTCACCAAACCATTTTGCGAAAAAATCAATAGGATCGTCGCCAACCAAAGCTTCGTTCAGTTCAGCTTGTTGATATTCCTTCCTGATATTGGCTATGTCTCTCAGGGCAGAAGATTTTTGGGTGTTGTATTATTTTTTATCACCGCCAAGATACTTGGCCATAACATATATAAGCTCGATCGTCATCAGTAAGATGAAGATATAGCATAAGGTCATTCCAAGACCATATTGAACTGTATCGTAGAAAGCGTTAAGTAGTACAGATTCCATCTATAAATCGATTTGAGCCGCAAGATACAAAAAGAGTTATTTAATAGGTTTATGTATTTCCCTTTTTTGTAGCTATTTTTCGATGTAAAGCTGCCTCAGCATATGCTCTTGCGTCATTTGCCTTTCTTAAAGTCGGTACTAACGTACTCTTTCACCGCATTCGGGGGCCCTCAAGGTCATTTGGGAATGATGACTCGAACTTTCGTCAACGACAGGAAAGATGTTTCAGAAGAAGAGCTGTTGGAATACAATGCGTTTTGCCAGATGCTACCCGGTCCGTCATCCACTCAGACGGTTACACTCATAGCATACAAAAGGGGAGGAGTGCCCTTGGCTCTGTTGACACTACTGCTTTGGATATTGCCTGCAGCCACCATTATGTGTGCTTTTTCGTTTCTGATATACTATATAGATGTAAAAGACATAAGCACCAACCTGTTTAAGTACATACAGCCTATGTCGGTGGGCTTTATAGGTTATGCGGCCATCAAAATGATGAAAAGCAGTGTGCGTCACGTGGCCACATGGGCAATCATGATAGGTTGTATGATAGTGACGATATTCCTGCAGTTTCCTTGGGTATTCCCATTACTGTTGATTCTTGCGGGGATTATCAGCAATTTCAGTAACAAGCGTATTCCTGATACCAAAGAAAAAAGAAAGCCCGTAAGGTGGATGAATCTGTGGATATTCGTTGCCATATTCATAGTGGCGGGTGTTGTCAGTCAGTTGGCAAGGCTATACAATCTACCGAATGCAAGGGCTTTCAATTTGTTTGAGAACTTCTATCGTTTTGGTTCAATAGTTTTTGGAGGTGGGCAAGCCTTGATGCCGATGATGCTGTTCCAGTTTGTCAACCATCCTATCAATTTGGGTGTTGATCCTTTATTGACCGGTGAACAGTTGTTGACAGGGTTTGGAGTGGTGCAAGCATTGCCGGGTCCGGTATTCTCCATTTGTTCTTATGTAGGGGGGATGGTAATGAGCTCTTACGGCGCAACATGGCAGGTGGTGGGTTGTATTGTGGCTACGGTCGGTGTGTTTTTGCCAAGTACACTGTTGCTGTTCTTCTTATTTCCTGTTTATCAAAACCTTCGTCAGTATGTTGTAATATACCGCGCGTTGGAAGGAATCAATGCTGCAATAGTGGGTATTATTTGGGCGTCCGGCGTAGTGTTGTTCCAGTCTATGGAGTTTGAATGGACCAATGTGGTAGTAGTACTGATAACACTCAGCATGTTGTTGTTTACCAGGATTCCAGCACCGTTGATAGTGGTGGGTTGGCTGTTGATGGGATGGGCTATGAATATGTAATTCGTTAGTCCAGCGGCTTTTCTTTCAGTAGTTTCTTGATGTCTCCAATCAGCTGGTTTACATCACCTTCGTCGGTACCGATGTAGAATTTTCCGCGTATGTATCCGTCTCTGTCTACAAGAACAAACCTGTCTGTGTGTATAAAGTCGCTTTGTATGTCAACCGTTGCAGTATCATCACTGGCACTTATCAAGTAGCTGTACCTTGCTATATCGTAAAGCTCCTTCTTATCACCGGTCAAGAACATCCATTGTTTGGGGTCGGCATCGAACCGAAGGCTGTATGCCTTCATCGCTTCAATGGTATCCTTAATAGGGTCAACAGTATGCGATAGTATCTTTACAGACTCATTACCTCTGAAGGCTTCATAAACCTTACTCATGTTCTCGTTCATTTTTGGGCATATGCCTTTGCATGTTGTAAAGAAATATTCCACCACAAACACCTTTCCTTCAATGTCTTTTTCCGTAACGGTTGCTCCTTCTTGATTGACGAAGCTGAACGGCTTGATCTTATGGCCGGTATTTGAACCTACAACAGGAAGTGTATCGGGCTTCTTAGTGTCATCATATGTGACTATGATGAAAACCGTTGTCAATACAATAAAAAATGCCAGTAGAAATATCCCCGTTTTGTTCATCTTCATAACGCGGGCAAAGGTAGCGAAACGTCGCTAATTTGATGTGATTATCTGTTTGTATTTGTACGATTTAGGCAATGGATAGCCGTAGTCTTCCATTATTTGTTCAAGCCACGGCTCATCGTCGGGGTCGTACTTTCTGTTGAGATTGAACCCATGGATCTTTGCCCAACCCTGCCATTTCATCGCAGCCATTGGGTTCTTGAATTCTTTCAATATACCGTATATGTTGACATGAGTTTGCCTCGCTATCAGCTTTATCAATAATACCCCTTGCGTTTCATTCAGCGCTTTTATCTCGCTGTCAAAACGCTCTTTGAGTATTTGCTCTTTTGTCTTCACAAATTCTTTGGTCTCTTTTTTACTCGCATTAGGGTCGTTTATCTTATTGTCCAATTCTCTGAACAGTACAACGGCTTCATCCAAATATGGCAGTATTGTTTTTACGTAAT
This sequence comes from Chitinophagales bacterium, assembly GCA_020636505.1. GTDB lineage: Bacteria > Bacteroidota > Bacteroidia > Chitinophagales > Chitinophagaceae > UBA5543. The sequence continues at coordinate 172,293 of JACJXR010000004.1, read as the reverse complement.
ACTTCATCTGGTTATACTGATACTGAATGGTATCGTTGGCCCATTGATGTTTTGCCGTAATGTCCACAGGCTTCATTTGCACATGGAGTTGGGTGTCGATGTATTGCTGTGCAACAGCGCTAAGACTAAATATCAAATACGCTGATATTAAAGTGACCTTTTTGATTATCAACATGATAAGCAGTATACTGCAATAGGTATGCCGAAAAAATGTAAGAATGTGTTATTTGACTGCGATCTACTGCCTTACAACCGTGAAGCTTACCATTTTTCGCTCGTTGCCTGTGTCAAGCAATAAAATGTATACACCGCTAGGAATGATACCTTCAAGGTCTATCTTTTTGATGAACTTAGACCTGTCGGGCACTACATCACCACGATATACAACTTTCCCCAAGTGGTTGAAGATGGCAATGTTGAGCGGAGCATCGGTTTGAGTGATACCTTCAATGGTGAACTTCCCATCGTTTGCGTTAGGGTATAATGTAACCGTTATGCCCAGTATATCTTTTACATCCACTGATATTTGTACAGTGGTACTACAGCCGTTATAAATCGATGTCAGATCATAAATACCATCGTTGCGATAAGTTGCTTCGATGATCTTTGGATTGGCTTCATCAGACTCGAAACCGTCAGGTCCTTCCCAAAAGAAAGTAACGCCGGGTTTGCTGTTTTCCGCATGTAACTCCAACGTTTCACCTTCTTTTATAGGGCTGTTGGAGTATACTTTCGTAGGGCCGGGACCTTCCTTAGTCACTACATCTGTGGAGGCAGCAGGTGAAGTACAACCGTCAACGGTTGCCGTTACACTGTATGTGCCCGATTGGTTGTCTTCGAAATATACAGAGGGGTTTTGGTCATTTGAAGTGAATCCGTTTGGCCCCGTCCAATTAAATGTTGCTCCCGGTATACTGCTTGCAGAGTTGAGTTGCAATAGACTGTAGCTACATACAGGACTATTGCTGGTTATATCTGTTATGGCAGGCATCGGTTTTATTTGCACAAGTGTTGTATCTGTTTCCGTACAGTGGGCCAATGTGGTTGTTATGTTATAGATACCTGCATTTTTGCCTTGCACATTATTGATGAACGGCATGGCGTCTACTGATGCAAAATTATCAGGGCCTGTCCATTGGTACGAAGCTCCATTGGATGGGGTGATGCTGAACTCCAGCTTTTCTCCTAAACATAATGGTCCGTTATTTTTAGCAGTTGGATTCTTAATGTTAGGTATGTTGAGTGTTACAGATGATGGGGGAGATGTACAACCGTTCACCTCTTGGGTCACCACGTAAGTTCCGGAGTCTTCAAATGAGGCATTTGACTTTCCGTATGTTCTTCCGGTGAATATCACTAGGGTATCAGCAGGCAATTTCACCCATTTGATACCTGTGGTAACGCTTGTTTGTGCTTGTATTTTCATGGCATCTCCGGGACACAATAGGGTATCTGCTGTAAGAGGTATTGGTATGAGTGCTATGCCTACTTTTACATCTGTTTTGCCGGCTTTCGATCTACAGCCGTTTTTGAATGCATAGAGTTTGTATTCGCCTTGTTGGCTTTGTTGAATGTTTGGTATGGCTAGAGGGTTGGATGTGCCTATTGGACTGTTGTTGGGGTCCTGCCATTGATAAGTAACTCCTGATGTGGATGATGAACCGTTTAATTTCAGTGTTTCGCCTTCGCACAAAGGACTGTTGCTCGTGATGACAGGTGTGTCAGGCAATGGTTTTACCGTAACGCGCACTTGTGTATCGACAGAGCACCCACTCAACGTTATATTCAGTTTGTAAACACCACTATCCGCTGCTATAATGTTCAAATAGGTTAAAGTTGGCTGATAGCTTGCAATATTTCCGTTAGGGAAGTACCATCTGTATTGTACACCGGGTTGTCCGCATATGTTGCAGCCCATGGTTATTTTCATGTCCTCTTCTTCACATATCGGCGTTGTGGCGCCTACTGAGTCTATTTTCGGAGAGGGCAGAATAATCGCACGAACAGAGTCGATTGTCGTACATCCGTAACTCGTTACTGCAATTGCATACTTGCCTGAGTCTGCAAAGCTTGTATTGTTTTTTGAAGTATTATTGAGTGTGCTGTAGAAACTGTTTGGCCCTGACCATTGATAAGTAGGATAAAAGGCTGTTGTCGATGAATATAGCTTCAAAGTATCGCCAACACATATAGGAGTGTTGCTGGAAGAGGTTACTTCAGGGAATTTGGATATACGAATGTCAACTCCATTGTCTGAAGAGATGTATGGACCAATATTAAGTTGAGGGCTATCGGCAACAACGCGAATTCTATAGCCTGTGGCAGCAATTACGGTTGAGTCGATATAGCATAATACTGAGGTGACGAATTGCCCCGGCTTGAAGCCTATTTGTTTTGGGTTGCTGAAACTACCATTTGAGTCTGAAAGCTGTATTCTGAATATATTACTCGGGCGCATAGAGTCGCTAGGAGTAATTTGTACAGTAACATTGCCTTTGACACACCATAATGTATCTGTGAAAGGTTTTTTTATGTTTACAGTGACTTGAGCAAAAGAAGTATGGATGCTACATGCAAATAGCAATAGCATAGCAAGTCGTAGAACTACGAATTTTGTTTTTTGGTTTACCTGCATTGTTGAATTACCTGTACATACAAAGTTAAGTTAATGTAAAACATTTTAAATTAAATATTTATAGAAATGCTTAATATTTGCAGACGTATAGTTTTGCATCGGATTATGAAGCTGTTCCCTTTTTTAACGTGTTGTTTGTCTGTAAGTTTACTTTTAACATCGTGCTCAAGTGATGTATGCGAAAAGATAAGCTGTAAAAACAACGGTGTATGTGTGGATGGTATATGTGCATGCCCTTATGGTTATGAAGGAGAGTTTTGTGAAAACGCATGGCACGATAAGTTTACAGGTTCATGGGCCGTATCGGAAACAAACAACAGTGACACGACGATAGCAAAATACGATTTGAACGTTGTCAATTACCGAACTCAGGATACACTGTTTCTTTTGGGTTTTGCAGACAGTGTTGATACGGTTTTTGCCGTGCGTGACAAGTACAACACCTTCACCCTTAAAGAGCGAGTTGCAGACACGATATTGACCATACAATCAGGTAGTGGTCTCATCGATGAAGACGCACAAACGGTCACAGGATTGTATACTTTTAAAAAAGGGAGCCAAATAACCACTGTAAACTTTACGTGGACCCGCTAAACGAGGTATTTTTGTAAAAACATTTTCCATTATGATCGGCAGGTTAAAGCATATTTCCCTTACCACATTCATAACACTTTCAATATTTGCCCTTGTATATACGTCTTGTAAGAAAGACACATACACTTATATTGATGAATGTAAGAATGTGACTTGCCAAAACGGGGGTACTTGTTTCAAGGGTCAATGTAGTTGTCCGGCAGGATTTGAGGGAGAAAATTGTGAATCCGCATGGTTGAGTAGGTATTTGGGAAATTGGCAAGTGGATGAGGTGGTTTCTTTGTCTAACAGAAACGGCAGACAAGGGCAAACATCCAGGTACAATATGACCATCAAGAAGAACGGCGGTAGTAATACGGGCTTTCTCATAGACAACTTTATGGGTAATGCAGACTATAATAACGTCCCTTGCAGAGTGGCTGTAAAACAAGATGGGGGTTCTGACAGCCCGACGAATTTTATCTTCACGGCACAACATCCCATATCCAATTCCATAATAGTGATCGAAGAGGGTGATGGCACCGTCAACTATTTGGGAAATGTACTCTCCGGAAAGTATACTGTTTTCTACACCCAGCTTATCACTCCGGACTCGCCGATAGTGGTCAGAGAGACCATCAGCTTCACTGCTACGCAGTAAGATAACCCGTTGTTTGGCGCATTGTTTTGGCGGCTTTTTGACCGACCCGATAAATCCAGAAAATCTTACTCTGAGAATCCCGAATAATTGTCTGAAAAATGCAATTAAAAAAATTTGCAAAAATCAATTTGTTACCTACTTTTGCAATCCCGTTTCTGACGGGGCTAGTTCTTTGGAATACATTAAGCCGCTTTAGCTCAGCTGGTAGAGCAACTGATTTGTAATCAGTAGGTCGCTGGTTCGATCCCGGCAAGCGGCTCATAAATTATATAAGTATTATATGATTTGTAGGGCAGATACCCAAGCGGCCAACGGGGGCAGACTGTAAATCTGCTGTCTTTCGACTTCAGAGGTTCGAATCCTCTTCTGCCCACACCTGTTATGGTTTGTGGGAAACCACAAATTCATAATATTTATTAAGCGGGAGTAGCTCAGCTGGTAGAGCGACAGCCTTCCAAGCTGTAGGTCGCGGGTTCGAACCTCGTCTCCCGCTCTTTACTACGTTTGTTTTCATCAGCCATAGGTATGGCATGGTGAGAACTAAATTAGTTGGTAGGCCGAAGTTCTTTAGCTGTTGTAGCTCAGTGGTAGAGCACTTCCTTGGTAAGGAAGAGGTCGGCAGTTCAATCCTGCTCAACAGCTCAAACAAAATATGGTTGTTGAGTTGGGTTAGTGAATATGAAAACAGTAAATGATATATGAGGTGATTATAAACCTCTATTGGAATATAAACAGTTTAACAACATCTATTAAAAATTATAAAAAATGGCAAAAGAGACCTTTAATCGGGAGAAGCCCCACGTAAACATTGGTACAATCGGTCACGTTGACCATGGTAAAACAACTTTGACTGCAGCGATCACAACGATCCTTTCTGAGAAAGGTTTGGCGCAGAAAAAAGGTTATGATGAGATTGATGGTGCGCCTGAAGAAAGAGAGCGTGGTATCACGATCAACACAGCACACGTTGAATATCAAACAGATACTCGTCACTACGCACACGTTGACTGTCCGGGTCACGCGGATTATGTGAAAAACATGATTACAGGTGCTGCTCAGATGGACGGTGCTATCTTGGTTGTTGCTTCAACTGATGGTCCAATGCCTCAAACAAAAGAGCACATCCTTCTTGCACGTCAGGTTGGTGTTCCTCGTATAGTAGTATTCATGAACAAGGTTGACCTTGTTGACGATCCTGAGATCCTTGAATTGGTTGAAATGGAGATCCGTGAGTTGTTGTCTAAGTACGACTACGATGGAGATAACACTCCGATCATCCAAGGTTCTGCAACTGGCGCATTGGCAGGTGAAGCACAGTGGGTTGAGAAAGTTATGGAGTTGATGAATGCTGTAGATGATTACATTCCTCTACCTCCACGTGCTGTTGATCAGCCTTTCTTGATGTCTGTGGAAGACGTATTTACGATCACAGGTCGTGGTACAGTTGCTACAGGTCGTATCGAGCGTGGTGTTATCACAGTTGGTGACAACGTTGAAATCGTTGGTTTTAACGAATCTCCTCTTACTTCTACTTGTACAGGTGTTGAGATGTTCCGCAAGTTGTTGGATCGTGGTGAAGCAGGTGACAACGCAGGTATCCTTCTTCGTGGTATCGATAAAAAAGATATCAAGCGTGGTATGGTTATCTGTGCTCCTAAGAGCATCACCCCTCACACTGAGTTCAAAGGTGAAGTTTACGTATTGAGCAAAGAAGAAGGTGGTCGTCACACTCCATTCTTTAACAAATACCGTCCTCAGTTCTATTTCCGTACTACAGACGTTACAGGTGAGTGTAAACTTCCTGATGGCGTTGAGATGGTAATGCCTGGTGATAACGTTAACTTGCACGTTCAACTTATCGCTCCGATAGCGATGGAAAAAGGTCTTAAGTTCGCGATTCGTGAAGGTGGCCGTACAGTAGGTGCAGGTCAGGTTACTGAGATCATCAAATAAGATAAGTACAGTTTTTATAACTGTTCTGATATTGAAACGGCTCCGAATTTCGGAGCCGTTTTGTTTTGTGCAACTGCTATACAGTCAATAAGTTGTATTTTCGATTCATGAGCGACCAACCGAAGATCACATACCTTAATACATCAGCCACAGGGCTGCTTCCTGAAGAATTTACCAAAGAAGCCAATGAGTTGTATCGCAACCTTGCCGTCAATTCCAGTACATATGCTGAACGTTGGAGAGAGGAGTTTGAACCACGGCTCAGAAGTAAAGTGGCTGAGTTCTTAAATGCACCTGTTGCGCAGATAGCCTTGCTGCCAAACTTCTCTTGGGGGATGAACGGGATCGTTCAAACATTGAAAGGTACGGAACGTGTTCTGTTGTATAAAAACGATTATCCTTCACTGGTGGAACCATTTAAGATAAACGGATTTACAATAACATGGGTTGCAGATGACGGCTTCGCAATAGACATGGAAGCTGTCAAGCAAAAAATCACAAATAGAGAGATTGATGTGTTGGCCATCAGCCATGTGCAATGGATGTCAGGATACAAGCTCAACTTGATGGAAATTGGTACTCTTTGCAAGCAGCATGGAGTATTGTTCATTGTCGATGCGACACAAAGCATGGGTGCTATGCCGATAGATTTATCCGCATTGGATGTGGATGTGTTCATTGCCAGCAACTACAAATGGATGAATGCAGGTTTTGGAACAGGAATCATGTATGTCGCAGAATCCTTACTTGAAAAATATACTCCTGCCATTGGTGGTCACAATAGTTACGTGCAAGTGGGCGACGAGTGGAAGTATATGCCATCGGCAAGGAGTTTCGAGCCCGGACATGTCAATATGTACGGGTTTACGGTACTCTATTCCGCAATCGAGCATAAGTTGGCTATAGGGCTTGGCAATATAGAGGCACATAACAGAAAGCTTGCCGAACAATTGATAAACGGTATCAAGGATACAAGCGCAACGCTTGTCGGTCCTGATTCTTATGAAAACAGATGTTCTATCGTCTTTCTGAAAGATGAAAATGGATTGTGGGAAAAGCTGCAATCTGCCGGAATAGTAGCCTCTCAACGAGGGGGAAATATCCGATTCGGTATACATTATTACAATACTGAAGACGATGTGAAAAGCCTGCTCGATTGCCTTATGTGACCTTTAAATATTCTGCCTTCGTTTCTGTTTACACATAAATATTTCAATCTTTATTATCTGTACTGTTATGAAGAATGTAGTATTAGTATTGTATTTAGCTTTCTCGAGCGTCTCAATTGTTGCTCAAGACACCCATTATTGGACACACCAATTTGGAGCAACGAGTACTCTTCTTAGCGGAGCCAATGCTACTGTGGTAACGGACAATAGTGCCACAATCAATAACCCCGGCGGTTTGGCATTGGCCAAGCAGTCCAGTATTTCCATTACTACCAATGCTTACGGAATAGATAAAGGCAACTTCATAGATGGAGCAGGTGTAGGGTATAATATGCAGTCTGTGGGTTTCAACAGTATCCCTTTGATACTTTCCGGTATATACCGACCCAAAAAGTTTCCTAAATGGACGTTGGGTTATGTTATGGTGGATAAGGTAAGGTATAACTTCAATGCTACTCAAAGGTTTGATGGCATACTTAATGTGTTGGATGACGCATACAGTGTAGGAGATGAGGAATATGTCGCTCAGGTTGATATCAAAAACAACATAAGTGAGATTTGGGCAGGTGTTTGTGTCTCATATCGTATAAATGAGCATTGGGCTATTGGGCTTGGTAATTATGGTGGATATAGAGAGCAGCAGTTTTCTTACGGACACGTGGCGCGAGTAATTGCAAATACGACCGGTACTTTTGAAACAGTGTCATCAGACTTTTTATACAATATATCTTATGTAAATGTTAGAAACATTGTTAAGCTCGGGTTGTCCGCAAATTTTGATGATTTCTCTGCAGGATTAACGGTAACATTGCCCGGATTGACGGCATACAGTAATGCTACATTGAATAGTGATCTTACCGGGAACAATATCAATTACGGTACATTCAGAGAGGATTTTATTGCTAACGACAGACAAAAAAATCTTAAGGCAAAATATAGGTCTCCATTCAGTGTTTCATTGGGTTTGGGTAAAGAGTTTGCAAAGTCAAAAGTGTATTTGACAACAGAATACTTCAGCGGCATGAACTCATATGTGATGGTTGAGCCAAGGCCGAATGATTTTGTAAGACCATCAGGTTTCGGTTTTGAAAACAGCAGAGATATATTATTGGTGGCGGATGGGCGCAGACCTGTAATGAACATCGCAGTGGGCTATCAAGCACAGGTGCATGAGAAAATTTGGATTCTGGCCGGGTTAAGGAATGATAACACCTATTTTGATGAGACGGCAGAAGACAAAGGGATATTACTCGCCATCACGGATGCGAACTTATATCATGGCAGCTTGGGTGCAATGATCAAGAGGCCCAAAGAAGATTTGTGCATTGGTGTGAAGGCATCGTATGGAAGGAGTAATACCATCCAATTTGAAAACATCAGTGAGCCGATAGACGACCCACTTTTGACAGGTGAAACCTCCGATGCCGTGTACAAATACATGGGTATATCACTAATAATAGGATATGTTCATTATCTTAATTGATATGTATTTTTAAACCGGAATTTTCTTACTTTTGCATACGCCCCGATAGGGGGCGTTTTTTTTACGGGCATAGTTCAACGGTAGAATAGTGGTCTCCAAAACCATTGATCTTGGTTCGAATCCAGGTGCCCGTGCCAAGATTTAACAACGTAATAAGTTGTATATGAGCAAATTCGGAAATTACATCCAGTCAGCTTACGACGAACTGATTCACAAAGTGACTTGGCCGTCATGGGATGAATTGCAGCAGACCACGGTAATCGTTATCGTAGCCATGATTATTTTCACGCTGCTCATCTTCGGTATGGACTTTGCATCTGAGCAGGTGCTTAAGCTTCTGTACAATATACTGGGCTAAAACATTTTACAATGTCAGAAGAAGTAAAAACATCTGAAGAGAAGGATACCAAATGGTACGTATTGCGTGTCATTAGCGGTAAAGAGAAGAAGGTAAAAGAATATCTCGATAAAGAGGTTCAGATACAGGGTTGGGAAAAAGCCATATTGCAAGTGCTTTGTCCTGTAGAAAAAGTATTTAAAGTGCAAGCCGGTAAAAAGGTTTTGCGTGAGAAGATACTTTTCCCGGGTTACCTGATGCTTGAAGCGGAAGATGGTAAACTGAACGATGATATGATACAAACCATCAAGAATGTAACCAACGTGATACATTTTCTTGGTAAAGATCATCCTACAGCATTGCGTAAGTCTGAGGTGAACAAGATGTTCGGTAAAATGGACGAGGTCAGTGAACAAGGTATCGGATATGCAGAACCATATATCGTCGGTGAAACAGTACGTATCACAGATGGTCCTTTCAACGACTTCAACGGTACTGTGGAAGAGGTGAACGAAGAGAAGAAGAAACTGAAAGTGGTGGTGAAGATATTCGGACGTGCTACGCCTGTGGAGTTGAACTACATGCAGGTTGAAAAAATAGCTTAAGAGTTTTATAAGCATAAACATTACGCCCCCGGCTTGCCGGGGGCGTACTTGTCTAAGGCAAATACTATTTTTGTTGTAACAGTACATCAATGAAGAAATACGCGGTTATAGTTGCAGGTGGCAAAGGAGTGAGAATGGGTATGGCACTTCCAAAGCAATTTTTGCCTGTAGGAGGCAAACCTGTTTTGTTTCATACGATCAAAGCTTTTTATGAAGCCTATGATGATATGAACATTGTATTGGTATTACCCGAAGACCAATTGAGTTATGCGCAAATGGTGTTGCAAGCATTTGAAGGTGATAGGCCCGACATTACCATTGTTACGGGAGGAGCCACACGTTTTCATAGTGTGCAGAATGGATTGAAGGTTGTAGAAGAAGAGTCAATTGTGTTTGTTCATGACGGTGTACGTCCACTTGTTTCGGTAGAGCTGATATGTGCTTGCTACGAGCAAGCATTTGGTAAAGGCAGTGCCATCCCTGCAATTGCAGTTTCGGACAGCATTCGTTCGGTAGATGGGGATGATAGTACACCCGTTGATCGTTCTGTGTTGAGGGCCATACAAACACCACAAACATTCAAGTCAGAAATATTGCTTCCGGCTTTTGAGCAGGGGTATTCGGAGCAATTTACCGACGAAGCCACAGTTGTGGAAGCCAACGGAGAAAAAGTGTATTTGATTGAAGGAGATAAAAGGAATGTGAAGCTCACTACACCTGAGGATTTGGAGTGGGCCGATATGATATTGAAAGGGGATGCGTAGGATATTATTGATATTGATTGGTTGTTTGCCTCTATTGTCGGTCGCACAAGACAGTAGCATCTTTAAATATCCTATTGAGATGGATGCTGTGGTTATCAGTGCCAAACGCAGTGGTTGGGATGTGGATGGCTTTATCAAGCGGGTGCAGAACGATACCACTTTCTACAAAGCGTTCAGAAGTATGCGTATAGTGCCTTATACTGCCACCAATGATATAAAGGTCCTGAACAAAAGAGGAAAGACTGAAGCCTCATATCACAGCATCACCAAACAGCACCGAGCCAATGGATGTAGAACAATGGATACTGAAGATGAGCGTATTACAGGAAAGTTTTACGATAAAGATGGAGAATACAGGTACTACACGGCTGAGCTATATGATTATCTGTTTTTCACAAAAGGAAAAGTATGTGGAGAGAACGATATAATAGCAGGTTCGTTGGAGTTGAAGAATGAATCGCAACTGGAGAAGCATAAGCAGAAGTTGAAGATGTTGATCTTCAATCCCGGCAGTAAGGTGGGTGGTGTGCCTTTCATGGGAGAGAAAGCAGCGATATTCGAGCCCGATGTGGCAAAGATGTACAACTTCAAGTTGACATCGGAAGAGTACGACGGTGAAGATTGCTATGTGTTTAAGGCAATACCCAAAAAGGGATATGAAGATGATGTGGTGTATGAATATTTGGCGACATGGTTTCGAAAAAGCGACTACTCCATCGTGGCCAGAGATTACAGCTTGTCTTACAGTACACTTGTCTACGACTTTGATGTGCGTATGAAGGTGCGTACACGCCAAGTTGGGGAAAAGTTGCTGCCTACGCATATCACGTATGACGGTAACTGGCATGTGTTTACACAAAGACGTGAGCGTGTAAAGTTTACTACAACAATTGTATATTAAACCTCTTTGTTAATTTCGTATAAATGATTGCTCAGGAGTCGATACAGGAAGTGATGATGCGTGCCGATGTGGTGGACGTACTCGGGCAGTTTGTGCGTTTGAAGAAGCGTGGGGCCAACTATATAGCCGTATGCCCTTTCCATAATGAGAAAACACCTTCGTTCTATGTTTCTCCTGCCAAAGGTATATACAAGTGTTTCGGATGTGGGAAAGGAGGCAATGTGGTTACATTCATTCAAGACCACGAAAAGCTTACATACCCCGAGGCGATAAAATGGCTGGCAGATTATTATAAAATAGAGATTCAAGAGACTGAGAAAACGCCTGAGCAAAAAGAGAAACAGCTTGCGGAAGAAAGCCTACGAATACTCAATGAATATGCCGCCCAGTATTTTCAAGATATATTGCTGAACGACGAGGAAGGCCAAGCGGTTGGGTTATCCTATTTCAAACAAAGAGGTTTCAGAAAGGAGATACTCGATAAGTTCCGTTTGGGCTATTGCCCCGAAGGTTACGACAAGTTCTACAATGCCGCCACCGAAAAAGGATACAGTGAAGAGCTTTTGGAAAAGTCGGGTTTGGTTAAGGCACGCAATGGCAGACATTTTGATGTCTATCACGGTAGAGTAATATTCCCTATACAAAGCATGACGGGTAGAGTGTTGGGCTTTGGTGCACGTATTCTCAAAAAGACCGAGAAAGCACCCAAGTACATTAATACTCCTGAGAACGAACTCTACAATAAGAGCCGTGTTCTGTATGGGTTGCACCAGTCCCGGCAGATGATAAACAAACTGGACGAGTGTTTTCTTGTAGAAGGTTACACCGATGTTATATCACTGCATCAGGGTGGAGTAGAGAATGTTGTTTCCAGCAGTGGTACATCGCTTACTGAAGGCCAGTTGCGACTTATCGGTCAGTTGACCAAGAATCTGACCATACTGTATGATGGTGATGCCGCAGGTGTAAAAGCAGCACTACGTGGTTTGGACCTTGCATTGGAGCAAAGCTTCAATGTTAAGTTGGTATTGCTGCCTGAAGGAGAAGACCCGGATAGTTTCATACAAGAGACTGGAGCTAACAAGTTTCACGACTATGTAAAGGAGAATAAGAAGGATGTAATAGGCTTTAAGCTGGAAGTCGGCCTGAAAGAAGTGGGTAACGATCCGGTGCAGAAGTCGAAATTAGTAAATGAAATTGCAGAGAGTATATCTCGCATCAACAAGACCGAAGACTTTGCACTGCAAGACCATTACATAAAAGAAGCGTCCAAAACATTGGATGTGGACCCCACAGGTTTGGTAAACCTTGTCAATAAACACATTCGTGATAGGCTGGAGCAAGAGCGTCGTAACAGACAACATGCCAAAGAAGCACAAGAGCCTGTTCCGCAAGAGGTGGTTTATCAAGATGAGGTGATAGAGCCGAAGACGGAAGAAGACCAAGAGTGGGAGTTGGTACGAATACTTATTGAGCATGGAGGAAAGGACTACGAAGACTACGATAGCGTATCGACCTTGGTATACGAACGTGTCGATCCTGAGTTGATAACCGACACCGATGCTCGTATGATATACGACAGCTATTTCGCGTATAAGTCAGAAAAGGGCGCATTGCCTGAACAGAGTTTCTTTTCAAGTTTCTCGGAAAGTAATATTCAACAACGCTTGGCTACACTGCTGCATACACGCAATGAGATAAGCCACAACTGGAAAGACATATACGGCATCGAAACTCTAAACGGTGAGCTAAACTACATCAACGAAATAGACAGCGCACTGTCGTTCTTTGAATTGAAGAAGTTGAAACTGGTACAAGAAGAAGTGCTGAACCGCATCAAGAATGAGAAAGACGCAGCCAAACAATTGGCTCTGCAAACAAAACTCATGGAACTAAAATTTGCGGAAGCGGACATTCTTAAGAAATCAGGCACGGTTATCGTCAAGAAAATAGTGAAGCGATAATTCCTATTGATAGAATATCAAAGGGCGCAACGGCTTAATGAGGCTCAAAATCCACGCGGTTAAGAGGGATAATCCAAAAAGTAATAACGTGTACAAGTAGGGGAACCATTCCATTTGAAATAAATGATTGTACTTGATGAGCAGCAAGTACATGAAAAGAGGATGAAGTAAATATACTCCTCCCGAAAGACGGGTTATTCTACGCAATTTAATGCCGATATAAGGTTTGCTAATACCTATTAATAGAATGGACGTTACAAGTAATGGTGTGGTCAAATAATACTCAGACACCTTAGCTCCATGGTTATTGATGAAATATAAACACTCGTAGTATTGTGCTATCGTAAGGCCGATTGATAGTGTGATTAAGAATGGCAAGGTGCTCTGTGTAGTTTTAATGTTTTGTCGGCTGAGTATGTTTCCTAACGCAATCATCGGAAATGCCAAAAACAGTCCGTCCCGTGTAAACTGTGTTTCTTGTAGCCATTGTTGTACAGGTTGCAATAAGAAGTTTACGTGGTCGGGATAAATGAAACGCAACTGCTGCCCCGTTACCCCCAGAACGTATAATACTATCGCTACAGAAGCCAAGAGCTTCATGTGCTGATGAAGAACCTTTACAAGCAAAACTCCAATTATATATGCGGGGAAAAACCAAAGGTGCCTTTCGTAGCCAAATACAAACAATTTGTATATTCTATTGATGGTTGTATTTAAGCTGTGGTCTTCTGCAAAGACGAATACAGGATAGTTTAGATCGTTATATCTGCGGATCAAAATAAAGACGCCACACCATAGCAGGTAGGTGACGAAAATTATTGCAAGCCTTTTATAAAGTTTGGTGTTGTTTTTAAAGTTGATGAGATAGCCGCTTGTGATAAAGAAAAAGGGTACGGCAAATCGTGCTATATTGTCTATGATAAATGAAAAACTACCTTGCTCAAAACCATCTATTTTAGCTGTTGTGTTCGTGTGTATGCATATCACAAAGAATGCAGCGACAAGTTTTAACAGATCTATAAAGTGGTTTCTCGGCAAGACCTTAAATTTACAGGAAGTTACACAATACACATGAATGTATAGCGCAAAGTGGCTCATATGTGTTTTTAGTTACAACAGAGGGGTTCTGTTGCAGAATCTCTGTAATTCTGTAACAAAATTCTACCCTGAATTTGATGTTGCCATCTTCGATGATGACAGCAATGATGAGCTTACCAAGAAGGTGTTGAATGAACTGCAAAACGCCGGAGCGAAGGTGATGGTTGCTAGTGCAAAAAACGATAGTAAGCATGGCGGACTATACACCCAAATGAACAACGCGCTACAATATGCTATTGAAGAAGGGTATGATTACGCATATTTCGTTCAAGACGATATGCAGTTCCTTTGGAGAGATGAACTTCTTGAAAGTAGGGTGAAGTCGGCTTTTGAAAGAAAAGAGTGTTTAATGTGTAATTGCAGTTTCCTTCAAAAAATATTGACGGAAGGTATTGAAGATAGACTTCCAAAAGTTGATGGTACACATGTCTACAGCTTTGAAACCAATGGGGTGGCAGATACCGGTGTTATCGATATCAAAAAGGCTGAGTCCGTAGGTTTAAACTTTCCCGAAAAAAGCGAACGTGGGAATGGTCGGTATTGGTATGATAAGGGATATAGGCTGTATTGGTTGCCTGTATCGCATCTTGCATGGTTGCCCTGGCCATCCACGTACAGAAACAAGCAATTGGAGCAACGTAGGGTGAATGTATTGGAGCCACTTTCTCAGTCTGCCATAAACAGGATAAAGGATAATACAGGCTATGCTTATTTGGAAGATTATACAAGCTTGGTGAAATGGAAGCCCAAACCGTATTGGTTTACTGCCTCTCCAGGCAAACTAAATCTGCTGAAGATATATATGAAGTATTATTTTCGTGCTTTAATAGGTAAAAACTAATGGCAAGGATATTGGCGCTTGATTATGGTAAGAAAAGGACGGGAGTGGCCGTTTCCGATCCGTTGAAGATAATAGCTCAGGGGTTGGAGACTGTAGATACCCGAGAGCTGATAGGCTACCTCAAAAACTATATGAAGACCGAAGAGGTAGAGAAGGTCATTATCGGATACCCGGTCAACTTTGATGACAGTCCTACGGATGCTACACCACTCGTGGAGAAGTTCATAGGCAAATACAAAAACGTTTTCCCTTATCTGGAAATAGAAACTGTGGATGAACGAATGACCTCATCCATGGCATCGCAAGAGATCGCCAAAATGGGCCTTACCCGCAAGGCCAGACAGAACAAAGAACTGATAGACACAGTTGCTGCCACGCTTATGCTGCAAGAATACCTCGAAAGCCACCCGTAATTCGTATCTTTGCACACTTAAATCATTAAACAAATATTGAAATGATACTACCTGTTGTGGCATACGGACACCCTGTGTTGAGAAAAATGTGTGAAGATATCACTGCCGAGTATCCCGACTTGGCCAAGCTGATAGCGGATATGTGGGAGACCATGTACAACAGCAATGGGGTAGGACTTGCTGCACCTCAGATAAACAAGCCCATCAGAATGTTCGTTGTGGATACGGAGCAAATAGTGGAGAACTTCGATGAAGAGGATAAGAAGGATTATCCGAACGAAAAGCCCATTAAGCGAGTATTCATCAATGCTCATAAGGTAGAGGAGAGCGGTAATGAGTGGGCATACAATGAGGGGTGTTTAAGCATCCCGAAAGTAAGAGAAGATGTGAACAGGTTGGAGCGTGTAAAACTTCGTTTTGTGGATGAACAGTTCAACGAGCACGAAGAGGAGTTCGACGGTATCACAGCACGTGTTATCCTGCATGAATACGACCACATCGACGGCAAATTGTTCATAGATTACCTGAAGCCCATCAAAAAACGTCTGATAAAGAAAAAGCTGAGCGATATATCCGCAGGAAAGGTGAAGACGGATTACAGAATGTTATTTGCTAAATAAGTGATTTTGTAGTTACTTGCCACCGCTTGACATCGCATACCACATATACGGAAACAGAGTTGGTGGCCTTACTCGTACAACAGAGCAGAGAAGGGTTCAATTATCTCTACAAACAGTATTCCGCTGTATTGTATGGGGTGATCAGGAAAGTGATATATGACGAAGCCACTGCACAAGATGTGTTGCAGGAAGCGTTTGTGAAGATCTACAACAATATTTCAAAGTATAATCCTGAGAAGGGGAGACTCTATACTTGGATGCTGAACGTGGCCCGAAATGCGGCAATTGACAAATTGCGCTCTAAAGGAGAGGTGATGAAGGGCAAAATCCAAACAGGAGATGATATCGTATATAGAAGTGAAAATGAATTGAAGACGGAACAGAAAACGGATGCGATAGGATTGAAAGAAAGCGTGGCGAGCCTTGCCCCTGAGTATCAAACCATTGTGGAGTTGGCATACTTCAAAGGATTTACCCTGGATGAAATATCGAAATCGTTGGAGATACCGCTCGGGACGGTCAAAACCCGTATGCGGAAAGCCATAAATTTGTTAAGACAACATTTAAGTAACTGACAGTGAACATAAAGGAATACATAGAATCAGGCATATTGGAAGCCTACGCTTTGGGAGCGTTATCCGAAGAGGAGCGCATCAAGGTGGAGGCAGACCTTGCTATGTACCCTGAATTGGTGGATGAACTGTCCTCGATTGAGCAGGCTATGCAAGCTTTTGCAGAGTCGCATTCAGAAGAGCCTCCATCTCATTTGCAGGATAAGATATGGGATGCCATATCCGAACAACAAGAGCCTGAGGTCGAGTACGAAGCGGTTGAGGAGCCTTCTACCAAAGAAATACAGTTGCCGACAACAACTGCCAAGCAGCCAAGTATGCTACGTGCTGCAATATGGGCTGCGGTATTGGTAAGTGTTGCCACCAACTTCATATTGTTGTCGCAGCGCAACCAAAGCCGTGAGGATACAAAAGTATTGACCGCCAAAGTCGATTCGTTGTCCGCTGAACAAAGCGAATATGCTGCGGTTTTGAAGGCATACAACGAAGAGCGCGCATTCCTTGCCAACCCTGCAACTGTTGCAGTGAAAATGAACAGCATGAAGGATGGAATGGCTATGAACGGTATGATATTCTGGAACAAAGAAAAGAAAGAAGCATACCTTGCTCTGAACGATCTGCCTATGCCTCCTGATGGCAAGCAATATCAGTTGTGGGTGATACAAGATGGCAAACCTGTTGACATGGGTATGATACCTAACACTATGGTTGCCGAAAAAGGCATGATGAAGGTCGGCCGAGCAATCGCAAGCGGCCAAGCATTTGCCATATCTCTTGAAAATGAGGGTGGAAGCCCTAGTCCTACCATGGAAGAGATACACGTTTTGGGTGCCGTAAACGGCTAACCATTATTCCTACGAAATAGAACGATATAGTATTATAGAAGTGCTGTTAAGGATATAACTGTTCACCAACAGTATGTTTTTTACAGATGAATGCTCCCCTTTCTTTTGCAATAATATTTCAGGGATGCTTTGATGTTTGAAGATATTGGAAGCTATCCATGTGGCAAATCCGGATGAGGTATCGTACTCGCCGCACAGATGTTTGAATGCTGCAATAGATGTGTTGCTTTCTGTGTTTTCAATTATAGCATTATACATCGGCTGTTGCCTTGCATCTCCATTCATTCCACAAAGCAAAACATCCACATCAGCTAAAGTCATACCATTGGCGGTTAGTGCCTCATTGATGGAATTGTTTACGTCATCAATATTTGCATCTTGCAGCATCTTTATTGTATTGATGCTACATAGTGTTTGTTCTTTATTGTTTGTTATGGTAAAGAAAGCTGCTCCTTCACCGGCTATGGTGCCGTTTGTGTCATTATGTTTAAACAGGTCGAGGGTGCTATCGGGTACAGGGTTTTTCCAATAACCTATCTTACTCTTTACTTTTATATAATCCGGAGTTATCTCATCGTAACAACCAACCAATATGTTTTTATAAGAGTTGCTTTCATTCAGCAACAGTTGTGCATCTAACAAGGCAAGCTCAAAAGAGGTGCCTCTGTGTACATAGGTTTGATTGTATCCTTTGCATTTAGTATTGAGTGCAAGCCATCCGTTTACAGAATTGTAGGTGGATTGGATAAATGCGGTAGGGGTAAGTGCTTCTTCCTCCAACTTTATCATATCCATCAAAAACTGCTCCATGTCTACCATTGAGCCACGCCCTGTGCCTGTGATGATGGCGTCAGGTGTGGTTATACCTGCTTGTTGCAAGCAGTTCATCCCCGTACTGATACCCATCTTGAGCATTTTACTCATTCTGCGTATTGCCACAGGATTTATATAGTCACGATAGTTAGGGTCGATTATGAATAGAGTTCCGTCATCCGAGCTCTTGATGTCTTGCAAAAAGTCCTCGTACTCAAAGTTTTGTTGAGGAGATATGATGCTCGTCGCCGATATGTAAATTGGATGCATCATGCTTTGCTGAATACCAGTGATACGTTGCTGCCACCAAAACCGAATGAATTGCTCAACACATGTTCTACATTTATATCGGTAACTTCTGTGACAGGTGAAATGTTTATATCGTGCATTTGTTTTTCAAAGTTAAGGTTGGGCCAAGCTTTTTGTTGCTCAAGTGTGCACAGGCTGAATATCGCTTCGATAGCCCCCGCAGCGGCCAATGTGTGACCTGTGTACGGTTTCGTTGAACTGAATATAGGTGCTTTGTCTTCAAACAAACGCTCCAGTGCTTTGCCTTCTGCTTCGTCGTTGTTCAGTGTTGCCGTTCCGTGTGCATTCACATAGCCTATATCACTCGACGATAGGTTGGCGGTTCGCAATGCTTCATTCATTGTCAATAAAGCCCCTTCTCCTCCCGGTGGTGGTGCAGTAGGGTGGTGTGCATCGTTGGTATTGCTATACCCGCTCAGGTAACCTAATATGGTAGCGCCTCTTGCTATGGCGTCGCTCTCTTTCTCAAGTAGCAGATAGCCTGCACCTTCTCCCAAATTAAGGCCCATTCGTTCTTCGTCAAAAGGCTTACATAGGCCCTTTGTTACATTCTTCAACGAGTTAAAACCATTGAGTGTAAATCGGCTTAATGCATCGCAGCCACCGCAAATGGCTCTGGTTACTACACCTTGCTTGATGAGTCTTGCTCCCAACATGATTGCATTTGCCGATGAGGAACAAGCTGTGCTTAATGTTGCGGTAAATGGTTTTATATCGTAGTACTTACAGATGTTGAGTGTGCTCTCCGCACAATCCAGTGTGTCTATATATTGTATGAATTCACCCCTTGTATTTTCAGAGATGAAATCGAGGTACATGTTTTCCACGGAGCACATGCCGCCAACGGTATTTGCATTGATGAATGCAAACGAGTCGTTTTGCAGCCACTCCATATCAATACTGCTCATCAACTCTTGCATGGCAAGTAATGCGATAAGTGTGGTTCGGGTGTAGCCGTTATCTCCTGTGGGTAAGTTCAAAGCGGTAGCCAGTTCATCGTCGGAAAGGTCTATCTCTCCCAACAAAAACTCATTACTATGCTTTGTCTTTAAATGTACGGGATGATTCAACCCTGACCGTTTATTGGTCAGGGCATCAATATTTGCTTGTTTACCTCTGCCAAGTGCAGAGATAATGCCTAAGGATGTGATTGCAATTCTATCCGCCATTGCATTTGCGGATTTTAAACAGTGCGGTGTTCTTTGATATACTCAGCCATGGATTGTACCGACTCCAGTACCTTACGGCCTTCACGTGCATCTTCGATTTTTATACCGTAGTTGCGCTCAAGCAATACCATCAGCTCCAAAGAGTCAATACTGTCCAGCCCCAACCCTTCTCCGAAAAGAGGTGCTGTATCTTCGATGTCATCAGGTGACATGCCTTCCAAATTCAGAGATTCGATTATCTGCTCTTTGAGCGTGCGTTTCAGATCTTCCATATCAATTCAAAAAAGTATGCGGGCAAAAATAGTAATATCGATAGTTTTTTACCGTGTTAAAATTATTTTACGTGAAAAGCATCATTCAGCAATGCTTCTTGTTCTTTCGCATGGATCTTCGAGAACCCTGTTGCCGATGCCGCACTTGCGGGACGGGTAACGAAAGTATCGAAAGTAAAATCTTCGTTCGTCATGAACAAATAACCTCCTGCACCCATATTGCGAGGTTCTTCCTGCACCCAGGCCCATTCGGCATTCTTATACTTTTTCTTCAATTCGTTCAACTGCTTGTGTGGCAATGGATAAAGCTGCTCCAATCTTACTATGGCAAGGTCTGATCTTTTCTCATTTTCACGCTTTTCATGCAGGTCAAAATAAACCTTACCGCTACATAACAACACACGCTTCACTTTTGTTGGTGTTTTTACGGTTTCATCGTCTATCACTTCTTTGAACCCACCTTTTGTAAAGTCTTCAATTGAAGAATATGCTCCCGTATGTCTTAAGTTGGCCTTCGGAGAGAAGTTTACCAATGGCTTTCTGAACTCCCATGCCAATTGTCTGCGGAACATATGGAATAGGTTGGCCGATGTTGTGATATTGGTCACCACTATATTGTATTGTGCACACAATTGTAAGAAACGCTCCAATCTTGCAGAAGAGTGTTCCGGGCCTTGGCCCTCATATCCATGAGGCAACAACATGACCATACCACTCATCTTCCTCCATTTTGCTTCTGCAGATACGATGTACTGGTCTATTACTGTTTGAGCTCCGTTGGCGAAATCACCGAACTGAGCTTCCCATATCGTCAACGAGTTTGGTGTGGCTATGGAGTAGCCGTATTCAAAACCAAGTACCGCAAATTCACTCAACAATGAATTATATATCATAAAGGCATTCGGATTATCCGATACCTTGCTCAACCTGTTGTATTTCTCGTAGGTGTTGGCATCATGCAAAACAGCATGGCGGTGCGAGAAAGTACCTCTTTCCACGTCCTGTCCGCTCATCCTTACAGTATTGCCGTCTTTTACAAGGCTGGCATAACCCAGTAGCTCTCCTGTTGCCCAGTCCAACTTGCCTTGTTCTTTGTACAGCTTAACTTTGTCGTCCAACAACTTTTTGATCTTGCGTAGAGGTTGGAAACCTTTAGGCATGGCCATGATGTCATTGAAAAGCGTATCCAACTCTTTTTTGCTGACTGCCGTATTAGGAGATTTGTCAAAATCTTCAGGCGTGGAATGTCTAAGGGTTTTCCAAGCTTTTTCAGGGTCTTGCAAGTTGTATGGCAAAGGTTTTTCTTTTACCTCGTCCAGCTTTTTCTGCAGTTCGTCCCAATATCTTGTCTCCATATCTTTTGCCAACTTCTTGGCATCGCTCTCACCTTTGTCAAGCAGATATTGAGTATATGTTTCGCGTGGGTTTTTGTGCTTTTTTATGAGCTCGTACAAATGAGGCTGTGTAAAGCTTGGGTCATCACCTTCGTTATGTCCATGCTTACGGTAGCAAACCATGTCAATGAACATGTCTTGATGGTACTTCTGTCTGAATTGTACCGCTATCTCACAAGCTTTTACCACAGCTTCGGGGTCATCTCCGTTTACATGTAGTACAGGAGCTTGCACCATCGATGCTACACTTGTACAGTAGTTTGCAGAGCGGGCATCGTCAAAGTCTGTGGTGAAACCTATCTGGTTGTTGATGATGAAGTGTATGGTGCCGCCTGTATAGTAGCCTTCCAGCTTACTCATTTGCAACAGTTCGTATACCACACCTTGCCCTGCAACTGCAGAGTCACCATGTATCAAAATCGGTAGTACATTGTCGTATTCGCTGTTGTAAACAGCATCGGCCTTTGCACGTGCAAAGCCTGTAACCACAGGGTCAACCACTTCAAGGTGCGATGGGTTGGGTGTCAGCTGTACGTTTACAGCCTTACCGTTTGGTGTCATTATATCGGAGCGGAAGCCCAAGTGGTACTTCACATCTCCACTTCCCATCGTTGTATCAGGAGGCATATTGCCTTCAAACTCTGAGAATATCTGTTCGTATGTTTTCTTAAGTGTATTGGCCAGTACGTTCAATCTTCCTCTGTGTGCCATACCTATCACCACCTCTTGTACACCTGTTTCGGCTGCACTGTTGATGATGGTATCCAAAGCGGGTATGGTACTTTCACCACCTTCAAGGCTGAATCTTTTTTGGCCGATATATTTTTTGTGAAGAAACTCCTCGAACATTACACCCTCGTTCAGTTTCTCCAGTATGCGTTTTTTCTTTTCGATGGGTAGCTCTTCATCCATCATTTCCTGAAACTCTCTCTCCACCCATTCGCACACACCTTGGTCGTTGATGTAGGTGTATTCAATACCAACATTACCACCATATACTTTTTTCAGCTTGGCGTATATGTCTTTCAACTTGGCTGTGCCAAGTCCGATATGCTTACCTGTTTGGAATTCTGTTTCAAGGTCGGCTTCCGATAGACCGAAGTTCGCCAAATCAAGACGTGCGTGTCTGTCCTTACGTTGACGTATGGGGTTGGTGGTGGCGATGAGGTGACCTCTTTTGCGGAACGCTCTTATCAGCTTATATACCGACAGCTCTTTTTGAAGTGTCTCGTTGCTTATCGGTGTCTTGTCCGATGTTGCGACGGCGCCATTGCCGTTTAGTTTGGCATATGCAAAGTCAAAACCTTCAAAGAATTTTTTCCATTCATCATCTACTGAGGTGGGGTTTTTCACAAACTCGTCATAAAGCTCTTCAATGTAAGAGGGGTGTGAGCTCATCACGTAAGAAAAATCTTTCATCGTACTACCTTCTGTTTGGTATGCTGATTTATTATCAGATTAAAATATTTGACAAATACAAATATGATGTATTGCGTTCACACAAAGTTAATAGCTATTCATCAATTACACGCATCACTATTAATAATGTTGTGTAGTGGTTTCGGTTATATGTTGATAAAAGAGATTATTTCAACATTATCCAGTTGAAACCGAAGCGGATCATGGCGTTTTGTGCCGGGTAGCCGGGTGCGGTCAACAGGTTGGGGTAGAAGAACTGTTGCCCTTGGTCTAGCATCAGGTATGCTCTGAATCGTTTGATCTTGAAATTGAAGAATACAGACGCGGCAGGCATGTTCGATACTTGAAGGGTATCTTGATAATAGAACCTGTTGTATATCGGGCTGTATTGGGCTGAGTTGTATTTGCTGTGGTAACGAGCCTCTACACCCACTGCTACTTTCAGTGCTTTTTTGAATATGTAACGCTCATAGCTCAGTTGGTGACGGCCTAATAGTTGTGGAATGTTTACAGGAGCACCTGCGGTTGATTGTTGGTATAGTACTTCGTTGTCAAACACCACACCTCTCCATGTGAACATTTTTTGCAACCACACCTGTGTGATGTTGAATGCGGGTGCATATTGGTCGGCCAATTGCTGCATGTTCATATACAGGTAATTGCTGATGAGGTAGCTGCTTGCTCCAAATCTGAGTTTGAACCTATCGCTTTTTACATCGGCAAATATTCGGGTGATGCTTTCTTTGTTGAAGCTGTTGAGTATGGTGTCGAAATTGCTGTAATAGTTGGTGTAGTTGTACGGAGCGTTGTTGATATTTTGTTGAACACCCGCTTCCAGCGTCCCTAACCTGTTACCTAATTCTTTTCCGACAGTCGCTTTGATAAGTGAGTTACCAGAAGCTATACCTGTAATGAAGAATACAGCGTCTGCATTATAGAACCATTCTCCTTCTTCCAATGCTTCTTTTTGCAGCCTACCCACTATGTAGTTGCTGACACTGTTGGTGGTGAAAGTGACGATACCGTTTCTGGTAGAAAATTGGTCTACCCTCATTCCAATACCTGTACTGAATTGCAGTTGCTTATCTCTACGACCTAAGAAGCCATTCAGCAATACCTGATTGTCTATCATGTTGTGCTTCTGTCTGCAATACACGGAATCGCTGTCGGAATCCAAACTGTATTGAAAAAATTGGTCGTATCTGAGCGAATCAGGAGCAAGGTCTTTGTAGGTAAGTTGCTTGTTGGTGATCTTCAATTGATGGCTGATGCTGAACCTTGGGGTAAACAACAAGTTCATACTTGTGGAGTCCTCATTGTATAAAGTGTCTGTTTTGCCCCATGCATAGCTTTGGTTTACGAGTATGTTGTAGTCCCTCAAAACATTGGTCACCAAAGAGCGTGGTATATTGGTTTGAGCACTGGCACCGGCATTTGCAAACACTATATCTATCGTACTTCGGTCATTGAAATCGGGGTTGGTCAACTGTGATGTGTCTACAATGCCACCATTCTCGTCTTGCTGCATTTTGTTGTAGGTGACACCTGCATTCAGTTTATACCTACGATTGACACTCTCGTAATTGGTGCTGAACATACCATGGTCTTGATTGGTACGTTGCAGAAGAAAATACCCTTCTGAAACCACCTTGGTGTATCCCGCAGCCACATTCCAGTTGGGCTTTATATTCTGTGTATGCAGTATATGTGCCTTTTGCTCCAACTTGCTACCAAGGTTGAAAGAAAAAAGCGAGTAGGGTGCTGTGGTGTTGTAATAATGTAGACTGTCGATGTCCATACGGTAAACATCAAATGCATGGTATCCCAATGTTGGGCCAAGCCTGTTATCCGGTGTGAACATCAAGTTGCGCATCGGCGTACCGAAGTTCCCCAAGTCTATGTACCAAGGTTGTGAAAATGCTTTACGGTGAAAGGTATGGATGGACGTATCAGGTGTATATATCTTTTTGGAGTGTAGGTACTTGTATTGAACTTTTACATCAACATTGCCCCAGTCATCGGTATTGCTTTTCTTAAAGGCGGTGGAGTCTTCTTTTTTCTCTCCAGGCAGGCCAAGTGGAGCACCGGGCTGATTTTGTGCCTGTGCTGTACCGATGCACGTCAACACAATGGTCATTATGCCCAATACTTTAAGCCTGATGGATGTCGATATATGTCTGTCCTTTAATTTCAAAGTTGTGCAAAGTTAATCGAATACTGTTTACAATGCCGCTACAAGCTCAGTGACGAGTTTGGCCATATTCGGAGCGGCTTTGTTGGCGGCTTCCAGCACTTCTTCGTGGGTTATTGTCTCTACCAGTCCTGCTACACCAAGGTCTGTGATGACGCTCATGGCAAAGGCATTCATTCCTGAGTGCTTGGCCACTATCACTTCAGGTACAGTACTCATGCCTACCGCATCTGCTCCTGAGCGGTGGAGCCAATCGTATTCTGCCGGTGTTTCATATGTTGGCCCCTGTACACCTGCATATATGCCTTTCTGTACTTTGATGTTGGATGCTGCCGCCTTCTCTTCTGCTACTTTCAATAGGTTCTTGTCGTAAGGTTCACTCATGTCGGGGAATCTTGGCCCAAGTTTTTCGTCGTTGTGACCCCTCAACGGATGTTCGGGAAAGAAGTTGATATGGTCTTTGATAAGCATGATGTCACCCACTTTGAAATTAGGGTTCATGCCTCCCGCAGCATTGGATAATATCAGTGTCGTCACACCAAGCGCTTTCATTACACGTATAGGAAAAGTGACCTCACTCATGTTGTACCCTTCGTAATAATGAAACCTACCGGCCATCATCAATACATTCTTCCCACTTAGCTTCCCGTATATCAGTTTGCCCTTATGCCCTTGTACTGTTGATTGTGGAAAGTTGGGTATCTCAGAATAATCGACCTCAATGGCATCTGTCAACAGTGCGGTAAGGCTGCCCAACCCACTGCCGAGTACAATGCCTACTTGTGGTTCGGTAATGCCTTTGGATAGTATATGGTCCTTTGTGGCTTGTATTTTATCAAACAAAGTCATGCTTGCATTTTTCAAGCGCAAGATAGTCAACTAATAAAGCAAGGGATAGTTAAAACTCCGTTTCGTCGTATCCGGGATTGGATATCTTATTCAATTGAACACCCTCTTCCAAATGTTGGTTCGGCAGTTCAAGGAAGTGTCGTTGCTCAATGGCATCAATGGATGCTTTGCGTTTCAAGTGTTGCCCAACAATTATTTTGATGTTCTTACCGGCAAGGTTAAGGATGTCGTTCTTTTGCCTGATGGCTCTGCAAGAGCGTGCTATCACGTAAAACAAAATGGCGATGATTGCTATCAATCCGTATATGCCAAAAGTGAAAGCTTCTATATTCACCCAACCGAGTTTTCTGAACTCGCTTTTGTATCGTATCTCTGAGATGAGGTAGAATGGATATACTTTGTCCAAGAAGATGGCGAAGGCAATACAGCCGAGTGCCAACAAGTAGCTTATGATCTCGGAAAATATAAGTGCTCCTTTGCTGATAAGGCGTTGTGCGGCTGGTTTCCTCAAAGATGCACCGAGCGGGTCGAGCAGTTTTACTTGCTCGTAAATGACTCCCTTTTGTTCTTTGAAGTCTTTGAGTAAATCATCCTGTAACCGGTTGGATGTCATAATGCAAATGCATTGTTCTTAATACAAATGTAATATTGGTTGAGGTTAAGCCAAGTGCGACGACAAAAATTGTTTCCACATTTTATGGTTGGGTATGTTCATAAAAGCCACATATTTCGCAACTTTGCAGCCCTGACGATCAATCCCGTACAGATATAGTGCAAAATGTGTAATGCATTTTTCGCTCATAGTTAAAATGCTATAAAAAGTACGGTACAAGAACTATAACAATGAGTTTAAAAAAGGAAATATCCCGCAGACGAACGTTTGCCATCATATCTCACCCCGATGCGGGTAAAACCACTTTGACGGAGAAGTTGCTCCTTTTCGGTGGCGCCATTCAGGTGGCCGGTGCCGTAAAGAGCAATAAGATAAAGAAGCACGCCACCAGTGACTTTATGGAGATAGAGAAGCAGCGTGGTATCTCCGTGGCTACTTCCGTTATGTGTTTTGAGTATAGAGACATACTTATCAACCTATTGGATACTCCGGGTCACAAGGACTTTGCTGAAGATACATACCGTACGTTGACTGCAGTGGACAGTGTGATATTGATAGTGGACAGTGTGAATGGGGTTGAGGAGCAAACAAGAAAGCTGACTGAGGTTTGTCGCATGCGCGATACACCTGTCATAGTATTCGTCAACAAGATGGACCGTGACGGTAAGTTCCCGTTCGAGCTGTTGGACGAAATAGAAAAAGAACTGAACCTGCAACTACACCCAATGACTTGGCCTATCAATATGGGTCGTGAATTCAAGGGGGTATATAACCTACACAACAAAAGCCTGAACTTGTTTGCCGCGAACCAAAAGGTAACGGAAGATAACTCTGTACCTATACCGTCGTTGGACGATACGATGTTGGATGAAAAAGTAGGAGAACGCGATGCAAATCAATTGAGAGAAGATGCAGAGCTTTTGGAAGGTGTGTATGGTGAATTAGACAAGGAAGCATATTTGAAAGGAGAAGTATCTCCTCTGTACTTTGGTAGTGCGGTGAACAACTTCGGTGTAAAAGAGTTGTTGGATACATTCATTGATATTGCTCCGGAACCGTTGGGGCGTCCGACGAATAAGCGCTTTATAGAGCCAACTGAGGATAAGTTCTCAGGCTTCATTTTTAAGATACACGCCAACCTAGACCCACGTCATAGGGATAGGATCGCATTCTTGCGCGTTGTATCAGGTGAGTTCAAGCGTAATACTTATTATAAGCATACCCGACTGGAAAAAGACGTTCGCTTCAGCAACCCATATGCGTTCATGGCAAGGGAAAAAGAGGTGGTTGACGAATCATACCCGGGAGATGTTATCGGCCTGTACGATACCGGTAGCTTCAAGATAGGCGATACGTTGACCGAGGGAGAAGATCTGCAATTCACTGGTATACCGACATTCTCTCCGGAGATATTCAAGGAGTTGGTGAACAAAGACCCGATGAAGACCAAACAACTTGAGAAAGGAATTCGCCAGTTGACGGATGAAGGTGTTGCGCAGTTGTTTACGCAGCATGGTGGTAATACCAAGATCATCGGTTGTGTGGGCGAACTTCAGTTCGAGGTGATACAATACAGATTGCTGCAAGAATATGGTGCATCTTGTGAGTTCAAACCATTGAGCTTCTACAAAGCATGTTGGATAACAGGTGATAAGAAAAAGGTTGAAGATTTCGTTCGCTTTAAGCAAGCCAACATCATGCAAGATAAGGATGATAACCTTGTATATCTGGCACAAAGTGCATGGTTCCTGAATACGGAAAAGCAGAACAACCCCGATATAGAGTTCCACACCACAAGTGAGTTCAAGACCGCGATGGCTTAAAAAATGAGTCAGGAATATACATACATAGCATTTGATGTAGAGCCTGATCATTCTGAAAAGAAGCCATCAATTTGGCATAAGCTATTATTAAAGTTCGTACCAGAAGCTAATCCTGATTTCGAAGATAAGATATCGTTGGTGCGTACATGGTTGGCTGAGGTGGATAATAGTTCATTATTACCTGAAAGGGAAATAGGCATAGGTGATAACGGAGATGTCCTAATGATAATGCCTTGGAGAAACAACTACGGGTATTGGACAGATAATAATCTAAAACTTAATGATTTTCACACCCACTTTGACGTTAAGACGATAACAGAGGATAGCTTCAAAGAACAATGGGAACGTTTTGAAAATAGTCACCTTCCGTAGTATGGTGTGAGATATGATGGCAATTGTGTTTTTTAAATCAACACCAAGCCGACTATCTTTATAATAGTGAAAAATACTCCTAAGACATCTGTCGTTCTTATACTGATAGTCATATCTCAGTTTGCCTGCACATCGTTATGGTTTGCGGGCAATGCGGTCATGTCCGACATTATCAACGAGTATGGTTTGAGAAATGCGGCTGTAGGCTATTTCACATCTGCTGTTCAGTTGGGCTTTATTTTAGGAACATTGGTGCTTTCCGTACTTACGATATCTGATAGGTTTTCTCCGTCTGCGGTCTTCCTTATTTCTGCGATATTGGGTGCGGTTTTCAATTTGTCGGTCTTCGTTTTTGAAAGTACGGCGGGGGTATTGTTGTCAAGATTTTTAACGGGCGTTTGTTTGGCAGGTATATATCCTGTCGGAATGAAGATAGCATCAGACTATCATGAAAAAGGCTTAGGTAAGGCATTGGGTTATCTCGTTGGTGCATTGGTGTTAGGTACTGCTTTCCCTCACTTGATAAAAGCAATGGGCACGTCTCTACCATGGAGGTATGTACTGCTTTGCACATCAGCAATGGCTATCGTTGGTGGATTGCTCATAGGCTTGTTTGTTCCCAACGGACCGTACAGAGTTAAGGCGGGTAAGCCTGATTTCAGCTTGTTTGCCAAGCTGTTCAGGAATAGAGATTTTCGTTCTGCTGCAATGGGCTACTTCGGCCATATGTGGGAGCTGTATACATTTTGGGCTTTTGTTCCTCTTATCATTATAACATGGTCCGAAATGAGCGGCTCCCATATTGATACATCATTATGGTCTTTCATTGCCATTGCAATTGGGAGCTTGTCATGTGTGGTTGGCGGACATATATCGCTGAAAAAAGGCAGTGCAAAAGTCGCTGCAACAGCGCTCACAGTTTCAATGTTGTGTTGCCTGTGCTCTCCCTTGCTGTTTTCCATGAACGTTTATATGATGGTTCTCTTTTTGTTGGTTTGGGGAGTGTCGGTGATTGCAGATTCGCCACAGTTTACAACACTTATAGCACAGTCTGTATCTCCTACGGAAAAGGGTACAGCCCTTACCATTGCCAATGCGATAGGCTTTTTGATAACAGTATTGAGTATCCAACTCTTAAGCATACTCAGAGAAATGATGGACCCACGGTTTTTGTTTTTGATCTTGTCTGTCGGTCCGGTATTAGGTCTCATAGCGTTTCGTAGACATATTATCAAATTGAGTTCAAGCACGTGATGTTGAACGTATTGTGGAGAATAGTCATTACTTTTAGTGTGCATACATTAGAGGATTCATGTTTAAGCTCAAATACTTTTGGCCCTACTTGCTATTTGCAGGCACTATAATCTTTTTGGTGACGGCCAACCGAATCAACATCAAAAACGAAATAGATCGTAACATAGCCTATACACGCACCTTGAATGTTTCGGGAAAGCAAAGGATGCTTAGTCAAAAGTTGGCAAAGTTGGCTTATCAGGGTAAAGAAGGAGTATCTGTCAGTGAAGATATGCTTAACAGTATAGCTCTTTGGGAAAAGGCGCATGGCGATTTGAAGAACAGTGAAAACGGTGTCCATTTGTATCCGGAATCTCACCCAGAGGTCGTAGCAATGTTTTCGGATATAGAGGATGTTTATTCCGGCTTGTATAATGATTATAAAACAGTTGCCAAGTCAGGTGCAACCGACGAGATGTTAACGTCGATAGATGAGCAAGAGTCTATTTTCCTTGAAAAGATGGATGCCATTGTTCATGAGTTGGAAGCCAACGCTCAAGAAGATTTGGACGCATCTCGTGAAAGGCAGATGATGTTGGCACTGATATCCGGCATAGTGTTGCTGCTTGAGATGGTGATATTTGTATACCCTTATCACAAAAGGTTGATTAAAGCATACAAAAAGGTTTTGAGGCAACAAGAAGAGCTTGAAGAAAATACCAGAACCATTACACATTTATTTGAGACGAGCGATTTGATAATACAAGGAACCAATGCCGGTATATGGGAGTGGGATATTAAAACAGGTGAAGAGAATTGGTCTGACCGTTTCTATCAAATTTTAGGATATAAAAGAGGAGATATCGAAGCCAATTACGACACTTTCTTGAATAAATTGCTCCATCCAGACGATAAGGAAAAAGTAAAATTGGCTGTCGACGAACATTTGAAGAATAAAACTCCATGCAAATACGATATAAGAATGCTCAACAGCAATGATGAGTATGTTTGGTATGAAACATGTGGGCAAGCCAGATGGGATGAAGCAGGTAACGCGGTCAGGATGGCTGGTTGTATCATAGATATAACAGAGCGAATGGACACCCGTAACAAGTTGGTAAGAGAAAGCTCCACAAAAGAACAGTTGTTGGCAATCATCTCACACGACTTAAAATCTCCCATCAATAATCTAAAAGGCTTGTTGGAGTTGCTCAAAGAGAACATCATCAACAAAGAAGAATTTTTGGAACACTTGAGCAGTACTGCTCAAAATGTGGATATGCTTTCCACATCTTTGGACAATATATTGAGCTGGGCACAAACACAAAGAAAAGGTTGGGAGGTGAAACCTATCGAGTTTAAAGTGAATGATGCGGTTGAAGAATGTATAAGGTTATATAAGTCCAACTTAAAGGATAAGAATATAGCTCTCGAGTATACACCCGATGAACTATTGAAGGGTTATGCCGATTTCAATCAAATGGTACTTGTTGTCAGGAATGTGTTGAATAATGCCATCAAGTTTACTCCTGAAAAGGGGAGCATCAAAATAGATATAGAAGATATGGACAATTATGCAGCCATAGTGATAACAGACACGGGAAAGGGTATGGATCAAGAAACCTTATCACAAGTAATGAACAGTGAAAGTGTGTATTCAACGAAAGGAACAAACGGCGAAAAGGGTACAGGATTGGGTATGAATATGTGTGTTGAATTCTCTAAAAAGAACAATTGCGAGTTCAAGATAAGCAGCAATGAGAATGTAGGCACGGTTGTTAGGTTGGAGATACCTAAAGCCGGATGATATAACCTGCCATTAACTATCTCTATTTCCCATACTGCTGTTCAAGTATTAGTTTTGCCTCGTTGACCTCCTAAGAAGTATATATGAATATTAAGAAGGTATTGATAGCCAACCGTGGCGAGATAGCGATACGTATAGCACGTGCTGCATCAGAATTGGATATACGTACAGTTGCCATATACACATATGAAGACCGTTACTCGTTGCACAGATATAAAGCAGATGAAGCCTATCAGATAGGTGCAGATAACGATCCGTTGAAGCCGTATTTGAATATCGATGAGATAATAGCCATTGCCAAAGAATGTGGTGCAGATGCCATACATCCCGGCTATGGGTTTCTATCGGAGAATGCAACCTTGGCACGTACCTGTGCTGAGAACAATATCGTATTTGTAGGCCCTTCTCCTGAAGCTATGGCTGCTTTGGGTGATAAGGTGAGTGCGAAAGAAGTGGCGATAAAAGCAGGTGCACCGATAATCGAGAGCAACAAAGAACCGTTAACGAATATTGAAATAGCTTTACAAGAAGCCGGTAGAATAGGGTATCCTTTGATGTTGAAAGCTGCTGCCGGCGGTGGTGGCCGTGGCATGCGTGTGGTGCGTACAGATGATGACTTGAAGAAATCGTTTCCCGAAGCACGTAGCGAAGCAAAGAATGCATTTGGAGATGATACGGTATTCCTTGAGAAGTTTGTTGAGAACCCCAAACACATTGAGGTACAGATAGCTGCCGATAGGCATGGTAATATCGTTCACCTGTTTGAACGTGATTGCTCCGTACAGCGTCGTTTTCAGAAAGTGGTGGAAGTGGCTCCGGCAACTACACTCAAGCAAGAAACAAAGAATAAGCTGTATACATACGCTGTGGATATTGCCAAAGCGGTAAACTATAACAACCTTGGTACCGTAGAGTTTTTAGTGGATGCAAAAGAGGATATATACTTCATTGAAGTGAACCCGCGTATACAGGTGGAGCATACCGTTACCGAAATGGTTACCGGTGTGGACTTAGTGAAGACGCAGCTTTACATTGCAGACGGTTACAAGCTATCGGATAAAGAGGTAGGAGTAGAGCAGGACAAGTTATCAATAGATGGTGTGGCCGTACAGTGCCGTATCACTACTGAAGATCCTGCAAATGACTTTAAGCCCGACTATGGTACATTGGTAACATATCGTAACGCCGCAGGCTTTGGTGTACGCTTGGATGAGGGTAGTACTTATCCGGGTATGAAGATCAGCCCATTCTTCGACTCCATGTTGGTTAAGGTGAGTACATGGGGTAACAACCTGAACGATGCCGCTTCCAAGATGCACCGCGCTCTTCGCGAGTTTCGTGTACGTGGTGTGAAGAACAATATTCCATTTTTGGAGAACCTGATTACACACGAAGGTTTCCGCAACGGACAAACAACGGTTGGTTTTATAGGTGAGCATCCTGAGTTGTTCCAATTTACTAAAAGACAAGACCGTGGTACCAAAGTGCTGCGCTACTTGGCAGATGTCACTGTCAACGGTAACCCCGATGTGAAAGTGAAACATGATTGGCGAGAGTTCCGTAAGCCAGATGTGCCTTTGTCACCATTGGGTATGGAATACCCTAAGGGAACGAAAGACCTATTGACAGAGCTTGGTCCCGAAGGCTTTGCCAAATGGTTGAAAGACGAAAAGAAGATACATTATACAGATACCACTTTCCGTGATGCGCACCAGTCGTTGTTGGCGACACGTATGCGTACTTATGATATGCTGAAAGTGGCCAAGCATTTTGCCAAACTCCATCCACAGACTTTCAGTATGGAAGTGTGGGGTGGAGCAACCTTCGATGTGGCCATGCGCTTCTTGAATGAAGACCCGTGGAAACGATTGGAGGAAATACGCGAAGCGGTACCAAACATCTTACTGCAAATGCTCATTCGTGGTGCGAACGGTGTGGGCTATACCGCTTACCCTGACAATCTCATTGAGAAGTTCGTTGAGAAGAGTTGGGAGAAAGGTGTTGACATCTTCCGCATATTCGATTCGCTGAACTGGATGGAGAATATCGCTCCTTGTATAGAGTTTGTACGTAAACGTACTGGTGGTATTGCAGAGGCTGCTCTTTGCTATACAGGCGATATACTCGACCCGAAACGTACCAAGTACAATCTTGACTATTACCTGCGTCTAGCGAAAGACTTGGAGAATGCAGGTGCGCACATATTGGCCATCAAAGACATGAGCGGCTTGTTGAAACCATATGCAGCAACCGAGCTTATAGCAGGATTGAAAGATACAGTGAACATACCGATACACTTGCACACACATGATACCTCTTCTCTACAACCCGCCACCTATATGAAAGCGATAGAAGCGGGAGTGGATGTTGTGGACGTTGCACTGGGTGCTGTGTCCGGACTTACCTCACAACCCAATTTCAATGCGGTAGTGGAGATGATGAAGTTTCACGAGCGGGAGAACGAATACAATATCGATTCGTTGAATGAGTTCTCCAACTATTGGGAGGCTGTGCGCGAATATTACTATCCATACGAGAGTGGTTTGAAAGCCAGTGCCGCAGAGGTGTTCCGCCATGAGATACCGGGCGGACAATACTCCAACCTACGTCCGCAAGCGAAGGCGCTTGGCTTGGAAGATAAGTTTGAAGACATCAAGAAGATGTACGCCACCGTCAATGATATGTTTGGTGACATAGTGAAAGTGACACCGAGCTCAAAAGTGGTGGGCGACATGGCGCAGTTCATGGTGGCTAACGGATTAAGCCGTGAAGATGTGATGAGCAAAGGTGATACCATCTCATTTCCTGAATCTGTACAGCAATTCTTCATGGGTGTGTTGGGACAGCCTGAAGGTGGCCTGCCCAAAGACCTACAGAAGATAATCCTCAAAGACAAAGAAGCGTTTACCGACCGTCCTAACAAACACTTGGAACCGGTTGACTTTGATAATGAGATGCAAGAGTTCCATAAGGAGTTTGGTGATGATTTGGACATCTGCGATTTCTTGTCGTATAAGCTGTACCCGAAAGTGTTTGAAACATACATCAAGTTTGTACGTGAATATGGTGATACGTCCGTAGTGCCTACGCCATTGTTCCTGTATGGAATGGAGATGGGACAGGATGCCACGGTGGAGATAGCGCCGGGTAAAACACTGTTGATACGATTTCTGAGTATCGGCCCTGTGAATGAGCATGGTAAACGTACCGTCTTCTTCAAGCTGAATGGGCAGACACGTAATATAGAGGTGCAAGACCGTTCGGTGGCTGTGGAACGTATTGAAAACCGCAAGGTCGATAAGGGTAACGACAAGCACATCGGTGCTCCGCTGCAAGGTATGCTCTCCAAGCTGTTGGTTAAGAAGGGTGACTCTGTGAAGAAGAACCAACCTTTGTTCGTGATAGAAGCGATGAAGATGGAAACGGTCATAACTGCCAACGATGCTTGTACTATATCTGCAATCGAGCTGTCGGAAGGAACATTGGTGAATACAAATGACCTTGTGATGGAGATTGGGTAATTATTCGGTTTGTTACATTTGTTTTAATTTTGTTATTTATAAAGTGCTGACTGTTAGTCGACATTTTTTGTAATTGTTACGTTTTATTCATTGCATGATTGTCTTCTATAGGTATTCATGATTCGAACAAAATGTTACATTTTGTTACGAATTGTTCTGTTCGGGGTACCCCCCTCTTTTGTTCCTCTTTCTTTTAGCACCAAAAGAAAGAGGCAAAGAAAAAGTGCCGACAATTAAAGCTTCATAATTGTCGGAGGTGGCCTTGATGAACTTTTACGCTTCGGCTCTGCCCGACTTAGGGAATTTCATCGCTTAATTCTCATTTTGTTGCATTTTATTCACGGCTTATTTGTCTTTTTCAATGGTATTCATGATTCGAACAAATGAGAGATTTGTTGCGAATTGTTGCGAAAAAGAGTGTTTTGTTTTGCAACAATTTTTTGGGTATTGATTGTCAGTGGTTTATGATTTGAGTTGTTGCAGTTTATTCATGGCATATTAGTCTTGTTATAGGTATTCATGAACCTTACTTTGTTGCGGATTGTTACAACACTGTAACAAATAATCCTGCTATCTGTCGCCCTGAACTTGTTATCTCGGAGTTGGTGTCTTTTTATTTGTCTCTATGATTGCTTCGCAATTCAGGGTTTTGAGTAATGAGTATCTATGTTTCGCGAGATGCTGAAACAAGTTCAGCATGACAAAAGTGTGTGGGATGCTCATTTTCATGGTGTTTTATTATAGCAAATATACGTTATTTTATCCGTTGAATAATTTATTGCGGGTTATTGTTTTCCCTTTTCGTAATTGTATAGCATGGTATATGGATGGAACATCATTTGTCCATTTTTTCAGTACAAGTAATATGGACACAATCTCTAACCGTGTGATTACACCAACGACAAAACAAATGTAGAAAACAACAGTAGAATCGCCGTTTAGAATAACATCAATAAAACAGGCAAATAAGGTAACTACCCATAGTTTTGATGCAATAGCGTGGGTGGCTACTTCCTTCCTGAACTTTATATAACTTATGATATAGCATAGTGCTTCTAACAGTAAAATGATACTTATCATTAGCCCGTTGTTTGAATAAAAACTCCGTGAAGTTATTGCTGTCCCTGCTATAACCGCAATCCAAAACACCTGATCGACTGTGCTGTCTGCTCTGCGTAGCTTTTCGTTGCTTACACCTATTTTTCTTGCAATGAAGCCATCAAAGAAATCAGATAGAATACCATAAATAAGGAGTGCAATAAGTACTGTTTTATAGCCTTGTAGAGGGTAAGCAGCTATTAATATAAATATTAGGGAGGCTACAAGCCTACTGTATACCAATATGATGGGAATATTCTTCATTTATACTTTTCGCTAATAATGGAATATACCACATTTTAAATGTTATAGTGAAAACAGATTACTCCACCCATTCGCTCACCACTTGCTTCAGTTCAGCTTCTTTTCCGGTCAATTCGGCTATACGGTTTACTACGCCTTCCACCAACGCATCGGGGCAAGAGGCACCGCTTGTTACCATTATGCTTAGTGGGCGTTTAGCAGGCAGGTAGTTCTCTGTGGTTTTTTCTTCGCCGCTGTGCAGGTCAAAGTGGGAGATAAGGTTTTCGTCCAACAGGCAGCTTTCGTTCTTTACAAAGTAGGTAGGCATCTTTTGCTCGCAGAGCTCCACAAGGTGGGAGGTGTTGCTGCTGTTGTAGCCGCCTATCACAATGGCCAAGTCCGCTTCTTGTGCCAACATACCCATTACGGCACTCTGGTTGTCGTTGGTGGCATAGCATAGTGTGTCGCGTGTATCGGCAAAGCGTTCCGCTATTTGTTCGGCGGCAAGGCTGTGGTGTTCTATCATCACCTGTTTCAGATAGTCGGCTATGCCCTGTGTTTCACTGGCCAACATGGTGGTTTGGTTCACCACGCCGATGCGTTCCAGATCTTTGGTCACGTCAAAGCCCTCGGAGTGTTGCCATTTGAAGTCTACATAAAATTGTTCGGCAGGTAGCTCACCGGTTATGTATCTCGCCAAATGTTCCGCCTGCTCCATATCCTTCACCACAACAGTAGGTGCATTCTCCTTACTGTGCGAGAAGGTGGCGCGTGTTTCTTCGTGGCGTGGTTTGCCATGCACCACTATGGTGTATCCCTTTTTGCCTATTTGCTCGGCACGGTTCCATACCTTCTCCACAAAGGGGCAAGTGGTTTCGTATCGTTCTGGGCTGATGCCTTTTTCTTTCAGTTTTTCTTCTATCTCCACCGTTGTGCCGAATGCGGGTATGATGACGATGTCGTCGCTGTTCAGCTCGTCCCACTCCATGAGCATACGCCCCTTGGTATCCATCATAAATTGCACGCCCATGCTTTGCAGGTCGGCATTCACTCCGGGGTTGTGTATCATTTCGCTTAGCAGGTATACACGCTTATCCTTATTCTCGTTCACCGCGCGGAAGGCTATCTCAATGGCATTCTCCACACCATAGCAAAACCCGAAGTGGCGAGCCAAATAAATGTTCACATTGCCCAAGGACAGTTGTGTGGGGCTGAAGTCTTTCTTCATCCTATCGTCTGTCTTGCGCTGCTGCTTGATGGCCGTAATGAGTGGGCTGCGATAATGTACCGGTACGTCGAACGATTTCATAAGTCAATTGCAAATTTACGCAATGCCCCGCGTAAAGCCGTCGTACCCGACCCATTATATGTTAAAGTTGGCATAAGCCACGCCTATGTTGCCGAAGTTGATATGGTGGCAATGCTCGTAGTGTTCGTTGAAGATGTCGTGAAACCACTGCTCCGAATAGGCAATGGTGTTGAGCCCGCGCTTATCGGTAAACCTGACACCGTCTTTGTTGGTGATGCAGGTGATGTCTTCAAAACCGGCACTGTTGTAATAGTCGTTGCGAACGGACTGAGTGTGAAAATCATTCTTGTAGCCAAACACGATAACCCCGTCGCTCATCTTAAGTGCTTTGGTCAGTATCTCTTCCGCATTAGGCAGGTTGCCGATGATGTTGAAGGGGAATATCATCAACATCTTACCCGCTTGTGTAGGCATATGGCGCACGAAATTTTTTATATCGTCTACGATGAACTCGGGCTGTGTGGCATGTCGGGCAAAGCGTCGCCTCGCCGTTTCTATATAGCGAGATACATTGTCTATTCCTATGTACTGTTTACCATCGGCCAATACTTGCGCGGTGTGTCGTCCGTCGGAACAGCCCAATTCCATCACACAGTCGAACTTGTGCAGGCAGCGCGAGAGGATGCTGTGCTCTTCGGACAGGTAGTTTCTGATGTTGTAGTTGTGGGTTTGGGGTTGCAGTAAGGGGTCGCCGATTCCGCTTTCGTAAACAGTCATGTCGGTACAAGGTTGTATACTGCATTAACGAAAGATTGCGTTAAATATTTTGTAAAGACCGGAAGAAATGGAGGTTATCCACATTGGAATTGCGTTAATGAAAATAGTTTTGGCAATAATTCGTGGTTAATTCTTTTGTATATAAATTACAGAGAGGTGTTGACCCACCTGTGTGATGTATGCGGTATAAACGGAAATTGATAGCCCTGCTGATATTGGTGACGGTACTCACCGCCATACAGTTGCTGATGCCGTACTATCCCAACTTTACCATCATTTATGCCGACTATGTGTTCGTCCCTTATCAGTCGTTCAGGAATTTGTTGTTCGGCTGGTCGCAGTTTAGCTTCGGCGATGTGTTCTACTTTATAGGAGGTTTGTTGTTGCTGATGCTCCTGGCAAAATGGATATATTATATAGGTACTATTCGTAAGAGTGGAAAGCTGTTCATGAATTCGTTGTTCAATACCATTGTAGGATTCGCGATAGTATATCTCGTTTTTATGATAGGTTGGGGTGGCAATTATTACAAACCAACATTGGTTACTTACTGGAGCCTTGATAAAACAAAATGGGAGCCGGGTAAGTCTGAATACGAGTACAATAAATTTCTAACCGAAGAACTTAACAAATACGCTTACGCCTACAAGCCTTTGCACTTTAAGAAGGTGCGCAGAAGTGCCATGGGCTTTTATAAGCAGCATACAGATTGTAAAGCGCGACTTCATGGACTCAACATCAAACCGTCCATATATGGTTTCTTGATGCAGCATTTGGGGATACAAGGCTATTACAATCCCATAACAGGTGAGGCACAGGTGAACAGATATTTGCCCTCGTTCATGTTGCCGTTTGTGGTGTTGCACGAGATGGCGCACCAAGCCGGAATAGCAGCAGAAGAC
Organism: Chitinophagales bacterium; assembly: GCA_020636505.1. Taxonomy (GTDB): domain Bacteria; phylum Bacteroidota; class Bacteroidia; order Chitinophagales; family Chitinophagaceae; genus UBA5543. The sequence goes on along the minus strand of JACJXR010000004.1, from coordinate 132,805 downwards.
GATGCCAACCTTTTGGCCTACTCGATAGGGTTAAGATCGGGAGATGCTTCTTTCAAATACTCCTCATACCTGAACATGTGGCTGTACAATCATTATCGCATCAAACAAGAAGATTCCGTAAAGGCGGAACAGTTGATGGCAGAGTTGAACCCCATCACTTTATCGCATATAGATACGCTGAGGCAAATACGCGATCGTTACAGGAGTGATTTCAGTTTTTACAGCGGTAAACTCTACGATTTGTATCTGAAGCTGCTGCAACAGGAAGAAGGTATCGGCAGTTATAACCGCTCCATAGAAACGGCATGGAGTTGGGAAATTGCGGATGACAGCATCCGCAGGCGTAAAGTGTTGGATATTCCTTAGCCTTTATACTCTCCGTATACTTCTCTAAGTACGTCGGATATTTCGCCCACGGTACAAAGATTTTCCACTGCATCTATTACAGCCGGCATCAAGTTGTCCGTACCCTTTGCACAACGACGCACCTCATTCAGACAAGCTTGAGCTTTTGCTGCGTCACGTTTTTCGCGAAGTGTTTTCAGCTTTTCCATTTGAGTTTGGCGGATGGAATCGTCTATTTTCAAAACCGGTGGTTCGTCGGCTTCGTCAGTGACGTACTTGTTGACACCCACTATCGGTTTGTCGCCTGTTTCGATGTCTTTGGTGTATTGATATGAAGAGCGAGCTATTTCTTCTTGAATGAAATTTTGTTCGATGGCTTTTACCGCACCACCCATGACGTCTATCTTGTCGATGAGTTTCCATGCGGCTGCTTCCACCTCATTGGTCAGGCTTTCCACAAAGTAAGAACCGGCAAGAGGGTCTACGGTTTCCGTTACACCACTTTCGAAAGCTATCACTTGTTGTGTGCGTAATGCGATGGTTGCCGCTTCTTCGGTAGGCAGTGACAATGCCTCGTCGTAGCCGTTGGTGTGTAATGATTGTGTGCCGCCCAACACCGCGCTCAATGCTTGCAGTGAAACGCGTATGATGTTGTTCTTGGGTTGTTGTGCAGTAAGTGTGCTGCCGCCCGTTTGTGTATGGAAGCGGAGCATTTGCGCTTTGGGGTCTGTTGCTCCAAGGTCTGTTGTGATCTTGGCCCACATGCGACGTGCCGCACGAAACTTGGCCACTTCTTCAAACAGATTGTTGTGCGCGTTGAAGAAGAATGACAGACGTTGAGCGAATACATTAATATCCAGCCCTTTGTCGATGGCGGCTTTTAAATATGCTTTACCGTTGGCCAATGTGAATGCCAGCTCTTGAACCGCTGTGGCTCCTGCCTCGCGTATATGATAACCCGATATAGAAATGGTATTCCATTTGGGTACTTCTTTGCTGCAGTATTCAAATATATCTGTGATAATACGCATGGATGGCTCAGGCGGGTATATGTATGTACCGCGAGCAGCGTATTCTTTCAGTATGTCATTTTGAATGGTGCCGGATATTTTCTTGACATCTGCACCTTGCTTTTTGGCCAAGGCAATGTATAGCGACAATAGTATGTATCCGGTGGAGTTGATGGTCATTGATGTAGAGATGTCTTCCAACTTGATGCCTTTGAAGAGAATCTCCATGTCTTCCAATGAGTCGATGGCCACACCTACTTTACCCACTTCACCATCCGCCATATCGTGGTCGGAATCGTAGCCTATTTGTGTAGGTAGATCGAATGCTACAGACAAACCCATCACACCCTGACTCAACAGATAGTGGTAGCGTTTGTTGGATTCTTCCGCCGTGCTGAACCCTGCATATTGGCGCATGGTCCACAGCCTGTTGCGATACATGCCCGGATGTACCCCACGAGTGTACGGATATTCGCCGGGTTGTTCATTCATCTCAACAGGTTCGGTGTACACCTGCTTTATCTCTATTCCTGAATCGGTCTTGAATTGTTTATCGCTCACTTTGCTATGCTTTCTTGTTCAACTTATGCCTGAGGGCCGTGTGTCAATACTCTTCTGGATTCGTCTGTGATGATGGCCAATGCCACTTCGGTAGGTTGTTCGCCCTCGTCGGTCAACACATATTCCAATATCAACTTGTGTAGCTCTTTGGCAGGTGCTTCGGGGTCCAACCTTTGCGCAAAAGTATTGATGATGTTTATCTCTTGCTCTTTTACACTGCGTATGGTTTCCCATACACCGCGAGACACATATATCTGTTGTGCCAAATTATGTTCAAACTCGGATTTGATGGTCTCCGTCAACATTGCGTGATATACGGCTACGTTCATGTCTTTTTGATATACACGGCTGAGCAGGTTGCGTGGAGTTATACGCTCCACATACAAGGTCAGACGCTCGTAAGCTTGTAAGCGCATGGGTATGGTGATGTTTTGCGTTTCGTGGAACAAGGCCAACTGCTTGCGCGTGGTTTGCTCCGTCAAAAACTTGCTAACTATCATGTACGTGACCATGAGCATGATCAGCGACGGTAGGGTGTATTTGAGTATCTCCAATAATGTGTTCAAAAATGCGTCCATAGTCTTTTACATCTTTCGGGTCTGCAAATTAAGGAGTTTAGCTTGTTTATTCGGTATTAATTGCAAAAAGCTCGCGTGGCACATGTGGTTATTCGTAACTTGTAGCGATAATGTTTTGCACAACGCGGGTCTGAACATGAAAAGCACCAAGTTTACAGAAACGATCATCATCAATGAAGCGATTGAGCAAGTATTCGACCGTACTCAGGATTATGAGAACAGACTCGATTGGGACCCCTTCTTGATAAGTGCGGAGCTGATGGATGGGGCCAAAGCTGTAGATAAGGGTGTTAAGGCTTACTGTATGGCCAAGAACAATGTGGGTATGGAAACCGTGTATGTGTCATTCGACCGGCCGAAAGTGGCTGCGGTAACAATGACCAAAGGACCATATATGTTCAAGTCGTTCTCAGCATCGTGGCGATTCAAAGAGATGGGTGACACACAAACGGAAGTGATATTTGTGTACTCTTTTCAACTTCGTTTTCCATTCAATTTGTTCACTTCTTTGGTGAAAAGCAGGTTAAGGCACGATGTGCAACAACGATTAAAGGGATTGAAGGGGAGTCTCGAAACCAAGAAGAAATAAGGTTGTATGTGACTTTGCTTAAAATGCCAACAATTGCAAATGCCCTATTTTTACATGTAAGATGAAGAAGTATACACTGCTATATCTTATCGCAATATTTGGATTGTATCTACCCGCCTCCGCGCAAATTGATGCAATAGTTCACAAAGCGTATGCGGATGATTATTACATCAATTATCCGATATCAGGTGAAGAGGAATATGAAATAGGAGATACGGCTGCTGCTATTTATTATGCACGCTATGGTTTCGATTCTATTTATGTGGTAAAAGGAACTGTGGAGGAATATAAAAAGGTTGATATGTCGAAGGTAGGTATAAGGGTCAATGTTTTTAGCGTAACTCTATATTGGAGAGACAGTGCCATTCATCTTGACCAATACACAACATGGGGAGGGTGTATCCTAAAGCCGGGCATAGAGCTCTGGCAGGATGCACGCTATTGGAAGAATATTTCCGGAAGATATAAGATCAACAGTTGGACGGACAATTATAAAATAGGAGATACTGTTCATCATAAATACAATAAGCAAACTTCAGTTTTTAATAAATTAATCAATAAATGGACTGAATTTAGAATCATAGCTGTTGTAAAGGACATGGATATTGAAAAGCAAGAACTTGTGTTGAATATTACAAGTATCGAGCCTGTACGTCATCGTAAAAGGAACAAAAGCAAGTACGCTGTATTTGAATACGATGGTAAGCAGCTACAAGCCGGAGATATGCTGTTCACTACTCCACAATGGTGGTATAAGAAGGGGCAATACGGATATATAAGTCGTAAGGAGATACCATCATTTGTAGATGGTAAACTTTATTGTGCAATAAGAATACCATGGTTTGATTGCAAAGGTGATAATTACAATATGAGTTTGAACAATGAATAAAGAACAAGAATATTTTGAGGTGAACCGAGCTTTGTGGAATGAAAAAACCAAGCATCATACAGGCTCGGAGTTTTACGATATGGAAGGTTTCCTGAAAGGGAACACCTCGTTGAAAGAACCGGAGTTGGAGTTGTTGGGAGATGTGAAAGGCAAAAGCATATTGCACCTGCAATGCCATTTCGGGCAGGATAGCTTGTCGCTGGCACGTATGGGTGCGAAGGTGACAGGTACGGATATCTCCGACGATGCCATAGCCTATGCGCAAAAGATAAATGAAGACTTGGGTCTTGACGCAACATTTGTACGTGCGGATACTTACAGTGTGCCTGATGCGGTCAATGAACAGTTTGATATTGTGTTTGCAAGCTACGGGGTGATAGGATGGCTGCCCGATATGCAACGTTTTGCCGATGTGGTGGCCAAGATGCTGAAGCCGGGAGGGCAATTTGTGTTTGTGGAGTTTCATCCGGTGATATGGATGTACGACTATGAGTTCAAACAGCCGACTTATTACTATTTCAATCGTGAGCCTATAATAGAAGAGCTGCAAGGGACATATACAGACCGCAATGTGGATATGAAGATGAAAGAGATAGGGTGGAACCACGACTTTGGAGAAGTGCTGCAATCGTTACTGGATGCAGGGCTGAAGTTGGAGCGTTTCAACGAGTTTGACTATGCCCCTTACAAATGCTTTAATAATGTTGTGGAAGTGGCCGACGGCAAATGGCAGATAAGGGGCATGGAGGGTAAAATACCTATGATGTATTCGTTGAGAGCTGCCAAAGAGTAAATCGCTACTGCTCCTCTAAGTATCTGTTGAACAATCTTGTGGCGGAGTCGACCGTCAAAGTGGTTTTGTTGTTGGTTGAGCCAATGCTCGTGTATCCTACTCGGCGAACTTTACCTTGCTTGTCTATAAGAACCGCGCTTGGCATTCCTCTGCCGTAATTCATTCCATGCATTGCTTGAACCGATGGCACAGAAGCTATGGGAAATGTGACTTTGTGTTTTTCCAGTACATCGGCAATGTCTTCTTTCTTATCGTAAGTAATGGCGACAAACACCATATTGGTGTCGTTGCTGAAATTACTGTACAGTTCATTCAGCTCGTCGAACTCTTGGATGCAGGGTTTGCAGCTTTTTGCCCAAAATGAAAAGAATGTAACCTTGCCTTTTATAGCATTGTTGTTCAGCTTTTGTCCGCTATGAGTGGTAATGTCAAAAGGTACATAGTCGGTAGCCAGTATGGTTTGGTTGATGGAGTCCCAATTGGGCAACACAAAACGAGGTTTTTCTTGTGCGTGTAGAGTAGTGCAGGTTATTATGGTAAGTAAGAATAAAAGGGTTCTCATATTGGAGTGATAGTTATGACAAACTAATTTGTTTTATAGTATTGAGGATATTGCTTCTTCCGGTATTTCTCAAACTCAATATAGTTTGAGTGAAAATCATGGTCGTCAAAAAAGTCAGATATAAGTTTATAGTTGTTGATTATTGTTAAGGTAATATGGTCTATTTGTTTTTTATAACGCTCAATTTCATCTTTCACTTCATGAAAGTAGTTTGAGTCTGATGGTTCTGTGCTGAATAGTGCTTTGAACTCTAAGATATTGTACATGTTAATCGCTTCGTTACGTCCGTTCGGTTTATACAGATACACATAAAGTTCTGTGCGATATTCTTCAATTTCTATAGTAAGCCAATCTGAAGTGTAGATAATTTGATAGTACCCGTCTTCATTAATTTCAGATTCTATCCTAAAACCATGTTTTACAACTAATTGGTTGAACTTATTGTGAATGTACTCTGATACGATTTGGTGCATGACTCTTTATCCAAATATTGTTTATTGAAGGTATAGCTTTTAGTATTATTGTAATTCTCAAATGCCGCAAAAAAACACAGGTCACAAAGTCATAACCGATTGGTTAGCCGCAAAGGGGCTAAGTGCGTTTCCTTTTCAGGAGGAGACATGGCAGATGCATGTGGAGGGGTTGAGTGGCATAGTGAATGCACCTACCGGTTTCGGTAAAACCTATTCTGTGTTTTTGGCGGTAGTCATCGATTGGATAAATCGTACCCCCGATTACAAATCCAAACAAGGCAACGGATTGCAGCTACTCTGGGTGTCTCCTTTACGTGCATTGGCAAAAGACATTGCGCGTGCCATGGAGGAAGCCTTACAGGAGTTGGAAATCCCTTGGAGGGTATCCATTCGCAACGGAGACACACCCACTGCAGAGCGCGAACGGCAGAAGAAGCATATGCCTGAGGTGTTGGTCATCACGCCGGAGAGTTTGCACTTGCTGTTCGCCTCCAAAAATCACGCGAGCTTTTTTGAGACACTTACTTGTGTAGCTATCGACGAGTGGCACGAACTGTTGGGCAGCAAACGCGGTGTGCAGATAGAGTTGGCATTGGCACATCTTAAATGGTTGCGTAAAAAACAGGAGGAGAATTATCAGCCATTGCGCATATGGGGCATATCCGCCACCATCGGCAATATGGAAGAGGCCATGCATGTGTTGCTCGGCGAAGAGCAGAACGGTGTGATGATACGTGCCCAACAGAAAAAGAAAATAAACATCGAGACCATACTGCCTGAGAGTGTGGAGCGTTTCCCTTGGGCGGGGCATTTGGGATTGAAGATGATAGAGTATGTGATACCCATCATTCGCAACAGCCGTTCCACATTGTTGTTTACCAACGTACGTTCGCAAGCGGAGATGTGGTATCAGAAATTGTTGGATGCCGCTCCCGACCTTGCGGGAGCCATAGCCCTTCACCACAGCAGTATCGAGATGGAGACGCGTCTTTGGGTGGAAGAGGCATTGCACAAAGGCAAACTACAAGTAGTGGTCTGCACAGCCAGCCTCGACTTAGGTGTGGACTTTCGCCCTGTGGATACGGTGATACAAATAGGCAGCCCCAAGGGAATAGCGCGGTTTATGCAACGTGCGGGCCGTAGTGGTCACAGTCCCGATGCTGTGAGCAATATATACTTCGTGCCTACACACTCGTTGGAAATAGTGGAAGGTGCCGCATTGAAAAAAGCATACGAAGAAGAGATAATCGAAAGTCGCAATCCTGTTGTCATGGCCTTCGATGTGTTGATACAATATATGGTGACCATTGCTACGGGTGATGGTTTTGCGGCGGAAGAATTATTGGCCGAAGTGCGTACCACCAATTGCTATGCAGATGTGAGTGATGATGAATGGCAATGGATGTTGTCCTTTGTTACAACAGGTGGCAAAACTTTGAATGGCTACGATGAATATCACAAAGTGGTACAGGCAGACGGATTGTATAAAGTGTTGAGCAGAAAAGTGGCTATGCGCCATAGGATGCACATTGGTACCATAGTAGGCGATGCCATACTGCAAGTGAAGTTCTTGGGTGGTGGCTTTGTGGGTACCATTGAGGAGTATTTCATTTCAAGCCTCAGTCCGGGAGATTCATTCATACTGGCAGGCAATCGTTTGGAGTTCATCAGATTGAAGGATATGGTGGTGCAGGTAAAACGTTCCAAAGCCGAGCATGCAAGAGTGCCTGCATGGGGTGGTGGTCGTATACCGCTGTCTTCCAATTTGGGTACAGTGCTGCGTCATGCATTTCAAGAGGCATCCATCAATCCGAGTGGAGATGAATTGTTGGAGTTTTTACAACCGCTTTTCGATACACAAAGAGAACGCTCTGTCATCCCCAAAGAGGATGAGTTATTGGTGGAGATGATGGAGATAAAGGACGGCTATCATTTGTTCGTATATCCGTTTGAGGGTAGGTTGGTGCATCAGGCAATGGCATCGCTGTTGGCATACCGCATTTCGCAGATCAGGCGAATGACCTTTACCATAGCCATGAACGATTACGGTTTTGAATTGTACAGCGACCAACCCATACCTGTTGATGAAGAGAACATAAGGGAGATATTCAGCCTTGAGAACTGGTATACCGACTTGCAGCGCAGCATCAACAATGCGGAGATGGGGCGTAGAAAGTTCAGAGATATAGCCGTAATAGCCGGTCTGATATTTCAGGGCTTCCCCGGTGAGCAAAAGCGGCAGCGACATTTGCAGAACTCGAGTGGGCTGCTGTATGATGTATTGGTGGGCAATGAACCCAATCATCTGCTGTTGCAACAGGCCTATCATGAAGTGTTGACCTATGAGATAGAGTCGGAAAGGCTGCACAAACTGTTGGAGCGCATAGAGCAAAGTAAGATTGTCATTTCTCGCCCTGAGAAGCTCACACCGTTCTGCTTCCCGATTAAGGTGGATAGGCTACGCGAAGAGCTGAGTACCGAAAGCCTTGTAGACCGCATACGCCGAATGCAGGCCCAGGCTGAATAAAACTGTGCGTAAGCTGTGATTTTCCTGTTATTTACCTGTGCATAGTACAGGTATGGCGTGCTTAGCTTGTGGAAACATGCAGGCGTATTTATATATATATTCTTTGGACAGTGTTGTGGATGGTTGTATCTTTACTGTCCGCTTTTTCTGTAGGGTTTAGTAAGCACAGGAAATTTTTTCTAAATTTTTGAAAATAGATTTGGAGGTATAAAATAGTTTCCTACCTTTGCACTCCCTTCGACAAAAGGATAGCTCTTAAAAAGTACAGAACGCCGTGATTATCAGTAGGTTTATGCAGGAATAAAATATCTGTTTAAACATTTTGAGGAACGATAATTACGGTTTAATTTTGCCCCCTCGTCAGCAAAAACGGTAACTGAAAAGTAACGATTGTTTGATGAGAAGGTCACAGTAAACGAGTAAAGGCTCGGGATGCGGTTCGACTTCCGCGGTTACTACATAGGGTTGAACGGTAGTGTTTGACTTGAAGTTCTTTGAAAGATTGGAATAAAAAAACAACAGCACTTGACAGATGAAGTTCTGTCAAGACAGGTAAGAGCGTAACTAACAATTAAGTTACACGTTAAATTCTCTTTTATGAGTAATTAGCTAGTAACAAACAATTCATTTACAATGGAGAGTTTGATCCTGGCTCAGGATGAACGCTAGCGGCAGGCTTAACACATGCAAGTCGAGGGGCAGCGGGGACTTCGGTCCGCCGGCGACCGGCAAACGGGTGCGGAACACGTACGCAACATACCCGCTACTGGGGGATAGCCCGGAGAAATTCGGATTAACACCCCATGGTATGATTGAAAGGCATCTTTCGATTATTAAAAATTCATTGGTAGCGGATTGGCGTGCGTCCCATTAGATAGTTGGCGGGGTAACGGCCCACCAAGTCGATGATGGGTAGCTGGTGTGAGAGCACGATCAGCCACACGGGCACTGAGACACGGGCCCGACTCCTACGGGAGGCAGCAGTGAGGAATATTGGTCAATGGACGGAAGTCTGAACCAGCCATGCCGCGTGGAGGATGAAGGCCTTCTGGGTTGTAAACTTCTTTTACTAGGGAAGAAAACCGAGATTTCTATCTCGTCCGACGGTACCTAGGGAATAAGCACCGGCTAACTCCGTGCCAGCAGCCGCGGTAATACGGAGGGTGCAAGCGTTATCCGGATTTACTGGGTTTAAAGGGTGTGTAGGCGGGCATTTAAGTCAGTGGTGAAATCTCCGGGCTCAACTCGGAAACTGCCATTGATACTATTTGTCTTGAATTTCGTTGAGGTTGGCGGAATATATCATGTAGCGGTGAAATGCATAGATATGATATAGAACACCGATTGCGAAGGCAGCTGACTGAACGAACATTGACGCTGAGGCACGAAAGCGTGGGTAGCGAACAGGATTAGATACCCTGGTAGTCCACGCCCTAAACGATGATTACTCGACATACGCGATACACAGTGTGTGTCTGAGCGAAAGCATTAAGTAATCCACCTGGGAAGTACGTCCGCAAGGATGAAACTCAAAGGAATTGACGGGGGTCCGCACAAGCGGTGGAGTATGTGGTTTAATTCGATGATACGCGAGGAACCTTACCTGGGCTAGAATGCTATTTGCCCGTTGGTGAAAGCCAATTTTGTAGCAATACACAGATAGCAAGGTGCTGCATGGCTGTCGTCAGCTCGTGCCGTGAGGTGTTGGGTTAAGTCCCGCAACGAGCGCAACCCCCACTTTCAGTTGCCAGCACGTAATGGTGGGAACTCTGAAGGAACTGCCGTCGTAAGACGCGAGGAAGGAGGGGACGATGTCAAGTCATCATGGCCTTTATGCCCAGGGCTACACACGTACTACAATGGGGAGGACAAAGGGCAGCGACCTGGCAACAGGAAGCTAATCTCAAAAACCTCTTCTCAGTTCGGATTGGAGTCTGCAACTCGACTCCATGAAGCTGGAATCGCTAGTAATCGCGCATCAGCAATGGCGCGGTGAATACGTTCCCGGACCTTGTACACACCGCCCGTCAAGCCATGGAAGTTGGGTGTACCTAAAGTCGGTAACCGCAAGGAGCCGCCTAGGGTAAAACTAATAACTGGGGCTAAGTCGTAACAAGGTAGCCGTACCGGAAGGTGCGGCTGGAATACCTCCTTTTTAGAGCTATAACCTGGTAGCTGTTGTTTTTTTTCCATCTTTCAAGATATTGTTCTTTGTAGAGAAGCTCTGATAAACCGATGGGCGCGAGATTGAGGCGAATGCCCTGTGAGCAAAAGGCCCTGAGGGGTTTAGGGTTCATAGATCCGTAGCTCAGGTGGTTAGAGCGCTACACTGATAATGTAGAGGTCCCCAGTTCAAGTCTGGGCGGGTCTACTTTTTTTGAAGTTCTTATAATAAAGGTATCATTACCGATGGGGGGTTAGCTCAGCTGGCTAGAGCACCTGCCTTGCACGCAGGGGGTCATCGGTTCGACTCCGATATCCTCCACTTTTTTTTGAGGGGTTGGGTATTGTGGTAATAAGATACGATTAATGATGTTGCCTTCGGGGCTATGGGTTCGCAACCCGAACATCGGCAAGAGGAGTGACCTCACCGTTTTTCCTGTGGAGAGACGGCGTAGGCCTCGAAGTTCTTTGACATATTGGGTAAGCAATTTAATAATGTAGTTGAATTGAAGTAGTAAAAGAATACTTTAAGAAAATAAAGCAAATAAGGGCGTATGGTGGATGCCTAGGCACTAAGAGGCGAAGAAGGACGTGGTAAGCTGCGAAAAGCTTCGGGGAGCTGCATACAAGCGTCGATCCGAAGATCTCCGAATGGGACAACCCGGCATGTTGAAGACATGTCATCCGAAAGGAAGCTAACGCAGGGAACTGAAACATCTAAGTACCTGTAGGAAAAGAAAATAACTAATGATTCCCCAAGTAGTGGCGAGCGAACGGGGAAGAGCCCAAACCACAAGGGCGTGCTCTTGTGGGGTTGTAGGACTGCATTTAGCGAGCAACGATAAGATGAATCTTCTGGAAAGTTGAGCCACAGCAGGTGATAGCCCTGTAGTCGTACCTTGTTGTAAGTGAGCAGTATCCTGAGTAACGCGGGACCGGAGGAATCCTGCGTGAATCTGCCGGCACCATCCGGTAAGGCTAAATACTCCTTAGTGACCGATAGTGAACCAGTACCGTAAGGGAAAGGTGAAAAGTACTCCGAACAGGAGAGTGAAATAGTACCTGAAACCGTACGCCTACAAGCGGTCGGAGCCAGCAATGGTGACGGCGTGCCTTTTGCATAATGAACCTACGAGTTGCTCCTCACTGGCGAGGTTAAGTTCTTAAGTAACGGAGCCGTAGCGAAAGCGAGTTCGAATAGAGCGAAATTAGTCAGTGGGGGCAGACGCGAAACCCGGTGATCTATCCATGGGCAGGTTGAAGGTTAGGTAAAACTAACTGGAGGACCGAACCCGTAAACGTTGAAAAGTTTTGGGATGACCTGTGGATAGGGGTGAAAGGCCAATCAAACCGGGAGATAGCTCGTTCTCTCCGAAATGTTTTTAGGAACAGCGTCATAAGTTATTGTATCATAGAGGTAGAGCTACTGATTGGGCTAGGGGGCTTCACCGCCTACCAAACCCTGACAAACTCCGAATGCTATGATATAAGTATGGCAGTGAGGCTGTGGGCGCTAAGGTCCATGGCCGAGAGGGGAACAACCCAGACTATCATCTAAGGTCCCTAAATCTGTGTTAAGTTGGTTAAACGAAGTTCAAACCCTAAGACAGCCAGGATGTTGGCTTGGAAGCAGCCATTCATTTAAAGAGTGCGTAACAGCTCACTGGTCGAGGGTTCGGGCGCGGAAAATGATCGGGCATCAAACACAGTACCGAAGATATAGACTCCGTAAGGAGTGGTAGGAGAGCATTCTGAACAGCGCTGAAGGTGTACCGTGAGGTATGTTGGAGCGTTCAGAAAAGAAAATGTAGGTATAAGTAACGATAAAAACGGTGAAAAACCGTTTCGCCGAAAGACTAAGGGTTCCTGATCAACGCTAATCGGATCAGGGTTAGTCGGGTCCTTAGGCGTACCCGAAAGGGGAAGCTGATGGAAAGTTGGTTAATATTCCAACACTTGTTATTGATTCGATGGGGTGACGGAGAAGTGAAAAGCCCGCGAGGCGACGGAAGTCCTCGTTAAAGCGTGTAGGTATATTTTTGGTAGGCAAATCCGCCGAGAATGCTGAACGTGATAGTACTCAAAGTCTTCGGACGGCGAGATAGCGGCTGTAATCCTGCTCACGAGAAAAACCTCTAAGTTATGTCAATGACAACCCGTACCGTAAACCGACACAGGTAGTCGAGATGAGTATTCTAAGGCGCTCGGGTGAGCCGTGGAGAAGGAACTAGGCAAATTGTGGCTGTAACTTCGGAATAAAGCCATCCTGCTTCGGCAGGACTCAGTTAAAAGGTTCAACCAACTGTTTAGCAAAAACATAGGGCCCTGCAAATTCGAAAGAAGACGTATAGAGCCTGATACCTGCCCGGTGCCGGAAGGTTAAGGAAGCTTGTTAGGAGTAATCCAAAGCTTGCGACCGAAGCCCCGGTAAACGGCGGCCGTAACTATAACGGTCCTAAGGTAGCGAAATTCCTTGTCGGGTAAGTTCCGACCTGCACGAATGGTCTAATGAGTTGAACGCTGTCTCCTCCACGAGCCCGGTGAAATTGTAGTATCGGTGAAGATGCCGGTTACCCGCCACGGGACGAAAAGACCCCGTGAACCTTCACTACAACTTTGCATTGATCTTGGGTAACAGATGTGTAGTATAGTTGGGAGACTTTGAAGCAGTGCCGCCAGGTATTGTGGAGTCATCGTTGAAATACCAACCTTCTGTTACTTAGGGTCTAATCCCTAACGGGAGACATTGCATGGTGGGTAGTTTGACTGGGGTGGTCGCCTCCTAAAGTGTAACGGAGGCTCGCAAAGGTGCCCTCAGTACGGTTGGTAATCGTACATAGAGCGTATTAGTACAAGGGTGCTTGACTGTGAGGCTGACCAGCCGAACAGGTGCGAAAGCAGGCTAAAGTGATCCGGTGGTTCTGTATGGAAGGGCCATCGCTCAAAGGATAAAAGGTACTCCGGGGATAACAGGCTGATCTCCCCCAAGAGCTCATATCGACGGGGAGGTTTGGCACCTCGATGTCGGTTCGTCACATCCTGGGGCTGGAGAAGGTCCCAAGGGTTGGGCTGTTCGCCCATTAAAGTGGCACGTGAACTGGGTTCAGAACGTCGCAAGACAGTTCGGTCTCTATCTGTGGTGGGCGTTAGTAAATTGAGTGGACATGACCTTAGTACGAGAGGACCGGGTTGTATGTACCGCTGGTGTATCTGTTGTGCCGCCAGGTGCAGTGCAGAGTAGCTATGTACAGCAGGGATAAGCGCTGAAAGCATCTAAGCGCGAAACCCTCCACGAGATGAGTTTACTTTTAAGTGCCGTCAGAGACGATGACGTTGATAGGCTACAGGTGTAAAGGTGGTGACATCAAAGCCGAGTAGTACTAATTGCACGTAAGCTTTTCCTTTTTATATATTCTGTTACTGCATCATCAAGGTTTAACTTGATTTATTGAATTGTTCCCGATATGTCGATATTATTATAGTCACAGGCAATCCAAGACTAAAGATTTTATGGTGGTATTGCCGAGGGTGTTCACCTCTTCCCATTCCGAACAGAGAAGTTAAGCCCCTCATGGCCGATGGTACTGCTAAGGCGGGAGAGTAGGTAGCTGCCATATTTATTTTAAAAGACCTCAACTATCGTTGGGGTCTTTTTTGTTTTTAGCAGAGTTTTATCATTGTGTTTTATAGTTTTAAGTATTACCTCAACTATTATGACATGAAAAACCTATCTCTATTAACACTCCTTTTTTCAATAATTTTTACAAGCTGCTATACTCTTGTGTTGAAGGATGGCAGAAAGTTCAGAGCATCTAACCTTGCAGCAGACAAGACCACTGTTTATGCAATGGATACAACAAAGTTTGTGCGTAGGCCATTCAAGGTTTCAGACTACACCAACAAAACCGCGTACTATAATGGCAAGAGAATGATAGTGCCGATGAGAGGGGCGGACTTAAAGGCTTTTACAGGTACTACCGGTAAATACTATTTATATTTTCTGAACCCAACATGTTCCGGTACTGTGAGTACACTGAAAAAGCTGGACAGTTTATCTAAATCCGGTTACAACATGATAATTGTATCTGAAAGGATGGAGTATGAGGTTATCGATAGGCGGTTTGCCAAAACCAATTTTGCGCAGTACCCGTATTATACGATTGAAACAGAAGACTACTCAAATTATCTATTGTGGAGAAAAGTTGGCTTTCTACAAGAAGCATGCCCTGAATGTTATGAGCAGTCGCCTGATAAGATACCGTCGGCTTATCTATTGCTTATCGAAGATGGTGATGTGCGGTTTATAAATTACAGCTCTGATGAAAATATACTTAAGTAGCTGCCATATTTATTTAAAAAGACCTCAACTAATGTTGGGGTCTTTTGCATTGGGACTATTTGTAACTTACAATATATGAGTATAACATTTCGCTCGGCAACAGTTGACGACGCTTTCGAGATTTCCAATTTATCAAAGCAGTTTGGTTACAATACCGATGAACAGGATACTAAAAAGTATCTAAATCAACTGAAAGATGTAAAGGACTCCACAGTACTGGTGGCATTGCATGATAACATGATAGTAGGTTGGATTCAAGTGTCTGATATGTTGCGTGTGGAATCGGGTAGGTTTTGCGAAGTAGTAGGTTTGGTTGTAGATGAGCATCATAGAGGGAAAGGCATTGGGAAATCGTTAATTGAAGAGGCGAAAACGTGGACGATAAATAGAGGTTGTAATAAGCTGATAGTTCGTACGAATGTCAAAAGAAACAATGCTCATAGATTTTATTCCTCAGTAGGATTTACAGAAGTAAAAGAACAGAAGGTTTTTGAAATGAAACTTTAAGTTGTCTTATTCAGGTTGTTATTATTTGGAAGAATATAGGCACAAAAAAACGCCCCTCGAAAGAGGGGCGTTAATATTTAAACTGACTTATGTATTAGTCTTGTTGAGCTTGCTCCAACTGCTCCAAACGCTGCATCAACTGCTGAATTTGTTGTTGTTGTTGCTCTATCAATTGTTGTTGTTCTTGTACGGCTTTCACCAAAGAAGGTACGAAGTCCGCATAGCGAAGACCCATTACTTCATTTGATTTGTCTATACCGCTGAATTCGTAGTTCAATTCGTTGGCCGCTTGCTCAACTTCTTGAGCGATGAAACCGCAGAACTTGATCTGCTCTACATCGTACTTACCTTCTACAAGTCCCGCATCATCATCAGCGATGCCCAAAAGAGCGTTCTCTTTACGTACATCGTAGTTGTAAGTAACAGGTCTTAGAGCTGAGATGAAGCTGATACCAGGTACGTTCTCTTGTACATTGTTCTTAACTCTTGCATCGGAGAATGTTGTGAAACCAACTTGTCCTTGTATTGAAGTAATGCTTGTGTTACCCAAAACTATTTTGTTGGATGCATTTACTTTCGCCAAGTTACCGATAGCCGTAGAGTTGGTGAAGTTGCCTGAAGTAACATCTGCTCCGTAACCTATTGCAGTGTTGTATTCACCTGTAGTGTTGGTCATCAAGCTGAATGCACCTGTTGCAGTGTTACCTCTTGCAGTTGTGCTGGATGAAAGGCTTGACAAACCGCTAGCAACGTTAAAGTGACCTGTGGTATTACCCTTCAATGCATCTGTACCTATCGCTACGTTGTTGTTACCGCTGATGTTGTTGTACAAGCTGGATACACCCGTAGCAATGTTACTGTTACCGATGGTGTTGCTGAATAGCGCTTGGTGACCTGCTGCTACGTTGTATTGACCGGTAGTGTTACTATACAAACTGTTTTCACCCGCTGCAAAGTTTCTTGAACCGCTTGTGTTGCTATACATACTGTTTAGACCCAATGCAATGTTGAAGTTACCTGAGGTGCTGGTGTACAAACTGTTGGCACCGATACCGATGTTGTTGTTACCGATGGTGTTACCAAACATACTCTCGAAACCACTTGCAATGTTGAACTTACCTGAAGTGTTGCTGTATAAGCTATGGTCACCGTTTGCAATGTTCTGAGAACCGCTGGTATTGGTGAACATACTTTGGAAACCGTTTGCAATGTTCTGAGAACCTGTGGTGTTGTTACGAAGACTGAACGAACCCAAACCGATGTTGTAGTGACCTGTAGTATTTGTAAGTCCTGCACTTTCACCGAAGAATACGTTACTGTCACCGATTTGACCTATAGGTAGATTGTTTACACGGAAACGTAGAGACTGACCGTCCAATGTACCTATAAAGTTGGAGCTGTTGGTTCCCATATTAACAACAAGCACTTTTTTATTTCTGAAATAATACCATGTAAATTAATATGTTATGAAAATGTATAAGCGATGCCTTTCAGTTTATATCAGCCTGTATATGGTGCCTACTTTGGTGCGTTCTTGCCAGTTGTTGAAGTTGAATTTAAGCAGCCAATCGGGTAATGAGCTGTATACACGCTCCATATTGTACTTTTCGACTGTTTCTTTATCCACCTGCCGTGGGCTGAAGTAATAGACCTCATCTGTGTGAATGGCATCGAGTGTGTCGGAGAGTTGCTCTAAATTATCTAAAACGATGATGTTCAAGTTGGTGTGCTTGTAGAAATTGGATTCCAAAGTAACACGATTGTATGGAGACTCATTGAGGCAGATCAATGTTACAGTGCCCTTGTTGGCACTTTTATACATGTACTTATAATATTGTATGGTATCCTGCGCGGGGTGGAAGGCGGCATATAACAACAATAGTATGTTCATGATAATCAATACCTTAAAGCCGATCCTATAAAACTTCTTAGATTGAAAACCTTGTATGAACGCCTCAATGCCAACAGCCACGAGGTAGCCGAAAGGGAAACTCAGGGGGAACAGAAAGCGCATCTCTTTGTGGCCGATAGCGAAGTGACCTAAGA
Organism: Chitinophagales bacterium; assembly: GCA_020636505.1. GTDB lineage: Bacteria > Bacteroidota > Bacteroidia > Chitinophagales > Chitinophagaceae > UBA5543. The sequence continues at coordinate 115,423 of JACJXR010000004.1, read as the reverse complement.
AAAATGTAATACAAGCCAGAGAGAACAGGTGTTTAGGTTTTTGCCAAATACCTCTAAAGAACAGTATGAGCAGTAGGATACTGATAGGAGGTACACCATTCATCAAGAACATCTCAAAATATCCCCACCAAGGCATTTCGCCAAATGAGGCGGCTTTGCTGTGCAGTATATTCTCGTTGAAATAGTTATAAGGGACGAGTGTCCAAGTGTCATACAACCAATAGTCGGGTATGGAACAGGCTGCGACCGCCAACACAAATGCCATACCCATCAAGAACCAATGTTTGAGCGACCATTTGTTCATCAACATCCATATACCAATACCTACAAAGGCAAATCCCAACTGGATACGTGCCACCCATGCCACTCCCAAGAGTAGCCCGGCAAGCAACACATTTTTACCTGTACGCTCCTGTTTGAGTATTTGGCTACATGCTAATAGGAAGAACACAGAAGAAAAAGCTTCCGCCGAAAACCTTACACTCACATATGGCACATACCACAACAAAAAGCCACTGAGTACAAAAAGCATTTTGCCTCGCGATGTGGTAAAGTCGGACAGCAGTTGCAATATGAGTTTAGATATGGCCCACCAACTGAGTATTGCCATCATCAGTCTGAGTAACGTAGTCAGCAAGAATGGGTTGTATATCCCAAGCCCGTTCAGCACATTGGCAAAGCAATAAGCGATAAAGGGTTGGAGACCCGGACGTATTTGTGCATGGTATTCCCAAGCAAGTTCAGATGCAGGAGAGTAGCCCATCTTGTAATTGCAGAACTCCATTATCTGGTAGTGCTCATCAAAGTGATGATACCCTGTACTGAACAGGGCAGTCAGAATAAATATGGCAAGTGCCGAGTAGAACGAAACTTTATATTCTTTGGGTATCTGCACGGTTAACGATTAACAAGTGGTTTGCAAGACGAAAAATAGGAAAAGCCCTGTCAATATTCATAATTATGTGTCAATTGTAAATTACATGTTATTGATATGTATGCATAATATGCAATAGGCAAGGTTTTTGTAATGTTGTGTTTGAATAAGTGTCATTATGAAGAACTTATATCTATTACTTATAGGAGCAACATTGCTTATCGTGTCTTGTAACAAGGCCAAGCCGGGCTATACCACACCGGTCATAGATCCAACCAACACCTATGACAACCGTGCCGTGGGCGCCTCAGCAAAAGACTTACTTAGAGGTGATAAGTACACCACCATAGAGTTGGAAATAGACTATACACCAAAGCATAAACTGCCGCAAGAAACAGTGGATGCAGCAGTGGCTTTCTTAGAAAAATACTGTCACAAGTCGGGTGGTATACACGTTACACAAAAAGAGATACCGTTGCAAGGCAACCAACTGACTATCGACAACCTGAACAGCATAGAAAGTTTGTACCGTACCAAGTATGCGGATAACAGTGAAAATGGAAAAAGCATAGCCATATACGTACTGGTGACAGATGGTACATACAGTCAGAACGATGTATTGGGGTTGGCATACTTGAATTCATCAGTAGCCATCTTCGACGGTAAAATATCAGACAATACAGGTTTGGGTAAGGCAGACAGGACAACTGTCGCCACCACGGTATTGAATCATGAAATAGGCCACCTTTTGGGATTGGTGAACTCGGGTACGCAAATGCAAACCAATCATCAGGATGAGTCACACGGCAAACATTGTAACAACAATCAATGCCTGATGTACTACACCTCTCAAACCACAAGTGTGTTGGGCATATTGTTGGGCGGTGGCGACCCTTCGTCTTTGGATGCCAACTGTGAGGCCGACCTTAGGGCCAACGGCGGTAAATAATCTCTAGTACTTACGTTTTTTGAAGTCTCCGCGCTTCCAAGCTTCGTAAAACTCTCCCCATGCAAGTGGGTTGAAGAGGTTGCTTGGCGGTTGCTGACCGTAGTATACTGCTCTTTGAGCCTGCATGTTTTGGTATGCGCTTTGGTTCTCGCCCCCATCTTTTGGCGTGTTGTATGCCAATGCACGCAACATAAGTGCTTCGGTGTTTCTGCGGGCGCGCTCGTATCTGTCGTCTGGGATATCCCAGTATTTGAATGCGTAGTTGAACTCTTCTCTGGTAGGGAACGGACGTATGATGCTTTCCGCAAGGAAGAAGGTGTCTTGCACCATAAGCTGCACCATGGATAGGTAGTGGCCGTCTATATCTTCAGGTATCACCACTTCTTTGCCGCGCAAACCAAGGGATGTGAATATGAGTGTGTCTCCCTTGTACGCCACTATGGAGAATACACCTTGGTCTGAAGATACCGCACCTCGGTTCTGGTTCTTCACGAAAACGACCACCCCCGGCAATGCACGTAGGCTGTCCGCCGTCATGGTAACACCGTTTATCTGTACTATTCTTTCTTGTTCGTTCTCGTCTTGAGCCGATGTGCCATACGGTATAAGTACGGACAGGAACATCAACAGGCTGTAAATCTTCAAATGTTTGTGCATCGTGCTAAAATTACGGCGAAAATACGGTATCGAGAAACCTCTTCTTTTATGTATCAATATAAGCAATCATACTATTGGCAATGAATTGCAATGTGCTTACAAAGAAAGAAATGTATGACGTACTTTTGCCCTTTAGACGATTTACTTTAACAAAGGTTTAGTATGATAACGAAAGAAGCTGTATTGAAGGCATTAGGCAATGTGGACGACCCCGATCTGGGTAAGGATCTTGTGACACTGAACATGGTGCAAGACGTGGAGATAGACGGCAACAAAGTGTCGTTCAGCGTAGTGCTGACCACACCTGCCTGCCCAATGAAGGAGATGATAGAAAAGGCTTGTATCAACGCGATAAAGATGTTGGTGAGCAAAGAGGCTGAGGTGAACATACATATGACCAGCAATGTGAACAGTAATCGTAAAGACAATAAAGCGCTACTGCCACAGGTGAAGAACATCATAGCTGTAGCTTCAGGTAAGGGTGGTGTAGGTAAGTCCACAGTGTCTGTAAACCTTGCATTGGGATTGGCACAAGAAGGTGCGAAGGTCGGTTTGTTGGATGCGGATATATACGGCCCGTCCGTACCTATAATGTTGGGTATAAAAGGTGAACGCCCTAAGATGACCGACCCCGACGGAACGGGCAAGGGTAAGATAGTGCCGATAGAAAAGTTTGGCATCAAAGCCATGAGTATAGGATTGTTGGTGGATGAAAAACAAGCAGTGGTATGGCGTGGCCCAATGGCCAGCTCTGCACTCAAGCAATTCATCACCGATGTGCATTGGGGAGAGTTGGACTATTTGATAATAGACCTACCACCGGGTACAGGCGATGTACACCTTACATTGGTGCAAGCAGTACCTATAACGGGTTCGGTAGTGGTATCAACACCGCAGGCTGTAGCATCGGCAGATGCGAAGAAGGCCATCATGATGTTCAAACAGCCGCAGATAAACATTCCTATATTGGGTGTGGTGGAGAATATGGCCTATTTCACTCCTGCAGAACTTCCCGAAAACAAATACTACATATTCGGACAAGGCGGAGCCAAGCAAATGGCCGAGCAGTTTGACCTGCCATACCTTGGCGAAGTGCCGATAGTGGAGGGTATACGCGAAGGTGGCGATAGAGGTACTCCTGCCGTATTGGATTCTAACAATCCTGCCAAGACGATATTCATGGAGCTGTCGCGTAATGTGGCACGCAATGTGTCCATGCGCAATGCCAACATGGAGCCTACGAAGGTGGTGCAGATGATGGAATAATCGGGGATAATACTTACATAACACTAGATGCAATATTAGTGTTCAAAGAAGCAGAACGACCCCGCAGTTTCGTAAGCGTCTGTTGTGGTTACGCTACTGTTTTCAATAGTATAATTCAGATATACATTTACAGTGACGCCTTCTTTTGTGTCTAAACGTATTTCAATTGCATCCTGAACAGTATTATTCTCTTTTACTTTCACGTCTGCACATATACAAACAGCCAAAAAATGGTGTTCTTTATTAAGAGTGTTAAATGACTCTACCAAATTGTTAATCACTTCACTGCTGCTAGGATGTTCCGAATCTAAATTAGGTTCAATAGTAACGAGTGTCCTGTCAGCTTCTACTATACCATAGGCAAAGGGGTAGAACTCTCCATATTGTTCAAGGCAGTGTATTGCTAACTTTCTGCATTCAAGTATCAAGTCTTGCTCAAAACTGTTCATACCCACAATATATAACATACATGTTATTACGAGATTGCTTCGTTCCTCGCAATGACGTGAGGTGAAAGCTAGGCAGTGCCAGAGCGCAAAAGTCTATCATGGCTACATCCGCTAATTAGGAAGCTTTAATTAGCGGCGGCGTTCTTTGCCTCTTTCTTTGGACGCGGAAAGAAAGAGGAGAGAAAAAAGAGAATTTCGCTAGATGCTGAAACCAGTTCAGCATGACATAAGATGATGGAATAGACTACTTGATAGAGCACCTGTATCTCGCTACCAATACTTCATGTGGACATTGCAATGCGGCTTCTTTTTTCGACTTTGCTTGAATGGTGTATTCCTTTACAGGAAGCTCATGGTCGCAGTAGCAGGTGAATTGTCTGCGACAAGAAGTGGTAAGTATCGTAAGCAGCAATGACAATAAATAGATCGACTTCTTCATAGCGGATTATTTAAGCGTACAGATAACTCTGTCGGGTCTGCCGATATCTTCGCTCTCGCTCTCACAGCGCACTTTAGCTTCACTTTTTGAAAATGACTTAATCGGGTCTTCGCTACGCCAAGTGCTGTTTTCACAAACACAAGTGAATTCTTTGTTGCAAGATGTACTTGCCATCAGAATGACAGCAATCGGTATCAGTAGTTTGTTCATGTTATTCTATGTTGCACGAAATACTTAAGGCGTTTGTCTCGCAGATGATCTGGGCGTCGTCTTTGGATTTTGCTGTTACTATTTTGGTGGATGTTACCTGATTTATGTTCAGTGTTGCCCTGCACACACAGCTGTATTTCTTTTTGCAAGAAGAGCCAAGGGCTGCTATCATTAATAATGCAATTACAGGGATTAAGTTTTTCATATATAGGCTTATTTAGATGAGTGACTGTGTGTGGTTACCGCTGTCTCACAAAGTTAATCTTTAATAAAGCATTCTCTTGGTCCGTCCAACTGAGGTGCCACATAACCTTCGCATACTTTGTTGGCTTTTCTTTTGCTAGTAGCTTCTATAGGGCTATCATACCATTGATCGTCCCAAACAGAAAGGCAAGAGCAGGTATATGTTTTTTTACAAGAGTGTAGTGTGGTTGCAAATGCCAACAAAAGTAGTGTTACAAGGAGGTTTTTCATGAGCTAGGTTATTTTAGGTCACAATATATTCCATCTGCAACGTTGGGTGACGAACCGTATTTGGAACATACCTCTTCTGCATCTTGCTTTGAGGTGGAATAGATGGGCTTTTCTTCATAGTATTTGCCGGTGATACCACCAACGCAAACACAAGTATATTCTTGAAAATCGCTGCTTTTTTCTTTTTTACATGAGAACATCGCAGTGCTGAACAGTAGGATAATTAAGGGTGTCAATAGGTTTTTCATATTTAGGTTTATTTGAGTTCGCAATTGTAGGGCCCATCATCAAAAGACCCGTTGCATTGATAAAGGCAGAGCACTTCCGCATTTTTTCTGTTGTGCGTTTTCATCTCGATTTCGTAGTAGTCGCCCCATGAATAATAAGAGCAGGTATAGCTCTTCTTACAAGAACAGAAAGACGTGATTGCGATAGCCAACAAAAGAATAACGGATAGGCGTTTCATCAGCGATGTTTTATTTCAAGTCGCAATTGATGCCATCGGGAGTGCCAACAGGCGTACCAAGGTTCTTACATTTTGCTTTGGCACTTGCGTCTGTGGTTGCTGTAATGGTTTCTTCAGTATTGTACTGACCTGTAAGTCCGCCTTTGCATTCGCAAGTATATTCTTTGGGCTTGCAAGATGTCGTGGCCAAACAAAAACAAGCGATTGCTGCAATGGTAGTGATGTAGCGTGTTTTCATAACAAATGTATTTGATACTAAGATAATAATAACGATTGTAACCCTGTCATCATTCTTTGATAAACTGCGCGTTATAAACCGTCCCTTTGTCTGTCAGCTTGATGATATACAAACCCTGTGCCAGAGTGGAAACATCTATGCTGTTTTGTTTCACGCTTGTTTGCAATACCGTTTGCCCTGCAGTGTTGTAAATGGTTGCCTGCGCTCGGTCATGACCGGTCAGGTAAAGCACATCGCTTGTGGGGTTGGGGTAGAGCAATTGTATCTTTTGCTGCTTGGCCGTTTCGGTAATATCGGTCGGGCCTACGGCAAAGCACAAGTTTCGAGGGAACCTCGGTGAGCTTATGATATTGCTGATTCCATTGGAGCTTGCGTCGAGGACGGTTACCTTATGGTCTGTATGGTTGACAACCCATATCTCGTTTTTGGAAGGATGCCTATACATGGCTGTTGGACTGTGTACGGCACTGACGGAGTCGGTAACGCTCATGGTTGCCGTGTTTACCACGAATATCTTTTTACTGCTTGTAGATGCTACATATAGCGTTGCACTGTCTGCAGATACTTCTATGGCATTTACCGTATTCATAGGTGTGTTGATGGTTACAGAGTCTATCACGCTTCTACTGCTCACATCTATTTTGAATACCCGCTTTTTCGCCCCGATTGTTTTATATGCGACAGAGCCTCCTTTGGTAAAACGTATGGGTCCATAGTCGGCGTTGCCGATGCCTGTAACGATGGGTAGATTACTGAATGATGTTCCATACTGTATCACATCGACAATGTTGCTGTGCGATACCCATATTTCGTCGTGTATGGGGTGCTTGGTCATGTACTGTATTTGCGCTGCAAGGGTGATGGAATCCACCATGGTTTTTGTAGCCGTGTTGATCTTGTAGAGCACGGAGCCCACCGCCGCGAACAGGATGTTTGTATCGGGCAGAGCCACCATTCTGATTGGGGAGATGCCCATCGAGTCGATGATGGTGTTGGTGTTGAGGTCTACAAAGTAGAGGGTGTTTGTGGTTTGTGTGGAGACGTATGCTTTTGTTCCCGTGGCAACGGCGTATTTGAAATTCTCTTTGCGGATGGTGTCTTTGTTTTGGTAAGTGGGGGCGTCTATTATCACAAGGCCTTCAGATGTGGCACTCACTAATTTTTGTGCAGTTGCGGTACTTGCAGACAATACAATGCCGCAAAGTAGAGTGCATACTTTTTTCATACGTTACCTGTTTGTACGTATGAATATAATGAATATGTACCTTTTCGGTCAATTAAAAAAGCGTGAAAGGAGAGTGCATTGTTTCAATACAGTGGAGTATAGCAACTAGCGCAGGTTGTTCACCACCCATTCGCTGTTCAGGTGGTCTACCGCATCGTTATTGATGTTGTGCTGAGGGTCTAGTTTGCTGTATAATATCTCAAGGCTGGCATAGTCTCTCTGGCTGATTACTTTGATGCCATTGCGTATAAGCATTGCAGCAGCCACGCCTGCACCTATTTGGTGTACGGGCTGTTCTGCACGGCGGGGGCCGTTGTATATTACTTGGCTACCACAGGCTGCGCTTACATCCATGAGTACGGCCAGCTCTACATCATTCTTTTGTGCTATGGCCAACATGTTTGCCGCACCTTTTATCATGCCATCCGTCCAATCTACACCCTCTTCTGTCAGTACACGGGCTTTACCATCCAGTACGTCGTACCCGTCTCCGCCATGTATATCGCACAATGCGCGCGGTGTGCCGAAAGAGTAGTCTTCGGGGCAAAACTTACTCACTTTTATATTGTCGTATTGTAGCAGCTTAACGATGGTGGGGTAGCCTGTATATGCCTGATTGTCAAAACCACATACAACACCTGTAAAACAGGCGCTCATCAGTATCCTCAGCGGATCGTCTGCCGTTGGTGTGCGCAGGTTGCGGATGTATTCAGTGTCTGTCATGGTGTGTGAAGATACGCTGATGTGTTTAAATATTCCATGAGTTTTGGTTTTTGCAACATTTAAATAATTTAGTGTACATTTGTTCATAACAAAAATAAAATACATTGCTATGAATGAAAACACCAACGAAAACCAAGATGAGCACAAAGAAGAAAACATGTACCCCTTCAACTACAGCAGGGAAGAATTTATCAGGCGTATAGAAGAAGAAGACAAAAGGTTTGAACTCGAACGTCCGCATATAGAGCTGACACCCGAAGAACTGGAGAGCGATTTTCCACCCATGAGTGAAGACATTTTTACCGAGCTGCCACCACTGCTGCACGCCGCCTGCGATCGATTGGCGGACGATGAAGAGCGCGAAACATTTCTCGTAGGAGCAATAGGAGTACTCAGCGGTATGCTGCCTAATGTAAAGGGTAGGTATATGAGCCGCGAGGTAAGCCCCAATCTGTATGTGTTTGTAATGGGTAAGTACGGCACGGGCAAGGGCGCACTGCTATGGGCTAAGGATATGGGCGAGGCCACCGATGCCCACCGTGTGCAACAGAGCCGATTGGCTGGAGATAAGTTTACCGAAGAAGAAGCACAGTATCACCGACAAATGCGCCTGTACGATAAGGGCAAGCTGCAAGAGCCGCCACAAGCCCCACGGCCACCAAAGCACATGAAACTGTACCTGCCTGCCAACAGTACCAAGACGGCACTGATGCAACTGCTGATGGAGAACAACGGGCGCGGCATCATCTTCGAGACGGAGGGCGATACATTGGCAGATATGCTGAAGCAAGACTATGGCAACTTTAGCGATGTGCTGCGCAAGGCATTTCACCACGAGCCGGTAAGCTACTTCCGCCGTGCGAACAATGAGGATGTGAAGATAAGCGCACCCGCACTGAGTGTGGTGCTCAGCGGTACGGAAGACCAACTGCGCCGACTGATACCGAGTATAGAGAACGGACTGTTCAGCAGGTTTTTGTTTTACAGCCTGCGGGGCAATGCCGAGTTTAAGAACCCCTTTGGCACAGAGGGTGGCGACACCGCCTACTACTTTGCCCGATTGGGCGAGCGGCTGAAAGATATGTACCAACGATTGGATGCCCGCGATACGCCACTATGGTTTGCCATGCAGCCACAGCAGGAGCAGGACTTTGTACAACAGTACAGCGAGCTGAAGCAGGAGATACACCAACACATCAGCCACGACCTGCAAGGTACCATCAACAGACTGGCCATCATCAACTTTCGGATAGCCATGATACTGACCGCCATACGCTATATAGATGCACAAGACGGCACACTCACCTGCACCGAGACCGACTACCGCAATGCCATAGCCATTACCCGACACCTGCTGCAATACAGCCTGCATGTGTACGAGACACTGCAAACCCGCCACGGCCACAACCAACTTGCCCCCATTGCCAACAAGCAAGCGCAAATATCCGAGTGCTGCAGGCAGTTTAAGTTGGGGAGGAGTTTTAGGGTGATAGCGGAGAGTGTGTTGGGAGATAAAAATAAGTTTAGTACCATCTATAATTGGACTAAGAGATACTGTGATAAAATGCGTGCATAGTGTGCAACTGTTCACTGTGCATTTTTTTGCACGGTGAACATCTGGAAATCTCATACTGATATTATTATATTTGTATATGAAAACGATTTCCCTCACTCTAATTGCCATATGCATATCTGCACTCAGTTATATATGCTTTTCAAAATCTCAGGTTACTAAAGATTATGTTGACTCCAGTATCAACTCTGTAATCAATACTAATGAAACAACTAACGAAAAGACAAATACTCGCATTGAGATAAGCGAAGAAAGATTGCGTTCTGAGTTTGAATTGCATAATAAAGAAGTACAGTTCAAAGAAGATATTATAGAATATAAAAAGTCTAATGTTGAATGGTGGTTAGATGCTTTAGCAATTTGGATTACACTGGTAGGTATAGCATTACCGATAATTGGTTGGAGGATATATGTGAATACCAAAAGTCAAATTCAAGAAGTAAAGAAGGAAAGTGAGGGAGCAAGAGATGAAATACAAAAGGCAAAAGAAAGTATAGATAAAGCGAAAATAGAAGTTGATGCTGCTAAGAATGAAGTGTTTTCTGAAATTTATGAACATAGGGAAAAAGTAAGAGTACACACGAATCAAATAATAGAAAAAAATTCACAAGCTGACGAGATTTTGAATGATATGACTTTGCGACATAGTGTCATGAAATCTATTAGTTTAGGTGCTTCATCTTCAGAGAATGAAGGAATAAATGATACCAAAAGTTTGCCTAATCCTGTCTTAGAAATAGATACAGAGAAATCTAACGCTGAAAAGTATAATTATATTAAAAATAACATTGGAGATGGTCAATACAAGCTTATTGTAGAATATGCTAATAGCATTTTAAGTAGCCATGAATTAAAGACAATACTTACAAGTGAGCATGACGAAGCTATATTCTATTTTAACATAGCATACGCATTTTCAGTAGAAAATGATTTTGATAATGCACTAAAGTACTATAATGTTATCATAGATAAGTTTAAGAATTACGATAGAAAAGGCGATATAGTTTTTAATAATCTAAAATACTCTTATGTGAATAGAAGCGTCATGTGGATGGAAAAGAAAGAATATGATAGAGCTTTACAGGATTTGGATATAGCCCAGAAATTAGATCCGAAAGAATACTTAGTTGACTTCAACTACGGAAATGTTGCAATGGAACAAAACAAATATAACGATGCGATAAGCCATTTTGAGAATGCGATTAAAAAGAGCCCAATACGTCATAGTGTATATCATAGAGCAGGAGTTGCATACAATATGTTGAAAAAATACAATCTAGCAGAAGAGTATTACAGTAAGGCAATAAACTTATCTAAGTCAATCAGTACATATTATGCAAGTAGAGCTATAAATAAATATCATCAAAAAATTTACGACGGTGCAATATTTGATGCCACTTATGCTCTCGATGTTAATAATTGGAGAGATGGGAATAGCCCAGCAATAGCATATATGGTTAGAGCTATGTCTTATGTCAATTTAGGTGAGTATGAAAAGGCTGAGCTTGATTATCAAAGACTTCTTTCTTTGCAACCTAAAGACCAAAGTATTTTACTTAACTACTCAGAATTATTGTTGATGTTAGGTAAAACATCTCAAGCAAAAGCAGTTATTGAAGCTGAAGTGAAAAGGGAATTGTTGAATAGGTCTGCTCAATTTGGCTATGATTTTATTATGGTATTTATAAAAATACTTGAGTCTAATAACACGATACTAATTACTCCCCCTAAAGAGTTGACTTCAACGCTAACTTCTGGTATAGAACAACCAATCAGTATTAATTGGTCTTTCAATGAAATATCTCAGTTTGCTAAAAACTCAAGAAGTATTACTGATAAACAAAGAGATTTGATATTAGCTCTAATAGATAATCTTGAGGAATGGAGGCAAGGTTAAACTGTGCACGTGCAAAAAAATGCACAACTGCACATTTGCACACCCCACACTCGCACTGCCTGCCTAGTGCCTATGCGGGTTCATCTAATGCGTTTATTCCGTAAATTTGGTTACAACGTATAGCTATGAACACTATTAAAGTTTATATAGAACAAGATGCTAACGGATGGGGCGCATCTACTGTCGGGCTGGAAGGTTTTGGTATAGGTACAATGGGCGACACCAAACAGGAAGTGTTGAATAATATCCGCATGTTGATAGAGGATTTTCAGCAGAACGAAGGTAAAGACTCTGAATACTGGCAAAGCATAGACGCATGGGCAGTGGGGTTCGAATTGGCAGACTATCCAAAAGAAGACTAATACACCCCGCACTCGCGTTGGTCACCCTGAACTTGATTCAGGGTCTAGAGTAACGCAGATACATATAACGTGAGATTATTCAGGGCATAATGATTTTTATTGGTCTTCATGAATGCTGCGCATTTACCACGTCGCTGCGCTCCTCGTAATGACGGAACGAGGTTTGACGTGAGACAGGGAAAGCTCGGCAGCGCCAGGGCGCAAAAGTCTATCAGGGTAGCCCCGATACCGTCGAAGCTTTAGGTATCGGTGTCTTTTCTTTTGTTCTTTCTTTGGACAAGCAAAGAAAGGACTGTAAAAAGAGTAATACCCACATAACGCTGGATGCTGAATTGCGAAGCACTCATTGAGGCAAATAAAAAGACAATGACTACGAAATAATCGAGTTCAGCATGACCGTGTTTCGTGAGATGCTGAAACCAGTTCAGCATGACAGGATGTAGCGCTACACCTCACCCTGACAAATACTAACCATCTTCTCCACCCCTGTGGAAAACCACCTGCCACCCAACCAACCCTTTTCCCTAATTTTATATACACACCATATTTACCGGAGGAAGGATAATAGTGAAGTTTTCGCACCTACATAATCATACACAGTTCTCGCTGCTGGATGGCGCATCTGCCATCCCCCGCCTGTTCGACAAGGCCGCTGCCGACAATATGCCCGCTATGGCCATTACAGATCATGGCAACATGTTCGGCGTGTTCGAGTTCGTATCGCAGGCGTGGAAGAACACCAAGGTGGTAGGCACCGACGAGAATGGTAAGGAGATCAAAGAGCCGGTGGTAAAGCCCATTGTGGGTTGCGAGTTTTACCTCGTGGAAGACAGGCACAAACAACAGTTCAGCCGCGACGAGCGCGATGTGCGTTATCACCAGTTGCTGTTGGCGAAGGATGAGGTAGGGTATAAAAACCTTGTAAAGCTCTGCTCGCTGGGCTATATGGAGGGCATGTACGGTAAGTATCCCCGTATAGACAAAGAGCTGATACTGAAGTATCACGAAGGGCTGATAGCCACTACTTGTTGCCTGGCTGCCGAAGTGCCGCGCACCATCCTTCGCAAGGGCGAGGAAGAAGCCGAAACGGTGTTCAAATGGTGGCTCGACCTGTTTGGTGAAGATTATTATGTAGAGCTGCAACGCCACGACATACCCGACCAGGTAACGGCGAATGAGGTGCTCTTGAAGTTTGCCAAGAAGTACAACGTACCCATCATAGCATCCAACGACAGCCACTATGTGGAGCAGGAAGATGCCAATGCGCACGATATATTGCTGTGCATCAACACGGGCGAGAAGCAGAGCACGCCCAAGATGAAAGACTTTGACGACGATGGCGGCAAACCGAAGGATACACGCTTTGCCTTTTACAACGACGAATTCTACTTTAAGAATACGCAGCAGATGACCGAGGTGTTCAAAGACATACCCGAGGCCATCGACAATACCCAGATGATTGTGGACAAGATAAAACCACTGCGTTTGGAGCGCGATATATTACTACCGCACTTTAAGGTTCCCCAAGAGTTTCACGACGATCAGGATGCATACTTAGAACATCTGACATGGACGGGTGCAAAGGAACGATACAAAGACCTTACCCCTGAGATAGAGGAGCGATTGAAGTTTGAGTTGTTTACCATCAAGACGATGGGCTTTGCGGGTTACTTCCTCATTGTGGGCGACTTCATCAAGGCGGGTCGCGACCTCGGCGTACTTGTAGGTCCGGGGCGTGGTAGTGCTGCGGGTAGTGCGGTGGCTTATTGCATCGGCATTACGAATATAGATCCCATAAAATACAAACTCCTGTTCGAGCGTTTCCTCAATCCTGAGCGTAAGAGCATGCCCGATATAGATACGGACTTCGATGACTCAGGCCGTCAGAAGGTGATAGACTATGTGGTGGACAAGTACGGGAAAAATCAGGTGGCGCACATCATCACCTATGGTACCATGGCTGCCAAGATGAGTATCAAGGATGTGGCACGTGTGTTGGATATGCCGCTTGCAGATGCGAATGCGTTGGCCAAGATGGTTCCCGACCGTCCCGGTATATCACTCAAACGATTGCTGAATGCACCGATAAAAGGAGAAAAGAGTTTAACGGAAAAAGAAGGACTGGGCAGTGAGGAGATAGACTTTGTAGAGAAGATGCGCGAGCTGCATAAGTCGCAAACCATACATGGTGAGGTGCTGCGCGAGGCGGAGAAGTTGGAGGGTAGTGTGCGCAACACGGGTATACATGCTGCGGGTATCATCATCGCACCTAAGGACCTTACGGAATTGCTCCCTGTAAGTACCACCAAAGATGTGGACCTGCTCATCACTCAGTTTGAAGGGGGCATCATCGAGAATGCAGGTGTTATTAAGATGGACTTTTTGGGACTCAAGACCCTCACCATCCTTAAAGATGCATGCGAACTCATACAGCGCAATTACGGTGTCACCATCGACCTCGACAACATTCCTCTCGACGACCAAACAACATTTGAACTTTACCAACGCGGAGAAACCAACGGTACGTTTCAGTTTGAAAGCCCCGGTATGCAAAAGTACCTGCGCGAGCTGAAGCCCGATAAGTTTGACGACCTTATTGCGATGAACGCATTGTATCGTCCAGGTCCGTTGGAATATATACCCAACTTCATACGCCGTAAGCATGGCGAAGAAGCCATCAGTTACGACCTGCCCGAAATGGAAGAATACCTTGGCGATACTTATGGTATCACGGTGTATCAGGAGCAGGTGATGTTGCTATCGCAAAAGCTGGCAGACTTCAGTAAGGGAGATGCCGACGTACTGCGTAAGGCGATGGGTAAGAAGCAGAAGGCCGTACTGGATAAAATGAAAGGCCAGTTTGTAGAAGGGGCGGTTAAGAAAGGACACCCTGAAGACAAGCTGGATAAAGTATGGAAAGACTGGGAGGCATTTGCACAATACGCCTTCAACAAGTCGCACTCTACATGTTATGCGCAGGTGGCTTATCAAACGGCTTACCTCAAGGCGCATTATCCTGCGGAGTTTATGGCTGCTGTGCTCAACAACCAGAACAACATCGACAAGATAAAGTTCTACATGGAGGAGTGCCAGCGCATGGGCTTAAAGGTGTTGGGTCCTGATGTGAATGAGAGCCTCAAAGGTTTCTCTGTGAGTGAAGAGAGTGTGATACGCTTTGGTATGAACGCCATTAAGGGTGTGGGCGAAGCTGCGGTAGAAGACATAATAAAAGAACGAGAGGAGAACGGTAAGTATACTTCTCCTTATGACCTTGTTTCAAGAGTCAATCAGCGTACGGTCAATAAGAAGTCGTTGGAGAACCTTGTACTTGCGGGTGCATTGGATAACTTCCCCGAGCTGCATAGAGCGCAATATTTCTACGCACCTGCGGTAGACCCGATAACAGGATTGGAAAGGTTGGTGAGGTTCGGTAATCAGTTTCAGGCAAACAGTTCGCAAGCTTCCAACAGCTTGTTTGGCGATGCGCAAATGCCCGAGATAAAACCACCGCAGATGCCCGAGTGTGAACCGTGGCTGTTACCCGAACTTTTGGAGCGTGAGAAAGACGTGGTAGGTATCTACTTGAGTGCGCACCCGTTGGATGGTTATAAGTTTGAAATGAACAACTACGGCTTCACCAACATCTGCGATGTGGAGAGCAGTAAAGACAGAGTGATACGCATAGCGGGTTTTGTGACTGATGCAGAACATCGTGTGACGAAGAAGGGCAGTAAGTTCGGTAAGCTGACGTTGAACGACTATACAGGCCACCACGAAATAATGCTATGGCAGAACAACTATGTGCAGTATGCCAACTATATAGACAACGGGCAGAAACTGATGATACAGGGTATGTACAAAGAGCACAAGTACCGCCCCGGTGTGATGGAGTTTGAGATACAGAAAGTGATGCTGCTTGATGAGGTGAAGAAGTACTTGACCAAGCGTGTGTTCTTAAGGTTGCCGTTGGAGAAGATAGATGACGAACTGATAGGATTCCTATCAGAGAACTTGCGTACCAACCCGGGTAGTACAGATCTGTTGTTGCGAGTGGAAGATGCACAGGACAATATGGCATCCAACCTGAAGACAGGAGGGCAGAAGATTGCCATAAACGACGAGTTGGTGCATTTTGTGGAAGAGCACGATTATATGCGCATATCCCTGGAAACGCAATAGGGGCGCATATTATGTTGTGGGCTTATATCGGTATTTGACGGCTCTATTGTTGCTGTTGGGAATTGGTCTTAAATTTGAACACTTAAACTATACATAATCATTATTTAATCATTTAATAAATACTTAGAAATGGCTGTTGAATTTAACGATGCGAATTTCGAAGCAGAGGTTTTAAACTCTGATAAACTATCAGTAATTGACTTTTGGGCGCAATGGTGCGGTCCTTGTTTGGCGTTGGGTCCAACCATTGAAGCATTGGCTACGGAATACGACGGTAAGGTGAACGTGGGTAAACTGAACGTTGACGAAAATCCTAACATATCCATGGAGTATGGTATCACAAGCATACCTGCGGTATTGTTCATCAAAAACGGACAAGTGGTGGATAAGCAAGTAGGTGCGGCTCCTAAGAGTGTATTGGATAAGAAAATACAAGCACACCTTTAATTAGAAGTAAGGTTTTTTAGATAGCAGCGCCCCGTAGAAATACGGGGCGTTGTCCGTTATAGGATGTTGAAGGAAGTGAAAGTATGTAAGGGTATATGTCAATTCTATTCAACATACCCTGTTGTATAACGTCTATGCTCGAGAAACATTGTGTAAGAAATGTTATTTGGCGTCCTGCTCGTCTATGAACAATGCCTCATACATATAGCTGCGCAGTAGGTCGGTATCTATCTCTTTGGTGGAGCGGAATACGATGGTGGCTATTTCTTTGCGTCCCGCTTTGTTGAGCACGCCCGCCTCATCCATAAGTTTATGCCCTTTGCAAAAACCGAACTCCACTTTTCCTGTCTCTTTTATTTTACCCCACGGTACGGAGGCAGGCCATATATAGCATACGCGTTTGTGCTGATAATAGAAGGGGACATTGTAAGCCAGCTTTTCTTTGCCTTCGGGCATACAGCTCAGTATCAGCTTGCGTAGCTTTTGTACGATCTTCAGCTCGTCTTCGGGGAGATATTCCAGAAACTCCTCAATGCTTTTGAAGGATACGTTTTGAAACTTGTTCATTTTCAGGGCAAAAAAAACTGCCCGATAAAGGGCAGTCGTGGAGTATGTAATGTTAGTTATGGTTCTTATTTTTCTTCTTCGGTTATCTCGTTGTGTTCGGTGTCTTTAATCTCACAGTTGTGATAATCAACAGCATACCTGCCTAAATAATCCTCTTCGGTTTCGTAAGGTTTGCACTCGGCTTTGGCGTCATCTTCAGTAGCTTTGATGCTGTGTACCTGATAATCGCTCTTAACGGTATCCTTTACATTAACCACAGTTTTCACATCGCAGTGACAGTAATACGTCTTTTTACAAGATGCAAAAGCAACCATCAGCAGCACTATCAAAGCAGAGAATGTCAAAGTATGTTTCATGAAAACTTTATTTATCCTCTAAAAATATAGTTAGTATTTGAAAAAAACAAGCAATTGCCTATCTATCAGTAGTTTAATTATTTATAACATTGAAAGTGTATGTTTTAAGGCAGCGTTCGGGTATTGTTCATATGACAATTGGTGTTGCAACAAATAAATGATTTTTTAAAGCATATACCGCAGATACAGATACCTAATTGACGTATATTACACTACGAAACTTGCATATAGCAATACATACTCCTACTTATGAAGAAACTATTTATGCTGCTATCGGTAATAGCCGTGCTATTACTAAGCAACAATTCATTCGCACAAACAATTTATAATGAGTCTTCAAGCGGAGACCTCAACAGCAGTGTCAGTGGACCTATAATTACCTTACCCAGTGCGGCAGGTACTTATCGCGTCCAGGGTACATTGAACACGCCGAGTGATGGGCAAGATTATTATGTGATAAGGGTACCATCAGGCTACCAGATAACTAATGTTAGCTACCTCGTTACGGATGGCGGTGGCTATGGTTTCAGCGGTGGTTGGGGCTTTGCCGGTTGTTGTGGTAACAGTATCGGTGCCCCCGGTAGCGGTTTTTTTACGGGAGCGTCTTATCCACTAGGTGCCGGTGACTATGGTGTGCAGATGTCGGCAGGCTTTGCTGTAACAGGTAACTGGCTCAATGACTTTGTTGTAACAGCAGCAGCTACACCACCATCTATAACAAGCAATCCACCAAACCGTACGGTGTGTGCCGGTACAGGTACAACATTTACCATATCAGCCAGTAATGCTACGAGCTATCAATGGCAATACAGTTCCAATGGCGGTAGTACTTACAGTAATGTTCCGAATTCCAGTCCATACAGTGGCGTTACTTCAACTACACTTACGCTATCTACCACAACAACCGGTATGAGCGGATACAGGTATCGTTGTATAGCATCCGGTACAGGTAGCCCCGCAACTTCCAGCCATGGTACGTTGACGGTGAATCCAACACCTTCTGTAAGTAGCCATCCATCAAGTACTACAGTGTGTGAGGGGGCAAGTGCGTTTTTCAGTGTTACTGCAAGTAATGCCACCGGCTATCAGTGGCAGGTAAGCACCAATGGGGGGAGTACTTACACGAATGTAACTAATACAGGTATTTACAGTGGAGCAACTACGTCGACTCTTGGTCTATCGTCAGTATCAACCGGTATTACAACATATGCATATAGGTGTGTAGTAACTAACTCTTGTGGTAGTGCCAACTCAAATCCTGCTGTTTTGACGGTTAATAAAGTTCCCGTCATTAGTAGCCAGCCTGCCAACAGTACGGTGTGTGCAGGGAATAATACCTCTTATTCCATAACGGCTACCGGTGTGACATCTTATCAATGGCAAATCGGTACAGGCAGTACTTTCTATAATATTACGCCCGGGTTGAGCTATTACGGTACTACATTCTCAGGTGAAACAAGCAGTTCGTTGTCTGTTATTAACCCTAATATTTTCTCTGCCTCACAAACCTTTAGATGTGTTTTGACCAACTCTTGTGGAACGACAACCTCCAATGCCGCTACACTGACACTTAACACTATACCGTATATCAGCAGCCACCCAACAGCGCCATCACCGCCATGTCCCGGTGGTAATGCAACTTATTCTGTCACCGCATCTGGTGTTTCAACTTATCAATGGCAAGAATATACAGGAGGTAGTTGGAGCAACATTAGTAATAGCGGTATATATTCAGGTGCTACGTCATCTTCATTAACACTTACAGGTGTTACCTCAGGCATGCAGGGGTATTATTACAGATGTGTGCTTACCAACTCTTGTGGATCTGTGAATTCAAATGCTGCAATACTTTCTGTAAATGGTGTGCCCTCTATAACCACTCATCCAACCAATAATCTTACCGGATGCGTCGGAAGTCCGGGAGGTTTCAATGTGTCTGCATCAGGGGCAGTAGGTATAGCTTATCAGTGGCAGGTAAGTACCAATGGAGGTAGCACGTATACAAGTTTAACCAACACAGCTCCGTATAGTAATGTGACTACTTCATCATTGTTTATATCCAGTTTGTCATCAGGCTTAAATGGCAATATGTACAGATGTGTTGTATCTAGTAGTTGTGGTAGTGTCAACTCAAATGGGGGAACACTTACAGTAAATGTTGTGCCTTCTATCACTACTAATCCTAGCAATACTACAGGATGTGCCGGAGTAATAGGAGGGTTCACAATGAGTGCGACAGGTGCAAGCAGCTATCGATGGCAGGTGAGTACGAATGGTGGTAGTACATATACAAACCTTAGCAATGTAAGCCCATACCAGAGTGTCTTTTCCCCGTCACTTGTTATAAATACATTATCGACAGGTTTAAGTGGTAATTTATATAGATGTGTGGCAACAAGCAGTTGTGGTAGTACCAATACAACAGGAGCTACGCTTATGGTTTACAACCACACCTGGTATCAGGATAGTGATGGTGATGGCTGGGGTAACCCATCGGTCAGCCAAACATCTTGTACACAACCAAGCGGCTATGTGCTTAATAATCTGGACTGTAACGATGCTATGGTAAACGGTACTGCATGGGGCAATGTAGGCAGTGCAGGTTTTTCTGCGGATTGGTCAGCTTATAACTCAATCGCCATAGATGGCAGTGGAACGCCTTATGTGGTGTATAAAGATGCTGGATATAGTTACAAAGCTACGGTAAAGAAATATAATGGTAGTAACTGGGTGACTGTAGGTAGCGCCGGTTTTTCTGCCGGTGATGCAAGTTTTACCTCTATCGCCATAGATGGTAGTGGAACCCCTTATGTTGTTTATCAAGATGCTGGAAATAGTAACAGAGCTACTGTAATGAAGTATACCGGCAGTAGCTGGGTGAATGTAGGTAGTGCGGGATTTTCTGCAAGTAGTGTAGGGGCAATAAGTATCGCCATAGATGGCAGTGGTACGCCTTATGTTGTTTATCAAGATGCTGGAAATAGTTTCAACGCTACAGTGATGAAGTATACCGGCAGTAGCTGGGTGAATGTAGGTAGTGCCGGATTTTCTGCCGGTCAAGCATTCGATACTAAAATAGCTATAGATGGCAGCGGTACGCCTTATGTTGTTTATCAAGATGCTGGAAATAGTTTCAACGCTACTGTGATGAAGTATACCGGCAGTAGCTGGGTGAATGTAGGTAGTGCGGGTTTTTCTGCAGGTTTTGTAAATTCTACCTCTATCGCCATAGATGAGAGTGGAACGCCTTATGTTGTTTATCAAGATGCTGGAAATGGTTACAGAGCTACGGTGATGAAGTTTAATGGCAGTAGCTGGGTGAATGTAGGTAGTGCAGGTTTTTCTGCAAATTATGCATATAATACCTCAATCGCCATAGATGGTAGTGGAACGCCTTATGTGGCATATAAAGATTTAGCCAATAGCTTTAAGGCTACAGTGATGAAGTATAACGGCAGTAGCTGGATACCGGTAGGTAGTGCAGGTTTTTCTGCCGGTAATGCAAGCCATACCTCTATCGCCATAGATGGCAGCGGTACGCCTTATGTCGCCTATCAAGATAATGCTAATAGTGCCAAAGCCACTGTGCAAAAACTAGATATTGTAGATAGCACTCCTGTTATCAGCAGTCAGCCTGTAGCGGCAGTAATATGTACCGGTAGCGATACTTCATTCAGTGTTACCGCATCTCCTGTTAGTGCCTACCTATGGCAGGTAAGTACCAATGGTGGTAGTACATGGGCAGATGTAACGAATACCGGTATTTATACAAATGCCACTACAGCCACGCTAAATCTTACTGCAGCAACAGTAGCATATAATAATTATAAATACCGTTGCATACTTACAGGTATATGTACTTTAAAAGATACCAGTGATGAAGTAACACTTACAGTAAATACGGTGCTCTCTATTAGTAGCCATCCTTCAAACAGTACGATTTGTGAGGGTAGTAATACTTCATTTTCTGTTACAGCTAGTAATGTTACCGGCTATCAATGGGAAGTAAATAACGGAGGAGGTTGGAGTGCCTTAACTAATACGGGCATCTACACCGGAGCTACAACAGCAACGTTAAGCCTCACCGGAGCAACATCATCGGTCAATACATACCAATATAGATGCGTGTTGAGCAATTCCAGCGGATGTGGGTCCACAACCTCAAATGCGGCAACACTAACGATAAATACTGCACCTTCGATTGGCAGTCATCCGTCAAACAGTACTATATGTGCAGGCGGCAATACGAGCTTTACAGTATCTGCAACCGGTGCGGGGTTGACCTATTCATGGCAGATATTCAGTGGAAGTTGGACAGCTTTAACCAACACCGGTATATATAGTGGCCAGGGTACTGCTACATTAAGCATCACAGGAGCACCAGCAGGTGCAAGCGGTACACAATATCGTTGTGTGGTGGGTGGTACTTGTACACCAAGTGAAACAAGTAATGTTGCAACATTAACAGTCAATACGGCTCCAACAGTTACTAGTCATCCGTCTAACACAACTGTATGTTCAGGGGATCCATATTCGTTCACAGTTGCTGCAACCGGTACAGGCCTTACCTATCAGTGGAATGTAAGTCTTAATGGTGGTAGTACTTGGAGCATAGTTGGTGGTGTTGTCTCCAACCAGCCTACATTAACTATTCCATCATCCTCTTCATCCCATACCGGTAGACTTTTCAGATGTGTTGTTAATGGTACATGTTCGCCGGGTACAATCAGTAACAATGCTACGCTTACAGTTAACCAATTCCCATATTTCATCACTCATCCTGCCAACAGTACCATATGTAGCGGAAGTAATACTTCATTCAGTGTTACAGCTGCAGGCACATCGCTTACCTACCAGTGGGAGATGAGTACCAACGGTGGAAGTGCTTGGAACACAGTTCCAAATAATGCAACATACAATAACGTATATCACAGCGGTGCCACATCGGCTACACTATCATTGACAGGTCCGGGTACTGTCGCTACAGGCTACCTTTATCGCTGCGTGGTGAGTGGTACTTGTTCTCCAAATGCAACAAGTAATGCAGCAACGCTAACGGTTAATCCGTTGCCTGTTGTGAATGCAACTTCCAAATCTATCTGTAGCGGTGAGAATCCAAACTTGGCACTAACGTCAACAATATCAAGTAGTACATTCTTCTGGACTACAGTAGGTCAAATCAATGTAACAGGAGCGACCAACCAATCAGGTGTTACAAGCATCAGCAATACATTAACCAATACAACCAACAATACAACAGGCGCCGCCACTTATGAGGTGTTTGCAATATCTCCATTGGCATGTACCAGTGCGGTAAAACAAGATGTGGTTATTACAGTGCATCCGTCTCCGACAATGACATCTGCCACATCTAAGAGTATTTGTAGTGGAGAGAATACAGGTTTAACCTTGACATCTAGCACAGGTGGTGGTAGTACATTCCATTGGGCTGCACCGACAGTCAGTGGGGCTATCACAGGCTCATCTGCACAGTCAGGACAAACAAGCATCAGCCAAGTGTTGAGTAATCCATCAAATACATCAAGCGGTACGGTGACCTATCCTGTATTTACAGTGTCGTCCACCAGTTGTACGAGTACAGTAGCACAAAATGTGGTGATAACGGTTAACCCAATACCGACACTTACCTCTGCAACATCTAAAAGTATATGTAGCGGTAGCAATGTAGGTATGACACTCGGCTCAAGTACAGGTGTAAGTTCATTCTTCTGGGCTGCACCGACAGTAGCAGGTGGTATCACCGGATCGTCGGCTGCAACAGGTCAAACCAATATCAATCAGGTATTGGTAAATCCGTCCAACTCAACTGCAGGTACGGTTACTTATCCGATAAACATAGTGTCGTCGGCAAGTTGTACCAGTGCCGCACCTCAAAATGTGGTGATAACGGCCAACCCACTTCCTGTTGTGAGTGCTACATCAAAAACTATCTGTAGCGGTGATAATACCGCAATGACATTGACAGCAAGTGCGACAGGTAGTACATTCTACTGGGGAACACCAACTGCACTCGGTGGTATAACCGGTTCGTCTGCACAATCAGGACAGACAAGTATCAGCCAAGTACTGACGAATAATTCAGGCAGTGCCAATACGGTTACATACGGCATTAGTGCGGTATCGTCTGCGAGCTGTACTTCGGCAGCGCCACAAAATGTGGTAATTACAGTAAATGCGTTGCCGACTGTTACGTCTCATCCGTCCGACGCAACAACATGCGATGGTGGTAACGCCGCATTCGGCATAAGCGCCACAGGAACAGGACTTGCTTATCAATGGCAAACAAGCAGCAACGGTGGTGGTAGCTGGTTCCCTGTAAGCAATGGTGCATTGTACAGTAATGTTACTTCAAGTACACTTTCCATAACAGGAGCCACAACGTCAATGAATACGCATATGTATCGTTGTCAGGTTAGTGGCGCTTGTACGCCAACAGTATATTCCAATGCAGGCACTTTGACTGTAAATACTCTGCCGGCTATTACATCTCATCCTGTTGATAAAGCGATATGCACAGGTGGCAATACTACATTTAACGTAAATGGTACAGGTACGAGCGTAGCATACCAGTGGCAGTTTAGCAATAATGGTGGTGGTACCTGGACCAGTCTCGGAAATACAGGCATTTACACCGGTTCAAATTCTAAAACATTAACACTTACCGGTGCCACAACAGCACAGCAATCTTATCAATATCGTTGTGTTGTAAGTGGTGCTTGTGCTCCATCACAAAATAGTAACGCGGCCACACTGACTATTTATGTTCCGCCAACAGTTACGACACACCCATCTAACAGCACTATATGTGCAGGAGATAATACAAGCTTTATTGCAGCGGGTACAGGTACAAACATAATATACAAGTGGCAGGAAAGTACCAATGGCGGAGCTACCTGGAACTATCTGGGTAACGGAGGAATATACAGTGGTACAAATACCGCAACACTTATATTGACAGGTGCTACTGCTTATGTAAACAACAATCAATACAGGTGTGTGATAGGTGGTACCTGCACTCCATCTGCATCATCTAATGCCGCCACACTCGTTGTGAATAGCCTGCCAAACATAACGTCTCATCCCGTAAGCAGTGCGATATGTGACGGAGGCAACACCAGCTTTGGTGTCAGTGCTGCAGGTACAGGTATAAGTTATCAATGGGAGTTCAGCAGCAATGGCGGAACTACCTGGAGCAGTGTAAGTAATTCTACTTTATATAGTGGTGCAACAACCAACACCCTTACCTTGACTGGTGCAACAGTTTCGGTACAGGGTTACCTGTATCGTTGTCTGGTTACCGGCACATGTACTCCATCGCAAACATCTAATGTTGCAACAATTACAGTAAATGCACCGGTATCATTGAGTGCACATCCCGGAAACAGTACAATATGTTCAGGAGGTACAACGACGTTCTCTGTAACAGCTTCAACAACAGGAGCAGCAGCAATTAGTTACTTGTGGCAAGAGAGTACAAACGGTGGGGGTAACTGGCATTTTGTCCAAAATAGTTCAAACTTCTCAGGAGTGAATACTAATACCTTGACCGTAACAGGCCTTACTGCATATTATCCAACGCGTCAATATCGTTGTTCTGTGTATACGGTTTGTGCTCCTGGTTTAATGAGTAACGTAGGAACATTAACTATAAATGTTCCACCTGCTATTACGTCTCATCCTACCAGTAAGCTTGTTTGTTCCGGTACAGGTACTACATTCTCAGTATCGGCTACAGGCACTTCACTTACCTACCAGTGGCAGGTAAGTACGAATGGCGGTAGTACATGGGGCATTGTTGGTGGTGCTACATCAGCTACACTCAACCTTGCTAGTGTAAATACAGGTATGAATAACAATCAGTATCGTTGTGTGGTTGGCGGGGCTTGTCCTCCGACACAAACATCGAATGTGGCTGTACTTAGCGTAGGTACGGCTCCGTCTTTATCTGCTCAGCCAAGCTCACAAACTATTTGTGAAGGCAGCACGGCTACTTTCTCTGTTTCAGCTTCAGGTACCAACCTTGTTTACAGATGGTACTACTATGATGGTTCTGTATGGCAGCAGGTATACAACTGGACAGGCTACTCAGGAGTAAATACTAACACACTGTCTATTTCAGGCATTACAACAGGTAATGTTTATACCAGAACTTTCAGATGCGAAGTGAGTGGAACCTGTGGTACTGTAACCAGCAACTCTGCAACAATGACAGTGTATGGTAAACCAAGAATAACAAACGATATACCATACACAACAAAAACCATATGTGAGAATTCTAACCTAACCCTTAGTATAGGTACTTTGGGTCATAACGTTGCTCATCAATGGCAATACAGAACAAGTAGTTCAGGTTCATGGACCAACCTGAGTAACAATACGAATTATTCAGGTGTAACAACAACTGCATTAACCATGTCGCAAGTGCCAACATCATTCAGCGGTTATCAGTATCGTTGTTTGGTGACAGGTACATGTTCCCCCTCTATAACAACAAATACACTGAGCCTAACTGTTGATCCGTTGGTGACACCATCTGTATCGATAGCAGCTACAAGTTCCGATATATGTGTGGGTACCAACGTAACCTTTACTGCAACCGGTCAAAACGGAGGTAGTAGCCCTACATACCAATGGTACTTGAATAATAACCCTGTTGGAGGTAACAGTACCACGTACAGTAACAGTGGTTTGGCGAACAATGATGAGGTTAAGTGCTTCTTCACATCATCAGCCACTTGTAAAACAACACCTGCGGGATGGAGTAACAGTGTTATCATGACAGTTACTCAATATCAAACACCTACAGCTGTGGTTGTTTCTCCGTCGAACGGTGTGGCATGTTCAGGACTTCCTGTAGATTTTAAAGTGAATACCACATGGGCGGGTAATACGCCTACATACCAATGGCAGGTTAATGGCAGCCCTGTTGGTACTAATACAGATACATACACAAGTAGCACATTGGGTAATGGAGCCGATGTGAGCTGTATCGTTACCAGTTCGTTCAAATGCCCATTGCCTACCAGTGCAACAGGTACCATTAAGATGACCATCAACCAGACCAAAACGTCTGATATATCGATCGCTCCGAATCCGGATAGTAATATATGTGACGGTCAACAGATCACGGTTTACTCTTACTATGTAAATGGGGGTACGAATCCTCAGTTCCAGTGGTTGTTGAACGGCAGTAATATACCAGGTGCCACTTTGCCAACATTGAGCATCAATACACTAAATGATAACGATGTGGTGCAATGTCACCTGATAAGCAATGCAACATGTGTGTTCCCTGAAACAAGTAAAGGAGTTACGTTCAAAGTGACACCGAATGTGACACCTGTGGTTGATGTGCAAGTGGAGTATAACGGAGGTAACATGTATGTCTTTACCGCTAATCCAACTAATGGTGGTTCAAGTCCTACCTACGAGTGGTATGTGAACGGGTTGAGACAACAGAGCACAACAAATGTTTTCCAATCAGACCAATTGACAAAAGATGACAAGGTATATGCTGAGATGAAAACCAGCCTTGAGTGTGTGACTGTTAAAATAGCAGGTAGTAGATTGGTGACAACAGGCGTTGAAAGCACATTTGTAAAAGAGAAAACACTCTCTGTATATCCTAACCCTAACAACGGTACGTTCCGAATAGAGTTGCCTGAATATGTGAAGGGTGGTGAGGTTGTAATAAGGAATATGCTGGGCGAAGTGGTTAAAAGAATGGAAATCGTTCCGAATACAGACCTAGTGTTCAGCGTACCTGAAGTTGCAGATGGAATGTATATGGTGGAAGTACAGAATAAAACAGATCTATACAGAGCGAGAGTGATAATACGCAGATAGGATTTTAGATTGATCTTGATAACAAAGGCCGCTCAAATGAGCGGCCTTTGTCTTGGAAAATGATATGTGTCCATCATTGTTTCAATTAATAAGTTCTTATAGAATTATTGTCAGATGGTTAATAAAATGAATATTTGATTAAAACGATGTGTTGTTTTTCATTAGTTTACAGTCGATATTGATTTTTAAATGCAGTTCTGCAAACGGTATTTACAATAAATCCGTCTTTTACCGTAATCAACCGATTTGAACTAAGAGCTTTTGTTTTGATCAGCGCGTTTATTCTTGACATAGAAAACAGGTATAAAGGGTATCTTCCTGAGCTGATAAGCACCCATTGCAAGCACATTGATGTACGAGGTGTTTATCATACTCGAAAAGGTATTAAGGCCGCTATTGAAAAAAAATCCCCTGACGTTGTATTCTTTGATACGTATCTACCCCGAGGAAAGAAGTTTGATATTCCCAAAGAAATATCCGGTATCCCATTTATAGTTTTGGTTACAGCTTCATCGCGGGTTGCAGTAGACGCTATAAGAACTAATGTATTTGATTGCTTGTTGAAGCCATTGTCACCCGAAGACCTGACAAGGGTTGAGGAACGGCTGCTCGCCGCTGTCGAAGAGCATAATCAACAACAGGAAGAAGAATGGCGCTCCAAGAAAATTGCGGTCAATGATTCATCAGGTATCATATTGATCGATATACCAAGTATAGTATTTCTTGAAGCGCAAGGCAACTATACCAATATTTATGTATCGGAAGACGATGATGAGAATGTGATATGTGTATCCAAAACGCTTAAGCATTTTGAAAAAGAGCTTCCGGAAAGTATATTCTACAGAGTGCACAAGTCCTATATCATCAATGTGGATAGGTTAAGTGCATATAAAAGTCTAAGTGACGATCACCTCATCATGGATTCGGGCCATGAAGTGGATGTTTCAAGAAGAAGACTAAAGGCTTTTCGCGAGTTTCTGGCTGAAAAAGTTGTTTAAATCAGTTTTAATATCGTCCTATCACCTTTCTACAAGGGTTATCAGCGCGCCTAAATTTTAATGTAATACCTCTTACAATTCATTTTCATCTTCCATTAATGCCTATTTAATAAAAAAGGGCCTTCTCAATGTGTGAACGGTCAATTGGCTTTATTTAACGGTTTTTGAGGCGGTACAGGTCTATGTAATTTTATAAGATGTAATGTATGTGTTTAAGTTATCTAACAAATCATTGCATTTGTTTTTCTCTCATTATAAGGTAAACGATTAAAATAAACATTTATGAAACATTTCGACAAGCTGTTATTTACGCTCCTGTTTTTAGCGTTTGGAGTAGCTGTGCAAGCACAACCGTTGAATGGTACTTATACCGTTTACGGTTCGTCTCCGGACTATGCTAACCTACAGGCTGCTGCAAACGACTTGAACAGTAAAGGGGTTTCAGGCCCCGTAACATTCAAGGTTCGTCCCGGTACATGGACAAGTTCGAGTGCCTCGGATGCATCCATCATCAGTGTTTCGGGCGCTAGCGCTACCAACACAATCACATTCGAATCGGAGAATGGTAACGCGGCAACGACTACCATCTACAATACGAATACCAGTACGAGTAGCTCGTCCAACTACATTTTCTACTTCAACAATGCGAAGTATGTACGGGTCAGAAACCTTACACTACGTAGAGGTAGCGCGTCCTACGGAAATGTATTACGTTTCTCAGGTGCTGCGCAATATAATATCATTGAGAACTGTATCATGACTGTTCCGACCACAACGTCAAGCAGTACGAACGGTGCGATCATATATGCAACCAGTGGTTCCAATATCAACTATAACATTATCAGAAACAACAACATTTCAGGCGGTGCATATACAGCATATTGGCGTGGTTCTTCGAGCTCATCGTCAAGCTTAAGTAAATACAACGAGATATCGGGTAATACGATAACCAATCCGGGTTATTACTGTATATATTCCTATTACACGTTGGATTTTAAAGTAAAAGACAATATCATCAATAAAACCACTTCCGGTACTCACTATACATTCTATACATATTATGCTGATGGTGCTTTCGAATTCAGTGGTAACAAAGTGGATATCAACAGAACATCAAGCTCGTCAACGACGTATGGTTTCCGTTTTTATTATTGTGACGGTACTTCTTCAAATCGTGGTAAGATAGATAACAACGAATTTACCGCTAAGACAAGAGGCTCTATATATAACTACATATACTACAGTAACTATTACTCATTCAGTGGTAACAAGATCTACGACTATACAACCAGTGGTTCTGTTTATCCGTTGTACAACTATAACAACAGTACAAGTAGAGGTAAGCAAGTGTACATAAATAATAACGATATATACTCTCGAGGTACAAGTACTACCTACTTATACACGCACTATTCAGGCAATAATTTGGGTAATACCTTCAATAATAACAAGGTAACAATTGCAAGGGCGAGTTCTCTATATATGTATACGAACTATTCGTCCAATACCAACCTGCAAACCAATAATAACACTTTTGACATAACCAGTACCAGTACTTTCTACTGGTATAATGGATATAGTTCCAGCGACCAAACCGAGTTCAATGGCAACAAGGTTACTGTGAACAATGGATCTACCAATTATTATTATTGGAACTACAGCAGTTGTGACAATACAGAGCTGAATAATAATGATGTTACAGTTAACGGTAACGGTACCAAGTATTTCCGTATGCACTATTCGAGCTGTATCAATCCATTGATTTCAGGGAACTCGTTTACCATTAACGGAAGTAGTAGTTCGCAGTATATGTACTTGGTAAACAGCTATCCGCAGAATGCTAAGATATTGAACAACAAGATAGACATGAACGGTACTACGGGCTCTAAATACTTTTATGCAGGATACTATCCGCAGAATAATTTAGAGTTTTCCGGTAACGATATCGCAATAGACGGTAGAGGGTATATCTATTCTTATATAGGTATGTATTCCAATAACAATACCGGTTATTCTAAAGCATATAATAATAAGATATGGTGCAAAAACACCAATAACAGAGCTGTATACAACTACTTGTTTTATCAAGCACGTAAAGCAGAAATCGTAGGTAACGATATCCATTGTGAGAATAGCGGTTCTACTGTTTACGGAGCATATGCATATGCTTATTCAAGTGGCTCAGGCCCATGGATAGTTAAGGACAACAAGATCGTTGCCATCAGTAACGGTTCCGGAACTGTATATGGTTTCTACAACTTCTACTCTCAAGGCTTACAGATGTCGAATAACTCGTTCTATGCTAGGTCAAACAGTACGCACGTTGCTTATTACGGTGGTTACCACTATGCGAATAAAGGTGGCGCAGATGTTTATAACAATTCATTTGCTGTAGAGGGTTCGGGTTCCGGTTATGGCTGTTACTTGTACGAATATGGCGGAAGTTATAAGGTAAACCAAATGAGGAATAACGTATTCTACCAATCAGGTGGAGGTTATCCTGCGTATTTCGGTCAGCCTGATAATTATTCAAATTTTGACTACAACAACTTCTTCGGTACAGGTACTTTATTGTACTTCGGTTATACCGGCCAGTCATACGGCACTATCGCATCTATGCGTGCGGCCTTAGGTAACAACAAGAACTCCTTGAAATACAATCCGGGTTTCACAAATGTGTCTCAAGGTGATTTGACACCGAACCCTGCGAACCCGAACAGTTGGTCCTTGAACGGCCGCGGTGTTCAGATTGCCGGTAACGATAAAGATATGAACGGTAACGCTCGTGCGTTGACTACGATACAAGGTGTGCCTGATATAGGTGCGTATGAATTCGTACCTACGTCTACACCACCGAACTGTGCTGCGAGCCCTGCTGCTCCCGCACCGAGCACCACTCAGGTGTTCACTTTTGGAGAGGATACTGCTGCTGTTATCAAATGGGGTAGTAGTGTACCTACGGGTATGACGTATAAGCAGTACACCGGTACGAATCCTCCGGGCATATTGGCCATTAACCCTACTCAGATGTTCTACTATGGAGCCATCGGCGGTACAGGTACAAGTTTGGATTACGAACTGGACATGTATTACAAAGATCCATGGATTGGAACCATCGCCTCTGAGAGCGCATTGCGCTTGGCTGAGAAAGTAGGTACGAATGCATGGGTTGGTTACAGCCCTGCTGTGAGCAGTTCCAACGTGTCTCGCAACTTCATCAACACTCCGGGTGTCAATGATGTGAACTCTTTGGTTACAGGTATTGATGTTAAGGACAACGCGAGCGTTGATGCAATCATTGAGCCTACGCCTCCGTTCTGTCCTGGTACTTACACTGTTAAGATCCTCGTTAAGAATAACGGTAACAACAAGATCAACAATGTTAAGATAGCATGGGAATTGGATGGTGTGTCTAAGGGTACCATCAACCATACAACTCCGATAGATATCAACGGAAGTACAGCAGGTAACGAAGTGACCATCACATTGGGTAGTGTTACTTTCGGTAATGCTGCAAGGAAGATCAAAGCATGGACCTTTGAGCCGAACGGCAATACCGACCCTGTACCTGCAGATGATACGATAGACATCGATTATCGCGCATCTCTATCAGGCACCTATACGGTAGGTGGTACGAGTCCTGACTTCGCTACCCCTGTGGATGCAGTTGATGCATTGAATAAATACGGTACTTGCGGTGATGTTGTATTCGACATTCGTCCGGGCAGCTACAACGGTAAGTTGATATTGAACAATCCTGTAAGTGCTACGCCTACACCTGGCCGCATCACATTCCGTTCAGAGAACGGCAACGCGAGCAGTGTAACGATCACGCACAATACAACCAGTTCGGATATGGATGTGATACGCATGCTTGATGCGGACAATATCACGTTCAAGAACCTGACGGTCAGTACTGCGGCGTCTTATGGACAGTGTTTCTCATTGTATGGTAAGACAGATAATGACTCGATTGTAGGTTGTCATTTGAACGCGTCTAATGCAACGACAACGAGCTACAACTCTGCGATCTATGGTTATGGTTATCAAACTGACTTTGATGGCGAAAATCTTGTTATCAAAGACAATGTTATCAAAGGTGGTTATTATAGCGTTTGGTTATACAATTACAACTCGTATACTGACGGCTTGATAATAGATGGTAACAGCATCACAGATTTCTATTACATGGGTGCATACATTTATTACACCAATGGCCTGCAGTTTACTAACAACATGATAGATGCCGGTACCACAGGTAACTATACTTTCTACTGTTATTATGCTTACCAAAGTCCTGTTGTTACGGGTAATGAAATGATATCTCAACGTGGTTACGGTGTATACATGTATCGTCCACAAGGTAGCTCTTCAAACCGCGGTAAATTCGCTAATAACGCAATATCGGTAATACCGGGTAACACGGCATACTATGGTGTGCGTATGTACTACAGTACTTACATGGACTTCATGCACAACAGTATCAACTTTACCAACAGTTACAGCAGTGGTTATGGTGCTTACTTGTACTATTCAAGTAGCAGTTATAACAATAACCGCTTTATGAACAACGTGTTTGCCAACACAGGTGGCGGTATGGCTGTTTATTTCTATAACTCGGCGAGTAACAACAAGTTTGATTACAACAATATATACGCTACCGGTAGTAACTTGGCATCGTACAACAACAGTGCTAAGAAATCTTTGGCAGCGTTCAGAACGGCTACAGGTGATAACGAGCATTCATTGAGCTATGAGCCGGGCTTCATCAGTGCAACGAATCTACGTCCTGATAAGAACGATCCTTCGAGCTGGTCTTTGAATGGACGCGCTATTCAAATCAGCGGAGATGTGAAGGACGCTGACGGTAATGCAAGGGTTGATACCCGTGCAGCAGGTGTGCCTGATATCGGTGCATACGAATTCGAGCCTGAAGTTATGCCACCGTTGGCCACAGCGACTCCTGCGACTCCTGTTGCAGGCGGTACTCAAGTATTCACTTTCGGTGAGTTGGAAGTTGCAAAAGTGACTTGGGACAACGAGTTTCCGTTGACAGCACCGTTGGCGGTACGTCAATACAGTGGCCGTAAGGGCCCGGGTGTTGCATCACAAGTATCACCTAAGGGAAGCATGTTCTTCTACACGGATGTGCAACAACAAGGAACAGGTACGACGTACAAGTTCGATGTTGAGGTTGATTATATGGATATCTGGTTGGGCGACATCGCGACAGAAAGTGACTTACGCCTTGGCTTCAAATACAGCAGTACTTACCCATGGATGGTGTACAACAGTCCGATGAGTACTGTGAATACAGGAACCAACAAACTAAACAACAATATCAGCCTTCACCACTTCGGAGCCTACACAGGTTTGGAAGAAGGCAGCGCGTTGTCTGCATTCGTTATACCGCAGGGTAGCATCGTCATCTGTACAGGTAACAATGTACAGTTGAACGCTGAACCGCAGAACGGTACAAGCTATCAGTGGAAGCGCAACGGTGTTGATATACCGGGTGCAAAAGGTTTGAGCTATGTAGCAGGCCAACCGGGTGACTACAGTGTTGTTATCACATACGGCAGCCAGCAAGTGGAAGCGGTACCTGTTACCGTGAGCACGATAGCTGCACCGAACGCCTTGGTAAGTGCTAACGGACCATTGACCTACTGTGTGGGTAACGGATTGACCTTGGATGCAGGTAATGCAGCAGGTGTGAAATACCAATGGCAGTTGAACGGTAACAACATACCGGGAGCTACGAACAGCACTTACCCTGTTAACCAACCCGGTAACTATACTGTGGTTGTAAGTAATATCGGCTGTTCAAGCAGCAGTACCTCAAGTGTGATTAAGAGCGGCCCTCTTAATGTTAACTTGGGTAACGATACCAGCTATTGTGAAGTGAAAGGTGTATATGCGAAATTGGATGCAGGCTTCCCCGGAGCCAAGTACCTATGGAGCACAGGTGCTACAACTCGTACAATAGACGTTAAGCAAGCAGGAGACTATTGGGTAGCCGTAGACGGCGGACCGAACTGTCAGGATGTAGACACGATCAGTGTACACATCGACCTATTGCCTAAGGCTAACGGTATCTCCTATGTTAAGAATGGCAACACTTACTACTTCAGCCCGAGCGGCCCAATAGGTGCACAAGGATATCTGTGGTTGTTCAGCGACGGTACCACAAGTACTAAGCAGAGCGTAACTAAAGTGATCGACGGCGATCTGTTCGTGAAGTTGGTGATGTTCAACGCATGTGGTAGCGATACGGTACAGTTGGGCTGGCCGTTGAGCGTAGAGCAAGTGGCTACAGAAGACCAAGTGAGTGTATATCCTAACCCTGCTAAGGATCGCGTAACCATATCAGTTACAGGAGCGGTACTTGAGGAAGTGGAGATACTCAACAGTGTAGGTGCCGTTATCTACAAAGGCCAAGCAGACAAAGGTCAAGCGGCTCATGAGATCAACGTAAGCAGCTATGCGAACGGTCACTACCTGATTCGTGCCAAAACAGACGGCGGCACGATCAGCAAAGGCTTCGACATAATGAAATAAAGACGCTTTATAATAACAATAGATAGATGTTTATCTATTAAAGGCAGCCGATTACGGCTGCCTTTGTTATGTGGTATACAGAAATAAGAGAAGTGTTAACCATAAAAAGGGAGCCGCCTAAAAAGGCGGCTCTTTGTTACTATGAAGCCTATGCACCATAGGCCTACACTTGCCAATGGTCTCATTGCCATCCACCCCCCAGTGCGCGGTAAATATTGACCATGGCATTCATTTGTTGCATCTTTGTTTCCACTAATTCGAATTTTGACTCAAGTGCATCACGTTGTGTAAGCAATACTTCCATATAGTCTGCCCTTGCGGACTTGAAGAGACTGTTTGAAATGTTTACTGATTGAGACAGTGCTTGTACTTGTTGCGATTTCAGATTGTAGCTCTTTTCAAGGTTACCGATCTTAGCCAACTGGTTGGACACTTCCATATAAGCATTGATAATGGTTTGCTCATAGTTGTATATGGCTTGCAACTGTTTCGCGTTGGCTGTATAGTAGGTTGCCTTAATGGCATTCCTGTTTATCAATGGAGCTGATAAGTCGCCTACAAGTGAGTATAACAATGACTCAGGAGATTTCATTAAGTATGAAGGGTTAAAGGCTTGGTAACCTACACCCGCAGAAATTCCCAATGAAGGATAGAATCTTGCTTTGGCTACCTTAACATCCAGCTTTGCTGCTACCAATTCTTTTTCAGCCTGCTTAATGTCTGGGCGATTGGCTAACAACTGAGCAGGTATACCTGCATGTATGGTATTGGGTATGATATGTTCAAAGCCGTTTGTGTTTCTCGTAATGTGTTGTGGATACCTACCCAATAAGAAATTGATCTTGTTTTCAGTTTCTGTGATCTTCTGCTGTATGCCGTATTGTAGACTACGTGTGTTTAATACTTGTGCTTCGAAACGCCTAACCGCCAACTCTGTTACTCTAGCCGCCTGCTTTTGCATTTTCACTATCTCAAATGCGTTGTTTTGGATGGTGATGTTTCTTTGGACGATAGCCAATTGGTTGTCCAATGCAAGTAATTCATAATAAAGGTTGGCGATTTCTGCAACCAGGTTGGTAACAACGAAGTTTTTACCTTCAACACCGGCCAGATAACGTGATACCGCAGCCTTTTTTGCATTGCGTAGTTTTTTCCAGATGTCTACCTCCCAAGTGGCGTAAGCACCGATTTGATAGTCGGGTAGTGGGTCAGGCATTTCTTTTCCGGGTTCTATTTCAGTGTTGGCTTCCATAGCCCCGAGATTCGTATACCTGGCTTTTTTGTCCAAACCTGCACCACCTTTAATCCTTACAAACGGCAGGTACTCTCCTTT
Source organism: Chitinophagales bacterium (assembly GCA_020636505.1). Lineage (GTDB taxonomy): Bacteria > Bacteroidota > Bacteroidia > Chitinophagales > Chitinophagaceae > UBA5543. The sequence continues at coordinate 79,316 of JACJXR010000004.1, read as the reverse complement.
GCGAGCCTTAATCTCATTGCGTAATACTTGTATCTCTTGTAATGTGATATTTAACTCCTGATTGTTTTTGAGTGCTGTATCTATAAGTGCAAGCAAGTATGGGTCTGAGAAAAAATCTTTCCAATTAACCGATGCCGTATTGGTGGTATCGTTTCCACTTACGTTATTGTAGTTTGCTGGAGTGACATCGCTCACTGTCTTTGTTACTTGCGATTGCGGAACACAACCTGCCAATGTTAATGCCAAGCAGGCTGTGCCGATATACCTGTTCATTTTTCTATTTTTCATCGTCATCAACTTCTTCATCATTGCTAAAGTTTTCTGTTAATGGAGCTTCGTGCTCATCTCGTATTAATTGTCGGCCATCTGCTAACTTGGCGAAAATGTAGTATAGACCGGGGACTATTATCACCCCGAATACTGTACCTAACAGCATACCTCCCGCTGCTGCTGTGCCGATGGTGCGGTTGCCGATTGCTCCCGGCCCTGTAGCTACAACCAACGGTATAAGACCTGCAATAAATGCGAACGATGTCATCAATATCGGACGGAACCGGACTTTGGCGCCTTCAACTGCAGCATCGAAAATGGTTGATCCTTGTTGCCTTTTTTGAACAGCGAACTCTACTATCAATACCGCATTCTTACCCAAAAGCCCAACGAGCATTATCAGGCCTATCTGAGCATATATATCATTGGCCAAGCCCATAATCTTTAAGAGGAAGAATGAGCCGAATACACCTGCAGGTAAAGAGAGTACTACCGATAATGGTAATATGAAACTCTCATACTGTGCTGCAAGTACCAGATATACAAATCCTAATACAACCAAGAATATGTACAAGGCTTCGTTGCCACGAGACACCTCATCTTTTGCAAGTCCTTGCCAGTCGATGTCATAACCGCGGGGCAATGTCTTTTCTGCTACATCTTGTATTGCCTTTATGGCCTCACCGCTGCTGTAGCCCTTAGCTGGAGAACCATTGATGGCTGATGAGGTGTACATATTATACCTCGTTATCTCGTTAAGCCCCTGTGTCTTTTTCATTTTCATGAATGAAGAGTAGGGGACCATTTCGCCATGATCGTTCTTGACATATAGATTAAGTATATCTTGCGGTAACTTTCTGTACTCGGGAGATGCCTGCACGAATACCTTATAGAAACTTCCGAAGCGTATAAAGCCCAGTTCGTAAGTGCTACCGATAAGTATGGACAGGTTATCCATAGCCTTCCCGATTGATACACCTTTCTGCATTGCTACTTTGTTATCTATCTCCAACTCATATTGAGGATAGTTTGCTGCGAAAAACGTGAATAAGCTAGTCAGTTCTTTACGTTTTCTAAGTGCTGCCATGAATTCGTCGTTCACTTTTTCGAAGGCCTTATAATCTCCTGTGTTCGTCTTATCCAACAAGCGAAGTGAGAAACCGCCTGCAGCACCATAACCAGGTACAGCCGGTGGCTCAAAGAACTCAATTGTGGCTCCGGGTATCTCTTTGGCTTTTTCTTCCAACTCCTCTATTATTTGAGGTGCTGTATGATCCCGTCTTGACCAATCTTTAAGATTGATCAAACAAGTGCCTGCATTGGAACCTCTACCTTCTGTTAATACTTCATAACCTGCAAGTGAGGACACAGATTGGATGCCTTCAACATGCTCTGCCAGTTGCTGTAATTTGCGAGATATGTCGTTGGTTCTCTCAAGTGTTGCTCCCGGAGGAGTCTGAATAATGGCATATATCATACCCTGATCTTCTGCGGGTATGAAGCCGGCAGGTAGAGTCTTTGTCGTGAACCATATGCCAGCACAGAATGCTAGCAGTAAGCCGAACGTCAATACTCGACGATTGACTATCAACTTGAGCAGCCCGGCATATTTACCTGTAAGTTTATCAAAGCCTCGGTTAAACCCGTCAATAAACCTATTCATGATGGTTTTCTTACGAGGTTTACCATGATTGTTCTTTAATATCATGGCGCACAAAACTGGTGTCAGTGTCAACGCCACGACACCTGATATGACAATGGCTGTAGCCATAGTAATGGAGAACTGCCTATAGAAGATACCTACAGGCCCTGACATGAAAGCTATCGGAACAAACACTGCTGTCATCAATAACGTGATAGCGATAACAGCACCACTTATTTCTCGTAATACCTTCTTCACTGCTTTGTAAGGCGATAAATGTTCCTCCTCCATTTTGGCATGCACCGCTTCCACCACAACAATCGCATCGTCTACAACCACACCGATGGCCAGCACAAGTGCAAACAATGTTATCAAGTTGATTGTGAGGCCGAACAATTGCATGAATATGAATGCACCCACCAACGATACTGGTACCGCAAGTGTGGGTATGAGTGTAGAACGCCAATCTCCCAAGAATACAAATACCACCAATGCAACAAGTATAAAGGCTTCCACGAGTGTGTGTACAACCTTTTCAATTGACGCATCAAGGAAGTGAGATACATCATAGCTAATCTCGTATTCCATACCTGGAGGGAAAGATGATTCTTTCAATTCTTCCAACTTTTCCTTTAGGCTTTCTATTACGGCGCTGGCATTACTCCCATAGTTCTGTTTTAATACTATTGCCGCCGATGGGTGTCCATCCATGTTGGAATAGATGTCATAGAATTCACTTCCCAACTCTACATCGGCGATATTCTTCAAATAAAGTAACTCGCCGTCAGGATTGGCACGAATTATTACATTTTCATACTGGCTGGGCTCATTATATCTGCCCTGATATGTAAGTACATATTCCAATGCTTGTGAGCGTTTGCCATCACTTCTACCCAGTCTTCCCGGTGAGCCTATCACACTTTGTTCGCTCAGTGCTTCCATCACTTCTTCTGTCGATACATTGTATGCCCTCATTCTGTCCGGCTTCAGCCATATTCGCATCGCATACTGACGACTACCCAATATCTTCGCACTGGCAACACCGTTAATCCTTTGTAATTCGCGTATTACGTTTACACTGGCAAAGTTGTAAAGGAATTTTTCGTTTGCCAATGTGTCTTTACTATACAAGTTTACGTACATCAGCATATTCGGTTGTATACGGTTTACGATGATACCTTCACGCTGCACCAAAGGTGGTAGCCGGTTCATTACCTGTTCTATTCTGTTCTTAACGTTGACGACCGCTATGTTTGGGTCGGCATCAAGGTTGAAGACTATTTGTATGGTGGCCTCACCTGCACTTGTCGCATCTGATGTCATATATCTCATTCCCGGTACACCATTGATGGATTTTTCCAATGGAATGAGTACTGAGTTTACCAATACATTGGCACTGGCACCGGGGTAAGCGATGTTTACGACTACCATAGGTGGTGCAATGGATGGAAACTGTGACTTAGGTAGGGTATTCATAGCTAAAATACCCATGAACAATATGACAAGAGATATCGATATAGCAAGTACCGGCCTATGTATGAACCTTCTAAACATTTTCTTGCTTTTTACTTAATTCTTAATTACTGTTATTCTGTAAACAGTTTTAAATGTGACATCACTTCCCTTGGCTCTTCGTACTCGAATGATATTTTATCTCCATCTTTTACTTTTCTGAGTCCTTCCAAAAGAATTCTATCACCGTCATTTAGTCCCCATGTAACCGCGCACAAGTCTGTCATTTCTTGTCCAATCTTGATCTCTTTTTGTTTTACCACATCGTTTTTGTCAACTACAAATACGAATTTTTTGTCCATAATCTCGAAAGTTGCTTTTTGCGGTATGATAAGAGCATTCCGAAGAGGAACCGGCATCAGTATGTTACCGGTTTCGCCATGCCTCAGTAGCCCGTTGGGGTTAGGGAATGTAGCTCTGAAAGCAATGTTGCCTGTTTCATTGTTGAAGTCGGCTTCAATTGTTTCCACAATGCCTGTATATGGAAATACTTCATTATTAGCCATAAGCAAGTTCACTTTCATCAAGCTGTCATTCTTTACTTTGCTCTTGAACTCCAGATATTCAACTTCGGGCACATTGAAATAAACCCACATCTCACTGTTGTCAGACAGTGTTGTTAAAAGCTCTCCTTCGTCTATTAGGCTGCCTAATCGTACATGAAACCTGTCGATGATGCCATCGAATGGTGCATTTACTATTGTGAACTGTAGGTGGACATCAGCTAATGCAAGCTCTGCATTCGCCTTGTCGTATTTGGCCTTTGCCATAGCCAACTCGTTTGGAGATACGATGTTGCTGTCTGCAAGAGCCTTGGTATTTAGGTATTCTATTTCCGCAACTTTTGCTTCTGCTTGGGCTCTTTTGTACTCAGCTTCGTATAGTTTGGGCATTATTTTGAATAATGGTTGCCCCTTTTTTACGTGCTGACCTTCATCTATATATATGTTTTCCAGATAACCACGTTCTTGTGCCATAATCTCAATATGGCTTATCGAACGTATTTGACATACATACTCCTTGGTAACCGAAGTGTCAATCCTTAATGGAGAGGTTACCATAAAACTTGTCTCTATTTCTTGCTCTTTTTTGTGCGATTTGCAGCTAGTGTTTAACATTATGGCACATAAGCCGATGAACACGATGAATTTATTCATGATTTTTTACTGTTTAACAGAATATGATTTTATATGTGCCATTTGTTGCCTGCAGCCGTGTTTTTTAGCTGCAAATACTATCTGATAGCCGACTGCTATGGCAAGCAGCCATTATTTTTTTTGAAAAATGATTGAGATCTGTTTAGGATGCAGAATTATCCTATGTGCGACCTAAGCTGATGGAAAAGGATGTAGAGCCTCTTTTCGGAGGATTTCTTACCGTTTTGCTCGGTATAATATGCTTGTGCTGTTTTTACCTGTTGCGGTTGGTCGATGTAGATGAACTCACCGGGTTGAAGTGCTTGCTGAAACTGAAGCCCCCAATCGGTATCGCCTTCGTCATCTAGATCGATGGACAACTCGATGTTGTCCCCTTCGTAGGTAAGTAGCTTTTTGTGAGAAAAGTTCTGATGCGCACCAATCACCACCAACAGGAACAAACCTGCCATTAATCCTGATAATAAGCTAAACCGTTTCTTTTGTTCGGTGCGCATTTTTACTTAATGAATATGCAAATGTATGGACACAATAGTTACTATTCAAGTATTATTTCCTGAACGGAGTGTTAAAGTAACTCTGCTTTCGCTATTTGGACAGAATGAGGGATAAACAAGGGAAATATGATTAACATCGAGTTTATATCGGCAGGAGGCTTAAAAATCAGTAATATTACCTATATGCCATACATGGGCTTGGGGCTATATTTGACAAGACTAAAAACTGCTTTATGAAACTATTTATCTCTACTGTTTTACTTGTATTATGTATGTCTCAGGCTTTTGCCCAGCCTACGCTTACCAAACACTTGAAATTTGATATAGGAGACTCGGTAACTATATACGGCTGTGACACAAATGGCATATATGCCGCAATAACAACAGGAGCAAATGTAACCTGGAATATCAATTTGACCTATAACGACTCGGGTACCTATACTTATATTGATAAAAGTGGGAGTACAGTTTCCGGGTTGTTTCCCGGTACTAATATCGTAGAAAAATGGCCGAGCGGTACTCATTGGTTTTGCCAAAAAACAGCCACAGAATTCAGGTATATAGGTAGGGCATCCGGGACTAACCCAACAGCAATATTGGCTCCATATAGGAAGGTTGCAGTATGGCCATTTACATATAATGATTCTTATACAGATACAGTGCCGGTATCATATCCGCAGACAGGTAACAGCGGAACCACATACTACACGCATGTAGCAGATGCCTATGGTACTTTAACAGTCAATGGTAAAACCTATACCAATGTATTAAGAACAAAATCAAACAATGATGCGTTTAATACGCTTAACAGCCCGATTGAATCTATAGAATATATACGCTTTTGGGATGCAACACATAAGGCACCCATACTGTCAATAAGACGCTATGAATTGAAGTTAGGTAGTAATCCACCTCCACCAAGTTATGAGGTCTATTTATTAAAAGAAGAGAAAACTACCGGTGTTTATGAAGCTAAAGAACGTTTAGTCAATATCAACGCACATACCTTAAATGGCAGGTTGTATTTGAATGGCGAACTAAATGCAGGCAAGGAGTATCAATTACATCTGTACAACTATGCCGGCCAACGCATAAAATCACAAACATTTACAGCAACAAGCGGACAGATTACCACTGCTATTCCTGATATGTCATCAGGTGTATATTTCATTCAGTTGCAAGAGCGTGGTGAAGCTCCGGGCTATATTAAGTTCTTTCATCACTAACAGTCCTTAATTGGCAGAAGCATAGAGATATTTCATATCTTAATGTTTTACTGCCTTGATGAAACGAGTCTTTTACCTGATACTAATATTTACAGTAGCCTGTACTAACCGACAGGCTACTGTTTCTGTTGAAAAGGCTCAGGACAGTATTATCCCTCCAAAAGTTACGGTACTTGCAGACCTGCCTGATAGTTTGCAACCCCGTGTAGTAATGCTGGACACTATGCCTAAACCTGAAAAGTATATCATGCCCCGAAAGGGAACTATCAGGTATGGAAACAGAGTATTAACACCTCCTGAGAAACACCCATTACCGGTTTTAAAAGACCGAAAAGGTGATGTGGTAAAAAATAAAGAGGGACAGCCTTATCTATTAGGTACAGGTGGCATTGGCCATTTTAAAACACTTACCACTGATGATGGCCTTACTATGGATGGTGCTTCAGCAAGCTTGACCGATAGTCACGGCAATCTTTGGTTCGGATCCGCAGGTGGCGGTATCTCTCGCTATGATGGTATACGCGTTACCAATTACACTACTGAGAATGGACTCGCAAATAATATTGCAGTAAGTATTGCAGAGGATAGAAACGGAAATATTTGGATAGGTGGTGATGAGAGTATGGTTAGCTGTTTTGATGGTAGATCCTTTACCAACTTTTCCTTAACAGAAACAAAAACCAACTACAGGGTAAACTGTATTACTCAAGACAGCGACGGCAAAATGTGGTTTGGCACCACTCCTGCAGGAGTGTTCATCTATTACGGAGATACCATTATTAACCGTAAAGGCAGCAATCTTTTTGTAAATGATATTAGAGAAATACTTGAAGATCAGAAAAAGAATATCTGGATAGCAACTGCAGGTGGTGGGTTGCATCGCTTCGATGGAAACGCATACAAGACATTTACAAATAAAGATGGGCTGCCCTCTAACGGAATCTTTGCATTAGAAGAAGACGATGACGGTAATATATGGATAGGAACAAGCAATGGCATTAGCATGTATGATGGTTTTAGCTTTACCAATTTTACAATTACTGATGGCATACCTGATCGCCGTATTAGTGATATAAAAAAAGACAGTAAAGGAAATTTATGGTTCGGCACATCGCAGGGCGTGTGTAAATATGACGGTGCAGGCTTTACCACATTTACAAAAAGTGAAGGATTACCAGGTATTATAGTAAATACAATTACAGAAGATAAAACAGGTAATATATGGTTCGGTACGCTGACTGCAGGAGTTAGTTGTTATTACGGTGATGCCTTTACCTATTTTAATGATGTTTATGGCATACCCGACAATCATATTTATTGCATAGCAGAAGATAGCGCAGGTAATATCTGGTTTGGTAGTTCAGGCTCAGGCCTTTCGGTTTTCGATGGACGCTCGTTTACTATATTAAATACTTCTCAAGGCTTATCGGGTGGCTTTAATCACAGCATATTTAAAGACAGGTCCGGAAAAATCTGGATCGGACCGGATGCTTATGCGATCAACCTATATGATGGTTACAGCTTTACCCGTTACAATAATCAACAAGGATTTCCATTCGATATAAAGTTCTATGTAACACAAGATAACGATAAGAAAATTTGGATGGCGACTGCCTTGAATGGAGTGATTTGTTTTGATGGTAAATCTGTTACCAACTATACTAACAAACAAGGTCTTGCAGGGAATGACATCAGGTGTATATTACAAGATGATGAAGGGAATCTATGGTTTTCATCTTCCGGGCATGGCTTAAGCTGTTTTGACGGCAAGTCGTTTACTACTTATAATAAAGAACATGGCTTACCACATGATATTCTTTGGGCTAGTGCAAAGGATAAAGAGGGGAACCTTTGGTTTGGTTCGAGCAATGGCATAGCTTTTCTAAGTGCTGAAAAAGTAAAAACTATACATGATGATATTAAAGTTACAGGCAGCTTTTTCAAAAGCTTTAATAAAGCAGATGGATTGCCTGATAACTATGTGCTTCAGGTACAAGTTTTAGATGATGGCAAAATAGCAGTAGGTACCAACAAAGGCATAGCTGTATTCAACATATCCGAAGATCATAGCAGGCTTACCAATATTGAAATATATAACACAAGTACAGGCTATCCTATCAAAGACATCAATGGCAGGCAAAACTGCTTATTGAAGGACAGTAAGGGAGTACTATGGGGCGGTACGGGCTCCGGTGAGCAATTGATCGTAAGACTTGACCGAAGTAAAATACGTAGAGACAGCACTCCACCAACAGTAGTTATTCGTGAGTTAAAAATAAACAATAACCCTGTGTGTTGGAGTTATCTGGTGCCGACAAGAAATACTGATAGCAATTCAATGCCTGCATACATAACGGAAGAAGTGATCAAGTATGGCCGTAAGATGACCGGTACAGAAAGAGATAGTGTAAAGAATAAGTACAAGAGTCTAAAATTTGATAGCCTTAGCAAGTACAATTACATCCCGCAAAAATTAGTATTGCCTTATAAGTTCAATGAAGTGACAATTGATTATGGTGCTATCGAAACAGGCCGGCCGTTTATGGTCAACTTTCAACACTTTCTTGAAGGATATGATAGAGAGTGGAGTTCAGCCACCTCTAACACCAGTGCAACATTCGGTAATATAAGCGCAGGTACTTATACGTTTAAAGTAAAAGCTCAAAGTCCGGACGGTATATGGAGTGAGCCTATTGCATACTCCTTCAAAGTATTGCCTCCATGGTGGGCTACATGGTGGTTCAGGACTTTATCCTTGTTGCTAATCGCAAGTATTTTATATGCTATCTACCGTTGGAGAATGAACCAGGTGCTGAAAGTAGAACGCACCAGAAACAGTATCGCTCAAGACCTTCACGATGAGGTTGGTTCAACACTCAGCAGCGTGTCGCTGTATGTGGCAGTGGCTCAAAAAGGCAAAGAAACACTACCTCCTAAAACAGCTACTCTTCTTGATAAGATATCAAAAAGTACGATCAAGATGATGGAGGGTATGAATGATATTGTATGGGCTACGAAGGCTGATAACGATACATTCGAGCAAGTGACCAACAGGATGAGGGCGTTTGCGGTAAACGTTACAGAGGCAAAAGGCGTTTCATTGAAGTTTGATGTGGAGAAAGGACTGGAAAGGGTAAAAGTAGATATGAAACAAAGGAAGAATATCTACATGTTGTTCAAAGAAGTGGTCAACAATGCAATAAAACATTCCGAGTGTAAAAACCTTTCAGTGACGCTAAACCTGACCGGTAAGAAGTTGGATATCAGTATAATAGATGACGGTAAAGGTTTTGACATGGGGCTGGTGAACAATAACATCGACAATATGGGCAGGAATGGAATCAAGGGTATGAAAGAGCGTGCCTCATCAATAGGCGCAAAGCTCGAAATTGACAGTGTAGTAGGACAAGGAACTAAAGTGTCCTTGTCCCTATATCTTTAAAATTCAATGATATTACCTATATCATAATTAGGGCATCGACGTAATTTTGAACTATGAGTATACGCGTTGTAATATTTGATGACAATCCTGAACGTAGAGATGCGTTGCAGTTGATGATAGATGCTTCTGACAATATGGAGTGTGTAGGAATGTTTGAAGATTGTAGGAATGTCTTAAAGCATATTGATGCCACACAACCCGATGTAGTGCTTATGGATATTGATATGCCGCACGTTGACGGTCTGGCCGGGGTGGCTGAGATAAGGAAAGTACATCAGGATATCAAAATATTGATGCAAACCGTATTCGAAGACAACGATAAGATATTTCCTGCCTTGTGTGCTGGTGCTAACGGTTACCTGCTAAAACAAGAAACCCCTGAAAGGCTGATAATGTCTATAACAGAAGTGTTGGAAGGTGGTGCACCGATGACTCCGCATATAGCCACAAAAGTGTTGCGTCATTTCAGTACATCTGAGAATGTGTCTAAAAAAGAGGATTACAGTCTAACAAAGAGAGAAGAGGATATATTGGCCTATTTGGTAAAAGGATACAGCTATAAGATGATAGCCGACGAATGTTTTATCTCTTACAAAACGGTAAATACACATATCAACAACATTTACAAGAAATTGCAAGTTCAATCTGCAACGGGTGCGGTTTCAGTCGCTTTGAAAGAAGGCTTGGTTAAATAGAACTAAGCAACTTTAGCCGAGGGTGTCTCAAACCTTCGTAGGTAACGATTAAAGGCCGAAAAAAAGGCTGAAATTTTATATGCTGCGTATATTTGATACAGGATGCTCAGACTGTTATCATTTATTATACTACTTCAATTCACAACGTTATATGCGAATGCGCAGATCGACATAGCAGGAAAGCCCTTTCCTGAAAAATGGCAGGCAGTTGATTCAATAATTAAAAACAGACCTAAAGGCTCAAAGAAAGTAACAGAGTTATTAAATCCACTCATTGAATATTCTGTTTCCCAAAACGATGAAGAACTTGAGCTGCTCTTAAAGATCACACAACTTAAGCACAAATTATGGGAAAGGTCAATAACCGATGCTGAGTTTACTACGGGAATTAGGCTGATAACAATAAAAGCACAGAACAAAGGCTTGAAGCATATTGAGGCTATGGCTCATCACACATACAGTGTATACTGGAGTGAAAGCAGAAATCTTGCAGAAGCTGTAAAATATGGGGTTAAATCATATAACCTGTATCATGATTACGACCCTTCTTATTTTATATTTAAAAAGTACTATACCGTAGAACTGGCAAAACGTTATGACGCTTTTGAAGATGTTGAAAATTCGCTTAAGTATAGATATGAGGCTATGCAAATACCTCCCGAGGACGGATATTCAAGTGATATTTTCAATGTGTTGGGGTTAATACATACTCAGTTGGGTAATTATGATTCTGCCTTATATTATTTCAATAAACTGCATGATATAGCAAGAGACAATGGTGTTGTGGTCTGGCAGATCATTTCCAGAGGCAATAGCGTCGACGTTTATATTAAGCAAAAACAATACGATACAGCTCTGAAAATAGTTATGCAATTGGTGCCACTTTCTGAAAAGCATACAGGTGCAGGTGTTCAGGCTAATTTGCTTAGTACTGTAGCCTCTATACAAATGAAGCTGGGGCATCTGCAGATAGCCGAGTCGTATTATGAGCAGGCATTGGATCGATATAGGCAGGCAGGGGTTCATTGGTATTATGAAAACCTATATCCTGCCATGAGCATATATAGAAGCGCTATGCGTGTAAAAGCTGAGAACGGTAAGTACAAAGCTGCATATGGTTATGCTGATACAGTAGTGTTGTTAACAGATTCCATCAATAAGAAATACAATGTGTCTCAACTGAAGGCTGTTGAGAAGGAGCTTGGAGAAACCAAACTGGATAACGCTAACCAATTATTAGCTATTGAAAAGAAAAATGCCCTTCTACAAAGAAACCTGTTGATATCTGTGGTGGTAATCGGAACGATTATTATCCTTTTTATAAGTTTCTGGTATAATAAGAGAAAAGAAAGGCTAGAAACGACAAAAAATAAAGCCCAGTACGACCTTCAAGCTTCGCAAGACAAACTTGCCTCTTTTACCAACAGTATCCAAGAGAAAAATAAACTATTGGTCAATTTAGAAGAAAAACTGACCACTTATGAGACCAATGAAAAAACCATTGATCTTGCAGATACCATATCCAAACTTCATGAAACTACCATCTTAAGCGACCACGATTGGGTATACTTTAAAGCCATATTTGAAAAAGCACATCCAGGCTATCTTATCAGCCTTAAAGAAAAATATCCTGACCTTACACAGGCTGAAATACGATACATCGTATTGGCAAAATTGGACATGAGTACCAAAGAAATGGCTACTATTTTAGGGGTCAATTCAAGCAGTATTCGTAGCACCAAGTCCAGAATCCTCAAAAAATTAGCGTTGCAAAGCGATGAAGAGCTAAAAAATCTCATCAATACGATATAGTAATTAGCTGTCGCATTGCTTATTTGTTTTATCTGTAAGTTGTTTTATTACATTCTATTAAAGCGTTGCAACGCTTTTGCAACGCCTCTGCAATGCTATTTCAATGCCAAAATTTTGCATTCCGACGTAGTCTGATAGCATATTTGTTGAAATGATACGCATGACTACGATCAATTTAAAAAAGAGCAAAGCAGGATTATTCTACCTGCTCATTATTTCCATTTCGGTACTCATGACAGTTTCCATTTGGTTCTGGTACGCGGGTAAGATCGATGGCATCGAGAATGAAGTAAAAACCAATCAACAATCGAACTTAAGATGAATAAAGTATATATGAAAAATAGAGCTTTTAATTTACTACGACTTTGGCTTTTGCCGCTGCTACTGTTAACAGTTACACAATATGTAAGTGCTCAGTGTACAGCACCTACAATTACCTCTGCTCCTGCACAAGGAGATACTGTGGTCACCTATCTTGGTGATAATTATTGTACCAAAGACTACACGTTTGTTTTTTATGCAACCGGGACTTCATCCATTATATACGAAGTAACCATGACTGGGGCAACCAATGCAACTGGTGGTACTGGCATTGGTATATTTCATTATTCTCAGTATCAAAAAGGAGTAACGAAACTTGTTCTAAAAGCTGTTAATAATTGCGGTAGTGATACCCGCACTTTTTATATGAATGTAGTAGATACTTTTGCTCCAAAAATATATGGTCCGAACTCTTATACACTTACTCTCAACAATAACAGTGGTTGCTCTCTAAGCGCATCAGGCGTTTTAGCTAATTATTATTTTGATGATAACTGTGGAACGGTAAGTAGAAGTATAAGCCCGTCAACAATCAATATAGGTACTGCCAATTATACTGTATCTGGTATTGATGCCAGTGGAAATGTAGGAACAAAGACTGTTTCTGTTACGCTTTTGGCACCGGAGATCGATGTGCTGAATAATTCTGTATCAATTGCCGATAACGATACTATTCCATCCACATCAGATGGCACAGACTTCGGCACAGTTTATCCATACCCATCATATACTAAGAGCTATCAGTTTAAGAATACAGGTACGGACACATTATATGTTTCAGGTGCGAGTCTTACCAACCAAACCAATGGAGGCGGCTTTTCTGTAGTTTATAGTTCATTCCCTCAAAAAATTGCCCCGGGCAAGACCGGAGGTGTAACCATTAGGCTCGATCCATCAATTTCACTTGGAAACCCTACTGCAGATCTTATAATACAAAACAATGATTGCGATGAGAGTACTTACAACTTTAGGTTGTCTGCTAATGTAGTTTGTCCGAATGTTTCGTTGACTGTACCGACTGATACAGTTTATAAAAGCACTAATTCCGGCGAATGCAAAGCCAACTATATTGTAAGTACAAATGTAAGCGCCGGTGGTTCGTTAGCGATTGATTATTTCCAATATGTATTAAGCGGTGCTACAAACGCATCATTTAATTCATTGTATAATTTCAATGGTTATTTCAATATTGGTGTTACTAAAGTACAGGTGCGTGCATATAATATATGCGGGAGTTATGCTGAAAAGACTTTTTATGTGAAAGTCAGTGATAATATCGCACCATATATATATCTAAGTGCGGCAACTCTTAATGTCGGGTCGGGATGTACTGCTTCTACAAATAGCCTTAAGACAGATTACATTCATGATGCATGTGGTGTAGCTTCTGTTACTAATGATGCTCCTTCTACGTTAGCATTGGGTACATGGACGGTAAAATGGACTGCAACCGATGTGCATGGTAATACAAGTACTGCCAACCAGACTGTAACTGTTGTAGACAATATTAAGCCGACCATTACAGCACCCGGTAATTTAATCGAAAATACAGATAATAGCAGCTGTTCAGCAACAAACATTTCATTGGGCACACCAACCACTGCAGATAACTGTAGTGTTGACAGTGTATGGAATGATGCTCCTGCAAGCTTCCCGAAAGGAAGTACTACAGTAACATGGACAGTAAGAGATGCTAGCGGAAATACAGATACTGCTACACAAACAGTGACGGTGATTGACAAGCAGAGGCCAAATATATCGGGACCTTCAGTAATTACATTGTCAATGAGCAGCGGTTGTACCATGAGCTCATCATCTTTATTGAATTATTATAATTACAGTGATAATTGCGGAGTGATCAGCTATAAGTCTGTATCGCCATCACAGTTGGCAATAGGTACAAATTATTGTCTAGTCAGAGCAAGGGATGCTTCAGGAAATGAAAGGCAGTATGCTGTAACAGTAACTGTAACTGCACCTGAAATACAAGTGCAATATGGCAATACAGTAATTACAGATGGTGACTTAACAATATCAACTACAGATGGTACAGATTGGGGGCAGTTATCTCCAAATCAATTCTACTATAAAACCTACACGGTAAAGAATACAAGCAATGTTGCACTCGATGTCTCAAGCCTTTCCCTATCTACAGTTTCAGGAGGCGGAGGTTTTTCCATCAATACAAATCCTTTTCCTGCCACGATAGCAGCCGGACAGTCTATGGATTTTAAAGTGAGATTTTTCAGTACTAACACTACTATCTCAGGCAATACAACTGCTGATATAAAAATCAATAATGCCGATTGTGATGAAGCTGAGTATAACTTCCGTATAGGTGCATATCAGATATGTCCTCCTGTATCGCTAAATGCGCTACCGGATACTGTTAACAGAAATACAGACGCCGGTACATGTCATTCCAATTATACTTTCAGTGTTATAGCAGGCAGTCAATCTCCAATATCATATTATAAATATATACTTACCGGTGCTACCACGATAGACGCTAGTTCAGGTTCAAGGTCATTCACTTATAATTATAATGTAGGTACTACCAATGTACGTGTGTACGCTATTAACAGGTGTGGCAACAGTACCTATAAAGACTTTACAGTAGTTGTGACAAACAATCAAACACCTGTTGTTACAGCTCCGGCTGATATTACTGTGAATGCGGACAGTGGTGTTTGCTGGGCTACAGTAACCAATTTTGGTACTCCAACAACTTCAGGAATATGTTATGTGGATACCATATGGAGTGATGCAATGTCATCATACCAGGTTGGTCCAAGTACCATTGCCTGGACTGTAAAAGACAATAACAACAACACTTATACAGCCACACAGAAAATAACTGTAGTGGACAACCAACCGCCAACCATCACACCACCTGCAGATATAACGGTGAATGCTGATAACGGAAGCTGTGGTGCACTTGTTACTTTGGGTATACCAACCACTAGTGACAACTGTGGTGTAGCAAGCGTTTCGAATAATGCACCGGGATCATTCCCTGTTGGTACTACAAGCGTAACATGGACAGTGAAAGATGTGAATGGTAATACTACTACAGCCACACAAAAAGTAACTGTAATAGACAATCAAAAGCCGGACATCTTTGCTCCTGAAGATATATTCCAATATGCTGACAGTGGTGTATGCTATAAGATGATCAATGGCCTGGGTGCGGAAACTACAGGTGATAATTGTGGAATATTAAGTGTGACTCATAACGGATCCGGTACTTATCCTGTAGGTACTACTACTGTTACATGGACTGTTACAGATATACATGGTAACACCAATACGGCAACACAAAATGTGACTATTGCAGACAATCAGGCACCTAACCTGACGTTACCTCCAGATCTGATAGTAGATGCAGATAACGGCAGTTGCTATGCTACTAATGTAGATTTAGGTATATCGTTCGCTTCTGACAATTGTGGATTAGACAGCGTATGGAACAATGCACCTGCAAGCTTCCCGGTAGGTAACACAACGGTTACATGGACTGCAAAGGACATACACGGAAATATTAAAACTGATATCCAAAACATAACAGTTATGGATAATCAAAATCCAACCATCACTCCTCCGGCGACTGTAACAGTTAATGCTGATAATGGTAGTTGTGCTGCAACAAATGTTGCCTTAGGTATTCCATCTACATCAGATAATTGCGGAGTGGACAGTGTATGGAACAATGCACCTGCAAGTTTCCCTGTAGGAAACACAACTGTCACATGGACAGTATTAGACATTCATGGTAACAGCAGTACAGCTAATCAAACAGTGACTGTTGTTGATAATCAAAATCCTGATATTACGGCTCCTATAGATGTAACAACAAATGCTGATTTTGGACAATGCTATGCTACTAACGTAGCGCTGGATGTGCCAACGACAGGAGATAACTGTGGTATTTTGAGTGTAAACAACAATGCTCCTTCGTCATTCCCTGTTGGTACCACCACCGTTACTTGGACTGTTACAGATATACACGGCAATACCAATACAGCCACACAAACAGTAACAGTCATTGATAATCAAAATCCGACAATCACTTCTCCTGCGAATGTGACAGTGAATACAGATAACGGTATTTGCGGTGCAACAAATGTTGCGCTGGGTACTCCAATAACTGCTGATAACTGTGGAGTGGATAGTGTATGGAATAACGCCCCCGCGTTACTTCCTGTAGGCAACACTACCATTACATGGACTGTTAAGGACATTCACGGAAATACAAGTATTGCTACAAGTACGGTGACAGTGATTGATAACGAGAATCCGACAATTGTATGCCCTTCAGATTTAACAGTAAATGCTGACAATGGACAATGCGCGGCAACTAACGTTAGTTTGGGTGCTCCAACAACAAGTGACAACTGCGCTGTAGATAGTGTATGGAATAATGCACCTTCAAGCTACTCTGTTGGTACAACAACAGTTACATGGACTGTAACTGATATACATGGCAACACAGCTACTTGTACACAGAATGTAATAGTAATTGATAATCAAAACCCTACTATTGCTGCTCCTGCTGCGGTATCTGTAAACGCAGATAACGGAACCTGTGCTGCAACGAATGTTGCATTAGGTTCACCAACAACTGCTGATAACTGTGGAGTGGACAGTGTCTGGAACAATGCTCCGACAACTTACTCTGTAGGTACTACAACGGTAATATGGACAGTAACTGATATACATGGTAATAACAGCACAACCACACAAGCAGTAACGGTTGTTGATAACCAGGCTCCGACGGTAGTTTGTAAAAACCATACTGTGACGCTTAGTGGAGGTACTACAACAATAAGTGCATCAGACATAGATAATGGTAGTACTGACAACTGTGGTATAGAAACGATGAGTTTGTCTAAGAGCACATTTACTTGTGCTGATGCCGGAGAGAATCAAGTGATACTAACGGTATATGATATACATGGAAACAGCGCGAGCTGCACAGCCACAGTTACAGTGCCTGCTGCTCCATCGGTATCTATTACGACCACACCTGCTAACAATACATACACCGGCGGCAATCCAAACCAAATATTCCTGGGTTATGGTTCGCAAAGTGCAACAATAAGTGCGAATACTAATGGTGGTAATACCTTCAACTATTCTTGGTCACCTGCAACAGACCTGAGTTGCAATAATTGTCAATCACCTGTATTTACACCGACATCCGCGGGTAATTATACTTATACTCTAACGGCAACAAACGAGGGCGGATGTAGCGCTACAAGTACTGTAAGCTTCTGTGTGCTGGATGTACAGGAGTATAAGAACAATGGTAGCTTGTCAGGTAAGATATATGTATGTATTCCTAAGAATAATGGTCAGCAAACAAAAGCAGTACAACCAAATAAAGTAGCAGGTCATTTGCAAGTAGGTGCACGTTTGGGTAAGTGTGAAGAATCTTGTGGTTCGGCAGCCAAGAGTGGTAATAACAATGTTGTTCAGAATGAGGGCGAAGAGGATAACAGCTTGACAGAAATGAGCATCGGCAATATGAAGCTTTATCCTAATCCGAATACCGGAACATTTAAAATAGAACTGCCTGAAGCAGTAAAAGAAGGTATGGTAATTGTCAGAGACATGATGGGTAAGGAAGTTAAGAGGTTGAGTTTCTACACTGCTCAAAACATGACGTTTAGTATTCCTGAAGTTGCCGATGGTATTTATATGCTTGAAGTTTTGAACAACGATAGGGTGTACAAAACAAGAGTAGTTATCAGACGATAAAGTAATGACTAAGCTTCATCGCAAAAGCCGCTCATTTGAGCGGCTTTTGTACTTTTGGCAGCCCTAACGAGACTAAGTTCGAACTTTTTAGAAGATATTAAGGGTGTAATTGTTTTTTTGATTATTAAATATATGATTGTGTTAAATATTATTTCTTGTTACTGATTGTGTACAATAAATAACAGCTTAATAAGAGATGTAATATCCGATAAAATATTACTGAATTTTGGTTCAGTTAATTTATACAATGCAATGGTATTCATATGTTGTTTTTTGTAAAAAAATACTTTTGCTGTAGCAAATGAGCTGTCAAATGTATGCGATAGCTTACTCTCTTTATTAACGCTTATGTATATTTGATGTAATATGGTCAGACTGCTATCTGTTTTTGTTTTTCTCTTTTTTTCAGCAGAAATATATGCACAAACAGACTTGGCAAAAAAAACTTTTCCTGAACAGTGCCGAGTAATCGACTCTCTACAACGGCATTTGAAAACCGACAATTCGGCCAATGCTCCGGAATTATTTCAACCATATATAGATGCCGCCATTGTCTCCGGTGATGACGAGCTGCAGTGCTTACTGGAGGTGGAGAAGCTGAGAGCTCTAGGACATACACCAAACTATGAAAGAAATGCTTTACTGACAATCATTTCCAAAAGTAAAAAACAGGACTGGAAAGAAGTTTTAGCGATTGCCTACCAAAGCCTAAGCGGACATTACATAGCTAATCATCAGGCAGCAGAAGAACTTAAATACTTACTGTTGGCCTATGACATTTATAAAGATTGGGATTATGAATATTTTATTCATAAGCAAGAGTTCATTTACAATATTGCTATAGCCTATTTTAGAGCCGACGAACTTGAAACAGCCAACAAATATTTCAATATGGCATTGGCCATACCCGATTCGTTTATTGGCGCTTCGCAGTTAAACACCATTGCATTATCCTACACAAATGCCAAAAACCTTGACTCTGCATTATACTTTTACGATCTGGCATACAATTTTGCTAAGGATCATAAATTGTATCGTTGGCAGAATATAATTGCGGGAAATGCCATAGGCGTCTTCATTATACGTGAACAGTACGACACCTCTCTTGCACTTTCGTTTAAGATTCTGGACATAGCCGAAAATAACTTAGGCAAAAAGATACAAGCCAACTTATTATCAACAATCGGTTTTCTTTACCTGAAGAAAAACGATCTGATAAAATCCGAGCAATATTTTGACAGTGCTTTGCTCAGATACAGAAGCATGAAAGAGAATTGGTATTATTCAGAAATGATAGCGGCGGAAAAGCTATACAGAAGACTAGGCGAAGTAAAGGCAGACCTTGGAAAGTATAAGATCGCATATAAATATACGGATACGGCAAAACTGATACGTGACTCCCTAAGTATCAAAGTAAGTGCCGTAAAACTTAAAGAGATTGAAAAAGACTATGCCAGATCCAAACTTGTAACAGCACAGCAACTGCTGGAGTTGGAACAGAAAAATGCTTTGCTTCAAAGAAACCTTTTGATCACCATAGTAATTGTAGGTGGACTTTTGGCCACATTGATCATAGGGTTTTATCGCAAGCGAAAAGACCTTTTGGAAAAAGAAAAGAATGTTGCCAAGTACGACTTAAAGGCATCACAAGACAAATTGGCTGTTTTCACCAATACCATACAAGAGAAAAACAAATTGCTGGAGGGCCTTGAGAAAAAGCTCACATCTTACGAGTCTGATGAGAAAACCGTTGAGTACGCGGAAACAATATCAGAAATGCAGGGTTCCACCATTCTGACCGATGATGATTGGATTGATTTCAGAAAGAATTTTGACAAAGCCCATCCCGGATATTTATCTCGTCTTCAAAAAAATCATCCTACACTTAGCCAGGCAGAACTCAGATATATAGTATTGGCTAAAATAAACTTAAGTACAAAAGAAATGGCCTCCGTTTTAGGGGTTACGGCGGGTAGCGTCCGCACAACAAAGTCTCGCTTGATAAAAAAGATCGGATTTGAAAACGAAGACGAACTGAAAGAGTTGATAGATAACTTATAACGTATCGTTCTTAGTTCGAAAACTATATTTCGTCGGCACACTTTATATTTGAGGTAACATGTCTAGGCTATTACCACTCATATTCGTTTTGCTTTTGTCGTTTCAGATAAAAGGACAACCGGTATTGGCAGGCAAGCCTTTCCCTGCCAAGAGTAAGGCTTTGGATAGCATAATTGCAGTATCGTATAAAAACAATACCGCCACTCGACAAGAGGTATACCAAATTTACATACAAGAGGCAATAGATGCAGACGATGAAGAGTTGGAGATGCTCATACAACTTCACTCACTTTTCCATGCATACGAAAAAAAAGAAATAAGCGATACTCATTTCATCACAGAACTACATACACTTATTGCAAAGTGCGATAAGAGCAAATGGAATCATCTGGCAGCTATTGGATGCAAGCTTGAATCAACTTATTGGAAGAGAAAAGGTGTGATGGCAAAAGAACTCAAATATGCCCTGGAAGCCTATGAATATTATAAAGACCTCGACCATAATTTCTACACTGATAAGAAGCATGATTTGAGATGGTTAGCGGAAGGATATATGCGATTTGACGATTACAAAAACGCTCTAAAATATCTTCATTTTGCTGAGGGCGTACCCTCAAAATTTGATGCTGCCGTCCTTAATGATATCGCAATAATACATATGAACTCAGGGCTTGACGACTCTGCATTATATTATTTTGACTTGCTATACCAAGGGTCTGTCAAAGACAACAACCGAGTTTACGCATTGTTGGCACAAAGCAATAAGGTTGGCATACACATGAAAAACGAACAGTACGATACTGCTCTTACATTGGTGAAAAGCTATTTGCCTCTGGCTGAGAAAAGAGGGAGGTCGACACATGTTGCGGCAGACTATGACAGGATGGGATATTTGCACTTGATGCTAGGTGATATAAAAGAAGCGGATAAGTGCAATAATATAGCCCTTGAAATGTTCAGAGCCGAATCTCCGAATTGGTATTATGAAAATTTGAATTACGGTTATAATGTATTTAATCATGCCGCTATGATCAAAGCGGCACTCAAGCAATATGATCTGGCATATCGGTATTCTGACTCAACTCGTATCATGGCTGATTCTTTGCACAAAAAATTTGATATCGTTAAACTCAAAAACATTGAAAACGAAATAGCCCAATCGAAACTTGCCACAGCGGAGCAAATGTTGGAATTGGAACAAAGAAATACCGTACTTCAAAGAAACCTCTTGATCACCATTGTAGCAGTTGGCGGACTACTCTTAGCATTCATTATCGGTTATTATCGCAAGCGCAAGGAGCTACTCGAAAAAGAAAAGAACAGTGCGAAATACGAACTAAAGGCATCTAAAGATAAGCTTGCCACTTTCACCACTACCATTCAAGAGAAAAACAAACTATTGGAAGGCCTGGAGAGAAAGCTCACATCTTATGAATCAGATGAGAGAACCGCTGAGTATGCAGAAACTATATCAGAAATGCAGGGTTCTACCATCTTGACTGATGATGATTGGGCCGATTTTAAAAAGAATTTCGACAAAGCCCATCCCGGATACTTATCAAGAATCAGAGAAAAATACCCTACACTTAGCCAGGCGGAACGCAGATACATCGTATTGGCCAAAATAGACATGAGTACGAAAGAAATGGCCTCTGTTTTGGGGGTTACTGCAGGTAGTGTACGGACCACCAAGTCTCGTATGATGAAAAAAATAGGGTTTGAAAACGAAGAAGAGCTCAGAAACATGATACAAAACCTGTAACACTCTAATATCTCATTATATTTTATCTGTACTTATAAATAATTTAAAATCAAATAATTTGATTTATGATGCGCTTTTGATGCGCTCATGATGCGCTTTTTCAATGCGCAAAATTTGTATTCGGCTGCCTCCTCCCCGCATATTTGTGCTCAATTGTTATGAGTACGAATTCACAGAATCATCCAAGCAAAAAGTTAGACAAGTACATCGTACTGGTATTATCATTTTCCATAATCCTATCGGTGATTATTTGGGTTTGGTACGATGCCAAACTCGAACGTATAAAAGAGCAATTGAATAACGAAAAATCAGAATATATACTCCAAAAGTAAAAACATAGTTATATGAAAAACCTACTCCACTACAAAAGACACTCAGCGGTAGTATTGTTACTGCTCGTCCTATTGAGTTCGATAAACGCCTTTGCGGGCGATAAACGCAACCGAGGCAGAACAGCCGAGTTTGTACAAAACAAATTTGCCAGTGGCCGGTATCATAATGCGGAGATACGAAACGGTGTAATATGGACATGGGGACAAAACACCTATGGTCAGTTAGGAGATGGTACACACACCAACAGAGCAACTCCTGTACAAGTACTTGCAGGCCATCCCGGAGGTACTACGGTAGATAACGATTGGGTGGCCGTCAGTGTAGGCGATCGCCATTCCATTGCCTTAAAGTCTGATGGTACATTATGGGCGTGGGGTTACGCCTATAGGGAATATGCGATAGAGATAGGCGTTGATGACGATTGGGTTAGTATCACTACAGGATACCAACATTCTGCAGCCCTAAAATCCAATGGCACCTTGTGGCATTGGGGCGGTACATATGGCGGCCCTGTTCCTTCACAAATAAACTCATGGACAGATTGGATAAGTATAAGCGCCAATGACGATCATACCATGGGACTAAGGGCCAATGGTTCTATATGGGGCTGGGGCGGAAACGCAGGTTCACAGCTGGGAGATGGTACCAACACAAATAGAAGTACCCCGGTACAGGCGGGCTCAACCAGTGACTTTGTAAGTGTAAATGCAGGTCGTCATCATACAATGGCCATTAAAAAAGATGGTACACTTTGGGCATGGGGGCTGAATAATTCAGGACAATTGGGTATCGGCGCTTCGTCTACAAAGCAAAGCCCGGTACAAGTTGGAACCGATGATGATTGGATGATGGTAGCGGGCGGTGCTGCTCACTCAGCAGCCATAAAATCAGATGGTACATTATGGACATGGGGGCTGAATCCGTCAGGACAACTTGGAAATGGAACAACAACAAATACCAATACTCCTGCAAAAGTAGGTACAAGCAATGATTGGGTGGCTGTAAAGAATTCATTCAGCAGTAACGTGGCAATAAAAGCGAACGGTACACTATGGTTCTGGGGAAATGACTTGTTTACCAGCGCTACGTCTCCAATAACAAGTCCGATACAAGTAGGAACTGCGCCGACAGATTGGATAGATGTAAAATCAGGAAATTATTATGGATTGGGAATAAAAGCTGACGGTAGTCTGTGGGCTTGGGGACAAAACATATTCGGACAGTTAGGGGATAATACAACCACTACTCGTAAAGACCCCGTAAGGATAGGCACAGACAATGATTGGGTAAAAGTAGCACCCGGAAGATATCACTCTGTTGCTTTGAAAGCAGATGGTACGCTATGGGCGTGGGGACAAAATACAGATGGACAGGTAGGTGATGGAACAACCACTACGAGAAAAGCTCCTGTAAAGATCGGTACAAGTACTGATTGGGTGGACATTGCAGCAGGCGTTCAGCATACGTTAGCAATAAAATCAGATGGCACACTATGGGCTTGGGGTAATAACGGTAATAGCCGTTTAGGTGATGGTACTACTACCGGTAGAACTACACCTGTACAGATAGGCACAAGTAAAAATTGGGTTTCTGTTAGTGCAGGGAATGTTCACTCTATGGCTTTACAGGCTGATGGTTCGCTCTGGGGCTGGGGTAGTAACAGTAACGGTCAGCTCGGAGATGGAAGCACGACAAACAGCACCACTCCAAAGAAAATTACCGCCAACATGAACAACAACATCTGGGTAAGTGTAGAGACGGCTTTCGAACACTCAATTGGATTGCAATCAGACGGTAGCCTATGGGCATGGGGTAACAACTCACAAGGTCAGCTTGGTGATGGTACAACGCAAACACGTACATCTCCAAGGCACATTGCTCTCGGTATCAATGACTGGGTGGCAATATCCTCGCCTGCCAGACATGGTACAGCAAGAAGAGGTGATGGTACTGTTTGGGCTTGGGGTGTGAATAGCAACGGAGAACTTGGCGATGGTACAACAACAGACAGGACAAGCCCTGTACAATGTGGTAGTGACGGCGGATGGGCTCATCACAGTGCAGGATATGGCCATACACAATTAGTGAAACCACAACGACAACAAATATGTGGTGTAGGCCGAAACCATTATGGACAATTGGGTCATGGAACCACTACAAATACTTCTGTGGTCGAATGCTCTTGTATAGATACCGTAAAAATAATTACACAACCGGCGAGTACCAATATATGTAAAGAAAGCAACGCTACTTTTTCGGTGGCTACATCAGGAACTATAACGATCTATCAGTGGCAGATAAATACAGGTAGCGGCTGGACAGACATAACGAATAACTCAACATACTCCGGTGCAACAACCGGTACATTGAGTATTGCTGCCGCACCTCTTAGTATGAACGGCTATCAGTACCGTGTATTTCTGAAAGGCACATGTATCCTTACTGCAACATCATCAGCTGCTACGCTGACATTACTTGACAGCATACCTCCAACCATCACAGCGCCAAACAATGTATCTGTGAATGTTAATGAGGGCACATGTATTGCAACAGGTGTAACGTTAGGTTCGCCTACCACAAGTGATAATTGCGGAGTTGATTCCATATGGAACGATGCACCTGCATCATATACGGTAGGGAATACGATTGTAACCTGGTCGGCAAAGGATGTGTATGGCAATATCAATACCGCAACACAAACGGTAACAGTTGTAGACAATATAAACCCAACCATTACTGCACCGTCAACTGCATTTGCAAACATAGATACAGTCAACTTCTGTTCTATAAGCAACATCGCATTAGGCACACCTACTACAAGTGATAACTGTGGAGTAGACAGCGTCTGGAACAATGCTCCGACAGCTTTCCCGATAGGGTCAACATTTGTCACATGGACAGTAAGAGATGTAAACGGTAACACTGCTACTGCTACACAGCAAGTGGTAGTACGCTGGCCTGAGATGGAAGTAAGAGGAGCCAATATAATGATCAGTAATAACGACAGTATGCCGTCAGGTGGTAACAACACTCTTTTCGGAACTAGTCTTATAGGTGGTTCAACTTATAATAAAACTTACCAAATAAGAAATGGAGGTATCAGCTCGATGTATGTATTCGGGATTGATATAGTCGGAGACAGTGGTAATAACTTTACTTTATTACCGACCACGCAACCGATTTCGATGAGCCAAGGTACCACCAAAAACTTTACAGTGGCATTTACCGGAAATCAATTGGGGACACATACTGCATGGTTGAGAATAAGGAGCAACGATTGTGATGAGGATACCTTTAAGTTCCTTATGAAGGCAGTCATCATCTGTGTACCTCCTCAGTTTACTTCTTGTCCAAATGTGACTGCGAATTCTGACTCAGGCCAATGTAGCGCAGTGGTGACATATGCGAGTACAATATCAGGCGGCACCACAACTTACACGTTTACAGGTGCTACAACCGGTAGTGGTAGCGGAAATGGAAGTGGTGCAACCTTCAATAAGGGTGTAACCAATGTGCAACTCATCAATACCAATCAATGTGGTGCAGACACATGTTCATTCACAGTAACAGTCAGCGATAACGAGTCTCCTGTAGTTACGCCACCTGCTGATGTAGATGTTGTGGTAAACGGTAGACATAATAAATTGCCTGTAAGCAGTATAGGTACTGCAACGGCAACTGATAATTGTGTTGTTACTTCTATAAGCAACGATGCACCTGCCAACGGATTTGGAAAAGGTACACGTACCGTAACATGGACAGCCATTGATGCAGACAGCAATGTCGGTACCGCTACACAAATAGTAAAAGTACGGTCACCAAGAATCACTTTGCCTGGACAATTTTTTGTATCCCAACCGATAAGTAACGGTGACAACACGCCATCAGGCGGTGAAAAAACCATATTCAACGGTACAACCTGTAGTTCCGTATCTCAATTCTACGATGTTGTCAATAACGGAGATGCAACGCTAAGGGTTGATACCATATACTTCACAGGTGATGCCGCCGCAGATTTCAGTGTAAGTAAAACGAAATTCAATTTAGGTGCCGGCAACCATACCACTTTCACGGTAACGATGAACAGCACAACTTACGGTACCAAAAATGCCACAGTAAATATTGTAAACAACGATACGCTGTTCACATATGCAATACGAGGAAATGTACATGGACCGGAATTGACAGCAAACGGCAATAACGTCGACATACAAAATGGAGACAGCACTCCTACCACAGCAGATTTTACAAGTTTTGGAGACGTATTGTATGGAACATACAAGACCAGAACATATGTTCTTCGCAATGATGGAGATCTTGTTCTGAGTGTTTCAGACATCAACTTAACCGGAGCAGACAAAAACAGCTTCAAGATATTAGGTGATACCGCTATGAGTATTGCTGTAAACAGCACTCACAACTTGTCTGTAGAATTTATGAGCACAACATTAGGGCAGCATGACGCTACCATTAATGTTATCAGTGACGACTGTGACGAAAATCCATTTGAATTCGCCATAAGTGCAAATGTCACCTGTACAACCGCGCATTTTACATCTTGTCCTGCTGACATTACCTTAAATGCAAATACAGGCCAATGTAGTAACAGTGCATCTTATACGACGACAGTAACTGCAAATCCTGCAGCAAGCATAACGTATTCCTTCACCGGTGCTACAACAGGTAGTGGTAACGGTAACGGTACAGGCTCAACATTTAATGCCGGCGTAACCAATGTACAAGTGGTTGCCACCAATGCATGTGGTTCTGACACTTGCAACTTCACAGTAACAGTAGTGGATAATCAAAACCCATCCATCACGGTGGTTGACAGTGTGACAGTGAATACAGATAGCGGACAATGTTCAGCTACCAATGTAGCACTGGGTACTCCTGTAACAAGTGATAACTGTGGTATAGACAGCATATGGAACGATGCACCCACTACGTTCGCTAAAGGCACTACAACAGTAACATGGATAGTACGCGACTTTGGTGGCAATACCGATACAGCTACACAAATCGTAACTGTAGTTGACGATGAAGCGCCTGTAATAGTATGCGCTGACTCATTATTTAAGGGTATCGTATATGGATGTGATGTTGATGTATCCGGCTTTTTGAACGGTGCAACCATAAGCGATAACTGTGGTGTTGCATCTAAAAGCTTCAGCCCATCAACAGCATCTATCGGAGGTGCATACCATACAGTAACAGCAATAGACTCAGCCGGAAATATTTCTACTAAACAAGTATATGTAGTAGTCACTGCACCTGAAATAGACATGTTCGGTGTTAACAATATCGAGATCGCAGATGGGGATATGACGCCGTCGACAACTGATGGGACAGACTTCGGCGCTGTATACCAATACGCAAACAAGGTCATGACTTACACCGTAAAAAATACAGGAGAGAAAGTTCTATATATACTAAGTCCTTTGAGCATAGGCAATCAGACCAATGGTGGCGGCTTTGCTATAGCCAGTAATCCATTCCCTGCAACACTAAGCCCAGGTGACTCTCGAACTTTCAAAATAAGATTCAACCCAACTACTACCAATCAGGGTGTACGCACAGCTATCGTTTCGCTTACCAGTAGAGATTGTGATGAAGGAACATACAATTTCAAAGTATCCGCCACTGCCGATTCTTGTTCACAGTTGACGTTGACTGCACCAACCGGTACAATCAACAGGAATGTCAATACTGCCAAGTGCTATGCAGTGTATGGGTTTTCTGTGAATGCATCCAGTGCTTCAGAAATCGATTATTATAAATATGACCTGAACGGGGCTACAGTGAGATCTGTACAGTCCAATTCAAACACATATTCAGGTCAGTTCTATGTGGGCACAACAATTGTAAGAGCGTATGCTTATAACAAATGCGGCAATTTTGATAAAAAGACGTTTTATGTAACCGTAACAGACAATCAAGATCCTTTTATCAGAGTACAGTCGACAATAACAGCGGATGCCGATAACGGACAATGTTATGCAACAAATGTCAACTTAGGCAATCCTCTTATTGTGGAATACTGTGGTGTGGACAGCGTATGGAATAATGCTCCGGCTACTTTCCCGGTAGGTACTACCACGGTAATATGGACAGTGACAGATATACATGGTAACAGCAGCTCAGATACACAGGAAGTTGTGGTGACAGATAATCAAGATCCGACAATTACTTGTCCTGCCAACCTTACTGTAAATGCCGATAACGGACAATGTTCAGCTACAAATGTTAGCCTTGGCACGCCAACAACAGCCGATAACTGTGGTGTGGACAGTGTATGGAACGATGCTCCAACATCATTCGCACTTGGTACGACTACTGTTACTTGGATAGTGAAAGACATACATGGCAATACAGATACCTGTACACAAACAGTGACGGTCATTGATAATCAAAATCCAACTATTACAGCTCCTGCAGCAATTACAGCAAATGCTGATAATGGAAAATGTTCAAATAGCAGTTTATCGCTTGGCACACCGACTACAAGCGACAATTGCGGAGTGGACAGTATATGGAACAATGCTCCGGACTCATTCTCTGTGGGAACAACCACTGTGACTTGGACAGTAGCCGATGTTAGTGGCAATACAAATACCGCTACTCAAAATGTAACGGTTGTAGACAATCAAAACCCAATGGTGTTCCCGGGTCCGATAGGTTCCAATCAAATCTTGGCCAACAAATTTTATATAGAACAAGGGTGTGGGTATAGCATTGTTGATAATTATGTGACTACAAGTGCTTATGGAACAGTTACACTGGATAGTTTCATGACACTGCCGGGGTATGTTTATGCCGGTGATAATTGTGGTATACAAAGCATAACACACAATGCTCCTGATACATTGCCTATAGGTAATACCAATATAAAATGGACAGCAAAGGATTATAGTAACAATATTAAAACGTTCAGTACCAACTTCACTGTCTATGCACCTGAGATCGTTGTGAAAGGCAATAATAATGTGATAGACGATGGCGACACAACGCCTACAGTAGCTGACAATACAGACTTTGGTGATGCTTATATCAACGATAGCGTAACGAAGGCATTCGTGATACAAAATCTGGGAGCTGTAAAATTGAAAGTCTTGGGTGCTACCATTACAGGTGCAAATGCTTCGGAATTTTCAATCGCAAGCAATAACGGCTATCCGAAATATATAAATCCGAGCAACACAGATACGGTGTATGTAAAATTCAGTCCTAACTCTGTAGGCACAAAATCTGCCGGGCTTGTAATTGAAAACTGGGATTGTGATGAGAGTACTTATAATTTCTCATTGTCAGGTAATGCCTTGTGTGATACACCTGTATTTACAGTTGCTCCAGCCAATATAAATACCAATCAGGACAATGGTCAATGCAATGCTGTAGTAAGCTATAATGCGACTGCAACAAGTACAGTGACACCAACATACAGTTATGCATTCACAGGAGCTACAACAGGTACGGGTACAGGAACAGGTAGCGGTAATACATTTAACGTTGGTACTACAAATGTGGTTGTGACAGCAACAGGTGTTTGTGCAACAGAAACACATAGCTTCAACATTACTGTAACGGACAATCAAGACCCTGTAATAGTAGCGCCTGCCAATGTGATGGTCAATAATAACAGTGGCACTTGCCAAGCGACAAATGTCAGTTTAGGCACACCTACCACATCCGACAACTGCGGTGTAGATAGCGTATGGAACAATGCACCATCAACTTACGCTGTAGGAACCACAACTGTTACGTGGACTGTGCTGGATATACATGGTAATAACAGTTCAGCCACACAAAACGTTGTGGTAACAGACAATCAAGCACCAACCATCACAGCTCCGACCGATATTTCAACAGGTACGGACAGTAATAATTATTGTATCTCAAGCAACATTGTACTCGGTACACCGACAACAGCAGACAACTGCGGTGTAGACAGTATATGGAATGATGCTCCTGCAACATTCCCTGTAGGTAACACCACAGTTACCTGGACAGTAAAAGATATACATGGTAATATGGGTACAGATACTCAGGTAGTACACATAAAATCACCGGACATACAAATGGCAGATACCGTAGACTTCGGCACACGAAATGCCGGACCGGGTAACAAGTCTTTATATATTAATGTGAAGAATTTCGGTGATACCGTACTGAATGTAGATAGCATGCGTATTATCGGTCCTGACAGCGCCAGCTTCTATATCGCGCAAGATGTACCTGCACAATATACGGTACAATATGCAAGACCTTGGGGCACTTCTACGTTCCAATTCAGAACACACTTTTCGGGTTCTGCGGTAGGCACCTATAATGCCACACTGCTTGTGTACAGCAACGATTGTGATGAAAATCCGTTAGCTGTAGCACTTACAGGGGAGGTTATCTGTGTTCCTGCACATATTACCTCATGTCCTTCAGACATTACAATCAACTCAGCCCAAGGTCAGTGTAACAATACAGCAACGTATAGCACAAGCGTTTCAGGTGCACCGACACCGACGCTTACTTACAACTTTAGCGGTGCCACAACAGGCAGTGGTAGCGGAAACGGTACAGGCTTAACATTTAATGTGGGTACTACTTATGTGCAGATCATTGCAACCAATGATTGTAACACTGACACTTGCAACTTCACAGTATCTGTGACGGACAACGAGAATCCAACCATTACTTGTCCTACTGATGTAACGGTGAATGCGGATAGCGGAGTATGTTTGGCAACGAACATTAGTTTGGGCACACCAACCACAAGTGACAACTGCGGAGTAGACAGTGTTTGGAATAATGCTCCTGCATCATACTCTGTTGGTACGACATCAGTAACATGGACAGTTACAGATATACATGGCAATAGCAATACTTGTACACAAACAGTAACAGTTGTAGATAATCAGAATCCGACAATTGCTTGTCCTGCCGATGTAACAGTGAATGCGAATAACGGGCAATGTGCCGCTACAAACGTAAGTTTAGGCACACCTACAGCAAGCGATAACTGCGGTGTAGATAGTATCTGGAATAATGCTCCTGCATCATACTCTGTCGGTACAACAACAGTAACTTGGACCGTAACAGATATACATGGTAATAGCAGTTCTTGCACTCAAACTGTAACAGTGATAGATAACCAAAATCCAACTATCGCTTGTCCTGCAGATGTAACAGTAAACGCAGACAACGGACAATGTACTGCAACAACTGTAAGCCTTGGTACTCCAACAACAAGTGATAACTGTGGTGTGGACAGTGTATGGAACAATGCTCCTGCATCATACTCTGTTGGTACAACATCAGTAACATGGACAGTAATTGATGTACATGGCAACAACAACACCTGCACACAAACTGTTACGGTGATAGATAACCAGAATCCGACAATAGCTTGTCCTGCTGATGTAACTGTAAATGCGGATAACGGAACATGTGCTGCTACCAATATAACATTAGGCACACCTACTACAAGTGACAACTGCGGTGTAGACAGAGTATGGAATAATGCTCCGTCATCATACCCTGTAGGCACTACTACAGTGACCTGGATGGTGATAGATATACATGGCAACAGCAGCAGCTGTACTCAAACAGTAACGGTTGTCGACAATCAAGCGCCTATTGCAAATTGTAAGAACTACATTGTGACATTGAGCGGAGGTACCGCCACAATAAGTCCATCTGATGTTGACAACGGTAGTACCGACAACTGTGGTATAGAAACCATGAGTCTGTCTAAGAGCACATTCACATGTTCTGACGCGGGTGACAACCAGGTGGTATTGACAGTGTATGATATACATGGCAACAGCTCGACATGTACTGCAACTGTAACCGTACCTGCGGCACCGAGTGTAAGTATTACAACCATTCCTTCGAATAACACTTATACAGGAGGTAACCCGAATCAGATATTCCTAGGTTATGGCCCACAAAGTGCAACGCTCAGCACAACAAGCACAGGTGGTAACAACTTCAGCTACGCATGGTCTCCTGCCACAGGCTTGAACTGCAGCAACTGTCAGTCTCCTGTATTTGCACCGACGTCGGCAGGTAATTACACATATACCGTCACTGCGACCAACGATGGCGGTTGTAGTGCCACAAGTAACGTAAGCTTCTGTGTGTTGGATGTGCAAGAGTATAAGAACAATGGCAGCTTGTCAGGTAAAATATATGTGTGTATTCCTAAGAACAATGGTGGCCAACAAACCAAGGCGGTACAACCATCACACGTTCAGGGTCACCTGCAGAGTGGTGGTCGATTGGGTAAATGCGAAGAATCTTGCGGTTCCGCTGCGAAAGGTGAGCATACCACAAATACAGAAGAGAAAGAGCCGGGTAGTTTGCAAGAACTTGCAACAGTAGGTAACCTCAAAGTATATCCTAACCCGAACAGCGGAACCTTTACTGTTGAGTTGCCTAGTGAAGTGAAAGGCGGAGTGATGGCAGTAAGAGATATGCTTGGTAAGGAGATAAAACAATTCAGGTTTATGGCCAATCAAACATTGACATTCAGCATACCTGAAATACCTGATGGAATGTATATGGTAGACATCAAGAACGGTGAAGAGCTATACAGAACAAGGGTAATAATCAAGCGATAGGGTAATCAACTCTACCTTAAAGGGCTGCTCAATGAGCAGCCCTTCTCATTTTATTTCCTTAAACATTGTCCACAATCGTGATGATTTTTAAGCTTGTATCTATAATGGCAAGAATATACGACGATGAGAATCGATTTTTTATATCAGGTATCAAAGATTTAGCGAAGCATTATGTCTTGTATGAATGCAGAAGCCGCTCTTAGAGCGGCTTCTGCGTGTTCGTAGCCCCGCCAGGAATCGAACCTGGATCTAAAGTTTAGGAAACTTCTATTCTATCCATTGAACTACGGGGCCGTAGTTGAGGGCTGCAAAAATAAGAAATGAATAGTATTATTCAATATGCCGGCTATGATTTCGAAGATGTAATTAATATAGAAAAAACCATAAATAATGTATTTTGTACAACGAAGGAGTAAACGCTATCAATGTACGGAGGAAAGAAGATTTCAATAAAATACATGAGCGTATTTAGTGTTAGGTATTTGCTACCTGTTTTGTTGCTGCTGCTTCAAGCCTGCAATAATAAAGAAGGAGAATATCAGGTTCATGAAGATACGCCGGATTATGTGGTGCCTGCTACAATAAAGTTAAATGAGTTGAGGGAAACCGGTGATACGGTGAGTTTCTTCAATCATTTGGATAGTCTGTATAATGCTGTAGCACACAAAAATGTGCGAGACAAATTTTATGTGTGGTATTTGTATGCAGATTCATACGGCCGACTGTTTAAGAGAGATAAAGCCTTAGCATATACAGACAGTATTATCACACTGCTCGAAAAAAACGATCCAAGCAATTTTGCCAGAGATAATTATATCTGGGCGTTTTACTATAAAGCCGATAAGCTATTGCAAATGGGGCAATACCAAGATGCGTATGAGAATTATTATCATGCATTGTCTTTTGCAGAGAAGTTTGCTGACACTTGTGCGATCGGATATTACCACCTTAAGATAGGTCTGGTCTTATATGACGCTAAGCAGTATAAAGACGCCTTGGCATACTTCAAGATAGCTCGTGAGTATTGCGAACATTGTGATAACAATTTTGGGTATTTCTACCGAACGCAAGAGTTGGAAAGTGACATAGGCATATGTTATGAGCGCATGGGACAATATGATAGTGCCATATATTATTATAGTAAAGGTATTAGGCTTATTGACCTAAACAAAGGTAATCACCCGGATAGGTGGCATACTCATATGAAGTTGGCAAAATGTGTTTTCTACGGAAATATGGGTGGTACATATGTGAAAGCTAAAATGTATGACAGTGCAGAAGCAACATTAAAAAGGGCATTGTCTGTGAAGGAGTATTTGTTTTCAGAGCCGATTGATGCACAGTTCACCAAGATCAAGTTGGCGGGAGTTTATATTCATACAGGTAGATTGCCTCAAGCTATTGAGTTATTGGATGATATTAAAAAGTTCAACGATTCTATACCTGACAATAATGTTGAGAAGAGATGGGGTATGGCCATGTGGCAATATTGGGAGGTAAAGAACGATTTAAGAAAGGCATTTAAGTATTTGAAGAATTATGCTCAAGAGTTGGAACAACAGCAGAATACATCCAAATACTTTTCACTCGCCAGTATTGACAATAATGTAAAAAATATCGGCAACGAGTCCAAAATATTGATACTGGAACAATCCGCCAATCAAAACAAAATATACCTCATTATTGCTGCAGTGTTCACTTTGTTTGCCATAGTGATAATTGTGTTGATAGTACAGAGCTTGGAACGTTCTAAAAAGCATGTGTCGGAACTAACCGAAATGAATGACCGAGTAAATGAGCAGAGCGGCAAGTTGAAGTTGGTATTGAAGGAACTTGAACATGCAGATGCCGAGAAGGACAGGATATTGAAAGCGGTTTCTCATGATATGCGTAGCCCTATAAACTCTTCTCTAGCGTTGTTGGATATAATAAGTGCTCAGGATGAGAAGTTGGATGATGAACAGAAAGAGTACCTAAGCTTGATGAAGCAATCCAACCAAAATGCGCTAAATCTTACCAAAGACCTTTTGGAAATTGCAACACTTAAGACAGAAGAGCTTGAAAAAGACAGTACGGATTTGACCGCATTGATGGAAGAGCAAGTCAAGCTACTGAACTTTAAGGCGAGAGAGAAGAATCAGAATATAGTTTTGTCTGTTCCTGAAGATCATATTTCAGCGAAAGTAAATGCTGAGAAAATAGCCAGAGTTGTCAGTAACCTTATTACAAATGCTGTTAAATTCAGTTCTGATGGTATGGATATAAACGTCAGTTTAAGTTCTGACGGAGAGAACTTCAAGATAGTTGTCCAAGACCAAGGAATTGGCATACCACAGCATTTACAAGAAAAAGTATTCGATTTATTCTCTGAAGCCAAGCGTTTTGGTACGTCGGGTGAGCAGCCGTTTGGTTTGGGGCTGTCCATATCCAAACAGATAGCGGAAGCTCACAACGGTAAAATATGGTTGGAAAGCCAAGAGGGTGTAGGTACTACTTTCTATGTGCAAATGCCGATAGCACTTTAGTTCCAACTAAGGCTGTAAAGCAAATGGTTGATGTCTTCTTTTAAGAAATCGTTCAAAGGTTTCAATGAGTCGGCATTTGGGGCTACATCGAAATACAGAGCCCCTCTGATAAAGTGTTTTGTGGAGTCTGTGGCAAAAAATTGATAGGCAGATGCCGCATCGCCGCTTACTCTGTACAGTGTACCGAATACTCTGCGTTCTTCGTCTTGAAAGTAATAATCCTCAATATAGTCGGCTTTCTTGTCATGAGCGGTGTAGGTCATTTTATACATGTCTTCGTTCAATGTAGGTAGGCTGTTCTTATCGTTCACGTTTTTGTAGCTGATGTATATTTTACCTCCTATTTCCGGAAACTCTATGTTTATCCAGTAAGGGTTGTCTTGCTCATTTCCTGAAATTTGAGCATCATGAGATATTTGACCGTATACAGGGTATTCGAATGAGTATGGGAACGATGAGCTGTCAAACATTTGATAGCTGCGCTCAGGAAGGGCTATTTTGAAATATCCACGTGGTTTGGGAGTGTGTACAGGTGGTTTGCAGGCTATATATGATATTGTTATAAATGCTAATGCAAGGATTTTATTCATGCCGTAAAGCTAAACTTTTGGCAAATTAAAGCTAAATGGTTGTTAGGAAATGTTATTTATTGAAGCCACTGCCATTCTTTTACTAATTTTGCAGCCTAATAAACATGGATATGCAACAGGAACAAGGTAATGAACAACAATTGAATATTGAGTTATCGGAGGAAATGTCAGACGGAGTATACTCCAATCTTGTAATAATAACACACTCATTTGCAGAGTTCGTTTTCGACTTTGTAAACGTAATGCCCAATGTACCTAAGGCAAAAGTGAAGTCGAGAGTGGTAATGACACCGCAGCATGCCAAAAGGCTTATGCGTGCATTGGTTGAGAATGTGAAGAGGTTTGAAGCTCAACACGGTACAATACAAGAGCAAGAGCAAGTGAACATCCCATTTAACTTTGGCGGTACAGCAGGTGAAGCATAATTCATATATTATCTAATAAATACATGAAAGAAAAGATACTAATATTAGATTTCGGTTCTCAATACACACAGCTCATCGCGCGCGGTATACGCGAACTGAATATTTACTGTGAGATACAACCTTGTACAAAAAAGGTTGAATATGAAGATGGCTTGAAGGGTATCATACTTTCAGGCAGCCCATTCTCTGTAAACGACCCCAATGCCCCTAAGCCCGACGTAAAGGCCATGGCGGACAAACTACCTGTATTGGGCGTTTGTTATGGTGCGCAATTGGTGGCTATGCAGTCAGGTGGTATAGTAGGCAAATCCACTCATAGAGAGTATGGTAGAGCTCATTTGACCGATATGACCGACGATGCGTTATTGGCAACAATTCCTTCCGGCTCTCAAGTATGGATGAGTCATAGTGATTCAATAAAAGAATTGCCATCAGGCTTCAACGTTGTGGCGCGTACAGAGAGTATTCCCGTTGCTGCATACAAGTCGGCAAATGGATATGCGAACAATACCATTTACGGTATTCAATTTCATCCTGAGGTTACCCATAGTACCGATGGACGTCAGTTGCTGAAAAATTTTGTTGTTGATATTTGCGGATGTACTCAAGATTGGACCCCCGCAGCTTTCATTGAAGAGACGGTAGCAAGGATAAAAGAGGAAGTAGGTAATGAGAAAGTGGTGATGGCATTGAGTGGAGGCGTGGATTCTACTGTTGCTGCGACACTTATTCATAGAGCAATAGGTGATAAGCTGTATTGCATATTCGTTGATAATGGTTTGTTGCGTAAGAATGAGTTTGAAGAGGTGTTGAATGGTTACGCACATCTTGGATTGAATACGCAAGGCATAGATGCAAAGGACAGGTTTTACAAGGCATTGGCAGGTGTAACAGACCCTGAGCAGAAGAGGAAGATCATCGGTGGGTTGTTCATCGATGTGTTTCATGATGAAGCCATTAAAATACAAGATGTTAAGTTCTTGGGACAGGGGACTATCTATCCCGATGTGATTGAATCTGTTTCTGTAAACGGACCATCGGCTACCATTAAGTCTCACCATAACGTAGGAGGGTTGCCGGAGATAATGCATATGGATCTTGTAGAGCCGTTGCGTTTTTTGTTCAAAGATGAGGTTAGGAGAATTGGTAAAGAGTTGGGTATCGACAATATATTCTTGAAAAGGCATCCTTTCCCCGGTCCGGGATTAGGTATTCGTGTTTTGGGAGAGGTGACTGCGGAAAAAGTGACATTGCTGCAAGAGGCTGATGCCATATATACACAGCATTTAAAAGACAGTGAATTGTATGATGAGGTATGGCAAGCAGGCGCAATACTACTACCTGTACAGAGTGTAGGTGTAATGGGTGATGAGCGTACCTATGAGTTTACAGTCGCGTTGAGAGCTGTTACCTCTGTGGACGGCATGACCGCGGATTGGGCGCACTTGCCACATGCCTTCTTGGGCAAATTGTCCAACGATATTATCAACAAAGTAAATGGTATCAATAGGGTGGTATATGACATCAGTTCAAAGCCGCCTGCTACTATTGAATGGGAATAGTTATGAATAAGCTCGGTTTTGTAGTATTTTTTGTTTGTACTTTGATGCTAGCTGCACCAAACAGTGCGCAAGCTCAGTTTTGGAAAAAGTGGTTCAAGAAAAAAGAAACTGTAGGGCAGCAACATAATACAGGTAACCCTGATATAAAAACAAGTAATGACAATTCGGGTAAACCGATAAAGCCGATTGTTCGTAACACAGGTCGCTTTCCTGAAACAACTTACAAAGACCGTTACAGTATTGATGTTTTGGCTCCATTATACCTAGATGAGCTTATTGTTGACGGTAAAATGGTTCATAAAACCTCTATTCCTCAAAAAGTAATGCCGGCCATATTGTTTTATGAAGGTATAACATTGGCTGCGGATACACTTAAGAAGCTCGGATATAGGCTGGATATACATTTGTATGACGTTGCCAACGAATTGGAATCTCCGTTGACACTTATCAATACGGATCAATTGGCAAATTCCGATCTGATGATAGGAATATTGTCATCAAAAGACTTTCAGCCTGTAGCCAAATATGCCAAAAGAAAGAACATTAACTTCATATCTGCACTATCTCCTTCTGATGACGGTATATTGGATAACCCATACTTTACCATGTTGCAGCCGACACTGCAAACTCATTGTCAGGCATTGAAGGAACATATGTCTCGCAAATACAAGAACATTCCTCGTGTGATGCTTTATCGTACAAATGTTGAAGTTGACAATATGGCTTTTGAGTATTTCAGTGAGGATAAGTACAGTACCTATATCAAGTATAATTGTAACAATATTCCCAATCAAGAAGACCTGCAACCTCTGTTTGATAATAATAGCGTCAATATCATCTTGATGCCTATCATTAGTGATGATTATTCCTCTCAACTGCTGACGAAGCTGTACGAATGGTTTCCGAATATGCAGTTTGAAGTGTGGGGCATGCCATCGTGGAACGATATGGCGGCATTGAAAAAGGCAACAACCTTTCCAAATGTTGCCGTATACTACACAAGCCCGTATTATTTCGATGCATCAACAGCTTCGGGTCAAGAGTTGGCTAAGAAGTATAAAGCTAGATACGGCAGTGCCAACCCTGATAAATTGGTATATCGTGGATATGAAACAATGATGTGGTATGCATATCTGTTGAAGAAGTATGGTTCCGTGTTCAATGAACACACAAAGGATACAGGCATGGCGCCATTCACTCGCTACGATATCAGACTTGTTCAAGATAGAGACGATAACATCTTATACAATGAGAATCACCACTTGTATTTGTATCGTTTCCAAAGTGGGTCTTATATCGTTTCTCAATAAAGATTATTCATTGTCGGTTCCGTTTACTGAAACCGGTTTAGATGGAAGTTCTTTCGTGTTATTAGCTTGATTATTTCCGGGACGGTTGGTATTGACCAATCGCTTTTTTCGCATAAAATATAGTACTCCGAATAGCCCCATAGATACAGATAAAATACACAAGAGTGCTATGTTGGGGTTGAAGTCTTGTGTGACTAGCGATACGGTTATGATAAACACACTGGCAATCATCAGTACTGTCACAGCACGTCCATGCGTGAAGCCCATGTCCAATAAATAATGGTGTAAGTGTGTTCTATCAGCTTTGAACGGAGATGAGCCTTTCATGATACGAGTAATGAATACTCTGAAAGTATCGAATACAGGTACAAACAATATGGACAGCCCAACTATCAATGCACCGACGGGCGTATGGATGACACTTGCAATCTCCGTTTGCTCATTGAATGAGTTGACCGACATGATGCATAGCAATGATATGATAAAGCCGATGAGAAGAGAACCGGTATCTCCCATGAATATTTTAGCAGGAGAGACATTATACCTTAAAAAACCGGCTACTCCACCTAGTAGTGAAAACGCGAGGCATGCGGCTCCCGGATGTTCAAAACCTGCAAGTATGCAGCCCAAAGAGAAAGTCCCTAATGCGGCTATGGATCCTGCAAGGCCATCAATACCATCGATCAGGTTAAATGCGTTGGTAATAAATATTACACCTACAATGCTAAACGCGGCACTCCACCAGTATGGGAGGCTATAAACTCCCAATAATCCGTGAAGTGAATCCAAGCGAATATCTGCAATGCATACAACAATGAATGCTGCTATGAATTGAGTAAAGAACTTTTTGGATGGGCTTAATGAAACAAGATCGTCGGCTATCCCTACCAAGAACAATAGTAAAGAGGCTGCAATGATGTAATTCCACTTCTTAAACGCTTCAGGTTGAATGAAAAGAGAAGCAGTGGTGATGAAGCCGAAGAAGATGCCAATGCCACCAAGGTTGGGTATTACTCTTAAGTGTATTTTTCTCTTATGGTCGGGGGTGTCGTACAGGCGTTTTTTCGTAGCAACCAATATTATCTGTGGAATAGATAATAGGCTGATGAACAACGCGCTGACAAAACAGAGCAAGTATAGTAAATGTGATGGTATCTGTTGAATCATATCCCCCTGATACGTATGCAATTATCGTAAAGTTATAGTATTAATATCTTGTTTTACAATAAGCTGCGTTATTTAAGCACTAATGGACATATGCTTTTTTCAACTTTGTGTGGAAAACTTATGCCAATTTCTTCAATACGGCAACGATGCGTTCAGATGCATAGCCATCCCACATGTAAGGTATGGTGGCTTTCTTCCACTTGTCATTAAGCAGCTGCTTAAGAATAGCGTTGATATTGTCGTTTTGTAACCCTGTCACCTCATTGTATCCGGTAAGTGCCGTTTCGGGACGAGCAATACTTTTCAGGAGTGTTATGCATGGGGTTTGCATAATGGACGTTTCATCCTGCAGATGTTCGGAATCGGTTATTACAGCTTTTGCATTGCTGGCTAAATAATAGAGTTCTGATACAGTTAGCTTTTTGGTGATGTGCAGGTTATGGGCTTTTATACCTAAAGAGTTGATGGCTTTTGATGATTCCTCGTTTACTGGAAGTATTATAGGCAAGTTGTTCACTTGTTTAAGTATGTTCAACAAGAGCGTTTTCAACCT
This sequence comes from Chitinophagales bacterium, assembly GCA_020636505.1. Classification (GTDB taxonomy): domain Bacteria; phylum Bacteroidota; class Bacteroidia; order Chitinophagales; family Chitinophagaceae; genus UBA5543. Next base: position 38,081 of record JACJXR010000004.1, on the reverse strand, counting down.
TGTTTGACTGCCTATAATGGATGGGTGCTCAAGGTTTATTAAAATGTACTTCTGTTGTTGCAGTTTCAATAGGCTCCAAATGGGAGGTTGAGGTAAGTTGCCAAGCTCCCCCAACAAAAAATCACCTATCAAATTACCAACGAAGTAAATATCGTCGTCGGCAACTCCCATATTTCGCAAGTTGTCGTTGGATGATTTGGCAATTGAAAAGTAATAGTCGGTTACAGAGTCGGTTATCGCTCTGTTTACATCGTTGTCCGAGTATTTGTTTCTTTTTCTGAGCCCTGCTTCAACATGAGCTATTCGTACATCTTGGTCTTTGGCGGCGGCTATGGCGCAACCCATACAGGCAGTACTATGACCGAATAGCATCACAATATCGGGTTTGCTGAGTGTCAGTACTTTTTCATAACGTACTATTACAGTTGCCAAGTATTCGGCAGCACTATTATAAGATGTTTCAAGAAAAGTATTGGGCTGTGGTATGGACAGAAAAGACAGGTCATTCAGCACTTCTAAATATTCCTCTTGTTTGCCTGCAAAAACTAATCTGTAACCGATATTGTACCCGTTACTTTGTTCTTTATGCAAAGCGTCTATAAGGGGGGCTATCTTAAAAAAATCCAGCTTGTTACCTGCAACTAAGTCAATTAACATGTTCGCTTTGCTCTGTCTTATCCTTACCTAAATGTTGTGAGCCTTGTAAATATAGCAAATGCTGTAACTGCGATTGGAAATAAATATCAACCGGTGTTGATTATTAACTGAACTTTTTTGCGAGTAAGTAAATGTTGAATCCCTGTTGGTCAAGTGTATTGGAGATTTCCTGCTTGAGGCCTTGTTTGTCAATGTCTTTCATTCTTGCCGACTGTATAAGGTGCCAACATTTTTCCGTCAAAAGTTGTACCCTTTTCGTTGTAGCTCTTTCGCTATTATTAAGATGACTTTCTATTGCAGTTGCAGCTTCTTCAATACCATCTTTCTTTGTTGCAATGGTTTTGAGAACAGGCGTGTCTTTGTCTCCGTTGGCTCTTTCATGAGCCATAATCCGCAAGTTGGCATATAAGGCATCTGCAGCATCCCTGTCAGCTTTATTGATGATGAAAATGTCGGCTATTTCCATAATGCCGGCCTTTAGCGTTTGTATCTCATCGCCTGCTTCAGGTACCAGTGTTACTATGGTGCAGTCGGCCAACCCCGCTATTTCAACCTCACTTTGTCCGACACCCACAGTCTCAACAAGTATAATGTCAAACATACCTTGCCTTACAACATCTGTAATCTCGATGATCTTCTTGCTCAGTCCTCCAAGAGCTCCACGGCTTGCCAAAGAACGTATGTATACGTTTTCATTGTTATAAAACTCATTCATCCTGATACGGTCGCCAAGAAGAGCGCCATAGTTGAACGGAGACGATGGGTCGACGGCTATAACAGCCACTTTTTTGTTTTGGCTTGTCCAGAATTGCAACAATGCACTTACAAGAGTGCTTTTCCCTGCTCCGGGAGGGCCTGTGATGCCAACTACGTTATTGGTTGTGTTATTGGGTAGGCTTTGAAGCAGCTCTTCGTAACCGGCTATCTCATTTTCCACAATAGTTATGCCTCTGGCCAACGCTTTGTAGCTGCCTGCTTGTATGTCTTCAAGAAGTTGTGTTATCTTGTCTGGCACTAAAATGAATTTACAATCGTTTTAGGTAATATCATATCGCTTATAGGTGGGTACAAATATATCTCTAAATAACAAAGAGGCGCTAAAAACCAATGCGGCAATATTTTTTGCATTGTTAATGTTGGCGGGTTTTCTTTTCTCAAGGGCAATGCTGTCTACCGGTATTATTGCATTTGGTGTGATAGGGGTATTTGGTGTGCATCCTCGCCAATGGTTCAAAAGCAAATGGTGGCTTTGGGGGCTTTTGTGGGTAGGGGTATATTTTCTATCAGGTTTGTGGAGTGATTATATGAGTGGATGGGGAGGCAGAGTGGGAGTGAAGTTGCCGATATTATTGCTCCCTTTGGCTTTTTCGTTGATGCCTGGGTTTTCAAACAAACAGAAGACTGTTTTTACAATAGGTGCAGCAGTATTATTCCTATCTGGAGTTTTTTACAGCATATCTTTTCTAATAGCCGACCCGGCATATTACATAGAGGGGTATCGACTGTCCAAAGTCTTGCCGACGTTGGCGCAGCACGACTATATACGATATAGCCTATCCATTTCTTTGTTTGTCATATGGTGCCTAGCCGTTTGGCCAAAATTGGTAATTAGAGTCGCTAAATGGTTTATCGCAGCTACGATCGTTTTGTTGGTGTTTTATATTCATATTATAGCTGTCAAAACAGGGGTTTTAGCGTTATATACCTTTGTTATTTGTTGGGGTTTTTATACCATTCTTCAAAAAAGAGTAATTGTAGGCATCGGCCTTATTTTATTTTTGATATTGGCTGCTGTCGGTGCTTACAAGTACATACCCACTTTTGAAAACAAAGTTGACTATTTTAGATATTCTTGGGAGGTGTTGGAACAAGGCCATTACGATAGCAATTACAGTGACATCGGTAGACTTGTATCGTATGATGTGACAAGGCGTATACTCCCGGAGCATTTGTTGTATGGTACCGGCGTTGGTGATTTGTACGATGAAATGTGCAAAGGATATGATGAATATTATCCAAAAGTTCCTGATAGTCAGAAGCTTGTGCCGCACAATCAATTCATGGTAGTTGCTTTGGGGTGTGGTATTCCTACGCTTGTATTATTTGTAATATGGGTGTTTTTTCCATTAACATGGGTCAAAAAGAGTAGAGATGGGTTCTTTTTGTTTGCAGTGTGGGTTATCATGTTCATCCCGTTGATGGTTGAACCGTTTTTGGAACTTCAGTTCGGAGTGTATGTATATTTGTTCTACATTTTGTGGTTTGCTCACAACCTAAAACCACAAAAAACTGTTGAACAATAGAAATCGATAAATTGTAGCATGACGAACTTTGTGCCGATCTTTCCTTTGGATATAGTGGTATATCCTGCTGAGCCGTTGCATTTACACATATTTGAACCTCGATACAAACAATTGATAAAAGAGTGTATCGAGCTGCGGAAGCCTTTTGGTATCCCTGTGGTGTTGGATAAGAAAATACAAGAGTATGGTACCCTAATGGAGATAACGGATCTGGTTAAAGAGTATGACAACGGTGAGATGGACATCAAAACCAAAGGTGTTCAGGTTTTTAGGGTATTGGAATTGGTAAAATCCCTACCTGATAAGCTCTATTCAGGAGCAATTGTCAACTATCCTGATAACATACTGGTTCAAGAAGATACAAAACTTGCGGCATTGATACTTACAGAGGTGAAGAGACTATATAAGTTGTTGAATGTGGAGGAAAAGTATCCAATTGCAGAAAATGCAGTCATTTCATACAGTATAGCTCACTTCCTCGGAATGAAGAAAGATCAAGAGTACGAAATGCTGCATTTATTCACCGAAACTCAACGACTGGAATATATCAGACGTCATTTGAATGAAATAGTGCCTGTTGTCAAGGAGTTTGAGGTGGTGAAAGAACGCATCAAAATGAATGGACACTTCAGAAACCTATCGATAGACGACTTGGACATTTAAGCATTAAAAATTGGGCGATGTCTTTCGAAATCCCCATCATTTTACTATTTTGGTCAGCCTTAGAAAAAAACAACAAAAATGGGTATCAATATCTGCATAGATTGGGGGAATACGCTTGTAAAAGCGGGATTCTTTGAAAACGGGACGCTTAGCGAAGCAGTTTCTTATCCTGTTGACGATGCATTTTCAGGTTTGGAACAAGCTATAAACAAGCATAAACCTCAATATGCCATAATATCATCGGTTTCAAGCCGATCTCTGGATTTTGAAGATTATCTGGCTACAACCGTTCAGCGTGTTGTGAAGATGGACGATAGGACTCCTACTCCTATCATGAACGCATACTCTTCGGATAGTGTAGGTGCAGATAGGTTGGCAATGGCTGTAGGAGCCAATGCTCATTATCCTGATAAAAATAATCTTGTAGTATGTCTTGGTACATGCATTACATACAATTTTGTACAAAGCACTAGGACATTCCGCGGTGGTGCAATATCACCCGGTGTGCACATGCGTTTGAGATCGATGCATGAGTTTACTGACAAGTTACCGTCTGTCGGCCTACAAGGCGAAACATTGCTTTTGGGTTACGATACCGACACTTGTATGCGCAGCGGTGCGGTGTTCGGCATAGTGTCTGAAATAGACGGTATGGTTGAAGCTTTCAAGGTGCAATATCCTCATTTTAACGCCATATTAACTGGTGGTGATACTGCTTACTTTGCAGGCAAGCTTAAAAGTGAGATATTTGCAGACCCCGATATCATTCTTAAGGGGTTGAATATAATTCTAAAGCATAATGTGCCACAAGCTTCTTAAGCAATACCTTTTACTACTCTGCATACTTGCAACATTTCAAGTAACCGCACAAACAACCACTGCCATTGACACCAAATCGAATAGGGAGAATGCTCCTTATTCAAGGTTTGGCATAGGTGAGTTCAGAAGTGGTACCAATCCTTTACTAAGAGGTATGGGTAGCATTTCTGCCGCTTACAGCAGCCCATTTGCTGTAAATACACAAAACCCGGCATCATACGGTTCTTTGTTGCTTACAACATATGAGGGAGCGCTTGAAGGAAGTTCTCGTACCATTGTTTCTGGCAGTGATAAGTACAAGACAGGGATGGCTACGATAAACAGTATGAATATCGGCATACCGGTAGCTCGTTCTGCAGCCATAGCTTTTGGGTTCAGGCCGATGACGCATATATACTTCAACTTGCAGGATACATCTGCCATCGCCGGTTATGGAAATAGTATTCGTACCTATTTTGGAGATGGTTCATTGAACTATGCCTTCTTTGGTGCGGCATATCGATATAAAGGGTTGAGCGTGGGAGCTAATTTCGGGTACCTGTTTGGTACCACAGTATATGCAACAAGGCTTGAAGGAATAGATAATACTATAAATGTAAGTGACGCGCAATTTGCACGCATTATAAAGACAGGCGGCATTTATTGGCAAGGAGGTCTTCAGTATGCTACAAAGTTGAATAACAATTTGTGGATACGCTCAGGTGCAACGCTTACCTTGAGTCAAACGCTTAAGTCAAATACCGATAATTATTGGGTGAGCTATAATGTTTCGGGTGGAGATACTTCATATAGTAATTTGGGGCAAAAGGCCAATCTTACACTTCCTATGATGTATAGCGCCGGCGTTCAGCTTGCAGACAGTAACAAATGGCTTGTAGGTATCGACTTCTCAGCTGCCGACTGGAGTAATTACAGCAGTGAGGGAAGAACAGACTCCGTTGCAAACATGTCCTACAAACTCGGTATCGGTGGACAGTTTACTCCTGATGCCACCAGTGTACACAAATATTTTAACCGTGTTACTTACCGTGCAGGCTTCTACTACGGTAAAGACTATATAGATGTTAGGAATACTCCTGTTAATTTCTATGCCGTTACACTTGGAACGAGTCTTCCTTTCAATAGAGGTGCCAATAGAGTGAATATGGCCATCGAAGTAGGTAAAAGAGGTACTGAAACGAATGGTCTGTTCATGGAGAATTTTGTCAAGTTCTCAGCAGGCATTACTTTGAACGATAAGTGGTTTATCAAACGCAGGTATGACTAAGCATCACCCAATAGCGTTTTTATTATTTGTTCTACTTACATATTTAGGAGCTGTTTCTTGCAAAACCGACCCCAAAGAAATAGATGCTTTGCTCAATAAGTCCGTTCAGGAGGATAAGGCTGAGGATGTGACCATTATCTACAGTGAAAAGGGTACCGTCAAAATAAGGATGTTTGCAACTGAATTTATACGTAATGAGGTTGCAAAACCACCATATACTGAGATGCGTAAGTCGTTGCGCATAGAGTTTTATAATGACAGTCTTAAGGTAGAAAGTACGCTTGATGCCAAGTATGGCAGGTACTATGAGGAAAAGGGCAATGTGTTGATACGTGACAGTGTGGTGGTTGTCAATAAGAATGGTGATACCTTACGTACCGAAGAGCTTATATGGAATCAGAAAATTCGCCAGATTTATACCGAGAAGTTTGTACGTATAAATACACCCGATCAGGTAATGTACGGGGACGGACTAGAAGCCAACGAAGATTTCTCCTGGTATAGGATAAAGAACCCAAAAGGAGTGGTGAAGGTAAACAAAGAGGAAGTGCCTGAATAATATCCCGCAATAATTCCCCTTATGAGCTTTGCTCAATATTGCTAATTTTGCTGCCTGAATATTCAATTTTTCAATTATACTAAGATGACAATAATGAAAAGGTTACTCTTATTGCTGATTGCAGCAGTTTATTTATTGCCTACTCGTGCCGACGAAGGTATGTGGATACCAATGCTCATCGGTAAGAACTACGATGAAATGGTAAGGTTGGGACTTAAGTTGTCGAAAGACGATTTATATAACATCAACCAAAGCAGCCTTAAAGATGCCATTGTTCAGTTCAATGGAGGTTGTACCGGTGAAATGATATCCGAGCAAGGACTTTTGATAACCAATCACCACTGTGGTTATGGTGCTATCGCATCCTTGAGCAGTGTAGAGAAAAACTATCTTGATAACGGTTTCTGGGCGTATAGTCATAAAGAGGAACTTCCTGCCAAAGGAGTATCAGTGCTTTTCTTGGAGCGTATGGAAGATGTTACCGGCGAGATAATGGATGCAGTAGGCAAGAAAAAAGGTGAGAAATTCGAGAAACGCTATAAAGAGGCTGTAGAGAAGATAAAGGAGAGAGTAGAAGCTGAAGGTAATTTCGTTGCAAGTGTCAAGAGCTTTTTTGAAGGCAACCAATACATTTTGTTGGTGTATAAAAAATACACTGACGTACGCTTGGTAGGTACGCCTCCACGCTCACTGGGTAAATATGGTGGAGATACCGACAACTGGATGTGGCCACGTCACACGGCAGATTTCTCTATGTTTCGCGTATATGCCGGTAAAGACAATGAGCCTGCAGCGTATTCAGAAGATAACGTTCCTTACAAGCCCAAAAAATTCTTGCCTATATCCATCAGAGGTGTTGAAGAGGACGACTACACAATGATATTCGGTTATCCGGGCCGTACCAACAGATACGAGGTTTCTTATGGAGTGGATATGTCCATCAACGAGACCAACCCATCGATTGTTAAGCCTCGTGAAAAGCGTTTGGAGATCATGCGTAAGAACATGAAGATGGATAAGGCGGTATACCTTAAACTTACTTCTTATTATTCCGGTATCTCAAACTATTGGAAGTACTTTATTGGTCAAACAGAGCAATTGAAACGCTTGAAAGTAGTTGGTCAAAAACAAAAGTCCGAAGCAGAATTTACAGCTTGGGCTTACAAAAATGCACCTGAATACAAGAACGTTATAAGCGATTTTGAAAAGATATATGCTGAATTCAGGCCGTATGCAAGACATTATATTTATTACAGTCAAGCATTCAGAGGCTCTTTGTTGGCCGATTATGGTACTGATTTCTACGATTTGTATCAAGAGCTAAGTAAGAAGAAGCCCGACCAAGAAAAGATAGACAAAGACATAAAAGCCATCAAGAGAGGATATAAGTCGATGATGCGTTTATATGACGAGGCGACGGAGAAAGAAATATTCGCTTCAATGGCTAAGATGTTCTATCAAGATATACCTAAGAGTCAACATCCTGATGTGTATCAAAAGGTGATATTCAACAACTTCGGCAGCAATGACATGGATAAAACATTTGCTGATTATACAGAGTATGTCTTTAAGAATACAATTTTGTTGGATACCAATAAACTGAATAAGTTTTTAGAAAATCCTACAACAGATGCGATGGATAACGATCCTGCGTTGCTGTACTCATTGAGCTTTGCTTGGAATTACGAAGAGGTATATAAGCCTAAATATGAGAAGTATAGCGAAGCAAAAGAAGAATTGAAGAAAAAGTACATACGCGGATTGATGGAAATGAACAAAGGGAAAATGTTCTATCCTGATGCAAACTCAACTATGCGTATTACTTATGGTCAAGTGAAGAGTTACAGCCCACAGGATGCTGTTCATTACGACTACTATACCACCATCGATGGTTTGATGGAGAAGTATAAACCGGGTGATGATGAGTTCGACCTTCCTTCTGATATCATTGGTTTGTATAAGGACAAAGATTATGGCAAGTATGCCAATAAGAATGGTACACTTACAACATGTTTTATCACCACCAACGATATTACAGGCGGTAACTCAGGTAGCCCGATAATCAACGGCAATGGTGAGTGGATAGGTATCGCATTTGACGGTAACTGGGAAGCAATGAGTGGTGACATTGCATTTGATAAGAAATACAAGAGAACTATTTGTACTGATGCTCGTTTCATATTCTGGATAATTGAGAAAATGGGTAAAGCCCACAACTTGATCGAAGAAGTTGAGATGCGTAGATAATCGCTACATAACTAACAAAAAAGGCAGGTGCATAGCACCTGCCTTTTTTGTTATAAGAAAAGATGTTAAGATAAATTGTGCTCAAGATCGAGGAATACTTCAGCAGGGGTTTTACCTTCCCAAAGTACTTCGAATATGGCGGTAGCTATCGGAATATCGATGGCATATTGTTTTGATATATGTTGCATGCCTCTTGCTGCATAGTAACCCTCTGCCACCATGTTCATTTCCATTGTAGCACTTTTTACAGAGTAACCCTTTCCCAACATAGTACCAAGCATACGGTTACGACTGTGTAGTGAATAGCAGGTTACAAGAAGGTCGCCCAAATAGGCACTTGTATGAAAGTCTGGTCTTTCGTCGGATGGATGTACCTTTTCAAAGTGAGCTTTGAGGAAACGGTACATTTCTCGATAGCAGTTGGTGGTATATACACTTTGGAAATTATCTCCATAGTCGAGCGCATGAGCCATTCCCGCACCGATGGCATATATGTTTTTGAGCACAGCGGCAAACTGTACACCCCAAATATCGTGGTTGGTGGTGGTATATATATAAGTGTTGTTGAATCGCTCTGCCAAATTTTTGGTCAGTTCGTCATTCAGTCCAGAAAACGTAAGATAAGAGATACGCTCATCAGCTACCTCTTCTGCATGACAAGGCCCGGTAATGGCAATGTAGTTGTCTATGCTGATATTATGAACAGATTTTAGATAATCGTTCAACAATAAGTTGCTCTCAGGTAAAATGCCTTTAATCGCAGACACAATGTTCTTGCCTTTCCATAAGGATATGTCTACGCTCTCAAATACGCTTTGTACATATGCAGACGGTACACTGATGATGACAGTATCACATTGTTGGAGCAATTCTGTTAAGTCTGTTGTAGGCTTTATGGTTTCAGGGAGAAATCTTACAGATGTAAGGTAATTTGGGTTGTGGTGTCGCTCTTCAAAATGCTTGACGGATTTTTCATTGCGAATCCACCAGTATATATTTTGACCGTTATCGGTTAGTATTTTGGCTATAGCTGTTCCCCAGCTACCATTGCCTATTATTCCTATTTGTCCCGGAGTGTTGCTCAATATGGAATTGTTTTGTTTTTAATCTTTCTTTTCAGACACTTCATATAAAGCATCTTTATCGACGATCATTACAGTAGACTTGTCGTTAAGCGTACGTGCTATTGCACCGTAAGGTGCTATCACAACCTTTTCGCCTTCTTCGAGTCCATCAGTTATTTGAATATACTCATTATCCTGTATACCTGTTTTTACATCTCGTATTTCTACTTTAGAATCTTTTTCGTTGTATACGAATACGACTTGTCTTATTTCGTCCTTGCCCTCCTTGTCCATGGCCTTTCTAATGCTGTCAGACCAGTCGCGCGTTGTTACTGCGTTCACTGGAACAGAGAGCGTGTTGCTTTCTCTTTTTGTTTGTATGTCTACTGCGGCACTCATACCGGGTTTGAAGACGAAGCTACCCCTTTTCAGTTCTGTACTTAAGTCAGTGTAGCTGGTTTCAAGTATGAGTATATGCACCATATAGTTGGTCACCTGCTCTGTACTCATTTGTTGTAGTGCTGAGGCAGTGCTAGATACTCCTACTTTTGATACCACACCTGTAAAAGTACGGTTACGGTATGCATCTGCTTCGATGACGGTTGTGTCGCCTATCTTGACTTTTGCAATATCGGTTTCGCTAACCTCTACACGAACTTCTATTCTGCTGAGGTCTGCTATCGTCAACATTTCGGTACCGGCCATTTGTGCAGTACCTACGACACGCTCACCTTTTTTTACTTTTAGTTGAGATACTACGCCCGATACAGGTGCTATGATTGTTGTTCTTCTTAAATTCTCTTTTGCTTGAGACAGACTTGCAGTTGCAGCATCCACACTGTAATCGCTACCCGATGCATTTGCCTTTGATGCTTCGTAACCGGCTTTTGCACTTAGGTAGTTGGCTTCCATTTGCTCAAACTCCATAGTGGAGATGACTTTGTCCTTATAAAGCTTTTTGTTTCGTTCGTATTGAGATTTGGCTTGCTCATATTGAGCTTTTGCCTGAATGGTCATCTCTTGTACATTCTGTGCACGAGCTTTAGTTTCTGCAACACTTGCTGCAGCTTGATTATACATCGAGCTGTATATGGCCGGATTGATGCGTACCAACAGTTGACCTTTGTAAACACTATCGCCTTCTTCAACGGTAAGCTCGGTTATTTCACCGCTTACCTCAGGGCTTATCTTTACTTCTGTTTCAGGATATATTTTTCCGCTGGCGGTTACCGTTTCGGTTATGGTGTGTTGTGTCGCCTCTTCAACGGCAACTTTGATACCTTTGTTTCCTGCGTTTTTCCCGATTATTATTACGATGATCATAATAATAACAGAACCACCGATGATCCACCAGAATTTTTTCTTTTTCATGTGTAAGTGTGGTTGTTTGACAAAAATAACTATCGTACTTCACTTCCAGGTGCAGTTTGCTGCACAGGAGATACAAATACAAGTTTTCCATCGGCATCTTCGGCCATAAGGATCATACCCTTGCTTTCGATACCTTTCATTTTTCTTGGTGCAAGATTGGCTACCACCGTTACTTGCTTACCTATTATGGCTTCTGCCTCAAAGTGTTGTGCAATGCCGGAAACCACTGTTCTCTTCTCAAAACCCATATCCAATTCGATTTTCATGAGTTTGTCCGTCTTCGGTACGCGCTCAGCATGTAGTATGGTTCCTACGCGCAGGTCGAGCTTAGCAAAGTCGTCAAATACGATCTCTTCTTTTACAGGTGCTGAGGATTTGGTTTCTTGTTCCGCTTGTTGCTTGCTCGCAGCACTTGCTTCGTGCAGCTTATCCACTTGCTCTTTAACTTGCTCGTCTTCTATTTTCTTAAACAATAATTCAGGTGCACGAAGTGGGTATTTGACTTTTAGCAGATCCAAACGTCCTGCATTTTCCCATTCCAACATTTTGTCCACAACTTTCATCATGTGCAACATCTTCTGTGTGGTAAACGGCATGAACGGATTGGCCAATATGGCAAGGTTGGCGGTCAACTGCAAGCATAGATGCATGCAATTGTCTATTTTCATTTGATTTTCAGGATTGTCGGCAAGTGTTTTGGCCACTATCCATGGCTCTTTTTCTTGCATGTATTTGTTCCCTTTCCTTGCCAAGTCTATCACTTCGTATAGCGCGTCTCGGAACTTATAGTTTTCTATGTTTTGCTCAACGTATGTTTTTGCATCTTTTATGGCTTGTATTATTGCCTTATCCTGTTCGTCAAGAATATCTTCATGCAAGGGAGGAACACGACCTTCACATAGCTTGTGCATCAACACAAAAGTGCGATTCACAAAGTTTCCGAATATTGCTACAAGCTCACTGTTGTTCCTATCTTGAAAATCTTTCCAAGTAAAATCGTTGTCCTTGGTTTCAGGAGCGTTTGCGCATAATACATAACGTAGTATGTCTTGCTGCTCAGGGAAGTCTTTTAAATATTCGTGTACCCATACCGCCCAGTTGCGTGAGGTGGATACTTTATCACCTTCTATGTTCAAAAACTCATTTGCAGGTACATTGTCCGGCAATATAAAATCTCCATGTGCTTTAAGCATGGAAGGGAATATGATACAGTGGAATACTATATTATCCTTACCTATGAAGTGTACAAGCTTGGTATCTTCTTTTTGCCAATAATCAGCCCATTGAGGCGTCAATTCTTTGGTTGCGCTTATATAGCCTATTGGAGCATCAAACCATACATACATAACCTTGCCTTCCGCATTCGGCAGGGGAACGGGTACGCCCCAATTACTGTCACGTGTCATTGCACGAGGTTGTAAGCCATTATCCAACCAGCTTTTGCACTGCCCGTATACATTGCTTTTCCACTCGTCTTTCTTACCCTCAACTATCCATTCCTTAAGGAAGTCTTCGTACTTGTTAAGTGGGAAATACCAGTGTTTGGTTTTCTTTTTAACAGGTATGGAGCTACTTAACGCACTGTGTGGGTTCTTCAGTTGCTCAGGAGACAAGCTGCTGCCACATTTTTCACATTGGTCGCCATATGCGTTTTCGTTGCCACATACGGGGCATGTGCCTATAATATATCGGTCTGCTAGAAAAGCTTTGGCTTCTTCGTCATAAAACTGCTCTGTCTCTTTCTCTTCAAATATACCGTCGTCGTATAGTTTTTTGAAGAAGGCTTGTGCTGTTTCGTGATGTCCTTTTGATGAGGTGCGTGAGTATATATCGAAAGATATGCCCATGTCATTGAAGCTATCTCCGATCATTTTGTGGTACTTATCCACTATCGCTTGTGGAGTGGTTCCCTCTTTTCTTGCCCTGATAGTTATCGGTACACCATGCTCATCACTGCCACACACGAATTTGATATCTCTTTTTTGAGCTCTTTGATATCGTACATATATATCGGCAGGTAAAAAACAACCTGCTAAGTGTCCGATATGTATCGGTCCGTTAGCATATGGAAGCGCCGCCGTAACTAATATTCTGTTATAATCCATTCCGTAAAAAATCCACAAATTTCAGGGTGCAAGATAATGAAGATTAGCGCGCTATGATAACTTAATAAAGTGTCATTATGATTATTTTCATGTATTAACAGTCTATTGGCTATTTTAGATTAATTACAATGACTTTTGGTAAAGAATATTTGTTTTTTATGTTGTTAACAGCAGCATGCTTGTTTTTGAGCTTTGTGCCTCAAAAACATAGCGAACGATTGCTTAGTGGACCGGGATGTGGGAGGGGGTATGTTGATTCAATAGTTGAAATGGAAGGTAGGAGGTTTCATCTATTATATAGAGCATTTATCAACGATACGACAACAGGGTGTCGGTCTCGTATTTATACCGAACTTGCTGAAGTCAAAGGGTCTCCTGAAGCATATAATAGTATTGTAGACTATTGCAAGAAAAATACAGACATTGATTTTCATCCCAATAACATAGTGTTGTACACTACAGACTCTACATTGAAGCCGATTGTAGTGGGTGATTATAGCTCAGTTGTCGGAATAAGTATTTGGAAAAAGAGTAAAGGAAAAGATGTGCATTATGGCTATGTCTTGAAGAACAGTGAGTATTTGAATCTAGGTGTGCAAAAACTCGAGCTTGACAAAGAAGGTCGGTTGACCTTATGGGATATGGTGCATTTCCTTGCAGTGGTACAGAAGTATCATAACGATGCAAACGCCTATTTTATAATAGACAGTCAAAAGAGCTTCAAGTAAATGAGTTTACTCAATCGATACGCGTATTACCTGCATTCGATTATCAATGAGGACTTTCATTAGATATATTCCTGATGATATATTCCTAAGGTGAATATCCTTCATAGTGTGTCCGACATTTAGCTTAATTGCATCAGTATATATTCTTCTACCCAACATGTCTGATATTTCTATGGACGTTGGTTGTTCATATTCTTGTTTGGTGGTGATATGAAGCCTGAAGCTCCCATTGTTAGGGTTGGGGTGTATGGCTATGTGACTGTCTTGCTTAATGTCATCTGCGCTCATCGCTACATTCATTGTAATTGTATTGGGTACTATTATCCGTGGTTCAGGACAAGAATCACCACATTTTATAACGCAAGTAATGGCATCTGCATCCACAAGTGTGGTTGAACGCCATATTGCAGATGTTGCGCCTGTTATATCATTCCCATTCAATTGCCATTGGAAAGCCGGCTTTGTGCAGTTGGTTACATTTGCTGTAAACGTAGCTTCGAGCCACTGCCAAATATTGCTGTCCGGCAATACCGATATGGTTGCCGTTGGGAATGTGACTGGTGTGCTGAGTATGGAAACTTCAATTGTGTCATCATACTTATTTGGACACCAATTTGATGTTAAAGATACGGCGTATCGTGATGTGGAGGTCGGAGTGGCAGTAGCAATCCTGCATGTATCGCAAGTCAGCCCGCCTGTTGCACCTGGTAGTTTGCTCCACTTATAGCTAGCGTTAGGGTGCCCTCCATAGGCTGTCAATATCATTGGCTCGTTTGAGCAGATGGCGGTGTCATTACCGGCAAATACACCGTGAGGGATATAGATGGTTATATTATTCGCATATTGAAGGATTGTGCCGGGTGGGCGGCATGCGGAATCTGTGATAAACAATATGAAATTGTGAATGCCGGTATCGTTGATGGTCGGGGTCCAGTTAAATTGATAACGAACAGAATCTGTGCCTTGTCCCCAATAACTTATTGTAGCATTGGGTATAGCAGTATCAATATTACTTGACAAAGTATATTTGGCAGGTATCGTATGTAGTGATTTCAAATAGAATCCGTATGATAGAGGTTGTCCTATGCATCCAAAAACCTGACTGATACCTAATGTGCTTGCATAGCCGTTTACAACAGTGTCAATTTTGGCAGTTGATGTAATTGGAGGTCCCGGCCCTGCTACAAAACATGCTATTGCTCTTACTTGAAGTTCTCTTAAATAGTTCCCTATCAAAGTTCCATTTCGGTACTCTTTTATATTCAATGCCAATATGTTGTTACCTGCCATTGACGATAAGAAAGACATATTGTTGCTTGAAGAAGAGAATTGGAATGTGTTGTTGGTCTGAAAAGGGTTGTTGGTCAAGTTGATACTTGGTGTCAATGACTTATATCCATTGGGTTTGTTGATTGTTGGGCATGTGGCAATACTATCTGTTTGCGGCTGAGCTATTGCGATAGCAACAGAATCTCCATCAGGGTCTGTAATATTGAACTTATATGATATAGGTTGGTTCATACAGGTGAAGATGGCAGGCCCTGTTGTAAATACAGGTGATGAATTTACATGTGATATTTGGTTATTGATGGTAGCCCAAAGGTACATTTTGCCACCGGCCAAATTGTTGCTGCCGGCTCTGCTGTTATACACAACACTTAATTTCCAAGTATTGCAGCGAGAAGGTAATGTAATTGTATTGGTATACAACCAAACTCTTATGCCATCGTATTTGGAGTTGGGGTCGGTGCAAGTGGTGGCAGGTGTGGGAGAACATCCCAAAGGTACCTCTCCTCCGTTCGTTAAGTTGTTGGGAGGCACAGGTGTAGTCGCTTTATTAAGTGTTGTGTTAAAGTTGCTGTTTGTGCATGTGTTATGTACACATATGCTTATAGTACTGGGTGCGGGTGTTGATACATTACAATCGGTATATACCTTAAGGTACACTTGATATGTTGAGTCTGATAGCCATTTGTAGTATAACTCACCTGATAATGCGTTGTTCGCACTTGATGATAAAGCACAGATACTGCAAATAAAGACTATAATTGATATGTATAGACTTTTATTGGTCATTTTACTGTATTGACAATCTTGATATGGATTCTCCTACTTCTGTTATTGCCTTTACAATATACAGCCCCTTTAGTATGTTCGGTATGTATATGTCTTCAGTAGTTTGACCTGCTGTTGGGTTTAATGCTTTTGTGTATACGATTCTACCCATCATATCTGTTATTACAAGTCTTATCGTATTTGGCCTATTGCAGGCGGTTGTAATGTCTACTGTGAATTGTCCGTTATTCGGGTTAGGGTATATATTAATGTTGCTTTGATTGTACAAAGTCGCAATGTCTGTACCTACACGCATGGTAATCGCATTACTCAGCTTATCCAAAACAGCCGGACAGTTATTACTACTACAAAATACCCGACATATGATTTTATCGCCATTTTTCAGGTTATTGGTGGCGTATGTTTTGTTGGTAGTCCCATATATGTATGCGCCATTCAATAGCCATTGGTAGGTTATGTTTGCACAGCCGGAGTCGGCAGCTGAAAATGTGACAGTAGTACCCGGAGCTATGCTGCTATCAGGCGATACTGATATGTTTACAGCAGGAGTATTCACTTGATCTGTGATTATGGTGATGCTGTCAATGGCACTTACAGGCAGACCCGGAGATGTGCAATTTTGATTTTTGATGAACAAGTACAATTTATTAGTACCTGAATTGTTTGGAGTGAATTTTAAGTTGCAAACAATACTGTCAGGATACCAGAAGTTTAAGTAGCTAGTAGTTGCAGTTGGCATTGTGACACCGCGCGAATCTTCAACAACAAGGCTTGCATTACTGTTTGTAGAAACAATTGAATAATCTAAATTGATCTCTTGACCCAAGCAAGTATGGAATGTATTACGTGATGTTGTTGATTGTATTCCACCTACAAGATTGGTAACTATAAAGTTATTAGTGTCAGGTGTCCCCCCGGCATAAACATATGATTGTATCTCTCGGACATGAGTCCCTATTATATTGCCGTTTCTGTATTCAGTTGCCTTGAACGCAAGGTTGTACACACCTGTTTGTGACGGTGTGAATATTATCTGACCGGTTACATTATTGATACTGAAACTGTTGTTTGTAGGTAAAGGGTTATTGTTAAGATTATAGTTGCTAAATGAGAAGTTTAAATTCGATGCAGTTGCACCACAAGATGTGCTTGCTGTTCTCGGCATGATTAATTCTACTGTAATGGAGTCTCCATCAGAATCAAGCCCGCCATTGTTGTAAGAGAAAGGTCTGTTTACAGGTATATAAATAGCAGGGTTTACACTGAAAAATGGCGATGAGTTATTGTGAGATTGGGTATTGTTAAATGTACTCTCCAAGTATAACGAAGTACCTGATGCATTCTGTAGGTTGCCTGAAGATGTTCGACCCGTTATGCTTGCAGAAAACCTCCAGTTATTACAACGTGCCGGCAGCGTTTGTATGCCGTAGTACCAGCATTGTTGATAGCCTTGTATGTTAGCGGCGGCACTATCGCATGTTGTTTTAAGATTAGGACAACCACTCGGGAAAGTGCTACAGGCTGTTTGCCATCTTTGCATACTGATGTTTATGGTTGTGTTGTTGCAGGGATTGTTCAAACAAACCTGAAAAGAATTAGGAGTGTTGCCGGGACAGGTACTGTACAGCTTTACAAAGAATTGATAGGTAGAGTCGGCTATATGTACATATATTATTTCACCACCTACTATTGAATTTGTTTGTGCGTCGGTTTTCAAAAATCCGAATACGATGACGCAAACTATCGCTGCAATTTTTAGGGCTCGTTTCATATAGGATATGCTATTTATTGTCGATACAATATATATTGACAGCTAAATGTACCTTACGGTTGGCTGTGCAGCGATTAATTCGGTATGTGTTCTAGCAACTACTTACTGATAACAAGCCTTTTTATTTCTGTCAGGTCATCAACACTTATTTTAACTGAATATACACCTGTAGGAATATTAGGTATCGATATGTCATGAGTTTTACTTGACTTAGTTATATCCTCTGAATACACAACTTTACCCATGATGTCCATCACTTCAATATTACTAACGGTTGAGTTGGTGGAGGAAACTGATATTGTGAAACTTCCGGTGTTCGGGTTGGGGTACATTGTAACTATACCTTCTTCTTTCTTTGTATTGGCAACTGATACCGATACATTCATATTTATATCGTTGCTTATTTGGGTTTGTGGTCTTGCACAATAGTCACCACATATTATTTTGCAGCTCACCACGTCATTGTTCTTCAATGTGGTGGAGCCCCATGTTGCCGAATTGGCGCCTGTAATGTCGTTACCGTTCAATTGCCATTGATAGGCCGGTATTTTACATGCGGTAGGGGTTGCGGTGAATGTGACAAGCAGCCCTTCCCAAACCTTGCCGGTAGGACTTACAGCTATGCTTATTTGTGGTGTTTGTATTGGGTCAGGATATATATTCACTCGTACAGTGCCCTTATAATTATTGTTTGTAGGGCAAATATTGCCGGCTGATGTTACGGCATATGTTGTACCTACTGTAGGTGTTGCAGTAGGGTTAGGACAATTGGTGCAGCTTAGGCTTAATGATGATCCGGAAACAACGCTCCAGTTGTAGTTGTTGAACCCACCTGATGCAAACAACGTAGCCGTTTCACCCATGCAAATCGTGGTGTCATTGCTGATATTAATGGCCGGTACAATGTAAAAGTTAATCGGCAAGCCAAAGTCCATCATGATGTTAGTGGTATTGCAATCTCTGTTTATTATGCTAATCAATGCATTTTGTTCACCTGTTTTATTCAATCCGGGTGTCCATATAAGACAACCTCTTACCGAGTCGGAGTTTTGATTGTAATACGTTATGGTCATACCTGGTAGTAGTTGCACAGGATTGTCTGACAGCTCCAGTTTTGCATTATTATCTGATGTCTTTATATCAAAGCAAAGTTGTATGGGCTGTCCAATACAAACTTCAACTCTGTTGTTTTGCCATTTGCCTCCTATTATGCTATTGGTGTCTATATGTAATGTGGGAGGCGGTGAAAGGCTTGTACAATCCAAAATAACTTGTTCCGTTTCTCGAAGTACGGAACCTATCCATACATTGTTACGGTATTCATCAACTTTATAAACGATAATATTAGGTCCCCCTACACCGGCGGGAATATATTTTGCAGTTTGTGAAAATCGGTTTAAAGAAAAAGTATTATTGGTTTGCATAGGGTTTTGAGGAAACGATACCGGTGGGGTCATAGTACTGTTGGTTGTATTTGACGGTGTCGTTGAGCATGATGGTGCTGTAAGTGGAGAAACTACGGATACAACTAAAGAGTCCCCATCAGGGTCTGTTGCTGAAACATTGTAGTAAGATTGGTTTTGATTACAGGTATATATTATTGGTTTTGATAGAAATGTCGGGGAGGAATTTTGCAGGGCAGAGTAGTTATCAAACTCTGTACTTATATAAAACCATTTGTCTCCTGTATTGGTATGATAGTCTCTATCGTATAATGCAGTAGATATTATCCATTTATTACATCGCGGCAGTGTAATAGTGTCAACATACCACCATTCTCTAAGACCGGGTATATTACTTTGTACGTCTGTACATTTTGTTTTTTCTTCTTTGCAGGTTACTCTGTATTCATCTCCGTTAGCTTTCCCTGTAGGTAAAGTGCCTGTATATTCATTGAAAACTGTAGATATGTTTATGTTGCTGCAGGTGCCTTTGAAGCATACGTCTACTTGTGTAGGTCGGCCGAGAAAGAAGCATGACCCATATATTTTTAGATAGAAAATATATGTAGAGTCACTCAACCATTTATACTCAATAACACCACCTCTTACAAAATTTGCAGATGCTGATTGTGTATTGGAAAATATTGCTATAGTAGCAAGCAAGAGAATTAGGGCTATACGTTTCATAATATTTATAGGTTGTTTAAAGTAAATTACACCTAATCAATTAAATATGAGATTAATTTCACCAAGTATTTAACTCTTGGTTACAACATGGAAGAGAAGTTTTTTAAAACACCCAAGACCTTTAGAAGTTGGTTGGAAAAGCATCATTTGAAGAAGCAAGAACTTTGGGTGATGTACTACAAGAAAGGCACAGGTAAAGCCTCTATTACATGGCCCGAATCTGTGGAGCAGGCATTGTGTTTCGGTTGGATAGATGGTATAAGAAAGTCTGTTGATGAAGAGGTTTATAAGATTCGATTTACACCACGAAAAGCGACCAGTATATGGAGTAGTGTCAATCTGAAAACAGTGAACAAGCTTATAGACGAAGGGTTGATGCACGATGCAGGATTGGAGGCATACAATAGAAGAAACGGTGCGAAATCAGGGGTGTATTCATTTGAACAAGACAATATTCAACTTGATTCAAAACAAGAAAAATTGTTTAAGAGCAATAAGGTTGCTTGGAACAATTTCAATGTAATGGCTCCAAGCTATAAAAAGGGAGCTATATGGTGGGTGGTTAGTGCGAAACGTGAAGAGACACGATTAAAGCGATTGACCGAATTGATATCCGACTCTGAAAACGGGCTGAAGATAAAGCTGATGCGTAGATGATTAGCTGACAATATCTTTCCATTCACCTTCAAGACGGCTGCGCATTTCATTGTCTGTAAGGTCAAATTTGACCGGAACTACAGATGCATACCCATTGGCTAAAGCGTCTACGTCGGTATTGCTACCTGTATCCATGTTTACAAAACGTCCGGTCATCCAATAGTACTCTTTGCCACGAGGGTCTACACGAGCATCAAACTCTTCTTCCCATTTAGCATATGCCTGCCTGCATATTTTCATGCCTTTAAAATCAGCTTCCGATACTTTGGGAATGTTTACATTGAGCAATGTATGCTCCGGCATGGATTGTTCCAGCATTTTGGTTGCGAGGGTACGGGCCACTTTCTGTGCTACTGAAAAATCCGCTTCATAACGATAATCCAACAACGAAAATCCTATTGAAGGAACTCCTTCTATGGCAGCTTCCATAGCGGCACTCATTGTCCCCGAATATATGACGTTTATGGAATGGTTAGCACCATGATTGATGCCGCTAACACATAAATCGGGCTTCCTGTGCAGGATAATATCTCGTGCTAGCTTCACACAATCTACCGGTGTGCCACTGCATTCCCATGCGTCAATGCCTTCGAAAACATTCGCTTTGTGTAACCTTAAGGGTTCTCCTATTGTAACAGCATGCCCCATGCCGGATTGTGGGCTGTCAGGAGCTACAACTACTATTCGCCCGAGCCCTTTTACTGCTTCTATCAGGGCTTTGATACCCGGTGCGGTTATGCCATCATCATTTGTTACCAGTATTGTAGGTTGGTCATTCGCCATGATGCAAATTTACCAATCACTTTTCAGTAACCTATACCTACCTATTAAGTAATAAATAACTATCCATACGAAGGAAACAGCGACAAAGCCCCATTGGTTCGGTTCTTCAGCTGCTCCTGTCATTGCTTTCAGTGTGCTGAGCAGGGGGAATGGTAGCAGCTCGTCGCTTGCTTGCAATGGCAGATAATTGCCGACTTCTGATTTTGACATCCAGTTGATAAGTCCTTTTGAAAGGTATTCTATGATCATAGAGTACAGAAAGAACATGCCTATCGATAGTCCACTTCTTTTGAACATCACAGCCAGAAAAAGACCGAATGCATAATAATTGAGTGACAATACAAAAACGGAAAATAAAGGCATCAGTTTTCCCGGAAAGTTGGAAGCATCGTCATTCGACATCCCGAATGCTACTCCAAGCACAAAAACATATATTGTTGTAAATATAGTGAGTGCAAATACCATTAACCATTTTGCATGGTAAAATTGAAGCCTCGTTAGGCCATCAATGATATTTTGCCTATTGGTTCTGAACGAATACTCATTCGATGTAAGTATGATTATAAGTATGGATATAAATGTGACAAAAATACTTGTCCACCAACCTAAATTGCTCCATACGTTTTGAAAGTTGTATGCTTGATTGAGGAAGTTGATGCTATCCTTACCTCCCATCTTTACAATACCGCTATTGATGCTGTAATTCCATAGGGGCAACAACAATATAAAGAACCCGATAAGCACCCAGAACGTGCGATACTTCTTAACTTTTAACCATTCTATTGATAATATGTTCATAGTTGTTACTTGCTTGTGAGTTCCATGAATTTTGTTTCCAGACTTTTTTTCTTGAGCAGTAGGTGAGACAAGGTGACACCATGTTGTGCACAATAGCTGTTTATCATTTCAGATGTGGTTACTGCATCACAGCTTAGCAATACTGTATTGTTCAACAGTTTGGCATCGGTAACTCCGGCCATTTCTTTGATGATGCCAAATAATCTGTTCAGGTCTTGTGCTGCTATCTCTATTTGGTCTTCATGTCTAAGTACATCGTCTACTTTGCCACTCAATAAAAGGTCACCCTTTTTAAGGATGGCTACGTGTGTGCATACCTTTTCCACTTCGTCCAGTAGGTGACTGGCCATTATTATTGTTTTGCCTTCATTATTCAGGCGTTTTATCAAGTCTCGTATCTCTGCGATACCGGCAGGGTCCAAACCATTCGTGGGTTCATCAAATACAAGCACGTCAGGGTTGCCGAGTAGGGTAGAAGCAATAGCTAACCGCTGCTTCATACCAAGTGAGAAAGTTTGGAACTTACTGTCTTTTCGTTCAAAAAGTCCTGTCTGTTCCAACACTGCAGACCTTTCATCAAGCCCACGGCCTTTAATTGCTGCAGAAATCTCCAAGTTGTCCCAAGCGGTCATATAATGATAGAAGTTTGGTGTTTCCAATAAAGAGCCGATTTTTTTTCTGGCATCGTTTACCGGAATACCTCCCAACCAGCTGTATGTGCCCGCGTCTGCGCGAAGCACATCCAACAGTATGCCTAAAAGAGTGGTTTTACCACTGCCATTAGGTCCTAATACGCCGAAAACGGAACCTTTGGGAATATTAAAAGATACACCCTTAAGTGCTTGTATGGGTCCGTATGATTTTGAAATGGAGTTGATTGATAAGATTGTGTCCAATATGATAATGTTTGATTAGTCAAGAAATAGGTCCTTTTGAAGCTCTTGCCCTTCGTTTATCGCATATGGGCTTAGGTCGGTAATGCCGGCTTGCTTTAATACGTCTTCGTCTATCAGTGTTTGGCCGGTATATGTATCAGAAGGTTGATTAAGGATGTATTGTACTGCATCGGCGATTATTTCGGGCTTTCTGCTGCGCTGAACCAATGCATCTCCACCTAGTAGGTTCTTTACAGCCGCCGTTGCGATGGTAGTCATAGGCCATAGAGCATTCGATGCTATTTTATATTGTTTCAATTCTTCAGCCCAACCTAGCGCCATCATACTCATATTGTACTTGGTCAGAGTATATGCTAATGAGATCGACAACCATTTAGGGTTTAAATTGATTGGAGGCGATAAGGTCAGAATATGAGGGTTCTCAGCCTTTTTTAAGAACGGTATGCAATGTTTGGTGACTAAGAACGTACCTCTGACGTTTATGTCATGCATCAGGTCGAAACGTTTTGTTTCGGTTTGCAGAGTTGGGGTCAGAGATATTGCGGATGCATTGTTGATAACCGCATCTATACCTCCAAACAATGTAATAGCTTCTCTTAGGGCATTGAATATTTGTTCTTCATCTCTTATATCACATGGTACGGCCAATGCTTTACCACCGGCACTGTTCACCTCTTCAGCTACAGAGTGAATGGTGCCTCCCAGTCTAGGATCTTCCGTAACCGACTTTGCTGCTATTATAACATTGGCTCCTTCTTTGGCTAATCGTAGGGCTATTGATCTGCCTATTCCTCTACTGGCACCTGAAATGAAAACTGTTTTGCCCGTCATGACGTATATATCGGTTAATGAATGTAAAAGTTACAGGAATAATGCTTAAGAAGGAAAAATGTTTTCATCCGCGATATGACAAATATCATTTATTGTTTCAGGTTGTAACTGTAACTTGAAGTTTAAACGATTTATAGCCATATGTAAGTGACAGTAAAAGTTACATTTGTTACAATATCTTGAGCTATAATTGAGTAATTTAGTGTTTGGTTAAAACTTTATGATTATGAACCTCAGAGTTATTACATCGGTTGCACTTATGTTGGCAGTAACATCGCTATACTCGTGCAAAAAAGAAAAACAGTCGATATATCCGCCTACAAATGTGGTTGGTAATGTCAATGTGAATTTTGATTATGTGTTTGGCCACAACTTATTGCCGTGGACTATCGGTACGCAGTATGTGCACCCTATGACGGGTGATACAATGACCTTCACTACATTTAAATTCTATGTATCGAACATCAAATTCAAGGACAGTAAAGGTAATTGGTGGTCAGAGCCGAACAGTTATCATTTGGTTTGTAACACTTGTCCGGAAAAAGCGAATATTAAGATAAATAATGTACCTGGTGGTGACTATGTGGAAATGCAATATACAATGGGTATAGATAGTGCTATGAATGTATCGGGTGTATATAACGGTGATTTGACTTTGGGTAACGGTATGTTTTGGGATTGGAACAGTGGTTTTATTATGCTTAAAGCTGAAGGAAATTCTCCAAATTCTACGACGGGTGTATTCGCATTTCACCTAGGTGGCTTTACGGGATCTGATAATATTGTAACCATTAAGAATACAAATTTTGACGGTAAGACAATGGCTATTACCAATACGAAAGATGCGGCTGTAACATTGCGTGTGAACCCTGCGAGACTATGGCACTCTGTTGATGGCTTGAGTGTCAGAAGCACTGTGCATATGCCAGGTCCTATCGCTAAAACAATGGCAACCGACTTTTACAGTAACATTTCATTCTTAGGGTTATCCTACCAATAGAAAAATAATATTTATATGAACAACAGGGCTCTTACATATATCGGTGTTTTAGCCCTGTTGTTTTTTATGGGTGCTTGTAAGCAAGAACGTACAAGTGCTCCGTTGCCTGAACCTGTATACTTCAATCCTGAGCGCCCTGCTCATTTTCCTGCGGCTCATTATGAATTTGGGGATAATGTATTCACGAAAGAGGGTTTTGAACTGGGCAAAAAGCTCTTTCACGATCCTTTGTTATCCATAAACGGTACCATATCGTGTGCAAGTTGCCATAAACAACAAGATGCTTTTGCAGATGCGGGTATCAGGTTCAGTAAAGGAGTAAATGGTGGGATGGCTTCGCGAAACGCACCACCGATAGTCAACTTGGCTTGGAATACTAGTTTTATGTGGGATGGAGGGGTCAATCATCTTGAGGTAAGCCCATTGGGAGCCATCCAACATCCTTTGGAGATGGCTGAAACGCCCGCCGGTATTTTACGTAAACTCCAAGAGAACAGTGTTTATCGAGACCTTTTTAAAAATGCATTTCATAAAGACAGTATTGACGTGCAGCAAATATTCTGGGCTTTTGCTCAGTACATGGGAAACATAGTGTCTGCCAATTCAAAATACGACAAGTATATAACAGGTACAGGAGGTTTCAGCGATGCAGAAATGAAGGGCCTAGTCATTTTCAGAAGGGATTGCTCTACATGCCATTCAGAGCCGTTGACAACCAACTATTCATTTCAAAACAATGGTTTG
Organism: Chitinophagales bacterium; assembly: GCA_020636505.1. Lineage (GTDB taxonomy): Bacteria > Bacteroidota > Bacteroidia > Chitinophagales > Chitinophagaceae > UBA5543. The sequence goes on along the minus strand of JACJXR010000004.1, from coordinate 12,613 downwards.
GATAATGTGTTTGTAGACTCGGGAAGGTTTCGCATTACACGCAACGTCGATGATATCGGAAAGTTCAAAGTGCCTACATTGAGAAACATAGAGCTTACTCATCCTTACATGCATGATGGGCGTTTTGTTACATTATTGGATGTTGTCAACCACTATTCAGAGGGAGTGATGCAGTCACCAACCTTGTCCACACAAATCGAAAAAGAAGGGCTTAAACTAACAGAAGAAGAAAAGGCAAATCTTATTGCCTTCCTAAAAACACTGACAGATATAGAGCTTGTAAATAACCCTCTGTATCAATGATGTTTTATTCCTTAAACGCAGGATTGGTTATCATTACTGAGTCGGTGAACGTTTTAAGATAAGCCACTAGTTGCTTTTTCTCAAGATCGGTTAAGTTAAGGCCGTCTTCTTTACCTGGTTTCAGCATTACAGGGTCAATGTTGGGAACCCTTTTGAAACCATGGTCGTAGAAATCCACCACTTCTTCTAAAGATGTAAATCTTCCATCGTGCATAAAGTGTGTGCGAAGTGCTACATTTCTAAGGTTTGCTGTGCGAAACTTACCAAGATCTTCGTCTTTTTTGGTGACGTTATAATATCCTTTATCAATTTCTTTGGCATATCCGCCACTGTCGAGGCCGGTGTTGTGTAGAAGGTTGTCTGTACCTATAACTTTCGCATGGCAGTGGAAGCAGTCACCTTTCTCTGAGAAGAAAATATCTCTCCCAGCTATTTCTAGAGCAGTCAACATCCTTTGTCCTTTCAGTGCTGCCTCATCTTTGGTGTCTTTGGACACTAGTATACGCATAAATTGTGCCAATGCTTTTGCAAGATCATTGGCAGTAATATTACTGACATTGTAGTATCTCTTGAACATGATTCGGTACTCGTCGATGCCGTTTATCTTGTTCAAATCGGTTTGGAATCGCTTGGTCACTTCCATAAACATCACATCTTCAACCGTACCACGAATACGTCCATTCCACATAAAGTTTTCATACCATGCCAGGTTGATGAGTGGTAGTGATGTCAACCCATTATCAGGAGGCGGTTGAGATACTCCCTCCATCGAAAAACCATATTCAGGCTTGTGACATTTGGCACAGTTGGAGCCATCGTTCGACAGGCGTGTATCAAAGAAGAGTTTTTTACCCAAAGCAATGCGCTCTTCAGTTAATTCGTTGTCTGCAGGTATAACAGGGTCAGCAAAAAAGTAAGGTTTTAGTGTAGTTAAATCATAGGTATTCATCTGCGCTGGCTGAACGGTATCTATCCAATCGGTTGGGCCTGTACCGCCACCGGTGGTGGGGTCTTTTTTACAAGAGATTATTGTCGCTGTAAAAAACAGAGAGAGAACCAATCCCGAAAGTGTCAACTGCTTTTTCATGTTAATACCCATTTAGATAACGAATTATAGAAAATCATATTGTACGCCTGCGCCACTATGCAATTTACTATACTCTTTTTGTTTATAAGTTACTGAATATATGATTATTATCAGTTTTCATTACAATTTAAGGCTATGGACTTAAACTGTCGGTTACAACTGTTACATAAGAGTAGACATAACAAAACGGCTACAGGTTTGTTGTAGCCGTTGGATAAAAATATGCCTTAAACAGTTTAATTGGCAAACTCGCTCATGAACTTGATACGCATCATTTGCAACTGTTCTATGGTAATGTTACTGTCGCTGAACTCTTCGTATGCTTCTTCAAGGTTTTCGTCAGTGCTTTCTCTGAAGAATTCGAATATATCCTCTTGCTCATCTTCGTCCAGTTCTTGGTCGAGAATGTAGTCCAAGTTTAGTCTAGTACCACTGGCAACGATACTTTCCATTTCCGTCAACAAGTCTTCAAGGGAAAGCCCTTTGTTCTTAGCTATTGTTTCAAGCGGTATTTTCTTGTCTATGTTTTGGATGATGAAAACCTTCATGCCGCTCTTGTTTACAACACTTTTCATCACAAAGTCGTCCGGTTTTTCTATATCATTATCTTCAACATATTGTTCTATGAGCTTTACGAACTTTTTACCGTATCTAATAGCCTTGCCTTTACTTACACCCTGTATGTTCTCCAATTCTTCTAGAGTTGTGGGGTAGTTGGTGGCCATATCCACCAAAGAGTTCTCCAGGAAAACAACGAATGGAGGTACCTTTTTTTCAAGCGCTACTTCTTTACGAAGCTCCTTCAGCATTTCGAAAAGCTGGGGGTCGGTAGTTCCGGCTGTGTTGGTTTGGGTATTGTCATCATCACTCTCAGACTCTTTGTACTCATGATTGAGCGACACCATTATCGAGAATGGCTTTTTGAGGAACTTTTTACCCTTGTCGGTTATTTTCAACAAACCGTACTCTTCTATATCTTTTCTTAAAAGACCTTCAAGCATCATTTGGCGGATTAGTGAGTACCAGAAGTTGTGTTCCATCTTCATGATCTGTCCCGAACCGAAGGATTTTAGCTTGTCGTGTCTGAAAGTTCTTATTTGAGGGTCATCGGTACCCTGTATTACATTCACCACATAGTTGATATTGAAGCGCTCGTCCAACTCTCGCACGGTGTCCAGTACGATTTTAGAGCTGTCTTTTACTTCCAACTTCTCTTTAGGGTTCAAACAGTTGTCACATTGTCCGCAATTGTCTTCTTTGAATTCCTCACCAAAGTAGTGTAGCAGTAGTTTTCTGCGACATACGCTGCTTTCGGCATATGCTACAGTTTCTGTTATCAACTGAGCACCCATTTCGCGTTCGCTCAAAGGCTTGTCACGCATCAAGTGCTCCAGCTTCTGAACATCTTTGTGAGAATAGTACAAGATACATTTGCCTTCAAGTCCATCACGCCCCGCACGCCCTGTTTCCTGATAATAGTTCTCTAACGATTTTGGAATGTTGTAATGCATTACAAATCGCACATCAGGTTTGTCGATACCCATACCAAAGGCAATAGTAGCGACTATTACATCCACCTCTTCCATCAAGAACTGGTCTTGACGCTTGGCTCTGATATTCGCTTCCAAACCGGCATGATATGCCACTGCTGATATATTGTTTGCTTGAAGTGTGTTGGCTAGCTCTTCCGTTGTTTTACGGTTGAGGGTATATATGATGCCGCTCTTGCCTTTGTTCTGATGTATGAACTTTACTATGTTCTTCAGTACTTGGTTCTTATTCCCCTTTGCGGTTACCTCGTAATACAGGTTCGGACGGTTGAATGAGGCTACAAATACATTGGGTTTTCTCAGTGCCAAATTCTTAAGTATGTCGTCCTGAACCTTAGGCGTAGCAGTAGCTGTCAGAGCTATTATTGGTAGGTCTGCATTTATCTGGTCTATCATATCGCGTAGCTTGCGATACTCAGGTCTGAAATCATGACCCCACTCAGATATACAGTGTGCTTCATCAACGGCAATGAAGGAAATATTCATTTCCGAAAAGAAGTTGATATTCTCCTGTTTGGTAAGTGTTTCAGGAGCTACATACAATAGCTTGGTATGTCCTTCTGCAAGGTCAGACTTAACTTTCTTTTGCTGAGTCTTACTGAGTGTGGAGTTCAGGAAGTGAGCTATATTGTCATTGCTGCTATACCCACGAATGAGATCAACCTGATTTTTCATTAAGGCGATAAGTGGAGATACTACAATTGCAACGCCCTCGCTCATAACAGCAGGTAGTTGGTAGCACAATGATTTACCTCCGCCCGTAGGCATTATTACAAATGTATCTTTCCCGGAAAGAATACTTGAGATGATCTTCTCCTGCTCACCTTTAAATTGCTCAAAGCCAAAATGTTTTTGTAGAGCTTCTACAAGTTTCTGCTTGGTCTTCGGCGTTTTTGCAACACTACCGGCTGTCATATGTCATTTTTTACGCTAAGTAAAAATCATATCATGGGCGATGCCATTATATTGTGATACTTAATAATAAGATTAGAGGGCTCGCTTATCAAGGTGCGCGAATTTACGACTATCAATTTAATAAAAATGCAATTAAATTGCAATGTTTTGATAAAATGCGGAGCCGATATTTAACAAAGCAATTATCAGGCTATTCGGCCTGCTTATCGGAGATATATGGCTTTACCTCAAGTGTGTCTAGGCAGGTTTCAAGCAGTTCTGCAATATTTTTCTTGAATATGGGGTGGGAGAGTGAGGCTGCAATGTCATTTAACGGCATAAGGGCGAACCTTCTATCTTGAATTGCAGGATGTGGAATTGTAAGTTGTTTATTATCAAGCACTAAGTCGTTGTAGAATAAGATATCAATGTCAAGAGTTCTTTGCCCCCACTTTATAGTCCTCTGTCTTCCAAGCTCGGTTTCCACACCACTCGTATGTGTCAATAGTTCCATAGGGGTCAAATCTGTTGCTATTTCTATTGCTTGGTTTAAGAAATCAGGTTGGTCAGGTAACCCCCATGGCGCGGTTACGTAAATAGGCGATTTCTGCTTGATATCTGCGAATCGTGCTGTCAACATAATTGCGTCTTCAAGATTTTGTACACGATCGCCTTCGTTTGAGCCTAAGAGTAGGTAAGCAATATTCATCAGGCAAAGATACACTGTGTTAGGCGACTATTATTTCTCTACAATATAGAATATGTAGTCACCCATATCGTTTCCGTATTTTTTCATCACCTCGTCGATTTCACCTGTCTCTATATCTTTTTCCAAATCTATCAGTCCTTGCTCCACCTCTTCTTCTATACAGTAAATGCGAAAGCTGGATGCGCCTTTCCGCACCTCAGGGTCTAGATATGCCTCGGGTGTATGTTTGTTGGCATAGAGGAATAGGTCGGTCAATCCTTTGTGGATGAAGTAATTCTCTGTGGCGATATTGGAAAAACCGGCATTGTTGAATATGGTGAACATCTCTTCTTCAGAAGGGATTGCTTCTCCTGATATTCGTATCATTTCAGGGAAATAATGATGTAGCCAGTATCCATACATCTGCTTCGCTGTGAAGCTGAAAAACACAAACTGTCCACCGGGCTTCAATACTCTATATATTTCATTGATGCCTTGTTGGATATCATTCCAATGGTGCAGGGTAAAAATGCCCATGCCTCCATCGAAATTCGCATCGTCAAATGGTAGATTTTCTGCCTTACCTTGGATTAATGTTGTGTTTGGGTTCTTTTCCTTAGCCTCTTTCAGCATTGTATCTGACGGGTCTACACCAATAATATCGAGCCCTTTATCGCTTAATGCTTTCAGATAGTTTCCTGTACCACAACCTATGTCTAAGTACTTCCCATTGTTTTTGGGTTGCAGTAGGTTATATAGTATGTCTGCTATTACAGGGTCTGCTTTTCTGGTGGTGTTGTAATTGATACCGATTGTATCATAAATTGGGTTATTCATGTTCTTCCAATACTTTTTCAGATTCTTCTTTGGCGACCTTATAAAATTGTTTGGCTATTCGTTTTTCTCCTGCTCGCTCAATTATTTCGATCAACACATAATAGTTTTTGTTTTCTCCTTTTTTACCCGAGTATAGAAACCTTGCCATAGATTGTATCTCTTCATTTTTCATCTCTTTCACTATGTCCAAAAACTTTTGTCGGTGCTTGTCTGTGACAAAGTAGATGGTTTTTTGCAACTCGTCTACCGCACCGGGGCTCCATGTTGTCAACTGTTTACCAATGGCAATACTTTTAGGTAAAACTGAGTCTTCAAAGTCATACCCCAACTCCCGGAATCTCTTTACATAGTCGACGGCTACTTCTTGGAGTTGGTCGTGCGTATGTGGGTTGAACACATTTATGAAATCATCTGCATTGTCGGGAAATGCCTGTAAATAACGTATCTGCATTACTGGAGCAAGTGGCGTTTTCATCAACTCGTCATAAGCGAATTTTACCTTTTCGGCTTCGCGCGAGAGCTTTTGTGCCGATAAACTCACAGGCATCACCAACATGATGATGGCGAGATATATTATTGGAGTAATATGCCCATTTTTATACATGGTCGAGCTCAATTTTCTTTGCCATGGCAAATTAACCATATTTATCACCCTAATGAAATAAGATGTATAACATTGTGATAAGCATAGTCCTTGTATATTTGCACAGGTTTAAATAACAGACATGAAACAGTTTTTCAAAATGTTCTTTGCATCGCTACTGGCAATGATAGTGGCAGGTGTGATAGTATTCGGTGTCATAATAGGAATGATAGTAAGTGCGGTTTCTAGTGCCACAGAAGCCAAAGCGCCTACTGCGGTTACCTCAGGCAGTGTATTGTATATCGACTTGCAGAGCCAAATACATGAGGTTGGAGAAGAAAACCCATTCGCGTTTTTGACTAATGAGGGAGCTTATTCTCCGGGTCTGTATGATATTGTCAGAGCGATAGAATACGCTGAAACCGACGATAAGGTGGAAGGCATGGTGTTGAGATTGAACCCTTCGCCAAACGGCTGGGCTACATTGCAGCAGCTTAGACAGGCAGTAGCAGGGTTTAAGCAAAGCGGTAAGTTTGTATATGCTTATGGTGAAATAATAACACAAAACGCATATTACGTGGCTACTGCCGCTGATAGCATATACCTCAATCCTGTCGGAGGAATAGAGTTGAAAGGCTTTGCAACGGTATTGGCTTTCTTCAAAGGAACACTTGATAAATTGGAGATAGAGCCTGAAATATTCTATGCAGGTAAATTCAAAAGTGCAACGGAGCCATTTCGTTTGAAGCAAATGAGTGAGGAGAACAAACAGCAGATAGCTGAGTTTCAAAGCGATTTTTGGAAAGAGTTCACTACTGCAGTTGCTCAAAAAATGAATACCGATGCATCAGGTGTTGCGAAGATTGCCGCCGAAGGTTCGATAGAGTTTCCGGAAGATGCTAAAAAGTATGGTTTGGTAGATGGTTTGAAGTATGCCGACGAGGTTGAAGACCTGATAAGAGAAAAAACAGGTAAGACATCTGACGAAGACATCAAGTTGGTGCAAATATCCGAGTATGTAGACAATGTAAAACGTCATTATAGCAAAACAGGTGATAAGATAGCCGTGTTGTATGCAGAAGGAGCGATAGTGGATGGTGAGAGTAATGATGATTACCAAGTGGCATCCAAAACGATGGCCAAAACAATTCGTGAGATCAGAAAAGATGATAACATAAAAGCGGTCGTATTGCGTGTCAATTCTCCAGGTGGTAGCGCATTGGCATCAGAAGTGATATATAGAGAGCTTGAACTGCTTAAGAAAGAAAAAAGCCTTGTTGTCTCAATGGGTGATGTGGCTGCTTCAGGTGGCTATTATATTTCAAGTGGAGCGGACAGCATTTTCGCTATGCCCAATACCATCACGGGTAGCATAGGTGTATTCACGATATTGATGAATGTTGAGAAGCTGATGAACAATAGGCTTGGCATTACATTCGATGAAGTGAAGAATGCTCCTTATGCCGATTTCCCATCAGGATTACGCCCTTTAACAGCAGAAGAGCAACAAAAGGTTCAACGTTCAGTTGATTGGGTATACAATACATTTAAAAGCCGCGTGGCAAAAGGCCGTAGCATGACAGTTGGTGAGGTGGATGAGATAGCACAGGGTAGAGTGTGGACAGGAACCGATGCTGTAAGTAATGGATTGGTAGATGCTATCGGTGACCTTGACCGTGCCATCAACAGTGCTGCAACATTATCAGGGCTTGAAGATTATGCGGTTGTCACATATCCTGAGCCTGTTGACAGGTTGCAGACCATACTCAAGAATATGAAAAACTCTCCGGGAATGGCTGCCGCCATACAAGAGGGTTTGAAAGCCGGAATGAGTGAAGAGTATAAGTTGATAAAGCAAGTGAAAATGCTGAAGAGTATGAACGGACAAAGCATGATGTTGATGCCGTTCAGCATTGAAGTGAAGTAATAGATACCACATTGTTTAAAAAGGTCCTGCAGTACTGCAGGACCTTTTTTGTCTTTTAGAAATCCGAATTAGCCGGTCTATCGTATATGCATGAAAACAAAGACAAATTCTATGAAACGTTTAATGATTCTTCCGATTATCGCACTGACCGTATTTTTCAATCAACCTGAGGTGTATGCCAAAGGCGGTGGTGAAAAAACAGTCATGGTAGGTGGTGCAGCAATGTACCCATCCAAAAACATTGTTGAGAATGCCATCAATTCAAAAGAACATACCACATTGGTGGCTGCTGTTAAAGCGGCTGGGCTCGTGGAAACCTTGCAAGGGGATGGTCCTTTCACCGTATTTGCTCCCAAGAATGCGGCCTTTGACAAATTGTCTGAAGGAACTGTCGGCACCTTGTTGAAGCCTGAAAACAAAAGCCAATTGACATCCGTACTTACTTATCACGTGGTTGCGGGTAATTTCGACTCAAAATCCCTGATGAAAGAGATCAAACAGGGTAAAGGAAAAGCCACAATGAAAACCGTGCAAGGAGGCAAATTAACATTCATGATGGACGGGAACGACCTATGGGTTATGGATGGCAACGGCAATAAGGCAAAGGTCACCATCAAAGATGTTTATCAAAAGAATGGGGTGATACATGTGATAGATACGGTACTGTTACCATAATATAATTTTGCCGGTACTGTATTGAAACATAATTTTGCTGCAGACAACATAAAAATCAGGGTATCACCCTGATTTTTATGTATAAAAAGTCTCCGTCGCGTGATTAAAGAAAGTATATCGGCATTTGACATCTTTAAGATAGGTATAGGACCAAGCAGTTCACACACATTGGGTCCGTGGAGGGCGGCGCTACGTTTTCTTGATACGGTTAAGGCAAAGGGAATTCATGACGTAACAGCAGTACGTGTATTGTTATATGGCTCACTTGCTAAGACCGGTAAAGGACATGGAACTGATGTAGCCATGCTTTTAGGGCTTTGCGGAGAAGACCCGGTGACTTATGATGTCAATGAAATAGACAGTAGGATAAAGGAGATAAAAGATTCCAAAACACTGAATCTTGCCGGTGAGTTGAATGTGTCGTTTGATTATAAGGCTGATTTGGAGTTTCTATATACTGAGAGTTTACCTTTTCACCCTAATGCGGTTACGTTTTTATGCTCTTTTGGTGACGGTGAAGAAATTGCAGAAACATTTTATTCAATTGGGGGAGGGTTTGTTGTTAAAGAGGCTGAAGATAATATAGCTCGAGGCGAAGTTGACTTGGCTTTTCCTGTTGATGATGCCGATGATTTGTTACACTGGGGTCGGAAGTCTGGCTTGAGCATTGCGGATATTGTGTTGGAAAATGAAGGAGAATGGCGTACTGAAGAGGCTACAAAGGAAGGTCTATTGAAGATATGGCACGTTATGCGCGATTGCATTTACCGTGGCTGTCATGTTACCGGAGAGTTGCCGGGCGGTTTGCAGGTGAAGCGCAGAGCTGCAAACCTTAATAAAAGACTCCTGCAAGGAAGACCCTACTCAAACTATGATGAGTGGATAGATGCCATCAAGCAAGGTGGTGAAAGTTTCAAGTACACACTGGACTGGGTGAGTTGTTTTGCTTTGGCTGTAAATGAAGAGAATGCTTCATTCGGCAGAGTGGTTACTGCACCCACGAACGGTGCTGCAGGTGTAATACCTGCGGTACTCCTATACAATATCATCTTTTGCGATGGCAATGATGACGAAAAGATCATCAACTTTTTGCTTACAGCTGCCGAGATCGGAAGCATATTCAAAAAAGGAGCCACAATATCTGCTGCAATGGGCGGATGCCAAGCAGAAATAGGTGTATCATCTTCTATGGCTGCTGCAGCACTGACCGAAGGGCTTGGTGGTAGTATCAGGCAAGCACTGATGGCATCGGAAATAGCCATGGAGCATCATCTTGGTCTTACTTGCGACCCGGTTGGTGGGTTGGTACAAGTGCCATGTATTGAACGTAATACCATGGGGGCTATCAAAGCCATCACAGCCTCGCAGTTGGCATTGCAAAGCAATCCGGACAATGCCCGCGTATCACTCGATCACGTGATAAAAAGCATGTGGGATACTGCTCAGGATATGAACCTTAAATACAAAGAAACCGCTGAGGGCGGTCTTGCTGTACATGTGAAAGGCGGTGAAGAAACACATATTCCTTTGAGTCTTCCGGAATGTTAAGCCACAGAAAGATTATTTTTACAAAATGAACGATAGTTTCTTACCGACTTTATTCGGAGACAATTACAATAAAGACAATTTCTTTCTCCTTGCAGGTCCTTGCGTTGTGGAAAGTGAAGAAATGGTAATGACCATTGCCGAGCGTGTTGTGGCCATTTGTGATAAGCATGGTATTCCATTGGTGTTTAAGGCGTCGTACCGTAAGGCAAACCGTACTAGGTTGGACAGCTTTACCGGTATAGGAGATGAGGAAGGATTAAAGATATTGGCAAAAGTAAGAGAGACGTTCAATGTCCCTGTGGTGACGGATATACACGATGCAAGTGAGGCGGCTCTAGCTGCCGAATATGTGGATGTACTACAGATACCCGCATTTCTTTGTAGGCAAACGGATATTTTGGTGGCTGCTGCAAAAACAGGCAAGGTTGTGAATGTGAAGAAAGGGCAGTTTTTGAGTCCGGATGCTATGCAGTTTGCAGTTACAAAGATTAAAGAAAGTGGTAATGACAACATAATGCTCACAGAGCGAGGAACTACCTTCGGTTATCAAGATCTGCTTGTCGATTTTCGTGGAATACCTACGATGCAGGGTTTTAATGTTCCGGTTGTTTTAGACTGTACACACTCATTGCAGCAACCCAACCAGTCATCAGGTGTTACAGGCGGTAATCCTGAAATGATAGAAACCATAGCTCGCGCAGGAATAGCCGTTGGCGCTGATGGATTATTCATAGAAACACACCCTGAGCCCTCAAAAGCCAAGTCGGATGGTGCAAATATGTTGCATTTGGACTTGCTGGATGGCTTGATGGAAAAGTTGGTGAAGCTCAAAGTAGTTGTCAACACCCTTTAAGGACGTATCTCCACTCCCATGTTGTGATAGGAAGACTGAGGATAATTCGTTCTGTCAATAGTGTTCCCGTGTAATATTATTTGATAATACTCTTTTGCTTGTGGATTTACCGGCTTCCTGTCTCTGATTGTCAAGAAGTAACTATGATTTTGTCCGACGAGTTTACTGAAGTTGACATATTGGGCAGGGGTATAAACAGGATATTGCGGCCTCCTTCCCAACTGATGCGCAAATCCGATAACTTCAGCACCTGCCAATACATAGTCGTCGGCATTGTAGTTGATGTAAATGTTCTTAGCAAATTTGATTTTTGACAGCCACTTTTGGTGATTCCTTTCAGGTACACATGCTGCATTCAATATCAAATTGTCTACCCATGTTTTATCGTTGATGGACTTAAGTGAGTCCTTTCGTGCAATTTGACGAATAAGATGGTTGCCCATGCTGTGACAGAATAGGCTCAGCTTTCCGCAGATATTGCCCATGCTTTTTTGATGCGCTATTACGGTTAAAACGGGAGTAAAGTACTTGTAGGTACGTTTAGCGTTTTTGATGGCGAAAAAGTAATTGCCGATCATCTTCTTTGTTGTTGTGATACTTGGGTAGTCCAATAGTATAACATTGACATCATATTGTGATGCCATCATCATGCCTCTATCAAGGTTGGAGGTGAATATTTTACCCATCCCCTCGGTATATATTACCCAGTCTTTTGTTTTATTGGGAATATGACTGATAGCATTTGTAAGGTCGGTTACGCTCAATACGTGCCATTTCCCTTTATATGCATAAACAAAGAAGTAGTACAGAGAATCTTCGTTTCTATGTTCGCTCATGAATCGTAATTCACCTCTATTTATAGCTCGGTTGCTTACTACAACAATGGATGTGTCTATATCGCCAATTGAGCTATATGCAGGGCTTTCTTCACACACAAGTCTATTCCACCAATCTTCCGAATTGAAAGGGTTACCGATAGCAGTCATGTGTAATCCCAATAAAAGAATGAGTAGCGATATGGCCCTTTGCATATGGTGTCTGTGAACGTTAATTGTCTTTTTATGAGAGATAACCCTTTTGGGGTTAGTGTTTATTCTATTTAACTGTATATTTTTAACCAATAATAACCAATAATGTTTATTCATGATATTTAAAAAGCAGTTATTTCTGACAGCAGCAACGGTATTGTTTGTAAACGCACTTTTTGCACAAAACAAACAATATACCATGGACGAGGCTACCAACGGTATATATACAACTCTGGCACCAAAAGGTTTAAGCGGTGCAAGTTGGGAGCCGGGTACGAACAAACTGTACCACATCCTCAAAGCCGATAAAGAACAATATTGGGTTTCCATTTCTTATCCAAGCGGAAGGGTAGACACTATACTTACTTTGTCAGACCTCAATAAATCGATTGATAGGGAGAAAGCCTATACCTCGCTGCCTTCCTTGCACTGGATAGATAAAGGATTGGTTTGGATAAAAGATGGTAAGGACCTGAAACAAGGTATTATATCAGGCGATGGTATGGTATGGTCAAAATGGGTGAGTGTACATGAGAATGCTGCCAATATAACTGTAGATAAATATCAGAATGTCGCTTATACTGTTGATAACAACCTTTACATGGTAACGCGTGACAGACAAACCAAACAAGTGACCAAC
>JACJXR010000003.1 GCA_020636505.1 Chitinophagales bacterium | reverse complement strand
CTCTACTAGTATTTTATATGCTGCTATATGCATAGCAGTAGGGAAAGTATCATTAGACGACTGAGATTTGTTCACATCATCATTTGGGTGAATGAACTTCTCCTTATCTGTAAGCTGTCCGCCATTCAGTACATGCGCACGATAAGCTATCACCTCATTACTGTTCATGTTAGACTGTGTACCTGAACCTGTTTGCCAAACTACCAGCGGAAACTGATCGTCCAGTTTGCCTTCCAATATCTCATCACAAACCTTGCCTATCAATTCTGACTTTTCAGCAGGCAACACACCACAATCTGTATTGGTCAATGCTGCCGCTTTTTTCAAGTATGCAAATGCCTTAATAATCTCTTTAGGCATCTTATTTATATCCTGTGCTATTTTGAAGTTCTCAATAGAGCGTTGAGTTTGCGCACCATAGTATGCATCTTTAGGCACCTGTACCTCGCCCATTGTATCTTTCTCAATACGGAATTCCATATTACAAGTCTGTTTTATATAAGTAAGAACATGAATTAACGCGGCAAAGGTATTAAATGAATATTTATGCTGAAAGAAGTATGTGATAATCTGTATTTTTGCGCCGTGAGAGTGCTCTACATTGTAGTTATTGTATGCTTCATAGCGGTGTTTGTTTCTTTTTCAGCACCGGATAAAGAGTCTGACAAGCTGACCATAGAGCAGCTTGGAGAAATGCTATTTTTTGATCCAATACTTTCAGAAGATCTAAGTATCAGTTGCGCTTCCTGTCATAAGCCGGAATACGCCTTTGCAGACACTTCTGCCTTCAGCGTAGGCGTACATGGTCGTTTAGGCAATAGAAACACTCCCTCTGCCATGAATGTCCTATCAAGAGAGACGCTGTTTTGGGATGGACGAGCAGCCACCTTGGCCGAGCAAGCATTAGGGCCGATAGAAAATCCAGTGGAAATGAACCTATCTATTGAGGAGGCCATTACACGGTTGAACAACAGCAAATATAAAGAGCTCTTCAAGCAAGTATATGGCACAGTACCGAACAAAGACAATTTGGGTGATGTTATTGCAGCATTTGAAGCAACATTGGAAACTTCTGACACTCCAAATGACAGATGGATAAATGATGAGCCGAATGGAATGTCCGAGCAACAATTAAGAGGCAGGAGTGTATTCCGCACTAAAGGGAAATGCCTTGAATGTCATTTCACTCCCGATTTCACAGGTGATGAGTTCAGAAGTATCGGATTGTTCAATGGTAAGGAATACAACGACTCGGGCAGATATAATGCTACAAAAGACCCGAAAGACATAGGCCTCTTCAAAGTACCGGGACTACGGAATGTCGCTGTAACTGCTCCATACATGCATGATGGCAGTATGAAGACATTAAGGGAGGTGATAGACTATTACGACCAACCGCACACACTTGTACCTGATGCCATCACTAGGGACAGTCTACTAAGAGAACCTCTCAACCTTACTGAACAGGAAAAACAAGACCTGGAATCCTTTCTACACGCATTGACAGACGACAGATTCGTCAAGAAGTAAATCAATCCAATAAAACATCAAGGAACCAAAAGCCTGCATCCCAATCTCCAGCTTCGTTTTTATAGCTGCGATGCACTGACTCACCAAGCTGTATAGGAATCGGCGATGAAAAATACGGTGCATTATAAACAAAGGTGTGAAACTCTCCATGTTCTCCACATGGGTCTACTCCTTTAGGTAGATCATTCAGCAAACTAGTATCTACTTTTCTACCTAAAAACTCTTTCCCTAACTTCTGTTCACTTACGCATACTATCATAGCCTCAATGCCTACTTGTTCGACCATATGTACCAAATCAACTGTGCTTTTCTTCCATAGAGGGAATACAGATTGAAAACCTACAGATGCCAATTGCTTCTCACGGTACTTCTTTAAATCATCCAGAAAGATGTCGCCGAATGCAGCATGTGAAACACCGGCTTCTTTCAGACCATTCAAAGCATTGGTCATAGCATTATTATAGACATCGTGATTGGGTGATGTAGGCAGCTTTATTTTATTTAGCTTGACACCAATGCGTTCTGCTTGCAGATCCAACAATTCTTCTCTCACACCGTGCATCACCACCCTATCCTGCTCATTGTTTACCGTTGTTAAAAGCTGTGTTACATTATACTGTTCATCTTGCTGTAAAAGGTAATATGCCAATGCAGCATCTTTACCTGAACTCCAATTAAGTACCGTATTATGGTTTCCTTGTATCATTGTGCTATATTCATGCAATAACCACAAATAATACCAATATGCCAAACGCGGTAATTACAGGCGGTACTCAAGGAATAGGCAAAGCTATTGCCGAAAGGTTCCTATCCGAAGGGTACTCTGTAGCTATATGCGCCAGAACTCAAAAAGATTTGAATGCCGTTCAAGATGAATGGGAGCGATACTATGCCGATGAGAACATCATCACATACAAAGCCGATCTATCAAAAAAAGAAGAGGTAAAGGCTTTTGCTCAACATGTATTGCATAGGTTCAAGACCATCGATGTATTGGTAAACAATGCAGGATTGTTTTATCCGGGACTATTGGCAACAGAGCCGGAGGGGCAGTTGGAAAAACTGATGGAGATAAACATGTACAGTGCCTACCACCTGACACGTGCCTTGCTCCCAAAGATGAAAGAACAAGGCTCAGGACATATATTCAACATGTCCTCTGTAGCTGGACTGAAAGCTTATCCGAATGGAGGAGCATATGGTATAACCAAATATGCCATGATGGGATTTTCAGAAAACCTACGATATGAGTTGAAAGACGAAGGCATTAAAGTATCCTCTATTTGTCCCGGAGCTACCAATAGCCGCTCATGGGAAGGTGCAGGCATCGACCCCGACCGTATTATGGATGCGAAAGATGTGGCGGATATTGTTTGGGCATCGTACAACCTATCTTCCAAAGCGGATGTTGAAACCATTGTGATACGTCCTCAGAAAGGTGATTTGTGATATTTTTAACAGTGCTTTAACCGTCCTGCAACATACAAGGGAAGCTGTATATTTTAATTTTGCTATTGTGATAAACAAGACGCGTTTACCATATTCATTACAGTACTTATTTGCATGCCTGTTGTTGTTGACAGGCATTGTTAATACACATGCACAAGAAGTCTCTTTTTCAGCGGCAGCTACTGCCAATAAGATAGGTATAGAAGACCAAGTGCAGGTGCAATACGTGATAAGGAATGCCGACAACCTGCAAACACTCGGTCCCACAAACGAGATAAACAACAACTTTCACATCGTTGGTGGCCCCTACACAAGTCAAAGCAGCCAAATGTCTTTTGTCAATGGTAAAATGAACCAAAGCAAAAGCATTACACTCACCTACGTTTTACAACCTAAAAAGAAAGGGAAACTCACCATACCTGCCGCCTATGCCAAAACAAGCGACGGAAAAACATACGAATCCAACAGCTTACCTCTAGAAGTGGTGGACGGCAGTTTAGCGACACGTCAACCACAACAACAACAGAGCGACCCGTTTGGTGACGACCCATTTGACGCCATTATGAGGCAACGCCAAAGACAAAGGCAAGCCTTACAACAGCAAAGGCAACAAAACGCGCAACCTGAAGAAGTTAATATCGATAAAGACCTGTTTATAAAGGTCGTGGTTGACAAGAGCAAAGTATATGTGGGAGAGCAAATAACAGCCTCCTACAAATTGTATGCTCGTATACCGATGAATGTAAACATATCCAAACTTCCATCTCTCAATGGTTTTTGGACTCAAGACTTCGAAATGCCCAAAGGGCAAATAAAACCTGTGGAAGAGATAGTAGACGGTCAGCGCTACCAAGTATTCACACTGAAGAAATCTGCACTGTTCCCTCAGCAAACAGGATCGTTGGAACTTGACCCTGCAGAGGCTGAAGGTGTGGCGAGAGTAATGCAACAAAACCGTGCCGCCGATCCTTTTGGCAGCTTCTTCATGGACGATGCCTTTTTTGACGACTTTTTTGGAGGTGGCGGATACCGTGACATAAAAGTAAAGCTGAAGAGCAAACCGATAAAAATACAAGTAAGCCCACTTCCTGAAGAGGGCCAACCTGAAGGCTTCGGTGGTGCAGTAGGTAATTTTAAAATTACTTCCAGCATAGACAAAACAGAATTGACCACAGATGATGTAATAAACCTCAAACTGGAAATAAACGGTTCGGGTAATATTAAACTTATCGAAGCTCCTGTATTACAATTACCAAACGGACTCATTACCTACGACCCGATAGTACAGGATACAATTACAGGTCGAAGCACAACCATCAGTGGCACCAAAACCATCACATATACCATAGCTCCTAAAATGGCGGGAGATTATTCCATACCTACCATCAACTTTTCATACTTCAACCCTACTACAGGAAGATATGATTCTGCAAAGACACAGCCGATAAAACTAAACGTAAAACCGGGTAAAAATTACAGCAATGAGGTTGCGAAAGCCTCTACCCTAACAGATATTCATAACATATATACCTCTCCGCTAAAAAACTTGAGCTTCAAGTCACAGCCAATGATACTGACAGTTGGTTATTGGTCCATGTATGCAATACCACTTTTGGCATTGATTGGCGTTATGGTTTGGAAGAGAAGAGAAGACGAGATGTCAAAAGACTTGGTATCGTTGAAGCGTCGTAGAGCAAATAAAGTCGCTCTTAAGCGTTTATCATCAGCTCAAAAACTATTACAACAAAACCAACGCACTCCGTTCTACGAAGAAGTATCAAAAGCTATTTGGCTTTATCTAAGTGATAAGCTGAACATACCACTTTCATCCATGTCGCGAGACATAGTTTGGGATGCACTTAGTGGAAAAGAAATCCCCGAATCGATACAAAACACGTTAAGACAGATAATGGACGACTGCGAAACCGCACTGTATGCACCTACAGGAGGAAACAATCAGATGCAGCAGACTTACGACAATGCAGTTGAAATAATCAGCAAATTGGAGGAAACATTCAAGTAATGAAACAGGGCTTACTATTCATATTGTTTTTGATGCTCACATGCGGTTCTTATGCTTCGCAAGACTATACCGCATGGTGGAATACGGCGAATGAGATGTATAAAGCAAAACAGTATGACAGTGCCGTGTATTATTACACCAAAATAGCAGCACTTAATCCTCAGGATGAATATGTGTACTACAATATCGGCAATGCCCACTATAAGCTCAACAATATCGGGCTTGCTGTATTGAACTATGAGAAAGCACTTAAGATAAACCCAAACTTCGATCTCGCTACCGACAACCTATATCTTACACAAAACAGAATAAACAACCGTATACAGCCTGTACCTAAAATATTTTTCGTTCGTTGGTGGCATGGGCTAACAAGCAGTAGCCATACAAACACCTACGCACTGTTAAGCATTGTTTTGTTTCTTGCAGGTATCGCTTATCTCATTCTTGCTCGCTTGAGAAGCATCAAAATAAAGCTACCCATTCAAGCGATTGCGAGTATTTTCATTTTGAGTATCCTTTTTGTGTTTCTTGGTTTTGTATCCGCCAACAAGAGAGTTACAAGTAAGTATGCCGTGGTAATCGAACACGAAGCTCCATTGATGTTGTCTCCCGAAACAGGCAAATCTCAAAGCTTGATACCTGAAGGCACCAAGGTGGAAGTGACCGACAATAAAACAGGATGGTTGGAAGTGATACTACCCGATGGCAGAACAGGATGGTTGCAGAGCAATACCTTAGGCAGGATATAGCCGCGATTATCAATCTTATTTTGTTGCTTTGCATATGGCTTACAGGGTAAAAACACCTTGGATATTACGAAACATCATTTATAACAGGCTGATATGGAAAATGCCTGCAGAAGATACACCAGCGGTTTATCTGACCTTTGATGATGGACCGCACCCGACAGCCACACCGTTTGTACTTGACGAACTGAAACAGCACAATGCCAAAGCCACTTTCTTCTGTATTGGTAAAAACGTCGTCACTTATAGTGATATATACGATAGAATATTGACCGAAGGCCACACAGTAGGCAATCATACTCAAAACCACCTCAAAGGTTGGCATACAAGTAAGCAAACCTACTTGGACAATATTATGGAGTGTACCAAGCATGTAGACAACAAGATATTCAGGCCGCCATACGGTAAAATAACAAGAGGACAGATCAATGCATTGGTAAATACACCTTCACCTTGGCTGATATATATGTGGGATGTGTTGAGTGCGGATTTTGACACAACCATTTCTCCTGAAGAATGTCTGAACAACGTTATAAACAATTTAGAGCCGGGTAGCATTGTTGTATTTCATGACAGTCAAAAAGCATGGGACCGAATGAGCTATGCTTTACCTAAGGTGTTGGAGTATTGCAAATCGAAGAACTGGGATTTAAAACCACTACCAAAGCGATAATGAGCTATATAGACACACATACTCACTTGTACGACGAACAACTGTTGCGAGATGAAGATGAAATGATACAGCGTGCAATAGATGCGGGTGTAACCAAAATGTACATGCCCAATTGCGACAGCAGCACAATTGCAGGCATGATGCAACTTGCTGAAAAACACCCAAACCATTGCTTCCCCATGATGGGGCTTCATCCATGTTATGTAAAAGAGAATTACAAAGATGAATTGTCAATAGTGGCAGAACAACTTGCCAAACATAAGTTTCACGCTGTAGGTGAAATAGGCTTAGACTACTATTGGGACACCACTTTTGTCAAAGAACAAAAAGAGGCTTTTTCTTTACAAATAGATTGGGCACTACAATACGACCTACCCATAGTCATACACACAAGGGAGTCTTTGCAGGATGGGATTGACATGGTTAAGGCAAAACAGAATGGAAAGCTCAAAGGCATATTCCACTGCTTCGGCGGTACGCTTGAAGAAGCTATGCAGATAACGGATATCGGATTTCTTCTTGGCATAGGTGGTGTAGCAACATTCAAGAACAGCAAACTACCTGAAACATTGAAATCCGTTGACCTGAAACATATCGTTTTAGAAACGGATGCTCCATACCTTGCCCCTACTCCATACAGAGGCGAAAGAAACGAAAGCTGTTATATATCACTCATAGCTGAAAAGCTGGCCACAATAAAGCAAACAGAGCTTTCTGAAATTGCTCGAATTACCACACAGAATGCGCAAACTTTGTTCGGCAAGTGAAACTAATTGATTAGATTTGCAGCCCACAAGGAGAGGTGCTCGAGTGGTTGAAGAGGCACGCCTGGAAAGGATTTGAAGCCACTTATCGGTGTTAAAATTTTGAAGAGAATCAACTCAATACACATTGAAATCGATTTGATAACTCACAAATTTTGACACTATGTCTACACCAAAAATCATCCTATTTAAAGGCAAAACATTATCTAATGGGAACCACCCAATAATGTTAAGAATCTACAAGAAAAAGGAGTTTAGAATTTCATTAGGTTTAAGTACGAAAGTAAAAAACTGGGACTCTCAAGTTGGAAAGTATAAAAAATCAGAACAGAACTTTCAGGAAAAGAATAGGCTTATTAATAGCTATCAATCAAAAGCAGAAAAAATCATACATGAGCTAGAATTATCAAATAAACCCTTTTCTATAGCTGAATTTAAAGCTAAGTTATTAGATACTTATAGCAGTAATAATGTAATTCAATTCTTAGATGTAAAAATAAAAGAGCTCAAAATAAAAGATAGGATTGGCAACATGAGGCAATACTCACATCTGAAAAGCAAGCTATTAAAACAAAGCAAGACAGGAGATCTAACATTCAATCAAATAGACTATAATTGGCTACAAAGTTTCGAAACATTCTTATTTAGTATCGGTCTTAAAAATGCAGGTATTAGCACTCACATGCGAACACTTAGAGCTCTTTTTAATGAAGCTATACGAAGAGGTATAGTAGAAACGAAGTATTATCCATTCAGCAACCAATTCAATAGGAATGCATACTCATTATCACATTTAAAAAGTGATCCATCACCTAAACCCTTAGATTTAAATGAAGTATCACTCTTGAAAGCATTTAATTCAATAGATCACCCTAATCTATCTCAATCATACGATGTATTTATGTTTATGTTAAGAGCAAGAGGAATAAACTTCATCGATCTATGTTTTCTAACAATTGATAATATTTCTGGGGATAGGGTAAACTACATCCGCAATAAAACAGATAAGCATTTTAGCATAAAAATATCTCCTGAAATGGATGAAATAATAAATAAATATAAAGGGGAATATTACATATTCCCATACTTGGGGCAATCTACAAAGGCAGATAAATACTATGATCTGTATTACAAAACCCGATACGCACTAATTCATTTTAATAAGGATTTAAAGCAAATAGCGAAAATATGCGGAATAAAAAAGAAGGTCACGTCATATACAGCTAGATACACTTATACCAATATACTGGTCCAAAACAACGTAAATGTAACTTTAATACAACAAGCTCTAGGACATTCATCTCTCGCTACAACACAACATTATATCAAAAAATATTCAAATGACGAGATTGATCGATTAGACTTATTACTCTAATTTTTATAATGAAAATAGTCTAACCAGCTTTGCTTAATTGACATCAAGTACTCCTTGTTCCAACCTTCAGTATCATTTAACTTCCCATTAAATATGCTATTTATCTCTCTTTCATAGAAATTGTTGAATGATTGGTAGTTAGCCTTTTTCCAATGATGTGGGAAATAAAGCGTATTTCTTTCACGTTCAACAGCCTCTTCTTTAGTTGGATCAAATAGTTCATTTAATTTAGCATAATACACACCTCCCTTTTGCTCTTCTAAAAGATCTGTTTTTTTAAACACACTCTTTCGTACCTTATCTCTATTTTCTTTGTTAATCTCTAACATAACAAACAAATCTGACATTTCTTTACCCCACGAAGTATACTCCTCTATTAGTTGTCTAAACTCTAACCCCCACAAACCTGAAGAAACTGTTGGCATAACTCTAATTGCATTGAAAGCAGTTGACAGAATCACTCCTTTTACGGTTTCAACGTTATCTTTTGTACATAGTATGCAATCGTGTAGTCTAATTCGCGATATAGCTGTATCCAAACTGTTGATTGCTTCTATCATTATCTCAGATTCAGTTTGTTGTAGTATTTTCGATATATACTTATATCCATATTTTTGTTTTAAGTTACATAGGATATCAAACACAGTTGGGTAAAGATCGTTAAAGTGGCGGGTTACGCCTCTAATACTGGAAGGAATGTCAGCGAAAAACACATTAGCTAGAACTTTTAATTTTGTTTCCTTTAACTCATCAGGATCACATGGTTCAGTTTTTTTTAGCTTCTTTAATCTTCGATGAATATTCTCATAAATCTTACCTGATGTAGTATCAGATAGATACATTCCTATGTCAGGGTGAACCTCACCCCACTCTTCCAAAGTCCTCCTTTTCTTTTTTCTATAATTCAACTCTTGATGAATAGTTCTAAGAAATACAAAAGGCTGACATGATTTTATATCTACTTCATAGATTTGCATGTCATCAATCGTAAAAGCACACCTCAACTCCTTTGGTAATCTTGTAATAATAGAATGAACTCTACCATTTTGATCTTCTTTTACAAAATATGTACCTATACTAATATGATCTAGGATATTTATACCCTGTTTTCTTTTACTGGGACTCAATAAGCAATTAATAAACACATACTTTTCTTCATCAATACTTAGTTTAGCTATATTAGCTTGATGGTCAATATTATGAACTATATTATTGCTCAATAATATTTTCTTTTCCAGTTGATCAATGACCTTATCATTTTCATTAGAGAGTAACACTTTATATTCTTTGGATTTACCCTTAATGCTATTCGTACCGATTTGGTATGATTTTTTTACATCTAATAGACTACATTGAATTAATGTGTCAATGTATGTTTTATAATAATGAGGCTGCCTTTTAACATTATTTCCTAAAAACCTAGCCGTTATATTAGCCATTAACGGCACATACCCATCGTCATAACTATCTGCTATAGTCATTTGCTTCACGTATAACATCTTAAGAAAGGATGATGCTCTTTGAATGAATTTATCGTTTTCAGCATATTGAGAATTTATACCCAACAATCTTTCTCTTAAGCTATTTTGACTCAATTCCCGTGGAATTAATATTTTCACAAATCTTTTCATAACTCATTAAATATCAGTACCTGTATAATCATAATGGTACATTATTATTACTTATACTTTATTATAATAAATTGAAAAAGAATAGTAAATAGTAAAAGAATAAATACCTAGTGAAAATTTCATTATTAAACTTATAGAAATAATGTATAAATGACAATCCTAATAACAATTGAAATAATAAATTGTAAATACAGAAAGTATTGTAAGTAACTGAAATTAGAATGATTGTTCTAATTAATATTAAAAAACTATCTTGAAGGTAAAAGGCACTAAATCTACTGGTAGACACTTGATACATTGACATTCAAAGGTTACAATTTATTTTTAAACTTAAAAAGCTCTATTTTGTTAGATCCAAAGTAAAATCTAACTGAGTTTTAGAAGTTAAAATTGCAACTCAAGTGGATAAAATAAACAATATGATCTTAAAACTATCATTAATACAAATGTAATAATAGAACAGCGCAAAATTAAATATGTTATTCACAATTAGCAAAACTATGTGAAAAAACTACTTATTAAGTTCTCTCCTTAAATCTTCAATAATTGCTGATAATAGAATCAGTACTAACATAATTTTGTTTTCAATATTTATATCTCTATTCCTTTTTCTTGTTGGCACTTTATATATACCCGTATAAAGATTAGTAAACAATAACAATGCCGATATTATCCACGGTATATACTTTTCAATTTTGTCCTTTCTAACTTTTGTTTACGATGATATTTATTCTCGTAATCCAGCATTCACACCTTTAACTGTTCATAAAAGTATTTACCATCATTAAACTGGAAAATATCATTAAACTGAGCACCTGATTATCATAGAATGTGACCATAGCATTATCATCAAACAGCCACCCATTATCATTCAAAATTGACCACCTGCAAAAGAGCTTAGAGAGGTTGTTTTAGCCGAGTTAAATGCTGAAGTTGGATACCCGCAT
Organism: Chitinophagales bacterium; assembly: GCA_020636505.1. GTDB lineage: Bacteria > Bacteroidota > Bacteroidia > Chitinophagales > Chitinophagaceae > UBA5543. The sequence continues at coordinate 358,124 of JACJXR010000003.1, read as the reverse complement.
AATCCACTAAAGCATGGCTAATAAAACAATACTCATGAGCAAATAAGACGAATATTCAGGCTGCACGCCGACGGGAGTAAGAAACAGATCAGTACATTAACAGGCTGTTCGCGTAATACCGATCAAAAAATACCTGCTACAAATTTATTGAGCATAAATTGACCTATACGGATATAGACCGTATGAGCGACCATGCTCTGGAGGGCTGTTCTGCGGGCAGCTTCCTGTCAGGGATGAACGTTTTGAACAACTGAAAGCCATGCTGCGGAGGTAGAGAAACAGATGAACGTAGGGCGTGACCATAGCTATGCTATGGGAACAGTACCGTGCACGCATCCTGACAGTTATCTTTATAGCGCAGTTTTACAGGCATTACAGTGATTTCACCAAACAGGGGAAGCCTGTGATGCACATGGAATTTATAAGGCGGGTGATAAAGCTCTATATTGACTTTGCGGAAAGCTGACCATTGTTGATAAGGACAGCGGAGAACTGCGACAGGTGGAAGTTTTTGCAGCGATACTGGGTTTGCAACCAGCTTACTATGTAAAGCCACCTACAGCCAGAAGCGGGAGAACCTGGAATTAAGTCTGTGAGAACGCCCTGCATTGCTTTGGTGGTGTGCCTGCCGCTATAATTGCCCGGACAACCAGAGTCGGCAGTTACTAAAACTGGTACGAACCTACCATCAACGAGACCTTTGCTGATTTTGCTGAAGCATTGCGGGACGGCAGTATTACCTGCGGGCTTGCCCAAAGACAAAGCACTGGTGAGAGTATTAAGATCATTTACCGCCGTATTTATGCTGCTATCGCCACAGGTATATCACACCCTGGGCACTCAGTACTGATATACACCGAAACTGGAAAGCATTGAACAATCAACCGCAAGGAAGGACTAGCAGCCGCGAGGCAGCAGTTCGATGAAGTGGAACGGGGTCAGCCCTGCAACCACTGCCTGCTTATCATTACGAGTTCAAACAACAGGCCATGGTAACGGTCATGAAGAACGACGCATGTATGCCCGAGGCGGCAAACGTATTACGGTGTTCATACGGTCATATCGGTAAAAGTAAAAGCTGTTATACATCCTCCCGTGTAGAGATATATTACCGTTATGAGCGTGTTGCAGCGCATCCGCGCCATGGGCGTAAATATCGTTCACTACCAGTCAGGAACACCAGGCTTCTGCACCGCTTCCTGGTGAATGGACACGGACAAGTTCATTGAACAAGCTAAGCCATCAGCGATGATGTGGCTGATTATATCATCATGGTCTTTGAACGCAAACCACCCTGAACAGGCCGTCCTGTTCAGGCATGAACATGGTACGTGGGTAGGTAATGAACGGCTGGCCAGTATACCTGGGCGCATGAATACGGGATATACAACTATCCATCATCGTACAGATACTGGACAGGAACCTGACGGATGGACAAGAACCGGAAGAACTGCCGATGCGGACATCGCAACATCAGGGCAGCGAATACTATGAATAATTATTTACGCAACAATAAAACCAATAATGGCATGAACACAGACACATTAGACAAGATGAAGCGGATGCGGCTGTAGGTATGCACCGATGGCTTTTACTGCCAGCCTGGAACAACCCCAGCAGCGGTTTACAGCTGATGAGATGGTAACCATACTCATCGACAGTGAATGGGATGACCGCCACAACAGGGCTATAGAAAGAAACCTGAAGGTGCGCTTACCGCTATAAGCTTCCATCGAACAACTGGACTACAACGCTGAAAGGGGGCTGGACAAGAACCTGCTGCACCGCCTCGCAGATGGTGAGTTCATTAACCGCAAGGAGAATATGCTGATCACGGCAATTACAGGAACAGGCAAGAGCTTCATTGCTTCAGCCATCGGACACCAGGCCTGATTGGCTTCAAGGTGCTTTATGCCAATGCTACCAGGCTGTTCGCTGGCTGAAAATGGCCAATGACGGCTCTTCTATTAAGAACTGTCCAAATAGAACAGCAGGACCTGCTGATACTGGACGACTTGGCGCCTACAACCCCTGGACCAGCCAGCAGAGCTTCTTTACTGGATATAATAAAGACAGGCATGGTAAACGTTCTACTATTATCACTGCACAGCTACCTGTGAAACAGTGGTATGACGTTATAGGCGAACAGACCGTAGCTGACGCTATCATGGATCGTATCGTCCATAATGCTCAGCGCATAGAACTGAAAGGAGAATCTTTGCGCAGAAAGTGGAACAGGAAACAAACTATCGATAACAACTAAAACAACTATATTTATAATCACAAAGACACCCTCTCTGGCATACTTGCAGACATCAACTTAGGGTGGTCAATTTGGATGATAATAGAGGGGTCACGTTCATGATAATATCCATATACAGGTATTGCATCTCGGCATCTCCTTCTCTTATTCCTAATATCACTTGTTTTTTATGTGCCTCTTTAATAATAACGCTTAGCAATATGAGAATAGAAGTTATACGTTGTTGACCATCTACAATTGAGTACTGTTTATGATTTGGCAACCACTCATACTCGCAAGGCTTAACTTCAACTAACGTTAATAAACCAGTGTAGTGCCATTTATCATCAGGGATGTTTATTAAGTCATCCCATAGATCTTTAAGTTGACCCTTTACATTTTTCAAGGATTCTTTGTCACCTACTTTTACTGGCTTATTATTAGACCATGCATAACCACGTTGATATGCAGGAATCCTCAAGATTCTGTTTGTAAAAATTTCATGAACTGATTTTAGATCCATAGTAATCGTTATAAAAGACTTTAAATACTAATAGTTATTATTCTGAAAGAAATCTGAAATTAGAATAAACATGCAAAAAGTGGAATATAGATAATCAAAGCTTTCAATTCATAAAGAATATCTGTAATTAAAATCAAATACTATATAAATTATGGTCTGTTTAAACATATTTACACCGAGATACAAAAAAGAGTTTAAAGTGTAGATTAATATTATATATTATTAGCTGACAATAAATTACATAGAAGACATAGTAATGTTAGTTAGATAAAAAGTAATATAATTCGCATAATATCAACTCCGATCATAAAATTGTAGCTTTAATTATGCCATTTGATATATTATTTACAGAATATCAACACTTCAAAAAAGTTGAAGAAGATAATGATGATCTATTAATAAGAAGCTACAGCGAATACATTGCCTCTATAAAACCAAAACCAATTAAAATTTATAGGAACTATTGCTTAAGATGCATTGATATAGTTTCACATCAAAGAGAATATAATTGCAAACCATCAAGGCAAGGACATGATTTTCTAAGTAGAGGCATTTACTTAGAATTCTCTGTAGAAGATGTAAGGCATACGATCATTTCTAAAAAAGTAGATATAGAATCAATTCACGAGTATTGTATCGATGATGGTGGCAACGAAATATCTGTAGAAGAGATGATTAGATTAAACAACAGGTAGGTCCCCCTCCACCCTGCCAATACAAAAAAAGAGTATATCTTAATATACATCTATGTATCCGCTCCGCAATAGAGGAGTTGAATCCTAAAAGGGACCCGTATCTATATACTATTTCAATTCTTGAAAAAAATTCTGGGGAAATTTTGAACGGTCAACTTTAGAACACCTAATTATATCAACAATAGAATGTTTGAATTTCATTACATTTAGATCGATTTTCGACACTATTTCGACACCGACGCTCATTGACATCTCTCCGTAAATCATAATTATTAGTCCTTGAAACAGATGCACCATACCTTGCACCTACTCCATATAGAGGCAAAAGGAATGAAAGTAGTTATATACCATTAATAGCTGAGAAGTTGGCTACAATAACGCAAACTGAGCTTTCTGAAATTGCTCGTATTACCACACAGAATGCGCAAACTTTGTTCGGCAAGTGAAACTAATTGATTAGATTTGCACCCCACACGGAGAGGTGCTCGAGTGGTTGAAGAGGCACGCCTGGAAAGTGTGTATATCAGCAATGGTATCGAGGGTTCGAATCCCTCTCTCTCCGCACAATAAAAGAGCCTGCTTATAGCAGGCTCTTTTATTAATAGTATCTGTATTTAGGTGGTTGTGTATTCGTCATCCGAATATACATATTGGCTTTAGCCTTGTGGTTGGTCAAGTGGTCGTGAACAAACATCATACCTTCCAATCTTGTCATCTCATTGCCCATAAATGTTGTCACCTTTTCATTAAGCAGCCTTTCATCACTCATACCTTCCATTATCTTCCTTGCTGCACCCAACTTCTCCTTGACCAACATTTTCAGGTCGTCTTTGGTCATTTTCGAAGCGTTCATTTCATTTGGGCCATGCATCTTCTCATCGTTCAAAAACATATTTGCTATTGAGTAAGATGACAATGCTATGTGTACTATCTGCTCTGCAAATGTTCTAAGGCTGTCATGTGGTTTGTACTGCAACTTGTCTTCAGGCATATGGTCTATCAGTTCATACACCTGCTCTGTCGCTTCATCCCATATTTTCAAGTGCTGTTCCGCAATAGAGTATGACGGTGTCACTTCCTCAGCATTTTGTTCGGGAGCACTCTGCGAACATTGAGAAAACAATACTATAATCAAAGATGCAGCAATAAGCCTTATAGCATTTACCATGTTGTTACGTTTTATGCTAAAATAAGAAACCCTGCTGTTGCAGGGATACTAATTTATGATGTAATTACTTTTTTTAGATGCCCTGTATTCAACTCAGGGTTATTTCGTTCTGCTTCTTCTATCGGCCCGAAGTCAGATAGATTTTCACCGGCATCCATGCCAACCAATGTAGTATGTTCGTAATGTACAGAGTTCTTTCCATCAACCGTTACTATCGTCCAACCATCATCCATTGTGTAGATATCGCGCTTACCGAGAGTAATCATAGGCTCTATGGCCAACACCATACCAGCCTTTAAACGCTTTCCTGAGCCTCTCCTGCCGTAGTTGGGCACTTGTGGGTCTTCATGCAGCTCGGCACCCACACCGTGGCCTACAAGCTCTCTAACGACACCATAGCCATGTTTAACAGCGGTATGGTTCTCAATGGCAAAAGATATATCTCCTACCCTGTTTCCGTCTTTTGCCTGCTCAATACCAAGCATTAAGGCTTCTTTGGTCACACGCATCAGCTCCAATGTGGGCTCATCAACGTTACCAATGGCAAAAGTATATGCGTGATCTCCATGATATCCGTCTCTATTGAAACCACAGTCCACAGATATTATATCACCGTCTTTCAACACATAGTCAGACGGGAAACCATGAACAACCACTGCATTTACAGAAATACATAGCGAAGCAGGGAATGCGTTGCCTTTAGGTCCGTACCCTTTGAATGTTGGGATACCGCCATTGTCACGTATGAACTTTTCAGCCATAGCATCAATGGATGCTGTGGTAATGCCGGGCTTTAAAAATTTTGCCACCTCGGTTAAGGTGGCAGTTACCATTAAGGCATTTTTTCTGATTATTTCAATCTCTTCTTTGTTCCTTATGTGGATCATGTGCATTATTGATTACAACGGTGCCCCTGCATTGGCAGTTGATTGGCGACCCGAGATACGACCTGTTTTCATCAAACCATCGTATCTGCGCATAAGCAAATGACTTTCTATTTGTTGTAGTGTATCCAATATTACAGCCACACCGATAAGCATGGATGTACCACCATAGAATGAAGCGAAACCACTGGTTACACCCAAAAGTGCAGCAATACCCGGGAACACACCTGCCGCAGCAAGGAATACAGAACCAGGAAGTGTTATACGGTCCATGATGGTTGCAATGTAGTTAGCTGTAGGCTCACCCGGCTTAACACCTGGGATAAAGCTGTTGTTACGCTTCAAGTTATCAGCCATCTCCGTTGGATTGAAGATAAGTGCCGTATAGAAGTACGTAAACGCTATAACCAATACCGCATAAATAAGGTTGTATGCAAGTGATGTATAGTCAGACAAAGAACGTACAAAACCTTGTGCTGTTTCGTTGTCGGTAAAACCAACCAATGTTGCAGGGATGAACATGATCGCCTGAGCGAAGATGATAGGCATTACACCCGCAGAGTTCACTTTCAAAGGAATGAAATCACGAGAACCACCCATAACCTCACGAGCAGACTTACCACCCATTACACGACGAGCATAGTTCAAAGGTATTTTACGAACACCCTGAGTAAGCATTATCAAACCGATGATCACAGCTACGAAGAATACGATCTCTATCAAGAATATCAATAGACCGCCACCGCCGCCAAGGTTCTTGGCAGAGAATTCCTGTAACAATGATTCCGGTAGACGAGCGAAGATACCCACCATGATGAGCAAAGAAACACCGTTACCGATACCACGGTCTGTGATTTTCTCACCCAACCACATTACAAACAATGTACCTGCTGTCAGCACCACTGTTGTAGACAACCAGAACAAGAATGTACCGAATTCAGGTACGATTGCAGGTCCGCTCTGTCCACGTAGATATGCAACATATGCACTCGCTTGGAATGCAGTTACCAATACTGTCAGGTATCTTGTATACTGATTTACCTTACGACGACCACTCTCCTCTTTCTGCAATTTGGCTATTTGAGGTATAACGATACCTGCCAACTGCATGAAGATGGATGCGGAGATGTAAGGCATAACACCAAGTGCAAATATGGAAGCACGGCTGAATGAACCACCCGCGAACATATTGAAAAGGCCCAAAAGACCTTCTTGACTACCATCTAAAGCTAATACATTGGGATCGATACCCGGTAGCGTGACATAACTACCAACCCTGTAAACCAAAATAAGTGTAAGGGTATATAAAATACGCTTGCGGAGTTCGTCGATACTCCAAATATTCTTAAGCGTGTCAATCAGTTTCTTCACTAGGACTATTGTTAATCAAAAATGAAATGCGAATAAACGATAAAAGACGCATTTCTCCAAATGCGTCCGGTCTATTCAATTGTCAGTTAAACAAGCTCTAAGGAACCACCCGTTGCCTCTATGGCCTCTTTGGCTTTGGCACTTACGGCGTTCACTTTAAAACCTATCTTCGACTTAAGCTCACCATTTCCCAATATCTTCACAAAGTCGGTACGGCTTATAAGACCGTTTATATATAGAGTCTCAAGTGAGAACTCTTCAAGTTGGTACTTTTCTACAAGCGCATCGATATCACCCAAGTTGAATACTTTGAAGTCAACTCTGTTGATGTTTTTAAAGCCGCGCTTAGGCATACGGCGGTGGATAGGCATCTGGCCACCTTCATGACCTTTGATAGACTGATAACCGGTTCTTGATTGTTGACCCTTGTTACCTTTACCCGCAGTTACACCGTAACCGCTACCTTCACCACGACCTACACGTTTGGTGCCTTTTACTGAACCTTTTGCAGGTTTTAGATTGTGTAAATTCATCTTATACGATTTTTGAACTTGCGCGGAATGTTATAACCGCTCGCAATTATTGATTATTTAACTTCTTCTACTTTTATCAGGTGGCTTACTTTAGTCACCATGCCCTTTATCTGCTCAGAGGCTTCCACTTCTACTGTTGCATTAAGCTTACGTAGACCCAATGCCACCAAAGTGCGCTTCTGACGTTCAGGACGGTCTATACTGCTCTTGATTTGTGTAATCTTTATCTTAGCCATGACGCTATTATTACTCAACTTTTTTAATAATCGGTTTATCAAACGGATATTATCCGTTGAATACTTTCTTAAGGTTAACGCTGCGGTCTTTCGCAACTTGTACCGGCTCTCTCAATTCTGCAAGAGCGGCGAATGTAGCCTTAACCACGTTGTGAGGGTTTGCAGAACCCAGAGACTTGGACAGTACATCTGTGATACCTGCAGACTCAAGCACGGCACGCATGCTACCACCTGCGATCACACCTGTACCGTGAGCGGCAGGCTTTATCAAAACCTTGGCTGCACCCTCTTTTGCAAACTGCTGGTGAGGTATGGTACCGTTCATCACAGGAACTTTTATAAGGTTCTTCTTAGCATCGTCAATACCTTTTGTAATGGCTTCTTGAACCTCTTTGGCTTTACCCAAGCCATGTCCTACAACACCATTACCGTTTCCAACAACCACCAATGCTGAGAAACTGAAAGCACGGCCACCTTTTGTTGTTTTCACAACACGGTTGATCGATACCACTTTTTCCTGTAGTTCCAGATCGCCTGCTTTAACTCTATTTGTATTTGTATTTGACATCAGTTATATCGAAATAAGTTAATTATTAAAATTTAAGTCCACCTTCGCGTGCACCGTCAGCTACAGACTTAACACGGCCGTGATACAAGTAACCGCCACGATCGAACACACACTTTTCTATACCCAACTCAACGGCTTTGGCTGCCAACGCTTTACCTACAAGTACAGACTTCTCAGACTTGGTACCTTGTTGACCTGCGATATCTTTCTGACGAGAGTTCGCTGCTGCAAGAGTTGTACCTGTTGTATCGTCTATCAACTGTACATAGATGTCTTTGTTGCTACGGAATACTGACAAGCGAGGTTTGGTTGCTGTACCTGAAACCCTGCTGCGAATGCGCCAACGTAACTTCTGACGACGTACTACTTTTGGATGAAGTTTCATTTTTATTTCTATTTAGGTTACGGGCTCACCCACAGAGGATGGCTACCGAGTTTTTAAAATTTATTACTTACCTGCCGCTTTACCTGCTTTACGACGAACAACCTCACCTGCATAGCGGATACCTTTTCCTTTGTATGGTTCAGGCTTACGCATGCTGCGTATTTTGGCGGCTACTTGACCTAAAAGTTGCTTATCGCTAGATTCAAGAGTTATCCTTGGAGGCAAACCTTTCTGCATTTCTGCACTGGCTTTGATCTCCTTCGGCAAATCAAATACAATGTTGTGAGAGTAACCTACGGATATATCCAAAAGTTGACCCTGAACAGCAGCACGGAAACCCACACCCACCAAATCAAGTTCTTTTTTGAAACCGTTGGTAACTCCTTCGATCATGTTCGCGATAAGTGCACGGTTCAAACCATGAAGTGCACGGTGACGAATTTGATCTGTTGGACGTTTAACGTCTATTTGACCTTCGTTAACCTCAACAGTGATGTCGCGGTTGATCGATTCGGTCAATTCTCCTTTTGGCCCTTTTACTGTAACTACGTTGTCTTTACCGACTGTTACAGTCACTCCACTTGGAATTGCTATCGGGCTTCTACCTATACGAGACATTTTATTCTTTATTTATATTCTGAGTTCCGACCGGTCAGCCTTTAAATAGGTTCGGCTTAATGTATCGGTTCTCTGTTGTTAACTATTAATATATGGCACACATTACCTCACCACCGATGTTCTGACGACGAGCTTCTTTATCAGTCATCACTCCTTTTGAAGTAGAGATGATGGCAATACCCAAACCACTGATAACGCGAGGAAGGTCGGCAGGCTTAGCGTATTGACGCAAACCCGGACGGCTTATCCTTTCCAAAGATCTGATAACAGGTTCTTTGTTTTCGTTGTGGTATTTCAAAGCTATTTTGATGACACCTTGTTTGCTGTCATCTTCAAACTTGTATTTCAATATGTATCCTTTATCGTAAAGGATCTCAGTGATACGTTTCTTAACGTTAGATGCAGGTATCTCAACAATACGGTGTCGCGCCATTTGAGCGTTGCGTATGCGAGTCAAAAAGTCTGCTATCGGATCTGTTACCATTTAATTTCTTAGTTTGTAAAGTATATAATTGTAACCGGTTTCGTCTTACCGACCTTGCTACGTTTCCTTATTACCAGCTGGCTTTACGTACACCCGGTATTTTACCGTCCAACGCCATGTCGCGGAATACGTTACGGCATATGCCGAAGTGACGCATGTACCCTTTAGGGCGACCTGTAAGCTGGCAACGGTTCTTAAGACGTACAGGAGAAGCGTTCTTTGGAAGTTTATCCAATGCTTCGTAATCTCCTGCTGCTTTCAGAGCCGCACGCTTTTCAGCATACTGGGCTACCATGCGCTCGCGCTTGCGTTGACGGGCTATAATTGATTGTCTTGCCATAGTATCTTATTAGTTATCCTCAGCTTGTTTAATAATGTTCTTGAAAGGCAGTCCCAACTCTTTCAAAAGCTCATAAGCTTCTTCGTTGGTCTTGGCAGTGGTAACGAATGTGATATCCATACCGCTGATGTTGTTTACCTTATCGATGTCTATCTCAGGAAAAATGATCTGCTCTGTAACACCCATGGTATAGTTACCACGACCGTCGAAAGACTTATCATTGATACCTTTGAAATCACGTACACGAGGTAGAGAGATAGCGATCAAGCGATCAAGAAATTCGTACATGTTGGTTCCGCGAAGAGTTACGCGACAACCGATCGGCATGTGCTTACGAAGCTTGAAGTTTGATATATCTTTCTTAGACAAGGTAGGTACTGCTTTCTGACCTGTGATGATGGTCATCTCGTTAACAGCATCGTCGATCATACGCTTATCTGCCACAGAACCTTTCACACCCTGATTCAAACATATCTTAGTCAAACGAGGACACTGCATAACAGTTGAGTAACCGAACTTCTTCATCAAAGCCGGAACAACTTTGTCCCTATATTCGTTGCGTAAACGCGGTGTATATACTGCTGCTTCCATTATTTGATTACCTCCCCTGATTTTTTAGATATGCGAACATAGCTTCCGTCATCTTTACGCTCACGCTTGATGCGAGAAGGGCCTTTCGATTTTGCATCCCATAACATTACGTTTGAGATGTGAATAGGAGCTTCCTGCTCAACGATACCACCTTGAGGCTTCTGAGCATCAGGCTTTTGGTGCTTGGTCCTTACATTCACACCTTCTACAAGCACACGGCTTTGAGATGGATATACGGCCAATACCTTACGAGCCTTGGTACGATCCTTATCATTACCGGCAATAACAACCACGTCATCGCCTTTTTTGATATTTAATTTAGGTTCAAATCTGTTTTTCACGACACTTATAAATTAAACGTTGTATCATATCACCCTAAATCGGGGGTGCAAAGGTACAACTAATTTTTATAATACTTCTGGTGCTAATGAAACAATTTTCATATAGCCTTTATCACGCAATTCACGTGCTACGGGCCCGAAGATACGAGTACCGCGTGGTTCGTCTGAAGTGTTCAGAAGAACTACTGCATTGTCGTCAAAGTTGATGTAAGAACCATCCTTACGACGTAGTTTCTTCTTTGTGCGAACGATAACGGCTTTTGATACCGTACCCTTCTTCATGTTACCACCCGGCAACGCGTCTTTCACGGTTACCACGATTTTATCGCCAATACCGGCATAATCCTGACCGGAGTTGCCCAGTACGCGTATACAAAGTACTTGCTTTGCACCACTGTTATCGGCTACATTTAGCCTGGACTCTTGTTGTATCATCTATTGATAGATTACTTAGCTTTTTCAATAATTTCCACAAGGCGCCAACGTTTTGTTTTACTCAACGGGCGTGTTTCCATGATACGCACTGTATCTCCCACTCCTGCGGTCTCGTTCTCATCATGCGCATGGAACTTCTTTGATTTCTTTACGAATTTCCCATATATAGGGTGCTTCAGCTTACGCTCAACCGTTACAGTGATAGTCTTATTCATACTGTCGCTGCTAACGATACCTATACGGGTCTTTCTGCTTTTTCTTTCAGTCGCTGTTGACATTTATAAAAGATTTATATTAACCTAATGCTCTTTTATGCAATTCCGTTTTCATGCGTGCGATATCACGACGCAAATCACGGATTGAAAGCGGATTCTCAATTGGATTCACAGCATGACCGAACTTCATTTTGCTCAGTGCAACTGTATCCTGTTCTATCCTCTCAGCCAGAGTCTGATCGTCCATTGAACGAAACTCCTCTACCTTCGATTTATTTGATTTAGCCATTACTTATGGTTTAAATGCTTGTTATATTAAGCACCTGCGTAGTCGCGGCGCACAACGAATTTGGTTTTGATAGGCAGTTTCTGCGCAGCCAATGCCAACGCTTCTTCAGCCAATTTTTGAGGTACACCGTCCACTTCGAACATGATACGGCCCGGCTTAACAACGGCAGCCCAGAATTCCAGGTTACCCTTACCTTTACCCATCCTTACCTCAAGCGGCTTACGAGTAATCGGTTTATCAGGGAATATGCGGATCCAAACGTTACCTTCACGCTTCATATGACGAGTCATTGCCTGACGTGCCGCCTCTATCTGACGGTTGGTTATCCACTTTGGTTCCATAGCCTTCAATCCGAATGAACCGAAAGAAATGGTAGAACCACGCTGTGCGTTTCCTCTAATACGTCCTTTATGGACTTTACGGTGTTTTACTTTTTTTGGTTGTAACATTGTTACAATATTTTAGTACTGCTCTTCAATTAATTATTAACGACGACCTCCGCGACCACGGCCACCTCCACCACTCGGACGACGTCCGCCTGGAGCTTCGGCACCACCGCCTCTGCGGTCTGAACTTGTGGAGAAGTTAGGGTTAAGATCTCTCTTACCTAAAACCTCACCTTTACATATCCATACTTTGATACCTATTTTACCATACACTGTTAAAGCGAAAACAGATGCATAATCGATATCCATACGGAATGTGTGCAATGGAGTACGGCCTTGCTTGAACTCTTCTGAACGAGCAATTTCCGCACCGTTCAAACGTCCACCTACTTTTATCTTGATACCTTCCGCACCCATACGCATAGCGGTTGCAACCGCCATTTTCACTGCACGCTTGTAGCTTACACGGCTTTCCAACTGACGAGCAATTGTTTCACCAACTATCTGCGCATCAAGCTCAGGACGACGGATCTCCATGATGTTGATCTGTACATCGTCTTTGCCTGTCAGCTTCTTAAGTTCTTCTTTGATACGGTCAACTTCAGAACCACCTTTACCAATGATGATACCCGGCTTTGAAGTATGAATAGTAACGATCAGTTTACCCAGCGTACGCTCGATAACAATGCGGGAAATACCGCCCTTGCTGATACGTGCGTTCAGATATGTACGGATTTTGTGGTCCTCTACCAATCTTGTGCTGAAGTCCTTTTTAGAACCATACCACATAGAGTCCCATCCGCGGATGATACCTAACCTGTTACCTATTGGATTCGCTTTTTGACCCATTCGTTAGTTATTATTAGTTCGATTTATTATTCGGTTTCTTGATTTTCAGTTGCGTTTGCTTCAACAGCAACTGCGTTTCTGCTATCAACAACAATAGTGACATGGTTGCTACGCTTGCGTATACGATATGCACGGCCTTGTGGGGCTGGTTGCATACGCTTCAATACGCGTGCACCGTCAACCATTATGGTCTTTACATACAGATCGGCACCATCCACATCAGCACCTTCATTCTTCACACCCCAGTTGGCGATCGCACTCAAAAGCAATTTTTCCAATGCCACAGAGTTGTGCTTAGGGCTGAATTTCAATATACCCAAAGCTTCTTCTACGTTTTTACCACGTATAAGGTCTGCCAACAAGCGCATTTTGCGCGGCGATGTAGGATAATTCCGTAAACGAGCTACAGCTTCCATTGTCTATTTTTATTTAGCGGCCCCACCAGAAGATGAAAGACCAATATGTTTATTTATTAATTACTTCTTACCTGCATGGCTTTTGAAGTTGCGCGTTGGCGCAAACTCTCCAAGCTTATGACCTACCATATACTCGGTAACATACACCGGTATGAATTTATTACCGTTGTGTACCGCGAAAGTGTGTCCTACAAAGTCAGGAGTGATGGTAGAACGACGACTCCAGGTTTTAATAACACCCTTCTTCGTATTACCCTCGTTCACAGCATCAACTTTGCGCTGCAACTTGTAGTCTACATAAGGTCCTTTTTTAATTGAACGAGCCATATTGCTTTATTTCTTACTTGATTATTATAGTTTCTTACCGTTTCTGCGTTGGATGATCAGCTTATCGGAGCCTTTTTGCTTACGAGTCTTCTCACCTTTTGCATACTTACCTGTACGGCTACGTGGGTGACCACCTGAAGCCCTACCTTCACCACCACCCATTGGGTGATCTACAGGGTTCATCGCAACACCACGTGTACGAGGACGGATACCCTTCCAACGATTGCGGCCTGCTTTACCCATTGATTGCAACTGGTGGTCGCTGTTGGAAACAGTACCTACTGTCGCCATACAAGTGCTCAACACTTTACGAAGCTCACCAGAAGGCATTTTCAACACACAGTACTTTTCTTCCTTTGCGTTCAACTGAGCATATGTACCGGCAGAACGAGCTATCGCTGCACCTCTACCCGGTTGCAATTCTATGTTGTGTACAACTGTACCCAAAGGCATGTTTTTCAACGGCAGTGCGTTACCAACCTCAGGAGCAACCTTGTCACCACTCAATACGGTAGCACCTACTTCCAAACCTTGTGGAGCGATGATATAACGTTTTTCACCATCTACATAGCTCAACAATGCGATGAACGCTGTACGGTTCGGATCGTATTCTATCGTCTTAACGGTAGCAGGTATGTTCGCTTTATCACGCTTGAAATCTATGACACGGTACTTGTTTCTGTTACCGCCACCGATGTAGCGCATTGCACGACGACCCTGAGAGTTACGTCCGCCTGTTTTACTTCTCGACTCCAACAAGCTCTTTTCAGGAACATTGGTAGTTACTTCAGCGTAAGCGTTACCTGTTCTCCAACGAGTACCAGCAGAGGTCGGTTTATATTTACGTAATGCCATTTTCTAATTCTTTTCTTTCAATTATATTGAAAACAAATCTATTGTATCGCCCTCAGCAAGGGTTACGACAGCTTTTTTATATGCAGGCTTCATACCTTGTATGTAACCGGCTTTTGTATAACGGGTTTTGTTTTTACCCGGAACAACCATCGTATTCACATCTTCAACCTTCACACCGTAAAACTCTTCGACAGCGTTCTTAATTTCAAGCTTGTTAGCTTTCCTGTCCACCACGAAAGTGTAGCGACCGCTATCTTCGATCTGACCATTCACCTTCTCGGTTATTACAGGCTTTACTAAAACATCAGCAAGTTTCATCTTTATATCGTTTCAGTTTCTTTTATAAATATTATGCTACTTCTTCTTCAGCAGGCAACTCAGAAAAGAGTTTAGCTGCAGATTCGGTAAATATCAGCACGTTCGTGTTCATCAGATCGTACGTGTTCATGTCGTTCAACACTACCATTTTAGATGATGGTATGTTGCGGCTGCTTAGGTATAGATTACTGTCGGCATCACGAACGATGAACATAGACTTTCTTGCATCTCCTTTCAGAGCATCAAGGATAGCTACAAAATCTTTTGTTTTTGGAGCGTCCAATGTTACATCTTCAACAACCACGATCTTGCCTTCTTGCGCTTTGTAAGAAAGAGCAGACATTTTTGCCAGGTCTTTCACCTTACGGTTCAGCTTGAAGCTGTAATCGCGTGGGGCAGGTCCATTAACGGCACCACCACCTTTATATAGAGGGTTGCGGATGTTACCCTTACGAGAACCACCTGTACCCTTTTGACGATGCAGTTTTCTTGTTGAACCCTGAACTTCAGAACGACCTTTGGTTTTGTGAGTACCCTGACGCTGAGCAGCCAAATACTGTTTAACAGCCAAGTATATCACGTGGTCGTTGGGCTCAATTCCGAATACGCTATCAGGTAGTTCTACCTGACGGCCTGTTTTATCACCTTTTATATTTAATACGTCAACTTGCATGACTAACTTAATTCTGAATTAAAACAATTGAGTTATTGTGTCCGGGAACAGAACCTGCTATCAATATATAGTTCTGATCAGGGAACACTTTTACTATTTTCAACGCTTTCACCTTCACGCGGTCGCCACCCATACGGCCGGCCATGCGCATGCCTTTGAAAACGCGGCTCGGGTAAGATGAACCACCGATAGAACCCGGCGCACGTTGACGGTCATGCTGGCCGTGAGTAGCTTCACCCACACCCGCAAAACCATGGCGTTTTACAACACCTTGGAAACCTTTACCTTTCGAAGTGCCTATAACACTTACTTTTTCGCCTTCAGCGAAAATTTCGCAGGTAATTTCCTCACCGACTTGTTTATCTATGGAACAGTTACGTATTTCTTTAACTACTTGCTTAGGAGTAGTATTTGCTTTTGAGAAGTGATTCTGAAGCGCTTTGGGAGTGTTTTTATCTTTCGCTTCACCGAAAGCTATTTGTAGCGCCTCATAACCGTCAGTATCCACGGTCTTCTTTTGAGTTACCACACACGGACCGGCTTCGATTATCGTACAGGCTACTTGCTTGCCTGTCGCATCAAAGACACTGGTCATGCCTATTTTTTTACCAATAATACCTTTCATGTCTTTATATAGTTTAACCAAGCGCCCGGCTGCAAACGTGTGGACCGGGATTGGTTGTTTTTTCAATTATTGTTAAAGAACCAAATAATTAAGCCTTTATCTCTACTTCTACCCCACTTGGAAGGTCAAGTTTCGAAAGTGCATCAACTGTACGAGAAGATGATGTGTATATATCCAACAAGCGCTTGTGAGTGCAAAGTTGGAACTGCTCGCGTGATTTCTTGTTCACGTGTGGCGAGCGCAATACTGTAAAGATCTTCTTCTTTGTAGGCAACGGAATAGGGCCTGTAACCACTGCTCCCGTATTGCGTACAGTCTTAACAATTTTCTCAGCTGACTTATCCACCAAATTGTGGTCGTAAGATTTTAGCTTTATTCTGATACGCTGTGACATACTTATAAATAACTTCTAACCCGTAAAATTTTGGGACTGCAAAGGTAAACCGTAGTTTTTAATTCAACAAAATAATTTAGAGGAATTTTTAAATTTTTGTTACCTGTATCTTACAGCCCTGAAATATGCGCCAAATTTAAACTTGGCTTAACATTAAACACGCTACTTTTTCGCCCCATAAAATGGCTAAGAAAGAAAACATATCTCTGTACAATTTGGCATTGGAAAAAACAATGCTCGACCTGTACAAAAATTTGGAAAGTACTGATAATAAAGCTCTTCTGAAAGATAAGTACTGCCTCTTCTACCCTATGATTGGCAAAGACTACTACGACAAGAAGGAGCTGATCGTATACGGGCAGTATGTAAATGAATGGAAACCCGCTGTCAGGCTTACCAAAGACAAGTCGCAAATAGAGACTTGGGTAAAAAAAGCCTATGAATACTCCATCGTATCCCGAGGATGTGCCCTCGACTGGGTGAACAAGTACTGGATAAAGCAAAATATATACCGCACATTTTTCTGGAATATAGTCTACAAACTGTCGATGGAGCGATATGGACGTACCGAAAACGACTGGAACCACATCATTACATATAGTAATCTTCTTAAGGTGGCCCCTTTGAGCAACGGCAACCTCCCGGAAGAGGTCTTCAAAGCACAAATAAGTGACTCAGCTCACCTGTTCAAAGAAGAAATAAGCCTATTGCAACCCAAAAACGTGCTACTGATAACCGGATTGCATAATTGGGCGGAGCCTGTATTAAAGTCAGCAGGAATACGTTTTGAAACGCACAAGGAAGGATATGTGGAAGCCACCGCAGCCTACCGAGGCAGTAGAATCATTGTAGCGCAAAAGCCATTTTCAGCCAATCACAGGGAGTTTTTGGATGAGATCAAGCGTAGTATGGTATAAGCTAGGGCTACTTAGTGCTATATTTACATATTGCAAATTCACAGACATATCAACCATATTCGTACGATCCCGACTTTAGCTACGAGTCAGGGTGGGATAAATATGCATTGAAATACGCCACGCTTCTAAAAGAGGGCTCGCTATATAACTTGCACAAAGTGGTGATGTATGGCTATATCGACCGAAATATCCTACCTGCGTTTAACAAACCCAAGCTCGAAATATTGGATGTCAACTGCGGTACAGGAAATGACTTTCCTTATCTATTGACACTAGGCAATGTTACAGGGATAGATGGTTCAGCCGGAATGCTGAACAAAGCGGCCGAGACATATTCCGATGCAGTCCACACAGGTACTCTTAAGCTGTACGACGGCATGTTGGAACAAATGCAAGAAGATTCATTTGGAGGGAAAAAGTTTGACATCATCTACTCCATAACAGGAGGCTTCAGTTATATTGATGACAATGAGTTTCAAAGAGTTTTCAGCGTTCTGAAAACGATGCTAAAGCCCGGGGGTGTTATTGTAGCCGCACATTTGAACACCTTTTGTCTGTCTGAAACTCTGGTATGCCTACTAAAAGGTAGGTTTATGAGAAGCATTGTGCGTCTTAAAAAGACCATTCCTAATGCTGATGGCTCCTTTATGTACTTAAGAAGCAAAAGAAAATTAGAAACACTACTCACTCCTTTGTTTGATGGCATAGTAACAGTTCCGCTCATTGTATTGACTCCACCTTATCAAACTGATATGAATTTGAGCGCGAAAACCGTTGAAAAATTCAGGAAGCTGGAGAATCAAATCATAGCTAAAAAACGGGGCATTTCAATTGCCGACCAAATAATAACGGTTTGCCGATGATCATGCCTCTACATAATACATCTTCAACATACCCTTGTTTTTGGCATCATGTTCTCCCCTGTAAGTACACGTAAATTTATCTTTCACCAATTCATAGGTGGTTTCTGATATGTTTATCTTACCGGGTTCACTGTTCTGCTGCATACGCGCTGCAGTATTTACCGTATCTCCCCAAATGTCGTAAGCGAACTTCTTCACCCCCACTATACCTGCAACTACGTCCCCGCTATGTATACCTATACGGATCTCAAAGGTTTTGTCACCGAGTTCGGCAATTCGTTTATTCATAAACTCGAGTATCTCTATTGAAGCCTTCACGACATTCTCTGCATGAGTTTCATCCACAGCAGGCAAACCACATACAGCCAAATATGCATCGCCGATTGTTTTGATCTTCTCTATGTTGTACTTCTCCGTAATGTGGTCAAATGCCTTGAAGCAAGCATCCAATTCATCCACAAGCTCTTGTGAGGTAAGCCTCTCACTTGCTTTGGTAAAATCTACAAAGTCGGTGAAGAGTACAGTCACCTCGTCAAAGTGCATGGCATTGGCACTACCCTTCTCTTTTAGCTCTTCAGCAACCTCTTCGGGCAGGATATTCAACAGCAGTTCTTCAGACTTTTGCTTCTCTGCCGATAGCAGCTTATTAGCTCTGCCACGCATTCTGTAGCTACGAAATATTACACCCATTATAACCAGCATAAGTGCAATACCCGCTATTAAAAAGCCTTTTTCATTTCTTCTCTTAGCAATCAATAACTTTTGTAGCTCCAGCTCCTTGTCTTTTAGCTCCATGGCTTTTTTCGCATCAAGCTTAGCCACTTTCTTGCTTTCATTGCGTATATCCATAGAGTCTTTAAGCGCAGACTGCATCTTAAAGAATGCCAATGCATCTTCAGGCTTACCTAGTGCTTCATAGGCCTGAGACATTAGATCATATATATCAATCAGCGACGATTGATCGTCAGTACCTTCAAATATTTTTCTTGTATCAGTAAGTATGCTTAT
Organism: Chitinophagales bacterium; assembly: GCA_020636505.1. GTDB lineage: Bacteria > Bacteroidota > Bacteroidia > Chitinophagales > Chitinophagaceae > UBA5543. The sequence goes on along the minus strand of JACJXR010000003.1, from coordinate 338,575 downwards.
TGCTTTTTCATAATTAAGTTGTGCAGTAGGCTCAAACAACTCCTTGTCGTACTTATATCCGGTACTATCTGCAGTTCTTATATATGTTCTTGCCTTTTCAACCTGATTGTACGCAGTGTACAACTCATCGCTTGCATCAGAAAAGAAAGCTCCTGCTGTATTCAGCAGCGTCATAGCTTTATTATAATTTCCTTTTTCCGAATTACATATCGCCTGGAAATTCTGGCCTAATGCTATAAAAAAACCATTCCCATATTCTGTGTATATACTTACTATTGAGTCAGAATAAGCCAGTGCATCATTATACTTTTTTTCCTCTATTAGCTGCTCCACAAGGCTCATCATGATATACGCTCTGTCAAACCTGTCTCCAAACTCCTTATTAGCCTGCAGGGCCATTTGATAATACTTATCAGCCTGCTCCGGTTCGTCTACCTGACTATATAGGTTACCTATATCCGAATATAAGGTTGCAAGATTTCGTTCACCAATTGATTCGTACAGGCTAAGTGCATCAAAATAGTATTTGAGACTGATTGAGAACTGACTATTATCTATATAAACATCAGCCATACTGTAATAGCAATTGGCAATTGAACCCGTGTCTTTGATTTCATTGGCAATTTTCAACCCCTTTTCATAATACATCAATGCTGAATCATATTTTGACCTTAGCGTATAGACCAACCCTATGTTCTGATATGCATCCAGATATGCCATGTCCCAGTTCATTTTATTGGCTATCGACAATAACCTTTTTGCAAAAAGAAGGGACGTATCAAGGTTAATGTCATTGTACTGGTTCGTCAACTCGAAGTATATATCAAGTTTGTCAGTATCATTTTCTATTTGTGGTAATGCTGTCAGTAAAGAATCCACCACTCTCCTTCCCCCACGATTTTGGGCAAACGTGTTATTTACCGTCACAAACAACAGAAGTAGTACTATTGCGGATACTTTCATAGACTTAAAAAAAAGGATTTAAATATTCATATACAAGCAAAACGTATGTTTTAATATCTTAGCATCATAATACTGCTTATGAGATACGCAGAAGTAAAAAGGTTTCTACTCGCAAAACTTAAAAAAGAATTACCCCAACACCTGTCTTATCACAGCGTAGAGCATGTGAAGGATGTGATCAACTCCTGTAAACAAATAGCAAAGCATGAAAATGTGAAAGGCTTGGAATTAAAGCTATTGTTGACGGCCGCTTTGTTTCACGATTCAGGCTTTCTGGTAAACTCCAAGAATCATGAGCAACTTTCCTGCGACATTGCCAGGCAATATTTGCCACTATACGATTACGATAATGAGCAAATTGAGAGAATCTGTGGCATGATTATGGCTACCAAAGTCCCTCAAAAACCTCACAACCACTTGGAGGAAATAATTTGCGATGCAGACCTTGACTACCTTGGAAGAGAAGACTTTTTCACAATAGGCGATAAATTGTTTGATGAATTATGTGTGTATGGTATCTTGAACACCGAAGACGAATGGAATGAATTGCAGGTGAAATTTTTGGAAGCCCACAACTACTTCACGAAAACCGCTATTCAGCTTAGGAAGGACAAGAAAGACAAACACATCAAAATGGTAAAATCAAAGCTTGGGAAAAAGTAACATGAGCAAGTACAAAGCATCTTACGCAATACAAGACACGATCTATATTATCCTTGGTATCATATTCAGTGCTTTTGCCATGAAAAGCTTTTTGGTTCCCAACCACTTCATGGATGGCGGCGTAACCGGTATATCACTTTTCGGGCATGAGGTTTTTCATTGGAATCTGGGGTTATTGTTGATACTTACCAACATTCCATTCATCATAATGGGGGCATTCCAGATAAGTAAAGGTTTTGCCGTAAAAACAGCATTGGCTGTGATTGGGCTTGCATTGGCGATGCAGTTCATAGAATTTCCAACGATCACATCCGACAATCTATTGGTTTCCATGTTCGGCGGTTTCTTTCTTGGCCTGGGTATAGGTTTGGCCATGCGTGGTGGTTGCGCCATCGACGGTATTGAAGTACTCGCTCTGTATACTTTGAAAAAAACAAGCTTCACCATAACTGAAGTGATTCTGGCAATGAATGTGGTAATATTCCTATCTGCAGGGTTTTACTTTGGGTTGGAGACGGCCTTGTACGCAATGCTTACATACTATGTGGCGATGCGCACTATTGATTATGTGATAGAAGGTTTGGAAGCGTATACAGGTGTCACCATCATATCGGGCATGAGCGAAGAGGTAAAAGAAGCTTTGGTGTTGCGTATGGGTCGAGGTATCACCATCTACAAAGGTGAGCGTGGTTTCATGAAGGACAGTTACGAGGTCAGTCACGAATGTGACATAGTGTTTACGGTTATCACACGTCTTGAGGTGCGCAAGCTGAAAAATGTGGTTCATCACATAGACCCAAGGGCATTTGTATTCACACATACCATTAAGGAAACTGCAGGTGGTGTCCTCAAGAGGAAAATAGCACACTAAGAATTGTGGAATAATATTGGTTTCAGGTCTTATCTATATGAGACTGCTAACTCTTACACTCCTTTCTTTATGTCTGTTCCAATATGGCTATGCTCAAACCAAAACTTTACGCAGAGCTATCTACAAGGGTGACACCATTTGGGTTCAAGAGCCCATAATCGCCAGAAGTGACACTACCATTATCGTCAATAAGGATGGTAAAGCACGAATGTACATGTATGTTGAAAGGATGCCTGAAGCTCCCTATGACGTACCTACTTACCTAACTAACAACATAAGACAGCCTGACTGCAAAAATTCCGAACCGACTCCTGAAAAAGTATATGTGCGTTTCATGGTAAAAAACGATGGACGTATTGATAGTGCCAAAGTTGTGAAAGACGCTCCTGAATGCTGGGAAAAAGAAGCACTAAGACTAATACGCTCAATGCCGCCTTGGAAACCAGGGTATCAAAACGGTGTACCTGTTGATGTATTGTACACATTACCGATAAATTGTATCAAAGTCGATTAGTTTAACTAATACCCATACTTGTCTTTCCAGTTCTTCTTGAGGTAGTCTCTAAGCCTGTTTTCGGTTGCATTATCACCCGGGTCATACAGCTTAGTACCTGATATCTTTTCGGGCAAAAATTCATGATCCACAAAATTACCTTCATGACTATGTGCGTATTCATAACCTTTCCCATAGTCAAGGTTCTTCATCAGTTTGGTAGGGGCATTGCGAATGTTCAGCGGTACAGACAGGTCACCTGTCTTCCTCACCAAAGCTTGCGCCTTGTTGATGGCCATATATGAGGCATTGCTCTTTGGTGATGATGCCAAGTAAGTGGCACATTGAGAAAGTATTATTCTACATTCCGGATACCCTATCATTTCAACTGCCTGAAATGTGGTTGTTGCCAATAACAAAGCATTCGGATTTGCATTGCCTATATCTTCACTGGCCAATATCACCATACGCCTTGCAATGAACTTAGGGTCCTCCCCTCCTTCTATCATCCTTGCAAGCCAATACACAGCTGCATTGGGGTCGCTACCCCTAAGCGATTTGATGAAGGCCGAAATGATATCATAATGTTGCTCTCCTGTTTTGTCGTACAGTGCCATCTTGTTCTGTACCACTTCTTGAACAATGGCATCTGTAATATTCTTTCCGTCTGTTGGCAAGGAAGCAACCACCAACTCAAGCAGATTGAGCAATCTCCTACCATCTCCACCACTGAGCCTCAATAACGCTTCCCATTCAGCAACTGTAACATCCTTATCCATCAGCCATGCATCCTGTTGCATGGCTTGGTTCACCATCTTTTTCAGGTCTTCTTCCTCCAACGACTTTAATACATACACCTGACAACGGCTCAACAATGCTCCTATCACTTCAAAAGAAGGATTTTCGGTTGTGGCACCGATAAGAGTAATGATACCTTTCTCCACAGCGCCCAACAGGCTATCCTGCTGAGCCTTATTGAACCTATGTATCTCATCAATGAACAATAATGCGTGTCCTGCTCTTCTGGCATTTTCTATTACAGCGCGCACTTCCTTTACCCCACTGTCTATCGCACTCAGTGTAAAAAACGGCATGTCCAGCGACTGTGCTATGATTTGAGCAAGCGTTGTTTTCCCTACACCCGGAGGTCCCCAGAAGATTATGGAGTGAACATTTCTGCTTTTCAGCATTTGCTCCAATACCTTTCCGTCCCCGACAAGATGCTCCTGTCCGATAAATTCGGCCAAATTTTGTGGCCTCACACGCTCGGCCAACGGTACTTGTGATATAGGTGTCATATAATTAGCAATACCTTTACAACTAATATCATAAATTAGCCCTTATGTTACGCAAGTTAATAATCATTACACTCCTTTTGAGTTGCACAGCAGCAACCTATGCTCAAAAAAAGGGGAAAAAGAAGAAAAAGCAGAAAGAGCAAACAGAAGCGGCTGTTCCCGAAAAGATCGACTACAAATCCATAGGAGCGCTTATGCCTCCTTTGAAAGTCATATTGAAAGACAGCAGTGTAATATCAGGTAAGGACCTTGAAAATGCTTCCAACATATTTGTGATGATGTTCAATCCTACTTGCGAACACTGTCAAGAGGAAACGATAGTGCTTGAAAAGAACATTCATTTGTTTGACAAAACAAAGGTGATACTTATCGCTTCTCCCGAAATGCACAGCTACTTGGACTTTTACAACAACGTCACCCGCTATACAAAATATCCGAGCTTGTTGGTTGGAGTAGACAGCGCAAGGTTTATACAGAATACATTCCTGTACGAGGCTCTTCCACAAATCAACATTTACAATAAGAAAAGGAAGCTCGTTAAGATATTCAATGGAGATACACCTATCGATAGCCTTAAGCCTTACATAGACTAAAAAGACTTCAGTTCAGATAAACCATATGAAAACAAACATCGTAGTTCCTACGATGTTTGTTTTTTGATATAGTCTCTGATTTTACGCACATAATCGAAGTACCCTGTCTCCATCCTCATCCAGAATATGGCAAATATTCCAACGCCGATACCACCCAATACATAAGTATAGGTCATATACTTGGCATCGCCCAACACAAACAGACCCAGAGATGCGATAATCATGAATGAAACGAACACCATGATCAACATTGGACCACCTGAATCGATTTTACGCATTTTGGTACTGATGACTACTTGCGTTTTTCCCTCTTTACCCTTGAACTCTACATGAGTGATTGGAAGGGTTCTGATGTTTGTATCCTGCTCAGCATGAGGGATGATTTTGAGCATTTTGTCTTTCTCGGAAACTTCGAAATCAAGGTTGTGCACCTTCATGTGTTTGCCAACCAGACGACTTCTCATGTCATCTTCCGAAACAGCAGATACGTACCGGTAAGTTCTTGAAAATATCATAGGCACGATTTTTAAGTAAGTGAATAAGTAACTATATGAAAGTTAAGTATATTTTTTTGCCATATCAATAGGCCAAAACTTAACATATAGTATTTATTCTTAAAGACATGGAAATGCACAAATTGGTTTGCTACAATTGTCTGAAAGTTAATGCTTTAACAGTTTGCTGACAATTCGCCGAGTTATCCACTTTTCAATTAAATATTTTTAACCGAAAAAAATATGAAACATGGGGAATATTATTATATTATGTACCTAACAACTTATAATAGTTTTCGACCATACTGCGGTAGTATGGCTTTAGTGTCGGTTGGTTGGTTTTATACTGTTCAGTAAGCTGTTTGTGGTTCTTCATCAGATTCTCCAAGTCAGGAGGTAATGGCCTACTCACATCCTTTGAAGTTTTTGACGAGCGCTTATCGTCTTGCATTTGCTCTCTTATGGATTTCTCTGCTTCCAAAAGCCTTGTCAATATCTGTTGTTGACGTAAAAAGAGTTGAGAAGACAATCGTTTATTGACCAATTGCGTTTCGTTCTTATCCATCTCCTCTTGTATTTCACGTAGCTCTTTGGCAGCATTACCCAACCCTTCGCTGTTCAACATACTTGCCAACTCTTGCAATTGCTTTCGAAGCTCTGATTGTTGTCTGGCCAATCTTGCCAATTGTTCTGCATCTCCGTACTCACCTTCCCCTTGTTGTTTACTACCTGAATTCTTAGGTTGCCCATCCTCACCGGGTTTGCTTCCTTGTTGCCCACGTTGCATCGCATTTTGCATTTGCTGCATGGCATTGCCAATATTCTTCTGTTTGGTTATCACATCACTCAGTTGAGGGCTTGGCTGTCCTTGAGTACCTTGCTTAGGAGTCATACCACCCGGATTGTTGCATTGTCCGGGCTTACCTTTTTGGGCAAGGTTCATTTGTGTCATCAGGTTCTCCAACAGCTCATTCAACATCAAGGCCAGATTGTTGGTATGTGTCATCACATACTGCTGACGAACGGCAGCATCACCGATGTTCCTATTCTCCATAGATGCAACCGAGCCTCGCATGTTCTTCTCAAGATCGGTCGTCTCCTTGTTTACATTCACTGCCAGCTTTTCTATATTCTTACTCAACTCAAACAAACTGTCGCGTATCATCTTCGAGTTGTCGTGCAGTCTCTTTTGCTCTCGTTGAAGAGACACATAGTTTTGACTGGCAAGGTTTACATTACCGATGTCGTTCATCAGATTCTCCTGATCAAAAGACAAGCGTATGAGGTTGCTTAGTATCTGGCGTACAGCCTTAATATCTTTGGTCAATTGAGGTACATTCAGCCCACTTGCTGCTGTCATCAGGCCTTGAGACATCTGTTGTAGATTCTCAGCAGCCTGACTCTGAGATTGGCTTGCTCCACTCCTTTGGTTCTGCTGCAACTGTTGTGAGCTCTGTTGCATATCCTGCTTCGCTTGCTCAGCCAACTCCTTAGCTTCTTGCATATCCTGTGGACGATTCATTTCTTTGTTCAGATCGTCCATCTTCTTCATATCCTGCTCCATTGCACTGTTCAACTCCTGCTCCAACTGCTTTTGCTCTATATCGAGCTGCTCGTTGGATGAATCTCCTTTATCTGTCTTGTCCTTTAAAGCCAGTTGCTTTTCGGCAAGTTCATTCATCTTGTTGGCCATGTCTTCCATTCTCATCTGCATCTCCATACGCTTCATCATCTCCTTCATACGCTCCATGTCCATATTGAAGAGCTTGTTCTGTTGCTCCAAATCCTGCATGGTCTTAACTGCATCTTGCTTATTCAGCTTAGCCATCAGCTCTTGAAGCTTCTTCATTTGCTCTTGCAGTTCCTTGTCCAACAAATTGTTCATCTGTTTATCAAGGTTCTCCATTTTATCTTTCAGGTCGTCACTGTATTGCTTTTGCTCACTTTGCTTCTTTTGTTCCTCAAACCTGTTCTTAACAGCCATCATTTCGTTCTGTAACGACTCCTGCATTTTCATCAGGTTTTGCAACGATTGTTGTTGCTCCCAATCCATATTATCGCTCTTGAGCAACTTGTTCTGCATGTCTCTGTATTCGTTCTGCAACTGATGCGAACGTTGTGAGCTGTTGCTCAATCCGGCACTTATTTGCTTTGCATTGGCATTCAAAACAGAGTCAAGCTGGTTCCTATCATACATGCTGTAAGACATCACCTCGCTACGTGTAGACTTGCTTCCGTTGACACCGTCATTGTCCCAAGCTTCTATATAATAGTTCACTTGCTGTCCCGGCTTAAGGTTAATGGTTTGTATGTCGAAATACTGTTGGAATACCACCAATGCTCCCGATGCTACTTTTATTGATTCGTCCTTCGATGCTATTTCGTTCTTATTCTCATCTAATATGTTATAATGAAACACAACCTTCGATATACTGTAATCATCACCTGCACTTCCGTTCAGCAACACCTGCTTGCCTGATACACTGTCTTTGTATTCTTGTACTTGCAACACAGGATATTCGTCGGGAATCACTTTTACATAATACTCAAAACTATCAGCCTCACCCGCCTTGTTGTTCTTTAGTATCAATGTATAAGAAGTATCGCGAAGGAACCTGTAATAAGCATTGTATTTGCCACCTTTATTATCAAGCTTGCTTGATGTATTGTCACCTACTTTAAAGTACACATCATCGGTATGTTCTGTTACGAATGTCCACTTGACATCCGTACCTATAGGCACCGTCAAATCACTTAAACTGTTCACTTGCTCATCCTTCCTTCCTGTATATGATGGATAGTCCAGTGTCAAACCGAACGATTTCAACACCGGCTTCTGTACAACTTTCAGGTTATACTCATTTGAATAATATCCTGCAGAATAGAATTTAAAATCCAGTGCCTCGGTTACATTTCTGAATGTGTAAGAAAATTGATTGGTTCCTTTACTCACCATCGGCAGCATATCATCTCCTATCACGATTGATACATCCAATGGCACAATCTGTCCTTCGGTACTCACCTGCAATGTAAAATCAGAATTACGCGTTGTTTTCAATTGGGCATTCTTGATAATGAAGCTGAAAGGTGCAGGTTTCTCAAAATGCTTGGTAGGATTCAGCAACCTGTCCGAAGCATCAGAATAAATATTAGGTGCGATTACCAATATTACTGTGAATATCAGCAGTACAGGCAATAAGTATGGTAAGTATTTCTTATTGGCCGTAAGGTCTATGGCTGACAGCATTGGCACAGGAGCCAACTGTTTGGCTTTTTGGTCTATACTGGCTTCTATCAGCTCCTTACTGGAGTGTGAATCATTCTGTCTTTTGAGCTGTAGGATGTTCAGCAGCTTATCGTCCACTTCTGAGAAGTGCTCTCCGATGATGGCAGCAGCCTGCTCATGAGAAATCAGCTTCCCGAGCCTACCCATTTTGATTAATGGAATAACAATCCATGCAGCCAATGCAGCAATGCCTCCTACGATGAATATGCCTGCAATGACCACGCGCACCCAGGATGGCAAATACAAATAGTATTCACTAACTGTTACAGTAAGTACGAACAGCAGTACACACGACAAAAACACGATTACACCCTTTATGAGTTTATTGGCGTAATACTTGCGTATGAAACCGTCCAACTTGGTTATCAGCAGGTCATAATTATTCATCATCACGTACTTGCAATATAACTGTTTTTGGGGTTACCAATGTCATAACAAACTGTTATATGTACCTTTGCAGCCGCGAGTTAATATTATGATGCACATATATCCTGCACACGCTACCGAGGCATTGGAGTTCAATAAAATATGCCGTCTCTTGCACGACAAGTGCAGGACCGACCTCGCCCACCAATATGTTGACGACATTCGCTTCCACACCAAGCTGGAATATTTGCAAAAAGAACTCAAGCAAACCCAGGAATTCAAGAGTATACTGACAAGTGGAGACCGCCTACCCAACGACTTTACCAAAAACTTACAAAAAGAGCTGAAACTGCTTTCCATAGCACGTTCGGTATTGTCAGGGCAGCAGCTCATCTCCATGCAGCAACTTGCGCTTAATACAAATGATATACTTACATGGTTCCGCAAGCACGACCCACTTTTCCCTGAGTTGAGTGCATTAAGCAGTAACATCATATACGAAAAAGCCATAAACAATATTATTGGTGCAGTAATTGATGAAACGGGAGAAGTACGCGACAATGCCTCACGCGAACTGATGAGCATCAGGACTGATATTGCTAAGCTGAGGCAGCAGCTCAGGAAGGTGTTTGAGGGAATACTTCGTAGGCTGAACAAACAAGGATACCTCGCAGACATATCCGAAAGCTTCCTGAACGGCAGACGAACCGTAGCCGTATTCGCAGAACACAAAAGGATAGTAAAAGGTATTCTTCACGGTGAAAGTGATTCTCAACGCACCGTGTTCATCGAGCCGGAAGAAACAATCGACCTGAACAACGAAATATTCCTGCTTGAACGTGCCGAGACCAAAGAGATACAAAGAATACTTGCAGAGACTACCCAACAAGTGGCCATATACCACCCTCTTTTGGAATCTTATTACCATATAGCGGGACTATACGACTTCATCAGAGCCAAAGCATTGTTGGCAGTGGATATGGATGCGAACCTACCAAGGTTGAGCGCGCATCCGGGCGTGGAATTGATAAATGCCAAGCACCCATTGTTGCTCCTACACAACAAGGCCAATCAAAAAAACACCATACCTCTTAATATCAAGCTGGACCGCAATCAACGCATACTCATCATTAGTGGACCAAATGCAGGCGGTAAAACCGTATCCATGAAAACAGTTGGGCTGATACAACTGATGGCGCAATCGGGTCTGTTGATACCGGCCGATAGTAGGTCGGAGATAGGGATATTCAAGCAGGTGATGATACACATCGGCGATACTCAGTCGATAGAGCACGAGCTCAGTACATACAGTGCGCACTTGCGAGACATGAAACACATCATGAGTTTTGCCAATGGCAAGACCCTTTTCTTTATAGATGAGCTTGGTAGTGGTTCCGACCCCAACCTTGGCGGTGCATTTGCAGAAGCCATTGTGGAAGAATTGGCCAAAAAACATGCTTTAGGTATCATCACAACCCACTACCTGAACCTAAAAGTAATGGCAGGCAAAGTAAACGGTATCGTAAACGGAGCCATGACCTTTGACGAAGCCAAATTGGAACCTTTATACAACCTTCAGATAGGTAAACCGGGAAGCTCCTACACATTTGCAATAGCGGAAAGAAGCAAGCTACCACCGGAGATCATAAAGCGTGCAAAAAAACTGACAGAGCGTGAACACTTCAAGTTGGACAAAGTACTACTACGTACCGAGCAGCAAAGTGTACAACTGAAAAAGAAAGAGCAAGAGCTCGACAAGTTGATAAAAGAGCACGAACAAGCAAAAAAGAGGTACGAGGAAATATCAGACAAAGAGAGTTTCCGACAGCAACAGAATATACTAAAGCTCCAGAATCAAATAAAGAAAGAAGAGCTTGAATACCTACGTGACATGGAGCGGAAGTTCAAGCAGATAATCATAGATTGGAAAAAGGCCGAAAGCACAGAAGACAAGCAAGAAGCCATCCAAGCTGCCGAAAAGGTACTATTCCGCAAGAAGCAGATACAAGCAAACGCCGCAATGGCCAAAAAGTCTGACAAGAACTATAAAACCGTTGGTGGCAAGCCCGAACCCGGCAATTACGTACGGCACAAACAAAATCATCAGGTAGGTGTTCTGTCCGAAATAAAGGACAAAAAGGCTGTGGTCATCATCGGCAAAATGCCTTTTACCGTTACACTTGACGAATGGGTGGTGGTCAGCAAAAAGGAAAAAGAGAAAAAGAAATCCGCTAAATAGTAAATGCGCAGCCAAAGCCGCGCATTTACTCAAAATCAAAAACCAAAACCTACTTTACGGAAAATCCGTTTACGGGCATAAACCGCTCACCGTCTTTCTTCCACAATATCACAGCCACATACACATTATCCGAATTGTAAGCACTTATATCAAACGTATGTACACGTTTCATTTCACTGTCTGTCAAGTCAGTTGAGGTGAATGTTTTACCAAAAGCACCGTCGGCTGATGTCCTGATGACATGGTTGTGTATTGTAGGATTGCTTGCCGATGACGTTTGGTAATACTCAAGTCCGTCTTCCATCAAATAACAGGATAATGCATACTCTCCGCTTGCCATAACATCAATAAACTTGGTTCCATACGTCACTTTAAGCATATTCCCATCTTTCTCCACCTTAGCGGAAAGAGCAGGCTGCTCCATAGCTATTGAAGTCTGTATCTCATCGTTTATCTTCTGAATGGAGGCGGATGCGTTGATACCACCTTGCAACACGATACCGTTTACGTCGTTTACCCATATTTGAGGTGTGTAGTACTGGCCATGCCTGTTTGCACCCAATGCGTTGGATTCATTGGTTATCATCGGATCGCCATACTTTATGTGCACAGCTATCGGTGTCACATCAGTAGCATTCGCTTCGGTAATACTTTTGAATGTTGGTTTACCCCAACCACCACATCCTGGACAACCTGTACTGGTAAACTCCAGCATTACAGCTGTGGTTTTCTTGGAATAATTGAGTGTGGCAGCCTCATTGTTATTGCCATTCGGGTCAGGATTTTGTTGACTGGGATCGTTAACGCCCACGTTCGGCACTGTAGGTTCGGTTTGTGTTTTAGTACATGCGTTCAGCATGGTGAAAGCTATCGCGAATACGCCGACAGCCATTGACAAATGTAATTTTCTCATATTTTTCTTCATTTACCTGTATCGGTAAGACGACAATTATAAACAAACCTTACAAACAAATGTTTACGGAAACAGTAAATCTCTGTATTCAGTATTCGGGTCAATGCTATTGAAATACCTCAAATGAGAATTGTTCAACACATACAAATCATCAGCAACTTCTTTGATGGTATTGAAGCTGTGATCAGTAATAACAATCCCCTTCGCCTTTCTCATATCGTTTATCAGCTCTTTTAGATACTCTCCCAACAGTGGGCTCAATCTTGTAAAAGGTTCATCGAGGAAAGCAAACTTAGTATCACTTGCAAGCACAGTATATATCTCCATTAACCTTTGCATACTGTGGTGCAGGTCCACAATTTTTTGTTTGGGTTGCACCTTAACGTCAAACTTAGCTGCAAACTCGTCCAATGAGAGCCTATAATGCTTGAACACCTGCGATACTGTATACTGTTTTGGAAGAAAGTTATGTTGAGGAAGATAACTGACCGTTCCCTTCTTCAACAATGGCTTTTTGATAAATACACCATCAACTCTAAGCGACTTGCATTCCGGCTCAATAGCACCCGTCATCAGCTTAAGCAAAGAGCTTTTACCTGACCCGTTATTGCCGACAAGCCCTGTCACTACTCCTGTTTCAGACTTTATATATATGTCCGACAGTATGGTTCTGTTGCCATACCTAAGTATGATGCCATCCGCTTCAAAACAATGCTTCATGCAATCAAGTATTTATCACCAGAAACACCCTTTGCAACTATCATTGTAAAAACGAACAATAAGAAGTCTATGAATCCTGCTATAAATAGTAGTTGTTTGCGAGATATTGCAAGATTGTTGTAGTAATAGTATCTGAACCGAAAACGATAATCGCTGATATATAACAATACAGCCAATACAAATAGTTTCAAGACAAGAACCGGAGCCAAACTACCGTACCCAAGTTGCAAAAAAAGTACAATACAAATGCCCGTAACGATTGTTGCGGGCATAAACATTTGTTTGAATAAGGAAAGGTATAGCAATAGGCGGTTCATTGGGGCCGGTTGTATCATGTAAAAATACACACCTCAAATTCGCATTTTGCCTATATATTGTTAAAATACTTGATTACCAACTGCCACTTGCTCCACCACCGCCGAAGCCACCACCGCCGAAGCCGCCAAAACCACCACTACCTCCACCGAAGCCGCCGCCACCAAAACCACCACTACTACGGCCGCCGCCTAACAGTTGGCCTAAGAGCATACCTGTGACAAAGTCTGTATGTCCTCGTCCACTCATGTAACCACCGCCGCCTTTACCACCTCCACCTTTGCTGATGGCAAGCACGATGATGATGATCATGATTATAAAGAAGATGGTTACAACGGCAGGTACTTTCTTTTTACCGTGGTGGTAGTCTTGTTCGGCCTTGTACTCTCCTTTGGTTGCTGCGATAACAGCATCTGCCGCTCTGTTGAATCCTTGATAGAAATTACCGTTCTTAAACTCCGGCACTATCTCATTACGGATAATGCGCCCGCACATAATGTCCGTAAGCGCACCTTCCAATCCATAACCTGAAGATATATTGACCTTCCTATCGTCTCTTGAAGCAAGAATGACCACTCCGTTGTCCTTACCTGCATGACCGACCCCCCACTTTTGTCCTAATGCCACTGCATACTGTGCCACATCATAACCACCGAGATTCTTGATGGTAACAATCGTGATCTGAGTTGAAGATGTATTGGCATACTCCACCAACTTGGCTTCAAGCATTGCTTGTTCCTCGGCATTCAACATACCGGCAAAGTCATTGACCAGTTTTGGTGGGTATGGCTTTTCAGGGAAATCCTTATCACCGGCATGCAATGCAAACGGCAACAACAAAAAGGCAATGAATTTTATATATCGTAACAATGGACGCTCCTTACTTACTCTATTTACCAAATACTATTTCGTCGGGCAGTTCGTTTTTGTTCACGGCAGGATCATAAGGGAAATGTTGTGCAAGGGCATTGCCCAATTCATCCACACAAACACAAAGGCCTTTCGTCATTTCTCCATTTCTCAAATGCTCTTGTAAATGTTGTGCGGCAACCTTCCAAAATTCAGGTCCACCCGCTTGCTCATATATTTCCTTATCTCCAATTATGGCAAACTGATGATCGTCATAAGCCATGTATATCAGTACGGCGTTTCGTCGTTCTGTTTCCACCATACCCAATTCTGCGAATACTTCTTTCGCACGGTCCATGGCATTCACATAATTGCACTTCGCCTCCACGAATACACGCAACTCTCCTGTGGTACGCGACTCAGCATGTTGAATGCGCTCCACAACTTTATCCAGCTCTTCGTTACTCAATGGTGGCTTTCGCTTACCGAACAAACCCATATCTGCTTATTTAGAATTCCACTTTAGGTGCATTCTGAGCACCGGCATCGGCCTCAAACATTCCTCTCTCTTTGAAGCCCATCATACCTGAAAATATCTTATTCGGGAATGATGTAACCTTATAGTTGTACGTACTGACCGTTTCGTTGAATCTACCACGCTCAACATTTATTCTGTTTTCAGTTCCTTCAAGTTGATCTTGTAAGCTTAAGAAGTTTTGGTTGGCTTTCAAGTCAGGATATCTTTCAACAGATACCAACAATCTACCTAATGCCTGACCCAACTCTCCTTGTGCGGCTTGGAACTCACGCATTTTTTCAGGAGTCAGATTTTTAGGATCTACTTGTATCGATGTTGCTTTTGCTCTTGCTTCTATTACTTGTGTCAATGTTGATTTTTCGAAATCGGCTGCTCCTTTTACAGTGGCCACCAAATTCGGTATCAGATCGGCACGGCGTTGATAAGCACCCTGAACGTTTGCCCATGATTTATCCACTTCAATAGAAGCTTTATTGATACTGTTGTATTGACACCCACCAAACAAAACAAGTATCACCAAGACGATTATTACGATAGTTCCCTTTTTCATATTTTCAAAAATTTACTCAAAAGTAAGCCCTTTGTCATAAAAACAGAAAACACGGTTGATACTCAAACTTCAACACATAAACAAAACCCTTGCTAGGAATAACGTGTACAAATTTCAGGTGGCTTTAAACAGTGTATACTTTTAGATTATATCAACAATCTGCAACATTTGATATTGTTCGGAATATTATTCTTTTACAGCAGATAACTATTATATTTTTGCACAAACTTTAACGATGACCAATACATATGAAGCAACTTTGGAATATGCCAAAGAGCAGGACAAGGCAGACCCGTTGTATTTGAACAGAGAGCGATTCCACATACCACAACATAACAATGGAGATACCGTGTACTTCTGTGGCAACTCTCTTGGACTGCAGCCCAAAAGTGTTGAGCGTCTTATAAAATCAGAATTGGAAGACTGGGCCAAATATGGCGTAGAGGGCCATTTTCAAGCACGTAATCCATGGTTCTATTATCATCATATATTTTCTGAGCGTTTGGGCAGGCTTGTAGGTGCGAGCAAAGATGAAGTTGTGGCAACCAATACCCTTACGGTCAATCTTCAACTACTCATGCTGTCCTTCTATCGCCCCGAAGGCCGACGATTCAAAATAATGATGGAAGCAGGAGCTTTTCCATCCGACCAGTACGCTGTGGAGACGCAAGTGCGCATGTACGGGTATGACCCGAAGGATGCCATTATTGAAATAGCTCCCAAACCGGGTAAGCATACCATTGAAGAAAGCGACATAATCGTTGCGATTGCAGAAGCAGGCGACAGCCTTGCTTTGGTTATGTTCGGTGGTGTCAACTACTACACGGGGCAACTCTTCGATATGCAAAGTATAACCGACGCGGCACACAAAGTAGGTGCTTATGCGGGCTTCGACCTTGCACATGCCGTTGGTAACGTTCCTCTCTCTCTACACGACTGGGACATTGACTTTGCTTGTTGGTGTTCCTACAAATATCTCAACTCAGGCCCGGGTGGTGTTGGTGGACTATATGTACACGAGCGTCACTATAACAATCCCGATACGTTCAGGCTTGCAGGCTGGTGGGGAAATGATGAAAAAGAACGTTTCCTAATGAGGAAAGGATTCGTACCTCAAAAAAATGCAGGGAGTTGGCAAATGAGCAATGCTCCCGTGTTCAACATGGTAGCTCATAACGCGGCCCTTGACATACACGACCATGTAGGCATAAAAGCATTGAGGGAAAAGAGCCTGAAGCTTACCGGATATTTGGAATTCCTTTTGAATACAATAGAACATCTTTCGTTTGAAATAATCACTCCAAAAGAGGAAGACCGTAGAGGTTGTCAATTATCGTTGTTGTTTGACAGCAGAGGCAAGGAAGTGTTTGAAGCATTGACAAACAATGGTGTCATTGCAGACTGGCGCGAACCGAATGTTATTCGTATAGCTCCCGTACCTTTATACAACAGTTTTGAAGACGTGTACAAGTTTTACAATATACTTGCTCAGATAGATGCACAATAACAATGAATAAAGCTCTTGGCATATTTGTATTGTTCTTAATGCTCACCTCTTGCACAACGTCAGAGAAGGAGCATGAACACAACAATAATGTCCAAGAAGAAGAAACCGAAGAAGTTTCGTCCGAAGCTCAAGAAACAATACACCAATGGCAGGGCAACCTTGACGGCAGAATACCTGTACTGATATGGTATAAAGAGCAGCAAGGTTATCTATTCGGCAGTCTGTACTACACCGATCAAAAAACACCGAAGGAAATAAAGCTAATAGGAGAATCTGACAGTACATCGCACCGATTACTGGAATTCATGCCGACCGGTGATATAACAGGCATTTGGCAACTATCCACTTCATCAAGCTCTGCTGAAGGTACTTGGTATGCGCCTACAACCGACAGAAGCTACAATGTATCGGCGATGCATATAGACAGTGCTGTCACCATATCCGATTTTGCCAATCCGAAGAACATCAGTGGCAAATATGCCTATATGTATGGTGAGGATAGAGGTGCCGGTAGTCTGACAGTCACTGAAGAAAAAGGCTCTGCAACTTTAAACTTTGATAATGTCACTGCGGCTCCTGCATACAATCTGGCAACACTCGAGACTCAACCACTACCCCTCATAAACAAAACTGTCACCTACTCATCAAACGAATTCGGTGAATGTAAATTCACCGTTCGATTCTTCAAAGGCTTTGCTGTTGTACGTTACATAGACGGCAAAGGAGATTGTGGCTTTGGCCACAACGCACACGTGGATGGAATTTACATGAAACTGTAAAATCTTTTTTACAAAGACCTGACTTTACATTTGAATTTTAACAATATCTAAAGTCTACCTTCATGTAAACTAAAAATTTCCACCCTATGAAAAATCTCTTCTTACTCTTTGCTCTTTGCTTTTTTACAGCGACCTCAATCAATGCACAGTACAGCCTAACAGTAGCCGACCCCAACAGAACCGCTTATCAGACACAGGGAATAATAACAGAACCTGTAATCGAGATCACGCCTCATGGAGCCTATGCACAAGTGGACATGATTTTCAAGATCAATGCAAATCAATCCTCTTACAGCCCATCAAAACAGCTTGAAGCCACATTGCAGTTCGACTTGCCTAACGGTAGTTACATACACGACTCCTGGCTATGGTTGGATGCCACAAACATCATCAAAGCCGATGTCGTGGAAAAGAACAGGGCCATCACCATCTACGAAGGTATTGTGAATAGACGACGCGACCCATCATTACTCATCAAGACAGGAGAAAACAGTTACAAGTTGAATGTATACCCGCTGCGAACCGACTATGCAAGAAAAATCAAGCTCACCTACTCCGTTCCTGTAAGCTGGCGGAACAATCAAATGATTGTTGAGCTTCCGATAGATATGATCAGAACATCAGCAACACTTCCGGACATGCCTGTCAAAATCAACCACAACGGCAATTATACAAGCCCCGACCTTGTTGAAGAACCATACAATAAATATCTTTTGTCAGCTTCTTCATCACTGGATGTATTAATGCTATATGGGCATCAATACAACAATACCAACAATTTCAATATCAGCTTCACTCCTGCAAACCCTAATTCAGTAACACTAAACACATATCCAATTAATGCTACGGAAGGTGTATACGAACTGACCATACCACCGGGTGCACTTGGCTCCAACAGCATACGCAATACAGCCATACTTATAGACCACCATAGCTCTTATGCCATAAACTCTGTTGATGCTCTGAAACAATATATACGCACTGCATTGTTGACCAATTATAACAGTACCGATAGTTTCAACATATTCTTTTCAACTGCATCAGGTGTAACCCAAGTTTACAGTTCTTGGCAGCCAATCGAAAAGCCACTTGTAGATTCAGCCATAAACATTGTACCCGGCAATTTGGCTTCTTCATCACAACAACTGGAAGAATTGTTTAAGCAATCTCTCGCATTCTGTGGTACAAAACCCGGTAATGAAACACAAGCCATCTTATTCAGCAGTGACTATTCATATACCAACGATCAAAAAGGAGTTGATAAACTGTTCGACAACGTTAAAAAGCACATAGGTTCTTTCAACAACAGCCTTAACGTTATTAATTACAGCACTTATGCTCGCAATATATTCGGTGTGACACATAAAGCAAACGATATTCTTTATAACAAATTCATACTTGCTGCCGGCGGTTCACTGTTCAAATACAACAAATACATCAGTACATATATCAACAACAAATACGCATACATTTATGACTTGAATGTAGAGAACGCATTAAGGGAAATTGCCTCCAATTCAGGCATCAGTACCAACTCATACAATATCAATATTCCTGTCAACAATGGATTCACTTATTCCAAATACAACGTGTATAATAAAACCAAGCTTAATACCGCCAATCACTTTATAGAGATTGGAAAGTATACAGGAAACATACCTAACGGTACGTCTGTTTCAGTACAAGTAAACTTGCAAGGAGGAAACATCAACCAACAACATGCAATAAACATAGTTGGAGCAGGTGACCCTACCTACACTCAGTCTTGGACACACAAGTATATTGAGGACTTGATACAACTCAACAATCAGGCATACGTCCAAGAGGTGATAGACAGCAGTATCAACAACAGAGTGTTGTGTGACTATACCGCATTCCTTGCTGTTGAGACCGGAGATACCATCGCCACCAACTTCGATGATAACCCGAACGTGCTATCCGTTAAAAATGCTACTACAGAGAAAACTCAAAGCATTAAGTGTTACCCCAACCCATTCACTGGAGCACTTACAATCGAGGTACCCCAAGGCACATTGTCTGTTGAAATATTTGACCTGATGG
This sequence comes from Chitinophagales bacterium, assembly GCA_020636505.1. Classification (GTDB taxonomy): domain Bacteria; phylum Bacteroidota; class Bacteroidia; order Chitinophagales; family Chitinophagaceae; genus UBA5543. The sequence continues at coordinate 319,077 of JACJXR010000003.1, read as the reverse complement.
GCAGAAAAGTGTTTGCACTCAACATTCCTGATGGTGAAACAAATATCAAATGGAACGGAAAAGACAGCCATGGCAACGAACTGCCTAATGGTGTATACATGGTCATTGCAAAAGGCGAAGACGCTCGCCACACCACAAAAGTCATGAAGCAATAAAACCAAGCCCTGTATATTTAAAACAAAGCCCTGCATTGCAGGGCTTTGTTTTTTTCGTCAATTCAATAGCTAATCACTAAATTTACGCCCGTTTAGGCAATGGCAATATTTAATTCAACGGACGGATTACCGAATTTCAATAAGGCAGTACTTACCATCGGCACTTTCGACGGGGTACATTTGGGGCATCGTACCATTTTGGAAGAAGTGGTGAAGCATGCCACCGAGACAGGTGGAGAAAGCATACTCATTACATTTGAGCCACACCCTCGCAAACTGCTCTTCCCGGATAAGCCTATCGAAATATTGACACCTCTGAATGAAAAGCTGGAGCAAATAACCGCCATAGGCATACAACATGTGGTGGTGGTTCCCTTCACACACGAGTTTGCAAGCCAATCTGCCGCGGAGTATGTAAGAGATTTTCTGGTGGCCAAATTCCATCCTGCAAGCATAGTTATCGGATATGACCATCATTTTGGTGCCGACAGAAAAGGCAATATCCAACTACTCAACGAGCTGAAGGATGAATACGGTTTTGAAGTGGTGGAAATAAATGCTCAGCTTATAGAGAATGCTGCGGTAAGCTCTACTAAAATAAGAAATGCCGTCAAATCCGGAGATGTGGCCTTTGCCGCCAATATGCTGAACAGACATTATTCATTAAAGGGTACTGTTATCGAAGGTGCCAAGCTTGGCAATACCATTGGCTACCCTACTGCAAACATCAAACCCCTAAATGCGGAGCAAATAATTCCCGGGAAAGGCGTGTATGCTGTTAAGGTGAACGTTGAAGGTCAAACTCATACCGGCATGCTGAATATCGGTGTAAAGCCGACTGTTAGCGAAGGTAATGCACTCAGTATAGAGGTTAACATATTCGACTTTTCAGAAAACATCTACGGAAAGGAAATTGAAGTATCCTTTGTGGCTCGTATACGAGATGAACAGATGTTTGAGGGGGTTGACGCACTGAAACAACAGTTAGGCAAGGACAAAGCGGATGCTCTAATTATATTGGCTTAATACCAATTCCATCTTACCCACCATTTCCTTCAACAGTTCTCTATCATCAGCTGTACTATCTATACCTACAGCCTTTTTACTGTACTCTCCCAACAACAACATACAGTATTCGATTTTCGATAAAGAGTGCCTGTTGGCGGTATTCATTATCTGCCTGAACCTGTTAGGATAAGTACCCAATGCAGCGGAAGCCTCTTTTTCCGGCCTTCCCATCACAAAATATGCTTGGTATATCTTACTGAAGTGATTGTAGAACGTACCTATAAGCAATGGCATTGGAGAAGACTTGGGGTTGGCAATGAAGTAAGACAACATTCGGTATAGCTTGTCCTTATCCTGTCCGGTAAGTGCTTCGGGAAATTCAAATACATTGTACTCACGGCTGATGCCGATATACTTCTGTATCATCTCTGCGGTAAGTGCCGGTTCATCGGGAGTGTTGATCCTGATCTTTGCTATCTCATTGACCACTTTTTGCAGATCGGCACCGAGAAATGTGGCCAATATCTGCGACTCTCTCTCTCCTATAGCAAAACCTATCTCCTTACCGTAAGACTGTATCCAATAAGGCATTTGCTCGTCCTTCACTTTATCGGAAGTAAAGTAGTATCCTTTCTCTTTGGCAAGTTTCACAACCTTGCTACGACCATCTGTTTTCTTGAATCTATGCTCAATTAAGAATACTGTAGTCGGTGCAGGATTTTCAAGATAGCCGGCCAATTCGTTGAAGCCTTTCATTTGAGCTGCATCTTTCAGTATTACCACCTGTCTTTCGGCAAACATCGGGAACCTCCTACACGCATTCACCACATCACTCCATTCCACTTCTTTGCCATACAGCACCATCAGATTGAAGTCTCTTTCTTCGGGTCGCAATATCTTATCCTCAAAGTATTCGGTAAGCATGTCAATATAGAAAGTTTCTTCACCGTCTATCAGATAGACGGGAGCATAATCCTTTGCCTCCAACGACTGTAATACTTTCTTAAAATCTGCTACCATACTTAATCTTCTACTGTTACTGTTTCAAACTCACTGCTCAAACCCTTCAGTCGCAAATATACTCTTGCAGACGTTACCACATCTTGCAAACAATACTTTGCTATCCTCGGCAGGTCTTTATCCTTGTAGTAAACACTCGCCACCATACTTCCGTCTATGTCGCTCTTTGGCGAAGGTATTCCCATTATTTCGGCGAGTAGTGCCAACGAAGTGTAGTTTTTATAATCTCCGAATTTCCACAACTCAAGAGTATCTATATTCGGGTTCTCCCAAGGCTTTTTACCACTCAAATTCATTACGTCAGGTATGGGAATATGATTGATCAACATTCTTCTGCATAGGAACGGCACATCAAATTCTTTGATGTTGTGTCCACAAAAAGCCATCTGTTGGTTATATGCATGAAAACGATTGACTACATCGGCAAACTCTCTCAACAATAAATTTTCGTCATCATTTACCAATGCTTTCATCCTCATCTTCCAAGCTCCATCCTGAAACTGGAAACTCCCGAAACAGATACACACCACCTTTGCGAACTCAGCAAATACGCCTGCCTTTTCTTCAAAAAGCTTACCCGGCTCTTGTTCTTCGTCCCCCCGTTGTAAGAACTTAGCCTTCTTTTCCCACTCTATATGCATACGTTCGGACAACATATCATAATCGTCGGTCAACGGAACAGTCTCAATATCAAAAAACAATATGTGCTGATGTGGCTGCATCTTCAATACAGGTGATTATATTTGTGTATATAAAAATACATTTTATGAGCCAGGATATTAATAACAACATCGACGGACAACAACCTAACGACTACGCACCGCCGACACCGTCTCCCAAAAACAACAATATCCGAATACTTGTTGCGATAATAGTAATTCTACTTATATCAAACATATATTTTATTGTACAACTCAACAAAACCAAGGACCAGCGCGACTTGGCACAAACCGAGTTCAACATAGCAGACTCCACACGTAGTGCAGTTGAATCAGATTACAATGCTGCACTTGTTCGTTTGGATGAGTTGATGTCTCAAAACTCCGTTCTTGACAGTGCATTGCAAGACAAGAACAGCGAAGTGGCAAAACTGAGAAAGCAGATAGACGCCATCATCAAAAACAAAAACGCCACAGCAGCGGAACTCGGCAAAGCCAAGCGCCTTATCGCTCAGCTTAACGGCAAAGTGCAAACATATGAAGAGCGCATCGCCATGTTGGAAAGCGATAATATGCGCCTCGATAAAATAAACGAGATACTCTCCGAAGAAAGAAACGCATTGGCAGAAGAGCGTGAAGAACTATACAAACTCGGCTCTGTGCTTCATGCTTCCAACATACGTATGATGCCGATAGACATCAAACGTGGTGGCAAGAAAATACGCGAGACAGAAAAAGCCAAAAGAGTGGACATACTTAGAGTGATGTTCGACATTGACGAGAACAGAATAACAGAAGAAAGTGTAAGAGAAGTTCAGCTTGTGATCACAGCTCCAAATGGAACTACACTAAGTAATGCAGCTCATGGTTCCGGAGTTACCACATTGGACAATGGTGACGAGTTGAATTACACCATCGCCAAACTGATACATCTGAAGAAGAATGAAGCAGTAAATGATATAATAGTTGATTGGCAACAAGACAGTAATTATGAGGCCGGTACTTATACCATAAACATCTATCAAGGCGGGTTTAAGATCGGTGGTGGAGACGTTGTATTGAAGTAATAACAGCTTCATTCACACGCGAATACATACAGGACAGCAATGCCACTTAACAATAAGATAATGTAGCATTGCTTTTCTGTTCACATACACTGTCATAATATTGTGGCGATTATTGAGGTAATATGGATTTCCCTGGTAAAATACTTGTTGTAGATGACGAACCGGACATAGTCGAATTCATCAGCTACAACTTAAAAACCAAAGGCTACCAGATAGCCACAGCAAAAGATGGTGTAGAAGCCATCAAGAAGGCAAAAGATTTTCAACCTGACCTGATACTGTTGGACATAATGATGCCTAACAAAGACGGGATGCAAACCTTGAAAGAGTTGAGGCAACTCCCCGACTTCGAGAATACAGCCATCATCTTCCTTACTGCACTCAGCGATGAGAAGTCTGAGATAGAAGGCCTCAGCATTGGAGCAGATGACTATATCTCCAAGCCGATAAAGCCGGAACTCTTGGTGACACGTATCGCCGCTGCATTGAGACGCACCAAGGTTGATGAAGATCAGGAGCAAAAAATATCCTTCAACGACCTTGAGATAAACAAGACCAAGTTCACAGTAACATACAAAGGCGAAGACATCATGTTGGCGAAGAAAGAGTTTGAACTTCTTTCTCTGTTGGCGTCTAAGCCTGGGCGCGTATTCTTAAGAAACGAGATACTGCAACGCGTATGGGGTACCGATGTTATAGTTGGCGACCGTACTATCGATGTGCACATCAGAAAGATCCGTCAGAAGCTGGGCATCGACCTTATCACAACAGTCAAGGGTGTAGGTTATAAATTCGAAATGGCGTAGTTTTAGCTTACTATGTCATCCTTTCTGGACACAAAGAACGCATCTCCCAAACAGCTTTCAACAATAACCGCTTTGATTATTTCAGCGGTCAATGCATTGTTGAGTTTATTCCTTGCAACCAACTGGTATATACCTGCAGCGGTATTCACCATCTCGTTCTTCATTGTATATTGGATATACAATTACACGCTTCAGCACTTCATATACAGGAAAATAAAGCTGATATATAAATTCATCTATCAGACCAAGGCCACCAAAAAAGAAGAGTTCTTCTACAACAACATATTACCCCACAAGTCCATAGAAGAAGTAAGTATGGACGTGGAGAAGTGGGCATCACAAAAGAAGGACGAGATTGAGATGTTGAGGGCCAATGAGCAGTTTCGTAAGGAATTTCTGATGAACCTCTCCCACGAACTGAAGACACCGATATTCGCCATTCAAGGATATGTGGATACACTGGCAGGAGGTGCCATACATGACGATGCGGTGAACTTGAAATTCTTAAACAACACGTCCAAAAGTATCGACAGACTGGTACGTCTTGTTGACGACCTTGACGAGATATCCAAATTAGAGTCCGGACGAATACCTATCATACAAGAATCCTTCATTGTTCAAGAGCTTATTAAGGATGTGTACGAAGAAATGTCCCTCAAGGCCAAAGACCGAAACATCAGCCTACTTCTTAAAAAAGGAACCGCCAAACCACTCATTGTACGTGCAGACAGGCCTAAAATAAGGCAAGTACTTACCAACTTGGTGGAGAATGCCATCAAGTACGGAAACGAGGGAGGAGAAATAACCACAGGCTGCTACGAGGTGGATGACAAGAACGTATACGTTGAGGTGTCCGACAATGGACCGGGAATTGCTGAAGAACACCTTTCCAGGATATTTGAGCGCTTTTATCGTGCAGACCGTAGCCGTAGCAGAAATGTAGGTGGCACAGGACTTGGACTGGCCATCGTTAAGCACATTGTTGAAGCCCATGGGCATACAGTTACGGTAAGAAGTAAACTGGGAGTCGGCTCCTCATTCGGCTTTACGCTTGAGAAAGCAAGCGAATAAGTTTGCATATATATCATATATCGCTATCTTCGTTTACGTATAGAGAGAGATAATATGCATCCCAAGATCAGGGAAATATTTAAAAACAGAATTTACGGAGACGAGTTTTTAAAGCTGTATGAAGATATGGCTTGGACTTATACCAACGACCGTATAGAGGAGCTGTACAGCAGTGTGGCCGATAGTAATGTGCCGCTCTCTTTCTCCGATATCAGTACCAAAGCTGCAGCCTTCAACAACGAGCTTATCCATAAAGCCACTTGGATTCGCGATGACTACAAAGAAAACAAAGGCTACTCCTCACCTAAGCTTACACGCGGTTGTAAGAAAGTTATTTCCAAGTGCGTGAAAGAATACTTACGTGCCCTTGAGCTTGCCTGCACAAACAACCAATCCCCGACTTCCCAAAAAGCAAAAAGCTACCTAGAAAAGGTAGCTTGATACATACATATAGAGGAAAGAGAAGACTTGATTATCTCGTTCTCGTGGTGTGGATTACTTGCTTATACTCTTTGTTATCAGAGCATTACAAAGTTCATGCATAGTTTTGAGTTATGCTAATTCTTATAGCAACTATATATGCACATTTCAAATTATTTCAAACAAACATCGCATTCCATTGATTTATAATAACTTATACACAAAAAACGTATGTTGAAGTGAAATCTATGTCTGAATTGATGTGAATCAAGCGTGGAAAACCAATATTTGAATGTTAGTATAGAATAGTGAAATCAAATAATTGTTTTTCAATTAATTATGTCAAACAATGTCGTTACTACCTTCAAATACCAACAGAGTAATCCACATCAATTAACAGGAAACCCACATTTCCACAATACTTTACAATAAATTATATTCAAGTAAAATCAGCATGTAAATACCCTATATAACTGATTGAATGACTGGAATATGTTGTTGAAAACAATAGTCGATATGACAAATAACATATCAATAGGCATTATATTTTCAGATTTTGGAATTCTTGGTTTAGTTTCGCGCACGCACAACGAAATCAACAAATATGACACCTCAGAAAATTTCAATTGACAGTAATAACAATCTAGTGGTTCCCAACAACCCGATAATCCCTTTCATAGAGGGTGACGGAATTGGACCGGATGTTTGGAAAGCCTCAAAAAAGGTGATCGATGCAGCTGTCGAACATTGTTATGGAGGTGAGCGTAAAATCGAGTGGAAAGAGATGCTTGCAGGAGAAAAGGCATTCAACGAAACAGGCGAATGGTTGCCTGCTCAAACACTTGAAACCGCACGCGAATATCTTGTATCCATCAAAGGACCTTTGACCACACCGGTAGGTGGCGGTATCCGCTCTTTGAATGTTGCGTTGAGGCAAGAACTCGATCTATATGTATGTCTTCGTCCGATACACTGGTTTGTAGGCGTGCCTTCTCCGGTACACTACCCCGACCGTGTAGACATGGTTGTATTCCGTGAGAATACTGAGGATATATATGCAGGAATTGAGTGTAATTACGACAGTCCCGAAGCCAAAAAGCTATTGGAATTCATCCGTACTGAACTGAATGCAGGCGATAAAGTACGTTTCCCTGAAACTGCTTCTTTCGGTATCAAACCGGTATCGAAAGAAGGAACAGAAAGACTAGTACGTTCAGCAATAAAATATGCCATCACCCACAAGCGTGACTCTGTTACATTGGTACACAAGGGTAACATCATGAAGTTCACCGAAGGTGGATTTAAGAAATGGGGTTACGACCTTGCCAAAAACGAATTTGGAGATCAAGTTTATACTTGGGAGCAATGGGAAGCCACCAAAAAAGCAGACGGTGAAAATGCCGCAAATCAGGAATTGGAAAAAGCTCACCACGACGGTAAGATCATAGTAAAGGATGTGATAGCAGACAACTTCTTGCAGCAAATACTGTTGGCACCTCAAGATTACTCTGTGATCGCCACTCTTAACCTGAACGGTGATTATATCTCCGATGCGTTGGCAGCAGCGGTTGGTGGTATCGGTATCGCACCGGGTGCAAACATCAACTACACCAGCGGACACGCCATATTCGAAGCCACACACGGTACAGCACCAAGATTTGCAGGCACCAATACAATGAACCCATCTTCATTGATATTGAGCGGTGTTATGATGTTGGAATATATGGGCTGGGACGATGCAGCAAAATGCATTAAGAACGGCTTGCAAACAAGTATCATGCACAAGCGCGTAACCGTTGACTTCTACAAACTGATGGACGATGCCACTCAGGTATCCACCACTGAGTTTGCAGATGAGATCATCAAGCACTTTTAGCCAAATAGGCTATGAATATAGCGTCTTACATAGACCATACGGTCCTTAAGCCAAACACTACAGATGCCGACATAGAGCAACTATGCTCTGAAGCTATTGAGTATGGCTTCAAAGCCGTTTGTGTACCACCCTACTATGTTACAAAGGCTAAATCACTGCTGGCTCAATCTGAAATACATGTAGCAACGGTCATAGGCTTCCCAATGGGATATGCCACCCTGCAAAGCAAGTTGTCCGAAATCACAACTGCCATAGATGCCGGTGCTGACGAGCTTGATATGGTACACAATATATCTGCAGTCAAAAACGACGACTGGTCTTACCTTGAAAATGAGGTAAGGCTTTGTACGGAACTTGCACATCAATCAGCTAAAACCATCAAAATCATCATAGAAACCGGCTTACTGAATGAAGCTGAAATCATACATTGCTGTGAACTATATAGCAAACTGAATGTTGACTACATCAAAACATCGACAGGCTTCAACGGAGAAGGCGCAACCATCGAAACCTTGAAACTGATTAGGGCCAACTTACCTCAATTTGTTAATATCAAAGCCTCGGGAGGTATTCGTAATTTTGACTTTGCAAAGCAGTTGATAGAAGCAGGTGCAAACCGTTTAGGCTGTTCTGCAAGTGTAAATATTGTAAAAGGCGCCAAAGAACATTAGTTTAGCAGCTCTATATGAAACTTGTTCTCCAAATATTATTCTTATTGTCGGCTGTTTGTTACGGAACAAACACAGCCGCACAAATGACGGTGAACTACCCTGCCGATGCAGTTGCCAAAAAGGTACAACCATGGGATACCAATGTGCGTATATTCAAAGATCCTCGTGTAGACTTCTTGGTGGATAAACACAAGAACATTCTAAGAGGACTCATAAGGCCCGGTCGCGGATATAGAATTCAAATATACTCAGGTACAGATAGAGCAAAAGCCATACAACGAAAGGTTGACTTCATGCGTAGATATCCTGCTATAAGAACCTATATGGTATACGTCCAACCACAATACAGAGTAAAGGTGGGTGATTTTGTGACAAGAGAAGACGCAATAGAACTATACCGTGAATCAATAGCATTGTACGGTGCGGCAATGATTGTACCCGATGCGATAACCGTAAATACACTTGGAGATGATTGATAAGATAAAGAGCAAAGCCGAAGAATACTTTCCCGAGATACAGGCGATACGCCATCATATACATGCCAACCCTGAGCTTTCTTTTGAAGAATATAAAACCGCAGAGTTCATCTCGTCGAAACTTACGGAGTATGGTATTGAGCATGAAACAGGTGTTGCAGGTACCGGTGTCATCGGATTGATAAAGGGAAAGAACCCGGACAAGAAGTGTATAGCGCTTAGAGCAGACATGGATGCCCTACCCATACAAGAAGCTAACGACGTTGCTTACAAGTCGAAAAACGACGGAGTAATGCACGCCTGTGGACACGATGTTCATAGCAGTTGCTTGTTGGGAGTGGCCAAAATATTGCATGAGCTGCGTGATGAGTGGGAAGGAACTGTAAAGCTCATATTCCAACAAGGCGAAGAGAAACATCCAGGTGGTGCAAGCCTATTGATAAAGGCAGGTGTATTGGAGAATCCAAAGCCTGAAGCAATATTCGCATTGCATGTTTACCCACATATGCCGAGTGGTACAGTAGGTTTCCGTGCAGGACAATATATGGCCAGCACAGATGAGGTATACATCACCATCAACGGAAAAGGTGGACATGCTGCCCTACCTCACAAAGCCATTGACCCGATCGCGATAGGCGCACAAGTGATTACGGGTTTGCAGCAGATCGTTTCCAGAAAAGGCAACCCCATCACACCAACTGTACTTTCCTTCTGTAAAATAGAATCGGGCTTTACCACCAATGTGATACCTGACAAGTTAGAACTATGGGGCACACTCAGAACAATGAATGAAGAGTGGCGAGCCGAAGCTCATAGGTTGATAAAGGAGTTTACTACCAAAACATGTGAAGCCTACGGAGCAACAGCTGAGATAAACATTCCAACGGGACATGCTTCTCTTTTCAACGACCCTGAAGTAACCGCCAATGCCGAATCATGGGCAAAAGCATTTCTTGGAGATGATAACGTAAAGACTTTGGACATCAGGATGACAGGTGAAGACTTCAGCTTCTACACACTACATATGCCGGGCTGCTTCTTCAGATTGGGAACCAATAAGAACGACGAAGACTTTACCGCATCGGTACACAATGCACACTTCAATATCGACGAAGAAGCATTGAAAACAGGTGTAGGAACCATGTCATGGATAGCGGTGAACGCTCTGATGAGTTAAGGACGTCCCCAAACCAAGGCTGCATTGCAGCCACCAAATCCCGAAGCTGTTTTAAGCACATAATGCAGTGATGCATTTTGCAATTCTGTGGTTACATTAAGCGGTACAGGTACACCATGTTGCTTATAACCGAGAGATGGTATCAGTTGATTGTGCTTGATGGCTTCCACTATCATCACGCTTTCCAAAACACCGGCAGCACCTAGAGTATGTCCTGTATAGCTTTTCATACTGTGTACAGGCACATTGTTCAATCCTGATAGATTGATTGCCTTAGCCTCCATCTCATCATTATATGGTGTGGCTGTACCGTGAGCGGATATCATCCCTATATCTGATGCTTGTAAACCTGCCAAAGACATGGCACGATCTATGGCATATGAAAGCTCCGCCCCTGTTCTTGACGGACCGGATATATGATTTGCATCGTTTGAGGTTGCACCCGATAGCAATTGAACATCATCATCTGATCGCGATGTAGAAGATAATATTATAGTAGCCGCAGCTTCTCCGAGATTGATACCTGTTCTGTCTTTATCAAATGGTCTGCATGGCCCCGAGGCTATTGCTTGAAATGATTGAAACCCATTTAAGACGAAACCTGTGAACTTATCACACCCGACAACAATTGCATTTTCGCATCTGCCCGACTGTATCAAACGTTGTGCATAGTGCAATGCAACAGCACCCGAAACACAAGCGTGTGATACCACAATAGGCTTATTGGTGATCCCAACTTCTTTGGCGAGTATGGACGCACTCTTATGTAATGCAATGCCACAATCTTCCACCTGATTCAACCATTCTATATTACCCTTTGTGGTAGACAGTATCAATATGGTATTTGCAGTATCAATCGGTTCGTTCAGGACTGCTAATGCTTCTTGGATGGAATAAAGACACAAGGTCTCAAATAAGGGTAAGTCTTGTTGTGTAGACACACCCTCTTTTATCTCTTTCCATTGCTCCTCATTCAGCTTCGACGCCCAGTATGACTCCTTGCTTTCTGTCAAGCCATCATGCTCTTTTATAGGAGACTTCTTTTCAGATACACCTTTCCAATGCGCAATGGTATCCAAACCCATAGCGGATGTGATGTTGGATGCAATGGCATATACGTTCTTGTGTGTCGTTACTTCAGCCATTGTTTCTTCCAGTCTATCATAAATTGAGGCAAGTAGAGCATCAGCTCTAAAGATTCACGTTGCATGAATACCTGAACAGAACTGCCAGTGGCAACTTGCTCTCCCGTTTTCGCATCGTATGCCGCATAGTCGAAAAGCAGCTTTGCAGATGCAACATCCTTATAGGTTGTCACCAACCTCACCTTATGCCCGTATCGCAATATGCGCTTGTAGTCACAAGTAATATTGACGATTGGCACCACTATATCATGTCTGTAAAAGTCGAGGTACTTTAAACCGTACTCCTTTCCAAAAGCTTCCCTTCCATCTTCAAAATACCTGATGTAATGTCCGTGCCAGACGATACCAAGCGGATCCGCCTCACTGAACTTTACTTCAAACTCGGTTGTATGCTGTAATGTTTGCAATCGTAATTAGTTTGACCAGCTGCTGAAATTGTCGTCCACCTCTTTCAGCGCATTATAAAAAGACTTGGCCCAGTAGTTCTTAAATCCGAAACCTCCGGCCTTTCCATCCATTCTCTTTTTAAACAAAACCTTCTTCTTGCCCATGTCAACAAACACCACCCATATCGAAGCTTTCTTTACCTCTTTGTGCATGCCTTCCACCACAAACATCATTCCCACACCTTTGTTGCTTTTGTAGTTATAACCTGACACCATCTTGTCTATATCAGACTCTCTCAGATGCCTGAAAGCACCTCCGTCATTAGTAAAATGATCTTTCTTATCCTTGCTGTTGGCCGATGCGGTAACATCTGTTGCGTATTTCACACGACCACGATTGATGGCGCCTGCCACATCGTACTTGTCCTTCTCATCAAGAAATATTTCATTCCATACAACAAAGAACTTCTCTCGAAGCTGGTTGTTGGTTATCTCTCCCGCATCTTTAAATTGAGTGGCATCTCCCACAAAGTTCAATGTGGTGAAATCCATCCCCAACCATGTCACATCTTTATCACTGTCAAATACATCGGAACGCGACTGAGCAAATACAGACACGCTCATTGCAATGACCATTACCGTGAGCTGTATCAGTTTTTTCATGAGCTTTATTTTTCTGATTGTTCGAATATCTTCATTTCGCAAGTGGCGATTTTCTTACCGGCCACTTCAACCTTTGCCTCCACCACATATACATTCAACACCTTGTGCAGGATGAGTATTTCGGTCTCCAACTTATCGCCTGTGGACGGTAGTTCGTGTATCTTAAGATTCTTAAGTGCTCCAATAAAACCTACGGGAACAGTCTCACCCACTTGTTTGTATTTATATCCGGTTCCGGCTGCGGCAGTTTGAGCCATATTTTCCACCAGGCCCGGCTCGGTAAACAGACCGTTGACAACAAAGAGATTTTCGTCTGCTACCGTGAAAGTTGTTTTGTAGAGTTTATCATCGGCCTGCACCACTTCATCCACCATTACAAAAGGGGGGCGTTGAGGTATATATTCTATTATCTCAGCTTTCGTCATCGTTCCAGAAGTCATAGTAATTAAACCATTGCGACGGATATTCCTTGATTTTCGTTTCCAAAAGCCCAACATAATCATCGAGCATTTTGTTTGCGCCTGTCATACCTTTTCCGTCATACACTGCAGGTGGATAGGCATAAAAGTGATAGTGAAAATTAGTTTCTTTAAAAGCAAAAACAAAACAAACAGGTGCTTTTAATTTAGAGGCAAGTATAAACGGACCTGCAGGAAATTCAGCCTCCTTGCCCAAAAACTCTTTTCTTATCGTTCTGTTACCTGCTCTGAATCTGTCTCCGTGCAAACATACCAGCTCATTACGGTTCAGTGCGGCAGACATTTCATATATATGAGAGAGGTCGTCTTTTATCAAAATGATATTGAAGGAGCGTTGCTCATTATACTGCTCCATATATTGCTTTATTGAATCGGCCTCGCCATCGTACATCACGATGTTGATGACAGAGTTCACTCTCTTCAATAAATGTCCCGCTGTTTCCCAATTGCCCAAATGTGCACTCAACAATATTCCGCCCTTACCGGCCGCCACCATCTGTTCGATATTCTCAACACCATCATGTGCAAAAGTCAGTTTGTTCTTTACTCCTGACAGTACGGCTATCTTATCTATAATTGTTTGTCCAAATGTAATCAGGTTCTTACGAACCAACTTGTCGGTTTGCTTTTTGTCGTAGCCGAGCCTTTTGGCATACAAGTGCCTCAACGGACTTATGGCGTCAGGTGCAAACCACCTGTAATAAAGTGTGACAAAATAGAGGAGTTTGTATGTGGCACCGAGACCACCTACTTTAAGCAGCCAAATAAAGATTTTGTACCCGAGCGTTGTACCTCGGGAACGGCCTTCCCATTTGTTATCATCAGACATTGGTAGCTACACGATTCTCAACATAATCGTAGAAATCCTGTATGGTGTGCATTTTCTGGAAATCTTCGGGCTTAACCTTAAATCCGAAGTTTTGTTCTATAACAACAACCAGATCTATGTAATCCAAACTGTCAAGATCCAAAGTAGCCTTCAACTCCGCATCGGGAGTTATCGTTTCCGGTTCTACTTCAAAATCTTCGATCATGAATGCATTGATGCGTTCAATTATTTCTTGCTGGGTCATAATCACTAAAAACGTAAGGGGTTCCGCTTTAAATCGGTTCTCAAAAACAATAGGCGAAGATAGCTACAATTGTTGAAAATAGATAGAACAATCCCCTACTTGCTGTTTTCAAACCTCAAGTAATCGATATTGACTTTCAATTGCTTATCAGTAATGAATGTCGATAATGCTGCGTATGGGTATATTATACCCTCCTTTTATTTGCAAATAGTCTTCCGTGACAGACCAAACCGTGGTTATAATGGTTTTAGGACCTTGTGTGGTTTCAAAGGTTATCATCGTTTTACCTTTGAATTCGTTTCCAAGTCTTGCGGCGTATTGAAGTTCGTTTTGCCAGTAATCAGACTTGTCTACAAATGCCGGTACGATATGATAGTCCGGTACCGTCTCTTTTTCGATCACATTTCCTATGGGCATACTGTTACTTTTTAATGTGCATTTAATGTAAGTTACAAAATAATAACAATAAAAATCCCTGATATATTATGCATATCAGGGATTTTAACATTAAAATTTGAGCCTATCACTGCAAGGTCACAGGGAAGACCGCTTGTGCATCTGTTTCGCCACCTGCCGCATCGGGCGTAGTAGCGTTTTTATCAGTCGGCTGATGCTTAAGTGTAACGGTCAGCGAGCCTGTACCTGCCCCTCCTGTCGAGCATTCAATCGTTTGGTTGAATGGCTTCCCTACAGCATCTTTACTGCCATTGTTGAATGTAATGGCTCCTGCCCCTGATGTTGGAGCAGACGCGAACAAGAAAAGATGAGCATCGCTTTCACTCTTCACTTCTTCTGTAATATCTTCTGCAGGAGTAACCGATTCGTTCCATACCTGAACCTCCACATTGTACATTGTATTGGCAGACAATACCACATTATCTATAACAGGCGTGGAAGGATTGGCATTCCCAATGCCGTTATCAACTTTATAGTTGAAGGTCTTATTGAATCCTGAGCTATTGGTCACCACCAATCTTAGTGTGGTTATCAACTCTTCTTCGTTGACTGTTGGGTTTTCTAAAATAGTATTGTTGTCCTTCTTACATGCTGTAAACAACACTGTGCTTACCAAAAAGGTCATTGCTATTTGATTAATGTATTTCATCTATTAAGTTTTTTTTATTGTTATCGAAATTCATCGGCACACGCAATCTCAATACTACATTCCTTCCCGGCTGGTCGATAAAGTAGCGGAAGGCATCGAGATAGTCGCGGTACCTTTGGTTGAGTATGTTCATGGTGGTAAGGCTCAATTCCATAGGTTGTTTACCCAACATGATAGTGGTGCCTATGGATGCGTCCAATAGAAAGTAAGCTCCCGGAGGACGAGGGTAATCTATTTGATCGAAGTTTTGAGGTATGCGCCATTGGCTGAACACATACTTTGCTTGCACGGATACAAAAGCCTTCGTCAACTTCTCACTTATATCAGTTGTGTATATGGTATTCAAAGACAACCTATCAGCAGGCATCAATATCAGCCAGTCTTTTTGAGACACATTCCTCGCAAAGAGAAAAGCACCTTTAAAAGAAGTACTGAGCTTTGATGTCCAGTCGTAAGTTGCCGAAACATCTGTTCCTGTAAGGTTGGCATCGGTTTGTTTATAGCCAAAGGTTTTGAAGTAACCACGAATGGTCAGTAGGTCGGTACCGGGCTCCAAATAGATGAAGTTGTGTATGTACTGATTGTAAAGCGAAATGTCCAGCTTCAGCTTTGAACCTATCATCCCAACCAACTCTCCATTGATATTATACGAGCGTTCGGGCTTTAGGTCTCGATTCCCATACTCCACCCTCGCTGCACCATGGTGCAATCCCGCACTGAACAGTTCGTTGGATTGCGGTGCGCGCCATGCGTTGGATAGTATCACTGAATACTTCCACCTTGTACCAAGCTGCTTCACATAACCCAATGTTCCTGATATATTCTTATAGTCCAATACATACCTCACCACCTGCCCACTTGTACCCTCGGGATTGAACAACTCATACCAACGATAATCATATCGCACACCTCCCTCAAGCGTCCAGTCTTCACCTTTGTATCTTTCCAAAAGGTATCCTGCCAAGCCACGTGAGCGGTAGTTGGGGATGAACAACCTATCTCCGGGTTGAATGAAGTTCTCCTGTACTATACCATCTACACCCACCTCTCCTGTTAACTTCCACAAGGGCCTATGCTCCAAGTTTAGGTTAAGCGTTTGTGTATTCAACGTCAGGTTCATTTGGGCTTTGTCGCTCTCCTTTCGCAATACATCAAACTCTTGCCTGTAATTATGCTGGTATGCATACGTGGCATGCCACATCCCTATGCGACTGTCCAGATACATCTTTGTCTTTACAAGGTCGTGCTCAACATGCTGTCTTGGACGCTTCAACTCATACGTAAAGTCTGCAGGCACAAGCGGTGTATCACTGTTGATGGCGGCATTAAGGTCGTTCTGATTACCTGTGTGAGAACCTGTGTATATACCCAAATCGGTACTGAAGTGACTGTAAAAAACCTCTGCTCCGTAGTGTAGCTTATTCCAACCAAGTGCTGCTGAGTAGTTCTTTTCATCCACTCCGGTATTCGCCACCCAGTATCCGGGTATACGATAGTTACCGCCCTTTTTATATGTACCCTGCAAACGGAAACTAAGCGGTGGCAACTTGTTGAAGTTATGCCCAACCATGCCTGAAACCACACTCATTCTATTGTTACTGAATGCCGCCATATTCAACTCAGCATCCCATCCCGGTTGTCGACGCAATGGTGCAGGCTCTACGAGTACCACGCCACCTATTGCATCCGCTCCATACTTTACACTCGACGCACCTTTAATGACCGTTATATCACTTGCTAAAAAAGGGTCGATGTTAGGAGCATGCTCACCACCCCATTGCTGATCTTCTTGACGAACACCATTGTTCAACATAATGATACGATTGCTGTGCAGCCCATGTATCACCGGCTTGGCGACGGTTGCTCCATTGGCTATTACAGATACACCGTTGATACTTTGCAGCATATCGCCTATCGACTTACCGCTTTCGCGTGCAAGTGCTTCGCTGTTCAGCTTGTCCTTATCTTGCAATAATGTAGCGTTTCGCTCAGTAGTCACAGTCACTTCCTCCAAGTTGGTATACACATGCCCCAGCTTGAATCTAACCTCTCCACTCGATACAATATTCACCTGCTCCACATGATGTTCGTACCCTGCGGCATGGAAGTGAAACGTGTATGTACCTGCACAAACCGAATCCATGGTAAAACGACCACGTTCATTCGTTTCGTAAGTACGGTTCAGCTCATCGATATGTGCAACAACAGGAAACAATGGTTGCCCGTTGTGCTTTTCGGTGACCGATACTTCAATATGTAAATCGCATTCTCGTTGTGCCATTGCCGTCAATTGAAACAGCAACAACAGCAACAATGCTGTCATCCTTTGCATATGCAAACAGAAATATATTATCAGAAATTGCAGTAAAACCTGCTATCCAAACCGATGCTAAACAGCAACCGGCGGACCTCTGAGGAATGAGGATGTAACCGTACGAGGTATCAGGTGTACAACACGTACCGCTGTGGTGTTCGTATTATATTCCTGAGGTTGTTTAAGCGTGAATGTACCGACATCGTTCAAGAACGGGGGTAGCGCAAATGAAAGGAAGGTACAGTGATGGTGCTCATTTTCGAACGAGAGACCATCATGAGCATCGTGTATGTGCACCGTATCCTCGTGGGATGCAAACAGGTGAATAAACTCCTTGGACGCACTGCCAAATATGAGCAGTACAGCCAATACAAACGAAAGAACGCTATGGAGTATTTGTCTTATCAAGTAGTTGTTAAAGTATAAATGTACATAATTCCAAAGCAATCATATGTTACTCGGGTTGCACAGGAGCTTTGTTCTTCTTTTTCAAAAAGCCGAAGCTCATATCGTATCCCACACAACCTATCACCTCACCAAACCAAAAACTATGGCTTATTCTTCCATCATCACCTACTGCAAGAGAATTCAGATAGTTGGCATAGCCACCCTTAACAGTCGCCTCCAAAAACAAGTTTTTGAATGGATAAAACCTTGAACCCAATTCTCCGCTGAACATATACCCCGCCACGTGAAACTTATTATCCAGCTTTTGGTAAAACAAGATGATGAATGACTTAGGTATCACAATACCACCACCCGCTTTCCATACAGCGGTAGCCCAAGGCCTGTTCTTATTCTTGTTATGCCATATCTCAGACATCCCAACATAGTTTATCTGGTAGAAGTTGGCTCCGTTGGTATGCTCCACATGCACCACATAGTTTCCAAGATTCGTATCCACATCAACAGGTTTGCCATTGATATGCCCCTTCATCCTCAGGGTTTGATGATCTACCTGCACATACTTGGCATGGTCGTAGTTAAGCTCAATGGCATGCGTATGTTTCTTGTTCAGATATACACCTATCCTATAACTGTTCTGCGGGATGGTGATATCCAAAGGATGCTCTTTGAACGTTGAGAAGTCAGGCTTGTCTTTAGCTACCACATCATATATGGTGAAGTCGTACTTATTGCCGTTAGAGAAATGAATATCACTTTTGGAATACCAATCGCGATTGTACCCCCATTGAAAATACATACCTGAAAAAACAGGCTTGTCCAATTTCAAAAACTGTGCATTTGCTTGAGCTGCGGTAAGCAATACCGACAAAAAGATGATTACGCTTCTCACTGTGACGTTCTGTATTTGAGCCGCAAAAATAACCTAAATAGATTTAAGGTTCGGCCACTTTACAATTTATTAGCTCAATCGTTCTATAATACCTGCTATACCTTGACCTCCACCAACACATGCCGTCACCATGCCATACCTCTTGTTCAGGCGCTTCATATCGTGCAAAACTTGTATGGTGAGCTTAGCTCCTGTACAGCCTAGTGGATGCCCCAAAGAGATGGCTCCACCGTTGATATTCACTATGTCGGGGTTCATATCCAACTCACGAATCACCGCAACAGACTGCGATGCAAAGGCCTCGTTCAGTTCAATCAGATCTATATCGTTGAGCTTCATACCCGCTTGTGTCAATACTTTCGGTACGGCAGCAACAGGACCTATACCCATAATGCGTGGGTCTACACCTGCACTGGCACATGACACCAACCTGCCCCAAGGCTGCAAACCAAGTTGCTTCATCAGCTTCTCACTCATCACAATAACAAAAGCCGCACCGTCGGAGGTTTGGGAAGAATTGCCTGCTGTAACAGTTCCACCCAGAGCAAACACAGGCCTAAGTTTCGCAAGCGCTTCGGGACTGGTATCCGCACGAGGACCCTCATCAGTATCCACCACATATTCACGTTGGGCTTTTTTACCCCGTCCGTCCAGATAGTTTTCTTTAACCGTTATCGGCAGAATACCGTCTTTGAAATAGCCCTGCTCGATGGCGTTCAGTGCTTTCTTATGAGAGTTGAGCGCGAACTCATCCTGTGCATCGCGAGTTACTTGATACTCTTTGGCCACCTGCTCGGCAGTCAACCCCATGCTCAGATAATAGTCGCCGTTGTCTTTGGCTATATCGAAGTTGGGCATGGTACGCCATCCTGCAGTAGGTACTAGACTCATGCTTTCTGTTCCTCCCGCTATGATGCAGTCCGCCATACCCGATTGTATTTTGGCTGTAGCTATGGCGATGGTCTCCAATCCTGATGCACAATACCTGTTAACCGTTACACCTGCAGCCCACTCACCCACAGCACGGTTGGCTATGATACGCCCCACCTGCAACCCCTGCTCCGCTTCAGGAACAGCATTACCCACTATCACATCATCCACCAACTTGGGGTCCAATTGCGGTACCGATGCCAACAAACCTCTTATCACATCCACAGCCAAATCGTCGGGGCGAGTGAATCGAAACCCACCTCTCCCGGCCTTACCCACAGCTGTTCTGTATCCTGCTATTATATATGCGGTATTCATATGCTCTATGTTCTACTACTAAAGTTAAGAAATGCACTCCACTACTCTGTGAAGAATAAGTGAAATGTATATAGTGCCTGCTTATACTCATATATCTGCCAATGACGCACCTTGATGTAACTTTGTACCATGCAAAAGAAGACGTTGGTATTGGGAGCCTCAGAGAACCCGAGTAGATACAGCAACATAGCCATCAACAGACTGGCAGGATACAAACACCCTGTGGTGGCAATTGGTAGACGAGCAGGCAATGTGGCGGGAGTCAACATCGAAACCAACACTCCGCAATGGGAAGGCATCGACACTGTGACCCTATATCTTAACCCACGCAACCAAGAACCATACTACGACTACATACTGTCCCTGAAACCCAAACGTGTGATATTCAATCCGGGTACGGAGAACGATGCCTTTGAAGAAAGACTACGTGAGCAAGGTATTGTGGCACAAGAGGCTTGCACTTTGGTACTATTGAGTACAGGCCAGTACTGATATTGTTGCATTTTATTCATGGCATATTTGTCTTTTTACAGGTATTCATGATTCGCTCAAAATGTTTCATTTTGTTGCAAATTGTTGTGGAGAGCTTTCTGAAACTTCTTATTACATCCTCCACAAAAACCTCATAATCAACCTATTGAAATAAAATTGTTGCAATTTGTTGCGAATTTCATCTTTTTCTCCGCTTTCTTTTTGCGTAAAAAGAAAGTGGCAAAGAAAAGACGCCACAATTTAAGCTTCAAAATTGTCGGATTAGACCTTGATGGGCATATAAGCTTCGACCATGCCAAACTCCAATTCATGTCCAGCATATACAAATATACGTATTTTTGTCACTATAAAGTGAATATGGCATGGCAAATACATCTCGTAGTTGTAGTAACTTACAATTAGATGAAATCTCTGATATTCATATCACTTCTATTTAGCTCACTAATTAGCATTGGACAGGAGTATGACTATACGAAAATATCCAACAATGTCGTTAATATAACAGACGGGGTTGACGCTATACAGACAAGAGCCGACAACTCTATCTTTGATTTAGAAAAGATCGTTAACCCTATGTGTGTAAAATACAATAGCAACCATACACAACACTCAAATGATACAAGCAACTGCTGTGAGATAATATACGTCATAGATAATCGAAAAATATATAGCCTCTACTTTAATGATGGTATCGAGACCATATATATACCGGAATCAGCTCAAGGAACATCTGCCAAATATGCCAACCATCAAAAAGAACGATAATGCGCAAAACCAAACCCATACAAATATCAATTCCGCAGCCCTGCAATGAGGACTGGAACAAGATGACTCCACAAGAGAAAGGGAGGTTTTGTGACAGTTGTCAAAAGTGCATTATAGACTTTTCAAGATACTCGGACAAAGAACTTTACGAGTACCTAATTGAAAATGCAGGCAAAAAACTCTGCGGACGTTTCAGATCATCACAACTGAACAGGAGTATACTCCCACCTGCGCAGCCGCATAGTACACTATACAAATGGATGATAGCAGCAGGTATGGCATTGGTATTTACAGCTGTACCTGACAGCCCTGTTTTTGCACAAGCTCCGCATACTCAAGAACAAATTTCACATACCGATAAGCAACCAAACTCTACAGGTAAGAATGTACAAATAACAGGGAAGGTGCACAGCTACGATGGAGCAATTGTAAGTAAAGCAACAGTTATCATATCTTATGGAGGCATAACAAATCAAACGACCACGAATGAACATGGCGAGTATCACTTTTCAAGAATAGCACTGGGCAACCATACGATTGAAGCGTATATTAAAGAAGGGGCAAATGGAGAAAGAAGGGGCCTGGTAAAGAATGTCCCTGTTGAAACAGATGGTTCTGTTTATGTTGATATTACATTGTCGAATGCAGGCGACCTTTCCCCATTTGTGACATATTATTACTATGAAGAAGATTATTATTTGGGAGACTGGGTAACACCTCCGGAACCTAAAAGAAAATAAACCGACTTCGGATGCACAAAACCAAACCCATACAAATATCAATTCCGCAGCCTTGCAATGAGGACTGGAACAAGATGGCTCCACAAGAGAAAGGGAGGTTTTGTGACAGTTGTCAAAGATGCCTCGTAGACTTCTCTGAACTTTCAGACAAAGAGCTATACCAATACTTAGCAGATAACGCAGGCAATAAAATATGTGGTCGATTCAAAGCATCACAACTGAACAGAAACATACTCCCTCCCCCACAACCACTCAGCACAGTCTCCAAATGGTTGATGGCTGCAGGGATGGCATTGGTACTGACAGCAATACCAAACAGCCCACTATTCGCAGAAGCACCACATGCACAAGAGCAAATCTTGAAGTGTGATGCAAAGCCCAACCCCTCAGGAAGTAAGACACAAGTATACGGTGCGGTTTACAGCTACGACGGTGAACCGGTAAAGGGTGCGACAGTCATAATATTTTACGGAGACAAGGAAAAACGAACCACTACGGATAAACATGGCACATTTCAATTTTCAGGCATTGAGTCAGGCTACCATACCATCGAAGCATTTGTGAAAGGAAAAGGTGTTGAGATAAAAAGAGGTTTGATAAAGAATATACCAATCGAGACCAACAGATCCGTTTATATCGATTTGACTTTATCAACAGGAGATAATTACTTTCCGTATGTAAAGGAATATGAAGATCCGATGCAATATATGTTAGGTATGCCAATGGCTCCACCCGACATCCCGTATGAAGAAACCAATACAACTTCGCATGAGTAAACCTATACAAATATCAATTCCGCAACCTTGTCATCAGGATTGGAACAAAATGACACCACAAGAGCGTGGACGTTTTTGCGACAGTTGTCAAAGGTGTATCGTTGACTTTTCAAGATACTCGGACAAAGAACTATACCGATACTTAACAGACAATGCGGGCAAACAACTCTGTGGGCGATTCAGCTCATTGCAACTGAATAGAAACATACTCCCTCCTCCACAACATCACAGTGCGCTATACAACGGGATTGTAGCTGTCGGGATGGCGTTGGTATTTACGGCCATACCTAACAGTCCTACGTTTGCACAAGTTCCACATGCACAAGAACAAACCTTGCAGGGTGATGATAAGCCCGATTGCACAACCATTTCCAACCAAGTAACAGGAACAGTATTCGACCAAACTGATAAAACTATCAAGGGTGCACACGTAGCTATTTTCAGCGACGGTATCAGTCACAGGACAAAAACAAACGAACATGGTGATTTCTCCTTTTCAGGTTTAGACTCAGGTACTTATACCATAGAGTCGTATATAAAGACAGAAGATGGTAAAATGAAAAGAGGATTGATCAATGGCATACCTGTCTTAGCCGACAAAGGGTTGTTTGTAAATGTTAGATTATCGACAGGTGAAGACAACTATCCGTACATACAAGAATACAATGACATGCTGTTGAAACTTGAAGAAACTGAGATAGTAATGGGTATTTTCGTCAATCACGTCGAAAGCAGCAAAAGCGAAGTGACAGAGGAAATACAACAAGTTCCATATAGAAACACTGAAGATATAATACTCACCGCACCTGGTGTGCAAATGTCTCGTTAGTTATAGCTATGCCCCATCCATAGGGCTCCACTGATACTGTCTCTGCTCGCACCGGTCACACTGCTCAATACATTGGTCTCTTCTCTCCAACGCAAGACACCTATCAATGCCATCACAATGGCTTCTTTGAATTGCACGGTCTTCTCGTCGGGTATCACCAACTCTACATTATTATCTGCAAGGCTGTTTCGTAACAACTCCATCATGAAGGTGTTCAATGCTCCCCCACCGGTTGCCAAGAGTTTCGATTGCTCTTTTCCGGAAGGATATTGCTGTACAGCTTCTGTAACTTTTTCAACAATATGCTGTACGGCGGTACGCATCAGTTCAGGCAATTCGTTCTTGCTTTCCAACAATATTGGGAACACCAACTCTTTCGCCTTCTCGTTGCTGAGCGACTTGGGTGGTTGTTGTGTGTAGTATGCTTCATCATTCAGGTCAGCCAAAATATCCATTTGCAATGTACCTGAGCGTGCTATTTCACCATCCTTGTCCATGTTTTTGCCAACGGTTTCGGCAAGTCCGTTCAGTATCTGGTTGGCGGGGCAAACATCGTAAGCCAATAACCCTCCGTTGTGTGGAACAGTGATATTGGCTATACCACCAATGTTCAACCAATAGTCGTACTCACCAAACAACAATCTGTCTCCTATGGGCACTATCGGTGCACCTTGCCCTCCAAGTGCCACATCAAGGTTTCTCAAATCGCTGACAACAGGCAAACCTGTTAGTGCGGCAATGGATGCCCCATCCCCTATTTGCCCCGTGGTATGATTGGCAGGGTCGTGCATAACGGTATGCCCATGCGAACCTATGACATGTACTTGATGCTGTATACCGTTGCGCTCGATAAACTCATTCACCTGCTGTCCTAAAAATCTGCCGTACTTGGTATGCAACCTCAAAAAGTCTGGCACATCCAAATTATGTACGTTCTTCAGTTGTTCGGTCAGTTCTTTATCATACTCTATGCACTCAGCATGTATTATTTGATAGGTCCATGCCCCACGCACTTCGTTTAGCTCCACAAATGCAATGTCCAATCCATCCAGCGAACTGCCACTCATCAAACCGATAGCCTTATATATCATGCCGCGAAAATAATTAATTGACCTATAAAAAACGGCTGCCTATGGCAGCCGTTCGGAATTTGTACTTACTGTTATTTTTAAGCGGGTTGCTTCTGCAACACTTCCGCCATTGTTTTACCTATATCAGCCGGGCTGTCAACTACGTGAATACCACACTCGCGCATGATCTTCATTTTGGCTGCTGCTGTATCGTCTGCACCACCGATGATGGCTCCTGCGTGGCCCATACGACGGCCCGGAGGCGCTGTTTGTCCTGCGATGAAACCTACAACAGGCTTTGTCATATTGTTTTTCAACCAGTTGGCCGCATCAGCTTCCATGCTACCACCTATCTCACCTATCATGATAACGCCATCTGTTTCAGAGTCGTTCATCAACAATTCAACCGCTTCTTTGGTTGTGGTACCGATAATCGGGTCACCACCAATACCGATCGCGGTAGATATACCCATACCTGCTTTAACAACTTGGTCTGCAGCCTCGTAAGTAAGTGTACCCGACTTGGACACAACACCTATACGGCCTTTCTTGAACACAAAGCCCGGCATGATGCCTACTTTGGCCTCTTCCGCAGTGATGACACCCGGACAATTAGGGCCTATCAAGCGGCTATCCCTTCCGTTCAGGTAAGCGCGAGCCTTAACCATGTCTTGTACAGGAATGCCCTCTGTAATACATATTATCACCTTGATTCCGGCATCGGCCGCCTCCATGATGGCATCTGCCGCAAACGCAGGCGGAACGAATATTATTGATGTATCTGCACCTACTTTATCAACAGCCTCTTGTACCGTATTGAATACTGGCTTGTCGAGGTGTGTTTGTCCACCTTTGCCTGGTGTAACACCACCTACCACATTAGTACCGTATTCAATCATTTGGGTTGCGTGAAAGGTACCTTCACTACCTGTAAAACCCTGTACTATTACCTTGGAGTCTTTATTAACTAAAACAGCCATTGCTATGAGAATCTCTTAATGAACTAAAATGTTTTAACGCGGGCAAAATTAAGCTAAATAGAGGCAAAAGCCAATGCAAATAATATGATATATGTCCGGTGAGAAATATTTTTTTCAAATTCCGCCAACCTTTTGTTCAACCCCTCCGTCTTATCCCTCGACGCGCCTTTCGTATGGCGCAGGTAAACGATACAAAATCACCCTCACCTGAAGATTTTTAAGTATGTAATGGGTAATCAATTCTAAGTTTACGAAAGCCGGTCTCAACCGGCTTTCTGCTTTTAAAACACTTTAATACAATTACTTTAAAGAATTGATTATCAATAAACAAACTACAACTTATTCTTGTTAGCTTCTTTCGCTCGCTGCATGAACTCGGATGCGAAAATGAATTTGTTCAGTTCCTCGTCGTCACTGAATATGATGTCTTTACTGCTGCCTTCCCATTTCTTATGACCTTTGTGTAGGTAGATGATGTTATCACCATGAGACATAACGGAGTTCATATCATGGGTATTGATAACAGTGGTCATGTTATATTCATGCGTGATATCCTTTATCAAATCATCTATGACCATGGATGTTTGCGGATCAAGGCCAGAGTTGGGCTCATCGCAAAACAGATATTTGGGGTTCATCACAATGGCGCGAGCCAATGCAACCCTCTTTTGCATACCTCCGCTTATTTCGGAAGGATATTTCTTATTGACGGTCTCGTCGAGGTTTACACGTCTCAGTACTTCGTTCACACGGTCGTTCTTCTCTTCTTTGGACATATCGGTAAGCATATCCAATGGGAAACGCACGTTTTTAGCGACACTCAAACTACTGAACAATGCACCACCTTGAAACAGCATGCCCACTTGCTGACGAAGCTGCTTCAACTCGTAGCGGTTCATCTCCAACAGGTTCTTTCCTTCGTACAACACCTCGCCATTATCAGGTTTTATCAACCCTATCATGCATTTGATGAAAACGGTCTTTCCACTACCGCTGGAGCCGATGATAAGGTTGGTTTTTCCGGGTTCCATCTTGGCGGATATACCCTTCAATACCTCTTTGTCACCAAAACTCTTGTATATATCCTTTACTTCTATCATTTACGACTGTCCTGACGGTATTATCAAATATTGATGTACATATGTGTTTGGTCGGTTGTGAAACCACATGATGCATAAAAGTCTACACTACCTATATCCATCTCCCATATGGCTAGGTCTATCCTACTCATACCCAACTTCTTGGCACGGCGTTTTATCTCGTCTATCATCATCTTTCCGTACCCTTTCCCACGATAATCGGTCTTCACATACATCTGATGAATATGTGCATGCATCATTGGGTACACATACACAGAGCCGGGTATCTGCTTTATTTCGGCTTGCAAATAGCCTATGATATCGTCGCCTTCGTACACACCCAAGTGTATATACTCAGGCCTTGCCATGCATTGTTCGAAGTGGCCGACAACGGCATTCTCATCAAAAGGTTTGAATATCAATGGGTGGTTTTCAACATGTATATCAAGCAACGGCTTACTGAGCATAGCCATTTCTTTGGCTTCGGTAACATCCTTAATCTCCATAAAGTAATATTATGCCTCAAGCATAAAAATATAAAAAGCCGATGAGCTTTACTCATTCATGTCGTTATCATTTCCTTTATTTCGGAAGACAGGTTACTCTTTTAGTACAGCTTCTAAGCGTCTTATCGCGCTTTGCAGGTAATATTTCCTAAGTTGATACGGGTACAGAATATGACGTGTGTTGTCTTCATTCATATCATACCCCAAACGGACAAGACTATCTGTTTGATACAATTCTATAAGTGCTTGTTCTTTTCGCCCAAGGTCTGACAAACAGTATGCCTTATACAATTTCACATCAGGGAACGTAGGCACCAGCTTCAATGCTCTGTCAAAAGTCTCCAAAGCCTTCCGTATACTGTCTTGTTCGTAATATACCACACCCAGATAAAAGAGGTGGAGATGATGCACCCATTCTTCACCGAGCTTGTTCTTTCTGTAATCGATACACTTCCTGAAAAGATATTTTGCCGAATCATAATTGTTCAGCTGAAGATGGCATATTCCGATGTAGAAGTCGTATGGATGATCCATAACTGTTCCTTCTCCGATTAGCACTTTTGCCATGAACAAATCTTCCATAGCGTCCCTATACCTTCTACCGAACATACATTTAACGTAGCCGCTGTAGTCTATATAACATTTGGGGTCATACTTTACCGCACTATCCAAGAATGGGGCAGCAAGTTCATGTTTGAACATTTTGGTTAGTGGCATGGATTTTTGTTGCCAGAAATATGCACGCCATGGAGTAATGGCCAAAGCACTGTCCAAATACAATTGTCTTTGCTCAGAAGTCATCCTTGACCTCATAGCCTTGTTCCAATAGTATTCAACCTTTGCGGAATCTTCAGCAGTTATTTCTCTGACGGGATGTTTTGTGTCCGTTTGAGCAACAGCTGTAAAATGCATTACAAGCAATAGGAGTAGTAACTTATTCATAAGTGAGGCATGTAAGTTAAATCGCAAGACAGGCACAAAGTTGCAAGAAATAGTTAAGATGCCGTTAGAAATGCGTTAAACCGCTTATGCAAACTGGCGAGCTATACGTCCGGCAAAGAAGTAATACCACCTACGCGGGGAGAATTGCGTCAACATGCGAATGACCTTATTCATGCTACCCGGAACGTATATGACCTTGCCTTTCTTTAATGCACGAAAAGATGCTCTAACCACTTCGTCGGCCTCCATCCACAAGCGTTTGCCTTTTGAAACCGACTCTATACCCGCACCTTTATGAAAACCCGTGTGTGTAAGTCCGGGACATAGACTCTGCACCTTTATATTGTACTGCTGTACCTCCATATATACGGACTGCATGAAGGAGTTGAGCAATGCTTTCGAAGATGCATATATACTGCTACCCGGTGCCGGAGCAAAGGCCGCCAAAGACGAAACTGTGATAATGGTCCCTCCCCTTTGCTTTATCATGACCGGCAACACCGCATGGACCAGCGTTATGGTGGATTGGATATGTACGTTGAGCATACTTTCCACCTGCTCCATGTCTTCATTGAGGAAGAGGCTGCGCTCACTGTAACCTGCAGAATTTATCAATGCATCAATCCTCTCAAGCGAAACAAACCGATTGGCCAACATATCTATATCCTTTTTCAAGGAAAGGTCTGCCGAAACGGTTTCGATGGCAACATTGTACTTTTCACGAAGTTCAGTTGATATGGCATTGAGTTTTGGGGTATCTCTTGCGGTAAGTAACAGATCATATCCTGATGAGGCATAATGCTTGGCGTAAGAATATCCGAAACCACCCGTAGCGCCTGTGATAATGGCGAGCTTATTTTTGTTGCCCATATACTTAAGACAACTCAACTCCTAAATACCCCTATCAGTTATCGGAAATATCGCTAAACCAGTCTTGAAAGTAATAATCGGGGTTGGCTCTTGATGAATCTATGAACTCTTGTAGGTTTATCTTATCCTCTATGTTATCCATGACCTTCACATGCTCTTGCGCTTCATCATATTTTCTCATGAGTGTCAAAACAAAACCTTCAGAGTATAATGCAACGTCATAAAGTTCAGAGTCCTTATCCATTGTATCTTGAGCCTGTTTGATTAAACCCAACCCCTTTTCAAACATTTTGTACGATTTGACGGAGTCACCGTTGACATAATACAACATACCTGTAAACAAAGGATCTTCGCTCATCGGCAAAATACTGTTCATCTTTTTTATCACATCCAAAGCTTCTTCCTTTTTGCCTAAATCCAAATACAAATTAGCCTGATTGGTGTAGTACAATGCGATATTAGGACAGGTATTGATCGCGATATCCAATAACATTATCGCAGAGTTTAAAGAATCTTCTTTTTGTTCATGGGTGATTGTATGGTGATAATAATATGCCATTTTGATATCCATGGCGGCATCGTTATACCTGCGTGCTTTTGCTGTATCGCATAAGGTATCTTCACCCTTGGGACTCCAACTGTCACAAGCTGAAAACAGTAGAAGAATCGGAACAAGTATTTTAACGGCTGACCTCATTATACTTGAAACACACCTGTTTTGAACTCGGCAATATCGGGATTGTGGTTGGCTGCGGCTATACCCTCACTGATAACCTTTCTGGTTTCTATCGGGTCTATGATATCATCCACCCACAAACGAGCTGCAGCATAATATGCCGAGGTTTGCGAATCGTACTTTTCGGTTATCTTTTGCAGCAACTCCTGCTCTTTCGCCGGGTCTATCTCTTCACCTTTGGCTTTTAGTGATGCCACTTGTATCTGCAACAATGTTTTGGCGGCTTGCGCACCACCCATTACAGCTATCTTGGCATTGGGCCATGCATATATGAAGCGCGGATCGTATGCCTTACCACACATGGCGTAGTTACCTGCACCGTATGAGTTGCCTATAACGATGGTTATCTTCGGCACAACTGAATTGCTCACTGCATTCACCAACTTGGCACCATCCTTGATGATACCTGCATGCTCGCTGCGACTGCCCACCATAAAGCCCGTCACGTCTTGTAAGAACACCAACGGTATCTTCTTCTGATTGCAGTTTTGAATGAAACGTGCCGCTTTATCGGCACTGTCGTTGTATATAACACCACCTATCTGTATCTCCCCTTTCTTGTTCTTGAAAACTGTACGCTGATTGGCCACTATACCCACAGCCCAACCGTCTATGCGAGCGTAACCACAAACGATGGTCTTACCGTAATCTTCTTTGAATTGGTCGAACTCGGAGTTGTCCACTATACGCTCTATCACTTCCACCACATCGTACTGTTTGCTATTGTCCACAGATACGAAACCGTATATCTCTTTGGGGTCCTTCTTCGGAGCTTCGGCTTTTACTCTGTCGAAACCCGCTCGAGGTTGCTCACCTATCTTATCCATGATACGCTTCACCTGATCCAAGCACTCTTGTTCCGTATCGAACTTATAGTCGGCGATACCGCTGATTTCCGTATGCGTTTTTGCTCCTCCCAATGTTTGTATATCCACTTCCTCGCCTATTGCAGCCTTCACCAAGTAAGGGCCTGCCAAGAATATGGAGCCATTGCCTTCCACCATCAATGTTTCATCACTCATTATGGGCAGATACGCACCACCTGCAACACAACTACCCATTACGGCTGCAATTTGCGTGATGCCCATGGCACTCATCTTCGCATTGTTGCGAAATATGCGTCCGAAGTGTTCTTTATCGGGGAATATCTCGTCCTGCATAGGCAAGAACACACCTGCACTGTCCACTATGTATATCACCGGAAGGTGATTTTCCATAGCTATCTCTTGCAAGCGAAGGTTCTTCTTACCCGTTATAGGAAACCATGCACCTGCTTTAACGGTATTGTCGTTGGCCACTATCACACATTGACGACCCTTTACATAACCTAAACCCGCCACAGTTCCACCTGAAGGGCATCCACCATATTCGGGATACATATCCCAACCTGCGAATGAACCTATTTCGGTGAATTTGCTGCCTTTGTCTATCAGATAACTTATACGCTCGCGCGGCGTCATCTTGCCACGCGCTTTGTTTTTCTCTATTGATTTCTTTCCTCCACCAAGGCTCACCTCTGCGTGCCTTTGTTTCATTTGGCTGACCGCCAACTTCATTGCATCCTCGTTCTTATTAAATTCCAGATTCATCTTAGTGTTTTGAAAGCGCAAATATAAGCATATGCAGTGCTACACTCCTACTCGAACATCTTTACCCCTCTTTCTCCGTTGGATTTCATCCATGCGCGATACATACCCGAGGTATTGAAGTCCATTACTATATTACCGTTCTTATCTATCGCTATGACACCACCTGTGGCACCCATGTTCTCCAGTTTGTCGTGTATCATAACGTCTACAGCGGCACGAAGGTTCAACCCTTGCAAAGACATTCTATCGCAAACAGACTTGGCCAATACCAATCTGATGAAGTATTCACCCCAACCTGTACAGCTTACCGCACAGCTGGAATTGTCGGCATACGTACCCGCACCTATTATCGGGCTGTCGCCTATTCTACCGAACTTCTTATTGGCCATACCTCCCGTACTTGTACCCGCTGCAAGGTTCCCGTTTATATCCATGGCCACAGCACCAACGGTTCCGTATTTGCTGTAAGCGTCTTTATCAACCGGTAGTGACGACTTTTTCCCTTCTCGCTCCTTTATCTTCTTTATATCCTTCTTATTGTATTGCGTTTCGAAGTAATCGGGCTTTACAATCTCCAGATCGTTGTCTTTTGCAAAATGCTCCGCTCCTTTTCCTGACAACATCACATGCTTGCTTTTATCCATAACATATCTCGCCCCCATTATCGGATTTTTGATGGTCGTGACACCTGCAACCGCACCTGCGTTCAGGTCTTTACCGTCCATTATGGATGCATCCATCTCTATTTTTTCTTCATTGGTATAGACGGAGCCCTTGCCCGCATTGAAAAGAGAGTCATCTTCCATCACCATTATTGCAGCTTGTACAGCGTCTATGGCCGCTCCACCCGAGGACAAAATTTGCTCTCCGGCAGCCAGAGCTTTTTCTAGGCTGATCTTGTACCGCTCTTGCAATTCTTTGGGCAAATTATCGGGCATAATATTGCCTGCACCGCCATGTATCACCAGTGCATATGTCTTCTTGGTTTCATTCATTGATGTTTGTGCATTGGCACAATTGTCAGCGATGAGTAAAAAGCATAGGAATAGTAGATGTTTCATAGTGTTAATAATAATTAATTAATTCTAAATCAGGTATTTTTAAAACAAAATTGTTCGATAAATTATAATTGCTGAATTTTGAACAACAGCGTACCCATCTTGAATGTTGCATGAGGTTAAGAATTTTCCAAATATTATTCGTCTGCGCAATGGTGTTTTTTGTAAAAAACGCCTCTGCCACACATATATATGGCGGTGACCTTTTGTACAAACATGTTTCGGGAGATACCTACCAAATAACGCTCACCATGTATGGTGATTGCAGCGGTTCGGCATATTCAAGATTGTTCAACGCATCTCCCAAAATAGAGATATTCAGAGGTAGCGTTTTTTGGGATAGTCTCCGCCTTGTGGAAGATGCCTTGCAAAGAAAAGAAGTATCACCCGTTTGCCCAGAAGAGGCGCACAACACTTCTTGCCGCAGCGATGGAGACAGGTCGTTACCCGGTGTTACGGTTTTCGTCTTTACTGCGAATGTGACATTACCTCCTAACGCAAACTGGCGAATATTCTTCAACGGCATTATGGGCAACACCACTTCTGCAGGTCGAAGCAACAGTATCACCAATATCGTAAACGGTACCGGCGGACAGATCATGTCATTGTTGGCGACCCTCAATAATTTGGACGGACCAAACAACTCTCCTGTATACACCACCATACCTACACCCTTCTATTGTCTGAACTTACAACAACAATACAACCAAGGAGCTGCCGACCAAGACGGTGATTCACTCGAGTTCGCATTGGTACCTGCAAAGATAAACGGTACAGCATCAGTCAACTATATATCGCCATACTCTGCGACTCAACCACTGCAAACATCAGCAGGCAATTTTACTTTTGATGGAAACACAGGGCAAATGGACTTTTTTCCGGATGCGGTTCAACGTTCGCTAGTAGTCAACGAAGTTCGGGAATATAAAGACGGAAAGTTGGTGGGTAGCAGTATGCGTGAGATGACCTTCATCATATTGGACAACTGCAATAACAACCCTCCAACGGGCAATCTCAGCAAAGACAATATACACGGAGGCGTTGTAACTGATGACAATGCGGTGAACGCCTGTACCAATACACCCAACCTCAACTTCAACATACCTGTAAGAGACAACGAGAACGACAGCATATACATCACACTGAACAACATACCGAAAGGTGCAAGTGCAAGTGTGATAGGCAATGGAACAACAGAACCCAAGATAACCGTATCGTGGAACCTGAATGATGTAGTGGAAGGCAAATACTACATATACGCCACCTACAAAGACGATGCTTGCCCTCTTGCAGGAACAAGAACAGTTGTATATATCATCAGAGTATATGACTCTTTGGAGGTGACACATGAAGTGATAGAACCTACCAACTGTAAGCACAAGCAGTATGTGGAGATAAGGACCAAGGGAGGTACGGCCAAAAAAGAAATTATGGTCTCCAACAGCCAAGGCGAACTCATCAATACTTATATAGACAGCACAGGTAGTATTAGAGACAGTTTCACGGTTGGCACTTATTATGTGCATGTAAGTTCGGAATCGCTGCCTTGTACAGCGTATTACAGCTTTACTGTGGATGATTACGGTACTTATCCTGTTCCTCCGATAGTGGATGACATCAACATTTGTATATACGACGAGCCAATACCATTCGCACCGAAGATAGTCGGCAATGCCATATTGAACTGGTACACACTCGATGGCAAGCGTATGGATGACAACCCTACTTATGTCACATCGGAACCAAGAGTATTCAAATGGATAACAAGCCAAACGGTTGGGATATGTGAGTCGGTGAAAGACACGGTAACAGCCACAGTACACGACCTGCCTAATATCGAGATTTTGAATACACCTGAAAGACTATGTATCGGAGAAGGAATATTCTTATATGCCAAAGGTGGCGTGAGATATACTTGGCAGCCCGACCATAGAATAGAAATGGTGGACAGCAATGTGTACACATACATAACCGAGCCTACAACATACATTGTAAAAGGATACAGCGAATACAATTGCCTGAATACAGATACTGTTACCTACGACGATATTGAAATGTGTTGCAAGTTCTCCTATCCCAACGCCTTTACACCGAACAGAGACGGAGTGAATGACGGATGGAAGCCTGTGGTTTACGGCCATGTACAGAACTATCTGCTACTTGTATACAACAGATGGGGCGAAAAGATATTCGAGACCAGTCATCCAAAACAATACTGGGATGGAACATTTGCAGGTAAAGAATGTCAAGTAGGTACGTACTTCTACAGACTTAAATCAACCTGTGTAACGGGACAAGAAGAAGTCTCGGGAGGTTCGTTCACGCTCATCCGTTAATTACTCCCAACGGAACACCCTGGAGGCGGCTACATACAACACTACTCCCCAAAGCAGCAGTATCAGCATATCGTATCTGATCTCCCAAAGCGAAGCACCTTCGAAACCAACTTTTCGCAATGCACTGTTCAGATAAGTAAGCGGCAGTATTCTACAGAATGGCTGCAACCAACCGGGAAACTCCTCTATCGGGAAGAAAGTACCCGCCAACAAAAACTGTGGCAGTGTAATGATGTTTGACAATGGAGGAACCGTATTGGCAGACTTGGCGATACCGCTGATGATGAAACCAAAGCCCATGAACACCATAATACCGAAGGCACTCAACAATATCATCTCGAAGAAAGTGACAAAGCCATGTATCAATGTATAATCGAGTGCGAAGTACCCAACAAGTAAAATAACCACAGCACCCAAAAGCTGATAGATGGTTCTTGCGACACCCTCGCTAATCACTATTATCTCTCTACGGACAGGAGTTGCGAAAAAGCGTTTCAACACGAGTGTATCTCTAAGATTCAAAAACACGAAGGCTGTTCCGAACACACTACCAGCCAACAACGAAAAACCCAATTGACCCGGTAGTATAAAGTCTATCTTCTTGAACTCGCGTACCTCAGCGCTTACCACATCTATCTCCGCAACCGCCGATGTCCTTTCTTGTATTACTGGGTCGTTGCTTTGAATGGCATTATTGATGACGGTCTTCAACTGCTCCACACTACTTTTTTGCGCAGCGGCCGATTTCAAGCTGACCGTATACTTCGGAGTATCCGCATTGCTCTGTATATCCACTATCGCCACTATCTCACCGTTGCTCAACAACTCCTCATCGGTTTCCTCACCTGCATCCACCCACTTCAAAACAGGAGAATTATGCAAAACGGTATATAGTTCGGCTGTGGTATCGATACCCTTGGCAGGCACCACACTAAGTTGAAACTGTTTGCCACCACCCAAAAATCCGAACACCAAAATGAACACCAAAGGAAAGGCAATCGTGAATACTATCGCGGACGGACTTTTCAATGTAGATTGCAAGCTTGCCTTCACAAGAGCAAGCATAGCACGGAAGTTGCTGTATTTCTGTTGCATATGCGAATGCAAAAGTAAGTAACTTATAAGAGTTTATATGTTGTTAAAAAGAATAGCGGATAAGTGTTTGTGCCCGATATTGGGTTAACTTAGGAGACAGAATATGAAGTATTTAGCGAGACTGACGGGTACCATCTGTATCATACTGCTTGCCTTACAGGCAAATGCGTCAAGGATATATATACCGATGAACGCCGAAGAGCAAGCCAATCACCTGAAAGCGTACGGTATTGCTTATGCCGCATTGGAGAAGAAGATAGATGTGGACTGGCTGCTGAACTATGAAGGCGGCAGCTTCGCGATGATACAAACCGAATACATCGAACGACTGTGTAAACTAAGGGGTGTATCCTACCAAATAATAAGTGATGCACAATATGGAGGCATCGTCAATAAAATAAGCGACCCCGATTACAACGGAGACATCATAAAACTGGAAAAGCTACCCAAAATAGCCGTGTATACCCCCAAAGGAATGCAACCTTGGGATGATGCGGTAACACTTGTACTGACCTATGCTGAGATACCATACGACGAGGTATACGACGACGAAGTGCTACAAGACAAGTTGCCCGAATACGACTGGCTGCACTTGCACCACGAAGACTTTACAGGACAGTACGGAAAGTTTTGGGCGGCTTACCGCAATGCGGCTTGGTTTCAAGACGATGTAAAACGCAACGAAGCCATAGCAGCGCGCAACGGATATAAGAAAGTATCCAAGCTGAAACTTGCGGTGGCACAGAAAATACAAGCATTTGTTGCGGGTGGTGGCTACCTCTTTGCGATGTGCTCCGCGACAGACAGCTACGATATAGCATTGGCGGCACAGAATACGGACATCTGCGAAGTACCCTTTGACGGTGACCCTGCCGACCCCAATGCGCAAAACAAATTGGACTTCACACAGAGCTTTGCCTTCAAGGATTTTATTCTGTCACGCAATCCATACGAATACGAGTTCTCAAGCATAGACGCCACACAGACACGCGGCAGTATGGTCCAGATGGAGACAGACTACTTTACACTGTTCACCTTCTCAGCGAAATTCGACCCTGTGCCGACCATGCTTTGCCAAAATCATACTACGACCGTTAAGGGTTTTATGGGGCAGACAACCGCCTTCCGAAATGAGGTGTTGAAAACAAACGTATTGATAATGGGCGAATGTAAGCCCGCCAATGAATCACGATACATACACGGAGAGTTTGGCAAAGGCACATGGACCTTCTATGGTGGCCACGACCCCGAGGACTATCAACATGCCATCGGCGACCCACCAACCGACCTCAGCCTGCACCCCAACAGCCCCGGCTATAGATTGGTGCTGAACAATGTGCTTTTCCCCGCTGCTAAAAAGAAACCAAGGAAGACATAATATGGTCGCGGTCGCACGCGCGACCCGCTCTTTTTCGACTAACTACAATACACCTGACATTTTTGCCATATTAACCATTCTTTATCATGGAGAAGCCATGTAAAGGGCGTATCTTTGCGAACTACCGAATCGGAAAATATGGCAGATTTTGTCGAAAAAGTGATAGATGAAACACAGCAAGGAGCCGCATACAAGCCCTTTGCCAACGACCCCAATCAATACAACAAACGCTTCTATATAGAGAGCTACGGTTGCCAGATGAACTTCAGCGACAGCGAAATCGTGGCTTCCATCCTCAACGAAGAAGGTTTTGGTGCCACGGGCAACTATATGGATGCAGACTTAGTGCTTATCAATACCTGCTCCATTCGTGAGAAGGCGGAACAAACCGTACGCAAAAGGCTTACGGAGTTCAGGAAAGTGAAGGAGGAAAAACCGGGTCTGCTGATAGGCGTATTGGGTTGTATGGCTGAGCGTCTTAAGGCCAAATTCTTGGAAGAAGAGAAACTGGTGGATATAGTAGTGGGCCCCGATGCTTATCGCAGCCTACCCTCATTGGTGAACGATGCAGATGGCGGACAAAAATCCGTAAACGTACTCCTGAGCCGTGAAGAGACTTATGCGGATATCTCCCCTGTTCGTTTGGACAGCAACGGTGTGACGGCATTCGTAAGCATCATGCGTGGGTGCAACAACATGTGTACCTTCTGTGTGGTTCCGTTTACTCGTGGGCGTGAACGCAGCCGCGATGCACATAGCATCGTCAATGAGTGTCAAGATCTGTTTGACAGAGGTTTCCGCGAAGTAACCCTTTTGGGGCAGAACGTGGACAGCTATTATTATACTGAAGCCAATGCTGATGGCAACATTAACGAGGTGACATTCGCCAAGCTGTTGGAAATGTGCGCCAATGTATCTCCCCTATTGCGTGTACGCTTCAGTACATCGCACCCTAAGGATATTACGGACGATGTGTTGCACACCATGGCCAAATACAAGAACATTTGCGAATACATACACCTGCCTGTACAGAGCGGTAACACTCGCGTACTACAGTTGATGAACCGCACTTATACTCGTGAGTGGTACTTGAGCAAGGTGAAGCGCATACGCGAGATAATGCCCGATTGCGGATTGAGTACGGATGTCATCAGTGGATTCTGCACAGAAACCGAAGAAGAGCACCAAGAAACACTCGACCTGATGGAGCAATGCCGTTTCGATATGGCGTATATGTTCTCTTACAGTGAGCGCCCCGGTACTTTGGCTGCTCGTCGTTACGAAGATGATGTACCCGAAGATGTGAAGAAGCGTAGGTTGACCGAAATAATCAAACTACAGAACGGACACAGCGCCGAGAGCTACAAGAACGACATAGGCAAAACATTCGAGGTATTGATAGAAGGTAACAGTAAGAGAAGTGATGATGATTGGTGTGGACGTAACAGTCAAAACAAAATGATGGTATTCCCCAAAGGCGAATACAAATTGAACAAGGGTGATTATGTAACCGTAAAAGTGAACGATGCCACATCGGCAACACTTATCGGTGAGATAGTTGCTTAAGACTTAGAACAATGGAAATACAAAGCATAAAGAACAGGTTTGGCATCATCGGCAACTCGGCGGCACTCAATCATGCGTTGAGCACAGCGGCACAGGTTGCAGGTACCGACCTTTCTGTACTTATAGTTGGTGAGAGCGGCGTCGGTAAAGAAGCCTTCTCCAACATCATACACGCATTATCGTCCAGAAAACATAATCCTTTCATTGCCGTTAACTGCGGTGCCATACCCGAAGGAACGATAGACAGTGAACTGTTCGGCCATGAGAAAGGCGCATTCACCGGTGCGGTGGACAGCCGTAAGGGTTACTTTGAAACCGTGAACGGTGGTACCATATTCCTCGATGAGATAGGCGAATTACCTTTGGGTACGCAAGCAAGATTATTGCGTGTGTTGGAATCGGGCGAGTTCATTCGCGTGGGTTCATCAAAAGTGCAAAAGACTGATGTACGTGTGATAGCGGCTACCAACAAAGACCTTTTGGATCTGGCACAAGCAGGTAAGTTCAGAGAAGACCTTTACTATCGTTTGAGTACAGTACCTATACGCGTACCGTCATTACGCGACAGGAAAGAAGACATTCCTCTTTTGTTCCGCAAATTCTCCAGCGATTTTTCAGAGAAGTACCGCACACAATCATTACAACTTTCACCCGATGCACAACAATTGCTGATGGACTATCCTTGGCCGGGCAACGTGCGTGAGTTGAAAAACCTTGCAGAGCAGATATCCGTGTTGAGCACCGAAAGAGAAATAACCTCCGATATGATGCGTGCATTCATGCCGAATGGGCAATCACGCAGCTTGGCATTGGTGCAGCCTGCAGGCATACCCATACCAAGCCCTTCGGGAGAAAACAAATACGACAACACTTCAGAACGCGAAATACTGTACAAGCTCTTCTTCGACTTGAAGAAAGACCTTAATGAGATGAAGCAAATGTTGTACGACCTGACAAATGGAGGCGGAAACTTTTCGCATACTCCTGCAGCAGACAACTACTCATCTTATCCTGTACCGGAAACCAATGTACCTCAACCATACGTACCACAAGGCGCATCATCACCCGTAGTGATACATACCGGAGATAACATGGCGCAACATGAAGAGGTGGAAGATTCGCTGTACTTGGCGGACATGGAAAAAGAGTTCATCGTGAAAGCGCTGAAAAAACACAAAGGACGCAGACGCGATGCCGCAAGCGAATTGGGCATATCCGAAAGAACATTGTACCGTAAGATCAAAGAATACGATATAAACGAATAACTTAGGGCTGACTTTGACATGAGACGTTTACTTGCATTGAACTCCTTATTATTTGTATTACTGCTGACCGTAGGCTGTGGTGTATACAGTTTTACAGGTGCCACCATTGAGGGTAAGACCATCAGGATGCAACCCTTCGACAACAAAGCGAGGAACGTGGTACCTACATTGAGTCCTGCCCTTACATCCAAAATACGTACGCGCATTTTGTCTCAAACAGGCCTATCCCCTGTCAATGCGGACAATGCAGATTATGAACTTATCGGTACCATCACACAGTACAACGTTACCGTATCGGGTGTTCAAAACACACAAACGGCCAGCCAAAACAGGTTGACCATATCATTGAATGTAAAGTTCATCAACAGGTTGGACGAAAAAGCTAACTTTACTCAAGACTTTACACGTTTTGCGGATTTTCCTGCAACACAAACGCTTCAAGCTGCGGAGTCGGGATTGATAGAAACAATAGGAGAACAGCTTGCAAACGACATTTTTAATAAAGCATTCGTAAATTGGTAGATAATTTCCAAAGAGAGGCATGATCACACAGTCATCCATACAATACATATCACAAATGCTGGACAACCCGCAGAACTTATCCGATGCGGACACGGACAGCATTCAACAACTCACACAATCTTACCCCTACTTTGTACCTGCAAGGTATATGGAGGCAGCATTGAGGCAGAAGCAACAGCCCTTCTCTCAGGAGATGATGTCTTCCATGCAACTGTACAAAGGCAACTGGATCAATTACAGCAATTACCTGTTGACAGCCAATGATGCCGACTATACGACTCCTGTTGCAGCACCTCAACCGCAAGTAGCACCAACACAAGAACAACCTGTCGCAATCGTTGAAGAAGAGATAGTGGAAGAAGTGGTAGAAACTATCGAGCAGGAAGACAACATCGATAAAATAGAAGAGCAGTTTGAAAGCATAGGTACAGAAGCTCCAGAACAAGAACAGGAGTTTGTTCCCAAGAACACGGGGTTTGTTACAGGAGCACACACTCCACGTCCTGCTACTGAGCAAGTACAAGAAGAAGCACCTGCACCAAAACAATCGGAGCAGCAGCGATACACTTCAAACGATACAAGAGACAACAACCTCATACCACCAATATATACGGAAGATTACTTCCTACATCAAGGCATGCATGTTTCCAACGCCATACCGGGCGAGTTGGATAAGAGCGACCAACAGTTCGCCATGCAAGACGACGAAAAATCGTTGATGGTGGTGATGAGCTTCTCAGAATGGTTGTCTTATTACAAAAAGAAGAAACAGCAGGAGCAGGAGGAAGAGGAAGACCAGAAAACGCTGAAAACCATGTGGCAAAAAGAAAAGCTTGCCGCAGCTCTTGAGGAAGAAAACGACGAAATACCCGAAAATGTCTTTGAAATGGCAGTAAACTCCATTTCCAAAGAAGAAGGCCTGATAAGCGAATCCCTGGCGGAAGTTCATGTCAAACAGGGCAGGTACGAGAAGGCCATAGACATGTATAAAAAATTAAGTTTGCGCAAACCCCAAAAAAAGGCGTATTTTGCGCGCAAAATTGAAGAAATATTAAAGGAAAAATAAACTCATGGTAACAATAATCGCTATACTGATAATGCTGGCTTGTGTGGTTTTGGCATTCTTCATATTGGTTCAAAACCCAAAAGGTGGTGGACTTACAGGTACTTTCGGCAGTGTCAGCAGCCAAGTGATGGGCGTTAAGCAATCGGGCGACGTGATGGAGAAAGGCACATGGACAACCATGGGTATCATTGCAGCTCTGACCATCGTTTCGATCATGTTCTTCACTTCACCGAAAGAACGTCAGCAGCAGAATGCTCCTCAACAGTCGGGCGCACCTGCACAGCAGCAATAATTAGACAAAATCGTAATCGATCGATAAAAAATACCTGCTCATTTTTTGAGCAGGTATTTTTATTTTTATCCCAATGAACAACGACCAGTATCAGGCATATTACAGCACCACTCCACCTCCACCACCCGAAAAGCCCAAAAAGCGTAGAAAAAAACGACTCGGATTGTTTTTTCTGCTCGTATTGGTGGTATTTGGAGCCATAGGCGCATACATCGGGTACAAAATATGGGGGCCTAACACCGGCAATATGCCCAATGGTCAATATCTGTATATACCCACGGGTGCTTCCTACCAATATGTACTGGACGAGTTGGAACAGGGCGAATATGTATACGACATACAAAGCTTCGACCTATTGGCACATGAAGCCAATTATCCTGACCTGGTAAAATCAGGCAGATATAAGATACCACATGGGATGAGCAACTACGACCTGATAAGGCTACTCCGTTCAGGACAACAAGAACCTGTAAAGTTGGTACTGAATAAGCTGCGTACCAAACAAGACCTCATAAAAGCCATCACAAGCACGCTCGAGCCTGATTCTGCTCAAATAGCAGGGTTACTCAATAGTTCAAGCTATTTGCAAAAACATGGTGTGGACACCAACTCCGTCATGGCCATCATCATTCCTGACACCTACGAGTTTTATTGGAACACAAGTGCCGACGGTGTACTGTCTCGATTGGCTAGTTATTACGATAAGTTTTGGAATGACGAACGCAAGCAAAAGGCTTTCTCCAAACACTTGACACCGGTACAGGTGATGATTTTGGCATCGATTGTGGAAGAAGAGACCAACAAAAACGACGAAAAGCCCAACGTGGCCTCTGTATATCTCAACAGGCTAAGATACCATATGAAGTTGCAGGCCGACCCGACAGTAAAGTTTGCAATGCAAGATTTCGGGCTGAAACGAATACTGAACATACACTTGGAGACTGACTCTCGATACAATACCTATATGTATGAGGGCTTACCTCCGGGACCTATTGCTACGCCATCCAAATCGAGCATATTGGCAGTATTGAATGCGCCAGAAACAGACTACATATACTTCTGTGCTAAGGAAGACCTTAGCGGTTATCACAACTTTGCCAGCAACTATACGCAACACATGAAGAATGCACGTGCTTACCAAAGAGCACTAAACGAAAGAGGAATCAGATAATGTTTGATAAACTGTGACAATTAAGCACATGAAATACCTTTGCAGCATTTGTGGAAAAGAACATGAAGAATGGCCTGCAATAGCATGGACATCACCAACTTCTTATAATGAGCTTACCGATGTAGAGAAAAATACATGTGGAGAGTTATCTGAAGATTATTGCATAATTCGATACCCCGATCAAACAGACTATTTTATCAGAGCAGTGCTGATACAAGATGTTACAGACAATTGTCAAAACCTTGACTATGGGGTATGGGTATCCTTAAGCGAGAAGAGTTTTGAAGATTATCGACAAAGGCACAACACTCATGAAGACAGAGAGGCTACGTACTTTGGTTACCTTAACACCATTCCTCCCGAATACGACTTTATCAACG
Source organism: Chitinophagales bacterium (assembly GCA_020636505.1). Taxonomy (GTDB): domain Bacteria; phylum Bacteroidota; class Bacteroidia; order Chitinophagales; family Chitinophagaceae; genus UBA5543. The sequence continues at coordinate 275,458 of JACJXR010000003.1, read as the reverse complement.
GAATAAAAACCAATGTGGTGGTAAGCAATGGGATTAATCGTCCCGAAGTAATACCACATCAATCAGATCAAGACCAAATACCTTTCATACAGGATTATTTCAACGGAATTACCACGCAAGAAGCTCTTAACCGAATCAAGCAATTCGACTCCAAATAGCAAAAGGCATCAATAAGCTATACCGTCTCTTCCACTTTCAGTTGTTTCATCTCTTTTCTGAAATAAAAGAGGTAATAGATAGCAAGAACGAACAATCCCATTCCGAATAGTACCACCGCTATCGGTCGTGCCTCATAATCGACAAACTCCCCTATCATCCATATGGAGTTGGCCATTATCCAAAAACAAACAGCAATGTTGTGAAACCTTTCTGATAATACGTGCCTCGACCTCCACAAAATGTAAAAGGCCATACTCACCGTCGGGACAATCATAATCACACCACCTATTTTGAACTCCAACGCCCAACAGGTATCCTTTATGAGCCACAGCAATATATGACCGTTCTCCAGCCAACGATATCGAGACAGATTGGTTTGATTATCATTCATAACGTGCGAAAAATAGCGATGATACAGGCATTAATAAAATTCTGTTATTTCTATTCAACATATAATCCACCAAGCTAATACAACCTTGGATATTATTTGCACAGAACGTACCTTTGCCGCACATTTAATCTATTCATATTAAATAATTCCATAGAATGAGTACAGTAAAAGTTGCCATTAATGGTTTCGGTCGTATAGGCCGCCTGGCTTACCGCCAAATTTATAACATGGAAGGTATTGACGTTGTAGCCATCAACGACTTGACCAGTCCTGCTTTTCTTGCACACTTGTTGAAGTATGACACAGCGCAAGGCCGTTTCGATGCAAGCGTATCCAGCAGCGACAATTCTATAACCGTTAATGGTGATGAAATAAAAATATACGCTGAGCGTAACCCTGCCGACATTCCATGGGGCGAGCACAATGTAGATGTTGTATTGGAGTGTACAGGTTTCTTCGCAGACCGCGACAAAGCCGCTGCACACATCACAGCAGGTGCAAAACGCGTTGTTATCTCAGCTCCTGCAACAGGTGACTTGAAAACGATCGTATACAACGTGAACCACGGTATATTGGACGGTAGCGAAACAGTTATCAGCTGTGCTTCTTGTACCACAAACTGTTTGGCTCCTATGGCACAAGTGTTGAATGACAAGTTCGGTATCGTTTCAGGTATCATGAGCACCATTCACGCTTACACCAACGACCAAAACACATTGGATGCTCCACACCCTAAAGGAGACTTCCGTCGTGCACGTGCAGCCGCTGCCAACATCATACCTAACTCAACAGGTGCTGCAAAGGCCATCGGTCTTGTACTTCCTGAGCTGAAAGGTAAATTGGACGGTGGTGCACAACGTGTACCTACTGTTACCGGTTCTCTTACTGAGCTTGTAACCATATTGGGCAAGAAAGTAACGGTTGAAGAAATAAACGCTGCAATGAGCGCCGCTGCAAACGAAAGCTTCGGTTATACCGAAGACGAGATCGTTTCAAGCGATATCATCGGTACTTCATACGGTTCATTGTTTGATGCAACTCAAACAAAAGTGATGACCGTTGGTGATACTCAGATGGTGAAAACAGCAAGCTGGTACGATAACGAGATGAGCTATGTTTCTCAACTTGTACGTACAGTTAAGCATTTTGCCGGATTGATAAGCAAATAATATCGACACCATATTAAGAAGCGCCGCCCCATAAGGCGGCGTTTCTACTCTAAAACAGTTGTATGAGCAAATTCCAGAACTACGATTTCAGTGGTAAAAAAGCACTGATTCGCGTTGACTTCAACGTGCCGATAAAAGACGGTCAGATAACCGACGATACAAGAATGCGTGCAGCATTGCCTACCATCAAAAAAGTATTGACCGACGGCGGAAGTGTAATATTGATGAGCCACTGGGGCCGCCCTCTGAAAGAGATCAAAAAAGACCCATCAAAAGATTTTTCAAACTTCACGCTCAAGCAAATCGAAAGTCACCTTTCCGAACTGTTGGAAACAGAAGTTCTGTTTGCTACTGAACCTGCGGGGTATGAAGCACAGCTTAAAGCAGCAGAGTTGCAAACAGGACAAATATTATTGCTTGAAAACCTTCGCTTCACCCAACACGAAGAAAGTGGAGACAAAGATTTTGCAGAAGCATTATCGAAATTGGGAGATGTGTATGTGAACGATGCATTCGGTACCGCTCACCGTGCACACGCCTCCACTGCTGTAATAGCACAGTTCTTCAAACCTGAAGACAGAATGTTCGGCCTATTGATGGAAGCTGAGATAAACGCTGCCAACAAGGTAATGAACGAAGCACAATCACCATTCACAGCTATTATAGGCGGTGCCAAAGTTTCAGATAAAATAATGATCATCGAGAACCTACTGAACAAGGCTACAGATATCATCATCGGTGGTGGTATGGCTTATACCTTCTTCAAAGCACAAGGCGGCAATATCGGTGGCTCTCTTTGCGAAGAAGACAAGTTGCAATTGGCGCTTGACCTATTGAAGAAAGCCGACGAAAAAGGTGTGAACATTCATTTGCCTGTAGATAGCATCATCGCAGACAAGTTCTCCAACGATGCCGAAACATCATCGGCAAACAATATGGAGATACCAGAAGGATGGATGGGACTTGACATTGGTGCAGAGGCTTGCGAAGCTTTCTCTAAAGTTGTGAAAGAATCAAAAACCATACTTTGGAACGGGCCAATGGGCGTGTTTGAAATGGAGAAATTCCAGAACGGCACCAAAACCATTGCAGAAGCTGTTGTTGCGGCTACAAAGAGTGGCGCATTTTCGCTTGTAGGTGGTGGAGACAGTGTTGCTGCCGTAAACAAGTTCGGCTATGCGAATGATGTAAGCTACGTTTCCACAGGTGGCGGTGCCATGCTTGAGTTCTTTGAAGGTAAAGAACTACCGGGTATCGCAGCCATCAACAATTGACCAACTTACTCTTAAATGACAAAAGCCTCGCGATGCGAGGCTTTTGTATTTCATCCCGTTTCATCCGGGTTATATCCCGATTCAAAAGAGTTCGTATCAACCATTCTAAGTGATAACTGTATCATTGCAATGAACGAAACTTCAAACCAAATGAGATATACATTGTTGATAGCGGCATTATCGATATTATTCGTAACAACATCATGCCACAAGTCCGACGAGCTGGTTCCATCATTGTTTGATGACAGTGGCCACCATAGCGGAGGTGATGATAAAGGTGGAGATAATAAGAACGGTGAAGATGACAACCCAAGTCAGGGTGAAGATAATGGAGGTAATCGTAAGTAACATAAATAATCAATTCGAAACAGACAAAAAGCCCTATTTATAGGGCTTTTGTTGTTATTGACTATTTGCATACTTTCACTCCATGTACAAAAGTTTCATACAAGCTGTTCTACTCATATTTGTTGCAAGCATAACGCATGGGCAAGACACCATAGTACATTTCATCAAAGACAATCCCGACAAAAGCTCCATATACTTCAGGTACAACGGCAAAATACTTGTCGACATCAATTCTGACAGAGCAATGCCGTTGGCCAGTACAGTCAAGATAATTGTCGCCATTGAATATGCAGAGCAAGCCGCAGCAGGTACCATCAACCCCAATACACTTATAGACACATCCGACATCAACAGGTACTACATACCCAATACAGACGGTGGAGCACAACCGGGATGGACTAACTTAATGACAAGCCAAAACCTATTCGTGGATGGGAAGGTATCGCTCGAAGAAGTTGTAAAGGGCATGATCAATTTCAGCAGCAATGCAAACACTGAATACCTTATCGACCTACTTGGATTAGACAATGTAAACATGCGTACTGAAACGCTTGGACTGAAATCACATACACCACTCTACTATTTCATTTCGGCCTTAAAAGTGATTAACGACCATAGCAAAGAAGAGCTTGAAAACATGTCTTTAGATGAGTACGTGTCGGCTGCAAACAGCAACCATACCATGCTCAAGAATGACCGGAATATCGTCAATACAATAACTGCCTTGACCATAGACAAACAGTACATATGGAGCAATAGGTTGCCTGCCGCGAGTACCCATGATTATGCTTCCATCATGCAAAAAATAAACGGTCGCGAATATTTCTCTCCCGAAGCACAAAAAAACATCGACATCGTCATGGAAGGAATCCTGCAAAACCCTGCCAACAGAAAATGGTTGAAGCATGCAGGCATGAAAGGCGGCTCCACAATGTGGATACTAACAAAAGTGATGTATGCCACCAAAACAGACGATGAAACAGTGGAGTTGGCTTACTTCTTCAACGACTTGAGCCTTACGGAACAGTTGAAGCTGCAAAAGGACATGAACAAGTTTGAGTTGGCGATATTATCCAACAAAGAAGGTGCAAGAGACCGAATAACAGAACTATTGAATAGCAAGTAATATATTACCTTTATACGCTTAAAGAGAGAAAACGCTCCGTACATGAGGTATTACGCCCTTTTGGTTATTGCATTGTTGTTTGCTTCTTCTTGCGAAGATGAAAAGGACAACATTACCGACGAAGGCATCTACGACAAAATGGAGCAAAACTACCTCCAAGACATTTTCTTCTACGGCATCACAGAAGCATATCAAGATTTTAAATGGCGCATGTACTGCAACTATTGCGACGTGCCTGTCAAGTCTTGTAGAGGCAGAGAAATGAAAGACCTTACATATGCCATGCTCGACTTGAAAGTGTTCTTCTTACGATTCGACAACGATACAGGCGAAATAGCTTACACTTTCCTTCTAAACGACTCACTCCAATGTACGGTTGAAAATACAGATGGCAGTTCCGTTCATGGTTTCGGATTCAAAAAAGACAGTGCTGTACCACTCTACTACATTGGTGCCGGCAAAGACGGGAAAATATCTACTCGGTGTGATACGCTGCTCTATGAAGAAGGTTACTGTCCTACTCGTATCATTAAGCCTTTGCAACCTGACGTTATCAAATACATCCGTAAGAACAGAGCGAAACTTAATCCTTGGTTTCATATGGAAGCCGTAAGGCGGGGTGTATTCGACGAATAATTACAGTACAGGTATCTGCCTGTTGTTGACTATATACACCAAACGAATGGACAATGCTTGCAACTGAGTTTTGCTATGTGCGTTCCGCTCTATGTGATATATAGCTTGTGTCAACTCTTCCACCATCTTATTGATGGATTCCAGCGACAATGGCAATGATGCCAGCTTTTTCACAAAGTCAGCTTCTGCATGAGGTAGAGACGGTGTAAACCCGGCTATATGCTTCACCCTAATGGATTGCTCCAACAACTGTATGATGTAGTGTAGGAAATTCTTTTGCTGTTCTCTACCCATCTTACCCAAACCATCTGTAAAGTTGGTAATGGACACACCGTTGTTTGTAAATATACCGTTGAACCAATTGCGCACTTCGGGAAAGAGATCGTTTTCGGCATGTTGCAACAACCTTAGAGCCTCCGAATAGCTGCCACCCGCCATATGCCCTATCTGTAACGCCCGAGCCTCATCGGCAAGTCCTTTACGTTGCAGTTGGGCAGCAATATCATCGGCCTTTATTGGAGCCAATCGTACTATTTGCGTTCTTGACAATATAGTCTGTAGAATATCCTCAAGGTTTTCCGCCACCAATATCAGATAGGTGTTTGCAGGAGGTTCCTCTATCAACTTCAATAGAATGTTACCCTCCTTGCCCAAATATTCGGGACGCCATATTATCTGCACTTTTGCCCCACCCTCATATGACTTGAGGTTAAGCGTATCTATAATCTCTCGACACTCTTCAGCGGTGATATTACCTTGCTTGTTCTCGGCATTGATGAATTGCAGCCAGTCGTATGTGCTGCTGAATGGTGTCTGCTTTACAAAATCTCTGAAATCTCCGATAAAGTGTTTGCTCATTGGTTTGGTACCCGGCTTCGGTGATATGGTCGGATACGCGAGATGTACATCCGCGTGTTCTTGCTTAGCCACCTTTTGACAATTGGCACATACACCACAAGAATCGTTCTCTTTTTTGTCCGTACAAAGTATGTACTGCGACAATGCCAATGACATCGGCAATCCACCTACACCCTCATTGCCGGCTATCAACATGGCATGAGGAAAGTGATTGTTGTGCCACATGGCCAACAAACCTTCTTTTGCAGTCTTTTGTCCGGGAATATCAGAAAACAACATAGACGTTCGTAAAAATAATCAGACTATAACAATAACCGCACTTATACCTAAATATTCTTTTTCAACTCTGTTTCCAAATATAGTTTAAGCGCTTTTTGCGACTTACTGACGGCTCCCATATCAAATATCTCACGGAAAGAAAAGTTGTCTTTGCGCCTGATACAGAACAGAAGAAAGTCTTCATGAAGATGCACGTATAAGTAAACAGGGATGCCAAACTTAGTATAGTATGTGTATGCATTTACCCTCTTGTCTGACACCTCAAACTCCGTACATTCTTTCTTAGTTTCAAGGTATTCGTCAACTACCTGTAGTTTGGCTGCTTTTTCGAGCTTTGAAGATATATTAATTACTTTCTTGTTGAGGGAAAGGCTACGTAGTATCGTTATGGAAAAAACTACCGGTAATACGACTGCTGCAATTCTTAATACCACCTTCATCAATTTCATTTCGGAGAAAGCGGTTTGCACATCCACCTTTATCAACCAATACGCCCCCAGAGCAATCGACACAACAATAAATATGTAATTGAAGGCTTCCTCTGCCCTATTGTCCGACCGTACCACATGTCTGAACTCTTTTTCCGTCATGCAGATCTATTTGGCGTTATAACTCCTTACTTGCTGTACTCGCTGCTCAAAATCAACAACAGGGTCCAATGGATTGACCAATGGTTCGAAGTATTCCATAAGCTCATTGGAGTGATTATCCCTTTTTTGTGTCATAAGGTTGAAGTGTACGAACACTGACCAAAGAATAGCCTTAAGTTGTGTCTTATCTTTATTCCACATAGTCATCTCCACATGTAGGTCCGTATCAGTCAGTTTCAACAATGTGGATTGTATCACCACCTGCTCCATTAGCATGGCAGGCTTCAGATAGGCTATCTGATTACTGCCCACCACCCAGCTTTTGCCGTGCTGTTTGCCGTAAGCATAGATATTCAGGTCATAGTTCTTCCATATCTGGTCTTCACGAGCATTGATGAAGTAGTCTATATATCTCGAGTTGTTGAGATGGTTAAACGGGTCGCAATCAGGGAAACGTATGAGTGCAGTACTTTCGAGTACTTTATTGTTCTGTTCCATGTGTCGTTTGGTTATGCTCAAATATACCATAAAACACGACGGACTGTATATTAAACACACAAACCTCCAATCACTTATAATGACAATACTATTACAATTATACATGAAGTTTAAATGTCATTTGGCATAATGTTTGTCTTCTCAAACGTATTGCCTCACTGTCTAAACCTAAATACTAATGAATATCCTACACACCACCACTCGATATGCCACCCTAATATTAGCTCTTTGCCTTTCAGTTAATATTACTCAAGCAGCAAGTTTTACGGCAATATCATCAGGCAATTATACAAATGCAGCAACATGGTCGGGAGGTATTGTTCCTCCTCTTTCATTAAGTACTGATGTTGTTACCATTCCTCTAGGTATCACTGTCACCATGGATCAAAACATTACCTTGCAAACAGGAACCATACTTACTGTGAACGGAACTCTGACAGGTGGTTCGGGTAACTATTTATCCATGGCTGCAGGAACACTGAACGGTAGCGGCAAAATAGGTGTAGATAGTTTTTCGTCAGGCTTCACAGCAGGCTTTAATTTTACGGGCGACCTTGACGTGGATGCGTTTTATAGCACCAATGCAAATATCAATGCGACCGTATCTGTTAAGATAAACAACACCTTACATCTTGCAGGTGGAGCATTCATAATGGCTCAAGGTTCTCTTAATTTTTCTGGCAATGCGACTATAATAGTAAACGGAGGTACCATATCAGCAACAAGCGGTACCATCAATTTAAATACGCCATATCATGTTACTTATAATGGAGGTTCGGCTACAGCAGGGCCTGAGTTGTCAGGTAAAGGCTTGAATAATTTAAGATTAGAAATACCTAAAACCGACTCTATAATCGTTTCAGATACTTTGGTAATAAGAGGTATGCTTACTCTTAAATCAGGCATACTAGACCTAAACAACCACGATTTGATTTTTGATACCACTTCCAACCTTGACACAATTGACCAACTTGGTAATGGAGTAATAAAAACCTCTACCAATACTTCCATATATATATTTGCAAAAAACGGACTTGATGGAGGTCTGAATTTTCACAAACCAAGTACTAATATCAATCCTCAACTAAACAGCCTCATTATCAAAACAGACCCAGGGAAAACAGTAAGACTTGGATGGCCATATGGTACTTTCGAGCTAACCAATACGCTCTATCTTCTAACCGGTAACTTATGGCTCTATAATCAGAGTATCATATTCAAAGACACTGCAAAAATCGTTGGAGGTAGTGCCACAAGCTACGTTATCAGCTCAAAGAAAGTGATTGCAAATGGAGATTATGGATCAGTCGTAATGGAAATAAAGAAAGACAGTACTCGAGTCATTCCTATTGGTACAGATAAGCACTATACTCCATGCAAAATATATAACAAAAACAATTCAGCAGACCAATTTGCATTCGGTGTTGCTAATACGGTTCGAGAACGCGGCGGATATGGCTCAGTATTTTTGAGTCCTACCGAACCCCTAGTAGATGTTACATGGAGTGTACAAACATACGGATTAAACAACGTAGACTATGACATGACATTAATGTGGCCGGCAACTGCTGAAATAAATTCTTTTGATCGAACCAAATCTTACATTTCACAATATCAAAGAGGTTATTGGACAACCCCTTGGGATTGGGGGACTTGGGAATACAAACCTACTGCATCAAGTGCAGCGACACTTCAATCTAACGGACTATATGGTCATACCCGAAATATCACCAATGACTCTTCAAATTTTTATGCAATACTGGACCAAAAGACAACAATATCGGTGGATGACATAAAATTTGCAGGTGACATAACCGTATACCCCAACCCTGCCACTAATGTCCTCAACATCAAATACAACGCTAACGACGGCAAAGCCATCAATGCTGAGATACTTGGCATTACAGGACAGTTGATGCAAACAAGCAGTGTAAACAATGGCCTATCAACCATAGATATCGACGCGTTGCCACAAGGCACCTACTATCTACGTCTGAGTAAAGATAACGCCGGCATGGTAAGGAAATTCGTGAAACAGTAGTTACAGATATATTACGAATGAGTGTACAGCCCTTTTCCAAGGGCTGTTTGTTATGCTATAAAAAAACAAAGGGCCGCCTATCGGCAGCCCTTATGAAAATATAAGAAATCTAACTAGTCTTCTTTTGCTTCTTCGTTGTTCTCTTCCTGTGCAGGAGCTTCAGGAGCATCTGTTATTTCAGGTGCTGCTTCAGCTACAGGAGCTTCTTCTTGTACCTCTTCAACAGCCTCTTCAGCTTTAGGAGCAGCCGGCTGCTTAGGGGCAGTAGCACCACGACGGCTACGACGTGTTTTCTTAGCCTCTTTGGCTTCTTTCTGATACAATTCGTTGAAGTCAACCAACTCTATCATAGCCATATCAGCGGCATCACCCATACGGCGAGGCAACTTGATGATACGAGTGTAACCACCCGGACGGTTTGCAACCTTATCACCGATAACACCGAAAAGTTCTTTAACTGATTCTTTGTCTTGCAGATGGCTGAAAATAACACGACGGTTATTCATTGTATCGCTCTTGGAACGAGTAATCAAAGGCTCTGCATAAACACGCAATGCTTTGGCTTTAGCCAATGTGGTAACGATACGCTTGTGCTGTATCAATTGCTTGGTAAGATTGGACATGAGCGCTTTGCGGTGCGCTTTCTTTCGTCCAAGGTTGTTCACTTTATCTCCGTGACGCATGACGATTGTTTTTAAAAATTCCCCCGTACCGTGTCAAGGAGTTACGGAGTACTGTTGTTATTAATAATTATAAAAAAACGGAAGCAATCATTGAAGCTTACTTCCGAATATTTTTACTAGTCGCTGCTGCGAACGTATTTGCTGATGTCCATACCGAAGTGTAGACCGCGCTCACCAAGTACTTGCTCTATCTCAGACAAAGATTTCTGACCAAAGTTACGGAACTTCATCAGCTCGTCTTGAGTGTACTGTACCAACTCACTTAGAGAGTTGATCTTGGCTGCTTTCAGACAGTTGAAAGCACGTACTGAAAGTTCAAGATCCTCAAGTGGAGTGTTCAACACTTTACGTACTTGAAGTGTTTCTTCATCTACGATGGCTTCTTTCTCCTCACGCTTGTTATCCAGGCTGATGTTCTCATCAGTAATGATCATCAAGTGTTGGATAAGTATGCGAGAAGCTTCTTTAACTGCCTCTTCAGGATGAATGGTACCGTCGGTAGCCACTTCCATGATCAATTTTTCGAAGTCGGTACGCTGCTCAACACGAGTGTTTTCGATAGTGTACTTAACATTCTTGATCGGAGTGTAAATAGAGTCGATGGCGATGTAACCCAAAGGTGCATCTTCCATACGATTCTCTTCTGCCGGTACATAGCCACGGCCTTTACCGATCTGCATTTCTATTTGCAGGTTGCAGTTAGGTTCCATGCTACAAATCACCAAGTCAGGATTCATCACCTCGAAGTTTGGCATTGCATCGCCGATCATACCCGCTGTGAATGTTTCGTGACCTTTGATGTTCAACTCAACACGCTCTGTGGTTGAGTCGTCCTCAACAGATTTCTTTAAACGTACTTGTTTCAGATTCAGAATGATCTCTGTAACATCTTCAAGTACTCCTTTGATCGTTGCGAACTCGTGGTCTACACCGTTTATCTTAATGCCTGTGATGGCATAACCTTCCAAAGAAGAAAGAAGTACACGACGTAGTGCGTTACCGATTGTAACAGCATAACCGGGTTCTAACGGACGGAATTCGAATTGAGCTTCGAAATCTGTTGCTTTCTGAAGAACAATTTTATCCGGTTTTTGAAAATTCAATATGGCCATATTGAGATATTTGTTTTTACTTTCTTTAGTTTATTTGCAGTTATCCTGCGGTGCTCCCGAAGGAACCGATTACTTAGAGTACAACTCGACGATCAATTGCTCCTTGATGTTCTCAGGAACGCTCTCACGCTCAGGATGAGCAACGTAGGTACCTTTCATTTGACCTTCGTTGAACTCCAACCAGTTGATCTTGTTGTCTTTCGCACCAACCATTGCAGTAAGGTCTGTGTTTGCTTTACTGTTAGGCTTCAGTTCTATCACATCACCCGGCTTCAAACGGTAAGAAGGGATGTTTACGATGTGGCCGTTAACCATTACGTGTTTGTGAGATACCAACTGACGAGCGGCAGGACGAGTCGGAGCGATACCCATGCGGTATACCGTGTTGTCCAAACGTGCTTCCAGAAGACGGATAAGGTTTTCACCTGTAGCGCCTTTCATGCGGTTGGCTTCTTCGTAAGTGTTACGGAATTGCTTTTCCAATACACCGTAAGTGTATTTGGCTTTTTGCTTTTCTTTCAATTGTATGGCGTACTCGCTGGTAGATTTACGCTTGCGAGAGTTACCGTGTTGTCCCGGAGGAAAACTGTTCTTTTTAAGACTTTTGCCTGAACCCAAGATAGGCTCTCCGAAGATGCGGCAAATTCTGTTTTTTGGTCCTGTATAACGTGCCATTCGATTTTTGAATTTTAGCCGTTACGTCTCATATAAAAATCGAAAAACCCGATCCGTAACAGCGTGTTATAAAATATGATTGATATTAAACTCTACGTTTTTTCGGAGGACGACATCCGTTGTGTGGCAGCGGAGTAACGTCTTTGATGCTAACCACTTCGATACCGCTGTTTGCGATAGAGCGGATGGCACCTTCTCTACCTGAACCGGGTCCTTTTACGAATACATCAGCTCTTTTCAAACCTGCATCGATTGCTACTTTAGCGCAATCTGCGGCTGCAGTTTGTGCAGCGTATGGAGTGTTCTTTTTAGAACCACGGAAACCCATTTTACCTGCAGAAGACCAAGATATAACTTGACCGCTCTTGTTGGTAATGCTGATGATGATGTTGTTGAACGTAGCGCTGATGTGCACATCACCGTGTGCATCAACCTTAACTACGCGCTTTTTGCTACTTGCTTTTCCTTTGCCTGAAGCTTGTCCTTTTGCCATTTTTCTTTGTTAAAAAGGTAGTCATATAAATAAACCGGTATCAACCGGCTTTCCGCCACTCCTCCTCGGTGCACCACACCGGATCCGGCAATGGCGAAAAAATTATTTCCTTGGTGCTTTTTTCTTACCTGCAACGGTTTTACGCCTTCCTTTACGAGTACGGCTGTTTGTACGAGTACGTTGTCCGCGAACAGGTAATCCTCTACGATGACGAAGACCTCTGTAAGATGCGATGTCCATCAAACGCTTGATGTTCATTTGCACTTCAGAACGAAGTTCACCTTCAACCTTCAACTCCTCCGTAATGAAATTACGAATAGCGGCAAGCTGATCGTCGTCCCACTCGGAAGCTTTTGTATCATAGCTTATTTCCGCTTGATCGAGGATACGCTTGGCAGTACTACGGCCAATGCCATAAATATAGGTGAGAGCGATCTCACCACGTTTGTGTTTCGGAAGGTCAATACCAGCTATACGAGCCATGTATCTTTTTCTATTTAAATATTAATAATTAGCCCTGACGTTGCTTAAAACGAGGGTTCTTTTTGTTTATTACATATAATCTGCCTTTGCGGCGCACTATCTTACAGTCTGCACTACGCTTTTTTATTGACGCTCTAACCTTCATGATTTGGTTACTTTTAAATATTATTATTTATAACGATATATTATACGTCCCCTTGTCAAATCATATGGACTCATCTCAACTCCTACTTTGTCTCCCGGTAGTATACGGATATAGTGCATGCGCATTTTACCCGAAATGGTCGCCAGTATCTCGTGATCGTTCTCCAGTCTTACTCGGAACATCGCGTTAGACAGTGCTTCCACAATTACTCCATCTTGTTTAATAAGGGGTTGTTTGGCCATATTATTAAAGGACTGCAAAGGTATGTGGAATTTTTAATTCATCCAAATAATTGTAACACAACCTTAATATTCGGCAAGATTATTGTACCGAACGTCTATGACCATAGTTAACAGTACTGATTTTCAATATTTAACACATGCAGGAATAATTTACTCCACGGGCTCTTCTATCAAAGTATTTGCCCAATCTTGCAAAGATGGGTGCTGCTCGTCAATAAGATCGTGCGGAAGCTCATATGGCTCATGTGTGGTGGTGAGGAAAATGGTGTACATACCGAGACGTTTACCGAACTCCATATCGGTGATGTTGTTGCCCACCATTACACTCTTTTTGAAGTCTATTTCAGGGAAATCTTCTTTGGCTTGTACAGCCATACCTGTATTCGGCTTGCGATTATGGTCGTTATCATCTATTGACGTGCAGGCATATACTTTCAATATGTTGCCGCCCTCGCCGTTTACAGAGGTTATCATATTGGAATGAATCTCCTTAAGTGTGTCTATGGTCATGATTCCTCTACCCACTCCACGCTGATTGGATACCACCACAAGCCTGTCAAACATATCGGACAATTGAGATATGGCGTTCAAACTACCTTCACAAAACTTGAATTCGTCCCAAGATGTGATGTAATGCCCCACATGTTCTTCGTTTATCACACCATCCCTATCAAGAAATAAGGTCCATCCTTTATGTATCTGCGATTGAAAATTCATCATGTTCATAGCTTACCTGTTTTCATCTAATCAAAATATTGCTCTTCTACCAATTGACATATGATATGCCCTATCATTATATGTGCTTCTTGGATCCTGGGTGTGTCGGTACTCGGAACATTTATGAGGTGGTCGCATAAAGGCTTCATTTTACCACCGGTTTCTCCTGTAAATCCTACAGTAATCATACCAATCTCTCTCGCGGTTTGTAATGCATTTGTAATATTGGCGGAATTGCCTGAAGTGCTCAGTCCTATCAACACGTCTCCTTGGCTGCCGGTACCTTCCACCACTCTACTATAAACGTATTCAAAGCCGTAATCATTGCCTACTGCAGTCAGGTAAGAGGTATTGCAATGCAATGCTTCGGAAGGCAAAGGTTTCCTGTCTTGATAAAACCTACCGCTGAACTCTGCCGCCAAATGCTGTGCATCTGCCGCACTGCCACCGTTACCACAAAACAGCACCTTATTGCCGTTTTTGAACGCATTTACTATCAACGAGGTCACCTGCTCTATGGTTTGGAGCAAAGCCTCATTGTTCAAAACCTGCTGTTTGGTATTGATAGAGCCGGTGATTATATCCTTTATCTTGTTTTGCATAGTATTTATTAAAAATACACAACGCACCTATTTGAAGGTGCGCTGTGTGGATAAATCAATATGTTGTGGATTATTACAATACCAGCAAGGCATCGCCGTAGCTGAAGAATCTGTACTTTTCCTTGATCGCTGTTTTATAGGCTTCCATAGCCAAATCGTATCCTGCAAACGCACATACCATTATCAATAGACTGGTCTTAGGCAGGTGGAAGTTGGTTACCAAGCAGTTTGCAATGGAGAAATCATGAGGAGGGTGTATGAACAGGTTGGTCCAGCCTTCCTCTTCTTTCAACATGCCGTTGGCGGTTACCGCACTTTCCAATGCACGCATTGTGGTGGTGCCGATAGAGCATATCCTTCTATTTTCCTTCTTTGCCTGATTTACAATTTTCGTGGCATAGTCATCCACACGGAAGTACTCGGCATCCATCTTATGCTTGGACAGGTCCTCCACCTCTATCGGGCGGAAAGTACCCAAACCTGTATGAAGAGTTACCTCGGCAAACTTGATACCTTCTATCTCCAGCTTCATGATAAGCTCACGGCTGAAGTGTAGGCCTGCGGTAGGAGCCGCAACAGCACCTTCGTACTTAGCATACACGGTTTGGTAACGCTCTTTGTCCTGCTCGTCAGGCTTACGCTTGATATATTTAGGCAACGGGGTTTCACCCAATTGGTCTAATATTCTTTTGAAATCCTCATCATCACCGTCGAAAAGGAAACGGATGGTCCTGCCACGAGAAGTGGTGTTGTCTATCACCTCTGCCACCAACTCGTCGTTATCACCGAAGTACAACTTGTTACCAACCCTTATCTTACGAGCCGGATCCACTATCACATCCCAAAGACGGTTAGGCTTGTTCAGCTCACGAAGAAGGAACACCTCTATCTTGGCACCTGTTTTTTCCTTACGTCCATAAAGACGAGCCGGGAACACCTTGGTGTTGTTCACCACCATCACGTCCTTATCGTCAAAATATTCGACTATATCGCGAAAGTTCCTATGCTCTATCTGGCCGGTCTTGCGGTGCACTACCATCAGACGGCTGTCCTCTCTCGCTTTCGTAGGGTGTTGCGCTATAAGATTAAGGGGAAGATCAAATTTAAATTGCGACAACTTCATATGTGGCAGTATAATTTAAAAGTGTGCAAAGTTAGCGAAAGTTTGATAATATAACAATTTACGGATACCTACTCCCAAAATACCTGTTAAGGATATTATAGAATTGTAAACTCCCCCCTTATGGTGTTCTGTATTTTAGCCCAATAACATTACTTTTGAGCCCTTATCTGATAATAAAACACAGAATATATTATGCAAGTTTGGAATGACTATATGTCTGAAAACAAGGACCGTTTCCTTGAAGAATTACTGGAATTGTTGCGTATCCCTTCCATCAGTGCCGACAGCAAGTACAAAGGCGATGTGGCCAAATGTGCCGAAGCCGTTAAAGAATCCCTGTTGAAGGCAGGTTGCGACTCTGCTGAAATATGCCCGACAGCGGGACACCCGATAGTTTACGGAGAGAAGATGGTGGACCCTGCCCTACCTACCGTTTTGGTTTATGGCCATTATGATGTGCAACCACCCGATCCACTTGAACTTTGGGACAGCGGTCCGTTCGACCCTGTTATCAAAGATGGCAACATATATGCGCGTGGTTCGGCAGATGATAAAGGTCAGGTATTCATGCACGTGAAGGCATTGGAAGTGATGGCCAAAACAGGCACATTGGCTTGCAACGTGAAGATGATGATAGAAGGTGAAGAAGAAGTGGGTTCTGATAACTTGGGTATCTTCTTGGAGCAAAATGTAGACAAGCTGAAAGCGGACATCGTATTGGTATCCGATACATCCATGATCAGCATGGAGCACCCATCGTTGGAAACAGGACTCCGTGGACTGTCTTATGTAGAGGTGGAAGTAACAGGGCCAAACCGTGACTTGCACTCAGGTGTTTATGGTGGTGCAGTAGGTAACCCGATAAACATCCTTTGTCAGATGATAGCATCCATGCACGACGAGAACAACCACATAACCATACCTGGCTTCTACGATAAGGTGAAAGTGTTGAGTGACGATGAGCGCAAGGCCATCAACGAAAAGCCTTTCGATTTGGACGAATACAAAAAAGACCTCGATGTGAACGATGTACGTGGAGAAGACGGTTATACAACAACAGAGCGTACCGGCATTCGTCCTACTTTGGACGTGAACGGTATTTGGGGTGGCTATACAGGAGAAGGTGCGAAAACCGTACTTCCTTCAAAAGCATACGCCAAAATATCCATGCGTTTGGTACCTGACCAAAGCTCTCACGAAATAACAGAGATGTTCACCAAACATTTCGAGAGCATTGCTCCTGCATCGGTTAAAGTAAAAGTAACTCCGCACCACGGAGGTGAGCCTGTTGTTACTCCTACCGATTCGATAGCATATCAAGCAGCAGCAAAAGCTGTAACTCAGGCTTTCGGTAAAGAACCGATACCTACACGCGGTGGTGGTAGTATCCCTATCGTTGCATTGTTCGAGAAAACATTGGGGCTGAAAACAGTTCTTATGGGCTTTGGCTTGGACAGCGATGCGATACACTCTCCAAACGAGAAATACGGTGTTGAGAACTACTTCAAAGGCATCGAGACCATACCATACTTCCACAAGTACTTTGCCGAAATGAGCAAATAGTCGGAAGTATCAAATACATTGACAAAGGGAGGCCATGGCCTCCCTTTGTTGTTTGCGACAAGCAGATATTTTTTCATTCGGCTGTAAGGTCTAATCCTTTCCTACGACAATACAGATACAATCTCACTAAAAGCAAACATTATGAAACAATTGAAAAAACTATCGGCCATTGTTCTGTTGGTGCTATTGGCTACCGGCACTGTATTCGCACAAGAGAAACAGAGCAAAAAGAAAATGAAAGCCAAAACTCATACTTGCACCGAGGCATGCAAAGAAGGTAAGCACATGTATGCTTGCGGCGAAAAAGGACACAAATGCACAGCAGACTGTAAGAAGGCGATGAAAAAGCACGGAGAAGAGGGTCATGTATGTGGCGACGAGTGCAAAAAAGCGATGAAAAAGAAAATGTAATTCCCCATCACCCTGCTAAAAGCAAATGCGCCTCGACAATGTCGGGGCGTAAACATTTAAGATACTGCTTTATTAGTACAAATACTTGTTTTATTTGCGCCGCGGAAAACAGAGCTTTGTGAAGTAAAACGTTGAGTTATGGAAGAGAAAATAATCATAGCCATAGACGGACATTCTTCTTGCGGCAAAAGCACACTTGCCAAAGACTTGGCAAAAGAACTTGAGTACAGACATATAGACAGTGGAGCCATGTACAGAGCCATAACACTATATATGTTGCGCAACAATGTCAATATCACCCATGAGGAAGAGGTGAAAGCTGCGCTTGACAGCATATGTTTGAGTTTTACAACCAACGAAAAAACACACCGCTCCGAAATATGCCTCAACGGAGAGAATGTGGCACACCTCATACACGACATGATAGTTGCGGATAAAGTAAGTGACGTGGCTGCATTGAAAGATGTAAGGCATTTCGCTGTTAAGCAACAGCAGGATATGGGTGTTGACAAAGGCATCGTAATGGATGGCCGTGATATTGGCACGGTCGTATTTCCCGATGCGGAATTGAAACTGTTCATGACAGCGGATATGGACGTACGTGCCAAGCGTCGTTTCCAAGAGGTCTACGAAAAGAACCCCAACATCACTTACGAAGAGGTGATGGCCAACATACAAATGCGTGATTACATCGACAGCAACCGTGAGGAAAGCCCATTGACCCAAGCCGCTGATGCCGTTGTGCTCAACAACTCACATATGACCAGGGAGGAACAATTGAAGACAGCGATGGGCTGGGTACATGAGCGAGTAGCCAAAATGGCTGTCAGTTAACGAATAATATTTTTCTTTTTCAGATTGACTTACCAACTTTGGTAAGTCAGTTTTATTTTAGCCACATGACTAATCATCAGATATCCGACCATTTTTCTCTGCTGTCCAAACTAATGGACATACACGGAGAGAATTCATTTCGTGCAAAATCGTACAGCATAGCCGCTTACAACATTGACAAGCTTCCGAAAGAAGCATCTGAGATGAGCGAGACCGAGTTGTTCGGCATGAAAGGCATCGGAGAAAGTACCGGACAAAAAATATTGGAACTGATCCACACCGGTAAGATGGAACAGTTGGAAACCATCATTGCCAAAACACCTCAGGGGATATTGGAGATGATGCAGATAAAAGGCCTTGGACCTAAGAAGATAGCACAGGTATGGAAAGAGATGGGCATAGAGAGTGTGGGAGAATTGGAATATGCCTGTAACGAGAACAGGCTGGTAGCTTTCAAAGGGTTTGGAGCCAAAACTCAAGAGAGCATTTTGAAGAACATCGCTTTCATCAGAGCCAACCAAAACTTCCACCTCTGGGCGGAAGTTGAAAGTGTGGCGCACCATCTGATCTCCGAATTGCACAATGCCAATGAAGGCAAGCTCTTCTCTCTATCGGGAGACATACGCAGACAAATACCCACTTTAGAAACTATCGACATTGTAACCAATGCAGACCCCGATAATTTGAAAGCACAATTCGCACCGATTGAAGGAACAACCTTTGAGGAAGATGGCTACACGCTGACGGCACAAATCCCCAACCAAATAGATATCAAGTTTCACTTTTGCACTGCCGACAAGTTTGACGAGACGGTATTCCGCACTTCTGCAAGCGATGAGTTTTTGGAAACATTCGACAAGCAATACAAAATACCGAGCGACTCAAAATCCGAGGCAGAAATATTCAGCTCTAACAATTTGCAATTCATACCTCCTGCCATGCGGGAAACAGCCGCGGTATTGGAGAAAGCAAAGCAAGGTTCTATACCTGAACTTATACAACCCGAAGACATCAAAGGCATCATTCACTCCCACTCCACTTGGAGTGACGGATCCAACAGCATTGAGCAAATGGCGAAGGCTTGTATCGAAAAGGGATATGAGTATATGGTCATCAGCGACCACTCACAAGCCGCCTTTTATGCGAACGGCCTTACACCCGAACGAATTGCAGAACAACACCACGAAGTGGATGCACTCAACGAAAAGTTGGCACCTTTCAAGATATTCAAGAGCATAGAAGTGGACATACTCAACGACGGAAGTTTGGACTATGGCGATGATGTATTGGCCACGCTCGACTTGGTGATAGCATCTGTACACACCAACCTGAAGATGACGCAAGAAAAAGCAATGGAGCGTGTATTGAAAGCCGTCCGTCACCCCATGACCACCATACTGGGCCACCCTACGGGTAGGCTGTTATTGTCTCGCGAAGGCTACCCACTCGACCATAAAGTGATAATAGAAGAGTGTGTAAAGAACAATGTGGTGATAGAGATAAACGCCCATCCACGCAGGCTCGACCTTGATTGGACATGGATATCATACGCTATTGAAGCAGGCGCACTTTTGTCCATCGACCCCGATGCTCATGCCATAGAAGGCTACCACGATGTATACTACGGAGTAAAGGCCGCGCAAAAAGGCGGATTGACCAAAGACAAAAACCTAAGCAGCTTTTCGCTGAAAGAGTTTGAGGAGTTTTTGAAAGGGTGAATTACAGTTCAATCTTCTTAGTACTCATTGCATCAGCAATTTTCTTATTCCATACCTCTTGCACGTCCTTTTGTTTGCTATGGTTTGTTTCAGTGTCATACTTTTGTTGTAACTGTCTGTTTTTATCCATAACACTACGTCTAATACTATCTGCCTGATAACGAATTTTGCTATCATCAAACTTGAAATTCTCAAAAGCATTTTTAAGCTCATAAACAATTACTCTCGTAATGTCATAGTGCCCTTGCTCATGTTTCAAAAGATGGTCTGTTTCTTGCCGAGTATTTTCTTTTAGAAATTTCTTTGAAACCCAAGACTTTTTGGGGTCAAATGAGCAGTTTATCAAAAATGAATATACTCCATTACCCCCTGATATTTGAGAGGATATATTCCAATATGTATAAGCATCAAATATATTCGTATGAGGCTTACCTTTAAAATCTTTCCACTCCAAAAGCTTATCCTCTATTGATAATTCAACTGAATTTTGGGAAAAGCCGAAAAATGGCATCAAAAAAAACACCATAGTTAAAAGTCGTACCATATAGGTCAAATTATTATCAAATATGCAAAAGAAACTCTTTACTCCATATACCCTTTCAACAAGGCTATAAACTTGTCCTGTTGGTCGATGAACACACTATGTGAGGCATCTTTTACGATACTGAACCGGTCGGTACCTACGGCCTTCTTTATCGCATCAAGTTGCACTTCGTCAAACAAACCATCGTCGCTACCGTACATACCAAACACAGGCACATTGGTCTTTAGGGCTGTAAGCCTATCGTACAATACAAGTGTTGTATAACGCTCGTTATCGTACAGTCCTTTTACAGGAGCTTGTGTCATATTCATGGCTTGCTTAACATCCTCCGATTCCTTCATAGCCTCTGCTATCTCCTTCCCATTCGGTGCGGGATTCTTAGCAGTGTACAGTCCACTTGCCATGGCATGTATAAAGCAGTAATTGGCATATTGTAAAGATTCACTGTCCATACCTTCTAACATATCCAAATATTTCAATTGACCTTCCTTATTGCTTTCAATGTAAGCGGCACGTGCATGCTTCAGTATCGCCTTAAACGTTTGTGGATAATCCATAGGTGCGCCCACCAATACCAATCTATCCACTTTTTCGGGATGAATTTCAGCATACAGCAATCCCAATGCTCCACCCCAACTATGCCCTATCAAAGTGGCCTTCTTTATTTTGAATTGCTCATAAACTGCATCCACATCGGCAACCGCTTCTGCAAAATCGTATTGGCTGTCGTCAGGATTTTCAGACCTACCGCAACCACGTTGATCGAACACCACCACATAGTAACCCTCATCAGCAAGTCGTTGTCCGGTACTCGCCTCAAAAGTGAACGAGTTATACCCCGGTCCACCATGCAGGAATATTATTGCGGGATTATCCTTTTCGCCAAATGTATTGCTATATAGTACCTGCGCAAAGGCAGATTGTGTTATCAATAGAAATGTAAGTAGTAGTGTAATGCGTATGTTCTTCATATACTTTAACTAAGAGGTGTTTAAGATATACATTAATTCATTAGCACTAAACTTTGTGTGCAGTGCGGCTATTTATCCACAATCACAAACCATGGACTATACTCCACCCCTTATACTTGCTTAAAAAAAAGCATGTTCAATAATCACGATACGGAAGTACAGACGCCAAGCATCAACAACACACTCCGCAAAACATTATTGGAGCAACGCAAGATATTCCTTTGGGGGCCTGTGGAAGACAGTAGCTCAAAAGACATTGTGGAGCAATTGTGTTATTTGGAAGCGATAGAACCCGGTAAACCTATCCATATGTACATCAACTGTCCCGGTGGTGTGGTAACAGCAGGCTATGCCATGCACGATATGATGCAAGCTGTAAGTTCACCTGTTTATACCTATTGTATAGGTTTCGCAGCGTCTATGGGTTCCATACTGTTATCAGCGGGAGAGAAAGGGCATCGATACATCTACCCCACTGCCGAGGTGATGATACACCAACCGGCCATAGGTGGCTTTCAAGCAGGAGCTAAGGATATTGAGATCAATGCCAAACACATCATGCGGACAAAAGAAACCACAGCCAAAATACTGGCGGACAATTGTGGCAAAGCAGTGAAAAGAATATTGGACGACTTTGACCGTGATTATTGGATGAATGCCAAAGAAGCCATCGAGTATGGTATAGTAGACAAACTTGTTACGAATTAAGCCGCCTTCATTTCAGGGAGTTCAATAACGTGACCCGTTTTCTTTTTGTGCAACGATTGCAGTTCTCTGTTGAGTTTGAGTTTTATCTCGTGCAGCTTTTCTATCTCAGTGTCTATACCCGTTATTTTTCGTTCGGTTATTTGCAAAAGCTTGGAGATGTCCAACACCTTTATGGATTGCAGCACCAACAGCTCGCGTATCTCTTCAAGTGTATAACCGAGGTCTTTGTATTTCTTGATGGCTTTCAACACATGCAGTACTCGCTCGGGATAGTCTTTGTAATTGTTCTCGCGACGTATATCCTTGTCCAACTCTATCAGCCCTATCTTTTCATAGTATCTGATGGTGTCTCTTGAAAAACCCGAACGTTTTGACAATTCTCCGATTAGCATACCTAAAAATAAAAAAGGCTCGGCAATTGCCGAGCCTGTATGTATAAAATGTCCATGATTACATTTTCTCGATAACAACGGCACTTGCACCGCCACCGCCGTTACAGATACCTGCTGCACCATACTGTGCATTGTTCTGATGCAATACGTTGATAAGCGTTACCAAGATACGTGCACCGCTACAGCCCAATGGGTGACCCATTGATACCGCACCACCATTCACGTTCACTTGTTCGGCTTTCAGGTTCATCTTCTCCATGTTCACCAAGCCTACAACGCTGAACGCTTCGTTCAACTCGTAGTAGCTAATATCTTCCATTTTAAGGCCTGCTTTCTCAACAGCTTTAGGCACAGCCAATGAAGGAGAAGTGGTGAACCACTCAGGAGCCTGAGCAGCATCCGCATAAGACTTGATCTTAGCTATCGGCTTAAGGCCCAACTCTTCTGCTTTCTCTTTGCTCATCAATACCAATGCGGCGGCACCGTCGTTCATGGTACTTGCATTAGCCGCTGTTACAGAACCATCCTTAGTAAATGCGGAACGAAGTGAAGGTATTTTCTCAAACTTCACATTATACGGCTCCTCGTCTTTTGCAAAAACGATCGGGTCGCCTTTGCGCTGAGGTATTTCCACAGGTATAATCTCGTTCTCGAACTTACCGGCTTCAACAGAAGCTTGGCTGCGTTTGTAGCTTTCTATCGCAAACTCGTCTTGAGCTTCACGGCTGATGTTGCACTCACTTGCGCAAAGTTCAGCGGCATTACCCATCGGATAATCGTGATAAACATCTGTCAAACCATCTTTGGACAAACCGTCTATCAAAGTGATGTTGCCATACTTGCTACCCCAACGTACTTTATCGTTGTAGAAAGGAACATTACTCATGCTCTCCATACCACCTGCAACCACAACATCCGCATCGCCCAACATGATGGCTTGAGCGCCTTGCATTACAGCCTTCATACCACTGGCACATACTTTGTTCACTGTAGTACATGGTACGTTATCAGGAATTCCTGCAAATATCGCCGCCTGACGTGCAGGAGCTTGGCCCAAGTTTGCTTGCATCACACAACCCATCAATACTTCATTGACAGCGCTTGCATCAACACCTGCTTTTTCCAAAGCACCTTTGATGGCAAACGAGCCCAGTTTTGTGGCCGAAAAACCACTTAACGAACCGCCCCAACTGCCCATGGCAGTACGTACGGCGGATACGATATAAACTTCTTTCATAATACTTGAATATTTTTAAAGACTGCCAAATGTAATGAAAAAACAGCAGCCTTGCGGGGCTAATATCTACCCCATCTATACGCCTATCAGTAAAGCCTTTGAAGCGAAAACAAACTTGGGAAATACATTAATTTTTCTTATCTTTGTATGCTGATTTCAGAACAATACATCTATTGAAAAAACACTTCTTCCATATCATTTTCTGGCTTGCAACAAGTTTCAATATAGCTTACGCAGGTGATAAAAGTGCAGAGGCTGTACGAGTTAATACCATCAACACCACATACGAGCAAATAGACTTTTCGGCATGCACACCATTGGACTATAATGTGTTTTCAAAAGCATATCAAGGCTACATATCTCTTTTGAAAGGAGATAAACTGAATGATATAAAAGGCATTCTTACGGTATGTGACTACAGCCTGTCCGCCAATGAAAAAAGAATGTGGATCATAGACCTACGTACCAGAAAAGTGCTTATCAATACCTACGTGGCACATGGACAAGGTTCGGGAGAAGAGTATGCAAACAAATTTTCCGACAGGCCCAATTCTCATCAAAGCAGTATCGGCTTTTATGTAACAGGGAAAACTTATACCGGCAAACATGGCAACTCACTACACCTACACGGTATGGACGAAGGCTACAACGCCAAAGCCTACGAAAGAGCCATTGTGGTGCATGGCGCGGGATATGTAAGCAGAGATTTTATATTGGGAACAGGCAGATTGGGAAGAAGCTGGGGTTGTCCTGCGGTATCCAACGATATTTCAGATGAAGTGATAGAATTGATCAAAGAAGGGACTTGCTTATTCATCTACTACCCCGACAACAACTACCTACAGTCGAGCACTTGGCTGAACAAGAGCTAAAGCTCTATTTCATTCATTGGGTCCCAGAAGCGTTTTTCAAAGTCGACTACTGTATCATCCTTTACTTTCAAGCCTTCCTTTTCCAACAACTTTTGCATCATATCAGGTGTTTCAAAATGATGTTTGCCCGATAGCATTCCGTTTCTGTTCACCACTCTGTGTGCCGGGACCTTAGGGCGAACATGCCCACATACATTCATGGCATAACCTATCATACGTGCGCCTGACTTTAAACCGATAGCTGCAGCCACAGCACCATAAGTGGTCACCCTACCCTTGGGCACCAATCTTACGATATCGTATATCGCATCATACAGTTCGTTTTTATTCTCCCTGTTCTTCATTGCGTTTCTGTCGTTCGGCAAGCAGTCTTGCTCTCTTTACATCAGGCACGTTCTCATAATCATACGGACAATGTCTGCACCCTCTGCCACAACATGAGCCTCGCTGCAAGTGGTATGCTTCGGTAAATACTAACAACCCCTCTTCATTGATGTAATAATCAATCCCCTCTCTCAATGGCTTTATGCTTTTTGTGTCGTTCAGGTATATCTATTTCACCTTCTGGCAACCTAAAGGCAAGATAATTGATAAGCCTGCCGTCTGCTAAGTGCATCTTTTCGTAATGGGTTTGTATGGCCAATGCTCCCGTCGCTTTGCCTTTGCCGTATATGTCTTGAATATCTTCCACTATCTCGCAACCTATTTCCTTGATTACTTCTTGCGTGTAATCGTACAACTCTTTTGAATCGGTCTTAAGGTTAACCGTACCTCCTTTCTTCAATATCCTTTGATAACGATACAAAAAGCGAGGGTGTGTCAACCTATTGTTCTCTCTCGACTCACGAAGAAACGGGTCGGGAAAGATGATCCATATCTTCTCCACCTCACCCTGCTCAAAATAGTCTTCTATCTGGAGGATGTGTGTACGCAAGAACGCCACATTGGTCAGCCCTTCGTTCAGTGCTTGTGTGGCACCTATGTACATCCTGTTTCCTTTGATGTCCACACCGATAAAGTTCTTATCCTTATGCTCTCTGCCAAGCCCGACACTGTACTCGCCCTTACCACAAGCCAGCTCGAGTGTTATCGGATTGTCGTTACCGAAAAACTCTGCCCACTTGCCACGCATATCCTTTGGATATTGCAACACGTTATCGTAACCGTCTATCGCTCTAAAGCGAATCAGCTTCTTTTGTCCCATTATGGGCGCAAAGATATTTTAAAACGGGGAAAGCTACTGCAGCAGTATCAACAGAGCATATAAAAGCATCATACCATCCACCAAACCGAGGTATGCCCTGTCTGAAGGATGCTTTTTGGCGTAGTCTACGGCCAGCTTGGTTGCCAAAGCGACCATCAACTCTGCAACGAGTCGTCCAAGTGAAGGATAACGAACATATTGCCCAACACTCATGATGACGAACAGTATCATGGCAAAGCTCATGACACCATAACTGCCCCTCACTCCAATCATATTGGGTAAGGTGGCTATACCTTCATCCATATCCGTTTGCATATCCCGAATATCAAAAGCCACACAAAGTGTGAACATGAACACAAATCGCATGAGTATCTCATAGGGATAGTCAGCCATTTCCTGATGATAATACAGGATAGGCAATATGCTTGTAACGATGGCCCATACGGCTGCAAGCACCAATATCTTTATCCAACCGAAGTCTTTAAGGCGTTTCTTCTTGTCTTTGAAAGGCAACAGAGGAATTGAATAAGAAAACGACAACAGCCCCAATACGCCGCAAGCTATCAATATCTCGTTAGGTAATGAAAAGACAGAGAACACACATCCGCCTATACCGATGATAAGAAACAGGTAATGCCATAACCCATTCTTTTGCGACCATCCAAAACGGTCAGACAATTCGGGTGTGGACTTCTTAATGATATAATGGGTATTGTAAACAAAGAGTGTGCTGCAAAACACCAACAGGTGGAGAGAAGAATATATAGCAGGCACCTCATTCAGCAATAAGCTTTCGGTTGCCATACACAAACCAAGCGCGCAACTTGCAGCGAATATGCTCGTGTACAGCAACCAATCTATCAGCTTATATACAAATCCAGGCAATTTTATAATGGTATATTTCCATGTTTACGTTTAGGACGTTCCGCTACTTTGTTCTGCAACATATGATATGCTTTTATCAGCTTCTCACGCGTTGCTTCCGGCAAAATCACTTCGTCTATATATCCTCTTGCAGCCGCACCGTATGGGTTGGCAAACTTCTCAATATATTCGGCTTCTTTCTCCTTCAGTTTGGCTTCAGAATCTTCTGCTGCGGCTATCTCCTTACGGAAGATGATCTCAGCAGCTCCCTTGGCTCCCATTACCGCTATCTCGGCAGTAGGCCAAGCATAGTTCATATCCGCACCGATGTGCTTTGAGTTCATCACATCATATGCTCCACCATATGCTTTACGCGTAATAACGGTTATTTTCGGAACGGTTGCTTCGCTAAGTGCATACAATAGTTTCGCACCGTTGGTGATAATACCATGCCACTCCTGATCAGTACCCGGAAGGAAGCCCGGCACATCCACCAATACCAACAAAGGCACGTTGAATGCATCGCAGAAACGAACGAACCTCGCTCCTTTCCTACTTGATTCTATATCCAACACCCCTGCAAGGCTTGCGGGTTGATTGGCAACAATACCTATACTACGACCACCCAAACGAGCAAAGCCTACAACGATATTCTCAGCATAATGTTTATGTACTTCCAAGAAAGAGTCTGCATCCACCACTTCTTCTATCACCTCTTTCATGTCATATGGTTGGTTGGGATTCTCCGGTATGATATTGTTCAATGCCGTGCGTATCTCATCACCTTTCTCATAAGCATATACCGGCGCATCCTCCTCACAGTTTTGCGGCATGTAAGAAAGTAATTGCTTGATGTTCTCAATACACTCAACTTCGTTGGCACATGCAAAATGTGTAACACCCGATTTGCTTGCATGTGTTTGCGCACCACCAAGCTCTTCACTGGTCACTTCCTCATGCGTCACGGTCTTCACCACGTTAGGACCGGTAACGAACATGTATGATGTGTTTTCCACCATCAAGATGAAATCCGTAATGGCGGGAGAATACACCGCACCACCGGCACATGGCCCCATTACAGCGGAAATCTGCGGTACAACACCCGACGACTTCACATTTCTATGAAATATATCGGCATAACCACCAAGCGAAACAACACCTTCTTGTATACGAGCACCACCACTGTCATTCAGTCCGATAACAGGTGCACCGTTCTCAACAGCAAGGTCCATTATCTTACATATCTTCTCTGCATGTGTTTCAGAAAGGCTACCACCGAATACGGTAAAGTCTTGAGAGAATACATATACCAATCTTCCGTTCACTGTTCCGTAACCCGTCACAACACCATCACCCAAATACACTTCTTTTTCCATACCGAAATCACGAGCGCGATGTGTCACCAACATACCTATCTCTTCAAAAGAGCCTTCGTCCAACAACAATTGTATACGCTCACGTGCAGTAAGTTTCCCCTTGTTGTGCTGACTTTCTATCCTCTTTTCTCCACCACCCAGCAACGCCTGTTTCATCTTGTCCTGCAGTAAAGACACTTTATCCATAAATAATATCTTTTAAAAAATACCTGACAAACCTAATGCAAATGGAGCAAAACCTTACTATTTAAACACTGTTTTAAGATAATCGCAGTCTATAAGCTCGTTTATCTGCAATACCTTTGTACCATGTTGAAATTCATCAGAATAATACTCATTGCGGTTATCATATCGCATACAAGTAACAATACATATGCACAAGTTGTTGAGTCGTACAAAGCGGAGCAGTTGATGAAACGCCTCAATGCAGGAAAAGACACACTTTATGTGGTCAACTTTTGGGCTACATGGTGTGGACCATGCATCAAAGAATTACCCGAGTTCGATGACATAGCCGCCAGATACAAAGGCAAACCGGTAAAGGTGCTTTTGGTAAGCCTCGATTTCAAAGAAGCATATCCTGAGAAAATTCAAAAGTTCATCAAAAAGAAAAAGCTGGAACATCAAGTGGCATGGCTGAATGAAACCAATGCCAATGAGTTCATACCCAAAATAAACAACGAGTGGCAAGGCTCCCTACCCACCACAATGCTTTACTTCAAAAAGAACGAATACAAGAGCACTTTTGAAGGTATCATCAAATCAAAACAGGTTACCCTACTAATAGACAAACAGCTATCTTCAAGGTACTAAACACTGCGCGGTGCGTATAGTACAACCATACAAGCATCTGAACAGGCTGATACAGAACGAATCGCTTGAGCCTCGTATCAGGTGGGCATTCCGTATGGCCATAGCTGCCATGGTGCCGCTGATTTGGGGGCTGTATACAGGCAAACTTGCCGAAGCGGGATGGATTGCACTTGCTGCGGAATGTATCTGCTGGATAGAACTTAAAGGTGACTTCCAACAAAAGCTGAATCTACTGGCGGGTGGTTCTGTGTTGGCAACCATATTCGCTGTTCTGGGCAGTGCATCGGGCAATATCATTTGGTTGAGTATTGCACTGGTAGCATTTGTTGGTTTCCTTACATCGATACTGAAAAGCCTAGGTGACCGTGGCTCGGGTTTGGCATTGAGTGTCTTTGCATTGTTCATATTCTGTAATGCATATCCCGTAAAAGGATTGGAAGCGTTGACTGAAAGAACGGAATTGATATTTATAGGAGCTGCATGGAATGCTGTTGTAGCTATAGCGTCATTCCTTTTCACTCCTGCACAAGAACCATACAGACGCTCCATAGCCATTGTGTTCAAGAGCATTGCAGAACTCGTGCAAACATTGTCTAACGGTTGGGAGGGCAAAGGGCCACGCAGCAACGAACATGATATATACCTGAAAGAAAAAGAGATACGCAATGCATTGGACGCATCTTTGGACCTGTTTGAAAAAACAGCACACGAGGCAGGACAAAAAGACGGGCATGAATTCAACCTTGCTCATGCAAGAAAAGCTGTCGCATTGGTAGGTGCTCAAATGATAACCGTCAGTCAAGAGCTATCAAACATTTCCATCAACAGACTTGAGACAGATATAAGAATAAAAGTATTCACCATACTACGCGCCACACAGCAAACCCTTGACCGTATGGCGGCATATACCATCAGTCTTGATGCGGGTGAAGAGTTGATATTAAAATCGCGCATATACCGTCTATACAAACTGATAGTCTTATTGAGAGAAGCATTGAAAGAAAGCGACATAGACAACAGTAATCTGCAACGCTTTGTTCAACTGTCTCTACGCAACACCAAGTTGCTGGAGTCTTCCTTCAACAATATTCGAGAAGTGGTGAATGAACGTTCCGTGCTACGTACTTACCCCTTCATGAAGACCTTTTACATCCTACACCCAAAATACTGGTGGCAATACCTAAGACTGCTGTTCAACTTCAACAGCTTCACCGTAAAGTATGCCGTACGAACCGCTACCGCCTCGGCAATAGCCATGTTCATCTACAAATGGTGGAATATAGACCATGGATATTGGATACCGTTTACTGTATTGATACTCATGCAAACCTATTTCGGAGCCACCATCAAAAAAGCACGAGACAGAATACTCGGTACACTTGCAGGCGGGCTGGTAGCGGGTTTGTTCTTAAAATTACCGACAGGTCTTTACCTGCAAGAGGCATTGCTGTTCCTCAGCTTCATCCCTATGATCATATATCTGCGCAAGAGATATTCTTGGGCGGTATTCTTTATTACCATCAACCTTATCTTGCTATTTAGCATCAACAGAGAGATTAGTGACAGTCTCATACTCATTCGAGGACTATCCACCATTGCAGGTGCAGGCATTGCCATCGTGGCAGGCTTCGCATTGTTACCCACTTGGGATAAGAACCTACTGCCTATACATTTGGCCGAAGCTATCAAAAGAAACCATCATTATTTCCTTGCTACGTTCTTCCCTAACGATGCGGATGTCAACTGGACCAAGCACAAACGCCTTGCGGAATCGGGCAACAACAACGCCTTCGATTCCTTTACACGTTATATGCAAGAGCCCGGCTTTCGTAAAAAACCTTATGCCATCTTTTACCAAATACTCACCCACAACATCAGGATAACTCGAGAACTGAACAATATAAGACTGGAACAAGACAGCGATAGTAATCTTGAAACCAACATTGATACTGTTCGTCAACAAGAACGTATCAACGAAACATTGGATTGGTTCAATAAGAACACAGCTGTATTAAAGCAACTCGACCCGAACATTATATCTCCGACCATTCACACGGACAGTACAACCATTACGCTATCCGCACAGCAAGAGATATATCTTGAAAAAATGCTCATTGAACTCAAGGCCATGAACGAAGACTTATTGATACTTGCAGAAAAGCTCCCCCGTATCATGCGGTTGTAGTAGCTTAGCGGTATGAATTTCCTCGGCCACGCATTTCTTTCTTTCGGTGACCCCGAAATACTTACCGGCAATATGATAGGCGATTTTGTGAAAGGGAAGAAAGCCCTTGAACAATATCCCGAGAAAATTCGCAAAGGCATCATGTTGCACCGAGCCATCGATTCTTATGCCGACATGCATCCTGCCAACATCAGAGCCAAGGTATGGTTTCGAGAAACATATGGGCTTTATTCGGGTGCTGTGGTTGATACCGTGTACGACCATTTCCTTGCCACAGATGCACATTATTTCAAAACGGAAAAAGAGTTATACGATTTCTCTCAAGAGACTTACGCCAAGCTCGAACAACACAGCGAACACTTCCCACCGCGCTTCGCAGCGATGTTCCCATACATGAAAGAGCAAAACTGGCTGTACAACTACCGTACCATGAAGGGTGTTGAGCGCTCCTTACAGGGACTTGGTAGAAGAGCACAATACATGCCCCCATCCGATGATGCATACAAGACATTTGTACTGCGTTATTATCAGTTGGAGCAGTGTTTTTTTGAGTTTATGGAAAAAGCCTATAATTTTGTTAATCAAGAGTTAAGAGGATAGTAAGCACAATCAAATCAAATAGATTTGTAAAGCTGACTTTTTGCATAATGCGAAGACCTGTAAATACAGATACATACATCATTTTTCTATTGGCGTTTTCGTTGGCATGTTTTGTTAATACAAAGCAATTAAGTGCTGCTCCACGCTATACGGACGAGCCCAAAAAGTTCGGGCAAGTACACTTGTACCATACAGACACCACAGAGCCTGAGTTTCGTGTCATGATAGCACGTCTCGACTCGTTTTACAGAACACAAGTGGCCAGAGGATTCAACGGTAGTGTACTGATAGGCTACAAAGGCCAAGTATTGTACGAGCGTTATTTCGGATATGCCGATTTCACCACCAAAAGAAGATTGACACCGACCAGTGCGGTACAGCTTGCCTCAACATCAAAAACATTTACGGCTACTGCCATCATGTACCTGCACCAACACCTTTACTTGGACATCAACGATCCTGTGCAGATGTACCTACCCACATTCCCCTACAAGAATGTGACCATAAAAATGCTGCTCAGCCACCGCTCAGGCATACCTGATTATCTCAAGTGGTTTGCACGCTATCGCAAAGACACCAAGACACCGATATACAACGACGAACTGATAGAACTCTTCGCCAAGTACAAACCGGGGTTGGAGTTCACACCGAACACAAGATTCAAATACAGCAACAGCAACTACGCCATACTCGGCAGGTTGATAGAAGAGGTTACGGAAATGACCTATCGCGACTTCATGAAGCACTACTTCTTTGAACCGCTTGGCATGACCAGCACCTTCGTTTACGACCCATCTTGGGGACTGCCCGAAAGTGCGACTAAAAGCTATCGCTACAACTGGAGCTTGTACAACGATATGTTTGCCGATGGCGTATATGGCGACAAAGGCATATACAGCACGGTACGCGATATGTATCGTTGGGACCAGAGTTTCTACAACTTCGACTTCCTCGATAGCAATACAGTTGAAACTGCATACGGACCTTGCTCCTTTGAACGTCCGGGTGTAAAGAATTACGGACTTGGATGGCGTATGTACTGCTACCCCGATGGCGATAAGATAGTATTCCACAACGGATGGTGGCATGGCAACAATACGGTGTTCCTACGCTTCATCAAAGACAACTTCACCATCATCGTATTAGGTAACAAATACAACAAGAACATTTACCAACAAGGTCCAACATTATACCGTATAGTCACCAACTCTCCTATGTCCGACGGTTATTACGAAGCCGATGACGAAGGTTCAGATGATTTGGCGGGTGATTGATTTCTTTTGAGTATGTTAGCTTCGTGAAAGCATACACCTATTTATTCTTTGCTTATTATAAGTGGTTTTCAAAAAACAGAGTTGACTTCTCTTCTACTTTCAGAGCAATCATGGCTATTGCTATGATTACTTTTTTCAACCTACTGTCTATTACCATATTCGCAGAAACACTATTTAACAAGAATTTGATAGCACTGATTCCATACCCAATCCTATGGGTAATTATTATTTCTTGGATTCTGCTTCATTTCATTATACTACTGACCAATAAAAAGTACAAACAAATTATCGATAATTATGACACAGATAATCCTACAATTCAAAAACGCAAAAGAATAAAAGTTCGATTATATACTATCATGTCATTTATCATTGTACTACTCGCTATTACATCACCTGTATGGTTATAAAAAAAGCCCCGCTATGCGAGGCTTTTCATTATATATAGATTGGTAACTATCTACTATAGTTCGGTGCTTCTTTGGTTATCACGATATCGTGCGGATGGCTCTCTGCCATACTTGCAGCTGTGATACGGATGAACTGTGCTTCATTTTGCAATGTCTTGATGTCTTTTGCACCGCAGTATCCCATACCTGCACGAAGGCCACCGATGAACTGCTGAACGATTTCACTCAAAGAACCTTTGTACGGTACACGGCCAACAATACCTTCCGGTACCAACTTCTTCACATCAGCCTCCATATCTTGGAAGTAACGGTCTTTGGAACCTTCTTGCATCGCCTCAACCGAACCCATACCGCGATAAGACTTGAACTTACGTCCTTCGTATATGATGGTCTCTCCGGGGCTTTCTTCCGTTCCTGCAAATACAGAGCCTGCCATCACGCAAGATGCACCTGCGGCAATCGCTTTCACCATATCACCCGTATAGCGGATACCACCATCGGCAATGACAGGTACGTTTCTTCTTTTAAGTACCGCAGCGGCTTCCAAAATGGCTGTAAGCTGTGGAGCACCTGCGCCGGTTACAACGCGTGTTGTACAGATGGAACCCGGTCCTACACCTACCTTCACAGCATCTGCACCTGCATCGGCAAGCGCTTTTGCACCTTCGGCAGTGGCTATATTACCTGCTATCACAGGTATCTTCTTAAAGGTCTTTTTAACCAGCTTCACAGCGTCTATCACACCTTTGGAGTGACCGTGTGCACTATCAAGCGTAATAATGTCGACACCTGCTGCCATCAGGGCCTCTACCCTGTCCAACATATCTCCTGTTATGCCTATCGCGGCACCTACAAGCAATCTACCCATACCGTCTTTGGCGGCATTGGGGTGGCTTTTCAGATGCAGTATGTCACGGAAGGTTATCAGCCCCATCAACTTGCCCTTCTTATCTACTATCGGGAGCTTCTCTATTTTGTGTTTTTCCAATATCTGCTCAGCCTTGGTCATACTTGTACCCACAGCGGCGGTAATGAGCTTTTCATGAGTCATCACTTGCGCTATTTTCTTGCGCATGTTCTTCTCAAAACGCAAGTCGCGGTTGGTCAGGATACCCACCAGCTTATTGCCGTTCTCAACTATCGGAATACCACCGATCTTGTTATCACGCATCAACTTCACCGCATCTGACACGGTAGCCTCTGGCGAAAGTGTTATCGGGTCCACTATCAGTCCACTCTCGCTACGCTTCACTTTGCGTGCTTGGTCGGCCTGACGCTCTATGCTCATATTTTTATGCAGCATACCGATACCACCCTCGCGAGCCAATGCTATGGCCAACGGAGCCTCCGTTACGGTATCCATTGCGGCAGACACCATGGGAGTGTTGATTGTCAAGTCTTTTGTCAATTGGGTAACTATGCTCACTTCTCTTGGAAGCACTTCTGAATATGCAGGAGCGAGCAATACATCATCGAAAGTAAGGCCTTCGCCGTAGAATTTGGATTTTGCAGCCATGTGCAAAGATATGTCAGCGATTTAAAATTGAAAAATCAGATTTGGAAATAGCACAATAGATTTATTTCAACGTACTTTAGAGGTACATCAATTTTCGCGTCATGTACAACCCAAAACTGGCATTCGCTACCGTAGAAGAACAAAGAGACCATCAGTTGAAAGAGCTGAAAAAGCTGTTGGAATATGTGAACGAACGCTCCCCTTTCTATCAAAAGCTGTTCAAAGAACACAATATAAATTTGGATAATATACGCTCGTTGGAGGATATGGAGTTTCTGCCCACTACCACCAAAAGCGATATGCAGGAGCATAATTGGGAGTTTTTGTGTGTCTCTGACGAAGAGGTGAAGGAATACACCTCCACATCGGGCACCATGGGTAAACCGGTAACCATTGCACTGACGGAAAACGATCTGGAACGCCTATCATATAACGAACAACAGGCATTCATTTGCGCCGACGGCAAGCCCGAAGATATATATCAAATGATGTTGACGCTTGACCGGCAGTTTATGGCGGGTATCGCCTATTATCATGGCATCAGAAAATTGGGTGCGGCATTGGTGCGTACAGGCCCCGGATTACCCGCATTACAGTGGGATGCCATAGAGAGGTTGAATTCCAACAGCATTGTGACTGTTCCTTCTTTTATGCTTAAACTGATAGAATTTGCTCACGAGCATCAGATAGACCTCAAGAAAACACCCGTTAAAAAGGCCATATGTATCGGTGAGAGCATACGCAATGCCGACTTTGAACTGAATACACTCGGACAGAAGATACATGACGAGTGGCCAATACATATGTACAGCACGTACGCATCCACGGAGATGCAAACCGCATTTACGGAATGTAATGCAGGTGTGGGTGGGCACCAACAGCCCGACCTTGTGATATTGGAGATATTGGACGATCATGGTAAGCCATTGCCTGCGGGGCAGTATGGAGAAGTGGCGATAACGACATTGGGTGTGGAAGGCATGCCATTGATACGCTACCGTACAGGTGACATATGTACCCGAATAGACAGCAAATGTTATTGCGGCCGAACCGCAAGCAGGCTATCGCCTGTATTGGGACGTAAGCAACAAATGATAAAGTACAAGGGCACCACCATATACCCACCTGCCATATTTGACATACTTAACGAGCTGAGCTACGTGAAAGAATATGTGGTGGAGGCATATACCAATGAGCTGGGTACCGACGAGTTGAAGATACACGTGAACACACCGCTACCTGCCGATGACTGTGAGGCCAAGTTGCGCCCCGTACTCCAAAGCAAGATACGTGTGGCACCAAAGCTGCACTTCCATACGGCGTCTGCCATACAAGAGATTCAATTCCCAGCGGGTACGCGCAAACAGGTGAAGTTTTTGGACAACAGGGAGGACAAGCTGGCGTAACGAATAATGGGCAACTATATAGCATTTCACAGAGCGATAAACGTTTCGGGTAGTAAGATCATCAAGATGGAGCACCTGCGTACCATGTTTGCAGACATGGGCTTTAAAAACGTCGCTTCTTACATACAAACAGGGAATGTATACTTTGAAACAAAGGCCACCGATACAGATAAGCTGGCCAAGAAAATAGAAAGCCATTTGGAAAAGGAGTTGGGTTTCGAGGTGGAGACATTCGTATACACTGTGGAAGAACTCGCACAGGTCATCAAAAAAGACCCTTTCAAAAAAATCGAGGACGATGGTAATGCCGTAATATATATCGGCTTTCTGCAAAGCGAACCCGAAAAAGAGCTTGTAGAAAAACTTTACACTTACAACAGTGACGTGGACACGTTCAAAGTATTGGGCAAAGTCCTGTACATACTTCGCTATCGCGACAAGGGAAAATCCATTATGACACCCGGGTTCATTGAGAAGAAGTTGAAAATGAAATGCACCACACGAAACAGAAAAACAATACATAAGTTGCTGGACCTATATGGGCAATAAGTCATATCAAGGTCATAAATCCAAACCACGATACTAATTAAGAACCGACATTAGTTCTAATAGAAACCCCAAACTAGAATGTTATCCCGTTTAACCTATGCCTTTTCTGTTATAGTCCTTTTTGTCACATCGTTCATTCTCCACCCTACATGGGACAAAGAAGGAGACAAAGCTACTATTGTCTGGGATGTGGCAGGCTACTACTGGTATCTCCCGACAACTTTCATTTATCATGACCTGAAAGAACAAAAGTTCAAGGACAGCCTATCTAACATATACAGTGCTGCAGATGGGATGGTTGCCTATAAAGATACCGTTACAGGACATGCTGTGAATAAGTACTCATCAGGAATGGCAATTTTGTACAGTCCCTTGTTCTTTGCGGCACATATGGTAGCACCTATCATAGGCTACCCTGCAGATGGATTTAGTAAGCCATACCAGTTTGCCATACAGTTTGGCAGTCTATTGATTTCATTTCTCGGGCTTTGGTATTACCGAAAGTTTCTACTCTACTATTATAGTGACACTGTTACAGCAATAATGCTGTTGCTAATTGTGATAGGCACAAATTACCTGACATATAGCGCACTCAATGGTGCATATACACACAACTGGCTGTTCACCATATACGTGCTCCTACTATTGGCTACAAAAAGGTTTTATGAACACCCTAATATAAAACACGCAACCTATGTAGGGCTATTGATAGGGATAGCGATTTTAGTACGCCCAACCGAAGTAGTCGCTTTTCTTATCCCCATGCTTTGGGGTATGGAAAACATATCACTGAGTAGCTTTAAAAACAGGTTTCAATTCTTTGTCAACCACTACAAACACATATTAGTAACAATAGTTTGTGCTACACTCGTATTCGGCATACAAATAGGATACTGGCTCTATGTTACAGGAGAGCCATTTGTATATAGTTACCAAGACCAAGGTTTTTCCTTCGCAAGTCCGCATACGTACAACTATATGTTCAGCTACAAAAGTGGTTGGTTGATGTATACGCCATTACTATTCTTTTCTTTTATCGGTGTTATTCCTTTCATCAGGCATGGTAAGAACAAAGTAATGATACTGTTCTTCTTTGCAATCTTCTTATACATCACGTCAGCTTGGGATATATGGTGGTATGCAGGCACAGGAGGCAGAGCCATGATACAGTCTTACCCAATCATCTTAATACCGTTTGCCACATTAATCGAATGGCTGGCAAGCCGAAAATTCATCAAATGGTTAGCATTCACAATTATACTGTTGTTTTCTTATATCAATATTTGGTTCACCTATTCAGCACATGCAAAGGATGGATTGTACAATCCCGAAGCAATGACCGGTGCATACTATTGGCATGTCATCGGCAGGTTCAAGGTCCCTCAATATTACGAACGCTACATGGACACAGATGAATATTTTGGCGGTGTACCTGAAGATATGAAGGTGATATACACAAATGATTTTGAGCAAGACACGACGGAAAGCCGTGAGCACGTTATCAACGGAAATGTATCAATGTATTTTGACAAGAACCGTGAGTACGGGCCTGTAATGACGATTCCTTATAATAATGATGATGATGCCGACTGGATACGAGCACAAATAAAAACACATCCGCTTAATATAGAATGGACACGCTGGAAAATGCTTAGTTACATTGTTTATTTTAAGAACACCAAAGAAAATAAAACAGTAAAAGAGCGATCTATAAAGCTAAACTCTATTTCCAAACCATTCAATACCTCTGATGTTTATTTCGATGTCAAAATACCTGGTGAGGATTTCGACCGTATTGAAGTATTGATATGGAATCCCGCAAGTGAAGTTCCCATTATTTTGGACGACATCGTACTATATAGTTTCAAAGAATAATAAAAAGCGCCCCAAAAGGGGCGCTTCTCAAATACT
The DNA here is from genome assembly GCA_020636505.1 of Chitinophagales bacterium. Lineage (GTDB taxonomy): Bacteria > Bacteroidota > Bacteroidia > Chitinophagales > Chitinophagaceae > UBA5543. Next base: position 236,456 of record JACJXR010000003.1, on the reverse strand, counting down.
ACTCCTATCTCCACATTAGCCCATCCTTACATTTCACTGCCGTGCTCCTTCGGGCTATTCACAATTTGGTCATACTCTTGTTGAGAGATGTATTGCGGTGTATATGTACCACCTCTGCTTGTCAGTTGGTCATGAAACTCTCTCATATGGTTCTTGCTTGCTTTCATCAGGTTGCCGAATACGGTTTTTATATCCTGCTTCTCAACCTTGGTCAGCGCTTGTTGTATATCGTATATATCCACATCCTCAATGGTCAATCCCACTTTTATTGCCTCTATCTCACTCACTTCACCTTTTGCCACCAAACTGTTGTACATGGTTTGTATCTCAGCATTCGCAAATACACCCACTCCATTGGTACCGACAGGGTCAGGCAAACCGTAAGTGTTCAATAGCTGCAACACCTTATCCATATGCTTCTGCTCACTGCTGCTGATGTTTGAGAAGAAATTCAGGTTCGGCCATTTTGTATACAATGCGATGTATACATCCCTCGCCATTTTTTCTTCCTCCCTTAAATAGGCCAACTCCTGTTTCTCGTAGTCGGAGGCTGTTGAAGGTTGTGTTGTTGTGGTGCCGTTGCTTGGCGTTACGCTGTTCTGCTCTTTTTTACAAGAGGTCAATCCGAGTGTGGCAGTAAGTCCGAAAACCGTAATTGCCCATAGTAACTTTCTCATAACTTATAAATTTTAGCGGTGAAGAATGTACTGTAAAAGTACCCTCGGCTTTTTCCCTGTACGGTTACTTTGGTTACACAATAACATGATTTTTATCATGATTTGACATGAACATGATTTTATACTGTTGGCATTGCGGTTTCTTTATCTTAGTCTTGCATCAAACTACTCTCATGCTTATACTCAAATGGATCATCATCATATTGGCCGTCCTCAACTTCGGGTTCATGACATTCGACGGGTCTCGTGCTTTGATAATAGGTGACTACGTTCGTCCCAAAACAGGTGAGCATGCAGGGCAGCTTGGCCCTTGGAGCAAAGTGGCAACAGCCGTTGGCATAGACCCTGAAGGCACGTTGATGAAAACCATATTCTTATTGTGGGGAGCGTTAGGATTGATATTGACCACATGCTTTGCAATGGGCGTGGCAGGGGTGGAGAAATACCTGCTGATACTGAACGTGTGTACACTATGGTATCTTGTACCGGGTACTATTTCGGGTATCATCGTTGCGATACTGCTGTACATATATATGCGCAAAACAAGCTGACGAATACAACATATTGCATCTCATATCGTTGTTATAACGTAATTATTACCGTTTTTTCTTGCATGCCCGTCATTATTTTGTTACACTAGCGCAGCGTATTAGAAGTTGAAGATGAAAGAAGTATATTTTATCCCTTATTTTATTCCCGCGGCCATCATCATCATCACCATCGAGGTGATAATGAGCATACGCGAGAAAAAGCATTCTTACTATTGGAAAGACTCTGCCGCCAGTGCAGGTGTAGGTACGGGTGCAGTATTGGTACAAATAATCACCAAGGCGGGTACGCTTGCCGTATTCACATTCATATTCGAGCTGTTCAAGCCCATGCGCGAAGCACTGAACTACACATCGCTGTTCGGTCAAAACTGGTTGGGTGCATCTTGGTGGGTATGGGCACTCTGCATTTTGGGAGACGACCTCAATTTCTATTGGCACCACCGCTTTGCACACACCGTGCGTATACTGTGGGCGGCACATATCCCCCACCACTCGTCCGAGTACTTCAACTTCGGTACATCGTTCCGCAACAGTTGGACCATATTTTTCATCAAGCCCATATACTGGCTTTGGATGCCTGCCATCGGCTTCCACCCTGTAATGGTGTTCATGGCCATGTCCATCAACTCTGTTTACCAATTCACGCTACACTCTTTGGTGGTACCCCACTTGGGATGGTTCGAGAAGATATTCAACACACCGCAACTGCACCAGATACACCACAGCAAGAACTTCGCCTATATGGATAAGAACTTCGGGGGTATATTCATATTCTGGGACAAGCTGTTCGGCACTTTCCACAATGGCCGCGACGGTCAAGAGCGCCACTTCGGTGTTACCAAGCCACCTGAAAGTTTTAATCCTGTGGTTATCATCACACACGAGTTTGTGAACATTTACAACGATGTACGCAAGGCAAAATCGCTGAGCGACAAACTCAACTATATATTCGGTGCACCGGGTTGGAGCCCCGATAAGTCTACACTTACGGTTAAGGAAATGACCCAACTCATACGCGAGCAGGGCGAGCTGACCGAAAAGCAGAAAGAAGTGTTCGGCTATATAGAAGGCAACCCCGATATGAAAAAGCAGTTGGTGGCCGAGGAGGTGTAGCTACTCTTTTACGATCTTTATTACAATCGGGTCAGCATTTAAATGCGTAACCTTCAAGTAATAATTACCATTTGCCAAATAGCCGGTATTGATTGATTTTGTATTTCCATCTGCAATGGAGCGGTATACCCTTCTACCCATTACATCATACAATTCAATTATTGCATTGGCTATAGTTCCGTTTATGTCAATGCGATCATGAAATGGATTTGGGCTGACATCAATGCTTTTTTCTTGCGTTAACTTATCGTCAACAGATAATCTGACTATAATGGGTTGTTCACAATCGCTGGCGGTATCGATTAAAGCACATTTACTAGGGTTCTTTATCTCAACACAAATCACATCATTATGCTTGACAACAGAATAAGCAATGGCACTATAGGTAGAGCGTGTTTCTGATGCTAATTCATTTTTATTTTGGTACCATTTGTAGTTTGTATTCGCACTATCATAATCAACATTTGCCTTAAATGTCAACATTACAAATGGCCAAACGTTTACACTTGGAGAAGTAGTAATCGAGACAATCGGATTGAACCGTCTAAAAACTTGTACATAAGTAGTATCCGTACTTATACAACCATTTGAAGAATCAACAATATAATACAAACCCGAATCCAAGCTCGTGGCATTATAATTGGTATAAATATTACTTGGTATTTCGAGACTATTTGGTCCATAAATTTTAAAATTACCAACAATGCTATTACTATCAACAACTACTAATTTATCCCCTGCACAAACAGGGCTATTGCTACCTAACCGAGGTACTTTGGGGTTAGATTTCACTTCTACATATATAGAATCACTACCATAACACATATTAGCAGACACCACCCAAACAATATACCTCTGTGTTGATACAACATTAATCTTGTGCGATGTATCGCCTGTATTCCAGTAATATTTTGCATTTTTATTATATGCATCTAATAACAACATTTCTCCTTCACAAATACTTGTATCAGTACCTAAATTCAATATTGGTGTACTACCCGTGACGACAGTAGTCGTGTCCGTCGTAGTCAAGCCTATAGGATTGGTAACTTTAACCCAACAAATACCAGGTATACTAACACCTATTGATTGAGATGTATCTCCTGTACTCCATAAATACCTGCAACCAATATTACCTGCGTTCAGATACAAAGTTTTGTTATTACACAGGATAGTCGTGTCAGCAAGATCTATTGAAGGAGTAGTTGAATAGCAGTTTTGTAAAGTATCACAGACTTCACACCCCCATAAAGCATTATTGTTATACGTAAGCTGCAACCCAGTAAACACATTCGTCAGAAGCCTGGTTCCACCTAAAACATACAACCTGTTTTTTACCACCCAAGATGCACTTAGCATACCTGCACTAATGACATTTGCTGAATCGTATACACCTTTAATTCCATATCGTCCGCGTTCAGAAAAGGTATCCGCACCATTCACCCAAGCCCAATACCCACTGTTAGGATCATACATCCACATTTCATTTGTCATGCCACAACAAACAGTACTACTAGCTGCATTACCACCCAATAAATATATTTTGCCGTTAACAGATTCCATTGTTGCATGTGATCTACATCCCGGAATATTACCAGAAGCAAGTACATTTTTGGAACCATATTTTGAAAGAGGATACGTGGTAGTATCTCCAGTCAACCATCTCCACATATTAACACTTGGGTCATATTCCCAAAAGTCATTATTATTGATATCATTTATGGTTGTACTTGTAGTCACATAAGCAAAGCCGCCGAATAAGTACAATTTATTATTATACACACAGGTAGCAGATCCAATTCTAGCACCAGGTGTATTATTAGCACTATAACTACCTTTATTTCCGTATAACCCATATTGTTCTTTTATATTACTTCCAGTCAACCATCTCCAATTATTGGTTTTGGGGTCATACTCCCATAAGTCATTCATAAGCCCCCATGCTCCATTTTTATCAAAACCATACCCTCCAAGCAAGTAAAATTTTCCATTTGTTGTCCAATATTGGGCACTTATTCTTTTGCCTGGTGTATTCAATGTATCCGAAATACCTTTTATACCGAACACTGTATATGCACTAAACGTATCGCCTTTGATATATCTCCAGTTATTAGTTGAAATATCATATTCCCACATTGCAGTTGTAGACCCATCCCCACCATATAGATAGAGTTTCCTGCTGTCTTGCCAGCAACATGCATTATATTTATGTCCTGGACTATTTTCGTACGACCCTATTCCTTTCTTACCATATACAACACCTTTCTTTTCAGGTGCTTTTATAACCCTCCATAAATTTCGTTCAGTATCATATTGCCATATGTTATCATTATAATGAGCACTGGTTCCACTGTACATATAGACAGTATCATTAATCTGCCATACAAGTGCTTGTAGCCTTAGATGCGGCTCGTTCAATTCATCAAATACATACGGAAATGTGTAATAATCTAACGAATGTGAATTGTGTTCCCCTTTTTTCCAAGTCCAATAGCTTGTTATATGATTATATTCCCAAAGTGCATCTGAAGAAATTTCAGATACTGAATTCCCAAATACATACAGCTTATCAGCACCCTTCCAAACCAAAGGCGATTTTCTTGGACCAGGCCATACACTGTAATGAGGATAACCTTTTACACCATATACTGGGAGCTTATTTGCAATAGAATCACCTGCCAACCATGTCCAATTGAAACTATTTGTATCAAGCGTCCAAAGATCTTCTTTATAATATGGGGTAGGGTCGAATTGTTTGTATGTTAGTCCTCCATATAAATACAACTTACCATTCCTTACCCAAGTTAACGACCCTTGCCTACTGCTACCAGGAGTATTAGAACTATCTGAAATACCTTTTTGACCATAGACAATTGGGATTGTCCAATTTTTACCTTTTATCCAAGTCCAAATATTTGTAGTATGGTTGTATTGCCATATATAGTCTCCATAAGAACTATATATATACTTTTCCATTTAGGTACCAACCTATATTATCAGGTACACATCTTGGTATGTTTGAGTTATTTGGGGTATTTTTTGTGCCCCAAATACCGTTCGCACCAACTTCACCACTACCTTTTATCCAAGTCCAACAATTATTTGCTAAATTATATTCCCAAATATCGTTCAAGTTACCATACGTAGAAGTATCATAACCTTGCCCCCCATATACATATAGTCTATTGTTATGCTTCCAAGCAACTGTGTTGATTAGACTTCCTGGTGAATTCAGCGTATCAGGTATACCTTGTATTCCATATCTGGCTTTTGTATTGGTCAAACTTCCATTTATCCATGTCCATAATTTTGATACTGGATCAAACATCCATATATCATTATGATAAGCACTGGATGTACCATTAGAATATTCACCTCCATACAGGTATAATTTTCCGTTATGCACCCATGTAGAACTTCCTTCACGACATCCAGGAGAGTTATTTATGGAGCCGATCCCCTTTGTACCATAAATTGGGCTTTGGTTAGCTACTTGTGTACCACTAATCCATGTCCAATTATTCGACACTGTATCATATACCCACAAGTCATCAGTAGCCCTAACTTGATGATTGGGATATGTTCGTCCTCCGTACAGATATAACTTACCATCTAAGTACCAAGTCAAACTATTAAATCGTAACCCAGGTGTATTATTATGATGAGTTTGATTCTTTGTACCTCTTACTATATTTGTTGTACTTGCTTCTCCTTTTAACATAGCCCACTTAATTTGGGCATGTACACTACAACTAAAGAAAGTTATTAGGACAATAAGTAAACTCTTATACATATACCAACTTTTACTAAACAAATATATTGTTATTATTTTATGCAAATCACAAGGTTTTACGACTTCACAATAAATAAAATTAACGTATATTTGCTATTGTAACCATATAATCTTTGGTTAAGTAGTCACCAAAGAGAAAAACCATGATTTCGCAACAAAATGCAACAATCTATGATTGTGCATTTCAGAGAGACAAATAAAAGACATCATGAACGAGCTAGAGCTAATTCGCAACAATCCTAAAAATGTTCGCCCTAAAACATATCTAATACCATCAAAAATATAATACCTTGAAAATGAGCTAAATACAATTTTTGTTCGGATACCCCACCCCCTTGGCAGAACAAAACGTAACAATTCGTAACAATTAGATGAAGTGATAACACCGTTTTCGCAACAAAATGCAACAAATACCCTTCCGTCACTTCGTGCCACCTTCCCTAAAAACAGGGAAGGAGTTGTTGGGAATAGCATCATAACAATAAAACATCTATTTGACCTGTATTTGTATTCTGAGTATATTACTTAGGTATTAACTCACTTGCGAAGTATATCTATTTGAAAAAATCTACATACCTTCGCGCAAATTTTAGAATATGAATTTCAACCCATCGGGGCTGGCAGAAGAGATGACGAACGTCACAGAGAAGCTGGCCAAAGGTTACGAAACACTGCAAGGAATAGAAGAAGTGGAATTGGCCGTTACACCTAAAGAAAAGGTATGGCAGCGCGACCACGTAAGCATGTACCACTACACTCGCGACAGCAAGCCGAAATGCGCCACTCCCGTATTGGTGTCTTTCGCCATGCTTAACCGTCACGACGTGTTGGACCTTCAGCCCGACCGCAGCTTGATGAAGAAGTTGTTGGAAGAAGGTTTGGACATCTACATCATGGACTGGGGCTACCCTACCAAGGCCGACCGCTACCTTACAATGGAGGACTACATCGACGGCTATATGAACGACGCTGTGGACTTTGTACGTAAAGCAAGCGGCAAGGATAAGATACACAAGATGGGTATCTGCCAAGGCGGTACTTTCTCCATGATATATGCATCGCTGTATCCTGAGAAGTTGAAATCACTGACCACATACGTTGCTCCTTACGATTTTGAGCCGGGTGGCAATGGTTGTATGCTATACACTTGGGCGAAATATATAGACGTAGATGCTATTGTAGACGCAACAGGTACCATACCGGGCGAAATGATAGACAGCGCATTCGGCATGTTGAAGCCAAGCATGAACATCAGCAAATACCTCGGCGTTCTCAACTCATTGGACGATGAGAAGAAGTTGATGAACTTCCTACGTATGGAGAAGTGGAAAGGAGATCTTCCTGCCATACCGGGCGAGATGTACCGCAAGTATATCAAAGACCTGTTCCGCGACAACCTTTTGATAAAAGGCGAATTGGAATTGGGTGGCCGTATGGTTGACTTGAAGAACATGACCGTTCCGTTTTTGAACGTATACGCGACCGACGATAACATCATCCCTAACGAAAGCACATTGCCTATCATGAAGGCCATCGGCAGCAAGGATAAGAAAGACTATCCTTTCCCTGGCGGTCACATAGGCGTATTCGTTGGTGGACGTTCTCAGAAAGAGTTGGCACCAAGCGTTGCCGAGTGGGTGATAGAGCGTTGCTAAGGAACAATCATTATTAGATTTACTAACAAAGGTGTTCCATAACGGGGCACCTTTTATATTTTGCATCAGTGTTCGAACACGATAATTTCCGCATCAACAAACTGCAATTGGACAATGGCTGCAATGTGGCCTATATAGATGAAGGCTCGGGCAAGGAGACGCTGCTATTCATTCATGGCTTGGCCACCTACGCCAATAGCTGGAGGATGAATATCGACGACCTGAAGCAGCACCACCGTTGCATAGCCATAGACCTACCGGGTAACGGCTACTCCGACAAGGGCGACTATCCTTATGGCATCGGTTTCTTTGCAGAGTCTGTATACGAGTTCATACAAAAGCTCAAATTGGATAAAATCATCGTCATTGGGCACTCCATGGGCGGACAGGTATCCATCAAGCTGATAACAGACCATCCCGATGTTTGCAAAAAGCTGATTCTTTGTGCTCCCGCAGGCTTTGAAACATTCAATGGTATCGAGCGAGCATTGTACGAAGGCAGTGTTCACTTCTTCGACTTCTTCTCTACGGAGGAAAACAGTTTGAGGAAGGTGATAAAGAGTAGCTTCTACAAATACCCTCCGATGGTGGAAGAGATGTTGCAAGAGCTTGTGGACCTGATGAAAGACCAGTCAATTTCTCATTATCGCAAGATGATAGAAGCATGTATAAAAGGCATGTTGAGCGAAGAGGTATTCGATAAACTAAGCACCATTCAACAACCTACATTGGTATTGTTCGGCGAGCGTGATGCACTTATACCCAATAGACTGATACATCCTATATCCACCAAAAGGTTGGCTGAACGTGGTGCAGCGGAAATACCGAACTCAAAGCTTGTCGTTATTGACCATTGCGGCCACTTCCTTCAAATAGAAAAGGCAGAGTTTGCAAACAGTTTAATGTCCGAGTTTATCGGTTAATCATTCCCGATAAGCGGATACTGCATGTTGAGCGACGTTAGTGTATCTCTAAGTGTTTTGGCCACTATGTAAGACTTACACCAATTTTGGTCTGACGGTACTATATGCCATGGTATGTCACCGCAATTGTTGAAGGCATCTTCGTAGCACTTCATATAACTGTCCCACTTGGCGGATTCGCTGAAGTCATTGGCATTATACTTCCACATCTTGCGCGGTATCTTCATGCGCTCCACCAAACGTTCATACTGTTCATCTTGGGATATGTGTAGGTAAAACTTTAGTACTTGTGTATTGTTATGCTTGGACAATAAGTGCTCGAAATCGTTGATGGCTTTTACACGCTTCTCGGCAGTGACATCGTCGATGATATTGTTTACACGGGTCACCAATATATCTTCGTAGTGAGAGCGGTTGAACACCTTTATCATACCCTTTTCAGGTGCATTCTTATGTATCCTCCACAGAAAGTCGTGAGACAGTTCTTCTTTGGTCGGCACTTTGAAGGAGGTAACACTTACTCCTTGTGGGTTGATACGGCTGAACACATCTCTTATCAATCCATCCTTACCCGCAGCATCCATACCTTGCAATACTATCAATACACTGTGCTTGCTTTCTGCATATAGTAGATTCTGAAGCTCGTCCAGCTCTTCCAATATGGCATCCAACTCCACCTTCTTTTGGTCTTTATCCCAATCTTCAGGAGCACGTGTACTTATTTCTTTGAGGTTAATACTGCTCATATACTACATATCTGCGTTGAACATTCTGCGGTATGCTTTGATGAATATTGCACCAAGGTTTTTGTGTGGAGGCACATAGTCGTCAAACATTTCTTTCTGTGGCCCTTTTCTTTGGTCGAAATAACCTGTAAGGCCACGCCATGTGCTTATCCAGTTGATGTCTTTACCTTCTGATATTTGGTCGTTGATAGACTTGATGATAGGCTCATTGACACTCATGGCACCTGTCTGCTTCGATGATATGATGTTCGCATTCGGAGCCTTTGTAAGCACTGTAGACAGGTTGTGATACCCACCACAAGAACCCAACAATACTATCTTGGTTTCTTTCTGTAATCTTTCAAGTGTAAGAGGTAGGTGGTAGCTATGACCACGGTGTACCATTACAGTAGGCTGAATTTTACTTTCAACCAAATACTTACAAAGGGTATCTATCGCCACTTCATCTTCAGGCTCTTCCAATGGCATGTTTGCATACACTATCATCGGCTTGCCTTGCAGCGACGTTATCTTGGTCCAGTATGTGCTCTTTTCTATTGTCCACTTGGCTTTATCACGGAAGTTGGTCAACCAACTGTTGTACGATGCTCTGCCATCTTCATCACCATAAAAGAAGTACTGCTCGTAAACCTTTCCTTCTTTATCTGTAAGCTTATTATAAGGCACAAGGTTGATAGGCGGTAGTCCCAATCTACCGGATACGCCGTTTGAATTGTCATCATCGTCCTCCTGCGTAGCACTGTTGAACAGTGTTGCCAACAGACCATATACGATAACACCTTTCTTGCTTCCGGTTCTGTATGACTGTTCGTAGTTCTTTTTCACTTCATTGGTGAGGAACTTCGTCAGCTCAGGATCTTTGATACTACCGAAGGCATCGGCAACATCCACCGCATCTTCCAGATCGTCTTCCTTGCCTTTGTCAAGCCCTGCAATGAAGTCGCGCATCAAGGATGTACGCTGTGCCTGCTCCATAGTACCAAGGAACTCGCTCAATACATTATAGCCTGCACACATACGGATGAACGTACGGAACTTATCCCTGTGTACCTTTTCTAAGAGTTTATCTCCGGGCAACGGACTCATACGCTCCATCATTCTCTGGAATGTACCGAGGAAGCTACTGGTATATATCTCATCCTGACCATAAACCATGATGAAGTACAATACCTCAGGAGACATACCGTTGATACACTTAAAGCGCACAGGGGCTTTCTCTTCGTGCAAATCGTTCATCTCACGTATATACCTCATACCACGATATTGCAACTCGCTTGTATAAGTATCACCTCCGAGCGTAACACCCTCCAGTTTCAGGCGCACAAGGTTTTGATAGAACAAGTCTTCGTTGGCAGTAATAACATCTATTTCGGAAATGGTTTTCTTTCCGTTGTATATATCGTTCAAGAAAGGCATTGCCCTCAGAGGAGATTTTGATTGCCTGGCTATTCTCACAATTGTTTGTACTAACCTATCATTACAACTCTCAACCACAAACCTTGTTTGTGTAGTGGATGTTGCAAAGTTGAACACCATATTCGGAACCACTTTGGCCGCTTCTCTTATAATCTCACAAGCATAAGGGTGTGTGGCAAAATCAGACAGCTTCTCTATCATAGCCTCCGGTTCTCTCTTGGCCATTTCCGCATATATGAAGTAGCGATCTTGAGATTGAGGATCCAACAGTTCGTTGATGTTCCTTAAAGTGTACATGCTGATATTGTTCCTGACAAACCAAGACAACTCACCTTTAAAGTCTGCTATAATTACCTGACGCATGTTGTTGGTCAGGCGCTTATAGTAATAACCCTTAGGCGCAGGGTCAGCATTGAAACGACGAACAAGGTCATGCAATGCACGTAGATATATCAACTTTTGATCGTGTAATTGCTGTGCGGCACTTTTATAACTGGTACTGTCAATCAAGAAACTGTCCATCGGAAGGTTCTCTACCAGTATCTGCATCTTATTGACGTCATTCAATATGGCATCGGTCAGCAGCCTTGTGAATATGGTATCGTCTTCAACGGCTATTACACCATCCACAATACCGTCGGAAGCATCGGCTGTTTTTTGAGACTCATCTATCTTATTCTCATGCCACAATGCTCTTTGTATGGGTATCGGCTCAATAAGTGTTTCCATGTCGTATACACTTATTTCCACTTCCTCCTCTCCGTCATTTCCTTTCTTCTTTCTCCATTGTGCATCCGCAGATTCGACCGTAAACGCTACCAAGAGCAGCAGCAAACCTGAATACTGTAGTATCTTCTTTATCATCATGCTGTTTTAAGCAATAGCCTTGCCTCGTGTAGCAAGGGCATGGGTACTAATAACGCTAATTACGTAAAAATACGAAAAGCCGCTGTTACGGCTTTTCAAATAACAAATATTAACCATTCATTATCAAACTGTTGATAATGTCTCGGGATATAATGGGAATGCCGACATAAACTCGTTCACCTCACCACGAACAGCACCAATAACCGCTTCATCATCAGGGTTTGTCAATACCCTGTCCAACCAGTCCACAATTTGCGGCATATGCTCTTCTTTCAACCCACGTGTAGTAACGGCAGGCACACCTATTCTGATACCCGATGTCACGAATGGAGAACGGTCGTCAAAAGGAACCATGTTCTTATTCAAAGTAATATCAGCAGTTACCAATGTGTTTTCAGCCTTTTTACCTGTGATGTTCTTATTGTGCAGGTCGATAAGTATCAAGTGATTGTCCGTTCCACCTGAAACTACATTATAATCTTTAGAGACCAATGCCTGAGCCAATGCTTGAGCATTGTTGATTATTTGCTGTGCATAAGTACCGAATTCGTCTTGCAGTATTTCGTGAAATGCAACCGCCTTAGCAGAAATGGTATGCTCCAACGGTCCGCCTTGAATACCCGGGAATACGGCTAGGTCCAACAACTGACTCATCATTCTGATATCACCTTTCGGTCCTGTGATACCCCAAGGGTTTTCAAAATCCGTCTTCATCAATACCAAACCGCCACGTGGGCCGCGCAATGTTTTATGCGTAGTAGTGGTTACAAAATGGCAATCTTCAAAAGGAGAGGCAAGCAAGCCTTTTGCTATCAAGCCCGCAGGGTGAGATATGTCCGCCAAAACCAAAGCGCCGACGCTGTCGGCAATGGCACGTACACGCTTGTAGTCCCAATCGCGACTGTATGCCGATGCACCGCAGATGATCATCTTGGGCTTATGCTCTTTAGCCTTCTGCTCCATATCACCATAGTCCACAAGACCATCTTCTTTCCGTACACCATAGTGTACCGCATTGTACAGTTTTCCTGAAAAGCTGACAGGAGAACCATGCGTCAAGTGACCGCCCATACTCAAGTCCAAACCTAGGATAGTGTCTCCCGGGTTCAATGCAGCCAACATAACCGCAGCATTGGCCTGAGAACCACTGTGTGGCTGCACGTTTGCATACTCCACATTGAATATCTCTTTGGCTCTGTCAATGGCCAATGTTTCCACTTTATCCACCACTTCACAACCACCATAATACCTTCTGCCCGGATAGCCCTCCGCATATTTATTGGTCAACACACTACCCATGGCATTTATCACCTGCATACTGGCAAAGTTCTCGGATGCTATCAGTTCCAGTCCGCGGCGCTGACGCTCCAGTTCTTCGCCTATCAGGTTGTATATGGTTGTATCTCTTTGCATTTGTATAAAAAATTTACCGCAAGGTAACGCAAACGAGTTTTATTTGGAAACGGAAAAATGAGGCTTAAAAAACTCCATTTCAAAACGGGAACACAGGAGACTCATTAAGGTTGAACATCAATTAACAAGTTTTCTATGTGGCATAACTTCTTTTAGATATTTTTATACAAACGCTTAACAATCATCTTTAAAATCACGAAATGAAGCACCTTTTATCCTTCTTGTTGTTCTTACTACCAATTATATCTACAGCACAGAATAACATACAATACAGCGAACCATTTGACGAACCAAACAGTTTCAGACAGCTATTATACATTCTAGACAATGGCAATACCGTTTTTCTGAGAATGTCTGAAGACGAAGGCATACAGGTTGACATCTATGATACCGAACATAAAAAAATAAAATCGGCAGTATCAGAAAACAGTCAATGGACAGACAGGAAGCTTTCTGCCTCAACGCTAAGAAGCTCCTTTGAAGCAAATGGCGATATCGTACTCTTTATTACCCAATTGCATAGAAAAAACATGTTGAAATTACATCGAATAATTATATCCACAGAAACAGGGAAAATAACCAAAGCAGAAGAGTTGGATGAAATTCCTACCAGAAGAGCATGGGGATATGACCTTGAGGTAAATACATCACTCTATATATCCAATGATTACTATGTGAGTAAAGACCTTGTTTCAGGAAAATATGCAATAGTCACTTTTGAAGGATACACAAAAGACAAAACAGATAAAGTTAAACTGAGTGTATACGATACTGATCATAAACTAATATCAGAAACATATTTGAGCAAAGAGATCAATACTGCTGAACTTACACACTTTGGGGAAGTGTATATGCATGACAACATCGTGTATATATGCACCAATGACTATAACCGTAAATCAAAAAGCATGAACACCCCCATCTATTTATCAAAATATGATGTTGCCGAAAATAAATTAGAAACAAAAAAACTGAGCTTAACCCCTGTAAGTATCACAAGCACCAACAGTATTGTGTACGATCCTAAAACCAAAAAACTTGTTCTACTAACTACCACACTAACCGACCATGACACGAAAAGCAGTTTTGGAGTTTACACTACTATGGATAAATTCGCATCCATTCTGACATATCTCGACCCAAATAGTCTTGATATCTTATACTCTGATAGAGTTCGGACACCTAAAACAAACAAGTTCGCCAAAGACAACCTCGGCATGAAAAACGGTTTTGATGTCATAAAACCCAGTATATCCATTAACAATAACAACAGAGTTGTATTACAGGATTCAAAGAACGTATCAAGTGTTCAAAATAAAGGCAGTGGTCCCTACGGTAATAAACTGGCAGTAATATTTCTCAAAGACAATGGTATAGAAGATGATGTATACATTGTTCAAAGTTCAGGATACCCACAATATTTGAGCACTAAAAACGGCAACTATATTATCAGCAATGAGGTCCCATCCAGCTTTAACAAAGAGCAAGACGAAAAACAAGAAGGCGGATTTACATTAAGTGACAGGAGCGCTCTTTTGTATAAATTATCTCCTAATGGAATAACAAAATCATTTTTATTCGGAGAACCAAAAGGCAAATTTTATTCTAAATTCATCATATATCCCCAATTTTATAATGATAAGATTGACAGCTATGCCGTTGTTATGATCGACAACGAAAAAGGTCGAAAAAAGGCATATATAGCTTGGATAAAATTCTAAAAACAAAATACCCCGCTCAATGAGCGGGGTATCGAATATTGTACAAAGGATGGTTTATTTATCCTTAGCGATGAATTTTTTCTCCTTGATACGAGCTGATTTACCGAAGCGCTCACGCTGATAGTAAAGTTTCGCTCTACGTACACGACCGCGTTTGTTCACTTGGATCGAATCGATATTAGGTGAGTAAAGCGGGAAAACACGCTCAACACCGATACCGTCAGATATTTTACGTACAGTGAAAGACTGTGTAAAACCTGTACCTTGGCGCTTGATCACATCACCTCTGAAAGACTGTATACGCTCCTTGTTACCCTCAACTATCTTGTAGTTAACAGTCACGTTATCTCCTGCTTTAAACTCAGGAAATTCTCTTGTTGGTGTCATCTGACCGTGAACGTATGCTATTGCGTTGTCCATTTCTATCTATTTTGGGTCTGCAAAGGTAATGGGAATATTTATTTTTTACAAAAAATTATTGCCCCAAACTCAGTTATTTCCTTCCAATAGGTCGGGGCGACGCTCGGCAGTCCTTTTCATAGACTCTTCGTGCCTCCATTCCTCCACTTTTCGGTGGTCTCCACTGAGCAATATTTCAGGTACTTTCCAGCCTCTGAAGTCTGCGGGGCGGGTATATACGGGTGGTGCCAAAAGGTTGTCTTGAAAGGAATCTGACAAGGCAGAGGTCTCATCGTTGAGCACACCCGGTATCAACCTGCCGATGGCATCCACAACAACGGCCGCTGCCAATTCTCCCCCACTCAGCACATAATCGCCGATGGATATCTCCATAGTGACGAAATGCTGCCTGATACGGTCGTCGATTCCCTTGTAATGACCGCAAATGATCATCAGGTTTCCCAACAAGGATAGCCTGTTCGCCGTTTTCTGGTTGAAAGTAGGCCCGTCAGGAGTCATATATATTACTTCGTCATACTTCCTCTCCTCTTGCAACTTCTCTATAAGTATGGCCAACGGTTCGGGCATCAACACCATCCCTGCACCTCCACCAAATTGATAATCATCTACTTGCGCCTGCTTATAGGGTGTATGATCGCGCAGATTATGCACCTGAACGTCCAATAAACCGTTGGCTTGTGCCCGCTTCATTATAGAGTGGCTGAATGGACTGTCCAACAACCCCGGTACCACTGTTATAATATCAACCCTCATCGTCTTCGTCGTTTGTACTGTTACTCAGATATATGTCTATCAAGCCTTCAGGCAGTTCCATTTTAATGACCCTACCCTTCTTGTCTATTTCCGTGATAAGCTCTTCCGCCAATGGCACTAACACCTCTTTATCTTCTATTATCAATTGAGCTATCCAGTTTTGAGTGGCTTGCATCACATCGGTTATTGCTCCAATATCGCCTTTTTGAGCATCCACAATATGAAAGCCTATGTACATCAACGGGCTGTCCGCATCTGTGTTTTGCAGCAACTCGTCATTCACATATACGTTCCTACCTATCAGCTTCTTGGCTGCGGCCGCACCTTCAACATCATCAACGGTCACAAGCAGTTCATCAGGCTTTGAGGAACGTACGCTACCGACGAAGTACGGAATCCTGCTTTCGCGGGCCATTTCCACAAATATGGCATCTCCTTTTTTCAGCCAATCCGAACCGTTTATGATGTGGCTTAATATCACGGCTCCTTGCAGTCCGTGTACCGCCACTATTTTTCCAACCCTTAACATAGACTGCAAAATTAATAATAGCCGAAATAGAATTTGGCATTTGTTGAATATTCAATGTTCAACTCATCTCCTTTCTCCCAATTATGATAGTCGTCTTGAGACACTTCTATACTGAGTTTGTTGGGAGAATCCAGATAAAAATAATAGGTATTATTGTGTGGCATGAACTGCTTGCGGGTGATGTGGGTACGCTCAATTGTCTTCTGTCCATGCTTCACATCTTGCCTTACTTTGTACAAACCCCTGCGATAAGCTATGTAAGAACCCAAAAACGTAAGCCCAAGCAATACAAACACACCGATAAAATAGAACAACATGGAAAAAGGGTTGTTGTCTCCCGCAAATGCCTTTATCCATGCCAAGATGAACGGCAAAATGAAACATACCGCCATCAATACTTTCATCACCTTATAAAACTGTCCTGATTCTTTTTCGTCCTTGCGTTCCAAAAAGGCGAGCTCATCCGCATCCATCTGTTCTTGATATAGTATGGGCTCGCTGTTATTCATCTTAGTCTAAGTTGTATATGAAGCTGTATTTTTCTTGTGCGTATTTCATAAATGCCGAAAAACTCAACCCTTCTCCCGTAATTGACTTACACAGTTCATTGGAACGATACTTGCGTCCATGCACATGTATCTTTCCTCTCAACCAAGTCAACAGTTTACCATATTCACCTGCCGACAATTGGCTCTCCAATCCCGACAACTCTTTCTTGGCTTGCTCATAGTATTGAGCGGCATAAAAGCTCCCCAACGAGTATGTCGGGAAATATCCGAAACTACCATGTGCCCAATGCACATCTTGCAACACACCTTGTTTATCATCAGGTGGTGTTATGTTCAGATACTTCTCGTATTGACTGTTCCAAGCCGAAGCCAAGTCTTTCGGTTGAAGTTCTTTATTCAATAACGCTTTTTCTATCTCGTATCGTATCAATACATGGAAGTGATAAGTAAGCTCATCCGACTCTGTTCTGATAAGCGAAGGCTGTACTTTGTTCATCCCTTTGTAAAAGCCGTCGAGCGTTACATCATTTAGTTGCTCAGAGAAATAGCCTTTCAATACAGGATAAAAATGTTGCCAAAAGTGTATACCCCTACCCACATTATTCTCCCAAAGACGAGATTGCGACTCGTGTACGGCAAGTGATGCTGCCTCACCAAGTGGCAATCCATACTGCTCTGACGGTAAGCCTTGTTCGTAAAGTGCGTGCCCACCTTCATGTATACTGCTCCACAACAGCGATGCGAAATCGTGTTCAGAAACTCTGGTCGTTACTCGTACATCTTCAGGAGCGAATGAAGTAGTGAATGGATGCTCTGATATATCCTGTCTACCGGCATCAAAATCGTAACCTATTTTCTTCAACACATCTATAGAGAAATCCCATTGCTTGTCTTTGGCGTAAAACAAATTCATGAATGCGTCGTCCACTTGTTCAGCATTGCTTATTTGCTCCAACAGTGATGGCAATTCGTTCTTTACTTGTTCAAATACGGGGTCAAGCATTGCAACAGTGGCTCCCTTTTCATACTCATCCAACAATGCGTCGTATGAATTTCCTTCGTACCCGTACATATCCGCTTGCTGCAACTTCAGTTCTATCATTTTGGTCAGCTCAGGCTCGTACACCTTATAGCTGTTCTCTTTGCGAGATTTTATCCATGCGTCGTAGCTTGAGCTCACTTGTTGGGTAAGCTTGTTCACAAACGAGGATGACAGTTTCTTTTTCTTTTCAAAATCTTCAAGACTCAACCTGATATTCGCAGCTTCGTTTTCAGACAAGTCATTCCTTCCTGAAAGTTCTTCAAGTACATTACCGTAAGATTCGGATGTCATCATTTCGTGCGCCAAAGATGCAAGTGTCGCCAATTGTCTGCCCCTGTATGGGAAACCCTTGGGTGGCATGAACACCTCTTGATCCCAACCCAATACCGCAGATGCATAATATAGGTCTGCGGCCTTTTGTGCAATGTCTTTATATTCTTCGTACAGCTCTTTGGAGCTTTTATCAATAAACATTCAAGAAAATTTTGTGTTTGTTATTTATCGCTTACTTGCAGTCTTATCACCTTGTTGATACCATCAAGCGCTTCCAATTTGGCACATAGTTTATCCAACTCTGCCTTGTCTCTTACATATACCATTATCGTACCGTCGAACACCCCGTCATGAGAATCGATACTTATCGAGCGCATGTTTACTTTCAGATCTGCTGAGATGACATTGGTAATCTTTTGAATCACACCCACATCATCCAAACCGATGATACGCACTCCTGTAAGGAAAGATATTTCTTTGTTCTTGGCCCACTTGGTCTTAACCACTCTATGTCCGTAGTTGGCCAGAAGCTGTGCAGCATTGGGGCAATCCGTCCTATGTATCTTCAATCCCTCACCTGAGGTAATGAACCCGAATACGTCATCGCCCGGTATCGGTTGGCAACACTGCGCCAACTTGTACAATATCTTATCCGAGCTTTCGCCGAATATGATGAGCTCTGTATCTTTCGATGGGATGTTCTTCTGCTCTTCTTTTTCGGATATAAGCAGCTTGGTTTCCAATGCCACCTCTTTCACCGGTTGCTGCAGCTTGTCGCCATGAACGGTGAAAGCGCGCAGTTCTTTTATATCCAGACTACCAACAGCAATACCATAGTACACATCTAGAGGTGATTGCTTCTTGAAGTAAGCGACTATCTCATTAAGGTTGTGTTGAGATGCAGGAACGTGCATATTGTTGAGCTTACGATGCAGTATCTCCTTACCGTCTTGTGCAACAATGCGCTTCTCTTCCTTCAGATAATATTTGATACGAGACTTGGCCTTACCTGTTATTACAAAGTTCAACCAGTCTTCTGATGGCTTTTGTTTGGATGAAGTGATTATCTCTACCTGATCTCCCGTTTTCAATTCGTGACTTATAGGAACAAGTCTATAATTAACTTTCGCACCGATGCATTTTGCGCCGAGTTCGGAATGTATGTCAAAGGCGAAATCGAGTGCGGTGGCTCCTTGAGGCAACACCCTCATATCACCTTTAGGCGTATAGATGTATATCTCTTCTGTGAAAAGGTCGAGCTTGATATCTTGGAGAAAATCTATCGTATCCGTATCCGGATTGTTCAGCATATCCCTCAAATGCTGCAACCAACTGTCGAGCTTGCTTTCGGCGGCATTCTTTTCTCTTCCTTCTTTGTACTTCCAATGCGCGGCAACACCCTTTTCAGCAATTTCGTTCATACGCTTAGAGCGTATCTGCACCTCAACCCATCGACCCGATGGTCCCATCACGGTGGTATGCAAAGCCTCATATCCATTACCCTTAGGTACGCTTATCCAATCGCGTAACCTATCGGGGCTGGGTCTGTAGAAGTTGGTGACTATCGAATACACCCTCCAGCAATCCTCTTTTTCTTTTTCCTGTGGGGTGTCCAATATTATACGAATTGCAAAGATGTCATACACTTCTTCAAAAGACACATGCTTGGTCTTTATCTTATTCCATATGGAATGTATGGATTTTGGCCTTCCGTATATTTCAAACTTAAAGCTCTCCGTCTTCAGCGCCTCTTTTATCGGCTTGCTGAATTCGTTGATATACCTAGTCCGTTCTCTTTTGGTTTCTTTTAGGCCCTGAGATATTTCTTCATATACATCAGGCTGTGTATACTTCAACGAAAGGTCTTCCAACTCGGACTTTATCTCGTACAAGCCCAATCTATGAGCAAGGGGTGCATAGATGTAAGTCGTTTCAGATGCGATCTTCAACTGTTTCTCACGCTTCATGCTGTCGAGCGTGCGCATGTTGTGCAACCTGTCCGCCAGTTTGATGAGTATCACACGTGGATCGTGTGCAAGCGTCAAAAGTATCTTACGGAAGTTCTCGGCCTGCTCCGTGGTAGTTGATTTCAAATCCACCACGTTGGATATTTTCGTCAAGCCGTCAATTATCTTGGAGTAGTTGGCCCCGAATTCGCTTTCAATATCTTCGAGCGTTACTTCGGTATCTTCCACCACATCGTGCAGCAACGCACATATGGCTGAGGTCACACCCAGGCCTATTTCTTCGACTGCAATTCTGGCAACGGCAATCGGGTGAAGGATATACGGCTCCCCTGATTTACGGCGCATGTCTTTGTGTGACTCTGCCGCAATTTCAAAGGCACGACGAATCCTTGGCCTGTCGCCTTTTTTCAGCCTTTCTTTCAGGCTGCGCAACAAAGCCCTGTATTCTCGGAGAATGAGCTTCTTCTCTTCTTCCTCACTTTTGTGATATATCTGTGCTATCGTTGTCTCCATATAGAACAACCTCTTCTAATAAATTTACGAAATCCGTCGGCAATAAAGGATAAAAAGTAGTTAAGCGGGTATAACCGAATTTAGAGGTTACTTGTAATTCTTATTGTAAAAGTAAATATAGCTACCCAAGTTTTTGTCAGTAACCAGTTTCCTGTGGTTCGACTTGGATATCATCATCAGCTGATATTCCTTGCTTTCGTACTCGCGGAATACCTGATCGGTCTTTTTCAAAGAGTTGATGTAAATGACCGCCTGATTCTTGTTTCGGAAGGCTTTGATGGTAATGACACCTTGCGGCTCTCGCAACATATTTATCTCAGTACCCAGATTCAACGAACCGAACTTGAACTTGTTGAAATCATCGATACCTGCCTTAACGCCAGCTGTTCTCTGATCTTGGCCTACGAATGTGAATATGACATAGTGCTCTTGTTGTGGCTCGTAGGTATATGCTCCCTGTACCGCTTGAGTATTTGATGATGGAGATTGAGGCAACACAGAAGCCATTTTGGCACTATCGACAGATGTCGTGTCTTGTATCTTGTTCCCCATCGGCAATCTGTTCATTTGCACCCTATTTTCACTGATGAGCTTTAAAACAGCTTCCGCCCAACCTCTCAAAGAGTCGTTCGGGTCTGTATGTGCCGTCATGAACACAGTCATTACAGAGTCTGCAAGATTGAGCTTGTTGAGACTGGCCAATGAAATGGCCTCCATTATCATGAACTTATCGTTGTACTTGGTGTTGCCATATCGCTTCTGTCCTTCTTTTGCACGTGGCAACACAGTGGTGTACTCGCGCTGCAACAATAAGCTGTATGTTTTGTCGTAGAACGGAACAACATCTTCCAACTTACCGGCATCAAAACCGCCTCCGTCTTCTGTGGGTTTTACCACCGAAGCCCAATGAGAGTCTCCATGTTTTGTAATTATCTCATCGGCATATTTTTGCGCTTCCTCCAGTTTACCTTGTCTTAACGCAATGAGGTATTTCAAATAAAGCACATCAGCCTTATAGATATTATTAGGGAAGCGTTTACTGAATGTATCCAACAGGGTTAATGCAGGAGGATAATCTTGAAGGTCTTGCACATATGCATTGGCGGCATCTATATAGGCCAGCTTTATAGTATCGAGCAATGCTTGTTTTTCGTTCTCATCTTTCGGTATGGCAGCCAAAAGAGTCTCTTCAGATGGTATACCGTCGTTGACATCATTGCCTGCATCGTCGCTTATATCCTGAGCAAATCCACCTGACGACAATCTACGCCAGTTGTCCACCAACGGCCTGTTACCCCATTTTTGCTTAAAGGCGTTCTGCCCTTTCTGCATCTGCGTAGGGTTATTGAAGTACCAGTTGGAGTAGTTGTTCTTTTTGTTGGAGTTGGTGTTTTGCTTGAGATTATTCAGCCCTGCATTCTCTGCCAAGAAGATACTGTCTCTGCGTTTGTCTTCAAGCATCTTGATGTACTTCCTTACTATCGAACGCTGTTCCTTATCGCTCAAAGAGGCAAGATACAACAGACTGTCATTCTCACGTATCTTTCTCAACGGAACAGTCAAGTAAGACAAAGCATCACTGCGACGAATGGCTATGCGCATTTGGTCGGTCTCCGGTGCGGATGAGGCCAATATGGCTGCACTGTCATAAGCGTACTTAGCGGCTTCGTATGCTCTGTTTTTGTAATGAATATCACCGAGCGTAGCATAGGATATTGCTTTTTGTTCGGCTGTAGACTTTGGCGATGCTATGCCTTTGGTAAGATATTTGACCGCCTCATCGTAATTATCATTGTTCATTTCCAAGCGGCCCAACACGTAGTATACTTGTTCGTAGTACTTCACATACTTACCATCCTTGAGAACTTTCTTCAGCATGTCTATCGCCTCTTCCCTGTCAGCACTTGAATCGGAGTTCATCATGCTGGTGGCCATGTTCTTTTTGGCATAAAAACCCATGTCCAACTCAGGATTCAGTTTCAGTACGGTTCTGTAACTGTTGGTTGCCCCCGGATAGTTCTCGTAACGATACAACAACTGTCCGTTGATAAATGCGGCACGCCTTCTTATCCAATCAGGTAGCTTTTTGTCTTTCGTGACAACGGTTAGATATTCCGTAGCTCCGCTGTAATCTCTCTGACTGAGTCTGATGTATGCTTTTTCCAATGCCACCCTTCCTTCAAGCGAGCCTTCAAAATTCGGGTCGGCTTGTATCAGGTCGAGTATGGTTTCCGCTTCTTCTTCACGTTCAGATTCCGTAAGCGTTCTTGCCAACCAGAGTATCGCTTCGTTGTGTACCGTTCGGTGTTGGAAAACGCCCATTATGCCGTTGTTCTCATCTTCAACAATGGAACCACCATCTTTCTTAGTGACAGGACGATTAGAATTACGCTTTTTCTTCTTGCGCTTATCTCTTAGACTAACCACATATTTGAATGCGTCGCCTGCATTCTTATAATCACCTTTGTAATAATATGCTTGCCCTAATAATAAGTATAGGTCATCCCCCCATTTGGTACGGGGGTCATGTATCTGTATACCTAACGATGCCTTTTGTATGATACTATCCATATCCGACGCCAAGACACTGGAGTCTCGGTCGGGGTCGAACGGATACAAGGCCAGTAAAGAGTCATAATTCTCTTGCCGGAACCGAAGCATATTGTTCAATGCTTCATCCATCTTATTATCGGCGTTGAAGTAATAGTTATATCGGGTGAATGTGTTTTGTATCGGTGCCCGAGGGAAACCCCATCGCTTTTTGAGCATCTTCTCGTTACTCCAAGCCTCTCGCTTCTTCTTTATCTTAAGCTCCAAGGCAAGTTCCATCTTTTCTTGTCGCTGCTTCTCTCGTATCTTTTTCTCCTCTTCTCGTTTTTCTCTGATCTTAGCCAAACTGTCCGCTCGCACTTGCCGTACCTCCTTCAAACTATCGGCATATGCTTTTCGTACAGTTGTTATACTATCCGTATATGCCTTACGTACTGCGGCAACACTATCGTTGTATTCCTTACGAGCGGTGGCTATACTGTCGTAATATGTTTTACGTACCGCCTTGATACTGTCCAGCCTAAGTTTACGTACTACCGCGACACTATCTTTATACCTGGCACTTTCTCTGTACTTCCTAATTGCGGCGAGACTGTCCGACCTGTGTTTCTGAACAGTTCTGATACTGTCTATATAAGCCTTACGTACAGTAACGATGCTATCTGTGATACGCTGTCGCTCTGCTTTGATGCTATCAAGTCTGGCTTGCCGCACCACCTTGATGGAGTCCAGTCTGGCTTGTCGTATTGCAGCCACACTATCCTTGAACCTATCGCTTGTACGGTATGCACGTATAGCGGCAAGGCTGTCGGATACTCTCTGCCTTTCTGCTTTGATGCTGTCCAACCTTTGTTGCCTGGCTGTTTTTAGGCTGTCGTAATACTTCTCCCTTGCTTCACGCGAAGAGTCCAATGCTTTTTGGCGTGCCAATTGTACACTATCGTTGTATTTCTTTTGAGCAGCCCTTGTGGAGTCAATGATATGCTGACGCGCCACCTTCATGCTATCGAAATATTCTTTCTGTGCCTTACGGGTGGAATCGATGATACGCTGACGGGCAATACTTGCACTGTCCGCATTTTTCTGAGCATACAGATTTGGCGAAACAGAAAGTCCCGCCAGCATGATGACTATATATATTAATACTTTCCTGATGTGATTCGGTCTGATATTTACTATATAACTGATTTGCAGGCAAAATATTTTACGCATTCATGAGTATATGCGTCATATGGATGCCAAAGCGTCAAAAATAGGTAAAAACCACAGAATAAAGCAGTTTCAGACAATTGTAATACTGTTAAGTTACATATAAAAGACATTCCTCTATGTGTCGTTTTTTCTTAAAAATGTACCTTGTGTACAGTTAGGTAAAAATGGAAGAGAGTACAGAAAAAAAGCAGAGTTTTTTCAGACGGTTCAACAACGCGTACCGGCTTGTGTTCATTGACGACGAGTCGTTGGAAGAAGTGGCGTCTTACCGCATAACCATGCGTAAGATATACATCATGCTATGCTCCTTATTCGTACTGGTGGCCATCGTCACTCTATCCTTGGTGATGTTTACCCCGCTCAAATACTACATACCGGGCTATGCAGGTGGGCAAACCCGCTCCGACCTCGTGAAAATGAAGCACAGTGTAGACTCTCTATCCGACCTTGTGGCGGCTCAAGAAAAATACGAAGCCAATATACGCAAAGTGATAACCGGAAATATGAATGCTTCTTTGGATACCACTATGCTTGACCTAAAAAGCACTCACAAAGAAGAGATGAACAGCCTTCTGCCACAGTCGGACGAGCTGATGAAGCAGGCTGCGAAGAGTGTGAAAAAGGAGAATGACAAAGAATCCAACAAAAAGAAATAGGCCTACTTGAATATGGCGACCGAGAACAAAAACAGAGACATCATGCGTTATGCGGGGCTGGGTACCCAGTGGATGGTGATGCTTTTGTTGGCCGTATGGGCAGGTTGGAAACTTGACGCAAAAACAGGATGGAAATTTCCTATATTCATCATAATATTGCCTTTGATAGCACTTGTTGTTTCGTTTTGGCAATTGCTGAAAACGTTCAACAAACCTAAAAAATGAAGAAGAAGTTTATCATTACCATATTCACGTTGTTCGTGATCTTGAGCTTGGTTTTCTATTGGATGAAAACTGCAATGCCGGGTTACAACTTTACGGTATTGATGTCGGGTAATGTGATAATGGCTTTATTGTCCACCATCACCTACATCATCGTGATACAACAAATGAAGAAAGCACCCGAAGCTTTTGTACGTGGTGTTTACGCTTCTTCTTTCCTCAAGTTGTTCGTTTGTATCGTTTCAATAACGGTATATGCGATAGTGAACAAACCCAATGTTCACAAACCATCATTGTTTGTATTGTTTGGCATATACGCAGCCTACTCTATCACTGAGACATGGATGCTTTCAAAAATGGCACGGGCGGAAAAGTAAATGAGGAAACTGGAAACATCACTGTATCAACTTCAACACTTTTTACCGCCCAACACCTTCCCTATGGTGGCGCACTATTTCAGAAGGTATACCATCCACCTTACACTTACCAAAGAAAGAAAGACCGTATTGGGGGATTATTTGGAGCCCACAAGAGAAAGGCCGTTCCATCAAATAACAGTAAATATCAACCTGA
This sequence comes from Chitinophagales bacterium, assembly GCA_020636505.1. Lineage (GTDB taxonomy): Bacteria > Bacteroidota > Bacteroidia > Chitinophagales > Chitinophagaceae > UBA5543. Next base: position 210,362 of record JACJXR010000003.1, on the reverse strand, counting down.
ATAAGTACAACTTCCTTATCACACTGGTGCATGAGATGGCCCATATGATAACGCACGAAAATTTCGGGCGCAAAGCATCTCCGCACGGTAAGGAATGGAAAACACAATTCAGACACATGTTGATGCCCTTTGTAGGAAAGCGCATATTCCCCAACGATGTGGAGAAGGCACTCATCAAGTATATGCAAAACCCCGCTGCCAGCACCTGTACAGACCAAGACCTGTACCGAGCACTGTACAATTACGACATGCGTAAGCCGGGTCATATGTTGGTTTGCGACTTGGAGGTGGGCAATTGGTTCCGTACCGACGATGGGCGCATATTTGAAAAACAAGAACAGTTGCGCACGCGCAGTCTATGCAAAGAAGTGGGCACAAGAAAGAAATACCTCTTCCCGGGCATATACGAAGTGAAGCGTGTGAGAAGGTTCAACAAGCGACCCGCATAGCATTTATCCCCCCTTTTTCACCCTATCCTTATTTCATATATGTGTTTTAAACCGTATACACTTTTGTACCTTCGCCATTCCAAAAACTTAAACAATGACAATTAAGAACAGTGCTATGATACTGTTGGCTTCGATCGCATTTGCATCTTGTCAACAGAAAGAAGCAGAAACACCGGCGACAAAGTTCATCGACCCGGCAAATATGGATACCAATGTAAGTCCCGGAGAGAACTTCTTCTTATATGCTAACGGAGGCTGGTTGAAAGACAACGAAATACCTGAATCGGAAACACGTTGGGGAACTTTCGACATGTTGCACGAAAACAACATGATGAAGCTTCATGACCTGCTGAACGAAGCTGCTGCTGCAAATGCGAAAAAAGGTACTCCTACACAAAAAGTGGGTGACTTCTACAAATCAGGTATGGACAGTGCAACAATCGACGCTGCAGGTTTGAAACCTGTACACGGCATGTTGGCTCGTATAGACGATATAAAAACATCGGACGATGTGCTGAAAGAAGTGGCGAAACTACGTACTGAAGGTTTGTCGCAAATATTCGGTTTTTACATCTCCCCTGACGATAAGAATGTAACACAGCAGATATGCCAAATGTACCAAGGTGGATTGGGTATGCCTGACCGTGATTACTACTTCAACGACGATGAGCGTTCAACCAAAATACGTGATGCTTACAAAGCATATCAGGTTGAGTTGATGAAAAAGATAGGCATTGAAAATCCCGAACAAGCGGCGGCCGATGTTTACGCATTGGAAGAGAAACTTGCCAAGGCATCGATGACACGTACCGAAAGACGTGACCCATATAAAGTATATAACAAGTACAGCATTGAGAGCTTCAACAAGGTAACACCTGGTATCGACTGGAAAATACAGTTTGCCAACATGAAGGTTACGGGCGAAGATTCTTTGATAGTGGGTATGCCTAATTTCTTCAAAGAAATGAACAAACAACTTTCAGCAACTTCCATAGATACATGGAAAAAGTACTTGAAGTTTCATGTGGTGAACGATATGGCTCCTTACCTAAGCAGCGACATTGACGATATGCACTTCAACTTTTACGGCAAAGAGGTACGTGGACAAGAAGCTCAAAAGCCTCGTTGGAAACGTGTATTGAATGTAGTTGATGGCGGTGTCGGAGAATTACTTGGTAAAGTCTATGTTGACAAGCACTTTACTCCCGAAGCGAAAGATCGTATGATGAAGTTGGTGAACAACCTTCAAGAAACATACCACGATCGTATCATGAGGCTTGATTGGATGAGCGATGCAACCAAGCAAAAAGCAATCGGCAAACTCAACACCTTTGTTAAGAAAATAGGCTACCCTGACAAATGGAGAGACTATACCAAATTGGATGTGGTACCGGGCAGTTACGTAGACAACGTGATAGCATCAGCCAACTTCGACTACGATTATATGGTAAGCAAATTGGGCAAACCTGTGGACAGAACAGAATGGTTCATGACACCACCGACAGTGAATGCGTATTACAATCCTGCTTTCAACGAGATCGTATTCCCTGCGGGCATACTTGCATTCCCATTCTTCGATATGAATGCGGACGATGCAGTTAACTACGGTGGAATCGGCGGTGTGATAGGTCATGAAATGACACACGGCTTTGACGACCAAGGAGCGAAATATGCTGCAGACGGTAACCTGAAAAACTGGTGGACAGAAGAAGACGAAAAACGCTTCGGTGAAAAAACAGGTGTTGTGGTTGAGCAGTTCAATAACTACACAGTGTTGGATACCGTACACGTGAACGGAGAGTTGACATTAGGTGAAAACCTTGCAGACCTTGGTGGTTTGGCGATAGCTTACGAAGCATTCCAAAAAACCGAGCAAGCCAAGAAAGGCGAAAGCATAGACGGCTTTACTCCAAATCAACGTTTCTTCTTAAGCTGGGCACAAGTATGGCGTGCCAATACTCGCGACGAAGAGTTGGCCAACAGGATCATTACAGACCCCCACTCTCCTGTGGAGTGGAGAACAAACGGTCCTTTGAGCAATATGACCCAGTTCTACGATGCTTTCGGTATTAAAGAAGGCGACAAGATGTGGCGTTCTGAAGAGATTCGTGCCAAAGTGTGGTAATAATCCAAAAACAGATACTTGATACCCGGCAATTATTGCCGGGTATTTTTTTTGCCACAACAACCGCTCCGGATAATGCTCAAATTGAGGCCGAAATCTTTTATGGCAAACATTTTACTTTTCGAAAAATAATTGCAATGGAAGTGTAGATTAACTGTCAGTGAATATTCATAACTGAGAAAGTTGAAAGTTTTTTTATGGAAAATGCAGGACATTGGAATCAAAAGAATAGGGCATGCCAAACAAAGTAAAACTTACAGCTTATGAAAAGGTTAATTACACTACTCGCCATCGTGGTGGGTATATCGACACTGCTTATAGCGCAAGGTCAATCAGGTAGCATAATAGGCAAAGTGGTTGACGAGAACAACGAACCGGTAATCAATGCCGAGGTACAGATACTGCAAGGAGACGTAGAAAAAGGCACTTCAATAACAGACAAGGAAGGTAATTACAACATAAAACCGATATCTCCCGGCAGGTACGACCTAAAAATATCCTACACAGGATATAAGGAGGATATTACTAAAGGGGTAATAGTGTCTCCCGATAAGATAACAGAGGTAAACATCAAGCTCGTGCCAAAATCCAAGTTGGAGGCAGAGGGAGTTGTCATCAAAGAATACAAAATACCGTTGATAGATAAGTACAGCGTGAAAGCAACAAAAACATCTGAAGAGATAGAAGCCATGCCGACACGTAATACAACTCAAATGCTTTCAACAGCTCCGGGTATATATAATAGCAACGACGGAAGGGGTGACGGAACACTCTATATTGTAGACGGTGTACAAGTATATGGTAGCAGAGGCATCAATTTAGCACAAGGTGCAATAGACCAAGTGGAAGTACAAACAAACGGCAGGTCAGCAAAATATGGCGATGCAACAGGAGGGGTATACAAATACGAGACCCCACTCATGGAAATGCAATCGCCACCACCACCCTCTCCAAAGCAACCACCCATATATTTGAATCCAAGTGTGGAGTCTTACAAAAAGAATCCCGAAAACGATTTTAAAGATGTGGTGGCAAGCCCACTCTCTACATTGTCCATAGATGTAGACCGTGCATCGTACAGCAACATCCGTAGGTTTATCAAAAACAGACAAATGCCACCTGTAGATGCAGTGCGTATCGAAGAAATGGTCAACTATTTCGACTATGACTATCCGCAGCCCAAAGGCGAACATCCGATAGCCATTGTTACAGAACTGACCGAATGTCCATGGAACAGCAAACACCAATTGTTGCACATAGGTATGCAGGCCAAAAAGATGGACGTAGAAAATCTACCACCTTCCAATTTGGTTTTCCTGATAGATGTTTCCGGCTCCATGTCTTGGGACAACAAGCTGCCACTTGTGGTAAAGTCATTGAAACTGTTGACACAGAATCTACGCGAGCAAGACAAGATATCAATAGTGGTATATGCGGGTAACGCCGGGCTGGTTTTGGAACCGACATCAGGCAGTAACAAACAGAAAATATTCGAGGCGTTGGACAGATTGCAATCAGGGGGTTCCACCGCAGGTGGCGAAGGTATATTGTTGGCATACAGAACAGCACAGAAAAACTACATCAAAGGCGGAAACAACAGAATCGTTTTAGCGACAGATGGAGACTTCAACGTGGGTATGAGTGGAGATAACGAAATGGAAGACCTTATCACCAAAGAAAGGGAGAAAGGTATCTTCCTTACCTGTTTGGGCTACGGTATGGGCAACTACAAAGACTCTAAATTGGAGGTATTGGCAGACAAAGGCAACGGCAACTACGCATACATCGATAACATTGATGAAGCCAAAAAGACACTTGTGAAAGAGTTCGGCGGTACCATATTCACTATCGCCAAAGATGTGAAGACTCAAATAGAATTCAATCCCTCCAAAGTAAAAGGATACAGGCTTGTAGGTTATGAAAACAGAATATTGAATGCCGAAGACTTCATAGACGATACCAAAGATGCAGGAGAAATGGGTGCAGGACATACCGTCACCATCATTTACGAATTGATACCGACAGGAGTAAGAAGCGACGATACCAGAGCGGTTGATGGGTTAAAATACCAACATCAGCATGTGGTAAGCCACGACGACGAGTTGGCCACCATCAAGTTCAGATATAAAAAGCCCGACGGGGATAGAAGCACCGAAATGCAGCATGTGGTAAGAGCTCGTGAAAGTAAATTGAACAATGCACCTACCAACGTACGATTTGCCACATCGGTTGCCATGTTCGGTATGTTACTAAAAGATTCGGACCATAAAGGGGCAGCCGACTACAATAAAGTACTGGCGCTGGCACAGGATAGCAAAGGAACAGACAAAGACGGTTACAGGGCCGAATTCCTCTCACTTGTCGAAACGGTTAGGAAACGAACCGGTAAAGATAGAAACAGAGACTAGTGATGAACGAATGTAGCCCCCGTATCAGCCCCGCTTTGCGGGGCTGTATTTTTTATTTCACAAATGACTTGGATAAAGTAACACCCTCGGCACTGTACAGTTTCAGTATATAGTAACCGGTAGGCAGCTCACTTACATCCACATTCGTTATATTTTGAGCAACAATACTTTTTACTTTTACTCCGGTATAATTATATATCTCGGCTCTGTGGATTTTTGTAGCTGAACTGTTCTTTATGTTCAAAACATCTTGAACAGGCACAGGGTATACTGTTATCTCTGTTTGATTATTTAGCTCAGCTATGTCCGTACCAGCCTCACAGGCACCTTCATATCGCACATTTTCAAATCCTGTTTTCATACCGTCTTTATATGAACATAGCAGATAACGATTCTGCATTGCGTAGCCTGAATTAGCCAAAGGTATTATCCCATAATTTGCACCCACACCTTCAACAAATGTAATATGTTCAGGTGCATTGGGATGAAGCTTACTTCTAAAATATATATGCTTCAAGCCATTGACTTGCTTAACGCTATCAACTGTATCTAAATATGGCCAATTATGGCATTGGGCTTGAAGTGTAAACGTATCTCCTACCTTTAAATCAAACCTGAATATCAAGCGGTCAACAGTATCATCAGGAGTAAATATTATATTAATATCCCTATACCAAACATGGCCTTTTGTTGTATCTTCTCTAATCAAACCGGCTTTGTATCCCAAATTATTATGAAGATTAAGTTTTTTGTAATTAACTCCATTGACAGCAGTATCCTTTTCTATATAAGCTGTACTTCGAAATGCACCTGGTAGGTTATACCAAATAAACACCCACTCAGTAGAATCATTACCAAAAATAGATTGATATGGCTGGGCTTCTGCATCTTGTACGCAAAGCACGAGTAGGATAGATATGGTTATGAGGCAGCGTTTCATGACCATATAAAAGTACTCAACTACACCCTCTATAGCCACATTATTGTTAAATATTATATTATTGTTCAAATACCGATTATTAAGCATACCTTTGCGCCTTCATAAAAAAATAGTTCTTTATTAAATGGTAACATTCAACGACTTCTCCCTGAGAGAAGAATTGACACGTGCCGTATCGGAAATGGGTTTTGAGACCCCGACACCAATCCAGGAGCAGGTTATACCTCACCTCCTTTCTCAACCTAACGACATAATTGGCCTTGCCCAAACAGGTACAGGCAAAACTGCCGCTTTCGGACTTCCGCTATTGCACAACATCGACGTTGCACACAGACACGTGCAAGCCCTTGTATTAAGTCCTACACGCGAGTTGTGTATGCAAATACAGGAAGAGTTTCAGAAATATGGCAGGTACATGCGTGGTTTACAAACCACAGCGGTGTATGGCGGTGTGCCTATTGGTGGCCAGATCCGCGAATTGAAAAGAGGTGCTCACGTGATAGTGGCCACCCCGGGTAGACTTATCGACCTCATGGAGCGTAAAGTGGTTTCGTTGGAAGAAGTGGAGTACATAGTACTTGACGAGGCCGACGAAATGCTGAACATGGGTTTCAGAGAAGACATCGAGTTCATCCTGAAAAACGCCATCAACCGTGAACATACTTGGCTTTTCTCCGCAACCATGTCCAACGACGTGCGTAAGATCGCCAAGCGTTTCATGAGCGAGTGGAAAGAGTTTGCTGTAGCTGCAGAAAACACAACGAACGAAAACATCGACCACCAATACTATGTGACCAACCACCACAACAGGTTTGACACCTTGCGTAGGTTGTTGGATTTCACTCCGGGTATATACGGTATCATATTCACACGTACCAAGAACGACGCCCAAGAAGTGGCCGAGAAGCTGATGCGTATGGGCTACCACGTTAGTCCGTTGCATGGCGACATGGACCAGAAGATGCGTAGCAAGGTGATGGACCGCTTCAAAAGCAAGACATTGCAGGCCATCGTTGCAACAGATGTTGCAGCTCGCGGTATTGACGTGAACGATATCACACACGTAATCAACTACGAACTGCCTGAAGACCCTGAAGTATACACACACCGTAGCGGACGTACCGCACGTGCAGGTAAATCAGGTATCTGTATGTCCATCGTGTCTCCAAAAGAGATCACGAACATTCGTCAGATAGAGCGCATCGTAAAATCTCAGTTCCATAAGAGTGATATTCCTGACGGAGCTGAAGTGGTAAGAAAACGTTTGTTCTATCATTTGGAGCAAATAGCCACTGCAGAACCACAGAAAGACTTCGCCAACGTATACTTGTCAACCATCCACGAGCGATTTCAGGATATGGATAAGGATGAGTTGATACGCAGGCTGATATGGTTGCAACTGAAAGACACCATCGACATATATTCAGATGCCAAGGACCTGAATGCCGGTTACGATACCGATAATCGTAGGTCGTCAGGTACAGTAAGGCTGTATGTGAACATCGGTGAAAAAGATGGTATATCGAACGCCGGTAAATTGGCAGGCTTTGTTACAGACGCAACGGATATAGAAGGTGAGCTTATCACTCGTATAACCGTACGTGAAGTAAGCAGTTTCTTCAATGTACCGGCAACAGCAGCGGAATTTATCATCGCCGCTATGAGCCAAAAGAAGCACAAAGGCAGAAAAATCCGCATAGAAGAGGCCGATCAAGGTGGAAGAGGTGGATTCAGAAGCAATGATAGAGGCGGCTTCAAAGGTGGTGACCGAGGTGGTTATAAAGGTGGCGACAGAGGTGGCTTTAAAGATGGTGATAGAGACGGAGGCAAAAAGAGAGGATATCATTCACAAAGCACTGATAATAAGCCATATAAGAAAAGAGAAAGGACTTACACAGGCAAGAAAAGAAAGTAAACTTTAACAATCGGATGTGAGAATTAATGTCCTCACATGGCAAAAAGGGTGTATATTTGCACGATTAACCAATAATGTATATATGAAACTAATATTTACTAGCTTATTAGTATTGTTATTTTCTAATGCAGTTTTTGCGCAAGAAGATGTTGAAAATGTGAATGGCAGGCTCATCACTGATGATGCTGTGGCCAAAGGAGTAGCCAGCTACTACCACGACAAGTTTGTGGGTAGGCCTACTTCAACAGGCGAGGTATTCAGCAATGACAAATACACAGCCGCCAGCAACACACTTTCACTCAACACCTATGTTAAAGTGACCAATCTTGACAATGGCAAGGTTTTGTACGTTCGTATCAACGATAGGATGAACAAATCCAACAAGCGTTTGATAGACATGGCTAGCATTTGCGCACGCAAATTGGGCTATCATTATCAGGGTTTGGCCAAAGTAAAGGTTGAGGTTGTTTCCAAAGAAGAAGGTAAAAGAGGCATATTGGCACAACGTGCCGCTGATGCCGAACGCTCGGAGCAACCGGAAAACAAATTGTAAGTACTCTTTTTAGATATTACGGGCGGTGCAATGCACCGCCCGTTTTGTTTATGCTCTTCGGATATTATTGGTATCTTATGAGTTGACTGCACCAAATGCCATCACAGTTTTTACATATTGCCAATACAGAAGGAAAAGACCGTGGTGTTTTCACCACGGAACCCATACCTGCAAATACCGTTATAGAAGAATCTCCTGTAATTGTGATGACGGCAACGGAAAAAGAGTTGTTGGACAAGACACTCTTGCATGATTACATCTTCCATTGGGAGCCATCTGCAGGCGATAAAGGCTGTTGTATGGCGTTAGGTTATGTTCCGCTGTATAACCACTCTCCCACCGCCAACTGCGAACATTCCATGAACTATGAGGATGACACCATCATCATCAAAACCATCCGCGATATAGAAGTGGGCGAAGAACTGACCATCAACTATATGGGTGACTGGAACAGTAAGGAGCCTGTATGGTTTGACGTGGAAGAATAGCCGTCCCTAATTGTCGTTCCAAGTATAAGAGAACGGCATGATGATAAGTCCAATAACCAAATCTCCGGACGTTGATACTTTGTAATTATATAAGCCTTCCCTGTAAGGATTATCGGTACCCGCACCATAGAACTCATCCCAAACTTGCTCACCGATAAAATATGTTGCCCTCAGCTTGAACGCTATGCCCATATGGTAGCCAAACTCAAACTTTAGATAAGGAGAGATATTATCAATTCCATAAGCTTCAAGAAGACTTGCAGAGTTAACTATCAACGCAACGCCTGCTCCAACAGTGTACATTGTCTTCAACTCTTTGTCTGACCGGGCTTCAGCTCTGGACTTATACTCCAAACCCAAAGGAACATACCAACGATAGAACTCTAGATCTTCTTTAAAACTGATTTTGTCATTTATTTTAAAATCGGTATTCATGATGGCGCCCTTGGTATAGTTGATCGCCATTGTCATATTGAAGAACAAGGCCCCTTTCTCACCGAGTTTTGCAATAGGTATTGAACTGCCTCCTGTAATACCATATGCAAAAATGGGCTTCAGCCTCCCTATTTTACTTTTCATTTTATACCCTACCACATCAGGAACAGCATAATCTATCTCAACAAACGGTGCTGCATATGCTGCAGAAAAACCCAATTCATCAAAACGACTTCTATATGGATCAAAACCCATAACACGATTTAATCGGTATGAGCTTTCTTGCATCATCCTCATTTGAGTATTCATATGAGTGCTGTATCTCTGTGCTTTTACATTGATTGAGGAGCATAGCGCTGATACTATCGCAAGGGGTAACAGGTATTTGTTCATATTTGTGGAAGACTAATGATTTACAAGTAGTTTAAAGAAACTATATTCCCTTTAATTATACAACAGAACTGTAAACAAAATATAGAACAATCTTAAATGCAAAAACTATGGCATGGACTGAAAGCAACAACGAACTATATCAAAAATTCACTTTTAAGGATTTCTCTGAAGCATTCGCTTTTATGACCCGTGTGGCCATCCTTGCGGAGAAGCAGAATCATCATCCCAATTGGAGCAATGTATGGAACACTGTCGAAATTCATTTGAACACACACGATGCGGGTAATACCGTCACCGATAAAGACCGGAAGCTAGCTGAAGCTATTGATAAACTACTCTAACCTATATACCGGGAAGCGCATATGCTCCGGCTCATAGTACGGTGAGTGTAGATACATAAAGTGCAATTGTGCTCTGCTGCTTTTGGCAAATTCAGGGTCGTCCTTTTTCTTCTGCTCAAACTCTTTTTGCAATTCAGGGTTATCTGTCAACATTTCGGCAGCCATATCCTCAAACACATATGCACTGAAGTACTCTTTCTGTTGTAATATTGCATCGTAAAATCCCCAAGCAAAGAAACCGTCAGGAGCAGTAGGTTCCAAGGTCTCAACTATATATCGCTTGGCTGCTTGATTCGCCGGCACTATATAGTCCCCTTTGCGAACGGTGATCGATTTACTTTCCTTACGCACCTTGATATTACTGTGTAAATAATGACACTCATAAGGAGCGTCCACCGTTTTGTAGTCCGTTATGTAATATATGGATGCGGTAATGGTCGAATCGTGCTCCAACTTACGCATTTCAACACCATTCAGTTTCAATCTGTCAATCACATCATGCCATCCTTGTAATACAACATAAGCTTTCGGTACCTCAACGGACTGCGTAGTCATATATGTATTCCTTAGTGGAACTTTTTTGGTGTATGGCTTTTGTTTATTGTAAAACAACCTTGGCATACCCGACACTTCACTGGTTATCATCTGCCCATCATAGCCTTTAAACTCTATTATGGTCGATTTTGTGGTGTCCACATCCCATGCAATGGACAACTCAGCACTGTTCTTTATCCACTGTTTTTGTTGTTTTCTACTGTCTTTGATCTCAGCTGCTTTAGTACTTGCCACATCCATAATACTGCGCATCAATTCATAGGTAGATTTGATTCTGTCTTCAAACGGCTTCAACATATGTGTCTCCGCCACAAAAGCATAGGTATTGAACATAGCTGCAAAGCCACTTAGATAACGAGGCGTTTCCGAATATGCAGTCCACCCTTTATCCGGTGTAGTGCCCCATACATTCACATATGGTACCAACTCGAACGAATGCTTTTTCATTTCAGTGTAGATGTTCGGCTCAAACTTTTCGTTGAGATACTTCCCCATCGGGCCGCCAAGTTTGTTGTGCTGTGTACTGAGCAATGTCATCACATATTGGTAGTCCGCCCCATTACTAACATGATTGTCTATAAGTATATCGGGGTCGAGTTTATGCATCAATTTGGCTAACGACCTTGTCTCTCTCGCATCCATTTTGATGAAGTCCCTGTTAAGGTCCAAGTTTTGCGCATTACCCCTAAAACCCGTATGTGTAGGTCCATTTTGGTTGGCGCGGCTATGGTCTCTTGAGTTGATAAGTCCTCCTACATTAAACACAGGAATAAATGCCAAGACTATATTATCGGGTACAGTCACCTTTCCCGTCAGTATATCATCAAGCAGTAATACCGAGGCATTCATACCATCGGGCTCTCCGGGATGTATACCGTTATTTATGAGAATGACCACCTTGTTTTGTTCATGCCATTTCTTTGCATCAAATCGTCCATCTCCCGAATAGTAAACAACATGCAACGGATAATCCGTATCGGTCTCTCCGGCTTCTTCCATCAACACTTTATCGCTTTTCTCGTCAAACTCTTTGAATATATCGATGAGCATGGAGTAAGGTATACCCTGCACTTCACCGTTGCCGGCATACATTGTTTCACCTGTTTGCGCATAGGTATTGTTTAGACAAAATACCACACACAACAGGCCAAGGAGGCTGTTCTTCATTTGATAAAGATACGTATGTGAAACAAATGTAATTGCGACAGCACACCGAAAAGTGACTGCAGCAAAAATTCAAAGAAAGATCCTACGAATTGTAAACGGAAGCACCCTGCTGCTGTACAGGCTGATATTGCATCGTAACTTTCTTCGGCGGAGTCGGATGCCCCTGCGGACGAGGAAGTTTACGATTTGGAGCACAAGATTGCATCATGGCAACCATTACAGTCAAAACACCGGATATGAATAATGCTTTTTTCATTACATGTGAATATACTACACCTACTCAAAAAAACAATTATACATCGGCATATTTTTTCTCTGTCAAGTAAAAATCTGCTCCAATACCCAAGCCTTCAGGCGCATCTCCTCCCACTCCGATTCGGCGGCACTGTCGTAGGTGATAGCACCTCCTGTTTGGTAAGAAAGGTATTTATCGGCTGCATTGTAAAACAGGCTTCTGATGATGACGTTGAAGTCGAAATCTCCGTCGGGAGTGATATAACCAACCGTACCGGAAAAAAGCCCTCTGGCTGATACTTCATACTGCTCTATCAATTGCATCACCTTCACTTTTGGAGCTCCGGTCATACTACCCATCGGAAAGGAATATTTGATGACATCAGCAAAATGAACATCATCACGCAGCGCGCCCCTTACGGTGGATATCATCTGATGTACCTGTGGGAATGTATAGATACCAAACAGTTCATCCACTGTAATGATTCCTGTTTTGCAAGAACGAGCCAAGTCGTTTCGCAAAAGGTCTGTTATCATCACATTTTCCGCTCTGTCTTTGATGCTCTCTCTGAGTTGAGTTTTCAACTGTTCATCTTCATTGGAATCAACCCCTCTCTTTATGGTCCCTTTGATAGGTTGAGCTATTACCTCATTGCCATCTTTACGGATGTAACGTTCAGGGCTGGCACACATCATGTACCTATCACTGTTTTTGTAGTAGGCCGCGAAGGGTGCATGCGAGATATTGACAAGTGAGTTGTAAACATGTTTGGGGGTCAGAGTAACACCTTCCACATATCCTTCGGTGCAATAATTTATCTCGTAGCAATCTCCATTGCGTATATGCTCTCGCAGATCATCTATGACTCCTAAGTAATCTTCTTTGGATACACGATGATTGAAAGACAGTTGTATCTCATCAACAACAACATCCTTTTTACCGTCGGCTAAAATATCATTGTAGACCTCGTCGGGAGAAGAGTCGAAGCACTCAATATGCAGTTCTGTTTTTTCCTTGTTGACATAGCATACCGTTTGTGGGCAAAAAAAGAAAAACTCAGGGAAACCGACCTTGTCAGGATGAGTAGAGGAGAGCTTTGGCTCCAACCTGTTTTTGTAGTCGTAATTGATATGGCCGAATAACCAATCCTTGTTAGCTATATGATGTCCTTTCAGCCCTTCAAGACCTGCGGCAGCATCAATAGGCTCACCAACCATGCCCATGGCCACCAAACACTCGAACCTACTGTACTTGTCCGAATAGTTGTTACTGTCTAATAAAAGAAAAATGCCGAACCGTTCAGACCGGTTCAGCATTCCTTGCTTAATATGTTCGTATTGCTCATCTGCAATACTGAATACTTTTTTTTGTCTCAGCAAAACGATATTACAATTTAGAAATCGTCGTCCTCGTCCTCATCGTCAAAATTGTCGAAGTCGAAATCATCATCCAATTCAAAATCATCATCTTCTTTCGCTTTTTTAGGAGCACCTTTTGATGGGGTTGATTTTGGCATATCGAATTCTTCGAAATCTTCATCGGCGAAATCATCGTCGTCACCGAAATCATCATCGTCGTCATCAAAATCATCATCGTCATCATCATCTTCGTCATCCAGACTTTTTGCAGCCACAGGTAATTGGCTCAACAATGATTCCTCTTCTTTTGATTTAGTCGATTCAACAAGCATACCATGCTCATTAATGCTTACAACTGTCGCTTCGGATGTCTCAGCTGTATTCTCTTTTCTTTCTTTAATAACGTTAGTAGTCATAACGCCACTGAGTTAGTTAGTTAAATAATTATTGTTGAAACGAAATTCCAAAAAATTTCAGATTATCCAAGACATTTTTTTATGACTTTTTCAAAAGTTGGTCTCTGCCTGTACCGTTGGAGATATATGTTATCTCCGTTCCAAGATACTCTTCGACAAAAGAACAATATTTTTTGAAAGTTTCAGGCGTCTCTTCGTAGGTCTTACACTCGTTTATCGGCTTCTCCCAACCTGCAAACTCTTCATAATGCGGGTCAACCTCTGTACTGCAAAGGTCGTATGGCATTTCCTTGGTTTCTTGACCGTTCACTTTATAAGAAGTGGCGGCACACAACGGGCTGAAGCTGTCCAAAACATCAGTCTTGGTCATGATGAGCTTATTGACACCACTCAACATCACCGCATAACGCAACGCCACAAGGTCTATCCAGCCACATCTGCGTGGGCGTCCTGTTGTAGCACCAAACTCGTTACCCGCCTTTCTCAACGCTTCACCAACCTCGTCCTCAAGCTCTGTCGGGAATGGGCCACTACCTACGCGCGTACAATACGCTTTGGTAATACCATACACATCACCAACATATCTTGGGGCTATTCCTAAACCGTTACAAACGCCTGCAGCAATGGTATTGGATGAAGTAACAAACGGGTATGTACCGAAATCAATATCCAACATGCTACCTTGAGCACCTTCGGCCAATATTTTCTTACCGTCTTTTATATTGGCTTCCAACCAGTATTCAGCATTGATGATATTCAACTTGCTCAAAAAGGCAACAGCCTCTTTGAAGTCATTCTCCCATCCTTCGATATCCACTTCGTAATCGTACTGCTTCAGCAATTCCATATGCTTTTGCTTCAGCTTGCCGTACTTCTCCTCAAAGTCGTTTCCATCCAAGCAGTCACCCACCCTAAGGCCGTTCCTACCTGTTTTATCCATATATGCAGGACCGATACCTTTCAGCGTGGAACCTATCTTTTCCTTTCCTTTGGCCGCTTCGGATGCTGCGTCCAACGCTCTGTGTGTTGGAGTAATGAGGTGTGCTCTTTGGGATATGAACAAGCGCTCCAAAAGGTCGGGCTGCAGTGCCACTATCTCCTCTATCTCCTTTTTCAGAGTAACAGGGTCAATCACCACGCCATTACCTATAAGGTTAAGGCAGTGTGGCTGAAACACTCCCGAAGGGATGGTGTGCAACACTACTTTTTTGCCCTCTATATATAATGTATGGCCTGCGTTGGGTCCTCCCTGAAAGCGAGCGATTATATCATAATCGGCGGCCAGGTAATCAACGATCTTTCCTTTTCCTTCATCACCCCATTGCAACCCCAACAGTACATCTACCATAATATTGTATTACTTACTATTAAAACAACTAAAGGGCAAAAGTATGATACCGCAAGATTTTTTTCCTGAAAAACATAAAAAATTATCCACCTGCATTGTACAAGCGGTGTATACACCTTGAACATTATTTGCGAAATTAGCGGCATATGGCAGCCAAGATGGTTTTGGATATGAGTGCGATGGAAGAAGATTTCTTCTCCGGCACCGCTATGATAGGCATCGGCTCGTCGCTGCAGGGACATGAGTTCTGCTGGCATATCAACAAGGTTTTTGAGTTTGATTTTGTCAGGGAACCTGACTCCGACGTGGAATATAAACCAAGCAAAGAGGATATACACTTCTTTTCGCTGTACCGATACGAGGAGCCCATGAGCAGTTGTACACACTTGCTGTATAAATTGCGCAGCGATAAACGGTCTTTGCTTCCCGAAATCAAACAGCTGGATTACCTTTGGCTGATAAAAAGCGAATTGGCGGAAGTGACTGCTCGAAATGTTACAGAAAAGTTACGTTTGTTGCCTCAGGTACAACTGGCGCAAATCATTCCCAACGAGAGACTTAAGAATATCAACCATTTACTCTTATAGAAATGTCGACTTTAACTTTCGGATAAACATATAGAATTATGTTAATTCAAAAAATCACATTTCCGTCAATGCTGTATTTTTCTATTTTTGTTGCTTGTCAAAATATTCATGAATGAATTATCGCAAAGTCAATAACATTGTAGGTTGGATAACGGGTATAATAGCTATAGTCGTATATCTGGTAACCATGGAACCCACTGTGAGCTTCTGGGATTGTGGTGAGTTTATTTCCTGTGCTTATAAAATAGAAGTGGGCCACTCTCCGGGTGCGCCACTCTTCATGATGATACAGCGCATGTTCGGTATACTGGCAGGCTCAAACCTCTCCAATGTGGCCATGTTTATAAATGCATGGTCGGCCATAGCAAGCGGCCTTACCATCCTATTCCTATTCTGGACCATAACCCACTTTGCGAGAAGACTGCTTGTAGGACGTACAGACGAGCCTAACAGCAACCACACTTTGTTGATAATGGGTGCCGGACTTGTAGGGGCATTGGCTTATACATTCTCCGACACATTCTGGTTCTCTGCTGTTGAAGCAGAGGTGTACGCTACATCATCTTTGTTTACTGCTGTTGTATTCTGGGCCATTTTGAAATGGGAACATATCGCAGACCAACCTCATGCAGACCGTTGGTTGTTATTCATCGCATATATGATGGGCTTGTCGGTAGGTATACACTTGTTGAACTTGTTGGCGATACCGGCCATCACCATGGTGTATTACTTCCGCCGTTACGAAACAAACCGCAGAGGCACAATCATAGCATTCCTAATAGGTTGTGCGTTGTTGGGACTTGTACAGTTCGGCATACTTCAAGGAGTACCGATGATGGCATCTCAGTTCGACCTATTGTTCGTAAACAGCTTCGGTATGCCGTTCGATAGCGGTGCATTGGTTTTTGTATTGCTATTCATAGCATTCATCATCTGGTTGTTGCTTTATGTAAAACGCAGAGGTTGGTACTTGGCACATACAGGTGTGTTGTGTATCATTTTCATCCTTATCGGATTCAGCAGTTACTTGGCACCGATGATACGTTCGCGTGCAGATGTAGCGATAGACATGACCAACCCGGATAATATCAACAGCACTGTTTCGTATATCAAACGTGAGCAATTCGGTTCAAACCCACTGTTGTTCGGACCTGATTTCGATAAAAGACCTATCAAATACAACGTTACAGGAGACAGATATATCATGTCTCAAAAAGACGGTAAGGACTTCTACGAGGATGTAGGCGACAAGATAGAGGCTGAATTCTCAGCGGGTGACAAACGTTTCTTCCCAAGGATATGGGACTACAACGACGCAAACCACAAGAATTTCTACCGTAACTATTTAGGTCTTGGAGCCAACGAAGCACCTACCGCTTCCGACAACTTCAGCTTCTTCTTCCGTTACCAGATAAACTGGATGTGGTGGAGATACTTCATGTGGAACTATGCTGGTAGACAAAACGACTTTGAAGGACAAGGTGACCCCAAAAACGGTAACTGGATATCAGGTATACCATTCATAGACAAAGGCTTCTTAGGCTTGGGTGATATGAGTGCAATGGCAGACGGTTATAAAGACAACCCTGCTCGTAACCAGTTCTATCTACTGCCGTTCATAATCGGTTTGTTGGGTCTTGTGTACCAGTGGAACAACAACAAGAAAGACTGGATCACCATACTTGTACTGTTCTTCTTTACAGGTATCGCGACAGCCATATACTTGAACATGCCTCCTTTGCAGCCACGTGAACGTGACTATGCGTTCGCCGGCTCCACTTATGCATATGCGATATGGATAGGTATAGGCGTGTTGATGGTTCACCAATTCTTACAACGGGTAACCAAAGGGCCTGCGGCAGGAGTTATAGCCACAGTGATATGCTTGATAGCAGCACCTGTTATAATGGCCAAAGACGGTTGGGACGATCACGACCGCTCTAAGAAGACGCTCGCTAAGGCAACAGCATCCAACGTATTGAACTCATGTGCGCCAAACGCGATACTCTTCACATTCGGAGATAACGACACCTACCCTCTATGGTATATGCAAGAGGTGGAAGGGCTGCGTAAAGACGTGCGTGTCATAAACATGAGCTTGTTGGGTATCGATTGGTACATAGAGCAATTGAACAACCGTATCAACGATGCGATGCCTGTACCGATGATATGGAAGAAAGAACACTACATAGGCGACCGCAGGAACTATATGAGATATGTACAGTCTCCTCAAATCGCATCTGACAGGTTCTTCAACTTGAGCGAAATATGTGAATTCATGTTGTCTGACAACCCGAACTATCAAGTACAAATGTCTGATGGTTCCAGAGAGAACTTCATACCGAGCAAGAATTTCTTCCTACCTTCTTTCACCAAAGAAGAGTTGTTGGCGAAAGGTTTGGCTGCACCTGAAGATACAGCTCGTATCATAACAGATATCAGATTCCAAGCACCAAAGGATATACTTTACAAAGACGACCTTGCCACATACAATATAATAGCAGCGATAGCGGCAGAAGGTTGGGAACGTCCGATATACTTCAGTGGTGGCCTTCCGGGTGACAACTATGTCGGTTTAGACGACTACATGAAGCTTGAGGGTGTGGTATACCGCTTGATGCCATACAAACAAATACCATTCGAACCACCGATAGCAGGTGAAATGGGAAGCATCAACACTACTAAGAGCTACGACTTGTTCATGAATCAGTATTTGTGGGGCAATGCAGACAGAGACGATGTATACTTCGATGAAAAGAACAGGATCATGTTTGCGGCATACAGGATCAACTCCTCTCGCATAGCAATGGAGATGGCGGCAAACGGCCAGACAGAAAAAGGTAAAGAGGTATTGGATAAGGTAAGAAAAAGCATTACCAAAAACTCTTACCACTACGATGCCACAGCATACTATATGGCACTTGGTTACTTCCGTATCGGCGATAAAGAATCAGGTAGAGAAATGGCGCTTCAAGTGGTGCAAAACTCAATAGACGACATCAACTACATATCCACGCTTAAAGACGGTGGAAGAGAACAAATGATAGGTGATGTACAGCGCGACCTGAACATTATGCGCACCTTGTCTCAAGCCGCAAGACAATACGGCGATGCCAAGACCGCAGATGAGCTCGATGCGAAGATCAAAATGATGGAAACAAAAGCGACCTCATTTTAAAGAAATAGAATTGTCATAAACAAATAAAAACCTTCCCTATGGGAAGGTTTTTATTTTATGCATGTATCAAGCTACTTATATTTGTATACGTAATCTACTTACTATGAGGTATTCCATAAAACAGCTTTCATTCTTACTGCTCACCACCCTATTGACATTGAGTACCGTTACCGCTCAGGCCAAAAAGAAAAAGATGTACAAACCGACGGCCATCTTGGTGCAGCTGAAAGCGGAACAGCGCAAAATAAGCGAGCTCGAGAAAAACAACAGAACAGGCTCAGCTAACATGATAAAAGAAGATGCTGCTCAAGTAAGGTCGAGAATGATAAAAGACTTTACAGACAATTTCGATTATTGCCCGGTATACTACTTTATGGATACCGACCTTGATAAGATAAAGCGTTACGATTTTGACGGAGTATTGTTGGACAAAGACGGAAACATAGTAACAAGTGCATCAATAACGAGTGGAGACTCCACATTCTATATCGCCTATTATGGCATGCCTGCACCCGCATATAAAGACGATGAGGACAAGGGCAAAAGAAAAAGCTCAAACGTTACCAACGAAGCACTGGTACTTACCGACAACCGGTACAATCAAGTGGAGACATTTTGGAGGAATAAAATATTTGAACCTACCATATCCGAATACAATTACGAATCAGCCATCAGCACAACCGTTACGTACAAACGTTCCGCCGATATGCTGAACCACTTTTTTACCAAAAGGAGTAAATAACCCTATTTCAACACAACAGAGCCGCTCTGTTGCTTATTACCGATAATGAGATTGTAGTAGTATATACCGTTCGGTACATCTCCTCTACTCCATTTCAACAGTTGATTGCCCATACTCATTTCTTGTGAGGTAACAGTAGTCACCTTTTGTCCTGTGGAGGAGTAAACATCCAGTTTCACAAAGCTCTTTTCAGGTAGTGTAAAGTTGAAATAGATTTCGCTTGTCGCAGGGTTAGGAAATACTTTCAACGGCGTGGCTTCTTCTCTTCCAGATACGGTCAACAAGTCGTTACTGCCGTCTTGGTTGAGCCTGTATATCCTCTTAGAGCTTAGTCCTGTATAAGTGGTGGTGGTATTGTTACTGTCGGGCCACCTTACGGTTACTTTATCTATCGGCCAGTATCCCAAGCCGAAATGTACACGCGCAGGATGCTGCATCATCTGTCCTTTACCTGCTGTTACTTCTCGTGTATAGGTGGGACCACCTACAGTTTGTACAGTTACTCTTGCGCCTATGCCTTGACTGTTGCCTGTTGTGGAACGAAGGTCGAACTCCACCCAATGCTTGCCATGCGGATAATAGCTTTGATACAACCGGAACTTATTGTCCTTCCCACAAGACAGGTCCAACCATCCATCATTGTTGTAGTCCACCCAAATGGCATCTTCTCCTGTAACAATATCTGCTAATCCGTAGTCGAAGGTTTCCATTTTGTAACTGTTATCAGGCTGCTGAATGTAGATGTCGATATATCTGCAACCATAGAAGGCAGTGGTCACTATGTCCATCAACCCGTCATTATCCACATCACCCCAAGTACTGCCTGCATGCGTTTCTTCGTATTGTAAATTATGCTTGCCTCTTTGGTCAACAAAAGTATAATTAGGTGCACCTGAGTTTTTGAAAATAGTTGTTGGCCTTACATCATAGGGCTTCATATGGTGTGGGTGTGCCAGTGTCGGCAACAACACATCCATATCACCATCGTTGTCATAGTCTCCAAAGTCCACACCCGAGCTCATATTATAGAACGGATTGCCATTGCTGCCATTATTGTCCAGAGGGGTATTGCCTATCACATCGGTAAACGTTCCATCCCCATTGTTTTTGAACAACCTGTCGCGTGGAGGTGTTGTTTGCGTCACATAGTTCACCACATACAAGTCAAGGTCACCATCGTTATCATAATCCGTCCATATAGAGCCTCGGCAGTTACCGTTGATACCATTGGGGAACAATAAGCTGGTTTGCTCGGTGAAGCCCAAAGACCCATCGTTATAGTACAAGAAGGCCGAATCGCTGACGCCGTAAGTTGTCCAAAGTCTTGCAGTAAAGAAGTCGGGGTACATATCCTTGTTTACATCTGCAATGCTGATGGCTTTCAATGGTCCGAATGTTGGGAATGCCACACCGAATGGATTGGCGGTGAACGTACCATCCTGATTGTTGGAATAAACCACATTGTGTACACTGTCACCCAAAGAAAGGATGTCCAACCAACCATCGTTGTTGAAGTCGGCAAACATGGTGTACTTGGCCGTATCCAAACCGCAGCTGTCGGT
Source organism: Chitinophagales bacterium (assembly GCA_020636505.1). GTDB lineage: Bacteria > Bacteroidota > Bacteroidia > Chitinophagales > Chitinophagaceae > UBA5543. Next base: position 189,167 of record JACJXR010000003.1, on the reverse strand, counting down.
CACGTCCGTAAAGGTTCCGTCTTTATTGTTCTTAAACAGCTTCTGTCCTATGAGCAAGTCTAGATAATTATCGTTGTTATAGTCTCCCCAAGCCACATCTTTATTGGATAAGTTATCAGGTAAACCCGCTGCCAAGGTCACATCCTTCATATAATTATGCGATGTGGTGGTAGGATAATCCATCACCACATCTATCTTCAACGTCTTTCTGTTGCCTAATACCCATGGGTTGGATGATGCGGAATTATAGAAGAAGAGATAATAGTAATCTCCACCGTTCGACGACTTGCATGATGCCACAGTTGCCTCTGTGGTGGCGGTAGGATATACGAATGTTGACAGGTCTGAAATAGCCACGAAAAACTGGTTATTGTCCACCCATACAGGATTGGGTAGATTCACCTCTATCTGCTCATCTCCTGATTGAGTCTTGGTAAGTGTTATGGGTGTGATCAGATCTTCTTGCCACTGTGGGAAAGCCGTACCTCCATCATGACCATACAAATGCAGCTTGGCAGTTCCACTTGTGCTGTTTCCACCTAAAGTCACATACAACTTATTGATGTAGCCCGGAGCTTGGGGTTCAAATCGAGCTATTATCATCTCATAACCACCACCAACGGTAACACTGCCTGCTGCGGGGTCGTAGTGACGAAGCGTATCCACCCCAAACACATCACCTACAGCCATAAGTAATACGAAAACCAAAAAAGAAAGATACTTGCCCATGACCTATTAGTTATTTCAGAAATATACAACTAATCGTCAATAACAGGAACAGGTATAAACAAGAAAAGCTCCCTTTCGAGAGCTCTTCTTTCCGAGGTCACGAGCGGATTCGAACCGCTGTACAAGGTTTTGCAGACCTCTGCCTAACCTCTCGGCCACGTGACCAATTAAGGATTGCAAATGTAGCAAAAAATCGTTTCTTTACAACGACTAAGGAAAAAATATGGAGCCCTTTCAACCCCATATTAAAAGCACTTCGGATTTGATGATAACAGAGCGAGCAACCATCTACCACCTCGACCTGAAACCTGAACATTTGCCCGATACGATAATCACAGTTGGCGATCCCGATAGAGTGAAAGAGGTTTCCAAATACTTCGACAAAGTAAAACACAAAGTTGCACATCGAGAATTTGTAAGCCATATAGGAACACTGAACAACAAACCCTTAATGGTGGTGAGTACCGGCATCGGACCTGACAACATCGATATTGTGTTGAACGAATTGGATGCACTAGCCAATATAGACTTTGTCACAAGGCAACCCCACTCTCAAACACGCAGTCTGTCAATCATAAGAATGGGCACTTGCGGCTCCTTACAAAAAGACCTTCCTGTTGATAGCCTCATCACATCGTCCTGCGCCATAGGTTTGGACAATATGCTCCACTTTTATCGCTTTGAGCAAAACGAAGAAGAACGTTATATACTTAACGACTTCATGCAGCATACCCGCATTACAGGTGCAGTACAGCCATATGCAGCCGAAGGGTCCATTGCATTGCGAAAGTATTTTGCTCAAGGATATACCAACGGCATTACCATTACCGCACCGGGTTTTTATGCAGCACAAGGCAGGACCACACGTTTGCAAAACGCCTACCCCAACCTACTGGATGCAGTATCCACCTTCTCCAGCAGGAATATGAAGGCATTGAACATGGAGATGGAAACCGCAGCCATATATGGACTGGGTAAGATAATGGGGCACAAATGTATGTCCATAAGCACCGTCGTTGCCAACAGGGCAGACAATACAATCTCCAAGAACATACCACTCGCGGTGGACAATATGATAAAACATTCTTTGGGGATAATAGCCGAGATATAAGCCATAGCGTTAACCTATTCTTAAACAGTTGCTCCCATATATCATTCACAAGCGCAACTTTATTAGATTTACATCCGATTTATGTATCCTGATTTCGAGTATTTTTTAGAGAACCTGTTCGGCACTGACATGCCCGAATGGTTAAGCATATTCAAGACATTCGGCTTTTTGGTGGCTTTGGCATTCCTTGCCGCAGCTTGGACGTTGACGCGCGAGTTGAAACGCAAAGAAGAACAAGGCCTTTTACAACCAACATTCAGCACTATGGAAGTGGGGCATCCTGCCACCATGAACGAATTGCTTTGGTCTATCTTATCAGGCTTCTTGTTGGGCTACAAGCTCGGGGGTATGTTCGGCAATGTGCAGCAAGTATCTCCCGACCCACTCGGATATATATTCTCGTTGCAAGGTAACTTTGTAATAGGTCTTATCGGCGCCATATTGTTTGGCTACATGAAATATGCTGAAAAGAAAAAGCAGCAGCTACCTGAACCTACAACCAAAAAGATAGCCACGCACCCACACCAAAGGGTAATGGAAATACTGCTGATAGCTGCTGTTTCGGGTATGGCGGGAGCCAAGATATTCAACGCATTGGAGACCTGGGACCAGTTCCTTGCAGACCCAATTGAGAATCTCTTCTCTTCATCAGGACTTACTTTCTACGGCGGGCTTATTGTAGCCACCATATCCTTGTACATATACGCGAGAAAACATAAGATACCTTTCATGCATCTATGTGACGCCGTTGCTCCGGGTTTGATTTTGGCTTATGGTCTTGGACGTTTGGGTTGCCACTTTGCAGGCGATGGCGACTGGGGTATATTCAACAGTGCATATATCACCAACCCTGACGGCTCTCTGAGAGCTGCAGCGGCAAACGAGTTTCAGCAAGTGGCGAACAATGTTTCTGCATACTACAAAGACATCTTAAACATACCACATGTATATGCTCCTGCTCCCGATTGGTTGCCCGACTGGATATATGGTATGAACTACGCGCACAATGTAAACCACGATGGCATACCTATATCAGGATGTACAGAAAACTACTGTGCGGTGCTACCTGTAAGTGTATTCCCTACTCCGCTGTACGAATTTGCGGCCTGTATGATACTGTTTGGCATACTATGGAAGCTACGCACCAAGCTGAAGTATCCCCTGCAACTGTTCGGCATATACCTCATCTTCAACGGGCTTGAGCGTTTCTTTATAGAGAAGATACGTGTAAACTTCAAGTACGACCTTGGGTTTATTCACCCAACACAAGCCGAGATAATATCAACGGTATTGGTGTTGACGGGATTGATACTATGGTTCGTAGTAAGTAAGCGGTTCAAGCAGCAGGTGAATTAGTGCCTACTTCTACCCTTGCCTCTAAGTGAGGGTATATCGTTCTGCGCCTGATAGGCAGGCAGTATTCTGAACTTGACACCTACCGTGAATGAGTAAGAGGTGATACCGTAATGCAAGTTTGTATATGGACGAACCTCAGGAGCACCTGCGTCGTAGTTCAGATTAAACCTTCTTAGCGCCAGCTCTGCATTGATACCCATAAAGGAGTTGACACCGTATGTACCACCTACCTGCACACCATATGCCATACCCTTACCCCCATCGGGGCCTCTGTACGATTCTTTTACGGCACTCAATGTCCTTGAGTCGTGATTGATAATAGCATAGCCTACAGCCACACCTCCATATACATAGCCTCTGTACAATGCAGCTTTTGCATTACCTACAACACAGGCTTCTATCAATCGTTTGGCGTAGACGAATTTTCTTCCATCACCACCTATTTGTGTTTTGAGGTAGGTGTTATATACAGAGTCCGATTTTCTGGACAATTCCAACATTCTTATCTCTATTCCCACCATTACATTCGGATGCACGTTGTAAAGCCCGTTGAGCAATACGGAGTAATTTACAGTACCCTTATTGCCCGTATAAGCCATGTTGGCACCGGGGTTACCGTTCATATTGACACCTGCACCTATACCTATTTCCGTAGCACCTCGCTGAGCGTACATTGTTGTCGTCATCAACCCAAGTACCACTGTTGCCAATAATCTTTGCATATTCCTAGCTGTAAACATATTATTAGTCTTTACTGCATAAAAGTAATATGAATAATAGAGAACAAAAAGAGCACAAAAAAACGCTCCTATATTTAGGAGCGTTACCATATATGTGTATTATAGGTATCCGGTTATTTGGTGAAAATATAATCGTTGTTCTTCACTTTGGCATGGCAGTTTTTACATGCACTGTTCATGATGTTTGCACCTCGCATTGTGGTACCATTATCAACCACTATTGAGCCATCTGCGTTAAGTACAAAATACTCCCAATCGTTACCACTTGGATCGAAGCCATTACCACGCTTGGCCATGGCGGTTATCATACTGCCTCCACCACCTGAGTTCCAAGTTGTGATTTTTGAAACCAACGTTCCTATGGGAAACTGTCCGTTGTTCGAGCGGGTAACACCATGCCCACCTTCAAAATATACTTTCCGTACAGAGGTACTGTCATCACCCGCATGAGCAGGTCCAAGATTTGCAGGGTCTACACCGTTTTTTGTGGTGTGTAGATGCCATCCTTCAAACCCCTTAAAAGAGTTGTTGTCGGCTATGTATTCAGGATTGGGTTGAGGTGTGGTTGTAGTAGTTGCTTTCTCTTTTTTACATGACTGTAAGGAAATCAGTAGAAGTGCTGCACCGGCTACTGTAGTCAGAATGGTCTTTTTCATAAAGTATGGTTTTTGTGGTTTTACGAATGGCATATGAGTAAACTCGGTAAACCTGCAATGCTTGGCGTTACATTACAGTTATTTATGACGAATGGAAAACCGGTTCCTTACAATATCATGACCAAACTGGGGAAAAAGACATTGGAAAACATTTCAAATAAGATTCACTAACCAATGAATATCAGTCAATTAAATCAAATTCCTGTTAATGGCGATTTTGTCGGATTCAGGTAAGGTATTGGCTGAATGAATATGTTCATCCATATGCTTGGCATGGTCGGAAAGATACTTGCTTTGGATGGAAAACAGCGTGCAGAATTTACACATACCTAGATGCAATTTGAGCTTGAGGCGCTCTATAAGACTCAGCTTCCCCTCCTCTTTTTTAAGGGTAAGCATGGTAGCCTCTTTGCAACTGATCATTCCTATCACTGTCGTGTTATTATTTATTGAACCAATTCTTTTCAATACAGGTTCTGAGCCCAAGTTTCGCCCTGTGCATCAGCACCCAGTAGTTAGACGGAGTTATATCTAAAAGCTTACAGATATCTTCTGATTTCATATCGTCGAAATACTTCAATGAGAAAACAGCCTGCTGCAGCTCTTTCAAATTCTCTTTACACTCATTCAGTATCTTGTAAAACTCCTTGGTTTCGACCGTATCTGTATAGGTCACTCCCCAGTCGGTAGGTACTGTATCTTGCTTCCAATGCCCTTGCTCGTTGAAGAATAGGTCTTCGTAATCTTCAATACCCTGCTTTGCAATGTTGTTAGATGCCTTTCTGTAATGGTCTATTATCTTGTTTCGGCATATGGTGTAGAGCCAATTCTTTTCCGAAGCATCGCCTTTGTAGCCGTCTCTTGCTTTCCATGCACTGAGGAAGGTATCCTGCACAATATCTTTGGCCACCTCTGTGTCGGACACACGCATGGCGGTATACCTATACAGCATATCCGAATAATTATCTACCCAATCCTCAGGTTGTAAGCTATGGTTGCCCATTACATCTGTTTCTCTCATAAAGCTAAAAACTTAAACCAATAAAAATGCAGGGAATAACGTAGGTCGGCTTTGTAAATATGCGATAAACAACCTTATTTAAAGCTAAATTAGACACTTAAAATAATCACGGTTATGTCACAAATCACAGCATCGTTGGGCAGAGAACATTATGTAACACATATCACTTCGCCTGTTGGGAACACAATCATATCAGACGAGCCAAAAGAAAAAGGAGGCGAAGACAAAGGACTCACCCCAAAAGAATTGTTGGCATCGGCACTGGCATCCTGCGTATGTATAACAGTGCGTATGTATGCAGACCGTAAAGAATGGCCCTTGGAAAAGATAGAAGTTACCGTTGAGTACGACTACGACAACCAAACCAGAACAAGCAAAATAGTAAAGAGCATAAAGCTTTATGGCGACCTGGATGAAGAGCAGAAAAAGAGGATGTACATAATAGCCGAAAAACGCCCTGTATCTCAATCGTTGAGCAACCCGATACATATGGAGACCAAGCACCTTTAGTCACTCTTTTTAACAGTTCCGTGTTGATTGAAAGACGAATTTTCGTTAAATTAGGATAACCAATTATTCACGGCTATGGCACTCAGCGAAACATGGTTCCTTGATGGGGATATTGATTTCGAGTTGCAAAAATACAGGCTACTGGCCTATTTGCAACAGGTGAATAAATACTTCGAAGAGTACAAACTGTACCCCCAACTTTCCGACATCGTATTTCATTATCGCAATCTGGACAGCTTCAGAAAGAACAAGGAGTTGCTGCAAAACAGCTTCCCTAAAAAGTTGGATGGAGCGGATATGGAACAATTGAAACTGGTATATACCGAAATGCTGGCAGATGACGATGTAATGCAAGTACTGGAAGAAATAACAGGCTATGCTATGCAACAAATAAAAGGCAGTATAGATCATGGTACAGAACTGTACGAAGAAATAGAGCGACAAATGACCTTTGAACCAATAGGCATACAACCGCTGTACCGAAACGAAGGGTATATCATGCTGAACTTCGGACGCACCTCAGATGTGCCTGTCTATTACTACAACGTAAGCCTATTTACCCATATGAATATGAAATACCGCAGCCTAAGCTTGAATTATATAAATACATGGCAGAAAACAATATCCACCACATACGAGCAGCTGAAGGTGAACATCATTAGGACCATAAAGGAGCTACCCAACCCCGCAGTGTATCTCATGGAGTCGCCGTTAGTGTATCCCGTAGATGAAACGATGTTGCCCATTGCCAAGCGAAGATTGATACGGCATATCGGTAACGATGCTGCATAAGATATTATCAAAACACATTAAGAATCTCTAAAATAACTCTATTAAGATGTTATCCACATATATAAAACAAGTTGAAAATCACCCTATAAACCCCTTGCACTTTTTAAGAATAAAAATTAAATTTATATCAAAATCGTCTTGATATATGCAGACAACCGAACTAAATAAGCACTTAACAGGATTGAACAGAGTGCACTTACAAGTACAATTGGTTGCAGACAATGCACAAGAGAGCGACGCGTTGAGCAAGGTGGCCACAGGCAAAGCAACCGATGCGCAGAAAACGCTTATCGAAACGCATATTAACAACTATTGTAAGAAGATTGCCGACCACTTCATCCTAATATCAGCCAAAGTAGGTGCAGCAGGCAAAACAGACATAGTACTGGAGCAGTTTGGTGTAGGCGCATAATCAGCCCCTTATTTTCTTGAACCACTCCCCAAAGTACACTATCATCAGCGATAGTGTGATTTTCTTACACATAGCGTAAGAGCCAAGCATTACTTGTCCTTAGCTCTACGCAATATATCTTGAAGCGTATCCACAGCAGCCAAAGCAGCAGCTTCGTAGGCACCTCCACTCTTACTTACCAAATGATCGTTACCGGGTACTTCCAACCTGATATCGCAATGTTTGTTGTCTACAGACTCTTGTCCTTCGTGTAGTGTAACTCGAGCGCGGATGATATTGTCGCTCATTTTATCCAGCTTTTGCAGCTTCTCGGAAATAAAGCCTTCCAGTTCCGCACCTGCGGTAAATCCTTTCGATTGAATGATGATATCCATAATTAACTTTTTATTGGGTGCGAATTTACCAAACAAATAATCATTTAAGGGTGTCTTATGTCACACAAGCACAATTTTGCCCTGGTTGCAAATTGTATTAAGTTTGGCATCCTGAAAAAAGGAATCATATACAGAAATGAGCAATACACTTAGATATATCAAGAGAATGACTTTGGCGGTAGCTGCATGCCTTATGCTGACCACAATAGTAGCACAGGCACAAAACAGCCTACCCGACTACAGCAAACCACTACCCGCAACCAAAAACTACACTGACGAAACATTGCGCAGCTTTGTGAAGGTGAACGTAGCCATGGGCAACGAGCAGGTGAAAACCAAAGACGCTATCACCAAGGTGATAAAAGAGTCGGGGTTGAGCACCATGCGCTTCAACGAGATGTTCGGTGCATTGAAGATTGGAGACACCACTTACGGCAATGCTCCCAAGAGCGAAGCCAAGCTATTCAAAGCGGCTAGCACCAAGGTGTTTGCACTGCAAGAAGAGTTTGCCTCCAAAATGAAAATTGTGATACGCAGAGAAGGTTTGGGACTGGTGGAGTTCAACGATATAACCATCGCTTACGAGAACGACCCCAAACTAAAGGCAAGAATAGACGAGCTGCTGCGCACTATGCAGTAGTGTCGGGATTCCAAAACCTATGCCACAGTCGGCGTGCGGTACGCGCCAAGAAGTTGTACAAATAGTCGATACCGAGTACGACGAATATCATTGCGATACAACCGCCCCATATATACATGAGGTCGCCTGAGATGGTCCAAGTAGATAGTAATATTTCCATAAGAAAGGTGTTTACATAAATATACCTAAAAACCCTAAAGTATCGTTTTCACAAATGCTAAACTTATGCCAATGCCATCCCAAGGCGGGTTAATGGCATCGCCCGTTCTTTTGCCGTTGGAGAAGTGATTGTATCCGCTACTGATACGCAGCGCATCGTTTTTGAACAGATAGATATCCGCACCCAAATTGGCCTCGAACGTAAAGTTGATGGAGCGATAGGTGTTTTGCGGAAACATGAATATCACCCCACCCTTGGTTTCTCCGAATAGCTCAAACTTTTTGGCACTGTAAAAGTATATCCTTGATACGGGCCTGATGCTGGCACCCAAGCTGCTGTACTCCTTCTGATTGTATTTGTACAAAAACACTTCGGCACCACCTGCCCACCAAGTACGCAATCTATACTCTCTACCAACACTGAATGTATTGAGAAACGAGCTTTGGTAGCCCAGCTCTTTGAACATACCCGTCTCGAAGGTGTTGACCTTTTGCTGTACGGGAGATAAAAATTGGGCACGCACACTACTGATTGATAACACAAGTGCTACCACCAGTAATGATCTGTATGTTGTGCGCATGCCCATACCTTTATAACGCATCAAAGGGCAAATCGAGCATCACAGTATTGTCAGATGTAATAACTTTAACAAATGGAATTCGGCAAAGTATCCGACGAGGAATTGAACAAAATAGACTTCGCCCTACCGCCCGACCCCGAGGTGAACAAACAAGTGTTGCAACCCTTAGACGAGCCCACAAAGTTTTACATAGGCTGTGCCAAGTGGGGACGAAAAGATTGGGTGGGCAAGCTATATCCGCCAAAGACCAAAGAGCGCGACTTTCTGGAGCATTACGCACATATCTTCAACTGCATAGAATTCAACTCGGTGTTTTACCGCATGCCCTTCCCCAGTGATGTATGGAAGTGGAAGAGCAAAGTTCCCGAGGGATTTAAGTTCTGCCCCAAGTTCACACAGAGCATCACCCACCTGAAGCGGCTGAAGAACGTGGGCTTTGAGACGGGCAAGTTTCTGGAGGCAATGGTGGAGTTTGGAGACAACCTGGGACCTATATTCCTGATGCCGCACCCACAACTGTCGCCCAAGCAAAAAGACAACCTGTATGAGTTCATAGAAACATTCCCCGACGATGTGCAGATGTTTGTGGAGCTGCGCCACCCCGACTGGTATAAGGAGGATTGCTATCATAAGGAGCTGTACGAGCTGCTGAAAGCACAGGGGCGAGGCACCATCATCACCGATGCATCGGGCCGTAGAGACTGTGTGCATATGCACCTGAGCACCAACGAGTGTTTTATACGCTTTGTGGGCAACTCCCTACACCGAACGGATTATGAGCGCATCGATGATTGGGTGGCTCGTATAAAAGACTGGATGAGCAAAGGACTCAAAACTTGCTATTTCTTCATGCACCAACATGAGGAGCTACATTCACCCGAACTGATAAAGTACTTAATGGATAAGCTCAATGCGGAGTGTGGTACAAACCTTACCCCACCTAAGCTGTACGATGAACGTTCAGGTACTTTGTTTTAGTAACCTCCCCGCCCTACGGGCACCCCTCCTAAAAACAGGAGGGGAGTAACTCCTTCCCTATTATTAGGGAAACGCAAGTTCATAAGCACCCTTATCAAATCATTATGCCGCGATAAAGGCGGTACTTTGTTTTAATCCTTACCGCTGATGATCCTATCAGCCAAAGCGGGTGCGATGCGTTGTAGTAGCCTAAGTATTTTTACCTTACCGATGTTTATCTCGTACTTGTCGCGCTCAAACCCTCTTACGAATTCATCCACCAGTTGGTCGGGGGTGATTTTTCCTTTTCCCCTACCCTGTGTCATGGCTGTATCCACCAGTGCAGGTACCACCTCAAACACCTTGGTGTCTTTCAACTGATAGCGCAGCGCCTTGCTGAAGATGTGTATGCCCGCCTTGGTACCGCAGTATACCGGTGCATTGGCCTTGGGTACCATCCCCAACGATGATGATACGTTTACGATGGCCGCATCTCCATTCTGCTCCAACAGGGGCAGCAGGTGTGCCGTCAGCCTGATGGGGGCAGTCAGGTTGATGTCTATCTCGTGTATGGCCTTGGTATGTATGTCCGCCTCTGTAAGAAAGTGGTAGTTGTACTGCACCCCCGCATTGTTTATCAGCACATTCAGCTTGGGGTACTCCTGTTCTACGGTATGCACCAGCTTGTCTATATCGGCAGGTTTACTCAGGTCGCACTGTATGGTCTCCACCTGTGGCAGCAGTTCTTTTACCGCCTTCAGCTTGTCTGTACTGCGTGCCGCTATTATCACTTTGTTATGCAGAGATATAAACCTTTTGGCCATTGCCAACCCTATGCCCGATGTGCCTCCTGTTATGAGGATGGTATTGTTGTTGAGTTTCATATTTAAAGATGTTTTAGTTGATGTTTTAAAAAGATGAGTGCGATGAATACCGCAAAACCGACTAGCCTTAATACTATCTGCGTCATAGCCAATGGATGAATTTAATGGTGAGTGTAAGCAGCTTGATTAGGATAAAACCAAATACCGTGTTCAGTGCCAACATGAGCAATGTTGCACCCAGCAGTCCAAACTGTCGGATGGCCAAGCTGTCGCCAATGGTATCGGTATTGCCCACCAATCTGTTGACGATGACCCATGCGTTAAGATGTTCCGCCTCTGCGCCCAATATGTAGTCTATCACTATCATAATGCCCAGTGCGGCAAGTGTGGCAACGATGTAGATGCCTGCGGGATAATTGAAGAATGCTTTCATAACCTTTGCTTTTAAGTTTGTTGATGATGCAAAGGTGCGGCGGCGTTATGCGCCAAGCATTAACATATGTTAAGAACTACCTTGCGACATCTTTGCCCTGATGCGGCTCAATTGTATGGGCGTAATGCCGAGGTAAGATGCGATGTGGTATTGAGGTATCTGCTGCTCCAACCCGGGGAACTTTTGGCGAAACAGGTCGTAGTTGGTTTGTGCGTCGTTGGTCACCATTTGTATTTCTTGCAGCTCCTTCTGCACCCAGAGTTGCTCCAGTATTTTGGTGTATAGTTTGGCGATGCTTTCGTATTTATCTGCCAGCTCCAGAAACTTGGCAAAGTTGAAGGTCATCAACTCAGAATCCGTCAATGCCTGAAAGCTGATGGCACAGGGCTTGCCTGTTACCAATGCCGTTATTGGTGTGGGCGACATACCGGGTATGAAGAAGTTCTTATTGTACTCCACCCCATCGTGCCGAGTATAGAACACACGTAATACTCCACTCAGCAGCATACTACCGTTGTGCGGGCGGTCACCTTCGCGATAAAAGAACTCGTTACGCTTAAGGCTCTTGGGTTCGAACAGCACAGACAGTGCCTCCCAAGCCTCATCGTCGATGGGTGCAAACTGCGACAGTGATATGCGTATCTGTTCAATACTCACTCTTTAAAAATAATGATTTCGAGGGGAAGGGAATAACTTATATACTCTATGTATTAGCTTCAGTATCAACGGCACAACAATAACCAATATTAGAGCTCCTATTTCTTAGCGTGATTTTTGATAATGAAAAGACCTAAAGTATTTACTATAAAAACTGACAAACAAACAAGAACACCGAGATTAATTGTCATTTGAGACTTGATACTTATAATTGCAGGTATAGTCATCAACACTATATACAGTATATAACTGAAACGCATAATGCGCCGCTTTATCAATACCGCATTAATTATCGATAATATTATCAATGCAGGCAATATATAAATGTAATAAGCAAGAAAATATAACCCATCATGTGTTGTATCACCCCATGCAAACATATCACTTCTTAGAGAATACAGATATGCAGAATATAAGGAAAGCATATTGAACAATATTGATATAATAATGACAATCGATCGTTTCATAATCTCATTTAGCATTGGGTGCAAACTGCGATAGCGATATGCGTATCTGCTCAATACTCACTCTTTAAAAATAATGATTTCGAGGGGAAGGGCTGTTCTATTTTGTTCTTGTTCTTAAATAAGAACAGTTAATAGCTGAATTTCTACATAAGTGTGTGAAACTGTGTGTGAGTTTTCGCACAGCGCACATTCAATTCAGGTGTTCCACTGTTCCGTGTTCCGAAAGTGGAACGCGGAACGTTTCATTTATGCCATTTCATGCCATGCCATTTTTGGCATGGCATATGTATATTACACTTAACACCTATTAATGACATTTTTACTATCTCAATAAAATATGATAAGTAGACTATCTATATTATTCATATTGATACTAACAAGTTGTTCTGACCTTGTTGAAGAACTACCTGGTAAATACACCTATAGATTTGAAGGTACAGACTTGATAGATATATCTCATGAATCTGATTGGGAGAAAACTATTTGTGGACGAGTAGAAGAATATACTTACAACGATAAAATTATTGTTGCAAAGGAATCACCTTTATATGAAAACTATAGAGATGCTATTGTACATAACCTCAACAAAATTGATACTAATTGGACCCAAGCAATATATACTACAGAAGAATTTAAAATACGAGAGAAAGTAGCAGATAGTATACTGAGGACAAACCCCAAGTATATTAAGTTACTGAGTAGCGATACCAACTACTGGATAATTGATGTTGCTAAGGACTCTCTGCTAGGTCCTTATAATTATGAAGAATATCTCAAACAAAGAAAGTTACTTAACATTCCTGTTTCAGTTGATGTAAATTAAAACGCATTTTTCACCATGCCACATGCCAAAAATGGCATGGCATGAAATGGAATGTATAAACACATTTCTGAGTGTTCACTGTTCTTATTTAAGAACAAGAACAGTAAGAACACCTCCTTACTCGTTCTCGCCGACAGCCGGGTTTGCAATGAGGTAGAATACAAAAAGTATTTCTGAGCGTTCCCCGTTCCGAAAGTGGAACGGTGGAATAGTGGAATACCCGACACATTACCACAAACGACTATACATGCAAATTTCACCGACATAACTCCTCTTTTTCTTTTATCTTCGCCCAAAATTTTCACGATAAAATGAACTTACACGAATATCAAGCCAAGGAATTGCTGAAGCGTTACAACGTGCCCGTGCAGGAAGGTATAGCGGTGGAAAACGCTGCCGATGCGGTAAATGCGTACAACAAAATAGCCGCCGATACAGGTATCAAGTTTGCCGTGGTAAAGGCACAGATACATGCAGGTGGCCGTGGTAAAGGTACCATCAAAGAAGCTCCTGAGCAGCATGGTGTGGAAGTGGTGAAGAGTGCGGAAGATGTGGAACGCGTGGCTAAGAACATTCTTGGAAATACATTGGTGACCATCCAAACAGGTGAAGCAGGCAAGGTTGTGAACAAGCTGTTGGTAGCGCAAGACATGTACTACGATGGCCCAAGCGACCGTAAGGAGTTTTACTTGTCTGTATTGATGGACCGTGCTAAGAAGCAAAACGTGATCATGTACAGCACCGAAGGTGGTATGGACATAGAAGATGTGGCACACAACACACCTGAAAAGATATTCAAAGAGTGGGTGGAGCCTAATATGCCATTACAGGGTTTCCAAGCGAGGAAAATAGCCTTCAACCTTGGCCTTAGCGGCGATGCCATGAAGAGCATGGTAAAGTTCGTAACCAACTTGTACAACGCTTATGTAGGTATCGACTGTGCAATGTTGGAGATCAACCCATTGTTCAAAACATCTGACGATAAGATAGTGGCTGTAGACTGTAAGTTGAGCCTTGATGATAACGCACTGATGCGTCACAATGACATCGCCAACATGCGCGATAAGTCAGAAGAAGACCCAACGGAAGTGGAAGCAGGTGAATACAACCTGAACTATGTGAAGCTGGACGGTAACGTGGGCTGTATGGTGAACGGTGCAGGCCTTGCAATGGCTACCATGGATATGATCAAGCTTGCGGGTGGTGAGCCTGCAAACTTCCTTGATGTTGGTGGTACTGCAAACGCAGAGACTGTTGAAGCAGGTTTCCGCATCATCATGAAAGACCCTAACGTAAAGGCTATCCTCATCAACATATTCGGCGGTATCGTTCGTTGCGACCGTGTTGCCGCAGGTGTTGTGGAAGCATATAAGAACATGGGTAACATCGAGATACCTATCATCGTTCGTCTGCAAGGAACAAATGCTGAGCAGGCAAAAGAACTGATAGATAACTCAGGTCTTAAAGTACAGTCTGCCATCCTTCTGAGCGAAGCGGCAGAGCTTGTGCAAAACGCAGTGAATTAGTACTGAACTAACCATAATCAAACACAAGGGCTGTCCTATCGGGCAGCCTTTTTTTATTGTTGTGTAACATCGGTCACATATAATAAATACTTAATGCAGGATTGGCAATAGCGATGAACAAAATGGTATTTTCTATGTTATTTTGTTGAAGATAAAAACGAATAAAATGGCAAAGACTAAAACAAAGACAAGCGTAAAGAAAAATCAGATAGGATTGGATGCGGCCAAAGCCAAAAGGTTGGCAAACGGGCTGAACACACTATTGGCCAACTACCAAGTGTTTTACATGAACATTCGCGGTTTCCACTGGAATATCAAGGGCGAAAAGTTTTTTGAACTGCATATCAAGTTCGAAGAGTTGTACAACGACATCATTCTAAAGATAGACGAGATAGCAGAGCGTATCGTAACGCTTGGAGAAACACCGCACCACTCTTACACGGCATTCTTGAAAAACTCACAGATAAAAGAGCATACCAACATCTCTGATAGTAAGACTTGTATGCAGCACATAGTATCAGACTTTCAGGTGCTGTTGGAGCAACAACGTGAACTGTTGGAAATGTCGGGTGAGGCAAATGACGAGGGTACCAACTCTACAATGAGTGATTACATACGTGAGCAAGAAAAGCTCGTATGGATGTACAACTCATATTTACAATAATACATTACCCATACTAATTTACAATAATACATTACCCATACTAATAAGAAAGCCCCTCATTGAGGGGCTTTTATTTTATCTGTTGTTGTAGTTCTCTTTTACTTTATCCAAATGGTCGATAAATGCCTGAACATCGGGATCGTAACCATATCCACCTTCTATGAGCTTATTTTCATCCTCGTCTATAAAGAAGTAGAATGGCTGTGCGTTTGAACCATACTTGGATGCTTGAAGGTCTGAGTTTCTTTGTCCAAGTGTGGTCACTTTCTTTTTCAAATATTCAGAATCATACTGTTCGTCAGCCGGTATCTTCACGTTCTGTGCATCGCAGTACAGAGAGGCTACTATAAAGTCGTCCTTCATGCGTTTCATCACATTCGGGTCTGACCATACCTGTCCTTCCATCTTACGACAGTTGATACAGTTGATACCTGTAAAGTCAAGCATGATAGGCTTACCCTCTCTGTGAGACGCTTCAAGCGCCTCGTTATAATCATAGTAAGTAATCAAACCATACTTAACCGCAGCTTCAGGCTCGTATATCTTCATCTCTGACACATAACGCTCAGGGCCTTCACCCGAAGCAGACATATGTCCACCTCCTGCTCCACCACCTTGGCCTATCACAAAGTCTTGCGTACCCATCGGAGGAACAAATGCACTCAAACCTTTAAGCGGAGCACCCCACATACCCGGTAGCATATACACGGCAAATGAGAAACAGACTATTGATAAAAACAGCTTGAATATCGAGACATACTCTTGTCCGTATAGGTTTTTGGCATTGGCATCGTCATGGCCGAGCTTCAACTTACCCAATAGGTAAACACCCAACATTACAGCCAACACTATCCATATGGCAATGAATATCTCTCTGTCCAACAAACGCCATCCTTGTTGCAAGTCTGCATTTGATAAGAACTTCAATGCCAACATCAACTCTATGAAACCAAGAGTCACTTTCACTTGGTTCAACCAACCACCTGACTTAGCCAAGTTGTTGAGCATACCCGGGAATATCGCGAATAGTGCAAATGGTAATGCAAGACCTATTGAGAAGCCCAACATACCCAGTATCGGTCCTTGGAAACCGCCCATTGCAGCACCCACTATCAATGGCCCAATTATCGGACCTGTGCATGAGAAGGACACAATAACAAGTGTCAATGCCATGAAGAAGATACCGCTCAAGCTCTTTGTATTGGCCTTGGCATCGGTCTTACTCATCCAAGAAGATGGAAGCGTCAGTTCGAAAGCACCAAGGAATGAGATACCGAAGATGATGAATATGATAAAGAATATCATATTGGGTATCCAGTGGGTTGACAACACATTCAGTGCATCTGCACCGAATATGGCGGATATGGCCACACCCAAAACGGTAAATATGATGATGATGGATGCGGAGTACCAAAGGGCATTCTTGATACCTTCCGCCCTTGTAGCACTTCTTTTTGTAAAGAAGCTCACAGTGATGGGGATCATAGAGAATACACATGGCGTCAATACAGCGAGTATACCACCCACAAACGCCAATAAGAATATTACCAATAGAGATTTGCCTTCTCCGTCTTTTTTACCGACTTCTGAGGCTACGGCTTCATCATTTTTTTTTTCGCCGGAAGCTCCACCCTTGCCTATCTGTACAGAGAATTCCACATATTTGGGAGGTAGACAGGTTTCGTCGTTACAAGTCATGTAGCCATACTCACCGGCTACATTCATGTCTTCTTTCGCCAACTCAACGGTCTGTATGAAGTCTACATCTTTGAAGTAGTGTACAGTGCCTATATCATCGTCAATGAACTCATCTATCACTTCTCCCTCTTCTCTTACTTCACCGACAAGTTTTATATCGGGACTTTCATTTATTGTAAATGATGGTGGAATGAAAGAGCCATCACCACCCGGATCTAGTGCGTATACATGCCAACCGTTATTTACATGACAGTGAAATACAATATCGTATTTGTTCCCCTCTACCTGCTTTGCAGTAACCGTCCACTCAGTGGGATCTTCCAACATTTGTGCCTTGGCCCCAAGAGACAAAAACACCGTCACCAATGCCAAAGGAAGAAGCTTCAAAAATCTGTTCATTATTATTTCTACTTGATCGTAATTAAAGAAACAGTGTTTTCACGAAAGGTTAGTCTCCAAATTCCGTTTTATGAAAACTTTAGTCAATGCCAAAGCCAATTCATAAATATATATTAAATAATATTAGTTGGCATTTGTCAGCGCAGCCAGTATCAGCCTACCGTCAATATTGCCAAGAGGCTCACTGCAAGCTCTTTCGGGGTGAGGCATCATGCCAAACACGTTCTTACCGGCATTGCATATACCCGCTATATCATTTACAGCACCGTTAGGATTAGCTCCCGTCACATTGTTACCGTTCTCATCGCAATACCTGAACAATACCTGGCCGTTGTTTTCCAGCTCTTTGATGGTGGCATCATCTGCATAATAGCGTCCCTCACCATGAGCTACAGGAATTTTCAATACTTTCTCGCCTGCGGCATCACCTATACGGTTGCCTGTATTAGACGATTTCATGAAGATATTCTTACAAACAAACTTCTGATGGTTGTTGAGCAACAAAGCACCCGGCAACAATCCTGACTCGCACAATACTTGAAATCCATTACAAACGCCAAGTACTTTACCACCTTTATTTGCAAACTCAATCACAGACTCCATAATAGGGCTGAAACGAGCAATGGCACCACAACGAAGGTAATCTCCGTAAGAAAAGCCACCCGGCAATACGATACAGTCATCAGTAGTAAATGCACTCAAATCTTTGTCTTTGTGCCAAAGCATAACCACTTCTTGCTTCAGGTCGTCCTGAAGAGCGTGCATCATGTCTCTGTCGCAATTGGATCCCGGGAAAACAACTATTCCGAATTTCATTTGGTAGTGAATGTATTTTTAAACGCCTGTCATTTTACAAAATATGACCAACGCCAACGTAAAATAAAATGCAAAATTACTAAATGCTTTGTTCTTTTCATGGTAATATATGTTGCCTACTATCAAAGCCAATGAGGGCATCAATATCAGCCACGCGGCTTTCACATCAAAAGGTGTAAACAATGCCACCAACACCAATACAAACAAAGCTATATATATTGCCGTCCATCCTCTTCTGGTATAAACGTTCAGCCTATTCACGGCATGTTGTAATACATATACACCCATAGCAAACAGTATAATGACACCTGAGAGCGCACCGATGAAATATACCGGTGATGCCATACTCCTTGGTAGATTTATACCCAGAGACACCCACCCTCTCATCCAGAACAACACATCGAACAAAAAGAGCATTCCCGCAGCAAAGTATATGGGAGTGAGTATACCCAATATAGCAACCATCAACTCACCTGGGTTCAACGGCCTTAATGTGACCACTGCTATTATCAGCAATGCGGCTATTATTACGAACGGGAAATGCAACAGCGCTGCCATACCTACGATAAAACCTGTGTTGTATATAATCTTCCTTGGCTTATTGGCATGTGGCAAGTGAAAAAACGCCCTTATGACGAATATGACAGCCCAGTTTGCAAGCATCGGCTGACTGAACTGTACAAATGGGGTATACAAGGCACAAAGAGATATATACGCGAACGTAACCGTATATGATGGACGGTTGTAAATTCTGTTGTTATTGGCAATACTATTAAGAAAAAGACCTTGCAGCACGACCATTATCACCGATATGAATGTGAATGCAAATGCACTTTTGAAAAATACGATGGTAAAGAAGTTTACAATGATATTGTAAAGGAAAGCACCATCCACAAGCTCGGGAAGCTGAGGGTTGAACAACGCGCCATAGTTGATCACCAAAGCATAGATGAACAATACAAGTACAGTAAACGGATTGTTATTCCTGACTAATGCTACCAAAATGCAGGTTTTGCTCTAAAATACGATTTTAGCGAAGCAGATTCTGTTTCTTTTCAAACATGGTGCAACGAACTCTACCGAAGAAACTTGCTTACCCGAACGAGGCAACCAATCAGGATCTTCAAGGTTAAAACCTGTTAGCGCCCTTAAGTTTACATGGCCATCCGCATCCACACTGGCAAGCTGCATCTTGGAACGAGACATATTAAAGTCGTTGAACAATAATCCAAGCGACCCTCCGGTGTTCACCAATGCATAAGAGGAGAACAATCCTCCATCTTCTTGCGAATACTGATACTTGCGAACAAAGTATGACCAATCCATTTCGCCCGTACCGTTGTATGAAGCGATAAATATATCACCATAATTGTACTCTCGTACCGATGCCGACATTGTTGGATAATACCAAGAATAATAACCAAAGCCTTGTGTGGAACTGTTCCTTGTGGTGATGTAACTATCCTCTGCCATCAGTACAAACCCACCATCATTCTTCACAATCAAGTGATGCACTTTGTAATCGTCAAAAGCCCTTTTCTTGTTACGCTCACCGGTCGCTGTTCTTAGATTTACAGAGAAAGGAATGGTTTTGAATGAAGGGAAATCGTTTGTGGCAACATCATAATAAGCATACATAACACCTTCGCAATGGCCGCTCCTCTTATCCGAATAAAAACCGCCTATGTATATCTTGCCACCTGCTTTGTCCAACTTCATGTAAGTACCTGCGGCAAACAGCTGGTTCATTGGCAATGCTGCACTTTTCAACAGGGCCTCACCTTTAGATTGAGATAACAGCCAAACATTATCCGCATATTGCTTGGCACCTGTTATAGTATACACCGGAAGAAAGAAGGCTCCATCATTGTTTATCAATCCCTCTCCGAAGTAGGGTTCGCTATCAGACTCAAAATCTGTATTGGCACTACCCACAATACTCAAAGTAGTATCCAACCATATGGTACGCAATTGCAAATTTTTACTTCTTGAGCCTGCTCCATAGATGCATAAGGTATTCTTGTCCTCGGCAATTGCATAATTATACAATCCTGAACGACCTCCTAAAGATGATGACTTTATCTCATCGATACGAACAGGGCCTTTCAATATCCTGCCTGTGGCATCCAACACGGAAGCAAATACGGTTACGGTACTTCCCTCACTCACTTGATGCAATACGATAAGCCTATCAGCATATGTAACGAACTTCAGACCATATACCCGTCTTGGCAAAAAATCCAATATAACCGTGGCTATACGCTCCATACCGTCATCATAAGCATCCAAATAATATCCTTCTGACGAGCCGCGGTAGACATACAATCGCTCTCCTACCTTACCTACAACGGAAAATTCTCCCGAACGAAAATCAAAATCATCGTACTTGGTATACTTGACATCCTGTGCATGAACAACGAGGGATGCCAAAGAGCAAACAACAAGAAGAATAATAAGGCCAAAACGTTTCATGCGATCTTATTAATTTTTTCAGCTTTGGTTCAATCTAAAAAGCGGGTAGCCAATTCTTCATTCGGAACCATGCATTCATCTCTTCTGCCAAACCATTTGTAACGATTTCGAGCTATGAGTTCATATACCGCATCGCGCACAAACTTCGGAAAGATGTAACCTGCCGATAATAACTTCCATCTTCCACCTAGCAGCAAAGCTGTTTTCAAAGCAGCATCCGACCTGAAATATATTTTCCCTTTGTAAGACAAGACAAGACTGTCGGGAAGTTTGTCCATTTCAGGCTTCAAACGGCTTTCAAGCTCCTTACCAGAAGCGGACTGTAATGAGGCAAAACGAAAAGCAGCATGTTTGTCATTTCGAACAATAAACCGTACTACACCGTTGCAGAGGTTACACACCCCGTCAAAAAACAGTATGGGACGGTTATCATTCGGCAACATGCCGCTATAATAATTTGATTTTCAGACTATTTACCTGTTTGAGCCGCTACAATAGAGTCAGCCTTAGGCTTAACTTCAATAGCCATTCTTCTGTCCAGGTCTTCATTGGCCTCTTTTATAAGCCCTTCTTGCTTTTCAGCAATAATGGAGTCCACTTTGAAGTTTATATCATGCACGGACATTGTAGGGGCTGAATTTCCCTGACATGAAGCGAGCAACACAATGGCAATAGCCGGAAACAATAGCTTTTTCATACACTTAATTTAATACTGTACAGCAAAATAACACAATATCAACGACAATTGTAAGCCACAAAAGCCGTTAATATATTTTAACTCTTTTTTGTCAAAATATTGCACGATTATTTCTCATATTATTTAAAAATAAGGAGCTTTACATAGCATGTCACGCAGACTTTTGACATATGTTTTTTTACTCATCATACCTGCCCTATCAAACAGCAAAGCAGGCTATGCCCAAGACGGTATTAACGATACCCTGCTTTTGGGTGTTTATGTTGTTGCCCCTGATACATTCCCGATGGTGTATATGGAAAATGTGACCATCAAAGACAAGCTGCCACGCAAATGGGCTCGAAAAAGGGCCAAATACAACAGGCTGAGGCACAACATTTATAAAGTATACCCATATGCTGTGATAGCAGCGGATGTGCTTAAAGATGTGGACTCCAACCTGATAGCCATCGGAGACGACAAGTCTGTAAGAAGAGACTACCTAAAGGGAATTGAAAAGGAGTTGAAAAGGCGTTTCAAGGGTGAAATTGAGGATATGACCATTACTCAGGGGCATGTATTGGTAAAATTGATAGACCGACAAACAGGCAAAAGCTGCTATCATATCATCAAAGAACTCAAAGGAGGCTTTTCCGCAGCCGTATTCCAATCTATAGCAGTTTTGTTCAGCCACAACCTTAAAGCCGACTACGACGGCGACGGAGAAGACAGTGATATGGAGGAAATAGTTCGCGAACTGGAGTCCACGTATCGGTACGAGTTTGAGTACAAACTGCAACAATCGAGGTTGCACGCTTCAAAACGCAAGTCATAACATCACCTTTCTACGGTTTTGTGCTTATTTTCGCAGTCATGCAAAAACTTGACATACTCGCCATCGGCGTACATCCCGACGATATAGAGCTAAGTTGTGCCGGAACGCTCATCAAACATGTGTCACTGGGCCAAAAAGTAGGCATATTGGACCTGACACAAGGAGAGCTTGGTACTCGCGGTACTCCCGAACTCAGACTCCAAGAGGCACAAGATGCGGCCGCCATCATGGGTGTACATGTGAGAGAAAATGCAGGAATGGCTGATGGATTTTTCCGAAACGACCAAGAACATCAACTGAAACTTATTACGTATATACGTAAGTATCAACCTGATATAGTGATAGCCAATGCTCTGAAAGACCGCCACCCCGACCATGGTAGAGCGGGCAAATTGATTGCTGACAGTTGCTTTTTGGCGGGATTGAGGAAGGTGGAAACATCGCTCGATGGAGCAGATCAAAAGGCATGGCGCCCCAAAAGAGTATTTCATATGATACAGGACAGGTTTATAGACCCAAGTTTCATAGTGGATATAACCAACTCGTTTTCAAAGAAAATGGAAGCTGTACAGGCCTACAAAAGTCAGTTTCACGACCCCAACTCCATTGAGCCTGTAACATATATAGCAACAGATGGATTTTTGAAGCAAATAGAGGCCAGAGCGATGCTGTTGGGCAAACGCATAGGAGTGGCTTACGGAGAGGGATTTGTGAGCGAAAACATACCAGGTGTCAATAGTTTGAACGACTTGGTATTGCCACATTTGGCCTGACATAATTTTTTTGACAAATTATTTTGTGATTACACAAAAAAAAAAGACCTTTGCAGTCCTAAAATTTAAAAGTATGGCACGTGTTTGTCAGGTAACAGGCAAAAAACCAATGACCGGTCACAAAGTATCTTTCTCCAACAAGAAAGCTAAGCGTCGTTTTCTGCCTAACCTACAGAAAAAGCGTTTTTTCCTAGTTGAGGAAGATCGTTGGATTACATTGAAATTGAGCACGGATGCGATCCGCACCATCAATAAAAAAGGATTGTACCCTGTGGTGAAAGAATTGCGTGCAGCTGGAGAAAAAATCTAATAATAATAACATCAGTATAAACACCATATAAAATGGCGAAGAAAGGAAACCGCGTACAGGTGATATTGGAATGTACAGAGCATAAGGATTCAGGCAAGCCCGGAACCAGCCGCTACATTACTACCAAAAACAAAAAAAATACTCCTGAGCGTATCGAACTGAAAAAGTATAATCCTATACTTAACAAGGTTACCGTACACAAGGAAATCAAGTAATTTTTTAAATATCATTTATCATGGCAAAAGCTGCAAAAACGGCAATCAAGAAAGAAGGTAAAGGCGGTGCTGACGCTAAAAACTTTACTAAAGTGGTAAAAACTGTACGCAGTCCTAAAACCGGTGCCTACTCTTTCAAAGAAGCTATTGTACACAAAGACAAGATCAACGAGTTTTTGAGTTCAAAATAACAGCCTCTGTAAACTGACAGTAACATCTTACTTATAGACTGACAGCCGCACTTCGTGCGGCTGTTTTTTTTATTTTCAGTAACTTGCTGTAAAGCAATCATATGAAAACAATATTCACCGCCATAGCCTGCATGCTCTACATTGGAGCATCGGCACAAGATAAAATCGACCTTTCCAAAGAACCTGTGGAGACATCTCCAATGTCTGCAATAAAGAAGAGCAATGCTGAACTTCTGAAGGAAAGCAAGAACAACACCGCTCCAATCATTATTCAAGAAGATGAATTGAGCGACAGATATAAGGCCAATCTTGGCTCAAACTCAGGCAGTGGGGTATCTACGACCACAAGCCCTCAAAGCAATCAACAGAACAACACAGGCAATTTCAACTTCAATACAGCTCCGACAAACACCATACAGACCAACCAATACAATCAAAATTTAGGAAATGGAGTCAAAAGCCAATCCACCATCAAAATAGACGAAACAGGCAAGGTGCGAAGCTCAAGCTCATCCATAAAACTTGGGAAATAGTATACAGTGATTACAGATAGCAAAGCAAACTATGTAGAGCTGCCCGACCCTATGCGTATGCTTACCATAGAGTCTTTGAATTATAAAAACCCATACAACCATAAGCAGCTCCATAGACACGACTATTTTGAAATAATCTTGGTAAACGAGGGTGAAGGTTCTCAGATAATAGACTTTGATGTGTACCCAATGGCCCCAAGTGATGTGTTTATCATCTATCCCGGGCAAACGCATTTAATGCAACGAAACGATGCCGATGGCATGCTCATACAATTCAGGAAAGATATATTTGAATATATACATCCCCTCAAGCATTACAGTTTCTACACCAAATCAACTTATCTGAAACCAAAACAAGATGAATTCGATCACCTGCTTGAATTAACTAAACACATCTCAAAAATATTCGACAAAAGCTCTGTTATCAGTAACATGGACAGACATAAAGCCTTCAGTTACTTACAGATAATACTTATCACCCTAATTGAACAGCAAGAGCAGAAAGTATTGAATACCAAAGCTCAGGCATTACTGACAGAATACATACACAGCATTTCGGACAACATATATACACTGCATAAAGTGGCTGAACATGCAGAAAAAATGCATTGCACACCCGACAAGCTGAATGAAGTAAGCAAACAACTACTCGGCAAAACCGCACTTGAACTCATACATGAAGAGCTGATACTTGAAACAAGGCGACTTATGCTACTTAACGAACTGACTCTTAAGGAAATAGCCTTTGAACTGAATTTCGATACACAAGGCAACTTCAATGCATTTATCAAGTCTAAAACAGGAATGACACCAAAGGAATTACAGGCCTCTGTTCAGAAAATCTATAATTAATCCCCTAATATTTATAACATTTTGAACACACTATTGATTTACCTTTAAATCACAATGCATTATATTTGAGTAAATAACCCCATATATTTATTGCAAACGTAAAAACTTCTTAAACAAACGGATATGAAAAAAAACTACTTACTACTTACACTTACATTAGGTTTCCTTTATGTATCTCTGTCAAGTAAGATCAACGGAGCTTCATTGACAGGTCATGCAACAGCTGAAGTAGGATGTGATAACGGTACCGGATGTCATGGTCAGGCAAGCAGAGGAATTATCACGTCAATAAAGTTAATTGAAAAATCTTCTGGGACACAAGTCACAAACGGCGAGTACAAACCAGGTAAATTATACACTGTAGAAGTATTTGGCCGGTTCGGCGGCGCCATGGGGTGGGGCTTTATGCTACGTTCCTCAAGTGGTGGTGGTTCCACACAAGCGGGCACATTCTCAAACCCAAAGCCTACTGAAACAAAGCTTCAAGCACTCAGCCCTTATACCATTTTTGAACATAAGCAAGTAATCCCTGATGCCAGCGGCAGTTTTACAGCTACAGTTGATTGGATGTCTCCAGCAGCGGGTACAGGTAATGTAACAATGCACCTTAGTGTAAATGCCGTTAATAACAACGGTAATTCAGTTGGTGATGAATGGGGGAGAACAATTGAGACTTTTGTAGAAGCTCCGGTTTCTGTAGAGAATATTGTGGCAAGAACGAAGGTAACTGTGTATCCAAACCCTGCTACTACAACGCTTAACATAGATCTGCCAAATGCTACAGATTATAACTACACGATCTATGGCATGACGGGTAATACATTACTTTCAGGTAGTATTGCCAACGGCAATATCAACGTTTCTCAACTGACATCAGGAAACTACTTCATTAACTTATCTTCCGGTTCTGAAACAATAACAACAGCGTTTACGAAGCAATAAGTAAATCATCAATAATATTGTCAATGAGCAGCCGGATGGCTGCTCATTTGTTTTAAAGCATTGTATCAATGCTACAATATCTTGATTATCAATATTGAGTATTAATTCGTGTAATCTATTTTTAATGTATAACTCTGAAGATTTTATATAAAAAAATCAATATCTTTATTGTACTAACATCAAAAAGGTAAACGTATGAAAAAAAATTTCTTACTATTTTCTATTACATTAGGTTTTCTTTACCTATCACTTTCCAGTAACATCGGAGGTGCATCCGTAAACGGTCATGCAACTGCTGTTTTGGGTTGTGATAACGGTATCGGTTGTCATGGCACTGCCAGTACGGCCACTATGGCTTCGATAAGATTGATCGAGAAAGCCACAAGTACTCCTGTTACAGATGGCAAATACAAGCCTGCAACACTTTACACTGTGGAAGTTATGGGTACAAACGCCGCAGCCAAAGGTTGGGGCTTTATGCTACGTTCATCAAGCAGTGCAGGTACTGTACAAGCAGGTACTTTCAGTACTCCAATGCCAAGCGCAACAACCAAACTTCAAGCAGTAAGTTCATTTACGGTTTTCGAACACATGTCTGTTATGCCGGGAGCAAGCAGCTTCACTGCAACTACAGACTGGATGTCCCCTGCTGCAGGTGCAGGTGATGTTGTTATGGATTTGTCTGTTAATGCAGTAGACAGTAACGGTAACGCAACAAATGATGCTTGGGCAAAAACCTCATCAACTTTCACAGAAGCGGGTGTATCAGTTGAGAATGTAGCTTCTCAAGCAAAAGTGAAGCTATACCCCAACCCGGCGGCAAGCACTCTTAACATAGAAATGCCTAATGCAAAAGATTACAATTATGCCATCTACGGTATGAACGGTAACATTGTTCTTTCAGGTAATCTGAACACCGGCAATATCAATGTTGCGAATCTTGCATCAGGTAATTACTTTATCAAGTTGAATTCAGGTAATGACGTACATGCGACGGCATTTACCAAGCGATAAGCAAACGTCTCAGTACATCATAAAAAAGGCAGCCTATCGGCTGCCTTTTTACTTTGAATATGTTTAAATCGTTACACCAACATGGTAACGGGATTTTCCAAATGAGCTTTGAGCGTTTGTAAGAAACGAGAACCGACTGCTCCGTCCACCACTCTATGGTCACAGCTTAGAGTGATCTTCATCAACTGACGAACCACCACTTGCCCATTCTCCACAACAGGTGTTGCTGCTATCTTACCTACTGCCAGTATACAACTGTCAGGAGGGTTGATAATGGCTGTAAATTCATCTATATCCATCATACCCAAGTTGGATACGGTAAATGTATTACCACTGAACTCAGGTGGTTGCAGTTTCTTATTCCTTGCTTTATCCGCCAAAACCTTTGACTCCTCTGCAATCTGAGAAAGAGATTTGGAATCGGCAAACTTGATGACCGGTACTATCAAACCATCGTCTATCGCCACTGCGCTACCCACATGTATATGTTGGTAAGTACGTATCTTATCGCCCAACCAACTGCTGTTAACTTGTGGATGTTGGCGAAGAGCCATTGCACAAGCTTTTATAACCAAATCGTTGAAAGAGACTTTGACAGGAGACACATCATTGATGGCCTTTCTCGCCTCTATCGCCTTGTCCATGGTAATGGTCATGCGCAAATAGAAGTGAGGAGCAGTAAACTTGCTTTCTCCCAACCTACGGGCGATGGCACCACGCATTTGAGACACATTCGATTCTGTATATCCTTCTTCTCCAACAGGTGCCGCATACGAAACCGTAGAAGTGGTGGCGCTTGCCTGTGATGGAGTATAATTCTCAATATCTTCTTTTATGATGCGTCCTCCGGGACCTGTACCATGTACAGCCCTTAGGTCGATGCCTTTCTCTTTGGCCATGCTCTTAGCCAATGGTGAAGCTTTGATTCTATCACCATCGTCTGTTGCACTTGAAGAAGAAGATATAGTACTAGCAGCTTGAGGTGCAGCTGCCTGCTTTGCTTCTGTTGCTTCTTCAACATCCTCATCCTGCAAATACGGTTCAATATCCGTACCTTCTTTACCTACAATGGCGATAATTTCGTTCACTTTGGCAGCGTTGCCTGCTTCGACACCGATATACAAAAGTGTACCTGCAACATAACCTACAACCTCCATAGTGGCCTTATCGGTTTCCACTTCTGCCAATACATCGTCACTTTTAACCTTATCACCCACCGACTTATTCCAAGCCACTATCTTACCTTCTTTCATCGTATCGCTCAGAAGCGGCATACGAATCACGGTTGCATCACCTGACTTGGGTGCAGATTTCTTTTTTGGTTTTTCTTCGGTGGTTTCAGCTTTTGCAGCTCCATTGGAAGCAGCAGGAGACTCGTTCAAAAGCGACTTGTAATCTTCACCCTCTTTTCCGATGATGGCAATGATATCGTTCACTTTGGCAGCACTACCCTTTTCCACACCGATGTATAGCAAAGTACCGGCCACATATGGAACCACTTCCATCGTAGCTTTATCGGTTTCCACTTCTGCAAGTACATCGTCACTTTTAACCTTATCGCCCACCTTTTTATGCCATTCCGCTATGATACCTTCTTTCATGGTATCACTCAAAAGTGGCATACGTATCGCTTCAGCCATATTTTTCTAGTGCTTTAAGACAATTTAGTTGTCAAAAGTACATAATTCCGACCTTTATTTCACCTATTATTAATGGTGCATTCCATTGTATTTATTAAATCTGTAATAGCTTCACAACACAAACAATATTCAATGCAAAAAGCGATATACATAGCGGTTGTCATTCTACTGTCGAGCATACAAAAAACAGATGCTCAAAAGCTCATACAAGCAGGTCCGATGATAGGTTATACCGAATTCAGAACAGCGAAGGTATGGGTGGAAGTATCTCAAGAAGTAAATGAACTGTATATCACCTATGCTCCTATTGATAAACAGTCAGAAACCAAAACCGTAAAGTATCGCGGAAAGCTTGGCAAGAAGTTCAATCCTGTTAAAATGACACTGACCGGCCTGCAACCGGGAACACAATACAAGTTTACAGTAACGGCAAGGTCAGAAGACGAAAAACAATTAAGAAACAGCACATTCAAAACACAAGAACTTTGGCCTTATAGAAAACCCGCTCCCGACTTCAACTTTATTGCAGGTTCTTGCTCTTACTTCAACGACCCTGAATTCGACAGACCGGGCAAACCCTATGGCAGCGACCACGAGATATACAACTCAATGAGCAGAACAGGAGGCGACTTCATGCTTTGGTTGGGTGACAATTGGTATACAAGAGACGTGGATTATTACAGTAAATGGGGATTGTGGAACAGAGCGCATTTTGTACGCACTCAAAACAAGTTGGACTCTCTGATAACATCCATGCCGCAATATGCCATTTGGGACGATCATGATTATGGACCCAACAACTTCGGCAAATCTTACGTGTATAAAGATGAAAGTAGAAAAGTGTTCAAAAGCTATTGGGCCAATCCAAGCTATGGTATGGATGGTAAAGGCATCTATACACAGTTCGCCTATTCCGATGTAGCCTTCTTTCTACTTGACGACCGCACATGGCGCAGCTCCGACGACACCAAAGACAGCATAAACGGACTACCCAATATCAATAAAACAATGTTTGGGAAAGAGCAGTTGGATTGGCTGAAAGATGCTCTGTTGCAAAGTAGATACTCATCGTTCAAAATAATAGTGACGGGTAGCCAAATGTTGAACACATACAGCCCATATGACTGTTTTTACCACTTCCCAGTCGAATACTCCGAACTATTGAGCTTTATAGCCGACAACAAGATAGAAGGTGTGGTATTCCTCACAGGAGACAGACACCACAGTGAAATACTGAAAATGGAACGTGTGGGGCATTATGCGCTGCACGAAATAACCATCTCCTCTTTGACCTCCAAACTATACAATGCAAGCAAGCAGGAGCAAAACATGCCTACCATGATAAAACGCATAGAAGGCAAACACAACTATGGAAAAATATCCGTCACAGGTAAATCAGGCGAAAGACTTCTAACTGTAACGTTTTATGATAAGGACGGATTGGAAATCGATAAATGGAGTGTCAACCAAAAAGAATTAAAGGAACCTTAGTAATCTATCTGTAAGCCTAAAGCATCCCTCAAAGCAGCCAGTTTAGGGTTCTTCTTTATCATCTCCTCGAATATTTCAGGCTTACTGAGGATACGCTCTTTTTGTTCTGCCTCTATTGTTTCATCTATCCTTACTTCTGTTGTAACACGCACCATACATCCTGTTTGTTCGCGGAAATAGTCGAGGATATCGTTCCTATTGTCTTTTGCATATGTATCGGTAAGATCGGTTGGACTGATGATACGCACCTCGTCCGGCGCATGATATTCAGCGGTCATTATATCCAACTGGGCATAGAGCATCATCTTATTGGCTTCCAATACAGTTTTTTTGTACGACTCGTATGTGACACTTACGACCTCTTGTGTAAGTTCTTTCTGCTCCACCTGCATGTCGGCGGCATTGTTCACCGCCTCGTCTATCTCGTCGAGCAAACTGCTTGATATACGTCTCGCTCTGCCATTGCCGTTATTCTCGGGCTTTTTTGCAGGCTGATATGCCGGTGTGGATTGTGTAGCCTTGGGTACAGTAGCCGCTTCAGGTTCTTGTTTTTTGACCGGCTCATTTTGTGGAACAGGCTCAGGCTGTTGTACCTGAGGTTGCTTATTTACAGCAGGATGTGCCGGTTTGGGTTGAGGAGTTGGAGGTGCTACGACATTACCGGTGTTTTTTTTTTCGGCTTCGAGCTGTGTAGCCTGAAGCAAGTAGCAAAGCCTTATCAAGCACATCTCAACATGCAGTCGTTTATTATTGGCATTGCGATAGTTCAATTCCGCCTCGTTGACAACATTGAGAGCTGAAATAACATATGACGGTGGTGCTTGATTGGCCTTCTCAAAATACACAGGCTTGTGCTCGTTTGGAACATCCAACAGCTTTGCCATACGTGCGTCTTTGCATAGCAGCAAATTGCGGAAATGTTCTGCCAATCCTTCCAACACGACATCTCCTTCAAAGCCACGTTCCAAAGCACTATCCAGTTGGAGTAATGTTCCGCTCACGTCTTGAGATAACATATGGTCCACAAGCTCGAAGTAGAAATCGGCATCCAAAAGGTTCAGATGCTCCATCGTGTTGTTGTATGTAAGCATACCATTGGTAAAACTTACTATACGGTCGAACATACTCAACGCATCACGCATACAACCTTCGCTCTTCTGAGCTATTACGTGCAGGGCTGCCTCTTGAGCCACTACCCCTTCCTTCGTAGCTATGGAGTGTAGGTGGTCTGATATACTGTTGCTGGTTATTCTCTTAAAGTCGAATATCTGACAACGGCTAAGGATGGTAGGGAGTATTTTATGCTTTTCGGTGGTTGCCAGTATAAATATTGCGTATGGAGGCGGTTCCTCAAGCGTCTTCAAAAAAGCGTTGAAGGCCGACGCACTAAGCATGTGAACCTCATCTATTATATACACTTTGTACTTGCCTGCCTGCGGTGCAAAACGTACCTGGTTGACCAACTCCCGTATATCATCCACAGAGTTGTTACTCGCAGCATCCAGCTCAAAAACGTTGAATGATGTATGATTGGAAAATGCTTGACAAGTACTGCAGGTGCCGCAAGCCTCCATATCTTTCGTTGGGCTTTCGCAGTTGATGGTCTTGGCTAGAATACGAGCACAAGTGGTTTTACCCACTCCTCGCGGACCACAAAACAAATAGGCATGCGCAAGATGGCTGTTCTTAATGGCATTCTTCAGCGTAGTGGTGATATGTTCCTGACCTACGACTGTATCGAATGTTTGTGGACGGTACTTTCTTGCTGATACTATATAATTCTCTGCCATGCCTCAGACCAAAATTAGGAACTAAATCATCAAAAAAGAAACAAGTTTATCCCCGTTATCATGTAGCAGTACTACTCTCAACATCAGGCCCGCCTTATCAGGCCCAATATCAGTGATATGACCGCTATCACCAAGAGAATAAGTATCAATTGTCCTGCACTGTATACAAAAAAACCGAGCAGCCAACCGATAACCAAGAACACTGCCACTAAATACAATATAGACCTCATAACGATTGTTTTTGGTACATTTATAGAACAGTACCGAGTTGGATTTGTTGAATATTTCCCCCAGCTCAGCTAACCACAAACAATACTTTAACTCATGATGAAGAGATTTTTGCCCCTTATCGCACTACTTACTCTATTGGCATTCGGTATTCAAAGCTGCCACAAACCACCTATGAGTTCCGGACATAAAAATTTCAGGTCCAGTAAGAAAAACAGGTAACCCATAAGGGAATATAATAGTGCCTATATATTTGTTTAAAAAGGTTTTTAAACTATTTTAGCTTAAAATCAATGAGGGTTATAATGAAAAATAAAGTTGCCTGGTTCCTATTTGCAGCATTTTTATTAGCATACGCGCCGTCGAAAGCTCAGTTTAGCACTACTCTTAACAGATATCGTAAAATCGATAAAGAAGAGCGTATGAGGGTGCAACTGCATAAGCGCTTGTACCTTGGCGGTGTATACGGAACGCACATAATGAGTAACCCTTTGTATGTACGCATTCGCGATACAGCATATTTTCATGATACTCTGGCAATGAAAAAACAGGGTGGTATTGAAATAGATACGTTCATACAAACAACTGCTAGACTTACAAAGACAATGGGCGGCTATTTGGGTGTTTCTTTGCCTTTGGCAATGGTTACTGAGCGTAGTGCCATCACTCTTGATATTGAAGCAAACATATTGATGGGAGAACTTTCCCACGATTCAATTAAGATAAATAAGATATACAAAGACAGCCTGTATTATGAGGCCATGCCATTTATGATGATGAGTGGTCCTATAAGTGTCAGTTATCGATACGGAGGTGATGCATCCTTAAGTCGCGACCATCGTACGATGTTCTCCGCAGGTGCAGGTATAGCTGCATCGTACATTACGATAGATACCAAATCAGGGGGCAAACAAGACCCGTTGATCAAAGCCGTGCCATTTATCAAGGCTGAAGTGGGCTTTTTCTTCGGAGTTGCTTGGAAGCTGAGAGGTACTGCATATCTCGGACAATACGAAATGGTGAACACCAAAACAGAAGCCATCAGTACAGACGCCGGATTCATCAGCAAACGTTTCTCAGGTCCTTTGGGCTACAATGTATCATTGATGGTTTTCCCATTATCATTCAATTGGGATAAGCGCATCTTAAAATAAAGTCAAGAACTACTATAATACTGTCCCCGCATATTGCGGGGATTTTTTTTGAGTTAATTATCCCTATACCGATTTAGAACTTAGTGTGAGAAACGGTATATTTAAGCATAACAACAACACAGTGATAGATTTCAGCAAGTCATACAACCTGTTATTGGATAAATTGTCTTCCTGGTTTGACGAGTTCATACAACTGCTGCCCAATATGGCATTGGCTGCATTGGTTTTTGTATTTGGCTTGTTCATCGCCAAGTTTCTTAAACGAATAGCAGGCAAGCTGATCAACAAAGTATCCAAGCAACAGTCGCTCAACTCCCTTTTCGCGTCCTTTGTACATGTTTTTGCAGTAGGCATTATCCTTTTCGCAACACTTAGCATCCTGAAGCTAGACAAAGCTGTCACGTCCATACTTGCAGGTGCCGGTATCATTGGTTTGGCTTTGGCATTTGCATTTCAGGATATTGCCGCCAACTTTATTTCGGGAGTATTTATTTCGTTCAGACGCCCTATGCACATAGGGGACATAGTGAAAGTGAAAGACTACATGGGTATAGTTAAAGACATCAACCTGCGCGATACAGTGCTGCTCACCTTCCAAGGGCAGATGGTTATAATACCCAATAAGGATGTTTTTCAAAATGCGATAGAGAACTACTCTTTGTTGGGCAAAAGACGTATGGACCTGATAGTAGGTATCTCTTATGGTGACGACCTACAAAAGGTAAAAGAGATCGTGTTGAACGCTGTAAAAAAAGTAAGTGTCCGTACAGATGATGATATCACCTTCTTCTATGATGAGTTCGGAGACAGCTCCATAAACTTTGAAGTACGCATTTGGATAAACAACCCCGACCAACCTGTTTGGCTGCAAGGACGAAGCGAAGCCATCATGTACATCAAAGAAGCATTTGACCAAAATAACATTACGATACCGTTCCCTATTCGCACTTTGGACTTCGGTATAAAAGGTGGAGAAAAGCTTGCCGATATATCATATTTCCAACAAGACAAGGCCTAACTGCGTATACGTATCATTTAAGTACATTTACAGTGCAAAACCGTCCTGCATATGACTATTTCCATACGGAAAAGCTTGGTTACCATTTCTGTGATTATTCTGATTGCGGCTGGGTATCTCATATACTTGTACGGATATCATATATACCAGCATTACCGGTATTTCACACATTATGAGGACGTGCACGGGCTTCAACGTTCGTCTCCAATTTTTGTCAACGGTGTGCGTGTGGGTGAAGTAAGCTCAATAGAACTGAAAGGACGAAACAATGTGGTTGTATCCTTATCCATCGACAAAGAAGTAAAACTGCCCAAAGGGACCATAGCCAAACTGGCATCCATGAACCTTATGGACGAGAAAATGATAGTACTGGAACTTGGCGACAGTTCGGGAATATATACCCACAACGACTTTATTACAGGAATATACGACACCACAGTGTTGGAAATGCGAGACCAAATAAGCCCCATATTTGAATCGGCGAAGTACACCCTTGAATCTTCTGAAAAGAACTTCACAAAAATAAACAGAGACTTTGACGCAGGACTGAACATTAAGCTTGAAAAAGACATGAGAAGCATGGAGCGTGATACGAGAAACTATAAAGAGCAGTCTCGTCGAATAAGCGAAAGCGCAGATAACATCCTAAACACTTTCAACAAACTCAAAGTACAGTCCGCAGTATTAAAAGCCAAGAAAGACGATATAAACGCATCGATAGAAAGCGGCATCACAACTACGGAAGAGTTATCGAAACTGCCATACGGTGAAAAAGTAGCCTCTGCGGGAAAAACCGCAAAAGAGGTGGATGCCGCTGTCAAAGAGCTGGACAAGCCCGGCACCTTCACCGGCAACCTCATCAACGACGACAAGCTATACAAAACAGCAACCGAAGTCGTGGAAAAAGCACACAAGAAAATAGACGAAGTAAAGAAGGATTGAGTCCTATTTTATCAAGTAGGTCAACCTTAGACTGAACAGGTCATTGAATTGAGCGATCGAGTTTTGCCATAACGGAATATTTGCCGGCTCTCTTATGCTGTTTGTCGAGCGCTGATACCTTGCCATAAGGAACCAGCCGGTACCTATCTGCCAACCACCTTGTATAACAAAATTAATGTCATCTTTTTTAAAGCCCGTCACGTCGGCATCTATAATAAGTGGTTGGTCGGTATATACTTCCTCTCTATAATTAAGCAATTGACTATAAGAAGCTCCAACCCCAACATGCAACCTGGGTGTAAACACATAATGTATCAAAACAGGCACTTCCACATAATTGACATCAAGCCAATAGCGTTCAAAGAAATCACCTGTGTATAGTGAGGTCTTTTGCACCACTCCTCTACTACCCTTTTGTGTATACAACAACTCAACACTTGTCAGCAGCTTAGGCAGCACGCGAGCATACACCACACCACCACCAACAAAACCTACTTTTTTATATCCTCCGTAACTATCACCGTCCACTGTTGAGAAATTGGCACCGACAGTCAAACCACCGAAGAACACCTGCTCTTTTTCAGGCGAGAAGAAATCACTGTTCTGTGCATTTGCAACGTTTACCGACATAATGCACAAAACGGTAATCAATATCTTCCATATACTGCTCATGTAAAACAAAGTTAGCTTAACTTTTTAACGTAAGCCGGTACCGGAATGGTATAATAAGCTTAAAGTATTATTGGAACAGGTACATCAAACGTATCACCCACATGTTGTTGTACTGTTCTGCCCTGCCGAACTCGGGGTATATTTTGTTACGTATCGGCAACAGTGAATATTGGAACCTGGCATTCAAGAAGAAACCTTTGTATACATGTAAGTTTCCGCTCAATATAAAGTTAATGTCGTATTTTCTGAATGGGTACTGATCCAAATTGACACTATCCGGAAATGCGGGTTGTGTACCGACATTTTCTTTGTAAGAGATCAACTGTGAGTAAGATACGCCAGCGCCAAAATGGCTCTTCCTCTTATCGAAATAGTTGAACAATATCGGAACTTCGGCATAACTAAGGTCTATATCGTACTTCTCAATGAAAAAGACCTTGTTGTTGGATGTTTGTGTTTTATGAGCTCGGCTACCCTTTTGAGTATACAGTATCTCAATACTTGCAGCAAACTTAGGAGCCAACTCGGCATAAGCGATACCACCGCCTGTAAAACCAACTTTATGATACCCCGCAAAATTATCCCCATCCACTTGTGTAAAAGTAGCACCTGCAATTAACCCACCATAAAAGGTCCTATTATCATCAATGTAGTAACTTTGAGCCTTTGCACCGAAACCACCCGCTCCCACAAAACATGCTATTGTTGATACAAATAGTGCTATTTTTCTAAATTTGATCATCGAAACCGAATTTGCTCATGAGCTTCAAATATACAGCAAACACTCTGAAAAAAATGGAACAGCTTTTTGAAGAAGCCAACTATACAGTACGTTACGAGCGTGGAAATTTCAACTCGGGCTACTGTATACTGGAAGACAAGCGTGTTGCCGTTATCAATAAGTTTCTAGATATGGAAGGCCGTATCAACGCACTGATAGAAATATTACCATCCCTTGACATAAAAGAGGAAGAGCTGAGCACAGAAATGCAGAAGTGGTACAAGACCGTACAAGACACTGTGAAGACCCAAAAAGACAATTCTGAATCCCAACAATCCGAAATAGAACACCAATAGTGAAGGTTACTTTTTTAGGAACAGGCACATCTCAAGGTGTACCCTTGATAGGTTGCGATTGTGAAGTTTGTACATCAGAAGACAAGCGGAACAATCGATTGCGTTCTTCCATTTGGATAGAGACGGACGAAGTGAGCATCGTAATAGACTCAGGACCCGACTTCAGGTACCAAATGCTACGTGCGAATGTCAGAAAACTGGATGCCATAGTTTTCACGCACAGCCATAAAGATCATATAGCGGGTATGGATGATGTAAGAGCATATAACTTCTTCTCAAAAAAAGCCATGAACGTATATGCAACAGAAGAAACCCAAGAAGCTTTGAAACGAGAGTTTTACTATGTATTTCACAACAAGCAATACCCCGGCATCCCACAAGTAGACTTACATACCATCAATCATAACGACAGCTTCGAAATAAACGGTTTAAGCATCCAGCCTATATTGGTAAAACATATGTATATGGATGTACTGGGGTTTCGTATTGGCGACTTCACATACATAACAGACGCCAACTATATCGCACCTGAAGAATTCGATAAAATAAAAGGAAGCAAAGTATTGGTTTTAAATGCATTAAGGCATGAAAAACACCCCTCTCACTACACCCTTGAAGAAGCCATCGAAGTAGCAAAAGCGTCAGGAGTGAAGCAAACGTATTTTACCCATATCAGCCATCAATTGGGCACACATTCAGAAATAGACAGCCAACTGCCGGACGGCATCAACCTGTCTTACGACGGACTGACACTTGAATTATAATTTTTTTAGAACTTTAGTACTTACCTTAGACATCTGCGGAATTTACAGACAATGAAGAAGATATTACTTGCGGTACTGGCAGCCATTTCGTTACAAACGGCTGATGCTCAATATCAAAACGAAAAAATGGAAGTTGGCCAAGAGGCCCCCGACTTGGCTTTTCTCAATCCCCAAGACAAAGAAATAAAGCTCTCTGAGATAGCTGATGGCAAAATTGTGCTTTTGGACTTTTGGGCATCTTGGTGTGGACCTTGTCGCAGGGCTAACCCCAGTCTGGTGGCACTTTACAATAAGTACAAGGATCAAAAATTCGAAGGAGCCAAAAACGGATTCACAATAGTGAGTGTATCCCTGGACCAAAACAAGGACAAATGGATACAAGCCATTGCCAAAGACAGCTTGGTATGGGAACATCACATGAGCGACCTTGGCGGCTGGGGGTCAAAGGCGGCACAGATATACGGTGTATTCTATATCCCTCAAGCCTTTCTTATAGGTCCTGACGGCAAGATCATAGGCAAATACAACTTTGCTGAAGAAGCCGTCGGTGAGCTTGAAAAGCGAGTAAAAGTCAAGAAAAAATTTTTAGGCCTGTTCTAAGAGTATTTTTTTGCTGAATATTAAAAAAACTCTACCTTTGCACACTCTGTAAAAGCATGGCAAAATCCATGCATTAAAATAAAACGCAATGAAAAAAGATATACATCCGGAAAGCTACCGCAAAGTCGTATTCAAAGACATGTCTAACGACTACGCATTCATTACCCGTTCTACAACGGCTACAAGCGAAACAATCGTTTGGGAAGACGGTAACGAATATCCGTTGATAAAAGTAGAGATCTCTCATATGTCTCACCCGTTCTACACAGGTAAGTCTGTATTTGTTGATACAGCAGGTCGTATCGAGAAATTCAACAAGCGTTACGCTAAGAATAAGAAATAATCTACGATTCATATTATTTGCATTACGCAGTAAAAATCCCGACTTTTGTCGGGATTTTTTGATTGATATACATACTCTATCCCGCTTCTGCGGTACGACGAAAGAGTATTACAACCGGCCGATGAATTACATTCTTTTCGACAGCGATATTCGCTATTCATTATTGCCATTAACGCATACGCGTCCTGTTGCAGACATACGCTGTGGAATAATGACCATGCGTGAAAGGTGGGAATATATTATCGGCAAACAAACAGGAACACTTACAGAAGAGCATCTACAAAGCATAGTCCCTCAAAACGGAGGAAGTGACAACGTACTCATAAACGGAGCTGTATTTGCGACAAATGAACTGTATGAGGCAATATCAAGCCTAAACCCTGAAGAACAATTGGTAAAGGGTGTTACTGTATTGGCTGCAAGAGTTACGGACAATGCATTTGAGTTCAATAACGGTCTTGTAACGACCGTAGAGCCAAAACAAGTAGAATATAGAGGCGAGGTTGATTTATTGGAACACAATTGGGATATTTTTTCCAAAAACGGAGCAGCTATAAGGTCTGACTTTGAATTGTTGACGAAGGAAAAGCAAAGCCAACCATTACCCGATGGGATACATACACAAGGCAAAGAGCAGATATTCTTAGAAGAAGGAGCCAAAATAAATGCCGGCTGTATACTCAATGCCACAACAGGCCCAATATATATAGGCAAAAACGCCGAAGTACTGGAAGGTGTGATGATGCGTGGCCCTATTGCACTTGGTGAAGAGGCCGCAATTAAAATGGGTGCAAAAGTATATGGTGATACAACCATTGGCCCACATTGTAAGGTTGGTGGAGAATTGAGCAATGTGGTTTTCTTTTCATACAGCAACAAAGGGCACGATGGCTACTTGGGAAATTCTGTGATAGGTGAATGGTGCAACCTAGGTGCCGACACCAACTGCTCCAATCTTAAGAACAACTACGAAAGTGTGAAAGTATGGGACGAGCATCGCTTCAAATCCGTACAAACAGGCCTTACATTTTGCGGCTTGATAATGGGCGACCATTCCAAATGTGGTATCAATACCATGTTCAATACGGGTACTGTGGTCGGCGTTTCCGCCAATATCTTTGGAGGAGGATTTCCCGAAAAATTCATTCCATCATTCACATGGGGAGGCAGTGACGGCTTAACCACATATAGGTTTGAAAGAGCTGTTGACACAGCAAACAGGATGATGGAAAGAAGAGGCAAAAGCCTCACAGAAAACGACTTGGCAATGCTCAAGCACGTCATGAGCATAACTGAAAAGCAAAGAGAACTATTTACGAAAACAAGCTAAACAAGAATATATGAGAAAAATGATCGTTGCAGGAAACTGGAAGATGAATAAGAACCTGCAAGAAGGTATACAACTTGTAAAAGACATTTTGGAGGTATCAGCAGATCTTAAAGCCGATAAACAAGTTGTGATATGCCCTCCTTTCATTCACCTTGCTTCAGCATCCGAATTGGTTGTAGCAAAAGACAACTTATACACTGGCGCACAAAACTGCCATATGGAAGCATCCGGAGCATATACCGGCGAAACTTCTGCTGAAATGGTAAAGAGTACAGGTGCCACACATGTGATAATCGGACACTCAGAAAGAAGAGAATACTTCAACGAAAGCAACGAAATGCTTGCAGCAAAGACCAATGCAGCACTAAGCAATGGCTTGAATGTTATATTCTGTTGTGGTGAGCCTTTGGAAATTAGAGATGCAGGCACTCAAAACAATTATGTTGAAGAGCAAATAAAAGCAGGCTTGTTCCATTTAAACTTGGAGCAATTGAATAATATAGTTATCGCATACGAACCAATTTGGGCTATCGGTACAGGACGTACTGCAAGCTCGGAACAAGCGCAAGATATGCATGCGCATATTCGCAGTTTGATAAAGAACCATTATGGCGATGATGCGGCAGAGAACATCACCATACTATATGGTGGTAGCTGCAAACCATCCAATGCCGATGAGCTATTCTCCTGCCCTGATGTGGACGGCGGACTGATTGGTGGAGCATCACTGAATGCCGCTGATTTTCATGGCATTATAGCAGCAATGCTTGCACAATAAAAAAAATCAAATAAAATTTTGAACTAAAAAATGAGGCGCATATCTTTGCGTTCCCAAAAACAAGGGATGCCGCGTTGGTCAAGGGGTTAAGACGCCTCCCTTTCACGGAGGAATCACGGGTTCGAATCCCGTACGTGGTACAAAAAGCAGCTCATTGAGCTGCTTTTTTATTTAGTAACTTTGCGTATGCCGGCCTCGTAGTACAATGGATAGTATAAGAGTTTCCGAAGCTCCAGATTCAGGTTCGATTCCTGACGAGGCTACACGACAAGAATTTTGGCTCAGGAGACCTCCTGAGCCATTGTTGTTTTTGTTTAAATCCCCTTTTAACAAAGAGATACAATCAAAAAGCCCATTTACTTTTTCAGTTCGAACTATATGCTTTTCCTTATTA
Source organism: Chitinophagales bacterium (assembly GCA_020636505.1). Lineage (GTDB taxonomy): Bacteria > Bacteroidota > Bacteroidia > Chitinophagales > Chitinophagaceae > UBA5543. Next base: position 147,788 of record JACJXR010000003.1, on the reverse strand, counting down.
TACTCCATACCATTGGGGAAGACTATATATTGCAGCTTTTGTCTTTGAGTATAATCACCTGAAAGCCATAACCAGCTTAAGTTCTGTGCCAATTCCAACCCCTTTCCCAATAATTTTTCAAAGTTCGAACTGTTAAAGTTGGAATTTGAACTCCTTTGCTCCAGTTTCTCCAATTCGAGTCTATATTTATTATGATGCTCGTTATAAACATTCTTATCTATATCACCTTCGATGAACCGTTCTTGCACCTTATATATCTTGGACTTTAAATCCTCAATACGCTTTAGTATCCTACTTTCTTGTTCTTTATAGTCTTTAAGACTTTCATTTAACAAGATCAGCATCAGCTCCTTTAATTTTGGCACATGGCTCTTTTGTAATTCATATTTTTTCAACTCCGTTTCAAACAAACAATTAAGCCTTTGAGCATTCACGTTAACCTTTGTTCCTTTGGCTCTGGTCTTATAATAATAGATACCTTTTTGTGTATAGCCCGTAAAGGGTGACCCTGATGCTTCATCTCTTATAAACATCTTAAGTGACAACTCCTTAATTTCCCCACTTTTTGAAATCCCTGCCAATGGATTGTCATCAATAACATTATTGGCTTTTAAAAACAAACTTTCACTAACCAACTGCGGGTGTTTCCCTTTTATTGTCTCTCCAGGTATCAATGAATGGGTAATATAACCACAATAAAAAGGGTTACTCAATATCCTTGTAAAGCTTTTATAGTTGATGTTACATCCCATTTCATTGAGTTTTTCAACTATTTGGGTATTATCCATCAGTCCCTCCGCTTTCCATTTAAATGCCAACTTCAATAGTTTGCCATCCTCATTGATTTCGTATTTATGATTGGGTGCTTTTTCTTTTCGATTGAGGTTTGTATAGCCAAATGGACATGCAGCAATCCAATAACCATTGCGTAGATGCTCGCGCATCCCAACAATAGTTTTTTGTTTGCGTAATTGATTGTCGTAATTACCAAACGCCAGCAATATATCTTTTTGAAATTTCCCTGTTGGATTGGTACTGTCAAAATCTTGAATTACAGATATTACTTGTACTCCAATCTTTCTTAATCGATCATTCACCAACAAGACTTCATCACTTCGTGAAAATCGATCAAACGAGTATACTACAATGCCTGATATTGATTTGTTTGTCCTAACAAACTTCATCATCTTTTCAAACTCTATCCTATTATCGGTTTTGGCACTTTCATTTGTACCACCGAAATATTTCACGACATGATATCCTTTTTTTTCAGCATACTCATCACAATACTTCAATTGAGTGGTAAGGCTTGTATTGCCAACCTGCTCATTACTGGATACACGAGTATATATGACGACTTTATTGGTCGGTCTCCATTGTTCCTTTTTTGCGGATTTCGCAAATCTCATCAATTTGTTCTCCATTGGATATCCAATTTGTTAATAAAACAGAAACTACGACCATTGCATAGTCCATTAAAGCTTCTTGTAATTCAGTTGTATTTACATCATCATTTTCTATCCATTTATCAATAGACTTGTTATCCATCTCCCAATGAATTGGGACATCTTCGGCTTTTTACCGTAAGAAATCGGATTATTAATGCGTCCTCTATTTGAGGTACAATTACCTATCAATTTGATTTTTATCAGTTTCTTCTATACAAACGGCACCATTGCCATTGGCTGTGATCTTTATATCCTTGTATCCTTTTATTCTTGCCAAGTCCAACACCATTTCTTTAACTTGGCTACCCATTTTCTTTGTAATCACATTTACCTGAATATAGCTTTTCAACTCATTATCCAGTTCTATTGTTATCCTACTGATATTTTTTTGTTTCAATAGCTTAAGAACCTCCTTCTGTACCTTGGTGAGACCAAACACTGTTCCTAAGTGCTTTACATTTATGTGGGCGTTTGTATAAAACTCATTTAATACCTCATTAACATTGACTACGGTAAAGCTCTTATCGAATAGAGTCAACATTGAATCGATGTCATTTGAAATAAAATGAGTCGAATTGATATAATAGATATCACCATTGGCATTAAATACTATGATTCGTTGTTGCCTATCCAACATCATTGCTCCGATTGGAAAATATCATTAAACTGAGCACCTGATTATCATAGAATGTGACCATAGCATTATCATCCAAACTGACCACCCCATTATCATTCAAATTGACCACCCTGCAAAGAGCTTAGAGAGGTTGTTTTAGCCGAGTTAAATGCTGAAGTTGGATACTTACATAATCCACTAAAGCATGGCTAATAAAACAATACTCATGAGCAAAATAAGACAGATATTCAGGCTGCACGCCCAGGACAGGAGTAAGAAACAGATCAGTACATTAACAGGCTGTTCGCGTAATACAGTCAAAAAATACCTGTACAAATTTATTGAGCATAAATTGACCTATACGGATATAGACCGTATGAGCGACCATGCTCTGGAAGAGCTGTTCTGCCCGGAGCAGCTTCCTGTCAGGGATGAACGTTTTGAACAACTGAAAGCCATACTGCCGGAGGTAGAGAAACAGATGAAGCGTAAGGGCGTGACCATAGCTATGCTATGGGAACAGTACCGTGTGCAGCATCCTGACGGTTATGCTATAGCGCAGTTTTACAGGCATTACAGTGATTTCACCAAACGGGGGAAGCCTGTGATGCACATGGAACATAAGGCGGGTGATAAGCTCTATATTGACTTTGCGGGAGAGAAGCTGACCATTGTTGATAAGGACAGCGGAGAACTGCGACAGGTGGAAGTTTTTGCAGCGATACTGGGTTGCAGCCAGCTTACCTATGTAGAAGCCACCTACAGCCAGAAGCGGGAAGACCTGGTCAAAGTCTGTGAGAACGCCCTGCATTACTTTGGTGGTGTGCCTGCCGCTATAGTGCCGGACAACCTGAGGTCGGCAGTTACTAAGAGCAGCAGGTACGAACCTACCATCAACGAGACCTTTGCTGATTTTGCTGAGCATTACGGGACGGCAGTATTGCCTGCAAGGGCTTACCGCCCCAAAGACAAAGCACTGGTAGAGGGTATTATTAAGATCATTTACCGCCGTATTTATGCTGCTATCCGCCACAAGGTATATCACACCCTGGAGGCACTCAATGCTGATATACACAAAGAACTGGAAGCATTGAACAATCAACCTTTTAAAGGAAGGGACTATAGCCGCAGGCAGCAGTTCGATGAAGTGGAACGGTCAGCCCTGCAACCACTGCCTGCTTATCATTACGAGTTCAAACAACAGGCCATGGTAACGGTCATGAAGAACGGCCATGTATGCCTGAGGGCTGACAGGCATTATTACAGTGTTCCTTACCGGTATATCGGTAAGAAAGTAAAGCTGTTATACACATCCTCCCGTGTAGAGATATATTACCGTTATGAGCGTATTGCAGCGCATCCGCGCCATGGGCGTAAATATCATTACACTACCAGTCAGGAACACCTGGCTTCTGCACACCGCTTCCTGAGTGAATGGACACCGGACAAGTTCATTGAACAAGCTAAAGCCATCAGCGATGATGTGGCTGATTATATCATCATGGTCTTTGAACATAAGCAACACCCTGAACAGGCGTATAAATCCTGTTCGGGCATATTGAGCATGGTACGTAAGGTAGGTAATGAACGGCTGGCCAATGCCTGCAAAAGGGCGCATGAATACGGGATATACAACTATCCCATCATCGTACAGATACTGGACAGGAACCTTGACCGGATGAGCAAAGAACCGGAAGAACTGCCGATGCCGGAGCATACTAACATCAGGGGCAGCGAATACTATGAATAATTATTTACGCAACAATAAAAACCAATAATGTATGAACACAGACACATTAGACAAGATGAAGCGGATGCGGCTATTAGGTATGCACCGTGCTTTTACTACCAGCCTGGAACAACCCCAGCAGCGGTTTACAGCTGATGAGATGGTAGCCATGCTCATCGACAGTGAATGGGATGACCGCCACAACAGGGCTATAGAAAGAAACCTGAAGGGTGCACGCTTCCGCTATAAAGCTTCCATCGAACAACTGGACTACAGCACAGAAAGGGGGCTGGACAAGAACCTGCTGCACCGCCTCGCAGATGGTGAGTTCATTAACCGCAAGGAGAATGTACTGATCACCGGCAGTACAGGAACGGGCAAGAGCTTCATTGCTTCAGCCATCGGACACCAGGCCTGCCTGTTAGGCTTCAAGGTGCTTTATGCCAATGCTACCAGGCTGTTCGCACAACTGAAAATGGCCAAAGCTGACGGCTCTTCTATTAAGGAACTGTCCAAAATAGAACGGCAGGACCTGCTGATACTGGACGACTTCGGCATACAACCCCTGGACCAGCCCGGCAGAGCTTCTTTACTGGATATAATAGAAGACAGGCATGGTAAACGTTCTACTATTATCACTGCACAGCTACCTGTGAAACAGTGGTATGACGTTATAGGCGAACAGACCGTAGCTGACGCTATCATGGATCGTATCGTCCATAATGCTCAGCGCATAGAACTGAAAGGAGAATCTTTGCGCAGAAAGTGGAACAGGAAACAAACTATCGATAACAACTAAAACAACTATATTTATAATCACAAAGACACCCTCTCTGGCATACTTGCAGACATCAACTTAGGGTGGTCAATTTGGATGATAATAGAGGGGTCACGTTCATGATAATATCCAGTTAGCACCTTATCAAAGTTGTGTGATTACTTCGACATTACACTAACTGAATTTTTTAGAAAGATAGATTATAAATGAGCAAGTATATGGTGTTTTGAAAAGCATATATTCACTCAATCTTTCTTTTTAAAATCGGTATTTGTTACGAGTGTAATTATTCTTCATATATTTGCACCAAACACAAACACTGAATATCTTAAAATACATAGTAGTCTTATCGGTATCATTAACAATGATAGTGCCCAAGGATTACCTTATTGAGGTATTTGAAATACCAGTAATAATTAAACACTATACCCATCATAACGAATTGCATCATAAAATAGGAGTGATTGATTATTTAAAACAACACTTTACTACACCTGAAAAATGCCCGGACAATTCAGAACATGACAGCAATCACACTCCTATCCATCAACATAGTTGTTCAGGAGATTGCTTTTTTACAGTTCATAAGGTTTTTTCATCAGGGGATAATCCATCTACGTATCAATTAATTCAGATTTCTGCCATCAAAAATGGGATGTATATTTTCTCACTCCCTCCTGATGTATTTACAAGCATTTGGCAACCGCCTAAAATAGGTTAATAATCTTGAGTACCTGCTTACGAAGCGGGTCAGGTTTAATCTATTGTTGTTTTTAAAAAAATTACATGCTAAATAGTATAATTCGCTATTCTGTAAAGAATAAGCTGATTATCGGGTTGTTTACAATTGCATTAATCATAGGCGGAATATGGAGCTTAAAAGAAGTACCGGTTGATGCAGTTCCCGATATAACAAATAATCAGGTACAAGTAATTACGCAGTCTCCAAATCTTAGTACAGAGGACATTGAGCAATTTGTTACTTATCCCGTAGAAGTGGCTATGGCCAACCTGCCGGGTGTATCGGAAATCCGTTCTGTTTCCAGGTTTGGGCTATCTGTAGTAACAATCGTCTTTGAAGAAGATATGGGGACATATGTGCCAAGGCAATTAGTCTCTGAAAAGCTCAATGACATAGGCAAAAACATACCCGAGGGTTTTGGAGAACCGGAAATGGGGCCTATTTCCACAGGTCTTGGTGAGATATACCAATATACACTTGAAGTTGATTCAACTTATAAAGATGAATACTCAATTACCGAACTAAGGACTATTCAGGACTGGATTATTCGCAGGCAAATGGCTATGGTGCCCGGCGTGGTTGAGGTCAACGCCTTTGGCGGCAAGGTAAAACAATATGAGGTCGCTGTTGCCACTGATGAATTGAATGCAATCGGCCTGACTATCACAGATATATTTAACGCACTTGAACAAAATAATCAGAATACTGGAGGCGCTTATATTGAGAAAGACCACTATGCAAATTTTATCAGAGGAGAAGGTCTTGCCCGTAATTTAGATGACATACGAAAAACAGTTGTGGTTAATAAGAATGGATTACCCATTACTATTGGCGACATTGCCAAAGTAAGGTTTGGGGAAGCCGTACGATATGGTGCTTTTACCAAAGACGGACAAGGTGAAGCAGTTGGCGGCATGATTCTCATGTTAAAGGGCGCCAACTCGAATGATGTCATAGAACGTGTAAAAGAACGCATAATACAAATACAACAAACATTACCACCAGGAGTACATATAGAGTCTTTTCTTGACAGGAGCACTTTAATTAAAGATACCACCAGTACAGTCAGTAAAAACTTACTTGAAGGTGCATTGATTGTAATATTTGTATTAGTACTACTCCTCGGGAACTGGAGGGGTGGTCTAATAGTTGCTTCTGCGATACCACTTTCATTACTGTTTGCGTTTATTCTCATGAATATTTTCGGCGTATGGGCCAACCTGATGAGCCTGGGGGCTATAGATTTTGGAATCATAGTAGACGGTGCAGTTATCATTGTTGAAAGCACCGTTTTCCTGTTACATGAGAAAATTATAAAGAAGAAAATTATCAACCAACAACTACATGATGAGTTAGCTTATGATGCGTCCAGCAAGATGATGAATTCAGCGTTTTTCGGACAGTTGATAATCTTAATAGTGTTTATCCCTATACTTGCTTTGGAAGGCGTAGAAGGCAAAATGTTTCAGCCTATGGCCTTAACATTCATGTTTGCTATGATAGGGGTAATGGTGCTGTGTCTGACATACATCCCTATGATGTCTGCACTATTCCTTCGCGTCAATAATACGGATACAAAATCCTGGGGAGATAAAATTGTTGCTAAGATTGAACGCGTCTATGAGTCCCTGTTAAGAAAAACGCTAAAGAAATCAAAATTGGTGATTATCCTGTCAGTATGTCTCTTAGGGGCTGCTGGGTTTGCATTCTCCAAACTTGGTGGGGAGTTCATTCCACAACTGGATGAAGGTGATATTGCGTTTCATGTTATCCTTAAGCCAGGTAGTTCGCTTTCGGAAGCTATTGAAAGCTCAACTAAGATTGAACAATTATTATTGGAAAAATTTCCCGAAGTAGAACATGCCATGACAAGATTTGGCGTAGCTGATGTACCTACAGACCCAATGCCGATGGATATAGGCGACTGCTTTATTATCCTAAAGCCAAAAGATGAATGGGTGACAACCGACAGCAAGGAAGAACTCATTCATAAAATCAAACAAGCAGTGAGTGTTATACCTGGAATAAACTATGAATTTACACAACCCATCGAAATGCGTTTTAATGAATTGCTGTCAGGCGTCCGTGAGGATGTTGCAGTAAAACTGTTTGGAGAAGATTTGGACATTCTTGCCGATAAGGCCGAAGAAATGGGGAGAATTATCAGCACTGTACCTGGTGTCGGAGATATGAAGGTAGAAGCTACAAGTGGGCTGCCTCAAATGACGGTTAGGTATGACAGGGTCAAACTCGCACAATATGGTCTCAAAATAAATGAACTGAATAAGATAATAATGTCAGCATTTTCTGGAGGTAAAGCAGGTGTCATATTTGAGGGTGAAAAAAGATTTGACCTTGTCGTAAGGCTTCAGGAACAGGGAAGAAAAAATATTGATGATGTTAAAACACTCTATATACCAACTCCTAACAACAATCAGATTCCACTTAAGGAAGTAGCAGATATAAGCTACGTCCCGGGCCCTATGCAAATCAGCAGGGACAATACCAACAGAAGAATATATGTAGGTATCAATGTAAGGAACCGTGATGTTAAATCGCTTGTTGAGGACATTAAAAACAAACTGGATAATGAACTTCAACTACCACCGGGATATTATATAAGGTATGGTGGCGCATTTGAAAACCTCGAACGTGCCAGCAAACGTTTGCAAATAGTAGTACCCATAGCATTAGCATTGATTTTTACACTGGTGTTTTTTGCGCTCAAATCAATTTCACAAACAGTGATGATATATATGGCTATACCACTTGCAGCTATTGGTGGGATATTCTCTTTATGGTTGCGAGATATGCCGTTCAGTATATCTGCAGGTGTTGGTTTTATTGTTTTGTTTGGTGTTGCAGTACTGAACGGACTTGTATTGATAAATGGATGGAATGAATTGAAAGATGAAGGCAAGACAAATATTTATGAGCGGATTATTCTGGGTGCTAAAAGAAGAATCCGGCCTATTATGCTCACGGCATTTACTGATGTATTAGGTTTTTTACCTATGGCTATATCTACGTCTGCTGGTGCTGAAGTTCAGCAACCGTTGGCTACAGTCGTAATTGGGGGTATGATTTCTGCCACACTTCTAACACTCTTTGTCATGCCTGTTTTATACAACTGGCTTGAAAATCGTAAGAATAATAAACATAAAAATAGTCCGCGTGCAATTGTAATAGTTGCCTGTATTCTATCAACAAGTATTCCATTCAGCGCTTCCGCACAAGAAAAGAGCGTCCGTGAAATCACATCGGTAAAAGAAGCAATTGAGGTTGCAATAAAAAACAACGGGAATATTAAAGCTGCGGAAACAGATATACAAATTCAGGAACAAAAAAAGAAAGTTGCATTCGATGTAGCAAAAACCCAATTAGGCTTTCAGTACGGGCAATATAATAGTTTTGAGAATGACCTTTCATTCAACGTAGTACAAAATTTTGATTTTCCCTCCGTCTATATCAATCAACATGCATTAGCTAAAAAACGAATTGAAAAAAGCAATATATCTCTGAATGTTGAAAAAAATGAGTTGAAAAAAGAAATACGCAAGACTTGGTATACACTTGCCTATCTGCGGGAACAACAAAAACTATTATTGTACCAAGACACCTTATACAAGCGTTTTCTTTACGCAGCAACTATCCGGTATGAAACAGAAGAAAGTACTTTCCTTGAAAAGTCATCGGTGGAGACAGAAGTTATGGAGGTAGAAAATCAGATTAGAATAAACCATTCTGAAATTTTTATACAAGAGCAAAAGCTGAAGGTTTTATTGAATGCGACTGTCGATATAAACTTTAATACGGAAAGCTTAAAGAAAAGAGTTTCATTAACTGTTGATAGGAATTCACTGCCTGTGGATAATCCAACGAATAAATATGTAAAACAACAAATAGAAATTGCAGAAACAGAAAAAAAGCTTAAAACCTCTGAAATGCTACCGGGTTTTTCTATAGGTTATTTCAATCAATCGCTTATAGGTAGCCCAACATCAAGTGGTGATATTGCGACTATTAATAATCGCTTCACAGGAATTCAGGCAGGTGTGACTATACCTCTTTTTTTTGGCTCGTATACTGCCCAAATAAAAGAAGCTAAACTCGCCGAGCAAATGGCACAAACAAGGGCAGATTACTTTGAGGTTAGATTATTCAGTTCAGTTAAACAACAATTACAAGAAGTATATAAACAAGAAGCCAGCCTGGATTATTATAACGATAAAGCACTTAAGCAGGCAGACCTATTGATTGAGTATGCACAAAAAAGTTTTGAGAACGGTGCTATTGGATATATCGAATACTTCAGGAATCTCAACCAGGCAATAGACATTAAGTCTGGTTACTTAAAAACATTAAATACTTACAATCAATCCATCATCGTATTGGAATATTTTTTCGGTAAATAAAAACTAAACAATGAGAAATCGGTTTAATATATATATCATGTTTTTTGCATCATGCGTTGTTTTACTATCATGCAATGGCAATGGGCGCGATGATAATGCATCCAATCATAAAGATATTGAGCATAGTCATACACAAGAATCTGTGCATTTAACAAGTGTACAACTTGATGCTCTTTCAATACAGATAGATACCATCCCCTTACGAAGTATAGCATCCTATGTTGAAGCAAATGGAAAACTGGAAGTACCCCCACAAAACGAAGCTACGGTTACAGCCATTATTGGAGCAAACGTTGTCTCTATTAAGGTTATAGAAGGCGATAAGGTAAGAAAAGGTGAACCCTTAGCCTACCTTAGCCACCCTGACCTTATTAAAATGCAATCAGATTATATAAATGAATATAATCAATTACAGTATCTGGGACAGGAGTATCAAAGACAGCAAAAACTGTATGAAGAAAAAGTAGGTTCAGGTAAACAATTTCAAAAAACTAAAGCAGATTATTTGTCTTTGAAAGGTATTGTAACCGGACTTGAAGCTCAACTAAAGCAATTTGGCTTGAACCTGACACGCATCAGAAGCAACAACCTCTACGAACAAGTTCCGGTTCACAGTCCTATTGATGGCTATGTACGATTAGTAGAAGTGAAAACAGGGCAGTATGTATCACCACAAAGTGAAATGTTCGAAATTGTAAATAACGACCATATTCACGCTGACCTAATGGTTTTTGAAAAGGACATGCATAAAGTAAAAGTTGGACAGAAGGTAAACTTATTTATAGAGAGCCTTGACAATCAAACCTTACAAGCAAATATTTACGCCGTAGGTAAGGCTTTTGAAGATGACCCAAAGGCAGTACATATTCATGCTGATATTGAAGAAAAATCAGGATTGTTGATACCGGGAACGTATGTCAGGGGCCGGATTATTACCGATGATAATTACGGTTATGCTTTACCCGAAGATGCAGTAGTCAAGGAGAACAACAGGTATTATATATTCACTGCAGATGTTGAACTTCATGATGATGATACTTCATGGATATTCTACCCTTTGGAAGTAACTACAGGAAGCAGAGATAATGGATGGGTTGAAATAAAGCCCTTAAAAGCTATAACCCAAACCACAAAGGTAGCCTTTGGAAGTGCCTATTACCTGATGGCAGAGATGAAAAAAGGAGAAGCGGAACATAGTCATTAATTATTACATCAAGAGATAACATGAAAAAGGGAATAATAAAAAACAATAGTTTGAAAGAGCATATTGACCTGCTTCTATCCTTGGTCATACTACTTGTACTGCTTATTATGGAATATGGGCTTCAAATAGAAGTTCCAGTATATGTATTACTGCCAATTAATTTGCTGGCATATTTGCTTGCAGGCCACAGTGTTTTAAGGCTTGCTATTCGTAAATCTTCAAGAGGAGATTTCTTTAATGAGTTTGTCTTAATGAGCATAGCTACAATCGGAGCTTTTATAATAGGAGAGTATGAAGAAGGTGTAGCTGTCATGGTTTTTTACCAGATTGGGGAATGGTTCCAGGATATTGCTGTGAATAATGCAAAGCGCAGCATCAAAGCACTGTTAGATATTCGTCCAGACATAGTAACAATTATTAAAGACGGTAATGACATAAAAATTCCTCCATCAGAGGTAGAAGTCGGTCAAGTCATTAAAGTAAAGCCTGGGGAGAAAATAGCTCTTGATGGAAAGCTGTTATCGGATGCCGCGACTTTTAATACTTCTGCATTGACAGGTGAAAGTGTGCCTGAAACAAAACAAATGGGAGATAAAGTATTTGCCGGTATGATAAGCGTAAACAGTAGTATAGAGGTTAAGGTCACAGCTTTATTCAAAGACAGTAAATTGAGCCGCATCCTTGAAATGGTTCAGGATGCTACAGCAAGAAAGTCTCAAACACAGTTGTTTATCTCAAGATTTGCCAAAGTATATACTCCAATAGTGTTCTTCTTAGCTTTAGCTGTTTGTCTTGTCCCATATTTCATAGTAGACGAGTACGTTTTTCAGACCTGGTTTTACAGGGCATTAGTGTTTCTCGTCATTAGCTGTCCGTGTGCTTTAGTGGTTTCTATCCCGCTCGGTTATTTTGGAGGAATAGGACTTGCATCAAGAAGTGGGATACTTTTTAAAGGTGGAAACTTTCTGGATGTAATGACACAAGTCAATACCATTGTAATGGATAAAACAGGCACTTTAACAAAGGGTGTGTTTAAAGTACAGAACGTTAAAGCCAATAATATTAATGAGAGTGAACTTGTCATGATTACTGCTGCACTGGAACAACACTCTACGCACCCCATAGCACAGGCTGTAATAGAATATTCGGATGGAAGTCATAAGCGGCTTCAAGTATCAGGTGTCAAGGAAATTCACGGCCATGGCCTGGCAGGTATAGTTGATAGCAAAGATGTTTTGGCTGGAAATACCAAGTTGTTAAAGAAGTATAAAGTTGATTATCCTCAGTCTTTAAACGAAATAACGGATACAATTGTTGTTGTATCTATAGATAATGAATATGCGGGATATATGTTAGTTGCAGATGAGATAAAAGAGGATGCAAAACAATCTATTGACTTACTTCATCAAATGAACATCAGGATTGTGATGCTATCTGGTGACAAACAGGCGGTAGTTGACCAAGTCGCGGATAAGCTGCAAATAGATGAAGCTTTCGGTACCCTGCTGCCGGAAGATAAAGTAGAAAAGGTACAAGAGTACAAGAACAAAGGGTTAAGAATTGCATTTGCAGGAGATGGTATCAACGATGCACCTGTAATCGCATTAGCTGATGCAGGTATTGCAATGGGAGGCTTAGGCAGTGATGCCGCAATAGAAACTGCTGATATTGTTATTCAAAATGACCAGCCTTCAAAGATACCAGCAGCGATTAGAATTGGGAAATTAACGAAGAGAGTTGTCTGGCAAAATATCATTCTGGCTATGGTAGTAAAGGTTACAGTTTTAATATTAGGTGCAGGTGGTATAGCTACTCTCTGGGAGGCTGTAATTGCAGATGTTGGTGTAGCCCTACTTGCAATATTGAATGCAATTAGAATACAAAGAATGAAGTTATAAAACACAATTGGAAGGCTAAATAGATACTTTCTTAAGATTTATTATTTCTGAAACTATAATTATTAATAGACAAAAAAACAATAATTATGATGAATATTAATCAAATACAAGATAATATCATTTATACACAAGCAACTGGAACTTTAACTAAAGAAGACTACGAAAAATTACTACCTGTATTAAAACTATTACTCGAAAAACATGAAAAAATCAGGTGGTTATTTTCAATGGAAGACTTTACTGGCTGGGAACCGGTTGCCCTCTGGAAAGACCTGCAATTTGATATTAAACATGTCAATGATTTTGAAAAAATTGCAATGGTCGGAGAAAAAGAATGGCAAAAATGGCTGACTAACATAATGAAACCTTTTACTCCTGCTGAAATTCTTTTTTTTGAGGTGGCAGATAGGGAAGCGGCATTGAAATGGATTAAGGAATAAAATAATAATGAATTTTCAAGAACCAAGAAGTATTAAGATGGATAGCCTATAATTATAACAGATTTATTTTTTTACAGACTAATATATCATCAATGCAAGAACAACCTTATTTATATCATGAAGGAGATAATAGCTGGGTATTTATTCAGTCACAAAAAGCGGAGAAATACTTTGACGACTACTGGGATGCGGTTGAATTAATGGATTCGGTTCCAGTAAAAGCAGAATCTAAGTTTAAGAAAATCATCAAAAATTGCGGCAATGGTCATGTTGATGCTATTCTTCATCTTGGCTTACTATATAATGATATAAAGAAACCAATTGAGGGCAACGCATTAATCCATAAAGCCCACCTGATTGCGTTACATGCAATTCCAAATGACTTTAATAAAGAGCACGACACAATAATTTGGAGTATACTTGAGAACCGGCCATTTTTAAGAACGTATCATGCTGTTGGCTTGGAGTACATGAATGAAGGGCAATATGAAAAAGCGATAGAAAAATTCAATTTTGTATTGTCCGTGAATAAGTGGGATAGTCAAGGTGTACGTTACTTACTTCCAGAATGTTTTCTTTACTTGAAAAAATATCATGAGTTTATTAAGTTATACAATGAACTTCTAAATTCATCTGACGAGGGACATTCAATAGAATATGACTTTGCATTGTTTTACGCATTATATAAGTTAGGAGAGTTTGATAAGGCTAAGGAACAATTCAAAATTGCACAACGACACTTTCCAAATGTAGCATTGGAGTTAATGAAAGATACTCATGCATTCCCATACGATGAGTTTGACCGACCACTTTTTGGGATACCGATGGGAAGTAAACAGGAAGCATTTGACTACTGGAACAGAACAAAAAAGCTTTGGGTCAAAGAAAAGAAAATGCAGACTTTTATAAAGAAAATATCAGTGTAATAGTAGTTGTGCTATATTCGCTTGTATTACACAACATGAACGTAATAGATATAAAATAAGAATTTTCATGGTGATAGGGTTTATAGGGGCTCGTCTGTTCTCAGACGGGCTTTTTTATCTATAGGGTGGAAAATATCATTAAACTGAGCACCTGATTATCATAGAATGTGACCATAGCATTATCATCCAAACTGACCACCCCATTATCATTCAAATTGACCACCCTGCAAAGAGCTTAGAGAGGTTGTTTTAGCCGAGTTAAATGCTGAAGTTGGATACTTACATAATCCACTAAAGCATGGCTAATAAAACAATACTCATGAGCAAAATAAGACAGATATTCAGGCTGCACGCCCAGGACAGGAGTAAGAAACAGATCAGTACATTAACAGGCTGTTCGCGTAATACAGTCAAAAAATACCTGTACAAATTTATTGAGCATAAATTGACCTATACGGATATAGACCGTATGAGCGACCATGCTCTGGAAGAGCTGTTCTGCCCGGACAGCTTCCTGTCAGGGATGAACGTTTTGAACAACTGAAAGCCATACTGCGGAGGTAGAGAAACAGATGAAGCGTAAAAGGGCGTGACCATAGCTATGCTATGGGAACAGTACCGTGTGCAGCATCCTGACGGTTATGCTATAGCGCAGTTTTACAGGCATTACAGTGATTTCACCAAACGGGGGAAGCCTGTGATGCACATGGAACATAAGGCGGGTGATAAGCTCTATATTGACTTTGCGGGAGAGAAGCTGACCATTGTTGATAAGGACAGCGGAGAACTGCGACAGGTGGAAGTTTTTGCAGCGATACTGGGTTGCAGCCAGCTTACCTATGTAGAAGCCACCTACAGCCAGAAGCGGGAAGACCTGGTCAAAGTCTGTGAGAACGCCCTGCATTACTTTGGTGGTGTGCCTGCCGCTATAGTGCGGACAACCTGAGGTCGGCAGTTACTAAAGCAGCAGGTACGAACCTACCATCAACGAGACCTTTGCTGATTTTGCTGAGCATTACGGGACGGCAGTATTGCCTGCAAAGGGCTTACCGCCCCAAAGACAAAGCACTGGTAGAGGTATTATTAAGATCATTTACCGCCGTATTTATGCTGCTATCCGCCACAAGGTATATCACACCCTGGAGGCACTCAATGCTGATATACACAAAGAACTGGAAGCATTGAACAATCAACCTTTTAAAGGAAGGGACTATAGCCGCAGGCAGCAGTTCGATAAAGTGGAACGGTCAGCCCTGCAACCACTGCCTGCTTATCATTACGAGTTCAAACAACAGGCCATGGTAACGGTCGCGAAGAACGGCCATGTATGCCTGAGGGCTGACAGGCATTATTACAGTGTTCCTTACGGTATATCGGTAAGAAAGTAAAGCTGTTATACACATCCTCCGTGTAGAGATATATTACCGTTATGAGCGTATTGCAGCGCATCCGCGCCATGGGCGTAAATATCATTACACTACCAGTCAGGAACACCTGGCTTCTGCACACCGCTTCCTGAGTGAATGGACACCGGACAAGTTCATTGAACAAGCTAAAGCCATCAGCGATGATGTGGCTGATTATATCATCATGGTCTTTGAACATAAGCAACACCCTGAACAGGCGTATAAATCCTGTTCGGGCATATTGAAACATGGTACGTAAGGTAGGTAATGAACGGCTGGCCAATGCCTGCAAAGGGCGCATGAATACGGGATATACAACTATCCCATCATCGTACAGATACTGGACAGGAACCTTGACCGGATGAGCAAAGAACCGGAAGAACTGCCGATGCGGAGCATACTAACATCAGGGGCAGCGAATACTATGAATAATTATTTACGCAACAATAAAAACCAATAATGTATGAACACAGACACATTAGACAAGATGAAGCGGATGCGGCTATTAGGTATGCACCGTGCTTTTACTACCAGCCTGGAACAACCCCAGCGGCGGTTTACAGCTGATGAGATGGTAGCCATGCTCATCGACAGTGAATGGGATGACCGCCACAACAGGGCTATAGAAAGAAACCTGAAGGGTGCACGCTTCCGCTATAAAGCTTCCATCGAACAACTGGACTACAGCACAGAAAGGGGCTGGACAAGAACCTGCTGCACCGCCTCGCAGATGGTGAGTTCATTAGCCAACCAAGGAGAATGTACTGATCACCGGCAGTACAGGAACGGGCGCAAAGCTTCATTGCTTCAGCCATCGGACACAGCAGGCCTGCCTGTTAGGCTTCAAAGGTGCTTTATGCCAATGCTACCAGGCTGTTCGCACAACTGAAAATGGCCAAAGCTGACGGCTCTTCAGAGCATCATTGACTAATGCCTTTACAAATTTATTTTTTCTATAGCCCCTCTTTACAACAAGTGCCTGTATATATACTAAATTACTCTTCTCCCCTGTTGGACACATACTCGTCCTATCAAGATTGAATTGGCTTACGTCTCCTTTATAATGTCGGTTTTGAATCCCGTTTCTCATCGCAAGCACGATTACATATCCAATTGGCTTATCATTGTGGTATAGATTTACGATTGAAGAATTGTTATGTAAGTACCATTTTTCATACATATTACATCGGTCGCCTAATTCTAAATACGATAAGCCCCCAAAAGCTAAATCGCCCATTGTGCCAGTACTCATGATATGTACCTTGTATGAATCTTTGTCAACAAAGCTAGCTGAGAATTCACCTTTAGTCACTTTGCCATCTATAACTAAAGCGAAATCATCTGGAATCTTTATTTGTCCAAGATCAAACTTTACAGAGTCTAGCAGACCTTCAAAGAACTTAATTATTGGCTTAGACAATAATATGAAAGCTGCTAATATTGCAGAGAGTAGTTTTACCGCACTTACAACATAATAGTAGTCTTGATGGACATAGTCCTCTGGCTTTAGCCAGTAAACTATTATTATATATATTAATGAAATGCTCTTATACTGCCAGGTGTCAAAAGCTTCCAACAATTTTAGGAAGCTCTCGGCACTTACAACAAAACGCCGAGCAATAATGTGTAAGGATTCTTTCATTTAATAGTTTTTTACGGGTTGCACATACATATTGAGAATATGGAATTTAACGAAGCCTATTAAACAAAAGTTAAATCAAATATTAAAACAAAATTAAAATATGACTGAAATTTGGTAATCATCCTTGTAAGTATTTGTTTAGCAAGTTTTTATTATCCGTAACTAGTTTCAGTTTATTACGTGATGCAACTTGTACCTCAAACACAAAATGTCTTATCATTCTATGTGTTCCAAGGTATACCTTTTACTAATTAACACCTCGGGTCAGTGACAACACTCATCTTTCCACATTTATCAACCTCCAAACTCGTAAAGCCAAAATCCTGAACAACTTTTCCTTCTATGAGATAAATACCTGTGCCGTTTAATGGGTAGACGGACAGAGATTGCGGGAAATGCGTTGTATCAAAGAAATCGCCTTGAGCATCAATGAAAGTTCCAAACTTCATCCATTCACCACGTTTTGTGTGTACGGCTTTATCGGCAACGAAGGTTCCTACCATACGTACAGTTTTACCAATATGCTTAATCATATCCTCTTTCATAACGTCACCCCTGAAATCAGATTTAGTCAGGTCAAACATTGTACGTGTGACAGGAAAGCTCAAAAGCTCAAGCTCATCATAGACATCTTCAATCCAGATGCTTTCAAATTTTGGCAGTTTATACGTCTTGGCCGGTTCATAAAAAAGATTGCCGAACTCAGATTTGTTTTTGGGGGCATTGAGTAAATTATGAGCTTCCCATAGAAGCTCTTTCTTGCTAGTACCTGTAAATCGAAACGCACCGATACGGATTAGTATTACAAGCTGCTCTAGGCCCTCCCCAGTACGCAAGACAAAGTTTTCAAGTGAGAGATAAGGTCCGTTGCGTCTTCGCTCATCAAGGATTGCTTTGCGTGTATTGATCTCAAGGCTTTTGATATGAATAAAGCCGAGGTAAATATCAGTTCCGTGAATCAGAGTATAATCCTCACTGGTATTAATGCAGGGAAGGTTAATAGTCGCTCCAGCCTTTCTGGCCTCATGCACATACACCCAGGTACGGTAAAAGCCACCGAAATTATTAATAACGGCTGTCATGAATTCCAATGGGTAGTAAGTTTTAAGATACAGGCTTTGAAAGCTCTCAACTGCAAATGATGCTGAGTGAGCCTTGCTAAATGAATACCCTGCAAAACTTTCAATCTGACGCCACACTTCTTTTGCTATTTCAAAGGATATGCCTTTGGCTTTCGTGTTTTGAAAATATTTTCGTTCAATTTCTTTTAGATGATGTTGGCCGCGGTGTTTACCGCTCATCATCCGGCGCAAGAAATCCGCATCTGCTAAATCCAGTCCACCAAAATAGTGACCGATTTTCAGGACATCTTCCTGATAGACCATCACGCCAAATGTTTCTTTAAGCTGTTGCTCCATAATCGGATGCAGATATTTCGTTTTTGATGGGTCATGAAACCGTTCAATATAAGCTCCCATCATGCCACTACTTGCCACACCCGGTCGAATAATAGAACTGGCCGCTACGAGCGTGAGGTAATCATCACATTTGAGCTTCTTTAAAAGCTGACGCATCGCCGGGCTTTCAATATAAAAACAGCCGATACTGTCTCCTTTTTTAAGTTGGTCGCGAACCTTTCGGTCTCGGGTAAACCGTGCTATATCATGCACATCAATGCTGACACCTTGATTATAGCGAACAATGTGTGCTGTTTCCTTGATATGTCCGATACCGCGTTGTGAGAGGATGTCAAATTTCTCAAAGCCTATATCCTCCGCCGTGTACATATCAATCTGCGCTGTTTGAAAGCCTTTAGGCGGCATATCAAGGGCTGTATAGTATGTAATCGGTAGTTCTGAGATTAGTACACCGCTTGCATGGATAGTGCGCTGATTAGGGAAGCTCTCTATCAATCCATAGACCGATTTAATCATATCGGTAATCTCATGCTTGTTTTGTGCGTTTAGAGGGTCACGCACAAGCATATCAATTTCACTTTTGGGTAGCCCGTAAACTTTCCCCATCTCCCGAATGATACTGCGGTCTTTAAAGGTGCTCATCGCACCCATTAAAGCAACATGCTCAGACCCATAACGTTTGAAAATATAATCGTAAACATCATCACGTTCATCCCAACTAAAGTCGATATCAAAATCAGGTGGGCTTTTACGCTTGGGGTTAAGGAAACGTTCAAAATATAAATCAAGTTCAATCGGGCACACATCAGTAATCCGCAAGCAATAGGCGACAACTGAATTTGCACCGCTACCCCGCCCGACATGATAAAAATTACGGGCTTTTGCATAACGTACAATATCCCAAGTAATGAGAAAATATGAGGCAAAACCGAGCTTGTCGATAATATCAATTTCTTTATCAACCCTGAGCTTTGCTTCTGGGTTATTCCTGCCATAGCGCTGATACATGCCCTCATAGGCAAGTTTATGCAAAAGCTCACGGTCATTATAACGTGAGCTGGTATAAGTTTGTTTGTTCTTAACGCTCGTAAAATCAAAATCAAATGAACACTCCCGAATGAGCCTGTGCGTGTTTTGAATAATATGAGGATAATGCTTGTAAAGCTCAAGAAGCTCAGCCTTTGGTATGAATATATCATTGCGGTCGGCAACCTGTCGTTTTTCGAGTTGGGAGAATAGGATGTTATTGTTTATCGCTCGCAATTGACAATGCAGCTTGAATCCTGCCCGATTTAAAAAGCTCATGGGCTGCAACATGACTAACTTATGTTTCAGGGTAGAACCGAGCTTATGCAGCTTGGTAAGCTGGGCAGGTTTAATGCCAATAAATTCGTTATCCCTTAAATCATAGTGCTGCCCTTCATGAAAAGGATAAATGATAAATACATTCTCAAATTGAAGCGGCGTAATCGGCAGAGCTTGCTTGGATAAGTTAGCCTTACTCATTAAGTCATTCAGTTCACGAAACCCGTGCTCATTTCTGGCGATACCTATATAAAGCAGTTCATCCCCATTACGGTACTCCATGCCGGCTATACCATGAAATCCTTCTTGCTGAGAGAGTTTAATAAAATCCAACACGCCTGAACTGTTATTTATATCAGTGAGTACGGCACTATCGTAGCCGTAGCTTTTGAGTGTTTTGATAAGGTCTTCAAGCGATAATGTTCCGTATCGTAGGCTATAGTAACTATGTGTATTCAGGAGCATACCTACATAAGTGCTGCTTTCGTGATAAATTCCTTTCCAAATCTGTTTCGTATGCTATCCATCGCACGGTTTAAATTCAGATCCTTGGCATCATCATCAAAAAGGTTAATTTGATACGAGCCGGAAACAAGATTGCTGAATTTCATGCCGATGAGACGAATGAGCATCCGCCTTGAATAGAGTTTTTTAAAAAGCTCCAAGGCTGTGGTGATGAGGTATTTGTCCGATGAGGTGTAGGGAATGCGCTTTTGCATCGTATGGGTATCAAAGTTGGAATAACGGATTTTCAGGGTAATGCAGCCTGTAAGCCTACCATCTTTGCGTAAGTCAAATGCCAGGCTATCAATCATGGAGATAATCTTCTTGCGCAGGAACTGCATGTCAATGGTATCATTTTCAAAGGTTTGCTCTGAACTCATTGACTTTTGCTCGTGATAAGGCAGAACCAATGAACTATCAATACCGTTAGCATTATTCCATATGGTTACGCCGTTTTCACCAAGTGCACCTTGCATCAATTCAACAGGCATTTGCTGAATAGTGCCGATAAGACTTAAGCCCATATTGCTTAAAATCTTGTGCGTTTTAGGGCCTAGCATCGGAATTTTTTTGCTAGGCAATGGAGCCAGGAATGGCTTTTCATTGCCGTAATCAACGTTTAGCTGCCCATTTGGTTTGGCTTGTCCTGTGGCAATTTTTGAAACGGTTTTATTTTCAGACAAGCCGAACGAAATTGGTAGGCCGGTTTCCCGGATAATGGTCTGGCGCAGCTCGGAAGTCCATTTGACGCAACCGAAATATTTATCCATGCCTGTGATATCAAGATAATGCTCATCAATGCTGGCCTTTTCTACCAATGGCGCCCGATCTTGCAATATATCTGTCACCATACGTGAATATTTGGAGTAACTATCCATATCCCCGAGTACCCAGATTGCCTCAGAACAAAGCTGCTTTGCCATACGGCTGGGCATAGCACTATGAACACCAAATTTGCGGGCTTCATAACTGCAGGATGCGACAACTCCACGGTCGCCATTCCTACCTATAATCACAGGTTTACCAATAAGGGCACTATTTTGAAGCCTTTCTACAGAGACGAAGAATGTATCGAGGTCAAGATGGACGATAGAGCGTGGCATTGTGTTTTGCACTTTTGTTTAGACAAATGTACAAAATATCATAACTGCGATTAGCAGCATTATAAATATTAATATATTAATTATATATAAGTATTTGAATTAAAATACTTAATTAAAAAAACCTGAATGGGTTTATAAAATAGAGAAATATCTTCCAAAAAGTTCGAACTCAGTCTCGTAAGGGCTACGAATACGACAGGAGCCGCTGAAGAGCACCCTTTTATAACAACCATCTACAATAGGATTATCTCCAGCCCTCACTTGCCATTATTACCTGTATTCTAAAAAATATTGATTTTTTAGTCAGAGAAATTTTGTTTTTAAAATATATGTTTTAATTTTGACTAACCGTTCAGTCGAAAAAAGTATGTCTCCAAGAACTAAAGAGCAACTAGAAGAACTAAAAAAAAAGCGCAGGGTAACCATTTTAACTGCAGCATTAAAAGTGTTTTCTGAAAGTGGATACCGTGGTGCTACAGTTAATATGATCGCTCTTGAAGCGGGAGTGTCAAAAGGTCTGTTATATACCTATTTTGAAAGTAAAGAAGCGCTATTGGAAAACCTATTATCGTATGGGCTTTCTCAAGTTGATAAGTACAAAGCATTTATTCCTGAAAAAGGTATCTCTACTAAAGAAGATTTTGGAACTGTTTTGAAAGAAATTGTAGGCTTCTATACAAAGGAAAATGACTTCTGGCGTTTGTACATAAGCGTAATTCTGCAACAAGATGTATCAGAAAAATTCGTGAAAATGACGCAAGGTTTTATTGAAGAATACCTCTCAATATTCGTTGCTTATTTCCAAAAGAAAAAAGTTGATAACCCAATGGCCGAAGCCCTGTTACTAGGCTCAATGCTGGATGGAATTATGTTTGGTATGGTAATGGCGCCAGGCATGTACCCGTTAGATGATATTATTCAGTTAATGATAAAAAAGTTTGGATAAACCATTAAAAAAGAACAGATGAAAACACATACAAGGAATTTTAAACTCTTGGTAATAACATTTCTTTACTCTGTTACTATTTACGCTCAAGACAACAACCCTAAACAAATAGTATTGGATGCTATCAACCTGATGAATGGTATAACCAGTAAAAGTACTGCAACTATGTCTGTCGTAAGGCCTAAATGGACAAGATCGATTAGCATGAGGTCGTGGTCGCTGGGTAATGATTATAACATGATACTCATTACCAGCCCTGCAAAAGATAAAGGACAAACATTTCTGAAGCGGGAAAATGAAATGTGGAACTGGATACCAACGATCAGCCGTATAGTAAGGATACCTCCTTCCATGATGGGGCAAAGCTGGATGGGTTCTGATTTTACGAATAATGATCTTGTAAAAAGGAATTCGTTGGTGAATGATTATGAACATACACTGGCAGAAGGAGAAACAATAGAGGGTTATAAAACGTATAAAATAACCCTTACGCCTAAAAAAGATGCAGCGGTAATATGGGGGAGGATAATATTGTACATCGCTAAAAAAGAACATTTCATATTAAAAGGAGAATACTACGACGAGAGTGGCACTCTCGTCAATCTAGAAACACAAACAAACATTAAGCACTTTACGGACAGAGACTTACCTTCCAAATTGACTATTGTTCCCGTAAAAGAAAAAGGGAAAAAAACCGTGTTGGAGTTTGAACAAATAGAATTCAACGTATCTATCAAAAAAGACTTTTTCTCTCAGCAAAACATGAAATCATTACGCTGATATGAAACAGTATCTAAAACTAGCGTGGAGAAATATATGGCGGAATAAAAAGCGTACATTAATAACGCTGGCATCAATATTTCTTGCAGTGTTGCTGGCTATCAGTATGCGTTCGATGCAGAAAGGAACGTATGCCAATATGATCGGCAATGCCGTTCGCTTTTCTACAGGATATATACAAGTACACGCAAAAGGATATTGGGATAAACCATCAATCAACAATTCTTTTGAAAGTGATG
The DNA here is from genome assembly GCA_020636505.1 of Chitinophagales bacterium. Classification (GTDB taxonomy): domain Bacteria; phylum Bacteroidota; class Bacteroidia; order Chitinophagales; family Chitinophagaceae; genus UBA5543. Next base: position 124,249 of record JACJXR010000003.1, on the reverse strand, counting down.
ACATTTTAGACAGTCTGTTAGTCAATAACCATAATATATCCCTGGCAGTTCCCCGGCTCGAAAACTTTGTACTGGCCTCATCAGGCGATCACACAAAAGGCGTACAAATAGTCGGTATAGACCCCAATAAGGAAAACGAACTAAATAACATTTCGGGTAAAATTACAATTGGTGAATACTTTACTGCAGATGATAACGGGATATTGATAGGAGACGGTATAGCTGATTATCTGGAACTGAGTGTGGGAGATACAATAATATTGCTTGGGCAGGGCTACCAGGGGATGACTGCAGCCGGTAAATTTCCAATATCAGGTATATTCCATTTCCCTGATGACAGGATGAATAATCTACTTGCCTATCTAACTCTAAATACTGCACAGGAACTATTTGCTGCGTATGGAAGATATACTTCAATGAGCATAATGCTCAATCATCCCAATAAACTAAATCAGACCCGGCATAATCTGCAACTGGCATTAAATAATGAAGATTGGGAGGTGATGAAGTGGCAGACAATGAACAAGACCCTGACACAAGAGATAGCCGGAGATAATGCAGGAGGGATTATCATGTTGTTCATTTTGTATGTGGTTATTGCTTTTGGTGTCTTCGGTACAATACTGATGATGACCATGGAGCGGCGCAAAGAGTTTGCAGTAATGGTGGCGATTGGAATGAAGCGATTCCAGCTCGTCTTACTGTTAGTATTTGAGACCATATTTATTGGTTTGCTGGGTGTACTGTCAGGGATTATACTTGCGTTGCCGGTACTTATTTATTTCAATGTAAATCCTGTACGAATTACAGGTGCAGCTGCTCAAACATTTGAGCAATTCGGGATAGAACCCATAATGCCTGCATCGCTTGACCCGAATATATTTCTATACCAGGGAATAATAGTGCTGTTGATATCATTCGTTGCGTCATTATATCCAATGATATATATAGGTCGATTTAAAATTCTGGACTCTTTAAAACAGTAACATGAAAGTTATTCAAATAGCATGGAGGAATGTCTGGAGGAACAAGCTCAGAAGCTTTGTTGTTATTATAGCAATAACATTGGGATTGTGGGGAGGCATATTTTCTTACGCATTCATGCAGGGGATGGGAGACCAGCAGATATATTCGGCCATACGTACAGAAACAGGGCACATCCAGGTTAATAAACCCGGCTTTTTGCGCAACCACGACCTTCAAGAGAATATTGTTGACGAACGAAATACAGAAGATGCATTAAAAACAATACAAGGTGTAAAAGGCATTTCTTCGTCTATACAGTTAACGGGGATAGCATCTACAGCAAGCGCATCTACCGGAGTGATGATCAATGGTGTGGACCCGGACGCGTATGCGACTGTCAGCCAGCTAAAGGATTACCTAGTTGATGGATCATTTTTTAAAGAAGATGTATATAACCCGATAATTATAGGTGAACAGCTGGCTGATAAATTACATGCAAAGTTGCATTCAAGATTGGTATTCACTCTGCAAACTTACGAGGGAGAGATATCATACTTTGCTTTTAAAGTAACAGGCATATACAAACTACATAACAGTGAGTTTAATGAGAATATGGTTTTTGTACGTAAGCAGGACCTTGCAAAAGCCATACATTTTCCTGCCGGGCATACATCTGTTATAAATATACTGTTAGCTAATAAAGAGCTAACAGAAACTGCGAAAACAACTATTCAAAAACAACTTCCGAATTTGCAAGTCCAAACATGGGAAGAACTATCACCCATGACCATGCTTATGTCGGGTACACTAAACCAAATGTCGTTCATTTTCGTATTCATCATACTGCTTGCATTAGCCTTCGGTATTATTAATACGATGCTAATGGCTGTATTGGACAGGACAAGAGAGATCGGCATGTTGTTAAGTATCGGCATGAACCAGAGAAAAGTATTTAGCATGATCGTTTGGGAAACTCTCTTTCTATCATTTACCGGCGTCATTACAGGAATGGTTTTAAGCATGATCTCTATATCCTATTTCGGCACAAGTGGTATTGACCTGTCTGTCATTTCAGAAGGCATAAATGCCTTAGGCTTTAGTTCGCATATATATCCCAAGCTGGATGCCGGATTCTATCCCAAATTTGCATTAATGGTAATAATAATAGCAATGTGTTCTTCTGTTTTTCCGGCACGCAGGGCTATAAAACTAAAACCTGCGGAAGCGGTAAGAGGAGAGTAATTATAAATACAATACTATGGCAATAATAGATGTTAAAGACGTTTATAAAACATACACTGAAAATGCAGTGCCCGTTCATGCCGTGAATGGTGTTAGCTTCTCTGTTGAGAAAGGTGAGTTCATCGCCATCGTCGGCCCTTCAGGTTGCGGAAAAACCACTATGCTGAATATGATAGGAGGACTCGATGCTGCAACTAAAGGAAAGATCATCATAGAGGGAGAGGATATCTCTACCCTATCTCCGGCACAGCTTGTCGATTTTCGTTTACATAATATCGGATTTGTGTTCCAAGCTTACAACCTTATACCCGTGTTAACGGTAAAGGAGAACATTAAGTTTATCATGGAGCTACAACATAAGCATAAAAAAGAAGCTGAAGACCGTGTAAAGTACTTACTGGAAATATTAGGAATGAAAGATAAAATCGATGTACGGCCGAAGTATCTTTCAGGTGGTCAACAACAACGTGTAGCTGTGGCAAGGGCACTTGCATCAAAACCTAAATTTGTTTTAGCCGATGAGCCTACCGCAAACCTGGATTCAAAATCTACTGAAACACTGCTCGATTTAATGGCTAAAATGAATAAAGATGAAGAGATGACTTTTATTTTCTCTACACACGATCAACGGGTAATGGACCGAGCGCACAGAATCATTACACTTGAGGACGGAAAGGTTATTGACGATTCAAGAAAAATGCGAGGATAATGACCATTTATGCTCTAAACAAATATCGTTTATTGCTGCTGCTCCAGATATTATGCACATTTGGTGTCTATGCACAAGACACTACAGAAACGCACAAAACAAAAAAATGGGAGCTCAGTGGTTATTTTAAAAATATGCAATCAGCACAATTTGCAGATGTAGATACGAATTGGCTTTTTATTAACCTAATACATAACAGGGAAGATTTCAAGTATTTACCTAACGAGCATTGGAACTTTCATATTGGATTAAGGAACAGGATATATTATGGAGAATCAGTGCAGTTCCTAACACAAGCCCCGGCATTATTTAAAAGCAGTAACAGTTTCTTTGATCTGCAGAAGATAGTCGCTCGAGGACCGTCATATATCATTCATACAACGCTGGACAGGGCTTCAATAAAATATACTAAAGATAAATGGGAAATAACTACCGGGCGTCAACGCATTAACTGGGGGCAGAATTTCGTATGGAATCCAAATGACATATTCAATGCATATTCCTACTTCAATTTTGACTATGAAGAGCGCCCCGGTGTAGATGCTATTAGAATAAAATATTATCCTACTGCAACTTCTACTGCAGAACTGGCGTATAAACCAAGCAACAATATAGACTCAACAATATGGGCAGGCTTGTACCGATTTGCAAAAGGGAGCTACGATTATCAGTTCTTGGCTGGCTGGGTTAACGGAGACTATGTGGCAGGTATTGGTTGGTCTGGTGTTATTAAACAGGCCGGATTTACGGGAGAGGTTACAGGCTTCTTCCCACAAAAAAATGTAGGTATAAAAAGTACGGTTATTTCAGCATCAGCAGGACTCAACTATACTTTCCGGAATAGCCTCTTTTTACATACGGCATACTTGTATAGCAGTTTAGGGGCTGGTAATATCAATTCCGCACAAGGGAACATACTTTTCAGCCAGGTAGTATCTGCCAAAATGCTATCTCTTTCACGCCATTCCATTTTTGGAGAAGCAGCATATCAATTCACTCCATTGTTAAGAGGAAACTTTTCGGGTATTGTAAACCCTTCTGATGGGTCCTATTTTTTAGGGCCATTCTTCAATTATTCTGTTTCAGATGGTGTGGAATTACTTATGGGTGGGCAACTGTTTTTCGGACCATCAAACTCATTATACGGCGGATATGGGAAGTTTATCTTCATCAGGTTTAAGTGGAGTTTTTAAGGGTAGGTTAAAAACAATATCTATAGTAACCCAATATTAGTAACATAACAATAGTATCGAGATTGTTTCTTAACCCTTTTTAGAATATCTTTTTAATGTGTAAAATCATACGCTCGCTGAAGCATATCACTTTCATTATATCCTTATAAGACTGTAAACAAACTACTTACAGACTTCAGCCCTTCCAAAAAGTTCGAACTCACTCTCGTTAGGGCTACGAACACGGCAGAAGCCGCTCTATGAGCGGCTTCTGCATTCATACAAGATTTATCGTTTTTCTAAAGCATTGATTTTGAATACCCAAAAGTTCGATTCTCATCGTGGCGTAAATGCTATGTCAATCACTCTTTTCATAGTTATCAATATCACCCCATACACCAAACAGTTATAGATAGTGTGATGATCCAGCACCAACTCTCCTAACGAATAATCATCAGGTGACATAGTTAACATACTGAGCCGTGAAATATTCAACCCAATTAAGCACACAGTACCAAATATAAAGTGAAGCAGCTTTCTCAAGAGTTTCATAGGCAAGGCAATTACAAACGCCCACCACATACACAATATATTTATGCCAATACACGAATACACCATCCTGATACTATGCCCACCTTTAGTATATAGCACATTTCCTTGCAGATAAGTTTCATAGCCTAATATTTCAATAACACTACTTGTACTTCGTAATAAAAATGTTCTGAATACTGTTACATAGTCCAAATTGTTTGCTAACCATTCAGAGTAGTAACCTCCAGGCTGTAATAGCCCGGTTAGTATATAGTTTGTTATATAAAGTAGACCATATGAAATAAAAAACAGCAGTACATATCGCACTGCCGTTTTGTTACACCATACTATTTTACCCATTTTTTTTATTTCTAGCATCTTTTAACTTCTTGTACCCATAACCTGCTGCAGCTGCTAGCATAAGTGTCGCTCCCCCATCGATAGGTGTATCTACTACATCATCCTCAAAACCGGGTCCCTGAGCAAAGGCTGCTATACAAGTCAGACAAATGAATATTGTAAGAAGAAATATTGCTTTGAATTTATTACTGGTTTCCATAATTATTTTTTTGAAGCCTCTTTTAAACCCTCTCTCTTGGAGAGGGGTCAAAAGAGATCATAGTTGATTATTTTATTTCTTAATTAGTTTTTCAGTGAACGTTGCATTGTTACTCCGTAGCTCTACTATGTAGATACCATTAGGCACATTGTGCAGTGGTATCGTTACACTACCTGTTTGTTCAGGTACAACTTGTTTGAATACTGTCTGCCCTGTAATGCTGATAAGCTGTATCTGTGCTTCGCCATCTAATTGAGCAAAAGAGACTTTCACGTTTTTGTTCGCCGGATTAGGTGCTAAGAACATCTGTGGCTTTCTGATCGTCTCAATGACACCTGTTGGTTTACCCACCATGTTGATCTCAAAACGATTGTTACCTTGCGAAGCTGTATCGCCGGTTACATCAAACCAATACTCGCTACCCACTTTCAATTCCTCTTTCTTGTTCAGGTATTTATCATGCAGCACCAGTTTAGTGCCCGCAGGAATGCTGAACATACCCGTGCGTATCACATACTTGTTATATCGGTTGTACGCTGTTAACCCAAGAGGGATACTCTTACCATCATCATAAGGGCGCACATCAACTGCAAGTCGTACATCATCTTTTGAGAGTGTGAAGAAATCTAACCCCGGGTTGTAGAGTTTTTTACCGTCTAATTGGTCTTCCACTTCCATACCATTGCTGTTCAGGTTGATGAGCAGCCTGTCCCATTTTGTAGTGCTATCGTAGATGTATAGTTCCACCCAATCGTTTGGCCCTGTGGTTTTAAACAAACCTACACCTGTAGCTACTTTATCCTGCTCCTCGAATGTGAGTGTGTTATTGCTGTTGGCTGATACCGTAGTAAAGAAAGCACTGTATGCCGGCAGGTTATAACTCAACGTCCATGCATTGGTAACATATGCACCACTGGCACCACTTGTCGCATCCCAGGCATAATAGTTGGCACCTACATTGCTACCTCTTGTTATGTTCTGCATGTTTACAGGACTTGGGAAAGGATTACCACAACCTACAAATTCTGTATTGCTACCCTTAGCTAAGGTTACTACTTGTGTACCTTGATTAATAGCACCAACTGCTTCAAAAGTTGCTGCACTAGGAGTATAAGCTCCACCATTTAGTCCTTCTCCTTTAGCACCACGTACCAAAAGCCTTAATAGCTCGTATTGATCCCAGTCTGCACTGGTGGCAGAAGTAAAGGCTGTCCAGCCCGGGTTAGCACCTGTAGTAGAAGTATCTGCTGCTGTTACATCAAACCAGAAGGCGGATGGGTTATTACTGCCAGTATTCGTAAAGCCGTTTGTACTACCACCGCTACCTGTAATGTCTATCTCATCCGTTAATTGTGATAATGCAATACTGCTGCTGAACGGGTGCCCATAAAAACGGAAGCATCTTTTACCCGGCATATAGCGCTGCACATATACATCTCCGTTAATAGTACCATCACTCTCACCAATACGGCCTGTGTTGCTGGCATCCGATGTCAGTCTCAATTTGCTGTTGGTAGTAAGTGTACAACCGCTTTCTACTATTACCGCACCCTCGTGCTCCACAGTATCACCTATCAATTCTGCACCACCGTTTGCGGTAAAGGTGAGTGTACCTTGTCCGCTTACGCCATCACCATAGTTATACAGGCTGCCGTATATAGTAGCAGTTGCACTGGTGCCAGTATTGAGTGAGAACCCATCATTGATGTATAAGTCTTTTACAGAGAAACTTGCAGGTGCAGTACTTGATTTTATAATAGCTGTAGAGGTACTATCCGGTGTGCCCGCACTCCATGTGCTGCCGTTCCATACATTACCTTCTGTGTATACATACAGATGATGATTACCTGTAGTGCTACTTTTACCTATTACATAAGTTCTGATGTCTTTTGTAGCTACCTTCATTGAGCCTGGCTGCAAATTAAAATCATAAGACAAAGTATCTCTTGTACCCCAACTGCTACCTATAGTATCATTAGCGGCAACGAAATATTGATCATCATTTGCATCAAAAAACAATACAGGTTTCCCATCTGTAACAAAGGCTGCAAATGCCGGTTGGAATTCAGAATAGTCAATTGTTACTGCTGCCCCCCAACTGCTGCCTGTACTATCAGTAGCCCGTATGTACCTAATGGAATCAGCAAAAGCCGCATTATAATTATAAAAAATAGCAGGATGCCCATTTATTGTGAGCAATTGTGGATACCAACCTGAACTAAAAGTAGATACTACTGTTTGTACAGTACCCCAGCTACTACCTGTGCTATCCGATGCAATGCAATACATCAGGTCATTGAATGTACCTTCTCTAAACCAGGCTACTGCAGGCCTATTGTTAATAATGCTAAATGATGGCCAGAAATAATTCCTGTCGTTAATACCTGTTGTGGTACTAATGGCTATTGGTGAGCCCCAACTACTGCCTGCACTATCTGTGGCTCTTATATAACTAATGTTTCTGGAAGTACCATTAGCATATATTATTGCGGGGTGCCCAGCAACCGTAATGGTTTTGTTGAATATATTATGAGTTACCTGTATAACAGTATCAGGAGTACCCCAACTAGTGCCTGCACTATCAGTAGCCCTGCAATACATGATATGGTCTGAATTAGTTGAATAGGTAACCGCAGGATAACCATTATTAACTGTTGCATCAAGCTGATCGTATCTGATATCTCCCGTATCTATGGTAGCCGCCCTGCTCCATGCTGTGCCTGCTGTATTGCCCGTCCAGGCTTCTAATCTATAGTCAATAGCATTGGAGATGATCATTACCGGCGTGGTAGATACTGTTAACGCTACATCTTCAGTATAGTCGTCGCTATGGCCAGACCAATATAGGGGGCTACCCCATGTACTGCCTGTACTGTTGCCCGCACGTACATAATGCAAAATATATTCATCTTCGTCCTGACAAGCCACTGCAGGTTGCCCATTCACCTCAAAAAGATCACCTACCTCTCCAACATAGTCAAAAGACACAGTGCTGCCCCAGCTGCTGCCTGTACTATTGGTAGCACGTACAAATTGCATACTATCGTTATCGTAAGACGCAAATATTATTGCAGGATTACCATCTATTATTGCCATACTGCAGAAATTATCGGCATCGTTCAATGAGTCTACAGTTACTACACTACTCCAGCTACTGCCGTTGCTATCTAAAGCACGTACATAACATAGGTGGCCAAGAGAAAAACGCCTGTATGCTATCGCAGGGTAGCCATCTACTATTTCCATATCCAGATTGCGCCCTTCATTAGTACCGGATGATACGATGGTGCTAAATGCCGGCCAACTGCTGCCATCTACATCAGTAGCGCGGGCATAGCTCATTGTGGTATCATTAGCCCTTATAGCAATGGCAGGGTGTCCGTTTGCTATTTCCATATCGAAATCATCAAAACGTATTTTCCCCAAATTGTTTACACTACCCCAACTGCTACCATTGGCGTCGGTAGCACGCACATAGTACAATGTATCACTATTAGCAGTGTAAACTATAGCAGGCCTGCCATTCACCTCTTTCAGTACTACTTTGTCACCTAATTCATCGTCGGGTTCTACCTGTATCGGTGTACCCCAGCTACTGCCATCAGCATCGTTTGCACGTACATACATGAGGTAACTATTATAATCAGTAGCATAAACAATAGCGGGGTTGCCATTGATGATAGCAATATTAATAGGTGTACCCCCCCTAATCGAGTCGATGAGTTTTGGCTTTGCCCATGCTGTACCATTACTGTCTGTGGCACGTATATATTCCAGCCTATTAAAATCTCCAACGTGTATCATAGCAGGCTTGCCGTTCACCACCAGCAATTTCACATCATCCCCTGCTTGTCCACCTACGGTCGTATCATAATAGGCAGGGTTAATGGGGTCGCTCCATATCTGGGCGTTTGTACTTTCAGTCATAACTCCCAGTAATAATATCGGGAGCAGCCATAATAGTTTTTTTCTAAACATAGTGTCTATCGTTAATTGTTATTTGATTGAATATTTGGTTCGGAAATGCGTTGTTCTATTTGGTCAATGTCTTCCACATAATGCATCCACACAGCTACAACAACTGTTATTGAAATGACGGCAATGAGTAGCACTACTAAAAAGTCTTTATAGATGTTTCTTTTCATCTCAATTCTGTTATGCATAAACCGCTTGTTTTTGATTGTATGAAAATCGGAGACTGTCGTCACCCTGACCGTATAGGTTTTTTACAGCTTCTTCATTATCTAATATGAATTGTAATGCATAGGCTATGTATTCCACCTCACTCAGTTTCATAGTAGGATGCAATGATATGCGCACCCAACCCGGGCGTGCATTCAGGTTGCCCTTAACTACTTGCTGCATGATGGCTTGTGATTGCTCCTGGTTTATGTCGTTCAGGTAATGGCTGTATGTACCTGCGCAAGAACAACCACCGCGTGTTTGTATACCAAACATGTCGTTCAATGCTTTTACTACCGTCTCGAAGTAAAAGTTTTCAAACTGCAACGAGAGTATGCCTTGCCTGTTACGAATACCTTCTTCTAATATGCGCACACCCTGCATGGCGGCTACCTTATCCCAAAGAGTGTTTAACAACAGGTCTTTCTGCTCTTTTATATAGGCAGTGCCCATATAGTCCTTCAACTCAATTGCCTTGGCAGCACGTATGGTTTGCAGAAAAGCAGGTGTGCCACCATCTTCTCTTGCTTCAATATCATTTAGATAATGGTGCTTATCATATGGACTTGTCCACAGTACTGTGCCACCACCGGGATGATCCGGTACTGAATTGCTGTACAGCTCTTTACGGAATATGAGTACCCCGGAACTGCCCGGACCGCCTAAAAACTTATGAGGAGAGAATAGTACAGCATCCAGATATTGGTCTTCTTGCTCAGGGTACATGTCAATATCTACATAAGGTGCAGAGCAGGCAAAGTCTACAAAGCAATATCCATCGTGTTTATGTATGATACCTGCTATTTCATGATAAGGAGTTTCTACACCTGTTACATTAGATGCAGCCGTAACAGATGCTATTTTGATTCTCCTATTCTTGTACTCACCTAACAAGGCGTCGAATGCAACCAGGTCTATCTTATTATCTTTTGTTATTGGCATGATTGCCACATCGCAAATAGTCTCCAACCAACTGGTATGGTTGCTATGGTGTTCCATATGCGTGATAAACACCACAGGGCGTTGCTCGTGAGGAATAGTTACTTTATCAGTATACTTTTCGTGCAGGCGGTAGCCCAGTATGCGTTGAAACTTGCACATCACTCCCGTCATTCCGGACCCTTCTGATATGATGATATCATCCACACCTGCACCGACATGCATTTTGATGCTTTGTAAGCTATCGTGGTACAAATTGGTCATCAACGAACCTGTGTAAGTAGTATCCGTATGTGTATTGGCCACATATGGATATACCTCTTGCATTAAATATTCTTCTATTGGTCGGTACAGTCTGCCGCTGGCAGTCCAGTCTGCGTAAAGAATTCTTTGCTCTCCGAATGGGGTCTGAAATTTATGCTCAATACCGATGGTATTGTTGCGTACCTCGAGAAGATGTTGCTGCATTTCTACGTGTTTTTGGTTCATGAGCAAAGGTTGCCCCACACGTGTACGCATTCCAAAATATCAGCATCTCTGAGTTATCTCAGTAGCATCTCAAAAACATCTCACTATTGATTATGAAACAGTTATAACTATATGCTTTTTACCATATCATCAAAAGCACTATCGTCAGGAAGGTCAAATTTCTTACGCAGACGGAACTTACTATTCCTGACCGCATTGGTACCGATACCCAGAATATTAGCCATCTCTTTATTATCAAGGTTCAGTTTGGTCAGGACAAGGTAGCGTGTTTCCGCAGGGGTGATCTCGGGGTATTTTTCTTTCAGTCGATGGATGAATCCGCTGTGTACTTTTTCAAACATTACACGGAATTCTTCCCATTCTTCATCTGTAAGAATGGTAGACTGTTGTAATTGTAAAATGGTGTCGTTGACTGATACTTCGTTCTGCTCGTCTCTTAGTTTCTCTATTTCAGTGCTGAACTGTTCCAGTTGTTTGTTCTTATCTTGTAAGTTTCGGGTGTATTGTGTTAGCTGCTTTTTAGCATTATTCAGCTCTAGTGATGCTTTTTCCCTCTGTTGATGAGCTTTCAATCTACGTCTATTGATGATGAGTATTATTATTACAGACATCAGCACAATGATCCCAATTGCAGCATTCCTGATAATCTCACTGGTTTTACGAGCATACTCCAGCTCTGATAGCTGTAATTCATGACGGACACTGTCTATACGCTGCTCTGCCTGTACCACCTGCCCGGTGTTGTACCTTTTCCTTACAGAATCTTTCATACGTGCGGAAGAATCCATGTAATTGTAAGCGAGTTGTGTTTTGCCCTGTGCCGCCAATATGCGTGCATGCATGCTATACAGATCTTCGAGTATCCTATAGTTGGGTGCTCTCATCTTTTGTACATGCCCAAATGCTTTCTCAATAAATTTTGCCGCCTTACTGTAATCACCCTTACTATAGTATATCTTTGCCAGCGCGATGGAGGAGCTAGCCAGGTTCTTTTTTAATTTACCGGGTATATTATTTTCCACTATTTGTGCTTCCTTCAACAGCCAGTATATTGCACTATCAGTACTTCCTTGCCTATTGTAACTATCACCAATATTCCCGGCAACCATGGCCATAAGTGAATATTTTTTTCTTTCACTTTCGTGCTCGTATATATTATGTAGTATACTCCTTGCAGAATCATAATGGCCCTCGTTCAGGTAGATAAGCGCTAATGTATTCAGAGCACCTGCTCCCATAGCTTTATTTTGTATATCAGGGCAAGCTTTTTTGAGGTCCAGCAGGTAATATTTGGCTTCTTTGTACTTACCATAGCTATAGTAAGTACCCGCCAGGTGACGCTGTTGTCCAATGCGAGCGGGGTATTCCGTAGGGTCTAGGTCTTTATATAGTTCATATGCCTTAAGTAAATATTCAAATCGTCTGGCATATATATTTGTGCCTTCATACTTCTCTCCCAGATAGGTATATATCTGAGAGGCAATGCCCGGCATGTTTTTATTGATGGCTTTCTTTGCTAATTGCTCATAGTGTTTCAAGCCTGATTTAGTCATACGGAAATCATGGTGTACCATCCGTGACTTATCAAAATAAATGGCCAGTTTTTCATCACCATTATCTCGCGCCCATTCTTCCAGCTCGTACATTTTCCGGGAGTATTCATCAAAGTCTTCTTTTTGTGTCAACTCTAAGATGAAGTCATATAATTCATTATCCCGCTCTGCATCAGTTTTATGCAGGAGGTGTGTGGGCTGCGCAGCTGCAATCCAGCAAATGAACTGAGTAAATAATAATATGATAACCCTTTTCTGCACTAAGTGATAATATCCTGCTAATATATGAAAGCTTATTCCTTATAAAACATAAGGGTATTATTTACTTGTAAGAGGAACCCACCCCAAAATTTCACTCCCTCATGTTATCTAACCAAATTTTTAAACATGTAAACTTTAAGTCATTTACTTCAACTATGCTTGTCCTAATCCGAGCAACGCTAAGAGCAATTGCATCACAGTACAGATAAAAGTGGGTGTGGATGATGTTGTAAGCGATGATGACTTCATGATTTATCCCAAACCAACCAAGGGAGAGTTCATATTAAAGAGCCAATACACAGGAATATTATACCTAAACAGTATTGATGGACGATAGGTTGCCGAATATATCATCTCAACTACTGAACAGCGCTTAAAGCTACCTGATAATCTTTCTCCTGGACTATTGATAGGAACCTTCTAAACAATAGATAACCATACGTACAGAGTACAGTTATTGTATCAACCTTAATTAATGCACGTTCATATTATTTTCACTAAGGCTAGTCAAAACCCGCTATGTGAATTTCGAAAAACAGCTAACAAGCACTTTTACTAACCAATTGAAAATGAACCGATTGCATTCAACGTGTCTTCCAAAAAGTTCGAACTGGCTCTCGTTAGGGCTACCAATACGACAGAAGCCGCTCATAGAGCGGCTTCTGCATTTATACAAGATTTATCGTTTTTCTAAAGTATTGATTTTGAATATCCAAAAGTTCGATTCTCAACGTGTCATGCACTTCACCTTGTTGAATAAGCTTCCTTATATTTTTACACGAATCTGACACCTACTTTATTACAAAAAGGTGGAATGATATGAAATCCTTTTCGTTACATCTCAATTAAATAAAAGCCATGTTATAACATGGCTTTTATTTAATAATAATTTACAATGATTACTCTTTTACGAGTTTCAATTGGGTAATCGTACCTCTTTCATTAAAGCTGAAGATGTAAACACCCTTTTGAAGTTTTGATATATTGATACTGTTTGAAAAAGGAGTTACGCTGCCTTGCATTACTACCTTCCCCGTTATATCTGTTGCAGTATATGTTGCATTGCCATTGATACCATTTACTGTTACATGATTAGTTGTAGGATTTGGGTATGCACTATAATCTGAATTATCTACAATCTTTACTACGCTATTTGCCTTACCAGGTTTGAATGACATAGTTGAACCTGAATTTACCTTATGCTCTATGGAATAGGAACTTGTTGGGGCTCCACGGTAATTTAGCCACGCAGCTAAATGACCAATACCAGAATTACTAGCTGTACTTACAGCAAATGGAGGATTACCTACATTAATATGCAATGATAAACTACATACTGTTTGATAGTTACCAAATGTATTATTTGAATAGTCATAATCAGTGGCGTAGATATTGGAATTCACATTTATATTGGTTGCCTGAAGATAGTTTATGTTACCAAATTCACTTGCCTTACTTGTAACATATGTATGCTGACCGGGTCCAATTGCAAGAGCTGGATTGTAACCATCAGCTCCACTATTATACGGATCATTGCTATTACCAAAATCTATTTGCATTGCTACCATGTCGTACATTTTCACTTCTTGCTGGCTAGTGCTAGTGTTATCATACGCATATGTAACAGCCCACCTACTATCTGATGTACCTTTATCTATAACATTAGTTGCATCAATTCTTGGAGTGCCAATGACCTGATCTGTACTTTCAACGGTTGTTGAATCTATTAATGCGATACCATTCCAAGGACCGAGGTTGTACTCTTTAACTGTAATCTCTCCACTCGCATTAATGTAGCTGACATAAGCTGAAGTATCGTTATTGTCTACGCAGGCTGCCGCAACATCAGGGTTAGTAGCATCAGCTAAAACCTTTTCTGCAGTGCTGCCATTTCCACTTGTAGGTGCCTGACCAAACATATTGGATGTTAACCACACTTCTGGAGTACCACTCCCATCATCTTCTTGCCATGTTATTGCATAATTCTTAAGCGGTTCATATGTATTCGCACCTCCATACCAAGATCCATTATAATATCTCGGATATGCATCAATATGTGGGTAAGATGCATCATTGCTAGCATTTGCATTTATGGTTGTAGGGGATACGCTAAAATATGGTGAGGTGCCGTTTGTAAATGATACTATGCCAGCATTTCCAAAAAGACCTTGTAGACCATACTCTGCATATTGTACTTTCCATATTCCACCGTCAAACTGTTCATATACAATTCCTACACGTACCTGTCCAGGTGCATTGGCATCCTCACCAAAAACGACATCAGGGTGTTTACCATCCAATGCAACTTGGTGATATGCCAAAGGTGTAGTGCCAGCTGCATAAGATTCAATTACTTCAATAAATACACGCCAGTTAGTTCCATCCCACTCGTCCCATACAATTGCATATACATAATCACCTGAACTACCTGTTGACATATCAGTATACATATCACAGTTTATAGTTTCTACATCTGAACCTGTATTAACATAAGTAATTGATCTTCCTTGATCAGTCTGACCTGCTGCACCAGGAGGCCCCCATGATGGTTGTGCTAATATCGTAAAAGGAGTAATTATGAACAAAAGGAGCAAGGTTGAGGTCAATAATTTCCATGCGGAGTTAAGCCGCCTTAAGGTAAGTTTTTTCATGTTTTAGTTTTTAAGGATAAAAAATATGATAGGGTGTATATTATTACTAGTAAGACATTTAAAGTTACAGTTGTATATAGGTATCAAACAAGGGGGAAATCACCCAATTTAGTGCTTATACTGCTAATGCATTTATTCACAATGACTTATCGAGCATTAATTATATGTAAATACACCGTTTATATATATAACACTGTTTTTTTGTTATCTATTTTTTACAAAAAAGGGTGTTTTCCCCCTATGTAGACGGTTAGTAATCTAGTAACTTTAAATATTGCCACTACCTATATTAACAGATAACCATGTTAAAAAATACACATTCAAAAATCATACTGCTTCTATTACTATTCTGCTGTTACAGTAGAATAGTATATGCTAAAGATTTTACGAATACGAATTCTGTTCAATTTATTGCCAATAGAGGACAAATAAAGAATCAATACTACCACCCTCGTCGTGATATTGATGCTAAGGTTCAGAGTAATGGTGTTACACTATATATTGGCAATGGTTCAATACATTACCAATGGACAAAACAATATGCTACTCTATCAACTGACATTTACCGTATGGATGTAGTACTTGTTGGTGTAAATGAAAGTGTGCACCCCACATTTGAACAACCAACAGGATACAAAGAACATTATTACAATGAATCAACTGGAGAAAAAGGCATACACACAGAGGGGTTTCAAAAGGTGACATACAAAAATATTTACCCAAATATTGATTGGGTGATATATTCTCAAAAAGAAGAAATAAAATATGACTTCATAGTACATACTGGAGGGAATGTTGCAGATATACAGTTACAATACAATGGAGCAAGTTCTTTGACAATAGACGATGGGGCCATAATATCCTCTACCCCGTTTGGAAGTGTTACCGAAGCAGCCCTTTATTGTTACTTACTTGATAATGGAAATGAAGTATCCGCAAAATATATTCTTGAAGGAAATATCCTGAGCTTTAAGACTAGTTCCTACGACGGTACATTGGTCATTGACCCACAGTTGGCATGGGCTTCCTACTATGGTGGCACTGGAAATACTAGTCAAGATGGAGAAAGCGTAGCTGTAGATCTCTTTGAAAACGTTTATTTATGTGGAGCAACCGCAAGTAATAATAATATTGCTACTACTGGAGCCCATCAAACAACATATAGCGGTAGTTTTGATGGATACATAGCGAAATTTGACAGTACTGGTAAGAGGTTATGGGCAACATACTATGGTAACTCTGATTACGATATTTTAAGTTCCGTAAGCTGTGACAAAAACGGCAACATTTATACAGCAGGCACATGTAAAACTTGTAATGGCTTGGCAACAACGGGATCTCATCAAACAACATTTGGTGGTAGAAACCCTTCATCCTCTGATAATGGAGATGGATTTATAACAAAGTTTGATTCATCTGGACAACGAGTATGGTGTACCTTATATGGTGGCCCTGGGGACGAGTTGAACCTTAATGTAGTATGTCATGAAAACAAAGCAGTGTTTGTTGCTGGTACTACATTTAGCGACTCGGGTATTGCTACTTCTGGCACACATAAAAGTACACATAGTGTGTTTTACGACAATGGTGATGTTTTTATTGTAAAATTTGATACAGCAGGTAATCGCTTATGGGGTACATATTATGGTGGTGATACTGCTGCTGGTGGAGGGGCTCCGTTAGATTTGTTATTATCAATAACATCCGACAAAAATGGAGATATATATCCAGTTGGAGCAACGTATTCCAAAAATGGAATTGCAACATCAGGCACTATTCAACCTTCATACGGTGGAGGCACCGGTGATTGGGATGGATTTATTGCAAAATTTAATGGTAACTCAGGAACAAGAATTTGGGGAAGTTATTATGGAGGAGAATACCCTGATGGCGTATTGTGTGCAGCTGTCAATGACACGAATCTATATATTTCAGGTTATACTGGAAGCACCTTTAATATAGCTACATCAGGAACATATAAACCGTCAATAATACACAACTTTCCAGGTATAAATACAGATTGTTTCGTAGCTAAACTTAATGCATCGAATGGTAGTAGGATATGGGGAACATACTATGGCAGTACTAATACAGAAGGTCCTTCTGGCATTTCAATAGGTAATGACAAATACATATATATAACTGGCACCACACAAAGCACTACCTTCATTAGTACAAATGGAGCTTATCAAACTAGTTTTGGAGGTGGTGGTAGTGACAATTTTTTAACCTCTTTCAACTCTTCAGGACTACTTAATTATGGTACATATTACGGTGGTAGTAATACCGAGCCTGATAATAGTTATTATGGTTTTAACAATAGCCAGAGATATGCAAAATGTTTAACTATCAGTAACAGTGGAAAGTTATATATTGTTGGGCTCACACAAAGTAATAATGCAATTGCGACAAGCGGTGCTCATCAAACAACTCTCAATGGTGGTATCAACGCTTACGTCGCAGCATTTGAAGCAGATACTGTTGTTTACATTCCACAGCTTTATAATGATACGTTATGGTGTCCTGGAGATACCGTACAAATAGTATATGGTACAAATATGCCTTTCAAAAGTGGTAACAATTTTACAGTACAACTGAGTGACAGCAATGGCAATTTTACAAATGCGGTAAATATAGGCAGCCGAACAGATACTGTTTCTGATACGATTACTTGTGTAGTGCCATTAAATACTCCACCAGCTTTAGGGTATCGTATACGCATAGTAGCAGACAGCCCTAATCGTACTTCTTGGGATAACCAATGGGATATTCGCATAAAACAGGTACCGGAAGGACCGCATGCAAGCAGTAATAGTTTCGTATGTACAGGAGATACAATACAACTGTACGGTACAAGTAGTTCAACAGGAGTCACATGGAACTGGACGGGTCCAAACAGTTTCAATTCTGCTGCAAAAGATACATTCATCATCAACAGTACATTAAGTGATTCGGGCAGTTATATATTAACCGCTACGCTCAACAGCACTGGTTGCTCCCTAAATGACACAGTAGATGTAGAAATGCGCCCTACACCTAACAAACCAACAGCAGGTAGTAATAGCCCTGTGTGTGAAACCAAGCAACTTAACCTTGGTGCTACTTCCAGTACAGGTGGTGTAAGCTATAGTTGGGTAGGACCAAGCAGCTTTGGTTCTTCCACTCAAAGTCCAACTGTAACAAACAATGCAACATCTGCAAACGTAGGAAATTATATACTCACTACTACACTCAACGGTTGTAGCAATAGAGATACTACTACAGTTGTAGTATTACCAAAACCTACTAAACCTACTGCGACTGCAACAAACAGTCCTTTGTGTCAAGATCAGAATCTATTACTTACAGGTAGTGGCAGCACAAGCGGAGCTACATACAATTGGTACGGTCCTGCTGCATTTACATCAACATTGCAAAACCCTATACGGTATCAAGCTACGCTAAGCCATGCGGGTACATACTATGTATATACCACTCTAAGTGGATGTGTGAGTGATACTGATAGTGTAACAGTAGTTGTAAATACTGACCCAGAGGTAAATGTATTTCCAAGCCCTGGCACTACAATCTGTCAGGGGCAACAAGTCACATTTACAACAGTACCTGTAAATGCAGGCACAGCTACCTATGCATGGTTGGTAAATGGATTACCTACTGCTACAGGTACACCACTGCAAACAACCACTCTCAATAACGGAGACATTGTACAATGTGTAATGACCAGTGTAGGTACTTGTGCCACACCTTTCTACGATACCAGTACAGGCATTACTATGACAGTGCAGCAACTATTAACACCTTCAGTTAGCATTGCATCAAATCCATCACACCCTTTGTTTCCAAACGAACCTATAACTTTTACGGCTACTCCTACCAATGCAGGTGGTAATCCAAATTATCAATGGAGGCGTAACGGTATAGATATAGGAGGTGCTACAAGCGCCGTATGGGGAGCCAATGCTAATGCGCTCAGTGATGGCGACGAGATATGCGCAATCGTTTACAGTAACTATGTCTGTCCTAATCCTGATACCGCTAAGAGTAACTGCATACCTATACAGATAAAAGTAGGTGTAGATGATATTGAGAAAGATAATGGCCTTGCTGTATATCCAAACCCTACAACAGGAGAGTTCATACTGCAAAGTAAGTACTCGGGGGTACTGTATCTTAACAGTATTGATGGTAGGCAGGTTGCCGAGTATAATGTGCTTAGCAAAGAGCAACGTTTGAAATTACCTTCTGATTTATCACCAGGATTGTACATAGGCAGGTTTCAAACAGAAGATAATCTAACGTACAGAATACAGTTACTATATCAACCTTAATTAATGCCTCTTCATATTGTTTTCACTAAGGCTAGTCAAAACCAGCTATGTGAATTTCGAAAAACAGCTAACATGCAATTTTTCTAAACAATTGCAAATGAACCGATTACACTCAACACATCCTCCAAAAAGTTCGAACTCAGTCTCGTTAGGGCTACGAATACGACAGAAGCCGCTCTAAGAGCGGCTTCTGCATGCTAACAAGATTAATCGTTTTTCTAAAGCATTGATTTTGAATACCCAAAAGTTCGATTCTCAACGTGTCATGCACTTCACCTATTTGAATAAGCTTCCTTATATTTTTATACGAATCTGACATCTACTTTATTACAAAAAGGTAGAATGATATGAAATCCTTTTTGTTACATCTCAATTAAATAAAAGCCATGTTATAACATGGCTTTTATTTAATAATAATTTACAATGATTACTCTTTTACGAGTTTCAGCTGGGTAATCGTACCTGCTTCGTTGAAGCTGAATATGTAAACCCCTTGTTGCAATCTTGAAATATCTATACTGTTGGACGATGGGCTGACCTCACCTTGCATTACCGTTTTGCCGGTGATGTCTGCTGCCATGTAACTTGCGTTGCCTCTCAATCCACTGACATTTACTTCTGAGGCGGCAGGGTTAGGGTATGCACTGAATCCATCATCTTTTATCTGCACCACACTATTGGGCTTACCGGGTTTGAAGTACATACTTTGTTGCCAGTTCAGCTTCCATTTCAATTGATATGTACTCATTCCGTTGTCATAATTAATCCATGCCGCAAGATGCCCATGTCCGCAATTGCTGTCGGAGCTAAGTACCAATAAAGGGGCGGATTTATTGGAATATGCATCGGCATGCAACGTGGTGGCATTTACCTGATCGTATCCCGTATAGGTGGTACGAACTGACGAAAGGGCCTTTTATCATAACAAATATACGCTATTTTTATTTTATAGAAAAATGCCATACATTCATATGTCAACTTAGCAATATGCGAGCCCTTACCATTAACACGGTTATACTTTTCACTGCTATTAACTGCTTAGGAATAGAAGGCGGCTCGTTACAATTCATCACCAACAAGGGGCAGATCACCGACCAACATCGCGTAGCTCGTACCGATATAGATGTAAAGCTGGAACATTCAGGCGTAACGCTTTTCATCGGAGCGGGACAAATGCATTATCAATGGACAAAAAGCATCGACTCTATAAATACTGAGATTTACCGAATGGATGTGGTATTGGTCGGTGCAAACAAGAATGCCTACCCCGCATTTGAGCAGCCTACAGGATACAGAGAGCATTACTATACCGCCCGCAGCGGCGAGGAAGGTATACATACAGAAGGTTATCGGAGCATAGTGTATAGGAACATTTATCCGAATATCGACTGGACGATATACACACGAGAGGGGCAGATAAAATATGATTTCATTGTCAATCCCGGAGGGAACGCAGCGGATATACAGCTGCTATATGCCGGGGCGACAGGCCTTGCATTGGAGGATGATGCTTTTACCGCCACCACACCTTTTGGAAGTATTACAGAAAATGCGCCATACAGTTATCTGGCCGAAACAGGGGCAGAGGTACCTTCCAAGTTTACACTCGAAGGCAACCTGTTGAAATTTGACATAGCCCATACGGAGGGCAAAACCGTGATAGACCCCAGACTATACTGGGCTACCTATTATGGAGGGAATAATATAAACGACCCTATTGTCGGAGTGACGACAGACGACCATAACGGGCGGGTGTATATCGCCGGCAACACCTTCAGCTCTAACAATATAGCCACCACAGGCGCTCATAAAACAACCATCAATTCCCTTACCGGTCAAGACGGTTACATGGCTGCATTTGACAATGAAGGTAACCGACTATGGGGTACCTACTATGGAGGGGATAGTTCTGAAGTCTTTATGGATATAGGCTGCGACAGTAAAGGTTATGTATATATAAGCGGGCATACAGACAGCGACACGGGCATAGCCACCTCAGGTGCTTACCAGAGTAGCTATATAGGCAGTCCAGAAGCAGGTTTTGGAGATGGTTTGCTCATAAAGTTAGATAGCACAGGACAAAGGGTTTGGGCTACCTACTATGGAGGAAATGGTGTTGAAGCATTTGTTCCTATGACCATAGACCATGATGACAATATATACATATCAGGGGTGACGGGTAGCGCTAACAAAATTGCTACGAACGGTAGTTATATAGACACATTTATGACTTACAAGACCACTGCATTCATTGCCAAATTCAATGGTAATGGACAGAGGCTTTGGGGCACCTACTATGGAAGCGTATCCGATACTTGCACACCGCATATATTCTCCATGGCGGTAGACGACAGTAATGCATTGTATATAGCCGGCAGATCGCCTTTTAACACCAGTACGACAGGCTTGGCCACTACAGGCGCCTACCTATACAATAAGCCTGGAGGAGAAGATGCCTTCCTTGCCAAAATAAGCCCCGACGGGCAGCAGGTGCTATGGGGTACTTATTACGGTGGTAGCAGCACCGGCAGGGAGCCGATAAATTCCGTAATCTGCGACGATAGCGGCAATGTATACATATGCGGTACTACAAGTAGTACCAACAATATCGCTACATCAGGTGCTCATAAAGATACCATTGGCGCAAGCTATGATGCATTCATCGCCAAGTTCAACCGAAACGGCACTCGGCTATGGGGTACCTATTATGGTGGTGCTTCTTTGGATCAAGCACATGGCATTCGCATATCACCAAGGGGTAATGTATATGTTAATGGCATAACAGAGAGCACTGGCGGTATTGCCCAAGGCTTTGTACATCAGAGCAGCTATGCCGGGCAACGAGATATGTTCCTCTCAGAATGGACACCTTCCGGACAACTGGTACGAGGTACATACTTCGGAGGAAGCGCTGCTGAGCTATATATCGGGCTTTTGAACACCCCTTATTTTTACGATTATGCTGTTGCTTGCAGCTATGATGAGCATATATACCTGATTGGCTGCGCTGTAAGCACCACAGGTATAGCCACCTCCAACGCACACCAGACGCAGGTCTATGGCAACAGAGATGGATTTCTGGCTTGCTTCTATTCAGACCTTTATCCGTATATAAAAATGCCTTTTACAGATACGGTATGGTGTCCCGGAGACACAGTGCATATTGTCTATGGTGTTACCGCACCTTTTCTTCAAGGCAATACATTTACCGTACAATTATCGGATAGCGGAGGTGATTTTTCAAACCCGATAGATATCGGCAGCTTGGCTACCACAACGGCTGATACCATCACATGTATAGTACCTGCTAATACCATTCCCGGCAAAAACTATCGCATACGTGTTACCGCCGATACACTCAGCCGTATATCGTTGCGTAGTTATTACCCCATACATATAAAAGATGTTCCTGAAAGTTTTGCCAACACCACCGCCACTCCCGTATGTACAGGCGACACTTTGCACCTTACGGGCACGAGTACCTCAAGTGGGGTTACTTGGGCATGGAACGGGCCTAACAGTTTCGGCTCTTCCGCAAAAGATACTTTCATAGCCGGCAGTGCATTGAGTGATTCGGGCAAATATGTATTGAAAGCCACACTCAACAGTACGGGTTGCTCTCTAAGCGATACGGTGGATGTGGAGATGCGCTCTACACCCAACAAACCCACAGCCGGCAGTAACAGCCCCGTGTGTGAGACCAAACAACTCAACCTTGCAGGAGGCTCCACCACCGGTGGTGTCAGTTGGAGCTGGACAGGCCCTGCGAGTTTCAGTTCCTCCACACAAAGCCCAACTGTAACAAACAATGCCGCAAGTACGCATGCAGGCGATTATATACTCACCACCACCCTCAACGGGTGTAGCAACAGAGATACCACCACTGTGGTGATACTACCCAAACCAACAAAACCGACTGCTGCAGCTACGAACAGTCCGCTTTGTCAAGACCAAAACCTGATGCTGACGAGTAGCGGCAGCTCATTCGGTGCCACATACAATTGGTTTGGCCCTGCGACTTTCAGTTCTACCATGCAAAACCCTATACGCTATCAAGCAACACTCAGCCATGCGGGAACATACTATGTATATACCACTCTAAGTGGATGTGTGAGTGATACTGATAGTGTAACAGTAATTGTAAATACTGACCCCGAGGTAAATGTATTTCCAAGTCCGGGTACCACCATCTGTCAAGGCAAGCAGGTGACCTTTACCACCGTACCGATAAATGCCGGTACCGCCACATACGAGTGGTTGGTGAACGGAAGTTCCATCTCCACGGGTACACCTTTTCAAACATCATCGCTGAACAACGGAGATGTGGTGACATGTGTGATGACCAGTGTCGGCACTTGTGCCACACCATTCTACGATACAAGTGCCGCCATCACCATGATAGTGCAACAATTGTTGGCTCCATCGGTGAGCATAGCTGCTAACCCCAATCATAAGTTGTTCCCCAATGAGCCGGTGACCTTTACCGCCACACCTACCGATGCGGGTAGCAATCCGACCTATCAATGGCAACGTAACGGTACCAACATAGGAGGTGCAACGAGTGCCGTATGGGGAGCCAATGCCAATGCCCTCAGCGACGATGATGTGATATGCGCCATCGTTTACAGCAACTATGCTTGTCCTAATCCTGATACCGCAAAGAGTAATTGCATCACAGTACAGATAAAAGTAGGTGTAGATGATGTTGAGAAAGATAATGGTCTTGCTGTATATCCAAACCCTACAACAGGAGAGTTCATATTAAAGAGCCAATACAAAGGAATATTGTACCTAAACAGTATTGATGGACGACAGGTTGCCGAGTATAATGTGCTTAGCAAAGAACAACGTTTGAAATTACCTTCTGATTTATCACCTGGATTGTACATAGGTAGGTTCCAAACAGAAGAAAAGCTAACCTACATAATACAGTTACTATATCAACCTTAATTAATGCACTTTCATATTGTTTTCAACTAAAGCTCGTCAAAACCTGCTATGTAAATTTCGAAAAACAGCTAACATGCAATTTTTCTAAACAATTGCAAATGAGCCGATTACACTCAACACATCCTCCAAAAAGTTCGAACTCAGTCTCGTTAGGGCTACGAAAGATTTAGAATGGCTGCTCAATGAGCAGCCCTTTCTTATTTAGAAGAAACAATCATATAAACTCCACATTTATCCTGATGTCAACATTACGCCCTTTATCATCTGCACAAGATATTTTCACATTAGGTGTCTCAGGGCAAAACAAGGTTCGCTCCCCTACTGCAGTACTTTTATAAAACTTATCGTTGATGTACCAGTAAACAGTTTTCACATCATTGGCAGCGGTACATTGCAATTGCAATTGTTGCTTACCCTTATCTGTAATGATATAAGTAGAATTATTGGTAAGCGATGTGATATATGGTGCGACTCCTTCAAACACTCTTGAACATAAAGGGTTGTGCTCCGGAACTTTGGTGTATGGGATATGCTGCTGTTCGTAAAAAGCGGTCAATTCAGCGGAAATATTCGGATAGGTTTTCACCTTATACCCTGAACGTGGCATACAATTCGTACAGTAGCTAACATCTTCTTTGGGAGACAAGCACACTTTCTTCAAATGATCGCAATGTCGATTGTCGGACACTCCGGGAATGAAATAGTCCATTACCGTTTCCGTACAGTAAACCTCAGGAATCCTCCCTGTTTCTTTGCATACATATCTGAAACCTACATTTTCCGGTTGCACCAACCAGTCTTGACTTCTTTCTTTATAAACGGTATTGAATATGCGAAAAAGCAAAGGAGTGGCAATACCTGCTCCGTTAAGCTCAGGCACACCTGTTCCATCGAAGTTTCCAACCCACACACCAATAGTGTAGTTTTTATTATACCCTATGCTCCAAGCATCCTTCCTACCATACGACGTGCCTGTTTTCCAAGCAACTTTCGGTATATCCTTGGCATTATCAAACAGGTTTGGCAAGTCGGGACGATACAGGTCTGAGATAATACTTGTTATCATATACGCAGCAGATGAGGAAAACAATCGTACGGGCTTACGGCTTAAACCGGTATGCTTGGCTGTATCCGTAGTCCATCTCAACGGTTCATAAACTCCATCGTTTGCCAAAGATGCATACATACCTGTTAGTTCGTCCAACCTTATTGTACACCCGCCCAATATCAGCGACAGTCCGAAACTCCTTCTGTTATTCCAAATAGAAGACACCCCTCCAAGAGAAAGCGTTTTAATGAACATATCCGTACCTGTTTCATTTATCAGCTTAACAGCCGGTATGTTCAACGAGTTCTTCAGCGCATCTTCGGCAGTAACGTTGCCACGAAATGTCAGATCGTAGTTCTCAGGCATATAGCCGTCCATATTGATAGGTACATCGGCAATAATGGTTTTGGGCGTAACTATACCCTTATCGGCGCAAACTGCATACAATATGGGTTTTAAAGTACTACCCGGAGAACGAGGAGACGCAACACCATCCACCTGACCATTGTGTTCATTGTCAAAAAAGTCAGGAGAACCGATATAGGTCTTCACTTCCCTTGTTTTATTATCTATGATGAGTACTGCACAATTATGAATATTCTTAAGTCGCAACGCCATCATATATTCATTGACTATCTCTTCGGCTTCTGATTGCACACGCTTGTCTATCGTAGTATACACTTCAGGCTGACCTGGATATTGGGTATGCATCCTTCTTGCAAACTGCGGTACAGCTTTGGGTGCATCAAACCTCACTGCATTCAAAGGCTCATTTATCGCATCCACAATATTCGATTCAGGGAAAACTCCATCTTTATTAAAACGCATCAACCATTTGTTGCGATCTTTTACAATACGATCGTTGTTTTTACCCAATACCATTGTGGTAGGCCTGTTGGGAATAATACTAAGTGCGGTGATCTCCGAAAGAGATAGTTGCTCAGGCAACTTATTGAAATAAAGAATGGCCGCAGCTTTTACCCCTTGTATGTTGGACCCGTATGGAACAAGGTTGAGGTACATTTGCAAAACCTCATCTTTTGTGTAATGAAGCTCCAACTGGAACGCACGAAACATCTCAATGACCTTGTTGAAATAAGTCCTCCTCTTGGGGGCCAACATTCTTGCCACCTGCATGGTAATGGTTGACGCTCCTGATGTACGCTTTTGCTTGATGACATTATTAAACACAGCTCTAAAAATGGCCGGAACATTTATTCCGGGGTGATAATAGAAGTACTTATCCTCTTTATATACTATCGCCTTTTTCAGCTCAGGTGTTATTTCGTTGAGGTTGGCCTTCATGCGCCATTGTTCGTCACTCGTAAGAAAAGCATGCAGCACTGTACCGTCCTCGGCTCTTATCAACTGACCGTATTCTATATCCGGCTTTACGGGAAAGGCTATATCCATCACAACGAACATGGCTGCGGCTATCACTACAGTCATGCCCATTTTGTTGCCGATTCGTTTCAGCCTTTGCTTCATCCTACTCTTCTACTTTTATGGTTCCTGCACCATGATATGAATGGAAAGCTCCATTATACATGGCATCTGCTTGCACCGGGCCCATTCTATAGACTCCAGGTGTCACCACACGTACCATATAGTAGAACTTTTGTGTTTTCTTCTTAGCAGTGGCAAACATATTCACCCTATCGTCTCTAAAGTCATCGTGCTGCGGAATATCTATATCCTTAGCCCATTTGATGTCTGGCATTTCATACAGTCTTGAGTTCTCTATCTCAAAACCTGCCGGTAATATGTCTGTCACAACCACATTCTCCACTTGAGTTTCATATTGAGACTGCAAGGTCAATTCCACAACAACAAGGTCGTTCTGCCTGAACACATTGTTTGTTATCGGCTTTCCGTCACGTGTATAAAACGACCTGCGTACTCGCAAATAACTATCCTCTTCTTTATAGCTACCATCTGCTGTTATTCCGGACACTTCGGCAAAGTAGTAGTACGAGCCTGCTCCGCTTACACTCATATTCAAAGGCTGCCCTATATACGATTTAAGATTTATCGAGAGGTCTTTACCATCGGTGTTTCCGATACTTTTTCCGTTTACCGATACTTTTGCAGTGGCATTGGTGCTGTTTGCCCTACGAGCGATCTTACCCAATGCAAGAATACCGAACGATTTTTCCTGCGTATTCAGGTAATAAGTAGATCGCATACTTTCCGATAGCAGACGTGCCATGGTACCTACCTGAGGATCTTCAGGGTTGATCTCCTGAAGTGCATATAGTGATACAGCCAAATCGCGAATGTATGAGTAAAAACTTCCTCCGAAAACTTGCTTCGATTTCTCTCCTGCAAACTCTTTCGGCAACACTTCCATCGCTTTCTGTTTTTGCCCAGATAGACCGTATGCTGCTGCCAACATATACTTGCCGTCAATACTCAACATATCGGAGTGTGCCTTATAATAGTTCATTGTCGAGTATTGAGGATTACCACCAAGAGCCAGTACAAAAAGCGAATAAGGTATTTCCTTGGCTGCTATCTCACGACTCTCATTGAGGTTGTAGTACATCACTTCTGTAGTACGGTTTTTCAACTTCTGTTCCATATACCCAAGTGCCTTCTTGATGGTATTGGCACTTACCTGATATCCTGCTTTTTTAGCTTCTATCAAGAAATGTGTGGAATAAACCGTACCCCACCAGCTTTCATACCCTCCACCTTGCCAGTAAGACATACCACCGTTGTACATCTGCATGGATTGTATTTTCAATATTGCTTCTCGAACATTATATCCGGGGTTCATATCTCTGTCTTCTGTCTCAGTAATACTCTTTACAAGATCATAATAGTACAACTGAGGGAATGCGGTCGATGTGGTTTGTTCAATACAACCGTACGGATAACGCACCAGGTCTGTAATATCCTTGGTAAACTCTACAAGTGGCGACTTGCTCACAACCAACTTACCTCGCGCACTTGTAGGAATAAAGTTCTGCTCAACTTCAACCTTCTGTTCTTTACCTGCCTTCACTTGCCCTGCAGTATAACGTTTTTGCAAACCTGCGGCAGGGCGTATGGAAATCTCCGTTTCATTTGTAAATGTTTCTTTTAAAGCATTTACCAACACAGTCACATTCCCCTTGCCGATAGCATCGGCAGCACCTACATCAAACAATACACGATGTTCGCTGTTTGCGGCAATGGTAACTGTTCTCGAATCATCACCATTCACCTTCAATGATCCTTCTGTTTTGATGCTGACCGTTGCAGAGGTTTTGTTTTCGGTAGTGTTGGTAACCGTAACAGCAACTTTAGCCTCATCTCCGGGGCTGAAGAATCTTGGCAAAGCCGTACTGATAACAACAGGGTCTGCCACCTTCATATGTTCCTCTGCACTACCGAACCCTTTGCCTTTATAAGCCAACGCCATCACCCTAATATCTCCAGAGAACTGTGGAATATCAATATCGTAATTCAAGTTACCGTTGGCATCTGCCTGTTTTATCCCACTCCAGAAAGACACATTCTTAACCCTGTTCACAAACAGAGGGTTGGCACGCATGGCACCCGCTTCTGCACCGTCACCACCTGTGCTTGACAGCAATGTTGATATTTCAGGCATCAAGTATGGATACACATCAAATGACCTGACTCCCAATGCTACTTTTTGATAGAAGTAATTATAAGGATCGGGTGTTTTGTAGTTTTTTACTTGAAGTATACCTTCATCAACCGCAGCAACAGTTACAAAAGCATTAGGTGTGGTTTTTATCTTGATGGTTTGTTTTGTTTTTGACCTTGACTTTTCCACCGCAGTTACCGTCACAGGAATATGTGTGGCTTTGTCCTCTACGGTTACCGACTTATATCCATGTGCCACCGTCAATGGCAATTGAGAGTTATCCATCGGCCTGAACAATGTGGCAGACACGTAGACATTCGGCACATGTATATCACTTGCTCTTACAGTATAAGATGCAGACCTATTCTCTGTATTAAGGAATACATGCTCGATCACATCGCCACGTTCCAACGTCACCAACATTCTACCCTCAAACGGAGTGGTGAACAATAGCTTCATATCCTCACCCACGTTATACTTGTCTTTATCGGCCTTTATGGTCACATTACCTTCGGTGTTCACCTCAAAGGATGTATAATGTGTATCGTAGAATCCCCATGCGTATATGGTCTTTGACACATAACTGTTAGAGCCTTCCGGAGATACCCTTACTTCATACCTGCCACTCACTTCCGGTGTGAATGTATAGCCTGTGTTTTTACCGCTAATGGTAATAGTACTCTCACGTATCACCTTCTCCTGCTTCTGTGAAACATAACGATAACGGTTGCCGTCTTTTTGTATCACACTGTGCCACTCTATTTTCACAAGCGTCACATGTGCCTTAACACCTGTTTTCACTGCACCGTTCTTGTCCACAGCCACCAATTGCAGCTTGTTGGGTGTTTTGGTACTTACATAGTAATATCCTTGTTTAACACCAACGAAAACCGGTTGTGTATACACTTTGAAGTTACCATATCTATGTATCGGCCTACCTGTTTCGTCAAAGACAGTTGCCATAACATTGCCTTTCACCACACCTGTTCCTGCAAACTCTTTCTTCAGGTTGAAATTGAATGAGGCACTACCATCCTTATTCGTCCTACCCTCTCTCGACTCATACGCATAGTTTATTTCATTGTTGGTATGAAAATCATATTCAGGGAAATCTTTGGCCTCAAAATCAACCTTAGACATATTCATCTCAGCTTCGTACTTCCTTCCCGAAGCAGGAGTACCGAACAAGTTATCTACCTGTAATGTAGCTTTGATACTATCTCCCGGTTTGTATTCCTCCTTATCAAGGTTCATTGTGGCCTTTATCCTATCAGGCATGAAGTCCTCCACACTTATATCATATGAGTTCAGAAAAACATCGTTACCCGTAAGCACATTCAGTGTATAAGTACCTGTGATGGCACTTGTAGGAAGCTCAAAATAAGTCTCACACGAACCCTCTTTGTTCAATATCTTTTTATTATTCGCCATCTCCTTACCATTCGGCATCTTAAGCTGCAGTTGTACTGGCATTTCTCCCGGCACTTGCCATTTCTCATCTCTGATGATGGTACTGATCTTGATACGCTCTCCCGGACGATAGAGGTTACGCTCCGCATATATCATTGCATTAAGCCCCGCAGCATTGGGATAACGTCCTCCAACATTGAACCTTGAAGTTTCCACTCCGCCGCGTTCCAATGAAATGAAACTGAATTCATCACCTGTTGTGGCTGTAACCAGCCCTACGTGAAATCCAGGATGCTTGTTTTCAATATCAGACAACTTAGCCATCCCCTCATTATCTGTGATTATCTCGTCCAGCAACTGGTTGTTGGTACTTATGAACGATACTTTTACTCCCGACAGTGGAGTTGCATTCCTAATGGAATTGGCAAAAACATACACATCATTCTTATCCTGCTTTACTATCAATCCCACATCAGAGAAGTTGAGCACTTTTGAATCCTGCACCCAGCGATGTTCCGCAGACTGTACCTTCACTATGTATGTTCCTTTGAAGCTCTTTATCTTATCCTTAAAGTCAAGATTCAATACTCTTGTGGCGTTTTGACGAGGCAGTTCGTCTGTTTTGTACTCTTTTGAGAATATCTCATCTCCTACGTTATAAGTATTGTAGGTGTAATAATCGTAGTAATCATCTTCGTAATAATCGTAATCGTAGCTCTTGCCACGTCTTAAGAAGTGCGTCAGGTTGTTCTCATATATTTTAACAATGCTGACCACTATCTTATCCGTATTCACAATGCGTAAGCCGATGTTTCTATTACCCTTTGTGGAAAGGTACATTCCATCACCACTGGTAAACTCCACAGATGGAGAAAGTTCACGGAATGTTATCTGCTCCGAATAGTCGGTTTTCATCTTACCACCAAAAACACCATCTATTTTTTTGGAAATGGTTACTTCGTAGTTGGCGGTCACTTCAAACTTATCACTGATGATGGTGATACCCGATTCTGTGGTTTCCACTTCAAAAGGTACTGCCGGCTCTATCTTGATATTCTTCTTCAATCCCTCTTCCACAATAGGCTGACTGGTACTGATGCTGACTATACCCTGCTCACCCGTATGCTGGCTGTTGATGTTGTTCATCGCAAGGTTGAACCTGCTTGGTATAAGCGCCTTTATACCGGTATCCAATGAAGAAGCCACCTTACCGATAGCAATGACGATACCTTTACTCAGTTTTATATCAAGTGGTGTTACAGCATCCAATTCGTTCAGCGGCATAAACTGTACAGACACACGCTTGGCATTGCCTGTATTGATACTCGTGGTCATTATACTCTTGCCTTCGGAAGAAAGGGCGATTTGCTTAACCGCATCGGCTACAGACACGTCATAATTAAAATCCACATCGAGCTGCACCATTACGTTCGACATATTCTGCCCACGTGTCCATGATACATTTATATTTTCGACGGCAAGAGCCTCAGTACTGAAGCTGATACTTTTATCGGATAGTGCATATTTCTTCTTGCTGTACTTGGTAACAGCAGGAGTTACGGTAGCCGTGTACTTCGTTTCAGGCAAGAAACCCGTAGAAGTTGAGAATACCAATTCGCTGGAGCTGTTCCATTTGAAGGCACCCTCAGCCACAGGCGAGAAAGTTACATACTCGGTACTGTCCCACCTGCCGAGCATACTGTCCGGATATATGTCTTTGTTGAAAGCGAAGACAATGTTTTGGAAGCGGTTCACTTCATCTGAAAATCGTTCTTTATCGAACTTGAGTTGATCGTTGTTTGTACATGCAGTAAAGAACACAGATAGTATTACTGCAACTGAAAGCCAAACGGGTATGTAGCGTTTCATAAGCGGATGTGTGTAGTAAAGGAATCAATAACTAATGTACCTTTTATAACGCGCAGAATTAAATTTTACACACCGCCAAATATGAAAATTATGTTAATAGAACATGCAACCTTGTAAACCAAATCTATTCACGGTACATAGCGAATATCATTTCATCATATCGCACCACTTGTTTCTTTAAGGAAATCAAAGATCAAATAAACAATATATAAACATATCAGCACTCCATACACCTTATCATACCACCCCTTTTGAAATAAAAAATAAATGGCAGAAACAGGTAGCGATATCAGTAAAATTTTGGTAATTCTTAAGTCCCATGCTGTTCCTTGTAAACCAAGCTGCTTATAAAAGATACCATGTAGCAAACATAAAATGGGTAACAGTAATAGAATTGCCTTTATCACTAAATGAAACTTGTTGCTGATAATCATGGTTATTTATACTAAAAAAGACAATAGTATCTTAACGAAGCTCAACGCTATTTGCCTTGCCATTTTTTAAAGAAAAAATTGGTAATTTCTTCAGTCTTGTACTTACTAATGCCAGGTATCTTAAAATCATTACTCACTAAATGATCAATAAAACCAGGAGGAACAACAACTTTTTCAGGATATTTCTCTAAATAGTATGGAAAATAAATCGGCCAAATATATTTACCATCTGTAAGATAAGCTGCACCATCTATTTCTTCAGTCGTAAATACGTCACGAACTATATTCATAACTCCGGCGATATATACCCCTGACCTTAAATACTTAACAATTTTTTTTCTTAACGAAAAATCCACTTTTGAATTTTCAGAAAAATATTCTTTAATAGTCAATGTTGGCAAATTAGCCTCATTATTACTCAACGTTCCAACAAAAATCATGTATCGTACTTTATGTTAGTCCAATAACTTTCTGTCATAAATTAATCAACGCGTCTACACAAGTTTTAATCCTCCAAATGTCCTTCTGCTTCATACCATGGGAATGAGCCCGCATTCTTTCCTTGCTCCCAGTAGAATGGTTGACATGGGTTATCATAGTTACCTACTTCATCCATTGTTTCAGCATTATACAACCTACCGTTCACCATAGTATATCTGATGCTCTCCGTATTGTAAATATTCTCCAACGGGTTTTTATCCATAACCAACAGATCGGCCAACTTACCCTCCTTCAAGCTACCTACATATTCGTCCAACCCAAGACTTACCGCAGGGTTTATTGTAGCTGTCTTTAGCGCTTGCATAGGCGTCATACCTCCCTGAGCCATCATCCATATTTCCCAATGCGCACCAAGGCCTTGCAACTGTCCGTGTGCACCCATGTTCACCAACACACCTGCATCCGACAACTTTTTCAAGCTCTGTGATACCAAAATATGCCCGTTCTTATATTCTTCTTCAGGAGCCATGGTACGATGTCTGGCACGTGTATCAACAACAGGTCGTGGAGTGAAACGCAACAAGCGTTCCTTTTCCCAAACATTGGTATGTTGGTACCAATAGTATTCTCCACCAAGGCTACCATAAGCCACAACAAGTGTCGGAGTGTTCGCAGTCCCGGCATTCTTCCAAAGGTTCACCACATCACTATACAATGGTGCAATGGGCAGGTTATGTTCAATGGTGGTGTGCCCGTCCAATATCATGCTGATATTATGAAAGAAGAATGAACCTCCTTCAGGCACTACATTTATTTTCAATTCGCGTGCTGCCTCTATCACCATTTGGCGTTGGTTACGACGCGGTTGGTTATAACTCTTTACACTGAATGCGCCAAAAGATGCAGTGCGTCTTAATGCACTTTTCGCATCGTCAAGCGAATTGATAACAGCTTTAAAATCACCATCGGCACCATATAATATTGTACCTGTTGAGAATACGCGTGGGCCTACAATTGTACCGGCCTTTTGCAATTCGCTCAGCGCGAACACAAATTCACTGTTTGCAGATGGGTCGTGCATGGTGGTAACACCATAAGCAAGATTCGCATAATACGGCCAATGTTTCTCAGGCACAATACCATCGTAAAAATGGCCGGCATGAGCATGAGCATCTATAAATCCCGGCATAATGGTTTTACCGCTACAATCTATCTCTTTGGTTCCTGCAGCAATGGTGACATCTTCTGTTTTGCCTATTTTTTTGATGAGATTCCCTTCCACAAGTATTGTCCCCTTCTCTATCACTTTTCCACCTTCCATTGTAATGATGCGGGCATTGGTAAACGCCACCCTACCTTTAGGCTTATCCATGGTAGCGGCCAGCCCTACCTTTATCCCTTTTTCAGGTACTTCAAAAAGCGAATCGGGCTTGCCTGCAACAAATTCAAACAAGTCGTTAAGGCCTATTGTATAATACTCGTCTCCTAGCGTATAGTGCAACTCTTTGCTGTTTGCACTCCATTGCAGACTGTATCCCGCATCTTTTGAAACACGACGAACAGGAAAAACGGACTCGTCGCTGCTCACGTCTATCGCCTTACCAGTATGAGGGAATGCGGCAACATATACCTGATGCAGATCTGTGTAAGCTATCCATTGTTCATTTGGCGATACCGTAAACTGTTTCGCATAAGTTGACTTGAATAACACTCTCTCATCTTCTCCATCCAACTTGCAAGACTTGTATGATTTCTTCAAACCTCCGCCTGAATGATAGTATATTCGAGTATCGTCCTTGCTGAATACCGGATTGCCGCCTTTGTCCGTTACGAATTTGCTCTCGCCTCCTGCTGATGGCATCATGTATATACCCGACTCAGCAGTGTAAGCAGGGCCTAATGTATTACTGCTGTGTTCTCGCTCATACACTATCGATTTACCATCATGAGAATAGGAAGGTGTTCTGTATATACCCTTTTTGTCGGTTAGCCTTTCGACTGCACCACCTGACAGTTTTGTTCTTGATATGCTCCCTGTGTTGGCATCACTCCATGTGATGTATACAACACTCTTACCATCGGGAGAGAACGAAGGGTCGTACTCGAAATCTGTTGCATCGGTCATGCGAACAGGTTGTCCATTTGGAAGTTTCTTTTTGTAAAGATGTCCCAATGCACTGAACACAAGCCACTTCTCATCAGGTGATGTAACCGCTTGACGAATAACATGCACATCAAACTTGTCGGGATTTATATTCTGTTTAAAACGCACCACTTCAGATACACTCTGCTCCACATCGCAAGTAAATGGGATTTCCGATGCTTTGTTCACACCTTTCGCATCTACCTTCATGATCTTTCCACCTGCCCATATCACGATGTGCTTATCACTGGGCGTCCATGCAAACCCAGGATAGATACCGAAAGTGGTCCATGCCTCTTGTTGGTCTTTGGAAAGCATATCATATATCGGCCACTCTTCACCTGTTTCTATATTTCTTAAAAACAATACAGACTTTGTCCTTACACGTTTTACAAATGCCAATGATTTTCCGTCATGAGAAATTTGAGGACGTACTGCTCCTCCGGGACCGCCGGTAACACGCTCTACAATTCCCTTTTCCCTATCAAACCTATTGATAACAAATATCTGATTGTTTGGGTCCTTATTGTATTCAAAATGCCCACCGGGATACATATCTTCACTATAATAAACATAGCGGCCGTCAGGGGACATACAAGGTTCGTTCACATCCTGCTGATCGTTCTTTCTTTTGGTCAGCTGCAAACCTGTACCACCATTAATATGATACAGCCACATTTCGCCTGCACCCAAAGAACGGGTTGACGTAAAATGTTTTCTGGCTACGATGTACATTCCGTCAGGTGTCCAAACAGCATTATTCAGGAGTCTGAAATCTTCTTTGGTGATTTGTTTGGCATTACCACCATCTCGGTCCATAACCCAAACATTATCACCACCGGCAGCATCTGATGTAAAACATATTTTTTTACCATCGGGGCTAAACCTTGGTTGCACTTCCATAGCCTTACCGCGACGCAACACTTTGGCCTTACCTCCGGATGAAGGCATAATATAGATATCACCCAACAGGTCGAAAACAATATCCTTACCGTCAGGGGACACGTCCAAGTTCATCCATGTGCCTTCGTCTACCGTAAACTTGACTTCTTTTTGTGGGCTGCCGGGGTTTTCAACATCCCATTTTTTCTTTTCCTTGTCCTTTGCAAAAAGAGCTATGGGCAGCATCACCAATGCCGGCAATATCCATCTTAAGTTCATACCTGAGAATTTTAACTAAAGATAGAAAAGCAAACTCCGTAAAAGAAGTGCAAAAAGAGGGATATACGGGTGATATTACCTGATAAGCGTAATTGTTCCCTTATACATCACTTCATCATCCCCACACCAACCTATGGCATAGTAATTATATGTGGACATAACCTGCTCCTTGCCTTGCCATACACCATCCCAACCATCCTCAAGATTGCCTGTTGTGAACACACGTTCACCAAATCTGTTGTAAATGGAGAATATTTTCAGCCTGAACTCGCCTGTGGTCAGTATACGTATCTTATCGTTCAGCCCATCACCATTTGGAGTAAACGCACTCGGTATGAATATCCTGCAACAAACATCATATTTCAAGATGACATCCGTAGAGTCTTCGCAGTTATTATCATCTCGTATCAAAATACCGTATCTACCTTCAGGGATATTACTTATCACATCACTGTTACCCAAGGTCGAGTCGGACCATGTATAGAAATATGGGAATGTACCACCGGTAACAAATGCTTGTATGATACCGCTATTGTCTATCTTATCACAATTGTTGGGAGATGCTTGCAATTCCACAGCCAACTGTGCCGGGGCATTGATAGGGATTTCATCCTCCTTCTCACAACCGGCACTGTCTATTATCGTCACATGATATGTACCTGCACCAAGGCCGCCAAAATAGTTGCCTCCTTGCGGAACGCCATTATTGAACTTGTAGACAAACGGTTGCACACCACCTGTCGCAATTATTTTAATGGCCCCATCACTCAAACCAAAGCAAGAAACATCCTCCACTTCCGCATCTTCAAGTAGAATATTTGGGTATCCTGTAAGAGCTACAACAGTATCATGTGTACAGTTGTTACCATCCCTTATCGTGACGGCATATATTCCTTCACCAAGGTCTTTAAACAGATAGTTTGAAGTATATGCTCCCCCATTCAGAGAATATGAAAATGGCTGCACACCACCTTTACCATCAACCGAAATCAGTCCATCTTTAAAGTCCTCGCATGTAGGATTGATAACACCATCGACATTCAGTAATAGTTTATCAGGTTCATCGACGTTGATCGTACTGTCTTTCAAACACCCCTTACTGTCTTTAAGTGTCACTTCGTGTTTACCGGGAGTAAGACCTGACATTACCGAATTAAGACCAAATGCCGATTGATCGACAGAGTAAGAATAAACAGGTGTTCCTCCTGACGCACTAAGATCAATACTGCCATCAATGTTACCATAACAACTAACGTCTGTAACCACAGCCGATAAGCCAAGTGGAGATGCATCAGGCAGTGTTATCATGGTATCTCTCACGCATCCGTTACTATCCTTGACTGACAGCTTATACACCCCTGCCAAAAGACCTGTGAACATATTGTTCACGTTATATCCTCCACTATTAAATGCGTAAGTGTACATCGGAGTGCCGCCGCTACCCGTTATCGACACATTACCATCGGAAAAACCATAACAAGATGGGCGATTGGGAGATACGCTGATATCGATAGGCGCAGGTTCATCCACTGTAACTACAGTATCGTATTTACAACCAAAACTATCTTTTACATAAACGGTATGCGTACCTGCTTTAACACCATTAAAAACATTATTCGGTGCGTATGTTGTATTATCAAGTGCATAAACATATGGGTTGCCTCCGGCAATACCTACCACTTCTATTTTCCCGTTGCTACTGTCATAACACAATGCATTGTTTACCGACACAATTGCCGAAATATCAAGCGAATCGCTTATCTGCATGGTCGTGTCTTCCGAACAACCATTGGCATCTTTCACATGGAGTGTGTATGTACCTGACGCCAAAGCAGTAAAAGTACCTACACTTGAATACCCACCTGCACCTATTGCATACGTATATGAGGTCGTCCCACCTATACCCGATATGGTTATGGTACCGGTATTCACACCATCACAAGCCGGTTGAGTTGATGAAAGTGTGACAAGCAATGGTGTGGGTTGATTCAATGTATATACAGTATCCGCGGTACAATTATTAGCATCCTTAATGAACAAGGTATGAGTAGTAGCGTTTAACCCTGTAAACAAATTGTTTGTTGTAAAAGCGGATGCTCCTACGGCGTATGTATACGGAGTGGTTCCATTCTTACCCGTTATCTTTATTTGTCCATTCTGGTCATTATAACACAGAGGCATTGTAGCTATCAAACTATCGACGAGCAAGGCTGCGGGGTCTATAACAGTTACAGTTGTATCATCGGTACAATAGTTCTGGTCTCTTATTTTAAATACATATGTCCCTGCCGGCAAATTACCATATGTGGTTGCAGAACCAAAGCCTCCTGTCCCCATTGCATAAGTATATCCCGGCAATCCACTGCTACCTGCCAACACCACAACGCCGGTACTGTCACCGTTACATATCGGGTCGGTAACGGTAGGAATAATTACAACCTGTGGTGGTGATGTTATGGTCAATGTTGTATCCTTAAAACAGGAGTCGGCATTTTCCACCCTTATCGTGTATGTGCCCGGAGATAAGCTATCTGTCTGTATTGTTGTAACGTTTGTAAAATCATGCACCATCGTACTGCCTTGCAACACACTGATGTGCCACGGTGCAGGTGCTACCGACGGCGTCATCGTATACACCGCTTTTTTTACACAAGTGGCAGGAGATGTGATATTCAGCGTCACCTTTGGATTGGGTAATATATCCACGGTATATGCTTGCGTCTGCTTACTGACAATCGGACAACCGTCATCCAAATAAGTAACATAAAAAGTATAAGTGCCGACACTTAGAGTATTTAAATTCCATGTAAAGGTTGCCACGGAATTTTTTGTACTGTTATTGGCTATTGAGACTGACGCTCCGGTAGGCAGCCCTGAAACGGTAATATTAATGCTGTGTGTATCAAGATCTGTAGGTGCTATTTTAAATACCAACTGTCCTTCCGATTTACATACAACTATATGAGTGGATGTCGAATCAAGTGTTCCTGTCGTATTATCACTCAAAAAACCACCGGGCGGATTGTTACTGCAATTCCACACAATGAATGTCATCTCTCTCATGCTGGAGCCTATCAATACTCCATTCCTATACTCCTCTGCCTTGGTCACAACAAGTGACTGCTGAATGGCATTGGGGATAAACACAAGCTGTCCCGTAGTACTGCTAAAGCTGAAAGAACCGCTTGCAACAGACAATGGTGCTGTTGCAGAAAAACCTGTCTTATAAATCACATTACCTGAAGGTGTCAATCCAGGCACCAAACTATGTACAATGCTATCCCCCTCCAGATCTACTATACCCGGATTATACTGTGCTTGCTTATTGATACAATAAAAAGGAGTAGGAATTGTATTGTATGTAGGTGACGAGTTGTTTACAGATGTGTTATTCAACGTCGCTTCAAGGTTCATAGTAGATGTTCCACTGTTGACAATATTGGTCATATTGGAGCTACGTCCCGTAGTATGATTTCCCATATTACCTGTAAACCTAAAACGCCAGCTGGTAGATGTGGTATTCAAAGTCACATTGGCCGTATAATAAAATCGCTTAACTCCTGGGATGGGGTTCGACGTAGATTTACATTTGGTATTATTCTCCTGTCCGGGACAGACGGGCGTTACTTCCAATCCATTTGTGGGGCTTTGTATCGCAAGTGTTAGCGTAGTATATAATGAGGTACCGTTGTAGACTATTACTTGTGGTGCACCCGGTAAGTATTTAAATGCATCACCGTCACAGTCACCATATATATACATGGCCACTTGATATGTGTTGCCGGATATGTGCTTGTAAAAAAGATCTGCCCCATATACATGAGTTGCCATTGCCTTATTGGCAAAAGCACTTAAAATAAGCAGCAGTATAAATGTCCCCTTGTTGCGAAGAAAAAACGCACCCCTCCAGGCTGTTTTGCCCATAGCTTCTTGCATTTATTTGTTTGTATGTACATCGGGCTATAAACGAGGGGGACTACAGACGATGTATTACAAAACTACCTAAAATTCATGTTTGATGGCTTATTAGGGTTCATTTTCTATAACGCGTATTATTCTAATAGTATTGCACATCAATACAACTCATTGTTTATCAATGTCCTAAAAACAAAGAAGCGATGCAGGATTTGCATCGCTTCTTTGTAATAATTACTTGTTTATTACACTATATCTTCTTCAACACTCTGATTTTTAGGACTATGTACAATAAGAACATAACAACATAAAAAGCTATGATTCCCAAAACTCCGAGGTTCGTATTAACGATGGCTGCATTCATCAATAACTGCAGTATTCCATAAGACAGTGCAACCACCATATGTGGTGTTTTCAGCTCATTGGACATTACTTGAAACAGATGCCTTCTATGAGCTTCGAATATTTTCTCTCCGGCAATAGCTCGTTGAACAATCGTAACGGCAGTATCTACCACATAGAGCGATAAGAAGCCCATGTATTTATAGTCTTCTGTTTCTATTACTCGTTGCGTGATAAGGTATGATATGATTACTGCAATGGTTACACTACCTACATCTCCTGCAAAACATCTTGCTCTTTTTCTTGCGTTGAAGAACAAGAATATAAGCAAAGCTATTAGGACTACTATCTCAAGTTCAAAAATATGTTCATCTGCTTCGGTCCACATAAGCGGCAACAGTATTGCAAGGCTGTAAAACCCGGTGATACCATTAATGCCATCCATGAAATTATATGCATTGATAACCCCCACTACAAAAACAACCGCCAATATCACCAATACAGTAGGCATGGTCAGTATATACGCCTCGTGCAATAACAGAGCCGCAGCTAAAAGATGAACGCCGAAACGCATTATCCTCGGCATATCTCTTATATCATCCACAAAACTTATGAGGCCTGATAACAATACTGCTATGGTCAAATAAGGGAAGTAGAATGAATTAAGGAAACCTAACAGAAGAATAGCGATGGGGAAAATAATTCCACCGCCGCGTATGGTCGGGGTCTTATGAGAGCTTCTCTGGTTTGGCTTATCAATAATATCGTACTTATCAGCCACTCTGAAATAGATGACTATCAAAGCTGCCAATACACCGGCAATGATGAGATGCTCTAACCACATGATATTATCAAGACTCAAAAGAAAATATTGTTTTCGTTATACCGTCTTCCACCGCAACAGGTAGTTTATCTATATGCAGCGCCTGTTTGATCTTCTTGTTGCTTACAACGTAATTCTCGGTCAACTTATCCAGTCGCTCAGTATTGAGTGGCAGTTTAAATAGACCTCCTATACTTGCCGCCGTTGCAACCACGCCTTTCGGAATGTTCCAAACTTTTGCTTTTTGACCTATTACTTGCGAGATTATCGAGAACAGTTCTTTTGTGGATATGGCTTTATCATCTGCAAGGTTGTATACCCCACTTTCAATATCTCGCGTAATCAATTCATTGACCACATAACAGAAATTCTCAATAGCCAAAAACGACCTATTATTATCAAAAGCACCTAAAGGATAAGGCAGCCCCTTCTTTACAAACTTGTACAGCAAATTCAGGTTACCCTTATTACCCGGTCCGTGCACCATACATGGCCTTAATATATAGTATGTCAAGCTATTGGTTGACGATTGTTGAATATATTGTTCCGCCTTCAGCTTAGATATGCCATATGCAGTTACAGGGGCTGCATTGTCCTCTTCTTCCAAAACACATTCTACACTGTCGGCCACAGCTTTTACACTACTTGTATAAATAAACTTAGTTGCGTTGTTCTTTACTGACCAATCGTACAATTGCTTCGTCAGCTCATAGTTCACATGAAAGTAGGCGTCGTCATTCAAAGAGTTTTTGGTATCATGTGCCAATCCTGCAAGATGAATAACCGCAGTTAGATTCTCGATTGTTGTTGTATCAAGTTCGTCCCACAATATTTCATTCTCCAAACCCTTCTTCTGCCTCACAAGTACGAAGACCTCCAAATCCGTTACATGCTTTTGCAAATAAGGAATCAGATTTTGACCGATAAATCCTGTGGAACCTGATATGAGTACTCTCAAAGACATTTATTGCTTGTTGTTCAAAACAAACTCAAAAGGTTTGAAAACGTACTTGGTGTATATTTTGAGATAATTGGTAGGAAGATCGTTCTCTCTACAAGCTCGCTTTATCTCTTTGTTGAGTGTAAGAATACTATTGAGGTTTCTGGTACTTACACCTCCCATCCTCATCCGTGTGGTTTTTATTGGCAGGTATTTATAGTTTATTTTATTCACCAACAGATACCTTATCAACAGCTCATAATCTGCGGCTATTTTATAATCTATCTTATAGTAGCCTAACTTCTCGAACAAGTGTTTTTTACAGAAGAAGGATGGATGAGGCGGCATAAAGCCCCATGCAAACTTAGCGGGCCGCCATTTTTTAGCCTGATAATGACGTAATATTCTCGTATTGTCGTCGTTTACAAATACAATATCGGCAATGGTGGCATCAAGCGTTTCATCGTCTTTGAATACTGTCGCTATTTTACTTATTGTATCGTTACTGAAGAAAAAATCATCTGCATTCAGTATCCCTATCACATCACCCGTTGCCATTTTTATTCCTTTGTTCATGGCATCGTATATACCCTTATCCTTCTCCGAAACAAACTTACCCAGCTTATCCTCATACTTCTTGACAACATCGACAGTGCCATCTTTGGAGCCACCATCAACTATTATATACTCTATATCATTGTAGTCCTGTGCCAATACACTTTTGATACAACCTTCAATAGTGTCTGCACAATTATAAACCACAGTAATAATGCTAACCTTCATATGCGCTATAAACAGCTTCTACCTAAAATTGAAAATAGATGAATTGAGATATAGGTCTTAGGAACGTGAAGATAATAATGATCAACACGACAAATTTGGCACAATTCAGTACAAAACTCATTGCCGGTACCTTTTGTATATACTTCGACAATCTCTTATCCACAAAGTGCGTTATCAAGAACAACAATACAAGTACCGCAGTTATCAGATAATTATTCTCCCTCATTGTACGGAACAAGTAATTGGAAGGAACAAACACCTTACCCATCATTGTGAAAGCATCACCCAACGATTCTGCACGGAATGGTATCCAACTCAACATGGCGATAGGCAGCGTTATACACCAACCTAATACCTTGTTATTCAAAGCAGGAACCTTATCTCTGATAAACTTTAGCTTACGTTCTACATATATTATCACAGAGTGATACACTCCCCAAAACACAAATGTCCAGTTGGCGCCATGCCACAATCCCATTATTGCCCATGTAAGGAACAGCGCTCTGTTCTTATTCACCTTAGCTGTTGTTTCCAACCCTTCAGCAATACCTCCTGTTCCGGTTGTTTTCTTCACCTTGATACCTGACAACGGCAAATACAAATAGTCTCTTATCCAAGACGAAAGTGATATATGCCATCTTTTCCAAAAGTCTTTGAACGAAGATGCGATATACGGATAGTTGAAATTTTCCGGTATGGTTATTCCCATCAGCTTGGATGCACCTACCGCTATATGAGAATATGCCGAAAAGTCGAAGTATATCTGAAAGCCAAACAAAAATGCTAGTGTCCATACATCTATTGCAGACAGCAGGTCAGGATTTGCAGCAAAACCTTCATCCACTATCGGGCTTATATTATCCGCCAAAGCAACCTTCAAAAACAGACCGTATAATATTCGTTTTAGGCCAACCTC
Organism: Chitinophagales bacterium; assembly: GCA_020636505.1. Taxonomy (GTDB): domain Bacteria; phylum Bacteroidota; class Bacteroidia; order Chitinophagales; family Chitinophagaceae; genus UBA5543. The sequence goes on along the minus strand of JACJXR010000003.1, from coordinate 79,894 downwards.
TATGTATTCTGATTTAAATATAGGCTTCTGCTTCAACTGAACCATCAGCTCAGACGCACGTTGTATAGGCCCTGCCACCAACTTGGGGAAGTACAATACGAAGAGGCCGTAATTAAGCAAGCTCCGTTCAGGTTTTATCAACCCTCTGTATACATCCACAGTATAACTGATGGTCTCAAAAGTGTAGAAACTGATACCGAATGGCAGGATAATATTACGTATGGTAAAGCTGTAATCGATGCCAAGGGTTGCAAATGCCGTATTGAAATTCTCTGTAAAGAATATCAGGTACTTAAAGTAACCCAACAATCCTAAGTTGACGATTAAGGATATCGCCAAAAGTACCTTTCGTCTCCTCTTATTCGATTCGGGTGTCTTGTATATCGCATTGGAAACCACATAATCGTTTACAGCGGATACAAATATCAAAGACAAGTATTCCCAACGCCAAAAGCCATAGAACACACAACTTGCAAGCAGCAGCATCCACCCTTTGATACGATTGGGCAACACCCAATACAACATCACCACGATGGTCAGAAATAATACAAACGTTACAGAATTGAATATCATACTACCTGAACATAAGGTTTATAGAATGACTTAATTTATCTGCAAGTATTTGATGCCCTTTATACTGAAAGTGCATATAGTCTATCTCTTTATCAACAAAATAGCTGGTAGCTTCCTTATATCCCCATAATTCTCCCGGGATGGCATCTTCAAAATTCTCAAAAGACACGTTCGGGTATTCAATGGCCAATGCTGCTACTTTCTCTTTATATTTCTTATAGTCATCAAGATTGTATGGTAGTGGTGCATCACTTCTTATTGGAGGTATGTATATCAACAGCTTGATATCATGAGCCTTTGAATAGTCCAATAAGGCTATCAAGGCTTCCATATTCGTTTCATACCTCTGAGGAATCATCTCTCGTACCGTTGACGCTGATATTCCAAGTACAGTATTACGCAACTTATACAAACTATTAAAAAGCTCACCCCTAACGTTCGGTCTGTTTCGCCAAACTTTTGATACACTGTCCAGCTCCTTGTTCAAGTATGCTTCCGTCTTGTCTTGAGGTGTTTTTTCTTCCACCACATCCACGGAGGTTTCGGCTTCTGACATCCTTATTGCATTATTTGCAGAGCTTCCTCCCTGTTCATTCCAGGCTTTTCGCAAGTCGGTGTTTATCTTATTATTGATATCTCGTGTAGTGTCCGACAATTGATACCTGCTGTTCACGAGTGCCGACAAGAATTCGTGACGTATCCCTTCTTCCCTCATATCATCAAGAAACAATGGCACTACAGCATATTTCACAGGCAGTCTTTCTGACCAATAACAAAGAGTAAGGTAGTAATCCTGCAGACTGGCATTGGGACAACTATAGCCTAAAACATCAACACTATCCTCATACCTATTATGCAGCAAACCTACGTAAGTTGTTTGACCGTTCTCGATTTGATTAATACTATGCATTTGCGAGTTGCCTAAAAGCATACAAACGTCTTTTTGACCTCGTAACTTCCAACCTGAAATAAGGTTTCGTTCTAACGTATCATCCAATCTAACTAAATGCAGAAAGTTCGTGTCATCAAATGCTTGATACATTACTGTTTGTGTACCAAGAGCTAGATTGCCGAAATCTTTATCATTGGAAAAGAACTTCACAATAATAAAGTAAGCAACAATTGCACCTACTAATATCTGTATTAGGCCTGACCTCATTATGGCTTTTCTTCTACAATAATATTTTCTAACACCAGCATATCCATATCAGTTCTCAAGAAGCAGTCCAATGCTTCAGCCGGAGTGTTCACAATCGGCTCATTCTCATTGAAAGATGTATTTAGAAGTATCGGCACTCCTGTCTTTTTCCTGAAAGTATCTATTAGGCTATAGTACCTTGGGCTTACATCTTTCATTACTGTTTGCAAGCGACCTGTTCCATCAACATGAGTAACCGCTGGTATATCGGCATGTTTCTCAGGTTTTATGGGTAATACCTTTTCCATAAATGGCACATCTTCCACCTTTGTAAAGTATTCCCCTACATAATCGCTTAATATAGACGGTGCAAATGGCCTAAAGCTTTCTCTACGCTTGATTTTTGCATTTAGCAGATCTTTTGCTTTGGGGTTTCTTGGATCTGCAATAATACTACGAGCACCTAATGCACGAGGTCCAAATTCTGCACGCCCGGAGAACCAACCAACTACACCCGGCTCAAGAAGTTTGTCTGTTACCTTATCATATAGTTCATCGTCAGTCAGACGTGAATATTTTATACCTCTGTCTTTTAAGTAAGCTTCTATCTCTTCGTTTGTAAACTTACTTCCGGTATATGCTGAATATATAGCTTCTTTCCTTGGCTGCTCAAGTACATGGTTATAAAGATATAACCCTGCCCCCATTGATATCCCTGCATCATGCCCTGCTGATGGTATATATAACTTTTCAAATGGAGTCTGAGATAGCACCTTACCATTTGCAACTGAATTCTGCGCTACACCTCCTGCAATACAAACATTCTTCATGCCTGTTCTCTCAAAAAGTTTATTGAGAATATGCATGATCAGATCTTCGCAAGCTCTTTGAACTGATGCTGCAATATCTTTATGTTTTTGAGTTAGCTCCTCACCTTTCTTGCGTGCCGGACCAAACAACTTCTCTACTTTATCTGTATAAAGCTGTGACACAAATGGGATATTATTCTCGTAACTCAGCTTTATTTTGGTAGGAGGTGTGAAATATGAACTATCCCAACTAAACAACCCATTGTCAGTAAACTTTAAAACCTTCTTAATATCGTCCACATACTTTGGCTCGCCATATGGTGCTAGTCCCATAACCTTATATTCATCACCATAATAAGGGAAGCCTAAATATTGGGTAAATGCTGTATAAAATAAGCCTGCAGAAACAGGAAAGTCTACAGAGTCTAAAACCTCGATTTTATTTCCTTTACCTACTGCTATCATCGTTGTAGTGAAATCACCAGAACCATCTATTGACAGGATTGCAGCCTCATCAAACGGACTTGCAAAAAATGCAGAAGCCAAGTGGCTCCTATGGTGCTCTATTTGGTGTATTTTATCTTTTACAGATTCAGATGCAACTCCAAACTCTTTTGCAAACTCATCTTCAAGTGATGCTACCTCTCTAGCATTTTTTATTCTATCTAATACAGTACCTACCCCTGCTAATGGATTCTTAGCCAGCAAGGCCATTTTGTTTTTCAACTTTGCCTTTGGGTCTCTGCCTATTGCTATATAGTCAAGCTCGTCAAGAGTTATTCCTGCTTCTTGCAAACAAAACCTGATTGCCTTTGCAGGGAAACCAGCCCAGTGCTTCACACGGGTAAAACGTTCTTCCTCTGTAGCAGCGACAAGTTCACCGTCAACAAAAATAGCCGCACTTGAATCTGCATGATATGCGTTTATACCTAAAATCGTCATTTGATATAAATTGTATTTCTTTAAAAAAAAGAATTATTCTGTTATGTATGTTTTCTTTTAAGTACAGTTAATGAGTCTACGGAATCCACTAATTCAAACCTCTCATCGGAAGTAACAACATCTTTATAAAACTGTATAGACCCTAGGGATGCTCTGGATAGATCAAACTCAGGTACAAGTGTATCATGCAACAATATATAGCCATTAGGCTTAACTATATCTGAAAATAGCTCCCAGTCTTTCTTAATACCCTCATAGCTATGATCTCCATCTATAAAAATGAAATCAATTTCAGATGGAACATCATTTATAGCATCAAAACTTAGCTTTTCTACTAATATCACTTTATCCCGAACCTTAGCTCTCTTCATAGATAACACTGCAACCCATTTACCCCAACAAATACCAAGTTTTCCTTTAAAAAAAGGGTCAATACCATATAGCGTACCACCTTCTGCAATAGCAGCAGCAATAGTTATAGTATTAACACCTTCGTACACCCCTATTTCAACAGCTTTAGATTTACCTCTTGCATACTTACTTATCAAGTTTCTCTCACTAGCTGTAGTTTGAGTGTAAGGCTCATCTTGTTTTACTATAAACCTCAATAGGTGCATTAAATTTTTGCCGGCCATTGTTAACTATTAAATATTAGTTCAATTGAAACATTGATTTATATGCTGTCTTTACTTCAGACAGATTATACTTACTTTCAACATATCTCCTTGCACTTTCACATGAAGATTTATATTCAGCATCAGAAGATGATGCTATATCATCTAAGACAGATGACAACTCTGAAAGATTATCGGGATCTATGTTATATCCCGCATTCTGATCATTCAACCCATTCCATGGTGTATTATGGCTAGTTATTACAGGCCTACCTGCCGACATCGCTTCATATATAGCATGACCAAAATTTTCACTTTTACTAGGCAAAATAAAAAAATGATACTTAGATAGCACACCTGCAACGTCTTCTGGCCTCACCTCTCCTTTATACTCAATATGAATATTGTTTGGTAAATCAGATATCTCAGTCAAACATTCTTCCCAATAACCTCTATCTTTTACAGGACCATATATACTATATCTAATCTTCGACTTACAAGCCTTTAATGCCTGTATTACACGCAACGTATTTTTCATTGGACTAATCAAAGCTATAGAAACTATACCGACATCTCCTATTGTCTTTACCGGTGGTAAAGTATACTCAAGCTCATTTGGCAAGTTTGGTATCATTTGAATAGCAACGTTAGCACCGAACTCATTTATTATGTATCCTACCTCCTCATCTGTCGTAGCATGATAACTGCACAATTTATGCAAGCGAAACATTTTAATGCAGTTTAGGTATACTCTCTTTTTTAGCCGCTTTTGTGACAGAGCTCCCGGATGAAGCATCCCTCTAACCGATAGTATTTTCTTACAACCACCATACAAAAGAGGATATATGGTATACTGTAAAGAATAGAGTCCATTAATAAATATTATATCTGGTTTCACATTGGCCAATAATAAAGCTAAACTCTTCCTACCACGATTATTTTCACTACAGTAATAGACAAAAATATTATCGGAAAATGTCGTCCAGGAATCTAGCATTACATCCAACTTCGAATTATCAAGGTCTCTATCTGAACAATATATATATACCTCTTTACCTTTCTTTGATAAAAATGCCGCTAGATTTTTAATCGACTGTATTGGTCCTCCAGCTTTGTATGCAGGCAAGAAATATTGAAATGATATAAAGATCCTCACTTCTTATTCAAAATATATTTCAATATTGGAGGGAACAATACCAAATATCCTAACACCAAGAAAGCTGTATTATTTCTTATCATTCCGAGAAAGAAGATAATATCAGACTCGAAAGTGCCTAAGTTCAATATTATTGCAATCATCAAAGAATAATTGAATAACACATTATAGTTTCGACCACTAAATGAAATAATATATTGATATAAATATCCCAAAAGAATCGTAATACCTATCAACGGAAGAAACATCCAAAACAATCCATAATCTATATATAAATCACAGAAATAACCCATTGAAATTGATGTACCTTGTGCTGCTGTAGAAAACCTCTTACCTGTAAAGTATGATGTCCGTACCGAGACATCGTTTATCCCCTTATTTGCATTCAGTATTCTCGGTACGAAGATAAACGTAAGTGCTTTCTCTAATTCTCGTCCTCCTTGGTGCTCAATAACTGACGGAACGCGTTTATACACTTCAGAATAACGCTCCATATACTGAATCCTGGAAAGCAAGATCGTAGCTCCATTCTTCAATGATGCAAAATTAAAGTCTCCTACCCTATCAAATAAGTAAGAGAGTGCATCAGTGCTGCTAACTGCAACTACCTGCTTGTTTGTACCTTGGTTCAAATACGATCTGTAACCAACTTTAATGTGCGACCAAAAGGCAAGGAAAACAACCAATAATATACCTGCAGGAATAGCTCGAGCTATATTTTTATTCTTGAGCTTAGTAATAAGTGTGAAATAAACTAAAACTACAAGGATAATTAACTGTTTAAAATCAGAGAAGAATGACGCAAAACTCAATAAAAAATCCGCAATAAAAATTCCGATTATCAACCAACGATATTTTGTTTTTCGCAACAGAAGTATAAAAAACAACAATGCCAAAAACAAGCTTTTAACAGCAAACATTGACCTTACTAGCTGTCCAACAGATGCGCTTACAGATGCATACGAAAGAATAAATGGCAACAATATTGCTGAACCAATATAGCATACTATTAAATTCCTAACATTGAACTTATATGCAACATTTCTGAGTTTTTCTAAACTTATATTGTCATATGTCTTATTTACAAACCTGGACAATAACATGGCCATCAATGCTATTTGGACCAATGTAATAGTCAATAATGTCTCGGTATCATGACTATCATACAACCTATCCATTGTTACACCTACAAAATCGGCATATACAATACTGAAAAACACTTGTAACCAATGAAATCCTAGCAGGTATAGTAGCACTGGCGGCACGTGTGGTCTCCACAACTGTTTAAGAAGTATAATTAAAACTACACCACCTAATAGACTTAATAATAAATACTGAGAAGCAAACCCGTACAATAGAAAGCACAACAAAATATATACCTCTACTCTACCTAACATGTTTTTGGGTACTATGTTAGCTCCTACACTACTCATTTAACTCTTCAATGTTTTTATTAATGTTGTCAAATTACTAACTAAAGTATCAAAAGAATACGTTTCCAAAATATCCTTAGTTATAGGTTGACCTGCACTATTACCAACATATATCATAACATCATTTACATCACCAGGATTTACAATGATGCCATTATTTTCCTTGATCATATCTACGGCACACCCTACATTACTATTAGTTATTACTCGTCGTCCTGATGCTAACGCTTCATTAACACCCAACCCCCATGTTTCACTATTAGAAGACAAAACAAAATAATCAGCTAATCTATAAACAACAGGCATTTTCTGTTGATTTTGGAAATCAACAAACATGACTCTATGATCATTTTCACTTCTCTCTTTCAATTCTTTTTCAAGTGGCCCATTTCCTACAAGTATAAACCTATACTTTTCATCTGTCATTTGTTCAGCAATATCCAATATATAGGATGGGTTCTTAACCTTATCAAACTTGCCAGCGTAAAGCAATACTACATTAGAGTCGTCTATGCCCAATTCTCGTCTCCATTCATTAGCCATTAACTCATAATTCCCATCAATATCAAAAAACCTCTTGTTATCAATAGCATGAGGAACAAATACCAATTGCTTCTCCTTTAACCCATGAGCCAGAAAATACTCCTTATTGTTTGTACCAACATATAATGCATAGTCAACATTAGAATAAATGTATCTTAGAGATATTCTTCTGATAACCTTCTTAATACCACTACGCTCATTAAGCAATGTTGAATCACCTCTAAACAATACAGGTATCTTACACTTAAAGTACTTCATGCAAGATAAGTGACTCTTGAAAGGCCAACCTATCACCAAAACCGCCTCCGCCCCCCAGGCACTAACCTCCTCATTAAGGGTTGGATTGTCAATTCCTTTATAATGATGAGAACCTGGACTATCAGAAACATTTTTCACAAAGGTATACTCATAACCATCCAGCAAAGGTATATCCCATTCAATCACCTTACCAAAACCAGGATCGTATTTAGGAGATTTAATAGATTGCTCCCACGTATAAAACACCTTCACATCTATACCGTTTTGTTCTGCCAACATCTTAAACCATGGTGCATTATACTGTATTGGGTGAGTCGTAACAATTGCCAGTTTCATATTATCCGATTGTCAATTGTGTCTCCATATGGTCAACCATAGTAGACTTCACAAAGTTTTGCATTGCATTTTTTCGGGAAGTATCCCCCATCTCTATTAAAGCATTCTTATTATTTATGAAGTATTGTAACTTATTTGAAAGCCCTTTCACATCTCCTTTTTCAACTATAAACCCTGTTGACTTATTAACTACAGTTTCAGGCAGGCCTCCGGACCTATATACAATTGCAGGCACTTTATGCATACCCGCTTCAACAGATATCAAACCAAAAGGCTCTTCAGTAGTAGTAGGTACAGCAATTACATCCAGATTATCGTATATCTTAGTTTTATCCTTTATAAATCCATGCCAAAAAACATTGTCGCGAAGCCCCTTTTCTGCTACAAGTTCTTTAAGTGTACTCAACCAACTATCATCTTTAGCATATCCGAATACATGTAATTCAAACCCCAGCTTATTATCTATCAGGGCGCAAGCTTCGATTAGGTCTTGATGTCCTTTTCTTGGGATAATCTGTCCAACTATTCCTATCCTTAAACACCCTTTCGGCAAATAAGTCTTTTCAAAGTTATCAACCTGAGATACGCCATTATATACAACAGTAACCTTCTCTGACTTCATCCCAATATCTTCTATTTCTTTTTTTACAAACTCTGATACCGCAATATACTTTGACGTTTTGGAGTCTATACGTCGCACAAACTTTTGCGATGTTGAATCGCTATAAGAATCGTGCACGTGCAGTACTATCGGCTTATTTATATATGGCTTTAGCAAAAAAACATTTCTATAGCTATCAAAGTATACTACATCAGGGTTTTGCCTTCTATAAACAGCCCGAAACTGCTTAATAGCTTTAGGGTAATGCACTAAGGAATCAAGTGTCCACTTCAACTTAGTAAGGTAATACCAACCAAGCATTATTGGATGTGAACTAATGCCAATTCTGTCTAATTCTTTTTTAAAAGTACCGTCATTCCACCCGGGGTACATCACTTCTACATCATGACCTTTTGCAACTAAGCCTTCTAAGACATCTAGTGTAACAAACTCTTTGCCCGAAACGTAACTACCACTGCATACACACAATATTTTCATTCAGCTCAATTCTTTACGATCGCTTTATCAAACAATGTTGCGAGCATATCAGTAACGCTACGCGCGCTATAGGCATCAAAAGCTGCTAAATTCACATCTGCAACATCGAACTTTGAAACAAACTTACTATACGACTGGAAAAGATTTTCAAAATCTTCTGATATTAACTCGAGCTTATTAGGATCAAATGCATAACCTATGCCTGCATTAGTATTATTCAAAACTTTCAATGCAGTTGAGTCTTTATGCAACAATGCCAGAATTGGCTTTCCTGACAATACACCTTGGTACACTTTTGACGGAGTATAATGAGGCTCAGTACTGCCCAGGATAAAAACTCCATTCGCAGCGTCAAGATGTACCAACGCATCTAAATAAGGAATCCGTGCCGGATATTCATAAACCACCTCATCCCACAAACCAAACTCTATTGCATGAGGTTTAATATTATAGCTCTCAGGGTCTGTTGGTCTGCTACCTGTACCAATAAAATGTATTTCCAGGTCATTAAACAACGCTCTATTGTCTCGTATAGCCTCAAAAATCATTCTTAAAGGTTCATATGCCTTAGGCAACATTGCACCTGCATATACCAGCTGTATCTTATTACTATTTTTTTGAAACAAATATGGCTTCAGTCCTATTTCAGCTACCTTTTCATGGTCTGCTTTCTCTCCTCCATATGGCATAGCTCCTGCTATACATGTTTCATTCAAGTGAGGATTACGATCAAATACCCCTTTGTAATACCCTTCTGCAACACCTGTAATTACAGATGCATTTTTAACAGCTATTGGTTCTAATACTTTCGCAATAGTCTCACTAAGTTTGTGCCTAAGTGAGGTTTTACTATTAGGAAAGGGATGTACCCAAGGGTCTATAAAATCTATCCCATACTTAACTCCAGTACTCCTATGTAGCATTCGCCCTATAAGTGCTACATAAAAAGAAGGGATCGGTATATATACAAAATCAAGTTTTTCTTTTTTTACCAACTCCTTTGCTCGTCTATATAATTGAAAGAACGCACGCAAACCAATATCACCAATAATACGGGGATTCGTCAATTTGTATGCGTCAACTTTTTCAATTCTCAAATTTTCAGGAAGTAGCTTTACAAGGTTCCAGTCATGTTTTTCCTCATAGTGCTTTTCATGAACGGTAAGTATTATTGGTTCCCAACCGAACGATGGGAGATGTTGTGCAAACAATCTTGATCTATGAACTGCAGCTAGGTTTGATGGAGGAAAATGAGGTGATATTATCAGGACTCGCTTCATTTCTTACTTCTTTCTAGCAATAGATTTTAGGCCTGAATATTTTCTATACATATACCTAGGCACTTGCTTACTCCATACAAACCATTTATCATACCACCATCTTTGCATACTGTAAAACACAGACATTTTTTCTCTCATAGTAGCCGCTGTGTCATCATTGTCAAATATCCATCTGCGGATACTGTACTTTGAAACAATGGGATTATACACACTCAACCCATAGACAAAGCCTAAGCGTTTTGCAATATTTATGTGGTTTTTAGGAACGGAACCATAAGGATATGCTACAGTAAGGATTTTCTTATCTATTATTTCTTCCAGTATCTTTTTACTTGTATACAAAGCACGGTAGGCGTCATCTTCAGTTTCATATTCCAACTCAATATGCTTGTGAGCATGAGATCCTATTTCCATACCCGATGCGACTAACCCTCTAATATCATCCTCACTCATCAAATCTGTCTTAGGTCTAGCTTCTTGCACATCCCACTCATTATACCCGCCTATATACGCTGTAGGCATATAAAACACAGCCTTCATATTTCTCCTTAAGAGCTCTGGTACAGCAAAAGACAAAAGTTCTTTTGGACAATCATCAAATGTGAGTATCACACTTTTAGATCTGCTATAACCTCCTTCAACCAAATCTTCAAAAGTGACAGTTCTGTAATCATTCTCTTCAATAAAGTTTAATAGCTGAAGATATTTTTCATGACTTACGCACCATCTCCCAAGTCCATTCAAAGCAACATCATCACTCACATGATGCAACATCGCTATTGGAGGCATCTTAGCCATTAAGCGCCTTCTTCACTAAGGTTAACAATTTAGACTCCTGTGCTTCCCAGGAAAACTCCTTGTCATGTCTTTCAACAATATCTTTTCTTGAATAATCTGTATGCTGAAGCAAACCGCTTAATACAATAGACCACTTATCAGTTTTATCTGCTGGAACTGTTTTTACTACTTCAGGGAACTTCTTAGCAATTTCTAACTGCCCATCTGTATCTGTAGCAAATACTTTTAGCCCGGCTTGCAAATACTGTAGCATTTTATTTGATACAGTTGTGCGCTTATTATCAGCATCTTTATGCTCCAGCGCTAAGCCAATATCATACCTGCACAGCATTTTGTGAAGTTCGTAATGCTTAACAGGAGGTATTATTCTCAACTCATGTCCTAATTCAAAAGGGAACTCTCCTTTCAAAAAATCTTCATAATCAACAGAGCAATTACCGATAAGATTCAATGACAAGGGTTCCCTAATATCATGTAATACATCAACAATTTTTTCGACACCTCTGCCTGCACCTATTGTCTGTGAAAACCAAACTAAAGAAGGTTTATCATTTCCCGTTGTTTGAGTTTCATCATAATCTTCAATAAGGAACCCGTTATATATGACCTCAGGATGTCTTTTACCATATGCATCAAAAATAGCGTCACTCATGCTTTGTGATGGGCAGGTAAAATAAACGCCATTGTGCAAACCAAACGACTCTAACTTTGACAATGTGTTAACTGGACGGGATTGGATAAGATAGTCTCTTGAATGCCAATCTTCCAGATCAAATGCTACAAGCTTGCTATCACTTACTAATTTCTTGCCTGCATAAAACCCACATTCTACATGAGCGATATACAAATCAGCATTTTCTCTTTTTGCTGCCTTATATATATCATTGGGTGAATAGCTTATTAGATATTTAAGCTCCACACCAAGCTTCTTAAAAATAATAGCAGCCCTTCTCCTTAACTTATAATAAAGAAGTTTAAATACAGAAACTTGTCCGGGAATAAGGTTTAATCCTGATTTGTATTGTGCATGTATATTATAGTGTTCAAGAATCTCTCTATCTTTCTCATATTGAGAAGCGCTAGTAAATTGTGTAACAACTACTACTTCGTAATGATTATCAGAAAGTGTCTTGGCTTCCTTCCAAACTCTAGGGTTGGCACATAAATGCTGGTCTGAGATAATACATATCTTCATATCAACTTGCTTGTGCTGATGTGAGTAGCTGTGCTACTTTGTTTATATTACTTTGATAGGTATGCGAACGGGCATATGCTATTCGATATTCCCTTTTTTCGTTGCTGTTATACGCTTGTAGCTGACTCAGTACTTTTGAAAACAGCTCTGGAAGCTTAGTATTATTTCTCTCAACCGGCATCTCTACCAAACCGGGCAACTCTGAATAAGTCGTAATATTGTTTGACACAACAACCTTACCAGTCGCCAAATATTCCAATACCTTATGATAATTAGTTCCCTTGCTATGATCTTTATTAATGTCATAGCAGATCAGGAACATATCCATCTTTTTCAATTCATGAGCTAATGTAAATGGGTCTACAGCTCCATGTATAACAACATTATCCATAGCCATTACTTTTTCAATGGCAGGATTAGGCTTAAAGTCGTCTGCCAGATTTGCATTTCTTGCATCAATAGCTCCCCAAAAATTAAACTCTATGTCTTTATGTGATGTAATGATATCAGTCAAAGTATGCCAATCAATATCCTTTCGAAGAAAGTTTCCAGATAGTCCGACTTTTATATTATGACTTTCATTTATTACACTATCATCGCTGATAAAATCAGAAAGCACACCATGGTTTAAGAACACCCGTTTGGTATTGTATTGGCTGTATTGTTCCAAAATTTCATTTGTAACTGACAGTATTAAATCTGCTGTATCAGCAGCTTTAATCCCGGACTTTGTTGTAGGATTATCCACAGGCATATATATCTTCAATGTATCTTCCGGGAATGCACTTAAAGCCATTGTATTAGATATATCAAATGACCAAACAAGATCAACTTTTTTACCTATTGCATTCAGGATATTACTAATATGCTTTTTAAGGAGCATTTTATGCAGCCATTCCGCTTTATGCTTAATGATTAACGGATAGTACAATTTATGAGTTACAGAATACAGATTAGGAAAGTTAGTCTCGGCTATTCTCACCTCACCTGATTTATATTCTTCTGTTCGGTTAGGCCCATTTATATAATAAACATCATTACCCATTCGCGACAAAGCCAATGCATAATGATGCTTTGAAATAAACATTTTTCCCCAATCCTGCTGAGAAAGAATAATTATTGTCTTACCTGAAAATTCCAACAAACTAGTTGTAAAATGCTCGTATCTGCTCTGCTACATACTTAATAGCATCCTCCTCTAGTTCCGGATACATAGGTAGCGAAAGAATATCCCTTTCTAACTGCGTAGCAACAGGGAAATCTGATGGCTTATACCCTAAATAGCTATGCGCCGGAAGATTGGGCAATGCAGTTGGATAATGCGTTGTAGTTGCTACACCCTTATCGTTCAAGAAGTTCTGTAGTTCATCCCTTCTCTCAGCTCTAATCATGTATATATGATAGGTATGCTTTGAGCTAGGCCTTACTTTGGGTATTCTTATCTCATTAATACCATCAAGGTATTTATTGTATAATGCAGCGTTTGCTATTCTTTGGTCTGTCCATTTTAATATATGAGGAAGTTTTGCACACAGAACAGCAGCTTGTATACCATCCATTCTGCTATTTAGTCCTTCTATCTTATGGTGATGTTTTTTTAGCGCGCCATGATTGGCATACATCCTGCATTTTTCAGCCAGTTCGTCATCATTTGTAATGATACATCCTGCATCTCCGTATGCTCCTAAATTTTTACCAGGATAAAAACTGAAACTTCCGGCAATACCAATTGTCCCTGCACGTCTACCATTCATTTCAGAAAAGTGCGACTGTGCACAATCTTCAATGAGGTAGAGCCCCTTTTCTTTACAAAGCTTCTCTATCCCCTCAATATCAGTCATCTGCCCGTGCAAATGTACTGCCATAACAGCCTTTGTATTGGGCGTTATGGCATTTAGTACAGCTTCGGCACTCATGCTCATCAGCTCATCGTCAGGATCTGTAAAAACTGGCTTCGCACCTGTTTGGGCAATTGTTTCCGAACTTGATATCCAGCTATTTGCAGCTGTGATAACTTCATCACCTGAACCTATCCCCAACATCCTCATAATAATATACAAGGAGTCTGTGCCATTGGCACAACTTATCACATGTTTCACACCATACAATTCAGCAAACTGCCTCTCAAATGCACTAACGTATTTTCCCTTTATAAAAGCGGTATTGTCTATGACATCTGCTATAGCAGTGTCAATCTCATTTTTTATACTCTGATACTGAATTTTCAGATCTACAAATGGAACTTGCATAAAATTTATTTGATTTTTTTTGCAGGGTTACCTGCGTATACACCCGCTTCAGTAATATTCTTGGTAACTACCGCTCCTGCACCTATTACAACGTTATCACAAATAGTAACAGGTAATATTGTAGCATTTGACCCGATAGACACATGATTACCAATATGTGTTTCTTTCCATAAATTCTTATCGCCTCTTGCAGGACCTCCTTTTTGAAACAGATCGTTAATAAACATTACACCATGTCCAATAAAACAATCTTGTCCAATAGTCACCAACTCACATACGAATGCATGAGACTGAATTTTCGTTCTATCACCGATTGATACATCTTTTTGTATCTCTACAAACGGGCCTATAAAACAACCACTACCTATCTTACATCCATATACATTTACAGGCTCTACAACTTTGACATTTTCACCAAAGTCTACATTCACAATCTTAGATTGGTATAATGTCGGCTCTCCCATATTTACTTATTAGCTGCTGAATATATTTTATCAATAATCTCAACAGTCTTTAGCCCTTCGAATGCACTTGTAGAGATAGCTGCGTTATTTGACAATACATCAATAAGGTTACTATATACCAGATCATGGTTAGACATTGAACCTTGGTAAGTACCGTATGTATTTGGCTTGTTGCCTTCAGGCAGGTTTTCAAACTTAAAATCTTCAATATTCTGGTATTCTAGCTCATTTAAGTATTGTCCACCAATTTTTACAGTTCCCTTCTCACCAAATATAGTCAACGACCCCTCCATATTTTTACTGTAGCTATTAACAGTATAATTAATAGTACCGATAGCTCCATTGTAAAACTCCAGTATTACCGCTCCTGTATCTTCAAAGTCAATTATACCCTGATGGTCATAGTTATGTGTAAATGCTCTTACATTTTTAACATCGCCTACCATCCAATACAATAGATCTACAAAGTGAGAGAACTGAGTATATAATGTCCCGCCATCAAGATCTTTAGTTCCCTTCCAGGAGTTTTCATAATACTGTGGATTTCTATTCCAAAAACAGCTTAGCTGTATGCTATAAATCTTACCCAGCCTACCTTCATCTATAGCCTGTTTTACTGCTGCTACAGGAGGGTTAAACCTGTTTTGCTTAATTGCAAACAGCCTCTTGTTATGCTGCTCTGCAACTTTTATCATTTCTCCGCAATCGTGCACATTCGTTGCAAGTGGCTTTTCGCATAATACATTAAACCCGGCTTTCAAAGCATTAATACTATGCTCAGCATGAAGGCCATTAGGTGAGCAAATAGATATTACATCAATATCCGTTTCGTTCGCCAATAAGTCCTCTACATCATAATATGCTTTGGCATTATACTTTTCGGCTAATTCGTCTGCCCTTTCTTTTACTATATCGCAAACCGCTACAAGCGTACCTTGATTACTGATATGCTCAGCATGCCTATTAGCTATTCGTCCACAACCTATCAATCCGAATCTGAAATCAGATTTCATATACTTGTTCTTTATTGTTTCTAAATATTAAGATGAATAAATACTTTCTGCTGGGAAGCTTATTAATACGCCCATGCCTTTTTTCTGATAAACAAACATGCTCCCTGCAGCTACAGCTGAAGCTCCTGACACAACTGCATCTTTAAAGTCTTGTATTGATCCTGCACCTCCACATACAATTAGTGGGACACTTATACTATCAGATACTTTTTTAACCATATCTAGATCATAGCCCATCCATGTACCATCTCTATCTATACTGTTTATCATTATTTCACCTACTCCATGCTCTTGTAGTTTTTTTGCCCATACTACGGTATCCTCTCCTGTATTTTTCGATCCTGATGCAGCATACACCTTAAACTTTCCTAGAATATTTTTTTTAAAATCTATACTGCCAACCACTGCCTGTGCACCATATATACTACCTACTTTTTCTATAAGACTCAAATCTGTGTGAAGCACAGAGTTCAAAACCACTTTTTCATAACCGCAGTCAAAAACACGCTTCGCATCATCAAGCGACTTAATAGCACCACCATATGCCATAGGCATGAATGCCTCGCCGGCTATTTCTTCGATCGCTTTATAATTAATCCCTCTCTTATCTAATGAAGCATTATAATCGAGTAGAACAAGCTCATCTGTCTCCTTTTCGTTAAATATCTTTACTGCGTTAATAGGGTCACCTATATATGTAGGGTTTTTAAACTTAATTGTTTTGTACAACCCACCATTCTTATACAATAATACAGGTATGACTCTTATTCTTCTCATATCGGCTATCCACCTACTTTATTAAAGTTCTCTAATACCTTCATCCCGAACTTATGGCTTTTTTCAGGATGAAATTGCGCACCAAATATATTCTCTTTTTGGAATGCACAGGCAAACTCATAGCCATATAATGATGTCGCTGCTATTTCTTCCTCTTTTTCAAATTTAAAATGGTATGCATGAACAAAGTAAAACCTGGGATCTTCAGGCAACCCCTCCCAAAGAGAGCAGCCCTCTCTTACCTTGATATCTGACCATCCCATATGTGGTATTGGGAGTTTACCCAATCTTTCTGCATCAAAACGGACTGTATTGGCATCAACCCAACCAAGTCCGTCAACATCTCCTTCTTCACTGTGTTTCGTTAGCAATTGTGCACCTAAACATATGCCCAAAATTGGCTTACCTCTTTCAATAACTTCCTCTGTTATTGTAATCCTTAAACCAGACTCGTGCAGATTGGCCATGCCCTTTTTAAAATGCCCCACTCCGGGCAATAATAAATGTGAAGCGTTTTTAATTACATCTACATCATCGGTAATTGTAGCGTCTATACTCAAACGCTTACACATGTTTTTTATAGATGTTAGGTTGCCTAGGCCGTAGTTAATTATTGCTATCATAGTTATGCAGGAAATAAAAGCCTGTACAATTTCTTTATTGGTTTTAATAGTGGATAGCGTTTGTCAATAGGCATCTCATGATCAAAATCATAATGACTTCTCGGGGGCTGTTTCATTATGTCCTGAAACTCAGTTTCTGTGAACCCAAATTTCTTCAATACAAATTCATAATCTTGCTTGAATACCTCTTTATCATAAATTGGCTTTGCCAATTCTTCAATAGCTTGGTCTTTTGTGATTTGCTTACTAAATATCAGATCACTCAAATGCGCCTTGCGCTTATCGATCTTAAATTTTTCCGGCAAAATATACCCCTGATAGAATCTTGTCCAGATACTTTCATAATGCTTACCGCCGTAATCTCTCCAACCAAGTTCTTTTTGAATAATATCCTTTACTTCTGCCTTATTATACTCAAAGTAGTTTAGTACAGAAACAGATCTGACACCTTTAGCCTGTTGATAATAACGCTTAACTTTTGCATCCATAAAGGGGAATGTCTTTAGAGGAACGTTCCCGTAAGCTTTATGAATAGCTTTGATATTTACGTGGTCTGTTTTAGGATGTATCCAGCTTTTGGGCAATGTATTTTCCGTTTGTACATTAGTCCCGCTTAGTATGTATTTATAGCCCTTCTCTCCTGCATACCTATACAGCGTCGCAAATATTGCATGGTCAGTAATGGCTTCAATGTCTACTACTGAGGCTTTTAGATAAGCTATTTGCAGGTCTCTGAATTCTTCCCAGTTTATTACATATGTATGCAGGTCAAAGCCTAGCCTACTGACTATATTCTCTATATTCATCACAGCCAGTTCACTATTCCAACCATTATCAAAATGTATAGCCATTGGCCTGAGCCCGTATTGTTTTGCAATGTATGCTACATATGTACTGTCTACGCCACCACTCAAACCCATCACACAATCATACGGCTTACCTTTACCTTCCTCTTTTATTTTTTCAATTAGTGCTTCAAATTTGGTCTTCCCTTCAAAATCTGTACGTACATTCTCTTGATAGCATTTCTGGAATTCGTAATAATAATTCGATATTCCCTTTTCATCAAAACTGATGTCCGGGTCAGCTATTGTATCCATTACCGATATTGCGCACTGCCTATACATTCTACGAGCTCAATCTTTTATTCATAAACTTCATGCTCTCCAAGTATTCATTCCAGTCTCCGATATCTAACCAAGACTTCTCACTTACTGGCCAAACGCCTACTCTACCATTTCTTTCCATTACCTTTTCAATTAGTTCCGTGATATTGTAGAACTCATTTTCAGGTACTTCTTTCAGCAAATGCGGCTCCAGTATATACACACCCGAGTTTATTTGATAAACCAGCTCGGGCTTTTCTTTTATATTTTCAAGTAAACCATTATTTGTTGTCTCCAATATACCATATGGTATACTGTACTTTTTAATAGCGGCCACTATTGTCAGTTCGTTTTTATTCTCTCTATGATATTTTAAAACATCATTATAGTCCTGATCGATCAAGATATCACAGTTAGAGACAAAGAATGTTGAATCAATCTTATCCTTAAGCATGTATAAACTACCAGCAGTACCTAATGCCTTTGTTTCTTCAAAATACTCTACATTATATTGTTTATCATCTAAATCATCAAAGAACTTCTTGATCCACTCTCCTTTGTAATTGATTGACAAATAAAAATCGCTTGCTCCATATTTTGTAAACCTGTCTACAATAAGCTCAACCATAGGCTTGTCTCCCAATGGTATTAATGGTTTCGGAATAATATTTGTAATCGGACGCAATCTAGTGCCCTTACCACCTGCCATAATTATTACAGGTACATCTTTTAAACCCTGTAGTGCTTCATGCTCATTAAACTGATGAATATCCTCCCAGAAAATGATGTCTACCATGACTCCATCTTCGTCCAATATCGGCATAAACTCTGTTCTATGAGCGATCATTACTTTCTGAATGTGCTCATCAGTATCTGTAGTTCTTCCTACCTCAATCTTTTTTCTTAAAACATTTTTTACTGGTGTATCAAATGGTTGATTCGATATTATTGCTCTTTGTATATCTCCAATACTTAACAAACTATAGAACTTGTCATTTTCTAGCACTATCAGCAACTTGCTATCTATAGTATCCATTTTGCTAAGTGCTTCCAGTAGTTTAGTATCTGTTTTTATCGACAGTTCTTTTGCTTTATCAAGACGCCTTTCTTCCATACCCAATACTAATGTGATAGCTTAGAATACAAATAATAATCCCTGTATGCCCCTTTTTGAAACAAGTAATGTTTTAATAGCCCTTCCTTCTCCATACCTATTTTCTCCAAAACCTTCTGCGACCCTACATTCCCCACCTCGGCTTTAGCCTGTATTCTATGCAAACCTACCGTTTCAAATCCATATTGCATTACCGCTGTATTTGCCTCTGTCATGTAGCCCATGCCTTCATAATCAGGAGACATAATAAAAGCTATCTCGCTACGGTTATGTCCGGGTAAATAATCTATAAAACCTGTAATGCCTATAATTCTATTTTCTTCGACTAGCTCAATACCCCACTGAACAGGCTCGCCACTATTATAGTTTTCCTGTAAGAAATGTACAAATCCTTGCGTACGTTCCAGATTTTCATGAGGCTCCCAGGAAAGGAATTCCTTACCTATAGGATTTGACGTAAATGCGAATATATCTTCAGCATCAGTCATAGAAACTTTACGCAACCTTAGTCTATCAGTTCTAATATCATCTATATTCCTGAAGTCAAATACCATTTAAGAGCTCTTTGGCTCGGTCTGCACCTATATTGAAGAGTACATCTAGAGCATTCATTCCTATTACAAAATTGCTGGGGTCACCCGTGTTCATCTGCACATACTTCGGATGAGAGAACTGCTGATATATTACATTTACACCTTTCTGCCCGAAAGCATCCTCATCCATATATTCTTTTGCACCTTGACCACTCAGGTATGTTCTACATCCGGATGCGAGTGACAACTCTAACATTAAATCGCTTTTCTTTGCGGCTCTATCATATTCCAACTCACTTTGGCGCAACAGTTTTGTTGTTATGCCAAACAGTTCCATTGAAATAACGGTGACATCATACAGCACACCGCCTAGTGTAGCGTATTCCTTTTCATATATAGGCATCACTTTTTCCATAATATCATTATAGAAAGGATGCTTTGCATAGTTATTCTTTAAAAAATTTAGATGGTCCTTTTGCCAATCAACCTCGGTATTCAGTTCAATATCTTTCAAAGGCAGTTCTCTGTATCCTTTCTTCTTTATTGTTACAGTCAGCATCTTTTCCTTGCCGTCATTAGTCAGAAAAAGATTCCTATGCTGATATGCTCTATCTGCAAGCTGCACCTCATCCAGTAAAACAAATACATCTGAGCTATTTACCTTGTGTAGCCAACCTAGCCAGGGGAAGTAACTTGGCTGGTGTATCGAGACTATCATATTATTTCCTTTATGAGCATGAAGCTTTCTGCAGCTTTGCACCCTGCCTGTCCGCCACGCACTGTAGAAAGGGCTCTAAGGCTCTCGATGCTTCTGGGGAAAGGGTGTGGTAATACCTCAGATTCGAATATTCTCATAATATCCAACTTCTCATCTACATATTCTGATATATCTACAAATACATTAGGAGTAAATGGATTCACTACGTTAGAAGGTGTAAAGTCTGTTTCACTCGGGGTTTCCATCAGAAATACACGTTTCACAAATGAATTACGAAACACTTTAGTACATGCCAAAGCGGCTTCGAATGCAACGTTATGTTCTTTATGAATATCCCATGGGAAAGGCAAAAACAATGTATCAGGCTTGAACTCATTTATAGCCTTATTCATTGCGCTAATAATTTCAATCTTTTTCACCTCTTCCAATTCACCTGCGATAAACGGTAGCCAATACGTGCTCTCAAAACCATAACGACCTTTCACCTCTTCTACCTCTTCATTACGCTTATTAATAAACTCATCAGAATAATGCGGATTACCATTTGTATTAGTCACTATAAGCCATGACGTTTGCTTGCCCATCGCTTTTAGTTTCAACAATGTTCCTCCACACCCTAATGTCTCATCATCAGGATGCACCGCTATTACCATCGTTTTTTCCCAATCAAGCATTTGAATATACTTTTTGCAATTTATCTACACTCTTTTCTTCTTCAAAAACCTTCATAACATTCCGAGGGTTATTAACACAACGTTCTTTGTACAGGTCATAGTTATCTAGTATGCTTAGAAGTCGCTCTCCTGTATCATCTATATCATATACTTCTTCATAGTACACATTGTTTCCTCTCAGTTTACTGTATGGTAGCCACGAACCGGTTATTGCAATATTTCCCGCACATAGTGTCTCACATAATGAAAGACTAAAGGCGTCAAACTTAGACAAACGTAATAAGATCTCAGATGCAAGCCTTAACTCGATCATTTGCTCTTTGGTAAGGAACTTTTTCAAGACCACATACTGTACACCAAGCTCTTCACAAGCAGCAGCTACCTCTTCATAATAAGCTTCACTGTCACAACCATATGTCATTGGAAGTACGAGACAAATACGCTCTTGTACATTGGTCTTGTAAGGAAGAAGCGACTTAATGATCTTTACATGATCATCAATTGTATGCCCTGAATGACCTATAGCTACAATTCTTTTTGAATCTTCAATATTATGATGCGCCTTAAAGCTTTTTATGTGCGTGTCTTTATCAGGTATTGCATTAATAAAATCATTCAAAAAACTAACATCATTCACAACAAGCATTTCACTCACTTTATCAAATTTTTCTCGCCCAAACTTTGACAAGAATATCTCTCTCATCTCTTTTTGATGAACAGTAACTGCGTCTGCTCTATCTATTAGTTTCGAATGTTGATTATAGTCGAAATTGTTATTACTCTGCAGTATGTCCGACCCCCAAAAAGAAACGATCAGCTTTTTTGCAGATGCTATTGCGTCATAAAAATTGAATAGCTCTTTTGAGATAAAGAAAATATGCACCGCATCATACCCGGATATTACGGGCTGTAGCTTCTTATATAAGATAGCTTCTCTTACAGCCGTAGTAAAGTTTGCGGTATTCAATAACTTTTTAAAAAAGTAAGCAGATAATAATGATGAAACGATATGCGCTTTTGAATATTCGTTTACTTTCAAAGGGATATCCAATACATTATCAAAAGAACTATCAGCACACTGTTTTAGCTGATCTTTACTCCTTGTTTCCAATACATCTACTACATATCCTTTCTCTTTGAGACTACGAAAAAGTGGACATAAAAAATCTGATATTTCTCTACCTATAACAAGCACTCTCATATTCCGAGCTACTTTTTCTTTCTTGCAGGCACACCTACATATGTTCCACTTTCGGGGCAATCTTTTAACACAACTGATCCGGCTCCTACAATTACCTCATTTGCTATTGATATTCTGTGGTGGACAATACTCCCACAGCCAAGGAAATTCCTGTCGCCAATATTACAGTCTCCATTTACCGTAACACCGGTTGATATATGGTTGTCATCTCCTACAATAGTATTATGTTCGATAATTGCTCCTGTATTAATAATATTATTCTGCCCGATTATTGCTTTTGAGTTAACTATACATTTGTGAAATACGATCGTGCCTTCACCTATCTCTGTATGTCTTGACACCCATGCTGTTGATGCGATAATAACCGGCATGCTTCCTCCATGTTGTTTAACAAGATCAAAAACATTCCTACGCAAAGAGGGGTCTACTAATTGGCCAATACCGTTAGCAAACACTGCACCTTTGGCTACCCAAGCTGGAATATCACTATCATCACCAACAACAGGATAACCTAATACTTCCTCTCCTACAGGTATGGATTTATCCAATATTCCTGCAATCTCATATTCTTCACAACTTTCAATTGCCCCTATTACAGAAAGACAATGACCACCACCACCGACCAATATTATTTTAGTTTTCAACAAATATGTGCTTTATAAAGAGGAGAGCATATCTCCGAAACTGATGTTGCATTCTTTCATCAAGTATGCTACATCTCTAAACTTAAACTTTAGCAATCCACCAAAGATGTTATTGCGAATAAAACCTCTTTCCCACCTTTTTATAGCTGCTTTTCTATCTTCAGGAGCAAGAGGACAGTTATCATGTATTAATGCTCCTATTGAGACATTATAAGTAAGTGCTTTTTTATATAGCTGATTAAGGCTTAACTCTTGCCCCTCATGATAATAATTCCAACCCATAAAAGCTGGCAACCTTACAATAGGATATACAGCCCCAAACCTTAGCCATAGATCATAATCTCCACGATGTCTGATATCGCCAAAGCCGCCTAATTTCTCAAACTCTTCGCGCCTTATTAAAGAGGATGTTGGAGCATTAAGAAAAAAACCTCCACCAAAGTAATGCCTTTTGTATGCTTCTTCGGGCGATAATATATACGGGTGCTTCTTCTCATCATGGATCTGTACAAACCCTAATGGAGACTCCGGGAAACGTTCCATACACTCCACCATTATTTCCAAACCGAAATAATACAGCTCCTCATCACTATCGTTATACTTTAGATATTTGCCTTTTGCATACGAAGCCGCCTTATTACGATTAGGATAATCTCCCAGATTTTGCTCATTACGATATAGAGAGATGCGCTTATCCTTAGCAGCATATTCTTTTGCTATCTCATAAGAGTTATCAGTAGAGCAATCATCAACTATGATAAACTCAAAGTTATCATAGCGTGATTCTAATACGCTTTCTATAGAACTTGCCAGGCATTTCTCCCTGTTATATACAGTCATTAATACGCTAACAAGCGGCTTATTCGTCATTCAATTTACGTTGTAATACGATTTGTACCAATCGACAAATTCTTTCAACCCGGTGCGAATATTCACACTTGGCTCATGGCCGGTTTTAGCTATGAGTTTATCTATATCGGCATACGTCTCATACATATCTCCTTGCTGCATTGGAGCATTCTCAATTATTGCTTTTTTACCGATCAGTTCCTCCAATATCGATACGAACTCCTTAATATTTACAGGTTTGTTATTGCCTATATTGTATAAACTATAGGGCGCAAAGCTTTCAGAAGTATGCAACTCTTTACCTTTTAACTCAGGTCTGGCAACAGGAGCCTTATCAATAAGTAAGCTAATGGTTTTCACAATATCATCTACATATGTAAAATCCCTCATCATATCACCGTTGTTAAAAAGCTTCATTGGCTTTTCATTGATGATACTGTCTGTAAACAAAAAATAAGCCATATCAGGCCTACCCCATGGACCATAAACCGTAAAGAATCGCAAACCAGTCATAGGGATACCATATAAGGTTGCATAACTATGCGCCATTGCTTCGTTCGCTTTCTTCGTTGCTGCGTAAAGAGATATTGGATGATCAGTCCTGTCATCCGGATTAAAAGGTATTTTGCTATTAGCACCATATACAGAACTAGAAGATGCGAATATCAGATGTTCGATATTGTTATTTCTACACGCCTCTAGTACATTTAAAAAACCGCTGATATTACTATCTATATATTTGTACGGGTTCTGTATACTATACCTTACTCCTGCCTGAGCCGCCAAATTGATAACGATAGTGATATCATTATCCTTGAAGATTTTATCAAACTCTTCTTTATTGCTGATATCAATATTATAAAAGGTAAAGTTGGCCAGTGGTTCTAGCTGCTTTATCCTGTCATTCTTTAATGATTGAGCGTAATAGTCATCTATTGAATCGACACCAATTGTTTTATAGCCTAAATCACATAACAATTTAGACATGTGGTATCCGATAAAGCCGGCTGCACCGGTTACAAGTACGGTCTTCAAATTGAATAATTTTGTCTGCCCAGATAGCTAGTATTAACATAGCGTGCACTAGGTTAGGGTTTTTACTAATTAAATCATTTGTTTCCTTAAACGGCAATAGTTTATATAATGAACTGTCCTTGTCATGAACATAGTCATCATAAAGCTTTTTTACTTTTGGGTATTGTTGCCAAACATTCTTACTTACCCCAAAACCTTGCTTCCCTCTATTCCTTATCTCTTGTGGCCAATATTTACCCATTGCTTCTCTAAGCAATATCTTATCAGAGCTTTTATCAATCTTGAATGAGCCGGGTAAGGAAATGCAATATGAAGCAAAGTCTACGTCTAAAAACGGGGCTCTTAATTCAAGACTATTAGCCATTGATGCCCTATCTGTTTTTACCAATATATCTCCGGGCATATAATCTGCTATGTCAAACTTCATAGCGTCGTTTATATTACCTTCTTCTGTCCAACTACTTTTAAACTCAGTTGGCATTGGCAAACCTAGGCTGGCAATTGTAGTACTATCCAAATAGCCAAACCGTCTTTGTACCGCATCTACTACTCTATAATCGCCTCTACTGTTCTTAATGCTGTTAAACTTATTACGCCACTGCCTCTTAGAAGTATCTCCACTAGCTTTCTCGGATATTTTTTCCGCCACAGCCATTGCCGTAACAAAGGCCTCTTTCACCTTACCGGAACCCCTATCCGCCAATTCATTTACTAAAGGTCGGTACCACCATGTATATCCTCCTAACAGCTCATCACCACCATCACCTGTTAGAACTACCTTACATTTTTCAGCTGCCAATTTGCATATTGTGTATGTTGCCAAAGCTGAAGAATCTGAAAACGGTTCATCGTATATTTCAGGCAACTTCAATAGAAGCTCGTCAATATTTAAGCTAGCCTCTAATAATTCATGATGCTCGGTCTTATAAAGTTGCGCTGCTGCCTTTGCAAAGTGCAATTCATTGTCTTGGTTTTTATAACCGAAGGCAAGTGTTTTCAATGATGGATTGAAATTTTTCGCGGCACTTACAACAGAGGTTGAATCTAGGCCCCCGCTAAGAAATGCACAAACTTCAACATCTGCTATCATCTGCTTTTGAACGGCATTTGCAAAAAGCTCTTCAAACCGTTCAGCAGCATCGCATAAACTTATACTATCAGTCGTAGTTGTAGGATAGCTCCAATATCTTCTTACATCAACTTCACCGTTCTTGAAGACCAGGT
Source organism: Chitinophagales bacterium (assembly GCA_020636505.1). GTDB lineage: Bacteria > Bacteroidota > Bacteroidia > Chitinophagales > Chitinophagaceae > UBA5543. Next base: position 53,496 of record JACJXR010000003.1, on the reverse strand, counting down.
AGTGCGCAGGAGGCAAAACGTGTATATTTTCATAGATAGTTGTAAGCGGACCGGTATAACCATAATTAAGGTACCTACTCAATCCACTTCTACTAATTGTAGCTTCTACCAAACCACTGGCAAGAATTGTCTTTATTTCTGATGCAAATACCAGCTCACTATCTTTGGTTACAGAATAGAAGAAAGGTTTTTCTCCGAAACGATCTCTTGCTGCAAATAAAGACTGACTACTCTCATCCCAAATCGCAAAAGAAAACATACCCGGCACGTGATTGATCATCTCATTCCCATGCTTTTGGTATAGTGCCAGTAGTACTTCCGTATCAGATGTAGTTTGAAACGGATAGCTTAAACTTTCTTTTATCTCTTTATAACCATATATCTCTCCATTGAATACAATACCGGCAGTTTTGTCTGTATTCAACATTGGCTGATTGCCTGTATGTAAATCAATTATACTAAGCCTATTATGTCCTAACAAACAGTTTTCAAAACTGTAAGTAGCTGAGCTATCAGGTCCTCTATGATTTTGAACTTTTATCATAGCGTCTACCCTATCTCGATACCTATCAGATGATTTTGCTACTATACCTAATATTCCGCACATTAGCTTACTACTCTAATCTTTTTTAGGTATTGGTGGTTTGCCACAATACTTTTTATGCTCTTCATCCAGATACTCCTCTCCTTTTGCTATTGCCGCATTAACAGCTTTTGCTGCCTTTATCAACCCTTCTCTTGCTGTTACATTATACCTCCACCACTTAAACTTATCGAAGAATGAAATGCCTTTTGATTTCAAAAGCGCTTTTATATAAGATAAGTGAGTGTTAATATTTATTTCAGGTACAGTTGGAACTACCCCAAAGAATTTATACATATGATATAGTACCGTATAATTCCTCTTAAAAGAGAAGTCGGGATCTTCAAGATGATAGTGATATACTCTCGCCGCAGGATTATATGCCAATGTATGGCCTGCCATCAAAGCATCCTTAGCCCACTGTGCATCTTCAGCATATGTAGTGACACGAAATGGCATATTCTTGATAATGTCTGCCCGATACATCGCAGTAACATCATCCCAACTACAAGCACGTCTTTTTTCTTCAGGAGACAATTGGGCAAACTTCTCTTTAGAATACGAGCAAGTAGTTATTTGCGGAGTACTATAGGGCCTAAACCATTCAACAGGATTATTCTTAGGATCGTGAGCTACAACTTGTTGACCACATACAGCCACTACACGTTCAGCAACAAACCCCTTAAGCAGTTCTGCTATCCACTCGTTATTATATGCCCATGCATCACCAACAGTCAGCGCGATGTACTCTCCTGTTGCCGCATGTACTCCTACATTTCTGGTAGCTCCATGATTAAACTCTGATGGTGGTATATCTATCACTTTCACCTTATCATACTCAGAAAGTATTTCAAGTGTATCATCTGTTGAACCTGAATCTAAAACGATTATTTCAGATACAGGTACTGTTTGTGATAATATACCTTCAATACAGGCACGTATCTTTTTAGCTTCGTTTTTTACAGGTATTACTACTGATATAGCAGGCATTGTGACTAGTCTTTATAACTATTCTTACATCAACTTCTTCCATGCCGGTGGCATATTCTTCTCCACCTCAATATTTCCAAACTTCTCACCTTGTCTTGGCCCCTTATCTTTCGCATCTGCAACCATTCGCTCTATACCTTCTTTCAATGGAATATTCTGAATCATATCACCAAAGTACTTATGCACTTTAGAATGATCTGAATATGCGTGCACTACTTCGTTCCTTGCTTCAAGAAATTCCAACTGTTCTGATGCATCGAAAGAATCGCATACAATAGTAGCCAGTTCTTTTACTGTATAAGGAGTATCTGCACCAATATTAAATACCTCATTATATGCTTCAGGAACAGTAATGCTTTTAGCGATAATAGGTGCCACATCATCAATATGGCTAAATGCTCTTGTCTGCATACCATCGCCAAATATTGTCAGCTTTTTACCTTGCATTATCTGGTTCATGAATATACCCACAACGTTTCTGTAAGGATCACCTATATTTTGACGCTCACCATAAACATTATGCGGTCTGAAGACGATATAATCCATGCCCCACATTTCATGAGCAGACTTCAGGTCTTGCTCAACAGCAAGCTTAGATATTCCATAAGGATCTTCGGGCATCGGTGTCATGTCTTCACGCATTGGCAATTGACCTTTACCATATACTGCTATTGACGAAGTGAAGACAAAGCATTTTACAGTACCCGTATTTATTGATGCATTTACCAAGTTTATGCTTCCTATCAGATTGTTGTTATAATTGAACCTTCTGATAAAGTGGCTTAAGCCCTCTGCAGCATATGCAGCTAAATGAAACACATATTCAAACTTATGTTCATCAAATAGTCTATCAACTAATGCAACATCATTAATTGATCCTTTCACAAACTCAGCTTTAGGATTCACATTATCTTCAAAGCCACCTGACAGATCATCAAGTGCAACTACATCATGCCCATCGTTTACAAGATGATCGCATACATGTGAACCAACAAAACCGGCTGCACCGGTAACTAGAACTTTTGCCATTATTTATACTTTAGAATAATTTGATTGTTCCCACTTTATCTTATTCATTGTAGTTTCGTAGTGCATAGGAATATCTTGCACACGTTTCTTAATAGGATTGAATAATGCAGGCAATTTATACAGCTTAGCTTTATAGGCATTCATATATTGGCTGAAATACTTAAGCTCTTCTCTTTTGAAAATATCATGGTGTTTTGTTATTTCCAATAGCTCATCTGCATCATCGTATAGCCTGCCATTTATCAAGCTTAGGATAACATCAACTCCCATACTCCGTACCGCATCCGTATATTTATCCAACTTTTGCTTTTTTGCCATTTCAGTACAGGTATACTCAAATACAACTTTCCTGCTTTTCAATTTAGGGGCAGCATGATAACCTACCCTAGACAAGCTATCCTCAGATATTCTGAGGTAAACATCAGGATGTAGATCAAGTCTCTTTTTGTATTTAACTGGGTAAAGAAAACTCCTGATATGCAACTCGATATCCTGCCATAGCTTCAAGTCTTCTCTCCACATTCCCACCTCTTTAAAAGACTCTTTCTTCCACAAAGGGCCTGTACCTTGACAAACAGGGTCACCTATCAATACTCGTTGCAGATCATCTTCGTTCTTATCTATATTCCACAGTAAGTCAAGGTCATGAAGCTCCTTATTGAACAACAGCATCGGGAATACTACAAAATCGACATCGCCCTCTTTTTCTATCGCAGCTAACCTCTGCTCGATACAAAAAGGTGCCAATACATCATCAGTATCCAAAAACATTACATAATCACCAGTACTTCTTTCTACAGCAATATTTCTGCAAGTACATGCCCCCTTCGGCTCTCGCTCTCTCTTGTATATCTTAACTCGCTCATCCTTGGCTGCATACTGCTCTAACAACTCCCAACTATTATCTGTACTGCCATCGTCTACTATTACCCACTCCCAGTTAGCACTGGTCTGGCCAAATATGGACTCTGCTGTTTCGTGAACAATGCTAGCTCTGTTAAAAGAAGGCGTTATTATTGATATGACAGAATTACTCGTACTCAAGTTATTGTTTCTTTATCATAGGCCTCAAAGCTCTCCAAATAGGCTCAACAGGTTTTAATACTGGGTAATAGTTAAATAGTGAACCTTCCGTATCAAACTCTTTATGCTGCCTTACAGGCATATTCATAATATCCTCAAACTCACGCTCTGTCAGTTCAAGTTTTTTCAATACAAACTCTTTATCTATATTAAATTGCTCGGGATTATATGCAGGTTTCTTCATCTCTTCCAACGCTTGCTCTTTCGTCATCTGACCTGAACATATAAGTGATGACAAATGCGCCTTACGTTTATCTACCTTAAACTTTGTTGGCAGTATATACCCTTGGTAAAAACGGGTCCATATACTTTCATAATGCTTTCCTCCGTAATCTCGCCAGCCAAGCTCAGTTTGCAACAACTGTTTAACCTTATCCTTATCAAAGGGTACCCAGTTCAAATAGTTCACAAATTCAACACCCGACTGTTTGATGAACTTCTTCATCTTACGATCAAGGAAAGGGAATGACTTCAGCTTCTTGGTCCCGTATATTTTGTGGATAGCTTTAATATTGATGTAGTCCATCTTATTATACGTCCAATGATATGGAAGTACACCCTCTGTTACCACATTATGGCCACCGAGTACATAATTTATCTTGTTGTCCTTAGCTATTTTGAACATTGTACCATATATAGCATGGTCTGTTAGCACCTCAATATCAATTACAGAAGCTTTCAAGTATGCTAGCTGAAGATCCTTAAACTCTTCCCAATCAATGACGTAAGTCTGAAGATCGAATCCAAGTTTGTTGACAATATTCTGAATATTCATTACAGCTAACTCAGAGTTCCAGCCGTTATCAAAATGCACACACAATGCTCTTAATCCATATTGCTTAGCCAAATAAGCTACATAGCTGCTATCAACACCGCCGCTTAAACCTATCAGACAATCATAAGAGTATGACTTACCATACTCTTTGATCTTGCTAATAGTATCAGCTAATAATCTTTCTGCCTCACTACCAGTTTTCAGGTATAGCTTTTCCTGCTCATCGTAATATCTGCAATGATTACATAAGCCATTCGAATCCAGGTTCAGGCCCGGGTCATCTTCGCTGGTTAGTATACATCTGCTACACTCTACCATTATCTAACAGCAGTATATTTTATATTAAACAACTTCTTCACTATAACACCTATCGGCCTTAATGGTCTTAGTATCGGATACTTATCATATAAAGACGACTTATAGCTTAAATATGCTAAATGTGGCACCTCTGGTTTCTTCATATAGTTATCAAAATACTCCTCAGTAAAGTCCAGCTTTTTTAGCACATACTCCTTGTCTTCTTTCTGCATCGCTTCAGAGTAGTCCGGTACTGCAATTATTTTTTTAGCCTCTTCTTTAGTTAACTGACCACTACAAATAAGGTTGGACAGGTGCGCTTTACGTTTATCTATACCAAACTTTTTAGGCAATATATACCCCTGATAAAAGCGTGTAAAAACTGATTCATAATGCTTTCCACCATATGGACGCCAACCTAATTTATTAACAAGAATATCCTCAACCTCTATTTTCTTGTATGGCACATAATTCAGCAATCGAAACACTTGTATATTAGCGTCCCTCAATTTTTTTCTGAACTTGTTATCTACTATAGGAAAATTCTTGATTGGCCTTTTACCAAACCTCTTATGTATATCAAGCAGGTTTACATGGTCATGTTTTTCATAAGACCAATGGTGTGGCATAATAGACTCAGACACAATATTCACCCCGCTAAAGATCACCTTAATATTGTTATCCATGGCCAACCTGTACATCGCACCATATATGGCATGGTCAGTAGGTACTTCCAAGTCGACCACTCCGGCATCAAAATAAGAACGTTGGATATCCTTGAATTCTTCCCAGTCTATTACAAAAGTTTGCAAGTCAATTCCCAGCTTCTGTGTTACGCTTTCGATATTCTTTACTGCAAGCTCTGAGTTCCAACCATTATCAAAGTGAACCGCTAATGGGTTCAGTCCAAGTTTTTCTTTTACCAGATACAACAGGTAGGTGCTGTCAACACCTCCACTGACTCCTATTATACAATCGTATTTACCTGTCTTATTAGCCTTTGCATATTCAACAAACTCTTCAACTGCCTTTTCTCCCTCCTCACCGTACTTTACATAATCCTTTTCTAGTTGCAGGTACTCGTAATAATGATTGCACACGCCATTCTCGTCAAACGTCATGTTAGGATCATCATGGGTATCGAACAACAACTTAGTACACTCTCTATATTCCATTCTTTGTAAAGTTATTATGCACTTATTTTAGTAAAAACAGCTGCCATCTTATCTATTTCATTTTCACCCTTCAGCGCAACAGCAGCACTAATTGTATTACGCTTATACCCTACCACATCTTCTTTTGAAATAGTGGCCAATACCTCTGCAACCTTATCAACATCATTATCCCCCACTACAATGCCAATCTTATAATCATCTACCACTCTCTTCATTTCAACATATGGGCCAATTACTACTCCTAACCTTGCCTGAATAAACTCATATAGCTTATTCGGCAAGTAGTGTTGCATATTGAAATTCTCCTTATTGTTATACAAGTAAAAACCAAGATCAAACTTGCTGATGCTCGGTGCTATTTCTGTAGTAGGTACAGGTTCTAATAAAAAGCAGTTGGATCTTTTTTCTATTTCAGCTTTTAGCTGCTCAAAATACGCTGTGTCATATGGGCTGGGAACAAGCATAAAATAAAACTCAAATTTGTCTTTAGGCACTTTATCTGCTACACTTATCATTAATTCGAGCTGCCTGTTTCTATTAGCTATTCCATGGTGTATCAATTTTATCACTTCACCTACCTCGCTTGGCTTAAGTTCATAGTATCTCGTAGCATTCGTCACCAATATTTGTTGCTCAGGTTTCAAACTAAAGACACGTTCGTACCTATCCATTATACCCTGGCACACATTAAAGACCATATAACACTTGTTCAAGAAATCATGCCCTATTCTATTAAGCGAATCTCTTTGTTGCTCCCATCCTTCATATTCAGTAAACTGCTCCGGGTAATACTCATGAGCATTAAATATGAGCTTTGCGCCAAGCTGGTCTGCCACAGTGCTACCTATTGGTAAATTTTTCAAATGATGTGTTACTACAACTGGGATATTTTCATTATATGGTAATAATGCTGTAAGTATTTGCTCGGCTATTATTTTACTGTCATAGTTAAAGTAACGATTAAGTATTTCGTTAACTTTTATCGACACTCTAAATACCAGTGAAAACACTTTCCGTATCAATACCGGATAGTTCAAATGCTTTGCTTTGCGCTCTATTACCGGCAGAGGAAAGCATATTGCATTATCAAAGCTTTTAGTGTGAGAAAAAATAATTGGCGTGATACCCACTTTACTCAATGCATCCAAAGTTTTTAATACACGTTGCTCTTTCCGTATATCGGAATTCATGATAACAACTGCATATTGCTCCTTAGAATTCATTTCCTAAACAACGAGGTATTTATACAAATCTGCTTTTCAGCTTGAGTAGCCTCGCTTCAAACAGATTATAAGACAAAAATGAAATACCTATTGTAGCTATGAATAATATTGTTCCGTCTATGAGGTACCTGTTGCTTACAACAGGCATATTGAAACTCGTAAAGAAACTACGAATAGGGTTATCAATAAAGTAGTTATGATATAGTTCTTGAATAAAGGGATGAAACAAGTAAATACCGTAAGATACCTTACCCATTTCTGCGATGAATTTATTCTCAACAAACCTACCTAATACCCCCTTAAAGCCAACCATTACAGAATAGCCTATTATTAGCCACCCCAACATAGCTGACAAGAATCTGAAAAATGTATTATATATCAGGTCTGTACCATATATTCTAACAACAAGGTGTAGTATAGCAACAACAATGATCGCAGGTAATATCAGACCTTTCTTATTGAATATTTTCACGAGTGTTTCGTTGCGGTAAGTTTTCAGGTATGCGAGGAAAGCACCTGCGAACAAACAATCTACACACATAAGTGTAAACCTCGACGCAATAACATTATAATCACCATATTCAGCAACAGTCACTCCAAACCTTAACAATACAGACATTACAATAGCGAATATCAGCACTGCTTTAAGTTTAGATCTTGGTGTGAAAAATATTAGGAAGGGAAAGAAAATATAAAACTGCTCTTCAACACACAGCGACCATAAATGAGAATACTCAATCGGTATCCTACTTACGTTTATACACTCCAATATATTGTTTGTATAAGTAAGATTCCATATCAGAATTCCGCCCGTTGTAAAGAACACTCCATAAATAGCAATTGTCAGGTAATAAACTGGGAATATCCTCAATGCTCTACGCATGAAAAAGTTTTTGACCGACTTTGCGATGCTGTTTGTCTTTTCTTTTTCTCTCATCAATATTTCTCCGATGAGGAAACCGCTAAGTACAAAAAACAAATTTACACCAATGCCGCCCAAATGTGTATAATGATAAACCCACTGAGGCATCCAGTGCTGGATCATCACCATCAATACAAATATGAACCTGAAACCGTTGAGCTGCTTATAAAACATTCACCTAGAATGCGACTATTCTACTTATTGTGTTGACCATTCCTGATGAACAAGCACAACACCGGCATCGTCATTCAGCATGATACCTGTACCAAAGTAATCTCCGGGTATAACACGGAAGCTACAAGCCCTTTCAATAGCATACCTGACTTCACTATAAGACTTGCAGTAAATATTAAAGTAATAAGAACCTGAATTGAGTGGAATTCGTGATATTTTACATTTTATCACACCTTTCTTATTATTTTTCAAATTAAGGTTTGTTCCAGTCGACTCGTTCCACAGATCTGTTACAATTGCTTCGTTTTGTGTGTAAACTCCCATAGCAATTTCTACTGCATCATAACTATCTACGGTCCCTTGTATCTCATACTCTACGCAGAAATACACATTCTCTCCCGACATAACCTCTTCTACCATCATTTGCCTTTCATCTTCTACCCAGGCATTTGTAAAAACAATTGAGCCATCTCCATTGTAGTCTGTTCTTTCTGCTAAACTCATTGCAGTATTCTTTGCAAGTTGTTCGAAATATCGCTCTATAGCCTGTCTTGGCGTACCTGTAAAATCTACGCGCCCGTTGTCTAGCACGATTGCTTTATTGGTCAAAGATTCAATAGATGCCATGTTATGACTAACAAACAATACTGTTTTGCCTTCATTCTGACTAGCATCTTTCATTTTACCTATGCAACGCTTCTGAAACTCAACATCACCAACCGCAAGTACCTCATCTACTATCAATATTTCCGGATCTAAATAAGCTGCAACCGCAAATGCAAGTCGTACGTACATACCAGAGCTGTATCTTTTGACGGGGGTATCAACATACCTTGCTACTCCTGAGAACGCTACTATTTCATCAAACTTCTTTTTTATTTCAGGTCTGGTCATCCCCAGTATAGCACCATTCAAAAAAATGTTTTCCCTTCCTGTTAACTCAGGGTGAAAACCCGTGCCCACTTCCAATAAACTAGCAATCCTTCCTTTAGCTTTTATTATGCCTTGTGTAGGTGCAGTTACTCTAGATAAAAGTTTTAGTAATGTAGACTTACCTGCACCATTCTTACCTATGATACCTATTGCCTCACCTTCTTTCACTTCAAATGATACACCTTTCAAAGCCCAAACGTATTGGCCACTACCTGATGAGTCTCTTTTATTTTCCTCACCAAGCTTCAAATAAGGGTCTTCTTTACCCCTTACTCTATGCCACCACCTGTTAAGATCGTGAGATATAGTACCTGTACCAACTTCGCCAAGTCGGTACATCTTCGATACGTTTTCAATATTTATTACTACATCAGACATATAACACTATTATACAGTATCCATAAAGGTCCTCTCTATCTTATTAAAGATCAGCAGACCTACTGCCAGGGATATGAAAGTAAAGACAACACTATATATAAAATACCCTTCGTAAAACTGTCCGCTGCCCAAAAAGCCGAAACGGAATGTTTCAATTATTGCGGTAAACGGATGATAGCCGAATATACTTTTGAGCGTACCTTCTGCCTGCGATAAAGGAATAGCAACTGTAGTAGTAAACTGTAGCAGTTGAATACCAAAGGTCAACAAGTACTTTAGGTCACGATATTTTGAAGTAAGTGATGATATAATAATGCCCAAACCTAAGGCCTGCAAACCCATCAAAATAATCAAGGCTGGTAGCATTGCCGCTGCCCAGGTAAAGTTTATGTTCGAATCTGTAAAGAAGTAATAGTATGCCAGTATTACAAAGAATAGTCCCATCTGTATACCTAACCTTATCATACTTGATAATGTAATAGACAGTGGTATTACAATACGTGGAAAATACACCTTACCGAATATATTGGCATTGGTAATGAATGTGTCCGAAGTTTTAATTAGCACTTCAGAAAAATACATCCAACAAGTTATACCTGCCATCTGAAATAGAATTGGAGGCACTCCTTCTGTAGATACATGCGCTACTTTGTTGAACAAAAGCACATATACGGCTGTTGTAAGTATTGGCTGAATAGCAAACCAAAGTGGCCCTAGTATTGTTTGTTTGTAAAATGCGATAAAGTCACGCTTTACCAATAATAACACTAGGTCTCTGTACTGCCATATCTCCTTGAAGTTTATGCTGAATAGCCCTCGTGTAGGTTCTATAATAATACTCCAGCTTGCATTTTCCTTATTCATTAGTGTAGCTTAACTATTATTTACTACAAGAAATTTTTCCTGATAAACAGATTTAATTCCCTCTTGAAGAGATATTTTAGGGCTCCACCCTAAACCATTTATTTTGGTATTATCCATCAATTTACGAGGAGTACCATCGGGTTTGCTTGCATCCCATATCAAATCTCCTTCATACCCTACAACTTCTTTAATAATATTAGCGAGCTCTTTTATACTCACTTCTGAGCTTGAGCCAACGTTTATATGCCCAGCTTCATTATAATTATTCATCAGAAAGAGGCATGCTTCTGCAAGATCATCAACATGTAAAAACTCTCTTAGCGGAGCCCCTGAGCCCCAAACTTCAACCTGTTCTACGTTATTTTCTTTCGCTTCATGAAACTTGCGCAACAATGCCGGTAATACGTGCGATTTTTTAAGGTCATAATTATCATTAGGACCATAAAGATTAGTTGGCATAGCTGATATGTTATTGCAACCGTATTGATCGCGGTATGCATCACACATCTTAATACCTGCAATCTTGGCTATAGCGTAGGGTTCATTTGTAGGTTCAAGCAGCCCGGTCAACAATGCGTCTTCACGCATTGGCTGTTCGGCAAACTTCGGATATATGCAAGATGAACCTAGAAACAATAGCTTAGTAACTCCATTCACATACGATTGATGAATAACATTATTCTGTATCATCAGGTTATCGTAAAGAAACTCTGCCCTATATGTATTGTTTGCGAGTATTCCGCCAACTTTTGCAGCAGCCAGAAATACATACTCAGGCTTTTCTGCACTGAAAAAATTGGCTACCTGCTCTTGATTGCGAAGATCTAAATCTGAAGATGTTTTGTATACAAGATTAGTATACGCCTCAGCTTCCAGCTTCCTTAATATGGCACTGCCTACCATACCTCTATGGCCGGCAATGAATATTTTACTACCCTTATCCATTAATGCTAATCATGCTGTTGAAAGTAATCGTAACCTGCGTCTTTCAACAACTTCTCTTTATTAAATGTTTCTATATCGGCCGCAACCATCTCTTTCACCAACTCTTGTAAAGTACACTTTGGTTCCCAGCCTAGTTTTTCTTTAGCCTTTGTAGCATCTCCGATCAATAGCTCTACTTCAGTTGGTCTAAAGTATTTCGGGTCAACACACACTACTTCCTGCCCTACTTTTAGCGCAGTAGATGCATCACATGATTTTATTATACCAATTTCAGCAACTCCCTCACCTTTAAACTCTACTTCAGCACCTGCTTCTGCAAATGCCATTTTAATAAAATCTCTTACTGTAGTAGTAACACCAGTTGCAATGACAAAATCTTCAGGTTGGTCTTGTTGTAGCATTAGCCACATAGCTTCAACATAATCTCTGGCATGCCCCCAATCTCTCTTCGCATCCATATTGCCTATGTAAAACTTTTCTTGTAAGCCTAATGATATCTGGGCAACGGCGCGTGTAATTTTACGTGTTACAAAAGTCTCTCCTCTTAGCGGGCTTTCATGATTGAACAATATACCGTTACAGGCATACATATTGTATGCTTCACGATAGTTTACCGTTATCCAATACCCATAGAGCTTTGCCACTCCATATGGCGAACGAGGGTAGAAAGGTGTTGTTTCTGTTTGAGGCACTTCCTGTACCTTACCATAAAGTTCAGATGTTGAAGCCTGATATATCCGTACTTTCTCAGTCATCCCCAACAGCCTTACTGCCTCAAGGATACGTAGTGTGCCCATAGCATCGGTATTGGCTGTATACTCAGGTGTTTCAAAACTCACTTTCACATGGCTCATTGCACCCAAATTATATATTTCGTCCGGCTGCGCTTCCTGTATAATTCTTATGATGTTTGTACTGTCCGACAAATCACCGTAATGAAGTATAAAATGCCTGTCACGCACGTGTGGATCCTGATAGAGATGATCTATCCTATCAGTATTAAAGAGAGAGCTTCTCCTCTTAATACCATGTACAATATACCCCTTCTTCAGCAACAGCTCAGCGAGGTAAGCACCGTCTTGACCCGTTATTCCTGTTATTAATGCAACTTTTGCCATTATTATAAAACTAATTCATAGCCTAACAAGCCGCTATGATATTTTTAAGGCGTTCTTTATATCTATCAAACGAAAAGCTATCTAATGTAAGCATTTTAAGCCTTTCACTACGCTTTACATCACTTCTTATATCCTTGTCAATATGAGTAACAATTGCCCCCTCCAGCTCATCGATGCTATCGGGGTTAACCAAGGTTCCCAGTTCACCTCCTTTAAGTGCATCTACTGACCCATCTGCATTTCCTGCAATAACAGGCAACCCACAAACCAGAGCTTCAATAAAGACAATACCAAATCCTTCTTTTTTACTTGGCATTATATACAAGTCAGCCATCTGATAATGTGCTACTAACTCCTCTTCATCAAGAAAACCGGTTAGAATGATGTTGTTTTCAAGACCATACTCTTTTACAAGCTTATCTACACGTGTCTTTTCTTCATCACTATACTTACCCCCAATAACATATTTGGCATAAGGATATTTTGCCACAACTCTACCCATTGTAGCTATCACGTTATCATACCCCTTAAATGCTTCTGTATTTGCCAACCTTGTTAACGTATACAATACAAAATCATCTTTACCAATTCCATACCTGTTTCTTAAACTATTATCTTTTCTCAACATCTCCGGTAATGGAAAATAAGGATCGATCGTATTAGGGAATACTTTTATCTTATCAATAGGTACGCTATTCTCCTTTACTAGCTTTTGGCGCGTAAAGTCACTCACGCTTATTATCAGGTCACACACACTTAAGACCTTGGCTTTTATTCCTGTCAGCGGTTTCCAAACCTCTATACCATGTGTGATAAGCACTACCTTTTTGGAAGGGAAGAGCTTCTTTATCAACACTCCTACCATTGCCAAGTTAATATGCGCAAGGAATATAATATCGAATTGTGATGCTTTGAATAAACTGGCGATTACAAATAGCCCCTTATTCTTGTTAAATCCCTTGTATTTAGTTTGCTGATAGTAAGCTGTATTCACATCGTTATCATATGCTGATAGTGATGCTGAAATGGTATTTCCGGTATCGTCAAGATCATTGAGTGCCTTTAGGAAACATTTATTGAAGCGTTCAATACCACCATTTTTGGTGAATGCTACAAGATTAAGAAACAGGACTTTTTTGCTCAATTGTGACTTTCTGATACAGCTTCGCTATTGTCAGTCACATAGCTGTGTACTTACTGACTTTTATTGCTATATAATAAGATATAGCAACGCTTACCATAAATGACGCGCAAAGGTATTAAATACCCTTGCTAACTCTAAGAGAATAAAGCAATTAATAATTATTTAAACCGTCTTTTCTTAAAGAGGTTTCCGATAGAGCCACGTACTTTATCCATGAATGTTTTCTCAGTCTGATAATATCCTGAACCATGCTCTCCATAGCCGTAACCGTAGCCATAACCATAGCCATAACCATAGCCATAACCGTATCCATAACCATATGAGTACCCTCTGTTAAACACAACATCATTGATAACAAAATTGATCTTCGATATCCTTCCGGTATCCTTAAGATCATTCGCTAACTGTATTTGCTGTTTGTATGTATATCCTTGCCTTACGATGTATAAGCATGTATCAGAAAAGCGGTTAAGCAAAACGGCATCTGTTACCAAGCCGGCAGGTGCAGTATCAATAATTATGTAATCAAAGTCTTTTTTAAGCTGCTCAAACATCTGATCTATCTTTGGCAACATCATAAGCTCTGCAGGGTTAGGAGGTATATGACCAGATGGAATAACATAGAGGTTCTCATCTACACCTGATGGCACAATAATGCTATTTAGGTCATACTTTCCTATAGCATAGCCCGATATACCATTTGTATTATCAACCCCTAAATGCTTAGATATCTTTGGTTTCCTAAGGTCAAACTCTATTAAGACTACTTTATTTCCGGAGATCGCAAAAGTGATTGCAAGGTTAATTGCAGCAAATGATTTACCCTCACCACTCATACTCGATGTGAGTAGTATCACTTTATCATCGGGATCTGGTAATAGGAACTGAATATTAGTTCGCAATGCCCGAAACTGCTCTGCCATTGCTGTATTACTGTTTCTCTTAACAGCGATCTGACTTTCTTCGTCTTTGTAATGACCTATTTCACCTAACACTGGTATATCAGAAATAGGAATTATATCACTTTTCGCAATTACCTTATTATTCAGCAGTCGACGTACTGAGAAGAATACCATTGGTATCAGAAAACCAATAATAATAGCCCTATTCTTTATTCTTCCCTTATCAGGATATATGGCACCATAATTACTAGCAGTATTAATTACTGTCACTCCTGAAATGGTTGCCGCTTGTGTTACAGCTGTTTCTTCTTTCTTTTTCAGAAGATACAAATACAACTCCTGTTTGATACTTTGCTGTCTGGTATAATCAAGAGCCTGCATCTCCTTCTTTGGTACCGCTCTTATCTGACTGTTCAGATTAGCAGACCTTTCTTCCAGTTTATCCAGTTGGATATTTAATGATGACTCAAGGGTTTTAATATTTTCTAAAATGATGGAACGCGCTGTCTTAAGTTCTTTATCTATCGCTTTTATTACAGGGCTTTCTTCTTGGTAGCTGGCTTCTTTTCTTGCCCTTTCTTGCAACAGGTTATTATACTCAACAAGATATGTGGTCAAATTATTATCCTCGATAAAAAGTGTAGTAGGTATCATCTCATGGAGATTACCATTATTCTTCACATACTGCTTTATGTCCTTTATTATTTCTAGCTGAACCTGAGCTTCAGACAATTTTTTGCTAAACTCTCCTGTCGTGGCAATCAACATGTCCGACTGAGAAGCTATATTTATGTATTGATTATCTTGTTTGAAATCCTTTAACTGCGTTTCAACACTCACCAAATCTTTCTTTACCTCTTCAAGCCTTTTGTCTATAAAGTCGATGGTGTGTTTAGCAAAGCGGTTTTTCTCAGCAGTATCCGCCACTTTAAATACCTCTACCAACACATTTATCACATCTATAGCTCTTTTAGGAAGCTCATCTGTAGAAGTTATATTGATCGTATTATCAGACCTATCTGGTCTGCTTAAACCTATTCTACCTGCAAATGTAAGTGCAGAGGTAGCTGTATTCGACAAAGTTACTTCATACTCTGTACCATAATGAAGTGGATAACCTGTCTTTACAATTTTCACTTCTCCGAATTGCAAGGTTAATGGCTCATTCAGCTTACCACTCAGGTATTCCTTAGTCCCTGTAGGCTTATATTGAAAGCTGCCATCTTTATCAAAAACAAAAGTATAAGATTGAGTTCCTCCTATTCCTTCCACTAACGAATCTGCAACGAAAACCTTGAATGGATTATTTGTATAAAACTCTCCAGTCTTAAACCTTCCGTGTTCGAAATAACGAATGTTAAGACCAAGCTCCCTTACAACCTCTTCCATTAACTCACGTTTTCTGAAAGAACGCATTACATTATTGATATTATCTGTCTGATTATGCAGCCCAAGATCTGATAATACAAGAGCTTCTGCTGATGCATTACTGTTTGTTCTCGTATCTTCTATCAATATTTCATTACCAACCTTATATATAGGAACCGCATACCTCAGATACATATATGCTATCAAGTATGCTATAGCCATACTTGCAACAAACCAAGGCCAGGTAGCTAGTATAGTTGTAAAGATCCATTTTACATTAAACATACTTCCTTCCGACTCTTTTTCAGCTGCTGCTACATTTGCGCTTGCGGAAGTATTGACGTCGTTTGTTGTACTCATAGACCTTTAAAATTATTCTGTCTTTTATTTTAGCTACTCAGCTAGTTGCATTTAGCTGTTTATCAATCTTATACAGATATCATATACCTATTACGCTAATGCATTATACAATATGAATATGGCATCTATTATTGCGTGCAAAAGTACTCATAAAAACTCACAGAAGGAACTCAGGTTATTAACTTATAACTAATTGCATTTTTTTATCATATAAAATTATTCCTATCCAACATAAGGCAGATTAATACAATTATCATAAACCTTAAGATAATCTATCTTTGCCTTTCAGCAGACTCTGACAAAAGCACTGAATGACGTATTACCAAAAAAGCTTGGGACGCTTGCTAATCAAGCTGGATCACTTCAGGACAAAACACGTTAGGCATCGTAACTTCCTGATTGTCATTAGCTTTGTCGTTGGTGCACTTTCCGCTTTAGCAGCTGTTTTTCTAAAATTACTAGTAGGTTTTGTAGAGCATCAAGCCAGCAGGATAAATGACCTGATGAATAGTAACTGGCTAACAGCTATATTTCCACTAATAGGAGTAGGCATATCACTCATATTGCTAAAAAAACTATTCAACAATAAACTTAAAAGAGGTGTCGGCTTTATTCTGAGGAGCATTTTAACAGAGAAAAGCAGAATGGCCCTGAAACATACCTTTGGACATGTACTAACAAGTTCTGTTACTGTTGCTATGGGAGGATCTGTTGGACTTGAAGCGCCAATTGTTGCAACAGGGTCTGCTATAGGTTCAAATACAGCTCATGATCTTAGGTTACCTTATAGAGACACAACACTACTTCTGGCATGTGGTGCCTCAAGTGGTATTGCTGCTATTTTCAATAGTCCTATAGCTGGTATCATCTTCGCACTTGAAGTATTGATGATAGACTTCAATATTCCCTTTGTAATTCCTTTGCTTATCTCAACAGCTACTGCAACTGTAGTGTCTCAATTATTATACCCTGATAAATTTTTCTTCCTCATAATCGAAGGTTGGAATGTTGCATCTATTCCATTCTATATCATACTGGGTAGTATCTGTGGCCTTGCATCTGTATATACCACAAATGTTGTGGAGAAAATAGAAGACTACTTCGACATGAAAGGACTTAACTGGAAATCGTGGCTTAGAGGTAGTATACCGCTATGTATTCTTATCTTCATTCTGCCAGGGTTGTATGGCGAAGGTTATGCCACCATCACACAACTGATGAAAGGAAATTACGAACCTCTAACCTCACACACCTACTTTCAATATTTGGGGAACAAACATGTGGCCATCATTGTGGTCTGTTTGCTACTGATTGCTTTCAAGTCTGTAAGTGCCGGACTCACAATCGGTGCAGGTGGGAATGGAGGCATATTCGCCCCGTCTTTGTTCATTGGTGGCATAGTCGGGTTCCTCTTCGCTTACATTGTCAACCTTACAGGATTGGTCGAATTGAACACTGCCAACTTTATAGTCGCTTCAATGGCGGGAGTACTTGCGGGTGTGATGCATGCACCGCTGACTGCAATATTCCTGTTGGCAGAGATAACGGGGGGATATACGTTGTTCATACCATTGATGATAGTAACAGCCATCTCTTACTTCATGACGAGGAAATACGTGAAATATTCTCTTTATCACAAAGCATTGGTCGAGAAGAAGATTATCAAAGAAGACTCGAACATTACAGAAGATTACATCTAGCCTAAAGCGATAAGTAGTATGGCTGCAACAGCTCTATGAACTCTTGTGTGTACTCATCACTATTTGCTTGCCTAATATTCAGGCTCTCTTGAAGGACTTTGTCTTGTCTTTTATTGGATAGCAATGCCACTACTCTATTGGCCTTTGCTCCCTCCCTCGGATGTATCGACAACTGCCCGGTAATATATAAACCATACTCATTGAGCAAGGGTTCAAATTCCTGAAATTCTTTTGCCGGTAGTAACACGGATGCCACACCACTCTCAATCAAATTATCGGAAACAACGCTTAATAAATCATCGTAGGTCAAAGCACTTGTATGTCTTGCAACATTTCTTTGAGCATTTGGCCCCTCAAGACTTTTATTGAAGAACGGAGGATTACATATAATGAGGTCATACTTGTGAATAAACGGGTACGTCCTTATATCACTGCATACAATATTGATGTTCTCTTGCCAAGTACTCTCTTTGACATTGCTTGCTGCTTGTTCGGCTGCATCGGCATCTATCTCTATGGCATCTACAGTCATCTTGTTGTTCCTCTGCAGCAACATCAATGATAACAGGCCTGTACCCGTGCCTATGTCAAGCACTTTGGCCGCTTGCTCTGTAACAGGTGTCCATGCACCATGTATACATGCATCTGTTGACACCTTCATGGCACACTTATCCTGAAATATTGTAAATTGTTTGAACTTGAAATAGCTGTTACTCATTCCCAGCTTGCTTTTGCAGTAGGGCTGACATCCAAACTTGCGAACTTACCGGCCAAGTATTTATAATGGGCGGTAATACCTATCATGGCTGCATTGTCAGTACAATATTGAAACTCGGGAATGTAAGACTGCCAACCGTTATGATCGCACAATTCGGCAAATGCTTTTCGCAATCCGCTGTTTGCAGACACACCTCCTGCAATACCCAAATGTTGCACACCAAGGTCTTTTGCGGCTTTTTCCAATTTCAGCAACAAAAACTTGATAATGGTATGCTGTACAGAGGCACATATATCATTCATATTCTTGGCCACGAACTCGGGGTCTGCCTTTGTCTGCTCTTGCAAAAAATACAGTACCGCCGTCTTTATTCCACTGAAGCTGAAATCATACCCTTCGATATTGGGTATCGGGAAAGTGAACCTTTTCTCATATCCTGCTGCCGCCAACTTATCTACCATCGGTCCACCCGGATAAGGTAGCCCCAACATCTTTGCTGTCTTGTCAAATGCCTCTCCTGCCGCATCGTCCATGGTCTCTCCTATCACTTCCATCTCCAAATGACTGCGACAAAGTACTATCTGGGTATGCCCACCCGATACCGTCAAACATAAGAATGGAAACTCAGGCTTAGGATCGTCTATAAAGTGTGCAAGTACATGGGCTTGCATATGATGTACATCAATCAACGGTACATTCAATGCCTGAGCATATGCCTTGGCAAAGGACGCACCTACCAGCAATGAACCTATAAGGCCGGGTGCCTGAGTAAATGCAACAGCGGTAATATCCTTCTTATCTACTCCCGCATTATTCAATGCGGTCTGTACAACAGGTACAAGATTTTGCATATGTGCACGCGATGCCATTTCAGGCACCACACCTCCATATTGCTCGTGTACTTTTTGTGTGGCCACAAGATTACTGAGCACTTTCCCGTCCTTCACAACAGCTGCACTTGTATCATCACAAGACGACTCAATTGCGAGTATATTTATATTGTTATCCATATACTGAACGGCAAAGTTAACCCGAACAAACCAATGGAACATCATCAAAGAAAATTCAGTCATTGATTTATATATTTGTTGACGGCACTTATGACAACTCGTTTTTACACACTTATCGCTTTTATCATTGCAGCAATATCTTTTCAAAGCTGCGATGAGGAGTTGATACCGAAACAATCGAACAAACCCGTTCCCATCAGGTTCAACCTATCTACAGACAGTGCTTACCAATACACCATACAGAACAATATTTTCGTTGAGCAACAAATAGACGCGGAAAACACCGTGACTATGGAGCAAAACATGACCTTGACCGCCGGTTATATGCTCCTGGATTCTTCCGATAAAAAAAGAGACATCACCGTTTCCTACGATAAAATAAGCATGAGCACCGGCAATCAGCTCTATGCGCTTGAATTCGATTCCGAAACGGACGACGGTGCCGACCCTATGTATGAAGACTTGCGCAGGTTAATCGGACAAAACTTTAAAATGTCTTTATCTCCAAATGGAGACATATTATATTCGGAACCAATCACAGCCGTTAATCAGAGCAGTCTAAATGCTTTTAAAGTAAAGGATAGCTCCATCAGAAAGATATTGGTCAACACATTTTGCTTTTATCCCAACTTGGATGTGATGGTTGGAGACAATTGGCAAAACACATTCGAAACATCCATCGGCTTTGCCAATGTGAAAGTGCGTTGTGCTTATCAATTGGCTTCTGTCAAAAAGAACATCGCTCATATAGAGTTGCAAGGCAAACTAAGTTCTGCTCATGCCGAGCAAGCAGGTGGCTCCAATATAGATATGAGAGGTACGCTAAGCGGATTTTACGATGTGGATATAAAAAGCGGAATGGTGGTGACGGCGCGCATCAAACAAGAGCTTGCAGGTGAGATAGATATTACCGGTAAATTGACTCCTGCAAAAATGGAATCGAGCATCAGCATCATGGGGGTAAAAAAACAAATGGTTCCCAAATAGCGTTTTACTAATCGAGAACCATTCTATAGCAACCTGATGCTATTTATAAATCAATTATTGTGCCAAATCTTCGCTTTCATCGTTGTTTTCAGGCTTTTCTTCGTTTTCGTCACTGAAATTAAGCGGGCTTTCATCCGGAGCCTCAGGGTTCCACTCAACTATGAAGTTGTTTCTGCCTGAACCTATCAACAAACCAAGATATCTCTGCTGAACCAATTCCAACATCGCCAAGAATGTAAAGATGGCATGTATCCTATTCTCACACTGAGAAAAGACACTTTCAAACGCCACACGCTTGTTTTCTTTCATGTAGTCCACCAAGAACACCTTTTGGGTATCCAACGAATATTTATACTTGACAACAACGTGAGTAGGCTTATCCGTGCGCTCCTTGTAGCGCTTCATCACCTTCTCAAAAGACTGCATCAACTTGTACATGGTGATGGTCTGTATTTCCGTTCCCTCGGAATACTCTTCACCAAGTTCGTCCAGCTCTCTTTTGATGTTACCACGCTTTTGTACCAACAAACGCTCAGCTTCTAACAGTATCATCTGCTCTGATGCTTCTTTGTAGCGCTTATACTCCAATATCTTATCTACCAACTCCTGTCTCGGGTCGATCTCATTGCCCTCTTCATCCAATTCTTTGCGCGGCAACAGCATCTTGGCTTTGATACGCATAAGCGTGGAGATGAAAAGAATGAATTCGCTCGCCAACTCAATGTTCAAAGCCTCCATTTTGTGTATGTACTCAAGAAAGTCTTTGGTTATGGTATGAATTGGGATATTGTAAATATCCAACTCGTCCCGCTCAATAAAGAACAGAAGCAGGTCGAACGGCCCCTCGAATTGGGGAAGTTTTATTTGATACGTTTCTGACATCTATACAATCGCACTAAACAGTAAATATAGCCTTTTCAGCCACTAATTGTTGAATTTATATTGGAAGCCGATGGTAAATATCTGCTTGATCTGCCACCAACCAAGTGAAGTCCCCGGTTCGTCTTTCAACACTTCTTTACCTGTTGTAGGGTCCACTTCGAACTTGTCGTACGGCAGGTCGTTATCGTAAATGAATGTTGCACCCAATGCTACTGAAAAGTATTTGGACATTTTCCAAGTAAACAAGTTATCGAACAATATATCTATGTTGCCGGGGTTGTTTTCTTTCACTACATTGCCCGCACTGTCCAAATACTCCTTCGCCAAATAGTTGGAGTAAAGATCAAGTCTTGTGCGGTATGTCAAATTCTCCGTGATGTTTACCGTATACCTTCCGGAGAAGTAAGCACCCAATTCCCAACGAGTGGTTTTTCCGTTCTCAACACCGAATGCACCTTCGGGACTGCGGCTTGTATAATACAAGCTGGCCGTGGTCAACCTTGCTGCAGCAGGCGACAAGAAGAGGGTCAAAGCAGTTCCTTTTCTGTATTCAATACCCGGACCGAGTATGAAGTATGCAGGTGAAAGGAAGTTGGAAGTGGAGAACGTGTCCCAAATCTGTGACTCATAATCATAACCCTTAGTAAACTGTGACTTGAAGTTGAACAAAGCAGTCAAGTAAAAATCAGCTGCTGTATCCAATCTGTAACCATACTTGGATGTAAAGTCGATCCTATCATCCATCTTACGAGGAATGAAGCTGTTGGAATAAGCATAGAACAAGCTATACGTCAAATCCAAGTTGTTGCTCCAAACCTGCCTATGGTACAACCTCGTAAGGCTACCGTTGAACAATCCGTTGATGGTTGCCGAAGCAATTTCACCCCCTGCAGCCCAGTTATGCAAAAAACCTTGGTTGATACCTATATTCAAATTCCCATTATACACCCATGCAACAGTATCGTTGTTCTTGGTGGTTATACCTGTTCTTAAGGTATCTGTTCTTTTCAATTGTGCCGTCGCTGACAGGGCGACAAACATCAATGTGATCAATAATGCGTTTTTCATAATACGGCTGTTGTTATTTTGGTTTGTATTTAGACTCATGTAAAAACTGTTGTGCGTCCACCTCTACTTTCATCAAATCTGATAGCGACATTTCAGGATGCTGCTTCATATACGACTTGACGATCTGTAAGCCGAGCCATGCACCGATATTACCTGGACTTTCAAGCGGCATGCCTGTGGCACTTGGGCCTTCCATCACATATCGCACCACCTTTTGCAACTTGTTCTCATACAGTAGATTTTGTCTGATAAAGAAGTCGTATATCATCGGTTCGCTTTCCTTACACCACTTCAACTGCTCTGCTGTATAGGCTAACCTTACTTCTTCAGGTACGAAAGGAAGCACCTTATCAACAAAGTACATTTCTTTTCCGCTTTGTATCATCATATCCAACAATACCTTGTCTTGTACAATGAAGGGGTGTTTTTCTCTATACAAAGTTCTGAATACAGCAACTGGAATATAATTCTGGTTCAATTGGCGAGAAAAATATTCAGGAATAGCCACCGATTTGTAGAAAGGATAATCCGCTCCCAAAAACATATCCAAACCTATCGCTAAAGTATTGCTACCATATGTTATGGCTCCGTAGTTGTTCAATCCCGAAACGAAGTAAATGATATCCGGCACTTTTGAATCAGGTAGATAGAACTTCAAGTATTTGAACCCTTTTCTCAATTCCTCCTCTATCGCTCCGGTTTCAGGATAGCGTGCCAATACCGTATCAAACACACCACGGTAATCCTTATGTGTAAGGAAGGTTTTCACTCCTTTTTGTATGCCGTTGTTATCTTCTGTATAGTTGCCTTCAACACCAAAACCCATCAATGTATCCAAATAGAACGGCAAGAACTCGGGATATCTTTGCTCCAACTTCATCAACCCTTGAGCGATGTTGTTAGTATCTATTTCATACATATCCTTATCCAACCTTCTACTGCTCATGGCCACCTCAATGTTGCTAACATCGGGTGCTTTTTCCTGTTCACCACAACTTATCAACATTAATGGCAATATTGTCAATAAAATGTACCCTTTAAAACTGTATTTCATACCCTAAAAAACTTTACATCCCGCCAAATGAGCGTATTTTTATGGGGCAAAAATAACATTACTGTTTTATTTGCGTAAGGATTATCTCATAGGTTAATAATTACATATAGAAATGAAGAAAATACTTGCTCTTTTACTCACAACTTTCACGACCTTTTCCGCCTTTTCCCAATACACATATGGGGAGCCTGTACCTGTCAAAACCAAAGAGGGCCCAAGCGGCATCAAGAGTACTCGTTTCGGGCTTTTCATAGCACCCAACAGCTCTTGGATGAAACCAACGGCCACTAAAAGCAACGACGGGCTATATAATGTAAGCAATACGGGTAGCAACATAGGCTTCTCTTGGGGATTGATGATCGACCATTTCTTTGATGAGAACTATGGTATCGCCTCGGGTATTCAACTGACTACCTCAGGAGGAAACATAACCGCGACTTATGCCAACCCTGTATCAACCGTTGCAGGCTCTCCAAGTACGGTAACCGAAGCCAATATCGATTACCGTCTGCAATACCTTGAAATACCATTCGGATTGAAGTTGATGAGCGACAATCTTTCAGGAGGCATCAGAGTATTCGGTAATGTGGGCGTTACAGCAGGCATCAACATATCCAAGAAGGGCAGCTATGAAGTAAGCTATACGGATACGTCGTACAAATCTCAAATATCAGGAGCCTTGATAGTTAAAGATGTTTCGGGCGACAATGAGAAGTTGAGAGGCGGACTGAGTGTTACACCTGTACTCTTTCAAATGAATCTTGGTGGAGGTATCGAGTATCAAGCCACAGACAAAATGAGCTTTTACATCGGCTTATTCTTCAACAATGGTTTTGCTCCGGATGTTACCAACCCCAAAGAGTTGAAAATGGACTACGAAGGAACTTTCTCCGACGGAAACGTCAGGTTGAACAACTTGGCTCTGAAAGTGGGTATGTTCTTCTAATCCCCATAAAACAATACTTTATAGCCTGCGACCATCGCAGGCTTTTTATTTGATATGGATACTCGTTACTTAAGTGTAATTTTACGCACATGAAGATATTTCTTGCTCAACAGAACTATCATATAGGCAACTTTGAAGATAATACGGCCAAAATAATAGACGCTGTAAAGGAGGCCAAGGCTAACTGTGGAGACCTCATTATATTTTCTGAGCTGGCCGTATGTGGCTATCCACCAAGAGACTTTTTGGAGTTCAACGATTTTATTGAGCAAAGTATCGCATCTGTAAAGGCAATTGCCAAAGAAGCTGTAGGCATCGGTGTAATTGTTGGCGGACCAAGCAGAAACCCTAAAGTAGAAGGTAAAGACCTCTTCAACAGTGCTTACTTTCTGTACGACGGAGAAATCAAACAAGTATTCAACAAAACGCTCCTACCCAACTACGATATATTTGACGAGTATCGTTACTTCGAGCCGGCTACCGAACACGAACTGTTGGAGTTCAAGGGCAAAAAGTTGGCGATAACAATATGTGAAGATATTTGGAACCTTGGCGACAATCCATTGTACAGAGTTTGTCCGATGGATATACTCATTGAGCGATCACCTGACCTTATCATCAACATTAGTGCTTCTCCTTTCGACTATGCGCAAGCCGAAGAGCGATTGGGTATCGTAAAACGTAACGTTGATAAATACGGCATTCCATTGATATACTGCAATGCTGTTGGCTCACAAACGGAAATAGTATTCGACGGCGGCTCTGTGGTTATGGATGCGGAACAGAACCTTGTGGCAGAGTTACCATACTTCAGAGAAGCATTGTCCTTTGTGGAGTTGAATGAAAACAACACCTTCAAACAACCTGTTATCAGGCCTGCTAAGAACATACCTTATGCCGACCCAATGCCTAAAGACTTCGACAGTTGGTTGGATATACACGAAGTGTACGACGCTTTGGTAATGGGCATAAGAGACTACTTCAATAAGATGGGTTTCAAAAAAGCCATTGTAGCCTCTTCCGGTGGTATAGACAGTGCTGTAACACTTGCATTGGCTTGCTATGCATTAGGTCCCGAAAATGTGACGGCATTATTGATGCCATCTCAATTTTCAACGGGTCATTCCGTTTCCGATGCGGAACAGCTCTCAAAGAACCTGAACAATCCATACGAAACAATAGCCATCGAAAGTATATACCAAGCATTCGACAACAGCTTGGAACCTGTATTCAAAGACCTTCCTTTCAATGTTGCCGAAGAGAATCTTCAGTCAAGAATACGCGGTACACTGGTAATGGCAATGGCCAACAAGTTTGGTTACATACTCTTGAACACCTCCAACAAAAGCGAGCTTTCCACAGGATATGGCACATTATACGGAGATATGGCCGGTGGTCTCGGAGTACTGGGAGATGTATACAAAATGCAGGTATACGCATTGGCCAAATACATCAATAGAAATGAAGAAGTAATACCTGTACATATCATAGACAAAGCACCATCAGCGGAGTTGAGGCACGATCAAAAGGATAGCGACAGTCTACCGGAGTACAACGTGCTTGACCCAATACTTTATCAATACATAGAAAGAAGACAAGGCCCCAAAGATATCATTGCCATGGGTTTTGACGAAGCATTGGTAAGGCGAATTTTAAGACTTGTGAATATAAACGAATACAAACGCAATCAATTCTGCCCTATCATCAGAGTATCTCCAAAAGCATTCGGAGTTGGTCGCAGAGTACCGATAGTCGGTAAATACCTTTCTTAGTAGAAATCATAATAATAAAAAGAGCAGCCTTACGGGGCTGCTCTTTTGTTATTTAAACCGAGAGAGACAATATCTTATTCTTGAGTGGCAGTGTAAACAACATCTACACTGTAAGTACCTGCAGGGTATGCAAAACCCGGAGTTGCTTTGTACTTCACACTGAAAGTTTGGTTACCACCACGATCGGCAGTAGTGATCAAATCTTGGTCAGAGCTGCTCAAAGTAGCATATGCACTGTTAGAGAACGGATTGGCGATAGAACCACCTGTACCGTTTGCAGTTACTTTGATTCCCAAAACGCCGCTTACAGGCATTGTTGGAGCAGGTGAAGTATTACCTGTGTATGAGAAGTTGGTAGCGTTAGCCTTAACAGCTACTGAGAAATTCTTGTTTGAACGTACTTTCAATTCTTGAGCATCAGACTCAACACCGTTAGCGTAATCGTTAACTGTGGTGAATGGGATGTTTACGTCAGCACCTGTAGCAGAACCGTTACCTGTGAAAGTGATCTCGATTGCGTTGCTAAGAACAAGGTTGGTTGTTTGAGAAGCTGAACTTGTTTGGTCTGCTTGGTTTTGAGCGTTTGCTGTGAAACCGATACAAGTAAGAATAGCTGCGAATAATGTGATCTTTTTCATAATTGCTGTTTTAGTTTGTTAGTTGTTTCAGTTAATGTTTGTTTTAGTTGTTTGTTCGTTTGTTGATACAAAGATGGGGGTAAGGCACCCCTTTAGTCAAAAAAACAGCTTCTGTTAACCACGAATTTGCAACCTGTTAACCGCCAATTAACAAAACATGCAACCCAACTAATTGACTAACAATCAAATACGACAAACACCCAAAAACAAGCCGATTTTCTTGTTAAGAAATGAAGGATGTATTTTAGAGTATGGAAAACCATGATACACTACGATATATTATCCATCAATACGACTTCAATCTTGAATTTGCACGAAGCTTGGTTGCTGATTTGACGGAAGAGCAAATGACCGTAATTCCTGCTGCGGGTTTGGTCAATCACCCTGCATTTACATTGGGCCATCTTGTTACAGGTAGTGCTATGATGATAGAAGACCTCGGTGGTGAATATATAATACCTGAAGGTTGGAACGAGTTGTTTCTACGAAAAGGTCCCGGTGACCCTACTCTACCCAATAAAGACACGAACAAATATCCAAGCAAAATGGAACTGATGAATGAACTGGAACACCAACACAATAAGCTGAAAGAGTTCATAACAACATTACCCGAAAGCAAATATCAAGAACCAATAAAATGGCGATTTTCAAAGTATATGCCTACCATTATGGACTTATTGGTATTCATGTGCATCAGTCACGAATCCATGCACTTGGGGCAACTATCAGCATGGAGGAGAGCCATGCAACTACCTTCGGCTTTAGCTACATTATAAAAGACTTATCTAAACATATTATAACGACAAAGCCCCGCGATTGCGGGGCTTTGTCGTTATTTATTCAAATCAAATTATCTGATCAATGTAACCTCACCTCTGTAGGTCTCTACCTGACCATCAGGGAAACCTACTCTGATAAGGTAGCTGTAAGTACCTATACCTTGTGGTTCACCTTTCCAAGTACCATCCCAGCCGCGGCTGTTATCGGTAGTATTGAATATCTCTTGACCCCAACGGTTGAATATTCTGAATTCCATTATACGTTGGAATGTAAGGTTGGTGATCTTGAAGACATCGTTCTTACCGTCGCCGTTCGGGCTGAATGCACCAGGAACCATCAGGTGGTCTCTGTTGTCGATAGTTACATACAAAGTATCGAATGCTCTACAACCGTTTGCTCCGATACCACCTACAACGTATCTGGTATCTTCCTTAGGACTTGCCATAGGATAAGAGATGTTCGGGTTGCTCAAAGATGATACAGGGCTCCAGTTGTACAAGCGTGCACCGGATGCAAGCAGTTGGAAGCTCTTACCATACTTGACGGTTGTATCTTGGTTCAAGATATGCACATCAGGTAAAGGCAATACTTCAACACGTGCTTTCAATGTATCGTAACACCAAACACTGTCTGAAATCACAATTCTGTAGTCTGTTGTTTTAGCAGGACGGACGAACGGCTCAGGACAAGTAGGGCAATTTAAGCTACCGGTAGCATCTTTATATATGTCTGTACCATCATACTCATACCACTTATAATACCATCCACCGTAAGCAGATACCGGAGTACCAACACCATAACATATTGCAGTATCGGTAGGAGTTACTTTGAAATCATGTTTAGGAACATAGATATCAAGAGTATCTCTCATCAAACATCCGCTACGTCCTATTGTTTCCACAACATATCTGGTGCTCTTAGGCACATAAGCCAATGGCTGCGCAACAGTTGTATCTGATAGATATTCACCTTGGTTCCATGTTATCACGAATGGAAGCGGATCTGCTTCGCAATAAGTGAATGAGAACGAAGGACGGCTGAATACTTCATTTATATTAGCACTCTTGTCTACACCACAAACGCTGATCTCGTTTGCATCTGCACCTCTTAGTATCAACCCCGATACATAAGCAGTACGAGAATAACTTACAATTGGAGGTGAGCTTGTAACACCACAACCTACTTCAACAGTTGGGTTGTCACTGTAACACATTTGGATTATCAAATGCTTAGTGGTATCCCAGTTGTAAGGTGTTGTCAATGGGAACACGTGTGTACCATCTTCGAAAGTGATTGTTGGTGCAGAGTAAATTTGAGTCATACCGAAGTTCTCAAAACCGTCAGCTGCATCAAGCTCATCTTGTGTGGTACACTTGATGAATATTTTGAAGTTACGATACTCATAAGCAGGATTACTTGTTCCTTTAGTATCAAACATCAAACTCCTTAGTGTGGATGCATAAATCTTGGCATCGCTCATTTCCTCTTTACGAATAAGGAACTGCATTTTAGTAGTACGCAATGTATTATACATTACAGGTGCTTCATTGCTAGGAGTTTCCAAAGCAACATCTCCGAATACTGCAGAACCGTATACTTTACCTGTGTCAGGACTACTACACAAAGTAGGATTACCTGTACCACAAGTAACATTATTCTTAGGAGGTCTTCCCGATATCAATGCTTCCAACTGAAGATAACCCGGACGACACATCACCATCGCATTTTCAGGTTGTGTCGGATTTTTCGGAGTGATCTCCACCTTGTTGGATGTATCGTGATATACGAATACGTTATCCTGGTTTTTACAATTACCTGCCAAGTCCGGAGTTTTTATTATGTACTCAGTTGTTCTTGGAGGCAACGCTTTAGGATTGTGTATTGTTTCATCAGATAGATAAAGTGGACCTCCATTTGAGGTGCTCCACTCCAATCTCAGATCTTCTGTACCATATACAAACAACTGCACAGAGTCAGGGTTCAACTCACATATAGGTTGATCTTTACCTGCGTTGATACCTTCGGTGACTTTTATCAATATAGATCTATAGTTCGTAAGAACGATCGGTTGGTTGGCATTACATGTCGAATCTTTGGATATGATCACCAATGTATGTTCGCCAATATCACCTATTGTAGGTGTCCATGTGAATACACCTGTTACGTTGTCAGATCCTTGTCCCGTTACGTTGAATGCAGAACCGGTAAACAAATCCGTATTTGCATATAAATAAACATTGTGGCTTGACAATGGTGTCTTGGAATTGATGGAGAACTCCATATTACTTCCCGGACAAACAAATATTGCTTCACCCTGGCTCTTCGTATTTACTATTGTAGCTTCAGAAATAGTTATCTCAACCTGCCCTATGGAATCGATATTAGGTGGCGGAGAAGTACAAGGAAGTACAGTCACCTGCACATCACGATAAACATAGCTAAGTGCTTTACCTGTACCACGCTCATAATCTGTTAATTTGAACGCCAACACTTTAAAACCTGTACTGGCAGGAGTGAATGTTGCTGTACCTGTAAGGTTATTCAACTTATAGTCACCTGTAGAGCCTATAGGGTCAGCTACACTATAGCCTGCCTGATAACCACATGGGTTACCTATATTACCGGCAGGAGTAAACGGCGTTTGAGCTACCACCCACAATGAGTCACCGTTAGGATCCCAAGGACCGTTCAAATAAGTCGTTGGTTGGTTAACACATATATATGGCAGAGGGTTACTCAAGAACCTTGGAGTACTGTTATTATATTTTGTTACGTTATTCAAACCGGCTTCAATATACAAGCTACCACACCCGGTCAAGTTACTTGCGTTACGTCCTCCGTTAGACCAATAAAAACGCCAGTCTTCTCTCGCATAAGGCAATGTTACCGTACCACGGTACGTCCTTTTACGAAACGCGGGATATCTGTTGGCAGTAGACAATTGTCTACAACTGTTACTGTCTGCAAACGCTGCACATAGAGAGTGAACGGTATCAGGCTGAGGAGTTATACTTGTTACAGTAATTTGACCGTTGGGCGTTGGCAAAGCGTCATCTATGGCTGTTTGCGACTCCCACCTTACGGTTTGGTTAACACCTGCATCCAGATAACATGTTTGACAAGCATGGTACACTATCAGCTCTACATCGTATTGATACACAGTAGGTGATCCACAACCATCCGCTCCCGGGCCGGAATAGGTAACGAAGATGTCTGCTGCTGCAAAGTGACAAGCATTTGCCTTTTTGATACCAGCAGCGAACGTCAGCAGCACAACGGCCACCAACATAACACCTAATTTTGAGAATGCACGGTTCATGATATAATATTTAAATTTTCGTTTTATGCTTTACCTGTTATAATTACTGAATCAATGTTACGTTACCTTGTTTGGTCACTGTTTTACCGCTTGGTGTAACAGCTTCTATGCTGTATATGTATACACCCATCGGCTGCAATTGACCGTTGTAAGTACCGTCCCAACCTTCATTCACATCAGTGCTTTCGTACACTTTAGTACCCCAGCGGTTGTACACCTCAAAACGCTTCAGATTAACATCTCCTCTAGCTTTGATCTTCAAGGTGTTGTTGCCGCCACGTGTATGTGGTGTGAACGCGTTAGGGATGTCTATGTAGCTGTCGTTCATCACTATCACATCCACAGAATCAACCACGCTACAACCTGCATCCGTACGACCTTGTACGATGTATCTGGTGTTCACATCAGGTTTCACCAACGGGTTGGCCACATCTGCATAGCTCAAGCCCAACGGTGGGAACCAACTGTAATACAAACAGTTGCCTGCAGGGTCCATGCGATAGCTCTCACCCGGATACAGGGTCACCGTATCAGGAACTTCCATCACCGCCCTCGGACGTACTCGGATAGTTATCTCGTTGGTATCCAAACAGCCTGTGCTGTCCTTACCGTATACTATGAACTTCTGATCTGCAACAGGCCATACTCTCGGCTGCTGACTGCTTACGCTGCTGATGTTGAAATCAGGTGCCCAGTAGAAGCTAGGCTCACCGCCTATATTCATTGCAATGGTCATCGTATCTCCCGGACATATCGCCGTATCGTTAGGCAACAACAGGAAGTCCGCAGGGAACACCGTCAGGTTCACACTCGCTGTAGACGCACAACCCGCTTCAGGGGTCTTGGCCTCAAGGGTCAAAGTGGTCGTTCCTTCAGATGTCGCTGAGAAAATTGGATCCAATTGGTTCGGGTAATTCAAAGATGCACCCGGGGTCCATGTGAAGATATAGTTCGTGAAGCTTGCAGGTGATACCACACCGTGCATCTGCATTGTATCTCCATAACACATACTTGCATCGTTATCCACTTGTACCGTAGGGTTAGGCTCTACTGTTATAGTGAAGCCTGTAACACTGTCCGGACAGTTAGGGTACTTACCTGTAAGTGTATAGAAATGCTTACCCGTATCCGCAGGGCCTATCTCCGTTGGGATGATGGATGCCTGAGGATTGTATGCCGCTCCGGGATCGTCCTTGCTCTCCCATAGGTAGCCGTACAAAGGATCGCCTTTACCGCGTATCTTAACCACTTCTCCTTGACATATCGCAGTATCAGGGTTCTCGATGCTGAAACCGTCCAATATGGTCACAACAACGGTATCCAAAGTTTTACAACGGTTCTGGTCAGAACCCACTTCCACATAGTATCCGCGGTCGTTCTTGATCTTAACCGTAGGATTAGGTATCGTATCGCTGCTCAAACCTGTGGCAGGTGTCCACTTCACAGTGTACTTCACACCTGTTTGGGTAACGATGTTCACATCCAGATCGATAGGATTGTCGGGACAGGTCGTTGTATCGGGTTGACCGTTGATGGCAGGACCTTGTTCCACGGTTATGATGACCGTATCCTTGTTGCTGTTCGGACAATAATTGTTGATCGTCGACACCACTTGATAGGTGGTGGTTGCGGTAGGTTGGCCGATTGGGCCCGGACCTGTTTTAGGGAAGCCCGATGGGTCGTTACCCGCCAATACCGTCCACTGGTAGTTACCACCGCCCGATACACCAAGGAATATCGGCTCTCCCAAACAGATGTTCGTGTCGGGTGATGCTTCTATCTTATCCCATACATATATCGATACGTCACGTACATATTGCAACAATATGCCCGGTGGCTTACATGTGGAGTCTTTTATCGTTATCTGGAAACTGTGCGTTTTACCCGCATCTGCTGCAGCAGGGATCCATGAGAAACAAACACGAATCGAGTCGTTGCCCAAGTTGCTGTATGTCATCGTTGCCGCAGGTATGGATGATGCCAAGTTATCTTCAGCCAACAAGATCGCATCAGGATCGTTGGACTCGATGTCGAAACAGAAATCCAATTTCTGACCGATACAAGCGGCTATCTGACCGTTAAGCAATTGGCCGCCACCTGTGATCAATGGTGTATCCACCGATGGTGGAAGTGTCGAACATGATATCACTTGTACCTGTACATCCCTCATGATGGAACCGATCTCCTGACCGTTCCTGTACTCACGAGTACGTACCGAAAGTGCATGCTGACCCAATTGAGCAGCTTGGAAGTTCATCTGACCTGTACCACCGGTCAACTGGAAAGTACCTCCCGTTTGGAACGGGTTGTTCGTAAAGTTGATGGCAGGTGATGTGGTTTGAAGACCAACTTGCGTTGCAGGACCGGTACAAGAACCGGAGGTCAATGGCCTCATCAATTCCGTATACAATGAGTCACCGTCTGAGTCACGAGCACCGTTGTTGTAGGTGAACTGTTGGTTGATACAAACATACGGTATCGGCTTGATGGAGTAGAACGGTGATGAGTTCACCCATGATATGGTACTGTTGAATATTGTTTCGATATATAAGTTACCGCCTGTGATGTTCTGGCTACCGTTACGAGCGTTGATCGACACGGAATAACGCCACGAATTACACTTCAACGGCAAGGTCTCTATGTGAGAATACCACCACTCTCGATAACCGGGAAGTGGCGATGAGGTATTGATACATTTGTTCGGATATTGAGAACAACCCGCTGACACAGGCGAACCGTTGGCGCGGTTGTCAGGTGGCAATGTACCCGTCCACTTGTTCATCGTACGAGTGAAGGTCTGGTTCGTACAGTTGTTGTAAATACACAACTGTGCGTTTCCAGGCTCGGAAATACCCGTACAGTCACGGTAGAACTTGAAGAAGATCTGATAGGTGGAATCACTTATGTGAATGTAGATGATTTCACCTCCCGCAGCGTGCGACGCCTTAGCTTCTTTACTCGGTAAAACTGTAGCCAAAGCAACGAATGCAATAAAGCCCAGTAATGAGAGTAGTTTTCTCATAATATCAGTAGTTATTATATTTTACAAATGTCTTAACAAATATAACTAACGGGATTGATTTTCCATACAGAAAAAAATTAAAGATTCTTACATATAACAAATAGACAAATTAATTATATATTAAAATCACTATTCCCAAAACCAAAGACGTAATAACATTTCTTATGGTTGGCTAAAATCCCAGAATTTCTTAACATTATTTTCAATTTTTTCACTATCCAGTTCTTTCATGCATTTAAAGTGTCCTTTAGGGCAAGATTTATACCCTATTTTACTACACGGATGACACGTAAGTCCTTTATTTTCAAGCATTAATGATTTTCGCTCAATAATGCCATTCACATTATTACTTCCGTAATATGGAAACATCCCCATCTCCGGAGATGTGTTTCCCCACAAAGAAATAATCCTTTTTTTGAACGCCGCGGCCACGTGCATCAGTCCGGTATCGTTGGTCACCACCACTCTCGCAAACTTGACCAAGCTCGCGGATTCGTTCAAACTAAATTTTCCACATGCATTGTAAATTTTCACTTTGTCCACCTCTGCTATCTGATCTCCTTCTTCTTTATCATCCGGTCCTCCCAATAAAACAACAGGATATTCTGTTTTTTCACAGAATTCTTTCCATTGCTCGACAGGATATTTTTTTGTAGCGTAAGAGCCACCTATCACACATGCGACGTACCCCGCCCAATGGCTCATAGGGATGTCTTTGTTCGTCACCTCATCCTCTTTGGAAATAAAATAGTCCAATCCTTGTCCGTCATTCTTCACCCCTAACGGCCTCACTGTATCAAGATATCGCTCCACAATACTTCTGTCAGGCATCATATGCCATTTGAAGTTGACCAACAGCCACTTCTTCAAATTCAACTTATCGAAAGTGAGTGCGGTACATTTCAAAAACTTCTTTACTCTGAGTGTGCGTATGTTGTTATGAAGGTCGATGATGTAATCGTACTTCTCTTTTTTCAATTGCCACAAAACTTCATTAATGTCGTCTTCCAAATAATAACGCTTATCGATGTATGGATTGTGTGCAACAATGTCTTTGAAAGAGGCCTTGGTCAGGTAATGCACTTTGGCATATGGCACTTGTTGCTTGATGCACCGAACCACGGGAGTGGTCAGCACTATATCACCAATGGAAGAAAATCGTACAACAAGTACTTTCATTGTGGCAACCTAATAAAAAAGGATGTATCTGTAAGTCGGATTTATAAACCTCCTGTTGATAACTATAAAGGCGGTACGTATTTCAGCTCGCACCAAGTACGATCTTCAGGCACCAACAGTTCTTCTTTGGCGCCACTGCTGATTCCGATGATGCTATTGTAGTATTGTTTGGTATCCGGTAACGGACCTAGCACTTTTACAAACACCGTCTTACCGGTACCTGAATTGTACACTTTGATTATCGTACCCAATTTGGCGGTATTGTGAAACGCGTAGTAAGTATTTGAGTTGGACACTTTACCCTTCATCTCAAAAAACACTGCGGTACCTTTCTCCTCCATCACCATCTGTTCATCACTGGTCTGCGACATGTATTTACGTTCCATTTCAGGCAGTGTATCATGCCAGTCCCTGGCCTTTCTTATTACAATAACCGTATCACTGTTATTAAGGATGCTTTTTGCGATCTCATCTACACTGCGAGTGTCTTCTACTTCTGTAGCTGCAACTTCTTCTTTCGGCGTTTCATCTTCTACAATGGGTTGCAATGTTTCATCATAAAGTACCCAACCTACAAACAACCTCTTTCCTTCTGTAATGTAATTGTCGCTCATCCCATTCCACCCTTGTATATCTCTTTGAGATACGCCTGCCATATGTGCTATGCGAAATAGATTGTCGTACTTCTGCACCTCGTATACCAATGCTCGATGATCGAAGGAGTTGGCAGGCTCTTTTGTAGATTGATTATATGCACCCAATGGAATGTACAACATGGCATCTTCACTCAGTCCTTCTTGGTAACTAACCTTGTTCATATCGGCAACCATAGCAGGAGGCACATGGTATCTTCTGGAAACCAAAAACAAAGTCTCTCCTTGTTTCACTTTATGTGCAACAGCCCACTTGTCATTATGAAAAACCACACGGAAAGTATCTTGCTTGGGTTGCGCTCCCGCCTCATATGTAACCTTCATTTGCGCACTTGCCTGAAGTGAAATCAACACAATGAAAATTGACAATAATAACCTCAACATATAGTATGCTTATTCTTCAGGAGCTTTAAAATACAATAATTATGCCCAATCTGTATCAGATATTTCCATCCTGATACGCCAATGCTTGGGCAAGTAATTGTTCACTCTATTACCCAATGCCTTTATCCAGCCTAAGCCGCAACCCATGTAGGATACACAATACCACCCTTTTTCCAACTCACCCAACATCGGGTCTTCTTTTTTTAGAAACTTTAACGCTTGTTCCTTCGTCACATCTACGTTCGCCACACTGTTCGACCTGCCGACACTAAGTGCTAAGTCATGTGCAGGTACCCAATCGTTTTTTACAGGGATGCCTAACTCCACTCCTACTTTGCGTAGGTAAACATATTGCTGCAGCAGGCTGTAATCTTCTTCGTGATACGACCTTATCGCACAGTATTGTTCTTTATGCAGGATACAAGAAAAATCTTCTGTATTCAAAAGATGTTTGCTCGTATCATGAGCTTTTTTATCGTTGATAGGTTTTTGCCTTTTTTGCTTCAACACGCCCGCACTTCCTGTTTTACGCATGGCTGTCATAAACAGTCCTTCTCCTTTAACTTTGTGTGGATAGAATCTGTAACAAGGAATATTCTTTTGTTCTGACAAAGTCTCAATTACTCCCCACTCTTCTTCGATGGGTATGCGAATACCTTCCACTTCAAAATCTTCCGCCAACTTATCTGCAATGGCCTCGTTCTCTTCTGTTGAATAAGAGCAAGTAGAATAAACTAAAATACCGTTCTCTTTCAAAGCAGGCCACACATCAGCCAATATCCTTTGTTGCCTTTCGGAACATAATGCAACATTTCCTTCGCTCCACTCATCGATGGCTTTTTCATCTTTGCGAAACATACCCGAACCACTGCAAGGTGCATCCACCACTATCACATCAAAATAGCCACTGAGCTTGCCTATGTCTTTTGGGTCGTTACTTGTTACCCAGGTATTCATATAGCCCCACCTGCTCATATTTTCTTCTAATATCGAGGCACGACTGCGTATCACTTCGTTGCTAACGAGTAGACTTTCTTCATCCAACAGCGAAGCTATCAATGTGCTCTTACCTCCAGGCGCGCCACAGAGGTCCAATACACGCATCCCCTTTTTATCCTGCAGAACAAACCGTAGTGCATGGTCCAAAAACATACTGGACGCTTCTTGCACATAATATGCACCTGCATGAAACAAGGGGTCCAAAGTGAACTGTGGACGTTCTTGCAAATAATGCCCCGACGTACACCAAGGCACAGCCTCATCTTCTGAAAAAAGCTTAGCGCCTTTTACAGGATGCACTCTTACAGATGTTATGGGCGATGTATTATGCGAAGCAACAAACGCCTGCTCATCATAGCCTTTTATTCCTTTAAGGCTGTTGAGCAGTTGTTGTGGTACGTTTGCCAATGATTCGTGCTTCTGTGATTAGTAATCGAAATTGATGCCTGTATAGTT
The DNA here is from genome assembly GCA_020636505.1 of Chitinophagales bacterium. GTDB lineage: Bacteria > Bacteroidota > Bacteroidia > Chitinophagales > Chitinophagaceae > UBA5543. The sequence continues at coordinate 15,666 of JACJXR010000003.1, read as the reverse complement.
ATGTGGCGTTATGGCTCTAAGCTCTTTCTTAACAGCACCGGACACTTTCAACGTTTTGATAAAATCGTGAATATCCTGTTTGGTGATGCTGCTCTTACCGCGTGTAAGGTCTTTCAATGCCTCATATGGTTGAGGATAGTTTTCCCTACGCAAGATGGTTTGTATAGCCTCTGCAACCACAGCCCAGTTGTTGTCCAGGTCATCTTTCAGCTTGTTCTTGTTCAGCAACAATTTATTCAACCCTTTTTCAAGACTCTTCAGTGCCAAATAGCTGTGCGACATCGGCACACCAACGTTACGTAAAACAGTACTGTCCGTCAGGTCGCGCTGCAAACGGCTGATAGGCAACTTGGCCGACAGGTGTTCGTACAATGCATTGGCAACGCCTAGGTTCCCTTCCGCATTTTCAAAATCTATCGGATTCACTTTGTGCGGCATGGCACTGCTACCAACTTCACCGGCCTTTGTCTTCTGCTTGAAATATTCCATAGAGATATAGGTCCATATATCTCTTGCGAAGTCTATCAGTATATTATTGATACGCTTAAGTGCATCGAACTGTGCAGCTATGTTATCGTAATGTTCTATCTGTGTGGTGAACTGCATACGCTCAAGTCCCAACTTACGCTCTGCAAATTCATTACCGAACTTCTCCCAATCTATTTTCGGGAAGGCCACATGATGCGCATTGAAGTTACCCGTAGCTCCACCGAATTTAGCAGCATATGGAATGTTGGACAGTAAGAAAACTTGCCCTTCCAAACGCTCCACAAATACCATCCACTCCTTACCAAGCGTGGTTGGCGATGCAGGTTGTCCATGCGTGCGTGCCAACAACGGTATCTCCTTCCACTCACTAGCCATTGCGCGAAGTTTAAGGATGGTGTTATGCAATGCGGGCAAATACTCTTCTTCCAAAGCCTCCTTCCAAGATAGAGGGATGGCGGTATTGTTCACATCCTGAGAGGTAAGTCCAAAGTGTACCCACTCCAAAGTATCCTCAGCACCCAAAGCACGGAGTTTATCTTTCAGGAAATACTCCACCGCTTTCACATCGTGGTTGGTGGTTTTCTCTATATCTTTTATCTGTTGAGCATCCGCTTCTGAAAAATCGTTATATATCGCCCTTACTTTGGCAGGTTTTACGCCTGCGGGCAGCTTGAATATCTTACGTTCAGCCAAAAACAGGTAGTACTCCACCTCCACACGTACCCTGTACTTTATCAGTCCAAACTCAGAGAAATAGGTTGCCAAAGCCGATAATTGTTTCCTGTAACGCCCGTCAATGGGGCTGATTGCCGTAAGAGCAGATAATTCCATGGCGCAAAGATAATACAAGTCTTGGTTTGCCTCACGGAATGGATGTCATACCGCAAAACTTGAACTCGTCGCTTAGCCTTTTGAACCAAAAAGCATGGCTGGCACCCTCATGCCCTTCCACCCACTCATCGGGCAACAATGTCTGCACCCAAACTTCATATATGGGTTGATTACTCTCTCTGATCGGGCTGTACATTTCAGGAGTCAATACCGTAATATGCAAAGGCCTTGTATGATAGGCATTGGCAATTCGAGAACCGGGAATTTCATCAAATGACTGCTTGATGAATGTATCTATCGGAACAAGATAGTTTTTGGGTAGAGTCCACCTGTTTACACACATCACACAATCAACCTCTCCAAGAGAAACAGATTTTAACAACAAAGTATCACGTTGCTCTATGGCCGTCATGACAATATTCAAGGCATTGTGGAGTGCTATGGAGTCTTCCTTTGAAACATGTTCGACACGCTCTCCTTGAGCGTAGGAAAACTCGCCACAAAGCATAATAGTGGCGATAAAAAAACACTTGAGTAGATTCATTTATTGCTTCTGTTCTTGGGTCAATTTCCTTTGTACGAACAACGATGAAAGAATAAAAGCCACACCGATTCCTTTTATAAAGTCGGAGGGATCTTTGAGAGAAACAAAATAATGATTGACTAACATTGCCAACCCCATAAGCAGGCCTCCTGCTATCAGCAAGAATCTTGTTTGTCTTTTCATAACATCTCAGTTTATATTGCCAATACTGTAATTTACACAAAATCACCGGTGATAGCTTCAAAAGCACTCTTACTTAACTTCCACCTCTTCACAGGTTGCTCAAAACTTAAGGAACCCGGTGTGGTGATATATTCTTTCTCCAACTCAAACCCGATCTTTTCCAAGGTCTTATTCGGTGACGGGTTCAAAGCATAAGGCTCACAATAGACGGTTTCCAATTTCAGATCATTGAAGAAGTAAGGCAAACTCATTTTTACAAATTGCATGCCATATCCCTTCTGTCTGATTGACCCATCCCATATATGTAGGTGCATATATGCCTCTTTGCCGAACACTATCTTGTTGACATTGCAATGGCCGATGGCTTTACCGTCCATCTCCCATATGGTGGCGTAAGACTGCTTCTGCTCTATTGGTGTATCCAATTGCGATTGCAGCATGTCTTTCCAAAACTCCCTTACAGGTAATTTGGTCATATCCACACCCATACCTTCCATAAAAGCCACATCTGCTCCCAACCAGTAATCTGTGATAGGTTCTATGTCTTGTTGCTGTATTTCTCGTACCGTTAGCTGTGTCATTTCCATTTGATATTACAACCTATACTTGGTTTTTGCGCACCTGTATATTCATGCCCTGAAAGTATCGCTATGATGGCAGCACGCATATCGGCCCCTGTTACCGGCAGTCCGTTTCCGGGACGAGAGTCATCCAACTGACCATGATACACACACTTCATATCTGCATCAAAGACATATAGGTCGGGAGTACATGCCGCCTTATATGCTTTGGCCACTTCTTGGGTTTCGTCATACAAGTACGGGAATGGATAACCGACTATTACTGCGTGTTCCTTCATTTTGTCGGGACCGTCTTGGGGGTAGTTTATCACGTCATTGCTGCTGATAGCCACAAAACCTATCCTTTTTTCCATATAATCGTTGGCCAGTTGCACAAGCCCTTCGTTCACATGGAGCACATAGGGGCAATGATTGCAAATGAACATGACCACCGTACCTTTTTCTCCCTTCACATCCTTCAAACCAAATGTTTGACCCGATATGGTGTCGGGTAACGAAAAGTCAGGTGCCTTAGTGCCTTGTTCAAATATATTAGATGGAGTAAGTGCCATTTCTATTTAAAGATAAGGAAAACGCCATATCGAAAAAATAATCTTTTTTATGTATATTTGCTATAATAATAGTTTGACTAAAAGTCAATTGTTACGTTTTGTTCGGCAATTTCAACAGAACGAACAACACAAAAACCTAACACCATGATTATCAACCCAAATAACAGAAAACATGCCATACCCCCTCCCCCCGAACAGAACAAAACGTAACAAGTTGCTCCGAAAAAACAGTCGTTTTCGCAACAAAATGCAACAAATTGAAGATTGGGACGAATCGTGAATACCTATGAAAAACATCAACTAATGAATAAAATGCAACAAAAAATGTATTCACTTAACTTCACAAATAAACCAAGCATATGAAGATCGGGACAAACATTCTATACATACTCATAGCGCTGTTGTATGGCACATCAGTTTACGGACAAGGATTGGAAATAAGCAGCAGTAGCTTTACACACAATAAAGAGATGCCTAAAAAGTTCTCTTGCCAAGGAGAAAACACAAGCCCCGACTTGTCCATCAATAATCTGCCTGCCAAAACAGAGTCCATCGCAATCATCATGCACGACCCCGATGCTCCTATGGAAGGAGGATTTACACATTGGGTGATTTGGAACATAGATGTGCAAGACTTTATTCCCGAGGACTTCAAAGGAGGGATGCAAGGGCTGAACAGTGCAGGAAAATCAGGCTATATCGGCATGTGCCCTCCTACGGGGACACACCACTATCACTTTTATGTTTATGCTTTGGATACCAAATTGGATATAAGTACCCAAACTGACAACCAAGGTCTTGAAAAAGCGATGAAAGGGCATGTACTTGAAATGGGAATACTGACCGGTCTTTACAAAAAGGAAAAGAAGCAGTAGGCTATATACCTTCCTTGAGGGCTGTTTTCACCAAGCTCACCAAAGCGTCTATATCAGCCTTGCTGTTGTAGATATGTGTGGAAACACGCAAGCTATCCAAACCGTTTTCCGGTACGAACCTTATTCTGACATCTTTGTGCATGGCATACACCATGAACTTCCTAGAATCCAGACCTTTGATACGAAAACCGTTGATACCGCAATAAGAACGCTCTTCGGTAGGTGTCAGCAACTCTATCTTATTATCCATAGACAACAGCTGTTCTTGAACGTACTTACCCAAGTACTTGATCCTAGCTTGTACGTTATCCATGCCTATGCTCTCCATAAACTCAATTGCTGCAATCGTACCGTTTGAGTTGGGCAATGATTGAGTACCTCCGAAATATTTATGAGCTGTTGGGCGCATATCGGCCATCACAGCAGGATCGACGGTCACATCCCAATTACCTTTGTCTCCGCCACCACCTACGAAATATGGTTGCAGTGTGTCTTGAAAACCTTTTCTCACATATAGGAAGCCGGCACCCTTCGGCCCTAACAACCACTTGTGACTACATGTGGCGTATGTATCGCAACCCATATCATGCAAGTCAAGCTCTAACATACCCGGTCCGTGCGCACCGTCGATACAAGAATACAAGCCGTTGTCTTTCGCCAATCGGCATATTTCCTTCACCGGCATCACTTGGCCTTGAGTACATGGTATATGAGGAACTGCGATCGCTTTTGTACGCTTGTTGATGAGTTTGGCAATATTATTCAATGTCTCCTCTGCGGTTTTGCCGGGAGCAAAGGTTCTGACTACTATTCCATGCTGCTTTTGCCTGTTGAGCCATGGTAGTGCATTGCCAACGTGTTCGTGAGAGGTTAGTATCACTTCATCCTTTTTGTGTAAGGGCAATCCCCAACAGGCTATGTTGATACCTTCTGTAACATTATGTGTAAGCGCTATTTCGTCTTTGTCGGCCTTTACGAAACGAGCTATATGTTCTATGCTTTTCTCGTACCCTCCGTATTCTGCATCGTATTCGTTTCTCCACATGCCTTTATGAACCGCATCGATGACCGGATATGGGGATGGCCCCATCGTTCCGTTATTCAGATAAGACTTGGAGTCATCCAACGGAAACAATTGACGTACATTCTTCCAGTACGTTTCATCATCAACACCTACATGTCCGCTATGTTCATCTATTTGTTTCTTGGCGGCTAACAGGTCTATTTCGGAAAGGGAACAAGCGGCTAATAATGTGGCGGATCTAAGAAAGTTTCTTCTATTAAAAAACATAGGCGCATAGCTTTGCATACAAGATAGTAAAACAAAGACTACATTGCTAGCGGCTCCTTATCAAAGAGTAGCCATATCCGTCGTAGTAGTTGTCCGACAGTCTGAGTGTATCGTTTTCTATGGCATTTACTTTCCAATTCTCAAAGCCTGAAATAACAATAACGGAATCACCTGTGAAAATATCTCTTTGATACTCCCACTTGGCAGGTTGCTTTTTACCGGCATCACCGGTATATCTCATTATATGGTCTTTATGGAAAGTGATATATATGTTTTGATACTCTTCTCTATCTCCACCTGTCAGTCCACCAACCTTATACAGCATTTGCCATTTGGGACCTATCAAGTGTTTTTGAATCTCGGACAATGATTTATCACTTAATGTGATATTGGAAACAGGCTCTGCCATTTCGGTGACAGCATCACCTATTTGAGTTTTAGTGCTCTTTGCTGTTTTCTTTGAAGTGCTACATGCGTGTAATATTATCGACACCGTCAGTACTGCGGCTATACTTGTCCATTTCATTGGTTGATGATTTGTGCGGCAAATGTAATAAATATTACTCCGCATTGTTTTTGAAACGCGGATGGTATTGCTCCAGAGTTTGGCGAAGGTAGCCTCTGTCAAGGTGAGTGTATATCTCTGTTGTTGTGATGCTCTTATGACCAAGCATCTCTTGCACAGCGCGAAGGTCGGCTCCGGCTTCCACCAAGTGCGTGGCAAACGAATGACGCAATGTGTGCGGATGTATGTTCTTATTCAATCCACTCTTTTCTGCCAAGTCTTTCAATATCATGAACACCATTACGCGCGACAGTTGCCCTCCTCTTCTGTTCAGGAACAGTATATCCTCACACCCTTTTTTAATGCTCTTAAGATGAGTGCGCACATGGTCTTTATACAGCTTTATCTGTTTTACTGCTTCTCCACCAATCGGCACAAGACGTTCCTTATCTCCTTTACCTATCACCCTTACAAAGTCCACATCAAGGTATAGATTGGATATTTTTAGGTTGGTCAACTCGCTGACGCGCAAGCCACAGCTATACATGGTCTCCAACATGGCTCGGTTACGTTGCCCTTCGGGTTTGCTATGGTCTATCGCATTGAAAAGCTGCTCTATCTCTCCCACACTCAAATGAACCGGTAATGCTCTTCTCAGCTTTGGAGCTTCCAATAATGCGGTTGGGTCGTTAGTGACCACATCTTCGAGTAGTAAATATTTGAAGAAAGCCTTTATGCCGCTTATTACCCGCGCTTGTGTATTGACGGTCAATTCCAACTCGTTGATGTGAGCAATAAATGACTGTAAGTGTTTGAGCTCTATTTTACCGATGCCGATATTATCCTGTTCTGCATAGATGAACTCCCCCAGCATTTCCACATCGTGCAGGTACGCACTGACCGTATTGTCAGACATCGACCTTTCGAGCTGTAAATAAGCTTTGAAACCTTTTAGGTATGCACTCCATACACGATTATCACTACTCATTGCGCATTACATCCAGCAGTTCGCCTATCATCTTGGCTTCCTCCTTTGATATATTGTTGGTTATCTGCTTGAATACATTCTGTGTTATTACAGGCTCCACCTCTTCCAAAAGCTCCAACCCTTTCGCCGTTATGGCTATATCCACTCGCCTGCGATTCTCTTTACTCTCTTTACGTGTCACCAATTTCTTGGCCAACAATTTGTCTATCAAACGCGACACGTTGGACATCTTCTGTATCATACGCTCTTGTATTGCGTACAAGTTCATCGATGCACCTTTCTGTCCTCTTAATATTCTCAACACATTGTATTGCGGCTCGGTGATACCGAACGGCTTAAGTGTTTGGCCCATTTTCTGTTGCAGCCAAACACCGGTGAACATGGTATTCAGTACTGCTCTCAGATGTGGGTCTTTAATAGGTTTGGTAATTATATGCTCTTCTATATTCGGCATGTTATTAATGTTTTATAAACGGCTTTTACAAAAATATATAATAGGATTTATTTATTATTACTGTTCAAACGAACTAAATGCTCAGAATTGCGATAATCAACGGCCCCAACCTTAACCTACTTGGCACAAGAGAGGTGGATATATACGGTGGCAAGAGCTTCGACGAGTTTTTAACCTCTTTGCGACAAAAGTACCCCGATATATCATTTTCCTACTACCAAAGCAATGTGGAAGGCGAGCTGATCAATCGCTTGCAAGAATGTAACGGAACTGTGGACGGAATAGTATTCAACGGAGCGGGATATACACATACAAGCGTTTCTATTGCCGATGCAATAGCTGCCATAAGTACTCCTGTTCTGGAGGTACACATATCCAATATTCATGCCCGGGAAGAATATCGCCATCATTCATTGACCTCCTCAAAATGTGTTGGAAGCATAACAGGGCTTGGCCTTATTGGGTATGAATTGGCGGTGAATTACTTTATCGAGACATCAGCCGCGAAAACCTCTTAAGAAGTCTTCCACATTCATCCTTTTTTTTCCTTGAAGTTGTATCTCGTCCGCATACAACCAACCGTTATTGCAAGCAAACCTTAGGTAGGTTTTACCGTCCGTATCGTATGCTCCAGGCTCTTTGCCGGTATTTGCGAGCTCGAAGTGCGACTTGTATATTTTGAGGACCTTCCCTTGCAATTCTGTATATGCTGCAGGGTATGGAGACAATCCTCTAATATGATTGTGAACAGCTTCAACGCCCATGCTCCAATCTATCAATGTATCTTCCTTGAATATCTTTGGAGCGGCTTTCAATTCTTCAACAGGGAAATCTTTTTGTGGCACTTCTTGCAAAGCATCTGCAACCAATCCTTTAACCGTCTCCACTATTAACTTTGCACCTTCTTCCATCAACTTTTCGTACAACGAGCCAACATTATCCTCCGGCAATATCTCCACTTCTTTTTGCAACAAAATATCTCCTGTGTCTATCTCATGCTTCAACTTGAATGTTGTCACCCCGGATACCTTCTCGCCATTCATTATGGCTCTGTTTATAGGGGCGGCACCACGGTATTGCGGCAATAGCGATCCATGGACATTAATGGTCCCCATCGGTGGCATATCCCAAACAGCCATAGGTAACATTCTGAACGCCACCACCACTTGCAGGTCCGCCTTATAAGATGCCAATTCTTCCAAGAATTCAGGCGCTTTCAACTTTATGGGTTGCAACACAGGTATATTTTGCGTCAAAGCATACTCTTTTACCGCCGATTGTTGCAATTGCATTCCCCTACCGGCAGGTTTATCGGGTGCGGTAACCACCGCCACAACATTTGCTCCTGCATCGACCAGCGCCTTCAAAGAAGCGACTGCAAATTCTGGAGTACCCAAGAAAACTATCCTTAGATCTTGAAATTCAGGCATAAGCCACAAAGCTAAGATGATGTTAAGACATATATGGCATTAAACCTTTAAAACTTATTTTCGTCATAAGAGCAACCGATACGTATGCCCGACATTAGCATACATACGAACGATAACGCACTTCTGGCCTCTTTCAAAGACGAAAGGTCCAGGGAAGCCGTGTTTACCGTTATCGTACGCAAATATCAAGAGCGGCTGTATTGGCATATCCGCAGAATGGTTGTGGAGCATGAGGACACCAACGACATATTACAGGGTGTATTCATAAAAATGTGGCACAATCTTGCCGACTTCCGAGGCGACTCGGCACTGTTCACATGGTTGTACCGCATAACCACCAACGAAACACTCACTTGGCTGGAACGAGAAAAGAAAAGGCGCAACCGCTCCGCAGACTATGACGAAGGAACAATGAGCGGAAGAGTAACGGAACAAAGTGGCTATGATGCTCAAAAAATAGAATGGAAGCTGCAGCAAGCCATGCATGCATTGCCTGAAAAACAGCGTTTGGTATTCAGCTTAAGGTATTATGATGAAATGCCTTACGAAGAGATGTCGAAAGTTTTGAACACATCGGAAGGTGCATTGAAAGCATCTTACCACCATGCGGTAAAAAAAGTGGAAGAGCACTTGAAAACCCATTAAACCGAATAAAAGAAGAAAAGTCTATATAACAGATGAAGGCAACCGAAGACATATTGTTGGAACTGCAAAGCATGAACAGCCCTTTGGCGGATATGCCTCGCAATATGCCATATGAAGTGCCTGAAGGATACTTCGACAGTCTTCCCATTGCTGTACTTGACCACGACAACGATAACATCAGACTAAAACACGACCTGCCATATACGGTACCCGACAATTACTTTGAGGAGCTACCAAGTATAATACTCAAAAACATCACGCAGGAGCCTGCCAAACCTCGCAGGATGATATTATACACGCAATGGATGGCAGCAGCGATACTGTTACTGTTAGTCACCATAGGTGGGTATAATTTCCTGAACAACTCGAATCAAGCAGGGTTCGATAACCGCTTGGCACAGTTGGACGAAAGCACGCTGAACGAATACATAGAAAACAACATCAGCGATTTTGACATGGAAAGCATACAGAACACCTATGCTTCCAACCAAAATGTGGAAACACTGATAAACGACATTAACGAAGACGATATTGTCAACTATCTGAATGATGCAGGTTGGCAACAAGAAATATTATATAACTAACAATCAAGCGGAAATGAAAAGAGCATTACTCACTATAATTTTCTCGGCACTTTGCTTAGGCATGCTGTATGCACAGCCTAAAGACAGAGACATGCACGAAAAAGTAAAAGCATTGAAGGTGGCATTCATCACCAACAAGCTGGAGCTCACATCAGAGCAGTCTGCCGCATTTTGGCCTGTTTACAACGAGTTTGAGAAAGAGAAGCGCGAACTGAAAAAAGATTTCATGTCAGAATACAAAGACAAGAATCCCACAACTGACGACAAAACAGCGCATCAGTATATCAACGACAATTTGGACTACCAAGAGAAAGAGCTTGCACTGAAAAAGAAATATAAAGACAAATTGCTCAAAGTCATTTCAGCCACTCAGTTGGCAGAGCTATATCGTTCCGAGCAAGATTTCAAAAGAATGTTGTTGGATGAATTGAAACAAAGAAGAGGTAGCGGACACAGACCTACAAGGTAGCGACAGGCTTACCTACGTCGTGATAGAACAGGAATTGCCAACCTTCTTTGGCACCTTGTTCTGCATACTGTTCTCTTAATGCCAATGCCTTTTTCCCATCATAATCGTACTTGGCAACATACTTTATCTTCATTTGCTTGAGTTGTGGCGCTTCGTCACCACCGAAGAATACCTTATCCGTTCCATCGTCAATCAAGTACACGATATGATAAGGACTATGTCCACCTGAATGGAAATATTTGATATAGCCATCTATCTCACCTTGCTCTTCTTCCAACCACTGCACTTGATGAGATGACAACAACGGGTCTATGTCTTGTGTATGGAAGGACGGATATCCTTGCTCCAAAGCAAAATCGGCTTCTTGCCTGTACACATAGTAATCGGCATTTGGGAAAGAGGTATTCAAAAGGCCGTTCTTGTCTTTGTATACCACTCCACCTGCATGGTCTTTGTGCAAGTGCGACATCAATACTTTGGTTACATCCTCAGGATTATATCCATGCTTGGCAAGATTGGCATGTATCTGTAATTCACCCTCCTCATTAGCATAGCCCAATCCTGTGTCGAAAAGTATCACATCCTTATCCGTTACCACAAGGAAAGGTTGTATCTCCACCAACAACGAACCACGCGAACGTTCGGTCAATTCGTCTGACTCTGTATCAAATGGATGAAACTGCTTGTCGTGCCCTACTGTAAACACACCTTCTGAAAGTGGATATATCTTTGCCATTGCGCGGCAAAGTTAAGACATCAGCGTATCATTACATGCTTGTCGGCATCCAATCTCAGCAATATGAAGATGAGTATGCTGAATGACAGCAACGACGTACCCCCATAACTCAACAACGGAAGCGTAATACCTATCACCGGTGCCAAGCCGATGGTCATGGATATATTGATTGCAAAGTGGAAGAACAGTATAGACGCCACACAGTATCCGTATATCCTACTGAAGGCAGAACGTTGCTTTTCGGCAATAAAGAGTATCCGCAACATCAATGAGAGATATATCAACACCAGTGCTGCGCTACCGATAAAACCAAACTGCTCACCGACAGCACAGAATATAAAATCCGTGTTCTGCTCAGGGACAAACTCGTTTTTTGTTGAAGTACCGTTTAGGAAGCCTTTCCCCGCAAACCCACCGGAACCTATGGCGATTTTCGATTGCCATACATTATAGCCTGATACGTTCACACTCCTCCTTTTACCTATATCCTCAGGATCGAGGTAAGCCTCAGGTACTTCTTGACCAAGTGTGGTATAAATACGCTCAACCTGATGCTTTTGCAATACACTTTTGAACATGAATGGTACCACGAATTGAGAAAAGAGGATACATATACCCCATATCCCGATCAGCAATACCCTTGCCATCATCTCTTTGCGCAATGCTTTTCTTATCAATAAGCCTATAAGTATTGCTCCTCCGGTAAGAATGTATAAGAGTATGGTCTTGTCTACAAGCAGTGTGATAAGGGTCAGCGCAATAATTGAAAATGCAGTTATCAATATCCCATGTGGAAGCCCCTCTCTATACATCACTAAAAAGAAGCTGAAGTATACCAATGCAAGCCCTGTTTCTTTTTGTAGAATGATGAGTATTGCCGGCACCAATGCAAAGCCTGCACCGATAAGTCTGTGCGTCAATGTCCTGAAGTTCGTTTCGGGTGAGGATAGGAACTTAGCAAGCGCCAAAGCTGTAAATATCTTACACAGCTCACCCGGTTGGAATCGGAATGGTCCAACACCAAGCCAAGAGGATGAGCCCTTCACATTCGTGCCGACAAATATGGTTAATAGCAACAGGAACAAGCCCACTGTGTATGACAGATACGCTACCGATGAAAAGAACTTACTGTCCGTAAACATGATGATAACACCGATGAAGACCGAGATACCCAACCACATCAATTGCCTGGTATGGCTTTTGCCACTAAGAATGAGCGACTGGTCGGTACTTCTATACTCCACTGAGAAGATGGCCAACAAACCTATACCCACAAGTAATAGATACAACAATACTGTTATACCATCCAACCTACTCATGAACGATTTGTTTGTACGACTCATGTTATTTACCGTAAGTGTGTTTTAGCCATTTGTTTACCAATATCGAATCTTCCACACGTTTAGTACTATCCAGATAACTTATTCTCTCCAGCCTTCTCACCTCTCTTACACTGTCTCTGTATTTCTGCTCTTTGTCAATTATATAAACGTAGGGACTTATAAGATTTGCTCCGGTCAGCCTGTCTTCCAAATACTTTCTGTTGGTGGCGACACTGTCCGTAAGGTATTTTTCTATCATCAAACTGGCGACAGGTCCCGCCCATGTGGCACCGAAACCCGCATTCTCCACAATAATGGCAATCGCTATTTTCGGATTTTCTTTAGGTGCAAATGCCACAAATACAGAGTGGTCTTTCATCTGTACGACCTTACCGCTTATCAATGCTTTGTTTTCTACCGTACCTGTTTTGGCACATACTTCTATATCAGGCAAAGCTGCTACCCTACCCGTACCATGCTTCACCACATCGCTCATACCGTCTTTTACTATGCTATATACTTCGTCGGGTATTTTAGTCACTACATGTTTCTGATGATACTTCACCAATGATGTATCATTCTTCTTACCCGCTATCGACTTGACAAAGTGTGGTGTGTAATAATATCCTTTGTTGGCAATGATACACATGGCATTTGCCAACTGTATAGGGGTTAGCGCCACTTCACCTTGCCCCATGCCTACAAACATCACATTACAAGAATTCCATTTGCCGGTGTACATACGGTTGTATGTATTGGAATCAGGTAGTAGTCCGCCCAACTCGAAAGGTAAGTCTACTCCGGTTGGGTGCCCAAGCCCGAAATCGTAATTGTATTCGTACCACTTTTCAATGCCCTTTCTGATACCGCCAAACTTCTCAGCATCCACCATCTTCCTGAATATATGTACGAAATAGGCATTGCACGAATTGGCCAACGCCAATCTAAGATTCGCTGCGTGACCGCCTCCACTGTGCGTACAACCCACCCTTTTACCACATTGATAGTAGCCTCCGGCACATGGATAGCCGAATGAAGGCGTGATAACACCTGCATCCAATGCCACAAGAGCAGTAAGTGGCTTCATGGTGGAACCCGGTTGATAGAAGCCTCGAATGGCTCTGTTCAATAACGGGTGTCTGGCATCAACATACAGCTTGCCGAAGTTCTTGGTACGATTTCGCCCGCTTAGCATATTTGGGCTATACGTGGGTGTACTGACCATAGCCAATATACCACCTGTCTTAGGATCGATGGCAACAATACTACCTATCTTATTGTTCATCAACCGCTCACCATAACCTTGCAATTCCGCGTCCAGATGCAGTTCCAAAGAACGGCCTGCTACGGCAGGTGTATCCAAAGCACCTTTTTTATAGGGGTCGGTAGGACGGTTAAAGTTGTCACGCTCCAAAAAATATATACCACGTTGTCCACGTAACACTTCTTCGTAGTAGTATTCAAGCCCGGATATGCCGATATAGTCTCCCTGACGATAAGACAAGTACCTATCGGACTTCAGTTGAGACTTGGATATCTCACCAATATAACCCAATACATGCGCAGCACTGGAATCGGGGTATGTACGGATATAACGCTCATTCAACTCAAAACCCGGAAAATCGTACATATTCTCCTGAAACCTGGCCGTCTGCTCTTGAGACAACTGTTCCATCATCACACTCTTGCGCAAAGGGCCGTTCCTTACTGCTGCACGATGAAACAGCCTTTTGTACTCCGCGGTATCAATTTCCAGTATGCTGCTGAGCATCATCGTATCTATATCTTTAGGAACATTGTTGGCAGTGACCATCAGGTCGTATACCACTTTATTGTAAAGCATCACCTTACCCTTTTTGTCGTAAATAACGCCTCTGGGTGGGTATACCACTTTACGATAAATGGCTATATCATCCGCTAAAACCTTGTATTTATCCTCGATTATTTGGATATAGAAAAGCCTGCCCAGCATTATCAATGCCACACCTATAAATATCGACCATATAACATACTTACGTGGAGCAGGAGCAAAAGACATCCCTCAGAAAATGGATTTTAGAACTTGATTACAAACGTAGTGGAAAAAGATGAGTTTGCATAAGAGGTATTGCACGAAGCTTCCGCAGGATACCAACATTTGTAACAGATGTACCAAAAAATATACTTGAAAAGTTTTGGTGTTTTACATCTTCGCTGTAAATTTGCAGCCCTGTTAATCAGGAAACAGTCCGATGGTGTAACGGTAGCACTACAGTTTTTGGTACTGTCTGTCTTGGTTCGAATCCAGGTCGGACTGCTTTGTAAGGATAGCGTAAATCGCTATCCTTACTTGCTTTTACGCTGTTTTACAGTCTGGTAGCGGTTTTTAGGGAATTGATAACAAGAACGGCCGGCGCGTATTTTCTATCTTTACATAGGTAAACAGTTAATTGATCGACTAAAAAATCGACTAAAATGCTGTTACCAATTAAAATTATTTGCAATGCGAGAAAATCGCGTAGAGACGGAACCAGCCTGATTTTCATTCAATACTGCTGTTCTTCACAACATCGAGTATTGCTCAACTCTCAAATAGCTATTCCTGCATCTTACTTCACCCCAAAAAAGCAATGCATATCAGAGGAATTACCTGAAGAATATGGTGATGTTGATTTGCTGAACAAAGAGTTGAAAAGAATGCTTCGAACCATCGAAGATCTAATAGAACATGCAGCTAAAGCAGGCATTGAAAATATCGGGACGTACGTTAAAGACGTATTTACACCCGAAATGGATATTGCAGACATATCATTGTCGGAAATAACTGAATCGACATACACCTCTCGAAAGAAGGCTCCAGATCTGTTTATGGAGATCGACAACTATATCATCTCAAAAGAGAAAAGAGTATCCAAAAAGGCATTGTGCACATTCCATAGCATGAAAGCTCACCTACTTGCCTATGAACAATTCCGAAAAACACCTATAACGTTTGATTCCTTCGATTATAACTTCTATGAGGGCTTTATTGATTTTCTAACATACGATTACAAACTCCCACGTAAAAGCGAACCTACATTCGGCTTGAAAACAAACACAGTAGGTAAAACAATAAAGCAATTGAGGATTTTTATTCGAGACAGGGTAAAAAGAAAGATTATTCAGCCAATTGATCTATCCGATTATAAAATACCGGAAGAAGAGACTGA
>JACJXR010000002.1 GCA_020636505.1 Chitinophagales bacterium | reverse complement strand
ACCATCACAGACATCAGTGGTAAAAAAGTAATGACCACTACTGTGAAGATGAACGGTAAAACGGTGTTGGATGTAAGCTCATTGCACACAGGCTTCTACATGATGAACGTAAGCTCAGACAAAGGAAGCAACACACAAAAACTGATCATTCAATAGACCTCTGGTTCAATTTAATAGTTGCGAGTAGCCCCGTCTTATGGCGGGGCTTTTTTTTTATCGTACCGGTATGTACTGATGTTTTGGGGGTTATATAGTTCCTGAGTCATGACAGTTTGTATTGATTATAATGCTATATTTATAATGCTTCGTACTATCACTGACGTATGAACCGCAAAACTGTCACTAAATAACCTATATAATGAACCTACTAAAAAACCTATTAAGGGAGACATCGCCTGTCTGTCATACCCTTAAAAACGCGTCACGTTTAGCAATTTTTCTGATTTTATTAGGAGTAAGCAATACTTCATTCGGTACTGTTAAAACCCACTTATGGGAAGAGAATCATCGAGGGTATAGTCTTGAAGAAATTCCGGGTACAGGGGTCGGAGGCACACTGATCGAGTATGTTGCAGCAGGTACTGTATATGAGAATGGTAGAGTAGGCTGGCACTTTATGCATCTGAATGAGAATGGTGTTATATTGAATTCAAGGATATCATACAGTACTACAGAGGATGAACAATTTCGTGTTGTAGACATTACTGTGGAAAGTGCAAATAAGTTCTGGATCACCATGCAGGCACGTCATATTTCGTCCGGTTCCGAGTATGATTACATTTATGTGGCAGGTGTGGATCAGGCAGGTAATGACCTACCTGTGAATCCTGCATTGCATATAACTTCTGCTCCGACAATGGTTACGCACCGTAATCTTTATCCCACTCACTCGCTATATATGGGTGACGGCTTGTTTATATGTGGTTACGCTGCTGAAAATACAGAGTTCGGTAACAGTCCTCAGGAAAGCTCTGATAAAATCGGTATGATCATGAAATGCGAAGTGAATTCAACTCCAGTAACAACTAATTACACTTTCTGGAATACTCATAATAGCTACCTTACTTTAGGGGATTTTGATATGGCATTGAGGATAAGCCCCAGTGTGGGGCCGGGTATGGTTCCTGATTTTCCGCTATTGGTTACAGGTTCGGTAAACGGATATGGCACAGGATATATATGCGGCATATTGGCAATGACAGTCAGGCCTTCCGGTACGCCGTTGCTTCTTGATGGTTTTTTGCCGACTGCATGGGCTTACTCACCACAGCCATTACGTAGCCTAGGTGCATACGGTGTAGATATGCGTAGCGTATATCCTGATGAAGTAGAGCAAGAAGGAGGATATAGTATCTTGGTTAATGCTTTTGATGATGTGGATTCTGACCCTTCCAGGAAAACATGGGGTATACTGAATATTAAAAGTGACTTAACTGTTTACGACCCCACAACCAACTATTCTTTTGTTGGTGTAAGTGGTGCAAAATCATGGGGAACACAATTCATGGATATGACGTTTGCAGATAAGGCACTTGTTAATGGTGTTACGGTGTTGGGTCAACAGAATGATGTGTATGGTTATGTAGGAGAGTGCGTTACACTTTTTGATCCCAATAATCATCAGGCGCCCAGCCAGACACCTAACAATATCAATCCTTTTCTTGCTTGGTTAGGTGTAAAAGGCCCGGGTATATGGAATCATACTACGGGTTTTGGTTCTGTGTACAACACGGGATATTTTCAACCTAACGTGGTATTCTTATCCGATTGGGGTACAGAAGCCAATAATATGAACTATTTCGACGGTTCATTAGGCGGAGGTGAATTGCTTGAAGATGTAACAAGGTTATATACTTTTGGCGCCACTTCGCATTATTATTATGGTGGCGGAACCCCAAGCGCTCCTCTTCATGCACCGGCAATGGTAGTGCCGATAGGAGAGTATAATGCACAACCGGGTTCAAATGAGAACCTGTTGACCAAATTTATCAAAACGAATAATTTTAACGAGACTACCTGTAACGATTATTATCAGGATTGTCCTGAGTTGTTTACAAGTACCACGTATAATTCGGGAGTTTTTTCAGGTGTTTCTCATCACATCACTATCAGCGATGCGTACACTTATTTTACTCTGGTTGATGACCTCTATATTCCTGCAGATGTTGATTGTGGGACCGGTGTATTCAAACCAACATCTGTATCACAACTGCCAAAAAGTACAGACGTTGAGATATATCCAAACCCTGCCAAGAATGCTGTAACAGTAAGCTGGAACACAACATCCGATGATGATGCCAACATTACCATCACAGATATCAGCGGTAAAAAAGTAATGACTACTACCGTGAAGATGAACGATAAGACCGTGTTGGATGTAAGCTCATTGCACGCAGGCTTCTACATGGTGAATGTAAGCTCAGACAAAGGAAGCAACACACAAAAACTGATCATTCAATAGACCTCCGGTACAATTTAATAGTTGCGAGTGGCCCCGTCTTATGGCGGGGCTTTTTTAATTGCAGGTTACAGCCTGTTCGAAATGATGTATTTATGACAATTGATATGTTTATATTTGATGAAAGCGGCATGGTTGTTGCTTTTAATTGAAAAACCCGCCTAATGAATAGAAGCTTCTTATTACTCGTCATCGCCATTCTCGGTTTGTATATACCTGTATATTCACAAACAACTTGTAATACAACCAATGCATCTATAAGTACAAGCGTTAATGGACAAACTGTGACACTTGTCGATAAGAGCACTGTGCCCACAGGTAGTGGATATCGTATCGATTATACTGTAAATTGGGGAGATGGTATATGTTCGGGCTACAGTCAATTGACAAATCCGGTGACCCATACTTATGCATGCTCGGGCACATATACCGTAAAGCTTACAGTTGGAGTATTCGATTATTCGATAAATATGTACTGTGTTATTACACAGGCTTCAAGTTATGTATATATAAACGGTCCTAGCTATTTGGATTGCAGTAAAGTAAAAGCCGCAATGGCTGTTTCAGTATCAGGAAGCGACGTGACATTGGTCAATAACAGTGTGCCTACCAAGTATTGCAATCAGATCACCAATTACAATGTTACTTGGGGAGACCCTAACGGTGCGTATGGTACGTCTAATATCGGTACTTATAAACACACCTATAAAAATTCAGGTACGTACAATATCAGGATGGTATTTGATATAAAAGACCATATCAAAACTTGCCCCAAAGATACTGTGGATACCACAGTGTCGGTAACCGTAATCCCCGGACAACAGCCCAACTTGATAACAGGCAATATTGTAACGGATAAGAATAGCATATCGCCTAATGATAGTGTGAAACTTTGGCTGTTAATATATGACTCCACATCAAAGCTGTATTCGGCGGTGGATTCATTCGCAGAACCCGCATCTCAAATTGGTTATACAATGCTCAGGTTTGAAAACAAACCTTCGGGAGCCTACGTATTGAAGGCGGAAATGATGGATAAATCAAACGGTAGGATTAATATACCAACGTATAGTACCGACAGATTGTATTGGACGTATCCTGCAGTACATTACCATACGGGAGGAACCATTAACAATGCTTCTGTGGTAATGCGTCAAGGCAGAGTAACCACAGGCTCAGGTGTTATCACAGGTAATATAAAACATGAAGGGTCTCAGGTGGGAGTGGAAGGTTTGAATGTACTCTTGTTGGATGTTGTGAACCTCCCTGTCGCATACGCTGTTACTGATGCCACAGGCAATTACTATTTTGACAATTTACCTGACGGTCCGTATAGCATTCATCCCGAACAACTGAATTATAATACAACAACTTCAACATTGAACATCAGCGCATCGCAGTCTGTCCATAACGGTGTTGATTTCAGAAGATATACCGGTGATAAGGTTATTATTCCTGTCCCGTCAAGCGTCAATGATTTAGGTAAAGAGCAACAGTTGTTCTCTTTGTACCCAAACCCGGCAAAGAGTACGGTAACACTTATATGGGGCATGACTTCCAATAAGAATGCAACCGTTACACTGACAGATGTGAGTGGTAAAAAAGTATTCAGTAATGATGTGCAAATGAATGATAAAGTGGAGTTGGATGTAAGCACCTTGCATACAGGTTTCTACATGATTAATGTAACTACCGAACAAGGAAGTACTACTCAAAAGCTCATCATACAGTAAACTTAGGTCAACATAAATAATTGCAACAGCCCGCCATAGGCGGGCTGTTTTTATGGTATGATAAATCAAGCAGGTGATTATCTTTAGATATTATTCACTTAAATAAGCCTTATGAAGAAATTACTTGTAACCCTTTTGCTGCTTGTGCCATTGGTTCTTATGGCTAAGGACGATGAGAAATATCATAAACACCAACGCAATCTTTTTGGTAAATGGAAAGTTGAAAAGATCGAGTGGAAAGGCCCTAAATATATTGGTGGTGGTAAACAGTTTAAAATAGATAAAGCAAAAGCTGATAAGTTTATAGAGAAGCACAAAAATGATGAGTTTGTGTTCTTCAAAGATTTCACATTCGAACATCGTACCGATGAAGATACCGCAGTTCATAAGGGGCAATGGGTATTATTTACAGATACTCCTCATGGAACAACAGGATTAACCTACAATTT
Organism: Chitinophagales bacterium; assembly: GCA_020636505.1. Classification (GTDB taxonomy): domain Bacteria; phylum Bacteroidota; class Bacteroidia; order Chitinophagales; family Chitinophagaceae; genus UBA5543. Next base: position 441,166 of record JACJXR010000002.1, on the reverse strand, counting down.
TTCATTGAAATATATTGGTAGGGCATTGCTTCCGTTGGATAGGTTTAGTTATCGTTTTGAGGATAAGTGGAAGGTTTTCTATTTCAGGAATGGGGATTATCATTATTGGTTACGGAAGACCGAATCGTTTGATGTAGAGTAGAGTTGAAAAAGTTATTAGCCCACCTATCGGCGGGCTTTTTTATGGTATATTTATATGTATGAAACAGATTGCTCAGCAATTTGGACAAGCATTGGATAAAGATGATTTTGCAACAACACGCGCATTGTTGACGGACGACTGTGTGTATGTAATTGGTGACGAGACCTTGACCGGGCCTGTGGCCATAGCCAATTCGTATGAAGATAATATGATAGCCGGTCGTAAGAAGTTGGACAAGTTGGTTTGGGGAGAGAGCAGGGTTGAGCCTGTAAGCGACAATGAATACTATGTACATTTCACAGATTATCTGACACATCAAGGCAAAGAGTATACCCACAGATGCAAGCAAAAAGTAACTGTCAACCTCGATAATAAGATAGAGCGTATAGAACATATACATGATGAGGATGAACAAGCTCGATTGGATGAGTATTATCGTAGTGTGGGTTTGAAATAATTGTTACCAAATCTATACGGGCACAGTTATTGTATAGGCTACGCAAATGCTCTACAATGAAACCTATACTGACAGCCCTAATGTTGTTGTTGCCTTTTTCGATGGTTGCTCAACACAACTTCCCTTCTCGGATCAATATAGGGATAAACCTTGCTCCCTTGGCCGCAGGTACTCCCGATCTACAAGCGGAATATTTCTTCAATCGTTTTGTTGGGGCAACGTTTACAGGTGGTGCAACACTTCGTCCTTTACGTGGGCCGATAAAAGTTGATGACAATATTGATGTTAAATCGCTGAATGGTGTTTACTGGAAGGTAGGCTTGAAGGGAATGCTGCCTTTCCCAAAAAAGAAACTGTCTTTATGGTTGCAGGTGATGTATATAGGCTCACAGTATAATGAAGAGGCAACACGAGGCATATCCGTAAACTCATCATGGGACCCTAATGAAGTAACTAAAGTTAGTGGAATGCAACATGGTTTTGCAGTGTCGCCGGGTATCGATATTTACCTTAACAAATATTTGGACGTGCGTGCAGGTTATCAGGTAGGTTACTTTAAGCGCGATTACAGTCTAGGGGGAAGTCGTTTGAACTATCAGCCGGGGTTTGGCAATACTTGGTTTGCATTTCCTGAGCAATTGGTGCTCGGACTCAACTATCGCATAGGAAACTTTACAAGAACAGAAAAGGAGTAAATTGTAGATACGAGTTGTATATTAGTTGGTCCGATAAAAAATATCAAATGAAAAGAAAACTGTTAACCCTTACTCTTACTCTATTGTGCTTTTTAACGCTGTCTCAAATACATGCTCAAGAACATAAGTATAAAAAGTATGAGGCTAAAATGGTCGGCGAATGGCAAGTGTCGGATGTTCAGGCTAGGAAGCCTGTATTAAAGTCGAAGAAAAATACGGTGTCTCCCACAGCCACAAGTCATATCAACAGTTTTAAAGGTAGCACAGCAACACTAAATGAAGATGGTACCATTACGTTCAAAACAGGTGAAGGGAAACTATATAGTGGCGAATGGGATATTACGAAAGAAATGGAGCGTAGTATAGGTCAAGGTATGGGAACCGGTAATTATGATCAGTACTATATGAATATGGTGGCCAAGCTTGCAACAGAAACCGGAGAAAAACTTCATATAGAAGGGAAGCTACTAGGTGTCAAGAAAAACTGTTCTCTGTTTTATTGCATGGATTCCGACTACACCTACACATTTACGAGGTGATTGGATAACTCCTACAACTCCTCCTTCAAATACCTGCCGGTGTGACTGGCTTTTACTTTCACCACTTCTTCGGGAGTGCCTTGTGCCACTACATCTCCACCGCCTTGTCCGCCTTCGGGTCCCATATCCACAATATGGTCGGCCACTTTTATCACATCAAGGTTGTGTTCAATTACAAGCACGGTGTTGCCACGTTCTACTAATCTGTTCAGTACAGATAGCAGGTGTTCTATATCCTGAAAGTGTAGCCCCGTAGTCGGCTCGTCAAGTATGTAGATGGTTTGTCCCGTATCTCGTTTGGAAAGTTCGGTCGCCAACTTCACACGCTGTGCTTCACCACCACTAAGCGTTACAGCACTTTGTCCGAGTGTTACATAACCAAGGCCAACGTCTTGCAGTGTTTTTATTTTCCTGTGTAGGAAGTGTACATTCTTGAAAAAGGCAACAGCATCGTCCACCGTCATGTTCAGCACATCTGCTATCGACTTCCCTTTGTAGCGTATCTCGAGTGTCTCACGATTGTAGCGCAACCCATTGCACTTTTCGCATGGCACATATACATCGGGTAAGAAATTCATTTCTATCACACGCTGTCCACCACCACGACATTCTTCGCACCTTCCACCTTTTACGTTGAAGGAGAAACGCCCTGCGTTGTATCCACGAATTTTTGCTTCTGGTATTTGCGCAAACAGCGTGCGTATGTCTGTGAAGAAACCACAATAGGTTGCAGGATTGCTGCGTGGTGTACGGCCAATCGGACTTTGGTCTATCTCTACCACTTTGTCTATATGTTGCAGCCCGTTTATTTTTTTATACGGCATCGGCACTTGCTTGAAGTTTTTATAGCAGTGCTTTGCCAATAAAGGGTAGAGCGTTTCGTTAATGAGTGTACTCTTACCACTGCCCGATACTCCGGTAATGCAAATGAATGCACCCAATGGTAATTCAAGCGTTACATCTTTTAAGTTGTTGCCGCTTGCTCCTGTCAGCTTTAGTTTTTTACCATTACCTTTGCGTCTTTCCTCAGGTACTTTTATCGCCAATTCATGATTCAGGTATCCTGCGGTTTTGGTATGTGTTTTTATCACATCGGCAGGCTTTCCTTCACTCACTATCCGTCCACCGTGTGTACCCGCAGCAGGACCGATGTCTATCAAATGATCGGCGGCCAACATGATGTCCTTGTCATGCTCCACCACCAATACACTGTTGCCACCATCGCGTAAATTTTTCAATGCTTCTATCAGTCTGTGGTTGTCGCGTTGGTGCAAGCCGATGCTCGGCTCATCGAGTATATATGTGATGCCTGTAAGTTGAGAACCTATTTGTGTGGCCAAACGTATGCGCTGGCTTTCTCCACCACTGAGTGTACGTGTTGGTCTATTGAGTGTGAGGTAATGCAATCCTACATCCAATAAAAATTTCAACCGGTCGCGAATCTCTTTAAGAATGTCTTTGGCTATTACTTGTTGTTTATTGCTCAGTCTACTTTCAACATCTTCAAACCAATCCGCCATTTTTTGCAAAGACTGTTCCGCCAATTCTGCAATGTTCTTTTCATCCACCTTGAACCAAAGGCTCTCTTTCTTTAAACGTGTGCCTTCGCATTCGGGACAAGTGTTCAACTGCATGTATGTCTCTGCCCAGTCGCGTATGGCATCCGACGAAGTTTCGTGAAACCAACGCAGCAACATGTTCACAATGCCTTCGTAGTTGTGTTCTGTCAGCTTCTCCGCATAGTCGTATTCGTCTGCTTCGGTGTATGTGATGGCTCCTTCTTCGTTTCCGTAAAGGAGTATGTTCAATTGTTTTTCGCTGAGGTCTTTGATGGGTTTGGTGAGCGATATCTTACTCTTCTTTGCAACTATCATCGCTTGCTTGAAGGTCCATGAATCACGCTCTTCACCAAGTGGAGTGATACCACCTTCGCTAATGCTTTTTGAGGTGTCGGGTAACACTTCTTCCATATTCACCTGATACACTTTGCCTAACCCTTTGCATCTTGGGCATGCACCGTATGGCGAGTTGAAAGAGAAGGTATTCGGCGATGGTTCTTCGTAAGAAAGTCCTGTGTCTGCGCACATCAACTGCCTGCTGAATTGAGACACTTCGTTGGTGTCCATATCCAATACGAACATCAAACCTTTACCCATCTCCAAACTCTTCTGAATGCTTTGGCTTGTGCGAGCTTTGGCATCGGGCTGCACTTTCAGACGGTCTATCACCAACTCTATATCGTGTATCTTGTAACGGTCCAACTGCATGCGTTCTTTCAGCTCCATCACTTCGCCATCAACACGTACACGCACATATCCTTGTTTGCGAAACTGCTCGAACAATTCGCGGTAATGTCCTTTACGCCCTCTTACGATTGGTGCAAGCAATACTATCTTCTTCCCGTCAAAATGTTCTTCTATATGGTTGACAATTTCCTCTTCGCTGAAGCGCACCATCTTCTTACCCGTGTTGTAAGAGTATGCCTCACCGGCACGGGCGTACAGCAATCGCATGAAGTCATACACTTCGGTAACAGTACCTACTGTTGAGCGCGGATTGCGGTTGGTTGTTTTTTGCTCAATGGAGATGACAGGGGAGAGGCCCGATATTTTGTCAACGTCGGGGCGTTCCAGATCGCCGAGGAATTGACGGGCATAAGCCGCAAAACTTTCCATGTATCGACGTTGCCCTTCGGCAAAGATGGTATCGAATGCCAAAGAGGACTTACCCGAGCCGCTGATGCCGGTGATGACCACCAATTGGTTTTTGGGTATGCGCACATCTATGTTCTTCAGGTTGTGTACCCTTGCTCCAGAAACTTCAATAAATCCTTTTGAGGTTGTCCCTTCCTTTGTCGCCATAATTGAGGATAGCAAAAATAAACAAAGCAACCCTTAATAAGTTGACCGGGGAAAACGGAATATCAGTGCTTGCGATCTATTACGTAATTCACTAATTCGATGAGTGCCGATTTGGCATCCGACTCGGGATACTGTCCCAACATCTCCAAGGCCTTGGACCGGTACTCCATCATTTTGGTGACGGCATACTCTATCCCTCCCGACCCATGAACGATGTCTATCACCTCCTGCACTTTCTCTTTGTCGGTGTTATGGTTCTTGACGATGTAGATGATCTTGCGCTTGGTGGCACGGTCGGTGTTTTGTAGCGTGTAAATTAGGGGTAGGGTCATCTTCTTCTCCTTGATGTCGATACCTGTCGGTTTGCCGATGTTATCTTGGCCGTAGTCGAACAGGTCGTCTTTTATTTGGAAGGCGATGCCCACATATTCGCCGAAAAGGCGAAAAAATTCGGTTGTTTCCTGATTTTCGGTGGCTGAATATGCTCCGGCTGAGCAAGCGGCCGATAAAAGTGAAGAAGTTTTTCCACGTATGATGTCAAAATATGTGGATTCCTCGATGTCTAATTTGCGTGCTTTTTCCATCTGCAGCAGCTCCCCCTCACTCATCTCTTTCACCGCCCTTGATGTTATCTTAAGTATTTGATAATCATCGTGTTCTAAAGAAAGCAGCAACCCTTTTGAGAGCAAATAATCGCCCACCAATACGGCTACCTTGTTTTTCCATAAGGCATTGATAGACAAGAAATTACGCCTAACCATGGCGTTATCCACAACATCGTCGTGTACCAAAGTGGCGGTATGGAGTAGCTCAATAAGCGATGCAGCGCGGTATGTACGGTCGTTTATACCCCCAGAAACGGCGGCCGAAAGCAGTACGAACATGGGGCGCATCTGCTTGCCCTTACGCTTGATGATAAAGCGCATAATCCTGTCCAGCAAAGGGTTTGAGCCTTTCACGTGCTCAGCGAACCGACTCTCGAAGAGCGCAAGTTCTTTACCAATAACCTTTTTGACAGACTGCATGGGCACAATTGCAATAACTATAAATTAACAAGAGACGCCTTGGAAAAGTGCGGGTAAAAGTAGTTCTTTGGTACAATAATTGGTTAAAATCAGTACAAAAAGCATAAAATAAAATTACTTTTTGTTCTTTGTTTTTTTGAAACCTCTGATATACCTTTGTCGCAAACTTTTACGTATTTAAAACGTTCAAAAACAAGAGTTAACCAAAATTCTTAAATAAACAATCTGTTATGGTCAACAAAAAGTACCTATTGCTTGCTGGAATGTGTGCCGCTTTGGCTACACAACCTGCATTTGCTCAGGAAAGTTCAGGAGCACAGTGGTCGGGCCGCGATATGACATATCGTGGTGTCAGCTACGATGTTCTTGATTCAAACTACGTTCCGAGATACCGTATGGATCAGCACCGCAAATTCCTTAATCACCAATATGCATTCCCTGCAAAACCACGTAATATGTGGGAACTTGGTGTTGGTGGCGGTCTGTACAACGTATCAGGTGACGTTCCTTCATTGATGCTCTGGAAGAAAGGTGGTTATGGTTTCCATGCCCACATTCGTAAGTCTTGGGGTTATGTGATTTCTACTCGTTTGCAGTACAACTACGGTATAGCAAAAGGCCTTTCTTGGCAAGAGGACAGAAACTACAGATACAACACTGCTTGGACCAGCACCGGTTATCAGCCAATACCGGGTATCCCTGGTATCTCTGCTCCAACTGTTACCGATCCGGTTTTCTGGAACTACAGAATGGAAGCACACCAGTTGAACTTGGATTTGATGGCGAACATCAACAACATCAGATTCCACAAAGCGAAAACAGGTCTTTCTGTTTACGGTTTGATAGGTATCGGTGCCATCGCGTTCAACACTCGTGTTGATGCATTGGACGGTAACTACCAAAGATATGATTTCGACCAGATCACAGGTGGTGCGCAAGTTCTTCCTCAGATCAACGAAAACAGAAAGCAAATTCAAGACGCTCTTAAAGCAGGTCTTGACGGTACTTACGAAACAGAAGCAGAGAACGAGCGTGACCGTCGTCGTCCTGAAATATTCAACAATAAGACTTTGAACTTTGCTCCTAGCTTCGGTATGGGTCTTCAGTTCCGTGTTAGCAGACGCATTAACATCTCACTTGAAGATCGCGTAACATTGCCTTGGGATGAAGATCTTTTGGATGGTGTTCGTTGGGCTCACCAAATCAGTGGTGATCCGGTACTTTCTAACCAAAACGATGGTATCAACTACCTTTCTCTTGGTCTTAACTTCAACTTGGGTAACAAAAACAAAGCGGTTGAACCTCTATACTGGATGAACCCGCTTGACCACGCTTACAACGAGCTTAGCTACCCACGTCATATGATACTTCCTGATCCGACTCTTCCTGATTCTGACGGTGACGGTATCACTGACCAATTCGACAAGTGTCCCGGAACTCCTGCCGGTATCGCTGTTGACAGCCATGGTTGTCCGCTTGATACTGATGGTGACGGTGTTCCTGACGATCGCGATAAGCAATTGATCACTCCAACAGAATGTCAGCCTGTTGACGCAGACGGTGTTGGTAAGTGCCCTTGTCCTGACGGTTGTGAGGTTAGAGGTTCTGCTTGTAGCAACATCGGTGCAGGTAGCATCCTGTTCTCCGGTAGCGCTACTAAGATCAGCCCTGCTGCTCAAGGTCAGCTTTCAGGTCTTGCTGCTCAAATGGGTGCAGCTCCAACTTGTAAAGTTGTTATCACAGGTGCAGGTAACCAAAGCAAGATCCAACAGCAACGTTCTTGGGATCGCGTTAACGCAATCATCCAGTACATGAGCGAAACACATGGTATCGATCGTAACCGCTTCATATTCCAATACGGACAAGCGGGTGATCCTAACTCTGTAATGTATCGCGCTGCTCTTCCTGGTGAAGAAGGACCTGCTAACGTAGCTCCTCCGTTCCCGAACTTGAGAAGAAACTAATCACTGATTAGTATAGATATTGAAAAGTCCCGTCGAAAGACGGGACTTTTTTATTGTGATGAATGTCGATTATAATCTTGGGAAGATGATGTGCAATTAATCGTTCGTGTGATACTTTATTAGCCCCTTCATCGGACTGGCTACAACGCTGCCTATCGTCAGCTCGTTATGAGCGCAGAAAGACTCCAATACATCCTTGAACATATAAGCCACCGAACCGGTGAAGTGTATGGGGTATCTCCAGCTTTCGCGATACTTCAGTATATGATGATGAAAGAATTCGGCTATACTGTCCTCAATGATGTTCTCCACCATATAATGCCCGCGATTCTCAGAAAGCAGTTTTACGAATGATGCCAAGTACCTGTTGGGGAATGGCTCTTTGTATATGCGGTTGAGGATTTGGTTTAGGTCATTACCGAAGTATTGCTCGAATACGGCCTTCAATTCTTCATCAAAAGTATTGTAGGCGTAATAACGCAATACACGCTTGCCCATATGGTTGCCGCTGCCCTCATCACCGGCAATGAACCCCAACGATGGCGATTGTGTTTTGGCTTTCTTGCCATCGTAGTAGCAAGAGTTGCTGCCCGTACCCAATATGGCCACAACGCCTTTGTCGTGTCCGCACATGGCTCTGGCAGCTGCCAGCATATCACTATTCACCTCCACGCTCTTTATGCCGAAGTAGTTCGCCAATACCTTCTTCAGCTCGGTTTGCTTTTGCTTGGAGCCTGCACCTGCACCGTAGTAGTACAGTTGCTCAGGCTTGTGCTTATGCAGCTTCAGTTCGTTTTCCAGTACGGCAATTATCTCTCCTTCGGATTGCAGATACGGGTTGATGCCTGATGTTTTGTAATACAACGGACGTTTGGTGGCACCCGCCAAACACCAGTCGGTTTTGGTGGAGCCGCTTTCTGCTATGAGGATGGATGACATGAGTGCGATTTAGTAATGGTAAACCAATTCGTATTGCATTGTAAATATAACAGGTTTAAACTTAGTATGGCCAAATGCCGAATAATCATCAATACCCTTTAACTTTGCTGCCATTCCGCAGCGATAGATGAAAGAGCAGCATACAAACAGGTTACGGTATTGGACACCATTCGTGGTGTCGTTGACCATGGTGGCGGGGATGTTCATCGGGTTCAAGCTGCGCGATTCTCTTCGTCACAAAAGGAATATCACTACCATCGTTCAGCGTAACGATAGGCTGGAGCAGATAATAGACCTCATCAATGAGCGCTATGTGGATAGTGTGAATACAAATCTCTTGTATCGTGATGCGGTAAACGGCATCATCAGCCATTTGGACCCACATACCGTATATATCCCTGCCGATAAGTTGGATGCCATCAACGAAGACCTTGACGGTAGCTTCTTCGGTATCGGTGTCGAGTTTTCGATAGTAAGAGATACGATACAGATAACGGCTGTTGTCGAGAATGGTCCTGCGGATGTTGCAGGTGTGGTTACCGGCGATAAGTTGGTGAAAGTGGGAGATAGCTTGGTTGCGGGTAACGGTATCACGTCTGAGCGTATCATAGGATTACTCAAGGGTAAACAGTTCAGCAAGGTGTTCCTATCCTTATTGGAACCCGGTTCGCCAACCGTAAAAGTTGTTGGACTGAAGAGAGATGCAATACCCAAACACAGCGTGGATGTGGCCATCATGTTGGACAGCCTGACAGGCATTATCAAGATAAACCGTTTCAGCGCCACAACATACGAAGAGTTCAAAACAGGATTGTCTAAGCTGAAGAAGCAGGGCCTGAAAAATTTGGTGGTAGACCTCAGGCAAAACTCGGGTGGCTACCTTGACCCTGCTAGGCGCATTGCTGATGAGTTTTTGTCGGGAGATAAAATGATCGTATTCACACAAGGCGCCAACTCTATTCCAAGAAGATATATCGCCGAACGTCAAGGAGATTTTGAAGACGGTCGCCTTACCATACTTATAGACGAGCAAAGTGCTTCGGCCAGTGAGATATTGGCAGGTGCAGTTCAAGATTGGGACAGAGGTATCATCATGGGGCGCAGAACCTTCGGTAAGGGGTTGGTGCAAGACCAATACGAATTGGAAGACGGTTCTGCTTTAAGGTTGACGATCGCCAAATACTATACACCGTCGGGTAGGAGTGTGCAACGCTCATTCGATGGTGGTAGAGACGACTATGAAGAGGATTTTTATCACCGTTTCGAGACGGGTGAACTTACAGGTTATGATACTGTTGCCGTAGAAGATACAACAAGGTACTTTACCTCCAACAACAGAGTGGTGTACGGTGGTGGTGGTATTCGTCCCGATGTATACGTACCGTACGATACCACAAAGCTTTCAACATCTTTGCTCAACTTGATATTCAGCGATGGAGTGAAGAGTGTGATATGGGATTATTATATAGCCAATCGTACAAGGCTGCGTACTTATGCCAACATCGACGATTATAAAAGAAACTTCAAAGCAGATACACTCATAGATATGTACTTGCAAAAGCAAGACAGGCATACACGTAAGGTGATAAAGTTGATTCTTGAAGACAAGCGAAACAGGGCATATTTCAAACTGCAATTGAAGGCGCAGATGGCTCGCTTGTTGTTCCGCGATAGCGGCTATTACAGTTTGATATTTACAGACGATGCGATGGTGCGTCGTGCACTATCAGCAATGTACAGCGATGAGTACTCAAAACTCATAGGCAGGTAATTCATTCATCCATTTTACTTCGGGCAAATTGCAGGCATCCGCACAATAGGTTTGATGTCCGTTGGTGACCAACCAATAGTTGCACTGCATGGTGTTGTGGTATTGTAAAAGTTGGTGCAGTGTGCTGTCGCCTATGTTTACTTCGGGTGCTTTGCATTCCACCAACAACCATGGCTTATGGTCGCGGTCATATACCACCACGTCAAACCTTTTACTCAGTGTACCTACGTTTATTTGCTTCTCCACAGATATCAGAGCGGATGGATAGTTCAGCTTATTGATGAAATATTGAAGCACATATTGGCGCACATGCTCTTCGGGTGTGAGTATCAGCCATTTTTTGCGGATAGGGTCGTGTACATACACTTTCCCATCTTCTCTTTTCAGCTTCAGCTCCCCTTCTGTGAAATCAACATTTATCATCGATGGAAAATTAGAAAAACTTTCACGCATTATAAATTGTTGATGACAAAGAGGTAGTGAGTATTTAGTAACTTTAATAAGACATGAAGACGAAAGAAGAAATAGTGAAGAATTGGTTGCCACGATATACCGGGCTGCAGTTGAAAGACTTTGGTAAGTATATCATCCTGTGCAATTTCAAAGGGTACGTGCAAAGCTTTGCCGATATGCATAATGTGCCTGTTGTAGGGAAAGACAAGCCCATGCCTTGCGCTACCGCCGGGGGTATCACCATCATCAACTTTATGATGGGTAGTGCCAATGCCGCCACCATCATGGACCTGTTATCGTCCATCAAGCCCAAAGCAGTGTTGTTTCTCGGTAAGTGTGGCGGACTGAAAAGAAAGAATAAAGTGGGAGACCTGATACTGCCCATAGCGGCGATAAGAGGAGAAGGAGCAAGCGATGATTATTTCCCTCCCGAAGTGCCTGCATTGCCGTCATTCGCGCTGCAAAAAGCAATTTCCACTACCATACGCGATGTGTACAAGCAAGATTACTGGACAGGAACCGTATACACCACCAACCGTAGGGTCTGGGAGCACGACAGTCATTTTAAAACCTATTTGCGTAGCATACGCGCCATGGCGATAGATATGGAGACAGCCACTATATTTTCGGCGGGATTTGCCAACAAAATATCTACGGGTGCATTGTTACTGGTGTCCGACCAACCGATGGTGCCAGAGGGTGTCAAGACCGATGTGAGTGATGCCGCAGTCACCAAAGACTATGTGGACACGCATTTGAAAATAGGTATCGATTCATTGAAACAACTCATCAACAAAGGGCTTACCGTCAAGCATCTGAAATTTTAGTGAGCAGCGACAATACCATACTTACAGTCAGCCATCTGAATATCTCATTCGGCAACGATGTTACATCCAAAGTGGTGGATGATGTATCCTTTGCAATAGGTGAGGGCAAAACGTTGGCCATAGTAGGAGAGAGTGGTTCGGGTAAATCACTGACTGCATTATCGTTGATGGGTTTGTTGCCCAAAACAGCCAAGGTAACTGGTGAAATTTTATTGAGTGCTGCAGGACAGTCATACACTTTGGATAAAAACTTATCGAGTGATGTTTGGCAAAAGGTCAGGGGAGATCATATAGGCATGATATTTCAAGAACCTATGAGCGCGCTGAATCCCGTGATGAAAGTGGGCGAGCAAATAGCAGAGAGTATGGTACTGCACCAAGGTGTCAGCAAACGTACTGCGAAACAGCAAACCATTGATTGGTTGGACAAAGTGAAGATAAGAGATGCCAAAGCTGCATTTGAGAAGTATCCACACGAATTGTCCGGAGGGCAGAAGCAGCGCGTAATGATAGCCATGGCCATGTGTAACGACCCTGTGTTGCTGATAGCAGACGAACCCACAACAGCATTGGACGTAACCGTGCAGCAAGAGATAGTTGACTTGATGCAAGCCTTACAACGCGAGCAAGGCACATCCATGATATTCATTACGCATGACCTTGCATTGGCTGCAAAAACCGCCGATGATGTTTTGGTTATGTATCGTGGTAAGCCTGTTGAGCAAGGAAGTGTAGAGGATGTATTGAAGAACCCTCAACAAGATTATACAAAAGCATTGTTGGCATGTAGGCCAACATCCGACAATAAGAGAAAACGCTTACCGATAGTTGCAGACTTTTTGGAAGGCAATGCTATACCTGTGCAAAAACAACATAAAACCACAATCACCGACGATGTGATGTTGAAGGTTGATGGTTTGAAAGTATGGTTTACCGTGAAGAACGATTGGTTGGGCAGACCTGTTGAATACTTCAAAGCCGTACAGGGTGTTTCGTTCGACTTGCATAAAGGTGAGGTGTTGGGCTTGGTGGGCGAAAGTGGTTGTGGTAAAAGCACAATAGGGCGCAGCATAATGGGCTTGTTGCCTATACAAGAGGGGCAAGTGCTATTCAATGGAGAGGACCTTGCACAATTGCCGCAAAAAGATTGGCAGCGTGTACGCAGACAAGTGCAACTGATATTTCAAGACCCTTATGGTTCACTCAATCCACGCATGAGCATTGGAGATATGCTGATGGAGCCGCTTGCTGTACACAACATCGTACCTAAAAGAGAACGTAAGAATGAGGCGCAACGCTTGTTGGACCTTGTTCATCTGCCGCAAGATAGTTTGAAGCGTTATCCGCATCAGTTCTCTGGTGGGCAAAGACAACGTTTGGGCATAGCACGCGCATTAGCCGTTCGTCCGCAATTGTTGATATGTGATGAAAGTGTGTCTGCATTGGATGTAAGTGTGCAGGCACAAATATTGAACCTATTGAAAGAGTTGCAAGCTGAGTTCAACTTGTCATACCTCTTCATATCCCACGACTTGAATGTGGTACACTATATAAGTGATAGAGTGATGGTGATGCAGAACGGTAGGTTTGTAGAGCAAGGCGATGCAGAGCAAGTACTTCGCCATCCTCAAAACGAATACACCAAGAAGTTGGTATCAGCTATACCTTAATAATCCCTGTCAGGCAACACACTACAATCCACCTTTTCATATTCATATAACAGCTTCGCAAACTCGGGTACATACATTTCGCCTGTTTGGTCATGCCTTGTTCTTTTTTGTTGAAGCTTATCACCTAGTATCACAAATACAACAGGCTCAGTTGTTTCCATTCCTTCTTGCCAATAGGTCCATTCAAGTTCCATCGCGGTATCTATTTTGATGCCTGAAAGAGTGCCCACGCTCGCATCTTTTTGCCAAGGCAGGTATTTCATAACACCGGTCACGCTGTCGCCATGAAATTTTAAACGCACCAGCTGTGTATCCACTGTATTCTCCGTATACAAATAACAGGCCTCGTCTACTGTTGTTGTTTCAACTGCCATTTCTTCAACCGGAGAAGTGTCTTGATTGGCATCGGAATCGTCATTGTTGACACATGCGGTAAACAACAAAAGAGTGGGTATGATCAATGTTTTTTTCATGCTACCGGTCGTTATGATGATCAAAGCTCTGAAACATATATTGCAAATGCAATTATTTAACGATTATATCACCGTTACCAGTGTAGATTATAGGCGGTGCATCATTTCTTTTATATTTTACAGTACTTGAATGTTTAACTGATGGAACAAAGCCTCTTTGGATTTTTAGTTTGTGTTATAGCTATTCTTTACGCAGGCAGCCGCCTATCATATTACGGCGATATGTTGGCCGATATTATGGGCTGGGGCAAAATGTGGATGGGTATGATATTGATGGCAGGTGTTACGTCGTTGCCTGAATTGGTTACAGGTATCAGTTCCATTCAGTTGGTGGATTCACCTAGTATGGCGGTTGGTAACGTTATAGGTAGTTGCGCATTCAACATACTTATCATTTCCTTGTTGGATGTTGTTTTTTATAAACGGCCTCCCGTTACCTTTACGGCGCAAACAGGGCACATCATTGCAGCGGCATTCGGTGTGGTATTATTATGTATTGTGATGATGTCCATCATACAGCCGGGACTGTTCGGTCATATTGCATGGGTAGGCAATGACAGCCTTTTATTCATGGTCATATACTTCTTTGCCATTCGTGCAGTGTACAATTACGAGAAGCGTCCGAAAGGAGAAACAGAGGTGCAAGAAGAAACCAAAGCCGATATCCAATATACGAAAACCCACATTATCAGTAAGTACCTGCTGTTTGCGACAGTAGTAGTAGTAGCGGCGATATTCTTGCCATTTTATGGAGAGGACGTAGCAGAGTATGCAGGTATTGAAGAAGGTGTATTCGGTACAGTGTTCTTGGCGTTCTCTACCTCACTACCAGAGATAGTGGTGAGCATTATGGCGGTACGGCATGGCTCTGTGGATATGGCCGTAGGCAATGTTTTGGGTAGTAATGTGTTCAACATATTCGTATTGGCGATTAACGATATGGTTTACACAAAAGGTCCCATATTGGAAAGTATATCTCCAACACTGTTGGTTCCCGCATTGGGTACAGTACTCATTACCACGGTAGGGATCATTGGACTTGTTTACAAAAGCAAATGGAAAGTGGGTATGGCCATCGATACCTTCGTGATATTGTTGGTGTACTTGCTGATGATGAAACTGATGTTTGCAGGTGGTTAACCTACATGTACCTACCTGTATAGCTATCCTTTACGTCTTTCAGTCCTTCGGGAGTACCTGTGTAGAGTAGTTTACCACCACCTGCACCACCTTCGGGTCCAAGGTCGATGATATGATCGGCACTTTTTATCACATCCGTATTGTGCTCTATCACTATCACACTGTGGCCTTGCTCTATCAATGCGTCGAACGATGCCAACAATTTTTTGATATCGTGAAAGTGCAAGCCTGTCGTCGGTTCGTCGAAGATGAACAGTATCTTATCCTTGTTGTTGCCTCGACCGAGGAATGACGCCAGCTTCACACGTTGCGCTTCACCACCGCTAAGGGTGTTGCTGCTTTGTCCCAACTTCACATATCCTAAACCTACGTCGCTGAGTGGTTGCATGGCTTGTGCAATTTTCTTTTCGTCTTCAAAGAACAACAGTGCTTCGTCCACACTCATTTCCAATACATCGTATACATTCTTGTCACGATACTTCACTTCCAACACTTCGTCTTTGAAACGTTTGCCCTTACAACTTTCGCACAATAAGTGTACATCTGCAAGAAACTGCATTTCCACCACCACTTCGCCTTCTCCCTTACAAGTGTCGCATCGTCCACCGTCGGTGTTGAAAGAAAAATGCTTCTCTTTGAAACCTCGCATTTTGGACAACGGTTGCTTCGCGTAGAGTTTACGCATTTCATCCCATGCCTTGATGTAGGTCACGGGGTTGCTGCGA
Source organism: Chitinophagales bacterium (assembly GCA_020636505.1). Lineage (GTDB taxonomy): Bacteria > Bacteroidota > Bacteroidia > Chitinophagales > Chitinophagaceae > UBA5543. The sequence continues at coordinate 425,485 of JACJXR010000002.1, read as the reverse complement.
GACGATTTGCCGATGGGGTTTTGGTCCACCATCTCCACATTGCTTATCCTATCTATATCACCATCCAAGCTCTTGTGCAAACCGGGTCGGTCCGTGCCTTCACCAAGATGTTTCATCATGGCGGGGTAGAGGGTTTGTTTCACCAATGTGGTTTTACCGCTACCGCTCACACCTGTCACCACACACATCACATTCAGTGGAAATTTTACGTCTATGTTCTTCAGGTTGTGTTGTCGGCAACCTTCCAACTCTATATACCCTTTGGGCTTACGCTTGATGGCAGGGGGCTCTATTTTCATATTGCCGCTCAGGTACTGTCCCGTAAGGCTCAGTTCGTTTTTGATTATTTCATCGTAAGGACCTGCCGCTACAACCTCTCCGCCCAAGTGGCTTGCCAATGGACCCATGTCGATAATGTAGTCCGCTTCGCGCATCATCATCTCGTCGTGCTCTACCACCACAACGGTATTGCCAAGGTCGCGTAGGTTCTTCAATACATTTATCAATCGCTCTGTATCTCTGGAGTGTAGTCCGATACTCGGTTCGTCCAATATGTACAACGAGTCGGTAAGGTTACTGCCTAAAAATTTTGTAAGCTGTATACGCTGGCTTTCACCACCGCTCAATGTATTTGCCAAACGGTTGAGCGTAAGATAGCCCAAGCCAACATCCAGCAAAGTTTTCAGACGTTGCCTTATCTCTATCAAAATCCTCACTGCAACTTTGCCGTCATGCTCGTTCAGTTTCAGATCGTCGAACCATTTGTTCAAGTCACTCGTTGGCATCAACATCAATTCGGATATGGTGGTATTGTTCACCTTCACATACTGTGCTTCTTTACGCAGTCTTCCACCACCACATTCGTGACAAGTGGTACGTCCGCGATAGCGCGCCTGCATAACTCTGTACTGTACTTTATACAGGTTTTGCTCCACCATGGTGAAGAAGTCGCGTATACCGCTCACGTTGTTATTACCGTCCCACAGAAGTGTGTATTCTTCTTTGGTCAGTTCTGCTATTGGTTTGTGTATGGGAAAGTCGTACTTGGTGGCTGAACGTACGAATGCGTTTTTCCACTCCGCCATTTTTTCTCCTTTCCAACAAGCCACTGCATCTTCGTATACGCTTAGGTTCTTGTTGGGTATCACAAGGTCTTGGTCTATACCCAATACCATCCCAAAGCCCTCACACACGGGGCATGCACCATAAGGGTTGTTGAAGGAGAACAGGTTGGGGCTCGGCTCTTCAAAGGTCATGCCGTCCGCCTCAAATCTGTTGTTGAATATTTTCAGCTTATCGCCGTCAAGCTCCAAGTAACATTCACCCTCGCTTTCGTAAAATGCGGTTTGTATACTATCTGCCAATCGGTGTAGGTCATCCTCGTCAAACTCTTTGGTCACTATACGGTCTATCAGCAGATAGTTGTTCTTCTTGGGTAGTTTGGTTTCACCTTCCAAAAGGTCTTCTATGCGCAAAGGCTTTTGCAGGTCCTTCGCGTATATACGCGTGAAGCCTTTTTGCATCAACACATTCAGCTCTTCTTCTTCACTACGTTGATAGTAGGTGACGAACGGTACAATGATCTGCACCTTAACACCATGCTCCAATTCTTTTAGGTAATCCACCACATCGCTTACAGAATCTTTCTTTACCTCTTTGCCGCTTACAGGCGAATAGGTATGTCCTGCTCGAGCGAACAACAGTCGCAGATAATCGTATATCTCCGTCATGCTGCCGACGGTGCTGCGTGGTGTACGTGTGGTTACTTTTTGTTCTATGGCTATCGCGGGACAAATGCCACGTATGTAATCAACATCGGGCTTGTCCATCCTCATCAGGAATTGACGAGCATAAGCACTGAGACTTTCCGCATATCTGCGCTGTCCCTCAGCAAACAATGTATCCATGGTCAGGCTACTTTTGCCCGAACCCGATACACCCGTTACCACCACCAATTTGTTGCGGGGTATGGCCACATCCACATTCTTGAGGTTGTGCATGCGCGCACCTTTGATGAATATCACATCATCGGCATCGCCGTATGTATTAGCTCCTAATTCTGCTTTCTTATTCTTTGTGGTTGCTTTCTGCGTAGCCATAGTTGCGGATAGCAAAAATAACGTTTTTAGGGGTGGAAAGGTTGGCCTGATACCTATTGTATTATGGCATATTCGTTTGCTGTCATATTTTTCTTACGATATATATCTAACATTTCCACATGTTCGTTCGTCAAACACTATGACAACACCTTATACTCGATAACTAAACGACATGCTATGAGAAATTTACGCCCCGTTTACCTGCTTGTATTTATGCTTACGCTATTGGCCATCGGCTGTAAAAAAGAAAAGCAGAATAAGATACACAATCAGACAGGTACAACCACAGACCCCAACGACCCGACTACTCCGGGTAACCCCACAAACCCGAACAACCCCGGCAATCCAAGCACTCCCGGTAACTACACCTTCTCAAAAGTCTTCAACGACTTGGAAGTGAAGTACAAAACACTGACCATCGACGCCACCAAAGACAACAGCTTCTTCGGTAACAGTGGTACGCGATACGTCATCAAGGCCAATGCGCTTGTAACGCCCGGCGGAGCACCTGTTACCGGGAACGTACAAGTGCAAGTAAGAGAGTTTCTTAACAGGGGAGACATGATATTCTCCAGAATGCTGCCGGTGAGTGACGGTGCACCATTGGTAAGCGGTGGAGAGATAGATATACAGGTTACACAGAACGGTACACCACTTAACCTTAGACCAAACACACCTTTACAGGTGTTTGTGCCACAGAAAGGAAATGCAGATCCCGATATGCAGGTGTTCAGCGGACAACCTGTGACGGGAGATCCTCAAAACCAAGTCAACTGGAGAGTGGACTCTCCACGTGTGATAGTAGACAGCCTCCAAGTGGTTGATACTTCCAATAGGGTGGTTCCGATTTATAGGCCCGGTGCGCAAGATACCCTTAAGATGATATCAGACAAGCTAAGGCTTTGCAACATTGACAAGTACCTGAAAATATATCAAAACGAGTTGATAACGGTAAAGGTTACATCATCAGGAGATACCATCCCGAATTCGACACCTTTATTCTGCTATGCATTATTCAACAATCTTAATATCGCATACCCTATTTATATCTACGACTTGAATAACACGCGCGAAGTACACTTAATGAAATTGCCGATAAACTTTGTGGCTTTCACCATTATCAATGGGCATTTTTATGGAGGTGTTGTGACTCCTGCGCAAAAGACAGGCACAACGGTCAACATTGTTCTGAACAAAGTAGACCCCGCCGCCTTCAAAATCACGCTTAATAATTTGTAAGTTTCATACTATCTGTAATAACGAAGCCCGTACAATTTGTACGGGCTTCGTCTTTTTGAGTTGATTGAAAATTTTTACAACAAAGGCAGCTTCACAACAAACAAGCCGTTCTCCTCACCGTACCATACATTACGATTGGTGGCCAGTGCATACCGTTTGCTGATATTGGCCAATCCCATACCGTTGCTTTTCTCTTTGCTCACTTTGGTATTGATGGGGTTGCTGATCACCAGCTCATGTTCGTTCGCCGTGATGTTTATTTCAAGAGGTTGTGTTTGAGATACAATGTTGTGCTTGATGGCGTTCTCGACCACCAATTGCAATGCAAGGTATACGATGCGCTTGCCTTTGCGCAACTCATCGGATATGTCCATGTCCAATTGCAGTGCATCTCCGAAGCGGGTCTTCTGTATGTGCAGATAGTTCTGCAAAATATCCAACTCATCTGCAAGGGTTACCAAGTTGTCGTCGGGGTGAGCCAACATGTTGCGATACAGGTCGGATAAGTGGTCCGTATATTTTATAGCCCCTTTTGGGTTGCTGTCTATCAGGCTGGTAAGTGTGTTCAGGCTATTGAACAAAAAGTGTGGGTTTACCTGACTCTTAAGGTATTCGTACTCAAACAACACACGCTCATGCTCCAACTCTGCTATCTTCTTCAACTGGCGTTCGCGCCAACGCATATACAGGGTCACTATTGCAACGCACAGCAATATCATTAGCATGATGAACCATGGCCTTTTGTAAAAAGGTGTGGCGATGCAAAAGCTGTAACTGTCAGACACGGCATGCTCGAAGTTGGGATAAACAGACGCTTCAACCGTGAAAGTGAAATCGCCCGATGGCAGGTTGGGGAAGGTTACGGTTTCCTCATCCGTTTCTATCCATTTGTCGTAGTAGCCTTCAAGCTTGTATCTGTATTTTAAGTTCAGGCTGCGAGTGAAGTTGATACCCGTATACTTGAAGGTGAAGTAATTCTCATCGGGTTTGAAATCATGTTTATCGGCAGGCTTATTTAAGAATATATAAGTGTTGTTCGCATTGTCCGACGAGTCGAACAGGTTGTTCAGCTTGCCGTCTTTTTGTATTTGCACCAAATGATCCAAATAGTCGTTACGGGCTACGCCATTGTCTTTGTTGTAATAATCCAACACCGCCTCTACGGCTGCAATACTGCAATCCTTACGTGATGCACCTTTGTTCAATAGTGCATGTTTTATCCATCCTCCCGAATAAATAAAGTAAAACTCACGGTCTGCATTTTGAAAGTTGATGAGATAGTCGGGCATGTGTACCGTAACATCTTCGTTTTTCTGCAGCCAATACATCAGAAAGTTGTCGTGCCGAGTGCGAAGCTTGGTATTACTGTCGAGCGGAGTACTTTGCAGCCAATCTACAGTCGGTACTACTAAGTGGGTGTAATTATCGTAGTTCCAACGTTGGTCGAGTATCAAAGACGCAGGCACAACACCCTCGTCCTTTTGTGGAGACGCAAATGCGTAGTTCGTGCATAGCAACGCAGCCATGCACAGTATATACCTATACCACCTCAACATATCATAAATGTATCATTTTTTCCAAATAACGGGTATTTTTACTCGTATGAAGAGGACGATCCTCATATATGGTTTGGCATTGGCGGTATTGACTTTTGTTCTGAAAGTATTGGAATACAAATTTTTCATCCGCGACCTGAGTATGGAGGTTTATATAGGGTTGGTGGCACTGTTTTTTACCGCTGTGGGGATATGGGTGGCCACCAAGATCATTCAAAGAAAAACGGAAACCGTCATTAAAGAGGTAGAAGTTGTGGTTAGAGCAGAAGATTTTGTGCTGAATGAAAAAGAAATGGAACGTTTGGGTATCAGTCCGCGAGAATATGATGTGTTGGAACTGATGTCTGATGGTTTGTCTAATCAAGAAATAGCGGATAAACTCTTCATATCTCTGAATACGGTGAAAACACATTCTACGAATTTGTATGTGAAGTTGGATGTAAAACGACGTACACAGGCCGTACAAAGAGCAAAAGAGCTGCAACTGATACCTTAGTACCATATCACCCTAATGGGTGAAAATGCCCGTGAATACTGCAAATCATACTTAAGTATGAATGAAAAAACGCTCTTCGATCGTTCATTTGCAGCATAAACCAAAAAAAGAAAAATTATGAGAAAAGTAGTATTGACATTCGGTATCACTGCAGGACTTATAGTCGTTGTTTTGATGTTTTTGACCATGCCTTCTGTTTTAAGTGGAGACATGGAGGCGGGCGAAGCCATTGGGTATACCACGATGGTATTGGCATTGTCCAGCATATTTTTTGCCATCAAAACTTATAGGGACAAATATCTGGGTGGTAGTATCAAGTTCGGTAAGGCGTTTGTTATCGGCTTGCTTATTTCGCTGATAGCAAGCTTTATGTATTCCACAGGTTGGGAAGCATATATGAGCATCAATAATATTGACGGGCAAGAATTCATGGAAAGCTATATGGATAGCAAAGTAGAGAAGATGAAAGAGGTGGGAGCCGCACAGACCGAAATTGATGCAGCCATTGAAGAGGGTAAGTATTGGATGAAAATAATGACCAATCCGTTGTACAGGTTCTTGTTCACCATGTTTGGCGAAATGTTCTGGGTGGGGCTGATAGTATCTCTGATATGTGCCGCTATTCTTAGGAATAAAAATGTACTGCCTGCAAAAAATGTAGCAATCGAATAATTAACCGATCACAATAAAATATACTATGAGCAAAAAGAATATAGGAAAAGTAGGTTGGATGGACCTGACCATCGACGATGCCGACAGCGTAAGCAAATTTTACAGCGATGTCGTCGGTTGGGATATACAGAGCTTCGATATGGGAGGCTACAACGACTATTGTATGAACCACCCCGAAACAGGAGATACACAGGCGGGTGTTTGCCATGCAAGAGGTGGTAATACAGGTTTGCCGGCACAGTGGCTGATATATGTGGGAGTGGAAAATCTTGATAAGAGTCTGGAGGCTGTTGCAGCGAACGGTGGTAAGGTACACGGAGAAAAACGCTCCGATGGAAAAGGAGGGCACTTTTGCCTGATACAAGACCCTGCTGGAGCATATATGATGCTCTGGGAAAACAACGCAGAATAACATTGCAACAAACCCCGCCAATGGCGGGGTTTGTTATTTATTAAGTATAAATTAAAGTAAGTAACGTCGCTTATTTGTTGTTCGTCGTTCTTTGTATCATGAACTTGGATATCGTCACACCTATCACGAAGATGTTGTAGAAGTATCCCAAAATACCCAACATCAGGCTGGCTTTACGAGCCGTGGAAGTCACCGGCAGTATATCTCCATAACCGATGGTCAGTAAAGAAACAAAGCTGTAATATATCAAGTCTTGAAAAGCTTCGTTGAAGTCTTGTGTTCTTATACCGCTAAATGCACCGGGGTCGCTAAGTTCGATGATGGTCATTATCAAACTACCCAATATGCCCAACATGAGGAATCCACAAAAAGCACCGGCAACCATGTTGATGTCCACTCTGCGTGCCAACAGTATCTGTCGGAACACTTCAAATGTCATGAATATGAAGTACAACAAATAAGTGACGTCAGCTATCAAGGTCGCTGTTCTGCTACTGGCCGATGCCAGCTTCAGCACTTCTTGCATCAATAGCAACATGACCATGAATACGATACCTCTGTATATTCTTCGGTTGTGGTTGCGAAACAGCAACAATCCTGCGAAGGTGAATTGCAGTATAATTATGGGCGACAGGTACTTGCTGAATGCAGGCGGAATGAACAATGCACCGAACAAAAAGGTGCAAAGGCTTACCAAAAGAAAGATAAATCGCTTGTTGTAACGTGCGGTTACAATATTATCGACCGTATGATGTGGATGTTTGATGTCCATTCTGAACGATAAATTAATAATTTTTTAGGTACTGTGCACCTCCATCCTCTATTCCTATATTAGAGGTATGAAAACATTGATATACAGTTTGTGCTTTCTACTACCGACCACACTCTCTGCACAAAGCTATGTAAAAGACGTTCTGAAAAAGTATGAAGATTCTGTAAAGGACTACGGCATCGTCGCTTTGGTGTCCGAAGGCGACCTGGTAAGTACTGCCGCCATCGGCGAAGCGGATAATGGTACACCAATGACGGATGAACATAAATTCTGTATAGGAAGCATCACCAAAACCTATACAGCCACCACTATATTCAGGTTGCAGGATATGGGCAAGCTGAACATCAACGACAGCATAGGCAAGTACATTACCCTTGATAACGAATACATCAGCCCCAATATCACCATCCGCCAGTTGATGAACCACTCAAGCGGTATCAAAGATTTTGGCACTGTGGAGTTGTTGAACACTGTTCTATCTCGCCCCGACAAATATTACACCCCCGATTATTGTATTGGCTTGATAGATACGTTCGATTTTCTACCCGGTGCCAAACACGAATACTCCAACAGCAATTATCTGTTGCTGGCATTGATCATAGAACAAGTGGCTCAGCAGCCTTTACCGTTTGTATATCAAGACCTATTGTTCAAACCATGGGGGCTAGATAATACGTATCCGTATTATTCCAAAGCAATACCGGGCATGGCGCACCCCATGTTCAGAGGCAAAGACCTTTTTGATGTGGCGTATATGAAACCGGTGAATGACATATCCATCGGTGATGGGAACATTGTAACCACAGCAAGCGAACTGCATCGGTTCTTCACCAGATTGGTAAGAGGCAAGGTGGTGCTGATGGAAAAGTCGTACAAGCAAATGACCGCCTTTGAAAAAGGGGAGAAGACGGCGGAGTACGGCTGCGGTATATTCAGAAAAGAAGTGGGTGGCAAGGAACTGATATATCACACCGGCAGACAAGCAAGCTATGTGGCCACAGCGGTGTACGTTCCTGCCGAAGATAAGACGGTGATAGTGCTCACCAATAATATGGACGATACTTTTGCCGACCTTGTGGTGAATGAATTGTTGGGTGTGAAGTTCTATTGATTCATGGTACGTAGTACGCCCAACAGCACTTCTGCACTCAAGCGTTTTTTGTAGTTCGGGTTCACATATTCGAATATGATCTCTCCGCTTTTATCTAATACAAATACAGAAGGTACCGGCAGGTAGCCTTTGTTCTTACCGCCTGAATATTTTTGAAGTTGATTGGTCTTCCATTTGCTGTCCGGTGCTTGGTAGGCGATACCCATTGCTGTGGAAAATGCACCATCACCGTCAGAGAGTAGGGTGTACTTCAGTTCTTTTTTGTCAATGGTATGATTCAATTCTTCGGGCATGTCCGGGCTGATGGCCACCACTTGATAACCCGCCTTCAAAATATCTTGCTCCACTTTTCCTATTTCCGATAGGTGTGCATTGCAATACGGGCACCACCCACCACGGTAAAATATCAATACCGTCGGCTTTTTGCTAACCATGTCTTTTATGGATACTTGCTTGCCGTCCGTGTTCACCAATTGCATATCGGGTACTTTGCTGCCGATGGGTAGTGGGCAAACGCTTTCTCTGTTCTCCGGCAGTTGTCCAAAGCTGTTCAGCGAAAATATGACGGATAAGAAAAGTATTGTTAGTTGTTTCATGAAATAACGCATGTTTCAAATATAAGGACGAAGATGAGTTGTTATCCTTACCAGTCAAAAAATGGGTGTTTTCACCCTGTATCTTGTCAAATAACAGCCATATCTTTATTAGGTAATATGCACTTTTATGACACAGACTGTATTGAAATCTCTAAGAGTTCTTATCCCTGGTCTATTAATCTATATGGGCTTTGTTGTTTTTTTTTCTGTCAATGAAAATAAGGAAATTGACGAAATAAAACTAGGTGACTATAACTGGGCACTAGTTGTTGCATTAGTATTCGGAGGTCTGTATCACATGTTAAATGTCAGACATTTAATTACAAATAGATCTTATAAACAGATTGATTTAAACATAAAGAATAGCTTATTGAAAATTTATGACGGGCAACTAAGTGACGACGAAAGAAAAAAATTAATACAAAACAATAGTATTAAAAATATTTTCTATAAGATAATAGATAATGATGAATCATTAAAAAAGAAGTCGCAACAAGTTTACTTTAACGGTTTGTTTTGGACATCAACTGCAGATGCTTTTATAATCTCTATAATATCTTCATTAATATACTTCATATCTGCGTTTGTATTTCATGATCTAAAAACTGTATTTATTAGTTGGTCTTCGATACTACTATTGTTAACTGGCATATCATATTTCTTACACCTATTGTCTATAAATAGTCATATAAAACTGTCAAATGATCAGCTATCATATATAGAACAGCATTATGCAGGACAAGTAAACCAATACATAAATGAGCTTTTGTAGTAACTGTTTATTACCTACAACAAAGGATATTAAGACAATTGAATTGATTAGAAATGAATATTTATCTAATGATACACCTTGGTTTGTCGGATATAGTGGAGGAAAAGATTCTTCTGCGTTATTAACACTTGTCGTTTCTGCACTAAAAGATATAAAGGTTTACAAAAGGCCTGTAACAGTAGTTTATTGCGATACTGGCGTGGAGAATCCTATTGTGACAAAATATGTGTATGAAACATTTTCCGCATTGAAGAATGAATGTGATAGCTTAGGTATTCCAATACAGTATAAAATTGTAAAACCTAAGTTAGAAGAACGTTTTTTTGTAAAAGTAATTGGTAAAGGTTATCCAACTCCTACAAATATATTTAGATGGTGTACAAAATACTTAAGAATTAATCCTGTAAAAAAAGCAATTAACTCGAAAGAACAAGCAATTGTTTTGTTAGGTGTAAGGAAAAATGAGAGTGAGGAAAGAAACCGTACTCTTAATGAGAATAGAATCGATAAATACTACTACAAACAAAAGGCGTCAAGTAATACTAAGATTTTTAGCCCAATAATTGATTACTCTATAAAGGATGTATGGTCTACAATAAAGTTTAAGTCAATTCCTGTTAGTATTAATCATAATGTAATTGGTAGTTTATACAAAGATGCTGGTGCTGAATGTCCTGTTTTTAGAGAAGATAAAGGGTCTCCATGTGGTAAAGGAAGGTTTGGCTGCTGGACATGTACTGTAGTCAGGAAGGATAAATCTGTTGAGAAACTTATCGAAAATGGTTATTCTGAATTAGTGCCCTATTTTACGTTTAGAAATTGGCTATCAGAATTCAGGGATAATCAAAAATATAGATCGAAAGTCAGAAGGAATGGTCAAGTTGGTTTAGGTCCGATTACAATTAAAGGTAGAAAGGTAATTCTGAAAAAATTACAAGACTTAGAAAAGTTAACTAATTCTGTCATATTAGAAAAGGATGAGCTGAGATTAATTAAACAATATTGGAAAGAGGACATTGCAAATCCTAAGTATGTAGAGCTACTCTAATCATCATTAATTCCTTACTTCTTTTTCTTCTTGCTCGATTTGGCTTTAGGGTTGAAGTCGAGGCAAAGCTGCATCCAATAACCCAATTGCTTTTTGGTTTTCAATACTTCGGGGTCTATTAAGAAATATCCCTTCATCGTACGTCCCGCCATCTCCATTTGCCGTACGCCTGTCTGTTCCACTACTTTGTCGGTAAGGTCTGGGTCTATACGTGCCATCAGTTCTTCTTTGAAAATACCCACACACATTTTGTCGTTCACCATCAAACAGTAGCCACCCATCATTTCTTTTTCTTCATATGGGATGCCTTTTTCGTCGAGTATTGCGGCCATTCGTCCCGCAAGTTTTTCATCGTAAGCCATGGCGGATAATTTTAATTGTTGTATATTTGTTATAGTAAACTAGCCTATTAATAACAAGATACGAGATGTGTCATTATTTCCACTTGTGAATATAGGTGTTCTCAGATTGGCCGTGCCGAAGTCGTAAAGTCTATCAAGGCTACATCCGAGACCGTCGAAGCTTTAGGTCTCGGTGCCTTTTCTTTCGTTCTTTCTTTGGGCATGCAAAGAAAGAACAGTAAAAATGTTCGCCATGAAATTATTCCTTAACCATGAAAATCGTAAGCCTATGAAATACAGTCTGTTGTAAAATCGGTAAATGATACACCCCCCTCCGAACAGAACAAAACGTAACAATTCGTAACAAGTTGTTGCAAAATAAAACAGCCCTTTTCGCAACAAAATGCAACAAAATCACCTTATGAGGTAGATGCTTGATTCTTGGAAGGTATCAGCAATGCAATGATGATGACCAGTGCCGCACCTATCAGGTTCAACCAAAGGAAGGATACCCAGTTGGCGATGTATATGGCAACAACCAGTATCTCTGCTACTATAGCGGCGTAGAATACGGCATGCCCGCTTACACGTTTTACATAAAATGCCACAAGGAATATACCCAATATGGTTCCGTAAAACAGTGAGCCGAGTACATTCACCGCTTCTATCAATGAGCCCATTTGTGTAGCGAACATGGCTACACCTATGCTGAACAGCCCCCAGAATAAGGTATGCCATCTTCCGATTGACACTTGTTGTGCATCGCTCAGCTCTTTTTTAATGTTCAGCAGTTGTATATCCATCATGCTACTCGACGCCAGCGAGTTGAGTGCGGCGGAAATGGAACCCCAAGATGCTAGAAATATGATGGCGAACAGTAGCCCGACCAAACCTTTTGGTAGGTTGTGCTTTACAAAGTAGAGGAAGATGTAGTTGGTGTCGCCGTTGTCTGCGGTGGGTGCTGCACGGTTGATGTGTTGGCGAAGTGTATCACGTAGTACGCTTATTTGTTGTTGTGTTTGTTTGAAGTCGGCCACCAGTGCTTCGTTGTTCTCTCTGTTGGTGGCAATGGCTTTGGCCTGTTGTTGGTATTGTGTATGCAGTGCGCTGTATTCGGTTTCTATCTGCTCCACCACGGCAGGGTCCTGTTCTTTGAGTGTATTGTATGCTTGTTGGTTGAAGTATACCGGCGCATTCTGAAAACTGTAAAAAGCGAAGAGCAATGCACCTATCAGCAAGATGGAGAATTGCATGGGTATTTTCACCACACCGTTCATCAACAGCCCCATACGGCTTTCTCTGAGGTTCTTACCGGTTATGTATCTGCCCACTTGGCTTTGGTCTGTGCCGAAGTAGGAGAGCGCCAAGAAGAAGCCTCCGATGATACCACTCCAGATATTGTACTTATCGTCCCAACTGAAGTCGGTGGTAATGACGTTGAGTTTGCCTGACTTGCCTGCCACATATAGGGCATCGCTGAAGGTCATACCATCGGGTAGTTGAGCGACAACAAGGTAGCCCGCCACCGCCATGGATGTGAGTATGATGAGGAACTGTAGCTTTTGAGTGTGTGCAACGGCTTTGGCTCCACCACTGTATGTGTATATCAACAAGAGCCCGCCCATGATGGCATTGGTCATGTATATGTTCCACCCCATGATGGAAGACAGTATGATGGATGGTGCGTATATGCTGATACCGGTTGATAGCCCGCGCGAGATAAGAAAGAGTATCGATGTGAGTACCCGTGTCTTTTGGTCGAACCGTGATTCAAGGTATTGATAGGCGGTGTATACGTTCAGCTTCCGAAATATGGGTATAAAGCTGATGCTGATCACTATCATCGCTATGGGCAAACCGAAGTAGTATTGCACAAAGCGCATACCGTCTGTATATGTTTGCCCCGGTGCCGATATGAATGTGATGGCGCTTGCTTGTGTGGCCATAATGCCCAACAGTACAATGTACCAAGGCATGTTCTTATCCGCCAACAGATACGATTCGGAACCGTGCAGGTTGCGGCTTTTCCATATCCCATATAGGATGATGGCGGCAAGTGTAACCAGTAGAACTATCCAGTCGAGTGTACTCATGCCCAGTGTTGCGTAAACCAATAATACAAAACTATCTGCAGTATCAGTACGCTAAGCACTGCCACATACCATTTGTTGTTGTTCTGTATCGGTTCTTCGCTCATTGTGCTACTTTGTGTAGTAAGAATATCTTCTGCCGCCAAGTGCACTGGTATGTACGTCATGTATATAAGCAATGCTGTCGGCGTTATAAAAGTACGTCATGGTTTTTGAATATGGATTGACGACCATTTGTTCCGTTTTCATGAATCGTATGTAGTTGTTTGTCTCGTCAAGTTGAAAAAAATAAAGGGTGTCGCCTAAAAACAGAATTTCAGAAAGTGTAGCCATCGTCACGGGTAATGTTGTATCCGACAACTGTTTTAAGGTGCTTCCGTTCGGGCCGCTTGAATGATAGGTTCTTGTCCAAGTATGTTCTTTGCACATCTGTTGCATATACGAGAAGTAGAATGGCGGTTCAACGGGTTGTGTTATGGGTGTGTCGTTGTTGCTTTTCTTACATGCAGCAATTGTCAGTACGATAAACAATATGTATAAATACCCTTTACGATGACCATATATCGGTTCTTCGCTCATTGACATCATTGTGTGTTTAGCCATAAGAAAGATGACGAGTTGGTTCCGGGGTTTGCAAAATAATAGGATATACTGTCCTTGATGTAATAGTATTTGAGAAAGGTCGGTCTATATCGCTGTCCGTTGAGAAAGAATACAGGTATATACTCCAAATAACCTTCATTGGTATCCATTTGATAAAACCCTAATTCTGCTTGTGATGTTTTACGTGCATTATCTGTCGGTTCAAAGTAAATGGTCGAGTCATTAAGGACTGAAATGGTTTCATATCTTACATTGACAGGGCCTTGATAGGTTGTGTCTTTACCACCCGGTCCTGATGGGTTTTCATATATCATATAACTGCCCACCATTGCCCATGTTTTGTTCAGTCGCCAGGTGTATTTCGCTACATCAGAGCTGTCTGCTGTTGTTTTAGCGGTTGGGGCGGTATTATTCTCTTTCTTACAAGCTGCAATTGTAAGTGTTGTCAATGCGATTAGAATGATAAAACGTTTCATAATAGGAGAGTTAAAAGGTTATTTGGATGAAAGCCACAGGCTATCGTGAAAAGATACGCCTGAGTCTTCGAAAAAGTAAGTGACGCTATCGTTGTTATAATAATAAGTGATATTGGTTTTCCGGTATCTTGTGCCGTGCAAGAATATTTTTGGTACAAACTCCATCATCCCGGCCGACTGGTCGGTTGTTTCCAGGCAAAAAGTGTCATAAATGTTATCACCATAACTACTAAAGGTTCCGGTCAGTTTTAGGTGAATGGTGGTATCATTAATAACTGTAATGGTTTTTGTTGTTTGTAAGGTGTCTTTTGAGTGACTGTTATTGGTGCCACTCGAAGGGTGAGTTGAAATAACGTGAAAACCCCACATATCCCAAGTCTTGTTCAGCTTCCATGTGCGGGATATGTTGGGAACAACAGGTTTCGGCGGGTCTACAATTTTGTGACATGCCGAGGCTAATAATATGATTCCGATAAAAAGGGCTAGGTGTTTCATAAGGATGTTTATTTACCGACTGATAAAAAGTTACACAATAATCGTACCGCACCATGGTTTCCGGCAGGCAATTGCCTGAAAAATGACAATGACGTGTATATATAGTGTCCTTTTCCGTATGGAGTGTACAGTGTACTTCCTTTCAACGGTTCTTCTCCTTTGTCGTTCATGCTGAAGAGTGGCGTGTAGTGCTCGTCCCATTTGTCGGCAAAATACAATCCACGCTCTTGTACCCAATTGGCAAAGTCAAGCTCATTTATTTTGTTGGGGTAGGTCATCAACCTATGCTCACGGTTCAACAGTGCTACTCTTGCCATTTCTTCGGTCACTCTATCTCTGGAGAGACTTAGCGGATATGGTCCGATATCTTCTGTCTTCAATCGGTGCGATGTGTTGTATTGCATCACAAGTGTACCGCCGTTCTTAGTGTACTCAAGCAGTATCGGCATGAATATGGGTGCTTCGTCAACTGTATTGATGGCTCTGATACCCACCATTACCGCATCGTATTGTTGTAAGTTCTTTAGTGTGATGTCTGCGGGTTTGAGTATGTCTACTTCAAGGCCTGCAAAGCGTAATACTTCACTCACATTGTCTCCCGCACCTTCTATATAGGCTATACGTTTGGCTTTACACTCCCAAGTTTTGATGAGCATTTTAGAGGATGCCGCTGTGAAGAATTGCAATGTTGGTAGATGCTCGTATTTGATGAGTATCTGTTGTTGCCCATATGTTTCTCCATCTGGTTTGGTAATGGCGGCAAACATTATTGCGTCTGCTATTGATTTGGAAGCAACATAAGGGCCTTCAAAATGTACGATGATGGTTGTGTCTGTACCTTCTTTTAGGTTGATGTTGTTCACTTCCCGGTTCAACATGTCGTTGTATACGCTCAATGTGACATTGTTCATGGCTTTGTTGGCATGTATGTGCACACCTGTGGTGAACGATCTGTCTGCCTTGGCCAAATAGAACGCTGATGTGAAATTCAATATCACATCCGGTACAATGCGCAGTTGTTCCACCACATCTCCATGTGTTGCGTCAAGTGTCTTGTACGAAACAGGTACATCCAACGTTAGTGGCAGATCACCTACTTGCATATTTACAGTAGCGTTGAACATGCAAGGCGTGTTGGGCATTCCTTTGTACTCCTCATCAGGCACAGGATAGTGCGCATCGTCGGGCTGTGCACTTCTTAACCAATATGGTTCCGTGTTATAGGTATTCTCAGGAATAAGAATGCTTGTTTCGTATGTAATGAGTCCATCGTTGGGTAATGTTTTATCCGTAGTAGTGTCTTTACCTGCCACTGAGTAGTTCAATACTTTTACAGGAGTGGCACCGCTGCGCGCGATGAAGTTAATTGTAAGTGGTACTTGCTCTCCACGCACTGCTTCGGGATTGTCGGTATATACTTCCGCCATGAAACCACTGCAGTGTAGTATCAAGTTCTTTACTTCGGTCAGCTTTCTGTTCTTCCAGTATTCATCTTCTACTGTGCTGATGTCTTTGTATAAAGCAATGAGCTCGGGTAAGATTAGTTCAGGTTGTTTGAGGTCGTACTTGGCAATGATATTATCTATCTTCTTGCCTATGTCTTGCCTGTTTATTCTATTCCATGATATGTCTATACCGTCAAACAGTGATTCTTTTAAGTCCGCACCGTCCACCAATTCAAAGTTTTCTGCCTGTACACCCGGTACACTGCGTGTGCCTGCACCTTGGCTGCGATGTATGCTACGGCTGATGCCTGCAAGCTCTCCATAGCCCATGCCCAACAGTGGATTGTATTGACCTACATCTTGCTTGAATTGGTCATCGCTTGTTGTATTGGCGCTACGAAAACGATATGCGTTGAACAGTATTCGTTTGGGTTGCCACTTTGTATAATATTTAAAATGCTCGGGAAACATATTGTTGTCTCCTGCTGCATTGAATGCACTCTTGGCGATTATTGCCGATGCCGCGTGTTGCCCATGTCCTGCACGTTCGTCAGGGGGGAAGCGGCAGATGATAACATCCGGACGAAACTTACGAATGATCCATACGGCATCGTCTGTCAATTGGGTATTGTCCCAATGGTTGAAGGTTTCTTCTGCGGTCTTTGAATATCCGAAGTCCACTGCTCTTGTGAAGAACTGTTGTGCGCCGTCTATTTTGCGTGCTTCCAACAACTCGTGTGTTCTTATCAATCCGAGTGAAGCACCGAGGTGTGGTCCCAAAATATTCTGACCACCATCGCCACGTGTCAACGACAAGTATGCCGTCGGAATGTGTTTCTCATTCACCAACCAGGCCAACATACGTGTATTCTCATCGTCGGGGTGAGCCGCGAAGTACAATACATTGGTCAAGTATTTCAGTTGGTTCAGCTCGTGGTATATCTGTGCCGAATTGGACGGACGCAATTGTTGTGCGAATGATAGGAACGGAAACAGTATGAATATTATGGTCGCTTTTCTCATGATATGATAAAAATAAGACACCCACAGTTTTTTGCTGTGGGTGTAATATGTTTTGGTAATGTTTATTATTTAAATGAGTTGATGATCTTCTCGTTGGCTTTTTTCTGCTCTGCTTCGTAAGAGCTGCCTTTCGATACATCCATCGCTTTTTGTGCTGCTGCTATGGCTATGTCTTTCTTGTTCAACTTCTGAGCTATTTGAGCTTTCAGGTTCCACATCCAGAAAGCATCGTCGCGCTGCTCAAGAGCTTTGGTGATGTACTCCAATGCTTTGTCCAAGTTTTTATCTACTGTATTATAGTATCTGGCCGCTTGGTAGTAAGGTATTGCAGGATGCTCAACTGCAGTCTCAATTTCTTTGGCTATGCGCTCTTCACTGTTTGCTTTAACAGGGATGATCACTTTCGTGTGCTCCCACTTCAATACGATGTTGCAAGAGTTGTAAGTGATGTCGCTGATGCCGATAGTGAACGTTTCGATCATATTGTTGATCTTCTTAGACTTTACTGTAAAACGAGCCACATCTTCATCGGCGCTGTAGTTGGAGTTACCCCAGTTCTTCAGGCTTTTGTTGATGATGATGGTCCACTCAGTTGCACCCGGTATGGTGTACAAGGAGTATTGACCTGCTTTTATCAAGCTGCCGCCGATGTAAGCATCTTCACCGATGGATATTTTGGTGGCAGCGTTGGCTCCTGTGCGCCACATAGTGCCGTAAGGAACAAGGTCGCCGAATATTTTACGACCACGAGCCGAAGGGCGGCTGTAATCGATGGCTATCTCCGAAGTTGAGAATTGCTGTGTGATCTTGGCTGTTGGGCTAAGTGCAGGAAGATTAAGTTCTTGTGCGTTTGTGTTCAGTATCATACCGAACATGAATAGTAGTGCTAATGATAAATATTTCATAATAAGAATTTGTCTGTGTGAAATGAGTGAAAACAAAAATAAGGGGCATTGTTGTAGCTACAAAAAACATTTTGTCTATACCGTCTTAAATAATCTTAAAGAAGGGGTGTATAAGCTATGCCTATCCGTTAGTTTTGCCCCAAATTGAACTACCATGAGTCATAAAGTGAACTTGGCGATACAGATATTGCCGATGCATATGAATAAAGAGCAAGCGTACAGCGCAATTGATGCCGCAATAGCCAAGATAGAAGCCTCGGGATTGAAATATGTGGTATGCCCATTTGAAACGGTTATAGAGGGTACGTATGAAGAGGTGATCAAGTTGGTGGACGATATGCAAGACGCGGCTTATGACAACGGAGCCGAAAGCCTGATAGTGAATATGAAACTACACAGAAGCAAGTCGGGTGATATGTATATAGATGATAAGATAGGAAAGTACCGATAATAGCTATTACTTTTGTCTATCATGAATAGAGCAGAGCTTGTCCGTCAGATAAAAATAAAGAGGTCGGTATTATGTGTCGGTTTGGACACGGATCCGCATAAGATACCCGCACATTTGACTGTCGAGGACGATCCGGTATTTGCTTTCAACAAGGCGATAATCGATGCGACCAAGGATTATACAGTCGCTTATAAGATAAATACCGCCTTTTACGAAGCACAAGGATTGAGAGGGTGGGAAAGCCTGCAAAAAACACTTGATTACATACCCAAAGAAATATTCACCATCGCCGATGCCAAGCGTGGTGATATAGGCAATACCGCAGAGCAGTATGCCAGGACATTCTTCAAAACATATCCCTTCGACAGTGTGACGGTAGCTCCGTACATGGGTTCGGACAGTGTTACTCCGTTTTTGGAGTTCGACGGACATTGGGCCATCGTACTTGGCTTGACCTCTAACAACGGCAGCTCAGATTTTCAATTGCAACAGTGTGGAGACGAATTGCTCTACGAAAAAGTGTTGAAGACGGTGGCTAGCTGGGGCTCTCCTGAGAATACCATGTTTGTGATAGGTGCCACTCGCGAAGAGCAATTGCAACACGTCAGGTCAATTCTGCCGAAGCACTTCTTCTTGGTGCCGGGCGTAGGTGCGCAAGGTGGTGATGTGGCCACTGTTTGTAAAAACGCAATGAATGCCGATGCCGGGATACTTATCAATGTATCGCGTGGAGTAATTTATGCGGGCAACGGCACAGACTTTTCGGACAAAGCGAAGAAAGCTGCACAGAACTATCAACAACAAATGCAGGCATTTTTATAACTTGAACCTGCATACGTCACCTGATGCAGGAAAAATTGCTACATACCGTTTGGCAATACAGCCTTTATCAACCTACCGCACTCACCACAACAGACGGTGAGGATATTACTGTGGTACATCCCGGCAGGTACAATATCGATGCGGGTCCCGATTTTCTCGAAGCCAAAATAAAAGTGGGCAAAACCACGCTTGCAGGACATGTGGAGATACATGTCAAAAGCAGCGATTGGAAAAGGCATAAGCACGACAATGACGATGCTTACAAGAATGTGATACTGCATGTGGTATATGAGCACGACGCTGATGAAGGTCCTGCCAATACTCCTGTATTATGCATAGCCAAACATATCGCGCCAAATACATTGAAGGCCTACCAATACTTGTCATATACAGAAGAGAGTTTGCCTTGTGCCAAAAGAGTGGGAGAGATAAAGGATATAGTGAAAAGCAGTTTGCTCACACGTATGCTTGCTGAGCGTTGGGAGCATAAGTTATCAGGATGGGAGGAACTGTTGGAAGAGTCTGCAGGAGATTGGAGTGGACTGTTGTACTTGCGTATGGCTGCCAATTTTGGATTTAAAGTGAATGCCGACGCTTTTCTGCAATTGGCTAAGTCCATTCCGCTGAAAGTATTGGCCAAGCATAAGGACAACCTGTTGCAAGTAGAGGCGATACTATTCGGGCAAGCGGGTATGTTGGACGGTGATTTTACAGATGTATATCCAAACGCATTGCAAACGGAGTATAACTTTCTAAAGAAGAAATATAAGCTGCAACCCATGGATGCCCACTTGTGGAAGTTCATGCGGTTACGTCCTGCCAACTTTCCTACCATACGCATCGCACAGTTTGCGGCATTGATACACAAGTCGGTGCATCTGTTCTCGAAAGTGATAGAGCAAAATGGATATAAAGAAACAGCAAGCTTGTTTGATGTTGCAGCAAGTGAGTATTGGAATACGCACTATCGCTTTGATGAACCTTCGGAAAAAGAGCAGAAGAAAAAGTTAGGTAAAGCCTCCATACAGAATATCATCATCAACACAGTTGCTCCTGTTAAGTTTCTCTATGCGCAAAACATGGGTACGCAATATGATAAAGAAGACGCGTTGAAACTGTTGGACGAAATACCTGCCGAAAGCAATCGAATCATCAAGATATTCAGTTCTGCCAATTGGGCTGCTGCGAATGCCTCACAAACACAAGCGCAGATACAGTTGTACAACAACTATTGCAGCCAAAAGAGATGTTTGGAGTGTGCCGTCGGTATCGGCTTACTCAAATCATAGCCAATCAAACTCGACCGTTTTCTTCAAGTCGGGGTGCATGCTTTCCAAAACGGGACAAGTCATGGCAGTGCGTTCCAATATCGTTTTTTCCTTGTCTGTATATATCAAGTCCTTGGGAAAATGTAGCGTCACTTTTACTTCGCCTATCCTACGTGGGTTGGGGACCATTATTTTCTCCACCTCGCATTCTATATCGCGTACTTCTATGTTGTGGGTGTTGCCTGCTATACCCATCATGGTACACATGCACGAGGCCAAAGCAGTGGCCATCAGGTCGGTAGGAGAGAACCTTTCACCTTTGCCATTGTTGTCGATGGGCGCATCGGTCTCCACCTCGCTGCCCGAACGTAAATGCGTGGCTACGGTTCGCAAATTGCCTTTATAAATAACTTTCGAAGTCATGTACGGATTTTCCGCTAAATTTACTTACTTTAAGATTAAATATGCCGTAGTTACGGCGTTGTCAATAGCTGAAAATGAAGCATTTAAAATATTTGTTGTTAATACCTGTCGTTCTTATTCTGACGGATACCGCCGCAAGCGCACAAATAGACTCTTTAGCCATGGCTAAAAGACGTGCCAGGCCAAAGCCGATAAAGAAGGAATTCAGTGTCGGTTTCAGAGTGAATACGGACGGCTGGGGGATATTTGTTGACCGTGGTGCGGTCAAAGACCCGGGTAGAAACACAGACTATTTTTATGATACCAAATTGTTTCAGATAGAGTTCTCCGAGAAGAAACACCCACAGGAAACAAAGCGTACCAACATCACCGGTGCCGCCACAGAAAATGTTAAGCCGTTCATCTTCGGAAAGATCAACAACTTTTATACACTGAAATTCGGATATGGCCGTCGTAAGATGATAGCCGGCAAGCCCGATCCGGGTTCCGTATCAATACATTGGGTATACATGGGTGGTATATCATTGGGTCTTGAAAAGCCATATTATTACGAGGCATATTATTCAAAAGCAGGTGGCCCATTGACAAGGGAAACTGTTCGTTATACAGACTCTACAAAGGTGATATTATCTCCGAATATCGACTCCGCAGCGATAGTGGGGAGCGCAGGTTTCACAAAAGGCATTGGTGAATTGAAGATAGTACCGGGGGTACACTTCAAAACGGGTTTGCATTTCGATTTTGCAGCCACCAAAACTACCAAATTGGCCATCGAAACAGGCGTCAGTGCCGAGTTTTATACCCGTGCCATAGAGCTTATGGCCAACCAGAATCATGTGCCGTATTTCGTAAACGCATATGTGTCCATTCAGGCCGGTAAGCGTTGGGCCGACAAAAAGCGCAGTAGCCGTCGTTAGTCGCACTATTGGTGCTAAATGATGTATCTTTGCATGATATGCGAGAATTACCCGTAATTAACAATCAACAACAATTACAGGCCGAAAAGCGTACCAAAAAACCTGATTGGTTGCGCGTGAAGCTACCGATAGGTGAAGGTTATCGTCATGTACGTGGCCTTGTGAACACGCATAAGCTACACACCATTTGTGAGAGTGGCAATTGCCCGAACATGGGTGAGTGTTGGGGAGCAGGTACAGCCACATTCATGATATTGGGTAATATCTGTACGCGCTCATGCGGATTTTGTGCTGTAGCTACCGGACGTCCCGAACCTGTTGATTGGGATGAGCCGCAACGTGTGGCGGAAGCCATACATCTGATGAAGGTGAAACACGCGGTTATCACATCTGTTGACCGTGACGAATTGAAAGACGGAGGTTCCATTATATGGGCCAATACCATAAAAGCAGTACGCGCACTTAATCCTGATACTACACTTGAGACATTGATACCTGACTTCAAAGGTCAGTGGGAGAACTTGGAGCGAGTGATAGAAGTTGCACCTGAGGTGGTGTCGCACAACGTGGAGACGGTAGAGAGATTGACGCGTCGAGTACGTATACAAGCCAAATACCATCGTAGTATGGAGGTGATACGCCGATTGAAAGACGGTGGCATGCGTACGAAGAGCGGTGTGATGCTTGGACTTGGCGAAGAGAAAGAGGAAGTATTGCAAACCATGCAAGACCTTGTAGACAACGGTTGCGATGTTTTAACATTAGGACAATATCTACAACCTACTCCGAAGCACTTACCGGTCGATCGTTTTGTACATCCTGACGAATTTGCATTCTATCGTGAAGAAGGATACAAAATGGGCTTCGACTATGTGGAAAGCGGACCATTGGTACGCTCTTCTTACCACAGCGAAAAGCATGTAATTGCCGGTGAAGGCCGCAGAGATTGGGAAGCCGAGCAGGCAGCCACTGCATAAAATATCTTTAAGAAACTTAACTTAGAGCTATCATCATTATCACAATAATGGATAGCTCTAAATTTTTTTATACCGTACTGTTGGGTGTTTTGCTGTCGATGTGTTCATCGTCAGTCTTCGCACAGGATGAGACACCCACCCCAAAGCAGATCCGTAAGAGTAGACCCAAGTATTTCCAAACGGCTATGGGTTTCAACCGTGCTTCGGTTCGTGATTTCGCCACTTCTCCCATTACCTACAAGGGCGCATTGTTCAACCTGTCCATGGGGTTCTTGAAGATGGATGATGCGCGAGAAGTGAAGTTCACTGCACGATACAATATGGGTAATGTCGGATATAAACGCAAGGAAGGTATAGACGTGAAGTCTTCCGCATCTGTGTTTATGCTTTCGCTCAATTATTACAGATTGTACCAACTAAACAGTATCTCCAACGATAAGTGGAACTTCAAGTTGGGTGGTATGTTCGATGCTAATTTCGATACACGTATCAACGGTGACTTGCTCAATGCAGCTTTCGGTTACGAAATGTTCAACACATTCTTTCTTTCGGGCAAGGTTACCAGAGTGTTTGAGCGTACCGAAACGGTGCAAAAGAAATTGTTGTTCATCAAATACAAATTGCATCCACGAGTACAGTTGATATCTTATCAATTGAACGTACCTGTGATGAACAATGTGTTGCGCAACGGGTATGCCTACATAGCTAACGAGAGCATCGGAGAGATACCATTGTTTCAAGAATATGAATATAAAGTGTTCTCGGGATTGAGATTCAGCTCTGAATTGTCGTACACCAATCAAATGCATAACGGTAATATGTGGCGTGTGTCTTACATATGGGATGCATATAAAGCAGGCAAGTCGTTCAATCGATTTGAAATGGCTAACCACATAGTTGAGATGTCATTATTGTTTCACCTGAATAAAAACAAATACAGATGAGTACCAAAAGATGGATGGCGGTTTTTGCGCTGACTTTGTTTTTGTCTTCTTGTGAGAAAATCATATTCAAGAAAAAGGGTGATTCGACTAATGCGCGTGAGAACTTTGACTATCTGTGGGAGCAGATGGATAAACGTTACGCGTACTTCTCTTACAAAGGCGTGGATTGGAATGCCATGCGAACAAAGTATTCGCCAAGAGTATATGACGGTATGAGTGAGGATTCGCTCTTCAACGTGATGGGAGCCATGCTTGATGAATTGAGAGACGGACATACCAACCTTATATCTCCTTTCAATATTTCCGTGTTTGATATCGACCTGCTTGGCCCTGAGAATATTGATGAACGTGTGGTGTTGGAAAATTATCTCGGTACGGACCGCACCATTACAGGTCCGTTTCAACACAATTTTTTGAAGAACAAGCAAGTGGGTTATGTACGCTTTCCCTCATTCCCAGGAAGTGTGGATGATGTGCAGCTCGACTATATATTGGATAAGTACAAGGATACTAAGGGCTTGATATTCGACATCAGGCAAAACGGTGGTGGTGCTATATTCGATGCTTACAGCATTCTGAGCCGATTTATCAGTAAGCAAGAGTTCGTGTACACATCACGCGGTAAAGTAGGTGAAGGACATAATGATTTCGGCGAGTTGAAGGAGTCTCGTTTAAGTCCTTCCCAGTCCATTCGCTATACCAAGAAAGTCGTGGTTTTGACAGATAGGGGTACATACAGTTCGGGTTCGTTCTTCTCGCTGATGGCAAAAGCGATAGATAATATGGTGGTGATAGGAGATACCACAGGCGGTGGTTTCGGATTGCCGAACGGTGGGCAACTGCCGAATGGATGGACTTATAGGTTTTCTATAACACAAACCTTGGATATCTTTGGAAATAATTTTGAAAACGGTCTGCCTCCCGACAAGCGCGTTTTGGTGAATAACGCCAACCTACAACTAGGTATTGATGACGTAATTGAAGCAGCAATTAATGAAATTCTTTAGAGTATTATCGGGATTAGTATTATTTCTTTTCAACAGCTACGGGTCATTCGCACAGTCCGACAAGGTAACCTTATCAGGGCACATAATAGATGATAAACAAACTGCATTGCCTTATGTGAACGTTGCCATATACAACACAGCGGATACTTCTTTTGTAATAGGTACGGTCAGTGACGAAGAAGGCCGCTTCTCCATAGAAGGGGTAGGACAAGGCAATTACCTGCTTAAAGTTTCATACTTGAGTTTTAAAGTGAAGTATCAACCCATATTGGTGGGACGGCTGAGTCAGTATCTCGATGTCGGAGGAATCGTGCTCACACCTGAAACCAATTTGTTGGAGGAAGCAACCATAACTGAAAAAAGAGATGCTGTTACCGGAGGCTTGGATAAGAAAACCTTCAACGTATCGGACAATGCAAGCCAAGCCGGGGGCTCTGTGTTGGATGCGATGAAGAATATACCCGGTATCACGGCAGGACAAGACGGTAAGGTGCAGTTGCGTGGAAGTGATAAAGTAATTGTATTGGTGGATGGTAAGCAAACCGCATTGACGGGTTTCGGCAATCAGTCGGGGTTGGACAATATTCCCGCCTCCGCCATTGAAAAGATAGAGGTGATAAATAACCCTTCTGCAAAGTATGATGCCAATGGTAATGCCGGTATCATCAATATTGTATTCAAAAAAGAGTCTCAAGAAGGTTTGAGTGGAAAGGCGGGGATGGCCGTGGGTGTAGGAGCCCTTTGGATAAAGAAAGAGAACTATCCAACCATTCGTCCTCAATACCAGGCAACACCAAAGCTCAATCCTTCATTGTCGCTGAATTATAGAAAGAAGAAGATAAATCTGTTTGTGCAAGCAGACGACCTATATAAGAAGTCGCTGAACAAAAACGAGTTTGTGGATAGGTATTATGATGACGGTACGGTTATCAAACAGCAAACAAAGCGCAACCGCACCACAAACCTCATCACCGGAAGGGCGGGTATGGACTGGTACGCAAACAAAGCCAATACATTCACAGTATCAGGATTTTACAGTAGAGAAGGAATATTGGATAGAGGAGATGAGCCGTTCTTCAATCAAAATCTAGATACAAGGTTAAGGCTTTGGCAGTTTTTGGAAGATGAGGTGAAGACGACCATAACGGCTTATGGAAACTGGCGACATCAATTCGCGCAACCGGGTAGGATGCTTAACTTCAATTTCAACTATACGTTTCATCGGGAAGATGAGCAATATTATTTCACCAACATTTACCCTTCATATACAGGGTTGGATTCGTTTATCCTGATATCGGATGAGCATGTGGGTGATGCCACACTTGACTATGTACAACCGTTGAAGCATGGGCGTATAGAGGCAGGTGGAAAGTTTCGTCGCAGGGAGATACCCATCAATATGCGTTTTATACCGGGCCTGAATTCTCCACTGGATTCAAATGCAGGTGGCTATGCCAAGTACAACGAAACCGTATCGGCTCTTTATTTAACCTATGTGTATGAAAGCAATAAGTTTGAAGTAGAGGCAGGATTGCGTGGTGAATATGCCAATATCAGGTACGATGTAAATCCCAATCACAATACCTACAAGAGCGATGGGTATGATTACTTGCAGCCATTCCCGAATTTGAGACTTACCTATAAACTTAACAATAGAAACAGAATATCGTTCTTCTTTACAAGAAGGGTGGATAGACCTAATGAGGTGGATATACGCATCTTCCCCAAATACGACGACGCGGAGATCATTAAGGTGGGTAATCCTTCATTGCAGCCGCAATATGTCATTTCGTTGGAAGCAGGATACAAAACGAGTTGGGATAAGGGATACTTGTATACAGCAGTGTATCATAAGATAATAGACGGAACCATCACTCGCATAGCAAGCACCACACCGGGCAGCTATCTTATCTACAATGTTTTCCAAAATGCAGGAAGAAGTTTTAACTCGGGAGTGGAAATTGTATTTGCACAAAAACTCAACGACCATGTCCGATTTGATTTGAACCTGCTAGGATATAAGAATGTGATTGAAGCATTCAGTGTCGTTAATCTTTATCCAACACCTCAATTGTATAACGCGCAGAAACAGGAGATATATTCGGGTAATGTGAAGTTGAACGGGTATTTGAATCTACCCAAGGGTATTGAAGCTCAGTTGACCGCCATATACCTTGCGCCCGACATCATTCCGCAGGGTAGGATAGGAGATCGTTTCTCGATAGATGCAGGGCTTAAAAAGAGCATACAAAAAGGTAAAGGGGAACTGTTTGTCAATGCAACGGACATCGCCAATACACTCAGGATAAAACAAGAGATACAAGGTGACGGCTTCCGTTTTGTAAGTAACGACTATTACGAAACCCAAGTATTCAGGGTTGGGTGGAATTATAAGTTTTAATTCGCAAACACCATTCTCTTGCTCTGTGTTGGCTGTCCGTCTACCATCAAAGTATAAGTGTAGGTGCCAACAACATTATAGCCGTGTTTGTACAACACTTCGTTCATTCCTTGCTTCAGTGTTACATTCAACTTCTCCAAAACCTTGCCACTGATATCTGTTATCACCACAATGGCTTGTTTTCCCACCATATCTTCGTTGGCCAACATGGAGATATAAGTCTCCCCATCAAATGGATTGGGATGGTTTTGCAGCAGCTCCACCTTTTGTGACAGCTTGGTTTGATCTTTGATACCCGTACGTACTGTTTTCTCGTTGGAGAATACACTTTCTATATTCTCATTGTCCACAGATGCCACACTAATGAAATAGGTGGTTGATTTAGGCAGATGTATGTATCCGTGATCGTTGTTGGTGATGGTGTACACCGAATCCCAATCGTTATCGAACTTACGAATGGCCACACGATAGTGTTGGTATTGCTTTTCGGTGGTCATGTACACATTCATACCGTCTTGCCCGTCAATGGTCACTGCGTCGAAGTCGGGAGTGCGAGGCCCAACAGCCATGGCAGCGAGTGCGTTGCCATTTATCACAGCCAGTCTCGACAGATAGTTGAAGTTGACAAAGAAACTGTCTATCTGCATATCGGTGTCGGTATCCACGCCCAATATATCTCCTGATGTGTGTTGCCTGTCTTTGTAGTTGGGGTTGGTCACATCGGCATTACCATGCTCATTGGCAGCACAGAAACGTATGGCGGTAAAACCGTTGTCCGAGAATGGTTGATGATCCCCACCGCGACCTGTACGGTCTATCGGCGTCATTATGTTGATGTTCATCGGTATACCTGTAGACGGTAATAGATTCTCTTTGTACTCCAATTTGGTAAAACGTGCAAGCTGCTTGTGTGCCGAGTTGAACCCGTTGTCGGAGAACAAGCGCAAGTTGAGGCTGTCAATTGTTCCTGCACCCATACATCCCGGTTGAGAAGCGGATTCACCACAAATGATACCACCTACCACGTCATTGTTCAGCACACCTCGAACTTTGATGCCTTCTTGTATGCAATATTTGGCAAATGCACGTGCTCCCAAAAGTCCTTGTTCCTCGCCTATGGTTATAACAAACACTATGGTGCGTTTGTAGCTGTATTTGCTCATTACACGTGCCAACTCTATTACAAGAGCTGTGCCACTGGCATTGTCTTCCATGCCTTGTGCCAAACAGGAGTCGCTACATACATCTTCGCAGCGGCTGTCGATATGCCCTTCCACAAACACAACATCTTTCTCGCTTGTATCAGTACCCGGCAATACACAGAATATGTTGCGCATCTGTGCATTCAAGTTGTTACATCGTGTTACCACATCGTCGAATTGCAGGTAAGACGGTATAAGTCTATTATCATTTCTTGAACTGTACTGCTGAAACTTGCCATATACCCATCTGCGAGCAGCACCTATACCTTTTGTTGGAGACGTGGTGTCAGAGATGGTGTTCCTGTTCTCAAACTGCTGCATCTCTTCCAACAAGGATTGCAGTGTATCGGGAGATACTTCGGCCTTGATACCGTTGATGATATCGGCAGGCTTACTGATGACCGTTGTCGCTTTGTAAATTGCAGGGTCGTAGTTCCCCTTCATCACCTGCAAAGCGGTGGTGTTGGTGGATATGATATTGGTTTGCGCAAATGAAGATGCGCAATAAGAGACAGCAATCGCTGATACGAGTAATAACTTTTTCATAGTACCTGACTTGATACATATGAAAGTTATTAAAAAAATGAGGATATGGCAATTATGCCGCCTGAGGCCTGCCCAATGATTTCAGCATTTGAGCGTGTGTACTTAATGCTTTACGGAATGTAGGTTGCACATTGTAAGGAATGTTGTATTCCTTAGCCACTTCCGAAACTATCTTGGATAGCTGAGGATAATGTACGTGACATATCTGTGGGAACAGGTGGTGTTCAATTTGATAGTTTAGACCGCCGATATACCAAGAAAGCAGTTTATTGTTCGGTGCAAAGTTGGCAGTGTTCAACAACTGGTGAATAGCCCAACTGTTGCCCATTTTTTGTCCATCATCAGGTACGTTGTATTCTGATGTGTCCATAACGTGTGCCAACTGGAAGATACATGCCAAAAGCAAGCCGCCCACAAGGTGCATAGTCACAAAGCCCAATACCACATGGTACCAAGGTACATTGGCAAAGAACAATGGTAGGACAAGGGTAACACCGAAGTACATTATTTTGAAAAAGGTCAATTCTATTAGTGCTGTTGTAAGGGAAAGCTTCTCTTTTTTCAAAAGGCCGTTCTTACCGTATTTTATCAAGCACTTGTAGTCTTTTGCGGTTACCCACCAGATGTTCATGATACCATACAGGAGCCAAGCGTATATGTGCTGATATCTGTGCATACCGATATGTCTTGCATTGGGAGACATGCGAAGCAAGATGCCTGCATCGATGTCTTCATCAAGACCGTCAACATTGGTATATGTATGGTGCAATATGTTGTGCTGAATCCTCCAGTTGCGAGAATATCCACCCAATACATTGAGCAGGCCACCCAAAGCACGGTTTACATACTTATTGTTGGAGTAAGCGCCATGGTTGGAGTCGTGCATCACCGATGTGCCGATACCTGCGATACCGACACCCATCAACATCCATGCTCCATAAAAAAGCAACAGATTGACAGACGCAACGCCTGTAACTATAAGCGCAAACGGCACAAAGTACATCGCCAACATGGCAAAGGTCTTTACCACCATTTTGGGCGTGTAAAGTTTAGATAAGTTGTTGGTTTTGAAGTAGTCCTCGACTCTTTTCTTCACTGCATCATGAAAGCTGTCTTTTCCTTTGGAGGCGAACTTAACGATGCTCAATTTTGCATTACTCATGTCGAAACCGTGTATTGTTGAATTTTGTCGCCAAAATTACAGTTTTTTTTACTAAGTCTCAAGATAATTGGATGCAGCATTATCTTAAAGTTAAGTCCGGCCTATTGGTTGCCGATGTACGGATGTAGGGTTTAGATTTGTTGCAAAGCATAGTAATGAATGCGTTAGACAAGCTATTCACACCTTCGGGGAACAAGTTTTTCTCACTTTTTGAGGAGGCGGATGACAATTTGAGGAAGTTGGGGCAGCTTTTCTTCGAGACGATGAATACCGACGACAAAGATGCCCGTAAAGGCTTGTTGGATCGCATAGAAAAGTTGGAGCAAGAGAACGACGCATTGACGCACAGACTGTTTGTGGAGTTGGGCAAAAATTTCATCACACCTTTCGATAGGGAGGATATACACTATATGGCTTCGTCGCTGGACGATATTGCCGATTTTGTTTGGGGTACAGCCAAGCAGATGTACTACTTCGACATAGTTCCTATAGATGATACCACCAAAGAGATAGCCAACGACCTTGTGAAGTTTACTGAGTTGCTATCCGATGCTATTAAGGGGTTGAGAAACAGAAGAGAGTTGACGGCACTCAATTCCATTCTTACAGAAATGCGTGGTGTGGCTTCCGATGGCGACAATGTTATCAGCATGGCGATATTCAATTTGTTCAATGAGGAGCAACCGCCCATTAATGTCATTAAATTGAGCGACCATTACGATATGCTGCAACAGCTCAACAATAAGTGTACTGACATCATCAATGTGCTTGAGGGAATAATCATCAAGTATGGATAGTCGTCTTACTTTTCCCCGAAAATCGACATCGGTTTTATTACTCTGCGCTTGGTGAGGCCAAATCCATGAATGGCATGCTTCTCAATATGTTCCATCGCTTCTTGTATGGAGTCTGTGAATAGAAACAGTTCGACATCTTGCGGGCTGATGGTTTTGTTCTTCACCATTTCTTGTATGTGGTCGTACAGTTCTTTGTGGTATTCTTTTACCATCAGCACTATCGGGAATTTCTCAATTTTACCTGTTTGTATCAGCGTGAGTGATTCGAACAATTCGTCCATTGTACCGTAGCCGCCCGGCAATACCACAAATGCGTATGAGTATTTGGTCAGAAGCACTTTTCTTACGAAGAACAGGTCCATGCTTACCCACTTGTCCAAGTAGCCGTTTGGCATTTGTTCGTGAGGTAGTATGATGTTGCAACCCAATGAACGACCACCTGCGTCTTGTGCACCACGGTTGGCGGCTTCCATTATACCGGGTCCGCCGCCTGTCATCACGTTGAAGCCCAACTTCACTATCTCTTTGCCCACTTCACGAGCCAATTTGTAATACTCGTGATCTTCATCGAAACGTGCTGAGCCGAAAACCGTCACCGAAGGCCCTACGAAGTGCAGCTTACGATAGCCTCGTATGAACTCACGCATTACCTTGATGATGAATTTGAATTCCGTCCAGCGGGAGTGTGGCCCTTCGAGGAAGTACCGTTCCTCTTTGGATATTTTGGGTTTGCCTTGTTCGTCGTTAATAGTGCTCATTTCACATTTTTACCGACACCAATATACTGATATTATCACCATTGTACGGTAAGATAATCGGCATATCCTGTCGTTCCGGCCAATACGATGTATCCTATCTTATCGCCCGCAAGGTATTGTGAAGGAACTTGAAACACCTTCACTCCGTTCACGTATCCCATCCAGTCGTTGCCCACTTGTTCCAGTTCCAAGTCGTTCCATCCTTCTTTGTAGATGGCCTCACTGTATTGCCAGTCAAGTATGGTTTGTACTGCTGTTTTGGCATCCCCTTCTTTGTATAGCGCGAAGTATCCTTCGTTGTCTATGAAAAACGAGAAACCGTAGTTGTTGTCAGACACACCGAAAGTGATACCCATCGCATAATCTGTTTTTATGCGAGTTTGCACCAAAAAGTTTCTGTGCAGTTTTGCTCCTGTGTTGATAGCAACTGTATTGGTACCATCGGTAGGGGGTAAGTATGAATATTTGAGTCGGCTACTGCCGATGCTGACATATGCCGAGTTGGCGGGGTCGCTGAACGCCCAGTTGTTGATGTTGTTGTCAAAGTTGTCGTCGAATACAAAGTTGTATTGCGGAACCTGAGTTTGAGGGTCGGGCTCAACGGTATAATATTCATTCTTCACGCAGGAGGAGATAAATAATGTACTTATCGTTATGGCCGTCAATAATATCCTGTTTAACATATCCTGCATTTTTGGTTACACAAGGTGTAAAACAACAAACATGCCATAACCTCAGGCATTGGTTTTACATTAACAAAACCTTTAGCTTTGAAGCATGGAAAAACAATACAGTGCAGCTTATTGGAAGGAGCAATTGAATTTGGAAACACATGTGGAAGGAGGTGCATTTAAGGAGATGTATCGCTCAGAAACGGTATTGCCACAGAGTGTGCTGAGTAATGAACACAAAGGTGACAGGAACACATCTACGAGCATATATTTCCTGTTGGAGTATGGGGAGTTTTCCGCATTTCACAGAATAGCATCTGACGAGCTTTGGCATTTTTACGATGGTGCCGGTCTTACCGTGTATGAAATAGAGGAATCAGGCACATTGGTGATACATAAATTGGGCAAGGATGTTGCATCGGGAGAGTTTCCTCAAGCGGTGATAAAAGCGGGTAGTTGGTTTGCATCAAGAGTAGAGCATGAGGGTGGATATGCATTGTGTGGATGTACTGTGGCACCGGGTTTTGATTTTGCTGATTTCGAATTGGCAGACAGAAACAAACTTTCTGAATCATATCCTGAGCATAGCTCGCTCATTGCAGAGTTAACACATTGATGAACTTGTGAAATGCGCATAAGATAAACAGATAGAATGAATTATAACTTTAAAAGCCCCTTAACAGGGGCTTTCTTAATTTTATATGTAATTAAAATCAAAGGACATGGATACCAAAGATTTTCACGAGCGCTGGCCTGAGATGAAAGAACTCATCAAAACCGCTCACCCCAATGTAAAAGAAGAAGACCTACAAGTTGAGTTCGGCAAAGAAGTTGAACTGTTGGAAAAACTTCAAATGAAGCTTGGCAAAACCAAGGCCGAAATATACGAGTGGTTGAGTATTATGGGATAATACTACTTCCCTCCCGAACCCTTGAACTGATGGTGGCTTTCCTTAAACAATACGTTGAAGCTGGTGAGTGACCCATAGATGGTTGTGATATACTGTTGCAGGTCCACCTTTTCTTCATCTGTCATTACTTTATGCGCATTTATTTTTTGCTCCATCACACGGAGCTTGTCGCGCACCATTACTATTTTATGAAAGAAGGTTTCTATCGGTAGCTCTTTGGGTTGAAGCCCCGCTTCTCCCGGTTTCAATATCAAAGTGCCACTGTTCCACTTGTTACCCATTGGCACCAACTCCGCTTCGTGCAGCTTGCGTTCCAATATGTTTTCGAGCGCCTGCTCTATGTCTGTGATGGTTATACCTTCGTCACCTCCGGTAGCTTCTTGTGCTTCCAATACTTTCAGGTCAAATTCTCTGTTGATGCTTTTTGTTCCGTTCTGCGACTTGAACCATATTATATATAGCTCGCTTGATACGTCCACTATAACTCCCTTGCCAAAGTGAGGGTGCTCTACACGAGAGCCTATTCCTAATGATGTTGATTCCATGTTTCGAATATAGTTTACAAAACTGTAAGACAGTATATAATGCTGAAATGTTTGTGTTAGCTATTGTTTAAGAGTTGAAAGGTCAGTAGCCTCGTTCTTTCTTGTCTTCTAATAGGCGCAGTGTGTTTTCTATGGCATTGGCTGACTTCCAACTGCCGTGTCCGGGTATTACGGTCTCGATGCCTGTGTTGGTGAAACGTTGTTGCATTTTCTTCACGCTTTCGGGCCATGCCGCAACATCCGCATCGGCTATGTTGCCTATTGTTTGGCTGTACCCGCTTTTTATGAAGCAGCCTCCATATAGGAACTTTTTGTGTGGTACATATAGCACGATGTTATCCACCGTATGCCCTGCACCGGGATAATATGCTACAATGTCTAGACTGCCGCAACGGAAATTGGTATCTATTGCGTAAAACAAATATTCAGGCTTTGTGTGTCCATGTTTCGGTGCTTCCTCTGCTGTGCGGTAATACCCGAAAGTAGGGATGTTGTTTTTGTGTAGCGCATCTATACTGCCTATCCTGTCCACATGAGCATGTGTGATGATGGATAGTAGGATGTTCTTCTTAAGGCTGTCTTGAATGAATGCTATAATTTGTGTGGCTTGTGCATTATCCCAAGGAGTGTCAAACAGCAATGCGTCGTTGCCTGATATCACCACAACGGCGTTGGCATCTATCTTTTTGTAATTGTCCACATCTCCATATGATGTGTATAGATAGATATTACTATCGATCGGAGTGATGTCGATACTGTATTGTGCAGATGTTGAAAGACTGATAAGCAATAGTGATATGAGTACATGTGTTTTCATTGCTTATCCTGTTTTGCCTACTTCTTCGGCAAGGTCTTTCTCAACACGCAGATTCTCGATAATATTCTTCTGTCTTTCGGGAGTGTTTTTGCCCATGTAGTAGTTCAGCAGTTTTTGTATTTGAGCATCC
This sequence comes from Chitinophagales bacterium, assembly GCA_020636505.1. Taxonomy (GTDB): domain Bacteria; phylum Bacteroidota; class Bacteroidia; order Chitinophagales; family Chitinophagaceae; genus UBA5543. The sequence goes on along the minus strand of JACJXR010000002.1, from coordinate 390,585 downwards.
TTGCCCAATAATACAGGCTCTTTACGCATGTCATCACCTATGAACTGTGCAAACTCATCGGGGCTGATCTCGCCCAGACCTTTGAATCGTGTTATTTCAGGTTTGCTACCTAACTCGGCTATCGCGTTTCTACGCTCTTCATCGTTGTAGCAGTATATGGTCTTCTGCTTGTTGCGCACACGGAACAGCGGTGTTTGCAATATGTACACATGCCCACCTTTCACAAGGTCGGGGAAGAATTGCAGGAAGAAGGTCATGATAAGCAGGCGTATGTGCATGCCATCCACATCGGCATCCGTAGCGATAATGATGTTGTTGTAGCGCAATCCATCCAACCCTTCTTCTATATTCAGTGCGTGTTGCAGTAGGTTGAACTCCTCGTTCTGATACACCACCTTCTTGGTCATGCCAAAGCAGTTAAGTGGCTTACCTCTAAGGCTGAATACTGCTTGTGTTTCCACATCACGACTTTTGGTGATGCTTCCGCTTGCAGAGTCACCCTCGGTAATGAATATGGTGCTTTCGTTTTGCTTGTGTATATACTCTTCTTTGTTTTTGTTTGGTGGCTCTTCGTTGAGGTGTATACGGCAGTCGCGCAGCTTTTTGTTGTGGAGGTTGGCCTTTTTGGCGCGTTCGTTGGCCAGCTTACGTATGCCTGACAGCTCTTTACGCTCGCGCTCACTTTGCTCGATGCGTTTTTTGATGGCATCGGCCACACTGCTGTTCTTATGTAGGAAGTTGTCCAACTCTTTGGCAAGGAAATCCAGTACGAAGGATTTCATAGAAGGGCCGCCTTCGTATGTGTATTGTGAACCGAGTTTTGTTTTGGTTTGCGATTCGAACACAGGCTCTTGCACCCTTACGGATATGGCTGCACATATGCTTTGGCGTACATCTGTGGCATCGTAGCTTTTGTTGTAGAAGTCGCGTATCACTTTTACAAATGCCTCACGAAATGCCGCCTGATGCGTACCGCCTTGTGTGGTGTATTGCCCGTTCACGAAGGACTGTATATCCTCACCATAGTCGTTGGTATGGGTCAAGGCCACTTCAATGTCTTCACCTTTTAGGTGGATGATGGGGTAACGGTTGCTATCCTTAGTGGTCTTATTTTCCAAAAGGTCCAACAAGCCATTCTTGGAAACGTAAACCCTGTTGTTGAATTTTATTTGCAGTCCTGCATTCAGGTAGCAATAGTTCCATATCTGATTTTCGATATAGTCGTTCAGGTAATGGTAGTTCTTGAAGACCGTATCGTCCGGTATGAATGTTACAAGCGTTCCGTTGTCTTCGCTTGTTGATACTTCTTTGTGTTCTTTGGTGAGTACGCCACGCTCAAACTCGGCTTCTTTCATTTTGCCCTCACGAAAAGCCGCCACTTTAAAGTAGTTGCTCAACGCATTCACAGCTTTTGTACCAACACCGTTAAGACCTACCGACTTTTGGAATGCTTTACTGTCGTATTTGGCACCGGTGTTTATCTTGCTCACCACATCCACAACTTTACCCAACGGGATGCCACGCCCATAGTCGCGTATGGTAACGGCTCCGTCAGACACGGTTATCTCCACACGCTTACCGAAGCCCATGGTGTATTCGTCTATACAGTTATCCAGTACTTCTTTCAGCAGTATGTATATACCATCGTCGGGACTGGAACCATCGCCCAGTTTACCGATATACATACCGGGGCGCAGGCGTATATGCTCACGCCAGTCCAGCGACTTAATACTATCCTCGTCGTAACGTACATTCTCGTTGGCCATGTGTCTCTTCTTCCTTTTAATGCAAAGAAAATAAATTATCAATATCGCCGCAGTGGTACTTATACACAGGTGTGCAGTTTGTATATGCTTCTTTTATATCTTTAAATGTTGCCCAAATCATACCTAATGCTTGAAACAGGTCATTATATTTTACTGGTTGTAATTCTGTTTGTTATAGGTTTGGCATTTGCTAAAGCATGTGATAATGCAGGGTATTCCGTTGAGCGGAAAAAGAAGTTTCTTAGGGGGTATACATTACTTGTGTCACTATGGGTGGTGTATTTATTCATCATCGGAAAGTCAGGAGTGATTGCAACATTCGAACTTCCACCTAGGTTGCCACAGTTTGTGATATTACCTGCTTTTATCATCATCTTTTGGTTCTTCAATGCTAAAAGGTTCAAAGAGATTATCAATGCATTCCCTATCGAGCTAACGGTTTATATACAGTCGTTCAGGATATTTGTTGAGTTGCTGATACTTGGGTTGTATTATCGCGGTATCGGTCCTGAACAGATAACGTTTGAGGGGAACAATTTTGATATTGTAGCCGGGCTTACCGCTCCTATTATTGCATATTTGGTTTACAAGCGGAAGATATTGGGCCATTTTGAGATCATTGTATGGAATATCTTAAGTATCATACTCCTTACTAACATAGTAGGCATATTTCTTACACTGGCATTCAAGCCTGAGGTTTGGGGCTATGATGTTACACCCATCAGTTTGGAATTTACAGAACCGCCTTTCATATACATAGCAGGTGTGTTTATGCCCGTTGCGGTATTTCTCCACATCTTCTCATTGAAGAAGTCTTTTGTGGCAATAAGCAAGAAAGCCTCCAAATAGGAAGCTTTCTTAGGTAAACGTTGAGCAATTATTATTTAGAATTTTACCCCAAATGTCAATGCAGCATTGTTCATGCTGTTCTTTATTTCAGCTTTCGGCACCCAAATGTTGCCGATAGGCTGGTCGTACGCCAATGAATATGGTTGTTCCTTACGAGTTGATTCGCTGTGAACGAAACCAAGGTCGATGAATATATTGTCGAACCTTACACCGACACCACCGCTGTAGCTAAGCGTTGCAGAACCCATGGTTGCGTCTTGGTACGGATTACCATAGTATCCGAATCCCAAACGAACCATCACAATGTCGAACCTTGCCTCACCACCTACACGTAGATTATAAGCTCCTTTGTACATGTTTTTGATACTGTCGTTCACTTCGCTTTCAAAATAGTCGTTAGCGGCATCAAAGTAATATCTTGTGGATGCATAGTTGACATATTCATAATCAACACTCACAAATCCATGCTTGCCGATAATACCTGCCGCGCTTACCACACCTCTCCAAGGAGAGATCATACTGTATCTGTATTCATTGGTTGGTGCTTCCACCAAAGTAGTAGGACCTGAATAGTCACCAAGGTCAGCTTTGTACGTTTCTGTATTGCTGATCACACTCCTATCCTGTATGTCGTTCATGCTATAGAAGGTAGGTGTATGGAATGCCACACCACCGCGTATGTACTTATTGAAGTTGTAAATGAAGCCAAGTTTCAAGTTGATACCCGTACCCGTTACTTTCAGTTTTTCTTTGTATTCAAAATAGTCGAAGTTGTTTGTCGGGTCGCTTGTCGCATCTTCTTCTCGAAGAGTCACCTCGCGCAAATATCTTAAAGTAGGTATGCCTACGGTAGCGCCTATGAACAATTTTTCTTCATAGTTGCCACCGAAAGAAAAGTTGATGTCATTAATGCCACCTTTTTCTTCAATGGATTTTTGTTGATTGAGTCCTGTACGGTGGTTGGCCAATTTGAAGTATCCCACGTTTTGATCGTAATCAATCAAATAGCTCTCGTATCCAAGGCCTGCAAATGTTGCCGTGTTCTCGTATTCGTTGGGATTTTTGATGGCATTCACCAAGAATACTTCGCTTGCAGATGAAGAGTCGTTGTATCCACTGTACTTATAATTGTTGCTGAAATCAGCCGATCTGCTTATGCCTATACCGAACGATACGGCTTTCCATTTACTTGTCTTATAACTTCTACCTTTAGCTGCGTTGGTAAACACCAAACCAAGGTTGTTGATGTTGAACCTTGTGATGTTATCCGCAGTCGCATTACCGGTATATGTGCTGTTGCTGCTATTCAGTTTCAACGAGGGTGTAATGGTGAACTCACCGTTACGATACACACCTATACCTCCAGGGTTTACACCAATAGATGTAAAATCGCCACCCACAGCACCCACGGCACTACCGTAACCCATTGAGCGGGCCGTACCTTGAGGCATAAGAGTTGAGAATCTAAGTGCGTCCGCTTCGTTTTGTGCAGTTGCCAATAAACTACTTGCCGAGGCACTCAACAACAATATCAGGAAGTTGGTTATACGCATGCTCATAAGCTTTTTGTTTTAGACAAACAGTGTCTTTTATCGTTTAACAAATATCCGAAAAACAACGCCTACATGCCTGTTAAAAAAAATACCCGCCATTTAACAATTGCGGGTATTTTAACAATATAATAAAGGAATATTATCTGCGTCTTGTGGCTCCACCACTACCGCCGCTGCTTCTACCACCACTGCTAGGTGAAGAATAACTTCTGCTTGGTGCGCTGCTCGGTGTATAGCTTCTTGAAGGAGTGCTGCTTCTACTTGGTGCACTCGGTGCAGAGTAACTTCTGCTAGGTGCGCTGCTCCTACTTGGTGTGGAGTAGCTTCTTGTCGGAGTTGTGCTTCTTGTAGGAGTAGTACCTCTGCTTGGTGTATAGCTTCTGCTCGGTGTGCTGCCCCTACTTGGATTGGAATAACTTCTGCTTGGAGAAGATGTATTCCTTTCGGGAACATTCGTACGAGAGTTATAAGTATTTGTAGTAGGCATTTCTCTTCTTACACCTCTGCTTGGGTATGAAGTGTTGCCTGGGGATTTCAATTGACCCCTGGTGCCTCTTGAAGGTACAGAGTTTGTTGTCCCTTTAAGTCTTGTGCCTGATGATGCACGTAGACTGCCCGGGTATCTGTTGAGGCTTGAGCGTGGTCCGTAACTGACATTGCGATAGTTGTTGCTGTAAGCTCCTGCGTGGTAGCCATCATAGAAGCCATTGTAGTAACCGCCTCCCCAGCCGCCGCCGTAGTAACCTCCATAGTATGGGCCGTACCAAGCGTTATAATATCCGGGATAACCCCAGCCCCAGCTGTTGTAACCCCATCCCCAAGATGGACCCCAATAAGAACCATATCCGAAAGACATGCTCCATCCCGGGCGATATCCCCAACCCCAAGAGTTGTACCAGAATGGATCGTAAGCCCAGTAGCTACCACCGTAGTATGGTCCGTTGAAGCGGGTAATGCGATTGGTGTATTCGTAATAATCGTCGTCGTAGTCTATGTATTCTTCATCGTCGGCATAATACTCATCGTCTTGCTGCTGTTGCTCTGCAGCTTTTTTTCTTCTTGCCTCTTCGCGAGCTTTTTGCTTTTCGGCAAGTGCGTCAGCGTCTTCTTGCGCCTCGTCTGCCGTATAATAGATGTCATCATACGTTTTTTTATTTTTCTGTCCGTATGCATCTACACTCGCTATCATCAGCAGTAGGCCTCCAAATAAAAGAATACGTTTCATTTTCTTAATGTTTAGCATTAAAACTCGTTATGTAAATTACTACATTTGCCCAACCCGACCAATTTATTAACGCTACGAAAAGCATGCCGGAAAGGATATGAGCAATATTTTAACATCACGTAAACAGGATTACGCACAGTGGTATAACGACCTTGTAATAAAAGGTGGATTGGCCGAATATTCGGCAGTGAGAGGATGCATGGTCATCAAACCATATGGTTTCGCATTGTGGGAGAACATGCGCGACCAATTGGACAGAATGTTCAAAGAGACAGGTCATCAGAACGCATACTTCCCCATATTCATACCTAAGAGCTTTTTGAGTAAAGAGGCGGCACACGTTGACGGCTTTGCGAAAGAGTGTGCAGTAGTGACACACTATCGTTTGAAGAACGACCCTAATGGTAATGGTGTGATAGTGGATCCGGAAGCTAAGTTGGAAGAAGAATTGATCGTTCGTCCTACTTCTGAAACGATCATATGGCACAGTTATAAGAACTGGATACAATCGTATCGCGATCTTCCGATATTGGTGAACCAATGGGCCAATGTGGTACGTTGGGAGATGCGTACGCGTTTGTTTTTGCGTACTGCGGAATTTCTTTGGCAAGAAGGGCATACCGCTCACGCCACCAAACAAGAAGCGATAGACGAAACAAGACAAATGTTGGATGTGTATGCCACATTTGTTGAGGAGTATATGGCATTGCCCGTGATAAAAGGTGTAAAGACCGAGAGTGAACGCTTTGCAGGTGCGGAAGATACATATTGCATAGAAGCATTGATGCAAGATGGTAAAGCTTTGCAAGCAGGCACATCACATTTCTTAGGACAGAACTTCGCTAAAGCATTTGACGTGAAGTTTGCCGATAAGGACAATAACATGGAATATGTGTGGGCTACATCATGGGGTGTGTCCACAAGGTTGATAGGTGCGTTGATAATGGCACACAGTGATGATGAGGGTTTGGTACTGCCTCCACGTATAGCACCGTTGCAAGTGGTGATAGTGCCTATATACAACAAGGACGAAGCCACTACTCAAAAGATAAACGATAAAGCCGCAGAGATAGTAAAAGAACTTAAGGCAAAAGGTATCCGTGTGAAGTTTGACGATGATGATACACGTCGTCCGGGTTGGAAATTTGCAGAGTACGAGTTGAGAGGAGTACCTGTACGTATTACTTTGGGCGCACGCGATATGGATAACAATATTGCAGAAGTGGCAAGAAGAGATACGCGTGAGAAAGAAAGCATAGCATTGGATAAAGTGGTGGAGCAGGCAGAGCAGTTGTTGGAGGATATACAAATGAATCTGTATCACAAAGCATTGACTTTCAGAAACGAGAATACTACAAGGGTTGACAGTTGGGATCAGTTTGTTTCTGTGTTGAATGACAAGGGTGGCTTCGTGGCAGCACATTGGGATGGTACTGCCGAAACAGAAGATAAGATAAAAGAGATGACCAAAGCGACCATACGTTGTATACCTCTTGACAGTGTTCAAGAAGAAGGGGCTTGTGTGTTGACCGGTAAGCCGTCAAAACAAAGAGTGTTGTTTGCTAAAGCATATTAATTATTTTTATAAGCACTAAATAATCATACCATGAGTCTGTTAGAGCAACACGAAGAAGAAAACGGCATTAAGCTGAACGACACCGGGAAGTACTTCATATTAGGTGCATCCAGATGGATGAAGTTCTTTGCCATTTTCATGATCATCATTCTTTCTTTGATGCTACTTGTAGCATTGATGATGGGTGCTGCGCTATCTCAAATGGCTTCTGTATATAACGAAGGCGCTTCTACTATTGCAATGGGTGGTGCATCTTTCGGTGTGGGTACTGTAATATTTGCCGCATTGTTGTATGTGTATCCAATATATGCATTATTGAAGTTTGCAAACATATCCAAGCGAGGAATCCATACAGGTGATAGTGAACTGTTCAATGATGCTTTCAGATACCTGAAAGGATTTTTTCAGTACATGGGTATCCTCATCATTATATTTATAGGTATCTACTTGGTCTTCTTTATAGCAATTGGTTTCGGCGCAGCTATTGGTGGCGCCATGTAACCTATTGAACCGTTATATTTACAGCTTTACTGTTGATGGATGGAGGCAGTAAACCCGTTGCCACATCAAGGTACATTTGGTACTCACCTTTTTCTGGAGATTCGATATGAACGGTATGCTTACTGTCTGATTGAAGCATTTCATTGGTTATGCGCATCTCTGTATATACATCCTTAATGAGCTTACCGTCTTTGAAGAACAATGCTCTTAACATTGTCGGGTAATGTTCGTTGGCTTCAACATCTATTGGCTTGTCGGTTGATATTTTGAAATCGATGTCAAAACCTCCTTCATTAATTGTAGTGTCCTGTATATCGGTAGTGATGCATATCTCTGACGAAGACCTGAAATTGTATATAAGGTGGTATTCGATTGTTCCTTTGGGTGTTTCTGCTTTTTGCCCGAAGTTCATTTCAAAGTTCGGTACCAGCATCACATCTTTTCCTTGCAATTGCATTTCGTCGTTCCAGATGTTGTATTGGTTTTTCCTGCCCATCCGGTTGTTGAGCGATATGGCTTTATGACCTGTATAAAATTCGTATTGAGCTGCATGTTGGTATCTGTTCATGAATACGATGGGTGTTTCCCCTGCAACACTTTCGATGACCTCAGCCCATGCTTTTGTGTTGTGAATTTTGTTTCGAGCATATTCAAGCGCTTGAATGTCCGGTGCCAAGTCGTACATCATATATGTTCTTACGATTAGTACTAGCAATATGGTAACCGTGAATGAGGTCTTAATGAACTTGCCCGCCCACTTCTTTTGTTCCAACGACTTGTAACCCAAAATGATTGCCGGTATTAACGCTATCCCTATCCAGTTGCCTTCCACACGCCCTTTGAAGCTCATGGCCAAGAAAAACAAAAGTGTGCCGAAGAAGATGTATTTAAGTGTTTTGTCGAAAGTGTCGGTTGTTTTTGTTTTGCCGGTAAGCCATGCCATTGCCAACCCGACACTAGGAGCAAATATCAATATAACAGAAAGTAGATAGTTAAGCGTGAACTCAATGGAGTAAGGGGTTCCCGAACGTTCTTGTAAATGATAATTGATTGATGGTAATCCATTGTCGAACTGCCATAATATATGTGGTGTAAATAGAGTAATACTTATGATAGTAATTGCCCAAAACGAGCCTCGCTTCAATATGGCAGGGTTGGCCAAAACAGTAAAGCCCACCACCAATACCGCATGGTATTTACTGTAAAAGAGCAATGCCACATTTATGGCAAGGAGTAAAGTATAGAGTAAGCTGTTTTGTTGCAAGTATCGTTTGTACAACCATAAGAAAGTGCCTGTGAAGAGCAACAGCGGCATATCAGGCAATGCGAGCAATCCCAAAAAGTGTAAGGCCGCAACCGATGCCACTGACAAGTAAAACCAAAGTAGGTTCTTAGGAGCTGTAAGGTTCTCCAAAAAGAATGTCAGCAACATACCTGCAAGAATGAATAGTAGCCTTACACCAAGCTCATTATTGAATAGCGCATATCCTGCTTTGATAAAAACAGCTACCATGGGTGGATGGTCGAAGTATCCCCACGAAAGGTCTTGTGCATACTTCCAATAATAGGCTTCGTCACCTATCAGTTCAGTATTGTATGCTTGCAACAAAGAGACCGATAACCAGAGCGCATAAAAAACAAATCTTATTACACGCCTATTGGGTCTTTCGTTTTGCATCTTGAAGTTTTGCCTTTTTTCTAACGGAACATCATATAGGTGAGTAGAGCTATCATCATATAAGGTAATGCTCTTTGAACGACACGCTTGTATAATGGGTTGAGATTTCCTTTTCTCGCTTGACGAAGGCTTGTGATATTGACCAAAGACAAGAGTATGATACTTGTAAGTGCAAATGTCGGTGCCAATTCTTTGGCTCCATTCATAAACTTGAATACAACCGAGAATATCGCCCCTGATATTGCAATGCCGACAATGATGCCTGTCAGAATATTTGATTTGGGAATGGTATCATAGGTTTCCTTCTTGGAGATGGCCTTTAGTGATATGCCGTTGAAGATGGCAAAGCCAAGGTAAAAGTAAAAGCAGGCAAGAGTCATTGCTGCCGTTGCAAAAGCACTACCGGTGTTCAGATTTGTGAACATGCTTGTACCCAACAATACGAACGACACGATTATAAGAACTGTTTCAAGCCTTTTCATAATGTGAAATTAATAAAAGCCCGAATAAGTGTGTTATTGTATCAGTAAGGTAACGCTTGGGATATTCCTCATACCTGGGTTGGTGCACAGCCCACAGTTTGCTTTGGCCATTTCAATATACACACGACTACCCGACGCGACTGTGTTGGATACGTTTCCTAAACTTTTAATGATGTTTTGGGCATTCTCCCCCTTCTTTACATGCACAGGTCCTATCAATTCGCCTGTTTTAGGCAAAACGGATACGTAATATTCCTCAATGGTATAAACATTACTGCCTTGCTTGATAATGATATTGGGGTCTTCCAAAAAAGTGTTTAGCCCTATTTCCAATGCCCATGGTTTTTCGGTCTCCCACAATATTTTGCCATAGGTTCCGATTCTTACTGATAATGTGCCTTCTTGTGCATGAGCAGACACAAAGAATATGGATGCTATCAAAACAAGTATGTATCGCATAGTGTTTCGGTCTTTATTCTATCAAAACAGATAAGCTTCTACATCGTACTTCTTTTTCTGTCGCACAGTCTTCACACTTCAGGACAATGTTTTCGAAGTATACCCTTGTATTGGTCTTCAGTCGTTTTTCGTGCTTCTTGAAGATTTCCGCCTTGTTCTCACCTGATACTTTTATAGGGCCTATAAGGTCGTTACCTGCATCTGGAGCCAGTATGCTCACTTCGTAAGATACGACTGTGTATGTGTCGGCAAGAGATGCGGCATAAATTACCGGGTCTTTTTTGAATGTGCTGAGCGGCTGGTTCTCATTCAGTGCATGGTGGAGAATATCATGACGTTTCCCGTTTTCGCCAACACGTACAAATATGCCCGAATGTTGTTGTGCATAAGATATAATAGGAAGCACGACAATAGCTAATAGGAGTAACAGCCTTTTCATAATCTAAAAGTTAGTAGGTGAATTTAGCTAAAAAACAATGATGTATAATATTGTCAACGTCGTTATATGATACTATAACGGAATATTAACAGTCCAGTACGATGCCATGGATATATAGAATATACACCTTGGTAACGACTGTTTGTAAAACTCCGTCGTTTTATGCTTTACCACACCTAATATTGTGAACACCAATAATGAGATATTGGCAGTTAACATCATGTAGTTCCCATATGGCCAATGCTGTATTTTAAATACTATGGCTATCATAAGCAATGACAAGGTAAAGCCTAAGACGATTGCCGGTAAGAATGAGGCTTTTGGGAAATCACTGTAAACATTCTTTTTTAACACCTCTCTGAACCTTATGCCATTGAATAGAGCAAATCCAAAAAAAAGATACAAGAGCATTAACCCAAATACGGCAATAGGTAGTAGCATTAGAGTAGCAGTTATACCTAATATTTTGGATAGAAGACCAACTACAAAAAAGCTCGCAAATATTATCTCGACTTTTCTCATAAAAAAACCGTGCTTTCAACAAGCACGGTTGTAAAATATTCAAAATTCTTAATTATTAGTCTTTCAGTACACTTCTGCTGATCACGATCTTTTGTACCTCGGTGGTACCTTCGTATATCTGAGTGATCTTGGCATCGCGCATCAAACGCTCTACGTGGAATTCCTTCACGTATCCGTATCCACCGTGTATCTGTACTGCTTCGCTGGTTACCCATTGTGCTATTTCAGATGCATACATTTTGGCCACAGATGCAGGTAGAGTGTAATCCTCGCCTTGGTCTTTTGTCCATGCGGCTTTCAAACAAAGCAAACGTGCAGCTTCGATGGCTGTTGCCATGTCCGCCAATTTGAATGCGATGGCTTGGTGGTTGGATATCTCCGTTCCGAATGCTTTACGCTCTTTGGAGTATTTCAATGCAAGTTCATATGCACCGCTAGCAATACCCAATGCTTGAGATGCGATACCGATACGGCCACCTGCCAATATCTTCATTGCAAATTTGAAGCCGAAACCGTCTTCACCGATGCGGTTCTCAACTGGTACTTTCACATCTTGGAACATGATGCTGTGTGTATCGCTACCACGTATACCCAATTTGTTCTCTTTGGCACCCACTGTCACACCTTCCCAATCTTTGTGCACGATAAAGGCGTTGATGCCTTTGTGCTTCTTCTCAGGGTATGTTTGTGCTATTACGATATAGTAAGAGGCTGAGTTACCGTTGGTGATCCAGTTTTTAGTGCCGTTCAGCAAGTAGTGGTCGCCTTTGTCCTCAGCAGTGGTGCGTTGAGATGTGGCGTCGGAACCTGCTTCAGGTTCGCTAAGTAGGAATGCACCTATTTTTTGCCCGCTTGCAAGTTCTGTCAGATATTTTTGTTTTTGTTCTTCGTTGGCATAAGTTTCCAAACCCCAACAAACCAATGAGTTGTTCACACTCATACATACCGAAGTAGAGGCATCTATTTTGGATATTTCCTCCATAGCCAATACATACGATACCGTATCCATACCCGAACCGCCATATTTGGGATCTACCATCATACCCATAAAGCCCAGCTCACCAAGCTCTTTCACTTGTTCAGCAGGAAACTTCTGATGCTCATCACGTTCTATGACGCCCGGTAACAATTTGTTCTGTGCAAAATCGCGCGCTGCAAGCTGCACCGCCTTTTGCTCTTCTGTAAGTTGGAAATTCATATGCTGAATATTATCTGAAAATGTGCTGCAAATGTAGCCTTTTGCCGCTATAAATTCAAGCTATAATCCGTCGTATGGCGATTTGTTGCATGTTATCGCATCTGGTCGAATTCGTGCTTCAACAAAGAATATGCGGCCGATGGCTCATAAACACCGTCTCTTAAGAAGTGATCTCGCATCAAGCCTTCTTTGGTGAACCCAAGCCCTTCCAATATCCGTATGGAAGGTTCGTTCTCTGGACTGGCGAAGGCTTCTATCCTATGCACGCCCATATTGTCAAATGCGTAGGGAATAAGCGCATTGGCAGCCTCTGTCATCAAGCCTTGCTTGCGATATGCCATGTTGCTCATCACATATCCGAACTCTGCTCTGTTGTGCTCTTCATACCAACGGTAATATCCGCAAGTACCAATTGTGCTTTGTGTTTCTTTATCCTTAAGCAAAAAGTACTTAAAGGTGGTATGGTAGTTGGTCATGCCTTTTTTATAGCGACTTTTCGCCAACTCAAACCCCTTGCCGTCAAAGTCGAAATAAGCCTTTATCTCTTCATCGGTACTGTTTTCGAATACGTGGATGTAGAGTTCGGGCGTTATTTCTTTTAACAAGAGCCGTTCTGTTTCTAGTGTAATTGTTTCGGGTAGCATTTTAATGTAATTATGGAAATTCTGACTTTCTTTATCTTAATATCGTAAACCGTTCTATTGGTCAATAAGGCTACAAATATCAACCTTTCTGATGAAGAATTACTGAAACTGCACCGCTCGGCTGCTGACAGTAGGTGGTTGGGGGTGTTGCTTGAGCGGTATACCGTACTGTTGTTGGGCGTGGGTATCAAATATCTTAAAGACAAGGACGAGGCTGCTGATGCTGTACAACAGGTCTTTCTCAAAGTACTTACATCATTGCCCGAAGAGGAGATGCAAAACTTCAAAGGATGGTTGTATATCCTCATGCGAAACCATTGCTACCAACTGCTTCGCAACAAAAAGCATAATCAAGGAGAAGCCGCTATCGAAAATCACAGCGCGAGTGGGGACGTCGATATAAAAGAGCTTTATGAGTTGGAGTTGACTATTGATGAACTGAACGAATCGCTTACCGAACTGGATGAGGGGCAACAGGTCTGCATCAAGCTGTTTTATCTGCACAAAATGACCTACCAGCAAATAATGGAGCAAAAAGGTTTTAGCTTTATGCAGGTGAAAAGCCATATACAGAACGGCAAACGAAAGTTGAAAAAACTATTGTTGGAAAAGAGACAGAACAGAAAATGAGTGAATTGGACAACATATGGAACAGTGCGGGAGGAAACATCTCTCCCGAAAAGCTTACAGCTTACCTCGAAGGGCGACTTTCGGCGGAGGAGCAGCGTGAGGTGGAGCTGTTGTTGTCTGATGAGGGGTTGGAAAGTGATGCTGTTGAAGGTTTAAGAGAGGTGGAAGCAAACGAAGTGAACAGCATTGCCGAAAAGATAAATTATCGCTTGCAGCACGATATAAGGAAGCAAAGTAACAGGCGCAAGAAGCTCTTCAAAGATGATAAATGGGGATGGTTGGCCATATTGATCGTAATTATACTGTGCGTATTAGGCTTCTGGGTCTTCAAAAGTGGCCTTTAAGTCCTAATTCTAACTTATTCTCTCCGAATATCTTATAAATATGCTTGGGCATCTGTGTTTGTCAAATACTGCGATTGGCCATAGCGCCTCATATTAACGTTTCTTACGGTGGAAACACCTTAAAAAGCAGTAACTTGCAGCAGCTAAAACAATCGTTTTCATGCAATTGGCAGGACGAAAGATAATATTGGCAGTTACCGGTAGCATTGCCGCGTACAAAACACCCGAATTGGTCAGGCAACTGATAAAAGCGGGAGCGGAAGTGCGTGTCATCATGACATCTGCTGCGGGTGAGTTTGTAAGCCCGTTGGCTTTGTCTACCGTATCTAAGCATCCCGTATATGCCAATGTGAACGATGGCGCAGCATGGAACAATCATGTGGAAATGGGCAGATGGGCTGATGTGATGCTTGTGGCCCCTTGCAGTGCCAATACTTTAGCCAAACTGGCGCATGGCCTTTGCGACAACCTTGTATGTGCTGTTTACTTATCCGCTACATGTCCTGTATTGGTGGCACCTGCCATGGATGAGGATATGTGGATGCACCCCGCCACAAAAAAGAATATAGAAACACTAAGAACAAACGGTAACAGCATTATTCCTGTTGCACATGGCGAATTGGCCAGTGGATTGGTAGGAGAGGGTAGAATGGCCGAACCTGCCGATATAGTTTCATATGTTGCAGGATTCTTATCCGCGAACAATGGAAGGTTGGCTGGCAAAAAGGCATTGGTTACAGCAGGGCCAACATATGAACGCATAGACCCGGTTAGGTTCATCGGAAACTTCTCAACAGGTAAAATGGGTGTTGCCATTGCGGAAGCATTGGCCGCCGAAGGTGCGGACGTTACATTGGTGTTGGGGCCTTCAAATGTTGATGTTGCCAAGAATGGAATAAACCTTGTGAGGGTAGAGAGTGCGCAAGAAATGTATGATGCAAGTGCAAATGCCTTCAAATCGGCTGATATTGCTGTAATGTCGGCTGCTGTGGCGGACTATAAACCCGCCGAAGTTGCTGATAAGAAAATAAAAAAGCAGAACGAACCGTTAGATATAAAACTGGAGAAAACCACTGACATCCTAAAGGAGCTTGGCACCGTTAAAAAGTCGGGGCAGCTTCTGGTAGGTTTTGCTTTGGAAACAGATAATGAAGTGGCCAACGCACGTAAAAAGTTGGAGACAAAAAATGCCGATCTTATTGTTTTGAATTCATTGCAAGACAAAGGGGCGGGTTTTGGACATGACACCAACAAAGTGACTTTTGTAGGTAAGGATGATAAATTGAAAGAATTGCCGCTGTTGAGCAAAGCCGACGTGGCAAAAGAAATAGTAAACCATATCGCAGAACAATTGAATGCTTAAAAGGGTTATAAATATCATTGTGTTGAGTGTGGTGGCACTGACCGCCAATGCTCAAGAATTGAACTGTACCGTAAAGGTGATGGCAGATGCCATACAAGGCCGTGGTGCGGACAAAGAGGTGTTCAACACCATGCAGAATGCCATCACAGAGTTCATGAACACTCGTAAGTGGACTACAGATCAATATTCCGCAAACGAAAAGATAGATTGTAACATCCTGCTCAACATTACGAGCACATTGGGAAGTGTGCAGAACGGATTCAGTGCAACACTTACCATACAGGCTTCTCGACCGGTATATAATACAAGTTATACCAGTCAAATAGTGAAGCATGTGGACAAGGAGGTGCAATTCTCATACAACCAGTTCTCACCGCTTGAGTTCAACGATAACCGTGTTACAGGGAACAACGCATTTATCTCCAACTTGCCTGCAGTACTAGCCTATTATGCTTATTTGGTGATTGGGTTCGATTACGAAAGCTTTGCGCCAAAGGGCGGTACCGAATACTTTAAGAAAGCACAGAATATCGTAAACAACGCTCCCGAGCAAGGTAAAACAATCAGTGGGTGGAAAGCCGTAGAGGGTAATTTCAATCGCTATTGGTTGACCGATCAGATATTGAACCCACGTTTCCAAGCATTGCGTTCGGTTTGGTATTCCATGCACAGAGAGGCGTTGGATAATATGTATACAGAGCCTGAAAAATCACGTGAAGTAATTTTGAAAAGCATCAATACGCTCAGTCAGTTACAAAAGGAAAACCCCGGAGCGGCCATTCTGCAATTCTTCTTCAACGCTAAGAGCGATGAGTTTGCAAGTGTGATAGCACAACTGCCCGAGCAGAATAGAGGGTTGTATATAACCATGCTTCAGCAAATAGACGTGCCCAACTCGCAGAAGTACAATACGCTTAGAAAATAACAATGAAGAAATTCATAGCCATACTTAGTATCGTTGTGTTTGCCGTTTCTTGCAAGCCGACTGAGGAAACTGCACCGATACCACGCGATAAGATGACCGAAATAGTAACGGACATCCATCTTGCCGAAACATACAGTACAATGGTGTGGGACTCCAGTCGTATGGTCAACAAACACCCTGATTCATTGGCTTCTTTTTATCATACCATATTGGAACACCACAGTGTCAGTATAGATAGCTTCAATCACAGTTTGGAATGGTACAGTGCTCATACCACAGAGCTTGACAGCGTGTACAATTCAGTGATATCAAACCTTAGTACTCTTGAAGGTTTGCAGAGTGTGGGCAGAAAGTCTGAGGATGATTAATGTAGTTTTCCAAGAGCGGTGCGTATGCGATCCATCGCTGCTTCCAACTTGTCCATAGATGTAGCGAAAGACAATCTTACACAATTCTCATTTCCGAAAGCAGAACCCATAACGGTACTTACATTGGCCGTGTTCAGCAGGTACATGCAAAAATCTTCATCGTTGTTGATGACGGTTGCTCCATCGGTTTTGCCAAAGAAAGAGCTGATGTTGGGCAGCGCATAGAACGCACCTTGCGGGTTGCGCACCTTCACTCCTTCCATGCTGTTCAGCGCATTGTAAACGAAGTCTCTGCGTTCACGGAAAGCTTCAGTCATTTTGTGAGTAGGGCTCATGTCGCCCAACAGTGCGGCCATACCTGCACGTTGTGCGATCGAGTTGGTACCTGAGGTGAATTGTCCTTGTAGCTTTTCGCAAGCTTGCACCAAATCTTTTGGCCCGGCTAGGTAACCAAGTCTCCATCCGGTCATTGCGAAGCCTTTGGACATACCGTTTATGACGATTACTCTATCTCTCAATTCTGTAAACTGTGCGATGCTTTCGTGTTTGCCAACATAGTTGATGTACTCGTATATCTCGTCGCTGATAATGGCGCAGTTGGGATACTTCTTGAATACTTCGACCAGTGCTGAAAGCTCGTCTTTTGAATAGACACTCCCGCTTGGGTTGCAGGGAGAAGAGAATATGAAGAGTTTTGACTTATCGGTTATGTTGTTCTCCAGTTGCTCCGGAGTAAGCTTAAAGTCATTATCGATAGGGCACTTGATGAACTTTACATTGCCTTCTGCAAGTGTTACCAACGCACTGTATGTTACCCAGTATGGTGTAGGTATCAAAACCTCATCACCGGGGTTTACGATGCTCAGTATCGCATTGGCCAGTGATTGTTTGGCACCGGTGGAGACGATTATTTGGTCGGCCGGATAATCCAGTCCGTTGTCTCGCTTCAACTTGGCCGAAATGGCTTCACGAAATTCAAGGTAGCCTGCAACGGGAGTGTACTTGGTGTAGCCTTCGGCCATTGCTTCCGTGGCTGCTATGCAAATGTGTTCGGGAGTGCTGAAGTCGGGTTCGCCAAGGCTTAGGTCAATAATGTCTATACCTTTTGCTCTAAGTTCACGACCCAGCTTGGCCATTTTTATGGTCTGTGGTTCTACAACACGTTCCAACCTCCCTGCTAACTGCATTTGACTAAATATTTTATTAAACTACAAAGCTAATAAAGCTGTAGCTCATACGTTCATTACCGGTAAAACAATAACAACATTTACATGTTGTTTGAAGTATGTGTAAAGGCGTCTGTAAAGAAATTGAGGTATAACGCAAGCAATATGATAAGCCCTATCACAACACTTAGGAAAACGATGGTTTTCTTGTAAGCATTGTTGACGGTTCTCATTTTGTGCAACTCGCTGACATTGTTGATGGCGTTTTCCATACGAGAGAAGGCTGTTTCGCCTTTCACAACGTAGTCGTAAGCACCGTACTTCATGCTTTCCACCGCAACATCAAGCTTGTCTTGCCCGGAAAGCATGATAACCTGTGTTTCAGGATAACCTTCTTTGATATGCTGCAATACCTGAACTCCGTTCTTTGCATCGGATTTGTGTGCATCCAAGTGGAAGTCGAGTACAACTATCTCAGGATGCAAGTTCATTTGCTTCAGCGCGTCCTCTCCGTTGTCGAAGATGCGGATGTCATACAGAAAACGTTCGCTTAGATAGTCCTTCAGCATTTCGTTCTGAATCGGCTCGTCATCAACGAGGAACATGTAGCGCTTATTATCGTTGGCCATAAGAAGTGGTGTTCAATTTCGTAGAAAAATAGAAAAAATATTTAAAACCTAATAACATTGTCATGGCGGTTGTTCCGTTCATCAATTCTTTAACTCTTCAAAAGCTTTGACGCAAACTTTTTTCAGGTGGCTTACCAATGGTGGCAACCTATCAAAATGGGCCTCTTCACCTGCTGTTTGCTCAATTAAAAATATGTTGCTTATGTCTTCTTTTACACCCATATACGATAGCTGAGGCTTCATGGAATGGGCGGCCACTTTTATTTTGTGGTAGTCTTTTTCAACCAGGCCTTCTTCTATGTTTTTCAGCAGTTTGGGGCCGTTTTCCAAAAACATGTTCTTGTACTTCACGATCTTTTCCTCATTTCCGCTTGTAAACTGTTTCAGGAAAGCCATGTTTGTAACTATTTCCGGTATCGGTTTTTCCTGAGGTGTGTTGTTTTGGGTTTGGCCGTTTTGCTCGTATATGTTTTTAGCCTCGCCTTTTTCAACCACCAACAGCATTTTCAATAGCAATTCGTCAGGCTGGAACGGTTTGGAAACATAAGCGTTCATGCCCGCATCGAAATACTTTTGAACATCTTCCTGCAATACATTGGCCGTCATTGCGATGATGCCTGTTTTACTGATAGGTCCATTCAGCCTTCTGATGGTTTTTGTAGCGGTGACACCATCCATTACCGGCATTTGTATGTCCATCAATACAATGTCGTATTTGCCCGATTGCACTTTGCTGACCGCTTCTTCACCGTTCACGGCAATGTCGATGCGTATGTTCGGCAGTAGTTCTTTAAGTGTGTCTTCCGCCACCATTCTGTTGAATTCGTTGTCTTCCACCAATAATAGGTACAACTTGTTGAGGACTGCTTTCTTATCATCGTCAACGGCAGGTAGCTTGACAACCGGTGATTGGTCTTCGCAACGCTCTATGGGTAGCAGTACAGAGAATGTGGTACCCTTACCAACTTCGCTGCTTACGGATATATGTCCGCCCATAAGGTCTACCAATTGTTTGGAGATGGTAAGTCCAAGGCCCGTTCCTCCAAATTTTCTTGCAACATCCGTTCCCGCTTGTGTGAAACTTTCAAATATCTTCTCTACATAGTCTGGAGGTATACCGATACCTGTATCTCTAACATTGAACCTTATCCAATATCGGTCTCCCTCTTGTTTGGAAAGTTGTGCGCTGACTGATACATACCCTTTTTCAGTGAACTTGATGGCATTGCCCGCCAAGTTTATCAATACCTGATTGATACGAGTGGGGTCGCCTACAAGCCTTGTTGGAATATGTTCATCAACCGTCATCTTCAACTCCAAGCCTTTTTCCTCGGCTTTGAAGAGTAGCATGTCTTTTATACTGTCTGTCAGCTCTGTCAATACAAAATCGGTCTGCTCAATGACTATTTTACCTGCTTCTATTTTTGATAGGTCGAGTATATCGTTGATGATGACCAACAGGTTTTCTGCTGATTGTTCTATGGCATTCAAATAACGAAGCTGATCGGGCTTTGGTTCTTTGCTCAACAACAGTCGAGTCATACCCACAATTGCATTCATCGGGGTACGTATCTCATGGCTCATATTGGCCATGAACTGTTGCTTCAGCTGTGCGGTACGCTCTGCCACCTCTTTCTCTTTCTCTGCTAGCTCAACTTTTTGACGTATTTGGAGGTTGCGTATTTTCCCAAGTGTGGTTTGTTTGAAGATGTCTTCTTTGAGTTGCTCGTAGGCTTTCAGATGGTAGAACGCACTCGGTATGTTACCCATTTTGTCGTAAAGCATGGACAGTGTTTCGTGTATGCTCATCACGTCGTGCTTACGGCTGTAATCGTCCGCCATGTCAAAGGCGTGGTTCAGGTGCATGAGCGCCTGCCTGAAGTCGCCTTCTTCAATCAATATTTTACCGAGGTAGTAGTTGCATATTATCTGCACCTCGGCATTCTCCAATTCTTCAGCTTCTTTTTGAGCTTGTTTCAGTTTTTCGCGTGCATTGGCGAAGTCTCCTTGTCTATACAGTACTTTACCAATGCCACTCAGTGCCACGATATATGCGGACGAGTCTTCCTCCGCATCGGTAATGTTTTGGTCGTAGTACTGTTGTGCCTCGCCGTATTGCTGCAGTTTGAAGTATATGTTACCCAGTATGTTGTTAAGGGCAATAACACGGTTTTTATCGTGAGCTTGTTCAAATATGGGTAAGCATCTGAGCGCATAATCCAGCGCACTCTCAAAATCGTTCAGGTCGTATAGCAATTGGGCTATACTGGTCAGGTTGACGGATTCGGCAAGCATGTCGCCGATCGTTTCGTTGATGACCAAAGCGTGCTCGAAATATCCGATGGCTTTGGCCAAATCGCCCAGTTCTCTGTATATATTCCCAAAGTTGTTGAGTACACGTGCTTCAAGGCTTTTTTCATGTATGCGTACGGCTATCTTATGAGCTTTTTCCAGCTCCTCAATGCCTTCGTCATAATCTCCCCAAATGCCGTAGCAAGAGCCTTTCAGGTTGTGCCCCCTACCTATTCCCAATATGTAGCCTATCTTTTCAGAACGTTCTATTATCTCATCGGCAATTTTCGCAGCTTCATCCACATCGCTCTCACGAGTGTCAATACCGATGTTCACCAACACATCCAGTCGGTCCTTTTCCGTTGTTTGTGCTTCGTACTCCTGTCTCAGATCCTTATATTTCTGTGTATCCATTCTTTCGGCTTGTTCAATAAAAATAAAAAAACCCCTTACTGTTGAGCAAGGGGGTAACCAAAATGTTTTTCGGAATTATCCGTTTACTTCCTGACGCTTGTACTCTTCGTGTCCAGGGTCATCGTAGCTAAGATATACCGCACACCAGTGACCTATCAGAGACAAACCCCATGCTGCAGTCGTCCATGCCGGCCAAGGGTATGCCCAACCTTCAACACCTTTGTCATATAGCATCCATGAAAGTATGGTGGCTATTGCAAATATCACTGTGTGTATATAGAAAATGCTTTTTTGCTTACCTGTTGGTTTGATCTTAGGCATTGTAAAAATTATTTTCCGCAAATATAAACCGTGGGGTTCATAAAACGAAATGGCTAAGGCCATTATCGAATAATATATTCTCCCAATAAAGATTCGTCAGATTCAGCATTTCTTGCTTCAACTTCAAACTTGTTGTTTGAGTAACCGACCCGAACAGACTCGATTAGGTATAAGAACAAAAACCTGACAGTCCCATATCGCCGGAACTGTTCCACATGTTTCAACTCATGCAATAACCATTTTTTGTTAGTTGTAAGTTCTTCAGAAGATGCATTATATAAAAATATTGTTGAATTTATAACTGTCGCAATGCGATGTTTCTTCAACAAAAAAGCCGCAATGCGTGCTATAAGTGTGTTTTCTTTGATTTTAATGTGGTGCACCTCTTGTATCAGACTAAAAGATTAAAATTAATAAGTTAAAATTCAATATTTTCGTACGATATAGAATTCAGTGATATTAACTAGTGGTTTATGAAGCAATTTTACATTACAACATTATTACTGTGTGGGGGACTGTTAAGTGCCAATGCGCAGACGCCTGAGATCGGCGACAAAAATGCTCCTGTAAAACTGGAAGATCTGGTGAAAGAATACAAGCAGGAACATTCAAACAACAGAACTGTGAATGAAGTGGGTGGAGCAGTAGAAGAGGGAGAGAATCACCACTTCGACAGATGGTATTGGTACTGGCAACAACATACCGATGAGAACGGTTACATGGTTGGTCCATACCAAAACTACATAGAGGCTATCAATGCAAACAGAGCAAGTTCCAAAACCACTGCAGACCAGTCTGACTGGAAGTTCATGGGGCCTACCAGCTCTCCAAGTGGATACAACGGTATTGGCCGTATTAACGTAATAGAGTTTCACCCTACCAATAAAAACCAATATTGGATAGGAAGTGCGGGTGGTGGTGCATGGATGACCGACAATGATGGTGTTTCTTGGACGAATATGACCGAGCAATTGCCGGTATTGGGTGTTTCGGATATCGACTACAATCCTCAAAATCCAAGAACAATGTATTTGTGCCCGGGTGACAGGGATGCTAGCGATACATACAGCGTTGGGGTACTCAAATCAACAGATGGTGGTATTACATGGAATGCTACAGGGCTTGTTTGGAATAAGACTCAAAACCGCTTGTCCAACTGTTTGGTAATCAACCCGGCAGATACCAATTCGTTGACACTTGCTGCCAGCGATGGTATACACAAGTCGTACGACGGTGGACAAACATGGACAATGATGCAGGGTGGGCACTTCAAACAAGTGTTGTATCATCCTACAGATACAAACATCCTGTACGCACCGAGGTATAACAACAACAGACAAATATATCGTTCTACCGATGGTGGTAAGAACTGGAGCGTAGTAAGCAACTTCAACAATGCACGCAGAATACAATTAGCGGTAACTCCTCAACGGCCGGGCATAGTAAAAGCTGTGGTTTGTAAAAGCGACAACGGTTTGATGGGTATCTATCATTCAAGTAATTCAGGAGCCAACGGTTCATTCAACTTGATATATGCGCCAAGCGGCAGTAACTGTAACGGTAACCTTATCACAGGTAACTTAAGCGGTAACGGTTGCGGTAAGCAAGGTTGGTACGACCTTTCTATAATCATCAACCCACAAGACTCAACAGAGGTGTATGTAGGTGGAGTTAACACATGGGGGTCTAATAATGGTGGTGTGTCTTGGCAGTTGGTTACTCAGTGGTATGGTGGATTGTCAGGTATTAAAACGGTACATGCCGATAAGCACTACCATAAATACCACCCATTGGTACCGGGACGTTTGTTCGAGTGTAACGATGGTGGTGTATACAAGACCGATGCTCCTCAAAGCACGCTTTGGACAGACATTTCAAACGGTTTAGGTATAACTCAGTTTTATAGGAACGCCGTAACCAATGCTGCGACATATGCTTTGGCCGGTTCTCAAGATAACGGTACCAAAAAACTGACCGGTACAACTTGGACAGAAGAGACGGGTGGTGATGGGATGAACTGTGAGGCTGATCCCATTGACTCAAATGTGTTTTATACAGCCATACAAAACGGTGAACTCAGAAGGACAATCAATGGAGGTGGTAGCTATACAGACATATCCAATAATATACCGAGTAACCCATCCGGTGCATGGATAACACCGTACAAGATCAACCCGAACAATAACCAACATTTGGTAGCAGGTTATAAGCATGTGTACTATAGCCAAGACCGTGGTAATAATTGGTACTCCATACAGGGTAGTGAAATTACAGGTGGTAATGCTTTGAGAGTAGCCATTTCAGGAAGTTCACCTACGGCGATATATGCCATATTCCCTGACTCTCCGAAAACCGTATTTGTGGCCAGAAACTTTGTACCGGGTAGCACAGCAACTTTCGATACGATATCTGTACCGTATGGCGGGAGTATCTCTGATATATTACCACACCCTACGGACAGTAACCGTTTTTGGTTGACTTACAGTGGTTATAACAGTGCGCAATTTGTGGAGTACAATAATGGTGTTTGGACGCAAAATAAGACAGGTCTGCCAAACGTTCCTGTGCGTTGTGTAGAGTTCGACAGCTCCAGAAATGTGCTTTATGTAGGTACCGATATTGCGGTTTATTACAATGATACCAGTACGAGTAATGTTTGGGCATCGTTCCGTAAGAATATGCCTAATATCGAAGTGACCGACTTGGGTATCAATTACACCACTGATGAAATATGGGCAGCTACCTACGGACGCGGTTTGTGGAGTTCTGTATTGCAAGGTAGTGTCAAGGTGATACCACCGGATACTTCTGATACAACCAACTCTGTAGCCATCATCCCTTATGCTGAGGATGTGTTTGTGGTGGCTCCTAACCCTAACAGTGGTCACTTCACCGTTATCGTGCGCGATAACATCAAATCCGGTGAGGCAGTGACTGTAAGTATGGTAGACTATACCGGTAAAGTGGTATACAGCCGTACTGCAACTATCAGTGGCAACAAGAGCATCGAAGTGGCAACAGAGAATGTGCCTGTAGGTGTGTACATAGTGGAGATGAGCAACGATAAAGCCATACTCGGAAGAAAGAGGGTGGTGATACGGTAGCGCAAAAAATATTCAATGAAAAAAGCCACGGCATTGCCGTGGCTTTTTTGTTATAATAAGATAATTGAAATTAAGCTTTTGCTTTTTGCATTTTACCGTAAAGTGCATTTTCCAACAGAGCGAATGCACCAAATAGCATTCCGCTGAACATCAAATCGCCAAGGAAAGTGTTTTTGGCAAAAGGAATAGCGGCTATATAAGTTGCAGTCAAACCCTCGATGCCTGTGCCCCAGTATCCTGTAAGGAAAGTACCGAAGTTGGACAAAACAAAGAATATTGCAGAACCTGCAATGGAGTAGCCTGCTATTCTAAGCGGCTTTCTGTTCTTCATCGTTGTACCCAACAGTGTAGCGATTATCAAACCACCGTATACGAAGTATTGAGATATACCATAGAAACCATCCCATTTGGAGAAGATTTCAATATATGCATCTGAAATAAACATCGCCAAAAGAGGTAATAGATATGCAAATCGCTTGTCTTCGAGTACGCTACCTGCAAATAAACCGATTGCAGCTACGGGTGCAAGATTGTATATATCCATCTCGTGGTTCACAATACGAGCCACTACCGCCAACAATATCAATCCTCCTGCCAATAGAATGTTTGTGTAATTACGTTTCATCATTCGTTCTTAATGTGTTCCACAAATGTAAAGAGTAGAGTCCCAAAATTCAAAAACTAAATACCCAAGGTCTGTGGATTACGGTTATTGTGTTATTTGATAATATAAAGCCCCGATTATTCGGGGCTTTATAGATGTGTTATTTATATAATGACATTATCTGCCATGACATTGCTTGTACTTCTTGCCGCTTCCGCATGGGCAAGGGTCATTTCTGCCGATCTTCGGACCTGTCTGTACAGGTGTACGTTGAACAGCGGTATTGCTACCTCCGCCTTCGTATATATCGTTCTCATTGGCTGCATAGTCAGAACCTGCGGCGTCTATTTCCGCTTTGTTCATGTGCATTTTGCTCATGTCTGTTCTTTCCTGTGCTTGTTGAGTAGCGTGTGGCTGTTCTTCTTGTACCGGTATGGCTGCCCTTATCAGGAACGAAACAATGTTTCTGTTTGTTTCCAAAAGCATGGTCTTAAACAGGTTGAACGCTTCGAATTTGTATATCAAAAGTGGGTCTTTCTGCTCGTAAGAGGCCATTTGAACAGATGAACGTAGGTCGTCCATTGTACGAAGATGGTCTTTCCATGCATCGTCTATCATCGCCAATGTAATGGCTTTTTCAAGAGATGTCATGACGGTCTTACCATCTTTATCTATGGCTTCTTTAAGGTCTGCGTAAACTTGCAAGCCACGTACACCGTCGGTGAACGGTATCACGATATTATCCACCCTGTCGCCATTGTCGGCATGTATTTGCTTGAGTGTAGGAAGTATGGCTTCTGTCGTCACTCTTGATTTGCGTGCATACAAAGCCTTCACTTCGTGATAGAGCTTATCACCTACTTCTTCCAAGTTGCCTTTGTCGAACTCTGATGCGGTAATACTATCCGGTTCCATGGCCAAATGCTTCATCACCTCTATTTTGAACGCTTCGTAGTCGCGTGTATCCTCGTGTTGAGTGGCAAGGTCGATACATACATCGTACATGGCGTTGTCCAGGTCGATCGTCAATCTGTCCCCGAACAATGCGTGCCTACGACGCTTGTATATTACATCACGCTGTGCGTTCATCACATCATCGAACTCCAACAAACGCTTACGTATACCGAAGTTGTTTTCTTCCACTTTCTTCTGAGCACGTTCTATCGACTTGGTGATCATGCTGTGCTGCAATACTTCACCGTCCTTGTGTCCCATTTTGTCCATCAGGGAAGCGATACGCTCCGATTGGAACAAACGCATCAGATCGTCTTCAAGAGAAACAAAGAACTGTGAGCTACCCGGGTCTCCTTGACGACCGGCACGACCACGCAACTGGCGGTCAACACGACGGCTTTCGTGTCTTTCCGTACCGATGATGGCCAAACCACCCGCTTCTTTCACACCTTGTCCCAGCTTGATATCCGTACCACGACCCGCCATGTTGGTGGCAATGGTTACAGCACCTGCCAAACCCGCTTCGGCAACGACCGTTGCCTCACGAGAGTGTTGTTTCGCGTTCAATACGTTGTGCGGTACTTTCTTTTGTTGCAGCATACGGCTCAACAATTCCGACACTTCCACCGATGTGGTACCCACCAATATCGGTCTGCCCACGGCACGAAGTGCTTCCACCTCATCAATTACCGCTTTATATTTCTCACGCTTGGTTTTGTATACAAGGTCTTGTTGGTCTTTACGTACTATCGGCAAGTTGGTAGGTATGGTCACCACATCCAACTTGTATATTTCCCAGAATTCGCCCGCTTCGGTTTCGGCTGTACCGGTCATACCGGCAAGTTTGTGATACATACGGAAGTAGTTCTGTAATGTAACTGTTGCAAACGTTTGCGTAGCCGCTTCCACTTGTACGTTTTCTTTGGCTTCTATTGCTTGGTGTAAGCCATCGCTGTATCGACGGCCTTCCATGATACGACCTGTCTGCTCATCCACTATCTTCACCTTGCCTTCTATCACAACATACTCCACATCTTTCTCAAATAGGGTGTATGCCTTTAATAGTTGTTGCAATGAGTGTATGCGGTCTGCCTTTATTGCATAGTCCTGAAGGAGTGCATCTTTACGTTGCGCCTTTTCTTCATCGCTGATACCGGCGTTGTCTATTGCTGCAAGCTCTGTGGACATTTCAGGCAGTACGAAGAAGTTAGGGTCTTCGGATGTGCTTGTTATCATCTCCAGACCTTTGTCTGTAAGGTCTACGCTATTTCCCTTTTCATCGATGGTGAACAATAGTTCGCTGTTCACTATCGGCATATGGCGTTGTTGTTCGCCAAGGTAGTAGTTCTCTGTTTTTTGCAGTATTTGCTTGTTACCTTCCTCACTCAAGTATTTGATCAAGGCACTGGTCTTTGGCAAACCTCTGAAAGCACGATACAAGTGCAAACCACCGTCTTCTTTGCCGGCTTTGCCATCCGCGATCATCTTTTTGGCTTCGGTAAGACTCCTGTTCACTATTTGCCTTTGCTCACTTACCAGCTTTTCTATACGTGGCTTCAGTTGGTGGAACTGTTGTTCGTCACCTTTTGGTACAGGACCTGATATGATAAGCGGTGTACGCGCGTCATCTATCAATACACTATCCACCTCATCCACCATTGCATAGTGATGTTTGCGTTGTACCATCTCATCGCGGGAGTGTACCATGTTGTCACGCAGGTAATCAAAACCGAACTCGTTGTTGGTACCGTACGTGATATCCGCCCAATATGCTTTGCGTCGCTCGGCGGTATTAGGTTTGTGTTTGTCTATACAGTCCGTTGTAAGGCCAAGAAATTCAAATATTGGAGAGTTCCACTCTTGGTCACGTTTTGCCAAGTAGTCGTTCACCGTTACAATGTGTACACCTTCGCCTGCAAGTGCATTGAGGTATGCAGGTAGGGTAGATACGAGTGTTTTACCTTCACCCGTTGCCATTTCGGAAATCTTACCCTGATGCAATACCGAACCACCTATCAATTGTACATCATAATGTACCATGTTCCAAGTAACCTCGTTACCTGCTGCTATCCAGCTGTTCTTGTATATGACGCTGTCGCCTTCTATTCTTATATGATCTTTTGTAACTGCAAGGTCCTTATCCAAGTCTGTTGCTCGAGCGATCATTTCTGTATGCTCACTGAAACGCCTTGAAGTTTCTTTAACTACTGCAAACGCTTCGGGAAGCAAACGCTCCAACACTTCTTCCAGTTGTTCGTCACGCTTCTTTACAAGCTTGTCCACCTCTTGATATATCGCTTCTCTGGAGTGCAGTTCAGCTTCTGGATGTTCGTCCGCTTCGGATTTTTTTGCTGCTATCTCTGCGTCTATTTCTTTCAGGTGCTCTTTTATGGCTTGCCTGAATTCTTGAGTTTTATTGCGGAGTTCGTCGTTGGTAAGGTTATTAAGCTCTTCGTATTTCTTGTTGATCTCTGCTACTATCGGTTCCAATTTCTTCACGTCTTTATCAGACTTACTGCCACCGAATATTTTTGATAAAAAACCAATCATTTTTGAGTCTTGTTATATTAGTATGTAGAAATATGCTGTTTCGGGCGTTTCCGCCTGTTTTACAATAAATTAGGTATCAAATCCCGTGCAAACTTTTTTGACTGACAGGTTGGCGCGAGAAGGCGTCAAAACTACGCCAAATGGGGCATTTGAACAAGCAAATCGGCATAGGTGTAAAACCATTTTAAAAAAATTTGGTGTAATCGCTTGCAAGGCAAGTTTTTTTTTATGTATTTTGGGAAAACATTTTTAGAAAAAGAGCTCAATTATGAAAAGAACCTTCATCCTCGTTACGACTGTATTGGTTTCAGTTTTATTGGCAAAAAGTGGTTTTGCACAAGACGATGAATTAGTAAGAGTGTATCGTTGGTATAACACGGTAGATCAGAATTATGTAACTGTAGCCGAAGGTGAGTTTCAGGAAGGCCAGTTGCTTAACTGGAAATGGAACGACAAAACTCAGGTTTTCGTTGCTTATCGCAACCCGGGTCCTGATCGCGTAGCTGTTAGCCGTTGGTACAATCCACAGTCTAAAGATTATGTTAGCGTTGCTGAAGACGAGTATACAGATAACGACATGATCAAAATGGGATATACAGACAAAACTCATCAGTTCTACGCCCTTACTCAGCGTGGTCCTAACACAGTAGCTGTATATCGTTGGTATGTACCTAAAAACCGCGACTGGGCAACAGTTTCTGAAGAAGGTGATACAGACACTTATTACAAGAGAGGCTGGCGTCGTAAGACATTCCAATACTACGGTATCAAGCGTAGTGTGGATGCACCTATCTACAATCAACTGTAATCAAGATCATTACAATATTTAAAGGCTGCCATAGGCAGCCTTTTTTTATTTCTTGTGATTATTCAATACGTTGAAGGTCATGCTTCTGAGAAAATGAGTAAGACCTTTTGTGCCTTTTTCATTACCGAAGTCTGTAAGTGATGGCAAGTGCTCTTGGAAATACACCTGATGGTGAGCCGTTTCTATCAATGTGCTACCCAATGAGTGAGGATAAGGATATTTGGGATTGTACTCTTGAAATATCAATGCCATTCTGTGACAGAGGTCTTTGTATGGTTTAAATATTTTGGCTTCATTGTCTTCTTCAACATGTTTTGTCAGGTACGATTTGTTTCCCTCTGCCACAATGATATGGTGTAGCATGTCTTTGTCGATGTAATCTGACATGAATTTATCATCCACGCTGAAGGTCAATATCTCCAATACTGTTTCTATCTTCTTCTTAGGGTCGGTTACGTTGTTGGTGTAAAACACCAGTTGATATTCCATCCATGTCCAAAACCAAGAAATAATGTATGTGAGTAGCCTGTGCTTGTTTTCGAAGTACCTGTATATACTCGCTTCTGTGGTGTTTATTTCATTGGCAAGTTTACGGAATGTAAATGCCTCAAACCCCATTTCATGTATCATTCTGATACCGGTACTCACAATTTTCCTACCCAATTCCGATTGATCGGGGTCTTTTACGTAAAGCCCAGGGGTCATCTTAATATGTAATTGCAGTTCCATAGCAATGATGATGCAAATATATAAAATGTTAAAACTGCTATCATAAATTATTTAAATACTTCTATAAATGATAGTAAGACTATCAATTCAAAAACATCTGATATATTTGTACAAACTCGAAATATGGCTGTATCCAACAAAGGCCCTTTAAGCAGAATACTACAGATACTGAAGTTTGAGCGCAAGGAGATATCATCAATATACTTCTATGCCATACTTACGGGTTTGGTGCAATTGACGCTACCTATTGGTATACAGTCGATTATCAGCTTTGTTTTGGGTGGTTCCATCTCAACTTCATTGGTTTTACTGATAATATTGGTGGTTATAGGTGTGTTTGTAAATGGCTTGTTGCAGGTAAACCAAATGAAGATAATTGAGAAGATTCAACAGCAGCTGTTTGTGCGATATTCATTCATCTATGCGCAAAAGATACCCAAGCTTGACCTTAAATCTGTACGCAACTATTACTTACCTGAATTGGTAAACCGCTTTTTTGACGTCATATCGTTGCAGAAGGGTATATCCAAATTGTTGTTGGACGTACCCACAGCCACTATTCAGATCATATTCGGGTTACTGTTACTGTCTTTCTATCACCCTGCATTCATATTCTTCGGAATTTTGCTTGTTGTCATATTGTATATGATATTGAGGTTGACAGGTAATAGGGGCTTGGAGACAAGTTTGGAAGAAAGCTCCAATAAATACAAAGTTGCTGCACACCTTGAGGAGGTTGCGAGAATGAGTTCGTCTTTCAAGTTCATCAACGATGCATTTCAGTTGCGCAAAGCAGACAAGCACATAACAGGATACTTGAATGCTAGAACATCACACTTCCGCATATTGTTGGTTCAGTACTGGACGCTTATCGGGTTCAAAATATTGATAACTGCTGCCATGTTGGTGGTAGGTGCGGTGCTTTTGGTCAATCAACAGTTGAACATAGGGCAATTCATTGCGGCGGAGATAGTTATCATCTTGGTCATTAATTCGGTGGAAAAGTTGATAGTCAACTTGGATAAAGTGTATGATGTCATCACTTCGTTGGAGAAGATAAATACCGTTATTGACAGTCCCGAAGAAGAGTCGGGTGAAGCCGTAACCAAGTCCGATGGAAAGGGCATGGATGTTAAGTTGGTAAACCTGAGTTTCAGTTACGATGGTAAGAACAATGTATTGAACGATCTGTCTTTTGAAGTGGAGTCGGGTACAAAGCTGTTCATTACAGGTAGTGCCGGTTCCGGTAAATCAACATTGTTACAACTGGTGGGAGGTTTGTTTCGACCTGACTCAGGGCAGTTGTTGTTGGATAAAACGCCTGTCAATAAACATAAATTATCGGAATTGAGGAGACGTATAAGCGTGATATTTTCACATACGGATATATACAGTGGCACCTTGATGGATAACATTACCATGGGTAAAGACGTCTCATATGACAGAGTGAACGAAATGGCGGAGTTGGTTGGTCTGAAAGATTTTGTCGACAGTCGTGACGAAGGCTATG
Source organism: Chitinophagales bacterium (assembly GCA_020636505.1). Taxonomy (GTDB): domain Bacteria; phylum Bacteroidota; class Bacteroidia; order Chitinophagales; family Chitinophagaceae; genus UBA5543. The sequence goes on along the minus strand of JACJXR010000002.1, from coordinate 358,982 downwards.
ACATGATGTTGCATCCACTCGGAGAGCACTTGCCTGACGGAGTGGCACAAAAAATATTGCTCATGAGGGTCATGATAGCAGAGCCGGGATTGATGTTGCTAGAAGACCCGTTCGATGGTGTGGAAGAAAAATATGTGGTGAAGATAAACGAGTACATATGTAAACACATGAGTCATACAACGGTTTTGTTGGCATCAAACGATAGAACTTATGCCGACAAGTACGATGCGCTATTGGAGTTGGAGAAGGGTTCATTGAAACATTACAGTAATAAAAAGTAAACGACTGCATTATGAAAGAAGTAAGACGCATAGTGACTGAATTGATGCAGGGAGAGCAGATGAATGCTTTTTCAGCCGTTTATCGAGTGGATAAGGAAAGTAATGTACGCAAGTGGCTGATAGGAATACTTATTGCTTTGCTGGTAATGCTTTTTCTGCCATGGACACAGAATATTCGTGCAAAGGGTAGCGTAACAACATTGAGACAAGAGCAAAGGCCTCAAGAGTTGAACTCTATAATCCCGGGGCGAATAGTGAAATGGCATGTGAAAGAGGGTGATTACGTAACGGCAGGAGATACCATTGTGCAGTTGGCGGAGATCAAGGACGATTATTTGGACCCTCTATTGTTGGAGCGCACCAAAGAACAGGTGGAGGCTAAAGGCTTTTCAATACAGTCGTACAACGACAAAATAGCTGCGAAGCAAGCACAGATAGTAACCATGCAAAAGGCTTTGGACTTGAAGATGCAACAGCTGAGGTTGAAAGTGGTGAGTGATAGCATAGAAGCAGCGGCGGCAAAAAACAATTTGGAGATTGCAGAGGAGCAGTATCGCAGGCAACGCATTATGAGGGATAGTGGGCTTGTTTCCAAAGTGCAGTTGGAGCAACGCAATCAAAAGTATCAAGACGCTGTTGCCAAAAAAATGAGCACCGAAATAAAATTCATCAATACGAAGGTGGAGTTGAATCAAGTGCAGCAAGAGTATGCAGAGAAGATTTACAAGGCAAAAAGTGAGATAGCAGAAGCCCAAAGTTCTGTTGCAGAAGCACGTGGAGAGCTTTCCAAACTCAATAACACGTATAGTAATTACATCATAAGGTCTGGGCAATACTTTTTGACAGCACCGCAAGATGGCCAGGTTGTGAAAGCCAGTAAAGCGGGTATCAACGAAATAGTGAAAGACGGAGAGAAGCTTGTGGTGATAGTGCCTGCGGAAATAGATCGTGCTGTGGAAATATATGTTAGACCCGTGGACCTACCATTGCTGTCTGTTGGTAGGAACGTGCGGTTCTTATTCGACGGATTTCCTGCAATAGTGTTCAGTGGCTGGCCGCAAGCATCGTATGGTACATTTGCCGGCGAAGTTGCGGCAATAGAAAGAACGGTAAGCAGTAATGGTAAGTTCAGGATATTGGTCAGAGAAATTCCCGGAGAGAAAGCTTGGCCACAAGAGCTGACATTGGGTGCAGGTGCATCTGCCATCATATTGTTGAAGGATGTGCCTATATGGTATGAGTTGTGGAGGAACATCAATGGGTTCCCTCCGGATTACTATGCTGAGCAAGAGGAGTTGAAGAAAAAGGAACAAGGCATAGATAAAAAGATAAAGGTGAAATATTGATGTTGAGTAGGTTGATGTTCATATGGTTTATGCTGTTGTCATTGCAAACCCATGCGCAAGACAGTGTGTGGTATTTGTCTCAAAGCGAGTTGGTGAGTATAGTGAAACAGTACCACCCCGTTGTGAAACAAGCAGCTTTGATGGTTGAACAATCCGATGCAAAGGTTACTGCAGCTAGAGGAGCATTCGACCCGATCGTGTCGACCAACTTCGACCGCAAAACATTCGGAGGAAATCTATATTACAGCTATTTGAATCCTGAATTGAAAATCCCGACATGGTATGGTGTTGACCTGAAAGTAGGTACAGAAGAAGTGATAGGCAATAGAGTAACTACCGAAACAACTTTAGGGCAAACAAGTTATGCGGGAGTTAATGTATCTGTGTTGAATGGTCTGTTGTTCGACGAAAGAAGGACCGTCCTCAGGCAAGCACAGTCCGTAGCAGAAATGACCGATGCGGAAAGAAGGCTTGTGGTAAACAATACGTTGTTTGAATCTATAGCAACATACTTTAATTGGGTAAAAGAGTATAACACGTATAAGATATATCAGGATGTTGTTCGTGTGAACAAAGAACGACTGAAAATGGTGAAGCTGGAATACGAGCAAGGTAACAGACCCGCAATAGATACCGTCGAAGCCAAGACTCAGTTGCAAACCTATCAATTGTTGGAGAGTGAAGCATGGGTGAGCTTTCAAAACGCAGGCTTGGAGTTGGCCAATTATATGTGGTTGGAAAACAGTACACCAACACGATGGTCTGATAGAGTAGTGCCGCATAGCGATGTGTTGGAAGGAAGTTTCAGTGTCAGCAATATCCCTTCGTTGGAAGTGTTACTGACAGATGCACTAAGCAGGCACCCGAAGTTGGATGCAATGAGGTTTAAGATAGATGTCCTTGAAACGGAACGTCGATTACAGTTTCAGAGTTTCTTGCCAAAGTTGGATGTAGGTGCCAATGTGTTGAACAAGGGCTATGATGTCCCTAATGATTTGACTATGCCTTTTCTTGAGAATAACTATAAGCTCGGTGTGGACTTTTATATGCCATTGCTATATCGCAAAGCAAGAGGTGGTTATAAAGCTGCCAAGTTGAAAGTGCAGGAGACTGAGCTTAGCCGTGATTATACCGCCTTGCAGATTGAAAACAAGGTAAAGAGCTATTATAACGAAGTGCTTGCCTTGCAACAACAGATAGAGTTGTACCAATCAGCATATGATAACTTCTCTACCATGTATCGTGGCGAAATGATACGCTACGAAGTAGGCGAAAGCAATTTGTTCCTCATCAACTCCAGAGAAACCAAATTATTGGCTGCACAACAAAAGCTGTTGGAGCTAAAGGTTAAGTGGCACAAAAGCTATGCAGGCCTTCTTTGGGCTGCTGGCACACTGAATTAATTATAATACCTGAACAATAAGGAACTTAAGGTACTCTGTGGTAGGTACATGCCACAGTATAGGGTGGTCTGCCGCTTGTGTTTGCCATGATACCTGCCTTAGCTGACGTCTGGCATCTTTGGCTGCCATTTGTATTATCTCGATAAAAAGGTCGGGAGGTACCAAGTTTGTACAAGAGGCGGTAACCAAGAAACCACCCGGTTTTACCAATTTCATACCGCGTAGATTTATCTCCTTATATCCCGTTATGGCTTTTTGAATGTTGGCTCTGCTCTTTGTGAATGCCGGAGGGTCAAGCATCACCACATCGTATTCTTTGCCTTCTTTGGTCCATGTTTTCAATGCATCGAAAGCATTTACCGCTTCGAACTTGCAAATATTCTCATGCCCGTTCAATACAGCATTGGATGTTGCTGTGGCTACGGCTTTTTCCGATATGTCCAGTCCCAGTACAGACTTTGCGCCATAATGTGCCGCATGTAGAGAGAATGTGCCTGTGTAGCAAAAAGCTTCCAACACATTGGCTCCTTTTACAATGTTGCGTATTTCACGACGATTGTCTTGTTGGTCGAGGAAATAACCTGTTTTTTGGCCGTTCTCAATATCGACATGGAATTTCAGGCCGTTTTCATTGATGATGATATTGGTATCGAATGGCTCTGTTAAAAAGCCTTTTTTCTGCTCCAATCCTTCCAGTTCACGTACGGGTACATCATTACGCTCGTATATGCCTTTAGGCTTGAATATTTTTTGCAATGCATCCACAATGGCACCTTTCCAAATGTCTATGCCCAATGCCAATGTCTGGATGACGAAGTAGTCGTTGAACTTATCGATGATGAGTGCAGGCAAGCCGTCCGCCTCACCGAATATTAGGCGGCAGTTCTCCACATAGCCCAATGTTTGTCGGTACTCCCAGGCTTCTTTTATCTTTTTATGGAAAAAAGCATTGTCTATTTGTTCGTCTTTGTCACGTGTGAGCAGCCTTATTCTTATTTGCGACTCGTGATTGTAATATCCTTTTCCTATAAAAGAACCGTTGTAAGAGTATACTTCCACAATGTCTCCTGCCTTCGCTTCGCCGTCTTGGTCGCCCAATTCATTGGCAAACACCCATGGGTGTCCGTTGACAACTCTACCACCTACTTTCTTACGCAAAAAATATTTTACCATGGCGCAAAAGTAACTAATGTTAAGCCTCTTTTTTCAGTGTTGTTTTTAGGAACTTTAGTTCCGTATTTTTGTACGGCTGCATATATGTTACAGAAACTGTCCATCAACAATTACGCGATCATAGACAAGCTGGAGGTTATTCCGGCTGAGGGGCTGAATATCGTTACCGGTGAGACCGGAGCCGGTAAAAGTATCATTTTAGGGGCTTTGTCTCTCATATTGGGGGATAGGGCAGACACTTCTGTACTTATAAACAAGGATGAGAAGTGCATAGTGGAGGCAGTGTTCGATGTTACGGACTATGCCGCTTTCAGACAGGCTTTGAAAAATGCCGATCTTGATGACGATAAACTATGCATCATTCGCAGGGAGATAAATACAAGCGGCAAGTCAAGAGCGTTTGTCAACGATACACCTGTCAGGTTGAATGAGTTGAATGAGCTTACTTCTTATTTGGTGGACCTTCATCAGCAGTTCGACCATCTTGCGTTGGACAGCAGTCATTTCCAAATGGATGTGTTGGATGCCGTTGCAGGCAATGCCGAACTGAGAAAAGAGTACGGAACAGAATACAATAAATACTCAAAACTCACGAAGGAGCTGAATGAACTGAAATCGAAGAAGGCGGATTGGCAAAAGGAGGCCGATTACAAACAGTTCTTGCTAGATGAATTGCAGGAGGTTGCTTTGAAGAACGATGAGCTGGAAGAATCCGATAAGCAGCTCAAAAAACTTAGCAATGCAGAGCATATCATACAAGTGTTGCAAGATGCTATTCATAATCTGGACCAAGGTGAGCAACCATTGGTAGGAAGCATCAAGCGTATAGCGCAGCAGTTGGATGAAGTGGGAACTATGATGGATGGAGTAGGGCCTTTGGCTTCAAGGGTCAATTCTGTTTATATAGAACTGAAAGATATAGTAGCCGAGTTGGAAGGAGCGTCAGGAGGTGTAAGTGTGGATGAAGAGCAACTGCAACTGATGCAAGAGCGTTTGGATGCAGGCTACAAGTTGTTAAAGAAGCATGGTGTACAAACTACGGCTGAGTTGTTGGCGATACAAGAACAATTGGAGGAGGAGTTGAAAGACAGCCTCGATCTGGATGATACCATAAACAAAAAAGAAAAAGAGCAAGCAGACATCTATAAGAAGCTTAATGAGGTTGCCGCAACCCTTTCGCAAAAGAGGCAAAAGCAAGCATTGGTATTTGCGAAAGAAGTGAACAAACTGTTGGCGCTAGTTGGTATGCCCAATGCGCTGTTTACCGTAGAGTTCGAAAAGCAGGAAACACCCAATGTAATGGGTATGGACGAAATTCAATTTTACTTCGATGCCAACAATAGCGGTAGACCATTACCGATACATAAGGCTGCATCAGGTGGGGAGATGAGTCGTATCATGCTGTGCATCAAATCGCTTACGGCTAAGGCTATGCATTTGCCAACGCTTATATTCGATGAAGTGGATACAGGTATATCGGGAGAGGCAGCCAAACAAGTGGGCATACTGTTGAAAGGTCTTGCAGGCTATCATCAAGTGATATGTATCACGCATCAGCCGCAAGTGGCCGCCAAGGCTGATACACATATGTTCGTATACAAAGAGGCGGACACGTCAGGCAGTATTAAAACACGATTGAGGATTTTGTCAGACGAAGAAAGAGTCACCGCGATTGCCAAGATGATAGGTGGAGAACAACCCGGAGATGCCGCAATGCAAAACGCAAAAGAGCTTGTTACATCATAAATAAAAAAGGGAGCGTTGCTCCCTTTTTTATTTATGTATGATTATTGTTTTCTACTGAATCAACATTTTCGTTTTCGCAAAAGGAATATTATCCTTTATCACCTCAACGATATAAACACCTCTCGGTAAGTCTGCATTTACCTTCGAATATCCGTTGTCTCCTACCAAAATATTGTTTTTGAAAGCAACAGCGCCCGTCATGCTTACCACTTGTACGGTAACGTGTTTGCCGGTCAATTCTGCATTGTTTGTCTTGATGTTGAATGTTCCTGTATTAGGGTTTGGTATAACGGTTACTACACCTTCTGCGAGTGGGGCAATAGTCTCAACACTTAAAGTTGATTTGTGCAATGGAGAACTCCACATGCCACGGCCATAAGTGGCTGCCCATATTTCACCTGTGGTATAGTTGATGCCCAAGTCTATCACTTCTACATTTGGTAGTGTGGTGTTGTTGAAGTAGGTCCAATTGGTATCGTGAAACTCTCTATAGTATACACCTAGGTCTGTACCGATGTACATTGTTTTGTTTATCTCGTCAAAGGCGATGCAGTTGACAGGGACCTCAGGTAGATTTGCATTCTGCTTTTCCCATTTCTGAGTATTGTCCATCATATATGTGGCGACTTTATCACCTGTATAGCTTTGTATAGTCAGCCAAAGTTTATTTTTGTTGATTGGGTCGATGGCTATATCAGAAACCTTACCGCTGATACCTGTCGGTGCTGTGGTCCATTTGTTCCCGAAATCAAAGGTGTACCTGATGGAGCTATTAACGTTAACTACTATTACCTGAGGGTCGAGTGGTGTAAGGGCTATTCTATCTACATTGCCAAACATGGCCCCTGGCAAATCTATCCAGCTATCACCTTGGTTTGTGGTATAGAACAGTGTGTCATATCCTGCGATTAAAGCATTGTGGTTGCTCGGTAATATCACGAATGGGGTTATCCATGCACCGTTGCCTTTATTCGGAATATTGTTTTGTATATCTGTGAATTTGGCACCGCCGTCTGTTGTTCTTCTAAGCTCGCCGTATTGTTGCGAAGTGTAGAAGTTGTTGCTGTCGGATGGATTTATTTGGCAATCCATTCCATCGGCACCGGTCATATGCATGGAAGTGCCACCCACCAACATTTTCGTGCCATTATCTTGCGCACCGCCCAATACAAAGCTTGCACCACCTGAAACGGCATTTCTGTAAAACTGTGTAATGCCCAAACCTTCGGTCAAATCATTCCATATGCCGTTTTTGCTGTTGGGGCTTAGAGTTTTGAAAATCCCTCCGTCATTGCACTCGTACAATACACCCGGTCTCAATGGGTTAAACTTGTGACAATGTTTGTCGGCATGTACCAGTGTAACACCTGTAACTTGGTTTTTCCACTGGTTGGCTTGTGTCCAACTTGTACCGCCGTTGGTAGAGAACCATGTGTTGACACCGCCTACTATTACAAGGTTCGGGTCAACAGGGCTTATGGCTACAGAAATATCGTACCAACCTTGTCCGCCACAAGTATTACCTCGTGGTTCGTTATCCAGTATATTGTTTTTACAACCATTGTCGTCAAATATTTTGGTAAAGGTTTTTCCGGTGTCTGTTGAGTTGTAAAAACCTTCCATTCCGTAATCTGTATTTGCAGTAATTACTTTTACGATGGCGGGGTTTGCCGGCGTTACCGCCATTTCAAACCTTACTATTGTAGGGAAATTTGATACCTCTTGCCAAGTTTTACCACCATCGGCAGAGCGGTGTACTTCCCAACTTCCTGTTGAAAAGCCTGCCGCTAATATTATGCTGGTATCCGATGGACAATAAAGCAATTGACGGAAATCACCACCTTGTTGCAGCGACCATGTTGCAGCACCATTATAAGATTTGTAAATACCGTCGCTTGTTGCCAAAGTAAGCGAGTTGGTGTCCAACGGGTTGATCAGCATTTGTGCTGTCTTCTTTGTTGTTGCAAAGCTGTACTTGAAACCTGTTTGGTTCCAAGTGGCACCGCCGTCTGTGCTTTTCAACACACCTACACTGAAGTTGTCATTAGCATCCCTGTCACCCGTACATACATAAATGGTATTGGGGTTCTGATGGTTGTAGTCGATATCCGATACGCCGAGTACAGGCAAGAAGTCGTCCAATACTTTCCACGTAACACCATCATCGGTGGTACGCCACATACCACCGCCGGCAGAACCTATAATATAGGTATTGGTGTCGGTAGGGTGGAATTCTATTACATTGATTCGTCCAATGCCTTTGTTCTCACCAAGCGGGTTGGTTGGTCCGTGAAATGTCCAGTTTACGTTGACGGATGTAGTCTTCGAAGAAGCTCGGTTGCTGTAAGTTTGTTTCATCTTCTGCACTTCCAACCATGTCTTCAAAGGAGACATAAGGTTGCCGTTCTCGTCAACACGATTTTGGTGATACCAAAGCCACCTGTTATAATGGTAGTCTTTGCCTTCCAAAGCTTCTTCTCCAATCTTATCCTCATCGTTTCTTTGCGCTGTTTTCTTTTCGTAGGCATCCATCACATCTTTGATGTTGATGGTGCTTTGCCCACTAAAGCTCTCAAGCCAAGGTTGAGCGTTGGATATATTTAAAATAAAAAAGGCGGATGCCGCAAGTAAAACTTTTCGCATATACGGTTTGTTAAGGCATTACGATGTCAGGCTTCTCAGTTATCTTTTCGACTTTCAGTGCCTTCCAGTCAGAGTTTTGTGTTTTATAAAATATTGTGTTTCTCGCGTCTCTTGCTATTTGCTCAGGCATCGGGTGTTTGCCACCGGTTATTGGATAAAGCTCAAGCGTATCGTTAGCATTTACACGACCTTCCACATCAACAGACTCGTAATTGAGTTCCATGCCTGGACGTTCTTCATTGAACGGTGTGTATTTGGTGACTTTGTAAATGTTGCATACTTGCCATCCTCCATCTGCACTTCTCCAAAAAACACCCTGCGGCTCTTCGGCTGACTTCCAAACAATGACAAATCTATAATCGGTTGTTGGCTCCATCTCCGGCCTGCCGGGAAGCGTCTTTTGTTTGGTTGCTTGCAGCAACACAACATTGTCATTTACTTTCTTTGCTTTTGATCCTTGCGCCGTCACACCGGTTTTTTTTGTTTGTGCACAAGCGGTAAACGCTATGCAAAAAACTGTGATACATAACAAGGTCGTTACATTCTTATTCATAATTCGGCAAATATAAGGGGGTGAACGTTTTAAGCGGCACATAAAGTTACTAAAAAATTAAGCACCGCCTTTTGTTGGCGATGCTTATTACTTTTTTACAATTGTAAGACAATCCTACTTTTTCGACGCGAATTTCATTTCGTCAAGGAGCCAAGAGGCACCGCCGAACTTTTCTATTATGAACATCGTGTATCGTATGTCTACGCTTATGTTGCGGCAAAGGTTAGGGTCGAAATAAAGGTCGCTCATGGTTCCCTCCCATATACGGTCGAAGTTGGTGCCTATAAGCTCTCCCTTGGCATTGAGTACTGGGCTGCCTGAGTTACCGCCTGTGGTATGGTTGGTCGCGATGAAACACGCCGGTACGGTACCATTCTCGCCCCATCTGCCATAATCTTTGTTCTTATTCAGCTCTCGTAGTTTTTCGGGCATGTCAAACTCTTCCACATCAGGGTTGTGCTTGTCTACTGCTTCATCCAAATTGGTTTGGTAAGAATATCCGGCAGGACCGTCAGGGTCAATGCCTTGTACGTTGCCGTAGGTTAACCTAAGTGTTAGGTTGGCATCGGGGAAGAACTCCGTACTATGGTCAAGTTTCATTTGTGCCTTCATGTACAGTCTGTTCAAGTACTCCATCTTATCGTAATATGCAGACAGAGAAGGTTTGATCTTTGCATTCGTGAACTCGGTCATTGCGTGGTATAGTTGCCAAACAGGGTCGGACATAATAATTGTACTGTCCGCAGGGTTGTTTGTCGATGCGAACTTTTCAAGCTTCTCTTTGTCTGTTGCCATTGATTTGAAGACGTAGTTCATCCATTTTTCATAACTACCTGAGCGGTTGTATTGATCTTTGAACAGTTTGGGGACATAATTGGCGCTTTTTTCGAAGTACAATGGCATCAGAGCCTTGAATACTTCTTTATCCGTACCTACGTCGTAGTTTTTATAAAATCCTGCCCATCTTTTAGCCAGTTTTTGCAAACTGTCTGACAATTGTGTGCCGGATGCGCCGCTTCTGAATACGCTCAGCATTTTATCAAGGTCGTCACCTTGTCTTAATATCTCAATGCCGTATACTGCTTCTTGTATGTAATAGTTGGCTTTTATCTGGTCGCCCACTGCTAGAGAGGATGCTCCTATACGTGATAGAAGATTGTCTGCAAAAGGCATTGTTTCATCGGTAGTTGTCCACCCTTGGAAGATGCCTTCGTAGCCTGTTTTCATAGACGGTACATTGTTCAAGCGCAATCCACGCACTTCTCCTTGCCACTTTTTCCAGCCGTTTGCCACACGCTTGTGCTTGGAGGTGTATTTCAGGAATATATCTCTTGACTCATCCATCTTCTTCTGCCAGGTTTCCAACAATGCAGTACGACATTCTATACGTACGGGATCTATTATCTCGAATATATGGTTCAGTTGGTATGAGCTGATGTATTCCTGAGTATATCCCGGGAAACCGTACACCATTGTAAAATCACCTTCTTTATAACCGTTTGCATTGATAGTGAAGAACTTATCCGGAGTATATGGCTTGTTGTTCTCGTTGAAATCGGCAGGTTTGTTGTCTGCTCCCGCATATATCCTGAACAAGCTGAAATCGCCTGTATGTCTTGGCCACATCCAGTTGTCTGTATCACCACCGAATGTACCTATCCCGTTTGGAGGAAAACCGACCAAACGTATATCTTTGAACGTCTCTGAAAGTATCACCCAGTACTGATTGCCGTAATAATATGGCTTTATTTCAGCGTTGAGTTTAGTGGCATATTTATATCCTTTTTCAAGGTTTTTTATCCTGATGTTAATAATACTGTCTCTGGCTATACCTTGGAGTGTATCATCCAGCCCTATGAGTATTCTGTCCGACACGTTCTCCATCTTTCTGATGAAGGTGACGGTCAAACCGGGACAAGGCAGTTCTTCGCCGTGCTTCATTGCCCAGAAACCGTTCGCGAAATAGTCCTTCTCCTTGCTGCTCAACCCTTGTACGGTGCCGTATCCGCAATGGTGGTTGGTCAATACCAACCCTTTGGATGATATGACCTCACCTGTGCAACCTCTGCCGAACAATACTATGGCGTTGTTCAACCCTGTTCCGTCCTCGTTATAGAGCTGTTCCACAGGTATTTGGAGACCCATATTTCGCATGGTGTTTTCCTGTGTGTTCAGTTGTGGCGGCAGCCACATTCCTTTGCGTGCCTGAGCTTGAAATCCAAATCCAACTAATAAGATGATAATTACTGTCTTATACAATACTGCAACCTGATTTTTTTTCATAAAAAGCAATAAAAAATGAATAATTTTTTAGGGGAAATAAATATACTGCTTTGCTATAAAAGTTTTGGGCAAAATAGTTATATTAGCCAATTAGAAAGAGAAACTCTGTTCAGTATTATGAGAAAAAGTCTGCTGTTAGTAGTTCTAATGGTGGTGTCTTTAACAGGTACTACCACTGCTCAACGTTTGTTTGACGGACCTGATACAGTATGTATCAACCAAGCGATACAACTCAGTACCAAGGCGCCTGATGCAAAATCGCATTATTGGGGTTTTTGTTCGGCATATCTGCGAAACACACCCACCGGCGTTAATATGAATACCGGCCTGAAGTTGGATGAGCCGAGTGCTATCGTAATTGGTCAGAACGACGACGGGAACTATTATGCATTTGCTACCAACATAGGTTCGGGCACCGCAGGTACCGAATTTTTAAGATATGATTTCGGCGAAAGCTTGGACAACACGCCCGTTGTTACCAGTTACGGTAACATGGACAGCATTTTGCCTGCCGAGGTGAATTCCATGTACATGGTTCGTGATGATGTAGACAAACATTGGTACATCTTCTTAACCGCAGGTAAGTTGCCAACCACAGCCGCATTGGCACGTATAGATTTCGGTACATCTCTAGCCAACACACCAAACATTGTGAACTTCGGTAACCTTGAAGGTAAGATGTCAAGCCCGACCGGTGTATTTGTCGCTAAAAGCAAAAGCGACAACAAGTGGTACGGTTATTTCATGAACTCGGACAGCAGTGATCTGAAAAGATTGAATCTTGATACCAACATTTCCCTGACACCAAGTATTACCGATGTTACGTTGCCTAGCGGTGCATTGAACGGTCCAAGTGATTTGGGAGCTCTTGTAGATAACAACGGTAGATGGACATTCTATGTTACAAATGCATCCGGTAACGGTGTAACTCGTATCGATATGAACGATTTGGCAAATCTTAGTCCGTCGGTTGTTGATATAACAGGTACGATCGTTCCTGCTGTATCATTCAGTTCTCCTTATGGCATCATGTTCATCAGGGATTGTGACAAGTACTACGGATTTGTGATCAACAAATCTTCGCATAGGGTGATTCGTATAGAAATGGGTGGCATCAGAGGACCATACACCGCTACCAACGTCGGTACACCGGGTGGAACTTTGCAGCCGACAAGCATTACTCGTGCCATCAGAGACAGAGATAATGTTTATTCCTTTATATTGAACCAAGCGGATAGTTCAATGAGTAGAATGAAGTTTGCTCAGTGTACAGACGTGAATATTCAATATTCCCTTTCTAAAAACCCACCTGAGTACAGATATACTACTCCGGGGCTTTACAATGTTTACTACGCCACCAACGAAGGCTTACCTGATATGGATGTGGACTGTAAACTGATATATGCTGCAGATGCACCACCAATGATCATCATGCCTTTGGATACAACTATTTGTGAAGGAGACAGCACATTTATCGAAATAGTTTCCATCAACGCGATATCATTCACTTGGACGCCTAATTACAATATTTCGAATACCAACAAGGAGAAAGTAATTGTATGGCCTGAGCGCAGTACCAAGTATAGGGTAAGGATGCCTTTCCCAATTGGTACATGTATCGTCGATACGACCATCAATGTAAGTGTGGTTAAGCTCAATGCTGATGCCGGTCCGGATCGTACAATAGCAGATGGCGCGTCTACCAAATTGGGTGGTCCGTACACGACTACTGAGGTTAATCATTTGAGAAGATGGTTCCCTGACCAATACATAGATAACATATATTCCGACTTCCCTGTGGTAAGTCCTCCACACGACTTTACATATTACTTGTTGGTGTCTGATACTGCAGTATTGCCAAACGGTAAAACTTGTCAGAGGGTCGATACTGTAAATGTATATGTCGGTTGCGATGGGATAAATCTGGCTAACGCCTTTACTCCTGAGCGTGGTGGTCCACGTGGCACATTCGGTCTTGCGAACCAACAAATAGTAAGGTTGAACAAGTTCAACATTTACGATCGTTGGGGTAAGCAAGTGTTCACCACCACAGATCCTACCAATGAGTGGGACGGTACCATCAACGGTGAAAAAGCTGCAGTCGGCGTTTACATCTTTGAGGTCGACGGTTTCTGCAACTCCGGTAAACGGATACAAAAAACGGGCAACGTCATGCTCATACGTTGATGAAGAATATTTTATAATACTGAATATATAAGAAGGGCCGCATATATGCGGCCCTTCTTTATTTGTGCATTGAATCCCTTTATTTTTTAATAAGCAATCTTAATCGGTCAAACTTTGATTAGTAATAAATCTTACCCGACATTTGCACGCAAATCAAAAAAAGGATAAACAGTTTTAGAAATGAGTAACAAGAGTTTGACAGTGGGTGTACAGTTCCCTGAATTCAGAAAAATTGCAACAGTATCACTAGAAAAGGGTAAAGAGTTTCAGCACATCGGTAATGCCGATATGGAAGGCAGATGGACGGTGATGTTCTGGTGGCCGAAAGATTTCACGTTTGTGTGTCCTACAGAGATAGCCGAATTCAATAACAGTTTTTCGGAGTTTGAAGACAGAGATACATTGTTGTTGGGTGCATCCACCGACAGCGAATTTGTTCACTTGGCATGGCGTAAAGACCACAACGACCTTCGCGACCTGAAGTTCCCGATGATAGCGGATACTTCAAAGAGCTTGGCCGAAGAGCTGGGTATCCTTGAAGAGAACGAAAAGATAGCTTATCGTGCCACATACATCATAGACCCTCAAGGTATTGTACGTTGGGTGAACATCAACGACCTTAAAGTGGGACGTAATGTAGAAGAGGTGATACGTGTATTGGATGCATTGCAAACAGATGAGCTTTGCCCTTGTAACTGGAGCAAAGGAGAAGAGACGTTGACTCAACAACTGCAAACAGCATAATCAAGTATAATTAATTTGAAGCATCCACACCGAAACAAGGAGTGGGTGCTTTTTTATGAGGAGTAAAACAGAAAAGAAATGTTGAACGATACGGTTAAAAACATGTTTGCCGACTTGGGAGTGGATGCGGAGCACAGCAGTGTTTCTCTCGAACAATTGTCGGCAACCAACAGTAAGTATTTGAGAGACCTGAAATTGAATCTATCCACATTGCTTACAAAGAGTAAGGCTCTGTCGCAGAAGGAAGCATATCTCTTGGCTCTGTCTGCGTCTGCCAATGACAGATGCGAGGTATTGGTAAAAGCGTTTGCCGCAAAAAGTATTGAGGCCGGTGCTACAGAGGAGGAAGTTTCAGAAGCGCAAGCTTGTGCGTCATTGCTCAGCTTGAATAACGTGTTTTACAGGTTCAGACACTTCATGCACGGAAACGAGTACTACAACAATACTCCTGCAGGCATACGAATGAGTGTTATGATGAGCCCTGCAATGGGTAAAGAGTTTTTTGAGTTGATGAGTTTGGCTGTGTCAGCACTTAACGGTTGTCAACAATGTGTTGCTTCTCACGAAGCTTCTGTTCGTCAACTTGGCGCAAGTGAGGCACGTGTTTATGATGCTGTACGAGTGGTGTCGGTAGTTCGCAGCCTTTGTGTGTTGATTTGATATTAGTCTCGGGCAATGGGGAAGTATACTGAGAAGGTACTGCCTTTGCCCGGGCTACTGTCTACTTTTATCTTTCCATTATGGGCGTCCACAATGGCTTTTACGTAGCTGAGTCCAAGACCGAAACCTTTTACGTTGTGTATGTTACCCGTATGTGCACGGTAGAATTTTTCAAACACCCTTGATTGGGTTTCTTTGTTCATACCTATACCGTTGTCTTTTATCTTCAGTACGAACATGCCACCTGCATTCTTGGTCATGATGGTTATTTGCAGGTCTTCTTTGCTGTACTTGATGGCGTTGTCCAATAGGTTGAACACGACATTGGAGAAGTGAACCTCGTCGGCCATTATTGTGAACTCTTCCGCATCGGTATGTACATCCAGTTTGCCCCCCTTGTCCAATACCTGTATCAGTACATTGTCAGCCACTTTTTGGATTATTTCATGAGCATTGAGCGATATCAGGTTGAGCTTTATGTCTTGCTTCTCTATCCTTGCCGATTGCAATATCTTCTCCACCTGCTTGTTCATTCGCTTGTTCTCATCCTTTATCATTCCGCTGTAGTAGCGTATTTTATCGGTATCGTGTATCACCTTTTCGTTGGTCAATGCATCGATGGCCAATGATATGGTGGCGAGCGGTGTTTTCAACTCGTGCGTCATGTTGTTGATGAAGTCGGACTTCACTTCAGACAGTTTTTTCTGCTTGAACATCGTACGCACGGTAAGGTAGAATGCTGATATGATGATGAGTGTAAACAATATGGAACCCGTAAGGTACCATCCCATACGGTTATGCAGCAGATTGTTGTCTTCTTGTATGGTTAGGTAAAGCGTTTCTTGGTGTGATGCGTTTTCACTTGGTGGGGTCAACAATATTTTTCTGACCATACCATCCTCTCGGTTGTCATACCCTTCCGACTTGACGATGGGCATCTGGAAGATGTTGATGATGGCAAATTCGTAAGGATTTTTGATGTTGTACCTTCTTAGTGCTGTATCAATAAATTCGACTATCTCTTCAGAAGGTATGCGCTGTACGGTAAACTCTTGCAGTAAATATTGCTTCGTTTCCTCATTATAGTAGCCTATATGACCACTCCTGATGAGGTAGGTACGATACAGCGATTCTTTTATTTGTGTTTCAGCGTGCTCAAGGTCTTGAATACGTTGTTGGTGTCTCAACTCAAGAGAGTTCTTGATCCACGATACTTGGATGAATATTATACCAAGCACCGACAGCATGATCAAGACGACTATGAGCGGGAACACTTTTTTCATTGCTTGCTAAATTAGGTATTGGCGGCTTTCCGGCACAGTTTCAAACAGTTAGTTTAACCTCGGTTTAACTATTGTGTTTGCGAAACAAGGTGTCAAAATACATAATTTTCAAATGCGAATTATTCTGTTCTTAATCTCGCTTATTCAACTTTTATGGTCGTTCTGTGTTAACTTGTATAAAATTCACGATCCTTGGAAAATACAGTTGAGGTGCAAAATCTCACCAAAAAGTTCAGTGACATAACTGCTGTTGACGATTTGTCTTTTACAATACAGAAAGGGGATATCTATGGTTTTTTGGGACAGAACGGTGCAGGTAAAAGTACTACCATACGTATGTTGGTGGGCTTGGTGCATCCTACATCGGGTGAGATATTGATGCAGGGCGACTCCTTTTCCAAGAACAAAAAAAGAATGCTGAGTAATATCGGTGCTATGATAGAACGCCCCGATCTCTATGGTTATCTGTCGGCAATGGATAATCTGAAAATGTTTGCCAAGCTCAGCAAAAAAGATTTTCCTTCCGTTCGTTTGGAAGAAGTGTTGGTGACTGTCGGCCTTACAGGACGAGAGCACGACAAGGTGAAAACATATTCTCAAGGTATGAAGCAACGCCTGGGTATTGCCATTGCTTTGGTACACGACCCAGAACTGTTGATACTCGACGAACCAACCAATGGCCTTGATCCTCAAGGCATAGCTGAAATGAGAGAGCTGATAAGAAACCTCGGCACACAACTTGGGAAAACCATCATCATTTCGTCGCATTTGTTGCATGAAGTGGAGCAGATAGCCAACAGGATGTTGGTGATACACAAGGGCAGAAAAGTGTCTGAAGGGAAAGTGAGTGAGCTGTTGAATCCCAACGAAACATTGATGGAAGTGCGTATACTGCCCGATGACAGTATTGAGGAAAAATTGAGAGCAAAAGAGTGGGGAGAATATATCGTTGAAAGTAACTCATCTGCATTGGTATTTAAAATGCACCCTCGGAAAATGCCGAGGCTGAACAAGTATCTTGTCGATGAGCAAGTGCATGTTTTGGAGATACGCTCTAAGCACTCATTGGAAGAATATTTCTTGACATTGACAAACCAAGCAGATGTTGAGAATTGAGTTATATAAGATATTCAGTAGGCCGAGAACCTATATAAGCTTCGCGGTAATAACAGCCATTACATTCATCATACAGTTGGCTATGTATGTGGATGGTAGCAGCTTTGTGGAGTTTGCCATACAAGGTGTGGGCGACCAGTTCGATATACAAGGACGTGTACTCAATGGCTATCTCATTACCTATTTGATACTTCAATCGTTATTGGTACAAGTACCTTTGCTCATAGCATTGGTGGCGGGTGACGTGTTGGCGGGTGAGGCCAATATGGGTACGTTAAGGTTGTTGCTTACCAAACCTATATCCAGAACAAAGGTGGTATGGGTGAAGTTTGTTTCAAGTCTTGTGTATGCATTGGCACTTTTGCTGTGGTTGGCTATAATCGGTTTAGGTGCATCTGTATTGATATTCGGTACAGGTGATCTTATAAACTTGAAAAGTGACGCCTTCATAATGTTGTTGGAGGACGATGTGTTATGGAGGTACGGAGCTGCCTTGGCTTTTGCGGCTTTGGCTATGGCTACTGTTGCTGCTTTGTCGGTATTCATGTCTGCATTTGCAGACAATTCGGTGGGGCCAATCATCGGTACAATGGGTGTTATAGTTGTGTTGACCATTTTCACCAATTTGGAACTGCCGCTTTTCAACCTTGTGAAGCCGTATTTGTTTACCACACACATGGTGGCGTGGAAGGGCTTTTTTGATGTTCCGGTTCCGTATGAGGCTATTGCACAATCGGCAATTGTACTTACAATATATATTATAGGATTTGTGGTGGCCACAATGGTTGTTTTCAATAAAAAGGATATTCTGTCATGAGGAGTATGTTCAGATATTATGTGTTGGTGATATTGCTGTTGATGCAAAGTATCTCATATGCACAGCAGCAGGATGTTGACAGTGCTCAATACCTATTCAACGAACTGAAGGCCAAGTTGGATAGGGTGGAAGACTATACTGCCGATGTGAGGGTGAATATCGATGTGTCTTTTATGAAAGTACCACCGTTGGCAGGTAAGCTATACTTCAAAGCTCCTGATAAAATGAAGTTGGAGCGTAAGGGCGGTATTTCCATATTGCCAAAAAAGAATATGAGCTTGGCGTTGAATACTGTTTTTCCTGAGGGAGACATCACCATAATAGATGCAGGTAATGACGTGTTGGACGGCACACCCGTGAAGGTGATAAAAATAGTGCCACATAATGATGTGGCAGGAATCGTCCTCACGAAAGTATGGGTGGATAAAGAAAGGCTGTTGGCCCTACGTACCGAAACAACCACAAGAGACAACGGTACTGTGAAAATGGATTTGGATTTCGGTAAGTATGCAAACTTGGCATTGCCCGATAAAGTGACCGTTTATGTGGACGTGAAAGAATTTAAAATTCCGAAGGGTGTTACGATGGATTATGATGCAGGAACGGCGGGAAAAATGGAAGCTCCGAAAGATGACGGAAAGCGTAAAAAAGGAAAGATATCCATTAACTATCTGCAATACAATGTGAATGCAGGCTTGGCTGACAGTGTTTTTGACGAAAATGAATGATTTTTTCCTCCCAAATCTTTCACAACATAAAGATATTCATTAGTTTTAAGGGTTAATTGGCATTATCTATGAGATATTTGGTACTTATATTGTCTGTAATGATTGTCGCTATCGGCTGTCAGAAGTTGGAAGCTCCCAATACACCTGAGGAAATGCTCAGAGTTGTTGATTGGGTGGTGGATACCGGATGGGTTCGCACCATTAAGAAAGCGGATGGCGTGACCGTAACGGCTGATGTAGACCAGACTGCAGCATATGTTAAGCCCGACTGTGTGAAAGACGATAAATTCATTTTCAGAGAAAATCATGAAGGTGCTCGTAACACAGGCGAATTGCCTTGTTCGATAAACGAAACCACAGAGCTTCAATTCACATGGGGTATCACCAACGGTGGTAAGAACATGTATATATATGATGCTAAAGAATTCTTCAAGACGGATGTGAATGCCGAACTTCTTGAATTGTATGACGATCGTTTCACCATCAGATATATGGAGACAGAAGACAAGGCTACAAACGGAGGTGATCCAAACGCCATCAAAAAGTGGGTGACGGATACCACCATATACACCTACCAATTCAAAGCATTGTAAACCGAAAAGATATTAGTTCGCCCACCGGTTTGCAGCCGGTGGGTTTTTGTTTTTCGTCAAACGTCAGTCAATACTTACTTTTGCAATCTTAATACTTAACAGAGCATAACAATCGAAAGATGATAAAGATAAAATTACCGGACGGCTCGGTAAGAGAATACGAAAAGGGAGTGAGCGCCATGGACGTGGCAAAGTCAATCAGTGAGGGGCTTGCCCGTCATGTGTTGGCGGCAGAAGTGAATGGTGTGGTTTGGGACCTGTCTAGGCCGATAAACGAAGATGTGGACCTAAAATTGTTGAAGTGGGAAGATGAAGGAGCCAAATCAACTTTTTGGCACTCTTCCGCACACCTTATGGCCGAAGCATTGGAGTCACTATATCCCGGTGTAAAGCTTGGTATAGGTCCGCCAATTGAAAAAGGGTTCTATTACGACATCGACCTTGGAGATAGGCAAATCAGCGATGAGGATCTTCCTAAGCTAGAGGCCAAGATGAAAGAACTCGCAAAAGCCAAAAGCGAGTATGTACGTAAGGATATATCCAAAGCAGATGCTGTGGCTTACTTCACCGAAAAAGGCGATCAATACAAATTGGAACTGCTTGAAGGGCTTAAGGATGGCGAAATAACTTTTTATACTCAAGGCAACTTCACAGATTTGTGTCGTGGTCCACACATACCTGATACAGGCAGAATAAAAGCACTGAAGCTTACTAGCATTGCCGGTGCATATTGGCGTGGAAACGAGAAGAACAAAATGCTTACTCGTATCTATGGTATATCATTCCCGGCGCAAAAAGAGTTGGATGAGTATTTGTTGATGCTCGAAGAAGCTAAGAAGCGTGATCACCGTAAGTTAGGTAAAGAACTGGGACTGTTCGCCTTTTCTGAAAAGGTAGGTAGTGGTTTGCCTTTGTGGTTGCCAAGAGGTGCCATGATGCGGGAAAGGTTACAGCAGTTCTTACAAAAAGCGCAGTTGGATAGTGGATATGTGCCTGTTATGACTCCGCACATCGGTAGTAAGCAATTGTATGTTACTTCCGGTCACTGGGAAAAGTATGGTGAGGACAGTTTCAGACCGATCACTACTCCACAAGAGGGTGAAGAGTTCATGTTGAAGCCGATGAACTGTCCGCACCACTGCGAGATATACAAATCACAACCACGTTCGTACAAAGATCTTCCTGTAAGGTTTGCCGAGTTCGGTACTGTATATCGTTACGAGCAATCGGGCGAGCTGCACGGATTGACTCGTGTGCGTGGATTCACTCAAGATGATGCTCACCTATTCTGCCGTCCTGAGCAGGTGAAGGAAGAGTTCATGAAGGTGATAGATCTTGTTCTATATGTATTGACTTCTTTGGACTTCCCTGAGTTTACTGCCCAAGTATCTCTACGCGATAAAGAGAACCGCGCCAAGTATATCGGTGATGAGAAGAACTGGGAGTTGGCTGAACAAGCCATTATCGATGCTGCTGAGGCCAAAGGGCTGAACTATGTGATAGAATACGGCGAAGCTGCATTCTACGGTCCTAAACTTGACTTCATGGTGCGCGATGCACTCGGTCGTAGCTGGCAGTTGGGTACCATACAGGTGGATTATAACCTGCCTGAGCGTTTTGAACTGGAATATGTGGACAGCGACAATACTCGTAAACGCCCTGTGATGATACACCGTGCGCCATTCGGTTCCATGGAACGCTTTATCGCGGTATTGTTGGAGCACTGTGGCGGTGAATTGCCTTTGTGGTTGACTCCTGAGCAGGTGAAAATTCTTCCTATCAGTGATAAATACATGGACTACTGCCAAGAAGTGCAGAATAAGCTTAAATCTGCAGGAATACGTTCAGAAATAGACGATAGAGCAGAGAAAATAGGTAAAAAGATCAGAGATACTGAGTTGAAAAAGGTGCCTTATATGCTGATAATAGGTGAAAAAGAGGCAGAAGAGAATAAGGTGTCGGTAAGGGTGCATAAGGAAGGTGATAAAGGTTCTGTAGGCATTCAAGAGTTCATAGATGAGATAAACGCTATCGTCAACAAACAAATGGCCGGCAACACCGAACTTATCTCATAAGTAATTTATATGAAGGTTATTGTTAATGATTAATACAAATAGACTATTTTTGCGTACAATTTTTAAAAATCTTTAATGCAGAGAAGAGGAAAACGACCCAACTTCGTTAGAAGGCAACAAAAAGAACACCGCACAAATGATGAGATCACAGTACCTGAAGTACGTGTGGTCGGCGAAAATGTCACCCCCGACGTTTATCCCATAAAGGAAGCGTTAAGAATGGCCGAAGAGCAGGCCGTCGATCTGGTGGAGATATCTCCAAACGCCACTCCTCCCGTGTGTCGCCTTATAGACTATAAGAAGTTCCTTTACGAAAAGAAGAAGAAGGAAAAAGAGAACAAAGCAAAGGCAAAGCAGTCTGAAGTAAAAGAAATTCGTTTCACTCCGAATACGGATGACCACGATATCGAGTTCAAAGCAAAACACGCCCAAAAGTTTTTGGAGGATGGCAACAAAGTGAAGTGTTATGTTCAGTTCAAGGGCCGTGCCATCATGTTCAAGGACAGGGGAGAGTTACTTTTGTTGAAGTTTGCAGAAAGACTTGCAGAAGTAGGTGCGTTGGAATCCATGCCTAAGATGGAAGGACGTAGAATGATCGCCATTTTCACGCCTAAAAAGAAATAGTTCGCTAAATCATCATTGGTATTTTCGATGCCGATATATGTTTAGAAAATTAAAAAAAAGATAACGCTGTTTGTAAAATTTGAAAACGGGTGTTACCTTTGTAGTTGCAAAACGATAATAAACTACGTAAGTAGTTCTATATAAGAAGTTTTCATGGTGATAGGGTTTATAGGGGCTGGCCTGTTCTCGGGCCGGCTTTTTTATTTTTTACCTATCTTACAGCCATAATTCACCGATATGTTTGCGAGAGTATTGATTTTTTTAATTTGCGTACTCACCCCCCTCTTAAGTATTTCACAGCCACTTTCCCAATATGTGAACATGCAAAACCAGGTTATGGTATGGGACAACGGTTTGCTGAGAAAAATAGATTATTTACCACCATTGGAAGTGAAGACCGGTAGGAGTGTTATACCCTATATCGATAATGCACGTTCCTTCAAAGTGTATTACGGTGGTGGGATGAAAGTGTTGAATGCAGGCTTTACCACAGAATTCAAAGTAAGCGACAACCTTGTCGCTTTCAAGAACAATACCGCACTGAATGTCTTTGATAAAGGCAAGACAAAAAAACTGTCCACCTTCTGCGAGACTTACTATCTGGGAGACAGTGTGTTACTCTATTTTGATGGCATTCAAAGCCAATATAACGCGTACTACAATGGGCAAATATATCCGATAGAGGGTTTCTTGGCCGGTGAAGCGTTGGAGGTGGTGAAAGTGACCGACAACATCGCCGCATATGACAATTACGCCAATCAGTTTCGCATATTTTACAAAGGCCAGATAATAGCTCAGGAAGATTATGCAGTGAACAGTTTTGAAGTAGGGCGCAGTACGGTTGCTTATATCGACATCAACAGATTGTTGAAAATATTTCATGACGGTGAAACATTCATCGTAGAAGATTTTGCACCCAACTCTTACCAAGTTGGTGACAATGTTGTGGCCTATGTTTCCAACGATGGCTATTTCAAAGTGTTCTACGACAATAGTATAGAAAGCATCGGGTTCTTCACTCCTTCTGAGTACAGAGTGGTAGACAACATGGTGGCTTTCCGAGATCAGAGTGGGTATTTCAAAGTGTTTTACAAGGGCAAGGTATATTCACTTGAAAGTTATTATCCCGAGAAGTATTTAATGCAATATCATTCAATAGCTTATGTGAATAGGATAGGGATGTTGCGTTTGTTCAGCATGGGAGAAACCTACGATGTGACCAATGCAGTGTTGGAAGATTGGGAGCTTACTTACGATGTGTTGAAATATCAGGTGGGTAAGAATATGTTCAGGATATTCTACAAAGGAAGAGAGTATCATTAGAGATACCTCTTTATCATCCTTAGTTTGTGGGTGCGCCTCTTCAGTATCTTGCTGATAATACCGCCTTGGTCTATTTTATCTATTACAACTCTGCCGCTGGTATCCGTAGCATGTAGTATATGACTGTCGTCTATTAAAATACCCACATGTGTGATGCGTCCTTCTGCATTATCGAAGAAAGCAAGGTCTGCCGCACGAGCGTGCTGTAGAAAGTCCACATCTTCACCTATTTCGGCCTGTTGGCTTGCATCTCTTGGTACTGCTTCTCCACACATCTTGAAAGCCATTTGTACCAATCCCGAGCAATCTATACCGGCTATGCTGCGGCCTCCCCATAAGTACGGAGCGTTGATGTATTCTTTGGCAGCTTCTATTATTTGTTCGGGTACAGGATTCATTTTCTCATAACTGAGTCTTTTGCCCTTGTACTTACCCTCTTTACCTTGAATATTCACTTTGCCACCCCTTACAGCAAACAGTTCTGAGCCCATAGGCACCCATTGAGTGCTGTTCTCGAACACGAAGTGATTGTTGTTGGATAAGGCGATGTGCTTCGCCTGCTTCTTATATTCTTTGGCTGTGACAATGGTTATCTGGCTCACTTTGCACCAGCCGATGTACTCATCCAACTCGCAACGGACTTTTGCCCACTCTTCCTCGTTGATTTCCAATACTTCCACCTTCTCACCGTACAGAATCTGGTTCACCATTTCTGCTTTATGAGACGGCTCGGCACGCATCGGCATCAGCGATGCATTGCAGTAAGCATAGGAAAGTATCATTGATTGTTGAAACTGTGTTAAACCATTGCAAGATAACAGCTAATAATCTATTTCGCGAAGTGCAATTACATTTCTACTACCGAAATCTTTTCTTAATTTAGCACGCTAATACACGCCCGACCAATATTAGGTTAAAATTATATATATAGGAGAGGCTTTTGAAGATGGATAAAAATAACCGGTTTAAAGTAACAGAACGCTATGGAGTCTACAACGATCATTGTCGCCGTCGTATCGGTGGTGGCAATCCTTATAGGTATATTTCTCGGTAAACAAATATTTGCTAAAAACACACAAAAACAAGTAGAAGAAGCAGAACATCAGTCCAAAAAAATAGTAGAAGACGCAAAAGAGCATGCTGAAACCCTTAAGGAGAAAAAAATATTAGAAGCGAAAGAACATTTCCTACAGAAGAAAAGCGAGTTTGAACAAGAAGCAAACAAGAGGAAACAAAAGATCGCCGAAAATGAGAATAGGGTAAAACAACAACAGCAGAGCCTGAATGACAAGAATGCCAGTCTGCAAAAGCAAATAAACGAGTATACCGTTCTTAAGGAAAATCTCGACAAACAATTGGAAGTGGTGAACATCAAGCGCACAGAGCTTGAGCGTCACCAAGAAGAACACATCAAAAGGTTGGAGAAAGTATCCGGCCTGTCTGCGGATGAAGCCAAAGCAGAACTGATGGAAGCGGTGAAAGAAGAAGCCCGCACTCAGGCAATGGCTCACGTGAAGGAAATAGTGGAAGAGGCTAAGACCAACGCTACAAAAGAGGCTAAGAAAATAGTCATCCAAACCATACAGCGTACAGCTGCGGAGCAAACCATCGAAAACGCCATCACTGTTTTCAACTTGGAAACGGATGAGATAAAAGGCCAGATCATCGGCCGTGAGGGGCGTAACATACGTGCCATAGAAGCGGCAACGGGTGTTGACCTAATCATCGACGATACTCCTGAAGCGATAGTGCTGAGCTGTTTCGACCCACTACGTAGAGAAGTAGCCAGGTTGTCATTGACCCGCTTGGTACAGGATGGACGTATTCACCCTGCTCGTATCGAAGAGGTGGTTGAGAAAACTCGCCGCCAGTTGGACGAGCAAGTAATGGAAATAGGAGAGCGTACCATCATCGAATTGGGTATACATGGTCTGCACAAAGACCTGGTACGTATGGTGGGCCGTATGCGTTTCCGTTCTTCGTATGGACAGAACTTGTTGATGCACTCCAAAGAAACCGCTAACCTTTGTGCCACTATGGCTGCCGAGCTTGGTCTTGGACAAAAGGTGGCCAAGTTGGCCAAACGTGCCGGTCTCTTACATGATATAGGTAAAGTACCTGAGGAGGAATCAGAATTGAGCCACGCATTGCTTGGAGCCAAGATTGCTGAAAAATGCGGTGAGCATGCAGCGGTGATAAACGCCATCGGTGCACACCACGATGAGATGGAGATGACCTACATCATTTCTCCAATCGTTCAAGCATGTGATGCCATCAGCGGTGCTCGTCCGGGTGCTCGTCGTGAGATCATGCAGAGCTACTTGCAGCGTATCAAAGACCTTGAAGCATTGGCAATGGCTTACGACGGTGTTGAAAAGGCATATGCCATACAAGCAGGTCGTGAGTTGCGCGTGATAGTTGAAGCTGATAAGGTGGACGATGCTGCAAGCGATAAACTGTCGTTTGAAATTGCAGATAAAATTCAGAAAGAAATGCAGTATCCGGGTCAGGTAAAAGTGACGGTGATACGTGAGCTACGTGCGGTGAACATTGCACGATAGTAATAAATGAGTTTATAAGTATACGGGTGCCGGCGAAGCAGGCACCCGTATTGTTTTATGCTTTTTTGCTTGCGACAAGTCGAATTAATTCGGCCTCTCCACTGTGGAAGGCTCCTTCTTCCAAAGTCTCGATGGTGGTGTGTAGCGTTTCGATATTCAGTACGTTGAAATCGTTTTGAAGCATATCTATTGTATAGAGCATGTTGATGTCTTTCGGTCCGCCCGATGTTTTATCAAGTTGGTTGGTATTGAATCCTTCCAATATCAACGTGCCTCCGGGTTTCAACCAACCGATCACTTTCTTATGAAACACATTGCGAATGTCGGGTTGCATGTGAATGTATATCATGGCAACAACATCAAATGATACAGGATCTGCTGTAAACCCTTCTGTGGTTGTGTTAATATAGTTGATGGAAACGCCTGCTTTCGCGGCATTCTCCAACCCTTTTTGTACGGCTACTTCGCTGGAATCGAATGCGGTAACCTGCCAACCCTTTTTAGCTGCGTATATCGCATTACGTGCTTCTCCTTCTCCGGGCAGCAATAATGTACCGGGTTGCAGTTTATCCAACTCTTGTTTGAAGAATACATTGGGCTCAGTGCCGTATATGTCGTCTTGCTCCGTATAGCGTTCATTCCAAAACTGTTTCATTCTATAAAGATAGCTTGAAAAGATGTTTGGTAACTTGCACAGGTTATGATGGAGAAAATAAAAGAACTGTTCGACTCGTGGGCGGGAACAGAGCGTGGAGAGCGTATGGCTCTTGGGCACGATGTGTTGGTCAACCATATTTTGGATAGATGGAAGGACGATAATATCGAATACTTATTCGATGCAGGTTGCGGTAACGGACGAGCTTTATCCTTGGCGAAAATGCAAGGTGCTAAAAAGTTGGCGGGTATCGATATGAGCGATAAGATGATCGCGGAAGCACAAAAGAATTTGCCCGAAGCTGATTTGAAAGTAGGCCCTATGCAAGATTTAAGTGCTTGGGACAATGATACTTTTTCACACATCATCTCAATAGAGGCGATATATTATTTGCAAGACCCGTTGGCTGCACTGAAGGAATTTCGTAGGGTCTTGAAACAAGACGGCAAAATTGCCATAGCAATAGACTATTACACAGAGAGCAAAGCGTCGCATGTTTGGAAAGGTGCATTAGGTTTCGATATTACAATGCTTTCGGAAACAGAGTGGACTGATTTGTTTGTTCAAGCAGGATTTATAGATGTAAAAGCATCACGCATCAAACGAACTGAAGGCATCAAAACCCAAGATGAGTTTGAGCCGTCATCATTCTTCCCATCGTACGAGCTGTACGAAGATTATATAGCTTCAGGTGCTTTGTTGTTGGCAAATTAGGTTCATGCATTTACTGCAGATACTTCGCTTAGATATGCAATTTATTTACACTTCGTATTTTGCTTATAATAATCTGGTTATGATATAGTTATAGTTGCTATGTTTTAAGGTTTTTCTCACATATTTCATTTCATAATTCCATGAAAATCACGTAAATTTGCGCCTTATTTTATAGGTTCGGAAATAGTCTATGTCGGCTAAATACAAGGAATACAAACAGTTAGATATGCCTGCCATCGAGCAGGAGGTGCAGCAAGAATGGAAAACACACGACGTTTTTCAGAAAAGCATACAAAATCGTGAAGGAAGTGACCAATTCGTTTTCTACGAAGGACCGCCCAGTGCCAATGGTATGCCCGGTATTCACCACGTTATCAGTCGTACATTAAAAGACCTTGTTTGCCGTTACAAAACCATGCAGGGCTTCCAAGTGAAGCGTAAAGCAGGTTGGGATACACATGGCTTGCCTGTTGAGTTGGGTGTGGAGAAAGAGTTGGGTATCACCAAAGAGGATATCGGCACAAAAATTACTGTAGAAGAATACAACAAACGCTGCCGCGAGGCGGTGATGCGCTATAAAAGTGAGTGGGAGAGTATTACCGAAAAGATGGGGTACTGGGTGGATATGAAAGACCCATACATCACTTTCGACATCAAGTACATCGAAACACTTTGGTGGGCGCTTAAAAAACTATACGATAAAGGCTACCTCTACAAGAGTGTCAGCATACAACCATACAGCCCCGCTGCAGGTACCGGTCTTAGCTCTCACGAGCTGAACCAACCGGGTACTTATAAGGACGTTAAGGACACAACGGTTGTGGCCATGTTCAAGGCGGTTAAGAATGAACAATCTGCAAATTTGTTCGATGCGGCGGGTAGCGATGAAGTATACTTCCTTGCATGGACGACCACTCCATGGACACTTCCTTCAAACTGTGGTTTGACGGTTGGAAAGAACATCGACTACGTGCTCGTTAAAACATTCAACCCTTATACCGCCGAACCTACAAATGTTGTTTTGGCAAAAGCACTTCTTGGAAAGTATTTCAAAGAAGAAGGTGAGAATGGTGACTTCGACGGCTTTACCAAGGACACTAAAGTGTTGCCTTGGCAAATACTTACAGAGTTCAAAGGAAGCGATATAGAAGGTTGCCGCTACGAGCAACTGTTACCATACGATGGTAATACTGCAGAAATAGCCGGTGGCGATCCGTGGAGAGTGATAATCGGTGACTTCGTTACCACTGAAGACGGTACAGGTATCGTACACACAGCTCCCGCTTTTGGTGCAGATGACTTCAGAGTAGGTAAACAAAACAACATCGGTATCCTGACCATGGTAGATCGCGAAGGTAAGTTCAGCGATTACATGGGCGAGTTTAGCAGACGTTACGTGAAGGATTACAAAAACGACCCTGAATACAAAGATGTTGATGTTGACATTGCCGTTAAGTTGAAACTATCTGGCAATGCTTTCAAAGTAGAAAAATACGAACACAGTTATCCGCACTGTTGGAGGACTGACAAACCGGTTGTTTATTATCCGCTTGATGCTTGGTTCATTAAGACCACTGCAGTTAAGGACAGGATGATAGAACTGAATAAAACCATCAATTGGAAACCTGCCGCCACCGGTACAGGCCGCTTCGGCAACTGGCTGGAGAATATGGTGGATTGGAACCTGAGCCGTAGCCGTTTCTGGGGTACGCCTTTGCCGATATGGGTGAGTGACGATGGAACCGAAACCAAGTGTATCGGTAGCATCAAAGAGTTGATGGACGAATTGAGGCATGCGGACAAGGTGCTGAACCTGAATCAGATCGAGGTGTATGAAAACGGTGTTGAAGAACTTGACCTGCACAAGCCGGTTGTTGACCAATTGATATTGGCCACCAAAGACGGTCAACCCATGCACCGCGAACCGGACTTGATAGATGTATGGTTCGACAGTGGTGCCATGCCTTATGCGCAATGGCATTACCCGTTTGAGAACGATGTTGACTTTGCCAACAACTTTCCTGCAGACTTTATCGCGGAGGGTGTTGACCAAACACGTGGATGGTTCTATACACTACACGCCATAGGTGTGATGTTGTTCGACAATGTTGCTTACAAAACCGTTGTCAGTAACGGTCTTGTACTGGATAAGAACGGTAACAAGATGAGTAAGCGTCTTGGAAACGTCGTAGACCCGTTTGAAACAATAGAAAAAAACAGTGCCGATGCCACACGTTGGTACCTCATCAGTAATGCCAGTCCTTGGGAGAGCATCCGCTTCGACCTTGCAGGTATCAAAGAGGTGCAGCGTAAGTTCTTCGGTACGCTTTACAATACTTATCAATTCTTTGCGCTGTATGCCAACGTAGATGGTTTCAGTTTCAAAGAGCGTTATATCCCGATCCATGAACGCCCTGAAATAGACCGTTGGATTATTTCTGAATTGCACTCATTGACGCATAGGGTTACGAGCTACTTCGACGATTACGAACCTACGCAAGCGGCCCGTGCTATGGAAACCTTCCTTGACGAACAATTGAGCAACTGGTATGTACGACTTTGCCGTCGTCGTTTCTGGAAAGGTGAGTACAATGAAGATAAGATAGCGGCCTACCAAACCTTATATGAATGTCTGGAAACAATGTCGTTCCTGATGGCACCTGTAGCACCATTCTTTGCAGATTGGCTGTACAAGAACTTGAATGGTATTACACGCCGTTACGAAGCGGGGTCTGTGCATTTGGCTGAGTTCCCTCAGATAGACGACAGTGTAATAGACAAAGACCTTGAAGAACGTATGGAGTTGGCACAAAATGTTTCATCATTGGTGTTAAGTCTCCGTAAGAAGGAAAATATTAAAGTGCGCCAACCGTTACAAAAGATACTGATACCTGTAATGAACAAACATATGCAGGAGCAGTTGCAACTGGTGGAAGCACTTATCAAGAGCGAGGTGAACGTAAAAGAGGTACAGTACCTTACTGATACCGAAGGGTTCATCAAGAAGAAAGTGAAGCCTAATTTCAAGGCTTTGGGCGCCAAAATGGGGCCGAAAATGAAGGCTGTGGCCGCGGCCATAGCACAGCTTGACCAGCTAGAGATAGCAACACTTGAAAAGGACAAAGAATACGGTCTGAACATCGACAACGAAACCATACAGGTAGGTATAGACGATGTGGAGATCATAGCTGAGGATATCCCAGGTTGGTCTGTTGCAAATAAAGACAACATCACTGTGGCACTGGACATAACAGTCACTCCAGAGCTGCAAGATGAGGGTAATGCGAGAGAACTTGTGAACCGCATCCAAAAGATAAGGAAGGATAGCGGACTGGAACTGACAGATCGTATAGCTGTTCAGGTGCAGGAGTTTGAAACATTAAAATCAGCTATTATAAATTTCAATGATTATATTTGCGCCGAAATTTTGGCGGATAGCATTGAAATTCTACCTCAAGTACCGACAGGTACTGAAATAGAGGTCAATGATGTGATTCTTAAAGTGTTAATCTCTAAAAATTAGAAGCTATGGCCACAAAGAAAAAAACGGCGACAAAAAAGGCTGCAACGAAGAAAAAAGCTGCACCTGCCAAAAAGAGTACTAAAGCCTCAAAATCTGTGGCGTCTAAAAAGACGGCTAAGAAAGCAGCTCCTGCTAAGAAAGCCGTTGTAAAAAAGACAGCAAAAAAAGCGGCCGCTCCGAAGAAAAAGGTAGCGGCTAAGAAAATAGCTAACAAAAAAGCCACTGCCAAGAAAGTTGCAGCCAAGAAGCCTGCAGCAAAAAAGGCAACGGCTAAAAAAGCAGCTGCTCCCAAAAAGAAAGCAGCAGTGAAAAAGGTGGCACCTTCTAAAAAGACTACTGTGAAGAAAGCTGCCGCCAAAAAGACGACAGCGAAAAAGAAACCGGTAGCCAAGAAGGTTGCGCCGACTAAAAAATCGGTTACTAAAACATCAAAGGCAACGAAATTGAAAAAAACGACTACGAAGAAAGCAGCTACCGCGAAGAAGGCAACGGTCAAGAAAGCCGCAGTAAAGAAGACAGCAACAAAAACAGTTGCTAAGAAGACGGCAGCAGCAAAAGCGCCTGCAAAAAAAGCCGCAGCAAAGAAAGTTGAAACGAAAAAAGCGGCACCTGCAAAAGCAGCGGCTGCTAAGAAAGCAACGACAACAACAGTCAAGGCTTCTGCAACAAAAGCAGCTCCTGCACCAACAGGTAGCAGAGCTTCATCAAGAAGAGCAGCAAGAGACGAGAACAAGAAAAACGTGGTGATAGCTCACCGTCGTTTGGGCAATCAGGGTAAGAAGAAGGATAAGAACGACAAAACAATGATCAATTATCAACCTGAGTTCACACGTTCCATCCTTGATGAACCAATTGAAAAACAAGGTCCGGTATATCGTTACAGCGATACCGAATTGAACGAATTCAAAGAGTTGATAACAGGCCGTTTGGAAGCAGCTCGTAAAGAGTTGAACTACTTGCAAGGTCTTATCACTCGTAAGGATGAACCTGGTACCGACGATACGGAAAACCGTTACATGAACATGGAAGATGGTAGTGGTGCAATGGAGCGTGAGCAATTGGCGCAATTGGCCAGCCGTCAAATTCAGTTCATTAACCACTTGGAAAAGGCGATGGTTCGTATCGAGAACAAAACCTACGGTATCTGCCGTGTTACAGGTAAGTTGATTGAGAAAGCACGTTTGCGCGCAGTACCTCACGCTACACTTAGCATCGAGGCTAAGAAGATGATGTCTGCAAACAAAAGATAAGTTTTAGAGAACACTTTAAGATAAAAGGTCCACTGCATGCAGTGGACCTTTCTTATTGTATCAGGTTTTGTCGGTTAGTTTACTAACAATATGTTCACGCTTCTTTGAAGTATGTTGAAGGCTATTTCCGCCATCAGGTTCTCTTTGTCGAGAGTAGGGTTCACCTCTGTTATTTCAAAGCAGCATATTTTATGGTTCTGCATGATGGTGGCCAGTAGATCTTCCGCCTCACGTTCTTTCAATCCGTTGGCAACAGGAGTTCCTGTACCTCTTGATATGGAACTGTCGAGCGAGTCCACATCAAAGGATACGTATATATCATCACAGTCGCTGAGATGGAGCATGGTTTGTCTTACCACACTTTCCACACCCTTCTTCCTCACTTCAGATACAGGTATCACTTTTATGCCGTGCTTCTTGATGATATGCTCTTCTTCTTTTTCGTATTCGCGCAGTGCGATAAACACAACATCTTCCGGCTTTATCTTCGGGCATATCTTGCCGATGTTCTTCAATTGCTCCCACTGGTTCACAGTTTTATCGTCGGGAGTATGCACCTTACATTCAAGGTTGTCGAATCCCATTGAAGCGGCCAAAGGCATACCGTGCATATTGCCTGATGGTGTGGTGTATGGAGAGTGTAGGTCGGCATGAGCGTCTATCCATATCACGCCTAATCTACGTTTGGGTTTGGCCATTTTTATACCGGCTATTGTTCCTCCTGCGGTACTGTGGTCACCCGCCAAAACAACAGGGAACAGGCCTGATTTCATGGCACTGACCACCGCTGTTGAAACACGCTCGTACATGGTGAGTACACCTTGTATACGCTTGGCGTATGGTGACGCTATCGGCTCGTATAACAGCCTGTTTTCCGTTTCTATCTGCTCAGTGGAGAAGTTTACAAAGAAGTTGCTCATGAAATCGAGAGCGGCCACTTGTATGGCATCCACGCCCAAGCTGGCGCCTCTTGTACCGGCACCTATTTCAGAACGAACTTCAAGGATCTTTATGTTTCGCATAAGTACGCCAAAGATAATACTAAATAAGAAAGCCTTAGAAGGGGTAACCGATGGCTATGCTCCATATCATGTTTTGGCCTCTCCACTTGCCATCGAAGGGGGCGATACGGTCTACTATCCAGCCACTGTATATTCCTTTGTCAGGATATTCTTTGGTGCCGGGCTGTTTAAGAGGTATACCGCAGTCCACTCTCAAGAGGAATATTTCGGCAACATCCACTCTTATACCAAAACCGGAGTTGACCGCCATATGGTTGTATAGTTTATTAAACTGAAAATGACCGTCATCATAATCAGCTGAAGGATAGAATAACCATATGTTTCCTGCATCCGCAAATACTGCACCATTAAAAAGCAAAGCTCCGCCGAATGCTTTGAAAATGTCAAATCTATATTCTCCGTTCAGCTCCAACTTCATGTCACCTGTACGGTCAATAAGGTTGGGGTTGGAGTTTGTGTCAACATAACCACCTGGTCCAAGTGAGCGTATTCTCCAGCCTCGCATACTGTATGCACCCCCAACAAAATATTGCTTCAGGTATGGTAATGTTGGTGATTGAGTTTTATTATATGGTATGCCGACCCCTCCATAAAAACGCAGTGCGGTTGTCGTATGACGTTGACGTATAAAATGTCTTAAGTCAAAGTCGAATTTGACGTATTGAGAGAACTTGTTGTCCAAGTTTTTGGTGATGGAGTTGACGCCTGCTACAACACCTCCGGCCTCTTCAAAGCTTAGCTTTATGTAGCTGAAGTCGTCATACCACTTTGCATCCTGGCTGTTGTCGAATGTCCAAGATATATTTTCACCTTCTATGAATGTCTCACGATAACTGTTTTTCAAAAAGTCATTGGTATCAAGTCTTTGTTGAAACTCGGCGGATATTTTACTTGGAGGAAGCGAAATGTTGTTGATGAATGCAGGTGTTACCTCCCAACTTTTTTCTTTTGTTTCCAACCATTTGTAGGTGAATCTTGTGGATAGGTTGAATAACGTGAAGTAGTTGAGGCGCTCCAGCCTTGTAGCTCCACCGGCTAATTCTGTACGAGGGGTATTACTTATACTGTACCTCTTCCTGCTGATGGGAAATAGGAATTTGGGTAATTCAATACTTGCGTTTAGCCCAAGAGTATTGGTAATGATTTTGAAAGCACCTGAAGATGTATCAAACTGACTTTCCAACCCCCCATTTGCGGATAACGTAAACAAATTGGCTCCTTTGGCAACATTTGTGTTGCGTACGCTGGCGGTCAGCCCCGTACCCAATGTGTATGTAGTACCGTTTGATACTTCCCAGTTGGTACCCCAGTTCCACTTGTCTGCAGGAGACATTAATACTAAGCAGTTCATCCATCCGGTTTCACCTGTGCGAGTACTGTCTTCTGTAAAGATGATACGTACACCTGAGAATACACCCAATTGGTTGAGCTCGGTAATGGTCTTGTCGTGAGCTTCCAATGCGAAATATGTTTCCGGAGATAGGAAGAGATGATTGTATATCACTTTCTCTTTGATGTAGTAGTCGTGATAGCGGAAAACAACCTTGTCTGCTCCGGGAACAGTTTTCTCCATCATGTTATCGTCCGTAAGGTCCCCTTTGTCTTTGAAGTCGGGGTAGATGGTGATATTGTTGATTCCGTATCTTTTGAAAGACTTAGGGTTGCCGTTGTCCGTTATTTTTATGGCGATATCAAGCGTTCTTCTTTCATCTTCTTTTCTCGATACAAAACCTGCAACTGTTTCCACTGCACTTTCTTTTTCCTTCATGTACCCTTTGTTCATCGTATCCAAAACAAACGCCACGTTTTCGTTGGAAAAGTAATAGTAACCTTCACCTCTTATCATATTCACGATACGGCTCCGTTCTTTCTCCACAAGCGATGCTGAATAAGCTTTACCGGTACGTAAGTTGGTTTCATAAAATCTGCGTCTTACGAACTTCGCGATGGTAGAATCGTCAATCTCGGTCATGTCCACCTTGTCTATCAAGTAGTTGATGCCGGTATTCACTTGATACTCCACATACGCTTTCTGCTTCTTGAATTTTGTGGTGTCAGACACTTCCGCATAAAAATATCCTTGCTGAAAGAGGTAAGACTCCATGTATTGCTGAGAACGAGAAGTGCTACTGCTGTCGTATATCACAGGTTTCTCTACTGTTCCGGACTCTATCTGAAAGTTCAGTGTGTCTTGTTGATACTTGTCGTGCCTGAGATTGTACAACCACAATTTGTATGTGAATCCCGGAAGAAGAAAATATGAGTTTGGCTTTTGCGCCACCACACCGCTCAAGTTATCGGTCAACTCCCCTTTGTGGTCTACGTATTTGTCGGATTTCAGCTTAACGGAGTTGCTGCGAAGGAGGTATTCGTCTTCTTTAAGGTATTTGGTGCTGTTGCACCCTGTGTTGACAAGGATAGCTATTACTGAGATGCATAAGATATGTACACTTATTTTATACTTCATGTATTAGCTACGGACAATTATTTTAGTTTTGTCGAGTATGTTGTCAAAGGCACAAAGTAAATACATTCGGGCGTTATCACAACAAAAATATCGCAAACAACACAATGTGTTCATTGCTGAAGGTGATAAAATTGCGAAAGAATGGTTAATGTCCGATTGGAACATTAAGATGATAGTCGCTACTGCCGATTGGGTGGAGCAAAATCATCAACTTGTTACAAAACACAATGCCGAATTGTTCACCGTGCCAGACCATGAACTCAAGAATGTCAGCACATTGCAAACACCCAATAAGGTATTGTTGGTGGTATCCATGGCCAAGCAAACGAGTGAGGTTGGTGCAGGCGATTGGTCAATAGCGTTGGAACATATCCAAGACCCGGGCAACATGGGCACCATTATTCGCATTGCCGACTGGTTCGGCATCAAGCATATTATTGCATCTGAAGACTGTGTCGAATTTTTCAACCCCAAAGTGGTACAGGCTGCCATGGGTGGACATATACGAGTGAGCCTACATGAAGCGAAATTGAAAGAGTTGATAAGCAAAACAGAGCAGCCCGTATACGCCGCAGCATTGGATGGAGACGATATATATTCACTTACAGACGTAAAGCCCGGCATTATTCTTATCGGAAACGAATCGAAAGGGTTGTCTCAAGATTTATTGGATACTGCAAGCCAAAAAGTCACCATTCCGAGAAAAGGTGGTGCCGAATCGCTGAATGCGGCTGTTGCGACGGGGATATTGGCAGCACTGCTTACCGGACGTTAAAATAATTGTAAATACATCTTCTGTGCTGCTTTTGGTACAGCATTTGGGTAATTTTATAGGTAACCAACGTATTTCCGCTATGAGATCGGTTGTAACCATAATGGCATTGTTTTTTGCGACGGTTGTGTCTGCCGCAGAAATGAGCGTGTTGAAGGTGAGGCTTACAACAGGTGAGCCACTTGCCATCAAAATAGATGGGCGCGATTATCAAAAATATGCTCGTTCACTTACCGTTGGAGACTTGCCTCGTGGTTGGCATAGGTTGAATGTGTACGAAGTGTCGGAATACAAGAAAGGTGGTGGTAGAGCAAAACTCATTTATTCGGGTAAGCTGAGGTTGGACAGAGGAACCGTCACTTTATGCGAAGTGGACCCACGTTCCGGCAAAATGAGGATCAGCACTCAAGGTATGGAAGATGTATATGTTGGTGATGGTCCGAGAGAGGGTAGTGGAGGCAGAGCTGTTCCCGATTCAAGAATGGTGGGTATCACTGACAAGGAAATGGCTGATTTGGAACAAGAAGTGCAGCAGATGCCAACTGATGTCAACACCCTCAAGACAATGAAGGAAACGTTGGCTCATAAATCATACACAACAGAGCAAGCGAAGAAAATGGTGAACTGGTTGGCATTCGATGGAAGTAGGCTCGATTTTGCCAAATGGTCTTACAGTCACGTAACGGATAAAGAAAGCTTGTCGGAACTGTCCGATGCATTCTCTTTGGACAGCTCCAAAGAAGAGTTTAAGAAGTTTCTGGAGGAGCAAGAGTAGCAGTCTTCCGCTCAAGCTTGTATATCCTGTTGAATACACTGCCGGTAATAATGGCGACTATCGATCCGAGTAACCCACCCACCAATACATCTCCCGGAAAGTGTACACCCACGTATATCTGCGCATAACCTACCGATATAGCCCAAAGTAATCCGATAGGCCATATCCATTTGGTGATATGTTTGAAAGTAATGGCACTGAAAATGCCCAATGCAAAATGGTTGGTTGCATGCGACGATGGGAAACTATATCCGCTACCGCAAGGCACCAACAGGTGCGTGATGTCTTTCAAGTGAATATTGTTGCATGGTCTTGGGCGTAAGTATAGTGGCTTAATGATACTTGCGCTGATGAAATCGCCGAGAGCGAATGTGAGCAAGAAGAACACGCACCACATAAAACCCTTGCGTTTATAATTCATCGGCATGAAGATGAGCAAGAACAAATACAATGGTGCCCATGTCCACTGATTTCGAACGAATGGCATGATGGCATCGAGCACCGGGTTTACCCACTGAGTGTTCAGGTACAACCATGCTTCATAGTCCCATAGTATCAGTCTGTCGATTATCTCTTGCACGCTATTGTTTTTTGAATATCATGATGAGCCTTTGGGAATTCTTCGAGTCGTACTCGTTCAACCCATAATCACCGAAAGTAGCCATCAGATCCATGCCCGTTTTTTGGAACATGTTTGTAAAGTCTGCCAATGAAAACGCCGCCACTCGTTCAGCAAAATGATATGGTGTATCCAATCCATCGTTGAAGCGTATATCTTTTACGATATACCCATCTGTTACATTTCTTGTTATTTGAAATTCGTGGTCGTTTTTATTCACTGTCTCCTTTTCAACGAGGTGGTCGATAACATATTGTGTGTTAAAGTAATCCACTACCAATATGCCGCCTTTTTTTAGGCTCTTTCCAAACGAAGCTGCAGCCATCATATGGTCGCGCTCTTTACCGAAATATCCGAAGCTTGTAAAGAAGTTGAATGCGTAATCGAAATAGTTGAAATAGAACGGTAAACGCATATCATGCACATAAAAATGAAGATTGTCCGTTTCATGCTGCTTCGCGTTTTGAATACTTGCATGAGAAAGGTCGATACCGGTGACATTGTAATCACGTTCTGCCAGCTTTTTGGCAAATCTGCCCTCACCGCAAGCAATATCCAACATTCTGCTTCCTTGTTCAGGTTGCAGATGCTTCAGCAGCGCATCTATGAATGCCGCCGCTTCCAGCTCATCTCGCTCTTCGTAAAGCAAATTGTAGTATGCCGAGCAAAACCAGTTTTCGTACCAGTCTTTCTTTCTCATGTTTGTACAAGAACTCAAAAGTAGGATTAATAGCACACTAAAGGAAACCCTTAAAATGATGTATTTTTGCCCCCTCATTGTCGATATAATGAATATTATATCCGATAATAAGTTGAAAAGTATCATATATACAACCGGGCATCGGATTTGTAAAGAGGCAGAAAAAGCTATTTTTGCCACCAATCAAAGAATAGTATGAACATAGCATTACGTCGTTTTATTGTTTTGTATCGTTTGCCGATAGCCATTGTGCTTATCGGTTTGGGTTTTTGGCTTGGGTTTGAAGTTACTTGGTGGCTGGCATGGTTGCCTATGCTGATAGCCATTTTGGTTGTCGTGGCCCATTTTATGGTAGGTCCTATGACCCTGATACAGAAATACATCGAAGAAGGTGATATTGAGGGTGCCCAAGGTTTGATAGATAAGGTGAAATATCCTAAACTGTTATACAAGCCGGTACGTTCATCATATTATATGTTGCGTGCCAACATCTCCACCATGTCGGAAGATTTTGATACTGCCGAGGCTGAATTGCGTAAAGGCTTGGAGACAGGTATGCCTGACAAAGAGTACGAAGGTGGAGCATATTTGCAATTGGGCTCCATCGCGTTTAAGAAGGGTAATCTGAAAGAAGCATACGAAAACTTGCGCAAAGCCGTAAAAGCGGGTTTGCCTGATAAGGACAGTGAGGCTACTGCTTATTTGCAGCTTTCAGGTATCTGTATGCAACGTCGCGATTTCCGCAGTGCCAAATTGTACTTCAATAAGGCCAAGGCTTGCAAATCCAAGAACGCGCAAGTGGTGGATCAGATAAAGGAGATGACCAAATACATGGCTCGTATACCGGGTTAACATTCGCGTTATACCGATTGAATATTTTCACGCCCAAATTGGCAATCGATGAGGACATTTAGCAACCGTGAAGTAGAGAGTTACTACGACCAGACCGAGATACACTATCGTCGGTTTTGGAAATTAGACAAGATAATGTCTCTGCATTACGGAGTTTGGGATGCATCTACAAAGAGCCTTGCCCAAGCCATGCTGAATACCAACAAGGTTTTGATGCAAAGGGCAGGTATTGGTAAAGAGCATCGTGTGTTGGATGCAGGCTGCGGTGTCGGAGGTTCTTCCATATATATGGCCAAGCATGTGGGTTGCAGAGCTACCGGTATTACACTCAGCAAAAAGCAAACCGTTACCGCTGCCAACTATGCTGCGAGAGAAGGAGTAGGTGAGTTGGTGGATTTTCAGCAACAAGATTATACCAATACAGATTTCCCTGCAGAGAGCTTTGATATTGCTTGGGGTTTGGAAAGCACCTCAACGGCCACAAGCAAACCTGCGTTGTTCAAAGAAATGCACCGCGTACTGAAACCCGGTGGCAAGTTTGCGGTAGGCGATTTTTACAAAACAAGAGATTACGGTATAGATTACGATGCGGATATGCAGATGATGCTCAACGGTTGGGCTATTGCCGACATCGGTACGTTGGAGCAATTTTTGAAGGATGGTGAAGCGGCTGGGTTCAAACTTGTGAGTATACAAGACTATACTAAGGACATAAAGAAGTCGGTGAATGTGATGTACTATGCTTACTTGGCAGGTGGATGGTACAGTAGGTTGTATAATTTCCTGAACAAGAACACAAGGCCGTTTGCTCGCGACCATTACAAAACTGCCAGAGCGCAATACAAAGCATACAAAAAAGGCCTATGGTGTTATCATCATATGGTGTTTGAGAAAAAATAAAACCCCGAGTAAGTAATGAAAACCTTTACCAATAAGGAAGTCGAGAACTACTATGACGAGACGGAAGTGCATTACCGCCAATTCTGGAAGCTCGACAAGAACATGGGTTTGCATTACGGCATTTGGGACGATACCACCAAGAATCTTTCTCAAGCAGTTATCAACGGCAATAAGCTATTACAACAGCTCGGCGATATCAAGAAAGAGCATTACGTGCTTGATGCCGGTTGTGGTGTAGGCGGTTCTTCGATATACTTAGCGAAGAACATCGGTTGTAGAGCAACAGGTATTACGCTCAGTAAGAAACAAACCGAAACGGCTGCTCAATATGCAAAGCGCGAAGGCGTAAGCGAGCTCGTTGATTTTCAACAACAGGATTATACAAAGACAGATTTTCCCGACAATACTTTTGATGTAGCGTGGGCGATAGAAAGCATGACCACTGCTACAAGCAAGGTTGCTTTCTTCAAAGAAATGTGTCGTGTGTTGAAACCGGGCGGCAGACTTGTTGTTGCCGACTTCTTTAAAACGCGCTCATTCGATATAGAAGCCGATAAGGATATGCTCACCATGTTCAACGGTTGGGCGATAGCCGATATACAAACAGTGGATGAGTTTCAAGCGGATGGTGAGACCAACGGTTTTAAACTTATTGGTAAGAACGACCATACACAAGCCGTGAAGAAGTCGGTTAATGCACTTTACTATGCTTACTTGGCCGGTGCGTGGTACAGTAAGTTGTACAACTTACTACATAAGGACACACATCCTTTTGCCCGCGACCATTACAAAACGGCGTTGGCGCAATACAGGTCATACAAGAAGGGGTTGTGGTGTTATTATCACATGGCTTTTGAGAAGCAGTAATCAAAGTATGGAGATGCTCCTCCTTACTATCGCACCCATCGAATTGCATTTCAGGAATACATCGTCTTTGTAATGTTCTGCCAACTCTTCGCGCAGTTGGTTTACTTTTTCGGGTAGCGATACCGTGTCTTGTTCCATTACATCCAATAACGCGTTCAACCTGTGATGTGCGGATTTGCTACGGCGCGCAATGAGTGTGCGCTCTTCTTTTTGATATTGCTCCACATTCTCCAAAGTCAGGTATTGCTGTACCAACTTCACCAACGGATAGTTCTCTTTGAAGAATTGCGGGAGGTATAAGTTCTTACGTCCTTCGTAGCTCTGTTGGTCGAAGTCGATGGCGCGTATGCGAAATTGCACTTCCTCAAAGTCGGGAGTGATGTCGAATACATAGTTGTACGAGCGCATGTCGCCGAGCAGACGCACAAAGCATCGTTCGTTGAACTTCACCAACTCTTTGGCGATACGTACTTTGTTGAATTCATCGTTGTCGATGTAGGTCTTGATGAACTGATCGCCCGGTACGCCTGCTATATGTTCTTCCAGCAGGGTTGTGTCATCCACAAAGTAGTTGATACGTGCAGGGGATAGGATGTGCTCCAACTCCAAACCGTATATCCTTGATGCGTCCGCCTTCTTTACATAGAAGTAGTCGTAGTTGTCGTTCAGGTTGTTGACGATCTTTATGCGGAACGGGTTTGAATTGCCGAAGGTGCAATAGTCGATACGCTCTATGTGTAAATGTTTATGTACCGGACTGTATCCCTCCGTACGTAGGATGGAGTACATGGCCTTCAGTCCTTCGTGTATGCGGTGTGTGTTATTGGGATTGTATATGGCTGTAAGCCAAAGGGTGTCTTTCCCTTTACGGTCTAAAACCGGTATGCCCGTATCATATTGTGTAAGCTCGAAATACTCAATGGGCAGGTCTATCTCCCGCGCATTGTTCAACAGGTAATCACCCAACTGTTCATTGACGGGAAAGTTCTTTTTCTTCTTCGATATCTTCTGCTCTTTTGAATCTCCGTACATGACTACTTCTTCCCTTTATATCCAACCCTATGCCCGATGGTGGCAAAATACATTATGTACAGGTAGCACGGTATCATCACCAAGTAGGCTGTTTTCAGATTGAAGGTGTCGCCCAATGCGCCGTATATCAATGGCATGATGGCACCACCCGCTATTCCCATTATCAAAAATGCGGAGCCCTGTTTGGTAAATCTGCCCAAACCTTTCAACGACATCGGCCATATGGCAGGCCACATGATGGCATGTGCCAATCCAAGTGTAGCCACACAAAATACAGATGCCATACCGTCCGTCAATAGTATACCTATGCTTAATACAATGCCGAGTATGGTGCATATACGCAGCATGGTTTCTTGAGAGATGATATTGGGTGTCAAGAATACGCCCAAGAAGTATCCGCCCACCATAAAGCCCAATGTGAGTGAGGTGAAGAACTTGGCTTTCTCAATAGGTATGCCTAAGTATGAGCCGTAGCTGATGATGGAGTCACCTGCTATCACCTCAACACCTACATAAAAGAATATGGCTATTGCTCCCAAGAATAAGTATGGGTGTTGCAGTATGGATTTTGTTTTGTTCTCCTCGTCGGGGTTTTCTTCAGTATCGTCTATGTCAGGCAATGGAGAAACTCTTATCAGCAATGCCAATATCACCAGCGATGCCGCAACAACTGTATAAGGCATGATGATGCGATGCGCTAACTCTTCCAACAATGCAGTGTTGGCTGCGGCGTCTGTTACGCTTTGCAATTGTTCGTTGATGGCGTCTATATTGCTCAACAGTATTGATGCGATGATTATCGGTCCGAGTATACCCGCCGTTTTGTTGGCTATACCCATTATGCTGATACGTTTGGCCGCGCTTTCTTCAGGGCCGAGTATGGTTACATATGGGTTCACTGCTGTTTGCAGTATGGACAACCCCAGGCCTTGAGTGAATAAACCGGTAAGGAACAATGGGAAATTGCGCTGCAGTGCAGCAGGTATGAATATCAAACTACCCAAAGCCATCACCAATAGACCCAAACTCATCCCTTTCTTAAACCCTGTTTTGTTCAAGATGTAAGAAGACGGCAACGCCATCACGAAATAGGAGATGAAAAAAGCAAACGTGACGAAGTACGACTGAAAGTTGTTCAGTTGGCATACTGTTTTCAAAAAGGGTATCAATGTGCCGTTCAGCCATGTGATGAACCCGAAAATGAAATACAGGCAACCCACAAGGAATAATGAGGTTGCGTACGATTGCTTTTTGTCTGTATGCATTGGTATGTGTTGTAGCTAGATAACAATATACGCCAATTGTTCTTAAACTGTTATAGCTAAGCTTCGCTCATTATCTTTACAACAGATAAACCAAAAGGATGAACAAACCCTTCGCAATAGGAATAGACATAGGTGGTACCAATACGGCACTCGGGTTGGTGGATAGGCGTGGACAAATATTGTTGAAAGCTTCGCTGAACACGACTGCTTACGATACTGTGGGTGATTATGTAAAAGCTGTTGCCGAAGAAGTGGAAAAGTTTAAGCAACATTCCGGTGCCGATAATATACAAGGTGTAGGTGTGGGTGCACCCAACGGCAATTACTATACAGGTGAGATAGTGAACGCCGTCAATATGCCATGGAAAGAGGTGATACCTTTTGCCACTCTTTTGAAAAAGGAAACCGAATTGCAAGTGACGCTCACCAACGATGCCAATGCAACGGCAATGGGTGAGATGATGTACGGTGCAGCG
Source organism: Chitinophagales bacterium (assembly GCA_020636505.1). Lineage (GTDB taxonomy): Bacteria > Bacteroidota > Bacteroidia > Chitinophagales > Chitinophagaceae > UBA5543. The sequence continues at coordinate 314,954 of JACJXR010000002.1, read as the reverse complement.
CGTGGTATGAAAGACTTTGTTGTGGTAACATTGGGTACAGGAGTAGGCACAGGTTTTGTGGCCAACGGTCAATTGATATATGGTCATGATGGTTTTGCAGGTGAGTTGGGACACATGATCGCCGTGCGTGATGGTAGAGATTGCCCTTGCGGAAGAAAAGGGTGTTTGGAACGCTATTGCTCTGCAACAGGTATAGTAATAACAGCAAAAGAGTTTTTGGCAGATGATGATACTTCTGTTTTACATAAAGAAGATAAGCTTACCGCCAAGTCGATAGCGGAAGCTGCAAATGCAGGAGACGAACTTGCATTGAAGATATTTGAGTTTACTGCTAAGGTGCTGGGTCAGACATTGGCCGATGCTGTTTCTATAACATCTCCGCAAGCCATCATATTGTTCGGTGGTTTGGCTCAGGCCGGTAAGGTGTTGTTCGAGCCTACTAAAAAGTATATGGAGGAGAACCTTCTGTATTTATACAAAGACAAAGTGAATATACTGCCGTCTATGTTGCCCGGTGCCGATGCAGCTGTATTGGGTGCCAGTGCTTTGGCATGGTAAAATAAAAAAGCCTCGCAGGTTACTGCGAGGCTTGTGCTCTCTAATCTATCTACGTCCTCTTTGTCCTCTTGAAGCTCCGTTTGAATTATGTTGCGGTGCACTGCTTCGTTGTTGTGTTGTACTTCTCGAAGGTTGTGCACTTCTTTGCGATTGTGGTCTTGCGACCTGATTGCTTCTGTTAGTGTTAGACCTGTTATATGATGGTCTGCTTTGTTGACTGTGGTTGCCCCTGTTCATTTGTGGCTGCGTACGTTGTGGTGTACTGCTGCGCTGTTGTTGCCATGACTGCTGCCTACGCTCCGTTATCCGATTTTGTTGCTGCGGTTGTTGCCTTGCAGGAGCCGTTTGCCTTGGCGGTGTGCTTTGTGTGGCACGCGAAGGGGCGGTCCTGTTGTTGTAAGGCGTAGCACGTTGATTGTTCGGCGCAGTCCTTGCAGGATTTGTAGCACGAGACGGAGTATTGTTCCTTACAGGTGCCGCTGTTCTGTTAGGAGCGGATGCACGAGGCATGTTTACCGTAGTACGCTGTTGCGTAGGTGCAACGTTGCGTGGATTGTTACCGTGTCTTATTTCATTGGTGCTTGCCACACGTTGCGGACGTTCATTGCTACGGTGGTTGACAGCCGGGCGATATATATTCAACTCATTACCCCTAATCTGCGACTTACCCGGCTTCAAACCTTGACGTACACCGTAGGTCCTTACTCTTTGTCCTGTAACGCGCTGTATCTCACCACTGCGTGGACCTGATACATATCTTCTGTTGTTGTAAACATATGTGTTGTTGATGATCGTCGTATTGTTGATGATCGTTGTGTTGTAGCGAGGGCCTCTCCAATAACTGTGGAAGTTGTTCGCATATATATGTCTGTGTGGTATGAATACCCACCAGTCTACACTGCAATTGTATCTCGGTCCCACTGCCACGTTCACATTGATGCCCGGACCCATCGGAGCCCATCCGTAGTATCCGCCGCCGTTGCGCCAGCTTACCCATGCAGGTCCCCAATTGTTGTCAGGTATCCATACCCAACCATAGTAGTTGTCATAAGTCCAACGACCGTAGTGAAACGGTGCCCAACCCCATGAGTAGTCCGAAACCCAAGTGTTACCATATTCTGTCATCACCCAATGTCCCCCCGAATAATAAGGACGGAAGTCTCCACCCACATTCGGTACCCAACAGTAGCCGTAGCTGCCGTAGTCGAACCATTGTCCGTATGGTTGCAGTGAATTATAGAATACAGAGAATGAAACCGAAGCACCCGGTTGTGCTTGCGCTTGTTTGGTAGGCGTACCTGCAATTATGAATGCTGCCAAAAGCCATATGCCACCTATTTTCCTGATTAACCTACTCATGATATTTGATTTTGGTACAACAAGTGTAGACCAAAATCAATTCCGAGTTCTCACAAGGAACTGTTAAAGGGGGCGTTTTGCATTATTTTCACATTTACTTACCTGTATAAGTGATGCGATATATCACGTTTGCAAAGTCGTCGGAAACCAATATGGAACCGTCTTTCAACTGCAATATGTCAACAGGTCTTCCCCATGCGTTGCCGTTTTTCAACCAACCTTCGGCAAGTGGTTCATAGCTTACTGCATTGTTTCCGTTCAGCGTCACCATGGTCACACGATAGCCTATCGGAGTTGTTCTGTTCCAAGAGCCATGCTCTGCTATCAGTATTTGTCCTTTATAAGAAGCAGGGAACATATTGCCTGTATAAAACTTGACACCCAATGATGCCACATGCGGTCCGAGCTTTTGTACAGGAGGAGTGAACTCACTGCAATCGTGTTGGTCGCCAAAGTCGGGGTCGCGTATATCACCACCGTGGCAATAAGGATAACCGAAGTTCATATCCTTTACCGGTGCTCGGTTCAGTTCGTCGGGTGGGAGGTCATCGCCAAGGCGGTCGCGCCCGTTATCAGTAAACCACAGTTCTTGTGTTTGAGGATGCCATGTGAAACCTACAGTGTTTCTTATACCATGAGCATATACTTCATGCTCGCTACCATCGGGATTCATTCTTGTGATGGATGCATAACGTGGGTCTTTGGTTTGCTCATCACATATATTACAAGGAGCACCTACAGGTACATATAATTTATCATCTGGCCCGAAGGCTATGTACTTCCAGCCATGATGTGTATCGCTTGGGAAGTCATCACTTACCAAAACTTTCTGTGGTGGGTTGGCAAGATTGTCTTCTATATTATCATATCGCCACACCTTATTTACTTCGGCAACATATAGGGAACCATTTCTGAATGCCACACCATTAGGCATATTCATACCTTCTGCTATCACATATACTTTGTCTGCTTTGTAATCATTGTCCGTATCCACTATGGCATGTACCTTACCTGCACCGCGAGAGCCCACAAACAATGTTCCCTTATCACCCATCACCATAGAGCGTGCATTCTCCACACCTTCCGCATATATATCTATACTGAAGCCTTTGGGTAGGCGTATATCTTTCAATATGGGTTCTTCGGCCTTTTTGGTGGTGCTGTTACCACAACCGGAGAATAATATCAGGCTTGTTAACAGTGTTAATGCAAATGTGGAGTTGGATAGCTTCATATTACGGTATTTGGGTGTATCGTAAAGTTAATGTAATTCATTTACAATGAGTTATGATGAAATTAAGGCTTGATTATTTGTTAACGGGTTGTTACTCGGTTGCTAATCAGGGGTTAACAAAGGGCAAATATTCGTCCCCATTTGCCCCCGTGTCGCACCTTTGTATTGTCATCAACGACAAATCGAAAAAAAACTTTTAAAACAAACAACTTAACAAGAACAAACAAAAACAACAATTATGAAAAAGATCATCGCAATCGCAGTTTTCGCTTCTCTAGGTTTCGCAGCTAACGCTCAAAACCAAGCAGACCAAACAAGTTCAGCTTCTCAAACAACTAACCTTGTATTGAGCAACGCAATCGAAATTACTTTCACAGGTAACGGTTCTGCTACAGGTGCTGACGTAAACATCCCATTCACCACAGTTAACGATTACGCTAACGGTGTTGAGTCTGATGCTCAAGAATTGAAAGTACGTTCAAACAAGAATTTCTCAGTAGCTGTTAAGGCTAACGCTACCAACTTCTCATACACAGGTAACACTTCACCTGCTCCAACAATGCCTGTAAGCGGTGTTTTGGGAATCAAAGTAACTGCAAACGGTACAGGTGGTTCAATAGCCAACCCGTTCTCTAACAGTGCATACGCTACTTTGAGCAGCTCTGACCAAGATTTGATCACTACTGCAGACCGTGGTGGTAACCAAACTTTCAGTGTGAAGTACAAAGCAACTCCTGGTTTTGCATACCCTGCAGGTACTTACAGTGTAGATGTTGTTTACACAGCTACTCAAGAATAAGATATTGTCTCTCTCGGTTTAAATAAAAAAGAGCAGCCTTAGTGGCTGCTTTTTTTATTTGTGCTCACGTCCTATCTTCAAACCATGCAAAGGGTACTTTTTCTACATGGCGCCATCGGTGCATCGGACCAACTTAGTGATATTGCCAACTCGTTAAGCGATACTTACGATGTACATAGGTTTGATTTTGCCGGTCATGGAGGTAAACCGTTTCCTGAAGAGCCGCTTTCGATAAAACTATTTGCCGATGAAGTTTTGAACTTTCTCAACGAGAAGGGCATCGACAAGGTTTCCATATTCGGTTACAGCATGGGCGGCTATGTGGCTATGATGTTGGCCAAGCATCATCCTGAAAGGGTGGAGAAGATAGTAACGCTGGCGACCAAGTTTCATTGGGATGAACCAACCGCCGCCAAAGAAACCAAAATGTTGCAAGCGGATAAGATAGAAGAGAAAGTCCCGGCTTTTGCCAAAGCATTGGCGGAGCGTCACGCACCCAACGATTGGAAAGAGCTGTTCATCAGAACGATTGATATGCTCAATGCCATGGGGCAGGATAATCCTTTGAAGCTCGAAGATTATTCAAACATCGAAACGCCCTCATTGATATTATTGGGCGACAGAGATAAAATGATAACCCTTGAAGAAACATTGAACGTATATAAAACATTACCCAATGCACAAATGGGTATGCTGCCCAATACGCACCACCCGATAGAGCAGGCAAATATTCCTCATCTGCTGTTTCATATCCGACAGTTCTTCGGATAGACAACCGGAGCGTTGCTTTCTTGTTAAACTTATATGAGTATTGGCAGGCTTTATCTGTCAATAAAATATTCAACCGTAGTTTTACACTACAGAAACGAACAGTTATGTCAAATACAGTCACTTCCATCAATCCTGCAACGGGAAAAGATATCAAAACTTACACGGTAGATGATAGCAAAAAGATAGAGCGCAAATTGAAGTCGGCGGCAAATGCATATGAAGATTGGAGACAACTTTCGATGAATGCACGTACAGCTGTGTTGAAGAAGATAGCCAAACAATTGAAGCAAGAAAAACAGAAATTGGCGGAGCTGGCTACTGCGGAAATGGGTAAGCCTATACAGCAGAGCATTGCAGAAGTGGAGAAGTGCGCGATGAATATGGAGTACTACGCTAAATATGCAAAGAATTTCATAGCAGATGAAATAGTGGAGACGGAAGCAAGCAAGAGCTATGTGTCTTATCAACCGTTAGGTGTCGTGTTGGCCATCATGCCTTGGAACTTCCCTTACTGGCAGGTGTTTCGTGCGATGGGTCCGATATTGATGGCGGGCAATACGATGGTGTTGAAGCACGCTTCCAACGTTACGGGTTGTGCATTGGCGATTGAAAAAATTGTAAAAGATGCAGGTGCTCCCAAAGGATTGTTTCATACACTGGTAGTACCGGGCAAAGAAGTGGAGCCTATCATAAGACATGAGGCGATTGCTGCGGTCACGTTCACAGGCAGTACCGATGCAGGTAAAAAGGTCGCATCCGTTGCAGCATCCGAAGTGAAGAAGCAAGTATTGGAATTGGGAGGTAGCGATGCATATATCGTATTCGCAGATGCCGATATGGACCTTGCGGTAAAAACTTGTGTGCAGGGTAGGTTGGTCAACTCCGGACAAAGCTGTGTTTGTGCTAAGCGTTTTGTGGTGGAGAAGTCCGTACGCAAAGAGTTTGAATCAAGAATGGTGGCAGAGATGGAAGCTGCTACTTTCGGCGATCCTATGGATAAGAATAATCGCATAGGCCCACAAGCGCGTGCAGACCTTCGCAACAATCTACACAAACAAGTACAAGACAGTATCGCCAAAGGAGCAAAGCTGCTATGCGGTGGCTATATACCTGAAGGTGACGGTGCATTTTATCCGCCAACCGTACTAACTAATGTAAATAAAGGTATGCCTGCATACGATGAAGAATTATTCGGCCCTGTTGCTGCAATAATAGAAGCGAAAGACGAGACTCACGCCATCAAACTCGCCAACGATACCATCTATGGTTTGGGTGGCGGAATATTTTCCAAAAACAAAAAGAAGGCGGAACGTATTGCTGCAACACAAATGCAAGCGGGTAATTGTTTTGTGAATGCATTTGTACATTCCGACCCACGCTTACCATTTGGAGGAGTTAAGCAGAGTGGATATGGTAGAGAGTTGAGCAAGTATGGTATTCGCGAGTTCACCAATATCAAAACTGTTTTCGTAGGGTAGTGAGCTATGGTGTATACATAAAACTAAGTTTGCTGTGCTGTTGCTTATTATTCGGTAAAGCGCAATCTTTGAGCGCACAGGAAAACAAAGAACATATGTACACATACCTTGCATTGGGGGACTCGTATACCATAGGCGAACAAGTGCCGTCTGAACAGAATTTTCCTCATCAGACTGTCGAACTGTTGCGTGAGCAAGGGTTGGAAGTTGCAGCCCCTAAGATAATCGCTGTTACAGGTTGGACGACCGACGAATTGGCCACAGCGATAGAAAGGGAAAACGTGACAGGTGTGTTCTCATTTGTTACATTGCTAATAGGTGTGAACAATCAATACCGAGGCCGTAGTGTCGAGAATTTCAGAAAAGAGTTCACAGAGCTGTTGGAAGATGCGATTGACTTCGCACAAGGCAAGCCGGAGCATGTTTTTGTGTTGTCCATTCCCGATTGGGGAGTGACACCTTTTGCAGAAGGTCGTGACAGGCCTAAAATTGCCGAAGAGATAGACGCCTACAATGCGGCCAAAGAAGAAATAACCAAAGAATTCAAATGTCACTGGCTACCGATAACGGAAAGTACGCGTATGCATGGTGTAGATGAGAATTATTTGGTGGAAGATAAATTGCATTACTCAGGCAAAGAGTATGCACTCTGGTCGGCACCATTGGCCAATATGATAAAGGTTGTGCTATTGTAAAGCGGCAATAAATTATCTCTGCGATACTTTAATGTTTTCGTGCATAGACTTGAATACGTTTTGTAACAAAGAATATGATGCAGCCGCTACAATTCTTGAAGAAGGATGGTAGAAGTCTATAATAGTACAAGATTCGTGGATAGAATAATCAACACCATATCCTGAACTTTTCCATTCTGCGTTGTCAAAAAGTTTCTCACGTATTTTTTTTATAAACCCTGTGCTTAAGATTATAATGTCAGGTGCAATTATTTCGATTTCTTTTTTTATATAATCAAGCTCACGTTCAAGGGCTGAGATAATTACATAGTCTTCAACAGTGCCAATTCCTGCACTCTTCTTAATATTCATGAAGGCAATATCTTGCAGTGCTCTAAGCTTGTTTGATGCCTCATTAAATACAGGGAAGTTATTCAGTATTCCATATGCCCATTCGCTTATTCTTTTTGCAAATATATAGCTAGGCTCTGTTGTGTTCCATTCAGTTCTAAAATCTCTGTCAATATTTTCTTTGTGATTCTTGCCATTTGGTTCCTTGGCTATAAACAGGATTTTTTGTTTCGCTTGTTTATAATTTACTTCGTTTATTACTCCATCTTTGTATAGGGTGTCCTTCTTGTAGAACTTCTCATTCCATTCATTGAAAAGTTCATTTAGCTGATTTGTTAAGTCCATATTCCTATTGTAATGATGCAAACAGCTTATCTATCTTTTCCTTTCTTAAAATTTTCTGCCAAGTTTTACCGGAGGCTACCAACCTGTTGCCGACATGCGCGGTGTAGTCCACCACCACTTCGTTGCCGTTCACTTCGGTAAGTGTGGCCGTAAATACCACTTCCTGCCCCATAAGTGCAGGACTATGATGGGTAACGGTTATTCCGGTACCTATGCCTTCTTCTCCTTCTTCCTTCATCTCCAACACAAACAGTCGTCCCACCCATTCAGCATCGCGAGAGAGTGCAAAGGTGGAGTATACATTATGTACCTCTCCGCTTTCAAAACGAGCTTTATCGCCATCGACGACGGTATGCCTGAATTCCTTGTTATCTCCGATGTTAAACGGGTTCACCATAACCACAAGTTACTATAAATCAAGGCTATTTGCATATCATCTCTTTCGTATTTCGTTAACATGATATTGCTTACCTTTGTATTCGTTGAAAAAGCTATTCGTTATACCGCTTTTGTTGTTGTACATCACCGCCGTATCAGGTGTGATGATCAACCTGCATTATTGTGGGCAGGCACTCGAGTCGTGGAGCTTGTACGCCGATGAGAGTGGTTGTACCGATGACGGCTGTGGTGATGAGAGCGATGAGAACGACGGTTGTTGCAAAGACGAGGTGATAGTTGTTAAGGTCAACCAAGACCAAGACGCACCTACGATATTCAAACTTAAGCAAACAACATTCATCCCGGACGCAATAATGCCGTACATGGTGTTTGTTGAAAAGTCGAATGTTGCAGATACACACACTTCTATTGCAAATACAACACATGCTCCGCCCGGTTTGTGGCAGAGCATACCACTTTACAAACTTCACTCAAGTCTTACTTATTACGGATAATACAATATGCAATTCTTGCAAAACGTTATTTCTTTAGACTTAGAAAACCGTAATAAAATGAAAAGACTGATCTTATTTATATCAATTATATTTTGTTCGATTTCACTTTTTGCACAGCAAAAAGAAAAAACCGATGTGGTTACCGAAACCTATATGGTAAGCGGTAACTGTGGAGAGTGTAAGAGCCGTATTGAAAAAGCGGCTTATGTAAAGGGCGTAAAACGTGCCGATTGGAATAAAGAGACCAAGAAGCTGACCGTTACGTACAAATCTTCCAAAACATCAGGTGATGAAATTTTAAAAAGCATTGCAGATGCGGGTTATGATTCCGAAAAGGTGACCGCTTCCGATGATGCGTATGCCAAACTGCCTGCTTGTTGCAATTACAGGACGGGTACTTGCGGCGATTAAAAACCGAACAAATGAAATTACACAGAAACACCACAAAGGTGCTGTTGCTGTCTGTGATGCTCGTTGGCTCGGTGAGCTTATCGGCGCAAGACAGACAGGTGTACGGCACCGTATTCGAAACTCTGAAAGGAGAAAAAACACCTATGGCGGGAGTGGTAGTGAAAGTTCCCGGTTATTCCATAGGTACACAAACAGATGCCGACGGCACTTACAGGTTGTCGGTACCCGAATCTGCCAAGTCTATCGTGTTTGAACGAAAGGGGTATGTAAACGATACCTTCTCTTTGAAGGAAGGAGCAAACAATGCTTCTACAATGCTAAAGACGATAAAGCAACTTGAAGAAGTGGAAGTAACCTACCGACAAAAAGGAAACGAAGTAGGCTTGCTCGGAACACGCAAGACGGAGATAATCAGCGAACGCGAATTTCTGAAAGCGGCATGTTGCAACCTCAGCGAAAGCTTTGAAACAACACCGTCGATAGACGTATCGTTTACCGACGCGGTATCCGGTTATCGACAAATACAAATGTTGGGATTGGCAGGCCCGTATACACTCATAACACGTGAGAATATCCCTGATGTGCGCGGCCTGTCGGCAATTACAGGGCTTACATACACTCCGGGTACTTGGATAGAGGGCATGCAATTGAGCAAGGGTACAGGTAGTGTGGTGAACGGTTATGAAAGTGTTGCCGGGCAATTGAACATTGAGCTGCGCAAACCTTTTGAAGCAAAAGAACCGAAACTGTTCCTCAATGTTTATCAGAATGCGCAAGGTCGTTCCGAGGCCAATGCGGTATACAGGCATGTGTTCAACAAGCAGTTGTCGTCAAACCTGATGGTGCATGCAAGCGGACGTTGGCGCGAGGTGGATATGAACAACGATGGGTTCATGGACCAACCGCAAAGCCGACAGTTCCTTGGGCTCAACAGGTGGATGTATCACAACCCCAAAGGGCTTGAATTTCAAGCGGGAGTAAAAGGGGTGTACTTCGACCAAACAGGCGGACAACTTGGTTTCAGAGACGGAACGGAACAAGTTGTAGGCAAGCCTTGGGGCTACAGAATGAATACCAAACGCATAGAAGGATTTGCCAAGATTGGCAAGGTGTTCGCACAGAAGAAGGGTACAAGTACAGGACTGCAATTGTCAGGAGTACACCACGAGCAGGAAGCGCTGTATGGCAAACGCAATTACAATGCGGAGCAAAACACCTTTTATGCCAACTGGATATTCCAGACCATACTCGGCAATACCAATCATAATTTAAAGACCGGCTTGAGCAGTATTGTAGACAACTACAACGAGCAGTTCGAGAACAGTACCTTTACAAGAAATGAAGTGGTCCCGGGTGCGTTCGTAGAGTATGGATATAATTATTTGACCAAATTCAATGCGATAGTAGGGTTGCGCGGAGACTATCATAACCTGTTCGGGTTTTTTGTAACACCAAGGTTGCATGTGCGATACGCGCCATTTGAAAATACCGCCATACGCGCCTCTGCGGGGCGTGCGCAACGTACCGCCAATATCCTTGCAGAGAATATCGGTTATATGGCCACAATGAGAAAGTTCCAAATAGGAAGTGTCGACCCATCGTTGCCATATGGTTTGAACCCCGAGGTGGCTTGGAACTATGGTGTCAACCTGACGCAGAAATTCAGGCTCAATTATCGTGACGGTTCCTTCTCTGCAGACTATTACTACACTGATTTCAAAAATCAGATAGTGGTGGATGTTGAAGACCCTGCGTTCGTAAGGTTCTATAATCTTACCGGTACATCTTTTGCACATAGTTTGCAAGGGCAGTTTGACTATGAGCCGATTGTCAACTTCAACGTTCGTTTGGCATATCGTTGGTACGATGTGAGGACCACTTTTGGAAACAGTCCATTGCTTACAGAAAGGCCATTGATAGCCAAGCACCGAGCTTTCGTCAATCTTGGATATGAGACCAAAAACACATGGCGTGTGGATTACACATTGCAATGGATAGGTTCTAAGCGTTTGCCCGTGCTCTTTGATAATACAGGAGCATACATACTGTCTGCAGAGTCTCCTTCTTTCTTCCAAATGAATGCACAGATCAGCAAAACATGGAACGATAAGTTGGAAGTTTACATAGGTGGTGAGAACCTCACCAACTACTTGCAACCCTCACCGATAATCGGTGCGGCACAGCCATTTGGTACCACATTCGACGCATCTATGATATGGGGCCCTGTTATGGGACGAAACATATATGTAGGTGCAAGATGGAAGTTGCAGTAACTGTATATGAATATTGTTGAAAGGCAGGGTTATCCCTGCCTTTCTTATTTTTAGTGTATGGATACTGAAACATTACGTGCTTATTGTCTCTTATTGCCTGCCACAGAAGAAGGGGTGAAGTTTGAAGACCATCTTGCGTTTACCTTGGCGGAAAAGATATATTGTATCACCGGTTTTGGCGATAACGACCCTGTGAGTATCAAAGTGTCTCCCGAAGATTTTGATGCTTTGACGGAGCGTGATGGTATCAAACAAGCAGCATACTTCGCCAAGCGTCAATGGGTGTCCGTATCGCAAAGAAACTTGCTTAGGAAGAAAGAGTGGGAAGAATACCTTGCCAAGTCGTACGAATTGGTAAAATCGAAACTACCAAAGAAAGTACAGAAGGAAATAGATGAACTGAAATAAAAAAGCCCCGCAATGCGGGGCTTTTTGTTGTGTGTGTTCGTTGTTCTTTATTCAAATTCGCTGTTGTCTATACCTTGGTTGATGGCTGCTGACTGAACTTTTGCAGGAATCACCTGAGGGCCTGCTGTCAAAGTCACAGAATGAGCCAACCAGTAACCTGTACCCGGTACTTCTTTGTAATCCGCATACTCGGTTGTGGTGGTTACTGCACCTTGTGGTGTTTCTTGAGTGGTTGTTTTCTTCAACAAGTAACCCGTTTGAGTGCTGTAATACTCATTGCCTTTGTTACCGCCTGCATCTACAACATCAAGTACGTAAGCTTCTTCACCGTTCACCTTTTCCATGCCGGTAAGCGTTTTCTTGATACCGTATTGCTCCGGATGAAGTTCAACACAAATGTCGGCTTGAGCCTTTATTTCGTTCATCTTGTCTTCTTCCAATGGTATCTTCTGGCCTTGAGCTTCCATATAACCTTTGGTGCCGTCAAACACTTGTTTTTGAGCTATCATACCCATTGCAGGTATCCCCAATGTTTGCTTGTACTTAAACGGTACTTTTTGCATTTCAACTATTTCCAACTCAAGCTCTTGTCCACCTGCGTCCATTTTACCCATCATTACAACTTTAAGGTCTTTGATGGATTTCAACTTCTCGGCACCACCTATCGCTTTGATGTAGCTCTTCATCACTTGCTCTGCGGTCATCCCTTCAGGAGCTGCTGATTTTTTCTCAGGCTGTATTTTGTTGCCGTAGTTGTCGTAGTAATCTATTTTACCGTCTGCATCGAACTTGGCTAGTGTTTCTGCCACTTCGTCCAAGCTACCCACCACAACGATGTTCGCTTTGCTTGGGTCGATGTATTTTTTGGCGATTGCTTGTACATCGTCTACAGTTACTGCGCTCAAGTTTTTCAGATAGTTCTGATAGTAATCTTTAGGCATGTTGTAACGCTCGATGTTGATGGCGTACTGAGCCACTGTTTGCGCGTTTTCCAAACCTATTGCAAACCCACCTGACATATATGATATCTGACGGTCAAGGTCTTCTTGAGTTACTTTCTCATTGCGCATGCGCTTCATTTCTTTCAGTATCTCAGCAACAGAGCTGTCGCTCACTTCGTTACGACATTTTGCGTAAGCGGTGAAACGACCTTTGATCATGTCTTGAGAGATGGAAGAGTAAGAACCGTAAGTCCAAGCATGAGTTTCACGCAAGTTCAAGAACAAGCGGCCTGTTGAACCACCACCCAAAATAGCGTTGGCAACTTTTGCTTTTATCACGTCAGGATGTCCGTCCGGAAGATCGATAGGGTAAGTAACGTTGATAACGCTCTGTACAGAACCGTCTCTTGGTACGAAAGCAACATTGGTGGTTGTAGGTGCTTTTACGGCAGGGAAGTTTTGTTTTGGAACATCGCCTTTCTGCCATTTGCCAAAGTACTTTTCTATCAACGGCTTTATTTCCTTCATTGTTACATCACCAACTATCGCCATGTAAGCGATGTTCGGACGGTAGTAAGTATTGTAGTGCTCTTTACATTTATCCAAAGTGATGTTGTTCACTGTCTCTTCGGTCATTACTTCTCCGTAAGGGTGGTCTTTACCGAAGTTAAGTGCTGCTGCCACGTTCGATAACATTTCGTCAGGCTCGTTCTCAGAAGCTTTAAGACCGGAAAGTGTACGCTTGCGTACTTTTTCCATTTCGTCGGCTTTGAAATCGGCATTCATGGCGATGTCGCTCATCAAGTCAAGCAACTTCTCCTGATGCTTTTTAAGCCCACGACCGAACATACCTGTAGCAGATGCGCTAAGTCTTGCACCTATATAGTCTATCTCTTTGTTCAGTTCGTCTTTGCTGCGGTTTTTGGTACCTGCGGTCATCAACTCCGATAAGAATGTTGTGTAACCCGCCATGTCGCCTTCCAATATACCTTCTACATCCAGCTGTATGCTGAAAGTAACCATCGGCAGTTTGTGATTTTCAACCACGAAAACTTTCAAGCCGTTAGGCAATACGAAGCTTTCTGTTTTTCCGAGCGATATTTCGGGAGCAGGTCCCGGCTCGGGGCGTTTACTGCGGTCCAGCTGTGCGAAAGCCGGCGCTGTAAGTGCTATTGTTAATATGAATACGATTAACTTTTTCATATGATAATTATGTATTGAAGCTGTTTAATGAATGTCTTTTCCTATTAACCTTTCTTTTGTTCTGATTTTGGAAGGTAGTATACCACCAATCTGTTGTTCTTGGTCAAATATTTGTTGGCAACACGCTTAAGGTCTTCCTTAGTGATGCTTGTATAATTTTCCAATTCAGTGTTGATAAGGTTGGCATCACCGAAGTATGTGTGGTATGTCGCCAAGTTCTCAACAATACCTACCACTCTTTGGTTTTGAGAAACGAAGTCGTTCTCTGCCTGGTTCATCAGCTTCTGATACTCATCGTCACTAATGTTGGCTGTTTTTACTTTCTCTATTTCGGCAAGCATGCTTGCTTCAAGGTCAGACGGTTCAACACCTGCGTTGGTGATACCGTACATGAAAGCAACACCCGGGTCTTCGTTAGGTATCATGAAGGCACCTACTGCCAATCCTTTTTGTTGTTTGTCAACAAGTTCTTTTTGGAAACGTGAGCTTTGGCCTTGAGATAGCATCTGTGTCAACAGTTGCAGTGCATACCAATCTTTTGTACCCATTTTAGGTGTGTGGTAAGCAACGATAACCGCAGGAAGTTGTACGTTGTCGTAGAACTCCACGCGCTTCTCTTCTGTCTGTGCAGGCTCTACTTCTGTAGGGCGTGGTACGGCTTTGGTGCCTTTAGGTATACTACCGAAGTATTTTTCGATAAATGCTTTCGCTTCTTTGATGTCAAGGTCACCACCGATGGAAAGAGTAGCGTTGTTCGGAACATAGAAGGTCTTGTAGAACTCCATAAACTCGCTGATCTTCGCTTGGTCGATGTACTGCTCTTTACCGATAGGCGACCAACGGTAAGGGTGTGTGGTGTACGCGTTCTCATACACTACGTTCAACAACTGTCCGTATGGAGTGTTGTCATAACGTTGCTTCTTCTCTTCTTTCACAACCTTACGCTGAGTTTCAACGCCTGTCTCGTCTATCTTGGCTTGCAACATACGCTCAGACTCCATCCACAATGCCAGTTCCAATTGGTTGGATGGAAGTACTTCGTAATAGAAAGTACGGTCTTGAGAGGTGTTGGCGTTTAACTGACCACCTGCAGACTGAACCATTTTCATGAATTCGCCGCGGCCGATATTTTCAGAACCTTCAAACAACAGGTGCTCGAAGAAGTGAGCGAAACCTGTACGTTGCGGGTCTTCGTTTTTTGAACCTACGTGATACATCACGGACACAGCCACGATGGGAGTGGAGTGGTCTTCATGGAGGATTACGTGCAACCCGTTCGGCAGGTCATACTCTACAAATTTGATATTGCCGCCTTTCTTGGCTGAGGCACTCCCCAACACGGCAATACTTAACAATACGGATAAATAAGCTTTAAGCTTCATAAGAAAATTCATTTTGCTGCAAAAATAACCTTAAACGGCAGATAGATGAATGTTAAAACGGATTATTAATAATTAATTCCCCCGATTTATCCCCCATTTATGCATTTTTGCACAAATTCTTAATAAATGATTGATACTGTTTTGTTTGATATGGATGGTGTGTTGCTGGATACGGAGCCACTATGGGGTAAATGTATGCTACGTATTGCAGAACGCCATAATATACCCATTACCAAAGACAAATTCAAAGAAACAACAGGTTTACGTATATACGAGGTTACTGATTATTGGATGCACAGGTATCCTTGGGAGGGTAGTACACCTGTGGAAGTGGCCGAAGAAATATTGGATGATATCATCGAAACATCGAAAATTGAGGGTAGGGTGCTGCCCGGTGTGGTGGAATCTTTGGAGTTATTGAAACAGAATGGTTACAAAGTGGGCTTGGCATCATCGTCTCCCATGCGCATGATTGACGATCTTATTACGCACTTCGATATCAAGAAGTATTTTGATACGGTTACATCTGCAGATTCTGTGGAGTTGGGCAAACCCAATCCCGCCGTTTTCTTACTCTCGGCGAAAGAGCTGAATGTGAATCCATTGCAATGTGTGGTGATAGAAGACTCCGTAAACGGTATGGTGGCTGCGAAGGCCGCAAGAATGAAAGTGATAGTGGTGCCTGATGTGCTTAACTTCCACAAGCTGCAATTCGAGTTGGCCGAAGCAAAACTTACAAGCCTTAAAGAGTTTGATTTGGATATATTGAAGAGGATCTAGTATAACCAACCCCATATCCTGTATTAAAAAAGCCGCTGCATTTGCAGCGGCTTTTAGTTATTTCTTATCCAACCATTCGTCCGTAAAATGTCTGTCGCCCTTGTCTTCCGAAAATTTCTTTTGATTGTATTCCTGCGATTTATTCCTTGGGATGGATAGGCTGTCCCATTCGCTTTTTTTCAGCAGCTTGGCTGCGTATACTATTTGCCCTACGTGGTAGCTGTAATGTGCCAATTGTCTGTTGATGGATTCGAGCACTGTATGTCCTTCGTTACGGATATATACGATCATACCCAGGTCGTTGTCGCTGATGCTGCCTAGCGCATTGAACAAACAATTCCATCCTTCTTCCCATTTCTGTATCATCAATTCACGACTATCCATATCGTTTTCAAATTCCGCATCTCTTTCTCTCCATTCTTTTTCTCCGTCTGTGGTCAGGAAGTCTGTCCAGCGGCTCATCATATTGCCCCACATATGTTTCACTATTGTGGCTATACTGTTGCTGTCTTCGTTGGGCTGTATAAACAGGATGTTGTCGTCCACTTGCTGCATGGCTTTTTCGCCAAGCGATTTGTAATATCTGAATTGCCTGTCTATGCTCTTTAAATATCCTATATCCGTCATTTTATACTTTGTTTTTGCTTCCTGTAGCCTGTGTTTACAAGATACACACCCGATACAATAGTAACAAAAGACAAGGCTGTGAACCAAGTTAATCTTTCGTCAAGGATGAAGTAGCCGAGTATCACCGCCACCAAAGGGTTGATGTATGCATACAACGTAACCACACCGACAGGCAATATCTTAAAAGCGTACATGTACAAGCTGTATGCAAGCAAGGAGCCGACTATTATCAGGTACGCCATTGCTTTCATCGCATCGGGCTGAAAAGGCTCAAAGTTTTCATAGCTGTCAACTACCGGGCTCAGTATCAATAAAAACATACCGCCGAACAGCAGTTGCAATGCTGAGTTGAACAAGGGGTTCGATTTTGCTTCTCTGTATCTGTTGCGAATACTGCCGTATGCCCACGCCAATGTGCCCACGTATATCGCTATCATACCCCATAGATATGAAGGGTTGATAAGGTCGGAGAGGTTGTCGCGAAATATCAGTCCAACCCCTGTGATGGCCAACACCAATCCCGCTACGATCTTGGTGTTGAGTGTTTCGTTCTTATGTATCAGTAGGTTCAGTACAACAGCGTTCAGCGGCATCAGGCAACATATGAGCGCAGCCACTCCGCTTGGTACGGTCTTTTCGGCATATGCCACTATCCCATTACCGACCGTTATAAGCAAAAAGCCCACGAACATATTGTGCAGTATCATCTTCCTGCTCAGGTCTGCTTTTCGGTACAGTGCCAGCGCGATAACGCCTAACAGAAAACCACCTATCACTTGTCTGAAACCGGCAAACAGGAATGCAGGGTAGTGCATCACAGCTATGCGTATAGCCAGGTACGTGGTACCCCATGCCAAACTAAGGTATGCTACCGCCATGTAGGCTTTGGTGGTCTTGTTCATGCTGATGCAAATATCATTTTTTCGCCGATATTCAAACGTGCTTTTTTAAGATTTATTATTGTTGTATATTTGTTGTGATTCTCATGCCGTCATGCTGAACTTGATTCAGCATCTCGCGAGATGCCGATTTTCAATCAAGGCAATCAACAAGACCGATTTCACTGTGAAGCATTATGTTTAAGAATATACTATACCCCCCCCCTCCCGAACAGAACAAAACGTAACAACTTATTTTCTTACTGCAACAAATGAAAACATAAACCATTGATAACCAAGCTCCGAATATTTGTTGCAAAATAAAACGGCCTTTTTCGCAACAAAATGCAACAATTCGACAAGGTATAAGCTAAAATTATATATGGACCCTGTGTATATCTGAATAAAAAATGCCCTGATATAAAGCCGGTCGTTTAGTACCTTTGCGCTACCTTTTTATTAAGTGGCCGTTAAGTAAATGTTGAGAGAACAGTCCATAGTAGCCAAACTGCCCGTACTGCTTGTTAGCCGTGCGAAGGACTATAGCCAATTGCTCAAACCCAATTTGAGCTTTATGGTGGTGTTTTCCAGCGTTATAGGTTACTTGCTCGCACCTGGTATCAGCTTCGATTGGCTGAACGTGTTGGTGCTGTTTACAGGAGGTATACTGGTTACGGGTGGTGCCAACACCATCAATCAGATATTGGAGCGCGAGGGTGATAAGCTCATGAAGCGTACTATGAACCGTCCTATTCCCGAGGGGCGTATCAGCACCACCGAAGGATGGCTGGTTGCGGGAGTTACCGGTATTACAGGAGCTTTGTTGTTGGCTTACTACTTCAATCCATTTGCCGGGTTCCTTAGCTTTTTGTCGCTGTTATTATACGGTTTTGCATATACGCCTATGAAGCGTATTCACCCCGTTGCGGTACTGATAGGTGCCATACCGGGTGCCATGCCTCCGTTGTTGGGTTGGGTGGCTGCCACAGGTAGCCTCGGCTTGGGTGGCTGGGTGCTTTTCTTGGTGCAGTTCTTCTGGCAGTTCCCACACTACTGGGCTATCGGCTGGGTTGGGTACGACGAGTATTTGAAGGCAGGGATCAGCATGTTGCCGTCTCAAGAGCGTGGCTCCAAGTTCACGGCTATTCAGTGTATGTTTTACAGCATCGTGCTTATACCAATGGCATTGATACCAAGGTATGTTGGCATGACGGGTAATATCGGTATGTGGGTGATGATGTTCTGTGGAGCATTGTATTTCGCCGCTACGGTGGTGTTCTATTTCAAAAACGACTACAAATCTGCTAAGAGGGTCATGTTCGCCTCATTCATATACCTACCGACCGTATTACTGGCATTGTTGTTTGATAAGATATAAGAGTAATGGATACTGTAATGAACAGCCAAAGAAAAAGAATACATCCGCACAAGTTTGCACTATACCTTGCCATCGGTAGTATCGTGATGATGTTTGCCGGTTTGACCAGTGCTTACATCGTAAGGCAGGCTCAGGGCAATTGGGTGTATTTTGAAATGCCTATCGTTTTTTGGGTATCCACCGCATCCATATTGTTGAGTAGCGTTACTATGCACTTGGGGCTGAAGGCATTCAAGAATAGGCAAATACCTCGTTACAAATCGCTCATCACCGCTACACTGTTGTTGGGGGTGTTGTTTACCGTGTTGCAGTATGTGGGCTTTACCCAACTGTATTCCAATAATATACGTGTGGATGGCAATCCGAGCGAGTCTTTCCTGTTTATTATAGCAGGGCTGCATTTATTGCACATTTTGGGTGGCATAATTGCATTATTAATTGTATTTTTCCGTGCCTTTAGAAAGCGTGTAAAGGTTTACAATGCAACCGGGTTGGAGATAGTGGCCATATACTGGCATTTTGTTGATGTATTGTGGATTTATTTATTTGTGTTCTTTCTGGCAAATCAATAAAATAGTTGCGAAATTCGCATCCAAATTGACCAAACAGTAATTATTATATAAATATCTATGGCAAACGCTTCAGCAACGACTGTCGAAACAAAAGCATGGGGTGGCGGACGCTCCCCGTTTAACGTTAGTTATGGTAAAATGATGATGTGGTTCTTCCTATTGTCAGATGCCTTTACTTTCGGTGCATTTCTTATTTCATACGGTACCAAACGTTTCTTCAGTGCGGTATGGCCCGATCCGAACCACGTATTCCACGCGTTTCCGTTCATGGGACACGCAAACCTTCCGTTGGTATTCGTGAGTTTGATGACGTTTATATTGATCGCAAGCTCCGTAACCATGGTGTTGGCAGTACACGCCGGTCACTATGGCGATAAGCAAGGCGTTATAAAATGGATGCTTTGGACGATTGTCGGTGGTATAGCATTCTTAAGCTGTCAGGCTTGGGAGTGGACACACCTTGGACATCTTACAGGTGGTCTTTGGGGTACTTTCACAGACGGTACTGCTCCTAAAGCCATCTACGAAGGATATTATAACATTAATTCGGAAGCATGGGCTGCAGCCTCACCGGCACAATTGTCGGAGGCTACACACAACTTCTACAACTTCTTCTTTACCATTACAGGTTTCCACGGTTTCCACGTATTGAGTGGTGTGGCATTCTTGATAATCATTCTGATCAATACCATCAATGGTACTTATCAGAATAGAGGACACTACGAAATGGTTGAAAAGGTCGGCCTTTACTGGCACTTTGTAGACCTTGTATGGGTATTCGTATTCACCTGTTTCTATCTATTGTAATCTTTAATAACACAACTTTCAATAAACTAATTATATGTCACACGATCATAACGATAACGATCCACAAGCATTATACGAAGGCGATCAGTCAAAGCTTTATTCAGGTTTGATGTCTCACCACGATGATATCAAGTCTCCCGAAAGTAAAGCACAGGTTAAAAGGCTGATGAAGGTTTTGGTACTACTGTCTATCGTAACAGTGGTGGAAGTAGGTTTGGGATTGATGTTCAGCTACACTATGCCTCGTGGTATATTAAACACCATCTTCCTTGTCCTTACAATGGTTAAGGCGGCTTATATTGTTTCGGTGTTCATGCACTTGGGCGACGAAATGAAGACATTCTTTTGGTTGGTGTTGATGCCACTGTTATTGTTTGTTTGGTTTATCATTGCATTCTTATTCGATGGTGGTTTCTGGTTGAATATGAACCTGACAGCACCGGTAAGGTAATAACAAATGTGAGTGAGTAATAAGTGATGACGGAAAAGAAAAACAATAAAAGATTAAGATTATTAGGAGGTTTAACGGTAGCAGTATTGCTACCGTTATCTTTATATCTGATAGTTAAAGCACTTTCGGCAGATAAGATATTCCTGCCTAACTACTATGTAGTAGAGCGTGTGGATGAGATAAAGGAGGACGGTAAGACTATATATGACACCGTTTATCACAAGGCGGCGGACATTACTTTGGTCAACCAACTTGGTGATAGCGTTTCGCTGAACAAAGATCTTTCAACCAAGATCATACTGGTCAACTTCTTCTTCACACAGTGTCCTACCATATGCCCCAAGCTTACAGGCAACATGACCATACTGCAAAGGGCGTTCAAGAAAAACGATACCACAGTTCATCTCGTGTCCATATCGGTCGACCCTGAAAGAGACTCTTTCCCTGCCATACGTAAATATGCCGATGGCTATGGTGTAAATCACGACCATTGGTGGTTATTGACGGGTGATAGAGATACCATCTACAACTATGCCAGAAACGAACTGCGTGTGGTGATGAATGAAAGCGGGCAGGGTACCGACGATTTTGTACACAGCCAAAAGTTGGTGTTATTGGATAAGGACAGGCATATAAGAGGGTATTACGATGGGCTCGATACAATGGAGCTGAAAAGGTGTGCGGATGATATAGTGTTGTTGTCATTGGAAAAGAAACGTAAAAAGTAAACTGATTGAAAATGTTGAAACCTATTTGGAAACAGAATGATAAGCAGGCGAGGTTGCTGATATACGTAGTATCGTTCGTGGTGTTTGCAGCTGTGGCCATATTGTCCAGAGTTCAGTTGAAAGTGGACCTTGGCTTTGATGTGCATGTTTTCGCTACAATTAATGCTGTAATCAATTCCATAGTCTCTGTACTGTTGGTGGCTGCATTGGTAGCTGTACGCAGAAAGAACTATGTACAACACAAGAACATCATGTTTGCCGCTATATTTCTATCCATAGCGTTTTTGGTGTCTTACATACTGCACCACTTATTGGCAGGTGATACCGTGTATGGTGGCGAAGGCGCTATCAAATACTTTTACTACTTCATACTCATCACACATATATTCTTGGCGGCCATCATATTGCCGTTCATACTGTTTACTGCATATCGTTCGCTCACAGGACAGTATGACAAGCACAAGAAGCTTGCCAAATACACATGGCCTTTATGGCTGTACGTGAGTATTACGGGTGTGGTGGTATACCTGTTCATCTCACCGTATTATTGATACGCGGTCATGTCTTATTAATGTATTAAATTTGCTATATGGCAAAGAGGTTGTTGATAGTTATGATGTTGTTGTCCACTGCTCCGGCGGTGTATGCACAGGGGTGTTCGCTTTGTACCAAAACAGCTGGTGAGTTGGATGACAAGAGTGCAAAAGGCCTTAACAACGGTATATTGTACCTTGCAGCGTTGCCAATGACCATTATGTGTACCATCGGCTATATGTGGTGGAAGAACAATAAGGTCACTTCCGAAGGAGAAAAATAATCTTCAAAAATATTGTTCCATGAAAAAGACGCTACTGCTATCAACAGTCATCGCTTTGTTGTCTCTATCGTTTATCTCTTGCAAAAGAAATATCGTTCACGGAAAGGGTGTGGCAACGACTGAGCAAAGAAAAGTATCCAAGTTCAATAAAGTAAGGATAAGTATACCTGCCGATGTTACAATAACAACCGGTGAAGGTGAATCGTACAGTTTGGATATCAATGCCAAGTCAAACCTTCATGAGTATTTGCACGCAGAAATCGTGGATGGCGAATTGCGTATATACACGAATGACATTGTATTGGGTAAGACCGATATAAACATATCCATCCATACACCGAGTATTGATGCCTTGGAGCTTAATGGAGCAACCGAATCCAAAATAGCGGGAGTACTTAAAAACGATAAGTTCAATCTTGAAGTGAACGGAGCTTCAGAAGTGGAGATAGAGGAATTGGAAGTGGAGAGCTTCTATGCAGACATGTCAGGTGCTTCTCAATTGGACGTTCATAAGGGCAGTGCAAAAAATGCAGTATTTGATATTGCAGGTGCAGGTGAGGTGAAAGCCTTGAATCTTATTTGTGGTGATGTGAAAGCCGAAGTGTCAGGCGCCGGAGAGATAAGTGTACATGCTACCGAAAAATTGGATGCCGATATATCAGGAGCAGGTACGATAGAGTATAAAGGCACGCCGAAGATAACTTCTGACATCAGTGGTGTTGGACAGTTGGTCAATAGGAATTAAGCTGTTTTTCAGTTCGTCGTCAACTTTCTTTTTCTTAAATTGTATACACTAAAAATAAGTGTATGCAGTCTTTTCTTAAATGTCTACTGATATTACCGATGTTGATGTTGGTGCAAAACATAGTTTTTGCACAAGAAGACCCGATAGAGGGTGTTTGGTTCAATGAAGAGAAAAGCGCCAAAATAAAGATATACCGCGCCAAGAATCAGAAGTTCTATGGTAAGATAGTATGGTTGGAGCGTCCCGAAGAGGATGGCAAGCCTCGTGTTGATAAGAATAATCCTGACAAGAGCAAGAGAACTGAGCCCATCAACGGTTTATTGATACTGAAAGGCTTTGTGAAAGATGGTGACAAAGAGTACGAAGACGGTACCATATACGATCCTAAGAACGGGAAGACCTACTCTTGCATCATAAAGCATAACGGAGAGGAACTTGATGTGAGAGGCTATGTCGGCTTTTCATGGATAGGCAGGACGACCGTCTGGTCCAAAGCAGAATAGCCTATTGCGGAGCAGCAAATACTTGTGTCCAATAGCTGCCGCTTGTAGCCACTCCCATTTCGGTAAAAGCAGGGTTCATTATATTCTCACAATGGCCTGTGCTTTCTATCCATCCCTGAATAACGGCCTCTTCCGAAGTATAGCTTTCAGCAATGTTTTCGCCGTATGTACTCCACGTATATCCTTCGTCGGTTATTCTTTGACCTGCATTGCTTCCACCCGAACCGGTGTGTGAGAAGTTGCCTGTACTTTTCATATAGTCGCTGTGTTTTTGCGCTGCAGCTTCCAGTTTGCTGTTCCATTGCAACGCAGTGGTTGCTGCGAAGAACTTCGCCCCACATTGACATCCTGTTGAGCGTTTCTCATTCACCAAATCAAGCAGCTTTTGCTGGTTTGGTGTAACCGGTGTTGTACCTGTCGTGGTGGTTGGTGTGCTTGGTGTGGTTGAGGAGTCTGTTTTGGTACAAGACACGCTGAATGAAACGAACGCAAATAAAGCGAAGGCTAATATCGGTTGACGCATATGATAAGCTTTGTATCAAAATACTCATTAATAAGTATAAGCGGGATTAAAGTGTATTTCTGATTCTTTACTACTTTCATGGATATTTCAACAGCTATGGCGATACACAATATCAACGGATTCCCCTTTGTCACCTATACCAAAGAGTCTTACGACGAGCAGGAGATGATTAAAAGGTCCGCTGCTTTCTATGAGTGGATGAATACGCGCAGAACCGTACGTGACTTTTCGGACAAACCTGTACCCAAAGAGGTGATAGATAATCTTATCATGACAGCGTCCACAGCTCCATCGGGTGCACACAAACAACCATGGACGTTTTGTGCAGTGAGTAATGCAGAGATAAAAAAGCAGATAAGAAAGGCGGCGGAAGAAGAGGAATACGAAAGCTACAACGGACGTATGCCCGAAGAATGGTTGGCCGATCTGCTGCCATTGCAAACCGATTGGCACAAAGAGTTTTTGGAAGTGGCTCCATGGCTGATAATCGTCTTCAAAAGGATATACGAACCTGGCGATGATGGTAAAAAGAAGAACAACTACTATGTACAAGAAAGTGTTGGCTTGGCAGCCGGTTTTTTATTGGCGGCCATTCATAATGCAGGCTTGGTTGCCTTGACACATACACCAAGCCCAATGAACTTCTTAACCGATATATTGAAACGACCTGCGCATGAAAAACCATTTCTGCTGATACCTGTGGGTTATCCTATGGATGAGTGTCTTGTCCCTCAATTGGAGCGAAAGCCGCTTGAAGATGTTGCAACTTACTTTGAATAACAAGAGCCGCAGCTTATCTGCGGCTCTTGACGTATATACTTTATCCGTTTAATTAGTAGTCATAATAATCATTGTTGTTGTTTCCGCCACCGCCTTGAGCATCATCGATGCCTGTTACAGGACGCTCTTCATATACGGTTATCGTGCTTTGTTTGGAGCAAGGTATAGCCATGTAAGAATAGTACAACACACCATTGCGGAACACCCAAACAAACCATTTGTTGTCTTTGTATAGGTTTTGCTGAACTGTGCTTGGGTTGCCGAAATCTTTCAACTTGTATACGTAAGTATAGTATGCTGCGATGTCTTTGCTTGCTTCGTTGTTCTGCATCATGGTGCGGATGGAAGCACTTTCGTTGTCTTTTGTAGCCCAACCGCTTATCGGTCCGCCTAGCAAATCTCCATTATAGCGTTTGGCTATCTTTCTGAACAATGCAAGGTCTGTAAAGTATACTTCAAACTCATCTTTGTTGAGTATCTCTTTGTCGATTTTTACGGTGTACAAGCACTGACCCATAGCCTCGTTTGTTTTTATAGGGTCCATGTTCAGATACTTCATGGCGCCTGCAAATGCAGCTTCGCCGCTTGCAGCTTTCATTCTGGTATACTCATACAAGTTTAGGTAAGCTTCGTCTATCACCGCTTCTGCAACATCCTGACCCCAATTTTCATCTATAACTTTAATAACAGGAGCGGATATTTCATACAACTTGTATCTGTGACCGTCTGCAGATGACAATCTGCTCAGGTTCTTGATGTTGGTATGCAATGTGTTCAAAGCAGATACATAGTCGTTGTAGCCGGACATCTTCGCTTTGTCGGATATGGCATCCAGTGCTTCAAGGTGTGTCACAAATGCTTGACGAGATATGAATGACACAAGCGACTTTTTGCTGAAGTTGTCGAATGCTTTCAACCTGCTGTTGAACTTCTTACCGGTTGGGCTTGGTATGAAGCGTTGCTCTTGTTGCTGAACGCTGAAACCATTGTTCTTGTATTGGCGTTCTACATTTTCGTTTTGTGCAAATACCGTTGTTGCACCAAATGCAAGCAATAATGTAAGTATCCTGGTTTTCATAAGAAAATAATTTTCTGTCGGAGTTGATAATGCATCTAAAATATAAAAATTGACCGCAATTTTATACAACTCCAAGCTTAAAAGATTAATATTAAAACATAAGCGTGATATATGATGGACATTAACAAGGTTACTCCAATAGAGAAGCTGAAACATATAAACGAATACTGGAACCCTCATATTGCAGGGGAGCTAAACGGACAATATGTTAAGCTGGCCAAATTGAAAGGGGAGTTCGTTTGGCATAAGCACGATGATGAGGATGAACTGTTTTATGTATTATCGGGAAAGCTAGTCATCGAATTGAGAGACAAGAATATGGTGATTGAAGAAGGGGAGTACGTCATCATACCAAGGGGAGTGGAACATAAACCTGTCGCTGAAGAAGAGGTGCATGTAATGTTGTTCGAGCCCAAATCGACCCTCAATACGGGCGATGTTGAGAACGAATTGACAAGGAAGAACTTGAACAATATCTAATACAAATAGGGTAGCAGCCTGTAAGACCGCTGCATGTATTCTTTATACTCAGGGAAAGCCTCCAATAGCATTTCCTCCTCGTAGTTGAGCTTTATCAACAATACAATCAGTAAGAATAGCCAAACACACGTGCCGTATATGCTGAAGGACATGACCAAGCAGCCGGCACAAAACAGTAGTACAGAAGTATACATTGGGTGACGTATAAATTTGTATGGGCCTGTTTGAATGAGTGTTGCTTGTTGAGCAGGTTCGGGTGTGACTCTCAATTTGCTTTTACTCATTACAGCTATGGATATCAATCCAAGTGCAATGCCTGCAACAATAATGATTATAGGTATTGGCTTTACTGTAAAGTTTGTTGTAGCGACTAGGTACAATATGCTTGCCATCTGCAAAGTGACGAGTATCATTGATTTTGCAGATGTTCTTTTCAATTCGGCTGTTTTACAGATTAATTGTTGTCCGGCTTATTGCTGTCGGGACGTGGACCTTTGTTACGATTAGGCCTGTTTCTGTTACCACCACCACCTTGGTTGGACTTGTTTCTGTTGCCACCGCCTTGATTAGGTCTGTTCCTGTTACCACCTTCTTGATTGGGGTTGTTTCTGTTTCCACCGCCTCTGTTGTCCGACTGTTTGGCTTGTTGCCCTCCCTGTTGGTTGTTACGTCTGTTTCCTCCGGATTGATTTTGGTTGCGATTATCACCTTTAGAGCCGCCACCTTGGCCGGGTTTGCTCTTTCTCTTTTTCTTAGAGCCACGCTCCAGAGATTTAAGGCTTATTTGCCCGACATCGTTCACGAAGCCTGCATCGGCTTTTACGGATACTTTGTCTGAATGTACTTCAAGCTCAACAGCACGAAGCTCTTCCGGCTTGATGCCTTTTCTATTATCGGAAATGATTTCTTTTACTCTGTCTATGGTAAGCGGGTACTGTTTGTTACTGCCGGAGTAGCTATACCACATCAGATTCTTGAATATGTCGCGCTTTTGAAGAGTGGCTGTTCCTCCTTTGGTCTCTATGGTGTCTCCGTCTTTTGGGAATACACTGAGTGCGTCCATATATGTGTCCAACTCGTAGTTGAGGCAGCACTTAAGACGCCCGCACTGTCCGCTGAGTTTTGTTTGGTTGATGGATAGGTTCTGATAGCGCGCTGCAGCAGTGTTCACACTTTTGAAGTCGGTAAGCCAGGTGCTACAACACAACTCGCGTCCACAACTGCCTATACCACCCACTTTGCCGCTTTCTTGACGTGCACCTATCTGGCGCATCTCCACCTTTACTTTAAAGTCGGAAGCATAACGCTTTATCAATTCACGGAAATCGACCCTTTGGTCTGCTGTGTAGAAGAATGTGGCCTTTTTGCCATCTGCTTGCAATTCCACCTCAGCAAGTTTCATCTCAAGGTTCAAGCTGCGTGCAATGGCACGGCTGCGAACCAACAATTCTTGCTCTTTGGTTTTGTTGTTACGAAACATCTCCAAGTCGGAATCTGTAGCCGGACGATGTACCTTTTTTGTCACTTCGTCTTCTTTGACACCGTACTTTTTCAATTGGAGTTTCACCAGCTCGCCTGTAAGGCTTACTTGTCCCACGTCGATACCGCCAACGCCTTCCACAGCTATCCATTGCCCTTTGTCAGGCAATACCTGTGAGCCTGAACGATAGAATTCTTTCCTGCTACCCTTGTTGAAGCTAACTTCTAAAATCGGGTAAGGTTTTCCTATATCTTGAAGAGGTATTGAACTCAGCCAGTCGTATACGTTAAGTCTGTTGCATCCACCGGTTCCACATCCACCGTTCCCTTTGCAACCTGCAGGTTTACCATCGGCACCTGTCCCGCAATTGCCACATCCCATTTATATATATTTTATATTGACGGTGTGCGAGCCTTCATTTTTATCAAATCTCACCAAGCCCAAAACGCACATCCGGTTAATTTAATACTCGGTTAATCAGCGAAAATACAATTTTTATAGAAGTAATGTATTTGCAGGGTAACATTGTTATTGGTCTTGCCGCAAATGCGTTAACTTTGCCATCCCAAAAATGACAGAATACTATGTTTGAGAATCTCAGTGAAAGGCTGGAAGGAGCGTTTAAGCAGCTGAAAGGTGAAGGCAGAATAACCGATATCAACATTGTGACAACGGTTAAGGAGATAAGACGCGCTTTGGTGGATGCGGATGTGAACTACAAGATAGCTAAGGACTTTACAGATAACGTAAAGGATAAAGCAATGGGTGGCAAGGTATTGCAAGCGGTTTCTCCCGGCCAGCAGATGGTGAAGATAGTGCAGGATGAGCTTGCTGAGTTGATGGGTGGTACCGCTGAGGAGTTGGACATCACCAATAAACCTACCGTGATACTTATCGCCGGTCTGCAAGGTTCGGGTAAAACAACTTTTTCAGGTAAGTTGGCCAACTTCTTGAAAACCAAGAAGGGACGCAATCCATTGTTGGTGGCTTGTGATATATACAGACCTGCGGCGATAGACCAGTTGAAGGTATTGGGAGACCAAGTTAAAGTGCCTGTATACAGTGAGCCGGAGAACAAAGATGCTGTATCGATCGCTAAAAATGCAGTAGCCGAAGCCAAGAAGAACGGTAACAGCATAGTCATCATAGATACTGCGGGCCGTTTGGCTGTGGACGAGGCGATGATGGCCGAAGTGGCCAACGTGAAAGAGGCGGTACAGCCGACCGAGATATTGTTCGTGGTTGACTCAATGACCGGTCAGGATGCGGTGAACACAGCTAAAGCGTTCAACGACAGGTTGAACTTCACCGGTGTGGTATTGACCAAGTTGGACGGTGATACACGCGGTGGTGCGGCACTATCCATCAAGTATACGGTGAATAAGCCTATCAAGTTTGTCAGCATGGGTGAGAAGCTGGACACGCTTGATGTGTTCCACCCTGAGCGTATGGCACAGCGTATATTGGGTATGGGTGATATAACCACCCTTGTGGAGCGTGCTCAAGCTCAGTTTGACGAGGCCGAAGCCAAGAAGTTGGAGAAGAAGATACGCGCCAACAAATTCGACTTTGAAGATTTCAAGCAGCAGTTGCAGCAGATAAAGAAGATGGGTAACATCAAAGACCTGTTGGGAATGATACCGGGTGTGGGCAAGGCGGTGAAGGATATAGATATATCTGACGATTCGTTTAAAGGTATCGAAGCGATGATCAACTCTATGACGCCGCAAGAGCGCAGTAACCCCGACCTGATAGATGGAAACAGAAGAAAACGCATCGCAAAAGGTGCCGGTAAGGATATCAACGAGGTGAACGCATTCATGAAGCAGTTTGAGCAGATGCGTAAGATGATGGGGCAAATGAACAAAATGAAGGGTATGATGCCCGGTATGAAGATGCCTTTCGGCAGATAAGCTTTTACATTTCGTTAAGCCCCAATTGGCTTTTCGTTAGGATATGGTTGTATACGTTTGAGATTCATTTCTAAACTTATACAACCTTTTTTTATGATCAGATTTGCTTCATTACTACTGCTTTCCTCATTGTTATTATCAACCACGGCTATGGCACAACCTAAAAAGGGTAGCTGGATGCTAGGTGCCGATGTACCTGATATGGGTATCAACGGTGGAAAGTTTTTATCCAACAGTCTACTGTTTGGTGTTAAGGTATCACCAAACTTCGCTCTCAGCCGGCATCAGAACACAAATTTAAATGTTAGCGTATCGCCATTTCTTAGGTATTATTTTGGAGCAAAGGAAGGTATGCAATCAGGTAAGTTTTACTTCTACACACAAGCGAGGGTAGGCTACAGGTTAAATTTTAATACCAAGGCAACCTCATCTGTCAACCATAACTTTACCCCTTCCATTGGTTTGGGTGCAACATATTTCATTAACGAAAGAGTGAGTGTAGATGCCAGATATAACATCTCCAACGATTTGGGAGACTTCTCACACCCATACAAGTTTACCCCTATTTATGGTAACCTTGAGTTTGGTTTGCAAATACATTTGCCGGGCAAAAAGCTGAAAGAGCGTTTGAAGGCCGAATAATTGTTAAATAAGGTCAGAAAAAGCCCGTAGTTATTGGTAAAAGTTATTTATTGCGTTAACTTCGCAACCTAAATTTTATTGTTAACCCAGAATAATTTCTATTATTTATGGCGGTAAAGATCAGATTACAACGTCATGGCTCTAAGAAGCGCCCCTTCTACTTTATAGTAGTTGCAGACACATCGGCTCCGCGCGATGGTCGTTTTATTGAAAAGTTAGGTACATACAACCCATTAAGTGTTCCTGCCACAATTCGCCTAAACCGCGAGCGTGCATTGCACTGGTTGCAACAAGGTGCCCAACCTACCAACACTTGCCGCCGTATTTTATCATTCAAAGGTGTTCTGTATCTGAAGCATTTGCTTCGTGGTGTTACACTCGGCTTGTTTGATGAAAAGACGGCTATGGAAAAATTTGAATCATGGAACTCTGACCACGAAAAGTTGGTTGCCGATCGTGAGGAAACTCACCGTAAGGTAAAAGCCGAAAAGCGTCATGCTGCAATGGCTGAGTCTGTGAAGAAAGTTGAAGAGAAAATGGCTGCAAAAGCCGCTTCAAGAGTTGAAGCAGAAGCTCCTGCCGAAGAAGCTCCTGAAGTAAGCGCAGAAGAAGCAGTTGAAGCAACAGGCGACGATAGCGCACAAGAAGATACAAGCAGCGAAGCGTAAGCTCCCGACTGTAGTAGATATTACAAAAGGCGATGGTATACCCATCGCCTTTTTATATGCGGCATCTTTTAGCAAAATTGCCCAATTTACTTATCTTCACGAACCCAATTTAGAATACTGCCCATCCTTATAATCTAAAACAACAGAACGGTGCATGTTATCGACATACAAGTATACAACAGTCTCACTTTCGCGGTGGGTAAACAATGCTTATTGTATGGATGTGGCAGTACTGTAAACTCTTTCAATTAGTCAGACAGAAGTAATGGAGATGAAGAACCTTTGGGTGATAATGCCTGTATACAATGAGGAAGAAGCCGTAGGCGCAGTAATAGAAGAATGGCAGCAGTGTTTGAGCAGCAATTTGGAGGATTATACTTTTTGCATCATTAACGATGGCTCCAAAGACAATACGCTTTCCATCCTCAGAGATTTTGAAAAGAAATACAAGCAGATACATATAATAGACAAGCCCAACTCAGGCCATGGGCAGACCTGTATCATGGGGTATAATTATGCGCTGGAGCGTGGAGCCGATTGGGTGTTTCAAATAGACTCCGACGGTCAATGCGCTCCTGAATACTTCCCCAAGTTTTTGGAATTGTCCAAAACACACAAGGCAATATACGGTTACAGAAAAACAAGGGATGACGGTTTCAAACGTTCTATGATATCTCGCTTTGTTACGCTGTTCACTTATGGCGCAACGGGTGAGTGGGTGAGGGATGCCAATGTGCCTTACCGACTAATACACAGAAGTATACTCGAAAAAATAACCGATAAAGTACCCGAAACTTTCCATTTAGCTAATATATTAGTGTCTGTACTCACCAACAAAGCAGAAAAGATAAAGTGGGTGAACATTCACTTCAGAGATAGGGTAGGTGGTACACCAAGTGTAAAAACCATATCTTTCGTTAAGCATGGCTTCAAGCTCTTCAATCAATTGAAGGATGCCAGTGCTCGATAAAACCATAATGTTATGGCCAATAAGAAATCTCGCAAAGGAAAGGCACAAACAACAAGTGCATCAAGTGAGGATGTAACACCTCAAACACAACAGGCAGCAAGTGCAAAGGACCAAAGCGCAAGTGCCGGTGTGTTGAATCCCATTTGGGCCAAAGCATTTACATTCAGTTTGTTGGCCGTATTTGTACTGATGGCCGTTATGAGTTTTTCTTACGGGCTTTCGGGCGATGAGGTGGATATGAACGAGTATGGTAAAGCCATCTTCAAATACTTCTCAACGTTCGGTGCGGATAAGACGGTGTTCAATATGCCGGAGATGTATGATAGGGATGGTGTGATACTGTATTACGGTGGTTTCTTTGATTTCATTTGTGCAATATTCAACAAGTTCTCTCCTTTCGGTGAGTATACCACCAGACATATATTAAATGCATGGGCGGGCTTTTTGGCGATATTCTTCAGTGCTAGGATAGTGGCATTGGTATCTGATAAAAGAATGGCAACAATAGCCGTATGGCTGATGTTCTTGTCTCCATTCTTCTTAGGTCATGCGATGAACAACCCTAAGGATATACCATTGGCAACAGGGTATATAGCGGGTGTGTATTTCATTATTAGATTTTTCGAGCGTTTCCCAAGTGTTAAGTGGACAGACTATTTGTGGGTGATACTCAGCATAGGCATTACCATAAACATTCGTGTGGCAGGTATATTGTTGATACCTTATCTATTCGTTTATGTCGGCATATTGTACATGATGAAGAACTTCTCCTCAAAAGGTTCTTTTAAAATCAATACTTACATCAAGCCGCTGCTCATAATCTCAGCTTTGGGATATTTGACGGGTAGTTTGTTTTGGCCATATGCACTGCAAAATCCGTTGAGCAATCCTTTGGAGGCTTTGAGTGTGATGAGCGATTTCAAGGTGAACTTGGGGCAAATATGGGAAGGAGATAAAGTGTATTCGGGTGAATTGCCAAAGGGTTACCTGATAAAGAGCTTCTTCTTAACCAATACATATGCGTTACTCGGTGGGTTGATATTGTTCTTCTTGTTCTTCAGAAGTGTATCAAAGAGTGAGAAAGCAAACGTCATATATTTCGTGGCGTTTACGGCATTGTTCCCACTGTTCTACATTATCTATAAGAAGTCCAACGTTTATCACGCTTGGAGGCACGTGCTTTTCATATTCCCATCTGTGGTGGTCATAGCCACATTGGGTTGGCAATACGTCAACTCTTTTGCCAAACGTGCATACGGCAAAGCAGGAGTGGGTATAGCTTTGGTTGGTTTGTTGTTACTGGAGCCTGTGGTGTATACTGTTACCACATTTCCAAATACTGTGGCATATTATAATGCCTTTGCAGGTGGAGTGAAAGGTGCTTACGGTAATTATGAAATGGACTACTACTACAACAGCGTCAAGCAGTGTACGGACTATTTCATTAAGAATGAACTACCTAAGGTACCTGATGGTAAGCAAGTATTGTTGTTGTCCAATGCCAACCATCTTACAACCCAATACTTGAAAGGGTACGATAAGGTGGCAACCGATTATGTAAGGTATTATGAGCGTGATGCAAGGGATTATGATTATGCCATCTTCCATATGGCTTTGGTACCGTTGAATGAAATTCAGGCGGAAAGCTGGGTGCCTCAAAACGCCATCTTTGTGGCAAGGGTAAAAGGGAAACCGTTATGTATCCTTGTAAAGAAAGAAAAGTAGTAGTATCGAAGGAATTAGTCTGTTAGCTACCAACAGCTATAAATACCGCAACAACGATATACACGCATACAAGAGCGATAGTGATCCATTTTCCTTTTGCCT
Organism: Chitinophagales bacterium; assembly: GCA_020636505.1. GTDB lineage: Bacteria > Bacteroidota > Bacteroidia > Chitinophagales > Chitinophagaceae > UBA5543. The sequence continues at coordinate 281,227 of JACJXR010000002.1, read as the reverse complement.
GGGTTTGTTTGAGGGGTAGTTTGTAAGACATGTTACTCTCTAAGTTTTAACAGTTTTATCCGGCTATCAGGCTGTTGCTTATGTAATAACGCAGGATTTTCAGCATTATTGTATGAAATACAATGTTTTTTATAAACAGCAAATATCACGCCAAACCGTTTGGTTTATAACTGCTTATAAGAATAATTAGGATTTGTTGGCGATTATTCTTTGGATTCTATCCAGTTTTCTATCTCCTGCTGGTTGAGTGTTATGTAGTCTGATTTGGCTACAACCCAGCTATCATCCACCCAGTAAATAGCGGGCAATCTTAGTCCTGACAACGACACAAAATCTTGCCCCAAAAGTATCTCATGCGGAAGGTCTTCGGCCTTGGTTTTGTCCCAGAATTGTTGCATGTCTGTGGAGTCTCCATTCAGTACCATGAACATGGATATGTTGGGGTTGTCACGCTTCATGAGCTGCATTTTGTATGCGGCTATTTTACAGTGAGGGCAAGTAAGACTCATAAAGGCGATAATATGCTTACCCTTTCTGAGGTCCACATCAGGTATATGAGGACGTTCGGCCTTGTAAAGTGCCGATAGGTCTATCTCATATTTATCATCCTTAAGGAAACTTGGAGCCGCAGAAGGGATGGGGTAGTAGAAGAACGGTACGGATGTGACGCCAAGTAATAATACAATGCTTATTATATGAGCAATCTTACCTTTAAGTCCATCGTGAAACTTCAACAATAATAAGGTTGCCAGTATCAGTCCCAGGTTTTTAAGTAGGGAAGTGGAAGGACTCATCCATATTGCATCGCCGAAGCAACCACAGTTGACGTCGTCCCCAACAGTTGCCCAGAGGTATATCAAGTATATGCTAAAGGTTGCCAATATCAGCAGCGATAGTTTAAGTATCCACTTTTTGTTACCGTAAATGTTCAGTATCATCAATACACCAAGTGCTGTTTCCAACCCTATGAGCAGTCGGGAGCCGACCGCAGCCAGCCACCAAGGGAAATGCACAAACTCAACCAATGTGTATTCAAAGGTTTGTATTGGCAATGTTTTGGTGTATGCCGAGTAGAGGAAAAGCGCTCCGAGCAGAGCGGAGAGTATGATGTAAATTACTTTGAGTGCTACTTTCATGAACGGCTGTAAATATAAACTCAAAAATAAAAAGGGGCATCAAACGATGCCCCTTTTTATGTAAATAAGCTAAATTATTTAAGCTTACAATCGATTGTTGCACTAACACCAGAGATTGATGTAGTACCGTTAGAACCTTCGCAAAGAGCTTTAGCGTCTTTCTTAGTTCTTTTAGTGTCATCAGTACCTGAAACAGTAGTAGATACACCGTTTACTGTGCTAGTACACTCACAAGTCCATTTTTTCTTACAAGCTGTGAATGAAACTGCGAATAATGCAATCATTGCAATTGAGGCAACTTTTTTCATAAGTATGATTTTTTAGATTTGCTAGCAAATATAAGTGCTAAAATTAATAAACAATAGAAATCAGTGGTTTTTTTTCTTAATTCATATTGAGTTAACAATAATGATAACCTTCTGTGTACAAAGGTAATACAGGTGGCATTATGTTCAATACCACCAATTCGGTAAAATCTTATCCGTGCTGGTACGGACGCAAGAAATGTGCCGGTTTGTTAAATCTTTTTGAGAGACATTTAATTTTTGGAATATTTTTTGCTGTTTCGCCGGTTCCTGCGTATATTTGCATCCCTTTTTCGGGAGATAGCACGTGCACACTAATCTTTTGATCAAAGTTTGTTAAGCAGATAAAACCTGTACTGAAAGGTTCACCCTTTTAGCACGGGGATTTTTTATTTGCAGTAACTGAGGTATATAATTTTATTATGGCAACACCACAGAAAAGAACTACAACAGGCCGCGTTGATTTTGGAAAAATACACGACGTAGCCGATGCTCCGGACCTTCTGGCGATTCAACTTCAATCATTCAAGGACTTTTTCCAGCTGGAAACTACCCCTGACAAACGTAACAATGAAGGTTTGTTCCGTGTATTCAAGGAGAACTTCCCTATTACGGATACCCGTAATATATTCGTTCTGGAGTTCTTGGATTATTTCGTTGATCCGCCACGTTATACCGTAGAGGAATGTATGGAGCGCGGACTTACCTATTCGGTGCCGCTTAAGGCGAAGCTTCGCTTGAGCTGTAACGATGAGGAGCACGTAGACTTCGAAACCATTGTACAGGATGTGTTCCTTGGAAACATCCCTTACATGACACCAAGAGGTACATTTGTTATCAATGGTGCAGAACGTGTTGTAGTATCTCAGCTACACCGTTCTCCGGGCGTATTCTTTGGCCAGAGCACTCACCCTAACGGAACAAAAATCTACAGCGCACGTGTGATTCCGTTCAAAGGTGCTTGGATGGAATTTGCTACGGACATCAACAATGTGATGTATGCTTACATCGACCGTAAAAAGAAGTTCCCAGTAACCACGCTTCTACGTTCCATTGGTTACGAAACAGATAAGGATATACTTGAGTTGTTCGGTATGGCTGACGAGGTAAAAGTTACCAAGAAGGCTCTTAACGATAATATCGGACGTCGTTTGGCTGCTCGTGTTTTGAGAAGCTGGACTGAAGACTTCGTGGATGAAGATACCGGTGAGGTTGTGACCATTGAGCGTAACGAGGTTGTTCTTGACCGTGACAATGTGTTGGACGAGGACAATATCGAAATGATTCAAGATATGGGTATTGATACCGTATTCCTTCAAAAAGAGGAAGTAAGCGGTGATTACTCCATAATATATAATACACTTAACAAGGATACTTCAAACTCGGAGCTTGAAGCGGTACAACATATCTACCGTCAACTTCGTGGTTCTGACGCTCCGGATGATGAAACAGCTCGCGGTATCATCGAGAAGTTGTTCTTCAGCGACAAGCGTTACGACCTGGGCGAAGTAGGCCGTTATAAGATAAACCGTAAGTTGGGTCTTGATATAGACCTTGACAAGAAGGTGTTGAGCAAAGAAGATATCATCTCCATCATCAAGTACTTGGTTCGTTTGACCAACGGTAAGGCGGAGATAGATGATATCGACCACTTGAGCAACCGTCGTGTACGTACAGTTGGTGAGCAATTGTTCGCACAGTTCGGTGTTGGTCTTGCACGTATGGCTCGTACCATTCGTGAGCGTATGAACGTTCGTGACAACGAGGTGTTCACTCCGATAGACTTGATCAACGCTCGTACGTTGTCTTCTGTTATCAACTCATTCTTTGGTACTTCGCAGTTGTCTCAGTTCCTTGACCAAACCAACCCGCTTTCTGAGATCACGCACAAGCGTCGTATCTCCGCTCTAGGACCCGGTGGTCTGAGTCGTGAGCGTGCAGGTTTCGAGGTTCGTGACGTACACTACAGCCACTACGGACGTCTTTGTACCATTGAAACTCCGGAAGGACCGAACATTGGTTTGATATCCACTCTTTGTGTACATGCCAAGATCAATGATATGGGCTTCATCGAAACTCCGTATCGCAAAGTGAAAGAAGGTAAGGTTAACTTGAAAGAGTACCATTATCTAAGTGCAGAAGAAGAGGATGAAGCAAAAATCGCACAGGCAAACGTTGAAGTTGACAACAAAGGGCACTTCATAGAAGAAAAGATACGTTCTCGCCAAACGGGTGACTTCCCGATATTGGAAAGAGAAGAAGTGGAATTCATGGATGTGGCTCCAAACCAGATCGTTGGTTTGAGTGCGTCGTTGATTCCGTTCTTGGAGCATGATGATGCCAACCGTGCATTGATGGGATCGAACATGCAACGTCAGGCGGTACCGCTTATCAAACCTCAAGTGCCTATCGTCGGTACCGGTTTGGAAGGTAAGGCTGCTCGTGATGCGCGTATTCAGATACATGCGGAAGGTGAAGGTGTTGTTGAATATGTTGATGCAAACGAAATACACGTTCGTTACAACCGTGACGACAGACAGCGTTTGGTATCATTCGAGGACGACCTTAAGAAATATACACTTACAAAGTATAAGAAAACCAACCAAAGCACAAGCATCACTTTGAGGCCTGCAGTACGCAAGGGCCAAAAAGTGAAAGAGGGTGATTTCCTTACTGAAGGTTATGCAACTCAGGACGGTGAATTGGCACTTGGGCGTAACCTGAAAGTGGCATTCATGCCTTGGAAGGGTTACAACTTCGAGGATGCGATAGTTATCAGTGAGAAAGTGGTTCGTGACGACTGGTTCACATCGGTACACATCGATGAGTATGAATTGGAAGTTCGCGATACGAAACTTGGTGAAGAAGAATTGACTCCTGACATCCCTAACGTATCCGAAGAGGCTACAAAAGACCTTGACGAGAACGGTATCATCCGCGTAGGTGCACATATCAAAGAAGGCGACATTCTGATAGGTAAGATCACTCCTAAAGGAGAAACAGATCCTACTCCTGAAGAGAAACTACTTCGTGCGATATTCGGTGACAAAGCAGGTGATGCGAAAGATGCTTCTTTGAAAGCTGCAAGCGGTGTTGAAGGTGTGGTTATCGACAAGCAGTTGTTCCAACGTGTGAAGAAAGATAAGAACGCGAAAGTTCGTGAGAAGGCGGCACTTGAGAACATCGAAAAAGTTCACGAGAAGAACCTGAACGAAATAAAAGACCTACTGATAGAGAAGTTGATGGTATTGTTGAAGGACAAAACTTCAACAGGTATCACCAACAACTTCGGTGAGTTGTTGATAAGCAAGGGCGGTAAGTTCAACACAAAGACACTTGGTTCTGTAGACTTCTTGAATGTTAATCCTCTTGGATGGACGGGCGATGATGATACGGATGAGCAGATCAACCTATTGTTGCACAACCATACCATCAGGTACAACGAAGAACTTGGCCGTTACAAGCGTGAGAAGTTCAACCTAAGCATCGGTGATGAACTACCTGCAGGTGTGTTGAAACTTGCTAAAGTATACTTGGCAAGCAAGCGTAAGCTGAAAGTAGGTGATAAGATGGCGGGTCGTCACGGTAACAAGGGTATCGTTGCGAAGATCGTTCGTGAAGAAGATATGCCGTTCTTGGAAGACGGAACTCCGGTGGACATATGTTTGAACCCGCTGGGTGTACCTTCAAGGATGAACCTTGGACAGATATATGAAACCATCCTAGGTTGGGCAGGTGAGAAACTTGACATGAGGTTCGCCACTCCGATATTTGACGGTGCATCTCCCGATCAGATAACAAACTTGATCGAGGAAGCAGGTTTGCCATCATACTGTCACACTTACTTGTATGACGGTGAAACAGGTGAGCGTTTCCACCAGAAAGCAACTGTCGGTATCATATATATCATCAAGCTACACCACATGGTTGACGATAAGATGCACGCTCGTTCCATCGGGCCGTACAGCCTTATCACTCAGCAACCTCTTGGTGGTAAAGCACAATTCGGTGGTCAGCGTTTCGGTGAGATGGAGGTATGGGCACTTGAAGCATATGGTGCAGCCAACATTTTGCAAGAGTTGTTGACACTGAAGTCGGATGATATCATCGGACGTGCCAAGACTTACGAATCGATCGTGAAAGGTGAGAACGTTCCTAGACCGGGTATACCTGAATCATTCAACGTATTGGTGAATGAATTGAGAGGCTTGGGTCTTGAATTGAAATTCGACTAATCCCGATCACTGATAGGAAACAATTAATATTAAATAATCTAAAGACGCTTATAATATATGGCTATTAAAAAGGAAAACCGCCCAAAACCGGGTTTCAATAAGATAACGATTAGCCTTGCTTCTCCCGACACGATACTTGACCGTTCGTACGGAGAGGTGTTAAAGCCTGAAACCATCAACTACCGTACGTACAAGCCGGAGCGTGATGGTCTGTTCTGTGAAAAAATATTCGGACCTGTAAAAGATTACGAATGTTATTGCGGTAAGTACAAGCGTATCCGTTATAAGGGTATCGTTTGTGACCGTTGTGGTGTGGAAGTAACAGAGAAGAAAGTACGTCGTGAGCGTATGGGCCACATCAGATTGGTGGTGCCTGTGGTTCACATTTGGTACTTCAAGAGTCTACCGAACAAGATCGGTTACTTGTTGGGCGTAAGCTCCAAGAAGTTGGAAGGTATCGTTTATTATGAGCGCTATGTTGTGGTGCAAGCCGGTGAAGCCGAAGAGCTTATCAGGCAGAAGCTGAATCTTAAAGATTCTGAAGATACGCGCCTGCAACTTCTTACAGAAGACGAGTACTTGGAGATATTGGAAGTAATATCCAAAGAGAATAACTACCTGCCTGACGATGATCCGAACAAGTTCATCGCTAAGATGGGTGCCGATGCGGTACATGCATTGCTGAGCCGTATAGACCTTGACCAATTGTCTTACGACCTTCGTAACGCAGCAGCTACAGAAACTTCTCAACAACGTAAGCAAGAAGCATTGAAGCGTTTGAGTGTTGTTGAAGCTTTCCGTGATGCCAATACAAGGGTAGAGAATAGGCTTGAGTGGACTGTTATGCAGTACATTCCTGTTATTCCACCTGAACTTCGCCCACTTGTTCCGTTGGATGGTGGACGTTTCGCATCTTCCGATTTGAACGACCTTTACCGTCGTGTGATCATACGTAACAACCGTTTGAAGCGCCTTATAGAGATCAAAGCTCCTGAGGTGATTCTTCGTAACGAGAAGCGTATGTTGCAAGAAGCGGTTGACTCGTTGTTCGATAACAGCCGTAAGTCCAACGCCGTTAAAGCAGAAGGTGGCCGTGCATTGAAATCACTTTCGGATGTACTGAAAGGTAAGCAAGGTCGTTTCCGTCAAAACTTGTTGGGTAAGCGTGTTGACTACTCGGGTCGTTCGGTGATCGTTGTAGGTCCTGAAATGAGACTACACGAGTGTGGTATACCTAAAGACATGGCGGCTGAATTGTTTAAGCCGTTTATCATACGCAAGCTGATAGAGAGGGGTATAGTAAAAACAGTGAAGAGTGCGAAGAAGCTTGTTGAGCGCAAAGAAGCAGTGGTATGGGATATCCTTGAAAATGTACTGAAAGGACACCCTGTAATGCTTAACCGTGCTCCTACACTACACAGATTGTCAATACAGGCATTCCAGCCTAAACTGATAGAAGGTAAAGCTATTCGTCTTCACCCATTGGTATGTACCGCATTCAACGCGGATTTCGATGGTGACCAGATGGCGGTACACGTACCTTTGAGCAGTGCGGCGATATTGGAAGCTCAATTGTTGATGCTTGCTTCTCACAACATTCTTAACCCTCAGAACGGTACGCCGATCACCCTTCCTTCTCAGGACATGGTATTGGGTCTGTACTACATCACCAAGGCTAAGAAGACTGAAGGTGATATGAAGGTGAAAGGTGAGGGTATGGCATTCTACAGTCCTGAAGAAGTGATTATAGCACACAACGAAGGACGAGTTGATCTTCACGCAGTGATTAGAGTGAAAGTAGACGTTAGAACCAAAGAAGGCATCAAAAACCAGTTGATAGAAACAACCGTTGGTCGTGTAATATTCAACCAGTTCGTACCAAAAGAAACAGGATATGTGAACGCGGTACTTACGAAGAAGTCACTTCGTGAGATCATCGGTGATATCTTGAAATTCTCAGGTATACCTGCAACCGTTGACTTCCTTGATAACATCAAGAAGCTTGGTTTCACAATGGCCTTCAAAGGTGGTTTGTCGTTCAATATCGAAGATTTGAACGTACCTAACATTAAGGAAGAGTTGGTGATTTCAGCTCAAGCCGAAGTGGATGAGGTTTGGGACAACTATAACATGGGTCTTATCACGAACAACGAACGTTACAACCAGATAATCGATATCTGGTCACGTGTTGATACTCGTGTTACAGAAACATTGATACAAGAGATGGCCAGCGATAAGCAAGGTTTCAACTCTGTATACATGATGCTTGATTCAGGTGCGAGGGGTTCTAAACAACAGGTTAAGCAGCTGGCAGGTTTGAGGGGTCTGATGGCGAAACCACGTCGTTCGGGTTCTAGCGGTTCTGAGATCATTGAAAACCCGATCCTTTCAAACTTCAAAATAGGTTTGAACGTATTGGAGTACTTCATCTCTACACACGGTGCGCGTAAAGGTCTTGCGGATACGGCCCTTAAAACGGCGGATGCGGGTTATTTGACTCGTCGTCTTGTGGATGTTGCTCAAGATGTTGTTATCAACGAAGAAGATTGTGGAACACTACGTGGTATCGCAACTTCTGCATTGAAAGACAATGAAGAAATAGTAGAACCATTATACGATAGGATTTTAGGACGTACATCTCTACACGATGTGTTCGATCCAATTACCGAAGAGTTGTTGGTGGAAGCAGGTGCTGAGATAACAGTTGATGTTGCCAAAGCAATCGAAGAAAGTGCAATTGAAGCGGTTGAGATACGTTCTGTATTGACTTGTGAGAGTCGTCGTGGTGTGTGTGCGAAGTGTTATGGTAAGAACCTTGCAACAGGTAACATGACTCAGAAAGGTGACTCAGTTGGTATTATAGCTGCACAATCGATCGGTGAGCCGGGTACACAGCTTACACTACGTACGTTCCACGTGGGTGGTGTTGCGGGTTCTTCTGCAATTGAATCCAACTTGATGGCTAAGTTCGACGGTACTGCGCAGTTCGACGGACTTCGTACCACCAAGTACACCAATATGGAAGGTGAAGAAGTTGTGGTTGTAATCGGTCGTACAGGTGAACTTCGTGTGATAGATGTAGAGAACGACAGGTTGTTGAATACACACAACATCCCTTACGGTTCTCATCTGAAGATCAAGAACGGTCAGAAGTTGAAGAAAGGTGATATCATCTGTACATGGGATCCGTTCAACGCCGTTATCGTATCTGAAATAAACGGTAAGATCAAATTTGACAACGTAATTGAAGGTGTTACTTATCGCGAAGAGGCTGACGAACAGACAGGTCACCGTGAGAAAGTGGTTATCGAAACAAAAGATAAAACCAAGATACCTTCACTTATAGTAATAAGTGATAAGGAGGAGAAATCTTACAACCTTCCGGTAGGTTCACACATCATCATCAAAGAAGGTGACGGAGTGACCAGTGGTCAGGTATTGGTTAAGATTCCTCGTGTGATGGGTCGTAGCCGAGATATCACGGGTGGTCTTCCACGTGTAACCGAATTGTTCGAAGCTCGTAACCCGAGCAACCCTGCTATCGTATCTGCAATAGATGGTGTTGTATCGTTCGGTAACATCAAGCGTGGTAACCGCGAGATAATCGTAGAAAGTAAAGATGAAGTTGTAAGAAAGTACTTGGTGCCCCTTACTCGTCACATCATGGTTCAAGACGGTGACTTCGTGAAAGCGGGTACGTCACTTTCTGACGGAGCCATTACTCCTTCGGATATCTTGAATATTAAAGGACCTTTCGCAGTACAAGAATATCTTGTGAATGAGATACAGGAAGTATATCGCTTACAGGGTGTGAAGATAAACGATAAGCACATTGAGGTTATCGTTCGTCAGATGATGCGTAAAGTAACAATAGTAGATCCGGGAGATACCAAGTTCCTTGAAGACGATACGGTTGATAAGTTCGAATTCATGGAAGAGAACGACTGGATATTCGACAAGAAGGTTGTTACAGAAGCAGGTGATTCGGAGGACTTGCATCCGGGCCAGATAACCACACTTCGCGAAATACGTGAAGAAAACAGTGCTCTGCGCCGTGCCGATAAGAAACTGGTGGAATACCGCGACGCACAACCTGCCACTTCGGCTCCGTTGTTGTTGGGTATCACCAAGGCTTCCCTTGGTACACGTAGCTGGATATCTGCCGCGTCATTCCAGGAAACAACGAAAGTGCTTTCTCAAGCATCCATCAACGGTAAGTCGGACAACTTGATGGGACTGAAAGAAAATGTTATCACGGGTAACTTGATACCTGCGGGTACAGGTATGCGCGACTACGATGATATGGTTGTAGGTTCCAAAGAAGAGTTTGAATTGTTGATGGCAAGTAGAGATGTACTTGAGTTCGACGAAGAAGAGTAAAATTTGACCATAATAGAATATAAGTCCGACCTTTTTAGGCCGGACTTTTTTTATTTACGTCGTTTCTGCAAGTGTTCTTATTTATTGCTAAATTTATGTATCCCCATAAAAGGACGATGTGATGAAAAACAAACCGATAATTTTCTTTTCGCTAGGTGTGCTATTGACTGCTGTTGTGTTCACAGCGTATTCTTTTCGTGAGTTTGACAAAGGAGAAGAAAGCGTTGAAGTGAAGAAGAACAGAAAGCTTCAGTACAAATGGTATGTGCCTGATATACCCGAGCAAATGACGTTTGCAGGTGAGCCTGTTCCTTTGCATAAATGGGAGGTTGCGGAAGGATTGGAGCGTGAAGTACTCATTAATTCATACAGACATTCCAGCACCATGCAGATATTGCGTTTGAGTTCCAGATATTTTCCTGTGATAGAAGAGCGGTTGAAAGCCAACGGAGTGCCCGACGATTTCAAATATTTGTGTGTTGCCGAAAGTTCGTTAACCAATGCCACATCTCCTGCCGGAGCAAAAGGCTTTTGGCAATTTATGAACAGTACTGCAAAAAGGTATAACCTGGAAGTGTACAGTGAAGTAGACGAACGATATCACTTGGAAAAAGCCACCGATGCTGCATGTAAATACTTGAAAGAGGCATATTCAAGGTTCGGCTCTTGGACAGCTGCAGCCGCATCGTACAACTGCGGCCAGGCAGGTTTTGGTAACAGAGCTGAAAGCCAGCAACAAGATAGTTATTATGACCTGATGCTACCGGGAGAAACCATGCGCTATATATACAGAATATTGGCGTTCAAATATATCATGACCAGTCCTGAAGCTGTCGGCTTCAATATCTTGAATCAAGATAAATACCAACCTGTTTCTACAAAATCAATAACAGTAACTCAGACCATACCTGACCTTGCAGCCTTTGCATTGTATCAAGGTACAACGTATAAGATGGTGAAGATTTTGAACCCTTGGTTGCGTGACGATAAGCTGACCATCAGTCAAGGGAATTCTTACGTCATAGAGTTGCCCGCTCAATAGCACTTAGGATATGATGCCGTATTTGTTTAGCTTTATATAAAGCTGTATGAATGCGGTATTTGTATGCCATACTATCTCTTCTCATCACCATAGGCTTGGTATATCTGCTAAATACTCCTATGGGTGGTGTGCCCGCATTTGGGAAGTTACTTGACCCTGTGAATGGTTTTTGGGCCAATGCAGAACCGGTTGATAAAGATTTCAATACGCAGCTTAATTTTCCCGATCTAGACCCAAGCAGTGAAGTTTGGTTTGATGATAGATTGGTTCCTCACATCAATGCCGCCAACGATCACGACCTGTATTTCTTGCAGGGGTATGTTCATGCCTACTTCAGGCTTTGGCAAATGGATATGCAAACCAGAGCTGCTGCAGGACGCGTAAGCGAAGTGGTTGGAGAGAAAACCGTCGCTTATGATAGAGAACAAAGACGAAAGGGAATGGTATATGGTGCAGAGCGTTCTCTAAAGATGATGGAGGAAGACTCAAGAACAAGGGGTGCTTTGGACGCTTATTCTGAAGGTGTTAATGCACATATCAATTCTTTGAACTCAAGAACATACCCATTGGAGTACAAGCTGATGGGCTTTAAACCGGAGCAATGGAGTAACATCAACACTGCCTTGTTGCTGATGTATATGGCCGATGACTTGACGGGAGGTGTTGAGGATATACAATACTCGAAACTGTTGGAAGTGTTGAGCAAAGAAGAGGTAGATTTTTATTTTCCTGATAGAAATATAGGTAGTACTCCTGTTATACCCACGGGGACAAAACATGATTGGCAGGCGGAGTACATTGCTGTTGAATATCCGGGAGACAGAGGTAAGAAGTTCCCTGAATACAGGCCACCATTAAGAAAAGATGACAATAGCGGAAAAGGAAGTAATAACTGGGTGTTGAGCTCGAAGAAAACGAAGAACGGCTATCCGATACTTTGTGACGACCCGCACCTCAATTTGAATCTACCGTCGATATGGTACGAGGTGCAGCTGAATGCACCGAGTGTGAACGTTTATGGTGTCTCTTTACCCGGTGCTCCCGGAGTGGTTATCGGTTATAATGAGCATATCTCTTGGGGTTTCACCAACAACTATCGTGACGTGAAAGACTACTACACAATAGATGTTGTGGATGATAATAGTTATCGTTTCAATGGCAATGAGGTGGCTTTTGACAAACGTGTGGAGGTGATAAAGGTAAAGGGCATGGAAGATGTTATAGATACTGTTAAGTACACACTTCACGGACCTGTCATATACGATGAACATTTCCGTAAGGAAGGTGTCAAGGAAACACTCGCCATGAAATGGATGGCACATAAGCCAAGCAATGAACTGCTGTCGTTATATCTTTTGAACAGAGCGGCTGATTATCCCGACTATGTAAAGGCAATAAGTTATTTCACTTGCCCTGCACAGAACTTTGTATTTGCAGACACGAAGGGCAATATTGCGATATGGGGTCAAGGCCAATTCATTGATAAATGGAAAGGGCAGGGTAAGTACATAATGGACGGTAGTGACAGTAGCACATTGTGGGGGCATGAGATACCTATAAAAGAAAATCCTCGTTCCCTTAACCCCGATCAGGGTTATTTGGCATCCGCCAACCAAACAGTCACAGACTCCACTTATCCGTATTGGTACAATGGCGACTTTGGGGAGTATAGAGCTTGGCGAATCAATAAGATATTGGATACACTCAACGAAGCAACAGTTGAAGATATGTTTGCCATGCAGAGCGATGTTTATGATATGCTTGCCGAAGGTGTACTTCCGATAATGCTGAAAAACATCAAAGAGGAAGGTGAGTATATCTCATTGTTGAAAGGTTGGAACTATAGATACGATATTGACGATAAGGCTCCAACGGTTTTCCGCGTATGGTGGCACTATTTCTATAACGTATTATGGCAGCAGACAAAGTTCGGTAAGTTGAGAGGTGCCATGTACCCTTTACCCGAGCGTACAATGCAGCTTTTGCAAGTAGGAGACAGTTGCTTGGGTGATGTTGCAGGTGCATTGCAAGCAAGCTATCTGTTGGCGACGGATAGTCTCAATAAGTTGAAAGAGACTACAGGTTTCGAATGGTACAAAGTGAAGAATACCACTGTTCGGCATTTGGCTCGTATACCTGCATTCAGTTATTCAGGATTGAAGACCGGAGGTTGGGGTACAACCATCAATGCTATGAAAGGCAATCATGGTCCGTCGTGGAGAATGGTGGTGGAGATGAAGGATAAGCCTGTGGGTTACGGTATATATCCGGGTGGTCAGTCAGGTAACCCCGGCAGTAAGTATTACGGAGCATACATCGATAAGTGGGTAAACGGAAAGTATAATGAGTTGGTGTTTGTTACCGACAGTAAAACAGACGCCATAAAATACGTTTGGAAGACAAAAGGAGCAGAATGAAGTTTTTAGTCAACATAATAATCATTGCACTGTTCGCTTGGGTAGGTTCATACTTCGTGGCTTGGTGGATGGTGGCTGTTGTGCCTTTTGTGGCGACATTCATCATGAACCCCAAACCTGCAAAGGGTTTCTTGCTTGGTCTAGCAAGCATAGCATTCTTATGGTTGTACCTCATTCTGAAAACAGACGTAGCCAACAATCAAATTCTTTCAGGACGAATAGCTGAACTTATCGGTTTACCGATGGTTGCCTTTTTGATTGTCAATGTAGTGCTTGGTGCTCTGGTAGGAGGTCTTGGTGGTTGGAGTGGAGTACTTGTTCGTAAATTATTTAAGTAAAACAGCACATGCGCAAAACAGCCATCAAAACACAACGCTATATCGTCATACTGTCGATAGTGTTGTTTGCAGGAAAGTTGTTTGCATGGCTCATCACGCATTCGGTTACGATCCTTACCGATGCACTTGAAAGTACGGTTAACGTCATTGCCGGACTTATAGGGTTATACAGCATTATACTAGCATCTAAGCCAAGAGATATAGACCATCCGTATGGTCATGGAAAGGCGGAGTTTATTTCTTCTGCAATAGAAGGTGCATTGATATCTATAGCAGGACTTGTAATAGTGTATGAAGCTGTTCAGCAATTGATAGAGCCTGGAGAGATACATGCGTTGGATACGGGTATTTACATCACAGCAGCTTCGGGTGTGTTGAACTTTATAGCAGGAGCTTATGCGGTTAATTCAGGTAAGAAACATAAATCACTCATATTGGAATCTGCAGGTAAACATCTCCGTTCTGATGCCTATTCAACATTTGCGATTGTGGTGGGGCTTGTGGCATTGTGGATTACGGGTTGGATTTGGTTGGACAGTGTGGTGGCCTTGATATTCGCATTCGTTATCATCTTTACGGGGTATAAGGTCATCCGAAAATCTTTGACAGGTATCATGGATGAGGCAGACATGAAAATGTTGGACGATGTGATAGACCTGTTGCAAGAAAAACGTAAGGATGATTGGATAGACCTCCATAACCTACGCGTATTATCACAAGGTGGTTGGATGCATGTGGACGCACACCTTACACTACCTTGGTATTATGATGTGAAAAAGGCGGAGCAAGAGATACATGAGTTGGAAGACATGATAGCGGCGGGTTTTGATAATAAAGTGGATGTATTCATACATGTAGATGCATGTCAGTACTATCAATGCAAGCTATGCCGCAAAGCGGATTGCAATGTCAGACAACAGGCATTTGAACAACAGTTGGTTTGGGATATAGATAACGTATGGAAGGACTCAAAACACGGCAAAGAGTAAGTTAGTTGCCATTCTCATATCCTTCATCAACCAACCAGTCACCACTGTCGGCAGCTTCTGTCGCCAATTCATCACAGCGATTGTTGCCAGGATTGTTGGCATGGCCCTTTACCCATTTGAATTTTATGCGATGCTTATTGTAAAACGGTAAGAACTGTTTCCATAGGTCTATGTTCTTTTTCCCTTTGAAGTTCTTTTTCTGCCAATCGAACAGCCACCCTTTTTCCACCGAGTTGACAACGTATGAAGAGTCGGTGTATATCACTACATCCAAGCCCTCTTTTTTCAGTTGTTGCAATGCAACTATCACCGCCAACAGTTCCATGCGATTGTTGGTGGTTTTACGAAAGCCTTGTGATAGCTCCTTTACAGTATTGCCCCATTGGAGCAATATTCCATATCCTCCGGGTCCTGGATTGCCTCTGGCGGCGCCATCCGTATATATAATCAGTTGTTGCGACATTAATTCTTTCGTTAAGCCTTATCTTTGCGGCTTAAAAATAGACAGTTGGAGCGCAAAATAAAAGTCGGAGCGGTAAGTTACTTGAATACTAAACCATTGTTGTACGGTATTCAGCACAGCCCGATAATGGATGATATAGAGTTGAGTGTGGATTATCCGTCGAAGTTGGCGGAGCAGTTAAAGAATAATGATATAGATATAGCATTGTTGCCTGTAGCCGCAATACCGGGAATAGAAGGAGCAAGGGTTGTTTCCGATTATGGTATAGCCGCAGATGGACAGGTAGCGTCTGTGGCATTGTACAGTCGCGTGCCTTTGGCGGAAATAAAAGAAGTGTATTTGGATTATCAGTCTCGTACATCTGTAAGGCTTACAAGACTGCTGTTTGAACAATACTGGAAAAAAGAGGTTGTCTTCAAAGATGCTCCTGAAAACTACATTGAATTGATAAGCGATACAACCGCAGGTGTGATAATAGGGGATAGGGCATTAAAACACCTTGCCGATTTTGAATATGTTTACGACTTGTCGGAGAGTTGGAAAGAATATACAGGTTTACCATTTGTGTTTGCGGCGTGGGTTTCCAATAAGGACCTGTCCGATGATTTTATCGACCGCTTTAATCAAGCCAATAAAGAAGGCTTGGAACATATAGACAATATCGCATCAGAAGAAGTATTCCCTTACTACGACTTGCAGCAATATTATACGGAACGTATACACTACAAGCTTGACGATGCCAAGCTTGCAGGTATGAACAAGTTTCTTGAATTGATTCGCGGGTGATTATTCTGCAACTACCGCTGTGCCTGAAGCTGTAACCATAAGCATACTGCCGTTGGCTCCCACCACTTCGTAATCAAGGTCTATCGCAACTACAGCATTTGCACCTTTTGCACGTGCCGCTTCGGCCATTTCGTTGATGGCTGTTTCACGAGCTTCTTGCAATACCTTTTCGTATGAGCCCGAGCGGCCACCCACCACATCGCGGATGGAAGCGAAAAGATCTTTGAATAAGTTTGCACCAATGATGGTTTCTCCGAAAACGATGCCGCTGTATTGCCTTATGGTCATGCCTTCCAGAGTAGGTGTTGTTGATAATATCATAATCTTGCGTTTTTACTAATATACGCCGTATGCATAATAAACTTTGCATATGCAGGTATTCTTCAATAATCTTTAACACCTGTTATCTTTGTACTTCTTATCATGACGAATATGAATAAGCAAATAACACTGGTGGAATGCCCCAGAGATGCCATGCAAGGTTGGAGTACGTTTATCCCGACCGAAACCAAGGTTGAATATTTGAACAAGCTATTGCAAGTTGGTTTCGATGTGTTGGATTTCGGCTCTTTTGTATCTCCCAAAGCCATCCCACAAATGGCTGATACCAAAGATGTGGTTCCTCAACTGAAGATGGATGGAGTAAATACCAAACTCTTGGCGATAATCGCCAATACCCGTGGTGCGCAAGATGCGGTCGCCTATGACGAGATAACGTATTTGGGTTTCCCGTTCTCCATATCCGAAACATTTCAGCTACGCAATACCAATAAAACAATAGCCGAGTCTTTAGCTCAGGTTGAAGAGATACAGAACCTATGTGCGCAAAACAATAAGGAGCTTGTTGTTTATATATCTATGGGTTTCGGTAATCCGTATGGAGATGAATACAATGCAGAGGTTGCGATAAAATGGGTGGACAAATTGGCACAGTTAGGAATCAAAACCATCGCGATGGCTGATACCGTGGGTGTTGCACAGCCTGACAATATTAAATACATCTTCGATAGTCTTGTCCCTGAATTCAAAGACGTACATATAGGTGCACATTTTCATTCAACTGTGGACAAGTGGGAAGAGAAGATACAGTCGGCATACGACAGTGGTTGTGTAAGGTTCGACAGTGCTATGAAAGGTATTGGCGGCTGCCCAATGGCTGAAGATGAGTTGGTGGGCAATATAGCCACTGAAAATATTGTAGGGTGGACCGAGCGAAACAACATACCATTACAACTGAACAAAGAAGCATTTTCAGAAGCAATGCAAATGGCTACGAGTATATTCGCTCATTAGGGTAATATATTTAATAAAGCTACTTTTGCAGGACATATCAATTGCCAATGTCTGTACATAACGATATAAAGCGAGTTACCTCCCACACCTTACAATGGATGAAAGAGAACGGCGAGAAGATCAGTATGCTTACCGCATACGACTACTCAATGGCTCGTATTTTGGATGATGCAGGTATAGATGTTTTGCTAGTCGGCGACTCCGCATCAAATGTTATGGCAGGTCATGAGACGACATTGCCAATCACGCTCGACCAAATGATATATCACGCCCAAAGCGTGGTTAGAGCCATTCATCGTTGTTTGGTAGTGGTCGATCTGCCGTTTGGTAGCTATCAAGGTAACAGTAAAGAAGCATTGAACTCTTCCATACGCATCATGAAAGAAGCCGGTGCGCATGCCATCAAGCTTGAGGGTGGTGTGGAAGTGATGGAGTCCGTCAAGCGTATTATAAGTGCAGGTGTACCTGTGATGGGTCACTTGGGACTTACACCACAATCCATATACAAATTCGGAACATATACCGTGCGTGCCAAAGAAGAGGAAGAAGCAGAGACTTTGTTGAAAAACGCACACGCTTTGCAAGAGGCGGGATGTTTCTCATTGGTATTGGAAAAAATACCTGCAAAGCTTGGTAAGCAAGTGTCGGATGAGTTGAAAATACCTGTGATAGGTATCGGTGCAGGCTCTCAAGTGGATGGCCAAGTATTGGTTATGCATGACATGCTGGGTATCACAAAAGACTTTTCGCCAAGGTTCCTACGTCGTTATCTCAACCTCTACGATGAGATAAAAGGTGCCACTGAGCAATACATAAAAGACGTTAAGAGTAAAGATTTCCCTAACGAGAAAGAACAATATTGATCTGTCGATGGTTCAAACCGAAGTCTGGAAAAAACTAAAGGAAGAACTTAATGCCAAGGGTGTAACGCTTGTGGCGGTTTCAAAAAAGAAGCCTGTAAGCGATATACAAGAGGTTTACGATCTCGGTCAAAGAGATTTTGGTGAGAACTATGTTCAAGAGCTGGTTGACAAGCAGCCTCAATTGCCGACAGATATAAAGTGGCACTACATTGGTCATCTACAAACCAATAAGGTCAAGTATGTAGCACCTTTCGTTCATTTGATACATGCTGTTGACAGTATGAAGTTGCTCAGTGAAATAAATAAGCAAGCTGTAAAGAGTCACCGAGTTATAGACGTATTGCTTCAGTTGCACATTGCAGATGAAGAAACAAAGTTCGGGTTGAGCAAAGAGGAGTTGATTGAGTTGTTGGAACAATATTCTGCTCAGAAAACTGAGTTGTCAAATGTTCGTATTTGCGGACTGATGGGGATGGCTACATTTACTGACGATTTGGAGCAAGTACGAAAAGAGTTTGGCAATATGAAAAACATCTTCACGTTTGCCAAAGATTCTTACTTCATGACAGATGCTACTTTTGATACCTGTTCTATGGGTATGAGTGGCGACTATGAAATGGCAGTAGAGGAAGGTAGCACGCTTGTTCGTATCGGCAGTATGATATTCGGAGAGCGCAATTAATTACTTCATTTCTTCAAGAGGGCTGTTAACCCTTATCCATCTATAACCGATAAGTGTGGCGATACATAAAAATCCCACTACCCACCAAAGGGTGTTGAACCCGTAGTACTGTGCAAACCAAGCCGCACTTCCCGGAGCAACTATTTGTGCCACAGCCCAAGACATAGTGAAGAGCGCAGCATACTGTCCTCTGTTCTTGCTGTTGGAGCGATTTACCCAATATGTTGCTGCGAAAGGCATTTGTATGATTTCGCCTAAGGTGATTATGATGATAAATATCAATGCCAGGCTAAACATGCCGGGCAATAGGTTGAGTGCTAAAAAGCCCAGACCTACCAAAAAAGCACCTATCATGATATAGCTCATTAGGCTTCGCTTGCCTTCCAACTGATGAATGATGAACATCTCAATAAGCACGATAATGAGTCCGTTTATGGCCATGATGATGCCAATTTTGTCCTCACTGAGTAGTAGGTCTTGCTTGAAGTAAACAGGTATTGTGGTGAATATTTGTAGAAAGCAACATGCAAATATGATATTCATGAAAATGAATACGAGGTAGGGGAAATCTTTGTATGCAGATATTCCTTCCTTCTCTTCTTCTTTTTCATTCTGTTGCTCTTGGTGTTTCGCACGTGAGGGTGCCAATAACAACCAAAGCATCAATGCGGCACCCAAGTTGGTAAGCCCGTCTATCCAAAACAACAAATGATAACTCCTTGCCGCTACAAAACCACCGACTGCACCGCCTACGGCCCATCCTAAGTTGATGGCAAGTCTGTTGAGTGTGAAACTACGTGTTCTGTTTTTTGTGCCGCTGTAATGGGCCACCGCAGCGGCATTCGCAGGACGGAATGACTCGTTTACAGCACTAAGAAAAAAAGCTACGATGCAAATAGATGTGTAATCTTCCATCTGCCCGAGTACGATGAACAATGTGCCACCACCTATAAGTGCAAACAATTGTATAAAATAGAAACCAACCTTATCTGTAAGCTTACCGCCAACATATGCACCCAATATGGTTCCTGCACCGAAGATGGTGATGACCAAGCCTGCCTTACCTATGGATACACCTTTACTTTCTGTAAGGTACAGTGTCATGAAAGGGAGTACCATTGTCCCCATACGGTTCACCAACATGACAACAGCCAGCCACCATGCTGATGCTGATAAGCCTTTATAAGAAGCTGTATATGTGTTGATGATTTTTTTCATGCAGCACAAATGTAATACTGCATATTTTATTAAAGTGCATTTTCTTGTTATGTGAAAATAAACATGGACTATTTGTAGTCGTCGATGGAGATGCGTTCTGTACAGAAATAGTGTTCACGGACATCGTTGGAGGCAACTATTACCAACCTGTTGGAACAGTATTTATCTATCCATTCGCGATATTGCTGTACACCATGCTCATCCAAATTGGTGCAAGGTTCGTCGAGTAACAGTACAGGAGTATCTGTGAATATGGCTTGTGCAAGTTTCACTCGCTGCTTCATACCGGAAGAATACTCTTCAATAGGTTTGTCTTGGGCGTGTTGCAAACCGATGGTCTCAATAATATGTGGGATGTCTAACCCGGCAATGATTTTTTTGAATGAGAAGTGAAACTTCAAGAACTCTGTCAATGTGAATTCTTCCACAATTTCTTGAGCGGGGGCACAAAAACTGATGTGGTTGAACAGTTTGTCTTTGTCAACTTGTTCGTCATTGAGTTCGTAGGTAAGTTCTCCGGTGGATGGCGATTGCATTCCGGCTATCACTCGCAATAGGGTGGACTTACCACTACCGTTAGGGCCAAGTATCGCATACTTGCCGGATGAAAGAAAAACAGTATTGACGTCTTTGAATATCCAGTGTTTCTGAAAGCGCTTGCTGATATGCTTAAGAGATATCTTCATTGTGCTGCCTGCTGACATATCCCTTCATTATACCACGGCCCGTCTCGCGAACGAAAGTGATGATCTCGTCTCTTTCGTCGGAAACCGGTATTTCCGTTTCGATAATGCTTAGTGCTTTTGAAGTATTATATCCTCTTACAAAAAGTATCCTGTATATATCCAGTATATGGTTGATCTTTTCTATTGAGTATCCACGGCGTTTCAAACCCACAGAGTTTACACCCACATAAGACAATGGCTCACGAGCTCCTTTCACATATGGAGGGACATCTTTTCTTACCAACGAACCGCCTGTTACGAACGAATGAGAACCGATGCGGACAAATTGTTGCACAGCGGTAAGGCCGGCAAGTATCACATAGTCGCCCACATTGATGTGGCCGGCAAGGGTCGTGTTGTTGGAGAATATACAGTGGTTGCCTACTATACAATCGTGTGCGATGTGAGAGTACGCCATGATATGACAGTGGTCACCTATTTGTGTTCTGTTTCTGTCGGCTGTACCTCTGTTGATTGTTACGCACTCACGTATGGTCGTATGGTCACCTATTATCGCAAGAGTATCCTCTCCTCTGAATTTCAGGTCTTGAGGTATGGCTGATATGACAGAACCCGGAAATATCTTGCAATGCTTTCCAATTCTGGCACCCTCCATGATAGTGACATTAGAGCCTATCCATGTACCTTCTCCTATCTCTACATTCTTATGTATGGTGGTGAAGGGATCAATCTTCACGTTCGGTCCGATCTTAGAATCGGGGTGTATATATGTAAGCGGATGGATCATTTTTTGTCTTTTGGAACAATTTGTGCAACTAATTCAGCTTCTGTAACCAACTTATTGCCTACATATACTGTGCCACGCATTTCGCAAATACCTCTACGAATAGGATTTTGTAGTTCAAGCTTCAATACCAAAGTATCTCCGGGAACAACTCTTTGCTTGAACTTCACTTTATCTATTTTGAGGAAGTAAGTATCGTAATTTTCAGGATTGGGATAGTTATTCAATGCAAGAATACCACCTGTTTGCGCCAATGCCTCTATCTGTAGCACACCCGGCATTACAGGGTTACCCGGGAAGTGCCCTTGGAAAAAATGTTCGTTGAATGTAACATTCTTGATACCAACAACGTGGTCGTCACTTAGTTCAATTATTTTGTCAACGAGTAGGAACGGATATTTATGCGGTAACGACTTTTCGATATGAGTGATATCATATATCGCCTCTTGGTTCGGATCGTAATGAGGAACATCTGATAGATGTCTGTTCTTACGTATATAGTCTTTTATTTTCTTGGCAAACTCAACGTTGGAAGCATGCCCCGGTCTGCTGGCGATGATATGTGCTCTGATGGAGTTGCCAACCAATGCAAGGTCGCCTACCACATCCAACAGCTTGTGTCTTGCAGGTTCATTGCTGAAGTGTAGTTGAATGTTGTTCAGTATTCCTTCGTGCTTTACCTTGATGTTCTGCTTGTTGAATACATCCGCTAGCCTTTTCAGCTCATCATCGCTTACTACTTTATCTACCACAACGATGGCGTTGCTGAGGTCTCCACCTTTTATCAGGTCGTTGTCTAACAGGTATTCCAGCTCGTGTAGGAAACAGAATGTACGGCAAGGTGCTATTTCGCCTTTAAACTCGGATATGTGTTTCAGTGTGGCATGTTGAGTGCCCAACACCGGTGAGTTGAAGTCTATAAGTGTTGTTATCTGGTATTCGTTTGACGGAACAGCCAGCATATCAACATTCTTAACTGGGTCGTAGTAGTGTATGTTGGTATCTATGGCATATACCACACGTTTGGCGTCTTGCTCTTGTATACCGACATTATCTATCGCCTCGATGAATTGTCTGGAGCTACCGTCAAGTATGGGCACCTCTGTGCCATCCATTTCGATAAGTGCGTTGTCGATTCCCAAGCCTACCAAAGAGGCCAAAAGGTGCTCGACAGTACTGATTCTTACCCCGCCGTGCTCCAGAGTCGTACCCCTTGACGTGTCTACAACATAATCAACGTCTGCTTTAACGATAGGCCTTTCCTGTACATCCACTCTTTGGAAGCGTATGCCGTGTCCGGGATTGGCCGGCCTTATGGTCATATTGACCCTTTGACCTGTATGTAAGCCAACGCCTTGCAACTCAACAGACCCTTTAAGTGTATGTTGGTTTTGAGTCGGATTATCTTGTGTCTTTGATTTAGAACTCACTGTGGTAGTTATGGTATCTTCACTCACTTCTTATCAGAAATATTTTTTTCACTTAACAGAGCAGACAGTTCCTCAACCGTCTTTTCCAAACTTATCAGTCTTTGCTGTATCTCAGGCAAATTTCGAAAAATTGCCTGACTTTTTAATGAACTTTTGTAATCGTATGCAGGCGAACCTGTCAATGCTGTTTTAGGAGTGTTTACCGATTTAGCCAAACCGCTCTGCGCATTGATACTAGTATAGTCGGCTATGGTAATGTGGCCGACTATACCCACTTGGCCACCAATCACGCAGTTTCTGCCGATCTTGGTACTGCCGGATATACCGGTTTGGGCGGCTATTACTGTATTTTCTCCTATCTCAACATTGTGGGCTATCTGTATAAGGTTGTCCAGTTTAACGCCTTTTTTGATGCGTGTTGACCCCATCGTGGCACGGTCAATGGTGCAATTGGCTCCTATTTCCACATTGTCCTCAACTATTACATTCCCGATTTGGGGTATTTTCTTGTATGAGCCGTCTTTTTGTGGTGCAAATCCAAAACCATCACTGCCGATAACTGTACCCGAATGGATAATAACGTTGTCACCTATAATGCAATCGTTATATATCCTTACTCCTGAATATACTTTAGACTTGGTACCCACTTGGGCATTATCACCTATTACACAGCCCGGGTATATCTGTGCACCTTCTGCAATATGAGCATTATCACCTATGTATGCGAATGCTCCAACATATACGTCTGCTCCAATTTTTGCAGATTCTGAAACGGAAGCCGTACTGTCAATGCCGCTCCTATGTCCATTGGATATCAAATCGTTATACCTCTCGAGAAGTAGAGCAAAGCTGCTATAAGCATCTTTAACTTTTATAAGTGTGGCCTTAACACTTGACTCAATATTCAGTGAGTCGTTCACTATGATGATAGAAGCATTGCTCTTATAGAGGTATTCTTCATATTTGGGGTTCGCGACAAAACTCAGGTCGCCGGTTGAGGCGTCTTCTATTTTGGCTACTTTGCTAACACTCGCTTGAGGATCACCTTCTACTTTGCCTTGTATCAGAGATGCGATTTGTTCTGCGGTAAAATGCATTTTTTCTTACTGTGTAATAAACGTGCTAAGTTAATCAAAAAGACAATAAATATTGATTTGATTGTATGTGAATCCTGCTATCATGGCTGTAAATAGCATAGATAGTTTTTGTGTACCGGTTTTGCCAAAGCCTGATTGATGATGGGGTTGTCGATCTCGGATATGTCTTTCACATCACCGTTTTTCATAGCAATGCAAATTTTCTCGTTATTGATATTGTATGTGTCTTCCGATGTGCTGCCGGTGCAAACGAGGTAATCGAGTTCTTCTTCTTTAAGTTTCAGCTCTGTTGCCAATATATCACGTTTCTCTGCAGCCATATCTTCAACAGGACCTGTGGTCATCAATACTTTATACAGTTTGCGGTTTTGCATCATGCTGCATAGTCTTGATAGTATTTTGTCATCGTGATTACACCATGCTTTTATAGACGATATCACATCAATATCATCCATTTTGCAGTAAAGCTCAAGGTGCTCCGGTTCTTTCTCAAACTGTTCTTTGTTGATATTATTGTACAGGAAATGCCTTAATGCAGGGCTTGCAAAAAGCTCCACTCCGTCTCGTGCGAGAGATTTGGCTCTTTTCAGAATGTTGATCAACAATATTTCTGAGCTGAAAACTGTTTTGTGTAAATATACCTGCCAATACATCAATCGTCTGGCGATAATGAACTTCTCAACCGAGTTGACACCTTTCTCTTCCACCAAAAGCTCATTATCCTTCACCGTAAGCATCTGTAATATCCTGTCGTAACCGATAACCCCTTCCGATACACCTGTATAAAAACTGTCTCTGTTCAGATAATCCATACGGTCTACATCCAACTGGCTGGACACCAGCTGGTGCAAGAAGTGCTTGCCCGATGAGTGGTTAAACACCTTGATGGCTTCTGTCAACATACCTGAAAACTCATCGTTCAGCTTGTTCATGATCAACTGAGAGATGTACTCATGAGATAAATCGCCCACCAAAGTGCTTTCCAATGCATGAGAAAAAGGACCGTGCCCTATATCGTGTAGTAATATGGCTATTCTGGCTGCACGGTATTCGTCGTCGGTTACCTCCACGCCCTTGGCACGTAGCTCGTCCAGAGCTTTACCCATTAAGTGGCATGCACCCATGGAATGATGAAAACGTGTATGTACTGCACCCGGATACACAAGGTGTGCCGAGCCCATTTGTTTTATATATCTCAGTCGTTGAAACCACGGGTGGTCTATAAGTTGCATTATACCCTCTTCGGGAAACCTGATGAAGCCATATACTGGATCGTTGATGATCTTACCCTTCGTACTCATAAAAATCAATCTGTTCTACTGCCATTCGCTGTCGGGTACGGCTTCCAACGGCTCACCACCATCACCGGCACGACCATCGTTCAGCCAACCGTTACCCATTGTTGTAGGGTCAACCAATACTTCGCAATCGTTAAAGTCTTCAGGTGGTTCGAACTTGGCGTCTTTGTTGATGTGCAACGACTTGTCCGCATATAGTTTTTGAATGAAGTATGCCCATACAGGTAATGCTGCAGAGGCGCCTTGTCCAAGTCTCTCACTGCCAAACCTTAAATAACGGTCGTCGCAACCAACCCAAACGCCGCCCATAATTTGTGGTGTATAGCCGATAAACCAAGCATCGGCTTGCTCATTGGTGGTACCTGTTTTGCCCGCCATTTCTCCTTCTATCTTGTAACGATAGCGTATACGTTTGGCAGTTCCGTTTTCAACAACCCCCTGCATCATACGCACCATCTTGAATGCGGTGTACTTATTGATCATTTCTCTTTGTGTCGGCACAAAGCTTTTCAAAACAGCCCCGTTCTTATCTTCTATCTTGGTAATGAATATAGGCTCAACATGCGTACCTCCGGTTGGGAACATGGTGTATGCGGCCAACATTTCAAAGAGCGAAATGTCTGTTACACCCAATGCCAAAGACGGTACTTTGTCTATTTTGCTGTCTATACCACATCGCTCCATAAACTCTGCAAAGGAGTTGATACCAACCTGTTTAATGATGTATAATGCGGCATTGTTGATTGAACCTGCCAAGGCCTTACGCATGGTCATGGCTCCATATTTGGTACCCCCTGCATCATAATTCTCAATAGTCGGGAAACTCTGCGGCATTGTTGATACCACGCCGCATGGGGAGAATCCGTTATCAACAGCAAGACAGTAGAGTAGTGGCTTGATGGTAGAACCTACCTGCCTTTTGGTCTTTCTGTTTACGTGGTCGTACTGATAATAGGTATGGTCTATACCTCCGACCCATGCCTTTACTTCACCCGTATATGGGTCGAGTGCCATGAAGCCCGCTTGCAATACCATCTTCATGTATTTGATGGAATCGATTGGCGTCATCACTGTATCTATCTCATGATTTTTATTCCATGCAAAAACCGTCATCTCTACAGGTGTGCGCATATCGCCCATTATCTGTTCGTGAGATTTTCCTTCTTCTTTTTGTCTGCGATATCGTGGTGTGGACTTGATGGCCAGGTCCAGATATTTTTGATATTCATTCCACACAGCACCGTTTTTGTACTTGGTCTGATTGATGAACAACTGCTGCATCTCAGTAAGGTGTTCCTCTACAGCTTGCTCGGCATAGCCTTGCATTTTTACATTCAGTGTGGTGTATATCTTAAGCCCGTCTTTGTAAATATTGTAATTGGAACCGTCGGGTTTTGTCAATGTCTTACATATCTCTTTTACCTCTTGCTCGACTATCTGTCTGAAGTATGGAGCCATTCCGTCATGGTGTGTTATTTTATGGTAGTTGAGCTTTATGGGTTTCTGTTTAAACTTGACAGCATCCTTTGATTTAAGGTATCCGTATTTCGTCATCTGATTGATAACCGTATTGCGGCGGTTTTTGGATTTTTCGGGGTGTATGCGAGGGTTGTATGCAGTAGTGGCTTTAAGCATACCTATCAAAATGGCGGCTTCGTCTACTGTAACCTCGCTTGGTTGTTTGTTGAAAAATGTAAGTGATGCGTTTTTGATGCCATATACGTTATCACCGAATGGAACCGTATTAAGGTATAGGTTGATGATCTCATTTTTGGTCAGTCTTTTTTCCAGTTTTACAGACATGACCCACTCCTTCATCTTGCGGATGATAAGCTGAATCTTGTTCCCCTTTTTTCTTGGGAACAGGTTTTTTGCCAACTGCTGTGTAATGGTACTACCACCTCCATCTCTACCAAATAACAGTACCGCTCTGAGTATTGCTTTGCCATCTACACCTGCATGTCTGTTGAATCGAGAATCTTCTGTGGCTATAAGAGCGTTGAATATGTTTTGCGAAATGTCCTCATACTTGGTAGTGGAGCGGTCTTGTACATAGTAGCGGCCGATAAGTTGACCATCTTCAGCGTATATGTCTGATGCAAGGGCACTGTTGGGGTTCTCCAACTCTTTCATGGATGGCATATAGCCCATCCACCCAAGATTGATCATCAATATGAGAAGCGAAAAGGTGAGTATACCCAATCCGAAGAATATCCAGAGTAGGCGTATTATCCTTTTCTTTATTTTTTTTGATTTTGGTTCGCTCACAACTTGCGGTTTATAATTTTAGCAAAGCTAAAAATTAATATTATTTAGTGCCTGTTTCGTCAGACGGTTGTACATAAAAGCCAATGGTATGCAAAGGATTGATAAAACGTACCAATCGTTTGCTCCATTTTGTCTGCGACCTTATGCTGCTTATGAATGGTGCTATGAACTCGTGCAATAGCTTCCGTTCGTTGTCGTTAAGTGGCAGATTGGCATATTTTTTCTTCAGATACACGTTCATGAATGAAGTGAATTTGGTCCCGAACATTGGGTCTACCACCTTGGTGGCATATTGCATCGGTGTCAAATCAGCACGATAGATGCCTAGCTGGTGTAGGTAGTAGTTCATGGCCCTATATGCGAAATAGGCGGACGAGCCGTCGTCTTTTGCTGTTTTATGCCTAAATCTGTAATATCTGTATATAATGGACGGCAACAGGATAGCTATCAGTAACAACGCCAGTATCGTACCGAATGTTATGCGTAATATTTGTGTGGATGATATTGTTTTCTTTTTTGCTTGATTTTGAGGTTTGGGTTGTGGTTTACTCGTATCGCTGCGTTGTAGATATAGTTCATCGACAGGTACGGGTGAAGGAAGCCTCTTAGCCAATGCATTACCCTTCTCGTTCTTATATGCAGGCATATTCTTAAGAGCCATTGCATAAGATACGGCGGTTCCTTTGTCGCCTTGCCTTACATTTTTTAATGGCACGTCCACACTGTCTATGTACACTGCGGCTATTTTCATATCCATGGACAAGTTTGTGGCGCTGTCCATTTTATACTCTTTGTCGTGGAAGATGATGTGGTTCACCTTCATATTCATCAGCTTTTTGGCTGTGTCCACATCCAGTACAGTTCCTTCTGCGGCAAGCCAAGCCCTCGGGGGTTGCATCGGTGGTGTACCGTCAGGTTGTGGGCTTTGTTCCGCATCTTCATTACCAACGGTGGTGTCGAAATCGAGCCAACCATATCCCGGAAAGTATACTTGCACCCAGGCATGTGCTTGATCTGCATAGTACCAATACCAACCCTTGTTCTTATCGCTGCGGTCAACTGTCAAGAAACCAACGGCTATTCTCGATGGGATACCCAATGCTCGTAACATGAAAAGCGTCGCTCCTGCATAGTATGCGCAGTACCCCTTCTTGTTCTCGAAAAGGAAATACATCAGCTTAGATGCGCTTGGTATATCCGGAATGCCCGGGTTGTCCGTATAGGTAAATATTTGCTTTTTGTTCTCGTCTTTTTGTAAGAAGTAATCTCTGATGTCCAACACTTGGTCTACAGGAGTGTCTGTACTGTCCGATATGCTGTGTGCCAGTTCGGATATTTTGTTGAATTTATCATCCGATGGCATGTATGTGTAGTAGTCCATGAACTTCTTGTCCATGCCTTTGTATCCCTTTACTTTTCTCAGTACTTCAAAACGGTTTTCCTGAAATGTGCGTAGCTGCTTTTCTTCAGAGTTATATATGAAATATGCGCTGTTCAGTTCGGATACATAGCTTTTGGTCCTGAACGCAGATTTGAATTGGTCCCTGAAATCTTTTTCAACAGCTATTGGCTGAACAAAGTATCCTACGTTTGGCGCTATGTATGTGTTGGATGAAAGTTTGGCGTTGTAAATCTCCACATCAACAGTTTTCCGCAGTTTGGTGGCAAGGCTGTTTTCAATTACCGATGAATCGACCTCCGTAAAGAACAGAGGAATGCTGCCGGGGTCGGGTTCAAACAAGTCATTGTTGGGTATCAAAGAGTCACGCTCGAACGTTTCGGTTGTGGTATCGAAAAGTGTGTAATAGAATGCTGTGAGGTATAAAGGGTTGGGGATATCGGTGCCTTCAAAAAAGTTGTCGATGTGCGCACAGAATAGCAGCTCATTGCTTCGACCAAGGTTGCTTCTAAGTCTTGAGTATTCCTTTATGTCGAAAGAGCCGTCTTTGTTCTTTTTCAACATACTGTTTTCCCCATCTTTGCCTGTTCCGCCATAATTGGCCACGGTTTCTTTTATGTCTTCTTTTAGGAGGTAAACAACACCACCAAATAAGAATATCGCCAATAACCCGAAAAGTAGTAGCCTGCGTGACATGAACCACCAAAACTTCTGCGACTTGTCTTTGTAGCTGTATATCTGTTCTGTAGCATATAGCAAGTAAACTGAGTACAATACCGAAGGGGTAAAATACTGCAACAGTTCATATACGGTTTCCAGTTGAGATTTGGCGATCAATAATATGCATGTGGCCAACATCAACGCCGCAATAAACACCGACCAATACCGTAGACGTACAAACCCGTAGCCGATAACCCAGCCCGATATGAACAGAATGGCGAATACCAAGAACTGTACGGATATGAAAAAGGCGTCGAACTCACCTGTCGCCATACTGTCCAGCCCCTTGTAAACGAGATAAAAACCGGCAATCAGGATGGCCAATGTGGGTATGAACCGAAATCTGAACGCATAGAATATTGCTGCTGCCGTCATCCCAAACATGACATACAAGGCCTGTTGGATTGCATTCTCTTCGAGAAAAGAGTAGTATTCATTTGCATTCCACAGCAAAAAATAGCCGATGAATGCGGTAGGAAGTATCAGAAAAATAAGCTTGGCCAGTAATTCGTTGACCGGTGTGGCTCTTTGTATACTCATATACTCTTAGCCATAAATTTAGGACAAAAAAATACAGCCATATTGTTAAAACTATATGGCTGATAAAAACTGTTGCTATATCTTATCCAGCTTGAATTTGTACCTGCCATCACCGCGCCTTACCCAGAAATAAAGCTTGTTTCTGCCTATGTTAGCATTCTCGCCATATAGGTAGTAGTCGCTTTCTCCTCGACCGTTGCCTTTCAGGTCGATAATGATGGTATAGTTGACATTACTATTGCCATCATCGTCGTTCCCATAGTAGTCGGTATATATTTCATACTTACCGGTATAGGTGATATTGTTGTTTTGGTCAATAAGTGCAGCCTGGTTCTTATCGTTGAGCTGCAATATCATATTGTTGTAATCACCGGTCCTGTTTTCGGTTTTCAGTAGGTCGTAGTGGCGGACCACTTTCTCGAATTTGTATTGTCCAACCGCATTTTTCTGTGCAATGTTTTGGCATTGCTTTTTGCATGCATTGAACATGGTCGCAATAAGTAGCAGAGCTGAAATTTGTAGTATCCTTTTCATGATATGAAATTTACTATCATAAATGTTGTACTCGGGTTAAATGTCCGCCGGGATACGTTAAACAAATGCTAAACAGCTGTTTTTGAGGCAATATTCGGGTTATCCACACGGGTGTTTTATATGTTAATCGTGGGCTGCTTCTTAATTAATAAAATATTATCTTCGGCACGTTTAAAATATTTCTATTAATGATAAAAGAAAAAGAAAATACGGTTCAACTTGAGCATTCGGGATTGGATCAAAAAACCAAAGACATGCTACAGAAATTCAAAATCGTAACAGTGATAGGTTCCGGTACAATGGGTAACGGTATATGTCACGTATTCGCACAAAGCGGATTTCATGTCCACATGATGGACATCAGGCAAGATGCTATGGACAAGGCGATAGCCACCATCGGTAAAAACATGGATCGTCAGAT
The DNA here is from genome assembly GCA_020636505.1 of Chitinophagales bacterium. Lineage (GTDB taxonomy): Bacteria > Bacteroidota > Bacteroidia > Chitinophagales > Chitinophagaceae > UBA5543. Next base: position 249,903 of record JACJXR010000002.1, on the reverse strand, counting down.
AGCAAAAGAAAAACTTACAGAAGAACAGAAGGCGGAATCATTGGGTCGTATATCCACATATACGGATATGGCCGAGGCTGTTAAAGATGCAGACCTTGTTATCGAGGCTGCAACCGAAAACATTGATCTGAAGGTGAAGATATTCGAGCAATTGGATGCACTATGTCCGGAGCATACGATACTTGCTACGAACACATCTTCGATCTCTATCACTCGTATCGGTTCTCATACAAAGCGTCCTGGTCAGGTTATCGGTATGCACTTCATGAACCCGGTTCCGGTAATGAAGTTGGTGGAGATAATCAACGGTTATGCCACTACACACGAGGTTACTCAAGTCATCCACGATTTGTCTTCCTTCCTTGGTAAAGTACCATGTGTTGTACAAGACTATCCGGGTTTTGTGTCCAACCGTATATTGATGCCTTTGATCAATGAGGCCATCATCACTTTGCAAGAAGGTGTAGCCGGTGTGGAAGAAATCGATACCATTATGAAGCTTGGTATGGCTCACCCGATGGGACCTTTGCAATTGGCAGACTTTATCGGTCTTGATACTTGTTATTCCATCATGAATGTGTTGCACATGGGCTTCGGTAAGCAGAAGTACGCGCCTGCCACATTGTTGGCAAACATGGTACAGGCGGGATACTTGGGTGTTAAGAGTGGAGAAGGTTTCTACAAATACACTCCGGGCTCTAAGGATAAAGTGGTGAGTGACCGCTTTAGCAGTAAGTCTTGGAAATAAAATTTTTATATGATGTTGTTTAAATGAGCCGCCGATTGGCGGCTCATTTTTATATTCGCAATACAGAAGACAGTATACATGAAGGAGTTGGTCATTGCATCGAACAATAAGGGGAAGGTAAAAGAGATAAAAATGATGATGCAGGATATAAACCTGTACTCGTTGGAAGATGTGGGTTTCGACAAAGAAGTGCCCGAACCGTATGATACATTCAATGAAAATGCACATACCAAGGCAAGTGCAGTACATGAGTATACAGGTAAGAATGTGTTTGCGGATGATAGTGGTATTTGTGTGCCTGCATTGGGAGGTGCACCCGGAGTGCATAGTGCATATTATGCGGGCCTGCCTCGTGACAATGACCGAAATCTGGAGAAGTTGATCGCTGATATGGCTGACAAAGAAGACAGGTCAGCTTATTATAAAGCGGTGATATGTTTGATATGGGACGGTGAAGTATATTATTTCGAGGGAGAATGCCACGGGACATTGGTCGCGGAAAAAAGAGGTACAGGTGGGTTTGGCTACGACCCTATATTTGTTCCCGAAGGATACGATAAAACATTCGCTGAGTTGCAGTTGGAAGTAAAAAATAATTTGAGTCACCGTGGTAAGGCGGTAAAAAAGATGGTGGACTTCATCAACAATCGATGATATGAAATTTTCGATAGGGGACAAGGTGATTTTCAAACATACCGATGAAGAGGGGCATATCGTTGCGTATATAAGCAACGACATGGTAGAGGTGGATGTAGACGGTACGACCTTCCCTGTTCATGTAGATGAGATAGATCACCCATACTTAAAGTGGTTTACCGAGAAGAAAGTGGCTCCTGCAAAAAAGAAAGCCGCTCCTGAGCAGTTGCCGGTTGAAAAAGAGACGTTGCGGAAACCCAAATTAGCCAAAGGAGTCTACTTGTCGTTCATTCCTGTATTTAAGCAGGATAGGATGGAGGATGTGGTTGATGCACTTAAAGTGTACTTGCTGAACGAGTTGCCCAAAGAAATACAATACAATTACACTTACGATTTGTTGGGGAATGAGGAGTTCGGTCATGAAGGTAAACTTCATGGGTTTGCCCATGTATATCTGCATGAGATACCTTTTGACGATATGAACGATCAGCCTCGTTTCAATTGGCAAGCAGACGATCTTGACGATGCGGACATGGCTCCTGCAAAAGGGCAGTTGAGAATAAAGCCTCATAAGGTGTTTCAGCACATCAATAACTTATTGGTGAATGGTGAGCCATCTTTCAGCTATATGTTGTTTGATGACTTTAAGCCTGAAGCAAGGTTTGTTCAGGAGGAGAAAAGCAGTCAAGTCCCAAAACAAACAGTCAAACCAAGTCCTATAAACAATCAAGCGACATTACATGCCAAGTACGAACTGGACCTGCATATAGAACATTTGGTAGACAGTACACGTGGTATGACCAATGCCGATATCGTTCAAGTGCAGCTTTCCACATTGCAAACATACTTACGGTTGGCCATTAATGCGCATCAAGAGTATATGGTGGTCATTCACGGGCTTGGAAAAGGGAAGCTCCGCGATGAAGTACATAAAATACTTGACGAAACACCTGAGGTGGCCGACTATAAGAACGAATGGCACGGTAAGTATGGCTTCGGTGCCACAGAGATAAAGTTTGGTTATAAGTGAACCACTATTTTACCTACATCTCTTTTGGTGTTGCTTTCCGCCATATAAATGTATATCCCCGGAATAACATCGCTCACAATTACGGTATTATTCTCTCTTAGGTCATATGTTTTAACCGTAACCCCTGATGTGTTGATGATACGTAGTGTGTTGTATTCATTGCGACTATCTGTAATAGTCACTTGCCCACTGTTGTAACCTATCTTGATATTGTTCACATGTCCACTGACATCATTTATACCCACCGGAACAACAACTGTATCAATCCTTGTCTCAGAGAAGCAGTCATTGGATACAGTTAGTTTTATAGGATATTTACCCGGAGCGGCAATCGGGATTACCGGATCCTTCATGCTACTTGTGTATGCATTTGGTCCTTGCCATAGATAACTTTTACCATTGACAGAAGTGTTGTTGGTAACTATGCTCCCGTCGCCTGCGATGGTATAAGTGAAACTTGCTGAAACATAGTTGCCATGTTGTTGCCATTGGTTCAGACTGTCCATTACTACTTTTCCGGCAAAGTATTGCAAACGCTCAGCATCTGATGCAGATAGGCCGGCAGTAAATGTACTGCCATGAGGGTTTTTGTGAAATATAGATGCGTAGAATACACATGCTGCAAGATATGAGCCCGCAAGGCTTGGGTGTGATTCGTCAGCATCATATAGGTTCAGAGAAGACAAGCTGTCGCGTACCATATTCCATGCAGCCCCAACAGGAGATGTCAGTGCTTTGTTATCCTGTGCCATTTGCAAGTAGCTTTCGCGTAATCTTTGTTGCATGCCACCATATGTGCAAATAGGTGGGTACGATGCACAGTTAGAAGCGTCGCCGTTCTTTCTGCCCCATGTCATGTAAAACATAGGTTGTGTACAGGTATCGTTGGCTCTTATGGAATTGCATAAAGATTGGGCGTATGGATAAACGTCGCTTGCAACTTGTGAAGGCGAAAATGCAGGTTTTTGGCTTTGTTCCTGAAGTACTACAATATCCCATTTCTGTTGCTTTATGGCATTTTGTGCTGTTACATCGGTGGAGTGCCCTTGAAATGTTTGGCCGCCGGGTGTAACGCTGCTTTGTACAAGAGTATCGCCCATTGATGTGGCAATTTGTGACACGAGGTTGGGTAGGTTGTTGTATTGGGTATAACTGTTGCCTAGAAAAAGCACTTTCCGGCTGTTTTGTGCATTGACTGTTGTTGATAATAGTAGTATACCGATGATTGGTATAAGTGTAAAGTGTTTATACATGCTAATTTCTTTTTATTTGCAGAGATTCCAACATTTCGTCGGTTACTTCGTCGGTATATATTCCCGCGCCGTTCACTAAGACACCCTTTATGTTGTGTTTGGTTGAAGAAATTGCATATAAAGTTGCCTCATCGGATGGATTGCTCTCACCTTCAAAACGAAACACCTTGTCTATGATGAACTCATCGTGAAATATTTTGAAGTTGTGCGCCCTGCATTCCAGGCAGTCTTTATGCAAGTTGAAATCTTCGGTATATCCTTCTTTGCGAAGTTGCTCCATTGTTTGCGACAGTGTATCCATATGTGGCGGTTTGTCTACCAAAGGTAGGTCATTATTTATCGACGATCCGAAACTCCACCCGTTTGTTCATGTCTTGATCCTCTTGAGTGAATTCTCTTGGCCTAAGTGGCCTTGATTTGCCAAAGCCTTCGTAAGACAGGCGTTCTTTTTCTATTCCTCTTTCTATCAGGTACAGATAGATGAATTTCGCTCTGTTAACGGATAGGGCTTGCTCCTTCGTGTCTATATCCAGCGCATCAACTGTTGGGTCAACACAACATACATGACCTTCTATTTTTATTTTCAGTGTGATGTTCTCATCCAATAATTGAAACAGGCGATGTAACTCGGGCATGGACTCGCTCGTTATCATATGCCTGCCTGTATAAAAAAATATTCTGTCAAGCACCAGTCGCTGACCTATCGGTATGTTGCTGATATCTAAGTCGCTGGAAGAGTTGAAGGAGATGGGTTCGTATTGATGTGCAGACTTGATAGTTTGGGTTTTGGTTATCTTGTTTTTTACAGTTGGTCTTTGTGTTGGCGGTTTCATGATTCGTACAATATCCACTCGTCTGTCAGAAGCATATCCGTCGGGTAGCTCTATGTTTCGTTCTATTTCACCTTTGCCAGTACATAGTGTAATGTCATTAGAATTAACACCCATATTCAACAGGTATGATTTAACGTTCTGTGCTCTTCTTATTGATAGGTCGTTGTTGTATTCATTTGTACCGATATAGTCGGTGTAGCCTACTATCAAAAGTTTGTCTGAAGAGGAAACAATGTCATTGTAAAGTAAAGAATCGACAGTGTTACGCGTATTTCGGTCCAATGCATCAATGTCAAGTTTGAAGTACAGCCTAACCGTATCGTTGTTTTGTGCGTCTACTGTAATTGCAGACAGCACTTGCATTAAGAACAACAATGTTATTGCGATACGTCTCAACATGAAAACTTAACTGAAACTTAAATACAAATTTATTCTCGATAAACCTATGTGACTTTTCAACATTTGTGCATATGTCATCAAATACACGGAAAGTATTTTACATACATTCGAATAAACATACATTATCATGGAAGATACAAATACATTAGAGACATTGTTATGGTTGCTTGTCGCATTGATAGGCAGCGGCATGACGGCAGTATTGGTTGTGGGTTGGCTAAAAGGTGCGAACTGGCAACGTGAGATGAAAATGAAAAGACGTCAATAGAGAACGTTACTTGTATATCAACTCTTTTACTGCATGATACCCTTTCAAATTATTCATCTGTCTTTGAATATTGGGATACCTCCATTGTACTCGTTTACTGATGGGTTTTACCGTGAATTTTTTTGGGTTGGGCAAGCAAGCCACTATCATTGCGGCTTCTTTGGCAGTTAGTTTCTTAGCAGGCTTTTTAAAGTAGGCATTGGCGGCTGCTTCTATACCGAATATTCCGGGACCCATTTCTGCTACATTAAGGTAGACCTCCAGTATCCTCTTCTTACCCCACACAAATTCTATTAGATAGGTGTAGATGAACTCAAAACCTTTTCTTACGTATTTGGCATTTCCATGGCCTTGCCATAAAAACACATTCTTGGCCGTTTGTTGGCTGATGGTGCTGGCTGCAGTGCCTTTTTGGTGTCCGGCTTTTTGCTTGTCCATGCTTTTTTCTAAAGCCTTCCAGTCAAAGCCATTGTGTGTTGGGAATAGTTGGTCTTCGCTTGCTATTGCAGCCAACTTGACTTCAGGAGATATGTCATCCCACGATACATAGTCACGTTGCAAACTATATCCTTCGGCTGCAGAAACTATTTGAGTAATGGTTATCGGTGGAAATATCCATTTGCAAACCAATACATATACCAAGCTGGCAACAAATAAGTAAACTATGCCGCGAAGTATGAATACAATGCTTTTCTTAAGCATGGCTTACCTCCTGCTTTATTTGCTTTCGCCGAAGTAGAAATGCTCTTTGTAGAGGGCTGTAACGTGATCGTAAAGACGGTCGAGCGTATCGTATCCGACAATGTTGTCCTGCAACTTTTCTTTACCCCGTACAACAAGTAAAGCTTTTGCAGCTGACTCTTTGTTCAGTTGGAATTTGGTATCCGCTTGTTTGTATTCTTTTACGAATATCTTTACAGAGTCCCCCTTTGATACTTTACTGTTGATGGTGATGAAATCATTGAAGAAAACAAACATGCCGTCTTCTTTGATGGGGGATAACTTTAACTCTCCTATACTGCTTTTTAACATCCCGGTTAAATGTTGTTTTACCCGTTAAATTAAGGATAAGCAATGAAATAATAGTCAAGTTGGCGATAATAATGTTTTGTAAACTCTTCTTGAGTGAAGCATGGCTTGTTATTCAACCATCTTTCCATTGTGGATATCCTAAGTCCGCATTCGGATAGAAGCTCGAATACCTTTTCGGGAGTAGAGCCGTAATAGTCCGATGCGCCGAGCCCATGCTCGAATATTATTGTAGGTTGTGTGCGTGTTATGGTCTTTTTTGCTCCCTCCAATACCAACAACTCCCCACCTTCAACATCTATTTTTATCAGGTTGGGTTTATAATTCTCGGGTATGATATTGTCAAGCAGCTCTGTTTTTACTTCGATGGTGGTATCCTCTTCATTGTCTCTATCATATTTCCTCTTTATAAGTCCGCTGTAAGAGGGGTTGGATATTACATAGTTGAATGTGGCAGTTCCTGTATTGTTGCTGAGTGCGTAGTCGAATATCTTGCAATTGCTTACTTGCTCATACTTCTTTTGTAAGTCTTTGAACATATGGGGTATTGGTTCAAAGGCGTAATGTGTTCCGTTGGGTGCACTGTTGAGCATTATGTCCAAAACTTCTCCTTTGTGCGCACCTATATCTATGCAACAACTGTCGCTGCTACAAACTTCTTTGATGACTTTTTTGGTCTGTTTGTCGTATTGTTGGTTTTTGGTAAAGGCTATAGGGATTTTCTTCACTATTTGTTTGATAGCTTCTTTCATCACTTTTCTTGAGTTGTAGTAACAATAATAGTTGATATTATCCATATCTTCTATTGTATAAACTCATGACATATATGATATTGTCTTTCTGTCGGTTATAAAAACAATATTTATTCTCTGTTGTTATTGTTATTTCCTTTTCGGAATTTCTTAATTTTTATGAAGATTTATAAGGTATGGTTAAGCATATAGAACTGGGACATTTATCCATTGAAGATTATCAACAACTGTTGGAAGCCATGAAGGCGGCATATCCGGGCTGGCAAGGAAGTTATTGGAGTTTGCCGACCATCGAAAATTTGATACATCGCTTTCCTGAAGGGCAGATTGTGATAAAAGCAGATGGCATGGTTGTGGGATGTGCGCTTTCGTTGATAGTGAAATATGACAAGTTTGGCGACAAACATACCTACCAACAAATCACAGGTAACTATACATTCAATACACACGATGACGATGGAGATGTGTTGTACGGTATTGAAATATTCATCCATCCTGACTATCGTGGTTTGCGACTGGGACGCAGATTGTACGATGCACGAAAGGAGCTTTGTGAAGAATTGAACCTCAGCGCCATAATATTCGGCGGGCGTATACCGAATTATCACAAGCATGCCGATGAGATGTCTCCAAAAGAGTATATGCAGAAAGTGAGGCAGAAGGAGATATACGATCCTGTACTTACTTTCCAATTGTCCAATGACTTTCACGTAAAGAAAGTGATAAAGGGGTATATGCCTGAGGACAACCAAAGCCTTGAGTATGGTACACTCTTGCAATGGGACAACGTTTACTATTCTCCACCGGATAAACCGACGTTCTCCAATAAAACTTATGTGCGTCTTGGGTTGATTCAATGGCAGATGCGCCCATATGGTTCGCTGGAAGAGATGTTCAGTCAGTTGGAATACTTCATTGATTCCATTTCTGCATACAAAAGTGATTTTGCTTTGATGCCCGAGTTGTTCAACGGTCCGCTATTGGCAGAATTCAACGATTTGGATGAGGCAGATGCCATGCGTGGGTTGGCTCAATATACTCCTCAAATAAAAAACAAGTTCAAGGAGTTGGCCATCAAGTACAATGTGAACATCATCACGGGTAGTTTGCCTAGCTTGGAAGAGGACAAACTCAAGAACATAGGGTATATCTGCCACCGTAATGGGAACATAGACCAATATGAGAAAATACACATCACTCCGGATGAGGCTAAGGCATGGGGTATACGTGGTGGTAATACATTGAAGGTGTACGATACAGATGCAGGCAAGATTGGTGTGCTGATATGTTACGATGTGGAATTCCCCGAATTGGCTCGACTGCTTGCCGAAGAAGGTATGCAGATACTTTTTGTTCCATTTCTCACCGATACACAAAATGCGTACATGCGTGTTCGTACATGTGCCATGGCACGTGCCATTGAGAATGAGTGTTTTGTAGCTATAACAGGTAGTGTAGGAAACTTGCCTAAAGTGGAGAATATGGATATTTCCTATTCTCAATCGGCGGTGTTTACACCTTGTGATTTTGCCTTTCCTGCAAATGGTGTGAAGAGTGAAGCAACTCCCAATACAGAAATGGTGTTGATAGCCGATGTGGACCTTCAGTTGCTCGATGAGCTGCATACATACGGCAGTGTACGCAATTTGAAAGACAGACGCAAAGACTTCTACGATCTTAGATTGAAATAGTATCAATGTATTGTTGACAATTTTAAGCTGATTTGCCTAAAAATCAGCTTAAAAAAATATTTAGTAACTTTGCAACGTTACAAAGTATTTTACCCATACATTCGGACGGCACATCTTGTAATACTTTGCATAGTACACTTTAGGGTAAACATTTTTTAGGGTTGAATTGTATATCAGCCAATACGTTCAAGTTATAGTCCGAATTGTAAATAATCTAAAAGGATGGAAATCAATACGTACAAATCGGTAGAGGATTTAAATGACAATGAATTCAGTGTTATCAGAGATTTTCTTTTTGAGCATCTAGACCAGTTCGGGGATGCAAAAGAAGATATAGCCAAAGCCATGGATTACTCACTTGGTAAAGGAGGGAATCCGGGTGGGTTTATCTTGTCAACTTCTGATAACGGTAATGTTGTTGGAGCGGTTGTGGTAAACGAAACAGGAATGAAAGGCTACATCCCGGAGAATATATTGGTATATATAGCCACACATAAAGACTATCGTGGTAAGGGTGTAGGCAAGCAACTTATGTTGAAAGCCATGGATACTGCCAATGGAGATGTTGCGCTGCACGTAGAGCCTGACAATCCAGCTCGTCATTTGTATCAAAAGCTGGGCTTTACGAACAAGTATTTGGAAATGAGGTATAAAAAAGGATAGTATGGCGTTTGTTACATTGGATGCGGCTAAACTCAAGAAGAACTTTACATATCTTGATGAATTGTTCGAGAAGCATAACATTAAATGGTCTGTTGTATCGAAAATGTTGTGTGGGAACAAAACATACCTTGATGTGCTTATTAAACTGGGTATTACGGAGGCTTGTGATTCACGGGTAACCAACCTTAAGCGAATCAAAGCGATAAACCCGAATGTGGAAACGGCTTATATTAAACCTCCCGCAAAACGTTCCATAAAGAACATCGTACAATATGCAGATGTCAGCTTCAATACAGAGTATGATACAATAAAGCTGCTTTCTCAAGAAGCAGTTGCACAAGACAAGCTGCATAAGGTCATTATCATGATAGAGTTGGGCGAGTTGAGAGAAGGTGTGATGAGAGATGATTTTATGGACTTCTATGCAAAGGTGTTTGAGTTGCCTAATATCGACGTGATAGGTATAGGCACCAATCTTACTTGTATGTATGGTGTTTTGCCCAATCACGACAAGCTGATACAACTGAGTTTGTATAAAGAGTTGATAGAGGCGAAGTTCAATAAGAAGATACCCTATGTTTCAGGAGGTTCATCTGTTACGATTCCGTTGATATTTCAAAACCTGTTACCCAATGGAGTGAATCACTTTCGTGTGGGAGAGACTTTGTTTCTCGGTACTGATGTGTACCACAACAAGCCTTTCGATCAAATGCATGGCGATGTGTTCAAACTCTATGCAGAGATAATAGAGTTGAATGAAAAGCCAAGTGTACCAATGGGTGAGATAGGCTATAACCTTACAGGTGATTCTCCCGAATTTGATACGAGCCAAGCGTCCGAAAGTTCATATCGTGCAATAATAGACTTGGGCTTATTGGATATAGAATCGACACATTTAAAACCTACTGACGATAAAATCGAATTGGTGGGCGAAAGCTCAGATATGATTGTTGTAGACCTAGGAACCAATCCTAAAAAGTACAAAGTTGGCGACCTGTTGGAGTTCAATATGACCTATATGGGTATCCTTAGGGTAATGAATTCGGTATACGTTACAAAGAAGGTGGTCAATGAGCATGTATTGGTACACGGTAACAATACAAAGCTGCTCGAGAAAGAATCGACCTAGTCTTTTTCGGGCTTTTTGCCTCTGCGATTGATGATCTTAAGTTTTCCGTTGTCAATACTCCAATAACCATAAACCTTGGTCTTGGTATACTTACGAATATCGATTCCTACTTTTTCTCCGATATACCAACATAGCTCATATCCAAAGTCCTTGTTTTCGGTATTTACATCGGCATAGGATATCATATCCATGTAGCGTAGGATAGTTTTCTTTATCTTCTCTTTTGTAGGTTTTTTCTTGCCGTTGTATATCCTTATCAATTCAGTACAGCAGTCTTCTACAATGGTATTGATGGCATCTTTCTGTTCTTCGGATGAATCGTCTACACCCGGTACTATTTTATGGAACGTATGATACTTGTCAACCCAGCGTATCTTCCTGAGCTGTTCTATCTTTTCCTCTTTAGCTGTTTTTCTTCTCTCTGCGTTAACGAATTGCATATCTCTTGTTGAGTAGCCCCATATTATAGAGTAGCAGTATCAGGTATTCTTTTAGTGTATAAAACACTCTCTTTATCAATGGGTATTTTTTAGGAAATGGTGCAGCAACTATGCTCACATTCTCGATATGTTTTGAGAAGAAGTATTTGGCTCGCCGTGCATGAAATGCCGATGTGACAATGATGGCATTGGCATAACCTTCTTCGGACATGAGCTTTTGTACCATACGTGCATTTTCAAATGTGTTTTGGGCACTTGGTTCCATCAGTATCTTGTCTGCAGATACGCCATGATTGATGCAATATACGGCCATTACCTCAGCCTCAACGAAGTTGTTGTATACCGGCCCACCTGTGACGATTATTTTCTCTATCTGTTCTAGCTTGTATATTTCAAGCCCCTTGTCCAATCTTGATTTAAGGATAGGACTTGGATAACCGTCGTTGTTTGCCGGATAACCCAGTATGACCAATATGTTGTGGGGGGTAGCCATCTACTTGTTACAAAAATAAAAGATTATGCTTTTTTAGCATTATGTATACGCATTATCCGGTAGGATTTCTTGAAAATCAGATTTTTGACCGTATTTTTACCGAATATCAAATAACATAATATTGTTCTTTATATATTATTAAATTAATAATAGTATTATAAGCGACTAGTTATGTTTTAACCGACACTTTTCCAGAGAGATAGATGATCAAGAATCTAATTATTGACTTTTCGCCCGTGGTACTTGTTGCATTGTTTGTGCTATTTTCAGTCATTAAAGTTTCGATAATATCTATTGAATTGAATAAAAACTACTTTTCTCTTTTTCTCAATTCGTTCTTATTCTTCAATAAGGTGACCATCAAGAATACCTTTCATGAACGATTGAAAAACTTCTACAGGAAAAGCAATAAGATAAATACCATCTTCTATGTACTCTTTGCAATAGTTATTGCTATGTACATATTGATGAAGGCTATAAAGTAGAGATAGTTTTCCACAACACCTTTCGGTTAAACTCCAAGTTTTAGTACATTTGCACAATTTGTTTTTTTGCTATGGCAGAGGATACTACCACACACGCGTACCTGCTTCTGGAAGATGGAAGCTACTTTAAGGGGAAAGCATTCGGAGCCACCGGCACCACCGGCGGTGAGATATGCTTCAATACCGGTATGACCGGGTATCAGGAAGTCTTTACAGACCCGTCATATACGGGACAAGTGTTGATCATGAACACTGTGTACATAGGCAACTATGGTGTTAAGGCTGAAGATACAGAGAGTGATTCTGTGAAGATAAAAGGTCTGATATGTAAGAATATATCAGACAGGTACAGTCGTATGATAGCCGACGACAGTCTCGGAGCGTATCTTAAAGAAAACAACATAGTAGCCATCTATGATGTGGATACACGTGCGCTTGTGCAGCACATCCGCAGCAAAGGTGCCATGAACTGTATCATCAGTACAGAAATATCAGACTTTGATGCGCTTAAGTCAGAGTTGGATAAGGTGCCGTCAATGGCTGGGTTGGAGTTGTCATCCACAATATGTACCAAAGAGCCGTACAACTACGGTTCGGAAGATGCTGACATCAAGATAGCCGTAATGGACTATGGTGTCAAGAGACATATTCTTCAGTGTATGGCCGACCGTGGGGCATATCTAAAAGTATTCCCTGCAAAAACCAGCTTTGACGAAGTCATGAGCTTTGCACCTGATGGTATATTCATATCAAACGGACCCGGCGACCCTGCTGCAATGGGCTATGCAGTGGCAACCGTAAAACAAGCCTTAGATACAAACAAGCCTTTGTTCGGAATATGTTTGGGACATCAGCTTCTCGCCAGAGCGAATGACATTGAAACCTTCAAAATGCACCACGGCCACAGGGGGTTGAACCATCCGGTGAAAAACCTTGTGACAGGTAAATCCGAGATAACTACTCAAAACCACGGTTTTGGTGTTAATCCCGATTCTGCCAAGAACTCCGATAAGGTAGAGATAACTCATGTGAATTTGAACGACGATTCTATCGAGGGTATAAGGGTGAAAGGGAAAAACGCCTTCTCGGTGCAATACCACCCTGAAAGTACACCGGGACCACATGACTCCAGATATTTATTCGATGATTTCATCGAAATGATCAAAAGTCAGAAGTAGTTTTATCTTTATTGTTCCTTTTCTAAATCATCCGTGGCATGAAACACGAAAAAATACTCATTCTTGGTGCCTGTGGGCAAATAGGTGTTGAACTTACGTTGGCATTGAGGAAGCTATACGGAGAGAGTAATGTGTTTGCAACAGATATACGTGAGGAACATGAGTTGTTGAGAGGTACAGGACCTTATAGCGTTCTGGATGCCATGGATGGTGCTGCAATTACCGAATTCATAAAGAAAGAAGGTGTCACACAGGTATACTTGTTGGCAGCACTCTTATCTGCAACAGGTGAGAAGAATCCAAAGAAAGCTTGGGATATCAATATGCAAAGCCTACTGCAGTTGTTGGATATAAGTGTGCAAGAAAAGCTGAACAAGATATATTGGCCAAGCTCAATAGCCATATTCGGTGCCACAACACCAAAGCAAGGTACAGCACAAAAAACGATTGTTGAGCCGGGTACGGTATATGGTATAAGCAAATATGCAGGTGAATTGTGGTGCCAATACTATAATGCAAGGTGGGGAGTGGATGTTCGTAGTTTAAGGTATCCCGGACTTATCAGTTGGAAATCTGCTCCGGGTGGTGGTACAACCGACTATGCTGTGGAGATATACTACGAAGCATTGAAAGAGCAAAAGTATACAAGCTTTTTGTCGGAAGATACCTACTTGCCGATGATGTATATGGACGATGCGATAAGAGGTACCATCGAGCTGATGGAAGCTCCTGCCGAGCAGATCAAATCGCGTATGTCTTACAACTTTGCCGGAATGAGTTTCTCTCCAAAAGAGCTTACTGAGGCCATCAAACAACACATCCCTGAATTCTCCATTTCTTACGAGCCTGATTATCGTCAGCAAATAGCAAACGGTTGGCCACAAAGCATAGACGATACTGCTGCAAGAAGCGACTGGGGGTGGAAGCATGAGTTTGATATTGAAAAAATGACGGACGAAATGCTTAAGAACCTGGCTGTCAAGCTTCAATTGGCGTAAATCTTACTTTTTACTTTGTTATTGAACAGTTAATCTAAGCCGTTTTTTAACCGTTTTTTTAAGGTCTATCAGATATTTGTATTGAGAAATATAGACGGATATGAAATCTGAAAGACAAAAGAAAATAGACAAACATGCCAAAGTGGTTAAAACCAGAAAGAAGAGGAGATTCTTAGCTCTTGCTCTGTCGGTATTGATCATAATGATTCCTGTTTGTATCAAGTATCTGGCGTAGTAACTCAGCTGTTTTCCTATTTTAGTATGTAAATACGGAATATGGCAAAACAGGTGTTGGTTGCACTTACCGGAGCAGGTATCAGTGCCGAAAGCGGTCTGCAAACATTCAGAGACAGCGATGGCCTATGGGAAGGACATAGGGTAGAGGATGTTGCTACCCCTTATGCGTGGGAGAAGGACCCTGAGATGGTTCTCAAGTTTTATAACATGAGGCGGAGTAACGTAAAAGCGGCTGAGCCCAATGCCGCACATAAACTTCTCGCCAATCTTCAAGAATTTTACGATGTACATATAGTCACCCAAAACATTGATGACTTGCACGAGCGTGCAGGTTCTGAGAATGTATTGCATCTACATGGCGAGATATTCAAGATGCGTAGTGAACGTAACGAAGGTTTGGTCTATCCGATAAGAGAGGATATCAAGATGGGCGACATTGCCGGTGATGGAGCACAGCTACGTCCACACATAGTTTGGTTTGGAGAACCTGTACATATGATAGCCAAGGCTATACCCATTATGCAAATGGCTGATGTTTTCGTATTGGTGGGTACTTCATTGGTGGTATACCCTGCCGCAGGTTTGATAGACTATGTTGGGCATGACGTGAAGAAATACGTGTTGGACAGAAGAATACCTTCTGTTGGCATGTACAACAATATCATCCCAATTGAAAAACCTGCAACAGAAGGGGCTGAAGAACTAAGGAAGCTCTTGCTTTAGCCCTCCAAACTGAAGAGGCTATCCACAAACTCTGCCTTGTTGAATATTTGAAGGTGCTCCATCTTTTCTCCCACACCTATATACTTAACAGGTATGTTGAATTGACTTGCTATAGCTAAGACCACACCTCCCTTCGCAGTACCGTCCAGCTTGGTGACGGCAATGGCCGTTACATCGGTAGCACCGGTGAATTGTTTGGCTTGTTCTATAGCGTTTTGCCCGGTACTGCCATCCAATACCAATAGTACTTCATGAGGAGCATCGGAAATGTTCTTACCGATTACTCGTCTTATTTTACTTAGCTCTTGCATCAGGCCAGCCTTATTATGCAAACGGCCCGCAGTATCTATTATGGCTATGTCCGAACCTCTGGCAATGGCACTTTGAACTGTATCGAATGCTACGGAGCTGGGGTCGCTACCCATTTCTTTTTTCACTATCGGCACACCTACACGTTCACTCCAAATGTTCAACTGGTCTACCGCCGCAGCTCTGAAAGTATCTGCTGCTCCCAATACAACTGAGTAGCCACTCTTTTTGAAGTTGTATGCCAGTTTGCCAATGGTTGTGGTCTTACCAACACCATTCACGCCAACCACGAGAATAACATAAGGTTTCTTGTCTTCAGGTATTTTGTATGTTTCAAAGCTAGTATCAGGAGCATCCGTAAGCATGCTCATTATCTCTTCCTGAAGTATATCGTTAAGCTCTTTGGTGCCGAGGTATTTGTCCTTTTTTACGCGAGCTTCTATTTTCTCGATAATGGCCACGGTCGTATCCAAACCAACGTCGGCCGTGATCAGCGCTTCTTCAAGGTCGTCAAGCAACTCATCGTCCACTTTGTCCTTTCCGGCAATCGCCTTAGTGATTTTGGAAAGAAATCCTGACTTTGTTTTTTGTAACCCTTGGTCGAGTGCGTCTTTTTGTTCTTGTTGTTCTTTGTTGCGCTTGAACAGTTTATCGAAAATACCCATGTATCAATTCTTTTCTTTGAGGATAAAATCCACGGCAGCGTAAAATTAAACTTTACGTGTCAATATAAGCTGTTAAAAAAAGGGGTGGTGAATACCGCCCCTTTTTATGAATGCTCTTATTAAGATAATTTGGCTTTCAAGTTCTTGTCAAGCGCATCGAGGAATTCCTCTGTGTATACATAGTGCTCACCCGCAATGACGTTGTTGCCATGTATACATACAGCAAGGTCCTTGGTCATTACACCGCTTTCCACTGTTTCGATACATACTTCTTCAAGCGCTAGGCTGAAGTTGATAAGGTCTTGGTTGCCATCCAGTTTCCCTCTGAACGCCAAGCCTCTTGTCCATGCAAAGATGGATGCTATCGGGTTGGTGGATGTAGGTTTGCCTTGTTGGTGCTGGCGGTAGTGTCTAGTAACCGTACCATGTGCTGCCTCGGCTTCCAAAGTATTACCATCAGGGGTAACAAGTGTTGATGTCATGAGGCCCAAAGAACCAAAGCCCTGCGCAACGGTATCGCTTTGTACATCACCATCGTAGTTTTTACAAGCCCAAACAAAGTTACCATGCCATTTCAAGGCACTTGCCACCATGTCATCAATCAGGCGGTGTTCGTAAGTAAGACTGTTCTTGTCAAACTCCTCTTTGAATTCGTTTTCGTATACCTCTTGGAAAATGTCTTTGAAGCGACCATCGTATTTTTTAAGGATGGTGTTTTTGGTAGACATATATAGTGGCCATTTCTTTTGCAGTGCTGTATTGAAGCAAGATCTGGCAAATCCGCGTATAGACTCGTCTGTATTGTACATTGCCAAGGCTACGCCGTCTCCTTTGAAGTCATATACTTCATGTTCGAATGTCTCGCCGTTCTCTCCTTCAAACTTAATGGTCAACTTTCCTTTACCTTTTACAGGAAAATCGGTTGCTCTGTATTGGTCGCCGAAGGCATGACGTCCGATACAAATCGGGGCTGTCCAGTTAGGTACAAGCCTTGGAATGTTTTTTATCACTATCGGCTCGCGGAAAACAGTACCGTCCAATATGTTTCTGATGGTACCGTTCGGGCTACGCCACATTTTCTTCAAACCAAATTCTTCAACACGTGCTTCGTCAGGTGTGATGGTGGCACATTTTATACCTACACCATGTTCACGAATGGCGTGTGCTGCATCTATTGTTACTTGATCGTCTGTAGCATCTCTGTGCTCTATACCAAGGTCGTAATACTTGATATCTATATCTAAGTAGGGTAGTATCAGTTTGTCTTTTATGAACTTCCAGATGATTCGCGTCATCTCGTCTCCGTCAAGCTCAACTACAGGATTGGCTACTTTTATTTTACTCATATTTTATAATAGTTTAATTGGTTGTTTCAGGGGGCTAAGTTAGCAAAAGCTTTTACTTCGACACATTATCGACATAAAAAAAGCGGCTCTATAGAGCCGCTTTTCATTGGTATTATATTTTATTACCTATTGAGCATAAAGCGCATGTGGGTAATATTATTGTCGATGATGATGTTAACCATATACATGCCATTTGCCATTGCATCCTCAAGTTTCACGTCAAGGTTCAGTTCATCGCCACCTACGGAGTAGGCTTTGTTGTAAACTGTTTGGCCTGTTGCATTCATGATCTTAACCACAACATCTTGGTTTGACAATGAAGTGTTCAATTTGCCTGATATGATAAACTGTCCTGTGTTCGGGTTTGGATACAGAGAAAGTTCTTTTACGATCTCTGATTTGATCTCTCCGACACCTGTTGTCACCAAGCGGCTTCCTGCTATTCTGTTTGTCACACATTCCAAACTACTGCTCATTTCCACATATACCTTGTCATCTTGAGTCAGTTGGTCTGATGTGAATACATTGCTATTACCCGGTTGTCTCAAACCGTTTACATACCACTCATATTTAGGTGATGCGCCACCGTTTACAGGTGAAGCTGTAAAGGTGTACATATTGGCACCGCTGTATGAAATAGCTACGTCGACAGCAGGCGTCACGTTTGGTGTAACACTGAATGTAACTCCCGGGCTTGTTTCAGGGAATACACATATTGCATTGCTTATCAAATGACACTGTACCATATCGTTGTCGTTCAGTGTACTGATGCTCAATGTAGGTAGAGTAGCACCCGGAATGTCGGTTCCATTCAGTTGCCATTGGAACTTAGGATTTGTACCTCCGTTTACATAGTAAGTGTATATGGTTATTTGTTGACCGTCACATATGTTGCTGTCAGGGTTTGGAACAACTCTTACATCAGCTGTTTTGGTTTGGTTAACCGTCATCTTGATGGTATTTGAGTTGACTATCGGTGGAGCAGGACACTTGAACGAGCTCGTTACAACACACTTCACATCATCACCATTACTCAAATTGCTGCTTGTATATGTATCCATATTGCTGCCCACAGGGCTGCCGTTAACCTGCCACTGGTAAGTTGGTGTATTACCTGCCCAAGTGGTGCTTACTTTGAAATCTACAGGCAAGCCTGAACATGCAACACCTAATGAAGGTGATGTTACAGATGCCGTAGGGGTTTCGTACTGTGTCACTTTGGTGGAGATGATATTACTCTGAATGGTATTCAATGTTCTACAGGTAGCGTTTGAGGTGTACAGGCAGTATACATTGTCTTTGTCAGACAGTGCGCTGTTGCTGTAAGTTGCACTGTTGCTACCAACATTATTACCATTCAACCTCCATTGGTATGTCGGACTGGCACCTCCGTTTTGGCCTGTCGCAGTGAAGGTTACATTGGTACCGACACATATATCGGAACTTGTAGCTGCTATCGATACAGATGGTGTCACCAACGGATCAACAGTTAGGCTCAGTGTATTTGTTGTTATAGAGGGGGAACATGTACCTGTCACCAAACAACGATACTGATAACCGCTGAATGATGTTGGCACTTGCGACATGGTTAATGCAGTTGTTGTTACACCTGAATAATTCGTATTGTTACTCAGGTTGGTCCATGAACCTGAACTACTTGTTCTGTATTGCCATTGATGAGCAACGTTATGACCCAAAGTACCTATACTAAGGGTTAGGTTAGAATTCTCACATATGGTTTTTGTTGTGTATGGTATATCGTTTGTTATTCTTGGTTTACCATACACTGTCATTGTTGCAGAGTTGCTGGTTACAGTACCACAGGTTCCACTCACTTCGCATCTGAAAGTTCTGGTATAAACATTACCTGTTGTAATGCCTGAAATAGACAGTGTGTTAGTATTTACTCCTGAGTAGCCTGTCCAGTTGTATACCTGCTGCCATACAGAACCATCATAGTAGTACCATCTGTAAACAAGGTTGGTACCTGAAGCTGAAACAGAGAAAGTAGCCGTGCTGCCTTCACAAATAGTTTGTGAGCTTGGCTGAGCAGATAAAGACGGAGCCGTACCTACGCTAAGTACAGCCACATTCGATGTTTGTGTCGGAGGACAAGCCCCGCCAACCACACAACGATACTGATTGTTATTCATACCTGTATTTACACTAGCAAGGTTGAGTGTAGCTGATGTAGCACCACCAACAATGCCCCATGTACTACCGCCATTCGTACTTACCTGCCACTGGTAGGTAAGTGAAGTGCCTGTAGCCGATACTGAGAATGTAGTACCTGTACCGGAACAAACAAGCTTACTGGTAGGATGAGACGTAATAGCAGGTGGAACATTTATAGTTAATGTTCCTACGTTAGTTGTAGCTGCCGGAACACAACCAGTATTAAGCTGACAACGATATAGTCTGGTTGTATAGTATGCAGAAAGACCTGTAACAGTCAATGTGTTTGTTGTTACACCAGAGTAGTTAGTGTTATTCTGCACATTATGCCAGTTAACACCTCCATTGTAACTTTCTTGCCATTGATAAGCAATGGCGCTACTACCTGAAGCGGTGGTTGAGAATATTGCGGTGCCGCCCGGACAAATTGTAACGTTACCCGGATGGCTTGATATAGTTGGTGCTGTATTTACTGTAAGAGTTGCATCTGTTGATGTCAACGATGTGGCACAGGCATTTGTAACCACACAACGATATTTGTATCCATTCATACCCAATGTTGGGTTAAGGAATGAAATGGTATTGGTAGTTACACCGCCATATACTGCACCGTTGGTTGCAGATGACCAAGTGCTACCACCATTTGTGCTTACTTGCCATTGATAGGTGACACTTAATCCTGTTGCTGCAACTGACATGCTACCCGGTGTACCTGTACAAACAATAGCATTTGCAGGGTTGGTACCTATGGCTATTGCATTTGATATTGTAAGAGTACCATGGTTGGATGTAACGCTTGGAGTACAAGTGCCACTAACCACACAACGATATTGATTACCGCTCATACCAACTGTAGCT
The DNA here is from genome assembly GCA_020636505.1 of Chitinophagales bacterium. GTDB lineage: Bacteria > Bacteroidota > Bacteroidia > Chitinophagales > Chitinophagaceae > UBA5543. The sequence continues at coordinate 229,565 of JACJXR010000002.1, read as the reverse complement.
CCGGTTATGTTAAGTGTTGCAGATGTAACATTGCTATATGGAGCACTGTTAGGTACGCTACCCCAACCGCTACCTGAATTCATCTGCCACTGATATGTAAGACCTGCACCTGTAGCAGTTACTGTAAATGAGGTATTCGCACTCGGACATATTGTTGAGTTTGCCGGGTTGCCGGTAACCGCAGGTGTCGGAAGGAAGGTAAGTGTAGCGTTACCATCTGATGTGGCATTAGAGCTACATGTGTTGGTTACGACACAACGATATTTATAACCTGCCATACCTGTTGTGGCACCTGTAATGCTTAATGCAGCTGTTGTTACATTATTGTAAGGCGCACCGTTGGACAAGTCTGTCCATGTGCCGCCACCATTGGTGCTTACTTGCCATTGATATGTAAGTGGTGTAAAACCTGAAGTTGTGGTAGCACCTACTGTAAATGAAGTGTTGCCACCCGGGCATATTGTAGAGCTGCTCGGGTTGGTTACGATGCTTACATTAGGACAAACAAGGTCTACATTGTAATCTTCACACTCACCATATGTATAACCGTCACAAGCTGTTGTATTGGCAGGTATGGTGCTCCAACGGAGTTTTACCCTCATTTTGGTAACACCTGACATTGCACTGCTTGGTATTGAAATGGTATTGTTGATTGTTGAACCGTTACCGGAGCCGATATATGTGTATTCACTGGCATCAAATGTGCCGCTATGGTCATAATCTATCCATACTGCCACACGCTCTGTACCACCGCTACCTACTGTTACACTAATATTCTGTGTAGTACCAAGAGTAATTGCCGGTGCGGCAATGCTACCACCATAGTCGGTGTAATTGTTACAACCCGTACTGTTATTGATGCTACTGAATGTAACATTTGTAATATGGTCACCAAAGCCACCACAGTTTGTTCCAAATACAGGTATACAGTAACAGCTTAGGAAACTGCTCATTGTTACCTGAAGAGGGTTGGAGTATGCAGATTGGCTACTGTTGCTACAAGATACCAAACATCTGTAATAGGTAGATGCTGTTTGCGTACCTACATAAGTGCTGGATGTAGCACCGGTAATATTGCTCCATGTTGAACCATTACTTGATGATTGCCATTGGTAGCTCAAACCTGTAACTCCTGTAAATGCATTTGCCGTAGATAATGTAAATGCATTACCTGAACACACAGGGTTGCTTGAAGCAACGGTATTGCCCGGTGCAGGTGTGCCTGTACACGGTATGGTACCATATACTTCTACATTGTCTACTTGCCACCACCAACTATAGTTACCTGTCCAACGAAAGCGAACTTTTACACCTGTGGTATTTGCCGCTTGTGTTGATATATTTATTGTACGGTGGTCTGTTGTACTGGTAGTAGATGTAGTTGAGTATACAGTTGCCCAAGTAGAACCGGTCCATACTTCCACATTGGCTCCACCACCGAAGCCACCACGGAAATATTGGTCGAATTCCAATACAACATTACTGTATCCTGTGGTATTGAAGCTTGGTGATTCCAATGCTACATTCTCACTACCACCACTCGCAGAGTAGTCATCGCTATCGAAAACGGCACACTGACCGGACATATGCGAATAAATAGTACGGCTGCCGGGGTTGTTGAACCGCCAAGTATCATAGCTGGCGCCTGTAATAATATTCTGCGTCCATCCTGACGGAGGTGTACTACCCGAACCGGTAGAAAAGTTTTCGCTAATAAATGATTGCGCATTTACTGTTGATGTCATAAACAGCAGTGCAAACACTAAGTAAAAATTCAGATATCTCATACTCATTAATTGAGGGTTCAACATTTGTTGTCCTAATGTCACAAATTATTAAATAATCATAAGATTAACAATACCTTAGCACAGTACAGCCCAACTTTTTATATTAAAAAAAGGTGCTGATTATCAGCACCTTTTCAATATCGATAGAAAATTCTGTTAGAGCTTGGTAAATCTCAGTACTTGTACAGCCCTGTTGTCTTGGTCGTAAAGCTGTACGTTGTACACATCTGATGCAAGGCTGTTGATGTTGATAGTAGTCGCATTGCCTGTCAATGAACCTTGTTTAACCACACGTCCGGCTTTGTCGCTGATGATGTATGATTTCAGTCCATAGCTTTCTTCTGCTTTGATAACTACCTCTGAACCGCTCGCAGGGTTAGGGTAGATGGAAATGTTACCATCAACACCTATTGTACCTACAGATTTCGGAGGAGTAACATACAATATAGCTGTGTTACTTGTATCTGGTTTGGAAGCACAGTTACCCACACCGCTTACTATACAACGGAATTGGAATTGGTTTTGCGCGTGCGATACACCTTTAATATCTATTTTGTCTGTTCTACTACCTGTATATACGCCACCGTCGTTTACGTTTGCAAATGTGTCTTTGTAACCTACTTGCCATTGGTATTTAACTCTTGAGCCTACTGCAGCTATATTGAAGTTGACATCGTCACCTTGATTTGCGTTAACATCAGTAGGGTGAGTAACAACACCAGGAAGTGTTTGTACCACCATTGTAATGTCACTGGTAGTGTCTATACCACAAATACCGCTAACTATACAACGTACACGAGTACCGCTGATGGTATCTTTTAGGTTGTTCGCAAATAAAGTATCTGTGCCAGGTAGGAATGGAGGACCGGCTACGTCTTTGAACATAGAGTCCACATTATCCCAAATCTGCCATTTGTAGTTGGTGATAACCCCGTCGCTCTTAACATACAGTTTGGTGTTTAGACCTTCGCAAGATGTATCTGCTTCTGTTTGATCTACTATGTTCGTAACAGGATAAACATCAAGTTTGGCTTCGAATGAAGTATCTTTTGATGCGTTTCCGCATGCACCTACGATACAACGGAATTTGGCGCCGTTAAGTGTCGCAGGAGTATTGCTTAACCAAAGGGTATCTCCGTTTACATTCGAGAATGTTGAGTTGTTGGACAATGTTTGCCAACCGTTACCCGGGTTCATTTCCCAAATATATCCATCGGCACCGTTTGCTTTCAGTGTTATGAAACCACCACCGTTCTCACAAGCAAATGCTCCGGCAGGTTGGTCCGTGATGGTTGGAGGCGAACATATCACAACTTTGTAGTCCTCATACTCACCCCATGTGCCATAGTAGTTGGAACATTGTGCCGAGTTAGGAATTGTACCTGAAGTGTATGCGCACAAAATACGCATGTGTGTTGCACCACCCGGTGCATTTGCAGGTATGGTAAACGTACTGTTGTGCGTTTGCAACCATCCACTGGAAGCATATACTTGCTCACTGTTATCGTAATAGCCGTTGTTGTTATAGTCTACCCATATAGCTAACGCTTCACTGTAAACACCGCCACCAACTACTATTGTAAAGCTGTTGGCAACACCGGGTATGAACAACCAGTTGGGAGTACTGAACGGTCCACCGTGACCACCACTGCTACAACCTGTACTGTTAGTTGAGGAAGTACCGTTGATCTTAACGGCATCGATCTGATCACCAAAGCTCGCACAGTTTTGAGATGGTGTAGAGCTGATAGAACATTGTGCTTGCACTTTAGATACAGTAAATACTGTAAGTGCCAACGCTGTAAGTAAAAGTTTTGCCTTCATATAGACTTGAATTAACTATTTTTCAAATATGTGGTACAATTCGATTTAAATTTAACCATTTTTAACAAAAAAATGAGAAAAAGGTGATGAAAAGTTGACGAGAAGATTTTTTATAACTTCCAGTTAATAATACTGTTTGCCATATCGGGGGTGTATGGCACGGAAACCTTAATATAGTTGTCGGAGTAGCCTTCCATCATGCTTCCTTTTTGTGCTTGTTCGAAGAGCACAGGCCTGTTTTGACCTTCATGAAGCGTACTGAAGTACTGCATTTTTTTGTAGGACAGGTTGCGCAGTACCTTATTCCTTTCTGAACGGGTATGTTTGGGAACAACATCGTTCATTTCCACAGCCAGAGTGTTGTCTCTTTCCGAATAGGTGAATACATGCAGGTAGGAAATATCAAGTGTATGTAAGAAGTCGAAAGTCTCTTTGAAGTCTTCGTCCGTCTCTCCGGGGAAGCCTACGATAACATCCACACCTATGCAGCAGTGCGGCATCAGTTCTTTTATCCTCGTCACACGTTCGGCATATAGTTCACGTTTATATCGCCTGCGCATAAGCCCCAATATTTTATTGCTTCCACTCTGTAAAGGAATATGAAAGTGAGGCATGAATTTTTTGGACTTGGATACAAAGTCTATTATTTCATCTGTTAATAGGTTCGGTTCTATGGACGATATACGAAATCGGTCAATGCCTTCTGTTTGCTCAATTGCTTGCACCAATTCGTAGAAACTCTCTTCACGCTTTTTGCCGCCGTTGGTTCCTTTTCCGAAATCTCCAAGGTTGATGCCTGTAAGTACTATCTCCTTGGTTCCTGTTTCGGCAAGCTCTTTTATGTTGGCTATCACACCTTCTATACTGTCGCTGCGGCTATGGCCTCTTGCAAGGGGTATGGTGCAAAAACTGCAATTGTAGTCGCATCCGTCTTGAACTTTCAGGAATACTCTTGTACGGTCGTTGATGGAGTAAGAACTGTTGAAGCCTTCCACGTCGTTTATGTCGCATGCATAAACCTCTGCCTGTTGCTTGCTTTTGGTCAGTTGGTGTAGGTGTTGAGATAAGTTGAATTTCTCGGCTGCACCAAGCACTAGGTCCACGCCCTCTATTTCGGCTATCTCTTTTGGCTTTAGCTGTGCATAGCAACCTGTGATGACAACCATCGCATCTGGAGTACGCCTCTGTATCTTACGCACTATCTGTCTGCACTCTTTGTCGGCATTGTCCGTTACGGAGCAGGTGTTGATCACATACACATCAGCTTCTTCGTCAAAGTTCTTTTTCAAAAAACCTTCAGTCTCCATCATTCGAGATAGAGTGGAGGTCTCAGAAAAGTTGAGCTTACAACCGAGTGTATGAAACGCTATGGACCTTTTTTCAGGCATTGGGCGGCAAAATTACGGATTATTAGCTGATAAACTTTTGACAAACATGGGTTCTTTTTTAATTATATTTGATATTCAAATACATACATACATAGTTATGAAGAGAATTATAGCATTGACCCTAGTTGCAGGCCTTATTATTGTCGGATCTTGTAAAAAGCTGAAAAGCGTTGCAGATATCAAGTTTCAGGTTCCATACAAGGAAACAGCCGAAGTTCCGGGTTTGCCGAATAATCCATTTATTCCTGCCGAAGGGTTGACCGTATCTTTACCTGCCATAGAGGTAGAGTCACAAAGTGAAGAATACCTGAAGCAATACAATACCAGCTCCGAGTTTATAAGAGAAGTGAGGACAACAGACCTAAGGTTGACCATTGAGCAACCTGCAAGCCAAAATTTTGATATCGTGGATTCCTTGTGGTTGTTGGTTTCTGCAACGGGCAGGCCTGAGATATTGGCGGCACATAAATATGGTATCCCCAAAGGACAAAACGTGGTGAATTTGGATCTTGTCGATAACGATATGAAAGAATACTTTTTGGCCGATAAAATGTATTTCAGATTAATGGGGCATTTTTACGATGCACCTGATACCACTACAAAGCTTAACTTCTTTGTGAATTTTGAGATAGTGGCCAACCCACTTTATAAGTAATTACTTCGCGATATTCAGTTTGTAAAGGAATAGCGCATATTTACCGTTGCCGGTCAGTCGGTATTGGTCAATGTGCGCTTTGCTTTTGTAATGTCCTGAGAAGTAGATGGTGTTTTTATACGATGTGCTTTCACGTATCATGTAGCTCTCGTCCGATTCTCCTGATATAACATTGGTGATGTTCAAATTCTTATCAAGCTCTGCAACTATTACCTCGTAATCATCAACGTACATTTGAAATTTACCATCGAACCAACAACGGTCTTTGGCCAGTAGGCTTAGGTAGTATTTCCCCTTCACCACTTCTATGGATACACCGCCCGACGCACCCAATATGTTGCACAACTTTTTGCTTTTCAGTAAATCGCCGTCATCATTGTCGTATATGTTTACGATAAGGGCTTTGTCTTCGTATGTGCTGTCTTCGATCACAGGTAATATTATGCGTTGTTCATCGTCAATGGCCAAGTCGCAACCCATGTCGTGACTTGTATAGAACTCACTTACTTCACCCACTTTGCCTGTTTGATTCAACCATAGCAATTCTCCTTCGTTGCTTAGTTTCAATAGAAAGCCATCTTTGTCAAGATAACTTTGCGTGTAAAGTTCCGAACCCTGAAAAAGGAACAGCTCTGCAAAACTTCCTGTGAGGTAGAAGCTACCATTTGTATCACTTGTTACATCCGTTACATACGCTTGTATGTCTCCTAGGAAAACAGCATCGCCATCGTTGTTGTAAATGGCAACAAAGCCTGATGTTTGTCGGTTGGTCTCAATTTTTTGTTTGCCCAGTTTAAGACTGTTGGCATATGTGCCTGTTATAAGTATGTCGTCGTTGTTGTTTATATGTATGTTGTGCATATCAGTGCCGTCGGGCATAGCTGATAGCTGAGTACAGATACCCGATGTGTCGATGGTGGCAATGAACCCTGCTACTTCTTTGCATTTTATGTATTGTTCGTCAAGGGTCAATCTATTGGCGAAATATCCTGTTACCCAAAGCCGTTGTTTGCTGTCAATGGAAATGGAAATGGCACGTCCATGATTCCCGATGCCTTTCTCCCATATTTTTTCTCCTTCGGGAGACACCTTTACTATATATATATCATCCACATTCTTCAGTGTGTCTTTTACATAAGATGCGATATATACATAGCCCATATTGTCGCACACCATTTCAGAATAGTGTTGTGCGCTGATACGTGTGGTTGTGGCAATGTCTATCAGCCAACCATTGCCGCCTGCATGAGTATATATGTGTAATGAGCAGAAAAGGGTCAGTAATAAATACTTCATCGCGGCTAAAGTACATACCAATACGTTAATACGGGTATAAAAGCTCTGCCTTTCCGTCGTAAGTATGAGGATAAAGCTGAAATAAATGCAGTTGAAAATCAATGCATAAGACAGCTTGTCGCTTGTTGTCATTCATTTACTGACAGAAATGCCACAAATAGCATTTGGAACGATTTTTATGCTATAGATAGCAAGGAGAAAACAACAAAATGAACCTGAACAATTTTACTATCAAAGCACAAGAGGTACTGCAGCAAGCGCAGCAGATAGCTTACAATCACCAAAGCCCAACCATTGAAACGGCACATATGATGAAGGCGTTGTTGGACGACAAAGACGGCCCGATAGGCTATTTGTTGAAGAAGAACGCCGTGACACCATCTGTGGTGGAAGCCAAGCTGAACGAAACCATCGAAAAGATGCCAAAGGTAACCAGTGGCGACCCTGCACAATCTGTAAGCAGGGAGATGAATAATGTCATCTTAAAGGCAGGCTCCATACTTAAAGAGTTTGGCGACGAGTTTGTGACAGAAGAGCATTTGCTGATAAGCATCCTCAAAGCTAAAGACAATACATCCAAAATACTGAAAGACGCAGGCCTTAGTGAGGACGGTGTTATAGCAGCCATAAAAGAGTTGCGCAAAGGAAGTAAGGTGACAGACCAAACTTCGGAACAACAGTACAATTCATTGGAACGTTATTCCAAGAACCTGAACGAGCTGGCACGTAACGGTAAACTCGACCCCGTTATAGGCCGTGACGAAGAGATACGCAGAACATTGCACATCCTTTCGCGTCGTAGTAAGAACAACCCCATATTGGTGGGTGAACCGGGTGTCGGTAAAACAGCCATCATCGAAGGGTTAGCACACCGTATCATCAACGGGGATGTGCCCGACAACTTGAAAAACAAGATCATCTATTCGCTCGACATGGGTGCATTGATGGCGGGTGCAAAATATCGCGGTGAGTTTGAAGAGCGTTTGAAGGCGGTGATAAAAGAAGTGACGGAGAGTGATGGCCACATCATCCTGTTCATAGACGAGATACACACATTGGTAGGTGCGGGTAAGACCGACGGTGCCATGGATGCCGCCAACATATTAAAGCCTGCATTGGCACGAGGTGAGTTGAGAGCCATCGGTGCCACAACACTGAACGAGTACCAAAAACATTTCGAGAAAGACAAAGCATTGGAACGTCGTTTCCAGAAAGTAATGGTGGCAGAGCCGAGTGTGGAAGATGCGGTGAGCATACTACGTGGACTCAAAGACCGTTATGAAGCACACCACAAAGTGCGCATCAAAGACGAAGCCATTATAGCTGCGGTTGAACTGTCCAACAGATATATAACAGATCGTTTCCTTCCCGATAAGGCCATCGACCTGATAGACGAGAGTGCCGCCAAGTTGAAATTGGAGCTGAACTCAATGCCCGAAGAGTTGGATGAGTTGGAACGCCGTATACGCCAGTTGGAAATAGAGCGCGAAGCCATCAAGCGTGAGAACGATGAAGTGAAGTTGAAGAACTTGAACCAAGAGTTGAGCTTGTTGAATGTGGAACGAGATACGCTGAAGGCAAAATGGCTGGAAGAGAAAGAAATAGTGGAGCAGATAAACGCTGCCAAAGGAAAAATAGAAGAGCTGAAATTAGAAGCCGAGCAAGCAGAGCGTGAAGGTGATTACGGTAAGGTGGCGGAAATACGCTACGGTAAACTGCAAGAAGAAGAAGCCAAGGTGGAAGACCTTAGTGACCAATTGGATGAGATGAGCAACGATCGCAATCGTTTGTTGAAAGAAGAAGTGGACGCGGAAGATATAGCGGAGAATGTAGCCAAAGCAACAGGTATACCCGTACAGCGTATGCTCACCAGTGAGCGTGAAAAATTGCTGAACCTTGAAGACGAATTGCACAAGCGTGTGATTGGTCAAGACGAGGCGATAGAAGCTGTATCTGATGCCATACGTCGTGGACGAGCAGGATTGCAAGACCCGCGCAGGCCGATAGGTTCTTTCATCTTCCTTGGTACTACGGGTGTAGGTAAAACAGAGTTGGCCAAAGCGTTGGCGGAGATACTGTTTGACGATGATAGCATGATGACGCGCATAGATATGAGTGAGTATCAGGAGAAGCATAGTGTGAGCCGATTGGTAGGTGCGCCTCCTGGATATGTGGGCTACGATGAAGGTGGACAACTGACAGAAGCTGTTCGTCGTAAACCATATAGTGTGATACTGTTGGACGAAATAGAAAAAGCACACCCCGATACCTTCAACGTATTGCTGCAGGTGCTGGACGACGGACGACTGACAGACAACAAAGGCAGAGTGGTGAACTTTAAGAACACCATTGTGATAATGACCAGCAACATGGGTAGCGACATCATACAAGCCAACTTTGCCGATATAGAAGGCAAGGATGTGGACAAGGTGGTGGAGAGCACCAAAGACGAAGTGATGGAGGTGTTGAAACAATCATTACGCCCCGAGTTCTTGAACAGGGTAGACGATGTGATCATGTTCCACCCGCTGATGAGGAAGGAGATAAAAGGCATCATTCGCATACAGTTGGAGAACCTGAAGAAACAATTGAAACAACAAGATATCATACTCGACTTCAGCGATTATGCGGTGGAGTACCTAAGCGACAGAGGGTTTGACCCGCAGTACGGTGCTAGGCCATTGAAGCGTGTGATACAAAAAGACATAATAAACCTGCTGAGCAAAAAGATAATAGCAGGAGAAATAGATAAGAGCAAGCCCGTAATGATAGATGTGTTTGACGGTGTGGTGGTAATGCGCAACAACGGGCAAGAGGCAGAAGCTTGAGGCGAGCGATAGGTGCTCATAATTAGGGTTTGGTTTTGGTTAGTACCCCGTCTTTTTAGGCGGGGTTTTTGTTTGTATCGGTTGTAACGGTGTAACGTTACATGCGTTCTCCTTAATTTAGAAAATGTGTAAATTGAAAAGCTATGAGCAAAAATGATCTTGATAATGAATTAGCATTAACAGGGAAGGCTGCCAAAAGGTTTTTAGGCCTTTTGTTTAATGCATATAGGGATTATAAAGCGGCTAGATTGCTCTTTAATTCAGGTTTATTGAGAGAGGCATGCTCTATGGCTAATCAAGCCTTAGAAAAGCAAATGAAAGCATATATAGAAGTGAATGGTGGTAAAGAGACGCAAAAACATAATACCGTAGCACTATTCAATACTATGAAGCATATGAAACTAAAACCAGTAAATAAATTAAATAGAGATTTTTTCACAGTATTGACTAAAGTATATGACACGAGGTATTATGAAAGTTTGCCGAGTAAGTTTAGGTATACAATTTTAAAGAATAAATTTTTAGCTGAACTTGATCACAGTTATTTGACGCTCAGACCGCTTATGGGTATAAAAAGTGAAAATTTTGGTAATGGGATGTCTGAATATGATCGAGATGTAGAAATTAAAGAGCCTGTCTTGTTTGAAAATAATCACATACTAAATAATATAAGTAAGCCTGAGTTCTTAAGACAGAAAGAGTTTTTTGAAGAGTTTATTTTATGGGGGAGTTCTCCTCTAACAGTGTATGGGACTCTACCATATAGTAGAGATAATGCTAAGTTTATTTACTCTGGAATAAAAATCACAAGTTCTACTCAATTCAAAATAACAGATTGGGACAACGAGGAACTAAAATAGTTTCGAAAGTCAGTTGTACTGTAACACCTCGTTACACTGTTACAGATGATACATCTACAATAGTGCTTCCCTCCTTTTCGGTCACCCTGAACTTGATTCAGGGTCTGGCGATATGAATATTTGTGTTTCTCTGGATGCTGAATCGAGTTCAGCATGACAATAAGTATATAGTTAGCCTTCTTTTCGCAATGACGTGAGTGATGCTTGTATCGTTACACTGTTACAATCGTTACATTTAATTTGATATATCGTATAAATAATGTAATATTGCTATTGTAATTATTAAACCGAAAACCATGAAAAACGAAACATTCCTACCCACAGGGCTGTACGAAAGCCTACCGCCTCTACTCCAAGAACCTTGTGCGTATTTTACCGCCGAACAAGACAAAGCAGTATATCTCTTATCGGCACTAACAGTAGCAGGAGCGTGCATGTACAACTACCATGGCAGCTATGCAGGCAATAGGGTATATCCCAATATCAACTGCTTTATTGTAAATGCCGACAGCCATACTCCACAGCCGTTGTTGGCGGCATGCCGCTTGGCGCAGAAAGCGGACGAAGACCAAAAGACGTGCTACGAAGATGCTGTTAAAGAATATCCTGAATGGTTGGCTGAGTTTGAGGCTGACAGAAAATTGTTTTGGAAAGGCGAATTGAAAAAATGCCCTTCTGAACCTAAAGTGCCACATAATATGCAAGTATTGATACCCGCAGCCACCACTCATAATCATTTGGTGCAGTTGCTGGCCGATAAGCAAGGGCAGGCTTTGCTATACGAGTCGGACGGCAGTGTATTCCCAACAGTTCCTGTAGGCGGTGGTAACGGGTTGGTGCAGCTTATCAACAACGGTTTTTACAACCAACCCTATACCTATCACTATATTACAGCAAAGAAGAATGTACATATACCACAATTGAAGCCCTCGGTATTGTTATCGGGTACATACGACGATTTGTTGAAACCTATACCCAACAAAGAGAGTGTACTGCTCAATTGTTTCAACTTTTATATCAATGATAATACCAACTCATTCATTGATCCTTTTGAAGAAAAGGTAAGTTATGAGGAGATGATAGGTGAATATTATGATCTTATCATTGACCTGTATTCAGAAACAGAGTCAAAAGATGAGATAATATTTGAAATGAACGAAGAGCAGAAGCGCAGGTTTGTACAACACTATGCCACCAACCTTGACGATACCACACAGCACCGAGCCATCACCGCCTATCGTACAGCCATGATTTTGGCCATGCTGCATACCATCGGAATGGGTGGAGCACTTAAGGTGAGTTCCGTAGCCTGTTCGGATGCAGACCTTGATACAGCACTCGCCATAACAGACAGTCTGATACCACACAGACAAGAGGTATTGAATTACTTAAATGACAATGGTAGAGCAACAGATATACCCACTACGGAAGCAGGCTATACCGAAGAGCAAAGGCTGATAGCCACACTGCACGCACAAGGTATGAGCTTGAGAAAAATAGCCGTAGAACTGTACAACGATGAGAACAAGTTCATGAAAGTGAAAAGAACCCTTGCAGCAATGGGGAGGGGGTAATAACACCGTATCACTTGTAACGCCGTAACGTTACAGTTACATTTTCAATTTCTTTGCATCCAATATTCTATTCGGTAAGTCGTACTCCTTGCTCAACTCTTCCATCTTTTTGTAGAAGGCATTGCGGTAGTAGGCGGGCATATCCGTACCGTCTTTGAAGTAGTTGATGTATCGCTGTTCCAGCTCGGGGTAGTGCTTACGGATTGCGTTCAATACAAGTGTCTTACTATCTGCCTTGCCGTCTCCAAACAGAGTGATGGTTGCAGGTAATGCATAGTCGGCTCCACAATCTCGAAACGTACCGAACATATTGTGCAAGCTCTCTGTGGTATCGCTGATGAAGGGGAGTAGCGGCATCATACTGATACCTGAAAGGAAACCTTCCGCCAGTACTTTTTTCAGTGTCTCCAATCGTACAGAGGGGGGTGTGGCACCCGGTTCGAAAATCTTGCCCACCTTATTGTCGATGGTGGAGAAAGAGAAGGAGATGATGACGCCGCGACCTAAGGTTTGTTGCAGGTCGGTCGGAAGTATTGCTTCTTGATCTATTTGGTGCAGTAGGTCAAGGTCGCGCACTATCATGTCCGACTTGGTGATGATGTGTACGGGAAACCTGTGTTTCAGTATCACCTCCAATGCCTGTCTTGTCAACTCGTAGCGTTCTTCTATTTGTAAGTAGGGGTCTGTGGCTGAGGATAACACGATAATTCCATGTTCTCCCTTCTTGGCACGGTTGGCCAGTTGCTTGTCCAATACTTCTATGGCATTGCTCTTTACGGATAGGCTCGTTTCCAAGTTGGTGCCGTACTTGCTGCCGCGTATGTAGCAATACAAACAATTGAAGGAACAACTGCTGTACAAGTTCACCGTATAGTTGTCCAGAAACCAACTGTCTCTGCCTTTGGCTTTGTTCAGTACCGACTTAACCTTTATTTCTCTTGGCATGATCTTGCATAAAGATACGCAAGCTATCAGCGTGTACTCAACATGGTGGTGTGCAGATGTTTTATTTTGGCCACATATGCTTCTGTGCCTTCGGGTAAGTTTGAAGGGATACCCCAAAAACGCCAACTATAAGTTTCGTCTCCCACAAAGGCGACTATGTTGATGGTGATAGGTGCAGGGTCGGACAGGTCTTGAAAAGTCTCCCCGTCGTAAAATGTCATTGCCTGTGGTATGTCGTTGATAATGTCCGCCACGGCTTGATGTAGTGAGTCGTTATGCGTTATGTTGAATACAATGGCCGTACCGGGGCGTTTGACGGAATCTTCGGTCAATGAATTGGCGGTTATGCGGTACATACCGTAGTAGTTGCCTCCCCATCCTTCGTGTTCAAAGTATACACTGTCCGCAATATAGGTAACTTTATCAGGAATAGCTATCGGGCTTGTGGTAGGCTTGCAGGCTGAGATTACAAGTATTGATAACAGCAGTAGGATATAAGGTTTCATAAGTAAAGTGTTTTCTGTAATTTAATGTAATATAACAATTTGTATGCCGTAGATGAATGAGTATACAGATTCACATATTTTCAATTATGAGTTACGCAGATAATTTAGCACTTTACGATAAGGTGGCCGCTGCTGCGGGAATAGAAAGAAAAGGGAAAGGGATGCCATATACCTCTGCGAATGGCTATATGTTCTCTTTGCTCAATAAGGACGGAGAGTTGGGTATTCGGCTACCGAAAGACAGCTACAAGAAATTCATAGAAAAAAACGATTCGGGAGAGTTTCGCTCACACGGTGCCGTTATGAGGGAGTATGTGCGTATTCCTGAAAGTATGTTGGGTAAAACCAAGTCGCTGGCTAAACTACTTCAAGAAAGTTTGGATTACGTGAATTCTCTACCGCCTAAATAGATCGTTATAACGACCCCATAAAGCCAAACACCTCATCAGTAAATGCTTTTGCATCGGCTTGCATATCATCGGTACACTCATCGGCCACCCATGTATGTCCTTTGCCTCCTTGGTAGGCTTCTATATAAACCACCGCTGCATCCACGCAATTGAATGCGTCCACATACTTGGCATTCTCCGTATAAAATATCCTCTCGGGTACTCTATCCAACAGACCTACCATTCTGCTAAAATCAGCATCGCCTCTTTTTGTATGGAATGTGTATGGAGCGTCGGGTTGAAAGGCGGTTGCTGTTGTGTCTTGTCTAAGGTCGCTACGTGTCAGCATATAGTGTTTGCCCACACCTACAGTCTCGCCCGGTACAAAGTAAAATCTGATACTGTCAACGGATGTCAACTTTGCGGTTTCAGGTTGTGGATCCTTCTTGCAAGAAGCAATAGCCGATAAGAAAAGTAATATCAATAAATAGTGCGCCCTCATTGCTTGTGTCTTACCTCAAAGATAGCAGATATGTCATGAAGTATACTGCCGCCTCTCATCTTCAACATTATTGTGACAGAGCCTTTTATGTTAAAGGCCTGCATTTGTGATATATTCTTAGTAATTTGCATGTAATAAGCTTTTAAGATGTTACCCATTCCGCACGATATAGATGTCAACAGCCTTCGGGAGCACAAGGTGACGGAAGTTTGCTATACATCGCAGGGTATCACATTGTATTTCGATGAGGTGGCTTATATCACCATCAACGGGTTCTTCGCTTTCAGGCATGGCAAGCAGCGTCATGAATACTACAAGATAACTCCTGTAAACGGAGACTATGGTCTGCTCAATTTATTGGATGTGGAGGTGTCCGAGGTTTATTTGTCCAATAACAGGGATAGTATGGCCATCGAGTTTACCAATGGTAATCGCTTGGAGCTGATGGGCCATAAAATAGAAGATTCGTACACACTGCACATCAATGACAGGGAAGCTGTTGTATAACTATTTTCCCTCCAAAAAGTCACTTACAGAACCCAACTCTTTGGCAAAAGGAGCAACGTAACCCGGTAGTTTGTCGTAGCACTCATCCAGCCCCCAATTATAGCCGGTACCATCGATGTACACTTCTATAAAGGTGCGAGGACCGTCAATGCACTTTTCGGCATCATGAAAGTCTTTGCCGCTTTCGGTTATTATCCTGTTGGGAATGGATGACAGTAAGCCTTTTACTTGTTGATGTGCCGAACTTGACAGTACTCTGTCAAAATGAAAGGGAGCAAAGTTGTTTGAGAACGTTGCGGTATCTATACGTATCTCTTGACTGGTCAGTAAATAGTGTCTGACCGTTTTGCCGAAATTCAGTCCAGGATGAAACCAAAGTCTGGCACTGTCCACAATAATGGTATTTGTATTTGAGGTGGCTGAATCGTTATCGGTCGATTTTTTTTTGCAAGATGTGATGCCAATGGCAAATAATGTAATGGCAGAAAATAGAAATAGGTTTTTCATAAGGTTATGGTTTTGTCAGTACTGACAACAAAATCTGTACCGGTATTGCCACGAAGTCTGTACATAACTACATGTCTTTCACTGCTTTTCTGTCAATATGACATTGATGCATGGGTTGGAACGCACATTGCTATATATGGGATGAAGAATAAAAACCAATACAATGCAAGAAAAGGGTACCATTTCAATACACACGGAGAATATTTTTCCCATCATCAAGAAGTTCCTTTATTCGGACAATGAGATATTTCTGAGAGAGTTGGTGTCCAATGCTACGGATGCCATTCAAAAGCTGAGGAGGCTGTCGTCTTTGGGTGAGTTCAAAGGAGAACTGCCTGAACCGATGGTGGAAGTGTCGTTTGATGAAAAGGCAAAGACCATCACCATATCGGACAACGGTATTGGTATGACGGCTGAGGAGATCAAGAAATACATCAACCAGATAGCCTTTTCAGGAGCTACGGAGTTTGTGGAGAAGTTCAAAGACGCGAAAGATGCCAATGAGATAATAGGTAAGTTCGGTTTAGGCTTCTATTCGGCATTCATGGTGGCCGATACGGTAGAGATAAATACACTGTCTCATGCAGCAGGTTCTGAAGCCGCTCGTTGGGTATGTGACGGAAGCACCGAGTTTGAGATAACCGCAGGTACTCGTGATACAATTGGTACGGATATCATACTTCATGTAAACAAAGACTCCGAAGAGTTTTTGGACGAGTTCAGGTTGCGTGGCATATTGGAGAAATACTGCCGCTTCCTGCCTGTGGCTATAAAGTTTGGCACCAAAACAGACAATGTACCTGACGGTGAAGATGAGGAAGGTAAGCCTAAATATAAAGAGGTGGAAGTGGATAACATCATCAACACCACAAAACCCATTTGGACAAAGACTCCTACTGAACTGAATGATGAAGACTATTTGAACTTCTATCGTGAGTTGTACCCGATGACGGAGGACCCGTTGTTCTGGATACACCTGAACGTGGATTACCCGTTCAACCTAACAGGTGTATTGTACTTCCCCAAATTGAAGAAGGATTTCAACCTGCTGCAACAAAACAAGATAAAACTGTTCTCGCGTCAGGTGTTTATCACAGACGAGGTGAAGGAGATAGTACCTGAATTCCTGATGTTGCTACATGGGGTTATAGATTCTCCTGATATTCCATTGAACGTGTCCCGTAGCTTCTTACAGTCGGATGGTAATGTGAAGAAGATAAACAACTACATCACCAAAAAGGTGGCGGATAAATTGGCCGAATTGTTCAAGAAAGACCGTAAAGAGTATGAGCAAAAATGGTCGGACATCGGTTTGTTTGTGAAATACGGCATGGTGACGGACGAGAAGTTTTACGAAAAGGCAAAAGACTTCGCGCTCTTACAGAACGTGAAAGACGAGTACTACACTTTGGAAGAGTACAATACCAAAGTGGAGCCTTTGCAAAAAGACAAAGAAGAGCAACTTGTTTACCTGTATGCGACAGAGCCGCAGAAGCAAGACTTCCAAATAAAAGCAGCTGAGAAAAAAGGCTACGATGTGCTGAAGATGGATAGTGTGATTGACAAGCACTTTGTGAGCTATATGGAATATAAATTGGAGAAAATCACCTTAAAGCGTGTTGACTCCGACGTGATAGACAACCTCATCAAAAAGACGGATGCTATCGCTCATGCACTTACTGAAGATGAAACGAAGAAGGTGAAAGAAGTGTTTGAAAAAGCTATTGGTAAAGACAGTATGAAAGTGGAGGTGGAGAGCATCAGCAGCGATGAGCTACCTGTTACAGTTACTATGGATGAGATGAGTAGACGTATGAAGGAAATGGCCGAAATGCAGAATATGGCAATGTTCGGTGCCATGCCCGAAACATACAAGGTAGGTGTGAACGGAAATCATGAATTGATAAACAGGATACTCAAAGCGGATAATACGGATGAGCAAATAAAGATGGCTCGTCATGCATACGACCTTGCATTGCTGTCTCAAGACATGCTTAAAGGTGAGGAGCTGACCAACTTCTTGAACCGTAGTGTAAGTATGATGTAATAAGGCTGAAGGAATGCTGTTATAGTCAAACGCCCTGCATTTGCGGGGCGTTATTTTTTACCGCCTTTTTTATACCCAACTATTATTTGGATGACGAAATACGCAGCCAGTACAGCCAAGAGAATATATCCACTTACTGCTATCCAATCGTTGTTGTCGAGCATTGATAGAAGGTACATGATACAGGTGTTTTCTTAAAGGTAGAGATAAACACTTACAATTTCAGCTTCCTGAGTTTTGGTGCTTTGAAGTATGTGGCACCGACAACAGCCAATGTCATACATCCTCCGAACACGACTGCTGTAACAGTTCCCATCAACCTTGCGGTGAATCCGCTTTCGGCGGCTCCCAGTTCGTTGGATGATGAAATGAACATGGTGTTTACCGCAGCCACTCGTCCGCGCATCTCGTCGGGTGTATACAGTTGCAATATGGTCCCACGTATCACCACACTTACAGCATCGAACATGCCTGCAAGTAACAGCATTGTAAAGGATAGTAAAAATATTTTGGACAAGCCGAATATGATGGTGGTCACTCCAAACCCCGCAATGCAGATCAATAGTTTTTTACCTGCATTGGTCTTTAAAGGGATGAAGGACAGTATGCCCAATGTTATTATCGCGCCTATGCCTTGCGCAGCGCGCAACCATCCATAACCCACTTCGCCGACTTGAAGTATCTCGTCGGCATATACAGGTAGTAAGGCTATGGCTCCACCGAACAATACGGCAAACATATCCAATGCGAGTGCTGCCAATATTATTTGTGTGTTGAAGACAAAGCTTAATCCTTCTTTGAGGCTTTTCAGTATAGGCTCTTTAGTCTTCTTCATGATGGGTTTTTTGCCCACCCTCAGTATGAAGAAAAGTGCGATAAGCTTAACGAAGAATACCGATGCCAAACTCCAACTGAAACCGACATATGCTATCAATACACCACCTATTAATGGCCCCAATACTGCACCCAATTGCCATGCAGTACTACTCCATGTGGTGGCATTGGTATATAGACGTTTTGGAACCAGTAGCCCAAGCATGGAAAAGCTTGCAGGACTTGCAAAAGCTCTCAAAGCTCCTCCTGTGAATACACCGAAGTATATGAGCCATACTGTGTACCTGACACATACGGTTTCTTGAAATGAGGGTAGAGATAGCCATAGATAGAACAATGACAACATTGTGAAACCCACTATGCAACCGAGTAGCAAGTTTCTCTTCTCTCTTTGGTCGGCAAAATGCCCTGAAAACAAAGAGAAGCCTACAGCAGGTATCACCTCCCAAAGTCCTATCATTCCGAGCGTCAATGGGTCTTTGGTGAGGCGGAATGCCATATACGCCACGATGGTCATCTGCATGTTCAACGATAGCAGTAAGAACAGCCTTGTGCCGAGGTAGCTCCTGAATTCAGGATAGTTCAGAACCTTGTTGTTCAATAGAAATCGCAGTGAGTATCGCATGTAAGTGGATGCAAAGGTAAGAGAAAGGCAATAAGCTACGCTCGTATATTACTTCATTGTTAATACTTGATGTTTTGGCATGGAGCTTGTTAAATATATCTCAAACCTAACGCTATGCTCAAATCCAATAACCTCTTATTAAGTCTATTCACAGGGCTACTGTATGTCACCTTATCAGGGTGTTGTGGTTGCAGTGGAATAAGTTCTTATTGTGTAAATATCAATGGGACTTCATTTATAGCTATGAACAATTCGGATAGTGTGGCACGAGTTGCAAGCAATGAAGTTGTCCCCGGACTTGCCTTGGCTTTGGATCTGAATGTCAGCAATGATATTAAAGTATGTTATACCAAGCCAAGAGTATACTTTGGCAATGCTGCCTATGCAACGTCATGCAGCAAGGACGAATATGTTCAGAGCGACTCCATAAGTCATGTGTCCATCATAGCCGATAAAGACTATGACAGTGCTCATCCTCAAGGAGCTGAGTTGAACGATTTGTTTTATAAAACAGGTAAAGTAAGGTCGTTCAACCATCAGGAGGAAAGCAAAAGTTTCCTCTATTATGCCCAAAAGGCACCTGAACAAAGCAATGTGTTTGTTTTTACGGCTAAGCTTACGTTTGACAATGGTCAAGTTGTTGAGTCTAAGAGCCAACCTGTAAACCTATCGAAATGATAAGACTACTATTGTTATTGATGTTCCCTCTGTCGTTGTCGGCACAATGGTTTCGAGTATCCAAAGAAACACCTGTACGCTTTGGTATGGATTATTTGTATGCTGCGCCACTTGGTAATACGAGGGCAGGTAATCCTAACAGCTTTGTTTACGGCCAAGCAAAAAATGGAAATGGTTTTGAATTGTTGCTTTCTGTGCCGTTAAGAGACAAGCTGTACGTATCTCTCTCTGTAAAACACACCGACTTTGCGTTGGACCTAGATATTGTAAAAGGGCAACTGTATGAAAAGTTTGATGATGCACAGCATTATACCAACCCGAATTTTCTTATCCGAAATACCTACACAAACTACTTGGGTTTGGACCTGTCTTACCTGTTTCATGTAGGTAAGTTTGACGTCATGCCCACATTAGGTATGGGCTGGTTCAATTATGAATCACCCGGGAGTAGAAGGGCAGCCATAGAGCGAAAAAGGCAAAACAGTAATTATACCGAAACAATAGATCTTACTCCGAATGGAGCCAATAGCATATATATGGGAGGTGGGGTAAGAATATATCGAAAGCTGTTTTGGGTAGTTGATTTCAGTGCCGGTGTGTTTTGCTTGCCCGCAAAAGTATCTGTTGAAACCGATGTGGTGGTGACAGATTATATGGATAATACCATTAGCAGGGGTTCTTTTTCAAGTGATTTATCGGTGACATCATTACAATTGGAAGCCGGTTTAAGGTTTCGGGCATGGCGAGGGAAGAAAGCCCACACTGAATAACAATGGATACGTATTCCTCGACTGTAAGCATTAAATTTGCTTCAGATGAACCGTTCGGGGCAGATCATATACACCAGCATCGTTCAGGCACTGCATGAACTCAGGGCTAACAAACTGCGCACATTTCTTTCTTTGTTGGGGGTCACCATAGGTATCTTCTGTATCATAGCCGTCAAGACTGTGTTGGACAGTATGAAGAATAACATCCGTACCGAAATATCCAGTTTGGGTAGTGACGTGTTGTATATAGGCCGTTGGCCTTGGATGGATGAAGGTGGTGAGTACAAGTGGTGGGAGTTTTGGCGAAGACCAAGTATGGGTGAAAAAGAATTGAAGGCAGTACTACATGATGTAAAGAGCATTGAATGTGCAACACTGTGTTATCAAGGAGGCAGCCTGACGGTAAAGCGCAACGATCAGGAAATAGAAGGTGTGTCGGGTTATGCGGTCACCACCGACTTTGATAAGGTTCAAGACATCGATATTGAAAAAGGTAGATATCTCAGCATGTCCGAATTGGACGGAGGTTCGTACAGCGTGGTGATAGGCAACAGCGTTTATAATGCTTTGTTTCCTAGCGGAGGTAGTGCAATTGGCAAAACACTTGCATTCAAAGGCAAGAAGTTCAAGATAGTCGGCGTGATGAGAAAGGTGGGAGAGAATATGGCCGGGTTCAATTTTGATGCAGGGTTGATATTTCCTTATTATACCGCAGCAGCTTTTGAAGATGTCACTTCCGTAAATCGAGACCCGACATTAATAGTAAAAACAGGCTCCGAACAAAATGTGGAAGATGCCAAACTGGAAGTGGAAGGTGCATTGAGACGGGTACGTAAAGTGCCGCCCGGTGAGAAAAACAATTTCGCCATCAATCAGTTGAGCCAAATTTCGGAACGTTTGGATACGATGTTTACTTCCATTAACCTTATTGGCGGGGTAATAGGGCTGTTCTCATTGATAGTCGGTATGTTCGGCATTGCGAATATCATGTTTGTTACCGTTAAGGAACGTACCAAGGTTATTGGTCTAAAAAAGGCGATAGGGGCAAAGAAAGAAAGCATATTGTTGGAGTTTTTGGTTGAGGCGGTTACGTTGTGCCTTGCCGGTGGGTTGATAGGTATCATATTTGTATTGCTGTTGTCACTCTTGCTTACCTATGGTATAGATTATCCTGTTACATTATCTTTACAAAACTTTGTTTACGGTGTATTGATATCGGTGGTGGTTGGTGTGTTGGCAGGTATCATACCTGCTCGCTCGGCATCGAGGTTAGACCCTGTGGTTGCAATACGCTCACACTAAATATTTTTAAGAACGGTTTATGCCCAACAGACGTACGCTTGTATTGGATAAAGAAACCATTGACTGGAAGCTGCAACGCATGGCCTACCAGATATGGGAAAATTTCAGCACTGACAAGGCCGTGATATTGATTGGTATCGAAGGTAGTGGGCTTGTTGTAGCCAAGAGCCTTGCACGTAGACTGAAAGATATCAGCCCATTGAAAGTGGAAGTGATTTCCGTTAAGCTGAATAAACGCAAACCTCTTACTGCTGAGGTAAAGATAGCGGAGGACCTTACCGGAAAAGCTGTAGTATTGGTGGACGATGTGGCCAGTTCAGGTAAGACATTGTTATACGCTCTACGTCCCATATTGAATTACGAGCCATCGAAAGTGATGATAGCGGTACTGATGGACAGGAAACACAAATCATTCCCCATCAGTCCTGATATTGTAGGACATAGCTTGTCTACAACACTCAAAGAACATATAGAAGTGGAAACGGAAGGAGATGTGGTGAAAGCCGCATACTTGGAATAAATTGTACAATCAACAAATTGAATAAATGCCCATAACATTAGTGATACATGGTGGCGCAGGAAACATTACTCCTGCTATGATGACCAAAGAGGATGAACAAGCTTATACCGAAGGGCTGCAAGCTGCATTGGATGCAGGTTATGCTGTTTTGGAAAGTAATGGTTCTGCAATGGATGCTGTGGTTGCTGCCATAAAAGAGTTGGAGAACAATCCACTGTTCAACGCGGGTAAAGGAGCTGTGTTCACTAAAAAAGGACTCAACGAAATGGATGCCGCAGTAATGGATGGCAAGACTTTGGGTGCAGGAGCAATAGCGGGAGTCCGTAACATAAAGAATCCGATAGTATTGGCACGTGAGGTAATGGAGCATTCGGGTCATGTGTTTTTGAGTGGTAATGGTGCTGCTGAGTTTGCATTGACAAGAGGAGTTGAACAAGCTCCTGACGATTATTTCTTCAATAAATTGAGATACGACCAGTGGGTGGAAATACGCGACAGCGATTTCTACCAATTGGACCATAAGGCAGACAATCTTAAAGGAGTGCCGAATCCTGACCACAAGTTTGGAACTGTAGGTGCCGTTGCTTGCGATGCTGAAGGTAACCTTGCTGCAGGAACATCAACAGGTGGTATGACCAACAAAAGGTTCGGCAGAATAGGCGATAGCCCTGTGATAGGTGCAGGCACTTATGCCAACAACAGTACATGTGCCATCAGTTGTACCGGTCATGGGGAACCATTCTTGCGTGCTGTGGTGGCACACGATATCAGCTGCTTGATGGAATACAAAGGACTGAGCCTACAAGAAGCTTGCGACACTGTTATCAAAGATAAGCTGGTTAAGATAGGAGGAGAAGGTGGTTTGATAGCTGTGGATAACAAAGCCAACGGAATATTCTGTTTTAATTCTGCAGGTATGTATCGTGGAATGAAGAGCAGCACAGGAACAGAAGGAGTGGCCTATTATGGGTAAAATTTCGTATATTCAGTAGGTTCCAATTTCTACAAAAATGAACATAAAACTGTTGCGTGCCGCCTTTTTTCTGGGTATGATAATGACCATTATCGGTGCAGTATTCAAAATACAACATTGGCCTTATGCAGGTTTGATGCTAAAGGTTAGCCTTGTTACAATGCTGTTGTTTTTTGCAATATTGATATATGATATTATATCAATGCCTAAAGCAAATGGTATGTATAAATTGCTATGGGTATTGGCGCTTATTGTACCGGCATTGGTACTCTATATAATGAAACCTGAACCCGATCTGCTGATAACCTTAATAGTGAGTATAATTTACCTCACCTGGGGTAGGAAAAGGTTAAAGGTGGCTTAGAGCCTTCCTTCTTCAAATGTCACACCTCTAAAATAGTCCACAGCTTTTTTGAGTTGCTTTCTTTGTAATTGCTGCTGCAATTTCGCAGTAAGAGTGGATATGGGAGAGAGTATAAAAATACCCGTCAGCAACAGACTTTTGAATAGGTCAACTCGGCCTTTTCTGTTAGGGTCACCGGGTCCTCCTTTCTTACGAATGTAGGGTGCAAACTTTCTGAAGTTGGTAATGCCTCTCTTTTCAAGCACTACCAATCCTGGTTTCAAGCTGATGGCTCGGTCTTGTAAAAGTGCTTCTTGTAATCTTGGTAAAGTGTTGTTTGCCAGGCTGTTGAATATTGTCTTGCCAAACCTGCTTGCATTGTTTATGTCTTCATCTTGTACACCTGCTGCAGGTAAAAAACGTGAAGGCTCTTTTTGTCCTTTGAACGCCCAACGTATTACAGTAAGAAGCGAAATAAGGTTTGGATGTGTATCTACCAATACAATGTTCCCAACAAGTTTTGCATTGTTTTTCTGCAACAATTCTTTCACCCTTTCCTGTCCGTTCAGCCACATGTTTCTACAACCGACAACCGTGACCACAGGTTTGCCGTTCAGTAATGTCGCGTATTCGCTTTGCAAGAAGGAGCTTGTTGGTTGAGATGGGCTAAGGAACCAAGGTTGGTAGCCCAGTATCACCAAGTCGTAATCTTTACTTATAACCTCTTCCGGTAATGGTTGAATGGGGGAGGGTACCATAAGCACACTTTCCGGCATGGCATCGAAAAAGGAGGATGCCTTCCATGGGAATGAAAAAGGCTGCTCAGGTTTTATTTCTGCAAAATCGATATCGGTTTCATCTTTTATATCACTCACAACACTGTCGAGTATATTTCTCAACTGTCCTGATTGTGTGTAGTATAAAACGAGGATTTTTTTCTTCATGACGCCGAACCGAGATTAGACTACGGTCAGGTAAATATAAGAATAAGTAAATCTTGCGCTTTCCGGTACCATCACCAGTATTCTGTCTCCTTGTTTCAGCTTGCCACTATGGAACAGCTCTTCAAGCATTAGGAAAGGTGATGCACTACCGACATTGCCTACGCGAGTCAGGTTATAGAACCATTTTTCGTTAGGTATTTCAAGCCCGATGGCTTTCATGTTATCGTATACCTGTTGTCTGAAGAATTCGCTGGACATGTGCGGAAGGAAATAGTCCACACTGTCTGGAGTAAGGTTGTGCTTTTGCATCAACTCCTTCAGGTATACACCTCCTTTAGATACTATGTTGTCGCCCAGTAGGCGAGTGTCTTGCTTTAAAGAGAAGGTGCTTTTATTGGTCCAGTCGTCTATGGCAAGATCATTCCAACCCGTAAGCGATGCATCTTTGTTCTTTATAGCGCCCGCATACATACAGGTCTCGAGCTCATTGGCAAATGAGGTTATCTCCAACCAGTCTATTCTGAAAGAGACTCCGTTTTTATTCGGTTCACTTTGCAGAAGCGCTGCTGCTGCTCCGTCGCTGAGCATCCAACGCAAAAAGTCCTTTTCAAATGCTATTATCGGGTTTTCTTCCAATCTACTTAGATTGTCAGCCTCAGGTTGAAAGCGAGATGAGTGCATCCAAGTAGACATTTTTTCAGAACCCACACTTGCAGCCATGTCAGCGTCACCGCTCTTAATGGCCATGTAGGCATATTTCATGCCCTGTATGCTACTACAACATGCTCCTGTTGCCGATATCAATTCTATTCGATGTATATCCAACTCTCCATGAACCATTGCCGCATGAGAAGGTAAAAGCTGTTCAGGTGACGTTGTTCCGGCTGTCAATACTTGCAGTTTGTCTATCGGAAGCTCTCCGTCAAACAGGTTTTTAACTGCTTGTGCAGCCATTTGGTTGTTGGTGTGAGTGCTTTTACCGTCCCTGAAAGCGTAATAGCGAGTTTTTATACCATTGTTCCTTAGCACTATTCTTCTCGCCTTGGATGGTTTCCCGTTCACGAAGCCCAAAATCTCCTCCATTTCTTCATTCTCTACAGGCTCGTTAGGCAAAAACTTAGACAGGCGTGTTATATATACTGGTCTCACTATCTGGATATCAATTTGACTTGCAAAAATAACTATTCTACTTTGCTATACAATTCAAAGTGAATTTTGTTAAGGGGGTGCAGGCTTTCACAGGCAATTTAGTTACAAAATTCTTTTATTGAAAGTCGATTGGTTTGTTTTTTCGATATCACTCTTTATATATAAATAAATGGCTTTTGTGTTGCAAAAGCCATTTATCATTGATTACAATTGAATTTATTCCTCTTAGTCCAAGTTGATACCGTAATAGAATACACCGTTTCTGTCAGGATAAAATCCTGCCAGCTCAATTTTGCCTGAGTTGTTTGCAAACAGGTTTTGCAGTTCTTGCACATTGTTTATGTTCACTCCATTGGCTTTGGTGATTATAAATCCGTTTTTCATCGAGGTTTGTTGAGAAATTACACCGTTTTCTATATCTGAAACCTTTATGCCTCCGGCCACATTGTATTTACTTAGTTCTTCTTTACTCAAGGAAACGAGGTTGGCTCCCAGCATTTTTGCAGGTGCATTCGTCTTGATGATCTTGGTATTGCCCTCAATGTTTTTCAACTCCACGGTTGTGTGTGTGGGTTTACCACTTCTCACATATGTAACACTCACATTATCTCCGGGACGGAAGCGTGCTATTTGCTCCAACAGCTCGGGCGATGAGTTTATCTGCATGCCATTGACGGCAGTGATAAAGTCCCCTTCTTTGATGCCGGCTTTTTGTGCGGCCCCATCTTCCATCACTTTTGATACATATACACCGTCTTGTTTATCTATTCCCAATTCCCTTATCTCGTCTACTGACAGCATCTTCGCATCCTTATAGCCGATGCCTAAAAAGGCTCGTTGAACGGTTCCAAACTCTATAATGTCATCCACCACCTTTTTTACAAGGTTTGATGGGATGGCGTATGAATAACCTGCATATGAGCCGGTAGGAGAAGCGATTGCAGAGTTGATACCTATCAATTGTCCTTTTGTATTTACAAGCGCACCTCCGCTGTTACCTGGGTTAACCGCAGCATCGGTCTGAATGAAGGATTCAACAGCAGTTGCAGATTGGGTTCTGTTGATACCCAAAGAACGGCCTTTCGCACTTACGATGCCTGCTGTAACCGTTGCATCAAGTGTAAGAGGGTAACCGACAGCAAGTACCCATTGCCCCAACCGCACATCGTCGGAATTGCCAAATTCCATATATGGTATATGCTCCTCCTCCATATTCAACACTTTCAAGACCGCAATGTCTGTTGAAGGGTCTGTGGCTATTACCTTGGCATCGGTGGTAAAACGGTCGTTGAATGTTACCGTCACTTCGTCCGCATTGGCCACCACATGGTTGTTTGTTACAATATATCCTTTGGGAGAGATTACAACACCTGAGCCTGCGCCCATTTGCGGTGGCATAAAGCCTCTTTCGTAAAAGTCGCCCCAAAACGATTGGCGTTTGAATACGACCTCTTTCCCATTCATTTTTGTTTTAATGTGTACGACGGCTTGAACACTCGACTCTGCAGCCGGTTGAAAGTCTGCGGGTGGCGTACTTGCGATGACATTGTTACCCGTATAACGGGCATAATTCACAGGTAATTCCGTCTCGCTGTTCTTTGCAGAAGAAAGAATGTTGCCGGGCAGTACCTTGCCTACAATAAAGAATGTCAGCAACGATGTGGCTGCTGCCGTTAGAATAACGGGGATGATCCTGTTTTTCATAGTCGCTCCTTATTTTTTTGTGCTTTTTATTGTACCTACCACAAATATAAAACCGGTGCCTATTATAGAACTGTTAAAAGCCCCGCGAAGTTGCCGCAAAGGCTTTATTGAAACGTTAAAATGCTCTGTTCTAGGCCCTAAATAATCTGTTTGTAAAGAAGCGCTTTTTTAAGTCGAAAATCACTACCTTTGCACCTCAATTAAAAAAAATTTTAAATATTTCAATAATCTGAAACAATGGCAGACTTACGCTTACAGCGCAACTTTGGTATTGCAGCGCACATTGACGCGGGTAAAACCACTACGACAGAACGTATACTTTATTATACCGGTATCAACCACAAAATAGGTGAGGTGCACGACGGTGCTGCCACAATGGACTGGATGGCGCAGGAGCAGGAGCGTGGTATTACCATTACGTCTGCTGCTACAACATGTTTCTGGAACTTCCCTACCGTACAGGGCCAGCCTGTAGATGATACAAAACAATACAAGTTCAACATCATCGATACTCCGGGCCACGTTGACTTTACGGTTGAGGTGGAGCGTTCTATGCGTGTATTGGACGGTCTTGTTGCATTGTTTTCAGCGGTTGACGGCGTTGAGCCTCAGTCTGAAACAGTTTGGCGTCAGGCTAACCGTTACAGAGTTCCTCGTATCGGTTTCGTAAACAAGATGGACCGTATCGGTGCTGACTTTCTTATGGTTGTTAAGCAAGTGCGTGACATGTTGGGTGCAAAAGCTGTTCCTCTTCAGTTGCCTATCGGTGCTGAAGACAACTTCAAAGGTATCGTTAACCTTATTACAATGAAATCCGTTGTATGGGACGACTCAACTCAAGGTATGACTTATACCGAAGGTGAAATACCTGCAGACATGGTTGATGAAGCTAACCAATACCGTGCTGAGTTGGTTGAAGCAGTAGCTGAATATGATGATGCGTTGATGGAGAAATTCTTCGACGATCCTGATACAATTACTGAAGAAGAGATACACGCAGCTATCCGTAAAGCAACGATCGATCTAAGTATCATCCCAATGCTTTGTGGTTCTGCATATAAAAACAAAGGTGTACAAACAGCTTTGGATGCGGTTATCCGTTACCTGCCTAGCCCGGTTGATATCGAGGCTATCAATGGTACTACGGAGTCAGGTGAGCCTATCTCCCGTAAGCCGGATGCAAACGAACCTTTCGCTGCATTGGCATTTAAGATCATGACTGATCCATTCGTTGGTCGCTTGGCATTCTTCCGTTGTTACAGCGGTAAGTTGGACGCAGGTTCTTATGCATTCAACATGCGTAGCGGACGTAAAGAGCGTATCAGCCGTATCATGCAAATGCACGCCAACAAGCAAAACCCGATCGAGAAGATCGAGGCAGGTGACATCGGTGCAGCAGTAGGTTTCAAAGACATCAAAACAGGTGATACTTTGTGTGATGAAGATCATCCGATCATACTTGAGAACATGTTCATACCTGATCCGGTTATCGCGATTGCAGTTGAGCCTAAAACCAAGGCTGACGTTGAGAAAATGGGTATGGCCATTGCCAAGCTTGTTGAAGAAGATCCTACACTACGTGTAAATACAGACGAAGAAACAGGCCAAACCATCCTTCAAGGTATGGGTGAGCTTCACTTGGATATCATAGTTGACCGTATGAGACGTGAGTTCAAGGTTGAGATCAACCAAGGTGCTCCTCAGGTTGCTTACAAAGAGGCTTTCACAATGCAAATTCAGCACCGTGAAACATATAAGAAACAAACAGGTGGTAAGGGTAAATTCGCCGATATTCAGATAGAGATCGGACCTGCTGACGAAGCTTTCTTGAAAGAAGAAGGAAACGGTAAGTATCAGTTCATCAATGATATCTTCGGTGGTTCCATCCCTAAAGAATTCATCCCTGCTATTCAGAAAGGTTTCCAAACTTCAATGACAACAGGTGTGTTGGCGGGATACCCTGTCGACAACTTGAGAGTAAGATTGTTTGATGGCTCTTTCCACCAAGTTGACTCCGATGCAATGGCGTTTGAACTTTGTGCTAAGAGTGCATTCCGTGAAGCGGGTAAAAAAGCCAAGCCTCAAATACTTGAGCCGATCATGAAAGTTGAGGTAATCACCCCTGAACAATACATGGGTGACGTAACAGGTGACTTGAACCGCCGTCGCGCAATGTTGGAAGGCATGGACACTCGTAACAACGCACAGGTGATAAAAGCCAAAGTGCCGTTGAGCGAAATGTTCGGTTATGTTACTCAACTTCGTTCATTGTCTTCAGGTCGTGCTTCTTCTGTAATGGAGTTCAGCCACTACGCACCTGCTCCTAAGAACATTGAGGAAGAAGTTGTAGCAAAAGCAAAAGGTAAAGTGAGTGCTGAATAATCGATAAATAATAACAGACGGTTATAATAGAAAAAGCCCCGCATTGCGGGGCTTTTTTATGCCCATATGCCGCTTGTAACTGGAAGTTTCAATTCTATAGTCATCTTATTAACTTTTGATAATATCAATAATGTTTTATTATTGTTACCCAACTAAAATGTTAAAACCATAGGTCTTTCTGTGTATATACTCGTTTAATTATCGCAGTTTAAAACTAGTGGTACTATGAAAAAAATATTATTACAAACATTGATCCTGTGCTGCCTGATGGTAGGTGCCATGTCTGAAAAGGCACAAGCCTCGCATGCCGCAGGTGGAGAGATCATTTATGTACATATAAGTGACTCCACATATCAGCTGTTTTTCAAATTTTACCGCGACTGTACCGGTATTTCAGAGCCCGGCTCTGTGCAAGTGTGCATTCATAACGACTGTACCAATCAGACCTTCACTCGTGACATGTCTAAATGGGGAGGGACATTGCCTCCCGATAATCGTGCCAACGGTTCACCTGTGTCAGCTGGCTGTTCTCAATTCCCGAATAAATGTATTTTGGGAGGATCTCCATTACCGGGATATCGTGAGTGGTGGTATTCTCGTATTGAGACGTTACCGTTGAAGTGTAACGCATGGACTTTTTCTGTTTCCATAAATGCACGTAACGGTAGTCAGAACATAGGTGGTGGTAATCTATATGTGGCAACACGTTTCAACAGTGCCATATCATGGGTTAACTCGTCTCCGTTCTATTCCATCAAGCCGATACCGTATGTGTGTATTGGCCAACAGTTTTCTTACAACAACGGTGCTCGTGATTCGGATGGTGACTCTTTATATACTGAATTGATGAGGCCTCTTACAGCAACAAGCTGTACGGCCAATCCTACTCAAGTAGGTTTGACAGCCATGTCTCCGCCCATCAACTTTACGAATAACCCGTTCCAGACTAACAATACATTTAATTTGAATGGTAATACCGGTCAGATGACGTTTACTGCGGGTCAACAGGGACAGCATGCACTTACAGTACGTACTCGTGAATATAGAAATGGTCAAGAGATAGGTTCCATTATGAGGGATGTGCAGGTACAGGTGATAGTATGTAATATTCAACCTCCGAAAATAGACACGCCTAAGAATGAGTTTATAGGAGGTGTATACTTACCTAATGGAAGCTTTGCAGGATGTATTGGACAACCGCTCAATTTCTGTTTCGATATCAAGTCGGTCGATACAGGAGGTATTTTACTTGCGGAAGACAACTTAATAACATCCATACCTGCTGCAAATATTACCTATAGCAATTTGGGGAAAGACTCTGTTCGTGCATGTTTCTCATGGACACCTGCTGCAGGAGATGCAGGTAAGACACATAACTTCCAAATAACTATCAAGGATTCCACATGTAGGCCACCCGGGATATTGTTGCAATATGTGCGCGACATATCCATATTTATCTGGCCTAATATAAAAGCGTCTCCTGATACGAACATCTGTTTGGGTGAGCCGACATTCCTCGGAGTATCAGGCGGTGGAGATTATCAATGGAGCGTGATAGCAGGTAATGACCCAACAGGCTTCCCTAAAACAGGCCCCGGTCCAATCGGTCAGCCTACTGTGACTACTACATACCAAGTGGTCTCCACAATTAACCAGTATTGCCCGAACAGCAATAAAGATACCGTTGTGATAACAGTTGAGAAGGGACCGAATCTTAACGGTCAGCCCGATACAACCACATGTCCTGACAATCCTATTGTTTTGGATGCAGGTATCATAACTCAATCGGGAGTGACATATAATACAAAATGGACACCTGCCACAGGGTTAAGTAGCGATAACATTCCTAATCCTACTGTTAAGATCAAGAACGACCGTGCATACTATTTGTCTGTCGGTTCCGATGTTAACCGTTGTAAGACCTTGGATACGATTGTAGTGACCATATTGGACGGTTTCAACATCGATAACCCTGATACTGCGATATGTCAAGGAGAAGTAGTTAAGATACGCGGTAAAGGCGACCCACTTTATACATACCTGTGGGAGAGCAAGGACGATCCGGGAGCTGCATTCAACCCTCAGGCATCTGTTATCCCTACTGAGATAGGTCCTGCGGATACAGGTAAGCATTACTATACGCTTACAGGTAAATATCCAAACTGTCCGGACAGTGTTACAGGCTTTGTAATCACAGTAGAGCCTAATCCTACCGTACTGGTGGATGACGACGACCAAATGTGTTACGGAGATACGATGCAGATGCATGGTGTGGTATCACCTACGAGCTTTACCAACTACATATATACTTGGACTCCGGGTGCATCGCTCAACTACCCTAATAGGATAGACCCAATTTTCTCGGCCACGTCTGAAGGAACAGTCACCCTGACCCTTGAGGCCAAGACTCCTGAAGCGGGTTGTGCGTCTACAGCAAGTGTGAATCTGACGGTGTTCCCTGCGGACTTCCTGTTGTTGCCTAACGATACGGCGATATGTCCGGGAGATACAATGACCATCGCGATGAATGTAGGTGGAGAGCCTAGCTTCTACTGGGCACCTGATTTCAACATCAGCAGTGTGAGCAGTCAACAGCCGAGAGTATGGCCGGTGTCTGATCAGAAGTTCATAGTATACGGTAAGGACAGCACAGGCTGTTTGGATACCAACGAGATAACTATCCGAGTACGTCCGAGGGCGGTGATGGAAGTTCCTGATACGGTGACCTTGTATCCGGGTGAGAGCTATCGCATGGATCCGTCGGGTAACTGTACCTATTACAGCTGGTTCCCACCGTTGGGCTTGAGCTACGCAGATGTGGCCAATCCGTTGGTGAAACCTGATGTGAACACCAGATACATCGTACAAGGTCGTACGGATGCAGGTTGTACTGTTGTGGATTCAGTTGATGTATTGGTTGTAAACGATAGCTATGTAGATATCCCGAATGCCTTCACACCACATACACATGGCGGAAACAACACCTTGAAAATCAAAGCGAGAGGTGATGTTAATCTGAAGCGTTTTGAGGTGTACAACCGCTGGGGTACGAAGGTGTACGAAAGCAATGATGTGAACGAAGGTTGGGACGGTACTTACAACGGTCAATTGCAGCCGATGGGTGTATACATATACAGCATAGAAGCTGTTACACCAAGTGGTAAAACGATTAAAAAGCAAGGTAACGTGACCTTATTGCAATAAGCAAAGAAGAATAAGCATAGACTAAAAAAAGGGGAGCAATTGCTCCCCTTTTTTATTGAAGTATCAAAGTTCTTATTTGATCTTACAAGTGATACCAAAACCTGCAAGGTTAGATGTTTCACATTCTGTTTTTGCAAGTGGCTTCGTATTGTTGATGGTTCTAGTCACTAGAACTTCACCTGTTTCATCATCTACACACTCACAAGTGTGGTCTTTTTTGCAAGAGGTAAATCCTACTGCAAACATTGCTAGGGTAATGAATAAAAGTTTTTTCATTTCAATTGTGTTTTAGTTGGCTGTAATATTAAATAATATCGGTTAGATATAATAGGTTTTTGGGTAGGAGGAATGTAGTGTTATAGTTAACAGAAACGTTCGTCTATCAAATGATAAACTTCCTGAGTAGTGAATACCAAGTTGAAATGGATAGGAGTGAATGAGACCCGTTTAGTTTTAACAAGGCCGCTGTGAAACAGCGGCCTTGTTAATGTCTTATTGCAAAGAGCAACTTGTGCCCTTGGTATTACAATCTGATTCTGCAGATGATTTGGAGCTAGCCTCGATTATTTGGCTGTACGCACCGTTATCACATTCGCATACATACTCCTTATTACATGAAGTAACGAATGCTGTCAATGCTATCAAAAATGCTGTTGTTGAAATGATCCTTTTCATACTATATGCTTTTAAAATCTATAACCTACTTTAAAACCGAATTGTGCAAGACCTATCGGGTCGGTTGATACACCCGCCAATTTGTTGATATAAGAAAATCCGACACCCAACTCCAATCCAAGATGCAAATGAGATGTCGGGTTGATGTTCAAGGAGTTGGTTACCATAATGCCGAATGTTGTGCGGCTTCTCCAACCTATATCTTGGCCCACGATATTGCCCATATTGTCATATATCAATTCGTTGCGGTAGTCTTCTGAAAGCGCCAATACAAGATTGGGACCTACACCGTAACGAACAATCCCTTTACCACCGGTCGGATAAAATTTCAATCCTGGCATGAAATAATATGCGGGACGAGATTCTACAACTCCTGTACCTGTAACAGGGTCGTTGAAGCCGGTAAAAGCAACAGTGACAGGCAAGTAAAAACTAAGAATGTTGTTTTTATCTATTACACGCTCGTAAGTAAGGCCAACACCTATACCACGGGTTATCTGCAATGGAGCCAAGCCGATTATGTTGTTCCCGTACTTTACGTTTTTGGGAGTGCTTACTTTGCGTTGCTCCACTTCGCTGAATACGTCTTCAGAGCCATTCTCGTAGACTATGCTTGCCACTTCGTTGCGAGATATTACATATGCCGGTCCGTTCGGATTGTCTGCTTTGGTGTAGCTGATGGTTCTAGCACTTACTTCTTTTACTTTTACTTCAAGTACATCTCCGTTCTTTTTGGTCAGCTGGTCTTGTGCATAGGTAGATAAGGCAAACAACGATGCTGAAACGGTAATAACCAAGATTCTGAATTTCATAAGGATTTTAGTTTTACTGTTATATGCACAGATTGTGCCAATCTTATTTAAAACACCTTCAATAATGCAGAAATAACGCACTATGAGTATATAAAAGACCCGTAAGGACTGTCTATTACCACTTCTTTTTTGTTGGAAGCATCCACTTGCCCTGATATTTGAGCCTCTATACCAAACTCACTTGCAATATCCACTATCGAAGCTGCGGTTTCTTTATCTGTGAAGATCTCAAGCCTTTGCCCCATAT
The DNA here is from genome assembly GCA_020636505.1 of Chitinophagales bacterium. Lineage (GTDB taxonomy): Bacteria > Bacteroidota > Bacteroidia > Chitinophagales > Chitinophagaceae > UBA5543. Next base: position 194,788 of record JACJXR010000002.1, on the reverse strand, counting down.
TGAATACTTGGTACATCTCTTTCCAATCCGTTCCTGCAGATTCTTGTATCATTTTGAACAGTGGAGGAGGTGGAAGTAGATTGTTTTTCACTACTCTTAGTGGCTTCGGTAAGTAGTGCAAACATTTGCTTTGTCCTCCACCGCTACAATGTATTATACCATGTATTTTATCGAAGTGCTGCTGCAATACTTTAAGCACGACTGGGGCATATGTACGAGTGGGGGATAATATCATTTTACCTACATCCAATGGTGTATCTGTAAGGTCGGTCAGTCTGTATTTACCGTTATATACTACATCGGGTGGTAGGTTAGGGTCTACACTTTCGGGATATTTCTCTGCGTATACTTTATTCAGCAATTCGTGTCTGGCACTGGTAAGTCCATTGCTGCCTATACCGCTGTTGTATTCACTTTCGTAAGTTGCCTGTCCGTAACTGGCCAACGATACCACCACATCACCTTCTTGCATTTGCTCTGTGGTCACAAGTTTTTGGCGAGGCATTCTGCATGCCATAGTGCCGTCAACTATGATGGTTCTAACCACATCACCTACATCGGCTGTTTCACCACCGAGAAATTTGATGTCTATTCCGTATTGTGAAATAGTGTCAAAATATTCTTGTGTTCCGTTTATTATCTCTGAAATGACTTCTCCGGGAACAAGGTGTTTGTTTCTCCCGATTGTTGAGCTGTATGTGAATGGTCCGGTTGCGCCGACACATAACAGGTCGTCGATATTCATTACTATGGCATCAATGGCAATACCTTTCCATACGCTTATATCACCGGTTTCTTGCCAGTACATATATGCCAATATGGACTTGGTTCCGGCTCCGTCGGCATGCATAAGATTGCAATAAGCATCGTCGCCACCCCAGAAGTCAGGATATATCTTACAGAATGCGTTAGGGAATAGACCCTTGTCGAGTTTTGCAACTGCGCGGTGTACATCTTCCTTTTGAGCGGATACGCCACGCTGGTTGTAACGATTATTGTCAGTCATAGATTGCTGCAAAAGTAAAAAGAATAACTTGCTTATGGAGCGGTTATCTATCGCAGAAGTAATATGGTGCCTTTTTTGAAGCCTGTTTCACCGTCGTTGCAGACGTATTTTAATAAGTAGTAATAAGTGCCGACGTCTGCGTCTTTGCCTTTGAACGTTCCGTCCCAGCCTTGAGAGCGCTCCGTTCCATGGTATACGACGTCTCCAAAACGGTTCACTATTCTGAAGTCTTCTAATTGAAAGCCTACACCGATAACGGGTCTACATAGGTCGTTACGACCGTCTCCATTTGGTGTGAATGCATCAGGAATAATCACTGTACAGCAAGATCTTGGGTCTAGTTGGAAAGTGTCTGTTGCTTTACAACCCCATTTGCTGGTCACTTCTACATATATGTCGCCTTTTTGGGCAATTGCTTTTGCATAAGGGTTGCCATTCTCGATAATTAGATCCAATGGCCACCACATATACTTGTACTCCGGCATTTCTACCGCTTTCAAAATATACTCTTCTCCTAAGCATACTCGCTGTTCGGGTAGGCTTATCTCTGCGGCTGGCGGTCCGTATATGTCTATGGTGTATGAGACAGCCGTGCTACATTCAGCATAGTTTAATGCCACAAGTCGGACGTTTTTGACTCCTGTTTTATCCCAAGTCAAATAGTATTCGGGACTGTAAAAACTGTCTAATATTATTTGTTCGTCGATGTCCCATAAGTAGGTGGTGCGTGCCTCTTGTACCGGTACTATTTTTATCTCATCTCCTACACATGCATGTGATGGAACCTCAACAAACGGCTTGGGGACGGGCTCGACGTATACCTCTGCAGTGTCGTAAGAGATGCATAGACCATCTGTCAATTCAAGGGTTATTTGTTTGGTTCCGGTATCCGTCCATAATACATATAGCTGACTGTCAAGTTTGGCGTCTCTTATCAAGCCGGAGTCAACACCCCAATAGTATCCTGACGGTGGGATGTCGTGAAATGCATTGCTTAAGTGTGTTTCCTCAAATTGGCAAACAGTGTCCTTGGATATTTGAATGTCGATGGAAGGAAGTGCAACAACCTCAATGACAACCGTCTTTAAAGGACTCCTACATCCATTGGGGTTGTGCGATACATAAAAATATTGTTTGCCTACTTTACTTGCGTCGGGTGTAGGTGGTGTAGGTGTTCCGATAGTATCATCGGGATTTTTAAACCATAACACCTTTCTGCCTACAGCTGATAGAGGCTCTGCAGGCATGTTGTGACATATTTTTTCAGGTGCAGAAACCAATGGGTCGGGTGCGCGCCTATTAACCCTTATTGGTATGGTGAATACTTGAGATATGGATATACCGGGAGCTTTGCAGGTGGAATCTTTTGCGATTATTGTAAGTGTTTTCAGTCCACTGTCAGCAGGTTTTGGGGTCCATTCAAAACAACAACTTACCGAGTCTGTCAAGTTGTTGTAATAAGTGATTTTACCATCAGGGATGGCCACATCCTTATTGTCGGTTATTACTATTACGGCATCGCTATCACTTGAAGATACGCTGAAACAAAAAGTCAGCTTTTTGTTGTAACACATGTCGATGAAACCATCTTTATATACTGCGCCATCTAGCCCTTGAGTATCGATGTCGATGGTTGCAGGGGGCGTGTTACATTGTTGTACTTGTACCTGTATGTCTCTCATTGTACTGCCTGCCAACTTGCCGTTTCGGTACTCTTTAACAACCAAACTTGTGGTGTGCGCTCCAACTGTTGCTGCGGTATAGGTAATGTTACCTGTTTGTTGGTTAAGCTTGTAAGTATTGTTGGTTTGAAAAGGGTTGTTGGGTATGGTTAATGGGGGTGTTAATGATGCCAAAGTAACGGGAAGAGCCATTGCTCTACAATTTGATGAGCCTGTCAATGGCACGATCACCTCAAATGCTAATGAATCGTTATCAGGATCTACAGCACCATTGTTGTATGTATATGGTTGGTTGACACAAACATATGGTACCGGTTTTGTGTAAAAAAACGTTGAGTTGTTGTGGTCAAAATCTTGGTTGTTCAGTATGGCTTCAATGTGTAATACACCACCACCGATAATATTATTGGAAGGGTTTCTTGCACTGATATCAACTGCAAACTTCCATTTAGTACATCTGGTTGACAATATCACGGTATCTTGATACCACCATTCGCGATATGCAGGTAATGTTGAAAGCCTGTCTTGGCATTTGGTGGCATATGATGGACAACCGGTAGCAACTTCAGATCCGTTGGGCATGCCGTTTGGCAATGTGTCTATCGGGTCCATCCTTTGAGAAAACATTGTATTGCTGCAACTGTCGTATGTGCAAAGGTTAACATAGGCAGGTTCTCTTAACCCGTTGCAGTCTCTGTAAAACTTGAATGTTATAAGATAGGTATTGCCTTCAATCCATTTGTAGATCAATTCTCCTCCGGCAGCGTGTGATGCGTATGAATTGTTACTGTAGATAGTTGAGGTTACCAATAACAACAATATCGGCATAAGGCGTCTGAATATACAGGATGTTACTCCCGTATTCCTGATATGCTCTATGATATGTCGATAGGTCATGCTTTGTTGTTATTCGTCTAATTGTACGCAATACGAATACTGTATAAAGTTATCGCAACAGTACGAATGTTCCTTTCTTTTCTTTCGAGGTGCCGTCTTCACAAAGATACTTTACATAATAGTTATACGTGTCCTGCCCTGCCGGCTTGTCTTTATAGTTGCCATCCCAGCCGGTGTTAGTGTCTTTCACATCATATACTATTTGCCCTCTTCTGTTTGCTATCATTAATACAGCGACTTGAATACCATTCTTATTTACCGGTCTGAATATATCGTTATGTCCATCTTTGTTTGGAGAAAACGCTGTCGGCATTATTATCTCGCAACAAGCAGGCACATCAAGATAAATACTGTCTTGGCTGAAACAGTTCCACTCGTTACTCACAGTAAGAACGATGTTTCCTGAACGTTCTGCAATTCCTGTTACAGTTGCATTGTGACTGTTGCCGAAATATTGCGGTGGCGACCAACTGTATTCATATCTGTATTCCTCTTTAGCAGAAAGACTGAATTGTTTTCCTGTACAAATGTCTCCGATGTCGGCAACAACGATCTTAGCTTCAGGGTAGTCATGTATACTCACTGTTTTTTCATGAGTGTTTTGACATTTGTTATCATGTATGAGGGTCAGCTTGATATGCTTGTTGCCAAGAGTATTCCATGTTAGGTCATATCGGTCTTTGAAGATGTTGTCGGTTATGCTTTGTTCATCGATCTCCCAGAAGTACTTGGCGTCGTCTTTATATGGCCATAGCTGTACAGGTTGACCGATACATATGTCTTTTTGTATATCAAATTCCGCATTTGGAGCATATTTCACTTCCAAGCTGCCCGTTGCACTGTCGGAACATACTCCATTGACGACAAACAGTCGTATCTGCTTTGTCCCTGTAGAGTCCCATTTGACGGTTATGTTCGGTGTTCCTTGGCCTGTTATGATACTGCCTTTCCCATTTTGAACGTTCCACAAGTATTGAGCAATCGGGTCTGTTGTACCCAAGTTTTTGAGGGTGATGGGTTCGTACATGCAAATGGTGTCTTTGGGTATGTCGATATCGGCTTTGGCACCGTCGGTGACTTCTACTTCAATGCTGTCTCTATGTTTACACCCATTTGTGTCGGTTATCGATACATAGTATTTTGTGTCTGTGGTGGGAGCGGCCATAGGGCTTTGACAATTAATGCAACTAAGACCTGTGGTTGGTGTCCAGCTATAAGATAAAGGTGTGGCCGTACTGTTGGCGATAACATGTAAGTGTGCGCTATCCTTTGGGCAAATTGCAGTATCCTTACTCGTAACGCTTAGCATAGGTACTGTAAAGAATGTTGTGTAGATGGTGTCAGGACAGCCGAATCCCGTATAAGGTGAAAGTATTACTGCAAAAGTGGTTGTTGTAGATGGAGTAGGGATGGTAATATTTTCACCGTAGCCTACCAACGAACCTGATGAGGAATCTCTCCACTCATATGTTTGAAAGCCCGGAGGCCCTTTCAATGTTATTGTCGGTACGTCGTTGCAGTAAAGCTGAAATGTTTCAAACAGTTCACAAGTAACATCAACGTACCCATATCCGAAATGCCCTCCATGACCACAGTCACCTGTTGTGAACTCCACAGCGACAGTGGTGCCACCTAATGATGAGAGGTCAATTGTAGAATTGGTCCAATCTTTATAATAAACATCGGCAGAAACTGTAGATTGTTTGAAACCTGGCAATGACGATGATGACACGAACGTGAATTGATTACATGGTATCGGGTTGCCTGTGGCGGAGTCATAAACATTCACCACGAATCTTGGTTGCATCGAGGGAGCATGTGCGGGGTCCTGAAACACCACGGCATATCTGTATATAAGTGTGAATAGACTGTTCGTGGTATTGGGGACCCTTATGTAATAAACGGCGCTTTCAGCTTGACTGCCAACACTGTTGTTACCTAACTTCAATGCAAAGTTTCCTCCATTAGGCGAAACGATTGGAAACAATCCATACGGATCAACTCCGGGAGGTGTTGCAAGCGTATGTCTTCCTCCGGATGGTGTTGGCGAAATGGCCCCCATATTCAATGGACAACACGAGCCTAAACGAAATTGCCAGTTGTTTAAATTTCCATTCTCGAAGTCGAGGTTTGGCGGACAGTTGAAAACTTGAGCCTGACATGGCAAAGCAAAGCATGTGATACATGCTATAAGTAAGTGTATGATGTATGAGTTACACATATCTTGCTCTGGTTGGGTTTGTATACACTATGCTAAATAAACAAAAACGTTATTGCAAAGTGTCTTGTGTTTGTCAATCTGATGCAACTACAATATACTTACCTCACTAAGACAAATGTTCCTTTTTTCTCTTTCGGAGTACCGTCTTCGCAAAGGTATTTCACATAGTAGTTGTACGTGTCTTGTCCGGCCGGTTTGCCATTGAGATTCCCATCCCACGATTGTGAGCTTGTGTTGCCTTCGAATACTATTTGTCCGCGCCTGTTTGCGATAAGCAGTGTCGCTATCTTGTACTTATAACCGTTCACAGGCTTATAAATATCGTTATGTCCATCGTTGTTGGGAGAGAATGCTCCCGGCATCAATATTTCACAACAAGCAGGCACATCAAGGTATATGCTGTCTTGACTGTTGCAGTTCCAAAGGTTACTTACTGTTAGATGAATGTATCCTGAGCGCTCTGCACGTCCTGTAACAGTGGCTTTGTTATCGGTATAAAAATATTGTGGAGGTGACCAGCTGTACTCTTGTCTGTATCCCTCTTCAGTACTCAATGTAAACTCCTTGCCAACGCATATATCGCTGTTGTTGTTTATTATTCTTGCATTAGGGTAGTCATGTACACTTACCGAATCCAAGTGAGTGTCAAAGCAACCATATTCATTGGTCAGCATCAATCGCAAATACTTCTTGCCTGCACTAGTCCACGTCAGGTTGTAACGGTTTACAAAGAAGGTGTCGTTAAGGGATTGTTCGTCTACATTCCATTGATAAGTACCTGTATCTTCAAAAGGCAACAACGGTATTTCTATACCGTTACACACGTTGTTGTCTATCTCGAAAAATGCATTTGGCGTAGGCCATACATGAACATATGCAGTGTCTTTGGAAATGCAATTATCGTTGGAGACGGTAAGTATCACTTGTTTTGTGCCTTGTGTTGTCCAATCCGCCACTATTTTATGAGTGCTGTCACCGTTAATGGTCCTGCCTCCATCCAACTTCCAAGAGTTGAGGATGTTGCCGGTATTTCCAAGTACATTTTCTATCGTCACATGCTCCAATGCACATACAGTATCAGGGGATGTCTTTATTTCTGTGTATGTGTTTCCTTTTACTTCCACTACTATCGGTGCTCTATCACTGGTGCACGCTCCGAATATCGTTGCCACATAATAAGTGGTTGTACCCAAGTTGACGGTACTTGGTGTTGGTGCTGTTGTGGACCCTGTACCTCCTGTTGGAGTGGTGAACCAAACCAGATTGTTACCCACAGCTGTCAATGGCGCGGCTGTTGTGTTTTGACATAATATTAGGGGTGATGTCACTTTGGGTATTTCCGCAGGTTTTAGCAAAATAGGTAGTGTGAAACTTTGAGTTACTGCAATGCCCGGTGCACGACAAGTTGAATCTTTCACAATGATCGTCAACACTTTCAAGCCGGTATCTGCTGCTGTTGTTGACCAAGTGAAGCAGCCACGAACAGAGTCTGTATATAAGTTGGTGTATGAAGTGGTGGACCCGGGCATGGCATATGTACTGTTATCGGTTACTACAAGTACTGCAGTAGGATCTGCGGCTAAGGTCTTATAGCAAAAGCCGATGGTGCTTGTTGCACAAGCTTCAATAGTGCCGTTGTTGTAGGTTACATTGAAAAATGATGTTGTATCCACATCCACATTTGTCGTCGTTGAATTACATGTCAACACTTGAACTTGAATGTCTCGCATCGTACTCCCTACAAGCTTCCCATTTCTGAACTCTTTTACCCTTATAGCAGTCGTTTGTGCCCCCAGTTCACCCGGTGTAAATGTTATGTTACCGGTCAATCCGTTTATACTGTACGTGTTGTTTGTTTGAAATGGGTTGTTGGGTATGCCCAACGGCGGACTTTTTACTTGCAAGTTGGCAGTTGTTGGAGTGCCGCTACAATTGCCACTCACGTATGGTAATATCACTTCGTATGCCAGTGAATCTTTCTCAGCATCAACAGCACCGTTGTTGTATGTGTATTGTTGATTGAGGCAGACGTAAGGAACAGGTTTTACCGTATAGTTTGGTGAGTTGTTTCCGGAGAAATTTCTGTTGTCCAAAGTGGCTTCAACATACAATAATCCACCTGTCATGTTTTGAGACCGGTTTCTTGCACTTACCCCTACACTGAACACCCAAGTGTCGCAAGTGGCACCGAGGTCCAAAGAGTCTACATACCACCATTCTTCATAACCGGGCAGTACTGCGGTACGGTTATCGCATTTGTTGGGATATCCGGGACATCCTGCATTTACTTGTGAGCCGTTCGGTCTTCCATCAGGCAGGGTGGCTATTTTCCGCATCTGCCTTGTTTGCATGTTTTGGGTACAACTGTTGTATATGCACAAGTTGTGTGTGTTGTATGCTGCAACACCCGTACAGTCGCGGTAAAACTTGAAAGTGAATTTATATGTGTTTCCCCCGAGCCATTCATATACCAGTTCGCCGCCGGCACAGTGGTCTGCGTAGGATGTAAGCGGTACTGTAAATAACAGGAATAGTATCACAGCGAAGGATTTCTTAGGTATCATAGAAAAGAGTGGCTTTAAGATTGATTGTTACAGGGTTATAGACGGGTAATATTAACTTATGGTTAGGCGAAACCGGTAAAAAAATTGTTACCTGATGAGGATGAAATTGCCCTTTTTGGAGAATTCTTCGCTATTGTCACATAAATAGCGCAATAAGTAGTTGTATGTGCCCGTGGGCGCGGGTTTGCCATCGTACATGCCATCCCAACCACGTCCGTCGTCAATGTTGCTTTCGTACAATACTTCTCCCCATCGATTGACTATCATGAAGTAGACCATCACATTCCTGCGCATATCCACAGGGTGGTAGGTGTCATTTCGCCCATCTCCGTTAGGTGTGAAGGCATCGGGCATAAATACTTCGCAGCATGGTCCTGCATATATGAAAAACGAGTCCTGTGCTGTACACTGCCACTGGTTGATGACAGTCAGGTAAACATAACCGGTTCTTTCCGCTATGCCCGATACTTCGGGTCTGTCGTTTTCGAGGAAGTATTGAGGTGGTGTCCATGAATAACTGTATCTGCTTCCTTCTTTCGTTGCAAGGTCAAACTTTTTGCCGGAGCAAAGATCATTGTCGTCACTTTCTATTTTCGCTTCAGGTACCTCATGTATCGCTATTTCATGTGTGGTACTGTCATAGCAGCCATCGTCGCTATATAAGAACAGTTCCATTTTTTTCTTTCCGACGGTTGTCCATCCTATGCGATACTCATCTTTATAGCGCCTGTCTTGTATGTCATAATCATCCACATGCCAATAGTAGGTGGCATTTTCAGGATTTGTGGTCATTACCACGGTATCTCCCAAGCAAGCATCAGTAGGAGCCGTTATTACGGCATCGGGCTTGTCTTTTACATATATGTCTATCGTATCACGCTCTATACATCCCTCATTGGTGATCTTGAGTATCACGCGTTTTTTTCCGGGCTGAACCCAATCAGCCGTTATCTTCTGTGTACCGAATCCTGACAGTATTTCTCCGGTTTCACCGAGATCCCAGAAGTATCCGGCAGTAGCAGGGTTTTGCGCTGTATTGGTTATTTCCACAAATTCATATTCACAAAGTGAGTCCAAATTGGAGACGATACTTGGATTTACAGAATCTCTTACTGTAACAAGTACACTGTCTCGTTTTAGGCAACCCGCTGTATCAGATACAGACACATAATATTTTGTGGTGGTTTTCGGCCAGGCAATTGCACTGTCGCATAAAGAACATGAAAGTGTGTTGCCGGGTGTCCATTGATAAGTAAGAGGCGTGCCCAGGCTGTTGCTTTTCACCACAAGTTTTGCGGTACTGCCTTCACAAATGATCGTGTCGCTTGATGTTTGTGTTATCAGCTCGGATAGTTTCACCGTTGTGTATAGCGTGTCATCGCAACCAAAACCTGCATAAGGTTTCAGTATCACTGCGAATTTTATGGTTTTTGTCGGCGTTGGTATGGTCATACTCTCATTATATCCGTACACCAGTCCGAAAGCGGTATCCATCCAAATGTATTGTTGGAAACCCGGAGGTGCATTCAGAGTAATGGATGGGTCTGGCTTGCAATTGATGTTGTATACTTCGTACATGCCACAGCTTAAGTCTAGATATCCATAACCGAAATGTCCACCCTGACCGCAGTCTGCTGTAGTAAAGTCAATGGCAAGGGTATGGCCGCCAAGTCCATTGAAATCTATTGTTGCCGTTGTCCAGTCACGATAATAAACTGTTTGGTCTACTGTCGACTGCTTAAATCCGGGTAAGTTGGATGACGCCACATACAAGTGGTTGTTACAATCGATCTTTTTCCCTGTCGCAGAGTCATATACGTTAACCTCAAACTTGGGTTGGTCGGCAGGTACGTGTCCGGGGTCCTGAAAAACAACGGCATATCTATACACCAAAGCGTATGAATTTTGTCCTTGAGGTACTTGTACATAATATCTGGCTCTCTCAGCTTGCCATCTTGCACTGTCGTTACCGAGCTTTAAAGAATACATCCCTCCTCCCGGTGCAACGGTCGGGAACCCACCGTATCTATCAAACGCCTGACCAAACATAAGGGTATGTCTGCCGAAAATTGCACCTGAATATGTAGGTGTGACAACAGGACAACAGTTACCGGTAAAAAACAGCCAGTTGGCGAATGTGCCTTGCTCGAAATCTAGATTTTGGGGACAAGGAATTTGCTGTGCATGCAGGTTGTTTATGTTGCTTATTGAGAATAAGAACAACATACACACAAGGTTTCGTGCATAGCCGAGATGGAGCAAATTGATTGATTTATGTAATTAAATATACAAAAACAAGGAGATATTTTTAACAATTTGTTTAATATGATATATTGCCATGTCTATTTATTCTGTTTCATATTGTGTGCGTACCTTTAATCATTGATTATCAGAGGGAAGAAACATGCGTAATAATTTTTTGTATTATATTTTTTCTGTTGTAAGGGTTTTGCTTTATCCATTGGCATTGGTCTATGGGGCTGTGTTGTGGTTGCGCAATAGGCTTTATGACAGCGGTTTTTTCTCCAGTGTCGAGTTCAGTGTGCCGGTGATAAGTGTGGGAAATTTGTCTGTCGGTGGAACTGGAAAAACACCTCATATAGAATATCTCATTCGTTTGCTGCAATACAGGTATCGTGTTGCGACCATGAGTAGAGGTTATAAAAGAAGAACTCAAGGATTCCTTTTGGCGGATTTTGAAACCAATGCACTCAAGATTGGTGACGAGCCTATGCAGTACCATATGAAGTTCCCTGAACTTGTGGTGAGTGTGGCTGAAGAAAGGATGATAGGTATACCTATGTTGCTTCAGAAGACTCCTTATGTTGAAGTGGTTTTGTTGGACGATGCATTTCAGCACCGCTCAGTAAAGCCGGGATTGAATATGCTTATTACGGACTATGCCAAGCCTTTTTATACGGATAGGATTTTGCCGATGGGCAATTTGAGAGAGAACAGAAGTGCTTATAAGCGCGCAGATACCATAATTGTTTCAAAATGTCCGCCGAATTTAAGTGAGGCTCAAGCGGATGAGATAAAACAAAAGATCGCTCCACACGCACATCAGAACCTGTTCTTTACAAAAATCGATTACGGTACAGCATACGATGTGTTTACTCGCCAGACGGTGAGTATAGACAATAAGAGTGTCATCTTGGTATGTGGTATCGCCAAGCCGCAACCATTGATACAGCATTTGGAATCTTTGGCGACGGATGTGCATGTGCTTTCGTATAAAGACCACCATTACTTCCTTAGTGGTGATATGGAAGAAATAAAATCGGCTTATGATAACTGGGATGTGCAAGAAAAGATAATTTTGACCACGGAAAAAGATGCAACACGTTTACATCTTCATGCACAAAAAATGAAAGAATGGGGTGTTACTGTAGCGGTACTACCCATACAAGTGTCTTTCCTGTATGATGGTGCTGCAAAGTTCGACAAGTTTGTATCAGAATATGTGGAGCAAACCATCAACGAAAACAATATGATGTATTATGGCGAAGAAAAAGAAGAAGAAGGTCAGCAGTTCGGGTAAGCAGCTGTACAAAGGTACGCTGGAAGTTACCCGCTCAGGCTTGGGTTATGTTATTGTCGATGGGTTGGAGAAGGATGTGCTCGTTAAGCGAGAAAACATTAGGAACGCACTTAACGGTGACGAAGTACGTGTGGAGGTTTCCACAAGAGGGAAAAAGTTTGGTGCTCGCCCTGAAGGCGTGATAAAAGAAGTCATAAGCAGAAAACAATCCGAGTTCAGTGGAAGGGTGGAAGTGCACAAGCATTTTGCTTTTCTCGTTCCCGATTCCGATAAAATGCCCGTTGACATATTTATTCCGCTGCATCTGCTAAATGGAGCGAAGGATGGAGATAAGAGTATAGCCAAAATTGTGGAATGGTCCGGCAATACCAAAAATCCGGTAGGTGAGATAATCAGCATATTGACGAACGAAACCGCCAATGAGATAGCCATGCAAGGCATATTGGTGGAAAATGGTTTCCCACTCACTTTTAGCGACGAAGCATTGGAGATAGCGGCACGTTTTCCCGAAGGCGTTTCCGATGAAGATGTAAAGCATCGCAGAGATATGCGTGGCGAGTTGACATTTACAATTGATCCTGTAGATGCAAAAGATTTTGATGATGCCATTTCCATAAAGACTTTGAAAGGTGGTTATTACGAAGTGGGTGTACATATTGCTGATGTAAGCCATTATGTGGAGGCAGGTTCCGAATTGGATAAAGAAGCATACCGTAGGGCTACAAGTGTATACTTGCCGGATAGGGTTTTGCCGATGTTGCCGGAAAGAGTCTCTAACGAACTATGCTCACTTCGTCCCGATGAGGATAAGTATACATTCTCTGCAGTATTTAAAATAAACAAGAAAGGAGAGGTGAAGGATACTTGGTTGGGCAGAACAGCTATTAGGTCCAAACGTCGTTTCACTTACGAAGATGTTCAAGAAATAATAGAGGGGGCTGAGGGAGATCATTCCAAAGAATTACTTCTACTTAACGAGATGGCTCAAGAGCTTCGTAGGCAAAGGTTCACGAAAGGAGCGATAAATTTCTCGTCTCAAGAGGTGCGTTTCAAACTTGATGAGAAGGGCAAGCCGATAGGTATTGTGGTAAAGGAAAGCAAAGAAGCTCATCAGTTGATAGAAGAGTTGATGCTATTGGCCAACCGAAAAGTGGCGGAGTATGTATCGTCGGTTACATTCAAAGACAAACCTGTGCCATTCCCGTACAGGGTCCATGATGAACCTGATGAAGATAAACTGAAGGTGTTCACCACATTCGCCGCACAATACGGACACAAGTTTAGTACGAATACACCTCAAGCAATTGCACAGTCGTTTAACGAGATGTTGCAGTTGGCACATGGCAAGCCTGAGCAACATGTGTTGGAAACATTGGGTATTCGTACTATGGCAAAGGCCGTGTATACCACAGACAATATCGGGCACTACGGATTGGGCTTTGCGCATTATTGCCATTTCACATCGCCTATTCGCCGTTATCCGGATGTGTTGGTGCATAGGATTTTGGCAGAGTGTTTGGCAGGTGATATTAAACCCATCAAGCATCTTGAACAACAGTGCCGCCACTGCTCCGACCAAGAGCGACATGCTATGGACTCGGAAAGAGCCGCCAACAAATACAAGCAGGTGGAATACATGCAGGAGTATATTGGTGGCGATTTCGATGCGATTGTCAGCGGTGTTGCCGGCTTTGGCTTCTGGGCAGAGACCATCGAACATAAATGTGAGGGCATGGTTCCCATATCAGACTTGATAGACATTGATGAATTTGAACTTAGGGATGGTGAGTATGCATTGGTGGGTAGACGTACGGGTATGCGTTTCGGTATAGGTGATAAAGTGAAAATACGGGTAGTGGCCACCAATCTGGAAAAAAGGCAAATTGATTTTACTTTGCTGGAGGTTTTGGATGCTCAACCCAGGGTTAGGGGCAAGGTTACCATGCAGAAAAAATACACGAATAAAAACACACGACGCAAAAGATAGTCGATGCACAAGTTCACGGATTTTGTACAACAATTGGAACAACGGTTTTCGGATACAGGACTTTTCCCCGAACAACCGATAGGATTATATGAACCTTGCAGATACCTTTTGGGTATCGGAGGTAAAAGAGTTCGTCCGGCACTTTGCTTGATGGGTAATGAAATGTTTGGACCTGCAGGTGACGATGCTATGCATGCCGCCACTGCGATAGAGCTGTTTCACAACTTTACACTTGTTCACGACGACATCATGGACAAAGCTCCTTTGCGCAGAGGCAAGGAGACCATTCATGCCAAGTATGGACTGACTGCAGGAATATTGAGTGGAGATATCTTGTGCATATACGCATATGAGCATTTGGCCAAAGTGAAAAATCATTTGCCTGAGATATTTAAGTTGTTCAACAAAACAGCTATCGAGGTTTGTGAAGGCCAACAGTTGGATATGGATTTTGAAATCAGGAACGATGTGACCATTGACGAGTATATCCATATGATAGCTTTGAAAACATCCGTATTGTTGGCTTGCAGTCTTAAGATAGGAGCAATACTAGGAGGTGCGAGCGAAGACAATGCCGATAAGATATATGAGTTCGGAAAGAACTTGGGTATTGCATTCCAACTGCAAGACGATTATTTGGATGCATTTGGAGAGACCGACAAGTTAGGCAAACAGAATGGGGGAGACATAAAAGCGAACAAGAAGACCTATTTGTTGTTGAAAGCAATTGAGGCTGCAAACAACGAGCAGAAAGCACAGCTTGATAAGCTCTTGAAAACCGACAACGACAATAAGATAGGGGATATGTTGGCATTATATACAGCAACAGGTGCAGACAAGCATTGCAGACAAGCTGTACAAAGCTATTCGGATATGGCCTTTAGCAACTTGGAAGAAATTGAGGTGAGTGATGCACATAAGCAACCGTTGTTCGAGTTGGCTTCTTACTTGTTGCAAAGAGACAAATAACTTTACTAACGATATAAACGATTGATATGAAATACTGGTTGATGAAGTCAGAACCCTTCAAGTACAGTTGGGAACAATTTGTGAAGGACAAGAAGACCTTTTGGGATGGTGTACGCAACTATGCCGCCAGAAACAATATGAAAGAAATGGAGAAGGGAGACCAGGTGTTGTTTTATCACAGCAACGAGGGTAAAGAGATAGTGGGTATAGCCGAAGTGATTAAAACCGCTTATCAAGACCCAACAACCGATGATACGAACTGGGTGGTTGTTGATATAAAACCGGTAAAATCTGTCCCTGAGCCGGTAACGTTGGCTGCAATCAAAGCAGAACCTGCACTTGCTGAAATGGAATTGGTAAGGCTTGCAAGATTGTCCGTAAGTAAAGTCAGCGCGGCGGAGTTCAAGAAAATATTGAAGATGGGTAAAGTCAAATAAAGAAGCCGCTCATTGAGCGGCTTTCTTATTATACGGTCATTATTTCTTTGTCCTTGTCTTTGCAGTGCTGGTCTATCATTGCAATGTGCTTGTCGGTCATTCCCTGAACATCGCCTTCTGCATCTTTCGCTGCATCTTCACTCAATCCATCCTTTTGCAGCTTTTTGATCTGTTCTATCGCATCGCGTCGAATATTACGAATGGATACTTTCGAATGTTCACCCTCGGCGTTTACACGCTTAACCAATTCTTTCCTGCGCTCTTCTGTAAGTGGCGGTAAGTAAAGTCTTATTATTTCTCCATCATTTTGAGGGTTCAATCCTATGTTGGATGCTATGATGGCACGCTCAATATCGCCCAACATTTGCTTTTCCCACGGTTGTACGGTGATGGTTTTCGCATCCGGTGTTGTAACATTGGCCACCTGGTTGAGTGGAGTGGAGCTACCGTAGTAGTCTACATGTATACCGTCCAATATTTGAGGGTTGGCCTTACCGGCGCGTATACGGCTAAGTTCTGTCTCAAGATGCCTGATTGCTTTTTTCATGTGATCTCTGGCATCGTCTAATATCATATCTACTGACTCGCTCATAATTTATTCGTTTTGCGAATGGCAAATATAAAAATGTTCGGTTACAAACGGGTATACCTTTCTTTTCAATATATTTAGATGGCAAATAGGCTCTTAAGGCTTCTTTATTTGGATACGGCGGCCTAACAGGGTAACTTTGTATTAAAATTGTAATATATAATGGAAACTGCAATAAATGCTCCGGTGAAGTTGACGGCGGGTGCAATAACGGAGGTGAAGCGATTGATAAGTGAACACGAGGGTTATGAAGACGGTCAGTATTTGCGTGTGGGTGTCAAAGGCGGGGGCTGCTCCGGTTTGACATATGTACTGGGTTTTGATAATAAAGAGGACGACGATACCGTTTACGATATAGAGGGTATACCGGTGATAATGAAAGAAGCCCATAGCATATACCTTTTCGGTATTGAGGTGGATTTTCAAAAAGGACTGAATGCGCGCGGTTTTGTGTTCAACAATCCGAATGCCAGCAGTACATGCGGATGCGGTACCTCTTTTTCGGTATAAACTATAAATGAATTTCAATCGAATAATATTGGTTTTTGCATTGCTGTTCGCAATGTCTCCAACATATGCTCAAAAGCATAAGGCGGATAAACCTCACAATGTTGAGTTGAACAAACTTGACAATAAGGGAAAACGCCACGGCTTGTGGATGAATTCCGAGCCTGAGCGTATGGGAGAGCCGTCTTATACCGAGTTCGGAAACTATGAACACGGAGATAAGATGGGTGCATGGTACAAAATGGATTATGCCTACGATTTGGTATCCATTGAGAACTATAAGTTCGATGTGCTGGATGGTGAAGTGAAGTATTTCGTAAAAGGCCAATTGGTTTGTTTGGGGCAGTACAGGGGGTTGAATCCCGATAGGGAAGTGGATACCATCATGGTGGAAGATCCTGTATCAGGAAGGCAAGAGTTGGTTGCCGTAAAATCATCGAGAGGAACAGTACGTCACGGTTTGTGGAGGTACTATGATGAGCAAAGCGGACAATTGAAAAGAATTGAAGAATATCAGGTGGACGATTTGATCTACCACAAGGATATATACATTACCAAGGCTGATAGTATTCGTAATGCGGAGCGCATCAATCAAACAATGAATGCCAGAGAAAAAGACTACTACCGTCCTCCTGCATCAAAACAAGTTCACTACACCAGATAATTATTGTTACTGAATTTTATGAGCGAGGTTATTATAAGTGTAAAAGGGCTTGTAAAAAAATACGATGACTTTACTGCTGTCAACAACTTAAGCTTTGAAGTTGAGCGAGGTGAGATTTTTGGATTGTTGGGTCCCAACGGTGCAGGGAAAACCACTACGCTTGAGATCATTGAAACGTTGCGGAAGAAAACTTCGGGAGAGATAATTGTTGATGGCAAGAGCCTCGATAAGAATCCTCAAGCCATTAAGAAGATAATCGGTGTACAACTTCAGGCGGCCGGGTTCTATCCGAACCTGAACCTTGTGCAAATAATCAAGCTGTTTGCCGGAATGTACAACAGGCATGTAGACCCGATGCAACTGTTAGCTACGGTTAACTTGGAGGAGAAGGCCAAAAACAAATTCAAACAACTCTCAGGAGGACAGAAGCAAAGGTTCTCAATAGCCACCACTCTAATAAACGAGCCTAAGGTTGTGTTCTTGGATGAACCGACCACAGGACTGGACCCGCAAGCCAGACGTAATCTTTGGGACCTTATCAAACGTGTCAGAGAACAAGGCACGACGGTTGTTATCACAACGCACTATATGGATGAGGCAGAGGAGCTATGTGATAGAGTTGCTATTATGGATGCGGGACAGATAATCGCTCAAGATAGTCCGGATAAGTTGATAGATAATTTGGTGGCAAAAGGTTTTACAAGGCCCAAAGCTGTTAAGGAGGCAAACCTTGAAGATGTATTTCTCGACCTTACAGGAAAGGAGTTGAGGGATGACTAACATTTCCTATATTTGGTTCAAATAATACTTATGAAAAATATACTATTGACCCTTATTGCATCTGTGCTTGTTTCTGTTAATGCCTATGCACAGCAAGCTTTTTCCATTAAACATGATGAAGTTAGTAACGATTACTATTTCGAAGAAGTGATCGAAGCCAAAGGATTATTCGATAAAGTTATTTACGAGCGTGCCAAGAAGTGGATATTGGCCAACATGAAAACTGTTGATAAGAATATCGAGTTCAACGACGAAGAGCTAAGCATTGTAAATAACGGTACGATTAAGATCGATCAGAAAAGCTTTGTGACTCAAGCTATACAAGAAGGCTATTGCAATTTCAAGTATCATGTTTGGTGTAAAGAAGGACGTTATAAAGTTAGGGTAGACAACATTTTTTATCGTGTCTTGCTAAATCAAGGAGATAGAATGGTGACGAAGTCCGACAGCTATGCTGATGTGTATGATAAGAAGAAAAAGAAAATGAACGCCTATCTTATTGAGGAAGCAGATACGAAACTGTCAGCTGTTATAGCCATCATGCACGATGCTATAATAAACGATAAGAAGGAAGAAGCTAAAGATGATTGGTAGAAATACTAAAAGTAATTCTTCTTTCTGCGTCTCGTAGTAGTGCTTACCCCGAGTGAGCCTAACAAGCTTCTTACAATGATGTTTCCTGCTGTGCGCAGGACACTTTTTACAACTGTGTTCTTGCCTAACTTCTCTATCATGCTGTCCTCTTCTTTCTCTTTTCTCACTTTGCGTTCGGGAGCCTCCTCTTTGGCAGACTCCATTTTCTCGGAGAGAATTTCGTAGGCGCTCTCTCTGTCTATTACTTTATTGTATTTGTCTACCAATTTCGATTGACGCACCAAGTCATTGATTTCCTTATCATCCAAAACATCCATTCTTGAGCGTGGCGGACAAAGCATAACAGCTGCAAGTGGAGTAGGACGGCCTTTTTCATCAAGCAATGTTACAAGCGCTTCCCCTATCCCCATTTGTGTGATTATCTCCTCCGTATCGTAAAAGTCACTTAGCGGATAGTTCTGTGCCGTTTGTTTGATGGCTTTGCGGTCGTTTGCGGTGAAGGCTCTCAACGCATGCTGAACTTTCATGCCCAATTGGCTGAGTACCGCTGCGGGTACATCGGTAGGGTTTTGCGTGCAGAAAAATACACCCACACCTTTTGAACGTATCAGCTTTACAATTGTTTCCAACTGGTCTACCAAAACTTCGTTGGCATCGTCAAATATCAAATGTGCCTCGTCGATGAACATCACCAACTTGGGTCGGTCTAGGTCTCCTTCTTCAGGCATGGTTGCATACAATTCAGAAAGAAGTTGCAACATGAAGGTGGAGAATAGTTTTGGCTTGTCTTGTATATCTGTAACACGTAAGATGTTGACAATGCCACGCCCGTCATCTGATACACGCATCAGGTCGTCCACTTCAAACGAAGCCTCTCCGAATATTTGGTCTGCTCCTTGTTGCTGCAGCTCTATCACTTTTCTCATGATGGTACCGACGGATGCTGTGGATATACTTCCGTATTCATCCTTCAGTTTATCTTTTCCATCGTTGGCAGCCCATTGCAAAGTTTTTTGCAGGTCTTTAAGGTCAAGTAACGCAAGTCCGTTGTCGTCACAGTATTTAAAGAGCATTGCGAGTATGCTTTCTTGTGTACTGTTCAGCCCTAATACTTTAGAGAGTAATACAGGTCCAAACTCTGTGACAGTAGCACGGAGACGTGCGCCTTGCTCTTCGCTGAGGCTTAACAGTTCTACAGGATATTTACTCGGAGTGTATTCGATACCAAGAAGCGCTGCTCGTTCGTCAATTTTAGGATGTCCGGGGCTTGGTGCGGCTATCCCGCTCAAGTCTCCTTTGATGTCCATCAACAATACAGGTACACTCGCATCACTCAATGCTTCCGCCAATACTTGTAACGTCTTTGTTTTACCGGTACCGGTGGCTCCGCTTATCAGACCATGACGATTCAATGTACGTAGTGGTACTTCTATTTTGGCATCTGTTATCACTTCTCCGTTCAGCATTGCGCTGCCCAAACGAAAAGAGTCTCCTTTAAAGGTGTAACCTTTTATGATTGCTTCTGTGAACTGTTCCAACTGTGACATGACTTTAATATCCCTATTCATGGCTAAAATAGGTCATTCAAAATCTATTTGCACGTTTCATCAGAAGATATAACCGTTTTTCTCCATCATTTTGGCGGCTATTCTTCTACGTGCGTCTTTTGTATTGTATGCTTGTACTTTGGTGAAGCGTTTGATACCCAACAACATCATACGTTGCTCGTCTCCTTCTGCAAAGGCGTTCACAGCATTTTTACCCGAATGGTTGATACGGTCTGCCGCATCTGCTATGAATGTACGTGTGGCGTCCAATGCAGCATCAGCCACAGGGTTGTTGTTTTGTTTCATCTTCATGGTACGCATGAGCATACTTTCCGCCATAAAGGTATCGTTCAACATATCGGCTATGTACATCAGCAGTTCTTGCTCTTGCTCTATCTTCATCATCAGCTTCTGCACTGCTGCGCCTGCACACATCAATATTGCTTTTTTGAAGTTGGCAATTGCTTTCAATTCAGCCGCGAATGGTTCGCTGTCATCTCCGAATTCAGGTATACCCATTAATTCTTTTTGTACAGCCATGGCAGGAGCCATTAGGTTGATACGGCCTTTCATGGCGCGTTTCAAGTACATATCCAGTGTGAGGAGTCTGTTTATTTCATTGGTCCCTTCAAATATTCTATTGATACGGCTGTCTCTGTATGAGCGGGAAATATTGTATTCGTCGGAGAAACCGTTACCACCGTGTATTTGTACACCCTCGTCCACAACATAGTCAAGACATTCCGAACCGATAACCTTTAACATGGCGCACTCTATAGCATATTCT
Source organism: Chitinophagales bacterium (assembly GCA_020636505.1). Lineage (GTDB taxonomy): Bacteria > Bacteroidota > Bacteroidia > Chitinophagales > Chitinophagaceae > UBA5543. Next base: position 174,016 of record JACJXR010000002.1, on the reverse strand, counting down.
TCTGCTGCACCCAACAGTGTCTCTTCTTCTTTTTTGCCCGATTCTGCCAACTCTATTTCTTTCAATGCTATCCACTTTGCAGTTCTGTACAATGAGCTTTCAGTAGCAAATGTGCGTATCGTCATTTCGGCAAGCTTGTGCTGTATGGCACCGAAGTTGGCAATGGGAGTTTTGAATTGCTCTCTTGTCACCGCATATTTCAATGAGGTATTCATCGCACGTTTGGCTCCGCCAAGAGCGGCTGCGCAAAGCTTAAGGCGGCCGATGTTCAAGATGTTGAACGCAATGATATGACCACGACCTATTTCGCCTAAAATATTTTCTTTAGGGATTTTACAATCTTCAAAGAATACTTGTCTGGTACTGGACCCTTTGATGCCCATTTTATGTTCTTCCTCTCCGAAGCTTAGTCCCTCTGTTCCTCGTTCAACGATGAATGCGGTAAACTGTTCCCCATCTATTTTGGCGAAAACGGTGAATACATCCGCAAACCCCGCGTTTGTTATCCATATCTTTTGCCCGTTGATAAGGTAGTGTTTACCGTCATCAGTAAGTTTCGCTGTTGTTTTCGCACCCAAAGCATCAGAGCCTGAGTTGGGTTCTGTCAAAGCATAAGCGCCTTTCAGTTCGCCCGTAGCAAGTTTTGGTATGTATTTCTGTTTCTGCTCTTCTGTACCAAAGTAGAGTATGGGCAGAGACCCGATTCCGTTATGTGCAGCCATAGCCACAGCGAAAGAATGACCACCCCCCAATGCTTCATTGATGAGTGTAGCCGTTACGAAGTTCTCTCCAAGTCCGCCGTACTTTTCCGGAAATGATGCGCCGAGTAAACCAAGCTCTCCTGCCTTGTCTAAAAGAGAGGGCATCAATCCTTCTTTTTGTGCATCTATTTCCGCTAAAAGTGGAATCACTTCTTTGTCTAGAAACTCATCGCAAGTTTCTTCTATCATCTTCTGTTCTTCTCTGAAATCTTCGGGAGTAAATGTGTTTTCCGGAGTAAACTCACTCACCAAGAAACCACCACCGGTTAACGTTGTAGCTTTACTTGTTTCCATAACGGCGCTTTTATTTGAAGTTACTAAAAACAGTGCTTAACTGGTGTTAAATTATCTTAGCCTATTTGTCTCATTTGCAGGTAAATAGGGCTATTTCTACAAATGCATTTTCATATGTGTATCTTGCGTGCCGAATATGCCGGTCTTAGCTTACATAGGTATCGTATTGTCCTTGATATATGCTGTACTCATGCTCATATACAGAGCCGGTTGGGGTAGGCAGGCTTATTTCAAACCAAAGCCCGGCTTTCGTGCCCAAACAAGTATATCGGTGATAATACCTGCTCGTAATGAAGAGGATAACATCGGCTCATGCATAGAGGCAATACGCAGACAAAACTATCCCGAAGAGCTATATGAGATAATAGTGGTTGACGACCATTCCACAGATGGTACAGCAGACTCTGTGAAGAGCCTTCTTCGTAATAATATACACTACATCAATCTGGAAGATGAGTTGGATGCCAAAGAAGTGACCAATGCATACAAAAAGCGAGCACTGTCTTGCGGTATTGCCAAAGCCAAAGGCAACTTGATAGTAACAACAGATGCGGATTGTATCGCCAAAGAAAATTGGTTGTTGAATATTGCCGCACTATATCAAAGAGAAAATTCCAAGTTGGTAATAATGCCTGTGGATTTTACATCAAATGGTTCTGTTGTGGAGACATTTCAGTCACTGGACTTTATGAGTATGCAAGGCATCACAGTAGCATCTTACCAAATGAATTTGGGCAATATGTGTAATGGTGCCAACCTTGCATTTGATAAGGTGGCGTATCACGAAGTAGGAGGTTATGATGGTATCGATCATATAGCATCAGGAGATGATTACCTGTTGATGATGAAATTGAAGAAGCGTTATCCCACAGGTATTTCTTACTTGAAATCCGAAGAGGTGATAGTTTCAACAGCACCACAGCCTGATTGGGCGGGATTCTTCGGGCAACGTGTTCGTTGGGCATCCAAGTCGGGTAAGTACGATGATAAGAAGCTGACTTATGTTTTGGCCTTTGCATACATCTATAACCTGTTGTTCGTTACAATTGCGTTGTTGTCTGTTTCCAACAGCATATACTTGCAGCCTTTGTTTATGATGTTTGTTCTTAAGCTGGTTTCGGAATTGATATATCTTATGCCTGTTGCTCGTTTCTTCAAAAAGCAAAGGCAGTTGTTGCTTTTCCCTTTGTTTGAACCTGTGCATATGTTGTATGTTGTACTGGCCGGTTTCTTCGGTGCCATAGGTGTATACAGTTGGAAGGGTAGGACCGTAAGGTAGAATTATGCTTACGTTAACTCGTTAAATGCACTAACTTTATAATGTAGATTTGTAACTTAACAGAATGCGAAGAATAATATTCTTTTCCCTCTTGATAGTTTTGTTATCCGTTGTAGGTTATAGTTATTGGTACTATTACAACCCATACAGCGACGGATACAGGGAAGGTGTGCTTCAAAAATTCTCTCGTAAGGGCAACTTCTTCAAAACCTACGAGGGAGAAATGATACAGTTGGGTTTTGGACAACGCAACAGTACTTTCAACGCTCAATACTTTTATTTCAGTGTGGTGGATATTGCATTGGCCGACTCTTTGGAGCAATGTATGGGACAAAGAGTAAAGTTGCATTATGTGCAATACCGTAGAACCTTGCCTTGGCGTGGCGACAACTACAACGTAAAGAACGAAGAGAAGGGACAGTATATAGTCGACGAGATAATAAGTATTGAAGCTCCCGACATTCTACGATACTAAGCGAGTATCAGAAACACCGCGGGTTGTTTCTCCAATTTAGGAATGTCTTTTTTCCAATTGTTTATTGTTTGTGTTTTGATGAATGCATCTTTGGCGGTAATGTTCTGTGCGATACAAAGCAGCGTATGCCCGTTACAATGCCTCAATAATTCTTCAAACAATGTTTTGTTTCTGTAAGGAGTCTCAATGAATATTTGAGTTTGCCTCTCTTTTTTAGACTCTTGTTCCAGGTGTTTTATTTTATCTCTTCGTTGTGGGTCTTTCATCGGTAAGTAGCCGTTGAAGCTGAATCCTTGCCCGTTCAGTCCCGATGCCATCAATGCGAGTACTATCGAATTGGGTCCTGTCAACGGAATGACTTCTACATTGTTTTCGTGAGCCACCTTCACCAATTTGGTGCCGGGGTCTGCAATGCCGGGGCAACCTGCTTCGCTCATGATGCCTATCTCGTGTCCTGCTTTTAGCCAGTTTTTGAATGTAACTATGTCAGGCCCTTGATGCTTGTCGATCTCTGAAAACGATAGTTCATCTATGACAAGTGTCGGATGTATCGATTTAAGAAAACGTCTTGCGGTACGTACGTTCTCCGCCACAAAATGTTTTATACGTCCTGTTACCTCCAATATCTCGGGACTGAGCGTTTGCAATGCATCCTCGGCTATCGGTATGGGTATCATGTAGAGCTTTCCTTTGCCTGCCATAGAAGGTAAAAATACATCAATGTTTAACAATCGGTATCCTGTTGTAAATTGTAGTTATGATTTTACCTGAGCGTTTTTATACGCGAAAGAATGTGGTGCAAATAGCAAAGGAGCTGCTTGGTAAAAAGTTGGTGACAGTTATCGATGGAGTGGTCACATCCGGTATCATTGTAGAGACTGAAGCTTATGCGGGAATAACCGATAAAGCATCACATGCTTATGGCGGTAGACGAACCGCACGTACTGAGACTATGTATGCGCAGGGTGGGACTGCATATGTGTACCTGTGCTACGGCATACATCATTTGTTCAATGTGGTTACGAATGTGGAAGATGTGCCACATGCGGTACTGATACGAGGAGTGGAGCCGATAGAGGGTGTAGAAGTGATGTTATCGCGCAAAAAGAAAGCAAAGCGGATTCCGAACCTCACTGCCGGGCCCGGAGCACTTAGTGAAGCGTTGGGCATTAAAACGATACATACGGGCTTGAGTCTGCTATCAGGTTCTATTACGATAGAAGATACCGGAGTGAAAGTGAGGCCTAAGGACATAAAAATAGGTACAAGGGTAGGAGTAGATTATGCAGAAGAAGATGCTTATGCGCCATATCGATTCTCTATAAAAGACAATCCATACGTCAGCAAAGGAAAAGGCTTGTAAATAAAAAAGGGTAGCTTACGCTACCCTTTTAAGTATTGTATGAAGTTCTGATTAGAACTTAGGACAAGCAAAGTTGTAAGTCGGACGAGCATCGCGCTTGTTGATGCAACCGTTGAATATCAATGATACTTCGTAAGCACCGTTACCGTTAGTGGCAGGAGAGAAGCTTGATACGTTTACATCGTAGCTAAGACCCAACTTCATCTTAGACCACTCGAAACCGATATAAGGAGCCAAAGCATCAGCATAACGGTACCAACCACCTAAGTAGAAGATTGTTTTCTTAGAGAATTCTTTATCATAACCAGGATTCAATACGAAACCTACTGCAGCACCCGCCATGATCTCTTGAGCAGAAGCTTGGCTTTGATACAAAGCACTTGCGTATAGTACGATGTTTTCATTCAGGTCGAATGAACCACCAAGATATCCTGTATAACGAGAGTTGATTTTGTTAGTACCGTTAAGGAATGTCTCAACAGGTTGAGTCAAGTGGTAGTAAGAGAAACCAACATATGCAGTTGCATGTTCTGTGATGCGGCCTGAGTACATAAGACCTGCGTTGAAGTCAGGATATGTAAGATCCGCGTTACCTATCGCTTCACCTGTTGTACCGCTTGCAGTACCGGTTGAAGGGTTGAATTGATCTTCGAATTGCAGTTTGGTGAAATCAAGAGACTTCTGAACCAATGCTCCTTGCAAACCAAACGAAAGAGTGTGTTGCTTTTCGTAACCAAGTGCTTTATGGTATGCAAGAGAAAGTCCTACGGTTATGTTTTGAAGACCTCCCAAACCCGAACGGTCAAATAAACCCAAAAGGCCTATACCAAGAGCATCGCCATTACCCAACGAACCCTTCATGGTTGCCATGTCGTAAGATAATGTTCCTGTAATGTAAGGATTGGAAGAAACGCTTGACCACTGAGAGCGGTAGTTTGCTGCTAATCTTACATCACATTGAGTAAGGCCTGTCAATGCAGGGTTCAGTGTCAACGGTGACGCAAAATACTGTGTAAAGTGAGCATCTTGTGCCATAGCTGAAGTCGTGAAAATCATCGCCGCGCCTACTCCTAATAATAATTTCTTCATCTGGGTAAACTTTTTATTAATGGTTTGTGAAGGCAAAATAAGCCAATTTCTATTATTATGCAAGACAGGTAACATATTTATTTAGTTGGGGTTAGGATTGATTCTTTTCTCCAAATGACAGGTCTCCGGCATCCCCAAGCCCGGGTACGATATATCCTCTTGCAGTTAATTCGTCATCTATGGCTCCCGCCCATACATATGCCTCCGGAAACTTCCTCTTTATCAATTCGATGCCCACCGTGCAGGCAATGGCCGAAACAACGTGGATTTGAGTCGGTTTTTGCTCTTCTGTCAACGATTTCAGAGCCAAAACCAAGGATGAACCGCTGGCAATCATAGGGTCGGCTATAATGAGAGGCCTTCCGCCGATATCTGGACAGGTCACATAATGTTGCTCTATTTCAAAAGAACCATCCCTATGGTGCTTCCTGTAAGCCGCTATAAAGGCATTGTCGGCACGGTCAAAATAGTTGAGGATACCCTGATGCATGGGCAAACCTGCTCTCAATATGGTGGCAACTACCGGAATGCATTCTAAATCAGACACTTGTGCCTCGCCAAGTGGTGTTTCAACCGATTTGTCTGTATAGACTAGATGTTTGCTGAGTTCATATGCCGCAACTTCACCGATGCGCTCCATATTTCTTCTGAAACGCATACGGTCTTGTTGGATGTTTACATCTCTTATTTCCTTTATCCATTTGGATAATATCGAGTTGTTTTCGCTGAGATTTGTGACCATAACTTGAAGAGTGAACCCTAATTTATTCAAAAAACCGGAGAACCAAGGTTAACTGTTCAATAATCAGCCGATGAGATATGAAATAAAATGTTAATAAGCGTGGTGAAACAGCCTTTTGCAGTTAAAGTCGAGTTAAACCAACTCTCACATATTTTGATACATAGTACTACCTTCTATTTTTGTACCTTTGCACACCTTTATTAGTACTAAGCGTTATAGGTGACGAATGGACACACTACATTCTATTGATAAAAGCAGGATACCTCAACATATTGCCGTCATAATGGACGGTAATGGAAGATGGGCCAAAGAGCGCGGTCAAGATCGCGTGTACGGACATCATGAAGGTGTTGTCAGCGTTCGTGACATCGTCAATACCTGTGGCGAGATAGGTGTCCAGTATCTTACCTTATACGCATTCTCAACAGAGAACTGGAATCGCCCACAAGAAGAAGTGAATGCATTGATGGAGTTGTTGGTCAACACCATCAGAAAAGAAGTTGAGGAGTTGAAGAAGAACAATGTGAGGCTGCATGTGATTGGCGATTTTTTGAGTCTGCCCGACATTTGTCAAAAAGAGCTGAACGAAGCTGTCGAAATGACGGTGATGAATACTGGTCTTAATCTCATTTTGGCACTCAGTTACAGCTCACGTTGGGAAATAATGGAAGCGGCAAAGAAGTTTGCTGTTGATGTGCAGAGCGGTAAGGCTGATATAGACAGCCTGGATGACGAGCAGTTTGCAAAATATTTGACTACATCGGCTTTTCCCGATCCCGAATTGATGATACGTACAAGTGGGGAGCACAGGATTAGCAACTATTTATTATATCAACTGGCCTACGCCGAACTGTATTTCACACCGGTGCATTGGCCCGATTTCAGGAGAGAAAATTTGCTGCTGGCAATACAGGACTATCAACAGCGTGAGCGCAGGTTTGGCAAAACAAGTGAGCAAATACAAAAGAATTTAACCCGGCATGTTTAATACCACTTCGCGTAATTTATTTTTCACTACCATATGCTTTCTGTTCTTTGGAGGAGATGCGTTTGCACAACTTTCATCGAGTGACAGTGCCCGCGGTATCGGGAAGATGTTGCAAGACCAACGTTCTTCAACACCCGTAGCCTCCAAATCAAACGAGTATACGATCGGTGGTATTACTGTATCAGGTACCAAGTTTCTGGACAACGACCTTTTGATAACTGTATCGGGTTTGGCTGTTGGTGATAAACTCACAGTGCCTTCAGACGAAAAGGTTACAAGAGCCATCCGCAATTTGTGGAAGCAAGACTTGTTCTCAGATATCAGTATATCCGCAACCAAGTTCATTGGCGATAAAATATTCCTTGATATTCATGTGGAGGAGCGTCCTCGTTTGAGTAAATACAACTTTAAAGGCATCAGAAAGTCTGAGGCAGAAGAGTTGCAAAAGAAAATAGGTCTTATAAAGGGGCGTGTGGTAACTGAGGCTACCAAGAAAGATGCCATTGTCAGAATAAACAAGTACTATTCCGAAAAGGGTTTCAACGATGCAACAGTATCGGTGAAAGAATGGGTGGATACAGTATCGGTAAACACCATCATACTTACATTCGATATAGCCAAAGGCAACAGGACGAAGATCAATCAGGTGAACATCGCGGGTAATACCATTGCCAACGATACTCGTTTGAAAAGAACGATGAAGGGTACCAAAGAGATGTCTCGTATCAGTTTTTATCCTGCTGACAGAGTCAGTATGTATGATAAAGACGAGCGTTCTTTCAGTAATTACATGAAGGAATTCAATTTTCTTTCACCTTCCAAAACCATGGATGCGCTTAACCCATATATGAGGTTCAGCTTCTTCTCGTCTTCCAAATTCAACGAAAAGAAATTTGAGGCTGATAAACAGTCTTTGATAGCATACTACAATTCACTTGGACATAGAGACGCCATTGTAATAGCAGATACAATATATAAACTGCCTGATGGTAATATCAATATAGATATCAAGGTACGTGAGGGTAGCCAATATTACTTCGGTGATATCACATGGAAAGGAAATACCAAATACTCAAGTGAGTTCTTGACCAAAATATTGGGCATTAAGAGAGGTGACGTGTACAACCTCGACCTTTTGGAGACTCGCCTTGGTAGACAATTGAGTCCTGAGGGTGGTGCCGACATCAGTAGCTTGTACATGGATGATGGTTACCTGTTCTTCAATGTGGACCCTGTGGAGATATCGATAATGGGCGATACCATCAACTATGAGATGCGTATAACTGAAGGTCCTCAAGCGACGATCAAGAATGTAGACATTACCGGTAACTTCCGCACGAACGAACACGTTATTCGTCGTGAATTGAGAACATTGCCGGGCAACAAGTTCAGTCGTACTGACCTTATCCGTTCGCAACGTGAGATTGCCAACCTTGGTTTCTTCGATCAAGAGAAAATAGGTATACAACCAAAACCGAACCAAGAAGACGGTACGGTTGATATAGAATATACAGTGGTTGAAAAGTCCAACGACCAGTTGCAATTGTCGGCAGGTTTCGGTGGTGGTATCAGCTTCTACGGAAACGTCGGTGTTACGTTCAACAACTTCTCACTACGTAATATATTGAAGCCGAAGTTCTGGGATCCACTACCTGTTGGTGATGGTCAGAAGTTCTCTGTAAACTATCAGTCAAACGGACGTTTCTATAACTCATTGAACTTCTCGTTCACTGAACCATGGTTGGGTGGTAAGAAGCCGAATGCACTTACCACAAACTTCTTGTACAGCAAGTTCAACAACTCAACAGCCAGCGATCCGAATGCATCATTCATGAGAGTGTTGGGTGGAGGGGTGTCTATAAGCCGTCGTGTTAAATGGCCTGATGATAACTTCATCTTCACTGCCGGTGTCAACTATCAAAACTTTAAGTTGAAGGCTTTTGAATTGATACAAGGTACAGGCTTTGACAATGGACCAAGTAACAACTTGTATTTGAAATTGGTATTGGCACGTTATTCAGTGGATGCACCTTTGTATCCGAGGAGTGGTTCCAACATCAACTTTACATTCCAGTTCACACCACCATACAGCAGGTTTTCAGGCGACGATTACTCAACCGCTACAGCCAGCGAAAAGTATAAGTGGATAGAATATCATAAGTATCGCTTTACGGGTGAGTGGTATCAGAGTATAGTAGGTAAGATGGTATTCAAGTTTGCCACCAAGTACGGTTTCATGGGATACTACAATCCTGACATAGGCTTCGCTCCGTTTGAGCGTTTCCAAGTAGGTGGTGACGGTTTGAGTGGTCAGAACTTCTTTGTAGGTCGCGATATCATTGCTCACAGAGGGTACAGGGGACCATACTCTTCCAATGCAACCATATTCAACAAATACACCGCAGAGGTAAGGTATCCGTTCTCGTTGAGTCCTACATCCACCATATATGGTTTGATGTTTGTGGAAGCAGCCAATGCATGGCCTGACTTCAAACAATACAACCCTTCCAAACTTAACCGTTCGGCAGGTATGGGTATTCGTGTATTCTTGCCGATGTTTGGTTTGCTTGGTTTAGACTACGGTGTAGGGTTCGACCGTTATAATAAGGCTGCCGGTGTGACCAAGTTGAAGGATATAGCCAACTTTACCTTCATGCTCGGCTTCGAACCGGATTAATAAAGATTATTAAACTCGAATATTATGAAAAGGATATTTGTCATTCTGTTTCTGTTATCTGCGATAACCATTACAGCCAATGCTCAGCGCTATTGTGTGATAGACTCCAAGTACATATTGGACAATATCACCGAATATAAGGATGCGCAAACCAAGTTGGACAACATGTCTGAATCTTGGCAAAAAGAAATTGACAATCTTATGATGGATGTGGACCGTATGTATAAAACATACCAAGCGGAGCGCGCCATGCTATCTGACGATATGCGTAAAAAGCGTGAAGATGAGATAGTTGAAAAAGAAAAATCGGTAAAGGTTTTGCAGAAGCAACGCTTTGGTTATGAGGGTGATCTGTTCAAGGAGCGTCAGAAACTCATCAAGCCGATACAAGACAAAGTATACAATGCAGTACAGAAGTATGCAGACTCTCGCGCTTACGATGTTGTACTGGACAAATCGGGCGGAGTATCAGTGTTTTACTTCAATACCAAACTTGATAAAAGCGATGAAGTGTTAAAATCGCTTGGAATAAACAAATAATGGCATTTATTTTGCAACCTCTAAAACTCAAAGGTTTAAATTTTAATATGAAAAAGTTAGTATTCATTCTTGTCTGTGTTGTACTTGTAAGTAACGTTACATTTGCTCAAACCAAATTCGGACATATCAACTCCGCTGAGCTTTTGCAAGCAATGCCTGATGTGGCTAAAGCAGAAACCGACATTCAGGCTTATGCCAAACAATATCAGGACCAACTGCAAGGCATGGGCAAAGAGTATGAAAAGAAAGTGCAGGAGTACCAAGCTCAAGAAAAGACAATGACCGATGCCATGAAAGAGGTCAAAGTAAAAGAGATCAAAGATCTTGAAGCTCGTATCGAGAGCACCAACCAAAACGCACAAGAGAAAGTTGAGAAGAAAAGACAAGACCTGTTGAAGCCGATACTTGATAAGGCCGATGGCGCTATCAAAGCGGTTGCTACAGAAAAAGGTTACGACTACATCTTCGACTCAAGCACAGGTGCTTTGCTACATGCAAAACCATCTGACGATATTATGCCTTTTGTAAAGGCTAAGTTGGGCATCAAGTAATTGTTGTTAAATTTATTTGCAGGGGACAGGTAACTATCTGTCCCCTGTTTTATTATAGTTCGGTCTAACAGGGTATATTTGTTCAAATCTTACAAAAGCCGATGAGCGACTCACCGATAGTATCATTAAGAGGGGCCAATATTTATCAGGGTGGTAGTCTGATATTGAGTGATGTGAACCTGCAAGTCAACAAAGGGGAGTTCGTGTATATGATCGGTAAGACGGGTAGTGGTAAGTCCAGCCTGTTGAAAACCCTATATGGCGACTTGTACTTGAAAGAAGGTACCGGTGAAGTGGCCGACTTCGACCTTAAAAAGCTCAAGTGGCAAAACGTACCACACCTTAGACGCAACTTAGGTATCGTCTTCCAAGACTTCAGGTTGTTGACAGACCGTAATGTGCATGACAATCTCCAGTTCGTACTCAAAGCCACAGGGTGGACGGATAAAATTCTCATCAAAGAAAAGATAGAGAACGTTTTAACCAAAGTAGGCTTGAAGAATAAAGGCTTTAAAATGCCTTATGAAATGTCCGGCGGTGAGCAGCAACGTGTGGATATCGCTCGTGCATTGCTGAACAATCCCAAGTTGATATTGGCGGATGAACCGACAGGTAACCTTGATCCCGATACAAGAGATGAGATAATGAATCTGTTGGTCAATATCTGTAGAGATTATCATACCGCCATCATCATGGCTACGCACGATTATACCATCATTCAAAAATATCCGGCAAGGGTTGTACGTATAGAGAACAGTACCATAAAGGAAATATCGGTAGCCACCATGTAAGCTACTTGGTAAGACGATAGCTCATCTTTAGCAGGCTGAATATCAAAAGTATAGGAACGAATATGATGAATAGAGGGTTTTGCATCCATACGGATGTATATAGCCTCAGTTCTCCCTTCCTCATTTTCCACTTATTGCCTGATGCTCCACCTGTGCTTAGCTGAGGACGCCCAAGTATGGTCAGCGGCATATCCAACCAATGGCAATGATGTCTGTATGCCACCCTTACCGATAATTCGTGGTCCTCGCAATAGCGATAGCTTTCATTGAATCGTAGGTCAAGAGATTTACGAACCACAAGGCAAGATGGTTGATATGGGTTCTTGATCAAGATGGATGTGTATGATACTTGTTTAGGTGTATCGACTGAACTCAACTCTGCTCGTTTGCCTACTGTATAGTTATGCCCAAGGTATAAGATGCTTTCGTTTGCTGATAGTATATCGTTGATGACTTCAAGCTTTTTAGGATGCCATGTATCATCACTGTCCAAAAAGGCTATCACATCCCCGGATGCGGCATTCCATCCTAAGTTTCTTGCAGCCGATGGTCCTTTGTTTTCCATTTGTCGAAGCAGAATCACATTGTGGTATTGCTCTACTATCGATACCGTATCATCATTGCTTGCATCATCTATCACTATTATTTCGTGCGGTGTATGAGTTTGGGCAATGCAGGAGTCGATCGCATCTTTGATGCAACCCGCTGCGTTGTATGCCGGTATCACCACACTTATCTTCATTCTTTTATCGCGGTTTTGGGTGCAAACATGTCTTCATATACTTTCAGTAAGGTTTCTTCTTCGTGTTGCCAGTTGTACAGTTCACGTGCCTTCATACTGTTCTGCTGCAATGTATTGTAAAAGCATTCGTCTGTTATCAATTTGTTCAAAGCGTCTGCAATGGCATTTGGTGTAGTAGGGTCATCCAACAGAACCGCAACTTCAAACTTATTGTTGATGGCCCTGTACTCAGGGAAGTTCATAGCCAATTGTGGCACTCCATGATGCATATAGTCGAAGCATCGGTTGGCAAGTGAGTATTCGTTGCTTTTGCTTACTGCATGAAACAGCGTAATGCCGATATATGCTTCTTCGGTATATTTCTTCAATTCATCGGGCGGGACAAAGCCTTTGAAAGTTACTTTGTCGGTTACTCCATGCTCAATGGCCAACTCTTTGGCTTGTTCATAGAAGTTGCCTTCTCCACAGATGATAAGTGGCATATCCACCATGCGCATGGCAGGTATCAGCTCTTCAAAACATCTGCCTTCGTTTACCCAGCCTTGGTATAATATGTACTTGTTCTTTTTCTCAGGAATGGTGAATGGCTTCAACACTGTGGCGTTGCGCACCACTTTGTAGTCTTTGCCGTATTTCTCTTTGAAATACTTTGCACAGTACTCCCCAACAGTATAGTTGTATCGGAATCTTGGCAGCGTTTTGCGCTCTATCCAATTCCATATTTTGCTTTCGGTGGGTTTGGTTATCACTTCTTTTAGCTCGGTGAACAGCTCATGTGCATCGTACACCCTACGCTTGTTTCTCAATACGGATACGAGATATGCAGGCATAATGGTATCCAAGTCTATGGCACAAATGGCATCCAGCCGTTTAAACAACAGATAGAAAAAAAGCATCAACCAATAAGAGCCATAGAGCAATTTGCCTTTTTCCGCGGCTATAGGTAACCTTACCTGCTTGTATGGATGTTCTTCAAGTGGTTTGCTGTTCTTCCTTTTGAAGCCCACGAGCGTTACATCATACCCTGCAATGTATAAGGATGTGCAGATACGACGCATACGTTGGTCGTAATTCAGGTCGTTGGTTACAGAAAGTACTATGTGTCTTTTTTTGCCCATTTTCAGGAAGGCGTAAAAATAAGCCTTTTAATCTTGCGTTTTATTTAAGTAATTCGCATTCAATGTCAACCGGTCGCATATTGATACTGACCAACCGTGTGCCGTATCCGCTTAAGGATGGGGGCAACCTTGCGATGAAGGCAATGATTGACGGTTATCATGCAAACGGTAATCAGGTGTATTTATTATCCATGAACACCAGCAGGCATCCTGTTGACAAGGATGTTGCAAGCGAAGTATATGGTCATATCTATGCTTTTGAAACGGTGAATGTGAATAACGACATCGGTTTATTCCCATTGCTGAACAACTTGGTATTCAGCAACGAACCCAATCATGTGATGCGGTTCAGGAAGCCCGCTTTTATCAAAAAGTTGAAAGAAGTGTTGGCCTCATTCAAACCTGACATCGTACAGGTCGAAAGTGTATACCTGTCCAGCTACCTAACGCAAATAAAGTTCAGTTCAACCGCTAAGACCGTATTGCGCTTGCATAATGTTGAGTACCAAATATGGGAACGACTTGCCCAACAGGTGAAAAATCCCCTCAAACGATACTACATCAATAATCTTGGCAATAGAATAAGGAAGTACGAGCAAAGAGTTTGGAAGGAATACGACCTATTGCTCCCAATAACGATGGATGATGATAAAACGGTGCGGAAGAGTGTAAACGGAAAAGTTCGTACACACGTGGTGCCATATACTATCGATACTCAACAAGAGCCTATTCATCATCAAGAAAAAGCGGTTGGCTACCACATCGGTGCTATGGATTGGCTCCCGAACGAAGAAGGCATCAATTGGTTCATTACCGACGTATGGAATGAAATTCGAAAAACGTCACCCGATTTCGAGTTCTATTTTGCAGGCCGCCATATGCCTGAATATTTAAAGAATATCAATGAAAACAGTTTGCACTGTGTTGGAGAAGTAGATGATGCGAATGCCTTCATTTCGGATAAAAAAATACTGATAGTACCCATAAGATCAGGTGGTGGTATCAGAGTAAAAGTGCTGGAAGCGATGGCCCAAAATAAGGTTGTAGTCAGCACCTCAATAGGTATGCAAGGCATAGAAGCCAAGGATAAAGTTCATTATTTGCAAGCAAATGATGCTCAAGAGTTTGCAGTTGCCATCTCATGGGTATTAAACAATGATGAAAAGGCTCGAACTATTGCCGAAAATGCACTACATTTGATTCGAACTCAATACAGTACAAAACCTGTATATCAAGGGCTTCAAAAGGAGATAGACCGTATTTCCGCTCGTTAACCTCGTTTTACCTCTTATTCTCTCATTATTTAATATCAAGTACACTGATACGTATATATCGCGTTATATACTTATAGTGCGCACAATTAGACTTAACTTTGCAAAACAACGGAGGTTTTAAAGATATGTTAGATACTATCGAGTCAGCAATTGATGACATTAGGAATGGTAAATTAGTAATAGTTGTTGACGATGAGGACAGGGAAAATGAGGGCGATTTCATTACTGCGGCACGCAATGTGACCCCGGAGATTATCAACTTCATGTCCAAACACGGACGTGGGCTTATATGTGCTCCCATTACTGAGGAGCGTTGCGATGCGTTGAACCTCAACCTGATGGTTGAGAACAACACGGTACTTCACCAAACGCCTTTTACGGTTTCTGTAGACTTGAGAGGACATGGCTGCACAACAGGTATATCCGCTCATGACAGAGCAAAAACGGTACAGGCACTCATTGATCCAAACACAAAACCTGAAGACCTCGGCAGACCGGGACATATATTCCCTCTAAGGGCAAAAGCAGCAGGTGTGTTGAGACGTACCGGTCATACAGAAGCAACGGTTGATTTGGCACGATTGGCGGGTTTTGAGCCTGCAGGTGTGCTTGTGGAGATAATGAACGACGATGGAACCATGGCTCGTTTGCCACAGTTGCAAGAAATTGCAAAGAAATTCGATTTAAAAATAATCTCGATAAAAGACCTTATTTCTTACCGCTTGGCCAACGAAACGCTGATAGAAGAAGAAGTAAGGGTACAAATGCCCACAAAGCATGGCAATTTCGAGTTGATTGCATTCAGGCAAACAACTACTGGTGAGCATCACTTGGCCTTGAAAAAAGGAACATGGAACGAAGATGAGCCGGTAATGGTTCGTGTACACAGTTCTTGTTTTACGGGAGATATTCTTCATTCATTAAGGTGCGATTGTGGCGACCAACTGCAAAGCGCCATGGAGATGGTCGAGCGTGAAGGTAAAGGTGTGGTTTTGTACATGAACCAAGAGGGTAGAGGTATCGGCTTGCTGAACAAACTGAAAGCGTATAAGCTTCAAGAAGAAGGTAAAGATACCGTAGAAGCCAACCTTGCATTGGGATTCAAGAACGACCAAAGAGACTATGGAGTAGGTGCTCAGATACTAAGACATTTGGGCGTAAGTAAGATAAAATTGATGACCAACAACCCTCGCAAGCGTGCAGGATTGGCGGGTTATGGTTTGGAGATAGTGGACAATGTGCCGATAGAGATCAAGCCAAATCCACACAATGAGTTTTATTTACAAACCAAGCGTGATAAATTAGGGCACGATATCCTTAAGTAAAAATCAGCCCCGAATTTGAAACTTCTCTTTTTAGCGAACAGAACACCTTATCCGCCATACCGTGGCGATAAGCTGAAAATATACAACCTTGCCAAAAGGTTGCATAAAGAGCATGAACTACACTTGCTCACGTTCGCACAATCCGAAGAGGACTTTGGTTATCGAGAACAGTTGGAGCAGGTTTTCTCCAAAGTACATTTGATCTCTCTACCAAAATGGAGGTCTGCTTTGAATTGTACCTCTGCCCTTTGGGAAAATGTCCCGATGCAGGTGTTGTACTTTAAGTCTGCAGCCATGCGCAAAAAATTGACTGAAGTTTTGGCTGCGGATTCTTTTGACGCCATTCATGTGCAGCATTTGCGTATGTCTCCCTACTTGGCGGACAACAACGAACTTCCGAGAATATTGGATATGCCCGATGCATTCTCACTTTATTGGGAGCGTAGAGAGCAAGCTGAAAAGAATCCGATTCTTAAAATGTTCAACGGTGTGGAGCAAAAGAGGTTGATGTCTTACGAGCGCAAAATGATGGCCAAGTATGATATGAATCTTGTTTGCTCAAGAGAAGACTTGGAGTATCTAAAAGAGAAACACGGATTGCCCAATATCAATCTGCTGCCTAATGGTGTAGACCTTGATACATTCAAAGCAGGTGGACATGATTACAGTCACAACCATACTATCCTCTTTACCGGTAATATGGATTACGCACCCAATGTAGATGCAGTACAATATTTCGTTCAGGAGATATTCCCAAGTATCAAACAAGCACATTCAAATGTGAAGTTTGTAATAGCCGGACAAAGGCCGATAGGCAAGGTGGAAGCATTGGCATCAGACGATGTGATAGTGACCGGTTTTGTAAAAGACCTTGCCAAAGTATATAACGATGCGAGTATCGTAGTGGCGCCATTAAGGTTCGGCGCAGGGACACAAAACAAAGTACTTGAAGCAATGGCTATGGGCGTGCCGGTAGTTTGCTCTCAAATCGGATTCAAAGGTATCGGTGTGGAAAGTGGGGCAGGTGCTGTATTAAGGACGGATAAAGATTCGTTTGCGGATGAAGTGAACAAATTGCTTGCGGATGAAGCTTACAGAAAATCTGTTGGGCAAAAGGGTATAGAGGTGATACAAAATAATTACAGTTGGGACTCGATTGCCAAACAGCTTGAAGATTATTTCGAATCTGTTTCAGCCTGATTTTTCTTGATGCGTTCCTCAGTTTCGGCTTCTTCCTCTTCTTCTTTTCTCAACTGATATTTACGGCCTCTGAACAGCTCGCCGAATGTGTTGAACGATTTGCTGTAAGACAAACCGACACCACCTCTTGCTATGTTTTGGCCTGCTACAACATCGTAGCTGCTTGTTCTGAACAAGTTGGCTCTCAGGTTACCACCTTCTTGTATTTGGTATTGCACACGGAAGTCACCCACAGGGTTGAAGTTGCTTCCACTTCTGTCGGCTGTTGGCTTACCCCAATCGAGCGAGCTACCCACTTCTATCGAGAGCCTGTCTTCAAGCAGTTTTTTCTTCAATCCCAGGGATACTTCGTTTCTATGAACACTGCTTTCCGAGGATGCTCCCGTAGTAGAGTTGTATTGTTGATATTTGAAATCGACCGCAAGGTTTTCGTCTCCTGTCAGTTTGCCAAGTAGGTTGGTCAATTGTGTGGATGCAGTACCGGAGAATATGTCGCTGATATTGTTCACGACACCTGTTCCGGCACCGGCTTCAAATCCACTTTCTGTTGATATGAACGAGTTAATGAGCAACAATGACGCTACCTGGTTGAAAAGATCGCGCTCATTTTGATTGACCGACTCCAGCTTTTTATAAGCAATGGTTCCTGATGCTGTATTGTTTGGTATTTCTATTTCAAAACTTAGTTTGGGCGTAGCCAAAGTGCCGCCCATGTGCATGATGACATCTATTGCACGAGTCATGGTAGCTTCTTCTTTTTCACGAGTCAATCCTTCGAGAAGATTCTTTTCTTCAGGTTTTAGTAGGTCATATAATCTTGCTCTTGTTCTGTATATACCTTCTACGCCCAACCTGGTGTCGTCGATCGGTCCGGTGAAATTAATGGTGCTTCCTTTATTGAGTATGAACTTGCGTTTGAAGAACAGTTGCTTCAATGTGAATGTATAGTCACCATCATCTATTTTGAAATTGCCATGCATGCTTATGTCGTTGTTGGGCGGTATCTCCATCAATATATTGCCTGTACCCGATGCATTGATGGCATCACCTGTCGATGGGTCCATTATCAATGTGATGGTGGCCAAAGGATTCATATTGGCATCTATCTTGATGGTCAGTTTGCTGTTGTCTTTTTTTACTTCTTCCTTTTCTTCACCATAGTTCTTGAATGTGATGTAGCTGTATGTACTCATCTCCTCACCTGCACCTATTGGTAAGAATAGGTGGGATTCACTTGCAGGTTCTGCCTTAACAATGTTTATCAATACATCATCGAAAGGTCCTGACACACTCATGCTTTGAAACTTAGCTACAAGGTTACCATAGAATATATCACTCTCGTTGCGTTTCAGGTTGATGACTTGAAACTGTTTTGAGTGCATGGTAATGCCCAACCTCATATTCTTGAACCTGTTATGACTGATGCCACCAAGGATGGTTGCCGTGTTGTCGAATTGGTCATACAGAGTCAGTTGTCCAAGGTCGATGGCTTTGTTGTTTACATCTATGCGTCCTGTAGGTATTCTGTATTTGGTACCTAAGAAGTCTATACGCATGCCAATGTCATTCATGGTAACACCTCCTGCTATGTCAGGATCAGTCGAAGTGCCTCTGATGTCTATCTCCCCATTCAGCGAGCCTGAAATGTCGCTTACAAAACCTGCCAAGACCGGAGCCAACCAATGCATTGGTGCTCGCTTGAAGGATATTTTACCATCAAGTTTTTCTGTATTGGCACTGTCCAATGATATATGTCCTTTTACAGTCAGTGATTTGTCACCTTGGTATATGCCGGTTCTTGGTGCAAGGTTCACCAAGTGGTTCTTTCCATCATATTCACCCGCTATCATCACTTTTCCGATAGTATCCTTACCAAAGGTTACTCCCGTTGCCCATAGATCCGTTACCACCGATAAGTGGTTGAAGGGGTTGACCAAGTTGATCTTGCCATTTAAGATACCATGAGGTTCGTAACCTCCAAATCCCGCGAGAGAGCCTATCTCTCCGATATTCAAATTGCTTAGTGTAATACCGATGTCTTGCTGGAATGTAGAGTTTTCAGAGTTGACATGTATTTTTTCGCTGCCGGATTGTATGGTCAGGTTTATTATGGATATGTATCCGTCAGTGTAGGTTATTCTGTTGTTGGCCGGTATTTTCCAATGCTTCTCATTCACATAAAACTCAGACTCGAGAAATTTAAGATCAAGTGTATCACCATGTGTATGCGCTTCGCCTTCTATCAATGCAGTACTGAATGCATTTGGAGATGATGTGGCTACTGTGAAATCAAGCTTGTCGTTACCTAGTGTGGTTGTGATGCTCAAAGAACCATAGGTTGCGGTATCTCCAAATATTATCTTCTCACTACCGGCACTTATCGCCAATGTCTCAAAATTTCCATGCGCTGTCAAGCCCACCTCTTTCAGCTCAATATTGTTATACTTGCCTTTAGGTATGGTAGCATTAAGCTCCATCCTTTGAGTGCCTGTGTTCAAAGAACCGTCGATTGATGCATTGTCAAAGCCTGATAATTGTGGCATCAACAACGCAAATATGCTATCCAGTTCTCTTGTCTTTATATGGAAAGAAAAGTTTTGGTTTGGTGCAATGCCTGCAGGTTTGTTTATGTAATTGGGCAAGTAACCTGCCATGTAATACTGAAACGACCCAGGCAACTCTTCCAAACTATACACGCCTTCCAGTTTCGCAGATATTGCATTGCTTTCCAACTGCAATTTCTTTTTGCCGTTGTTGTCGGTTGAGCGTACATATACCGAATCAAGGTCCAACCTATGTTCACTTCGTCTCAAGTCTATATTGTATAATCTTGCGACACCCGTAAATGTATCTAATGAGTTACCTTCCCAGTCAAGGTCAAAGTCGGCAGATAGTGTAGTCTGCTCGTCGACCACCAACTTCAATGCTGTAAGGTCACTATGCAATAAGTTGGCCTTTGCATTTATTTTCAGCTTTTCTTTACTGAAGTCAAATAGACCATAGAAACCCATAGATATGTTAGGGTCGTCTATCAGCAGGTTCCCATCGAATTTCTGGCCTGTGAAATTACCGTCGGCATTTATACCTTGATAGGTATATCCTTTGTAATCTATACGTTCTATTATTGTCTTGAACTCAATATTGGCTTCATTCAGTTTATTGGCTGTGCCTTTTACGTTTGCGGTCAGGCTTAGCATTCCAAGTTCACTTTCTTTCAACAATACACCGAGGTTCAAATCTGTTGCGGCTATCTTACCGGTGTATTGTGGTATGCCGTCTTTTGTTTCGGGCAGTATCATCGTCACATCAGATGCTATGCTACCTATATTGCTGGTGATGGTGCCGTTAAGTGCAAAGTTGTTGATGTAGCCGATGAAATCTCCTTTGAAGTAGGCGTGTGTTATAGCCCCGATGGCTATAGAACTGTCTGTTTTAAGTGTAGGAGCGTATTTGATGATTCCTTGTCCTGATGTAAACAATTCACCTTCTGTGTAAGTAATGTTTGTTTCGTATATGTCGGGCAAGCCCTTCATGGTCAAGTCGCCTTTGATGGTGGTAAGCCCATCGTTGATGTTCAGATTTCTTGCTTGTATGTCTGTCACTGTTCCTTTTACCTTTCCATTCAGAGTAAGTACGGTTGGGTAGTCCCTAAGTACAGGAGCGAAGTAGGCGATGTCTCTTGAGTCCAATTTGGTGTTCTTGAAGTTCGCTACCATCACTACTTTTTCAAGATAGTCGTTGAAATCAGGGAACCGCTCATAGTGCATGGAATAGTGGTCGGTGATCTTACTGTTGTTGGTCTCAAGAGTTAGGTTTTCACAAGTCGATTCGTTGGGTGACACTGTTATGTCGGCTTCCATCTTTTTAATGGCTATGCCACAACGCTCATTGGCAGATAGCATTTTTAGTTTTGCTGTCAGTGTATCTCCTGTTATCTCCAAGTCTCTTGCGTCTATATTGACATCAGTAATGTTCATATGGTCGGGGTCAAACTCCATGTAATATGGCGCCTTTGTCCCCACATCCATTCTGAAAAGACAGTTCTTCAATTTCAGTTTCGATAAATTGATGGCCCAATTATCCGGGTTGAATGCTGTAGTATCTATCGTATTGACTCTCGGTGTTTTTGGTTTTGGCGGTCGGCCTCCATCATAATCTCTGAGTATAACTTGAGTTTCGGTGGCAGCTATTTCATCTATGTCGATAATCTTCTTCTCAAGGTCTATCTTATCGGCATCTATTAGGAAGCTCCCGACGTTGAAGTTCATGTCACTACCCACCCATGCATCGTTCATGTGAAAACGTACATTCTCCAAAGCCACTTTTTTCAAATCAATATCGATTGCCGCAGGAGGGGTGGAGTCTTCTTTGGGGCCCGAGTCAAAAGCATCTATCACAAACTGATAGTTCCATTCTTCGGAATCCTTTTTACGATAAAGGTTGGCGAAGGCGTTTTTCAAGCCCACATATTTCAAAACAGGCGCTCCGTTTTTAAGGATGAACCAATCCGTTATCCGCACACTTGCTTCACCTGCATACAAGAGTGTATCATTGTTGTTATCCTGTATGTACAGTTCTTTCAGTTGTATCTCGTTTAGCAGGCTCAGTTTGACATACTTCAGTTCTACCTTGGTATTCAACTGTTTAGAGAAGACACTTACAGCTTGTTTGGCAATGAAATTCTGTACAAAAGTGAGATTTATAAGTATGAACAGCAGGATGATGAGGCTGATGATACCTATGCTCGTGTACTTTAATATTTTAAGAAATCGTCTCAGTTCGTCTGAATTTTGCCTCGGGTAACAAATGTAAGCCGCTTAATTCATATCCTATGCATTATATTGTTAATAAATAGAAATCAGGTTATCAGAATACATAGGGTGATTTTATGGAGCATTTTTCCAATACATCCCGTACTTAAACAAAAGCTTGTTATTTTCGGCTTTTCCGACATACACTAAAAGCTATTGGAAAATGAGATATACTATTATTTGCACATTATTGTTAACAGGAATGACTGTGAACGCACAGAACAAAGGGGCTTTTACAGGCAAGTACCCTACCACTAAGAAAGTGGCTCACGAAGATGAATATTTCGGTCAAAAGGTTGCAGACCCGTATCGTTGGTTGGAGGACGACCTTTCAGCAGATACCAAAGACTGGGTAGTTAGGCAGAACAAGGTAACCAATGCTTATTTGGACAAGATACCTTTCCACAGTAAAATTGAGAAGCGCTTGACGGAGCTTTGGAACTACGAGAAATACAGTGCTCCATTTAACCGTGGTGATTATACCTATTTCTATAAGAACGACGGCCTGCAAAACCAATATGTATTGTATCGTCAGAAAGAAGGTGGTAAACCCGATGTGTTTTTAGATCCCAACAAGTTTTCAGCGGATGGTACCACTTCACTTGCAGGCATGTCCTTCACCAAAGACGGCTCCATGTGTGCATATCAAATATCAGAAGGTGGTTCCGATTGGCGCAAAGTGATAGTGTTGGATGCCAACACAATGAAGATGTTGGATGATACGTTGCGCGATGTAAAATTCAGCGGCATATCATGGAAAGGCAATGAAGGTTTTTATTACAGCAGTTATGACAAGCCCAAAGAGGGTAGTGTGCTTTCTGGTAAGACACAGCAACACAAACTGTTTTACCACAAATTGGGTACACCTCAAAGTCAGGATAAATTGATATTCGGAGGAGATGAAACTCCTCGTAGATACATTGGTGGAAGTGTAACCGAAGACGAGGAGTTCTTGGTTATCAGTGCCGCCAACGCAACATACGGCAATGAGTTGTACTTGCAATCTCTGAAGAAACCCGATGCGCCTATCATACCGATGGTAAAAGGTTTTGATAATGAGCATGACGTGGTTTACTCCAAAGATGGTATGCTATACATTGTTACCAATACAGGTGCTTCCAACAGAAAAGTGATGTTGGTAAAAGCCAAGTATCCGCAACAAGAGAATTGGCAAACACTTATTCCCGAAATGAGGTTCCCGATGTCGGTTTCCACATGCGGAGGCAAATTGTTCGTCAGCTTTTTGAAAGATGCTGTATCCGAGGTGAAGCAATACAACCTTCGTGGAATGGAAGAGCGTGTTATAGCCCTACCGGGTCTTGGTACGGCAAGTGGCTTCGGTGGCAGAGAAACAGAAAAAGAATTGTACTACACATTCACATCATATACTCATCCGCCAACAATTTTCAAATACAATATAGAGTCGGGAGAATCTGTGGTATACAAATCTTCGGGTGTGAAGTTCGACCCTACGGTATATGAGAGCAAGCAGGTGTTTTATGCTAACCCTGACGGCACGATGATACCAATGATCATCACATACAAAATAGGTACGGCATTTAACGGTAAGAACCCAACCTTGCTTTATGGTTACGGTGGTTTCAATATCAGCCTTACGCCACATTTCAGTGTGAGCAATATTCCTTTCTTGGAGAATGGAGGTATATATGCTGTTGCCAATATCCGTGGTGGTGGTGAATATGGCGACAACTGGCACGATATGGGTACCAAGATGACCAAGCAAAACGTATTCAACGACTTCATAGCTGCAGCTGAGTATTTGATTAAGGAGAAGTACACATCAAGCGAGTATTTGGCGATAGAAGGCCGTTCCAATGGTGGATTGTTGGTTGGTGCATGTATGACACAGCGTCCGGAGTTATACAAAGTTTGTTTCCCGGGTGTGGGTGTGTTGGATATGTTGCGCTATCATAAGTTTACCGCAGGTGCGGGTTGGGCATACGATTACGGGACTGCCGACGACAACAAAGAGATGTTCGAATATTTGCTGAAGTATTCTCCTGTTCACAACGTCGATAATGATTGCTATCCGGCAACCATGGTTACCACAGCAGACCATGACGATAGGGTAGTTCCTGCTCACTCATTTAAGTTTGCAGCAGCATTGCAAGCAGGTCAAAATTGTGATAACCCAACTTTGATTAGGATAGAAACAAATGCAGGGCACGGCGCAGGTAAACCAACTTCTATGGTTATTAAAGACCATACCGATAAGTGGGCGTTCATGTTCTACAATATGGGATTGACTTATTGATAAAAATATTATCAAAGTAAAAGAAGGAAGCCTTATGGCTTCCTTCTTTTTTTATTCTTTCTGTTGCGTCTCTTTTCTTCTTTTCGTTCTTTGCTGCTGAATACTTGGTCTTGGTTTTTCCTCATCAATCGTATTACGTTCATGTCGCGTATGGTGCTCTCTTGCACACCTTGGTGTAGGTTTCTCCATATTAGATTGAAGAAGGACTTTAAGCTGTCTCTTTCAACATAGGTGTTAACTGTTCTGATCGGTTTGCCCGGCATTGGATTGTGAGAAAAGAGTATCAGGTTGTTGGCGATGAAACTGAGGAATCCTTGCTTTTTTGTGTCGCCGTATTCATCCTGCTCATCTTTCAATATCTGTATGGACATGTTGTTATACCGCATTTCAAACTTGCTTTTGGCATAGTCTTCGTTCCCTTCCAACGCCATTGTCATCTCATGCATATTCATCGATTTGATGGCTATCATCGTAAACACTTTAGACTGCTCGTTTATCTGATGCGCTTGTAGGTTTTTCAGTACGGTATGTACAGAGAATGTTCCTTTTTTGTCTCCGAGTACGAATCTGAAATTGGCAGCAATGGTTGAGTACGTGTTGAACTTACCGTTGAGCTTTACTGTACAAATGTTATTGCTGTCTATTAGTTCGGGTATATTGGTTATGTTGGTGATAAGGCCCGATGCTTCAGAGAATTTGATGGAGCCTTTCTTACCTGTTCGGTCGCTGATTTCTGAGTAGACTATTTCGCCATTATTTACATGCAAGGTTTTTATGTCGATTGGCAGTTTTAACTTATCCAACAACTGGTTGGGGTACTTGCCTCTCTTGCTGTCCGCATTGTCAGGTAGCAGGCGGTTGAAAAGAACATTGATGTTTATGTGATTCAGGTAGACGGTTTCTATCAGCAGCTTCTTGTCTGCAAACAATGTTTCCCATGCAATGTTGTTGGCTTCGAATGTGGGGAAATGAATATCATAGATTTCAGACTCTTTTTTGGCATGTTTGAAGTATTCCTCAGTACTGATGGTCAACCCCAATTTCATGTCCAATGCAGTAAGTTTATGTTCTGCGCTGTTGAGTTCTATATTGTTTACACTGAATCTGTAGTCCGACTTAGGGATGTTGTATCTGAAAGAGTCTACTCGTACTATGCCATCGTCTGATAATAAGAACCTACCCTTATTGTCTCCTGTCGGGTCGTATTTCCAATTGTTAAGTGCTATGTTGGTGTTTATAAAGTTTAAAACAGGAGTGTCGGCATCTCTTGCGATCCTGTATTTGATATTCCCGTTCAACAGTTGCACATCGCTTATCGATATGTCATTGTTGCTAAGAGCTCGTTTCTTTTTTGCGTAATTCTTGGATAGAGCCTTTGGGAGTTTCAATATGTCTATGTTCGGTTTTGTTATCTCGAACAATCCGCAACTGAATCCTGTACCACCTACAAGCTCGTCCCACATGATGCTGCTAACCTTCAACTTGGGAATCCTTATATCGTAATAATGTCTTTGGGCAGTACTGTCGGCGATGCTTTTTTGCATATTTGTCGAGTCAGGCCAAAGATGAACATCTTTGAGTATGATGCTTCTGTTGAGCAGATTGATGTATACTCTTTTTGCAGATATTTTGTATCGACCTTCGGATGCTTTTTCTATGGCGGCGGGTAGTTTGGCTTTTACTATCGATTTGTAATGGTGTGCAACTCTGAAACCTACGACGGTGAGTATCAATACTATGGCAGATACCACTATGAGTACGATCTTCGTTCTTTTATTTGGTTTCCGCAAAGGCATACTTGTGTACAGGTGGGTTACGGCTTACTGAAAGGTACAGATATTGGTATGGATGCCTGTTTCTTTTTATCAACAATCGGTTGAATACGCTATCTTGCAGCCGTTTTTAAAATAGTAAATATGTACCGCTCGCATACTTGTGGAGAATTAAGGATAGAAGATGTAAATAAGGAAGTTACGCTTGCCGGATGGGTGCAAACAGTGCGCAAATTCGGTAGCATTACATTCGTAGACCTGCGCGACAGATATGGCATTACACAGTTGTTGTTCAATGAGGAGTTCAATAAGAATTTGGATAACGAGCCTATTGGGAGAGAGTATGTGATACAGGTGATAGGTAAGGTGTTGGAGCGCAGCAACAAGAACAACAAGATACCGACAGGTGAGGTGGAAATAGAAGTGACATCGTTCAAGATATTGAACAAGTCAGCTGTGCCACCGTTTACCATAGAAGAAGATACGGATGGAGGAGAAGAGCTGTTGATGAAGTACCGTTACCTTGACCTTAGACGTGCACCGTTGCAAAGGAGTATGTTCTTGAGGCATAAAGTAAACCGTGCAGTAAGGTCGTATTTAGACAATGCAGGATTTATCGAGATAGAAACACCGTACCTCATCAAGTCAACGCCTGAAGGTGCAAGAGATTTCATCGTGCCATCCAGCATGAACAAAGGACAGTTCTACGCCTTACCGCAAAGTCCACAAACCTTCAAGCAGTTGTTGATGGTGAGTGGCTATGATAAATACTATCAGATAGTAAAATGCTTCCGCGATGAGGCATTGCGTGCCGATAGGCAACCTGAGTTTACACAGATAGACTGTGAGATGAGCTTTGTGGAGCAGGAAGATATTATCCAAGCTTTTGAAGAGCTCACCAAGTATGTGTTGAAAGAAGTGAACAATTTGGAAATAGCAGGAGCAATGCCACGTATGACTTGGGAGGAAGCAATGAGAGATTATGGTAATGATAAACCTGATATCCGTTTTGAGATGAAGATCGCAAACTGCAAGGTGAGCAATACTGTAAACTGTAAAGCGTTGGAAGGGCTTGACTTCAAAGTGTTCAACGATGCGGAAAGCATATTGGCGATAGCTGTGGAAGGTTGTGAAGACTATACAAGAAAACAAATCGACGAACTGACCGAGTGGGTGAAAAGACCGCAGATAGGCATGAGTGGCATGATATACATGAAATGTAATGCCGACGGTACATATAAAAGCAGTATAGATAAGTTTTTGGATGATGAGCGTAAGCAACAGCTTGCAGAATTCTGTAATGCCAAACCGGGAGACATTGTATTCATATTGGCAGGAGGTGAAGATCTTACAAGAAAGGCGATAAGTGAGTTGAGGCTGGAAATGGGTAAACGCCTTGGTTTGCGCAACCCGAATGACTATAAGCCACTATGGGTTATTGATTTCCCTCTCTTGGAACATGACGAAGAGGAGGGTAGATGGGTTGCAAGGCACCATCCGTTCACATCTCCTAAGAAGGAACATTTGGAACTGCTCGGTCAACCTGACAAGTACGGCGAGATCAAGGCCTATGCATACGACCTTGTAATTAACGGTACAGAGATAGGCGGAGGCTCCATCAGAATACACGAGCGTGACGTACAGGAAAAGATGTTCGCAGCCTTGGGCATGGACAAAGAAGAAGCAAATGAACGTTTCGGCTTTTTATTGGGAGCCTTTGAATACGGCGCACCTCCACATGGAGGTATCGCTTTTGGGTTCGATAGGCTGTGTTCGTTGTTGGGTGGCAAAGAGTCCATCAGAGATTTCATCGCTTTCCCGAAAAACAACGCCGGCAGAGATATGATGATAGACGCTCCGTCGAAAGTAGACGCGAGTCAGCTTGACGATTTGAGTATCAGTGTGTTGGAGCCGAAAAAAAACAATTGACAGTTACTGCTCCATATTTTGATTTTCTATTCATATTCTTATCTTTATACTGGTAATATAGTACTATGAAGAAACATCTTATATCTATCGCAATAGTCTCGGTTTGCGCGGCTGCTTTATACTCATGCAACAATGGTGCCTACGACGCTACTCCTGATAAGGATTACAGCGCAGCACTTTCTCCATTTGTCGATGGCGAGTTGGAGGGTGTTCAAGTTGGCTCAATGATCGGTGTGCTGAACGGTAAAACCACTTACTTTTCACCTGCATATGGTTATGAAGATACAGTAGGTAACAAAGTGTTGGTGGCAAGAGTTAAAGACGACAGCATATTCGACCGTAGGTTGATGATCGTATTCACTGCTGAAGAATACAAAGGCAAGTTGGAATATCCGATACCGGGAGAAAAGGGTAGCCCTATCATGAATATGACCATGATAGATACCACAAGGGTAGATAAGGCAGGTCGTCCTATATACAAGACACTTTCTGCAACAATGGCCAAAATAAACATTGCAGGCGACGAAGGTGGTTTTTACAGAGGCGATATGGAAGGTGTAATGTACAGAACAGCGCCTGAGCAAAACAACAACGATTCTGTTAAGATCGAAAAGTGTAAGTTCTATTTCGACATAAGAGCAAATATTCCTGAAAGGAACAGATAATATCAAAAAGCTTAAATAAAAAAGCCCCGACTTGTCGGGGCTTTTTTATTTGTAGTATCCGAACTGTTTTTTCTTATCTATGAATTTGTAAGCGAACCCGACATATCCGTCAATGTTACGTAGCCTGCTTGACATGAGCATCGACAATACCGAAGTGGAACCCATATAGAACGGACCAACTTGTAATACCGTACCTATTGCGAATGTTTGATATCCTATCACAGAGAAAGGCAAGCCTACTTTGAAGTTCTTGCCGCCATATGATGGTGTAAAGTTGAAGTAGCTGACATATGCAGGCTTGTATAGTTTGCGACTGCCTCTCATATTCAACAATATGTTTACAGCGAAGTTCAGCTTGTCAGTGGCATTGTAGTCAATGTTTAATCTGAATGCTGTCGGTAGCCCTACACGAAACTTCTGTGCTATATCGCCGTTGTGTGCATTTATAGCTGTATCCTGTTGCAGCCTTATCAAATACTGGTCGATGTCTTCATATCGCTTCAGGAATTGGGCAGTATCAATATTGGCAATGTTCAGTTCGTATGTGCCACTGCCTGTATCCGCCACATATCCTATGCTTCCGATATCTGTGATGGAAGCTGCTATGCTGAAAAGATACGGTGTCTCCTTGTTGGGGTTACCATCAGGATGGTATTCATACTGTCCACCTATATCCAAGCCAAGCCCCCATCGGCCCGCTCTTTGAAACCAACCCGTAATGTCATTTTGCACATTGGCATCGATGAATGAATTCATGTTGTGTGTGTACAGTATGGTGAGGTCTCCCTTGATATATCCTATACTGTCAGCACTTTTTTGCTGATACTGCAAAGACTCAGTATATATGCTGCCCGCTACAAAGCCCATCAAATATTTGAGTGAAACTCCTACTCGAGCTATATGATAGTTGTCGTCACGTATGGTCTGACCATAAGTGAATCCCACTTCGGCAAATGTGTGTGTGGTAAATCCTGCTTTCTTGAAATCCACATTTTGTCCATTGTATATCTCCGGAACTTTATTGCCAATCAGTAGAAACTCCGAACTTGTAATGTTTCCCGCACGATATAGTTGCCTTACTCTGGTGAACATACCTACGTGATGAACATCCTTGTAAGTGGTGGAGAAGGCAGGACCGTTAATTTCAAGGTTGGCCCATAAGTGCTTTTGATAGCGTTGCTCATCAGGGAAGTAATCTACACCCGGTAAACCTTGGCCGTTGAATCCTTCAAATACAAACTTCTTTCGCACGGAGTAAGCATTGGTGCCTGCCAATACATTGGCGGAGAACAGCATCACCTCGGTTCCTTTGTCACAAGTGTTAACCCATGCGGGATTGGTGGCCATATGCTGTATACCGGCATACTTGGTGGTGTTAAGCCCAATGAACTGCTGTGCGAGACCATGTTGATTTATCAGGAGAAGTATTATAGGAGTAAGCAGACTTGTTTTAAAGATTCCCCTCATGCTATATATGACTAACCTCTTATTGTGGTGCGGCAAGTTACTTATAATTTCAATGCGCACACTATTATAACGCCTATATTGATATTATGCTATTCTGCGAGGTTATTTTTACGATTGTGTTACAAAAAGAAAGTCCCACCATAGGTGGGACTTAACTTCTTTTTTGACTTTGCTTTGATATTAAGCAAGCTCAACTTCAGCACCAGCTTCTTTAAGCTTAGAAGCGATATCTTCAGCTTCAGCTTTAGATACACCTTCTTTAACTGCTTTAGGAGCGCCGTCAACGATCTCTTTAGCCTCTTTCAGACCAAGACCTGTAAGTTCTTTAACAACTTTAACGACGTTAAGTTTACCAGCACCTGCGTTCTTAAGGATAACATCGAATGATGTTTTCTCTTCAGCAGCACCGGCGTCGCCACCACCTGCTACTGGACCTGCAACAGCTACAGCTGCAGCTGCCGGCTCGATACCGTATTCGTCTTTCAATATCTGTGCTAGTTCGTTAACTTCTTTAACTGTAAGGTTAACGAGTTGTTCTGCGAATTCTTTAAGTTCTGCCATCGTAATGATGTTTTAATTTTCAGTTCAAAAATAAATTTAATATAGTTGGACTTGGAAGCCGTATTTATGATGCTGCTCTATCTTCCAACGCCTTAACAAGGCTAGCCAGTTTGTTACCTGCGTTAAGCGCACTGATAACATTTTTGGCAGGAGATTGCAACAATCCGATGATCTCGCCGATAAGCTCTGTTTTGCTCTTAAGCGATTTCAATACTGTCATGTTCTCTTCACCTACAAATACATCGCCATCGATGAAGGCTGCTTTGAATACAGGCCTTTCGGTTTTGTTGTCTTTGCGGAAAGTGCTGATGATGACAGCAGGTTCTTTTGCAGACTCGGAGAACATCAATGCTGTAACCCCTTTCAGAGAGTCGAATGCTCCTGTGTAGCGATCAGTATCAAGTTGCTCCAAAGCCTTTTGGATGAGGGAGTTCTTAGCCACCTTCATTTCCACGTTCTTTTCGAAACAGATACGACGAAGTTTGCTCGTCTGGTCTGCTGATAAAGATTCTGTATCTGTAAGGTAAAAGTTGTCATACTGAGAGAATTTCTCTTTCAGTGCTTCTATCACTTCACCTTTTTGAGCGGTTGTCATTGCCATTGCTAAATGTTTTTAAGGATAATTAACCTTCAAATTTCACGTTTACGATGCTACACTTTTAGTATCGATAGTTAAACCAGGGCTCATGGTACTTGCCATGCTCACACCTTTCAGGTATACACCTTTAGCTGTGGAAGGTTTCATACGTACCAATGTGTTGATCAATTCCTGAGCGTTCTCAGCCAATTTGTTAGGCTCGAAAGATACGCGGCCAACAGAGGCGTGGATGATACCTGCTTTGTCTACTTTAAAGGCGATCTTACCACCTTTAACATCGTTTACGGCAGATGCCACGTCGTTGGTAACAGTACCTGTCTTAGGGTTTGGCATCAGGTTACGAGGACCCAATACTTTACCCAACCTACCTATCTTAGGCATTACGGAAGGAGTAGCGATAACCACATCTATATCGGTCCATCCACCGTCGATCTTTTGGATATAGTCATCCAAACCAACGTGGTCTGCACCTGCGGCTTTAGCTTCAGCTTCTTTGTCAGGAGTACAAAGCACCAAAACGGTTTTTGTTTTACCGGTACCGTGTGGAAGCGTCACCGTACCACGGATAGCCTGGTCTGCCTTCTTAGGGTCAACACCAAGGCGTATGTGAAGGTCAACGGAACTGTCGAAACTTGTACAGTTGATATCCTTCATCATCCCTGCAGCTTCTGCAAGGGAGTAGTTCTTTTCTTTATCTATTTTAGCTTCTGCAGCTTTTCTTTTCTTTGTTAGTTTAGCCATTGCACTAAGTTTTAATAAGGTGAATCAATGGATTAATTGTCCCATGGGGCTGCGCCTGAAACCGTGATACCCATGCTGCGCGCTGTACCTGCAACCATACGCATGGCGCTTTCTACAGTGAAGCAGTTGAGATCAGCCATTTTGTCCTTGGCGATTTCTTCAACCTGAGCCCATGTTACCTTACCAACCTTGTTGCGGTTAGGCTCTTGAGATCCTTTCTTTTTCTTGGAAGCTTCCAACAACTGCACGGCAGCAGGAGGAGTCTTGATTACGAAATCGAAAGATTTGTCTGCATAAACTGTGATAACAACGGGAAGGACTTTCCCCATTTTGTCCTGTGTGCGAGCGTTGAATTGCTTACAGAACTCCATGATGTTCACACCCTTGGCACCTAGTGCCGGGCCGATAGGAGGGGCAGGGTTTGCCTGGCCTCCTTTACACTGCAGCTTTACAAAGCCGCTGACTTCTTTAGCCATTTAAATTACTGTTTTTGGTTTTAACGAATTATTCTGTAATCGACCGAATTTCATGAGGTCAATTATAGAATTTAATTCTCCCAAATACGATCTTAATAAAGAGCGATATGAGAATTGGACGGCAAAGGTATTTCAATTATTCAATATAGAAAAATAAAAGATGGGAATTTTTTCAGTCTACACGGTGTTTTCATGGATTTTCGAGTTTATATATGATGATTAATGCCAATTTGTTCGTTTTGTTACGTTTTGTTCTGCCATAGGGGGAGGGGGTGTTTTTGTATCGGGTTGATTATCAATGCTTGTGTTTTGTTCGCCCGAACAATTGGTGATATATGGGGCGTTGTTGTTATGTGTAAGTGGTTTCATGGTTTTTATGCCTCTTTATTTCCATGTCAAAAGAAAGAGGCAAAGAATGCCGCCGAGACCTAAAACTTCATCGGTCTCGGAGGTTGCCTTGATGAACTATTGCATTTCGGCGCTGCATAGCTAACCCTAAAACTCCTTCCCTGTTTTTAGGGAAGGTGGCACGAAGTGACGGAAGGGTTTTACCATAGCAGATATACATTATTTTATTAATTGAAGAACTCAATTCATAGTAATATATTAGTACTGTCAAAATGATTCTATGAGGCAAGCCTTTTTATTATTCTTATTGAATATTACAGCCACTATATGTTTTTCGCAGTCTGATGTTACGCTTCGTGATGGTAGTAGAGTTAAGATGTCTGCAGATGGTTATCAAACACATTACAACATTGATGGTAATAAGCTCGATGAAGGACAAATAAGTAAACAGGGGAAAGTAGGCAAATGGCAGTATTATGCTGCTACAACAGGAAACAAATATGCAGAAGTTAATTTTTTGAAGGATAAATTATCCGGGCCGGCAATATATTATGATAGTGTCAATAAGCATGTGTATTCTGAAGGTCGCTATTTGGACGGTTTAAAGGATGGGCTCTGGAAGTTCTATTATTCTGAAAACGGGGTACTGAAAGGAACTGAAACTTATAGTAAGGGCATGTTGTCGGGTCTGGCCAAATACTACAATTTATCCGGCACAGGACAGCCTTTTCTTACTTCTGAAGGATCTTATGATAATAATGCACGTCATGGTACATGGAAGTTCTATTCAAAAACCGAAGGGAAGCTTTATGCGCAAATTGATTTCAAGAAGGGGGCAGGTGATGGAAGCGCTGTATATTATGATACAATAACAGGTCATAAGACAGGAGAGGGAATACATTCAAATAATAAAAGATTCGGGAAATGGATGTTTTATGCACATATCACAGGCAAGCTACATGGAATTGAAAATTATAAAGATGGGCTAATGGAGGGGCCGACTCAATACTATGATACTGTAGGGGAGTATATTGAAGATGTGATTGAAGCTAAAGGGCAATATGAAAAGAACCTACGTGAAGGAGTTTGGACATTTTACTACCCTTCAGGTAATATTCGTGCCGAAGAGAGTTATAGAGACAGCATCTTGAATGGACTTGCGATATATTATTATGATTGTGAGGATAAACGGATACTAACGAAGGGGATAATGAAAAACAATAGAGAGAAGGGTGTCTGGTCTGACTACGATTCTCTTACAAAATTCAAATCATCCGAAGTTAATTATGATGATAGTTTAGATATGGGAGAATTGACATTTTTCTTCGATGACAATAGAGCCCAGCCCTCTAGGATACATGAAAATGAGGATGATTTAAAAAATGGTTGGGTTAAGATGTATGATTCTTTGTCAGGTAATTTAAGAACAATTCTTGTGTTCGAAAATGGTGAAATGACCGGTAAAATCGGATATGATATTGATAATGGTAGAAAAGTCGATTCAATGATATTTTTTAAAAACGTAGAAAAGTATCAATGGGTCATATGTAAATATGATTCGGTATGCATCAATAATAATTTGATTCAAGAGATAAGGGAAGTTGATTCGGTTAACGAGCGTATACATACTAGGTTTTATTTTCATTGCACGGACAAAAGACTTATGCAAGAAGTATTTAGAGATGGTGATGTAGACAGTTGTATTTATTATGATTCATTATCAGGGGTAAGATATGCGAGCTGTATTTACGTAGGTGGCAATAAGAATGGGCAAGCCTATGAGTATTATTCAGATGGGATCACACTTAAACGTAAGTTGCTATATAAAGATGATATTGCAGAAGGGAGTGTTCAATACTATGATTCTGCAACT
Organism: Chitinophagales bacterium; assembly: GCA_020636505.1. Taxonomy (GTDB): domain Bacteria; phylum Bacteroidota; class Bacteroidia; order Chitinophagales; family Chitinophagaceae; genus UBA5543. The sequence goes on along the minus strand of JACJXR010000002.1, from coordinate 139,291 downwards.
GAGAATATCGTAATTGAAGGTGTTTTTTCAAATGGTAAAAGAGTAGGTACTTGGGTGTGCTATCATCCTCAAAATGGAAAAGTCGCTTATAAAGAGAAGTATAAAAACGGATATATTGATGGCGATGTGGAGCTTTTTGATACGTCAGGCAGAGTTATAAGTCTTATTTCATTTAATAATGGGGTGAAAAGTGGTAAGTGGGTATATTATCATGTAGGCACCACAAACACATGGATTGAAATGAACTACAATAAAGATTCTTTGGATGGAACTATAAAAACATATTACCCGTCGGGTGAGACTAAAAGGGTTGAAAAGTATAAGAATGGTACTCAAGAAGAAGCAATATGTTATTCTAAGAGCGGTGATATCATAGAATACCATCCTCTGATTTCTCAAGCAACATTTCAAGACGATGTTATGACCTATATCGGTAATAATTTACGATATCCTGAAAAGGCCCAAAAAGATAAAGTAGAAGGCAAGGTGAAGGTTAGGTTTACCTTAAATGAGGTTGGCAAAGTAACAGACGTAGCTGTTTTAGAGGGCTTGAGCCCCGAATGTGATGAAGAGGCGGTTAGACTGATATCCTCAATGCCATTATGGTCACCTTTTGAGGTAGATGGCGTACCGATGAAAACATATAAAACACTACCTGTGGTTTTCTGGTTGAGGGATTAACTTACCCGAATATTTTAACTAATCCCACAAATACAACAACGATACCCAAACTTGTAAGTCCGTAGAGCATGAGGCCGGTATCGGGTGTGGCGGATGCCAATGTGTACACACAACTGATGAGGCACATCATGGCACCGATGAGTATGAATACAAGTCCGTTGGTGGTATTGCGAGAGCGACGCATTTTCACTACCTCTTTCAGCATCTCGGGGATGTTCCTTTCTTCAATGCCGAGTTGCAACATTTCAGACTTTATCTGTGTATCCGAAAGGCCTTTTTGCAACCAAAGTCTTGCGTTGTCCTGTATTGATATTTTGGCGTCACTCATACCTGTTGATATGTGGTTGACTTTAAATTTAAGGTTTTTTATAAAGTGTGTCAATACTTTGCATGAGTTTTCAGTGCGAAACAATACGTATATTTACCTGAATAGAAAGAGCATAATGTCGAGAATATATATAAGCGGTTTGTTGTTGATGGTGATGTTTTCATTTTCGTGTAAGCAAAACACGTTGACCCTTACGCCCGACCCTACAAAAGACACTTCATCGTTCACATACGATATTACAGGACTTAGAGATACCTCTCTTGAAAGAACAGGAGAAGTGCGCTATGTGATATTTGTAGAGCGCAAAACCGGCAAGGCTGATAATGTGGTATTGTCCGCACATGATATGCCGGCGGGCATGGAAGTAAGCTTCGACCCGATAAGTGCAGATACAGCTTCTTTCTACACAACTGTTGTGGTACGTAATACACGTGTGACGGAAGGTGAATATAAGATCAATATCAAAGGTGCATCACCGAAGGGTGGCATCAAGTTGAGATATGTGAACGTAAAAGTGTTGCCGTATTCCAACAATGCTACCGGTTTGGTGGGTTATTTTACCGAGACCGGTACTTGCTCTCAATCAGGCTCTGTAAATAATGAAGTGAATGTGGAGTTGGATGAGACAGGACCAAACAAGCTTATCATAAAAGGGCTGTTGAGTGGTGTATGGACCAATGATGTAAAGGCCACCATCGACCCCGCCAACAAGACCATCAACATTCCGAAACAGGTACAGAACTCAGTAACGTTCGAAGGGGACGGTACCTACGATGATGATAAGATAGTCATCAACTATACGGTAAAAGGTGCAACCATCAATGAAAGTTGCACCTCTACACTAACAAGAAAGCCTTAAAAATATTAAGGTATCAAAATCTCAGTATTACCGGATTTGTACTGTATATGACAACAGTCGCCGGATATAGTAAACGCTTCTGTAACCACAACTTTGTTATTCATTACACCGTAGAAGGTGAAAGACCCTGTTTTGTTGGTCAGCTTTGAATGATAGCTGTCATCAAGCACCACATATCGGCCATTGCTCAACAGCTGGTCGAATCTGATGGTATCGCCCGAAGAGGTTACCGTGTATGAATCCGATAGATTTACAGCTTCTCCGGCTGCATTAATGATCTTCAATGAAATCATTGCAAAGTCCGCGGTACATACTACGCCTGTACAAGTTCCGGTGCCATCACCACTTTTCTTTTTACAACTTGTAGGTAGGATAAGGAGGGTTATGGCCAGAGCCAAGAGCGTCTTTCTCATATTGATGTTTTTTTGAAGTTAATACAAGTTTTGTGCCGGCGTTAATATTTTATCCATTTGTAACTGCCTGAAAAATCGTTTTCAGATGTTGCGATTCGGATAAAGTACAAACCGCTTTCAAGGCTATGGGCCGGAATGGTTATAACACCGTTCCCAAGGTTGATGTTTTTGGTTGTGCACAGTAAGGTTTTACCTGATATGTCGCACAGAGTAATGGATATTTCTCTGCTAGCGTTGCTGTTGTATCCAACATTCAGATTGCTATGAGCCGGGTTAGGGTATACGTTTATCGCAAGTCCAATATTGTTGACGGATGATATGGAGGCCGGAGCTTGAATGTAGAAAGTATCTTCCATGGTAGTATAGTCCGCTATCTCTGTACCGTCGTTCTTTACCAGTTTGGCTTTATCGTATTCCAACTTCACTAATTGACCGGGCTGTGCATTGGCCGGTATGCGGAAGGTAATTTCAGCGATCACACCTTGTCCGTTTTTGGTTGTCTTGGTTATTCGAGAGTATGCCCAATCCAAATTGTTGTTGCTGATGTCTTTCTTGAAGTTTAAAGTGTTGGTACTATCACCCAACCAACTGTTCTTGTAGGTGATGGTTGGAGGAGTAGGAGGTACGATACCGCTGATGCTGATATTAGCAGCCAATCCATACAATTCTTTAACAGTGCTTGTTGCATCGCCTAAATGCATTTTCAGCGTTACAACAGAATCAGGGTTTGGACTTATACCATTGTGGCTGAACGTAAGTACCGGCGCACCTGTTGTTTTGTTGCTTGTACGGCCACCACCTTTGTTGTGTATTTTGCCGTAGTTCAGCGATATGACATTAAGGTCGGCTGTGTCTATGATACCATTACCATCACAGTCGGCATGCTTTTTATCTATATTATTGAGGAAGGACCCATTCCAAGGATAACATGATTGTCCTATCCAATTGTTACTTGCACTGATGCGTGTATCTCCTGTGTCATTGTAGTTGAGTGCCACTGCCAGTGGATCGTAGAGGTCGGCCACTTTATCTGAGTTGGCATCGCCCGGCCATACCGAGTCGGCAAGGCAGTTCATTGTTTCCACCTTATATATATATGTGGCGGTGCCTGTTTTTTTACAGGCGTTGTCACGCACATGTACTTTGAAGTTGAAGTATGGGAGTGTGCCCGGATTCACCGACAATGGTGTGAGCCATGTGATGGTGGCAGATGAGCTACCGGTGCCTTGAGCCTTTGATATATTGAAGTTGAACCCTGACAACGTTGGCATGTCCAAATCCAAATATATGGAGTCACCGGGTGCGGGGTCATTGAAAATAAGTTTCAGCTTGTTCGATTTGCCGGGACAGGTACGTGTAACGAGCTTGTCCAGATCGGCAGGCTCAGGAATGGACAAGCCATTACCGCCTGAACTTCCTGTACATATGATAACAATGTCGCGAACAGTATATGATACAAGTGTGCCGCCAATGTATTCGCTTATCTGAATGGCAATAGTGAACTTGCCTACTGCTGTACTTTTAAGATGGAGTATATTATCGCCGTCTATATAGCATATGCCTCCGGTACCGAATGGTTGTGTAAGCGAATAGCCTGTATTGTACGGAATAGGTAACCCCTTATCATATAGAGGCTGTACCAGCTTAAATGTCACTCTATGACCATTCACATCTGTTCCTGTTAACGGTATTTTTGCTGTATCGTTCACAAACAACATATGTGGGGGATAATCAGGAACCACAGCTGAAGTGTTGTTCGATGCCATGTCTAACGGTGCATCAATATAGTAGGGTTGCCCACTTGCGCCTTGTAGGTTGGAGATGCCCAAATTCCTGTTGCTGTTGGAGAAGTAGAACAACCAGTCGTTGGAAACAACGGGAAGTTTTACCGTATCGCTATACACACCGACTATGTATCCCGGGTATCCGGAGCTGATGTTCATGCATGAGTTGACTGTTCCTTTGCAGTAGGGGTCAAGGGTATCTATACTCTGTAATACGAGATTTTTATTGATAATGACGCTCTTGCTTACCGACTCTATGAATATGTTGTTGAAGGTGGGTAGATTGATGGTGCCTGTTTCGCATGTTTTGTACAATGTAAGGTACACACGGTATACTTGTGGTGTGCCGGTATACTCATACCTTAAATGTGCACCTGAAAAATGTGCGGCATTGACAGATAGGCTTGCAATAAGTAATAATAAAGTCGTGTAAAGTTTGCGCATTATGGTTGTTTGCATAAATATAAGCCATAATGAACAATTGCCGATATAGTGTCCTATGGCTGACTGGCGGTATATACCACACCAACGGTATAAGTACCTGCAGGGTAGTTGTTGCCCGGAGTGGCTTTGTAGTTCACAGCGAACAATTGGTTGCCACCATTCTTACAATTCAATATCAAATCTTTCGGAGTTCTTGATATTGGAGTATAAGATGAAAATGAACTACCTACGGAACCACCTGTTTGATTGTCCGAAACCGAAAGGTACAGTGTATTGGCAACAGGCATTGTAGGGGCAGGAGTTATATTACCGCTGTATGAGAATGCCTCTGCATCTGTTTGAACGGTTATAAGAAACCCTTTGTTGGATTGTACTTTGAATTGTTGTTGAGCAGACTCACGACCTGAAGCGTAATCAGATACTGAATTGAAACCTATGTTGACATCTTCAGACGTCATTGCACTGATCTGTATAACGGGTTCCAGACTTAATGATACTGATTGCGAGGCGCTCGAAGATTGAGACTGAGCCTTGGTGTAGAGCGCTATGACGGACATAGCAAATGTGAGAACAATGATCTTTTTCATCTTAGGTTGGTTTTATCCTTATGTATTGTTCTCTCGATATACAAATGATTCTCAGGCCATTTGCGTTAACGAATGTATAACAACTTGTTTGCAAATCAAAAACATATTGCATAAAAAAATGGTTAAGATATTTCTTAATCATTGATTTTCAGTATATTAATGATGAAAAAAATTATTCTTTGGTAGGCGTTGTTTTCAAATTTATGGTACTTTCCACAGCTTCCAACGGAATATCCTCGCCTGCGTCCAATACACCCAAGACGTTGTATTTGCCGTCTTCTAGGTTCTTTGGAAGCTCGAATGTGACATAGCGTACTTGGTCGGGGAACATTGGGAATTCAATGAAATCAAGCTTTGTGGACTCACCCTTTTCGGAAGTGAGTTCCAAGTAGGCTTTACATTCTATCATGATATCGCCCGTATTCTTACATATCAGGTCGTAGGCAAACTGTAACTCAGGGTTGGCTTTCAGGTCGACAACCTGAATTCCTTTTTCCGTCAGACTAGGAGGTGTTTCATAAACGTGAACACCGACTCTCAATAGGTTTCTTACAGATGCTTCAGCACTCACGTCATTCCTTTTTACATTTTCTTCGATGGTTTCGATGAAAAGCATCGCCCATTTCATGCCTTTGGTAGCTTCAACATCGGCAGGTACCGTCATTTGCACGGTAAGCTGTGTGGCCTCGCCGGGCTGCAGTTCAATGAAGTTCTTATCGATATTCAACCATCCTGCACAACTACGTGGTGTGGTGAACGGTTCGTAATAGGCATGACCTCCCGATGAATCCCTAACCCAGTCGTTCAAGTAAATTCTGAACTGAACTTTGTCTCCTGAGTTGTTGGACAAGTTGATGACCTTCGATTCACTTTGCCCACCGCCAAGCTGGAAATCCAAAGTTGTGGGGTAAACACCTAAGTTTTGTGCTGAAACCGAAGCGTGGAAAAACAGTAGAATGGATAGGGTACGAACAACAAATAAAAGGTTATGTTTCATACTCGGTTAGTGTGTAATGCAAAAAAATCTATTTTTATGCTAGCATACAAAGTGTTTTATCCACACACTGTTATTTATGAGATATTTTTGGATAGTCTTCTTAATACTGATCACAAGCATGTACACGTACTCTCAAAGTATGCATGCAGCTGACTATGATTCAAGTACTTACAAAGGCGATGACGATGACGATAACGGCAATGGGAACGGCAACGGAAATAACGATAACAATGGCAATGGAGGCGACAATCAGAACTATTTGGAGGTGACGGCCAACACAAACCTCTCATTCACATGTAGTTCGCCTCAACAACTGGAAAATACGCAAACACTGCCCAACGCGATTTCGTTGAAATTCAAGACCAAAAGCAGCGACTGTTCGGTATACGCCAAGATATCTGCATTCAATAAGCCTTCTGCCGCCAACTTCTCCGATTTTAAACTGTATTTGGACTGGACGAACGATAATTCGCAGAATGCACAGCAGAAGCTGCAAGATCCTGTGCTGCTGACAATGACTGACCAGAGGTTGTTCGTGCAGCCCAAAAAATCACAGGCTTTTCATTTCGATTATAATCTGCAACTGGGTGCCATGGGTTATGAAGCGCCTGCAGGTCAATATACTTACACCATACTGTTTACGATGACACAGCCATGAGGTACTTGTTGATATACATATCGTTGATGATGGTGAGCATTGCTTCAAATGCTCAATCTTACCAAGGCAGTGTATCCGGCAGTGCAACGGTATATTCCATACAGTCATTGGAAATCAATCAGTCAGGCGGGCCTATCGCATTCAATACTGCAAATGATTATTTCAACGGAGTAACCGTAAACAAGTATGCAACGATAACCGTGAAAAGCAATGAGAACTGGGTGCTCAGCTTTTCAGCTAACAGTCAATACTTTACTCCGCTGAACAAAGGTGCGAGTGACCAAATGCCCTGTGATGTGCTTTGCATCAAAAAGAACAATGGGCGCAATTTCAAACCGGTGGCTACAAACGGTAAGAACCTGTCGCAAGGTGGTAGGGGCAACAGTGCGAACAATGTTTTTGACATAGATGTATACCTTAACCCCGGCTTTGGATATAGTGGTGGTATATACTCCATCGGAATCGTGTATACACTTACCAAGCAGTAAATAACCCTACAAATCACCCCGCCTTTTAATTAATTCCGGACTATATTTAGAGTTCCATAAAACTTACAGTAGAATGAAAAGAATCGTTTCGGCACTCGTTGCCGTGGTTGTACTTTCCACATCCGCTTTCGGTAAGGCGAAGTTGGTAGAGAAAGTGACTAAGAAAGGAGACCAACTGGTCATCCCATATGAAAGATATGTGTTGGATAACGGATTGACCGTTATAGTACACGAAGATCACTCTGACCCGATAGTACACGTGGATGTAACTTATCATGTGGGTTCGGCAAGAGAAGAAATAGGCAAGTCGGGTTTCGCGCACTTCTTCGAGCATATGATGTTCCAAGGTTCGGACAACGTGGCCGACGAGCAGCACTTCAAAATAATAACTGAAGCAGGTGGTACTCTGAATGGTACAACAAATACCGACAGAACCAACTACTTTGAAACCGTACCGAGCAACCAATTGGAGAAAATGCTTTGGTTGGAGGCAGATAGGATGGGTTTCTTGTTGGATGCCGTTACTCAAAAGAAATTTGAAGTACAACGCGCGACAGTTAAGAACGAGCGCGGTCAGCGTTATGACAACGTGCCTTACGGATTGGTACGTGAGTTCGCATCTAAAAATCTATATCCTTATGGACACCCATACTCTTGGTTGACCATCGGTTATATAGAAGACTTGAACAGAGTGAATGTTGATGACCTTAAAAACTTCTTCCTACGTTGGTATGGTCCAAACAATGCCGTACTTACAGTTGGTGGAGATGTGAATACTCAGGATGTTTTGAAAATGGCCGAGAAGTATTTCGGTTCCATTCCTCGTGGACCTGAAGTAACGCCTACCAAACTACCTGCTGTACAGTTGGAGAAGAACAGGTATGTATCCATGGTGGACAACTATGCAAAAATTCCTTTGTTGTCCATAACATATCCTACTGTTGCCAATTATCATCCTGACGAGGCTCCATTGGATTGCTTGGCAGAGATATTGGGTCAAGGTAAAAACTCCATCTTCTACAAAAACTTCATCAAGAGTCAAAAGGCGGTAAGGGCAATCGTTTCTCACCCATGTCAAGAGTTGGCGGGTAATATGTCCATAACAGTTATGCCTTATCCGGGTCAGAAGATGGCGGATATGCAAATGATAGTAGATGAGTCATTGGCTGAGTTTGAGCAAAGAGGTGTTACCGATGAGGATATAGAGAAGTTCAGAAACTCAATGGAGTCGAACCTTATCAACGGATTGGAAAGCGTTTCGGGTAAAGTGTCTGCACTTGCGGCTTTCTATACATTTACCGGAGATGCCGATAGGTTAGGTAAAGAGTTGAAGCGTTATACAGCTGTTACCAAAGAAGATGTAATGCGCGTGTACAACAAGTACATGAAAGGGAAGAACAGGCTTGTGGTAAGCTGTACTCCAAAAGGACAAGAAGACAACATAGCCGCTGCCGATAACTATACTGTTTCAGAAGCAGGTTACAAAGCTCCGGACTATGGTTACAAAGGTCTGAAATATGTAAAAGCAAAAGATAATTTCGACCGCAGCAAAGTACCGGGTACCGGTCCAAACCCTGTGGTTAATGTTCCTGAATTCTGGACCAAAACATTGCCGGGTAATGTACGTGTAATAGGCACTCAATCTGATGAGATACCTGTTGTGACCGTATTGATGGAATTCAAAGGTGGTGAGATGTTGGATTCAAAAGACTTCTCCAAAATAGGTTTGGCAAACATGTTTGCCTCTATGATGGATGAGGATACCAAGAACTACACCGCAGAACAGATGAGTGTTGAGCTGGACAAGATAGGTAGCAGTATCAACTTCAGTTCCTCAATGGACGGCATCAATGTATCGGTACGCACATTGTCCAAGAACTTCGACAGGACAATGGAACTGCTTGAAGAGAAACTAATGAATCCTGTATTTGACGAAGAAACTTTCAACAGAAACAAAAAACGTTTGAAAGAGAACATCAAGAATTCAAAGGTTAGACCTACATATGTTGCCAGCACCGTGTATTCAAAATTACAGTACGGTACCAACAACATACTTGGATGGCCATCAAGCGGTACAGAAGAAACATTGGATAACATTAAGCTTTCTGACATAGAGAACTTCTACAAGAACAATATGTCGAGAAATGAAGCCAAGGTGATAGTTGTGGGTGATATAAGCCAAGACCATGCTATATCTCACCTTGCTTTCTTGGAGAAAATGCCGGACAACAAAATAACATTGCCGATACTTCCGGGTGCCAACCAAACTACTGCAGGTAAAGTATACTTTGTGGATATACCGGGTGCAGCACAAACCGAATTCCGCATTGGTAAGATAACAGGCATGACTTACGATGCGCTTGGTGATTATTATAAGGCAACATTGATGAGCTATCCTTTGGGTGGTGCATTCAACTGTCGTATCAACTTGCAATTGCGCGAAGAGCGTGGATGGACTTATGGAGCAAGGTCATACTTCTCGGCCAATAAGTATACCGGTTCTTACACGTTCAGTTCGGGTATAAAAGCCAACGCGACTGACAGTGCATTGGCAGACTTCATTAAGATAACCAATGAGTTCAAAAAGAACGGTATGACGAAAGAAGAGTTGCAGTTCACTCAAAGCTCAATAGGGCAGAGAGATGCTCGTAACTACGAGTCGGGTTATCAGAAAGCAGGCTTCTTGTCTCGCATACTTGACTACAACCTACCTGCCGATTATCCGCAAAAGCAGAACGAGATATTGGCTAAGATGACCGTGGCTGATATGAAGAAGTTGACAGACGACCATCTGCCTTCGATGAAGGAGATGACCATACTGTTGGTAGGTGACAAAGCCACCGTTTTGGACAATGTGAAGAAAATGGGATATGAGGTGATAGAGTTGGATGCAGACGGTAATCCTGTTATGGAATAAGGTATATTATTAATATTATGTTATAAGCCACCGCACATTGCGGTGGCTTATTGTTTATACAAGCTTTTTTCAAACCCTTAACTTATTATTTTCGTCTTTTACGCTTACATTCGTAACCTTAATTTTCTCTGAATGCAGAAGACAGATTATATACACGTTCCCTACGGACAAACCGTACATGGTGAAGAAGAAATAGAAGCGGTGGTAAACGTACTGCGCACTTCCACACAGATGGGTAAGCATGTTCGTGCATTGGAAGAACGCATAGCCAAACTATACAGCAAACAATATGGCCTTATGGTCAACAGCGGTTCATCTGCATTATATCTTGCTGCCGACCTGTTGAATTACGATAAAGGTGTTGAGATAATCACTCCTGCACTTACTTTCTCCACTACTGTGGCTCCTCAATTGAAGAAAGGTTGGGTCCCTGCATTTGTGGATGTGGAAGAAGGTACTTACAATATAGACGTGAACAAGGTGAAGGAAATGATAACGTCCAAGACTAGGGCGATGATCATACCGAACCTTATAGGTAACCTCCCTGATTGGGAAGCGTTGCGCGAAATAGCCGACGACCACGACCTGTTCTTGCTCGAAGATTCTGCGGATACTTTGGGTGCGGAAATAGGCGGAGCATCTTCCGGTCGTTTCACCGACATGAGTACCACAAGCTTTTACGGTTCGCACATCATCAACTGTGCGGGTAACGGTGGTATGCTGTGTGTGAACTCAGATGCATTCCATAATCGTGGACGCTTGCTGCGCAGCTGGGGTAGGAGCTCTTCGTTGTTTGTGGAGTCAGAGAAAATTGAAAACCGCTTCAATGTAGAGTTGGAAGGAATACCATACGATGCGAAGTTCGTATTCGAAGAGCCGGGTTACAACCTTGAAGGTTCGGAAATGGGTGCTGCATTCGGATTGGTGCAATTGAATAAGCTGGGTGCCAATATAGATGCACGTACAGCCAACTACAACAACTTAAGATCGTTCTTCGAGCAATATGAAGAACATTTCATACTACCCAAGCAATTGCCTGATTCTCGTACGGGTTGGTTGGCATTGGCATTGACTGTAAGAGAGTCTGCGCCGTTCATCCGTCGCGACCTGCAAATATTCTTGGAGAACAGAAATATACAAACACGTACCGTATTCACAGGAAACATATTGAGACAACCGGGCTTTAAAGACCAACCGCATAAAGCTGCAGCAGGTGGATACCCTGAAGCGGACAAAGTAATGCGTGGAGGTATATTGCTTGCTTGTCACCATGGACTTGTAGACGCTCAAATAGAACACATCAAAGAGAGCGTTACTGAGTTTATGAAGAGCTACTAATATAGAATGTCGGGAATACTAATATTATTCGTTTTGGGATTTTTGGCGTACCAAAACGCAGACTTGGCCAAAAGAAAAGGATTGAATACCGTTAAGTGGGTGGTGTACACTATACTTGCCTGTATTGTATTCTACCTGTTGGGCGGTAGCTTCTTGGTCACGTTGTTGTACAATGGCCCTGCCGATCAAGCAGCTATACAGGAGTTCGTTTTAGGTAGGCCGCTGATCATCATTACAAGTATTGTGATGGGAATCGGAGGCTATGTGTTCACAAGGTACCGTTTGGATAAAAAGCCCGATCTTGAAGAAGACGACGAAGAATAACAACTACCAACCCAAATTAGTCTTCAGCTTCTCCATTCCGCTTTTGCTTACAGCTATTTTTGCACCGCATTGTAGTATAGCCAAGTGGCTGTCCTTCTCATAAGGTTCGATGCGTACCAATTGATTCACAGGAGCAATGTAGGAGCGGTGTACTCTGATGAACTGTTTGGGGTCCAGAGCTTTTTCTGTTGCCGATAAGGTGGCCTTTTTCAGAAAGTGCCTGTCTGCGGTATGTATTTTTATATAATCGTCGCTGGCTTCTATATAATGTATCTCGCTTGCCGGTATTATGCGTATCAGTCCGTTGTCTTTTACCACCAACCTTTGTTGGTAGCCGCCATATATATTCTCTGAGGCGAGTTCCTTTATGTTGTTCAGCTCTTTATCTGCTTGCAGTAGAAACTTGTCTATCGCTTTGTCGAAACGTTCTTTTGTTACAGGTTTCAGCAGATAGTCGATGGCGTGCGCATCGAATGCTTTCATCGCATATTCGTCGAATGCTGTGGTGAATACTACCGCAGGTGCTTCGTCCAATAATTCAAGCATTTCGAATCCATTCAGCTTAGGCATCTGCACATCTAAAAATATCAATGCCGGATTTTGCTCTTGTATGCTTTTGAACCCTTCAAAACCATCGCCGCACTCAGCCACCACTTCAAATTGATCGTGCGCTTTGAATAAGCTCTTCAACAACTGTCTCGCCAATGGCTCGTCATCTATCAGTATAACCTTATGCATCTTGCTGCGGGATTTTTAAGATGGTGGTAAAAGTGGTTTCTTCTTTTTTCAGTTCCAGTAAGTCGTTGCGTGCATACAACAAGAACAGTCTTCTTTGAATACCCTTGATGCCAAAGCCTGTACCCTTGGGCGCACTGCTTTCGTTATCGTATGGGTTGGTGATGGTGAAACGGAGGATATCGTCTTTTGTATCTATGTTGACTGAGATGGATACGTTGCCCGTATTACCGTACAGTCCGAACTTGATTGCATTCTCCAGTATGGGCTGCAGTAAGAACGGCGGCATGGTTGCTCTTGCTTCGCTTTTGTTGTCGAATATTACATTGAGTCTATCGCCAAATCGTACCGATTCTATAGCGAGGTAGTTCTCCAAGTATTCCAACTCTTCTTGTATCGGCACATTCTCTTTACCCTCTCTTTTTACTGAGTTTCTAAGGAAGTCGGACAGCCTTCCAATCATCTCTTGCGCTTTGTCGGGCTCAACAATGGTTAATGCACTTATGGAGTTGAGGCTGTTGTATAAGAAGTGTGGTTGCAACTGTTGACGCAGTTTGAACAGTTCTGCTTCTTTCAGTAGGGCGGTAGTGTCCACTTGCTTCTTGAATTTTCTTTGTTGCTCGGATAGGTTTATGTTTAAAACCGTATAAGTGGCTACCCAAGCCAAAATGAGCCATGTAATAAAGTATCTTATGGGTGTGGAATTTTCCACGAAGGGTAAATAATCAACACCTCTTACTCCCAATGACATTTTGAGTATGGTATTGCTCATTAATACACAGCCGATGGCAAGCAGGATGGATATTATGAGTGAGTAAAGCAATGAGCCTGCTCTGGTAGGGTAGAGCCTTATGCTTTGTACCATTATCCATATGGAAAAGGATAATACCGATACGGTAATGACGCTGTCGGTTACTGCTTCGTTGAAGGGAATGTGATAAGCCTCAGTAAGTATAATATACTGGCCGGCCATTACTGAAAGTCCCAGTAATGGCAATAACCAGATGATATTTTTAGTAGCTACAGGCAATGTTATGACTGTACTGTTTCATTTTCCCAGATGGGAGCCGCTACGGGCTTCATGTCTATAATAGACGAATTTAACAAACTGCCATGCTCTATCGCCACTTCTCTCACATCTTTTATGGCTATCAAGTTCCAAGTTATGTGTCGCCCATACCTGTCCTTGATGTTATAGGCCTCTTGTATCGCGATACTTTTGGCCGCCTCAATTGCGTCATGGCTGTCTTCGGCATATACAAGTCGCCATTGCTCGTCGTATTGGCCTGTGAATACACCATCGCAGTTGATGGAAAACACTATTTGTGATGCATAGCTTTTCATGTAATCAGATGTTGGTGTCAGTAAGATTTTATTTCGATGTTACCGAAGCTGCAGCTTCCGGTAAGTACTAAGATTACTTTCTTTTCTCCGGGTGAGGTTTGAATATTGCGCTCGTCTTCTACATTTCCAAGTGTGTTGGATATCTCATTTCTTATCTCCCAGTGCGAAGGCACAGCCAATTCCACACCACCGAATGATACACGCAGGTTCAGCTCAATGGTTTCTTGAGTGGTGTCTGCATTGATGAGATTCAATTCTGTGCCACCGAATGTTGTGGAAACGGTACCACCTCTAAAGTCTTTGGATGTGATTATCTCTTTGTGCCCACCGAAAGTGACATCTATGTTTATGGTACTGTCACTGTTAGTGACGGTTTTCATGTTGTTGTCACATCGTGCATCCCAGCGCTTTTTTTTTGAGGGGTTGAGTATGATAAGTATACCTACCAAAATGAATGCCGCAGGTATTGCCAATGCTGTGGAGGCAACTCCGAATATCGTAAACACCGGCAACAAGTGCGCAACACCTATCAATATCAATATCCAAGATGCATTGTTACGGAATTTGCTTTTGACGCCTATCATCGTACCAACGAATACCAATATCCATGGCCACATGTCGTGCCAGTTGAAATACAGTAGGTCGAATTTCCTCAACAAAAGGACAGAACCTATGAGCAATAGGATGAGCCCGAACCATCTTTTATCTCCACCACCACCTCTGTGGCGTCTGTGCATTCCTCTATGTCCGTACTTGTTCATTTGAATTAGAATTTAATGACCATACAAAAGTAATATGTGAAAACAGCTATGAGAAGCCACTTTAGGCAGGTGGATGCGGAAAGTCGGTAAACGGCGAGTATGTGTCGGTAAGTGGAGGAGGTAATTACAGCTTTGGAGGCTCCCACCTGAGTTTAGGGAACACCCGCTTGCGTAAGGCGAAAAACTGCCATACGATGCTTTTGGGCATACGGCCCGCTTCGTTGCGGTGTGTGATATTGGCTTTTGCAGCCTTGCGCTTCTTCAACCATTTGCCCAAACTGCCGTAGAAATGGAAGTGCGCTTTGAGTATGGTGAAGGTTTCTTTGAAGCGACCGGTGACCAAATAATGCGCACCGGCAACACCGTCCAATACCAAACGTAATGGGAAGAGCCACAACAGTCTGCTGCCTTTCTCATTTTTGAGTAGCAGTATCAGATTGTTTCTGAAGTTGTAATACAGCTTCTGGGGGCTGCCGTAGCTGATGACGCTACCGCCTACATGAAATACGGTTGACTGTCCGATGTAGCCGATCTTGTACCCTGCATTCTTCAATCGCCAACAAAGGTCCACCTCTTCCATATGCGCGTATAGTTCATTGTCCAACCCGCCGTATTTGTGGTACAGGTCTGCACGAACCATGAAGCATCCGCCCGAAGCCCAAAAGACCTCTATATCGTCGTTGTATTGACCGTTGTCTTTTTCTAAAGAGTTGAATATCCTTCCGCGGCAAAACAGGTAGCCGTACTTGTCCATAAAGCCACCGCCTGCACCTGCGTATTCAAAATATTCACGGTCTCTCCAATACCTGATTTTGGGTTGACATGCCGCCAATCCTTGATAGCGTTGCATTGCATTAAGCAATGGGGGGAACCATCCTTCCGTCACTTCAAAATCGGCACTGAGGAGTATGTAATACTTGGCTTGTATCTGTTTCAGCGCTTCGGCGTATCCGTTAGAGAAACCACGGTTGATGGGAATGTGCAATGTTTTTACAGAAGGGTAGTTGTTTTTGACGTGTTCAAGCGTATCGTCAGTGGAGGCGTTGTCCGCCAATACCACATCGTAACCTGAAGTAGCCTCTTCGACTATCTTGGGTAAAAACTTATCGTGCCAATCTTTGCCATTGTAGCTAAGTATTACAACAGCAGTATCATGGGCACATACTATCATTATGGGGATGAGGTATTATTTGTACGACGGATTGTACTTGGTATTATCCGGTACTTCTACGTCTTTGTTTGCATTGAAGCCGTGCTCATACAAGTTGTAACAGCCTGCCCATGCAAAAATGAATATTCCGAAAAAGAATAACAGGAACAAAAAACGCGACTTTGAAGGCTTATTAAGCTCTATAT
The DNA here is from genome assembly GCA_020636505.1 of Chitinophagales bacterium. Lineage (GTDB taxonomy): Bacteria > Bacteroidota > Bacteroidia > Chitinophagales > Chitinophagaceae > UBA5543. Next base: position 123,277 of record JACJXR010000002.1, on the reverse strand, counting down.
CCGCTTCGTTGTCCAGTTCTATCAGTTGATTGTCGTTGTTATGTTGCATATCCGTTAATGGCAAATTAGCTTGGCAAAAATAGTGGTTATTCCGTCAAAATCATAATATTTTTATGCTGATTTCGTTGTAGGTTAGACTTATTCATGCGACAATATCTCAACTGGAAAACATATTTGATTTTAATGGCTGCGTCCATCGTGGCTGCATCACTTTATTACACCAATCGTTTGGCCTCCAAACTGGCCAAAGAAGAGCGTAAGAAGATGGAGCAAGTGGTGGAAGCCATCAAGGTGATGAGCGACCCGAACACAACAGGGCACGATCTGACCTTTGCCGGCTCAATAGTTCAAGGTAACACGACCATTCCGTTTTTAGTGGTGGATGATTCAGGAGAGATAACACAGAACATCAATATCGATACGTTTAAGATAGCTCGCAATCCCAACTTCTTGACTCAGAAGATGAACGAATTCAAAGCCATGCACCCACCGATAGTAGTGGAATTGGGCTACGGTTTGGGGAACAACTATATATATCATGGAGAGTCATACCTGCTTAGTCAATTGAGATATTTCCCATATGTACAATTGGCAATCATCATTCTGTTCTTGTTGGTGGTACTCATAGCGCTCAGTTCTGCTCATCGTTCCATTCAGAATCAGGTGTGGGTAGGATTGTCCAAAGAAACCGCTCACCAGTTAGGTACACCGCTTACTTCCATAGAAGGGTGGGTGGAATTGCTGAAGGAAGACCACGACAATGAAATGGCGCTCACAGAAATGCAAAAAGACCTCGACCGTTTGAAGTTGGTGGCGGACAGGTTCGGCAAAGTAGGCAGTGTGCCGACGCTTCATGAAGAAAACCTAATAGACCGTTTGAAAGGGATGGTGGACTATATGCAGAAACGTGCACCGGCCAAAGTGTCCATATCGTTGGATACCAAAGAAGACAATGTGCCTGTGAACATAAGTGCTGCACTGTTCGACTGGGTGTTGGAAAACCTGCTGCGAAATGCACTGGACGCTATGGAAGGTAAGGGTGAGATAAAAATCACAGTTGACGATCAGCCACATGATGTACGTATAGATGTATCAGACACAGGGAAGGGTATACCTCGCCATCAAATTAAAAGAATATTCAAGCCGGGTTTTACCACGAAGAAGCGTGGTTGGGGGCTTGGTCTTTCATTATCCAAACGTATCATAGATCGTTACCACAACGGTTCGCTCTTGGTTAAGAGTTCGGAAGTGGGCAAGGGTACCACCTTCAGAATAATACTGAGACGCTAAATTCCTTTTGGCAATTTTGAAATACGGACTACCTTTGCCATCCTCAAAAGGTTGCGGCGGTGTTGAAACTGGTAGACAAGCAACGTTGAGGTCGTTGTGTCCGCAAGGACGTGGGAGTTCGAATCTCCTCTGCCGCACCAAGGCCGGTTGTTGAAAAGCAACCGGCTTTTATTTTTTCAGCCTGTCTGCGAACACTGCTCTGAACTTATCCAACTTTGGTTTGATGACAAAGACGCAATATCCCTGCGATGTGTTATTGTTGTAATAGTTGTCATGATAGTCTTCTGCTTTGTAAAAGGTGCTGTATGGGCTTACCTCCGTTACTATCGGGTTCGGGAAAGCTTTGGCATCGTTGAGTTGCTGCTTGTAGCTTTCGGCTTTTTGCTTTTGCTCTTCATCGTGATAAAATATGGCAGAACGATATTGAGTACCTACATCGTTGCCTTGTCGGTTGAGTGTGGTTGGGTCGTGTGCCGCCCAAAAGGCTTCCAACAACTCGTCGAAGGTTATTTTCTCGGGGTCGTAATAGATGTTACACGCTTCAGCATGGCCAGTGGTACCGGAACATACTTCTTTGTAAGTGGGATTGTCGGTATGCCCTCCCAAGTATCCTGATTCCACCTTCTCGACTCCGTTCAGTTGCTGATAGACAGCTTCCACACACCAGAAACATCCGGCCGCGAAGGTTGCTATTTTCAGGTTGTTGTCGCTCATATTACTTATGGTTTACTCTACGAATTTAGTGCATTATACAGACGGGCTCCATAGGTGTTTCTTACAATGATATAGGCACAACAGACATGAGCGATTTAAAAATATTACCAAATTGTAAAATTCTTTTTTGAAAATCGTCCGGCTTATATAATTTTGCGCCCGGAGAGATGGCAGAGTGGTCGAATGCGGCGGTCTTGAAAACCGTTGACTGTCAAAGGTCCGGGGGTTCGAATCCCTCTCTCTCCGCTCTATTCTTGTCATTAACGTCAAAAGCCTTCATTTTACACGATTTGAGGGCTTTTTTCATTTTGGAAATCCTCATTTTTTGCATAAAATCTCATTGTATTCGTGAGTGATTCGGTGAGTTGATGTTGAAAAAACATTTACTCACGATTTCGACCTAACTCATTGTAAATGAACATGTTCAAATTTTGAACATCTTGTTTGAAAAGGACCGTGGATATTATCATGAACGTGACCCCTCTATTATCATCCAAATTGACCACCCTAAGTTGATGTCTGCAAGTATGCCAGAGAGGGTGTCTTTGTGATTATAAATATAGTTGTTTTAGTTGTTATCGATAGTTTGTTTCCTGTTCCACTTTCTGCGCAAAGATTCTCCTTTCAGTTCTATGCGCTGAGCATTATGGACGATACGATCCATGATAGCGTCAGCTACGGTCTGTTCGCCTATAACGTCATACCACTGTTTCACAGGTAGCTGTGCAGTGATAATAGTAGAACGTTTACCATGCCTGTCTTCTATTATATCCAGTAAAGAAGCTCTGCCGGGCTGGTCCAGGGGTTGTATGCCGAAGTCGTCCAGTATCAGCAGGTCCTGCCGTTCTATTTTGGACAGTTCCTTAATAGAAGAGCCGTCAGCTTTGGCCATTTTCAGTTGTGCGAACAGCCTGGTAGCATTGGCATAAAGCACCTTGAAGCCTAACAGGCAGGCCTGGTGTCCGATGGCTGAAGCAATGAAGCTCTTGCCCGTTCCTGTACTGCCGGTGATCAGTACATTCTCCTTGCGGTTAATGAACTCACCATCTGCGAGGCGGTGCAGCAGGTTCTTGTCCAGCCCCCTTTCTGTGCTGTAGTCCAGTTGTTCGATGGAAGCTTTATAGCGGAAGCGTGCACCCTTCAGGTTTCTTTCTATAGCCCTGTTGTGGCGGTCATCCCATTCACTGTCGATGAGCATGGCTACCATCTCATCAGCTGTAAACCGCTGCTGGGGTTGTTCCAGGCTGGTAGTAAAAGCACGGTGCATACCTAATAGCCGCATCCGCTTCATCTTGTCTAATGTGTCTGTGTTCATACATTATTGGTTTTTATTGTTGCGTAAATAATTATTCATAGTATTCGCTGCCCCTGATGTTAGTATGCTCCGGCATCGGCAGTTCTTCCGGTTCTTTGCTCATCCGGTCAAGGTTCCTGTCCAGTATCTGTACGATGATGGGATAGTTGTATATCCCGTATTCATGCGCCCTTTTGCAGGCATTGGCCAGCCGTTCATTACCTACCTTACGTACCATGCTCAATATGCCCGAACAGGATTTATACGCCTGTTCAGGGTGTTGCTTATGTTCAAAGACCATGATGATATAATCAGCCACATCATCGCTGATGGCTTTAGCTTGTTCAATGAACTTGTCCGGTGTCCATTCACTCAGGAAGCGGTGTGCAGAAGCCAGGTGTTCCTGACTGGTAGTGTAATGATATTTACGCCCATGGCGCGGATGCGCTGCAATACGCTCATAACGGTAATATATCTCTACACGGGAGGATGTGTATAACAGCTTTACTTTCTTACCGATATACCGGTAAGGAACACTGTAATAATGCCTGTCAGCCCTCAGGCATACATGGCCGTTCTTCATGACCGTTACCATGGCCTGTTGTTTGAACTCGTAATGATAAGCAGGCAGTGGTTGCAGGGCTGACCGTTCCACTTCATCGAACTGCTGCCTGCGGCTATAGTCCCTTCCTTTAAAAGGTTGATTGTTCAATGCTTCCAGTTCTTTGTGTATATCAGCATTGAGTGCCTCCAGGGTGTGATATACCTTGTGGCGGATAGCAGCATAAATACGGCGGTAAATGATCTTAATAATACCCTCTACCAGTGCTTTGTCTTTGGGGCGGTAAGCCCTTGCAGGCAATACTGCCGTCCCGTAATGCTCAGCAAAATCAGCAAAGGTCTCGTTGATGGTAGGTTCGTACCTGCTGCTCTTAGTAACTGCCGACCTCAGGTTGTCCGGCACTATAGCGGCAGGCACACCACCAAAGTAATGCAGGGCGTTCTCACAGACTTTGACCAGGTCTTCCCGCTTCTGGCTGTAGGTGGCTTCTACATAGGTAAGCTGGCTGCAACCCAGTATCGCTGCAAAAACTTCCACCTGTCGCAGTTCTCCGCTGTCCTTATCAACAATGGTCAGCTTCTCTCCCGCAAAGTCAATATAGAGCTTATCACCCGCCTTATGTTCCATGTGCATCACAGGCTTCCCCCGTTTGGTGAAATCACTGTAATGCCTGTAAAACTGCGCTATAGCATAACCGTCAGGATGCTGCACACGGTACTGTTCCCATAGCATAGCTATGGTCACGCCCTTACGCTTCATCTGTTTCTCTACCTCCGGCAGTATGGCTTTCAGTTGTTCAAAACGTTCATCCCTGACAGGAAGCTGCTCCGGGCAGAACAGCTCTTCCAGAGCATGGTCGCTCATACGGTCTATATCCGTATAGGTCAATTTATGCTCAATAAATTTGTACAGGTATTTTTTGACTGTATTACGCGAACAGCCTGTTAATGTACTGATCTGTTTCTTACTCCTGTCCTGGGCGTGCAGCCTGAATATCTGTCTTATTTTGCTCATGAGTATTGTTTTATTAGCCATGCTTTAGTGGATTATGTAAGTATCCAACTTCAGCATTTAACTCGGCTAAAACAACCTCTCTAAGCTCTTTGCAGGGTGGTCAATTTGAATGATAATGGGGTGGTCAGTTTGGATGATAATGCTATGGTCACATTCTATGATAATCAGGTGCTCAGTTTAATGATATTTTCCACTTATCCACGTTGCATTGTTAGTTAAATGGATTGACCGCGTAGCTTATTTGGTTAATGAAAAGACTAAGCAGTATAAATATGCAATTCAAAGTGAAGATGAATTAATTTTGGCTGACTTAAAAAACATCTTCGAGGAAGATTTTTCGCCAACTACGAAGAATGTACTTGAAAATCTGGACTATTTAGATATAAGAATTAAGGAACACAATTGGGAGGATGTAAAAAATGAACTCAAAAACGCAGTTTTAAAAATTGATGTACGTTCAGTGCATGGAACTCGTTCTACAACAAACTTAGAGTATCACAACATCGAAGAAATAGATTATAAGAGATATGATAATGGCTTATCTGTGATAGCAGTTGGCGGGAGTAGGCTCTCAAGAGGAATTACATTAGAAGGGTTGTCTGTTTCATACTATTTAAGAACAACTCGGATGTACGATTCACTGATGCAAATGGGACGTTGGTTTGGTTATCGACCAGGCTATGTGGATTTATGTAGGTTATTCTCAACAAGCTTAATTTTTAGCTGGTTTAATCATATAACATTTGCAACAGAAGAAATGAGAAATGATTTTGATGAGTTGACAATGACACATAATCTCCCTCGAGATTTCAAACTAAAAGTTAGAAATCACCATGGTCAGCTTACAATTACAAGCCTTAATAAACTATATTTTTCAGAAGATATTCATATATCATTTTCTGGTGAGAATCCACAAACATATTGTTTGCTAAAAACAAGAAATGCCATTGAGAACAATTTCAATGCTTTAAATAAATTGGTTTCGAATATTGGGCTACCCAAAGACGACAATATTATAGTTCTAAGAGACAGAACACGTTATTTGCTATATCCTAACTCAAACATAGATGCCATATGCAATTTTATTGATAGTTTCCAAATTGAGCAACCAAGTATTAATAATGCGACTCTAACCGAATATATTAAAGTACAGTCGAAAGGGAATAAGATTAAAGAATGGAGTATTTGTATTGTTTCAAATACCGATGAAAAAGTATTTATTGACCATACTGGGAAAGCATCACGTTTAGAACGAAAACCCAATGAGGATGTTGCTACGTACCAATTACAACATAATGGTAAAGTAATTACAATGGGGTGTAGCGTGCGTAATCAAAAAAATGGTAGGGATAGTGATTACTATTTCATTTCTAAAAATCAGATTGACCAGACTGGAGACAGATATGTTGACTTAATGATAACGGGAGGTAGTTATAAAGAAATTAAGGAACAGAGAAAAACTGAAAGAAAGGGATTATTATTAATTTATGCACTTGACGAAAGGTGTACACCAAATATAAATTACGGAATCCCAATTGTTGGGTATAGTATACACTTTCCACGAATTGATGATGAGACCAAAGTTTCTTATAAAGTATCTCTAAATAGGGAACTTGATGATGAAGTAATGGTTGATGATGATAACCCATTGAATGATGTCTTATGATAAACGTTAGCAAAATCTGGGACAATCTGAAGCCAGTAGGTGATATTATTATTAAACGACGAATTGAAGAAATTCCACAGTTGCAATGTTATGTTGCAACAAACAGTATTACTGGACAGTATTTATATATAATGTCAATTTCTAATCACATTTTGATTCCTGAACTAAATAAGTACAGATTTAAGAGTGTTGAAATATTTGAAAACAAAATAGGGTCTCAAACAGATATAAATATTTACCTTTTGGATAATGACCTGAAAGACATCTTTTCATTATTCATCCAAAACATAGTCGAAGAAGTATATACTTGCACAACAGAAAATGAGGCGGTATCAAAAACACTAAATGTCGTTTCAAAATGGAAAAAACTATTCGACAAAATAACCTTTAATGGCTTAACTCGTGAACAGCAATATGGTCTGATTGGTGAGTTAATGTTTTTTAACTATTTATTGACCAATAACATATCTTTTGAAAATGTATTATCGGCATGGACTGGTGCAGAATTCAAATCTAAGGATTTTACTCTCGGTGTTGTCGGTATTGAAATTAAGTTTACCTCAGCAAAACAACCTGTTATAAGAATTTCAAATGAATTACAATTAGATGATACTAATTTGAGTGATTTATTTTTAGTCCTATATTCTGCTACTGAAGTTAAAGACAATGGAATATCCCTTAATTCGATCATTGAACAAACTCGACAAAGAGTAAATACAGAAGACGAGCTTGATGCTTTTAATAACAAGCTACAACAAATTGGATATTATGATAATGATAGGCTGTACTACGAAGGAGTGTATTCTATAAGTGAGACTTTCGTGTTTTTTATAGGTCAGGATTTCCCCAAAATAATTAAGAAGCAATTGGCATTAGGTATTTATGACGCCTCGTATTCTATTGAAATATCAGCTGCTAAAAATTATTTAGTTGATTTAAAAAAAATATTAGACCGAATCTAATTTATGGATAGGGCTTTAAAAAATTATATTGACGAATTAAAATCGGATGTTGCATCACTTGTATACTCTGATGGAGAAGGTGCAAGTTTTGAAGATAAATTTACTGAGTACTGCATAGAAGTATTGGAATCAATAGGCAAATCTGAAGGAGCGAGAGTCCTCTCTTATGTTCATCCAAATAGTCAAGGAGGAATAGACTGGAAAATAAATGGCTATTGCTTAAAAGACATAACGAAAGACACAAATAATAAAGAATATTACGAAACTCTTGACCTGTTTGTTACTCTATATAAAAGTGAATACTCATACAATATTACCAAAGATGAATACATCAAAACACTAAATCAGGTAAAACGATTTATCAATGGAGCACTTAAAAAGCATATTGACTATTTAGACCCTTCGCATAGCGAGCTTATTCAGTTAATTAGTAAAATTGGTAGTCTTGGTGATTATTTTGATAGAATTAATGTCTATTTCTTGACTAATGGGTTTACCAATCATGAAAAAGATAAACTTGAAATTAATGCAATTGATGTATATGTACATAATTGGGATGTTAGTCGATTGTTTAAAATAAATGAATCAAATAGTGTTCACGAGCCTATAGAAATAGATTTTGAAAAATTTACTGATGAGGGAAAGGGGTTACAATGTTTACAAGTGCCAAATATTGATGAGTTATACGACTGTTATTTGGCAATAGTTCCAGGCGAAATATTATCTAAACTTTATAAAGAATATTCTAACGAGCTATTAGAAAGTAACGTAAGGGCATTTTTGGGGCAAGCTGGAAAATTTAATAAAGGTATAAGAGACACAATTCGTTCTAAACCACAGATGTTTTTACCATATAATAATGGTATAACAGCAACTGCAGAAAGTGTAGAAACCAAACTTGTAGACAATCAATTAATAATAACTCGTTTAAATGATTTCCAAATTGTAAATGGAGGTCAAACAACTGCATCATTATACCATACCAAAAAAAAATTCAAAGATGCTGACCTGAGCAAAATATTTGTTCAGATGAAGCTGACTGTTATTAAAGACAAGGAACAAAAGAATATAGAAGTTCCAAATATTTCAAGATTTGCAAACAGTCAAAATAAGGTGTCGGAATTGGATTTGTCGTCCAATAACCCTTATTTTATTCAAATTGAAAACTTATCAAGAAAAAAATACGTTGTAAACCCTGATAATAAAAATCAATCCCTATTATGGTTTTTTGAGCGTACTAATGGACAATATCGTGAAACGCTAAACAAGCAAACACCGGCACAACAGAAGAGATTTAAAGAGCAAAATCCCCAGGATAGAAAATTTGTGAAATCAGACGTTGCTAAGTTTATTAACCTTTGGGAACTTGAGCCTAATTTTGTAGCACAAGGTTCACAGAAAAATTTCGTTCACTATACTAAAAAGATAGAAGAGTTAATAAAAAAGGGCAAATTCCCTGGTGAGAATTTTTACCGTAAACTAATCGCTAATGCTATCATATTTAAAACAACAAACTCATTATTTGGTAGAAAAGGAGTAAATGCTATCGGAGATACCAACCTAAAAGCATTTACTGTTGCCTATACAGTTTCTTTCTTTCATTATCTGACAAAGAATAGACTTGATTTGTGGAAGATTTACGAATATCAGAAAATAGATGAAAATTTAAGCAGTCAACTTTCAAAGTTACTTGTATTTGTATACAATCATTTTTTGAATGAAGCCAGTGGTAGTTTGATTTCTGAATATGCAAAGCGTTCTACGACTTGGGAGAAATTGAAAAGCACACAGTATTCAATTAACCTGATTTCAATATTGGATGAGTATTTGATTTCGGAAGAAGAAAAATTGCAGCGCGAGAATGAAAAGGAATTAGACATTAATAATATTGAAGATACTGTATTCTTGATTAGTGAAATTCAGAAGATGGGACTACGATTCTGGGATGGGTTTAGAGTTTATATTGACAATAAAAAATTAAACCAATTTGACTGGTCGATATCTTTTGATATTGTCACTAAACTGAGAAATAAAAAAAATCTTACCTCAAGAGAAATTTCTTTTGGGAAAAGTGTGCTTGACTACATGAATGCAAATTCAATAGTGTTAGATGATATAACTGGAATGTCAAAAATTAATGAGACAGAGATAGTGGAGGTGAAATTTATTTATGATAAACTATTATTACTGTCTAAGGATGATTGGAACAGAATAATAGATGTTGCAAGTCAGACAAAGATTTTCAATAATCTTGAACTTGCCAATGTCAAATCAGTTCAGATATCGTTAACAAAAAAAGATAATATAAAAGAACAAGCCTTGATTAAGGCTTATGATTCAATAAAGAAATTGAAAAGGTATGGAGTAAAAATATAGCACATTTGAAATGCCACATTCAGAAGTCCCGATTTTCTTTGAAACGGCAAATGCTTTTTTTATTGTATTTGTATGTAACTCTATTGTTAGTTCTTTATTGATATAGATTGGCCATTGATGGTTCTATTATTCGTATAATGATAACAGGTATCATCAGTTGATATACATGTTATATTCTAATCTAATCTGCTAGAATGATTTTTATTCTAGATAGTTCATTTTGGTAGTATTGTGGATGTCTCTTTGCAATATTGAATGGGTATTTAATATATGAGTTTATTGATATGTTCATTAAAGAGATGATTGCTAATTATTAAACCCCCATCGAGAGTGATTCATTGTTTTCCACGCATTGAAGCTATTGGGATAATCAATTCGTTCAATTAATTGCCTATCAAACGGTATTAAATAAATCTTATCCTTGAAATCCAAGTAGTATATCTCCAAGAGCTCGTTGTAAATATCATAGTCGTATTGATAAGGATGCATTTTCTCCATTGGCAATCCTGTTATTTCATGGACCATGCGTTTCATTTTTTCGGTAGATAAATTGGGCTTTGTCATCATTGGATGCAATAAATGAACTTCTTTGTTGTCGATTCTTTTTGGGATGTCATCCATATGTTCATTCCTGCCATAATGAATCAGCCTTTTTACCCCTGAGTATATCAAGTACATATGGATCTCTTTGGTGAAACGTATGTATTCCATTGAATTTTTTTTTCGATTGTATACTTGACAAGTAAATTACCAATAATTCTTTGACTTAAGTTGGAACCATATTACAATAGTTTGTTCATTTACATTGACTATTCCATATTTTTGAATTGTATCATATAAAGTCAATTTAATGGACAATATTAAATATGCCAAACCTGCAACATTTACGGAATTTAATAAAAGGAAGAAAGCAGGGATAGCTGATATCACCGATTATCTGGATTTCTCATTGTTTACGGTAAATCTGAAAAAGCCGTTTAATGAAAAAAACGCCAAACTCAAAAGTAATGTTGTTGATATTGTACTAAACAGTTGTTCGCCGCACAATATCATTGACAGTTTGGAAGATATGTTAAGAGCAATTGACTTCCATATTATTCAATTGTCGAAGGCTCCCGACAGTAATATGGAAGGTTTGATTGATAACATAATCGATCTTAAATACGAATGTGAAACTCTATCACATAAATTGGATAGGAGCTCATTGTTTTATAAGGCCTTTGTGACTGCTCAATGGGTGTGTGATAAAGAGTTTGGAATACTAATTGATAAAGATTTGAAAGTATTGTTCGGTGAGGATTTATTTGACTTGATCTCATATCATATAGATCTTAGAAGTGATTTTTGGCAATTGGCGGCTACTCGTTTGAATTATTGGCTGGATAAATTGATTTCGAAGCAGGGTGCGCTGAAGAAATTGGATGGAATTTCCGATGATATTTCACCGGCCTTGCTGGTTGATATTGTTGAAATACTGGTAGCTAAAAAGTATGTACAAAACAGTGTAAGTCGATTGGCGTTGGAAAAGTCGTTAAGGGAACTTTTTGGTGTTAATAAAGAGGCCTACAAGAAAGCCAAATCCGACTTTAAATTGAAAAAGAATAGGTTTAGGAAAATTGAAAACATAATACTGGAACAGCAACCTCGTAAAAAATAATAGCCTTTCTGTATCCAAAAATCCGACCGTTTTCGGTCGGATTTTTGCTTTTCTACCCAAACCTATTGTATGAGTTTTGTTTTATGGAATCAAAACTGTGCAAACATTGTGACATGCCAATTCCCGAAACAAGGCCAAAGAATGCTTTGTATTGCAGCCGGGCATGTTACTATTACGAAAAGCTGAAAAGAGACAATAGGAATTATCACAAGACAAAAAAGTATTATTCAGAGCTTGTTAAGAACGAGAAGATACTTGCAACATATTATCCATTTTTTGATGACATATACAATGGGATAGAGGTGGAGGTGTTGATCGATGAGGGTTTTGTTTGGGACAGGTTTGATGAGACCATCAAATACAATGGTGACCATTACAAACGAGTCGGTGATTTTGCTTTTTGTTTGAAAATGATCGATGAACAAAAAAAGGTATTGATATGCAAATTGAAAGAGTCCCGATAGATATCGATGAACGTTTTGACTTAAGTCGGCATGGAAGCTTTGTAGACAAAGGTGAAAGGCCGAGCGGTTTTCAAAGATCACTGATGTTGTTTTTGGGAGCATTGTTGATCGGCTATGCCTTGCATCGAAGTATTCTGATTGAAAGGGAGTGGCTTGATCGACATGCAATGGTTGATAAAAGCGAATACGAGTAATGAACGCATTCAATATTGATGTTTTTTGTGTTTATATAAGTCAAGATCGCCGGCGCTGAATTGAAAATCATTCATTTTAGAACCACTAAAAGTTTCAACAAATTTTCATTCAAATACGGTTGTTTTTTGTGGAAAAACAGACTCGAATTTTTGCTGTGATTGGCTGATATTCTTTACCTTTAAGGAGTTCTTTTCAGACTCGTGAGTTATTCGGTGAGCAGTAAAACGAAGACCTTTGTAATAAATTGACAATCAAAATATTGGGAGTTTGGGTGTCAGAGCCTCTCTCTCCGCTCAATGAAAATATAGCCTCGCAATTGCGAGGCTTTTTCTTTTCAGGTTATGTCATTGGAAAGATTGACAGTAAATATTTTCATCGAAAGATGTGAGTCATATTATCTTTGATATGTAAATGGGGTTACTGTCAAGATATTTATTGATATTTCTTATCTGTGCAGGATATTATTCCGGTATTCATGCCCAACCGCTACAAGATAGGGTTACCGATGCTATCGCTAAGCTAAAGAATGCTCCAAACGACAGTAACAAGGTCATTTTGTTATGTGATATATCGGCGGATTATTTCAATATAGAACCGGATAGTGGAATACATTATGGGAAGAGGGCGCTTGGTTTGGCCAATGAACTCGATTATTCATATGGTATAGCTTTGGCCAACAAGTCAATTGGCAGATGTTATGCTATATTGGGTAGGTATCCGGAAGCGTTAGAACACTTCAATACAGCATTGGATATAGCCGAGAAAATCAAAAATGATGATTTGGAGTCAACAGTGTGTGTGTCCTTGGGTAGTGTATATTTTGAAAAAAATGAGCCGGAAAAAGCCTTGGATTTATACCTGAAAGGGAAGGAGGCCTATATCAGAGCAGGCAAAAGTACAGCCATTGTATTGCATTCCATCGGTAATTTATATCATAGCCAGAAAAAGTACGAAGAGTCTCTTGAGGCGTATATGGATGCAATAAAGCAAGGCGAGGAGCGAGGTGACATGACCATTGCTTTGGCAAGGACATATTCATCTGCCGGTGGAACATACGCCGACCTACGTAATTATGCCAAAGCATTCCCATATTTATTCAAAGCACTGAATATTCAAGAAAAGCATGGTGCGGAGAGAAGTATTGCCTTTACTTGTAATAATATAGGTACCACATATTTTTATACCGTTACCAAACCGAGTGCCAACCTTCCGGATAGTTTAAGAAATAAAACAGCTATGCTTAATAAGGCCTTGACATATCTCAAGAGGTCTGTGGCCATCTCCGAAAAGATGGGATTAATGGAGCTGCGAGAATCTTTATACCATAACATATCCGATGTTTATATAGAGTTGGGTGACTATCGAAATTCGTATCATTTTATAAGGCGTTCTATCGAGATAGGAGACAGTATGCGCAATTTTGAAGAGGAAAAGAGGTTTGCTAAGGTCGAGGCAGAATTTCAGGTAAAGCAAAAAACCGATTCTTTAAAATTTGCCAATGAACTGAAAGACGGACAGATCGAAAAACGCAAAACAGAAAGAAATTCGATTATTGCAGTATTGGTATTGGTGGGTATTACGGGCTTATTGTTTGTCAACAGGCAGAATATTAGACGTAAAAAATTGCAAGCTGAAAAGGAACTGGCCAATAATAAATTGAAAACCGCACAAAACAGATTATCCAACTTTACCGAAAGCCTGAAAGAAAAGAACAGACTGATAGAAGATTTTTCCGCTGAGATAGAAAGGCTTCAATCATTGCCATGCAGTAACGAATTGCCTTATACTAAAGAGAACCTTACCAAGCTGCAAAACTCCATCATTTTGACAGAAGAGCAATGGGAAGATTTCAGGGACACCTTCGAAGAAGTTCACGAAGGCTTTTTCATGAGACTGAAAGCAAAAATACCCGGGCTGACCGCCGGTGAGACCCGTTTTATGGCATTGTCAAAATTGGGATTGAACAATAAAGAGATGGCAAGAATGCAGGGAATCAGTCTTTCAGGTATGCGAAATTACAAGCATCGTATGCGAGTAAAACTAAATATCAGTGAAGATAGTGAGCTTGAACAAATACTCGCTGACATATAAATACTGATTTATTCTTCTTTTTAATCAATTGGTTTTCATTTAATTAATTTTTAGGACGTTTTTAGGACGCCTGTTTTTTGGATTCAGGTAGCTACGAGTTGCATATTTGCACCATGGTTTCCAAACGTATCAAAGACATTCCATTTTTCTGGGCTTATTTACTCGTAACAGGAGTGAGTATTACGCTTATAGTTCTGACGGTTTTATACTATAATCAAAAGATATTTCAATTAGAAAATATATAATATAATAGTTATACAAAGAGGTTTTTCAAACAAAACAAGCAAACAAACATCAAGCAGCAATACAATCGTATTGCTGCTTTTTTGTTGCCCAAATCGAGTATAAGTTTATGAGTATCGGTTGTATAAGTAATGCACTCATTTATACATTTAAACAAGCATATAATCTTTAATAGGGTGCATAAAACAGATGAATGATGTATTTTTCTGATATTCTGTTTTAGTATGCCCCTTAGGTATTTATCCATTATTGCAGCGTTATTAATGACGCTAAGTGTTGAAGTAAACGCACAGATAGATTGCAACTGCACATTTTCTGATAGTGTAGTCGTTTCAGAATTGATGGATAGTGAGCAGTATGATTCAGTTTTGAATGTAATTGAGAAGCTGCATGCAAATCCCAACGTAATATGTATCTCACGATACTATGGTTATAAGGGTAGGGTGGCATTTCAAAAAAGAGAGTACGATAGCTCATTGGTACTTTATAAGCAAGAACGAGATTTGATCCTGTCTTACTGCGATTCCTCTAAAATTGTTTCTAACCTCATAAACAATGCAGAGTCTAGATATCGACAGTCGAAGTTGGATGAGGCCATATCAGAAATGCTATTGGCATTGTCATTGGCGGAGCGATATAATGATACTTCCAACATAATAGTATCATATTCATTCCTGTCATTATTATTCAATAAGCTGTTGCAAACAGAAAAGGCATTGCATTATTGTCGCTTATTGTTGCCATACATAGAGCAGATGGAATATTCAGGTGAGAAAGCAGACTTGTATAATAAGTTGTCTTCAAGATATCTGCATGCTTTTCAGGATACCAAAAACCAAAAATATTTCGACACCTGTCAAGACTATACTTTAAAAGCTCATGCTACAGCCTTAGAATTTAAGGATCGTTATGTATTGGTGCGAACGTATAACAAACTGCAGGGTATAGAGTACTACAAGAAAAATTACAAAAAGGCACTCATCTACTTGGACAGTGCCAAGAGAATATGCCAACCCGGTGTGGACGATGAGATATTATACACCATTAACGGTGATATAGGCCATATTTATTTGGAGCTTGCCCAATATACAGTTACAAAGAGCTATGCAGACTCTTGTTTGTATTACGCGAGAAAAATAGGGTCTTATGGCGGTGTAATGAATGCATATGCGTTGATGTATCAATGCGGCAGTAGGTCTAAAGACTACAAAATGGCTTTGGATGCTCTTGGGAAATATTATGAAATAAAAGACAGCGTAGAAACCATAGATAAAACAAAGGCCGTCAACGAACTGGAGGAGAAATATAATCGTGCCAAAAACGAACGCACCATTCATGAGTTGAATCAAGAAAAGGAGATCAGTAACTTAAAGATCAAATATCTAACAGGTGGTATCCTTTCTGCCATACTCATAATTGTTGCCATTTTTATGTATTACAGGCAAGAGATACTAAAAAAGAAGAACGAATATCTGGAAGTGGAACAACGACTGAATAGGGCAAGACTTAATCCTCACTTGTTCTTCAACTCATTGACAGCAATACAAGGACACGCGCTTCGGGAGAAGGATATAGCATCGGTAGCCACATATTTGTCCAAGCAGGCAAAGATCATGCGCATTACCCTTGAGAGTACATATAAAGAATTGGTGTCCATCGAAGATGAAGTGGATTTCCTTAAACAATATTTAGATACGCAAATGCTACTGTATAAAGACAGGTTTGATTATGAAATATCCATAGACGAGGATATTGATATATCAGACATGGCATTGCCGAGTATGATATTACAGCCCTTTATCGAAAACTCAATTGAGCATGGATTTTCAGACATTGATTACAAAGGGAAAATAGTTGTATCATTTAAACTAAATGAACAAGGCCTGGAAGTTGTAGTAGGGGACAATGGTAAAGGCTTTGCAGGTAAGAGTAATGATGCTAAATTTCCATCAAGGGCAACTCAGATCATTAAAGACAGGTTGTTCTTGTTGAACCAACAATACAAATCCAAAGCGTTTTATAAGTTAGGCAGTTCTGATGATGCACAGGGTACTGTGGTAGTGATTCAGTTGCCGATGATATACGTAAATGAAAGCACTGATAATAGATAACAGTAAACAAGTAAGGAGTGCACTTGTCGATCAGCTGAATGTTTTTTGTGCTGATGACATTACATCTATTGATGAAGCTGAAGGTGTGTCTACCGGGCTGAAAAGCATTAAAGAGCACAAGCCCGATATTGTATTTTTGGACGTGGAAATGGATGATGGCACAGGCCTTGATCTTTTGAAAGAGTTGGGGGCCGTTAATTTTCAATTGGTTTTTGTGACAGCTTATAACAAGTATGCGGTAGATGCATTTCGTTTCAGTGCAATAGACTTCTTGTTGAAGCCGGTCGACCCGGAAGAGTTAGTAGCGGCTGTTGCCAAAGCAAAGGAGAATATAGAACGGAAAGATACGGTCAATCAGATAAAAGTATTGCAGGAAGCAATGCTATATAACAACGATAAGAAGATAGTCCTCAGAAACAGCGATGCGATATACATTGTAAAAGTATCGGAGATCATCAATTGCAGAGCCGAAGGCTCGTATACCCACTTCAACCTGACAGACGATAGGGAGATACTCATATCCAAAGGGTTGAAAGAATACGAAGAGTTGCTTGCTCCATTCCATTTTGTAAGAGCGCATCATGCTCATTTGGTCAACCTGAACAAGGTTGTAAGAATGGATAAAGCCGATGGTGGTACACTTGTACTTGATAATGGAGTTCATATTCCCGTCTCTCAACGGAAGAGGGAGCACATAATCCATTTGATAAACAATCTTTGACGTTTATCACGCTCATTTTCTCGGTTATACATTTTTCTTGAACGCTTATAAATATGAAGCATCGCCTTTATATGTGTGGCGTAGTTTAGGTATTGTACTAGTAAAAGGACGAGGCAGACTTCAATATAGGGGTACACTGAGCCCTGTACCGTGAAAACACTTTAACCAAAAACGTTTTTTATGAATGATAACTATGTTGTTGTGAAAAACTGTTTGGCAAGACCCGCACACAAAAGGCTTTCTTGGGGGCTTGTAAGTATAGCGTCGGGTTCAATGATAATGGTTCTTTCTGCTTTTGAGGAACATGTATCATCATACAGAAGTGTTTTGCTATTGCTGTATTCGATAATGCTGATAAAAGGTATGTGGGATATTGTTATTGCATTACTGCAATTGAAAAAGGTGAAGAGGAACAAAGTGTTGTCTGCAATACGCAGAGGGGATGTGTCAGCAGCACTGATCATTCAAAAAGTATTCAACCCTGACCCAACAGGATGCAAGTATTATATATCGGTATCTGTACGAGATGGGGTCAACAGTGTGATAAAACCTGATAATAGAGATTTTGATATTGTGTTTTCAGCGTTGAAATCGTCGTTCCCGAATGCATATGCACAAAGATGATCGATTAAGCAAAACATAGGTTTGCCTGTTATGGTCATGTACGCAGGTAAATAGACAGGCCCCGCTTTTGCGGGGTTTGTTGCATAAAAAAGGCTCCTTGAAAAAGGAGCCGATATATTTGAGGAAAAAGATGACAACTTAAATTGTCCCTCGAGGTTATTGCCTCATCCCTCTCTTATATGTTTACCGCCAAAGCCAGACAAGCAAGTATTGATACGAACAGTGTTATCTTTTGAGCTATATCCTTTTTTACAATGGCTTTTTTGTAATCGATGTTTATTTGTTTTGTCTGAGCGATGGTTAGTGTTTGCATGATCTTTTGTTTTGAGTGTGTTTTTAAGTGTTTTTTATTTTTTGTCCGAAACGCCTTTTGTTTTGTTTGTGTTTGTTTTCGTCCCGATGACAATACAAAGATGCAACACGAACACCCCCTGTTGCAAATAATCGTTAATGCTTAACCGCTGATTTGTAAACGGTTAACGAGTGAATATGTTAACTGTTAACCGGTCATTAAGAAAATACGACCGTAAGTAGACCTTCTATGTGGTTGAAATGCCTGTCAATACTGCTTTACGCCTCTTCTTCGGCCTGATTGCTGTGCAGCGAAATTTCCTTACTGTTTTTGATGACATAGTATCCCGCGTAAATGAAGCACAAGCCAAGAAACTCCGTCACATAGAGTACTTCCACATGGTTGGCTTTGGCAGCAGAGCCGCCTATTCCGGGCAGTAATCCGCCTATGGCTATGAATACATTTCCCCAAAAACGGCTCTTGTAGTTTTGTCCTTGAGCGTATTTAACTGCTGAAAAGATGGCACCACCCACAAGAAATATCAAAGCATAAGTATTGATGAATGGGGTAATGGCGCGTATGAACGACAATTCCAATATTCCACCATAGAGCCTATCGTGTGGACCCGGCTTCAGAGGAGAAATTATTACCAGTGTGAAGGATATGAGCAGGACGATGATAAGGATGGTGGAAAGGATGTTTGCCGTACGGCGTTTCATCAATAGGTGTACGGTTCCTTGAGCCAGTGGTACACCACCTAAGAAAGCACCCAATATATACCATGCCTTGAAGTTGGCGTCTGAATATCCGAACAGCGTATGGATGCTTTCGGTCACAGTACCTGCACCGTAGCAAAGCACTCCCATCATCCACCAGAACACGTAGACGGACTTTTTATGCGTGGCCCAGTGTCTGTACAATATCACAAAGAATATTGCTGAAAATACGGTTGTTGCTATCGGAATATAATTGACGGGAGACATCCTCAAAAATTTTGCATAAAGGTATTATTGCTATCCGCTAATGCCGACCATTAATGTCACGCTATTGTCATAACAGCTTTGTGTTAGAACTTAAAGTTATATGTGATGCTGGGCAGTATCGGGAATATGGATACTTGTTTTACCGACGCTTCCACGCCTTCTTGGAGGTCTCCTTTCGTATCAACATACAGGAAGTAAGGGTTTTGCCTGCTGTATATATTGTATACCGAAAACGCCCAAGTGCCTTGCCAGCGTCTGTCCTTTTTCCTTTTCTTCTGTGGTGTTAGTACGGCTGAAATATCGAGCCTGTGGTATGGGAACAATCGATATGCATTCAACTCGCTGTATTCGGGAACAATGTTTTGGTCGATGAAATAGTAGTTGGTAGGTAGTGTGATGGCATTGCCTGAACCATATACAAATACCGCGGAGAAGGTCCATTTTTTACTCATTTCGTAAGAGCCGACTATGGACAGGTCGTGCCTGCGGTCGTACTTGGCAGGGTAGCTGTTGCCGTTGTTTAAATCGGGGAATGTTCTGTATGTCCAGGATAAGGTATAGCCCACCCAACCGGTGAACTTGCCTTTTGTCTTGTTGACAAAGAACTCAGCACCGTATGATTCTCCGGTTCCGAATACAAAATCGAGTTCAGGGTCTTGTATGGTGTTGGGTACATACCCTTGTCTGTATTCGACTTGGCGTTTCATGTCTTTGTAGTACAATTCGATTGATGTTTCCAATGCATTGTCAAAGAAGTTCTTGAAATACCCTATTGAGTATTGCCAAGCTTGCTGTGGCCTTACAAGTAAGGTGCTGGGTACCCAAAGGTCGGTAGGTAGGGTGCTGCCGTTGTTGGATACAAGGTGTATATACTGATAGGCTTTCATTACACTTGCCTTAAAAGATGAGGTGGGGGACAAATCGAAGCGCATGTTCAATCGAGGCTCCCAACCGCCATATGTCTTCACGATGTTACCAGTGCCGTAAACGGTGCTGTCGGTACGTTTGCCATTCAGGTCGGTAATGTAAGTGGTATACGGGCCTATTTGCCCAAACCAAGAATAACGTATGCCGGCATTTACTTTCAACCAATTGGTAGGCTCAAACTCGTCTACTATATAAGCTCCCGCTTCGTGGGCGTATTTGATGAGTGCGTTATTGGGTTCGAGCTTTACTTCTCCGGCTGTACCCGAAACCTGATTGGGGATGAACTTGTGGTAAGTGTAGGCGAATCCTGTTTTGAACTTATGGTTGAACGAAGAGTAATAATCAAGGTCCATCTTTCCATTCCAGTCTTTAACACCTGAGCCCAATTTGAACTCCACATCTCCTTGACTTGCTCCGAAGGAGAATTGGTAATCGTTGTATACAGCGGTTGTGTTCAAGAACAATTTGTTGTTGAACAAATGGTTCCATCTGAGTGTGGCGGTACTGTTGCCCCAAGGTATTTCCGCATTGAAGTTGCCGCTTTCGCTACCGAACTTGAATTTGTCCCTGCCGAAATATCCGCTGAGGTACACGCGGTCTTTTTCGGTGATCTTATAATTGGCTTTCAAGTTGGCATCGTAAAAGAAATATCCGGAATTGGCCAACGATCCTTTGGCAAACGGTTTTATCAATACATCTATATAGGTACGCCTACCGGACAGCATGAAGGAACCTTTGTTTTTCTTGATGGGACCTTCCAGCGTGAGGCGTGAGGCTATCAGGCCGATGCCCCCCTCTCCATGAAACTCTTTCATGTTCCCTTCTTTCATGGATACATCCACCACAGAAGACAACCTGCCGCCATAGTTTGCCGGCATTCCGCCTTTAATCAATGTCACATTGTTAAGCGCATCGGTATTGAAAACAGAGAAGAAGCCGAACAAGTGTCCTGTATTGTATACAACAGCATCGTCCAAGAGTATCAAGTTCTGGTCGGGACCACCACCACGTACATAAAAACCCGCGTTGCCTTCACCCGCCGATTGTACACCCGGCATCAGTTGCAGCGTTTTCAGAATGTCCGTCTCTCCGAATATCACGGGCAGCTTCTTTATTTTTTGTGCCGATATGCTGATGGTACCCATCTGTGTACCCGATACGTTCTTATCCTGACGCTCTGATGTTATTTCAACTTCCTTCAACACATTCTCTCCCTCCATCTCCACATTGAAGGTCATATCATCTATAATGGACAACTTTTCGGTACGAGTCAGAAAACCTATATAAGAATAGACCACGGTATAGTTGCCTGCAGGTACGGAAATGGAGTAGAATCCATAATGGTTGCTTTGTGTGCCTTTGGACAACTCTTTGATGTATACGGTTGCTGCTATCAGTGCTTCACTGCTTTTGGCATCGCGCATATACCCGCTAAGGGTTACCTTCTTTTGGGCAAACACGGGTAATTGTATAGAGATAAGGGCTAATGATATTAAAAGAAGTCGTTTTATATGGTTCATCGATCGGTGTGATATGAAGGTATATAACCTGTTTTCGAGCATATTGTTCACAAATGTACGTGAAGATGCGTTTCCCCAAAGATTGATTGTAAATTTGCACGCTCATGCTTATATCCTTACAAAACATATCATTCTCATTCGGTGCAAGACCGATATTGAAAAACGCGAACTGGCAGATAGATACCGGCCAACGTATAGGCTTGGTGGGCAGCAACGGTGTAGGAAAATCAACCCTTTTAAGGCTGATGACCGGAGAATATACAATTGACGAAGGTGTCATCAACAAGCCAAAAGATGTGAGTTTGGGTTTCTTCAACCAAGACCTTTTGAGCTTTTCCACAAGCAACTCGATATTGTCGGTTGCCATGCAGGCTTTTGAAAAGGCCCATGAACTGGAGATAGAATTGGCCAAAATGGTGAAAGAGTTGGAAGGTAAACCCGACGATGAAATGCTGTTGGATAAGTACAGCCATATGCTGCACGATTTTGAAGTGGCGGGCGGATATGAAATGGAGCACAAAGCGGCGGAAGTGCTGGAAGGGTTAGGCTTTACGACAGAAGATCTGCAAAGGCCTTACAACGAGTTCAGCGGTGGATGGAGAATGAGGGTTTTGTTGGCTAAAATGATGTTGCAAGCACCCGAGTTATTGTTGTTGGATGAACCTACCAACCACCTTGACCTTCCATCGATAGAATGGTTGGAGCGTTATCTGCAGGGTTATCCCGGTAGTGTGGTAATCGTTTCGCACGATAGGTATTTCCTTGACCGTATGGTGAACAGGATAGTGGAAGTATGGCAGCAAGACCTACACATATACAGCGGTAACTACTCCTTTTACGTAAAGGAAAAAGTGGAGCGTATGGAGTTGCAACAACGTGCTTACGAAAACCAACAAGATTACATCAGACAGCAAGAGCGATTTATCGAGCGATTCAGAGCCAAGGCCACAAAAGCTGCGCAAGCACAAAGTGCACTGAAGAAGTTGGATAAATTGGATAGGATAGAAGCACCCGATGCATCGGTACCTACCATGAACATCAACTTTGATGTGGCGGTACAGCCCGGTAAAATCATTTGTACGTTGAACGATATTACCAAAAACTTTGGAGACAATGTGATATTCGAAAATGCTCATGCGGAGATAAATCGTGGAGACAAAATAGCATTGATAGGTGCCAATGGTAAGGGTAAGTCCACTTTGCTGCGCATAATAGCCGACAGAGAAACCTTTGACGGAGAGCGTAAATGGGGACATAATGTAGAGGAGAGCTTTTACGCACAACACCAATTGGAGGCACTTCATATACAGTACGAAGTATTGGAGGAACTCAACAGAGCAGGTACGGGTAAAACAGAGTTGGAGTTAAGGCAGCTATTGGGTTGCTTCCTCTTCACGGGTGATGATGTGTTCAAAAAGATAAAAGTATTGTCAGGTGGAGAGAAGGCGAGGGTGGCGCTTGCCAAGACCATTGCCCAGAAAGGCAACTTCCTGATGTTGGATGAACCGACCAACCACTTGGATATGCAATCGGTGGAGATGCTGATACAAGCCTTGAACAAGTACAGCGGTACATTTATTCTTGTTTCTCACGACAGGTATTTCATCAGTAAAACCGCCAATAAAATTTGGCATATCGAGGATGGAATCATCAAAGAGTTTATAGGTACATACGACGAGTGGGTAACCTATGAGCAAGAACGTCAAAAACGCCTTGTTGAGAAAGCGACTCCTGCTCCCGTTGTTGAGCAACCTAAGAAAGAAAAACCGGTACAAGAGAACTCCTCCGAACTGAAACAACTGCAAAAAGACTACAAGAAGAAGCAAAGAGATTTCCAGAAACTGGAAGAGGAGTTGAACAAAATGAATGAGGAAAAGGCCAAGCTTGAAGCTCAGCTTGCCGACCCTGAATTTTATGCGGATAAAGACAAGTTCATGAAGGTGGATGAAGCATATAGAGCTCTTGCAGAGAAGCTTGAAAATTCCACCAAAATATACGACCGCTTGTTTGAAGAAATGTTGGAATTGGAAGAGAAGTTAGGTTGATATTGCACCTTTTTGTAATTCTAAGTAATTTAAGGTTTTCAAAATAACTGAATATGCCATCATTTGATATTACCAGCAAGGTAGACTTGCAAACGCTCGATAATGCCATCAACGTAGCGAAGAAAGAGATAGGTAACCGCTACGACTTTAAAGGCTCTCATGTAGAGATAGACCTGAACAAAAAGGATATGGTAGTGAATATCGAGACCGAGTCGGATATGCAAATGAGACAGGTTGAAGATATTGTATTGACCAAGGCTATGAGGCAGGGCATAGAAGCCAATAGCTTTGATATGACTAAAGAGCCAACAGCATCGGGCAAAAACCTGAAGAAGCAAATACCGGTCAAGAACGGTATAGATAGGGAAGTAGCTAAGAAGATCATCAAGTTGATAAAAGACAGTAAGGCCAAGGTTACTCCTGCCATTCAAGATGACATGATAAGGGTAACAGGCAAAAAAATAGACGACCTGCAAGAAGTTATTCAACTGTGCAGATCGTCCGATCTTGATATTCCGTTACAGTTCGTAAATATGAAGTCTTAACGACTAAAATCTACTGTTATTCTCTTTTAAAGTAGGTTGCACCTTATCCTTTTCGGATACTATGGCATCGGAGAGGTCTATCTTCCAATCAATGTTCAGGTCGGCATCGGAGTAAAGTAATCCTCCTTCGTCCTCTTTGCTGTAAAAGTCATCGCACTTGTAGAACACTTCAGCAGTATCAGACAGTACCGCATATCCATGAGCGAAGCCTTTGGGTACCAAAAATTGACGTTGGTTCTCCGCAGACAATTCAACGCCATACCACCTACCGTAAGTATCGCTGTCTTTACGCAAGTCTACCACAACATCCCAAATGGTACCGCTGAGTACACGCAAAAGTTTGGTCTGTGCATGAGGAGCATTTTGATAATGCAATCCACGTAACACATTTTTGGTTGATTTGGCCTGATTGTCTTGAACGAATACGATGTCCAAGCCTGTAGCTTGGTTGAAAGTGTTTTGATTGAAGCTTTCGAAAAAATAGCCGCGCTCGTCGTTGAATACGCGAGGTTCCAGTATCAGCAGTCCTTTAATAGGTGTTTCTATTACGTTCATTGTTTACTTGCTTAGTTGATCTACCACTTCAATAAAGTTGGTCGTAATGTAGTTCAGTTCCTCTTGTGTCAACTCGGTATGTATCGGCAACGAAATTACACATTCTTGCAGCATTTCTGTTACCGGTAAGTAGGTGTCCGCCACATTGTACTCTTCCAACATTTTCTGCTTATGACAAGGAACAGGGTAGTATATCATGGAAGGTACTTCGCGCTCTGCAAGCATCTCCTGCACTTTATTCCTGTCAACGTTTTTCAGTTGCAACGTGTACTGGTGGAATACATGATAGCAGTATTCGGGACGGTGAGGGGTAACGATATTGGTATGGTTTGCAAAAGCATTGTCGTAATGATCGGCAGCAGCACGACGTGCGGCACAATATTCGTCAAGCTTAGGCAGCTTAATGCGTAATACCGCAGCTTGTATATTGTCCAGACGGCTGTTGCAACCCACCATGTCATGGTAATACCTTTTGCTTTGGCCGTGGTTGGCTATCATACGTAGCTTAGTAGCCACATCGTCATCGTTGGTGAAGATGGCTCCACCATCGCCATAGCAACCCAAGTTTTTTGATGGGAAGAAAGATGTACAACCTATCAATCCTATGCTACCTGTTTTTACGGTTTTGCCGTTGGAGTATGTGTAATTGCCACCAATGGCTTGTGCGTTGTCTTCTATCACAGGAATGTTGTGCTCATTGGCTATGTGCATGATAGGTTCCATATCGGCGGATTGGCCATACAGATGAACAGGGACAATGGCTTTTGTATTTGGTGTGATTGCCTTTTTCAATCCCTCCACATTCATGGTGAAGGTATCTGCATCCACATCCACAAATACAGGCTTCAATTTTAGGAAAGCTATCACCTCAACTGTGGCAATGAATGTGAAAGATGTTGTGATGACCTCATCGCCGGGTTGCAAACCCAAAGACATCAATGCAATTTGCAAAGCGTCTGTACCGTTGGCACATGGAATGACATGCTTCACTCCAAGGTATGCAGCAAGCTCATTGCCGAACTCCTGTACATTCTTGCCTCCTATAAATGCTGTGCTGTCTATGACCTCTTGGATGGCGGCGTCCACTTCGGGTTTTATCCTCTCGTACTGACGCTTCAGGTCAACCATTTGCAGTTTGTGCATAGCTATATATTAAAACGATTGCAAACCTACGCCTTACCCCTCATTCATCAAAATAATGTCAAAACTGTTTATAGGACGGATATCAGGTGGATACACCCATGGTTTTTAGCTATCTTCACGGCTTGAAATACAATAGGTGCATGAGGATTTTAATGTTTTGTTTACTGATTTTGATGGGTATCGGTGCAAAAGCTCAAGATGGATTGTTTGCCACTGAAAAACCGGAGGCAAAGAAGGGTTTCGTACTTGGGTTTAATGGGGCTTTCGACTTGCCGGGTGGAGATATGGCGGACAGGTTTGGACCAAGCTATAGAGTTGGAGCGCAAGTGTTTTACAAATTCAAGTCGAATTGGGTGGTAGGACCGAAGTTCGATTTCATTTTCGGCAGCTTGCTTAGAGAGGATTCTCTTATGGCCAATATTCAGGATAGGTATGGTTCTTTTATAGGTCAAACAGGCCAGCGTATCGGTGTGACGATAGGTGAGCGCGGATATATGATCGGTATGCAAGGCGGTAAAATATTCCCTATCGGGAAGAACAGTGCAGACAACGGTGTTTTGGCACTTACCACTGTGGGCTTCATGCAACATAAGATATTCATCCGTGATAGGGATGGTGAAATAAGCTCACTTCGGGATGATTATATAAAAGGTTATGATAGGTTGACGAACGGATGGTTTTTGGAACAGTACGTGGGTTACAGTTATATATCAAAACGTAACATCTTGAACTTTCATATCGGTTTGGACCTTGTAGCCGGCTTCACTGCGGGTAGGAGAAACTGGTTGTACGATGTAAGACGCCCCGGAACGGACTCGCGTTTTGATATGTTGTTCGGCATAAGAGGCGGTTGGTACATCCCGATATTCAGACATAAGTCAGAAGATATCTTTTTTGAATAATGCTGTCGGTATTCATTTATTGGCTGGCTATCAGAGTATACGCTTCAGGCGTAGCAATAGCCTCTCTTTTCAATCCCAAAGCAAAACTGTTTGTAAAGGGTAGGAGAGGCTTGTTGAATCAAATCAGGTATGTGCTCATCAACGAAACACGGCCGCGAATCTGGATGCACTGCGCCTCTCTTGGAGAGTTTGAGCAAGGCCGGCCGGTGTTGGAATGTTTACGCAAAGAATACAGTTCTCATGCAATAGTATTGACATTCTTCTCGCCTTCAGGATACGAAGTGAGGAAGAACTATGAAGGAGCGGACTACGTGTTTTATCTACCATTGGACAGTGCGTATAATGCTGCCAAATTCATCAGATTGGTTCAACCTAAGCTTTGCCTATTTGTCAAATACGACTTATGGTACTTCATGCTTATGAAAATAGCCAAGATAGGTACACCGCTTATTTTGATATCCGCCATTTTCAGAAAAGACCAGCCCTTCTTCAAGTGGTATGGAAGACTGCATCGTAGAATGCTGCATGCATTCACTCACATTTTTGTGCAGGATGCCATATCCATGCAATTGTTGGAACGTGCCGGAGTAGAACATGTAAGTATAGGAGGAGATACAAGGTTTGATAGAGTTGTAGAGGCTGTAGGAAATAAAACCGCTATTCCCGAGGTTGACGCATTTGTAGGAGATGCTAAGGTGCTTGTTGCAGGTAGCACATGGGGGGATGACGAGCAATTGCTACATGGAGCATTTCAACAGTTTGACTCTGATTGGAAGCTGATAATAGCACCTCACGAGATCAACGAATCGCATATCAAACAGTTGACCGACCTATTTGGTTCCGATTCCGTATTGTGGTCGGAGTATTCGCCCGAAATGAGTTCCAAAAGGGTGTTGATAGTTGATACTATCGGTTTATTGCTAAGGCTCTACGACTATGCAGATATTGCCTACTTGGGTGGCGGTTTTACTAAGAGTGGAATTCACAATATTTTGGAGGCTGCAGTATATGGTGTGCCGATAGCACACGGTCCCAATTATGGGAAATTCAAAGAAGCAGCAGACATGATAGAGGCAGGTGCCTCGCATGTAGTGAATAATGCGGAAGAACTCAGTACATATATAGACTCTTTGATGTCCGACAAATTGAGTTATGAGTCGGCTTGCAGTGCCTCCGGAAAATATGTGATGAGCAACACAGGTGCTACGGGAAAAATAATGAACTACCTTTCTGAAAAGAAGCTGTTGAGCAGCTCATAGAAAGACATTACCGTCTCATCGTCACCATCCCAATTGTTCTTGATGCTGATATTGTCATTTAGCCAACTTTCCGCTTCGTCAAATGAGTTGAAAGCATTTATCCTTTTTATCACAGAATCGTACTCTGATTTATCATCGTCGAACAGTTCGTTGATGTAAAGATATTTGTCGTTGATGCCTATGTAAGTTCGGATGTCCTTATTGTTTATCGCCGATTCAAAGGGTTGAGCTTTTACTTCCTCGACAACTGCAGAGGGAGTATCATCCTCCGCTAAATTGATGACAGGCCTTGGTGTATTTTTAACAGGAGGAACTGATGCTCCTCCCGTTTGTTTTTTCAGTTCGAGTAGATCTGCATACATAACTCTTGTATAGTCAAGCATGAGGTCCACATCGATCTCTGTAATATCTCTTTTATTGGATAGCTCTTGAATCTTACTTAATAAGGTTGGTATTCTTTGCATAGTAAGCCAAAGCTATAAAATCTCTTACTTATCCTGTTCTTTGTTTTTTGCTTTGTTGTCGGCGATTCTCTTGATGCCATACGCTACTCCGGCCATTGCCAAGAAACTCATACCCCCATCAAGTGGAATATCGTTACAATCGTCGTCATTATTCCAGTTGTCGTCGTCATCGTCATAGCCTCCATAGCCACCGCCTCCATAGCCACCACCACCATTGTAAGAGTCGTCATCAGTGCTATTGGAATCATCATCACTATCGTTACCCCAAGTATATACATCTTTGTCAAACCCAGGACCTCCGGCATTTACTTTGAATGATATCGCTATCAATATCAAAGCAACAATAGCAAGTTTGTTACATAAGTTTTTCATCGGTTTGAAAATTTGTATTAGTTCTTTATGAATTTTTCTATCAATCTAGAACCGTTGCTTTTCAGTTCAAGAATATATAATCCGTTAGGTAGGTCACTAACAGGTATGGACATTTTACCCACTGCTGCAGGCATTGTTTGTTGCATGTGTGTTTTACCTGTTGCGTCCACTATACGTATTGTGCTTTGTTCTGCAACACCTGTATATATGATGTTGAGCGTTGAGCTAACAGGGTTTGGTGCAATGTGTATTTGAGTGGTTATCTCTTTGTTGGCATTTGATACAGCTACAGGGTAACCCATGTTTATTGCAAAACGATTGGTGCCCATAGATGCAGCTTTGTTTGTATCCACATCAAACCAGTATTCAAAACCTTTTTTCAACTCAAATACTTTATTGAGATAGTTGTCATGAAAGTACAGTTTGGCTCCATCAGGTACTTTGAATTGTGGTACACGAACCACCAAGTGCATTTTTTCATATGCTACGATACCCAATGGTATCATCTTACCATATTCATATGGTCTTACATCTATTGAGATACGAGTGGAATCGTCCATCAATGTATAGAAGTCAAGGTCAGGGTTGTAGAACTTGACCATGTCTTCTTTGTCTTGCTTTGCATTTGCAGAAGAGTCGAATTCTATCAATATTCTATCCCAGAAAAGGTTGTTGTCTTCAATACTCAGTTCTACAATGTAGTTGGTGTCTTCTATCGATACAGGGTCTCCTTTGAAAAGTCCCGCCGGTGTACTTGATGTTTTGTCATACTCCTGAAAGTAGAATGTAGCAGTACTACCACCGGAAACTTCAGTAACGAACGCACTGTAAGCAGGTAATATATAGCTTGAACTGAACTGGTGAGAAGTATAACCACCCCAAGTACCCTGATTCGGATCCCAAACACAGAAGTTTGAACTTACGTTGTTGGTACTTACTGAACTTAGGTCTACTTGACTGGCATACGGGTTACCGCAGATAATGAAGTTTGAGTTGCTGCCTTTAGTAATGTTGATCGTTTTGTTACCCTGGTTAAGAGTGCCTGTCATATCAAGCGTAACAGAATCAGGAGTATATGAACCGGAAGTCAAACCTTGTCCTTTTGAGCCACGGAACAGTATTCTTGCCATTTCATAAGGGTCCCAACTTGAAGTGTTTGCCGATGTGAAGTCTTTCCATCCCGGGTTGTTACCGGCGGTACTGGTATCGGCAGTTGTTACATCGAACCAGAAAGCAGAAGGGGCATTTACTTGTACAGCTGTAAATCCGTTGGTTGTACCTCCTTGGCCTGTAATGTCAATATCGTCTGTCAGTTGAGATAATGGAATTGCAGAACTGAATGGATGGCTGAAGAACCTAAATGCCCTTCTTCCGCTTGGTATGTACTGTTGTACGGTTACTTGACCACTGATGTAGCCTCCGCTTGTGCTTCCTTTATATATTCTTGCGGTTTTGGTGCTTGTGCTTTTCAAAACCAATTTGTTATTGGTGGTAAGTGTACCATAACTAGGTATATAGCGGTCGATGATAGTGACAGTATCGTTAAGTGTACATCCACTGTAATTCTGTAATCTTAATTCATCTATTTCCAAGTTGTGTACAGATGATATTGATTGTGCTGAAGAACCACGCATTTCTATTCTGCCCGACGATGCATTGAATGTGCCATTGTTGTCGATGTCGCCATAAACTCTAAGCTTGGCACTACTATAATTAAGCGTTAGCGTTGCACCACTTTGTATGGTCAAATCTTTACAGTATACACTTGTGTAATAATTGATATTGGGCCAGTGGGTTACACCTGAAGAAGGTATGACAACATCATCTGAAGAAGAAGGGACTGTGTTACCCGCCCAGTTTGCAGAGGTGTTCCAATCACTGCTTGAAGACCCATCCCAAGTGAAGCCGCTACCACCACCACCACTGCTGGTGTATTTCATTACTGTGGCTTTGTTGCTTTGCGAATTGTCTTTATAACCGACATAAACAACTCCATTATCATCTATTGCCATGGTGGTGTAATCAACTGTGTTTGACGAGAAACCTGCACTACCAACATTGCTCCAGCTACTGCTACTGTATTTCATGACAGATGCCTTTTGGCTGTTGGCATTGTCGCCATAAACAACATATGGAGTATTGTTATCCTGATTGATCACGATCTTAGGTGTGTTGACACTGCTTGGCGTGAATCCTGATGAACCTACTGTAGACCAACTGCTACCGTTATGTTTTTTCACAGTGAGCTTACTACTGTTACTTATGTCTTTATAAGCTATGTAAGGATTATTGTTGGTATCAGCGGCTATTGATACTTCAGAGCATGAACTGGATGAGACAGTGCCCATTGATGACCAGCCATTGCTTGTCCATTGCATCGCTTTAGGATTATTGTTGTTGTCCTTATATGCCATATACGCGTAGCCATCAGGTGTGATAACCAAAGATGTATAGTCGGCAGATGTATAAGTGAATCCTGTACCCCCCAAAGCATACCAGTTGCCGTTGTAATAATAAGCGCATGTAGCTTTCCCGCTACGGTTATTGTCGCTGTACAATACATAGATATAGCCATTGTAAATAGCTGCAGATACATAGTCGACAGAGCTGCTTGTGATACCTGTACTACCTACAGTATACCAGTTACTGCCGTTATATTTTTTTACAGTAAGCTTACCGCTGACACTATAGTCTTTATATGCAACATATACATAGTTGTTATTTTGGTCTATAACTATTGAAACATATGCCACAGAACTGTTGGAGATACCTGTACCGATGCTGGACCAGCTACTGCCGTTCCATTTTTTTACAGATAACTTACCACTATTGGCATTGTCTGAGTAAGCTATATACACATTGTTATTGTTGTCTATAGCCATATCTGTATAGTTGGCCACACCGGATGTGATACCTGAACTACCCACAGTAGACCATTGTGCACGGGTTGTATTACTCAGTATTACAAGCGCTATTACCGGTAATAGTTTAATAAAGTTTCTCATGTTTGCTATTGTTTATCCTTTATATGTTGTTTCAAAAGTATTGGTGGGACATTCGTTAGCAATGATTTTGTTAACGGTTAACAACGGAATAACAAAATGCAAATGTGTACTTGAGTTATTTCGGTGTCAATGCATACGTATGCATTTGTATGTAACCATCCGTTTTTTGGATGGTATACCACCAAAATCAAATCAACATGCAATAAAAGAATGATCCCCTATATGTATCTGATACAGAATGAACTGTATACAATTACAAAATTATGTAAATGATTCCACTATATGTATTTGTGTATTATTAAATAATTGTTTTGTAATTATTTGTTTATGTGTTATTTGGCGACGTTAATAACACCTGTGGATAAACCTTAGCCTCTTTTCTTGGCAATTACAGTCAACATATATAATACAATGAACGCCAATGGGCTTGTGAAGAAAATGCGCAAGTCGTAGAATCTGTCCAGTATTTCATTGCTGAAAAATCGTGTTTGCCATTGTATGATACCAACAAGAAGGAGGACGATAAACGCTATGATATAAGATGTTACCCATATGCTTTTGGTCCATTGCATAGGGTGCGACTTCCATGCCCAATATCCTATCGGAACGATAGCGGCCAGTACTGCAAGGTGGCCTGCTTGTCTTACCAACGGTGATATGCGGCGAGCTTCAATACCTTCTGTCAGATATTGATAATCGATAAAGCAAACGATGGTTATCAGTAATATTCCGATGAGTAATTTGCTTCGATAACTCATGCTATTTGTTTTTTCTCATGTAAAGTACCCATCCGAAAAACACAACAGCATAAATAACGATCTTAAACACGAAGTGATGTGCTATGTCTGCAAACTTGAACCCATTGAAATAAAGTGAAGCCAACCAAGCTGTCCTTATCACATTCAGTATGTAAATGATTATTGTACCCAATATGGCGAACGATAACATTCGTTTGGTGTTTGTGGGCACACAAATGATGAATCCCAAATACAGTATCATCAATTCAAGTCCATTGCATTGACGGGCGATGTTTACAGACTTTGTCCCATTAATACGAATCGCCGTGCCATCGGGAGCAATATCGTTGTAGAAGAAGGACAGAAGCTTCATTGCTCCGGTCTGTACGGATTTTGTGAGTTGGTCGTCAGGGATACCCAACGGCTTTAACAGCAAATGGTAGAGCAGGTTCCATGCCACAACCACTATCACACCTCGTATAATGTAAGGCCGTAAATGTTTTGGTATTTTGCTTGTATACTTATTGATTCCCGACATGCTTGTCGTCTAAATTAAAACTTATTATTCGTACTCCGTCATTACCCAGTTGTGGTGGGTGAACGGTTTCCATTCTTGGGCAGCTATATCCACATTGGGGTCGACCATCGGCTTTTCGGGGCGACCGTTCAGTGAGCAGAAGCATTCCGCATAAACCTCTACATCGTATCCTTTTTCTTTGTATTTGCTCTTCAATAGTTTGGAGAATTGCCAGATGAAGTCAGGTTTTTTGGCAACATCGTTTGCTTGATACCTCATCAGATATTCATTGGGTCGTACCACCCAAACACTATCAGAGTTTTTGTCTTTTACCTTGAAAACACCTCTTCCTGATTTTGTACGAAGCATCATCCGCCAACTCATTCGATGACCCTCTTCGGTCCATGTAACGTCTCCCTTGTAGAGGTGGTGTCTAAGCGGAGTAAGCACTTGCCATACCACATACATGGATATAAGTATCACAACCATGTTCTGCTTGGATATCTCAGGTGTTTTATAAGAAAAGGGTTGTTGTACAATACCCAATACATTATCAAATGTTTTTCCGGGAAAAAAGAATACATTAAGACTCATGGCCAAGTAGGGGAATACACCTATACCGAAGACAGAGCCATTGAAGAAGTGAAAGAACAACATTGCCGCGACAGCCAATATTCTTGTTCGCCTCCACAATAGGGCGGGTACTATCAAGAGGTCGAATATGATACCGCTGTATGATATGAAGAATGCAAAAGTCTCGTTGCCAAAGAAACGGCCGAAGAACGGCATGCTGGCTCTTCTAGAAAACCACAGTTTCACCGGTACCGCATTCAACCAATCGGGATACATCTTAGCGATAGATGCATATATGTATACGATGGCGATTTGAATGATAAAAAGCTGAATCTGCCATCGGTGACATTCATTTGTAGGTTTGACAAGCTTCCATTTTACATCCATTGAAGCCCTGCGGTTGGCAGGCATCATTGTCATCATCCATCCAATGAGCACCATAAGGTAATAGTGGTTGTTGTAATGACTTTTTTGAGAAAAATACACAGCCGTCCACATGAGTGCCAAGAGTATGGATGCCGGACGGTAAAACAATCCTACAATCACCAACAGTGACAGTATGGTTGCCACCAAGAAGTATACATACATGACCGGGCCATGCATGTTTTGAAGAAACTCGAATCCGATGAATGTGAAACGGAATGGAGCTTGTATATAAACTTCCTTAACCCAGCCTGAAGTGAGTGACCCGCTAAACTCCATGAACATGATAACTCCGAACAATATCCTGAACGTGATAAGGGGACTGTTATTCACAGGAGTGAACCAGTACGAACGAAGTTTAGCAAATCGATTGTCGGCCATGTGTAAACACGTAAAAGGTATTGCACTAATATATTACATACCTACGTGCTTTGCAATGAAGACTGTGCTACATCAATTCCTTTAACTTGTCGATAACCATATCGACCTCTTCTTTGGTATTGTTCTTTGAGAAGGAGAAACGTATCGGCACCAGCTCTTCGCTGTGTCCGTTGTACAGTGCCTTTATAACATGGCTTACGGAACTTGCTCCGCTTGAACATGCACTTCCGCCACTTACGCAGATGCCTGCCATATCCAAGTTGAGCAAAAGCATGTCTGTTTTCTCGGTTTTAGCGAATGCCACGTTCAAAACAGTGTATAAGCAAGAACCGTTTGTGTCTCCATTAAACTTTATGGTTGGGAATGCTTCTTTAAGCTTAGAAGCCATATAACCCTTTAGCTCATTTACGTAGTTGCTGTCGTTTTGAAAATTACCGGCTGCTTTTTCCAATGCTTTTGCATATCCGATTATGCCATAAAGGTTTTCTGTCCCGGCACGCATATTACGTTCTTGAGCACCACCGAGTATCATCGGTTGGATCTTTATATCCTCATTTACATATAGTATACCGATACCTTTTGGGCCATGAAACTTATGACCGGCAGAGCTGGCAAAATGAACTTTCAATTCTTTAAGGTCGATGGGGTAGTGACCGATGGTTTGCACCATATCGCAATGAAAGATCGCGTTGTGTTTTTGGCACAATTCACTAACGGCTTTAACGTCAAGCAAGTTGCCTATCTCGTTGTTGGCATGCATCAATGTCACTAACGTTTTTTCTGTTGAAGATGACAACAATTCTTCGAGATGAGCAAGGTCAACATGTCCGTTTCCGGTCAGGTTTACCAAGCTGAGTTTTGCTTCGCCTGTTTTATCCAAATATTCTGCAGTATGCAATGTCGCATGGTGCTCGATGGAAGAGGTGATGATATGTTTGCATCCAAGGTTGCGAACAGCCGATGAGATGGCTGTGTTGCTGCTTTCTGTACCACCTGAAGTGAAAAATATTTCGCCGGGAGCACAGTTGAGTTGTTTTGCCACAGATTTACGTGCAGTTTCGATAGCCAATTTGGTTTCCCTGCCATATGAGTATATGGATGACGGGTTGCCGAATTTCTCCGTCATATATGGTATCATGGCTTCCAATACCTCAGGATCAAGTGAGGTGGTGGCGGCATTATCGAAATATATTCTGTTCATAATTTTCTGTGAGGATGCAAAATTACCAAATTCGCCTGTATTACCAACGAAAATGGACTTGATTCGTCCGTTAATATAAACAGATGCTTGTTTTTCAGATTTTTACCCAACCATTACAATTTATTGGCTTTCTATTAACTTAACCATTCAAATTATTATCCTATGAACAGAATACTACTGATTCTGACGATTTGCCTATTGGCGATAACAGCAAAAGCATCGCACTTTTCAGGCGGTGAGATCAGATACGAGTTTAACGGAACCAATTATGACATATATCTGTCTGTGTACAAGATATGTGAACAAGGAGCGACACTTCCGAGCTCAGCGGCAGTGCAGATCACATCCGCATCTCAAAATCATTCTTCCTCATTGCAAATGACGTTTCTTGGTTATGATACGGTCAACATCAACTGTTCCACACAACAAAGCAGGTGTATTACGCCAACATCAACAATACCGGGATACATCACTGCAAAGTTCAAGGGGACTGTTTCGTTACCTGCTGCAGCTACAGATTGGGTTATATCTTATCAGAATGCAGCCAGGATATCTGGGATAGTCAATTTAACCACTGCAACCAGTGGAACGATGTATTTGTATACGAATATAGATAACTCGAGCGCCATCAACTCCAATCCATTGTTGGCCAATTCGCCATCATACTACATGACATCGGGTAATAATTTAGTTATCCCGTTGCAAGCAATAGATCCGGAGGGAGACAATCTTACGTATACTTTAATAGCGCCTAAAGCAGGACCAACAGTTACTGCAGCGTATAATTCAGGATATTCAGCGACAGCTCCTTTTGGCACAAGCGGTACTGCTGCTATAAATACAACCAACAAAACATTGACTTTAAAGAGCAATAACGTTGGTTACTTTGTGTTGGCATTGGAAGTAAAGGAGTATAGAAACAGTGTATTGGTAGGTACATATATCCGTGAGTTCACGGTATCTGTATTGCCAACCACTAGTTCTACCATCATGACATTACCTGCGCCTTCAAGTACAACAGGTTTTACATATTATACTTGTCCGGGACAATCCAATAGCATCGTATTAAGCTTTACGGACCCAACAAGCACCGATTCTGTTTATTTGGATGTAATGCCTCCATCCTTGTCGGGATGGACATTCAGTGTCAATACAACACCGGGTGTACCTACTGCAAGCAGCACCATCACATGGACCACTCCTACAACAATGAATCCTGCAACTCTGCCTCATTTTTATATTACAGTAAGAGCTCGTGATAATGGTTGTCCTAGAGCTGTGTCTGATTATGCTGTAGTGGTTCGCACACGCCAATGCCTTGCCGACTCTGTATGGCCGGGTGATGCAAACGGTGACTTCACAGTCAATATATACGATCCACTGGCCATAGCCATAGCCAACGGTCAAACAGGACCTACCAGAACAGGTGCCTCAACAAGTTGGGTGGCACAAGCCTGTACCAACTGGACAAACTCCTTCATTACCAATAATACGAACATGAAGCATGCTGATTGTAACGGTGACGGTACTGTGAACAGCAGCGACCTTGCAGCAGTTACGGCGAACTACAATAAGTCTCACACCAAAGGTGGGCGCAATAAAACCACAGGCTATTTTGATCTGTATGCCGATTTCAACAACGTAACATTGTCACCAGGTGTAAGTGTAAAAGTGCCTATCAAACTCGGTAACGCTTCGCAA
Organism: Chitinophagales bacterium; assembly: GCA_020636505.1. GTDB lineage: Bacteria > Bacteroidota > Bacteroidia > Chitinophagales > Chitinophagaceae > UBA5543. The sequence continues at coordinate 85,748 of JACJXR010000002.1, read as the reverse complement.
ACATTGGGTAATGTATATGGTTTCGCAACGAATATTAGCGTATTCGGTGTGTCGTTGACAGCAGCTCCTACCATCTCCAATACCAACAGTTGGATAGACAATGGTGCATCCGCAGTGAACTTTGGTTATTCAAAAACAAACAACACGGTAGAGTGGGCACATGCACGTGTAGACCATACAAACGTATCGGGCCAGGGTACAATAGGTGAATTGACATTTACTGTTCCTAACAATGCAGTTATAGGTGAGAAAATCGAGATCGATTTCGATTACTCGGTTATCATCAACAAAGACGGTGCTTTAAGTCATGATGTGAATACCATTAAAAATTCAGGTGTGATAAAATATCCTGAAAGCGTGAATGACGTTACCGGAAACTTGCATTCTGTTTCACTTGTTCCAAACCCGTCGGGTGACAATGCGGTTGTAAACATTATACTTGAGAATGCATCCACCATCAGTTTGGATGTTACAGATGTGACCGGTAAGAAAGTATGGTCAATCGAAAAAGCATACGAGAAAGGCGCACAAAGAATACAATTGCCTGCGTCAGACTTGTCAGGAGGTATATATATCATTCGTATCGGTACAAACACAAACAACAATGCATCGATATTGAAATGGATAAAACACTAAGCACAGTTCAATGAGAACAGCTACAAATAAAGCCACCCATTGGGTGGCTTTATTTTGCTATATGGTAAATCATTTAACGGCGTATACCAAACGAAAAACCCCAAGCCACAATAGGGCCACCCGGTGCGGAAGAGGAAATTCTGTTTTTCGAATCTTGACTGATGGGGTTTCCGGTCAATTGAGTGATCTTATCTCCTGTGTTCAATGACTGAGACCATCCTAGTTGTAAATAAAATCGGTTTCTCCTTTTCTTACCTAAGTCCCAAAACTTATATGCTGCCAAGAATGCATTTGTTTGTGCGTTCTTATTGAAGAATTCCCTTGTTTCTTCACCGAATATGGTCACTATATAATAATCATGATTTCGTGTGCCGATGGCGTAGGTAACACCGGCTCCAAGTGCAAAAGCACCTCTGCGTTGCATAAAATAATATTTGCCGCCGATATAGAATTTATGGTTCCATGTGCCTGTTCCCAAACCGGCATCAACAGATATCTTATCGTTTATCGGAGCTTCTAAATTGAAACCAAGAATAGCGGTGTTGTTATTAACACCTGTACTTGTGGTTATGTATAAGAAGGGTCTGTTGAAGGATTGTTTTTCTTCTTGTTCGTCATTGTTTGCATAAGCCGCAAAAAGGGTAGAGTGCAGCATCAATAACAAGGCAAAGCAGAGATACTTCATAAAGAGTTTTTCAAGGTAAACGAAAAGTCTTCAACAACATCATTGCGCACAAAATCCTATTTGCAAAATATACAATGAAAATAAGATTGTAAAATATTGCAATGTATGGAGTGGCTAATAACAGTTCAATGATTTAGAACGGTGCGTCGTCGTCAGGAGGAGTGCCTTTAGGGAGCTTGGTACCCGGTGCAGGTCCAAAATCGTCCATATCATCATCCATATTGAAATCGCTGGCCTTTGACGGCATGGTTTGGAATCCGCCTTGTATGAACATCTTGGAGCCTCCAAAGTCGCTTGTATCCCTACCTCTGATGCCTGCTTGAGGATTATCTCCCATAGGAGGAGTGAAACCTCCACCGCCGCCGCCGAAGTCTCCTCCGCCACCGAATCCACCGAAGTTGTCCGGTAGGTCTACGAACTTTTGGTATTCTTTTATGAAACGAACCTTAATGGTATCTGTACTACCGTTCCTGTGTTTTGCCATATGTAGATGGGTCTCACCCTCAATGGCTTGTCCCATTTCGTCATTGTTGATACCGTAGTATTCAGGACGGTATAGGAACATAACGATATCGGCATCTTGTTCTATCGCTCCTGATTCACGAAGGTCACTTAACTGAGGTACTTTGGACTCTTTTCTCGACTCAACCGAACGGTTCAACTGAGAAAGCGCGATTATCGGAACTTCAAGCTCTTTGGCGAGTGCTTTCAGGTCTCTTGATATTTTTGATATCTCTTGTTCCCTGTTGCCACCGCGCTCAATACTACCTTGCATCAACTGTAAGTAGTCGATGATAATCATTTGAATATCATGCTTTTGCTTAAGTCTTCTTGCTTTTGCGCGCAACTCGAAAATGTTCAGAGCGGCTTGGTCGTCCAAGAAGATGGGAGCCTCTGCCAGCTTGTTCATACGCTGGGTCATCTGTACGAATTCGTGCTCCTGCATACGGCCTTTGGTCAGCGATTCCATACTTACTTCCGTCACGGCAGCCAACAACCTTTTTACCAACTGGCCTGCACCCATCTCCAACGAGAAGAATGCAACCGGATAAGGTTTGCCTGAGTGAGTGGCGGCATTGAGCGCAAGGTTCAAACAGAATGCAGTCTTACCCACGGCAGGACGAGCAGCCAAAATGATAAGATCGGTTTTTTGCCATCCAGAGGTCAATTTATCCAAAGGAACATAGCCTGTAGGAACACCTGTTAGGTCCTCTTGCTTGTTCTTGGCTTCTTCTATTTCATGAACGGTTCTTACAAGTACTTCTTTAAGGCTGGTGAAGTTCTTACGTAAGTGGTTATCCGTTATTTCGTATAAGTTGGATTCGGCTTTGTCCAGCAAGTCGAACACATCGGTGCTGTCTTCGTATGCGTCTTTTATCACCTCGCCTGAAATACGAATCAACTCACGCTGAATGAACTTTTCCATAACGATACGAGCGTGAGACTCCACGTGCGCACTTGATACGACGTTCATCGTGAGGTTGGTGAGGTAGTATGGGCCACCCACTATCTCCAACTCATCTGTTTTTCTCAACTCTTCGGTTACTGTCAACAGATCGACAGGCATACCCTTGTCGAATAGGCGACGAACCGCAGCATATATCTTTTGGTTGGCATCCACATAAAAACAGTCCGGACTTTGGATGATCTCCAATACTTCAGCCAGCTTGTCCTTCTCCAACATGATGGCTCCAAGCACGGCTTCTTCAAGCTCCGTCGCCTGTGGGGGTATTTTGCCATAAACAAGTGAAGTGACATCTGATTTGCGGCTTCTGGTATTGCCGAACTCTTTCTTTACGTTTATTGCCATTGGGTTAGTATGTGTGTTGTTTTTTGTGAAACCATATAGTCCTATATCGCTTTTGTAGCCGTTGTTTCAGTCCATTTTTAGGTGTTACCGTAATGTTTCGAGAACATTAACTGCGTATTACCTCAACGTTAAACCACAGCAGCGGACGACGAATGTAATTTTAAATTCCTTGTATGGGAAGTGTAAGTGCCAATATAATTTTCAGACCTTCGCCCACAGGTTCTACACAGCTTATTCTATTGTAATATTGATATTATTGACGGTTATCCTCTATTGTAGTACAAAAGTAACAACATTTTCACAGGTAACCCACATACGGATGTTAATAAAAGACCCGACTCACGATTTTTGAAAATAGATGCGTTTTGCTATAACGATGGGTTATCTTTACACCGTTTTCTGAAATCGGACTAATAAGAATGGTAATATCGTATAACTGGATAAAGGAATATTTACCCGAGGAAATAGCCCCCGAAAAGCTGTCTGAAATATTGACCTCAATAGGCTTGGAAGTGGAAGCTATGGAGCCTGTGGAGTTTGTGAAGGGCAGTCTTGAAGGGTTGGTCATAGGTGAAGTGTTGACATGCGAGAAACATCCCGATGCAGACAGGCTTAAAGTGACTACGGTAAATGTGGGTGGTACGGAACCTTTGCATATCGTTTGCGGTGCGGCGAATGTTGCTGCAGGGCAGAAGGTGGTAGTTGCTCCTGTTGGAGCCACAGTGCATCCGATGAACGGAGAACCGTTTCCGATAAAAAAAGCCAAGATACGTGGCGAGGCAAGCGAGGGTATGATCTGCGCCGAAGATGAAATAAGCCTTGGTGAAAGTCATGACGGTATAATGGTATTGCCCGAAAATGCAGTGCCGGGTACTTTGGCCAACAAATACTTTGATATTCCTGCTCCGGACTTGGCCATACATATAGGTCTTACGCCAAACCGTTCGGATGCAATGAGCCATATAGGCGTAGCCAAAGATGTGGCCGCATACATGTCTTATCACAACAAGAAAGAGTACAAACCGAAATATCCAGCTATTGAATTACCTGCTGCGCAGAGCAAGGAAAACAAGATATCCGTTGAGGTAAAGAATGCAGAAGCATGCCCGAGGTATATGGGCATTACCATATCCAACATCAAAGTTGGTCCATCACCGGAATGGTTGCAACGTAGGCTTAAAGCCATCGGCTCCAGATCCATCAATAATGTGGTGGATATAACAAACTACGTGTTGCATGAATGGGGGCAGCCGCTACATGCTTTTGATGCGGATAAAATAGCAGGTGAAAAAGTTGTTGTTCAAACTTTGGGTGAGGGTACAACGTTCGTTACTCTTGATGAAGAAGAACGTAAACTTACCGGCAACGATTTGATGATATGCAACGATAAAGAAGGTATGTGTATCGCGGGTGTGTTCGGTGGTTTGGGAAGTGGTGTTACAGAGCAAACAACAACAGTGTTTTTGGAATGTGCATATTTCAATCCTGCATACATCAGACGTACATCGTTGCATTATGGATTGCGCACAGACGCTGCCACACATTTCGAAAAAGGTGTGGATGTAAACAATCTTGAGCCTGCGCTTATAAGAGCCACGCAAATGATATGTGAATTGGCTGGAGGCATAGTGGTATCGGATGTTATAGATGTATATCCCGAAAAATTAAAACCTGTTGAGGTTACAGTAGATTACAGTTATATAAATAAGCTCAGCGGTAAAGAGTATGATGTGGATTCGGTGAAGCTGTTGTTTACTTCTTTGGGCTTCGGGATAGTAAACGAGACAGCTCAAAACATTACGTTGAGTGTACCAACCAATAAGGTGGACGTTTTGCTACCTGCGGATATAGTAGAGGAGGTGTTAAGAATAGACGGTTTGGATAAAATACCAATGCCTGAAAGGTTGAACATCTCGTTGAACAGTCCATTGCCAAACGATAGGTCTAAAAGAGAGAAAGTAGCTGAGCGTCTTGCAGGAGAAGGCTTTATGGAGATAATGACCAACTCTATAGTCAACAGTAAATATTATCCTGAGCGCAACGACTTGGTGAAAATGCTGAACAGTTTGTCCAGCGAATTGGATGTCATGCGTCCATCAATGTTGGAGAGTGGCTTGGAAGTGGTACAGTATAACTGTAACAGAAAGAACACCGACCTAAGATTGTTTGAGTTTGGTAAAGTATACACCAATAACGATGGTAGATACGCAGAGGAGGCCATCCTTGCAATGTTTGTTACAGGGAAGCTACAAGACAAGCAATGGAATGCTAAAGAACAAGAGTCGGATATCTATTATCTGAAAGGATTGGTGGATAGTATTTTCGGATTCCTTGGAATAGATAAAGTGAAGTATGCGTATGCAGACAATAAAAGCATCTATTCACGAAAGAAGAAAGCGCTCTGCATCATTGAGGCTGTTGATACGAAGAAACTTTATGATTTTGATATAAAACAACCCGTTTACTTTGCATCTGTAAGGTGGGATGCATGTATAGAGGCTGTTGCCGATAATAAAGTAGAATACAGTGAGGTGCCTAAACATCCTGCGGTACACCGTGATCTTGCGATAGTTTTGGATAAAGCCGTAACTTATGAGCAAGTACAAACGGTGACGGATAAGTTGAATGTTGCATCATTGGAGGAGTATGGTTTGTTCGATGTGTTTGAAAGTGAAAAGCTGGGCAACGACAAAAAATCGTTCGCGCTTAACTTCGTTTTCCAGCCCAAGGACCGTACTTTAACAGATGAAGAAACGGACAAATTGATGCAACAATTGGCCGATGCTTACAAAAAAGAGTTGCAAGCGCAGATACGCGAATAATGGAAGAGCTTACGCTACTACATACCAAGCTTGACAAATTGCTGAAGAAACATGCAGCAATGAAGGCCGAAAAAGAAGGCCTAGAAGAAGAATTGCGCAAACAGAAAACAGAACTCGAAAAGCTCAACAAAAAAGTAACTAACCTTGAAGGACAGTTGGCGACAGCAAAGACTGCTGAAGCGCTGACCGGCAAGGAAGATAAGACTGCTGTACGCAAAGAGCTTGATGTATTGATAGGTGATATAGATAAACTTTTGGCATCGCTTGATGATTAACCGTAAAAAAGTCGCTCACTCGGTTTTATTGCTCACACTTGTTGCGACATTCGCTGCATGCACACAGCAGCGCAACCCCTGTTTGGAACCAAGCCAGTATTACTTGCGTTTGAAAACAATGACTGCTGCGGATACGGGTAGTGCGGGGATAGAGTTTACGCTTCCTGCAGCTACTGCAGGTTTTGTTGATACACCCATTGTTTTTTATACGGACACAGTTGAACGCAAGGAGCTTTTGGGACCACTTTCCGGTATTGCAGACAGTGTTCGTTGGTTCATATTGCCTGACAGTGCAAATGTTGCCGGAATGGACACAGTGACGTTTTATTACGAACGAAAATTACATTTTTTGTCTACCGCCTGCGGCTATACTTATGTGTATGCTTTATGGCAAATAAACACCACTCATAACAGTATCGATTCGGCTAGAATAGAGAGTGCCGAAGTGACAAACGACCCCAACATAACTCATGTTAAGATATTCTATTAGCATATTGTTTATTCTGCTTTCTGTGTTTACATATGCACAGGATGTTGAGGAAGAGGCGGAGCGTCCTCAAATAAAAGATAGTACGCATCAGTTGCGTTTGGGAGTTGATGCATTTAAGATAGTGACCAACCAACTGCAAACACAAAGACAGAGTTATGAGTTGATATTTGACTACTACTGGAAAAAGGACCTCTACTTTGTTGCAGAGGGAGGATGGGGTAATGCACAACTTGATTATACCGACCTTGCATACAAGAGCAGTAATACCTTCTTTAAGTTGGGTTTTGACAAAAGCATCCTGTCAAGGTTGACTTCCAAAGACTGGGACCTTGCATTCATCGGGTTGCGATATGGTATGGGGTTGGTAGAACGTGGAGATGCGTTTTATTCCATCACAGACAGCCTTTGGGGAACCACATCGGGTACTGTGGCGGGAACAAACTTTACAGCACATTGGTTGGAGATAACCGGAGGTGTAAGAGTTGAGATGGTGAAAAACATTTTTGTTGGTTGGAACGTGAGAGGCAAGTTCATTCTAAATGGCAAAAAGTTCAAAGAATTGCCTCCGTACTATATAGCCGGTTACGGCAACGGTGAGAAGAATACCATTTTCGATTTTAATGTTTATCTGTGCTATGCCATACGCTGGAAAATGAAACACCCCAAATAGGGTTATAGCGTAGCATACGTCACAGACGACATCTTAAGTATCGCTTCTATCTCTTTTTCTCTTTTACCGATCTTGAACCTCATTGGTGAGAATATCCACTTGGTTCTGAGTTTGTTCAGCCTATCGTTGGGAGGTATGAATATGAGTCTCTTGAACCAGTTCCATGCAACAAAATGCTTGAACGCTTGGCTCAGTTTTACATAATAGACAACTGTAGTTTCGTTACATTGCTCCAAGATGTTAGATAGCTCTTGTGTATCTGTCAATGATGAAATACACAGCACTGTTCCCTGTTTTGGGTCGAAATATTCCATCAATCCCTTATCGTTGTGCCAAGTACTGTTACTTATCACTCGTGAGGCATGTTGCTTGTCGTCAAGGTTGTCGGGTATGTTGAAACTTTGGTCGGGAATGTATCGCATGGCCCATTCTTTGTTGGCCAGAGTGTCGTATATGGTCCAAATATGGTTTTTGTAATAATTCAGCATTTCCTTCATGTAGTCTGTCGTCAACCATGCGCTGCTGTCCTTTGCATAAAACGAAGCGTAGAAGTACAAGTGTGAGGCAAATGGCTCAAATCGTTCGGGAATTCTAACTACAAGCTCACGGTTCTTTGCATATATCTTCCATACTATACGACGAACGTCATCGCCCGATTCAAAGTCTTTATAGTTCAGATGCTCTCCATCAACGCGACGAAGTTGATCTATCCTGATGTCTGTTTCTTCCGTCTTTTTTGGGCTTACTTCCGCATCCTCTCGAGTTTTGAGTACAGGAGGCTGATAGAACTGTGCTTTTACAGGTTGCAATGCTGCAAGTGAGAATATATGCAGCATGTCCTGAAAGTATACGAAGCCGCCTTTTACTTGATACTCCTTAATGTCCGGTAGTGTTACCCTGCTGCGCCCTGTTATCGCAAATGGCCAAAAGCTCTTTTCTGTTCGTTTGTTTGACAGTAGGCTGAACTTATCGGTCATTTCGAGGTCGTCGTAAAACAGTCGACCTTTTACAAAGCCCAATAGTGGACGTTTGGCTCCCGATAACATGGCATCCATGTAGAGTTTGTTTCTTTTGCCGTTCACATTTGTTGTTGTGAACTCAAGTTGCAGGGTCGACTCTCTGTGCTTTTTCAACCATAGGTAGTACAACCAGCTGACAATGGTACTGAGTACGGATGCCGCTATCAAAACAAGAACAAACCAAAATACAAGTTTGCCCATCAGTATAATGAATGGCCTAAAGGGTTCGGGCTCTGTTTCTGATGCGGGACTATACAGCATACGATACCCCAAGTATGCGGCAATGATACACAGTAATGAGTTGATGGTAAACGGGAAATACTGTGCGTAATACCTTATATACCATTTTATTTTCTTCAAGCTCATTATTGAGAGATATGCATGGTTTGTTGTAGAAGCAATATATAGAGTATATCTCAAAACTTGATGTTAAAATGAGGCTACATTTTAATGGGATTACTTTCTACGAATTGTAATTTTAAGTAATTCAAATATTGCATTATGAAACACTTATCGATATTGACCATTGCTCTAATGGTAACTGTATTCGCTCATGCCCAAAGGGGCGAAGCAGAGAAGGCTTTACAAGAAAAGTATATGCAGCAATATGGACAGCAGGGGATGGATCAACTTAAGAAGATGATGGAAGCTGAGATGAAGCCCGAGTATAAATTCCCGATTTATGTGCAGATGCATATAGTCGACTATGATGGGTCGAAGAAGAAAGAAAGTGATGTGAAGTTTCACTTGAACGCATCAGAAAAAACATTTGCATACAGTGGTAATGACATGAACAACGGAAAAGCCGCCACAGTGATAATGGATGAAAAGAACGGTACTATGGTGATGCTGGATGACAGTAAGAAAACCGCAATGGCGATTAATCTTAACGCTTTTGGTATGGGCAACATGAATAAAATGGGTAAGCATACCGTAGATAAAGAGGCGTATGAAAATGTAAAGTGTTCAAAAGCATCTGGGACTAAGACTGTAGCAGGGTATAGTTGTCAAAAGTATGAGTGTGTGGATAAGGAGAAGGGTACAAGAGGAGATATATGGGTGACGGATAAGGCGCCTATGACAATGTTGGGGAAAGTTGGCGAAATGTCGCCTTGGAGTATGTACCTCACAAACCTTGGTGGCATGTCGGGGACAATGCTTGCCGGTAAGTTTTATAAAGACGATAAAGCTGACAGTGAATTTGAAGTAACCGAATTGAAACAGAATTCAACTCATTCGATAAAAACCTCAGGATATAAGAAGATGGATATGATGGGACGTTAATGGTCCACCGCCTTGATGCCTGTCTTTGTTAATTCTATTATCTTCTGCTTGTAAAGTGAGCCGACAGCCATCTTAAAGGCCTTTTTGCTCATTTTGAAGAATTCGTAAATATCATCAGGGTCAGACTTGTCGTGGTAGGGTAGGTAGCCGTTGTTCTCTTTTAGTAAGGACAATATTTTTTCTGCTTCATCACTGATTCGGCCATAGCCTTTCTTTCCGAGGGAGACGTTTATTTTCCCGTCTTCTTGAATGGATTTGATGAATCCCTTTTCTTTCGCACCTATATCCAAGTCTCTGAAAATCTCATTATCGTGAAGCATTCCTTCATGCTTGCCATTGATGACCACGCTGTATCCAATATCCGTTTTGCGCCATATCACCAGATCCACTTCGTCATGTTCGTCGACAGTCAAGTGTTCATTGTCCAGATAGCGCGATACGTATTCTGAAGCTGCAACACGACCTGTTTGTTCGTCGAGGTAGATGTATACAAGATACTTTCCTCCGACACGTATTGGAGAACGTTGTTGAGATAGAGGTAGGAAGATGTCTTTCATCAGTCCCCAATCCATAAAGGCACCTTGCTTGGTTTTATCTTTTACCTGGAGCATCACAATATCTCCAACCTGACCATATGGTTTCTGAGAGGTGGCTATCAGTCTGCCATCATTGTCGTGGTAAATGAATACCTCGATCTCATCCTCTTCTTGCACTCCTTGAGGGACAAAACGGGTAGGCATCAACACCTCTGTGCCATCTGCATCAAGATATATGCCGAACGATACTTTTTTGACAACCCTTAGCTTGTAATATGACCCTGCTTGTACCAATGACTGAATTTTAACTGCGAAACTAACTGTTTTAATGACAAACACATTATTTATGTGGTATAATTGATTGACAGATACTTGTTGTTATATTTGATGAAACAGAATGTTATGAAAAGAATCATACCCGTATTATTGTTGGCGGCTTGCTCATATCTATCACAAGCTCAAGTAAGCATCACGGCATCCGATATGCCTGTAAACGGGGATACGCTCAGGTACAGCACAGTACTTCCTATCGGTAGCGGTATCAATCTAAACGACACAGGGGCGAATAAGGTATGGTCTTTTGACAGCTTGAAACCATTGATACAACGTGTGGATGAGTATAAAACGGCGTTTCTGGTAAACCCTCTTTATGTTTTAACAATCGGGTCGACCGCATATGGTTATAAAGTAGCAGATACTTTCGGAATACCGGGTATGACACTGCCCATCAACATAACCAACGTTTATAACTTCTTCAGTAAAAAAAGCAGTCCGAGTAGATTTGTTGTAGAGGCTTATGCGGCTGAAATAAGTGGCGCTCCAATACCGGCTAAATATCAAGATGAGGATGAATGGTACTTCTTTCCACTAGCATATGGAAACGCAGAAGACAGTTCTGCATTCTCATTGACAGTTTCTATACCGAGTGTGGGTAGCATGAAACAAAACGGTTATCGCAAGACCAAAGTTGACGGATGGGGTACTATCTCCACGCCATATTACACTACCGCTCAAAACTGTATAAGAGTACGCTCTGAGGTAAATTCAGTGGACAGTTTTCAAATATCATCTATACCTGCAGTTGGGATAACAAGAAAGGTAGTTGATTACAAGTGGTTGATTCCGGGTGAGCATTACCCTGCATTATGGGTAACTACAAATATTGTGGCAAGTATTGAAACGATCACTGCCATCAGATATAGAGATAAATACAGGTCAAACGGTATTCAGGAAGCAAGTAGCCGCACCATCGGTAATGTTGCGGTATATCCCAACCCTGCAAAACAGACCATATCGGTTACACTGCCTACAGATGTCAGATACTTCAGCTTAGATGTGTTCGACCTACAAGGTAAGCACGTGAAGCATTTGGATAATGAACAAACTCTAAACGTATCGGCTTTGCCATCAGGTAGCTATATCCTTCATCTGTTGCATGAAGGAGGTGAGGCTTATGGTACGTTCGTTAAAGAGTAGTGGATAGTTTATTTTTTAAAGATGACATTGTTGGGTTTTAAACCTAAGATATTGTCGTCTATCAGTTGTCTTATTGTATCGGAGATGTCTTCGCTGTTTACTTTTGGGAATTGAGCATTGATATCTGTAATGTTAATCTCAGCCTTTTCGCTGAACAAGTTCATAATCTCAGCCTTTGTAATAGTGGTAGAGCTATGGTTATTTAAACAGTAGTCACAATGTCGACAGTTGTCGGTTTTTTCTTCACCGAAATAGTGTAACAGTACTTTCGTTCTACAAGTATCGTCGCTTATGATGTATTCCATCATTGCCTTTGTGCGCTGTTCGTGTGCTTGTTTCAGTGCATTGATACGCTCTGTGTTCAGTAACAGATGTTTGCTGTCCACTCTATAATGATTGAAGAATAGTTGAGGTCCTTTTTTTGGCTCGTTGAATATCAATGCCTCCATTCTGTCAAGGTTCCTAAGTATGGCAGTCAATACTTCGACTTTGATCTTCAGGTGTTTCGCCACCATTAATAGATTCACCTTTGTCGGTTGATGATATAGTGAACCATACAGTCTAAGTAGGGTTGTTATCACAAGGTTCAAGTCGGGATATGCTTTGCCGATATTGTCCAGTTCGTGCCTATCTGCCAACATCTGTATGGTTGGTGGACTGAAAACAGCGTCGCTGAGTATCCATAGCCCATCTTGTTCCAACAGCTTCAATGCTCTTGATGCTTGTAGTGGCTTTAGGTCAAACTTGTTGCAAAAATCAATCAACTCAAAGTCATAGTTTCTATATGGTTCTGCTCCGATGGGAATTTGCAGGTATTCAACAACAGATTGATAAACTTGCCTGATATACTCGTAATGTGGAAATTGTAAGGATGTGCTATCCTTCAGTTTTTGCAAGTCTGATTGGTTGTACAGCATAATTGCCGAAGAGTCTTCTCCGTCTCGTCCGGCTCTGCCTGTTTCTTGATAGTATGCTTCAAGGTGTTCAGGAACATCGTAGTGAATCACAAGCCTTACGTTGCTCTTGTCGATACCCATTCCAAAAGCTGTTGTCGCAACTATTGTGTTAGAGCCATCGGTCCAAGCTTTTTGGTTATTGGCTCGTTGCTCAGGATTCATCCCTGCATGATAGGCAATGGCTTCTATACCATGCTGCTGTAATGCTTTTGCAAGCTGCTCTGTTTGCCTCCTGCTTCTGCAGTATATGATGTTGCTTGTATTTTGTTGAGATAGTAAGTCCAAAACGTTTTGAATCTTATTCTCTGTGTATGTGATCGTGTAGGTTATGTTCTTTCTTTCAAGGCTGCCCTTGAATATAGTATGCTTGTTGAAGTGTAGTTGTTTGATGATGTCTGCTTCAATAGCCGACAGTGCCGATGCCGTCACGGCCAAGAAGGGCGTATTCCGAAACAATTTCTTAAGTGCGCCGATGTTCAAATAACTTGGCCTGAAATCGTGTCCCCACTGAGATATGCAGTGAGCTTCGTCAACAGCTACAAGGCTTATGTCCAATGCAGGTAAGTATTCATTGAAAAGATCGGACTGCAACCTCTCGGGAGATATGTACAAGAGTTTGTATGCTCCCTCTACTGCATTGTTGAGTGTCCGTTTTATTTCAACAGGGTGCATTGTTGAGGTTATCAGTGCAGCAGAAATATCTTTTTCATTCAGTACTTCCACTTGTTCTGACATAAGTGCAACAAGCGGAGATATAACCAATGTTAATCCACTGTTTACAACAGCCGGTAGTTGATAGCAGATACTTTTTCCACCTCCGGTCGGCAATATTGCCAAGGTGTCATTCCCCTCAAGAAGTGAGTTGATGACATCAAGCTGTAAGGGGCGAAAGCTTTTGTGTCCCCAATAGTCATGAAGTATGTTTACGAGTTGTTGCAATAAGCTATTCTTTATCTGCAAACAATGGTTTCAAAGCATCTGTCCAAAGTGCCTTTTTAGCTTCTTGGTTTTTCTCCAATTCTTGAAGGCTCAATGTCGGTATCCACTGTGTTTTGTCGAAGTTATTAAGACTGTTGAACCTGAACATGGCCGATATCCCGAGGTTCGAAGGGTGTATACCAAACAAGATGACAACCGCCGGCTGTGCAGATTGCTTTAATTGATGCCATGCAAGTTGTTCGTTATTATCGAGTTGGATGAGGTTGTATTGCTCTGCGTTCAATTTACATGCAGCCAATATTTTCTCCAATTGGGTGCTTTCGGCAGAACCTTCTTGAATACGTAGGGTCAATACCAATACTGTACGTGGTGATATTGCATTCAACAGTTCCGAATCCTGCCAAAAAACATCGGTTTCGTTGCCTAGTGTCTTGGTTTGTATAATGTTAGGAATGTCAGTCATATCAAGCGTTTCAGCGTTTCAGGTGAGAAATTTAGCAAATCTATTCAAAAAAAAATCGTTTATTTGCACGAACGCAATTGCGTACAGTTCTTAATTTTTTTGCATATGGATGTATCAACATTTGAGACTATGGTGACCAAAACCGAACAGAGCAGAATTGACCAGTTAGACCAGAACAATATACAGTTCGGTAAACTTTATTCAGATCACATGCTGGTTGCATATTACGAGGATGGAGCATGGAAGCAACCGCAAATTATGCCATATGGGAACTTAAGTTTAAGCCCGGCAACTTCATTTATACATTACGGACAAGCCATCTTTGAAGGAGTAAAAGCCTACAAAGACCCTGAAGGCAATCCTGCTATTTTCAGGCCGTATGAGAACTTTAAGAGATTCAACAGGTCTGCACACCGTATAGGTATGCCGGACGTACCTGAAGAGATATTCATCGATGGAATGCGTGAATTGATAAGCCTTGATAGAGATTGGATACCAACAGCCGATCAAACATCGCTTTACATTCGTCCATTTATGATGGCTGTGGATGATTTCATAGGTATCAAGCCTACTACGAAGTTCATGTTCATGATAATAAGCAGCCCTGCAGGACCTTATTATGCAGACCCGGTTTCCATATATGTGGACGATAGGTATGTACGTGCTTTCCCCGGTGGCGTTGGGTTTACCAAAGCTGCGGGTAACTATGGAGCAAGCATGTTCCCAATGACACAAGTCAGGAAGATGGGCTACGACCAGATCCTATGGATGGATGGTATCGAGCACAAGTATGTCCAAGAGATAGGTACGATGAACGTATTTTTTGTTTTGGGAGACACCATCGTTACTCCCGGACTTTCCGATACCATACTGGAAGGTGTTACACGCGACAGTGTGATAACGCTCCTGAAAGATAACGGTTATAATGTGGAAGAGAGGGATTTGAGTATAGATGAAATAGTTGATGCATATCATGCGGGCAACTTGAAGGAAGCATTTGGTGCAGGTACCGCAGCATCCATCGCTCCAATACGTGCATTGACCTACAAAGGTGAAAAACTGGAATTGCCACCGATAGATTCATGGACCATCTCTCCATGGATACGTACAGAACTGAACGACATACGTTATGGCCGTAAAGAAGATGTACATGGTTGGTTATATCGTTTCTAAATAGAAAGTATTTTTGAATACCAAGCCTTGCGAATGCAAGGCTTTTTTATTGTACGATAACCAATAGTTAACAGAAACTACATATATGAATATCTAATTTAGCATAGCATATTATGCGGATATTATGAAATACATCCTCACCATATTGATCATTGTTCTCTATTTAAATTCTGTTTCCGCAAAAGACACAGCCATTCATAGCGATACTACGAACCATGTTTTCTTTCTACACAATAAGATATTGGAGGATATGCCCGACAACCCGTACAGTAATCAATACGGTAAGTACGAGTTTGATGCCATTGTAAATTCGTTCAGTCAAAAGGGATATGTGGTTCATGCACGAATAAGACCTGAAAATGCGGACCCCGATCAATATTCATGGTTGGTTGCAAAAAGCATAGACAGCCTTTTGAAGTTGGGTGTAAGCCCAAGGCGTATCACGATAGTAGGTACAGGTAAAGGAGCGTTGATAGCCATGTTGGCATCCGACCATATCAGGGTTAAGGACGTGAAATATGTAATTGTAGGTGGGTGTAACAAATGGGTGTCCAAATATTTTCATATAGATGCACATGGTACGATACTATCCATATATGAACGTACTGACCATGTGTGGAACAGTTGCGATTCGATAATGACCCATTCGCATGGTGTATACAAGTACGACGAAATAGAATTGGTGACCGGCTTGAAAGGTGGATATACATACAAGCCACTGCCGGAGTGGTTGGAGCCGGTATATCATTGGGTTGAAAAATAGAAACAAGTTTGTCTATTACTTCATTTATTGGTTATTTTTAACCAAAATACCGACTATGATTTTCAGCAAGAGGGTTTTAGTATTACTACTCTCAATTTGTATCACATCTCAAGCGATAGCACAATATTCAGACGATGATGGAGGCATAGAAACCGAAAGCGGTTATTTGCGTTCCGTGGAATTTGCAGCAGGGGCCACATACCAAAACTTATTGGATCAAGCAATATCTCCCGTTTTGTATACCAACATAGGGCCGATATTCAGGTTGAGCAATTTGAAGATAAGCAAGACCAACTACTCTGAAGTGAACATTCAAGCATCGTCCATGTGGTTGAAAAAGAAAACCAACGAGCTTTTGGAGTCAGGAGTAAAAACCCAACGAGCTTTATTGGACTATCGTTTTTTGTTCAAAATGCCTGTTGAGAGTCGTGCGTTTGATATACGAGCCGGAGGAATGTTGTCTGCCATGTTCGCACATAAGAAGGCACCATATTTGCAAGATGCGGCAACTATTTATGAATATGCAGTGAGTTTGGGCATATCCGGTAAGATAACCAAAGAGATAACCTTATTTGATAAGACGAGTTTTCTTTCTTGGGATGTGAGCATACCTATTGTGGCCAACTTCTCAAGACCTGCATATCTAAACTTGATACAAAAAGCAGACCCGGAGGTTAAGCCTGTCGGAGAATTTTTAGACAACGCCACCACAGGACTTGTAGGTAAGTATCTGAGATTGAATAGTAGAGCTTACGTTTTGGTAAGGCTTGACAATGGAAATGCCGTTAAGCTTGGCTATCAATGGGACTATTCAAGGATAAAGTCCAAATACAACAAGGTTTACTTTGCCGAACACTCTGTTTTTCTGGCATTTATGTTTAACTACTAATATTTGACCCAATATATATGAAGAAGATACTTGTGTTGATCGCTATGGTGTTCGCGTTTGCATCTTGTGAAAAACTGTTGATGCCAAAACCTCCAATCAACAGTCCGAAAATCGTGTTTGAAGAGTTGTGGAAGGCTGTGGATGAAGGGTATATCTATTTCAAGCAAAAAGGATTGAATTGGGACTCTGTACATGCGGAATTCAAACCTAAGTTTTTCGATACCATGACTGACAGGCAACTGTACGATACTTGTAAGTTGTTGCTCTCCATACTCAAAGACCCCAACATACAGCTGGAAGCAGGTTTTGCTCGCTACCAATACACTGATACCACAACATATCCCAAGAATTTCAATTACGACTTGTTGGTCAAGAACTACTGGGGCAATTATGAGGTGACAGGTCCATTCATACATACAATTATCGACTCAATAGGCTACGTGTATTACGGTTCGATGGAAGGGCAAGTAAAGGATGAGCATCTGAAAATACTGGTTGAGCGTTTCAAATTTGAACACGACAGCTTAAGAGGTATGGTCTTTGATATTCGCAACAACAAAGGCGGTGGAGATATGAGCAACTTGTTCACATTCGCAGAGCGATTGGGAGTGGATACCTCATTCAAAGTGACTGCGATACTGTTCAAAACGCTATATAAGAACGGTCCTGAAAAAGATGATATCACAGATCCCAAGGCCATATACTATGAACAAGGCGATAAGTCGAAATTTTTGCGGAAATTCATCCTGCTGACGAACAGAGACACCCGAGGTAATGCTGCATTGTTAACATCTGCAGCTGCCGGTTTCTCGAATGTGAAAATATATGGTGATTTTACCGGAGGCGGTGTTTCCCGAATTGTTGGGCACGAGCTGCCGAACGGTTGGCAAGTACGTTTCCCCGCGTCCATGTTCCTTACAGACGATGATAAGAATATAGAAAATGGGTTGGAGCCAAATGAGAAGATCGACATGAAAGCTTCGGACGAAGCAATAGGCCATGATACGATTTTGGATGAGGCCATAAAGGAGATAATGAAGATATAATAACCAATAACCATCTGTTAACAGCAATAACTGTTTCAAAACAATAAGTTTGCAAGTAATCCGAGAGAGTTGATGCCTATTGGCAATAGCCAATATAATGTAATACATCGTACATGCTCGATCGGACAGATACAACATATAAAATAGACTGGCGCATCATCAACTGGTTGCGTGGTTTGGCTGCATTTTATGTTGTTGTCAATCACTCCAGAGGATTTTTGTTTACCGATACCGCGTCTTACTCAGCTAATGTAAATCCACAAAGCAATTGGGCCTTTTGGGAATGGTTGCAGGTAAGGATTATGCAATTCACTAATCTAGGTTCTGAATTTGTTGTTTTCTTTTTCTTGTTATCAGGTTTTTCAATTGCTCACAGTCTAAGGAGCAATAACGATACAAAAGAGTTTTATAAGCGAAGGTTACTCAGATTGTATCCTACATATGTATTGGGTATAGTATGGGCGATAATAGCTTTTGTGATTATCAGCATTTTTGCGTCACCTGTTTTCTATGCAGGAGTTGAAGGGCAGGAGCCTTTGTTGCGTTATTACCATTACTTCATAGACTTGAAGGCCTTACTGCTTAACCTGATATACATCCCCACGGATAATTATCTCACACACCAATATTGGTCGTTGCCGCATGAAGTGATATTTTATTTGTTGGCACCATGGGTAATCAAGAAATACCGATGGATGGGTATCGTTGCACTGTCATGGTATTTGATAGGTTGGGCCTTTTCAGGCATATCGCAGAACGAACCCGACAGCTCACCGATATTTTTACAGTTTACTTCAGATTACGCCATATACTTTTTCATAGGCATATTGTTTTATCGATATAAAGACCGATTGATTTCAAGCTTCAGATTGAACAAGACTGCCACGATAGTATTGGGTATAGTATTGTTCATGAGCGTATCATTGATGAAAGGTTATGTGTTTCATCAAGTGCAGAATAAGGTTACTGGGCTTGGAATTACCCTGTTGGCATATGTACTTCTTTTCGGCGCTATGAAAAACAATATACGCATCAAGCCGTTGGAACGTATTGGGGAATACAGTTACACTTTGTATGTTACACACATAGCAACAATCTTTGTGTTAAAAACCATCACTTATAAGATGGGTTATGGCTTCCATTTAATAGACAATATGCTTATTTGGTACTTTGGTATATTCTTCAGTGTATTTATGGCTTGGGGGCTTTATCGAGTAGCCGAGCAACCAAGTACTGCCTATGTATCGAAAATGCGATTGCGCAAGAAAAATACAGATGGCAAATCGGTAAACAGTATAGAAGATGCGATACATACCGGCTTCAGCGGCAAACAGCCTTCTACGGCCAATATGGACCCGTTTTCAGGAGAAAACGGAAAATTGCCGTAATTACAAGCGCCGAACCTCTTTAATTCATTGATAATCAACACGTTTCTGTTTTAAATTTAGTCAATCAATTATTTTTTCCTTTAGATTTATTTGGATACCTTTGCCATCCCAAAAAAAATTACTTTAAAAGGAGGACCAAAAATTTGGAAGAAAATCAAATTGTTAACCAAACTGAAGGCCTGACAGAACAACAGGCCGGCGCTCATGACGATTTCGACTGGAGCGTCGACAAAAGAAACGTTTCATCATACAATGATGCCAAACGTGAAGAAATGGAAAAAATGTACGATGGTACATTTAAAGACATCTCAGAATCGGAATTGATTTCCGGTACTGTAGTAGGGCTTACAAAGACCGATGTTATCATCAATATCGGATTCAAATCTGACGGACTGGTTTCCATGAACGAATTCCGTGATCTTAACGAAGTTAAGATAGGAGACGAAGTGGAAGTGATGGTTGTGGAAAAAGAAGACCGCAACGGACACCTACACCTTAGCCGCAGACAAGCTCGCCAAAGCCGTGCATGGCTTAAAATTGTTGAGTACTATAAAACCGGAGACGTTGTTACCGGTACCATTACCAGCAAAACCAAAGGTGGCCTTATCGTTGATGTTTATGGCTTGGAAACATTCCTTCCCGGTTCACAGATAGATGTGAAACCTGTTACCGACTACGATCAGTATGTAGGTAAAACGATGGACTTCAAAGTTGTTAAGATCAACGAAGCTATTCGCAACGCGGTTGTTTCTCACAAAGCGCTTATCGAAAGCGATATCGAACAACAACGTAGCGAGATCATCAGCAAGCTTGAAAAAGGACAAGTACTTGAGGGTACTGTTAAGAATGTTACCGATTTCGGTGCGTTCATCGACCTTGGTGGTGTAGATGGTCTACTATACATAACAGATATCAGCTGGGGCAGGATCAACCACCCGAGCGAGGTATTGGAAAATGGACAGAAGCTGAACGTTGCCGTGCTTGACTTCGACGATGAGAAGAAGCGTATCAGCTTAGGTCTAAAACAACTTACCGCACATCCTTGGGATAGTCTTCCTGAAGACATCACCGAAGGTTCAAAAGTGAAAGGTAAAGTTGTAAACATCGAAGATTACGGTGCATTCCTTGAGATCACTCCGGGTGTAGAAGGTTTGGTACACGTATCTGAGATCACATGGTCTTCTCAGCCGATAAACGCCAAAGAATTCTTCAACATGGGAGATGAGTATGAGGCGGTTGTGGTAACACTTGATAAGGAAGAGCGCAAGATGAGCCTTTCCATCAAGCAACTTACAGAAGATCCGTGGGAAACAATCGAAAACAAATTCCCTGTTGACAGCAAGCACAAAGGTGTGGTTAAAAACATCACTCCGTACGGTGTATTTGTAGAGTTGAGCACAGGTATAGGTGGTATGATACACATCAGCGACCTTAGCTGGATCAAACGTTACAATCACCCTAACGAGTTTACTAAAGTAGGTGAAGAGATAGATGTGATAATCTTGGGTATCGACAAAGAAGCTCGTAAACTGTCATTGGGCCACAAACAACTTGAAGAAGATCCTTGGAATACTTTTGAAGATGTATTCCCTGTGGGTAGCACTCACGAAGGTATCGTTACCAAGCGTGACGATAAAGGAGCCATCGTTCAGTTGCAGTATGGTCTTGAAGCATTTGCACCTGCACGCCACCTTCGTAAAGAAGACGGCGGCAATGTGGAAGCTGACGAAACACTGCCATTCGTTATCATCGAGTTCGATCGTAACGATAAGCGCATAATGGTTTCTCACAGCCGCGTTTGGGAGCAAGAAAAAGCCGACGAAAAGGCTGCTGCCAAGAAAGATGCAACTGCTGCAAAAGAAACAACCAAGAAAGCCGTTAAGAATATCCAGAGCAAAGTAGAAAAAGCTACTCTGGGTGACTTGGGAGCTTTGGCTGAGATCAAAGAAAAAATGAAGAAAGCCGAAGGTGACGAAAGCGGTGATGAAGCTTAAGAATTGAGTGTAATCGACATAAAAGCCTCTGCATTTGCAGAGGCTTTTTTATTTCCACCCATCTTATCTCTCTTGCATCCCGTCTATACTTATTAACCTGATATTTATAATCGCTGCATAATTATTTATAAACAGTCTTAAAAATTGCAAAATTATTTATATGTTATGCGGAAAACTTAGTGTGGTGGATATATCTTTGAAAAATTGAATAAAAAGCAAAAAAAATATAATTATCTCTATACGCTTATCGGATTGATATTGGTCGGTCTGATAGGTATTCAGGCATATTGGATCAATAACAGTATCAGGTTTCAGCGGAATGTGCTCAATGAATCGCTTCAGGCTGATTTTGAGACAATTGCACACGATATTGAAGAAGGAGCCTATTGTTTTAAACTGTATTCCAAATCGTTGATAAAAGTAGGAGAGGGAATACAACTGCTTAAGTATCATTTCGACCTTGACACTAAAGAGGTTTTGTCAGTCGATACTGTAAACATGTATAATTTTTTCGTGAGGGAGAATGATACAAGTTTCCAAAACTATAACAGCATAAACCTGACCACATTTTCCGCGACATTGGATGCGACATTCAGTTTTGCTTTTGAAGGTATCAGAGATTCAGGAGCGTATAATTTCACCCAACTTACCCCTGAGAACTTAAACGTTGCATATGACAACACTTTTAGCCTTGCAACAATAATAGACACTACACGACTTGATAAAGACATAAAGGCTGTATTGGAGAAAAACGAGTTGGATACTCAATATATAGCCGGCATGAGGAAGAGTACAAAAAGTGAATATGACTTTGTCCTCGGTAGTATGGACAATAAAAAACTAATGGATGAGGAGCGTCTTGAAGTGCCTCTCTTGAGTAATGGTATCAGCAGTCCATATTTGCTGACCGTTTATGTCCCCGATTCTTTCGGTGTGGTGTTGAAGTCTTCATTTGTAATGATGTTGTCTTCAGCCATTGTGATATTAATACTGATATTGTCGTTTGCATACTTTGTTCGCACCATCATCAATCAGGAGAAGCTGTCTGTGATGAAGGATAATTTTATCAGCAATATTACGCACGAGTTCAAAACACCGCTTACCAATATAAATCTTGCCATTGAGAACTGGAGAGAATCAAAATCAAAAGGAGACCATTACTTCGATATAGTTGGAGAGGAGAGTAAGAAGCTGGACGATAATGTAGAGCAGATACTTCAGTTGGCCTCTTTAGAGCATCATAATGTTCATCTTGATTTCAAACCTGTTGACATGCACGAGGTGATAGTATCCGCGGTAAGTGCGTTTGATATACAATTACAAAACTTAGGAGGCAGTATTAAGTTGAACTTGAATGCCGAACATTATACTATAAAAGCTGATGAAAGGCAGATGTTGAACATGCTGCACAACCTCATCGACAATGCCATCAAATACAGAGACAATCAGCCTGAAATAGTGATATCAACATCTAACGTGAGTGGAAAATTGATATTAACTGTAAAGGATAACGGGATAGGTATGTCTGCAGAGGTGCTTAAGAATGCATTCGACCGTTTTTACAGACATACTATCGGCGATAGGCATGATGTAAAGGGGTTCGGTCTGGGATTGAGTTATGTAAAACATATCGTTGATTATCACCGTGGTGAAATCGACGTGAAGAGTAAACCTGAGAAAGGAACAGAGTTTATTATTTATTTACCGTTGAAAAGTTAAACTATGAGCAGAATATTATTTGTTGAAGACGACCAGAATTTGGGCATGCTGCTTAAAGAAAATCTTGAAAATAAAGGTTATGATGTAGACTGGTATAAGAACGGAGGTGAAGGTATGTCTGCTTTCACAAGTGGTGACTATGACTTGTGTATTCTTGATATAATGTTGCCATCAAGAGATGGATACGAGCTTGCAAAAGATATAAAAGCTGTTGAGCCCGATATGCCATTGATATTTCTTACGTCAAAATCACAACATGCAGATAAAATAAAGGGCTTTGAGACAGGTTGTGACGATTACATTACCAAACCGTTCAGTACGCAAGAATTAGCACTGCGTATCAATGCGATATTGAAACGTACCAAAGGAACAAACGGTATTAAGCAAGAACTGTTCAATATCGGTAAGTTTGAGTTTGACTATCGGAAGATGACACTCGAAAGTGAGGAGGAATCGCAAAAATTGAGCTCCAAGGAATGTGAGTTGATATATATACTTGCCCAAAACGAAAACGTGCTTGTGAATAGAAAAACCATACTGGAAAAGGTATGGGGTAACGACGATTATTTTTCCGCGAAAAGCATGGACGTCTATATAAGTAAGGTGCGTAAGTACTTTAAGGCCGATCCTGATATCGAGATACTGAACGCCTACGGTGTAGGTTTCAAGATGGTGGTGAATACACGTGTGGCCAACTCCGCATAGGGCTATATTTGACCTTGATATTGCAATTCTGAAGTATTTATTAAGTGCTGTTATGTCAATAATCAGTAACTTGTAATATTGATTATTACACAGGTAATATGCGAATTGTACAGTCGGGCTTCAACATAACAGGTATACTGAGATCCTTTTCTTTCTTCATTCTTATTCTGTATTGCTTTCAATCAAAAGCACAGGATGCGCTGTATAAAAATATTTACCTGAAGACAGGAAAGATACTTGCGTATAACAACCTCGAAGTCTGGCAAACAAAGAACAACATCGGCGAAATCAAATATCCTGTACAAGTACTACTTCATTTTGAAGAGCAGCCGACAATAGAAATAGAATCAATGCTTAAACGTTCGGGCGTAAGTTTGGAGGACTATATTCCTGATAACACATATGTAGCCATAATAAACAGTAAGCAAGTACAGAGCATATATAAGGATGCGGGTATCGTATTTGTATCAGAAGTACAGAACGATTGGAAAACCTCTTACGACCTTGCTGACCAGATATCGGTTTCTCCAAGTAAAAAGGATGTATGTGTAGCTTTTTACAGCAGTGTCGCCAAAGAATATATAGAGAGCTTCCTTGAAAGCATTGGAGCAATATTGCTGAAGGATAATATGGAGACATTGAATTATTGCAATGTGAGGTTGTCTCCCTCCAATGTGTCTAAGCTTATAGATTGGTATGGTGTGTCGTTTGTAAGTCCCGTCAGGGAGGAGGTACCGTTGAATATTATTGCAAAGTCGATAACAGGTATACGTAGAGGGTATAGTCCAATTGTATATGGAGGTCATGGGTTAAGAGGAGAAGGAGTGTTCATAGGGGTTGGTGATAATACATCAGGCATCTTTCATATTGATTTGTTGGATAGAGTAGTGAATTATACTCCTGCGGGATATACAAATCATGGTGTGCATATAAACGGTATAGTAGGTGGTGCAGGTATCATAGACCCTAGAGGTGAAGGTATGGCTACTCACGCAACGCTCATCGATCATTATTTCAGTGAAGTGTTGTCGGCAACGCCTGCCATACGCCAGAAGTTTCAAGTAAACGTTACGAACAATTCTTATTCTGCATCACGAGGGAGTTGTGAGTATGCAGGAGTGTACGACCAACTATCTCAAGGTTTGGACAACCTCTGCAATGTATACGAAGATGTGTTGCATGTGTTTGCGGCCGCCAACGATGGTTTTTTTGATTGTCCTCCATACCCACATGGATTTGCTACCATAGCCGGCGGATATCAAGTGGCCAAAAACCCTTTAGTGGTTACAAGTACCGATAAGGAGTACGTAAACGCAGGTAATGCGTCGCGAGGCCCTGTACGAGATGGCAGGTTGAAGCCCGAGATATCTGCAGTGGGTGTTGATGTGAATTCGACAACAAAGTCTGAGGGGTATTTGGTGGCCAGCGGTACAAGCATGGCTTGTCCGCAGGTAGCTGCTGCAGCGGGATTGTTGACACAGCGTTACAGGCAACTGAACAGCAATTCGCTACCCAGAGCAGATATATTGAAAGCCATATTGATAAATGGCTCAACAGATATTGGAAACAAGGGTCCTGATTACAGGTTCGGTTACGGCTTTTTGAACTTGTATCGTTCACTGATAATACTGGACAGTACGAGATATAAAACAGGTTTTTTGGTGGGTAACTCAAACGAGCAGTTCAATATTATAGTCCCTCCGAATACTGCAAAGCTCAAAGTGTTCCTTTGTTGGAACGATAGACCTGCCAGTCCGTTATCGTCTAAACAATTGGTACATGACTTAGACCTTGAGGTTACAGAGCCTAATAATAAATTGCACAACCCTCTTGTATTGGATGCTGCACCTGCCAATATGAATAATTTGGCGGTAGAAAAGCCTGATCATATAAACAATACAGAGCAGGTGGTGATATACGATCCGGCTCCTGGTAATTACACCATTAATGTAAAGGCGTTTGATGTCACGTCATTTGGGCAGAGCTATACTGTTGCATATGATTTTGTGCCGAACGGTATAGATATTGTATATCCAATCAACGGAGCTCAAATAAAAGCAGACGATTCTGCATACATATACTGGAATGCTCCGGAAGGAACGGGTACATTCAAAATAGAATATTCCGACGACAACGGTAACAACTGGAACAATATAGATGCTTCTGTTGCCGCCGATAAAAGATATTATAAGTGGTTCGTTCCAAACTTTATCAGTTCGGGTGAATGTATGATAAGAGTATCCCGCAATGGTACGGGAGAACAAACCACTACAGGACTTTTTGTGGTCAACAAGCAACCTGAAATAAAGCTTGCTGCAACCCAATGTCCCGGATACATAAGTGTGGAATGGAACAGTGTGATAGATGCAACTTCCTATGAAGTAATGAGAAAACGTGGTGCACATATGGAAGTGATAGCAATCACGACAGATACTGCATATATATTCAAAGGGCTGTCTTTAGACAGTACTTATTATGTTTCGGTTCGTCCTGTTATTGATGGGTTGAGTGGTTATCGTGCTTTGGCTATCAAACATCAACCTAATACAGGTGATTGTAGCGGTAGTATCTCAGATGGAGACCTTATGCTTGTGGATGTTGTTTCGCTGAGTACGGGTAGGGTGCTTACAAGTTCAGCATTAGGATCTTCTGAAACGGTAAAACTCAAAGTGAGGAATCTTGATGATGTGAAGTGCGACAGCTTTATGATGTATTATCGAGTGAATGGGGGGGCTTGGATTACACAGAAGTACTCAAATGTAATACCTCCAGGTGCAATATTGGAAGTGAATTTTAGTACGACTGTTGATTTGAGTGCATTGCAAACATATACGTTCAATGCCGCCATAAGAAACCTGAGTGTTACTGACCCGGTAAGTGAGAATGATTCAATGATGAAAGTTGTAAGAAATTTGGGGAATGCGGCGATTCAATTGAGCTATTCTTCCGATTTTGAAACAACTCCAGTTTTTACTACGTCGGCGGATACGATGGGTTTGGGCGATAGTCTGCGATGGGATTATTCAAACCTATCAGACACAGGTAGGTTGCGCAGTCAAGTTTTGAATACCGTTACAATATCAGGTGATAGGTCTTTGAGTATGGATGCGTACAAAGCGACTGCTTCTTGCCAAAACATACTGTTGGCTACATATAACCTAAGCAACTACGATGCCGCCAATGAGGAGGTAAGGTTGGAATTCGATTATATATTGCACGGCATTCCTAAATCACCAACAGGAAACTTTGTACAGGTAAGGGGAGCCGACACCAAGTCATACAGTTTGATTTACAATTATGATATGGATGCCAAGAGTGTTGGAAAAGTCAACAACTCGGGTTCGCTGTCATTAAGTGATGTCATGTTGAGCAAAGGTGATGGATTTTCAACGAGTACTCAGGTGTCTTTCAATCAAAACGACACATCTGTAATTGGTGATAGAAATTTCGGTAACGGTATTACAATAGACAATGTGCGCCTGTATACTGTGCAAAATGATATACAACTTATAAGTATAAAATCACCCGTTGCATCTGCATGCGGCATCAACGGACCTGTTCCTTTGACCATCACCATTCGTAATGGTGTAAACAATACACTCAATAATGTAAGCTTGAGCTTTAAACTGGATGATAACAACATAGTTACGGAGACATTGTCTTCCATAGCTGCAAAACAGACTATGGGTTATACATTTTCAAGCCAAGTGGATATCAGTTCCTATGGAGCGCATAATATTGATGTTTGGGTTGCTGTGTCAGGAGATTCTTATACCAAGAACGACAGTATACTGAATCACATTGTGAGAAATCAACCATTGATATCAAGCTTTCCATATACAGAAGGATTTGAACAAAATGACGGCTATTGGTATACGGATGGTGTCAATACAACTTGGGAGTGGGGTAAGCCTGTTGCAGGCAAAATAGATAAAGCAGCAAGCGGTACCAATGCATGGGTGACCAATTTGAAAGGTAATTACAAGGATAATGAGTGGTCGTACTTGTATTCTCCGTGTTTCGATATTGCATCGCTTAATAACCCTACGTTGAGCTTTCAGGCTGCATTTGACATTGAGAATTGCGGAGCGGTTCTGTGTGATGAAGCATATGTGGAATATACTTCTGACGGAGTTGTATGGGAACGATTAAGAAATAACAGCGGGGTCAATTGGTATAACGATACCAACTTCCTTGCATGGACTTGGGAGGATAAAACAATGTGGCAGCCTGTTACCAATGCCTTGCCTGACACAGTAAGCAATATTCAATTCAGGTTTGTTTTGAGAACAGACCCCGGCAGTACAAAAGAAGGTTTGAGTATAGATGATGTGCGTATTTATGATGATGTTCTTTATCCTGGTACAAATGAAGTGATCAGCATCAGTCCCAACCCAACATCGGATGGTAAGGTTACGATTGAGTGGACGGCAAACAGCGGTGTTGTTATGCAGGTGGCTATAACAGATTTGTCAGGCCGTAATGTATTCAGAAATGACTACACAGCTCAACAAGGCTATAATAAAACAGTACTGAACACACCTTTTATGAGTGGGGTGTATATCATCAAGTTGATAATAGGAGACAAAGAACATGTGCGCAAAATAGTATGCACAAGAAAGTAGGCTACTTGTTCATCAGTATCTTCAAATAGAATGACGGTTTCCTTAATCGATCTCTTAGGTCAAGGTCGGTAAACATACAACTGATGGTATCGCTAAGCGATGCACTTTTTTCGGCTTTGTTCACCACAAAGTTGAAGAGCCAAGGGAAACGACTCAGTTTTTGTAAGGCCAAACTTATTTTCAACTCATTGCCCAGGCGTCTGTATAAAGGTTTGTCGTAGGCATTTTTCAAGAATTCAGCATCGAATTGTTGATTTTCCAAAGCTCCTGCTATCGCATCAGCGGCAAGCATACCACTATACAAAGCATTGCCGATGCCTTCTCCACTGAATGGGTCGACAAGACTACCTGCATCGCCTGTTAATAGGAATCTGTCTCCTGATACAGGACGGTTCTCTGCACCTAAGGGAAGTCCCCAGCCAAGTATTTTACCATGCAGTTTGGCGTTTTTGAATCTTGGGCTGATATTGGGGTTGTTCTCAATAGCATAGAGCATCTTCTCCCTGAGGTTGATCTTCTTGTCTCGTATACGCTCGGATAGTATACCGATACCCACATTCGCCATGCCGTTTGGTAGCGGGAATATCCACATATAACCCGGCAATACTTCTTTCAAAAAATGAAGTTCAATGAAGTTCTTTTCATGCAGGCCTGTTATTCCCTCATAATAGGCTCTTAATCCAATGGCTTTTGATTTGTCGGAAATGTTGTCGTTGAGTAATTGTTTACGAACTATACTCTTATCGCCATCTGCCCCTACAATAACAGGAGCAGATACTTCAATAGTCTGTGCTCCTTGAGTGAAGGTCACCTTGACACCGGACTCATTCCTGATAATTTCTTTTACATCGGCTTCCTGATATATTTCGTTGTATTGGGAGGGTAGTCTTTCAAACAAGTAGTTGTCGAATACTAGTCTTGTTGCGGTGAAACCGGGTGCAGTTTCGCCGGCTACTTTACTTGGACCAAAAGGAATGTTCAACGGTTTGCCATTTGGTGCTACAAAGGTGATGCCATGGCTTGGCATGAACTGCTGCTCTTCGGAATAAATCTCTTGCAGCCATTCAGGGTGTAGCTTTCTTAATACAAAAGCGGTTTTCCCACTACATGCATCTCCACATACTTTATCTCTGGGGAACTGCTCTCTTTCTATTATTACATGCTTTATTCCTTTATCGGTAAGGTATAGTGATGTGCCTGCCCCGGCAGGGCCTCCTCCGATAATAATAGCTTCTGTTTCTATCTTTTTTACTTCCATCTTATGGGAAAGGCCAAAGATAACAGCACAGTATTAAACACCTATTGTTTATTTGATAAATAATACATAATATTGTTAGGTATATAATTTGCATAGGTATAGTGGACAATAGAATATTAAAAGGCAGTTTGACAACCATTATTCTGAAATTGTTGGAAGACAATCACAGAATGTATGGATACGAAATGACGAAGGCGGTAAAGGAATTGTCGAATGAAAAGATGACCATTACCGAGGCTGCATTGTATCCTGCATTGCACAAATTAGTGGAAGATGGGCTGTTGACCACATCATCGGAGATAGTGGACGGTCGTATTAGAAAGTATTATTCCCTGACAAAAGAGGGTAAGAAAGAAACACAAACAAAAATAGAAGCATTAAAGTCGGCTTTGGAGTCGATTCAAATCATACTAAACCCTGATTTAAGAAATGGATAAAGTAATCTTATCAAAAACACAGCTTAAAGAGCTCAGAGATTTTATTGATTCCCGTGGGTTTCATGACCCGATTGTCATCATGGAGATATTGGACCATTTTGCTTGCAAGGTGGAGGAAAAAATGACAGATAATCCCAATCTGCCTTTTACCGATGCCATGTATGAAGCACATGCGGATTTTGGCAGGATGGGTTTTTGGTATATAGCCGCAAAAGCTGAAAAAGAGCAAATGTATCATGGCTCCAAAACTTTTGCAAGACACTTCAAGAAGCTGGTATTCAATCCATTGAATGTAGTTTTGATGATTTTGGCAGGACTGCTTTTTTTCAATCTGTATGTACAGATACAGCCTCTTGAGTGGGGTATATTGGAGGGTGCGGATTTTATGAAATGGGCATATTTGTTGGTATACGTCATAGCGTTTATTGTAATATTCAGACGAATCCCCAAAGTGTATAAGCAAAACCATATGTATTCCGGAACAAGCAACTATTTGTTGAACAACAAATACAGTTGGGCGTTTTATTGGATGGTGATGATATTGCCGGGCAGGCCGGGTACAGCTTCTGTTACAGGCTTTGGCATTTTTGCGGCTGTTGTCTTGGTATTCCTTTGTGTACACAGTATTGCATATTACCGTACCGTAAATTCGATGATAAACCACTACAACACTGTACAGGAGGCTTTTGCGGGGCTTAGTGAACAATAAGTTATGCAGCGGTTAACGAAATGTGAATCAGCGCAGCATATTTGACAAGGTATATACACACACCATAAGTTTGTATACAAGATAAAAGTCGTTTTTATCAAAGTATATAACATGGCAAACAACAGAGTATATTTTCCCAACCTTAGCAGCTCCAGATTTGTGGCGGCAATTGCGGTAATAGTACACCATATTGAGCTTGTAAAACACTGGTTCGGCCAGCCTAATATTTATACGAATTCATTTGTAGGTGGTGTATTTGGCCAAATAGGGATCATATTCTTTTTTGTTTTGAGTGGCTTTTTGATTACTTACTTGTTGCTTGAGGAACATAGGCAGACAGGCACCATCTCTATCAAACATTTCTACATGAGGCGTATTTTGAAGATATGGCCGCTGTATTATCTCATTGTAATTCTTGGTTTATTCATTCTTCCTAAAATAGCGTTTTTGCATGTGCCGGGATATACGGAGCTTGTAGGAGAGGCTATGGTACCAAAGACGGCAATGTTCTTTACCTTTTTCTCAAACCTGGCTTACACCTTATATAGACATGTCCCATATGCTGAGCAGGCTTGGTCTGTAGGTGTTGAGGAACAGTTTTACCTCTTGTGGCCTTTATTGATTCTTTTGGTTATAAAAAGGAACAAGGTGATACATATGTTGTGGGGAGTGATAATATTCTATGTGTTGGTGAAAATAGTTACAATATATCTTCACAATACATATCCCGATAATTTGAGGTATCAGCAGTTATGGCTTCTTTGGAATCATTTTACCATAGACTGTATGGCCCTTGGAGGAATAGCTGCATACGTATTGTTTTACAAAAAAGAACGCATACTAAAAATCGTCTTCAATCGATATGTACAATGGACTATGTATGTTGCACTTGCGGTAATTACTGTCAAGGGGATAGCAGTACCTGAGTTCAACTATGAGTTTTACGCATTGATATTCTTTGTGATAGTATTGAATTTGGCGGCAAATAAGAAAACCGTAATCAACTTGGAATATAAGCCATTGAACTATCTGGGTAAGATATCGTACGGTATATATATGTATCACAACTTGATGATTGTGATTGCTTTACAGCTGGTACTGATGATCCATCCCGATATTTTGTCAACAGTTACAGGCAACATATTGTTATACGTTGGTGCGTTCGGATTGACCATACTTACAGCATCTCTGTCTTACACATACTTTGAGCGTAGGTTTATACATGCCAAAGTGAAATATTCTAAGGTTGTGAGTGGCGATAACGCTGTTGAAGAGGAGGAGGAAGAAAGAGCCGTAAAGACCGAACAAAAGGTGCATTTACCGGCATTACCTCAAACAGCTTAATTCTTCGAGTTTTATAAGGAAATCTTTACTTAACTTTGCGCGGCAAATGGTTCTTTATTAAGATATGATAGGCCGCAGAAATATCAGGGTTAAGGTGATGCAAACCTTATACACACTTGCCACAACAAGTGTAGGTGATGCAGAGGAACAGAAGAAGGCAGGTTCAAAGCTTCTGGACGAAAAAATTGCCCGTTCTTTAGATCTATTTATAGTTTCCATAATATACACATTGCGTATAGCGCAATATGCCGAAAAGGATGCAAGTCAGCGTGCAGCCAAGTATTTGCCTACACAAGAGGATTTGAATGTGAACACGAAGATCGCAGGCAATGAATTTCTATGGCGCGTAATGAACAATGAATCTTTTCATGCAAAACTTAATGAGCCTTCCATTACACAGTATATTGATGAGGATTGGATAAAGAAGGTATATCAAGAATTGACGAAAACAGAAGAATACAAAGAGTATATATCGGTAAATGCAAGAGAGCCTAAAGCTGAAGTAGGTATACTGCGCTTTATATGGGAAACACTTATTGCGGATAACGAAGATTTGTTTGAATTCTTCTCAGATGAATTGCCGGGTTGGGAAGATGATTATGAGATGACTGAAATGCTCATGAGCAACTTTTTCAAGAGCAGTTCCAAGATCAATTTCTTGAACCTTATATCTAAGGAAAAGAATGATTACGCTCATAATTTGTTGCATACTGCAATAGACAAAGAGACGTACTGCTCTGAGCTCATCCAACCAAAGCTCATAAACTGGGATAGTGACCGTGTGGCATTGATAGATATGATATTGTTGAGAATGGGTGTTTGTGAATTGTTGTATTTCCCTTCTATTCCAACCAAGGTGACCATCAACGAGTACATTGAGATAGCCAAATATTACAGTACGCCTCAAAGTGGTCAATTCATAAACGGGGTGCTGGACAACATACTCAAAGACTTGTTGCAAGAAAATAAAATACACAAGGAAGAAAGAAAGCTTAAGTAACTTCATAACCAAATATTCGAGTCATGAATAGGTTTTTATTATTTGTATTTTCTGTTTTGATCTTGTCTGCCTGTGGACAGGAGAGTGAGGATAAGGCAATGCAGAATAAGGACCTTTTGTCAACGGAGTTGGTAAACAACCCTCATTCTGCAGACGGTGTAGATACCGCAGAAATGTCAAGCCTTGCTACAATGGTTTTCACCGATACGGTGCATGATTTCGGTATGATATACGAAGGGGAGAAGGTTACATACGAGTTTGAGTTTAAAAACACCGGTAACTCACCATTGCTCATCAGCAACGCTATGGGTTCTTGTGGTTGTACAGCACCCAAGTATCCAAGAGAAGCAGTTAAGCCGGGAGAGTCAGGTGTTATCGAAGTGGTGTTCGATTCCGGTGGGAAACAAGGGCACCAAGAGAAGTCAGTGACTATAACCACCAATTCACAAAGAGGTATTCACATGTTGTACATCAAGGCCGATGTTAAAGACAGGTCTTAGTATAGCGTATATTTGATAAATAATAAATGTATAAAGAAGGATGTTAGTTAATCTTCAAACAGTTTTTTTGCAGGCACAAGGTAATCCGATGTACTCTTTGCTATTCATGGTAGGTATGATAGCAGTGATGTACTTTTTCCTTATACGCCCACAGGCTAAGCGTGCCAAGGACCAAAAGAAATTTTCAGAATCAATAGCTGTTGGCGAGCGTATCGTTACAAACGGTGGTATTCACGGTCTTATCAAGCGTGCCAACGAAGATGGTACTTTGCAAATAGAAGTTCATCACGGAAGTTTTCTTACCATAGAGCGTACAGCGATATCTATGGAATTGACCAGTGCTCATCGTAAGAAAGCAGGTGTTGAGACAACCGATAAAAAATAATTCCATCACTCTATGCTGAAAGTAGGTATTACAGGAGGTATAGGTGCAGGTAAGTCAGTGGTATGCCAAGTGTTCAAAACACTTGGCATACCTGTTTATGATGCAGACGGTGCAGCCAGATATTTGACTGATAACGACAATGAAGTTATTGATGCCATCAAACTGTTGTTCGGTAACGATATTTACAATGAGTCAGGATTGAATAGAACCAAAGTATCAGAGTTGGTGTTCAGTAATCCTGAATACCTTGAACGGCTTAATGCCATAGTTCATCCTGCTACTATTGCATATGGGAGAAAATGGATGGGTGAGCAAAATGCCCCATATGCAATAAAAGAAGCCGCTATTTTTTTTGAGAGCGGGACTTATAAAGAAATGGACCTGATGATAGGAGTATTTGCTCCTATTGAGGTTCGTATCGCAAGGGCAATAGCGCGTCCGGGAATGACCCGTGAGAAGGTGCTACAGAGAATGAGTAACCAAATAGACGATGCCGAAAAGATAAAACGTTGCGATTACCGTATCACAAACGACGGTAATGCCGCCATAATCCCACAAGTATTACAAATACATCAAGAGTTGCTTGAAAAGAGCAAATAAAGACAACCTTCTTTAGAAGCTGTCACGCATTCTCAATTCATAATCTTCTTTGTTTTTACTGTCTGTTTCCAAAGCAACGATGCTAGTCATTGCACTTTTCAGTTGGTTATATCTGAAGAAGGCTTTTGCAGTAGTATTTCTTGTGTTAGTAGCATCCACTTCGTACTTGTAAAATTTGGACAGCTCGAATAAAAAGCCGGCCATTGCAGCACGATAAGACTTAATGTTCTCGGTTGTGACCAGATATTTTGCATGCTTCAGCATGGCTGCAAACGCTGTGTCAGAGCTCACGTTCTTCATATACAACGCCAATGCATTTACGAAGTCTATCTTTTTTCTGCCTGATACATTGTAAAGCTCATTGTTGAAATATGCTGAATCTTCCGAAGAAGCATGTTCTCCAATTGTTATCCATATTTCAGGTTTTAGATCACCACCCGGGTTTGTTTTAGTTAATTCCTTGGCCATGATGTATGCTGTGTCCTTATCGATGGTTTTCAAAGCATACAAAGCCGATGAAGCAACAAGGTATGAGCTGTCATAAAGAGTGCCTATCATGTCTTGCTTGGCAACTTCGGTCTTCCATTCTCCCAATATGAAAAATGCTGTTGAACGAACACTGTTGGAATTGTCGTTCATTGCCATTTTATAGATGTCGTCGGCAAACTCCTTTTTTATTGACTTGTTTTCTGACTCTGATATGTATTCCAGTGCATATAGTCTTATTTGGCTGAGACTATCCTTCATCGCAAGTTTGAAAAGTTCTTGTACTGTTGTATTGCCTAAGTTTTTGTAGCATGCTTGTAATGCGTTTTGCTTAGATGTGAAATCTTGAGATTCACATGCTTGGTAATGCTTCAGCCATTCTTCATAGCTCTTATTGTCTTTCAACGTGCCAACCAACCAATGTTCGGTGTCCGGAAGAAACATAGGACGATTGTTGCCATTATAGGGATATGTTGAAGTGACCGTTCTATTGTCAATGTTCAATGTGTACTTTTCTCTTGAATTGTCGGACACAAGTTCCACTATCATAGGTAAGCGGTATATGTCATCTTGTTTCTGAGTTACGGTGACCGTCATTTCCTTTTTGTTGTCATCAAAACTGTATTTGAATTCAAGTTTAGGGTGTCCGCCATGCATGTACCATTGGTTGAAGAACCAATGCATATCTTTCCCTGTTATTTTTTCGATTGCAAGCCTCCAGTTGTCTACTTCGGCAGAGTTGAGTTTATTGGTCTGCAAGTATTCTTGCATGCTCAAGTTGAAGGCTTCTGTACCAATAACACCTTCCAAATATCTTAAAATGGCACCGCCTTTTTGATAGGATATCCTGTCAAAGACATCGTCTCTATCATTGTAATAATACCTTGCCAATGGAGGGTCTGACGATTCGGTAGATAACAAGTATGATTGCAGGTCTTCATAAGCCAGTACCAATTCGGATGCTTTCCCGTATTTATGTCTTCTCCAGAGCTGTTCTCCATAGTTTGCAAAAGACTCATTGAGTGTAATGTTCGACCATGATTCAGCAGTAACATAATCTCCAAACCATTGGTGAAACAATTCATGAGACACAACATCTTCAAAGTCGTTATCAGCCATCTCTCGGTCTGTCTGGTTGACAAACTCACCGAACACGGTAGCTGAAGTGTTCTCCATTGCTCCTGATACATAGTCTCGTACCACCACTTGGCTGTATTTATCCCAGGGGTATGGCGTATGAGTAATAGTGGAGAAATGATCAATCATTTCAACAGTGTTTTTGAACATGTTTTTGGCATATGGACCGTAATATGGTTCCACATAATAGTTAACAGGAATACCTCTCCATGAGCTGTCTTGTACTATCTCGTATTTGCCTATTGCAAATACGGTCACATAAGTTTGAATAGGGCTGCCCATCCGCCAGATATCTGTTCTGGTGCCTGAGTTTTTTATTTGGTCAATGAGTTCTCCATTACTCAGTGTTACAAAGCTGTCAGGAACAGTAAGTTCAATTTGTGTGGTGAAGCGTTCATTGGGTTTGTCGATGGTCGGCATCCAGTGCGAATTGGCTTGTGTTTCTCCTTGGGTCCATATTTGAGCAGGTTTGTTCGGTATGCTATAATCGGTATTAATAAAATACAGGCCTCTGTCATCTGTTATGGCTTTGCCGCCACCGGTGCTTGTTTTGTATGGTTGAGCGAGATAGTAAACATACACCGTAACTCGCTCGTTACTTTGATAAAGTCTACTCAATGGGATGATCAGCGAATCATTCTTGTATTCAAAATCTACGTCGGTACCATTGAGCTTTACCGACTTTATTTCCATACTCTGTGCATCCAGTATTATTTGTTTGGAAGGATAGAAGTACGGGGACATAGTCAGCCATGCTTGCCCGTTTGCGGTCTTTTCTTTGAAGTTGAAGGACAATGCGACTCTTGTATGTTGGATATCCCATATCCTATCTGCTGTGGCACGGTAGTCAGTCGAAGTTGCCTTAACGGTTACTTCAGGCAGTTGCTTGTATTTCATGGCGCTCTTTTTTGAGCCGATACAGGATATTAATAGGGTTGTCGGGAGTATGATATATAGAATATATTTCATTTGGTTGCTCTTGTAATATTTGACAATATTAATCAATACCTGAGTTCTGTTGAGAATTTTGCATTATAGTTCTTCAAATTGATGTGACTATCTGCTGTAACCCATTATTTATTGGTTATTTTTGCTTCAAATTAATAAGAGGCAAATGTTACAGATTACCGTTAATGATAATAAGTCGTTTGAGGTGGAGCGAGACGGAGCCCAGTGGTCGTTGGATGGAAATATTGTTGACTTTGATATTCAGCTGCAACCCAGTAACATAATCAGCATTTTGTACAACAACAAAAGCTATACAGCAACGGTTGAAAAGATAGATAAGAAGTCTAAGGAGTTGACTGTCAATATAAACGGCAATAGCATAAATATATCGGTACAGGAGCAACTTGATCTTTTGCTTGAAAAAATGGGAATGGACCTTAAGTCCATGCAGAAAGCTGAACCTGTGAAGGCACCTATGCCGGGTATGATATTGAAAGTGTTGGTAGAACCCGGACAAAAAGTAACCAAGGGTGACGGATTATTGATACTTGAGGCGATGAAAATGGAGAATGTGCTGAAGGCCGGAGGGGATGCGACGGTTAAATCTGTAAATGTAAAAGAGAAAACGGCCGTAGAAAAAGGTGCCGTGCTTATAGAGATGGAGTAATATGCGTTTTTTTTCCACCATATACATATTGCTGTTTGTATTGCTAAGTTTTTCTGTAGAGTCTGTTGCGTATGCACAGGGTTTTTCTTACGTATATATACAAGGCGACAAACAAACCCCTTTCTATGTTAAGTTGGATGACATGATGTTGCCGAGGTATGGTAAGAATTACTACATCATACCACAGTTGGCTCCCGGTACACTCAATATAGAGATACTGTTTCAGCAGAATAAGTACCCCTCACATAAATTCACCATCAAAATTCCCGAAAACGGTTTTAGAGGATTTCTGTTGATGAACAAGGCAGGTACATTCACTTTATATGACATTCATCAAAAGTTTTACCTGCAAAGGGGCAATAAGGCAGAGGATGACAATGTGCCAAGTGGCCCCAAATTTGTATACACGAACAGTGAACAAAACAATACTCCGGTTGTAAAAACCAAGAATGAGCCTCGTTTCATAGAGAATATAGAGCTTAACAACAGTCGTTCTTTCCGGAATACACCACCTGCAACAACTACGTCTGTTGTAAAGAAGGAAGATGCACCTGTTCGGAAAACACCTGAGTTGACCGGTAAGACTGTTATAGGTAGAGATATCCATAACAGTGATTGTCCTGTTGCAATGCCTGACAACGATTTTACAGACCTTTTGGATAAAGTAGAAGGCAAAAATGAGTCGGTACGCTTAAAATACCTATTGACTAAAATGGGCGAGTGCTATACCACAAACCAAGCTCGTATGTTGGCCGCCACATTAACCAACGACCCTGAGATGTATACCTTCTTTAAAAAGGTATATTCGCGTATCGTTGATCAATCAAAATTTGTGGTGTTGGAAGATATGCTGACAACACAGGAATGGAAGAGCTACTTTAGATTAATAACATCAAACTGATATGAAAAAATATACGTTCATCTTATTATCGATAACACTTGCAATGGTTTCTTGCAGTGTGCAGAACAAAAAGAACGAATTGTCCGGTAAGTGGCAAGCCGTAAAGTTGGATAATCCCCAACTTGATGAGCTGGCGGCCATGCAAATGAAGTTCTTGGATACATTCGGTACTCATACTACTCCTGAGGAGAATATGAAGTTGTACAACTTTACGAATATCGATAGTGCCCGTGCGTCTCTTAAGCAAGAAATGGATAACTATTTTGCTGAACAGGATTCGGTTATCAAGAATACCACATTCGAATTTAAGAGTGATGGGGTAGCTTACCTTAATTTTAACGGTGATGTTGACACCTCTTCTTGGAAAATAAACGACGCGGGTAAATTGGTGCTTGAGAATATGAAAAAGCAAAATGCCGATAGGGTTGAACTGGAAATCATCTCCTTGAGCGATACTGAGCTTAAAGTGGTGCTTTTAGGCAAAGACAGAGGCGTGAACAGTACCGTGATATTTAAACCCGCAGATAAATAATTTACTCCCTATCTTTGACACCCGTAAAAAGAACTTACTATGCGTACAATAGCTTTTCGTCAGGCATTAAGAGAGGCCATGCAGGAAGAAATGAGAGCAGACAAGTCTGTATTCCTGATGGGAGAAGAGGTGGCTCAATACAATGGAGCTTACAAGGTCAGCCAGGGCATGCTTGAAGAGTTTGGTCCTGACCGTGTGATTGATACACCGATCGCAGAGTTGGGATTTGCTGCCATTGGTGTAGGTGCCGCTATGAACGGTACCAGACCCATAGTAGAGTTCATGACTTGGAACTTTGCAGTGCTTGCATTGGATCAGATATTGAACCACGCTGCTAAAATGCTTTCTATGAGTGGTGGTCAATTCAGTTGCCCCATTGTGTTCAGAGGTCCGAACGGTTCTGCCGGTCAGTTGGCGGCTCAGCACTCTCAAGCATTTGAAAGTATGTACGCACATATGCCGGGCTTGAAAGTCATCTCCGTATCCAATCCATATGATGCAAAAGGCCTGTTGAAATCTGCAATACGTGATAACAACCCTGTTGTATTCATGGAAAGTGAAGTGATGTACGGAGAGGAGGGTGAAGTTCCCGAAGAAGAATATTTGATACCTATAGGTAAAGCCGATGTGAAACGTCAAGGTTCCGATGTCACCATCGTTTCATATAACAAGGCTATGAAGACTGCTTTGACAGCCGCTGAGGAGCTGCAAGGTGAGGGTATAAGCGCAGAAGTCATAGATCTTCGTACAATCAGACCATTGGATTGGGCTACTATCATAGAATCTGTTAAGAAAACCAACAGGCTTGTAATAGTAGAAGAGCAGTGGCCTTTTGGAGGAGTTGCAGCAGAGTTGAGCTACAGAATACAAAAAGATGCCTTCGATTATCTTGATGCACCTGTTACACGTATTACATCTGCCGATACAAATCTGCACTATGCACCAAACTTGGTAAAAGGTGCTTTGCCTGCCGTAGATACTGTGGTAAGGAGAGTGAAAGACGTTATGTATGCGCGCAAGTAGAGAGTATAGCGCTTAGCTATTATTGTTATTCTTCGTCGGAATTTTCATCTGCAAACAACCATCCATTTATGGTTTGTTCCCCTGTGACCATGTCGTTGTAGTACATTACCGACCTGTCTTCCGATATTTCTATGCTAGTAATGCTAAGTGTATGAACAGCTCCTTTATTCAAGCTTAGATTCAATCTGGCATAGCCTTCGCCGCCATGTTCGTGAAAATGCCTGATACTGTCGCCTGTTATATTTTCCTGTGCTTCTCTCCATTGATCGAACCATTTTTTTCTGGCAGCAACCATTTTGTCGTCGAACAGTGTTACGGACGACCACATGTTGGGCATATCCGCCGGTAGAGACTTTACGAACTTTTCGTACTCATCCCACCTCATTTCCCAAAGAGTACCGTTTTGTCTAAGCCACAATATCAATGTGAAAGGTTCAATATCTTGAAGGTCTATTTCGTTGAACTTTTTTACAGGATTTTCCGAATCGAATATTTTCAGAAATATTGTACTTCGACTTTCCTTATACTTGTCTTTTCGGATATGAGGAGCGAACGCACCTTTAATCATGGCCATGGCATTGCCATTGTTATGAATACCAATCCAAGTTCCACCTGTCGTTACATCTTTTGGGAATAGTATTTTGCCGGTACTGTAATTGCCGACCGCCGGAGCAAGTGCTTTATGCTCATCGGGTCTATCATCACGGTTGGATGTGATGAATATTTTATCTTTATATGGAAGGTAAGTTACAGTACCCATTGCATACCTGTGTACGGATAATCAGTCATTGAAACCGAATTCGCATCCTCAACAATATATGGCTTTTTTGTAACAACTCACATAGATTGTTTCGCGTTAGGTAAATTTAACTTTATGCAATAAATCTGTGTGCTACAGCCGGTTTATGCGCTGTATTATGGAGTGATGAATATTGTGTCCGTTGTAATCACATTGCTCTTGGTTCCTGTTGGATCAACCATATACATATCAAATGTCACGGTATCTCCATTTGGCCTGTTGGTGCGTGTATTGAATACAGGGATTTTTTCCACTAAGAGTGTAACTGTTCCTTTGATGAACTCTCTGTGATCCGGAACTTCATATTCTATGGACTCTTCAGGGAAGTCGCGGCGCTGCTCTTGCCTGAAAGTATCTCGATTGTCTACAAATATTATGCTACTTGCGCTTAATCCTTCTCCAATATTTGCCGTAGGCAATTTATAACGGATGGTCATGCCTATATATTCGCTGTCCACACCGTTG
This sequence comes from Chitinophagales bacterium, assembly GCA_020636505.1. GTDB lineage: Bacteria > Bacteroidota > Bacteroidia > Chitinophagales > Chitinophagaceae > UBA5543. The sequence continues at coordinate 44,194 of JACJXR010000002.1, read as the reverse complement.
TTGAGCAAAACATGTTTTGTAGAGACAGATTCAAAAGTGATCTCAGGTGTACCTTGAGAGTATTGTTTTTTCTTACACGCTACAAATACAATTAGTAATATTGCTAAAGCCAAATAACTTTTCATATTATCCAAAAATAACAAAAGTGCAAGATATATTTCACCATACCGACAATAAATATATCCATAGCATCACCAATGAAAATTTCGAGGCTATTGCGTTGCAATTATTTGACTACCAATATGCTAATAATATCTTGTATAAGTCTTTCGTAGATACACTCGGAAGGAATGATAAAAGACCCAAATCGCTTCAAGAAATTCCATTTTTACCGATAAGCTTTTTTAAAACACACAAAGTGGTTACCGGTGATTTTGATACCGGCCTTGTATTCGAGAGCAGTACAACGACCTCGGAAACTCCGTCCAAACATTATGTAAAGAATGAACAGCTTTATTTTGAATCATTGCTTAACGGGTTCACTTCATTTTACGGTAGTCCATCAAACTACGCGATATTGGCGTTGCTACCATCTTATTTGCAAAGAGGGAATGCCTCATTGGTACATATGACAAAGGTGTTAATGGAACATAGCGGACATGAATCAAATGGTTTTTACATAGACGAGTTCGATAGGCTACATAATGTGTTGTTAGAGCTTGAAAATGCTCAACACCCAGTCTTGCTTATAGGTGTGACATTTGCGCTGCTTGACTTTGCGGAACGTTATCCTATACAGCTAAACAATACCATTGTTATGGAAACAGGTGGGATGAAGGGTAGACGAAAAGAGATGGTGAGAGATGAAGTACACGATTATTTGAGTAGCAAGTTTAGTGTACAAAGCATACATTCGGAATATGGCATGACCGAACTATTGTCTCAAGCATATTCAAAAGGTGAGGGTGTATTCTCTCCATCCTCTACAATGAAGTTATTGGTTAGAGATATAAACGATCCTCTTGATCTTAATACTCATGGTACGGGATGTTTGAACATTATTGACCTAGCCAATGTCGATTCATGTGCATTCATCGCAACAGACGATATAGGCAGGATCTTTCCCAACGAAACTTTCGAAGTTTTGGGTCGTGCAGATAACTCTGCCCTAAGGGGATGTAACCTAATGGCAGTATAGAAATAATGCTTGTTTGTAACATTAACGGCACATATCTTTGCACCCCTTAGTCCTGAACAGACTGCCCAGGTGGCGAAATTGGTAGACGCACTGTGTTCAGGTCGCAGCGTTCGCAAGGACATGCTGGTTCGACTCCAGTCCTGGGCACATATAAATGAGAATCCCTGTAATAGCTATTACAGGGATTCTCATTTTATAATAAAGATATTCTACTTATCGTATCAGAATAAACTCTCCTTTTTGGTTGATCACTTCTTTGCCGCATTTAAAACTAACCAAGTAAAAGTATGTGCCGATGTCCGCAGGTTTGCCATTCATGCTTCCATCCCAACCTCTGTTTAGGTCTGCCGATTCGAACACGGTTTGTCCCAGTCGGTTTACTACACGGAATGTTCTAACTTCTTTATCGCCTTGTACAATAGGACGGAAAATGTCATTCCTTGAATCATTATTTGGAGAGAATGCATTAGGGAATGTCATTTCACAACATGGTTTTGCAAGAATTTTGATTGTTTCTTCACCAATACAACCAAACTCATCCGTTACTTTCAATGATATAGCACTGTTTGCATCAATCTTGGCATAGGTTACAGGTATGTAGTTATCGCCATTGAAAAGTATTTCAGGTGACCATTCGTATGAGGATGCTATTTCTGCTGTGTTTGCATAGATCTTAACTTTTTCACTTGCACAGATAACATCACCTTCAACATAGTCTTCAATTACGATTCTTGCATCAGGCTTTTCATGTACTGTGGTTTGTGTATAAACAGTGGCTTCGCAACCATTATCTACTAATGTAACTTGTAAGGTTTTTTTGCCCGGTGTATTCCATGTTACACCATATGAACCTTGACCTGTAGCATAATGTGATGCTGTACCACCATCAAAATCCCAAGTGAAGTTATCAATGGTCTTTGTATAGCTAGGCATTGATACTAAGTAATCTTGTCCCTGACATATATCACTTTGTATTGCAACAGTACCTTCCGGCAAAGGTTTAACAAGTATTGTAGTGGAATATAAATCACTTAAACATCCCTTATTGCCGACTTGCAGTGTTATTTGTTGTGTGCCGGGTTTGTCCAGTTGTAATACAAGTGGACCCTGATCTATACCTGTATTGTAATTTGTCCCATCCGGTAACACCCAATTGTATGCGGCATTAGGGTAGGCGCTACCGTAGTAATTTATCTCAACAGTATCCTCTGCACATATTTCATTTTTATCAACCAGTATCAGCCCGTTTGGTTTAAATGTTACGATGACCTCAATTTGAGAACGCTCACTTTCACAACCATCTACAGTTTGGGTAACATAGTAATCAAATTCATCCATCTTTGATGTATTAGGCGTTGGAGCTATAGAGGTGGGTAAGCCGCCTGTAGGCTCATAATACCAGTTTAGCATATTACCTACCGCCCTTAGTTGATCTGAAGGGGTATTCTCGCAATAATATATCGGTGTATTTACAACGGGAGCTTCAGGTTGGGGAGCTGCTGTAAGTTTTACAACAGTCCTTTTTGAACTTTCGCAACCATTTACTGTTTGCGTTACGTAATAAATGGCAGAGTTTGGTGTAGCTGTATTTATTGTAGGTGTTACCGGGATAGGAGAGCCACCGGTAGTAGTATAATACCATTTAGGATTTTGACCATTAATTGTTACCGGAACAAACGCTTCGTTGAGACAGTAGTTGACTTTACCATCTATTGTCGGTGCAGGAGGGTCTAAAACAGTAATATTGTATGTACCCTCGAATGAGGTAACCGTTCCATCACTAACAGTACATGTATAAAGGCCTGCGTTGGTGTTATCCAGCGCATTAATAGTATAAGTAGAGCCTGTACCAACCACATTGCCATTATACTTCCAAGTGAACACAGGATTGCTTACATAGCTTTCTGTATTTGCAGTCAATATAACTTTGTCTCCGAAACAATACTGTGCTTTGATTGGAGCTGCTTTGATTTCAGGCTTAGGGATAGCTCTTTGGAATACAATATTCCCGTTAAACGATTGGTTGTTGTTTTGGCTGTTGGTTGGGAACTGCCCCCATGTCTGTCCTGTAGTGGTGAGCGTTACACCGTTTGATGTGAATGAACCCGGTAATGCAGGTGTTGTAGTGTTGCCTACAGCAGATATACTGTCAGTGCAGGCAAGTGCAAATTTATAAGTACTGTTTGGTGAAATGACAACATCTTCTATATTTGTCATGACGGGAATAACACCATTTGTGTTGACATTTATTACGCCTGATTTACTGCCGTACATCCAACCGTTTGCTGTCGTGATGGGTGTTGCTCCTGTACTATTTTCATTATACCATAAGATATACTCACAATTATTTTGGCTGTAATTTATAGCGGGAGTGCCCGCAATAACAGCAGAAGCAATGTGTTGTGTCCCGATCGCAGTTATTGCTACAGCATAGTTATTACTGTTGTTTACTGTAAAAGTCACATAAGATGGTTGTGTGTTTAACACGTTTACAGGAGGTGAGTTCACATAATTGGTGTTTATAGTAGTTTGAGCCATCAGCTGATGGCCGATCAGTACGGTCAATAAGATGCCGAATACATGAATGTTGAATGTGTACTTCATAAAGTAGGTTTTTGTTAGGAGTTATATATACCTGTAATCACATGTCACTTATCTACATTACTGACATCGCTTTATATAATTTCGTTGGCGTTTTTTTAACAATTAATTAGACGTTAATAACAGACGGTTATTATTATGCATATTTAGTAGCACTATTTCTTACAATAGCATTTTTTTGCCTGTAAAATTATTTTTTTAGATTAATCTAAAAATGTATTTTTGCTGATAGAAAATATAAAATGAAGTATTTCTGTTTAATAGCATTTCTTATTTGTAGTGTAAATGGATATGCGCAAGTCAATGTAACGGGTGTGGTAAAAGATGCACAAACGTCAAGTCCTGTTCCATTTGCCAATGTAGTGATAGAAGGCACTCAAATAGGTACTCATACAGATAACAACGGCACTTATTCGATCACATTAGATGATTTAAGCAAAAGGTTGATTGTTAGCTATATAGGATACGCAACAGATACGGTTGAAGTACGCAAAAAATTAAAAGTTGATATATACTTGAGACCTACATCCGGTAATATGGAAGAAGTGGTTGTAACAGGTACAATGAAAGCCGTTTCAAGGTCTGCAAGCCCTATACCGGTAGAGGTATACACACCACAATATTTTAAGAAAAATCCTACTCCTAACCTTTTTGATGCCCTTGAAATAGTAAATGGAGTTCGCCCACAGATAAACTGCAATGTTTGCAATACAGGGGACATACACATTAATGGTATGGAAGGTCCGTATACGATGATATTGATAGACGGTATGCCGATAGTCAGTGGATTGGCAACTGTATATGGGCTGAGTGGCATACCCAACAGTATCGTGGAAAGGATGGAAATAGTAAAGGGTCCTGCATCGTCTTTATATGGTTCGGAAGCAATGGGTGGTGTGATCAACGTAATTACCAAAAGCCCGGATAGGGCACCTGTGTTCAGTGTAGATGTAATGGGAACAAGCTGGCATGAATATAACACTGATGTTGCGGGTAAATTCAGGCTTGGGAAAGTAAATAATCTCACAGGCGTTAATTACTTCAATTATAACACACCGTACGATAAGAACAACGATGGTTTTACAGACTTGACATTGCAGAACAGGGTGTCGGTTTTCAATAAGCTGTCTGTTGAGAGAAAGAATGATAGAGTCGCATCAGTGGCTGTAAGGTATGTTTATGAAGACCGTTGGGGTGGCGAGATGAATTGGACCAAAGACTGGAGAGGTACCGACAGTATTTATGGTGAGAGCATATATACAAAGCGCTGGGAGTTGATAGGTATGTACCAATTACCGGTCAAAGAACGCATCATTACACAGTTTTCGTACAATAATCATGACCAAGACTCGTACTATGGGGATGTGCCGTACTTTGCGAATCAACAGGTAGCTTTTGCTCAAGCCTATTGGGATAAGAAGTTGAACATATCTCACAACCTATTGTTGGGTACTTCTTACAGGTATACATATTATGATGACAATACACCCGGGACAACAAGTGCTGATACCTCTAATTCCGAGAATAAACCTGCAGTTACGCCATTGCCCGGCGCATATATACAGGACGAGTGGAATGTCAACTCGAAGAACACTGTTTTGTTAGGATATAGGTACGACTACGATAAGCATCATGGAAGTATTCATTCTCCGAGAATGGCTTATAAGTTCAGTCCTAACAGGAACAATACTTTGCGAGCAAGTTTCGGTACAGGTTATAGGGTGGTCAATCTTTTTACAGAAGACCATGCTGCATTGACAGGTGCTCGAGAAGTAATGATTGCGGAGCAGCTTAACCCTGAGCGTTCTTACAACAGCAACCTGAACTATGTGCTGAAGATACCGGCAAGGAAGTTTTTTGTGAATATAGACGCCACAGTCTTCTACTCATATTTCACCAATAAAATAGTAGGTGATTTTGATACCGACCCCAATAAGATCATATATGATAATTTAAAAGGGAATGCAGTATCACAAGGTATTTCAGTGAACACGGATGTTGTGCTAAACGAACCTTTAAAAATCAGTATGGGTGTTACCTATATGGATGTTTACTTGAATGAGGACGATGGGACAGGAGCGTTACAAAGAACTCAACAGTTATACGCTCCAAAATGGTCGGGTAATTTCATTGTTAGTTATACCTTCCCTAGGAGGTTGTTGACGATAGACCTTACCGCAAAATGGAACGGGCCGATGCGATTGCCTGTTTTGCAAAACGATTACAGGCCCGAATATTCTCCATTCTACACTATTGCCAATTTGCAGGCGACCAAGAAGTTGACTAAAAACTTTGAAGTATATGGTGGAGTGAAGAACCTATTCGATTTTGTTCCTAAAAATCCGATTATCAGGTCCTTTGACCCATTTGACAAATACGCCGATGATCCTGTAAGCAATCCTCATGGTTATACATTCGACCCGAGTTACAATTATGCATCATTGCAAGGGGCCAGGGGCTTCTTGGGTATAAGGTATACCATCGATAAGTAGGCTATGTCGTACGCCTGTTATACATTTGGAACGAATTTACCGTACAAGTAATCGTGATATGAAACTGTATACCGTACTGACTGTCATTATTTCCATCTCAGCCGTATTTGCTTATATCAATTATCGGTATATCAAACTGCCCAATACAATAGGTATTATGGTGATGTCTTTGATATGCTCAGCCCTATTGGTGACGATAGGTCACTTTGTTCCGTCTTGGTCGGGTACAGTTATAGATATGATCAGGTCTATAGACTTTCAGCAGCTGCTGATGGATGCGATGTTGAGTTTCTTATTGTTTGCCGGAGCTATACATGTGAACTACGCCAGTCTGAAAAGAGAGAAGTGGCCGATAGCTATTATGGCTACAATCGGCACACTCATATCGACATTCGTGGTAGGGTATGTTACGCATCTGTTGTTCGGATTGTTCGATATGCAAGTTGGGTTTGTGTATTGCTTACTGTTCGGAGCATTGATATCTCCAACGGATCCGATAGCTGTATTGGGTATTCTGAAACGCGCAAAAATTCCACACTCGATTGAATTGAAAGTAACCGGTGAGTCATTGTTTAATGATGGTGTGGCAGTAGTGGTATTTGTAACAATAATGCAGATAGCCAGAGCCGGGTTGGACAACATGTCTCCTATAAGTGTGGGGGAGTTGTTTTTGGTGGAAGCAGTCGGTGGAATAATTTATGGTATTGCTCTTGGGTATGTAGGTTTCTTTATGTTAAGGTCGATTGATAACTATCAGGTTGAAGTATTGATAACAGTGGCGATAGTCATGGGAGGATATTCTCTGGCTAGTGTGCTGCATATTTCGGGTCCATTGGCCATGGTTGTAGCAGGTATCATAACAGGTAATCAAGGCAAGGAGTATGCAATGTCACATACCACAAGAGACTACTTGGGTAAGTTTTGGGAAGTGATAGATGAGATACTCAATGCAATACTTTTCCTACTGATTGGTTTTGAATTGTTGGTGATTGAGTTTGACAGTACATTGTTTTTGATAGGAGCCATTACCATATTGGTTGTGCTAGCTGCCAGATTAATATCCGTTGCATTCCCTTTATTGGCGTTGAAAAGGTTCATTAACCTTGAAAAAAATGCAATAGGCATATTAACATGGGGAGGTTTGCGAGGAGGTATATCTGTAGCCCTGGCATTGTCCTTACCTGATGCTATGTACAGATCAGAGTTTGTAACCATAACATATGTGGTTGTAGTCTTTTCCATAATTGTACAAGGACTGACTATCGGCAAGCTTGCCAAAAGAGTGTTTAAAAGCACATAGTGTACACTTATGTTAATTAGTTACATTAATATTGTATTGTTGTTATTTTTTGACTATTTTAATTGACATGGTGATAAATAGGATAGCATCAACAGTCTTTACGTTACTCTTCATACTTGCCTCCTTTACAGTATGTGCGCAAGAAGATACTTCTTCGACAAAAGGTGAACAAAGAGACTCTTTGCATAATGTGGAGCTTGAGGCCAATACTTTGTACTTGGAAAAGTTGGATTCCATCAAGCAAGCTGACTCAATTAAGAGGTTGCAACTTGAAGAAGAGTTGAAGACCTTGAAAACCACCGACAACCTTAAAAAAGAAGAATTACTTGCGGAGCTTCAAAAAATAAAAGAAGCCGAACAACAACGTGTTGATCAGAAAAAGAAGCAAGTAGATTCACTCAAAAAATACGTAAAAGGTTTCCCTGTATCTCCATTTGAAGATACCATATGCTATATATATGCCAGAATAGGGCCGTTCGCTCCGCAGACAAGGGCACAAAATATAGAAAAGAGTATATCGAAAATGGAAGACGATATACTATATAACAAAGACTCAATGAGGATATATGTTTCCGATGAAGTCGCAGACCTGCTTTATAATGACAATATAATATTAAGTATTACAGACAAGGATGCTCTTTGGATGGATATGAGCAAGGAAGCACTTGCGCAAAAGTACAAGGAGAAGATAGCCGAATCCATTACAGCACATCGTAACGCAACAAGTTTAACAACCTTGTTGAAAGAGATAGGACTGGCAATACTTGTCATTATAGTGCTTACCATTTTGATAAAGCTCATGAACAGGGGGTATCGTCTTTTGAGACTGAAAGTGCTTGAAGCGAAAGGGGGAGCCATCAATGGTATAAAGATTCGTAGTTATGAATTGTTTACAGCAGAAAGCGAAGTTCGCGCCATTCATTTGACGTTGAATGTGCTTCGATGGCTGATAATCCTAATACTTATCTATCTGTCGCTGCCTGTATTGTTCAGTATATTCCCATGGACGAAAACATTGTCAGGCACATTGATAGGGTATGTGTTGACACCATTGAAGTCCATTGCAGGTGGTGTTTGGAATTACTTGCCTGATCTATTCACGGTTATTGTTATAATATTTGTTTTCCGCTATGTGTTCAGAGGGCTTAAGTTCCTTAGAGATGAAGTAAAAACGGGAGCGTTGAATATACCGGGTTTTTACCCTGATTGGGCAACTCCTACATACCAAATAATAAGGGTGTTTCTCTTCGCCTTTATGATTGTGGTGGTATTCCCGTACCTGCCGAATTCCGACTCGGATATTTTCAAAGGAGTATCGGTATTCCTAGGTGTGATTGTTACATTCGGTTCTTCAGGTGCGTTATCCAATTTGATAGCAGGACTTGTTCTGACATATATGCGAGCTTTTAAAATCGGCGATAGAGTAAAGATCGGAGAGGTGTCGGGCGATATAATAGAAAAGACGCTGCTTGTAACAAGGATTAGAACCATTAAGAATGAGGATATTACGATACCCAATTCCACTATTATGAACAGTCATACAATTAACTATAGTTCTGCTGCTCAGAATATTGGGTTGATTGTACATAGCACTGTTACAATAGGGTATGATGTACCTTGGAAACAAGTGCATGAGCTTCTGATAAATGCGGCATTGGCGAGTGATTTTATTCAAGAAGAGCCCGTGCCATTTGTTCTGCAAACCAGTCTGGATGACTATTATGTAAGCTATCAGATAAACGCTTACACAAAAGAGCCTGCCAAGCAAGCGATCATATATTCCTCATTGCATCAGAATATCCAAGATAAGTTCAATGAAGCGGGAGTTGAGATAATGTCTCCTCACTATCGTGCTATGAGAGACGGCAATCAAACTACAGTACCTACTGATTATCTTCCGGAAGATTATATTGCACCTTCATTCAGAGTAAAGAATGATGAGGATAATAAAAATCAACAATAGTTGGCGTTTATTGAATATTTCGGACATTTGTTTTGTGAACAATTATCGCTGTGAAGTAGTTAAAAGGCATTGAAAGTCAAATAATTCGAATAGAAAAGATGAGTCACCCCAAGAAGCTTAAGGAACTTGCAGCAACGGCAATTTGTGGAAACGATATAACTTCTTCCTGTTTATACGTATCGGCACTTACGATATTATATGCAGGCCAATATGCTTGGATATCATTGTTGATGGTTGCCGGTGTACTCTTCCTTTTTAGAAAAATATATGGTGAGGTTGTAGGAGCATTACCTTTGAATGGTGGCGCATACAATGTGTTGTTGAATACTACCAGTAAAAGCAATGCATCTGTAGCAGCATGCCTTACTATATTGTCATACATGGCTACTGCAGTAATATCGGCCAGTGAGGCTATGCATTATTTGCACAGTATGCTAAGTGCAATAAATGTCACTGTTGCTACTATCGTTCTATTAACAATTTTCTTGTTATTGACGATAATGGGTATAAGCGAATCGGCATCTGTAGCCATATTCATATTTGTAACGCATTTAGCAACAATGTTGTTACTCATAGTGGCAGGCATATGGTTTGTTGCGACCCATGGCTTGGACGTAGCCACCATAAACTTTAAAATGCCTGTGAAGGGTAGTATAGCGGCAGCATTATTTCTAGGTTTCAGTACTGCTATGTTAGGGATATCAGGCTTTGAGAGTTCCGCAAACTTTGTAGAGGAGCAGAAGCAAGGTGTGTTTCCGAAGACTTTAAAGAATATGTGGATTGCCGTTTCTGTTATTAACCCAACAATGGCACTGATTGCTATCATGGTGTTGCCACTTGCCGAAGTAGGCCAACATCAGGAAGCTTTGTTATCGCATATTGGTCATACGGCAGGAGGTAGTTGGTTGGCTACCGTTATCTCAATAGATGCTGTACTGGTTCTTAGTGGTGCGGTACTTACGTCTTATGTAGGTGTAAGTGGTTTGATCAAGCGTATGACGCTGGATAGAGTGCTCCCACAGTTTTTACTGAAAGAAACGAAGAGAGGAAGTTCACCGAGAATTCTGATAATATTCTATCTGCTTTGTTTGTCGGTGTTGTTCATATCTGAAGGAGATCTTGGAATTCTAGCAGGTGTTTATACGATTTCCTTCTTGGCGGTAATGGTATATTTCGGATATGGTAACTTCCTTTTGAAGATAAAACGTGCACGATTGCCACGCCCTGAGTATGCCCCATCGTTTGTTGTTGCAATTGCGGTTTTTGCTGTAATCATCGCTATCTATGGAAATATCAAATTGCATTCTGATTATCTGGTGTTCTTCCTACAATATTTTGTACCGGCCATTCTCATAATTTACTTGTTCCTTCGCAGAAACCAGATTATACAATACCTACTAATAGTAGCCAATAGCTTCTTTGATTCATTGCAACGTGTAGCATTGATAAGCCGTTTCCATTTGAAGAAGACATTGAGAAAGTTGTCGGGACAAGAGTTTGTATACTTTACAAAAGGTGATGATATATCTGTTTTGAATAAGGTGATGATATACGTGTCTCAAAATGAGATAACCAGAAAGTTGAAGATCGTGACTGTTGTAAATGAGGAGCAGGAGGTGTCAGAACAATTTATACGTGATTTTGAAGTGTTGGATAGGGCATATCCTGAAATAAAAATAGAGTTCATTCAAAAGAAAGGTCAGTTTGGCCCTGAAATGATACAGCAGATCAGTAAAGAATGGGGTATACCTGTGAACTTTATGTTCATTAGCTCTCCAAGTAACAGATTTACACACAGAGTTGAAGACCTTGGAGGAGTAAGGTTAATCATCTAACTTCAAAAAAAAGCATCTTCAAAATGCTTGATTTCCTGGGTGTTATTGCTTGTGGTTAAAATGCTGATGATGTCAAACCGTATTTGTTCGTACTGAGGGTTTTGATATAGATATTCTTCTGCAGCTTGCTTTAGAAACTCCTGCTTTTGTTCTGTTACGGCATCTTCAGGGAAACCGAAATAACTCGATGAGCGTGTTTTTACCTCAACGAATACCAACAAACCGTCTATGTCGGCAATGATATCCACCTCCTTTTTCTCCCATCTCCAGTTGGTATGCAGTATGTTATAACCAATATTTTGCAAAAACTTTTTGGCTATAACTTCACCTTTTATTCCGGTTTCGTTATGTTTGGCCATCGAAAAATCAAGTTATGAAAAATCTTGTACAGAACTTCCCTACGCAGCTACATGAGGCCATACTAATTGGCAAAAGTCACCGTTTTGCAACTCCAAAGAAGAAATTTGCAAACGTGGTGTTGACTGGACTGGGCGGTAGCGGTATCGGAGGTTCTATCGTTCAAAATTTCACTTTCGATAAATTAAAAGTTCCGTTCATTGTCAATAAGGATTATTTCCTGCCTGCTTTCGTCAACAATGAGTCGTTGGTTATTGTATCATCTTATTCAGGAAATACAGAAGAAACGATACAGGCAATGAAGCAAGCGCTGAAAGCCAAGGCTACGGTAGTGTGTATCACTTCAGGTGGTACAATAGGTGAAATGGCAAAAAGAAGAAAGCTGGATTGCATTCTTTTACCGTCAGGGATGCCTCCACGAGCTTGTATAGGATACTCAATGACCCAAGTCTTATATGTATTGCAGGGGATGGGTTTGTTAAAGTATGCTTTTGAGAAGGAGCTGACTGCTTCTATAAAGTTGCTTAAAAACAACGTTCGCAGCATACAATCCAAAGCGCGCTCATTGGCTAAAAAGCTTTATGGTACAACGCCTATCATTTATTCAGGGCCGGAGTTTGAAGGTATGGCCATACGTTTCCGTCAGCAAATAAACGAGAACGGAAAAATGCTGTGTTGGCACCATGTGATACCTGAAATGAACCACAATGAGCTTGTTGGTTGGAGAGATAAGACCAGTTCAAGGTCTGTTGTTATCCTTCGCTCAAAAGATGACTATGTGAGGACACAGTTAAGAATGGAAATCAACAAAAAGGTAATTAAGAAATATACCAAAAAACTTACAGAGCTCTATTCTGAGGGGAACAGCTACTGGGAGCAAGTTTTTTACTTCATACATCTTACAGATTGGGTGTCGGTATACCTTGCCGATATGCGCAACCAAGATGCAGTTGAAGTGAAAGTGATAGACTTTTTGAAAGGAGAGTTGGCCAAACACAAATAACAAATAAGAAATTATCTGGGCGATATTGGTTAGGTAGTATATTATTTCTTAACTTTGCAGCCCTGGCAAGTCTTATACGGCCAGCTCCTACTGAATCCCCCAGGACAGGAATGTAGCAAGGGTAGGTGGTCGTAGCGGCGCGATATAAGTAACTTGCCAGTACTTTTTTATCCACTTTGTAGATAACTGTTTTTCCCCTCCTTAGTTATTTGACTATTTTTGTTTCGAAAACCTGATATATGAAATTCTTTATTGATACAGCAAATTTAGACCAAATAAAAGAGGCCCATGATATGGGTATTCTTGACGGTGTTACCACCAACCCAAGCCTAATGGCTAAAGAGGGCATTAAGGGTGAAGAGGCTATAATGGCTCATTACAAAGCTATCTGTGAAATAGTGGATGGCCCGGTTAGTGCCGAAGTGATAAGCACAGACTTTGACGGTATCATTGCCGAAGGTCAGATACTGGCCAAGATACACGAGAACATTGTCGTGAAAGTGCCGATGATCAAAGAAGGTATCAAAGCCATCAAATGGTTTACCGACAATGGTATTCGCACCAACTGTACACTTGTGTTTTCTGCAGGGCAGGCTATTTTGGCTGCAAAAGCAGGTGCTACATTCGTATCCCCTTTCATAGGCCGTATAGATGACAGCAGCTGGGATGGTGTTGACCTGATAGAGCAAATAGTCGATATTTACAATGCTCAAGGCTTCATGACGGAGGTATTGGCAGCATCTATACGTAACCCTCTACATATCGTTCGTTGCGCAGAAGCAGGTGCAGATGTTTGTACTTGTCCGTTGAGCTCAATATTGGGACTCTTAAATCATCCGTTGACAGATATCGGCTTGGCTAAATTTTTGGAAGACGCCAAGTCTTTGAAATAAGTTTCAACAACATTTTTTTATAAAGTAAAAGGGCTGCAATTGCAGCCCTTTTACTTTGATTCGTATTCCTATTAGAGAATTGTCTTTTTTACGTCTTCCAAGATGTCGGCGGTTTCTTCTTTGCTGTTACCTTCCGCATATACGCGCAACAGAGGCTCAGTGCCTGAAGCACGAAGCATTACCCATCCACCATTATCCAAATGGTATTTTACACCGTCTATTTTCTCTGTTCTGCTAAAGCTGTATTTGCCGAATTGAGTATAACCGTCAGCTTGAGCCTTTTCTATTATGGCTACTTTCTTGTCGTTATCAAGCGTTAGGTCATTACGGTCGTATACAAATGTTCCAACCACATCATATACTTCTTGACACAACTCTTTCAATGTTTTGCCTGCTTTGGTCATGAATTCATATATCATCAGGCCATCGTAGATGCCATCGCGTTCAGGAATATGTCCTTTAACGGCGATACCACCGCTTTCTTCACCACCAACCAGTACATCTTCTTGTGTCATTATCTCACTGATGTATTTAAAGCCTATCGCAGTAACTTCGACAGGTAGGCCGTATGCCTCACACATTCTCTTCACTCTATCCGTTACTGAAAATGCGATGGCTACCTTGCCTGTCATGTTTTTATACTTGTACAAGTAGTGTGTCAGTATCAACAATATATGGTGAGCGTCCACAAAATTTCCATCCTCATCGTATAAGCCTATACGGTCAGCATCACCATCTGTAGCCAGCCCGATCTTTAGCTCGGGAGTGGTAGCCATTGTCTGAGCCAATAGTTTTAAGTTCTTATCAATAGGCTCCGGTGCCTGACCTTCAAATCCCGGATTGTGTTCGCAGTGTAGCAATGTAGCTCCCGGTAATAGGCGACGAACCACATTTTGCCCAGCACCGTACATGGCATCATAAGCCAATTTGTATGGAGACTTGTTCAGCGCATCGAAGTCGAAGTGCTCTTCCAAATAGCTTACATACATGTCTTCAAGGGCTGCATATTCAAGCATACCTTCTTCTTCCCAATGGCTTAGTTTGTGTCCGGGTAGCTCAACAGCTTCAGGTATCAATGCTTCTACCTCTGCTATGTGTTTTGGGCTTGAAGGGCCACCATGTGCACCTTTCAACTTATAGCCATTGTATGAAGGAGGGTTGTGAGAAGCTGTAATTACAACACCTTGTTGAGCTCCAAGCTTTAATACACCAAAAGATATCATTGGAGTGCTTACAAAGCCTTGAGCCAAAATAACCTTGACTCCGTTGGCACAAAGTACATCTGTCACTGTTTCTGTAAACATTTCACCACCGAAGCGACAATCATGCCCTACGACAACTTTTGGGCTTTCATGGCTTTGTTTCAGCCAATCGGCAAGTGCTTTGGACACACGTGCTACGTTGTAAACCGTGAAGTCTTTTGCAATAATGGCTCTCCAGCCGTCCGTTCCGAATTTGATCTTATCTGGTGTCATCAAAGAGGTTTTCTTATTATGTATATTTAAATCGCTGTTTGCGCGCAAAAATAGTAAACTTTTATTGTCATAACTTTTTCGTCTCATATGGCTACCACATCAGGATATTCAGGTACTCTTCTGGCAAAGAAACTGGGCATAAAGGCAGGACATGTGATAAGGTTGATAAACGAACCCGCTCACTACTTTGAACTGTTTGACGATTTTCCTCTAGAAGTTACTGTAACAGATACCGTAAAACGGCCTAAAAATCTGATACATATGTTCACCAAGGAGGAAAAAGAGCTTAAGATGTTATTACCCAAGCTCAAAAAAGAGATATTATCGGATGGGTGTATTTGGGTGTCGTGGCCGAAAAAGGCCTCAAAAGTGCCTACAGATGTCACAGAAGACGTTGTTAGGGATCTCGCATTAAGCATTGGTTTAGTGGATGTGAAAGTATGTGCGGTGGATGCCATATGGTCAGGGTTGAAGCTGGTAATACCCGTAAAAGACCGTCAGAAATAGGAACATACACTTTATAACTAATTTATCATTTAGCCATTCGCCTTCAGTCTTTTTTCTATTACCTTTGGCTCAACTATATACGTACGTTTCTATAATAATATGAAGAAAAACATAGCTCTTCTTGCGGGTGGTTATTCAGGCGAATATGTTATATCCATCCAAACTGCAGCCACCATAGAAAAGAACCTCGATAAAGAACGTTATAACATATACACCATCATTGTGACGAAAGAGGGCTGGTGGTACAACGACGAAAAGAAGGGTCGGATAGAGTTGGATAAGAACGACTTCTCCCTTACGTTGGATAATGAGAAGATAACCTTCGATCTTGCGTTTATCGCTATTCACGGTACTCCGGGTGAGGATGGACGTATGCAGGGGTATCTTGATATGATGGATGTGCCTTACACGACTTGTAACGCCATTGTCTCTGCACTTACATTCAACAAGAGCTATTGCAATAAGGTGGTAAAAGACTTCAATATTGTAAATATTGCCAACTCTGTACATCTTATTAAAGGAGAACCATTTTCAATAGGTTCTATACTTGAGCAGATACAGTTGCCCATGTTTGTGAAGCCTAACGAGAGTGGTTCCAGCCTTGGGGTAACCAAAGTGAAGAATGTGGAAGAGCTCTATCCCGCAATAGAAAAGGCATTTCTCGAAGACGATCAGGTGTTGATAGAAGAATACATTGAAGGACGTGAGCTTACAGTTGGTGTATATAGGATAGGTGGCCGATTGGTGACCTTGCCTGCGACAGAAATAGTGAGTCAGAATGAGTTTTTCGATTACGAAGCAAAGTATACGCCTGGTGTTACCAACGAGATAACACCCGCACCTATTGACGATCAAGTGCGTGAACGATTGGCAAGTAAGTCAGAGTACATTTACAGACACCTGAATTGTCGTGGTGTAGTTCGCATGGATTACATATTGCAAAAAGGAACAAATAAGCTCTACTTTTTGGAAGTGAATACGATGCCCGGACAAAGCGAGGCCAGTTTGATACCACAACAAGTGCATGCTGCGGGCTTGAGTTTGAAAGATTTTTATGGGGATATAGTTGAGGACTTTTTAAACCAAGAAAAAGTAACACAATAATCTATAATGGCTCTTATCAAAGAAAAATATAAGAATTCCGTATTGGTACATCTTGCATTGATGCTGATAATAGCATTGGTGTTGTACATGATATTGTTTTCAAGCCTTAATAAGATAACCAACCATGGTGAAGAAGTGAAAGTGCCTGTATTGCTGGGTAAAACACAAGATGAGGCCATAGCGGAATTGAAGAAAGCTGGTTTTGATATAGACATTGATTCCGCATACGAGTTGAAGCAACCACCTCAAGTGGTGTTGTCTCAAATACCTGATACAGGCTCGTTTGTCAAGAAAGGAAGAACGGTATTCCTTACCATCAACAAAGCACAAGCACCTCTTACACCAATGCCTGATTTGACAGGATTGTCGTACAGAAGTGCTGAAATGGTGATACGCAGCAATAAATTACGTTTGGGTGACACTACATACCGTCCTGATATTGCAGATGGGGCTATATTGGAGCAGTTGTACAAAGGAAAGCAAATAGGGAAAGGTGAGTTGTTACCTCAGGGTAGCAGAATAGACCTTGTGATAGGTGATGGATTGGGAAATACAGAGTTTGACGTACCTAATGTGGTTGGTATGACTTATGAAGAAGGCATTGCCGTGTTAAATGCAATGGGCTTGCAGTTTATCGACATTTGGGATGGTAATATCAAAGATTCGACCACAGCGATTATTTTCTATCAGTCACCTACTGCCAAGAATCAACTTGGAGGAACGAATCAGATAAAAGAAGGTGATTTTATTGATATAAAAGTGAGACAAGGTAATAGGGGAGGAGAAGATGATGAAAAAAAAAGCCCTATAACTAAACCTGTACAACGCAATAATCACCGTGATGAGGGGTTTAATAATCCTGAGGATGAGTATTAATACCTGTCACAAAAAAGAAACGATGCGAAAACCGTTAATCATAATATGTCTGTTAGCAGTTCTGTGTGCCGACGTGATGGCACAGGAGGCTGTTGCGCCATTGGGGTACAGGCCGCCAACATCGCATGATGAATACGGTTCCCCCAATACAGCATCTAGGGCTGTTAAAAAAGGCACGGTTGCTACACTCCCTTTCTTTGAAGATTTCACTAGTGACACATTTTATCCCGATACAACACTTTGGCTGGACCGAAAGGTATATATCAACAATACGCTTTGTAAAGACCAGATAAGTAGAGGAGTAGCCACTTTTGACGCTATGGATGAAGACGGTTTGCCGTATGAGAAAACGAATAACACAGTGCTGAGATATGCAGACAGTCTTACTTCTCAAAAGCTGGACTTGAGCGCTTACAGTGTTGGTGACAGTGTTTATTTGAGTTTCTTTTATCAACCTGAAGGTAATGGGTTTGCTCCCGAAATGGGAGATTCGCTTATGTTGTATTTCAAGCACACCAATGGATGGACGAGGGTATGGCGTACTGCGGGAACAGGTGTTCACGATTTCAAACAAGTGATGATCTTGTTGAATCAAGCTACTTTCTTTCACAATGAGTTTCAGTTTCGCTTCGTCAATAAAGCATCAATAAGCAACTCTGATGATGTATGGAGTGTGGACTATATAAGACTTGATGCAAATCGTTCCATGTCGGATACTGTACTTTCCGATGTGGCATATACCGTAGAACCCACTTTTCTGCTGAATGATTACACATACATGCCGTACCACCAGTATTTGGCGAATGCAGGTGGAGAGCGAAGCAATCAACACGAGGTGGTTATCAGAAACAATAATCCCACAAGTGTCAATGTCAATTATGGATACAATGCTACGGAGCTTACCACAAGTACACCTTTGGCTACCGGTAGCAATAGTGTCTCGATAGCTCCATTGGGTACGGCAAAAGTCTCATTCTCTGTATACAGCTCTACTATCAGTAATCCGGTAAACAACGATCTGGTATATTATGAGAACAAGTATTACATACAGTCAGGTGCCGGAACAGGCAGCCTGCTGAATGATACGATTATTAAGAAGCAGTTCTTTCATAACTACTTGGCTTATGATGACGGGACCCCTGAAAAAAGCTACTATTTAAAGCTATTCCCTACATTGCCTGGTAAGTTGGCAATCGAGTATAAGCTGAATGTTCCTGATACCCTGAAAGGTATTGCCATATACTTTGGCAGACAAGTACCGCTTGCTTATCAAAAGTATTTCTCTTTGACGGTATATAAGGATATTGCTTATGTCGGAGGCTCTGATGTTTTGTTGTATCAAGAAGACTTCCTTATTCCGAACTATCTCAGTCACAATCGTTTTTGGTATTATAAGTTTCAAAAGCCTGTGGTACTACCTGCAGGAACATTTTATATAGGTACTATACAACCGGCATTAAGCGGTAGTGACAGTCTTTATTTCGGACTGGATGTAAACAGGGTAGGGACAAACCATGTGTTTTATAATGTATTGAACAATTGGGAAGGTTCAACAGTAGATGGGGCTGTGATGATGCGTCCGTTGTTCGGTGAGTTCTTCCCATCTGTAATAAAGGGAGTAGTGCCGGATAAGCCAAGAAATTACGGAGTGTCACCAAACCCGGCTAAGGGATTCATTCGTATCAATTATAATTCCAGTGATGAAGCAAGATATACCATAACGGATATGTTGGGACGTGTAAGGAAAGAAGGGGCAACAACCAATGATGCACAAATCGATATAAAAGATTTTGTACCGGGAGTATATCTTGTGTATTTTACGATAGACGGACAAACAGCTCCGCCACAAAAAATTATAAAGCAATAATATGAGAGAAATATCTGTAGAAGAATTAAAACAAAGGGTGGATAACGGTGAGCAACTGAATGTACTTGATGTGAGAGACCCTGATGAATATGCCGAATTCAATATTGGGGCAAAACTGCTGCCTCTTGGCAATATCATCAATATGCAGATAGATGACATAGATGAATGGAAAGATAAAGAGGTGATAGTTCATTGCAGGTCGGGCAAACGCAGTATGCAGGCTTGTATGGTTTTGGAGCAGGTGGGTTTTGCCGATACTGTGAATGTGACTGGTGGTATACTTGCTTGGGAGGAGAAATTCGGAACGGAAAAATTAAAGTAATAACAGCATGCGCTATTGTGCTGAGAAATAGTGAAGGAACGATATGCATGAGATAGAACCTTACTATAATTGGCGACATTTATACACTGCCGAAGAAGATGAATACTCGCCCTTTTATGGCCGAGAGTACAGCGAGTTTGAGTTTTCCAATACAGTTTAC
Source organism: Chitinophagales bacterium (assembly GCA_020636505.1). Classification (GTDB taxonomy): domain Bacteria; phylum Bacteroidota; class Bacteroidia; order Chitinophagales; family Chitinophagaceae; genus UBA5543. The sequence goes on along the minus strand of JACJXR010000002.1, from coordinate 24,301 downwards.
AATTACTACATACATCCGCAATGGGATGAATTCGGTTCACGTACATTGTACATGAAAGTCCTTTACGTTGACTATGATGTCAATTATGCCATTATTGAGTTGATAGGAGAGTGGAATGATGCCGTTGAGAACGATATCATGCTGCTCAAACGAGAGATTATTGACCATATGATCGCGAATGGTATATACAAGTACATCCTTGTTTCAGAAAACGTATTGAACTTCCATAGCAGCGATGATGATTATTACGACGAGTGGTATGAGGATATAAAAGATGGAGGTGGTTGGATCGTTTCTGTAAACATGCCTGAGGCCACCAAGTATGATTTTATGTCTTCTCGTATAGATAGATATGTGCGTTTCTTGGAATGTGATAACTGGCGTACCTTCCAACCTGCTCACTTTTACCAGTTAATAGATAATAAGATGTTGCGATTGGAGGATTATATAGAATAAAATCTTATTAATTGCCTATTCATTTATCTACTATTATCTTTGCATAGTTTTCTACTTTACACTCACTCAAACTATTTGAGCATTTATGTCCTGGAAAAACTATTTCAGTACGTCGGTTGGTAAAAAAATTCAAATGAGCCTTACCGGCCTTTTTCTAATCACCTTTTTGATCGTCCATTGCTACATCAATGCGCAAATATTCTGGAACGATGGTGGTAAATCATTTGATGAGCTCGCCCACTTTATGGGTACCAACGTTGTGATACGTACGATAGAGATCGGTCTGTTCGCTTTTCTAATTCTGCACATTGTTCAGGGTTTGATGTTATGGGCGAAGAACAGAGCAAAGCGTTCATCAAAGTATGCTGTTAAAGCGGGTAATGTCAATAGCAAGTGGTATAGCAGGTCCATGGGACTGTTAGGTACATTGATACTGATATTCCTTGTTGTGCATATAGGTATGTTCTGGGCACCCAATAGGACAGCACAAACATTCGGAGATGGAGAATTGCCATTGTACGATATGATGAGAGATGAGTTTCAACATCCCGGTATAGTCGCGCTGTACCTTTTTGGCTGTATCTCATTGGCATGGCACTTGTTGCATGGCTTTTACAGTGCATTCCAAACTTTGGGTCTTGCCATGCACAAGTATAAAATGATGATAAAAAATATCGGTATAGGATTTTCGATAATCGTTCCACTGATATTCGCACTTATGCCAATAGCATTCTATTTCGGCTGGATACAATAAATCAATTAAGAAGCTTATAATATCTGTTTCTGATATGACACTTAATTCAAAAACACCGGAAGGACCTTTAGGGTCAAAATGGGAAGATTATAAATCAAAATGCCGCCTTGTTAACCCGGCCAACAAACGTCATCTTGAGGTGATAGTTGTCGGTACAGGTCTTGCGGGCGCATCCGCTGCCGCCAGCCTTGGTGAAATGGGCTACAAGGTAAAAGCGTTTTGTTTTCAAGACAGTCCTCGTCGTGCACACTCCATTGCAGCGCAGGGTGGTATAAATGCCGCCAAGAACTATCAAAACGATGGTGACAGTACCTACCGTTTATTCTACGATACCATCAAAGGTGGTGACTATCGTGCTCGTGAAGGTAACGTTCACAGATTGGCAGAGGTGAGTGCAAACATTATTGACCAGTGTGTGGCTCAAGGTGTGCCTTTTGCACGTGAGTATGGCGGATTGTTGAGCAACCGTTCTTTCGGTGGAGTACAAGTACAACGTACATTCTATGCTGCTGGTCAAACAGGTCAACAGTTGTTGATAGGTGCATATCAAGCATTGGAAAGACAAGTGGCGTTGGGTAACGTGAAAGAATATACTCGCCACGAAATGCTTGAAGTGGTGAAGATAGATGGCAAGGCTCGTGGTATTATAGCGCGCAACCTTGTAACAGGTGAGCTGGAGCGTCATTTCGGTCATGCAGTATTATTGTGTACAGGTGGTTACGGTAACGTATTCTATCTGTCTACAAACGCAATGGGCAGTAACGTGACAGCTGCTTGGAAAGCACATAAGAACGGAGCATATTTCGGTAACCCATGTTATACACAGATACACCCGACGTGTATTCCAGTAAGTGGCGACCATCAATCGAAGTTGACATTGATGTCAGAATCTTTGAGAAACGATGGCCGTATATGGGTGCCTAAAAAACAAAACGACAGCCGCAAGGCAAACGATATACCTGAAGAAGAAAGAGATTACTATTTGGAAAGAAGGTATCCGGCATTCGGTAACCTTGTTCCACGTGACGTGGCAAGCCGTGCAGCCAAAGAGCGTTGTGATGCCGGATATGGTGTAGGAGCATCCAAACAAGCCGTATACCTTGATTATGCTTCCGCAATCGAACGTTATGGTAACAGTGAAGCTAACAAGCTTGGTTTGGATAATGCTGGTGCTGATAAGATAAAAGAGCTTGGTAAGGAAGTTGTGAAAGCCAAATACGGCAACCTGTTTGAGATGTATGAAAAGATAACAGGTGAAAATCCATATGAAGTGCCGATGCGAATATATCCTGCGGTACACTACACAATGGGTGGCCTTTGGGTGGATTATGAGTTGATGACAACCGTTCCCGGCTTGTATGCATTGGGCGAAGCCAACTTTAGCGATCATGGTGCCAACCGTCTTGGAGCATCTGCATTGATGCAGGGTCTTGCTGATGGTTACTTTGTAATACCTTACACACTCGGTAACTACTTGGCAGACGAGATACGCACCAAATCAATAGTAACAGACCATGAAGCATTTGTTCAGGCTGAAAATGAGGTGAGAGGACGTATTGAGAAGTTGATGAGCATTAAGGGTAAGCAGAGTGTAGAAAGCTTCCATAAACGTTTGGGTAAGATAATGTGGAACAAGTGTGGTATGGCGCGTAACGCGGAAGGTTTGAAAGAAGCCGTTCAGGAGATTCAAGCGTTGCGTAAAGAGTTTTGGGAAGATGTATTCATACCGGGTGATGCAATGGAGTTCAACCCAGAGTTGGATAAGGCAGGCCGTGTTGCAGATTTCCTTGAACTGGGAGAATTGATGTGTTTGGATGCATTGAACAGAAACGAAAGCTGTGGTGGTCACTTCCGTGAGGAGTACCAAACAGAAGAGGGTGAAGCATTGCGTCAAGACGATCAGTACATGTATGTTGCCGCATGGGAGTACAAAGGAGATAGCTCATTTGAACTACATAAAGAAGATTTGAACTACGATGTTGTCAAACCGACACAACGTAGCTATAAATAACAGTTGAACACAAGAAAACAGTTCTGATAATATGGAACATTACAATATGAGTCTGACGTTGAAAGTTTGGCGCCAGAAGAACAATAAAGAACAAGGCAAGTTTGAAACGTATTCGGTGAAAGATATTTCTTCTGAGATGTCATTCCTTGAAATGTTCGACGTGTTGAATGAACAATTGATAGCCGAGCAGAAAGAGCCTATAGCTTTCGATCACGATTGTAGAGAAGGTATCTGTGGTATGTGTAGCATGGTTATCAATGGTCGTCCTCACGGTCCTTGGCATCATACAACCACATGTCAGTTGCATATGCGTGAGTATAAGAATGGTGATACCATCGTTGTAGAACCTTTCCGCGCGGATGCATTTCCTGTGATAAAAGACCTTGCTGTTGACCGTACAGCTTTTGATAGGATCATACAGGCCGGTGGTTATGTGTCGGTAAACACAGGTAATGCTGTTGATGCCAACTCCATTCCAATAGAAAAGCATAGTGCAGATGAGGCCTTTGCTTCTGCGGCATGTATCGGTTGTGGTGCTTGTGTTGCAGCTTGTCCTAACGCATCTGCCATGTTGTTTACGTCTGCAAAGGTGTCTCACTTGGCAATGTTGCCGCAAGGTGCTCCTGAGCGTAAAACACGTGTTGTGGATATGGTAGAACAGATGGACAAGGAAGGATTTGGTGGTTGTACCAATATAGGTGCCTGCGAAGCAGAGTGTCCTAAGGGTATATCATTGGAGAACATTGCAAGGCTTAACCGTGAGTATATGGGTGCCATGCTTGATGGAGGTTCTCAAAACGCCGTATAATATCTTTATACATAAATAATTGACTAAGGCTGCTTTCAAGGCAGCCTTTTCTTATTTTGCGTCATGTTCAAGAAGATATTGCTCATAGTATGCTGCTTTATCGGCACTTTTAGCGTCAATGCTCAAACCGACAGCAGTGGGTTGCAAATAAGCCTATTGACCTGCGGTACAGGTGATGAGATATGGGCTCAATTCGGCCATACAGCTGTTCGTGTGGTAGACAGCAACAACGGTACAGACCTTGTGTACAATTATGGTACCTTTTCGTTTGGTGAGGGGTTTGAGGTACAGTTCATGAGGGGTAAGCTGTTGTATTATGTGTCTTACTATCCTTACGAGATATTTTTGGAAGAATATAAATACGAACAGCGTAGTGTTGTGGAGCAAGTGTTGCATCTTAAGGCTGATGAGAAGAGAGCCATACAGTATTATTTGGTAAACAATGCCAAAGAAGAGAACAAGTATTACAAGTACGATTTCTTTTTTGACAACTGTGCAACACGTATAAGAGATATTTTCCCAAAAGTATTGGGTTCCTCTTTTCAATTTGGGCAAACATTACCCACAGACCATAATGTCACATATCGTGATGTGATGAATCAATACTTCTACATAAAACACTTTGAACGTGTGGGTTGTAATATACTGTTGGGTAGTAAGATAGATAAACCGATGTCTAATACCGATGTGATGTGGGTGCCTGATTTCTTAATGAAAGGTATCGAAACGGGAACGGTAAATGGAGAACCTATAGCAGACAAAGCTCAGACGATAGTTCCTGAAGGTGTGAAAAGAACGGCGGGTACCAACTGGATGTTTGTAATAACGGTACTTGTTGCAATGTTTACCATTGTAGGTGTCATGTTGCCGAGAATGAAACTACTCGGAAACATAATGGCGTTTATTCTGTTGTTTGTTACAGGACTGTTAGGCTGCTTGATGTTCGCTATGTGGTTTGCGACTGACCACCAGGGTTGTCAGAACAACTACAACATGCTTTGGGCACTACCGACTAACCTTGTAGTTGCATTTTTGCCTAAACGTAACAAGGATAAATATGCAATGTTGGCAATTGTATTGGTGTTTGTATCACTGACCTTGCATGTGGTAGGTGTACAGGGATTGCCATTACTTGAACTGTCTCCGTTATTATTGGCTTTATTGTTTGTTTATGGAGCGATAATTAAGAAAAACAGAAATGGAAACTAAGAATATTCGGACGAGTAGGTTTGAAAATATACAATATACCGTCTCAGGTGAGGGTTATGCGGTGGTGCTGATCCATGGGTTTCCACTGGATGGAACCATATGGAATGAAGTTGTTGATAAACTATCAAAAAAGTATAAAGTTATCGTTCCCGATATGCCCGGTAGTGGTGGCAGTATCAGTAGAGAAACAGATTTAACAGTTGAAGATATGGCTGAGTCTGTAAGGTCAGTGCTTGATAATGAGGGGGTTAGCTCTGCTGTGTTGGCCGGACATTCTATGGGTGGATATGTTGCATTGGCATTTGCCGACTTGTATCCAAGTATGCTGAAAGGTCTAGTGATGCTTCATTCTTCGGCTCAGGCCGACAGTGAAGAAAAGAAAGCGCAGCGAAGGAAAGTGATAGAGTTGATAGAAAAAGGGGGTAAAGAGCCTTTTGTCAAACAAATGGTGCCCAACCTGTTTTCTGGTAGTGACGGTAAAAAGTCGTACCTTGAAGGTACTTTGGAAACCGCTCTGCGCACCCCTCCCGGTAGTCTCGTAGCATTTTACAATGCCATGATAAACAGGCCAGACAGAACCGGTAAATTGAGTAACAATGATTTAGCCGTGGCTTGGGTGATAGGTGAAGACGACTCAATAATTCCGAAAAGCTCATTAATACAACAAACCACCCTAACGAACGTTAACTTTGTATATGTCTATAAGAACTGTGGGCATATGAGTATGATGGAGCAGCCGGACATGTTGATGAAGGATTTGGATGAGTTTCTGATTTACTGTTACGATGCTCGCAATTAGTCGATTAATGTTGAAGTTTGTGAAAATAAAGTACTTGTTGTTGTGTATAGCCTTCTGTTTAGGAGCTGTTTCGGCTATGGCAACACATATCGTGGGTGGTGGCATCACATATAAGTGTTTGGGGACAGACCCCTTTGGTAATGTGTTGTATGAGATACAGGTGGAAATCTATCAGGACTGTCTTAATGGTTTGGATGTAGCAAGACGTGAGGATAACCCCGCTATAATAGGCATTTTTTCAAACGATGGAAATATCTCAATAGTTGATTCCATTGGTCGTGGTGCGGGAGGTGATACTTCTGCAAACATAGTTAAGCCGAATTTCGACAATGACTGTGTGAATAACCCTCCTGAGGTTTGTTTGAGGCGTTTGAGTTTCACCCGAGTGTTCAGGTTGCCATCGAACTCCAGTGGATATAAAGTAGTGTATACAAGATGTTGTCGGAACGAAAGCATTTTGAACCTTAACAATCCCGGACAAGTAGGTGCCACATACTTTTGCCAGATACCCGGTTCGGGAGAAGTTCTGTGTAACAACAGTGCATATTTCTGGAACTATCCACCACAGATAATTTGTATCAATACACCGTTGACATACGATCACTCAGCAATTGATCCCGATGGCGATTCGCTATCGTATGAGTTGTGTGATGCATATCCGGGTGGGGAAACGCGTGACCCTAAACCTCGCCCTAACCCAATATTGCCTCCGCCATTGTCTGTTTTAAACTCAAATCCTCCGAGCTTTGGATATAAGGCAGGTTTTTCGGCACAAGTGCCAATGGGTGGCAACCCTACAATTCAAATAGATTCACGTACTGGTATGCTTACGGGTACGCCAAACTTACAAGGGCGTTTTGTTGTATCGGTATGTGTACATGAATGGAGGAATGGAGTGATAATAAACACGGTACGCAGAGAGTTCCAGTTTGTAGTAACCAACTGCTCCAAAGTTGTTGTGGCTAGTATTCCGCAGTTTTCCGAAGAGTATAACACATACATCGTTGAGTGTAAGACAAAAACTGTGAAGTTTGTCAATACAAGTAAAGGTGGTTTTCAATACGACTGGGATTTTGGGGTTTCAGGTGCGGTTTCCAACGACTTCGAACCTACATATACGTATCCCGATACAGGAACGTATGTTGTCAGACTAGTGGTGAACAAAGGATCCACTTGCGAGGATAGTATATCTCGTTTCGTAAAAGTATATCCTGATTTTTCTTCTTCGTTTGTGTTTGACGGGCTGCGTTGTCCGAAGGCGGAGATAGCCTTTACAGACCTTTCTGAGGCAACTTACAAACCGATAAACAGATGGCTCTGGAATTTTGGGGATGGCTCAACATCAACTGAGCAGAACCCTAAGCACAGGTATCAGCAAGGCGGTATCTATAATGTGCAATTGATATCCAAAAGTGAGAAAGGGTGTGTGGATACAGCAAGGACAAGTATTGATGTTGAGAGGTTTTTCCCATTTGCAGGTAATGATACGATAATAGTAAGGGGTGAGTCTGTTGACTTCAATGCCCAAGGAGGTATTTACTATGAATGGACACCTGCCGATAGGCTTAATACAACCGGAGTATACAATCCACGAGGTTTTTATCCGGACACCGGAAAATACAATTACAGCGTCTTTATCCGAAGTTCATATGGTTGCGAGGGCACAGACAGTATTCAGGTATGGGTTGTAGCGCAAGGTTCTCTGTTTGTTCCTTCTGCATTTTCTCCAAACGGGGATGGTTTGAATGATGTGCTCAAACCGTTGAGTGTCGGGTTTAGAGAGTATAAGTACTTCAGGGTGTTCAACAGATGGGGTGAGCAAGTGTTCCAGACAAATAGGATTGGTGATGGTTGGGACGGTACATTCTATGGTAAAACCTCAGATATTGGCACTTATTATTGGATGTTAGACGCCATTGATAAGGATGGCAACACCGTTAAGCAAAAAGGTGATGTAACATTGGTACGTTAATCAAGAATACTGTTTTGAAATAGGGGCGATACATACAAGTATCGCCTTTCTTTATCCATCCTTCTCGTAAAGCATATTATCTTTACCGTATATAGTTTCATTATGGCAAGAAATGTAATGGTGACCGGAGCTACTTCAGGCTTTGGAGCTGCGATAGCCGGAAAATTCGCTGCAAATGGAGATAATATCATTGCAACAGGCAGACGTGCAGACAGGCTGCAAGAACTGAAGGATAAGTTGGAGTCGGAATATGATGTGAAAGTGATTACGCTGCATTTTGATGTGCGTGATAGGAATGAAGTTACAGCTGCTGTTGAACAACTGAGTGGAATGGTAGACTGTGTGGATATATTGGTTAATAATGCCGGCTTGGCTGCAGGCTTGTCAACGATTGATGATGGAGATGTAGATGATTGGGACATAATGGTAGATACAAACTTGAAAGGCTTATTGTACGTTACCAAATATGTGCTGCCACTCATTAAAAAGAGCAAGCAAGGGCATATAATTAATATAGGGTCCACTGCGGGTAAGGTTGCTTACAAAAATGGAAACGTTTATTGTGCAACGAAGTTTGCTGTTGATGCTCTCAGCCAGACAATGCGTATTGATCTGTTGCCGTTTGGAATAAAAGTGACATCAGTTAACCCCGGACTTGCTGAGACAGAGTTCTCAATAGTCAGGTTCAAAGGGGATGAGGATAAAGCAAAGAGTGTCTATAAAGGTTTGGACCCGCTTGTTGCAGATGATATTGCTGATGTTGCATTTTATTGTGCTTCGCAACCTGCGCATGTTTGTATCAACGATATTACGGTAACATGTACCAATCAGGCCAACAGCTTTTACATTATAAGGGATTCGGAAAAGGTTAAGAATGTATAGTGCGGAAACCAAAATAAGAGTACGATACGGTGAGACGGACCAAATGGGCTATTTATACTATGGTTATTATGCACTGTATTACGAAGTAGGTAGGGCCGAAGCCATAAGACAGTTGGGGCTGACATATAGAGAGTTGGAAGAAATGGGTATAATGATGCCTGTTGCAGAGCTTAACGTGAAGTACTTTAGGCCAGCACTATATGATGACCTGATAACGGTAAAAACCATATTGAAAGAGCTTACAGGAGAACCAAAGATCAGGTTTCATTCTGAACTGTACAATGAAAAGGGTGAGCTGTTAAATGTAGGTGTCACAACATTGGTTTTCTTTGACCCGTTGAAGAAGACAAAAGTAAATATGCCAAAGGAATTGATAGATAAACTAAAACCTTTCTTTGATTGATAGGAATATGGCGAATGTAACTGCGACAATTATCACAATAGGAGATGAGCTTCTTATCGGTCAAACAATCGATACCAACTCGGCATGGATGGCACAACGGCTGAATGAAATAGGTATTGTTGTGGAACGTAGAGTGACGATAGCCGATAAGGCGGATGATATTAGGTTGGCTCTTGATGAAGAGATTCCCAGAGCCGATATAATATTGATGACAGGTGGTTTGGGTCCAACTGCGGATGATATAACCAAGCCGTTTTTGTGCGAATATTTTGGAGGGAAACTCGTTCTCAATGAGAAGGTTTTGGAACATGTTAAGACATTGTTTGAGCGTCGCAACAAACCCTTTTTGGAACGCAACCGAATGCAAGCCGATGTGCCCGATGTTTGTATCGTGTTGTACAACGAAATGGGTACTGCTCCCGGTATGCTGTTTGAAAAGGATGGGAAATATATCATTTCCATGCCCGGGGTTCCATTTGAGATGATGTCGATAATGACTAAGGAGGTGATACCGCGCTTGCAGAGTAAGTATGTGAGTGACGCTGTCCTTCATAGAACCATCATTACATCAGGTGAAGGTGAGAGCTTCATTGCTGAGACGTTGGAAGATATAGAAGAAGCATTACCGATGGGCATAAAGTTGGCTTATCTACCAAGTCCAGGAATAGTAAAACTTAGACTTACTGCAACGGGAGGGGATGAAACTCAGCTTTCCAAGGAGTTGGAAAAATATCAACAGCAGATAGCCGATCGTTTGTCGGATATAGTTGTTGTTATGAACGATATTCCTATACAAGAATTGTTGGGAAATGCTCTGCGTGAGCAAGGTAAACGTATGGCACTTGCGGAGAGTTGTAGTGGCGGGTATATCGCACACCTCATTACGCAGGTCCAAGGGTCAAGCGATTATTTTCAAGGAGCAATAGTGCCATACCAAAGCAAGTTGAAAAATAAGATCGTTGGTGTGGATGCTGATATGCTTAAAGAGCATAGTGCAATAAGTGAGGAAGTGGCTATTGAATTGGCGACAAAGTCTCTTGCCATGTTCAATAGTGATTATTGCCTATCTGTAACAGGTCAGTTAAGTCATGGTGGGGAAGATGCTCACATACAGAAAGGCCTTGTCTGGATGGCTGTTGCCGATAAAGACAGAGTGAAGACAAAGAAATATCTGTTTCACTACGGCAGAGAATTAAACAAAGAACTGACTGCGCAAATAGGTATGTTGATGCTTTGGAAATTTATTACCGGTAGAATATGAGTTTGATCTTCTTTATAGGTATGCCGGGTAGCGGTAAGTCTTACTTTGCTCATCAAGTGTCTGAAGAATATGGTTTTGAGCACGTGGATACCGATGAGATGATAGAGTTGTTTGAACAAAAGAGTGTCAATGAGATATTTGAAAAGGAGGGTGAGGCATACTTTAGGAGTAAGGAGAAAGAACTGTTGGAAGGTATATTAGAAGGAGAGGGACATTATGTGCTTATATCTTGTGGCGGAGGATTTCCTGTGTATAACGATAACTTGTCCGCGATGAAAGCGTACGGTTGTGTGGTATATGTGAGGGCAAATGTGGATACTCTGTTTGATAGGTTAAAGGATGATGACGAGCGTCCATTGTTAAAGGGCAAATCAAGACTTCGAGAAAATTTGGAAATGCTTCTTGAAGAACGTGAACCTATCTATTTACAGGCAGATTATATTGTTGATGCCGAAAATGTAACAATAAATGATTTCGGAAAAATAATTGAACTATGTACAGAACAGCATTGATGGCAGGGGGGATATTTGCAGCATTGGCGGTGATACTGGGTGCTTTTGGAGCGCACGCATTAAAGGATGTGTTGACAGAAGCTCAGCATCAAACATATGAAACAGCAGTGAAGTATCAGTTTTATCACAGCTTTGCTTTGCTCTTCACAGGTGTTGTATATAATTGGTATAAAGTATCGAAGGTTAGACTGGCAGCCATCTTTTTCATTATTGGTATTGTTCTGTTCAGCGGTTCGCTATACTTGTTGATACAGCTTAAAGCGAGTGGAAGTGTTGGACTTGGAGGTTTGGGAATACTTACGCCGATAGGCGGATTGTTTTTTATTGCAGGATGGATAATGTTATTACTTACGTTTGTTAAAAAAGCAGAATGAGAATAGCAGCAATGATACCTGCACGATATGGATCTACTCGTTTTCCGGGTAAGATGTTGGCGTCTATAGCCGGTAAGCCGCTCATCATACGTACTTATGAGAATATATTGGCAACAGGGCTATTCTCCGAAGTGTTTGTCGTGACTGACGATAATCGAATAGAAGAGGCTGTCGTCAGCTTGGGTGGTAAGGTGCTAAGGAGTAAGAAAGAGCATGAGTGTGGTACCGACAGAATAGCTGAAGTAGCAAATGATATTGATGCTGACATTATTATCAATGTGCAGGGTGATGAACCGTTTTTGTCAAAAGAACCGTTAGAAAGACTTATTCATCTTTTTGATGAGGGTAATGTTCAAGCCGCATCTTTGGTAGAAGTACTCATTGATGCCGACGCGATAAACGACCCCAACAAAGTCAAGGTTGCTTTGAACCCCGATAACTACGCAATATATTTTTCACGTAGTCCTATACCATATCATCGAGATAAGAACATTACACCTCAGTACTATAAGCACATAGGGATATATGCCTTCAGGAAAGATGCTCTTTTGAAGTTTGCATCATGGGAGCAAACGCCATTGGAGAAAGCAGAGCAATTGGAATGTAATAGGTTCATAGAAAACGGAATGCCAATCAAGATGGCTGTAACCGATCATAATACAATCGCAGTAGATACACCTGACGACCTTGGAAAAGCGGAAGAATGGTTTAAAGCTAACATGTCAAATCAATAAGTCATACGTCCGTTTCATTACATATCGCTCATCTTTGTCGGCTTTCTGCTGATACTGTTATATCTGTATGGTCAGGGTAGATTGGCAATTTGGGGCATATATGTTTGGGTGGCACTTTATATACTCTCGTTGGTTTTGGGTGCTATTAAGATTCAGTGGAACTTTTATTTGTACTCATATAATCAAGGTCAGGGCAAGCAAATAGCTCTCACATTCGATGATGGCCCTGCCGAGTATACTTCTGCCATTCTTGATGTGCTTAAGGAGCATAATGTCAAGGCTGCCTTTTTCTTTATTGGTAAGAATATAAGAAGCAATGCAGGCGTTTTAAAAAGAGCACACAATGAAGGACATGTTATAGGCAACCATAGTTTTAGTCACGGTTTCCTTATCGATTTGAAAACACCAGTTGGTTTCGCTTATGAGATAGAGCGAACAAATGCGGCAGTTAATGAAGTCATAGGTGTAAAGCCTATGCTATTCAGACCGCCATATGGAGTAACAAACCCCAATGTCGCAAGCGCTGTTACACGTACAGGGATGAAGTCTGTAGGATGGAGCCTCCGTAGTTACGATACCGTTGCAAAAGATGGCAGTAAATTGCTTGACACAGTCTTGTCCAAACTCAAAGGTGGAGATGTTATTCTATTGCATGATTCGGTGACTGTAACACAGGAAATTTTAACGGAATTGATAGCAAAGGCGCAAGAAAAGGGCTTTACCTTTGTCCGCGTCGATCAACTTCTTGATATTGAAGCATATCAGTAAAATACTATTGGCAATATTGTTGTTGTGTGCCTTGACCTCTTCGGCACAAACTCCTGTAAAAGATATGAAATCCTTTCAGGCGGGTTTGACTCAAGCCAACAACAAGGTGCAGAACATTTCAAGTGACTTTGTTCAGGTAAAGGAATTGAAACTGCTTGCAGAGAAAGTCAAGTCGAACGGTAAGTTCTATTTTCAGAAAGACGACAAAGTTAGGATCGAGTATAAGCAGCCGTTTTTCTATCTGCTTGTGATGAACGGTACCAGAATGTTGGTGAAAGATGAGCAAGGCTCCAACAAGATAAATACACGTAACAGTAAAATGATGCGCTCTGTGAATCAGGTAATGGTGGACTGCATGCAAGGAACTGTATTCGATAACCCCGATTTTGATGTTATGGCTTATACCGATGCCAAAGGCTACCTCTTGGTGATGAAACCTGTTACGTCTTCCATGAAGCAACTGTTCGAGGAGGTGCGTATATCAATGGATAAGACGGACTATAACGTGAAGCAGCTCACTCTGGTGGAAAACGGAGGAGACAATACAATAATGACTTTCAACAATATCAGGCATAATACACAACTCAATGAGACGCTTTTTAACGTTAAATAGCCTGTTTGTTCTCCTGCTCATAACTTCTTGCAGCAGCCCATATAAGTACCTTATAGAACAAAAAACAAGTCAATCAGCCATACGTTTCGAGCCTGTATTTGAAAAAGCCATATACCGCGCAATTGTAGATGGAGGAGTGTTATTTAAAAAATATCACATAAGTGGATTGTTGATAATCAAGCAGTTGGAAAATGGCACGAAACGTGCTGTATTACAGAACGAGATGGGGCCTGTGATGTTTGATTTTGAATGGCAGAGTGATGGAAAATTCACTGTTTTGCAAGTAATGTCACAAATGAACAAAGAGGCTGTCATCAAAACCCTGAGGAAGGATATTGAGATGCTGTTGATGATAGGGTTGGATAGAGGAACTGAAATTTCTTATAAACAAAGTAGGGGTGAAGAGCTATATAATCGTTTTAATATAGCGGGAGGTTATGTGTATTATATAAGTAAAGGTCAGGAGTTGGTAAGAATAGAAAATGCAAACAATAGAAAGACAATAGTAACCGTTAATGTGAGTGATTTTGACACAGATAAAGGCTTGCCCGAAAAAGTGTTGATAGACCATCACAAAGCAAACTTCACCATATCATTGAATAAACTAGAGAGCGATGTTAATGAATGATTTTTACAGGATAGAGTATATCCAGAGAGAGCCGAACAGTGTTTCGTGCAAAATAGCATTCAATACTCAACATGACATCTTCAAGGGACACTTCCCGGGGCAGCCTGTGGTACCCGGTGTTTGTATGATGCAAATGGTTAAGGAGCTGTTGGAAGCTCAAACAGATCAGCCACTATGGTTGAGAAATGCATTGCAAGTGAAGTTTCTACAACTCATCACACCCGATGTGGAACCATTGATAAACATCAGTTGGCAAGCAAACGATAACGGCTATAACGTCAATGCTGCTTTTCGCAACGATACTTCAGACTTGTTTAAGCTAACAGGTAGTTTTGAGGTAGGAGTGTCTTAGTCGTTATTACTATTTCGACTTTATTGACTTCAACTCGGCAACTCCCAATCGCCGTTCAGTTTCATAACTTTCTCTATCACGTCGCGCACGCAACCTTCTCCACCGTTATTCGGAGAAATATATTTCGATATACCTTTTATTTCGGCACATGCATCTGCAGGACATGTAGGTAAGCCACACTCTTGCATCACCGCATAGTCTGGTATATCATCACCCATATATAGGGCAGTGGATAAGTCAACGTTGTGTTTGGTAGCCAGCTCGTTCAGTAAAGCCTTTTTATCCTTTACACGAATATGTACTTCTTGTAAACCAAGATTGTGGAATCGCTTTTGTATGGCATCGGATGTACCACCTGATATAATCCACATTTGATATCCTTTTTTTACAGCCAATTGTAGCGCGTAGCCGTCCTTGATATTCACACTGCGAAGCAGACTACCGTCTTCCATGGCCAGTAGCTGACTGTTGGTCAGTACTCCGTCCACATCAAAAACGAATGTCTTTATCGGTGCAAATAGTTCAAGTACGTTCATGCTTAGTCTTGGTTGTCGCGCCACTCGTATACCCAAGTGCTTTGTATCATCTCAAGGTGTCCTTCGTTACAGTCTTCGCGCTTTCCTTCAAAGTTATCCAATTCCAATACCCAGTCTATAAGGTCGGTAAAGCGTATGCGATAGATGTTGCTTTCGCCGAACTCATCTCCAAAGCGTTCATATAGCTTTATAGCTATGTCTTCGTAATCATTCCAGTTAATGGGTGGTTCGTAATGAGCCATATCGAATATCTGAGATTAATGGTCTAATATATGGATTATTCGCCGTGTATCAGGCTTTGGTCGGGAAGGGTAACTTCAATTTCACCGTCACCATCTTCCAATACACACTGACATCCAAGCCTTGAGTTAAGTCTTGGGTTGCGAGCTCTGTCTACAAAGTCTTCTTCCTTGTCCGTTATTTCGGGTAGATGCTCTTCGCCTTTGTCCACGTATAGGTGGCAAGTACTGCATGCGCAAACCATGCCGCAGTTGTGGTGCAGCTCAATATTGTTGTCTAAGGCCACCTCAAGTATGCTCTGGTCGGGCTCGACATTTTCAATTGTTACAGGCTCTAATCCTTTCTGTTCGAACTTAAACGTGATTTTATACATTCCTACTCTTCAAAAATAGTTGGCGCAAAAATAAGGCTTGAAGACCTATTCTCCCTTATTCTTTCTATACATCTTATCTATCGAGGTAGTGATAGACTCGTATAACTCCTTCCATTGCGGGTTTTGAGCCAACATTTCAAGATGTTTTTCTATCGTATTCACATCATTTCTTTTGGCAGGGCCGGTCTGCAGCTTCTTTGGCGAAGCGTGTTTGATGCGTTCTGTGGTTTGATTTACTATCGGATAGAGTAAGGAGAAGGGTATTTGTTGCTTGTTGCATATCTCCTCGCTGATGGCCATCATATGGTTGACAAAGTTGTTGCTCATCACAGCACATAGGTGTAGCCATTGCCTTTGCTCCCAGCTTATGGTATAGCATATGTCGGAAATGTCGGCTACAAGCTTTTTCAATACCTCTTCCGAATGGTCTGTGGTGCCTTTAATAACGATGGGTATCTCTCTATGCTTGGGTAGGTTGTCTTTTACGATGGAGTAAACAGGCCACATGATGCCTGCGTGCTGCGCATATGGCTGCAATACCATACGGCTCACAGAGCCTGCGGTGTGTATCAGGGTGGTGTGTTCAAAAGACAATTGCTTGGCTATGTCCTCTATCGCATTGTCTGTGATGGCCAATATACAACCGTCGGCATCGTCCTTTATTTGGGACAATTCGTGCAGTACAGGTGCATTGATGACATCTGCAAGGTCGTTGGCATGTTCAATGTTCCTACCCCAAACGCCAAGGCATTTGTTGCCTGCTTTGACCAATCGAGTGGCCATGAACCATGCTGTATTGCCCGTTCCTGCTATATAGAATGTCATTATTTGTTGGCTAAGTAATAATCAGTCATCAATTTATGGACTTTTTTCTTCAATTCGGGTACGTCGTCAGTTGTCAGTCCTTTGGTTGGTATAGGCTCAAGAAAGTGAAATCTTATAGGTAAAGGTCTTGCCCAGGCTTTCTTATTGTGTGGCAGTATTCTCCCTGTATTGAATATCAGTCCCGGTATGATGGGTTTTTGTGCGTTTACAGCCATAACAAAGGCTCCATCTTTGAATGACTGAATGGGTTCAGAAGTTTTATTTCTTGTGCCCTCGGGGTAAAGGCATAGGTGAGTACCCATATCCAAAACCTCTCGCATATCGGCAAAGCTTTTGGCACGACTGTCTTTTTTGCTCCTGTCCACTAGTACCGAACCCGCCTTATATATTACTCCGAATACGGGTATTCGAGACATTTCTATCTTGGCCAATGTTTTATTCGGTCCGGGTATCCAGGGAGATGATACAGGTATGTCTACCAACGAGTTATGATTGGTTACCACAACATAATTCTCACCTTCTGCAAAGTGCTCTTCACCCTTTGTTCGTATTGGGCAACCCACCAATGGCATGAATATACCCATCCAAAGTCTGAATACGGGATGCAATGCTCTGGCTCTTTTAGGCTCGGGAAGGAGTGATATGATCCATATGGGTATGAATACTATCAGCATAGTTGCCACAAATAGCAGCATGCCGAGGATGAAGTATATATGTCCCGCTATCTTTTTCATTCGCTTGCAAGTTATAAACTCCAGTCGATAGGAGATATGTTGTTTTGTTGCAGCCACTCGTTCGTCTTGCTAAAATGCTTACAACCGAAGAAGCCGTTATGTGCCGAAAGGGGGGAGGGATGCGCGGCGGTCAGCACACAGTGTTTGGAAGTATCAATAAGGTTGAGCTTGCTTTTGGCGAAACCACCCCATAGGATGAACACCAGTTTTTCTCTTTTGTCTGAGAGGGTTTGAATTACACTATTGGTGAAGTCATGCCAGCCTATCTTGCTGTGAGACATTGGTTTATTCATTTCTACCGTAAGTGAAGCATTAAGTAATAAGATGCCTTGTTCCGCCCATTTTTGTAGGTTGCCATGATTCGGTCTTGTTATACCTAGGTCGGCTTCCATCTCTTTGAAAATGTTCACCAACGATGGCGGCGGAGCTATGCCATCTTGTACTGAAAAGCATAAGCCATGTGCTTGATGTGGATTATGATATGGGTCTTGTCCAAGGATAACCACCTTCACTTTATCGAAGGGAGTGGTGTTGAATGCATTGAATATATATGGCCCGGGAGGAAATATTACCTTGCCCGCTTGCTTTTCTACTTTAAGAAACTGTACTATATGTGCAAAATATGGCTTGTCAAACTCGGGCTGTAAAACATCTTTCCAGCTTTGTTCTATTTGCACATCCATTCTTAGTCGGGAGTGTTTTCCTGTTTTACGTTGGCTTTTTGCATGATGGTAAGGCTACCGCAAACTTCTTTTTTCCCTTTGGTCTTTTGCGACAGTATGATGAGATATACGTCGGACTTACTCGGGATGAACGAGTAGATCATGAAGTTGTTTCTCGAAGGATCGTCAATTGTCTTTTCGGCAATTTTTTGGTCTTTGCCATCAAAGAGCTCAAAGTACAGTTTGGTGGCGGAGGTACTTCCGATAAAGAGTATTTGATAAAGTTGTTTTTCTGTCAGTTGAACGGCGATTGGGAAGGGGTCTTTGGAACTCATGGTTATCATCGCGTCTTTGAATATCTCAAGTCCCTGAGCTTTAAAGTCTTGTTTGGCTTGCTCGGCTTGTATACGCATGTTCTTATCCCTACATCCCAGTTTCTCGTGTTGTGAGTATGACGATGTGCAAAATGCGAATATCGATATGATCGTAAATAACAGTCCTCTATATATCATTATTGACGGTGTAAATTGTATTGCTAAGATAACAAGTTCCTGCAGAGAATAAAGGGCATCGGCATGGGAAGTTTTTGTTACTTCCAATACTATATCAACTCCGATACGTGCTTTTTGATGTTTGTTGCTAGTTTTTCCATCGGTAGGTCGTTCTCGTCATACCCGAAAGGGTCTTCTATTTCTTCGGCTATCAGCTCAAGGCTCGCCAATACATAAAAGACGATAGCAACAACAGGTACCACCATATAGTTCAATGAAAACACATAGCCCATAGGCAATGTCATCACGTATATAAAAACGAACTTCTTTAAGAATGCGCTGTATGAGTATGGGATAGGAGTGTTCTTAATACGTTCGCAAGCACCACATATATCTGTAAAGGCTGTAAGGTCGTTGTTGACGAACAAGAGCTGCTCGTTACTGATGACACCTTCTCTATTAAGCTCTATCAAGCGTTCGCTCATGATACCCGCCACTTGGTTGGGGGCGTGCCTGTTGCCATCCACCTCTTTCAATTCGGGATGTTCTATTTCGTCAAGAGAGTACCTTGTGTATTCCGACTGAAGGTGGTCTTTCAGTACCTGTGCGTATAAGGGAATGGCATCTCTGAAAAAGTCTCTGGTGTCTTTGTCGTTCTCGGGTAGGAGGGCGTTCATTTTCAAAGCAAGGTTTCTACTGGTGTTCACCAATGCTCCCCATTGTTTGCGACCTTCCCACCATCTGTCGTAAGCGGTATTGGTCCTGAATACCAATAATAGTGACAATGCGAACCCCAACAATGTATGCAACTGGTAGATGTTTTTCATCATGGGCATATCGTCCAGTGGCAAATAGTGAGTTTCCACATATACTACGCCCGCAGAGTACAAGCTGATTATCATTATCAAAGGAAATAGCTTCCTCAGCGTGTCAGACTTATGAAACTGGAACAGTATTCTGAACCATTCTCTGGGGTTGTATATTTTCATTGTCGGTTTGTGCTGTGTTTATCGAATGTCTGCATGCAACAAGTGCTCACTCTCAAGGTATCCGTCGAAGCTGTCGTATACATCTATCCTGCCAACTCCTGCAGGTGTACCTGTAAATATAAGGTCGCCTATGTTGATGGTGATGTACTGCGATATAAATTCAACTATCTCGTTTATCTTGAACAGCATATCCTTGGTATGGCCTTTTTGTACGGTTGTCCCGTTCTTCTTCAGCTCAAAATGAAGGTCCTGTATGTTCATGTTTGGGGTAATGGGAATAAAGTCACCCACTATGGCCGAAGCGTCAAAGGCTTTGGCAAGCTCCCATGGCAGTCCCTTTTCTTTGAGTTGTTTTTGTAGGTCGCGAGCCGTAATGTCGATACCCACACTCACTTCGTTGTAGTATTTGTGGGCAAACTTCTCTTGGATGTACTTCCCGTTCTTACATACTTTCACCACCAGCTCGCATTCGTACTCCAAGCTGTCCGTAAACTCGGGGTAGTAAAAAGGCTTGTTGGGAAGCAGTATTGCATTCTTGGGTTTCATGAAGATCACCGGTCTGTCCGGTACTTCATTGTTCAATTCCTTAGCGTGTTCTGTATAATTTCGTCCGATACAAATTATCTTCATAGCTGCTAACGTTTTTATAATCAGTTATGAGCCGTATAAAAGTAAAGTTTCCCAACGAAAAATCATTGTTTGAGACATCTATTCCCATACGTATAGGAGATGTGAATTACGGCGGCCATGTAGGTAACGATTCCATTCTCTCAATTGTTCATGAATCCAGGGTGCAAATGCTCAAGAAATTTGACTACTCGGAGATGGATGCAGCAGGTGTTGGTCTGATAATGGCTGATGTCGCGATAGCGTACAAAGGCGAAAGTTTCTATGGAGATGTGCTTAATGTGACCATGTATGCCGAAGAGTTTACTTCGGTATCCTTCGACCTGCTATATGACATATCTACCACACGCAACGGCGAAACCATATCAATAGCGCATGCCAAAACAGGAATGGTCTGTTTTGACTACGACAATCGAAAAGTGACGGCAATGCCGGAGCAATTAAAATCTGTTTTGAAAGGTGTTTAAATTTATAAGTTTTTGACTTACCTTTGCCGCTCTTTAATCGATGGCGAGGTAGCTCAGGCGGTTAGAGCGCAGGATTCATAACCCTGAGGTCGAGGGTTCAACTCCCTCTCTCGCTACTACATTCAAAGCCCCTTTCAGAGGGGCTTTTGTTATTCAATTAAGTACTCATTAACATACATTGATTTAGTAATAATTTAATTATGAAAAATCAGTCATATTTTTAACTTTTACAGTGCATATAGAGAGAGACAGTTTTGAGCCTAGGTTCAAAACCGCTGTTCAGCGTAAGAGGGTTTATTGTTGAATTTAATTATCTCTATTATGAAGCGTCAGGTAAGTATCGTCGGTAAGTTATTGTTAGCATCCCTTTTCACAGTCGTTTTATGGGTAACATCTTTCACTGCGAGTGCACAAGCACCGGTGAATGACGATTGTTCGGGAGCTATTACATTGAATGTGGATACCATATGCAGTATGGATACATTCGACAACTTCAATGCCACTGCATCGGCAGGTGTCCCAAATCCAACATGTGGGTTTTATCAAGGTGGTGATGTATGGTTTAAAGTAACCGTACCCGCATCGGGCAATATCAGGTTCGAAGTGAGAAACGTATCGGGTATCAACCCGCAGTATGCAATTTACACAGGCAGTTGTGGCTCATTGACCCAATACTCCTGTAATCAATTGGATGCTGATAGGACGATATCCGACCCGTCATTGGCCAACCAAACACTATACATAAGAGTTTATAAATACAACAATGCATCGGGCGGTACTTTCCAGATTTGTGTGTGGGAACCTCCTGTACCCGCCAATGACAATTGCGCTGATGCTATTATGCTGAATGTCGGTACGTCATGCAATAAGGTTTCATACACAAGCTTATATTCTACCGGAGAGTCCACAACTGTAGCGCCGAACCCAACCTGTGGTTTTTATCAAGGTGGTGATGTATGGTTCAAGTTTGTGATGCCTGCATCAGGTGTGGTACGTTTTGAACTGACAGGACAGGCACCGCAATATGCTGTTTATTCAGGTAGTTGTGGTTCCTTCACCCAACTGCACTGTGCGCAGCTCAATTATGAAACGATGCTTGTTGATACTTCGCTCGCAGGTGATACATTGTATCTACGTACATACAGATATAACAGCGAAGAGGGTGGCAACTTTGATATATGTATCTGGGAGCCAACAATACCCGCAAACAATGATTGCGGAAATGCCATAATGCTCAGTGTAGGTACATCATGCAGTATGGATACATTCTCCAATGCATACGCAACCAAAGAGCCTACAAGTGTTGCTCCGAACCCTACTTGCGGTTTCTATCAAGGTGGTGATGTTTGGTTCAAGTTTGTAGCTCCTGCTTCGGGTATATTCCGTGTAGAACGTCAGAACATGGGTGCCAATGCACAATATGCTGTTTATTCGGGTAGTTGCGGTTCATTCACTCAAGTAATGTGTGCTCAGCTGGATGCAGGTAGAACAGTGATCAATCCTGCTTTAGGTGGAGATACTTTGTATCTAAGAGTATATAGTTACAATAGCGAAGAGGGTGGAGGATTCTCAATATGTATTTGGGAACCCGATATACCTGTCAACGATAATTGTGCAGATGCGATATGGTTGAATGCAGGTTCGTCTTGCAATATGGATACATTTGTCAATGCATATGCATCTGCTGAAGCAACATCCATTGCACCTAACCCTACTTGTGGTTTCTATCAAGGTGGTGATGTATGGTTCAAGTTTGTGATGCCTGCATCAGGCAACTTACGTGTAGACAAACAGGACTTTGGAATGAATGCACAATATGCGGTTTATTCAGGTAGTTGCGGTTCTTTCACTCAATTGTTCTGTGCGCAGTTGGATGCAGGTAAAACCTATTTGGATTCAACAGTTGCGGGTGATACACTTTATCTGAGAGTATACAACTACAATAACGACGAGGGCGGTAGCTTCTCAATATGCGTATGGGATCCACCTATACCTGTTAACAATCATTGTGCTGACGCTATACCACTTACTGTGGGTTCGTCATGTGTTCCTGCCAACTTTACCAATAGGTATTCAACCAGAGAGCCAACATCTGTAGCACCTAACCCGACTTGTGGCTTCTATAATGGTTCTGATGTGTGGTTTACAGTGCAGATGCCTTCATCAGGTTTGTTGACCATACAACGACAAAATCTAGCCAACGTAAATGCACAAATGGCACTGTATTCAGGAACATGTGGTTCGTTCACGCAACTTGCTTGTGCGCAGCTCAACAGTACATTGAACTTTGCGGATACTTCCTTTATCGGACAGACGCTTTATTTGAGAGTGTTCAATTATAACAGTGATGAAGGTGGTGAGTTTACTGTTTGTGCATTTAACCCGTCGCCTGCCATAATATCCCAATCCAACGATACTACTATTTGTGCGAGTAACAATGCATACTTCTCAGTGACTGCTACCAATGCCACAAGTTATCAGTGGCAAGAAAACACCGGTGGCGGTTGGAGTGATGTATCCAACGGAGGTGTATACAGTGGGGCTTCTACTGCTACTTTGAACTTTACAAATGTGCCTGCATCTATGACAGGTTATCAATACAGGTGTATTGTATCGGGTATAGTATCACCTCCTGATGTTTCAGATCCTATGACTTTGACTGTGGGAACAGCACCATTGTTTACATCGTCACCGGGAACTGTAACTGTTTATACGCCATCCAATACTTGTAATGCGATAGCATATTATGCACATACTGTAACGGGTGTGCCAAGTCCATATGTTTCTTATAACTTCTCCGGTGCGACTGCAGGTAGCAGTGTAGGTACGGGTAGCGGTAAGTATTTCGGTATAGGTAACACAACTGTGTTGGTTACAGCAAGCAACCTTTGTGGTGTCGACAGTGCTATTCATTCAGTAACAGTAATTGATACGTTGAAGCCTGTTATCTATTGTGCTTCGGGTATTACAATACAAGCCGATAACGGTAACTGCAGTGCCTCGAACGTAAACTTGACACAACCTACTTATGCTGATGCTTGTGGTATAGATACTTTGTACAACGATGCTCCTGCTACATTCCCTGTGGGTACCACTGTTGTAACATGGACCATAGTTGACAATAACGGTAATGCAGCCACTTGCACTCAAAGTGTTACTGTTGTAGATACCACTGCACCGACCATTACATGTACATCAAGCATAACGGTGTCTTCTGACAGTGGGCTTTGTACCGCATCCAATGTGGTGATACCTCAACCTTCGGTATTTGATGTATGCGGTGTAGATACCATATTCACCAACGAACCACCTACATATTCTTTCGGACCTACACCTGTTGTTATCACGGCAATAGACGTAAATGGTAATTCTTCTACTTGTACCACAACGGTAAATGTTACAGATACACAGCCGCCTATATTGAGTGTAGGTAACGATATATTTACTACAACAGATTCAGGGTCGTGTACAGCATCGAACGTTATGCTTAATACTCCGATAGCATCTGATAATTGTAGTCTTGTCTCTGTAACAGACAATGCTCCTCCTGTATTCCCATTGGGCAATACAACTGTAACTGTTACTGCTACCGACCACTTAGGGCAGCAAACTACAGGCACCTACAATGTGAATGTAAAAGATATAACACCTCCAACAATAAATGCAGGTGCCGACCTTGTTGTGGAAGCGGGTAGCAACTGTAATGTGCCTAATAGCCAAATCAACTGGAACAGCATACTTAGTATATCTGACAACTGCACGATAGGTAACACATACAGTAATGCTCCACAGTTCTACGGATTGGGTACTACTACTGTGGT
>JACJXR010000014.1 GCA_020636505.1 Chitinophagales bacterium | reverse complement strand
CGCATACAATTTGGTGATCACGTCCGCCATCTTCCCGATCTTTTATGAGTTGAATGCCGTTCACAGCACTAAGGTCGTAAATGGGAAAGAGAAAGGTTACGTGCAATTCTTTGGGAGGGAGTTCGTAAATATTGAGCTATACTCTTACGTTCTATCGGCATCATTTCTTGTTGTTTCATTGTTGATACCATTGTTAAGCGGAATTGCAGATTCGTCAGGTTCAAAGAAGGGCTATATGAAGTTCTTCTGTTATCTGGGATCGGCCGCATGTGTTTCTCTTTATTTCTTTGATCCAAACAACCTTGAGTTAAGTATGTTGTCACCATTCATTGCCAGCATTGGCTTTTGGGGAAGCTTTGTCTTTTATAATTCGTACTTGCCTGAGATTGCCACACCAGACCGGCAGGACAGTCTTAGCGCGAAAGGATATGCACTTGGTTATATAGGAAGTGTAATACTGCTGATGTGTATTATTGGTACAATGATTCTGACCGATATTCCTAAGGATACAATTTCTAGGTATGGCTTTCTTGCAGTAGGAGTGTGGTGGGCCGGATTTGCACAAATCACCTACAGTAGATTGCCGTCAAATGTATATGATAAAACCATCACGAAGTCTGAGCGGTATCTATTGAAAGGGTATCAAGCACTAAGGAGGGTTTGGCGGGAGCTTGTTCATCATAAAAATCTATCTAGATATTTAGTGGCTTTTTTCGTGTTTAATATGGGAGTTCAAACCATAATGCAACTTGCTCCTATGTTTGCAGCGGGTGAGATTGATTGGCCGTTGAAAGAAGATGGCACTGAAGATACGAGTGGTTTAATCTTAAGTATTTTGCTGATCCAGTTGGTTGCGGTAGTTGGGGCGATTTTTATGTCACGATTATCGCAGGTAATAGGTAATTTCTGGGTGATCCGCATTGCCATTACTATATGGCTTGCAGTGTGTATGATCGCCTATTTCATCCACACTCCAATGGAGTTTTATGGATTGGCGGCCCTTGTAGGTTTTGTGATGGGAGGCATTCAAAGCATGAGCCGATCCACTTATTCAAAGATGCTACCGGAAACTACAGAGCATGCGTCATTTTTTAGTTTTTATGACGTACTGGAAAAAATTGGACTGATCATAGGGCCCTTTCTTTTCGGATTTGTGACCGGCGTGTTTGATGGGAATATGCGCCCATCGGTGCTGGTTTTGGCCAGTATTTTTGTGGTAGGTTTTGGGCTGATGTTCGCAGTTCGGTCCGAAGCAAAATCAGAGGTGGCAAACTGATGCAGTATTTTTATCATCAGGATGGTGGTGAGCAGACCGTATTCTTGCCGGACGAAGAAACCCGTCACTTGACCAAGGTTTTGCGCAAGCGAACCGGTGATGAGGTGATCGTGCTGAACGGTCGTGGACGATGTGACCGATACACTTTGATTTCCCTGGATCGTCAGGCAAAGTTGGAATGGACTTCATGTATGGAAGAAAGCGCCGAACCGCCTGTACGAATAGAGTTGATGGTTGGACCT
>JACJXR010000013.1 GCA_020636505.1 Chitinophagales bacterium | reverse complement strand
ATTTTGCAGCATGGTTCAGATATAGAGATACGACCAAGGAAGATCCGCGAGCATACAATCCCGCAGGTACCATCAATCATGATGCACCCACTACGGAGAAATCAGTACCGCTACCGATACATATACCCGAAACTCCACCAAAGGGTAAGTACAGCAAATCGGAAAACAAGAAATACGATATGCACTGGCTGAAGAACCTTCGCGATGAAGTGCGCCGTATGGGCGAGAGCGGGTAGAGGTATCGAAAAATTGGTATCCTGTACCACCAAGCGTTTTGTGAAGGAGAAGTAAATCTTGTAATTTACAATATGGCAAAGCTGTATTGTCATAAATGTAACCGTAGTACAAAGCACAAAAGATACTTTGTAGGAAGTAAGGCATCACGTCGTGCTTATCTAATGACCGATATTTTGACTTGGTTGTTACCGATGAAATATGTCTTTGTTGATATATGGTTTTACAACAACAGAAGAAAGACTACAAAGTCGGTACAACAATGTGTTGTTTGTAAAAGCATAGTTACGATATGCCCGTTTTGTGATGAACAACAGTCTTGTAAAATGAGTCATGCACAAGACTGTGAAAAATGTAGTAAAACGTTTTACAATTATAACAAGCTGTAATAGGTATACTATATTTGATATCGTAACCGTTACATACCTTATGAAGCTGCCCCTGCTTGCCCTAACTTTGTTTCTATCTGTTTTTTATTGCCATGCGCAAGAAGCGCACCACATAGGCTTTTCACCGGGTGTGTCATTTGTTCGTGTATCGGGTGACGATAATCTGCAACAACAGGGTTTGGGTCAAGGTTTTTTTCTTCGTGGAACATTTACTTGGGACATGAAACAGAAATGGCTTGAAGGTGGAGGAGGCATTGAAGTGGGCAAGATGTCGGGCAAGGTGGAAACACGAGATACATTCACCAACATATTTGGACAGGTACACAAAAGATGGAGTGAGAGTTGGGAGGAGTTTGCATCGCCCTACGCCAATGTGTATATGCTCACGAATGTGAAATGGATATTGGGAGAAGGCAAGTATCTGTATGGTGGAGGTGTAACGGGTATGATGGTGGCACGCAGTGGACTTCTGTACAGAGAAACAGCGGTGAATTGGTACTTGGGTCTTACGGGTGGTATGGTTTTTTACATAGACGACATCACGGGACTTGACCTTGGCTTGGGATGGCGCCGTACCAAACTCACAGGTACGGGGTACGATGGCAGTAACGACCTGCAACCTGCTTTGAGAGAGCTGATGGTGGAAAGCTTTGCGCTTAAGTATGTGACATTAAGCTTTGGCTTGGTGGTGCATTTTGAATAAGATATATTGCAGCAAGAAAAACCTATAAACAATGCAAAGATTATTAGTCTTCATTCTTACACTATTGCCTGTAAGCCTTTTGGCACAACCTAAGATATCGGTAGGCCTATCGGGTGGTTTCAACAGTTCGTTCAGCAAAATAAATTATACCCAAAACATTGCGGGAGGTACAGGATTTGCAGGTGACGATGCAAAGTTCAAGGGTATGAACATCGCCATAAACGTGGCGGTGGATGTGAGTATATTGCAAGTAGGTGCGGGTGTGGAAATAGGCTCGCTGAAGGGTGATATGATACGCCAGACAGTGGATACCAATTATGCATATGCAAGCAACAATCCGTTGGTATTGAGCCAAGCACCGCGTTTTGGGTACAGAGCCACAGATGAAAAAATAGCTGCACCTTACATCACACCCAACATGTTTGTGAATTTGAAAAGAGATCTCGCTGCAGACCTCATCACTCTATACGGTGGAGCCATGTTTGGTTATATGTTGTCGAGCAACAACATCAACTACGGTGGTAAGGGCAACGGTATAATGGCAGGTGCCAACCTTGGCCTGATGGTGAACATCACCAATAAAATAAGTGTGGGTGTACATGAGGAATTGCGCATAGCATCTGTCGGCAGCAAAAAAGACCTATCCATCGGGTACAATATCAATACCGACAGGGTGGTGAATTACAGCTTTTATTACATAGCCATAGACAGATATACGCTCAGCTTCTTAAGCACCAATGTCGGTTTTAGGTTCAAGTTGTAGTGTTTGGTACAGAAATTGCAGATAAGTAGAAAACCTGTAAACGGTATGCGTAATCTCTTTATTGCTTTGATGATTCTTTTGCCTGCAACGCTGCAAGCACAAACCACTTTTCAGTTTGCACCCTCGTTCGGATATTCTTGGGCAAGGTTTGAGAACGACCTTTTTGTAGACAACAGCTTGTTTGGCCCGAGTGCCAAAGTCAGGTTCGTTGCAGATAGAAATCGTCTGCAAGTGGGCGGTGGTGTAGAGTTTAGCCTGATATCCGACGCAGGTACGGGAACAGATGTGATTGACGGAAGTGGAACTGCATTTGTTTGTCCACATTTCTTCTTCAACTATAAGGTGGCTAAGTTCGATAACAGCTATGTGTATACAGGTCTGGTATTGGGTGGTGCCTTTGCAGAAGATGGGTTTGGATACAGCGGAAGCTTTGCCAAAGGCCTTACAGGCTTGGATGCAGGATATGTGATACAGGTTGGCAAAAAGGTGGCTGTTGACATCAGCGAAAGCCTAAGATTTATGAATGGTAGGTTCAACGATTACAATATACAGCCGTTGATTGTAGGTCCGACAACCACATTCGAAAACTACTTTTACGTATACACCCTGACCACCAACATCGGTATTAGGATAATCAACGCAAAGGATTGATAAGTGATACAGCAGTGTGTCTCTAAGCAATATGCTTGGCTTTATGAATAATGTAACGGGGCAATACAATACTATAGGTCCGGTAACAAATGTCGGTGTGCGGTTTCACAAACACGGGCGTTAGAAACGCTTCTTCCTCCATTGCATGATGAGGTAAACGACTATGCCTACTGCCAAGAGGGTAGGCAACGAATAGGCTATCAGTGATGTTTTGTCCATACCGGGGTGGTTGCTACATTCAAGTTACGTCATTCTTACCGCTTTTATTTTTATGATCCGTTATTTTTTCATTTTTATGTTGTGTAAGCACGAGACATACTACTTGTAAGTGAATGAGGAGTGGTCTCAAAACAATAAAACCGACAATCGAACGTTAAATATTCAGTAGTTGTTAAAGACTTTGTCTTATCCTGTGCCGCAGCCGAGAGGCTGCGGTTTTTTCATGTGCCTACATCAAAATATGACAAAAATCATGTCAACAGGTGACTTTTGTTACAGATAATTCCGGTTCGTGTATCTACATTTGTATTGTTCTAAAGGGTGAACGGGTATATTAAACAAGGGTTGATTACACAGAACAAACAAACAAAGGGAAGGCGGATGCATTGCATCCGCCTTTTGCTTACGAAACGTATAGACTACGCAACTACTACTGTCTTTTGATGAATTTGAAAGTCGCTTTCACATCGTCACCCGATAGACGGATGAAATACAACCCGTTACTCAATGTGGAAATGTCTATACCGGTATTGTTACTTACCTCCGTGCTTAAAACTTTTTTTCCTGCAATGTTTACTATCTCTGCCGTAGCATTGCTTGCATTGCGTATATACAATGTATTGCTTGCAGGGTTGGGGTAAATGTCTACACCCTTGTCTGCTGTGATGTTGTTGACAGATACTTTTGTGTTTTGGTCGAACACTGCAAACGGACTGAACGATGTTAGCCCCATACGGCTTATCTTATACATGCCATTGCTTGCAACCGTAGCAGCCGCGGCTCCGTACGTATCCCAATTGCCACCGGTGTAGTGCGATATGTATGCCATGGCTCTGTTGAAGCTGTTCACCTCCATATCCGCATGCCAATACAATTCTATATCTGCTGTAACACCTGTAGCTGTATTGGGTGCTATCATCCATGTGTTACTGACAACAGGCTGTGTGGCTGCAACAGTTTCTCCGGTTGAGCCAACTGCTTTCACATCGCCGAACGCACTTACACCAAACACACTATTTACCGAACCTGATACAGAGTTGACGGTGGCGGGTGTATAACGGTTGTTGGTACCTACATGAAAAGTTTCTGCGGAACCGCCCGTCACTTGCATGGCCAAAGAACCGCCACCCGATGTTATAACATAAGATTTTGCGGAACCGCCGCTGACCATTGCTCCGGGTTGCAACGCAAGTTTGTTGTTGTCTACATCCACGCGACCCGATTGCAAAGACAAAGTGCCTGAAACGTTGGTTTCGCTCTCTATACCTACTTTGGCTGTACTGTCGCCAAGGTTGATGGTAAAGTCGTCAACCGTGTTGCCACCTGTGGTGAAACGTAGGTTGTCTGAAAGTCCTGTCGTTGAGTTGACCGTAATGTCAGAGCCTGATGTGCTGTAAAACACACCACCACCACCTGCACCGAGGTTGCCCGTTGCATTGAAAGTAAGGTTGTTGTTGTTGAGCGATAGTGTACCCGATGTAAGATTCAGTGTACCGTTCACCACAAGGTCTGCACCCAAGGATACTGTTTTGCCACCACCTACATTCACATCAATATTTTTCAGCCCCGAGCCCGAAAGCTCAAGGCCCGTAGTGGCGTTTGCATTTTGGTAAATGACATTGTAATCGGTGGTGAGTGACAATGATGCGCCGCTTACAGTAACACTGCCACCTTCCACAATGATGGTGTTGTTGGTACCTGTAAGTGTAACAGAACCCGCATTGATGGCCATGGTGCCACCGCGCAGGTATAGCTTTTCGGAAATAAAAATGTTGGACGCAGCACCTATCACAGCATTGCTACTGTTGAATATCTTGGTTGTAAGAGTACCCGTGTAAGTGAAGCCTGTTGTGAAGTTGGCCGCAAAACTGTCTACAGTGATGTTGCCCGTGCCTGTGAGTGAACTGTTGACGATCGATAAGCTGTTGCCTGTGGTTGATACCAGTGAACCTATCACCGTAAGACTTGCGCCGGACTTCAATTCAACATTTTGGTTGAGTTGAACACCAATGCCTGTCGGTATCACAATGTTGTCTCCTGAAACGGATGTTGGAGGAACCAATCCTCCCTGCCAAGTACTTGCTGCGTTGTAGTTGCCTGATGTTACAGCCGTGTATGTTGCTGCAGAAGCGGTATTGAAAAAGAGCAGTACTGCAACTGCCTGCAACAAAACAAGTCTGAACTGCGTAGTCGTTTTTGTCATAGCATTTCATTTAGCTTGTTGAACAATGATGGTCAGATTGCTACTATATATTACACAAAGCTCCGCTGTTTTGTTGTAAGTAGTTAGAGGTGCCTTAACATCGAGAGATTAAAATGACAAAACCTATCAGCATTTCTTATTTAATAGAGACGGTATATAGTGCGCAAAGTTTTTGATTATAATTTCTTCGCACTGTCAATCAATCCGTTTGAAGAAAATATGTTACCATAGAAAAGTTTGGCACGAAAAAATGCCGACAAATCAATGTCGGCATTATAAATAAAAAGTATAATTGAGGTTAGCGTTTTATGAACCTATTAATGGCGTTAATGTGTTCGCCGTTCAGTTTGATGATGTACATGCCCGACTGTAAAGAAGATATATCAACACGGTTGTCGCCTGTACGAATGTTTTGATTTTTAACGGCTTGTCCGTTCATGTTATACACAGTGGCAGCGACATTTGTTTTTGATACAATGTGCAGCACATCTGTTGCAGGATTAGGGTATACTCCGAAGCTGTTTTCTTTTGCAAGATTCTCAACAGAGAGTGTGTACTTGTCATCAAGCACAGTGAACAAACCTACGGATGTGAAGTTTCTTGTTTGTGCAAACTCGTTGGTGCCAATATTGATTGCAGGTGCATTGCCTACGGAATCCCAATAGGTACCGTTGAACTGTGATACAAAACAGTTGCCACGGTTGAAGGAGTTTACCTCCAATGCGCCACCCCATTGAACGGTAAGTTGGAAGTCTTTGGTGGTTGATGTTGAGCTTAATATCCAAGTATGTTTGATAGCCGGCTTTGTTTGGGATAAGTCATATCCTGTTGTACCGGCTGACGGTACTTTGTTGTTGATGGATACACCCAATTGACCAGGTGTATGTGCACTGTTACCTTTTACGATTACAGGAGTGTAGTTGTTGTCGACACTGTTACCTACATGATATGTTTTGGTGACGTTGGCATCAACATCTTGCACTAATTCTCCATTAAGAACATCAACATAACTTTCAGCATTACCATCACTGATGGTCGCACCCGATACGAGTGTTATTTTGCCATCTGCAACAATTATGCCTCTTGTCAGTTTCAATTCAGTACTCACTTTCATGTTACTGCCTATATTAACGGTGCCTTTTCCATTTGAAACCATAGACATCCTAAATATCTTTACAGTGTTCAAGGTTGGGTGGAAGTTAATTTGGCCAATTTTTGTCACACCACCAATAATATGTATCTCAGAAAATGAGTTGGAGATTATATTGCCACCGCTTGCGTGTCCAAAAAAACCTCCTGAAGAAACAGTTAGGTTATTGTTATTGAGGTCTAAAGAACCTGACTGTAGATATATCCCCATATAGATGGTAAGGTTACCGTTGAGTTTTACTTTTTCTCCTGTACCGGGGTTGACGTATATGTTTTGGGCATTGGTTGTCAATAATTCAGAACCGGTTTCCGCACTTCCATCCACATAGTATAGATCGTATCCTGATGTTATGCTTGTGGATTGTATACTGCCCGTATTGGTAATTATCAACGACGGTGTTTTGATACTGCCTGTAGTGCCGTGTACATATACGTTGTTTACTTTCAGCGTTCCGTCACTCATTTCCATTTTGCCTGCCAAGTGTAGTGTGCTTATCGTTAAGGTGGCGGGTTGATGTACCACTATGGTTGCACCTTCCATTTTTTGTGCGGTAAGGTTGCCACTGAAGTTGAAACCTGCTGTGAAATCCCCTGAAAAACTGTCTACATCTATACTGCCCATACCGGAGAATTGTCCACCTGTGAGGTATATGTCAAATGTATTGCCCGTAAGGCTTCCATCCACCATCAAGCCACCGGCATTGCCCGCTATGGAAACATCGCCTGTGAGTGTAACTGTAACACCTGAGGATACCTCAATGACATCGTCTGTGAGGTTGTATCCAGGAGCCACACCTCCCTGCCATGTACTGTTGCTTGAATAACTGCCTGAGCTTACGGCTTTGTATATGATGGCATAAGCATTGTTAGAAATGGTTACGCCGAACAAGGATAGGGTAATAAGAACTATCGTGTAAAGGTTTGGTCTCATACTCAAGTATTATTAAAGGGGTGTTTGAAAAACAGTAGGTTAAGTTACGAAAAACCTGTGTAGCAATAAAAAAAGCAGGCCGAAGCCTGCTTTGCAATATATGATTAAATAGACGTTCTATTGTTTGGTGAAACGATGTGTTGTCGTTTCGTCGGTATCTATCTTCACTTGATAGTTGCCTGCAGGCAGGTGGCTGATGTCTATACTGTTGTCACCCTTTGTGATGTTGGTGGTAACGATAGCCTGACCTGTGATGCTGTATATGGTGGCATATCCGTCGGCCTTGCCGTCAATATGCAACACATTGTGTGCCGGGTTAGGGTAGATGCTTATGTTGTTTTGCTTGTTCAGTTCTTGTACAGACAATGCTGTGTTTTGGTCGAACACCGCAAACTCACTCAACGATGACAAGCCTGCCCTTACTTGACGGAACATACCGTTTTGTGTGGTGGCTCCGCTTGGTGTTAAATCGTCCCAAGTACCTGTGCTGTTTTTGGCTATGTAGCACTTGCTTCTGTCAAAAGAGTTGATCTCTTGAGATGCATGCCAGAACAATTCTATATCCAAATCGAGCGTTGCGGTGATGGCACTGCTTATAGTCCAAGTGTGCTTTACCATCGGTTGCTTGTCGTCGATATTGTATCCGTATGTACCGTTTGAAAGTACTTCTTCGCGAGCACTTACGAGTACCATGCCTTGTGTGTTGTTGGGGTTGCCCTTAACTGATGCAGGAGCGTATTCCGTACCTGTACCCACAGGGTAAACTCTTGTTTGGTTGGGAGCCACGTGTTGTGCCAGTTTGCCTTTTCCGAGTGTGGAGAAGTGGTTGGCGTTGTCGCCACCCGAAAGTAGTGCGCCTGTGGTGATGAAAAGTGTTGCATCATTCAGCTCCACCATACCGGCTTGCAATTGGCAAATGACATTTACGTTCACATCTCCGGCGATCTTCACTTTGGCACCTGTGCCGCTGCAGTTGATCACCAAGCTGTCTATGGTGTTGGCAGTGGTGGAAAAACGCAATGCATCGTCAAGGCCGCTGTTGGCATTTACACGTATGCTGGCACCGCTTGTGCTGGCTATATCTCCTGCACCGCCTGCTGACAGTTTGCCGAATGGTTCGAATATCAAACTGTTGCCGTTCAGGTCAAGTGTGCCTGAAGTCAATTTCAATGTGGTCTGTATCTTCAGTTGGGTAGACAATGTAACGGTGTTACCCAAACCCGAAGCCACTTCTATATCCAGTATATTGATACCTGTAAGTTCTTTACCTGTTGTTGTGGCAGCATTTCTGTATACCACGTGGTATGGTTGGAATAGATTTATCTGCGATGGGCTGACCAAAGGTATGCTTCCGCCTTCGCAGTAGATGGTACAGCCGTTCTCAATTTCGAGAGTACCGGGTCCCAGATCGACGGTTGTTCTCAGTATCAGCGATTTTCTGATATCCAAGGTCACCAACTGAGAAGAGGTTAAAGCTGCATAAACAAAATTGTTGGCAAACAATGTTCCGGTGAATCCGAAACCACCACCTGTAGAGAAATTGGCATAAACACTGTCAACGTCTATACTTCCATCACCCAACAGTTCGCCACCATTGAAGGAAAAGTAAGTGGGGTCTATACCCGGTAATATTTTTGCACCTGCATTCAGTTCCAATTTAGACCCTACGCCTGTGAAGGTCACACTTGAGTCCAGTATCACGTTGAAAGGACCTGTTATGATCACCTCGTTGCCGGCGGTAATGGTCCAAGGGGGCCTGTTCATACCTTGCCAAGTGTTGGAGTCAGACCAAGGGCCCGACTGCACCACCGTATATATGGTGGCATCGGCATTGTTGATGCTCGTGAATTGAGCAACCAGAGTTAAGCACACAAGGGTAAAAATTCTTTTCATACGTTTACTTGTTTCTGTTACAAAATACAAATACTTCCTTTATCCGCTGTTGGGACGGCGGGTATGTGTATCTCTCAAAGATATGGGAAAAAATATAAGTATGAATTAATAAGGCTTAATCATACTCAACGCACTGATATTGACGTTGTTAATATATATCTTTAAATGACAAACCCACCTGTTATGCGCTATTTGATACCCATACTCCTGCTTGTTCTTGCAAGCACTTCTTATGCGGATGCGCAACTCAGGCGTGCGGTGCGCGACACCCTTACTCCAGAACAATTGGAACGCTTGGAGCATAGCGACTCTCCCAATACATTTATCAGCTACAACAACATATACCGACTCTCGAAAGAGAACAAAAGCGACAGTGTAGCCATGTACTTGCAATATGTGAATCCATATCAACTGATGCGCGAAGGGTACAATAAGGCCAACCTTGATGAGTATCTGTTTGGACTGCCCGTAAAGGATGAACTAAAGCAAGCATATCGCAAACGATTTACCGAAGCGTACGATAATAAGAATGAAACCTTCTTGATGTTTGAGGGGATGTTCAACGAAGATCAGGAAGTGCGTAAAATGTTGGAGATGGCGGGAGATATGAGTGTGTATAAGCGAATGAATACAAAAATGCGCTTAACGGATTCCATCCATTTTGAAACGCTGTATAACTATACGCAAGAACACGGGTGGCCCAGCATAGAAGATGGTGGCCTATATGCGGAGATGATAGCCATACACGACCATGCACGCCATGGTAAGTATTTTATGATGATAAAGGAACGTCTGTTGGAAGGACAGGCATATATGCAAACTTATACACTCATCAGGCATTGGTTGGCAACCCCATCACATGAATCATTGAAACAATGGCTGGACACAGTGCCCAAGATGACCTTTAAGGGAGACTTTTTATTGCAAGGCATATATGCGCCGCACAATATATCGGAGATGATGGCCTTTGCCGAAGCGCATTGCCCTGTAAAGTATTTTGTGACCATTGAATGCAATGATCCCAAAGTGGCTGAAGAAGTATCCGCTAAATTTAAATTGTCTACCGGTAAGGACCGAAAGAAGATATTATCCCGTTTTTATCAAATACTACTGCCGGCGTGTAAAGAAGCATTGGGGGGATGTGGAGCAGACTGCTGGAGCATACATTTCTTCTATAACGACAGCACAGAGCCCAAAGTGAAACTGCATATTGTGCCTGAACAAATGATAAGAGGGTGATACTACTCCTTCACAACTTTGCCGGCACTACCACCCACATTGTAGATGTATACACCCGTTGCCAGTCCACTCATAGGAATGGCGATGCGTTGTGCGCCTGCGGAATATTCTTTGGTAGTTGAATAAACGGTACGTCCATACACATCGGTAAGTGTAACAGGTACTTGCTGCTTTTGTTGCAGCGTGAAGTTGATGTGCAGTTCGTCCTGTACAGGGTTGGGATACACGCTTATTTCTTGTGGAAGTGCAATGTCTTGAATGCCTACCTTTTTATAATTGAAGGCTATCACTTCAATACCCAAATTGCAATCGTTACCTGCAAAGAACAGATTGTCGCCCACGGGTGTAAGCTCCATAGGGAAGCTGCCGTTCGCTCCGTCGCAAAGGTCGCCCACGAGTGAGGCCATTGTGCCTGTGCTGTCGTAGTGATACAGTTCAAAACCTTTGGATCCATCGTTGGCGGTGAAGAAAAGTTGCTTGTTGTACACCACAAAGTCGCGCGGTTGTGAGCTGCCGTTCGTGTTTATTTTAAACTCCAACTTCACATCGCTGTTAGCCGGATTGTAGCTGTGCACATGTGTTTGTCCGAAGGTATCTCTTCCTGCGAAGTATATCTTGTTGTTGTACCAAGCAAAGGCATTGCTGTACGAAGGAGAAATGCTGCTAAGGCCGCTCGGGCTGATGTCTGTCAGCATAGTAGGTGCGTTGCTGCCGTCGTACTCATACATTTCGCGACCGTTTTTTACAGTGGATGCACTCAAGTACAACTTGCCGTTGATGACAGTAAAGTCTGCAGGATTGGAGGATGCCACACCTGTGTCTATATCAGCCGCCAGTCCCGAAGTATCGGCAACAGGATCGTAAAACCACAGCTCGGAACCATATGCACTTGTGGTGGCCACAAAGAATATCTTATTGTCGAATGCTATCACCGGACCCGATACACTGTTTGCAGCGCCGGGGTTGATGTCGGTAACCATCTTCGGGAAGTTCACCTCGTTGTACTCATACAGCTCTGTACCGCCTGCAGCGGTGGTGGCTATGAAGTAGAGCTTGCCGTTGAGTGGTGTATAGTAATCGGGGCGAGAACTATCGGGCCCGAATGTAAGGTCTGCTATCAGCTTTACGGTTGTGCCGTCGTACATGAACACCTCTTCGCCTGCCGAGCCATTGGTGGATGTGAAGTACACTTTGCTGCCCATGCCTGCTATCGGCCTTTTGTATCCATTACCGATGGCGTTTTTGTTACCCGCTGCCAAGTTCTGTGGCAGTACTGCTTTGTTGGTGTCTTCTATGTACATGAACTCGCGTCCGCTTGATCCGTTGTTGGCGAAAAAGTAGAGCCTACCGTTGTGTGCGGTAAGATACTGTGGCGCAGCACTTGCAAAACCGTTGGCCACATCGTAATTGATGAAGCCGTTTTGTGCAGTTGCAGACAATACACTCAATAAACAGAAAACAATAAACAGAACACGCGTCTTGGCCATACCTATACGGGGATTTTCAGTGAATGACTAAAGGTACACAAATAGAGGGATTGGAGCTATGCCGTGCTCAATTGTCTTGGTATTGTCAAGTTATTAAGCTGCGGCTAAGCATTAGTCTTTTCCATGCATCAATTATGTTAATTTTAACAGTAATATTTCAAACCGATGACAGCCCCTATGAAAAAGCTCCTTATCGCATTGGCCTTCTTCACCATGATGACAGCCCCCCAAGCATATGCGCAAATGAAATGGCGTGTGGTAGCCATTGCTCATAGGTATGTATCACCTAGTATTGATACAAAAGATTCAACACGATTTCAGTATAGTTACAAGCACGACAGAGGTAGCAGTATAATGGCAGATACCATCTCTTTTGACTCTATGTGGGGCTACAGTTTTGTTCACCCGGCGGGAAGGGCACCTCATTACGCTCCGAATGGTATCGTGAAAGTATGTAGTTATGACTCTGTAAACAGGTTGACTCGCATTATCGAAAGCCCGTCGCCAATCAGTAGTTATACTACAGATACAGTGATATTATACAATGCCAAAGGGCTTGTTTCAGATAAGGTAATGTATAAGCCCGGTTCTATGTCGGGAAATGATATTGTCAGACAATTCAAATATGATTACGATACAGGAGGCAGGCTTGCATATTACGGTGAGCTGCACTATTGGCCCAATAATACACCGATCAACTTTGACGTTCAAGAGTGGTACGAATACGACAGTTTAGGCAGGATTATTTTTGATAGTACAAGTCTTACACCTCTTACCGGCCCCTCCGGTATCCATTCCGGTAAAACTGAATATTTCTATGATACTTCCGGTAAAAGAACTGCATATGGTTACAACTACAATAACACTACAAGCAAATATGATACTACAACAATAGGGTTTACGACGTTTGATAGCAGCGGACTGATAATAAAAACAGAATTGTATGACAACAGATATCAGACACAAGGAGCTCCCATTTACAGTATTGTATATGAATATTATCCATCTCGATTATTAAAAAAGACAACCGCTGATTACTATGCAACTAAAAAGGTAGTAGACGACTACTCCTATAATTCAGCAGGATATATTGAGCAGCATATTCAAGTGCAATATGCGAATGACACAAGTCGTCACAATTACAATTATTACTACGAACACTATTGGCCTGCCGGTGTAGACGAAACAGTGATGAAGCAGAGGGATATTACAGTCTATCCCAACCCCACACAGAGTATACTGAATATAAAAGCCAAATGGAAAGCGTCAGGAGCGTTGGATGGTAGTGTTACCGATATGCAGGGCAGAGTGATGATGCGATGGAGTGATAAAACAAACGAACAATACACCAAACAGATACAGCTCACTCACCTGCAAAGCGGCATGTACTTTTTGAACCTGTCTTGCGGAGATGAGTATGCTGTGAAGCAGTTCATGGTTCGATAATCCCGAGGGTATTCGGTATATTGCATTATATCATAATGTGAAACCGCAAAGAATCCTTATGAAATGCTCTTATCTACAGTTGCTCTTTATTGCTCTCATGGCGCTGATCACTTTCAATGCAGACGCGCAGACTCTGAAGCTTAAGAACAGAGTCAAGATAAATACTCCTGTATCCTCAGGAAAGGTTGATGATTCCATACACTATTATTTTGCCACCGGTCGTGGCAGCAATAAGATGAATGATACGATACTGTACGATTCATTAAAAGTGTATAATGTAAAAAGTGGAGCATCGTTGTTGTTTAGAGAGTACAGAATGTACGATGCTAAAAACAATGTGCAGGTATTCAATCAGTACGATGGTGTAGGACTCAATTTAAGTGATAGTTTTACCTATACACTAAGCAATAAACTGCTCACACTAAGGCATTACGAAAGAGCAAGTGCGACAACTCCGGGACCAATACGCTTAATACGAAACTACGTTAATACCTATGATGTGAAGGATAGGTTGATATTGGAAGAGAGTGCCTATTACAAACCCGGAGTGGACACCTCATATGAAAAATGGTACCACTTCTACGATGCAAACGGTAGGGTGACATCGGATAGCGCTAGAGTACAAAGATGGACGGATTCAATATTCAGAAACGCCATCAATTACTACTACAAGTACAATACATCGGGATTGCTTGTAGAGCGGTTGCAGAAAATATGGAAGGACTCTTTGTCAAAATACGATAGCGGTTTGGTAACAACCTATTTCTATGACATTAATGACAGACTAATAGCAGATACTGCAAGAACCAAAACAGGCTTTGTGTACGAAACTCATGAGTATGATTATGATGGTGCAGGTAACATGCTCAACGATACAGGAAGGATATATTATTCAAGTTCGCCCACATTGATATTCTCTGAAACATATACTTATACAAACACCGGTAATCTGAAAACCAAGTATTATCATACACACTCTGCCGGTAGTAGCAGCTATGGCGACCAACTGCTGATATACAATTATGACACGTTACTGAGTGTGCCTGAAATGTCGGAAATACAAAATGTAGCATTGACGCTTTATCCCAACCCAACACAGAGTATACTGAACATAAAAGCCAAATGGAAAGCTGAAGGTGAACTGCAAGGAGCTGTTACAGATATGCAGGGCAGAGTGGTAATGCGTTGGAGTGAAAAAGCCGACGAACAATACAACCGGCAGATACAACTTGCTCAACTACAAACCGGTATGTACTTTTTGAATTTGTCTTGCGGCGATGAGTATACTGTGAAACAGTTTGTGGTGCGTTAGCGCTTGATGGTTTTCAAATGCCTTGTTTCTGTAGCTCCTTGTATGGCTATGAAATATACACCCGCATCCAACCGGTGCGTATCTACTAGGTGTGTGCCTGCCTGCAACAATTTGTTGTAACAAACTTGCCCTGATACATTGTACATGGTAACGGATGCCTCCTCATTTAGTGTAAGCTTTAGTTCATTGCCAAATGGGTTGGGTGAAACTGAGATGTTGTCTTGCACCTTTACAGTCTCTCCCAAAGACAGCGGCCAATATTCGGGACAAGTGCCGTAATAGCTGTACAAGGTTTGTCCCTTCTCGGTCATGCAGAACAGTTTGCCATCCACAGAATACAAA
Source organism: Chitinophagales bacterium (assembly GCA_020636505.1). Classification (GTDB taxonomy): domain Bacteria; phylum Bacteroidota; class Bacteroidia; order Chitinophagales; family Chitinophagaceae; genus UBA5543. Next base: position 17,424 of record JACJXR010000013.1, on the reverse strand, counting down.
CCACCAAGGTAGTTGTCGAAGTTGAGCCCCCACTTGGTGCTGCCTATACCTTCTATGATGGTGTCTGCATTGGGTATGGCATCGTTGTTCATGATGAAACGTTTGCGCAATGTTCCGTTCACCGTTACCGTATCGATTAATGTGACACTGTCTTTTGCTGTATCTCTTCCCAAAACATTGCCACCAAGTCCGACTGAGAAGTCGAGCATGGGCTTTGCGGTATTTGTATCTATGGGTTGTGGCGTGCTTGTGCTGTACACCTTCTTACCGGCTTGCAGTAAGTATATGTTGAAGTTCTGCTTGCCCATCTCCATTGGTGGGGGCATGCCGCCGTTGCCAAAGAAGTAGCCGTTGTCGTCTTGTGCGCTGTACAAGTCCATGATGTGATAGGTAAGCCCCGCCATTACAGTGTCTCTACCGGCAAATGTCACATAGGCGTGTTGGTTCTTGAAACCACGATGCCCAACGCCCAATTGATATTCGTTGACACGGGCATATCGCCACGATGCGCTGTCTGAGGGTATGGGTACATAGCTATATGTTTGAGCGGAGGCCGAAGAGGTAAAAAGTAGTAGGATGGCAAGTAACGGTAGGTACTTCATAGGAGGTATTTCGTCACTGTAAGTTAAGGTTTATGAGCACGTGTTTTGTCATCAAAACGTAGCATCGGCCGAAAATCCTAACAATCCGTTAACATCTCATTAACAACCCTACGGATGCGTAGCACGTAGATTTATAATTGGTTATATGTTGCGTTACGAAGATTTTGAACAATTTGTAAGGGACTTAACGGGGGAAGCATTCATGCAATGGAAGCATATTTATCCTGCCATACCCGTGTTTTACAGAGAGCGATTTCTGCTTGCCATAAGAAGTGATTTTACCATACCGCGCAGTTACGACATTGTCATGCACAGTTGTAGGATGGACGATGACAGCTTCATACTGTTTGTGGAGCAAATGAAAGTGGTGGAAAGGCCGAACCTGAATCAAGACTCGATGGCCAAGTTCAACTAAGCTACTGCAATTGGCAATTTATCTTTACGGAATCAACACTGAACCTTTCTCTTGATTCGCAAGCGTCCAGCGCACCGTCTTTGCTGTATCCGGCCAGGTTGGCGGTATTGGTGTTTGCCGCCGATGCTGATGTGGGACTGTCTTGTACCGTGCAAACACACTGATAGTCTTTGCTGCAAGAAGCCAACAATATCATTACGATCAATATGGAATAACGGACACCTTTGTGCATCATACTGCAAAGTAAACGTATTTAATCAATACAGTATTGTATCAATATACATTGCAGGTGATGGTAGTGGCTCCGTTTGAAGAATATTCGTCGGATTTGCAAACCTCGTTCGCACCTCTTTTGTTGTATCCTCTAAGTTCGCGGGTAACAACGGTATCTTGAGCTCCTACAAAAGTGCAGCTACACATCCACCTGCGCTTGCAGGAAGAGAATGCGAGTAGAACGGTCAGTAATAATATGACGGGTATGTATCCCTTTTTCATATCGTTGTGATTTTTTTATTGGCAAATAAACTTTTTGCCATCCACAAATGTATAATAAAAAATGCGTAACCGGTTGTTAACGAGAGGTTATTGGAAGTGTGGCGGAACCTGCGTCGCTATTGATTTTCATGCGGTTTCCGTCGGCCGAAAAAAGGAGCGCCGGTATTGAAAGTTGGCGTAACTTTGCACCACAACGCGATACAGACATATAGAGAGGAATTATTGTTGTTATCGTCTTGTTACCGACTTGTTATTCAGTTGTTATTAAAGTTCCGTTATGCGTTGGTTTTTAGTTAATTAGGTATTATTGTCGGCTTTTGGTTCGCATATGTGCAAAGCATGTATACACTGAATGACAGAGGATAAGAATGCTCGTGGACAAGTTTACAGACCTACCCAAAATGCCCACATAGGCTTAATAAGAGCACAGACAAACAAGCATATTGAGGGGCTACGAATTTTTCGTGGTATAATGTTATATAAGTAAATGGAGAACAACGCCAAAAAGGTATTGATCATTGACGATGATATTGGTATAGCCAATATGATCAGGGCGATATTTCGTATAGGGAATGTGGATGCGGCTTATGCATCGAACGGGAGACAAGCATTCAAACTGATGGAGACGGAGAATTTGGGCATGATAATATGTGATATCATGATGCCTGACATTTCGGGGTTTGATGTTTTGAAACATGTCAGAACACATGAACACACCAAACAGCTTCCTTTTCTTTTTCTGAGTTCACTGAGCAGCCCTGCGGATATAAAGCGTGGTATTGATGCCGGTGCGGACAAGTACATCACCAAGCCATTCACAGCAAGAGAGTTGCTGGACATCATCAAAGAATTTATGACCGAACCGGAGGCTTAAGTAAGCTCTCTGTGTATCCTGCTTATGATGGCCATGTGGTGGTCGTCGTGCTCAGCAACGAAGTATAGCATATCCACCAGTCGCATGGGGGTAAGCAATCTTGGGTGCAGTGCAGTACGCTCCGGCATGGAGGCATCGTATGCGTTTACTCGCTTCACAAACTCGCGTCTTACTTTTCTGAACTCTTTCAGTATATCGCTGATGCTTTGTTCGTTGTAGCCCGCTTCGTTGGTGCGTAGGTTGCTCATGTCTGCGGGCGATAGCGTTTCCACTCCGGCCTCGAACTCGCCGAGCCTTTTGTCGTGCAGCAGCTCAAGGTCTATCAAATGCCCCACGTGTTCTTGTATGCTCCAGCCACCGTTGTGTTGCTGGTCGAGCAGCAAGTAGGGAATGTCCTTTATTTTCTCTTCCAACCGAGCAGGAGCTCCCGCCAAACGTTCCACTATCGCAGGGAATTTACCTGCGGGAAAATCGAAGTTGAATTTTATATCCGTCCACTTTACTTGCTGAATCATAATGTAATTTACTATAGTTGGTATAAATAATTTCTACACCGAGCGACCAAACATTTTCACGCATAGACTGTTTCCCTATAACACATTGAAAGAGTGCAAGTATAGGTATGGTTACAAAAAGAAATAAAGTGTACGCGTGAAGAGTGTAGTGGTGATTAGAGTGTGTTTCGACACTTTATGATGCGGCCTGTCTTAACAGGCCGCTTTTTGTTATTGCTGTTTCAGGTAGACACTAACAACTATTGTTTATTTTGTGCTCAGATTACTTATCTATGAAACAGCACCTATCAAATAATTACCACCGCTATATACTCTTTGGCCTGTTTTTGCTACTGGTATGGTTTGTGAAATATTACTACCCATACCCGGTCATTACCTGGGATACTGACTATTATGTACACCATGCTCGTACCGGTGACGTAGGCATACGTCCTGCAGGCTACTCGGCATTTTTGTCTTGGGTGCATGGCTACTCAAGCTCGCCAAATACAGTAGTATGGCTACAGTTCATTGCCTACTTTTTGTCATTACTTTCTCTGCTTGAGGTTTTTAGAATAGTATTTTCAATACATAAGCTGCTATATATAATCATCGGGTTTCTGATGCTGGCAGAGCCAACAGGATTGTACTTTGCCAACACTATTTATAGCGATCTTCCTTTTGCTACACTTACATTCTTTTACCTGGCAACACTGCTTCATTATGTTTCTGAGAGGAAGATACTTTACCTGCTGTTGCATGCCCTTGCACTATACTGTTGTTTGGAAATACGATTCATCTCTCTTATCTATCCATTGTTCTCAGTATTTGTATTGTTGTTTGCAACACGTAGTTTCGTAATGAAGGCATTAGGTATACTGTTACTGCTGTACACGTTTAAGTACTCATACAATAGGAATGTGAATATGAATGACAAGGCTTTTGGAGTGCCGATACATTCATGCTTCTCAGGCTGGACGCAAGCTAACAACGTAATGTATGCGCTACCCAGAATAAACACCGCACCAAAGTATATAAAAGACCCTGAGTTGCGCGAGCTGCACCATAGGTTTATGACATATACAGATACAGTATCCAATCCTATTATTGCTATTAATACCGAACATTTGTGGAACCCTAACGGACCACTATTTCCATTGGCGCAAATAGCTAATGACAGCCTGTGGACTGTAATGAACCCCGTACCCCGCTTTATGGAGATGTTTGTAGTAGCGCCAAAGTTGGAGAAGTATGGCTTGTATATTCAACGGGAATATCCTTACGAGTTTCTTATGGGCTATTTATTACCCAATGCTAGAACTATGCTTATGCCTCACATTGGCGAAATGGGCGACTATTACCTGCATACCTATCTCAGCGATGCTTCTAAAATGTACTACAATGTACAAGAAGGCGATATCCAATGCCGCAAAGATGTGTTTAGAGAAACTATTAATCCAGTGTATGAAAAATGGTACCCACGGCGACTGGTTTTATTTGCAATAGCTTTAGTAGGTGTTGTATATCTGTTGCGCAGAAAATCGCTAAATACAAAAGAGCGTGTTATGTTGCTAATACCTATTGTTTTTGTAGCAATGTTTTACGCGCTGATGATATATAGCAGCTGGTGCATCTACAGATACATACTGCCTGTATTGCCTGTTATGACCATCATTACAATAATGATATTTGTACTGGCGATTACCAAACGTAAAGGCCAGGGGCTTACTGCATCATAATTTTACCAATATTAAGTACCGTGCCATCATTTACAATAGAGTAGATGTACATGCCTGCGGGCAGTTCACTCATTGGTATGCTTATCATATTTCTACCTCCTGAATAGCGCTGTCTTAACTTTGTGTATACCACTTCTCCTTTGATGTTGGTAATGTTTACAGAGAGTGCCATCGGTTGTTTAACAAAAAAGCTTAGTTGTACATTATCCGTTGTAGGATTGGGGTAGGCTACTATTGAAGTCAACGAAGATGCTTTTACATCATCGATACCAACAACGGAGTCTGTGAACTTATACAGCTCTATGCCTTTGGCCGTACTCTCCGATCTGAAGTAGATGGACTTGTTGAATATGGTAGGTTCATAAAAACTGCGAGTTACAGTGTTGCCATTGTTGAACTTGATGACACGCGGTGTATCTGTACCATCGTAGGTCCATATGGCTCCGTAGTACAGGTACTTGTCTTGATAAAACAGATCGTTGCCATAGATGATGAAGTTGATCGCAGGGCCTTGGTTTCCTATGCCGTTCTTATTATCATAAACCAGCGTGGTATTGCTTGTTGCAATTTCGTGGCGATACAGCATCGGCTTGGGATTTACCGTTGTGTCAGATAATGCTGAAAAGTACAGGTTGCCGTTGTAGCCTATTATCTGCACACGTGTGGATGTTGCATTGTATGGTATACCGAAGTGTTTGCCCGGTTGAATATCCGTAAGCCTTGTAGGTGCATTGCTGCCGTCGTAAGACCATAGCTCACATCCGTATGCGGAATCGATGGCGGCGAAGTACAACTTGTTGGCATATACATGCAGTGCATGTGGTAAGCTGCTTGCCGTACCTGTATTGATGTCGGACACCAACCGAATAGTGTCGGCTATGGTATCGTACTCAAAAAGTTCAGTTCCGTTTGCAGATGTTTTTGCAGTGAAGCAGAGCTTGTTGCCCACAACAAAAAAGCCTGCTGCATTATGGTAAAACTCGTCGGTTAGCGTATCGGGATATTTGTCTGTTAGCTTGCGCAGTATTTTTGTGTTGGGGTCGTATTCCATTATACCGACAATGCCACTCACCTTGGTGGTAAAATATATTTTGTTGTTGAATACAGTCAGGTTTTGTGGGTTGGATCCGGTTGTGCCGGGCTCCACATCCAGCTCCAACACCTGCTGCGATACTCCGTCGTATTTGTACAACTCTCTGCCAGTTGCACTGAGTGATGCTGAATAGTACATGATACCGCCCAACTCGACAGCTGCCTTACCCACAGCGTTGTTGCCCGATTTGGGAGTGCTGCTTGGATTGCCTACCAACGAAGGTGCTGTTACACCATCTGTCTCGAACATGACATCGAAGTTGACTATATCTGTGGCAAAGAAATAGAGCTTGTTGCCAAAGGGTGTGAACATGGATGGATTGGAAGGGCCAAGGCCTGTTCTTACATCAAAAGAGTCCAACGTATAGCGTTGTGCATTTGCAGACAGAGATAGAATAAATGTTGCAATTAGGAGCGTAAACAGTTGTTTCATAATAGGCTTATGGTTTCCTATAAAGTTAACGAACAGAGCGTAGGTTTCATTGCTCCGTTCGTCATGGAAATGTCTTATTGTTTCAAGAGTCGACCACTGTTTAGTATTGTACCCGCATTGTCTTGTATGGAATATATGTATGTGGCTGCAGGTAAATTGTTTGTCGGTATGTCAATTGTATGCTTGCCGCTTGAGTAGAGTTGTGCCTCTTTTCTGTAAACGATTCGTCCATTGATGTCAGTAAGCAATACTGAAAATGCTTGCGATGTTTTAAGTGTAATGTCAAGTTGTACATCTCCCTCTGTTGGGTTGGGGTAAGCTGTAACACTTAATGTTGCCTGATTTTTTGTATCGTTTATGGAGAGAGTGGAGTCGTAAAGTATTAATAGTTCTTGGTTGTTTGCACTAGATGATACAGTGATTAACTTCCCATCATGTATTATATATCCATACCTATTAGCAATACTTGGAGAAAAAGTGATTGTTGGATTAACAGACGATAAACTGTAAGAAGGTCCATTTAGCTCATTTATACGTACTTTTTGAGAATGATAGTGATAGATTTTTTGATTGTATGTAAGTAAGTCGTACGTTGCCGATATGGAATCTTCACCTATACGGTAAAATGATTTATTTGAAGGGTCATATTGGTAAAGGTCAGATTTTTTGGTAATGGTGTCGTACCCTGAAATGTATATTTTATTGTATAAAAATGTATAACACTTTTTTGCCAGGTTAGGCCACGCAAATCTAACAGGTATATTCGATCCATTTGAAAATTCAATCGGAGGATTCGTACCATCATACTCGAAAAGGTGTAAATAAGAGTTTGAGTTAGTTAAATTTGCACTGAAATATAGCCTGTTATTATATACCTCAATTGTATTAAAACCACCAATGCCATCCGGACCTTTTACAATTTCTGATATGGTATTAAAAGTCTGACTTTGTGGATTGTACTCATGTAGTTCTGGACCTGTATTGCCAGGCCCTATACCAGCAAAGTATAGTTTATTGTTGAAGTTCGCCAATTTTGAATACCCATATGTTTTGTATGTAGAGGTATCATATGTTAACTGTTTGACTATACCTGTAGAAGGAGTGTATTCAAAAAGTCCAATTTTTGAATTTTGGTACTCTGCAACAAAGTACATTAAGCCATTTACCTCTACAAATTCATATGCATATCCTGAAAAGGAAGATAGATCTATTGCTACGGTTGGTGTGTTCTGTCCATCATATTTGTAGATCACTTTGTCCGTAACGTTTGGGTATCTTCCGGCAAAATATAGAGTGTCTTTTACAACACATATTCTCTTGAACCCATATCCCCCAAAGGTTCCATGTTGATATCCCGGCCATATATCGACAACAATACTTGCACTGTTCCCATCAGTTACCCAAAGTTCTACTCCATGTACGCTGTCGTTTGCATAGAAGTACACCTTGTTTTTAAAAGCAGTAAAATTGCCTAGTGAAGAACCTACATTTGTGTCAGCGTTTATTTCAATTATTTTTTCTGTCAATTGTGCATCTGCAATTGTGCTGCAAAGCAATAGGGCAATTAATAATAGGTATCTCATTGGGTTTGATATTTCCGGCAATATAATAACATTCTCACATTTCTCAATTTTGTATATTTGCAGACCATGCCGGTGGTTAAAATAAAAGACTATTACAAAGTGCTGGGCATAGCACCCGTAGCTTCGGAGCAGGAGATAAAGGCCGCCTTCCGCAAGTTGGCGTTCAGGTATCATCCCGATACTAACAGCGGTGCGCAACATGCCGACTACCACTTCCGCGAGATACAGGAGGCGTATGTGGTGTTGAGTGACGGTAAAGCGCGCAAACAGTACGACAACGACCGTTGGCTTGCAGGCATGAGCAGCCGTATAAAGAATGTACCCACCGTTACTCCCGAGAGTATATTGAAAGAAGCCATCAACCTGCACCAACATATGGGTACGGTGGATGCTTGGCGAATGAGCCATCAAAAGCTGCACGATTATATCTTTCAGCTGTTGGACGAAACCAACACACGGATATTATTTGATGCCGACAGCGATGCCTATCGCGAGAGTGTGGTGGAGCAGGTATTGGGTGCCACACGTGTGCTGAAGTACGAGTTGATGTTGCCAGTATCGGAAAAGCTGATAGAGCTTGCCGAAGGCAACAACGACCAACTGATAGACATACACATGGCATTGGCCAAGCGCAAGAAACAAGCGCGTTGGCAAAAATGGATGCCGTTCTTCATAATAGGCATTACCACTCTGTTGACGATCGCCATGTTTTCATGGGGTGGAAATTAATAGCAAATAATTGTTTTATTGTTGTAAAAATGCTTTACCTTCGTGTGGTAAAAAACACCACACCATGAATCATTCCTACAAAGACGATCCCAAGTACAAGGAGATATTCCATTCGCAGGTACATAATGTAAGACTGTACATGCCCGAAGATGTGGCCAGCGGTTATCACATGAGCCGATATGTGGCGGCAGGTGCGCAAAACATATTTGCGGCAGGTGGAGCAACCAAAGAACTGTTGGGCAATATGATGGACAAAATGTTGGAACTATGCAACGACGAAAAGAGCATCAAGACACTGCGTACAGACATTGCCACACTCGCCAACAACATCAAGTACAGGCTGAAGTATCCCGTAGATGAAGATTGTGCACTGCGTATGGGTGCCATATACACCTATGCCGAAGGAGAGAACCCCGAACAGACGGAAGACTTTTGGACGAATAAGAAGGTGGCATGGGCCAAAGGTGATGTAGCACAGAACATCGCACCCGACCCTGAGTTGTACGCTTTTTTTTTGAGCATCGGATTGCAGTCCACACCGGCATGGAAAGAGCTGTCGGATACTTTGACCGATTTGAACTATTTCAAAACAAGAACAGACAACCTGAACGCATTGCAACCGAACCCTTAAAGTCGGTAGCCACGCAAGTGGACGATTGGTACGACGGCTTTTGGGACATATCCATGAAATACTGCGAAGGCGATGTCCGTGCTGCGGAACACTTTATGGATACGAGTGTCTTCATGTTCTACTATCGTATCAAACAGAAAGCGGATTGGGTTGAGTGGCACAACAAACAAGTAAAAGGCGATGACGTATAATAAAAGCGGCTGCTCAAATCGAACAGCCGCTTTTGGGGGTAGTTGTGCAAGAAATATGATCGAGTTATGGAACAATGGTATAAGTACCGGGATGCGATACGGTTGTTGTGGTTGTTCCACCTCTTGAGCTTGGGTATGATGACGTGATAAGTGTTTTGGTCACATCTATAGTGTTGGCGGATACTTGAGTGAACGTATAAATGGTACGTCCAAGCCCAATGGTATAGTCTACCTGACCATTGGCATAGGTGTATGGAGAAGACCAGTATCCCCAGTAGTCGGTTCCCCAAGATGTAATTGTCGGGTCTGTCTCCAAAAGCATCAGCTGCCCTGAAGATGATATTGAAAAACGATAAAGCGCGTCAGGGTCGTCAACTTCGCTTATCTGATAAGTAACGGCGTATTCCACAGGATCGGGATTGGGTGCAGGGTCTTCGTTGTCTCCCTTACCGTTTCCTTTTCCTCCACCGCCTTTTTTCTCAAGAGAATTTTCGGCGGATGCGGGTGTAGTGTAGTCTCCCTTTTGGCATGATGCTACGGACAGCATCACAAAAGCCCCTAGTAACAAAATTGTCGCTCGCATTTATAAAAGTTTAAGAATTAACAATAGCATGCAACATATGTAGAAAGGCACTTCTACGAACAGCATTAACTCTTTTTAAGAATTTAGTGATGGTACTGTGACAGGAAAATTAATGGTGTATTAAAGGTTGGAGTATTGCGGTGTTGTTACTCGTAATACTCGTATGTATGATACTCTGTTGTAGGATAATCGCCTTCGTAAGTGCTGCTATGTTTTATTACACAGGGGTTGCCTCGTTCGTCTCGGTTTATGATGAGGTTGAAACTTGTATCCGATACGGTACTGTCTTTCAAGTATTGTTTGTAGATGATAGTTTGAGAGGCGGCATTGTGAGTTTCAAATGTTTCGCTGTGGTAGTCTATCAACCCGTTTTGGAGGTAGGTATTCGACTTGGTGTAGTATGGTGACTTCTTATTGTTTACATGTACTTCATCCTCCATTGCGAGGAACATGCCTGTATCCCATCTTTTGGGTTGATAAGTGTATTGTGCGTAAACAGTATCGCTCAACAATAGGTGGCAAATGCTGTCCAAATCATCATTTATATGATAGGTCAACCTTGTGGTATATCCTTTGAACTTTCTGTCATCATATTTATACCTGCGTATTGTGTCGCGTCCCGGTTCACGATTGTGTCCGTTTTCGGACTTCAGGAGTATGTTTTCAACAAACCCGCCTTCTGAAAAATAGGTGAAAAAGACCGTTGTAATGGTGTCTCCCAAATAATCTCCCCAATATTCACTTTTGATGGATCTTACTTTGCCTTGCAGTCCCAACCTTGCAACGTCGGAAACAATGGTGGTGTCATAACCCAAGCGATTGTCGGCATCGTTCTTAGGAATAGGTTCACAACCTTGTAAAAGAAATATACAAATGATGAGGGCTAAGTACTTCACCTAATAAAGTTAGTTATAATAAGCTATTCTCCTTTACCTGATAATTGTCGAATGTGTTCTTCTTCATCATACTTGCCATTAACCAATACAGCAAATATGATGACAATGCCAACAAACAGTAAAAACATACCCCATATCAGGTTTTCTACTCCACGTTGATATAGTGATTTTTTAACCGGTTCAAGTATTAGGTACGACGCGTCTGATTGGTAGCCTATTCTTGTTCTAATTGCACTGTTGTACTTTTTTATATCCAAGCGGTCGATTACTTTTTCAAAATAGGTGTATTTACTGAAGTCTCGTATTGTAATATATTGATGACATTCCTTAATGAAGTTGTTGAATTTTTCATTGAGGTTATCCGGCCCTCGATAACCATCACTACCTGTTTGTTCAATAAAGGTAATGCCACACCATATTTTTGCTGAGTTGCCTGAATGATCGTATAAGTTTGTTACAAAAGGTAATGCAGCATTGTACTTAAGGTTGAGAAGATGATTGTGTTTCCCCGAATAACGATAATCGGCGATAAAAGCTATCGAGTCTGTTGTGACGTTGAAATTATTTATTCTGTAAAATATCCATGGGCTATTTAAATCTATTTCTTCGATAGTTTCAACAACATGCACCTTCCCTGATAGATACTTTAAAGCAAACTGCATTTTCCAAGACACGATTGTAACGGTAGCTACACAAGCTATTATAATTATGATCTTATTGCCACTTCTATCGAACGTAAGAATGTTGAGCCTTTTCCAGAGAAATACCGATACGAGTATCAGGCTAAGAATAGGTGTCAGTGTAAATAGCCATGCTTCTTCGTTAATGTTAATAATGGAGCTATTGATAGTAAATATCCATCTCGCTGCCATTAATCCTATTACAATACAAGCAGTAATACGTAGAAATGGATGAAGAATGTGCTTGAATATGGCGTTGTAATCTTTCACTTGTTATAGTTGTTACTCGTAATACTCATATCGACACTCGGTAATGCCATACACTCTATCGTTGCGATAAATGGTTTTTGTGGGATTGCCGATCGCATCTCTCTCAAGAGTGATATACATGTAGTCTGCCAAACCGGGTTGTGGTGATATATGGTAAAATTGCAAAAGGAAAGTATCCGATGCAATGTACTTCTGTATTATCTCTTTGTACTTCTCGTTTCTTTTTTTGTCAAAGTTGTAGTACTCTTCTTTATACCCGGTGGCGGTGTGTTCTTTTATGATCTTTACATTGTAGGTTTTATCACCTCGTATACCATACATTATTTTTTCTTGTGTGTGGTCGCTATTCCAGTAAGCCACTTCTGTAATGCCGGGCCTTTTGGACGATTGAGTATATACCTGCCTTTTGTAGCTCGGTTTGTCTTTCTCGGCATTAGGATACTGCTCGAATACGGTACTGTCGCCACCGAGTTCTATCACCTGTTCAAGATTGCCTTCTTTTGAGTACAGATAAATAATGGTATCTGTATATTTTGATTCGGGATACCAACCACCTTTGTATTGTATGGCTGTGTCTGCATGTTTTTCTATGATGCTCTTTACTTTGCCTGCCAGTCTATTCCTTTTGCAGGTCGTTCATGCTGCGCGGTGTCTGTTGCTCATCACCTGTATCAGCGAAGAACAAGAGGAATAACATAATGAGTGCAGTCTTCATCATTTAAAGGTAATGTTTACTCGTAATACTCTATTTCGTACAACGTCATAAACTCGGGTTTGGTTTCTGCATCTTGATAATTGAGCATCTGTGTGGCATTACCGTTAGCGTCTATCACCAATACATCGTGGCGTATGTCTACTGCGGGTAGGGTGCTGTTCTTTTCTATCGTCTTAGTGAAGTTGCCGTATTGGTCATATTCATAACTGCTACTGCCTGTTTGTCTGTCTTTGCGGTATATATTGTAGGTGGTACGGCGGAGCAATGTGTCAGTAAGGTAAAATCGATATGATGCCACCGGTTGCAGTCCTGTACCGTATGAGTCATTGTCTGTAAACTCTTGCGCGGTCATCACCGAGTCGTTCACTGTTGTGAATTCTATTACAGACTGTATCTCCGCATCGTTGTCGTAAGGTGGTATACAGTTGAACTTGGTGGTGACATTGATCACGGGTTGCCCCTTAACCGAATCGTAAGTGTAGGTTTTGCAATATCCTATAGCTCCTTGATCGCGGTTGTAGTACATCACCAAGCTGTCTTGAGTGAGGCGGCCCATTGTATCATACCAATTCTTGATAACAGAGTATATGATGCCTTTGGTGCTCTTCTTGTCTTCGGCATTGTATTTAAGGCGTGTGTATTTTTTTGTGATGATGGTCTTTACCGGTCCGTTGATGCCCAAGCGGGAATATAGGCTGTATGCCATCCGTGGGTCGTCCTGAGCAAAGCAGGTGGCGCTAAACAGTATGAGTAGGAGTATTCTCATTAATAATATTCGTAGGTGAATGTACTCATGGTCTTCATGAAAACCTCAGTATGGTTAGGCAGATGGCTTAACGTTACAATGCTTAACGGATTGCCAACGTTGTCTTTATTCAAAATAAGTACATCGTCATACGCTTTCATGTCAAAAGGAACACCATTGTCGTCATACACGTTTTTTTCTATTTGATAATGCATACTGTCTTTGTGATAATTATTGGTTTCTACCACATTCAGACGCTCTTTTCCGTTGTTTATCGAATAGACGGATTTTTTGCTTTCTCTGTATTTGGCATTCAGCTCGTACCGTTCTTTTATAAAAGCTTCGTCGTTTGCTTTGTATTTGGTGTGCTCAATTGTTTTTGGGTCTATTTCCTTGACTGTCGTGTACTGGAGCATTTCATTGTTCTTATATAGAGAGCCTTTTACAGGGAGCCCGTTTTCAAACTCGTATTTGGTCTCGGTCACATCAGGGTTCCCCAAAGAGTCTATGGAGGTTATCGTTTTTTGAGTCATAAACCCTGCTTGGTTGTATTGGTATGTGATGACGAGATGGTCTGTCGAGTCAGGTATCCAATCGCTGTCCACTTGTTCCACATCAAAGAAAAGGGTTTCCGTCACTGTTTTTATATCGCCATTCAGCATCCTTATCGAGATGTCGTTGGGTAGGTGCTTTTGGGTAGTATTGTTGCCTTTCGGCTCGTTGTTGTTGACACAAGCAGTAAATAATATCAGTGAGAGAATAAGGAAATGTTTCATGATTGTTTAATTGTAATTTTGTTATTTAAAATATTGTTGTATATTTGCAATGAATATCAAAGGAGACGTTCCTTTTCATTCTACACCGTTTCAGGTAATCTGCCACCTGCAAGTGCACTTTTTCCAAACATCAATATCACATAATGGCAGATATTACCGAGGTCATCCACAAGATAAGTTATGAAGTTAATGATGATGCATTAATAAATGCAACAAAAGCCATACAGCCGCAAACTACCACAACTGATAGACGAGCTGATACACGAAAAAGGAGAACACTGGCTGCTGAATGCCACCACACAACAGGTGAAAGACGCACTACCCGAAGTGGCGGAGAACGATAAGTATCGCGACGAGCGTTTGCAAGATTTGGGCTATACCGTACTGCGGTTAGAGAATCAAGATGTGTTTAAACTGACGGAGTGGGTGGAGGATGAGATCAAGAAGTGTTTTAAGTGACCTCCTCATGTTTGCATTATTTGATATAACCTATAATCAGTGATATCAGCACAGCGAGGATAATAAAAATGACCAACGATAGGTCGTTGACTACAAGGTCGTTCCGTTCTTTGGGTATATGATGTTCAGGATAGTCGATACCCCACTTGCCTTTGTTGGCAAAGTCGAGCAACATTTCAGGCGTTACGGCAATATGCTCTACCCGCATATCGGGTGTTTTGAATAATAGCTTGCCAGGTATGTTCATTCCTTCCTCACCTGTATGGAAATACCATAAATAGCTTTCGCAATTTACCTGATACTTTTCAGCGTATACATCAAGCAGTTCGTGCCAGTCATCCCCATATATACCATGCTTTTCAGGTAAGTCGTCAGTAGGCTGTACATTTTTTATACATGCATGCTTCTCTACAAACTGTATGATCTCATCAAGCGTATGCATATTGTAAAGTTAAGAAGGCAGTATTAATTCATCCCGCAGGTTTCTATGGCAAAGAATTCATAGCCGTATCCGCTCGCATCGAAGCGGGTGTCTTTCAGTTGGTTTATTTCCTTGCGTGTTTTGTCGCAGATGAAGGTGTCGCGGTATGCGGTGCTGAATGTGTCGTATAGCACTACGCGGCAGCCCCAACAATGTTTCTTGTTACATGCCGAAGTGAATATCATGGAGGCGCAAAAGAGCAGTACAACGGTTCGCATAAGTGGTTGTGTTTGGCTTGTAAGGTACTACAAAAGAAAAAACCGCCATCACCCCGTGCGCTGCACAGGTGAGGCGGTATGAGCGTCTACTCTCCGGTGTTTATTTTATTGTTCCTGCAGGGTGGCAAGCCTCAGAGCTTGTCATGTATTCTATGCCCGCATCTTTTTTGTACCTGGCGGAATACTTCACCATAAACTTGTTGGCTTCCTCGTCCGTCATATTACATACCGTCGTGTCGAACTGTGTATAGTCCTTTGGAGCATTAAGGTCGGCTACGGTGTGGAATACGAAGTTGCAGGTATGGCAAGTCTTCACTTTTTCTTTTTTGCACGCCGATGCTATCAGCATGACAGCTGCAACAATTAATAGAGGGCTTTTTTTCATTTGTTTGTATTTATATAGAGGTTATTGTTCCGTACAACTTGTCATCATCCAACTGTCATACACACTGTCTACTATCACAAATTTTATGTCTGATCTCAGCTCTATGTCGGTTTTGGTGAAGTCGCATAGAGTCGTATCGCCCTTTCTTTCTGCCGTAGTGCCGGTGTAGGTGTACTTGCAGGTCCAACACTTCTTCGTTTCTTTTTTGCACGCACCAATCAATGCAAGCAATACTATTGCCGGTAGTATTTTCTTCATGGGGTTAGCTATACGGCTTTACATAAAGTTAATATATGGTTTTGATATTTTTTGTATGCTCAAGTGTTATTGAGTTCCAAACTTAATAACATGGTGTGCATTACCGCAGCAACTCGTTGACTATTAATAAGACAACATAGGCGACACTTAGCAGAAAGCCATAGTCGATACCATTTCGGAGAATGGATTTTGTGGATTTTGACCGCCTTATCAGTTTGACGATGTAGAAGAATATCACACCAATACCGACAAACAAAACAATCGATGCTATCATATTGGCAATGATGGCACCCACACGCACTGTCTTTTGATAACTGTATGAGTCTATAAACCACATGAAAACGCCCGTCATCATGATGAACAATATCTTCAACTGCTCATTCTTGGTCAGCCGTTTCATTTCTTCTTACCTGTGTTTTGTGCTTTTATGCGCACGTAGTAGTTCGATTGTCCTTTGTCGGTTTTAAGGTCGGTCACTTCAAACTCTTTCATGCTGCGGAAGAAGTGCAGCAGCTTATTATGTCCATATGTACGCGGATCGAAGTCGGGACGCTTTTTAAGTATGTTGTGCCCAAGCGTTGCCAACGATACCCATCCGCTTTCGTCATCGCTCATATCCGTAATGGTGGCTTTGAGCAGTTTCATGGTTTTGCGGTCGACGGTTGTCGGTTTTTTAGGCTGCTTGGTTGGTGTGGCAGGGTCGTCCGCCGATGTTTCTTTTTCTGTGGAGAGGTTCTCCAAATGTATGAACTGGTTGCAAGCCGATTTGAAGGGCATGGGTGTTTTCTCCTCACCGATGCCTATCACCGTTTTGGCACCTTCGCGCAGGCGCATGGCCAGAGGGGTGAAATCGCTGTCGCTGCTCACGAGTATAAAACCGTTAAGTTGAGAGGTGTGCAACATATCCATCGCATCTATTATCATGGCCGTATCAGTGGCGTTCTTATTGGCTGTGTAGCCGTATTGCTGAATGGCTTGTAGCGCGTAGTCAAGTGTTATCTGTTTCCAGTTTTTCAAGTAGGGATTGGTCCAGTCGCCATATATGCGGCGATAGGTGCATATACCGTATTTGGTGGTCTCTTCTATTATCGCATCTATGTATTTGTGAGATATGTTCTCTGCATCTATCAGCAGAGCAAACTGTTTTTCTTCGGGTGATCGTTCCATTGTATGTTGTTGGTTGTTGAACTACATTAAAAGTACTGATATAAAACGGGAATGTCAGTTAATGCGGTATATATACAGTAAGCCTGCCCACTGTATAAACAACGGGCAGGCAATAATCACCAAAACCGAATTAATATCTTTCGAGTGTTACAGAACGCAACCTTGCAGTTCGGTAACCTTGTTCATTATTTTGCTGATGCTGCGGCGGTCGAAACCGTACATGCTGCTACCGTCGGAGAATATGAACAACAGTCCGATACCGTCATCAGAGATGACAGGCCTCAAGTTCTTATGAAAACGATGGTAGTTCTTTTGTGGATCGTATGGTTCTTTAAGTAGAACAGATACTCCGTTTGTGTTTGCAGCGTTGACGATGTCCGAAGTTCTTACACCAGGAAAAAGTACAGCTATAGCAGATGAAACTGTATTCATAGCCTGTGTGTTTTTTATTTTTTGTGTTTTGATGCCTCTGTAATAAGTACATAAGGCGTGTTTTTGTTTTGTTCAGGATAA
>JACJXR010000012.1 GCA_020636505.1 Chitinophagales bacterium | reverse complement strand
ATACAGTAGACGTGGTGTATACAGCAACACAGCGATAAAGCAATAAGTATATATTACATATAGTATTTTTATTGAAAGTTTATTAACTTTCGAAAAAGAACTACTATGAGGGCTATAATATCCACTACTATCGTTGCCGTATGTATCATTGCTTTTGCTTCATGTAAGAAAGACCATAATTGCGAGTGTTACAGCCCAAACCTGAATTCGACAATTAAGATAAACATCCACGATACCAAGCGTAATGCAAAAGACGCTTGCGAGGCACAGCCCCAAACGGGTCAATACACAGGTAAAGACTTTCAGTGCTACCTGAAGTAGTCATCGTTTACCCAATTCTATTACTTCACAGTCTTTGATGTCTTCTCCGTCTATGGTGAAGCGTATGATTGTGCGTACTTTATGCCAACCATGCTTACCCGCGGCACCAGGGTTAATGTGTAGGCACCTGAGCTTATCGTCGTAAATAATCTTAAGTATATGTGAGTGGCCTGAAATGAAGAGTTTGGGAGGGTTGGTGATTATTTCCTGCTTTATGCTAGGTGCGTATCTGTTGGGGTATCCGCCAATATGTATCATCAGTACCTCCACCCCTTCGCACATCCAACGCAATTTTTCGGGATATTCTATCCTTATATCGTGCCCGTCTATGTTACCGTATACTCCTTTTAAGGGTTTAAAGGCCTTTAACTTCTCAACAACCTCGGTATTACCGAAATCTCCCGCATGCCATATCTCATCACATTCCTCAAAATGCTTAAATACGTTCTCATCCAAATAGCCATGAGTATCTGATATCAGCCCTATTCTAGTCACAAATCCGATTTCAATATCCCATAATAAGCCACGTCCACCAACCTGCCTTCACCTGTACGGTAGTCTTGCCTTAAAACCCCTTCCAATTTAAGCCCTGCCTTCTCCGACACACGTCGACTGGCTGTGTTGTCAACATCTATCTTGGCAAACACTTTGTTCAGCTCCAATTCGTAAAAGGCTATTCTGATGGCTTGTTTAATGGCCTCAGCAACTATCCCCTTACCCATATGGTCTTTATCAACGAAATAAGCCAGCTCGCACTTGGAATGTCTGGTATCAATATGCTTCAAGTATTGCAGCCCTACAATATCTCCATCATATTCTATGACATATACCCTAAACACATTCTTATTCCAATTGTCGGTGTAATTGATAATGGAAATCTTGGCGGTGTCTACGGATGCAACTTCTCTGACGGTTACTGGAAAATAGTCAACCAAACGGTCTACATTTCGAGTAACCAGAGCGTATAATTCATCGCAATCGGATGCAACAACTTGTCTTAAATGAACCATAAAAAACTGAAGGATGTCCTAATAATCCTGTGTCTAAAATAAGATTATTTCGAACTATCCTTCAATTAACCATTGCCTATGAAAATGAGCACTACCTCACTAATGCTATTCTTTTGGTTGTACTATACCCTGCACTTTCGAGCTTTACGATATAGGTCCCATTTTTCCAGCCATCGGTGTTGACTTGTAAAATGCTCTGCTTATTATTTACTGCAAGATGCTTAATCAGTCTGCCTGTCACGTCATATATACATACATTACTTATTTGCTCACTTCCGAGATCGATAAACAATTTATCACTTGTCGGATTGGGGTAAACATCGATATTCTTTAACTGTGGTCCATCTCCTACTGAAGATGTAGGTTTCTCTCTAAAACTTACATTATCTATATACAGCACATTGTTACCACTTGAATAAGAAAAGCAATTGATGGCAAACCTTACCGGGGCAGGACCAAAAAATTGGCTTAGATCCACAACCTTTGTTCTCCATTCTGCATTGTTGGGGATGAACATATCTTGTGTTTTGTTGGCTGTCGTAAGGTCGGCATTGTCGTAGCGAACCAACTCCGTCCAATTACCACCCGGGTATAAATACATGACACTTAATATGTCAGATTCGGGATTTAAGCTATGAAGGGCATAAGCGTAATCAAACTGTAATACAGGGTTTGGTGTGTTGGATAAATCCAACAAAACGGTACGCATGGCATAAGAAGACCCTTGTGTAGCTGGCATGTTGTTATAATTATCTATATAAGCACAGCCTTTACTGTTTCCGAATGCACCAATATTGTCACTATGTTCCCACTGATTTAGCAGATCTGTACTGTTATCCTCCCAATCTTTGGGTAAAAATGCCGAACCTTCAAAATCCTGTGTATAAGGTAGGCTATAAACCACCTGAGATGCATCATATATCCGTACACTATCTATCAACACCCAGCCACCGTTAGAAAAATCGGCAGCGAAAGCCAGATCTACGTCAGTACTATCGGGCAAAGAGCTAAGATCTAAGGTTACTCTTAGCCAGTACACGTTGCTGTCAGTCAATGGAGGAGCAAAGTCGTAGGTCTGTTTTATAGGTATCATACCGACCCCATGCGCCCATGATGATAATGTTTGCCAGCCTGATTTGGTATCCCGCACTACAGATACTGTCGGTATAACAAAGTTCTCTTGAACAACAGCTACTTTAAAGCTCAATCTGGGCTCATCCAGCTTGCTGATATCCACTTTAGGCACTTGCAGGTACTTCGTTCCAAAGTTGCCATCGCCATAAATTACAGCACAGCCTGTCTTTCCCAAACCATAATTACCATGCTTCCATTGCAAGCCTGATGTCGGAGTTTGCGTCCATGCGAATGGCATTGTCGTCGTAAAGTCCTCAGAAAGAATAGTTTGGGCGGAATTTTCTGAAAATATAGCCGCTGTAAGTGCTGTTAATAATAAATGTTTCGTTTTCATATCTGTTTGATTTTTACCTGTGTCATTCAAACTTAGGAACAGATGCTGCTACTTGGGTTATGGATATGGCTGAAAAGATTATAAATATGCCATTGGGTATGCCTATTTACCCTATTTTTGACAATTGTGTGAAAAAAGGTGCATTTCCACATTTATATTTTAAAGAATATTTTGCTCGAATCTTAAACTTGTATTACCTTTGCACTCCATTAAAATTTTAATAACGGTATAGATAATGCCTACAATTCAGCAATTAGTAAGAAAAGGCCGTAAACAGATCCGTGCTAAATCTAAATCACGTGCTTTGGATGCATGTCCTCAGCGTCGTGGTGTTTGTACACGTGTTTATACTACCACTCCAAAGAAACCGAACTCAGCACTTCGTAAAGTGGCTAAGGTTCGTTTGACCAATAAGATCGAGGTTATCGCCTACATTCCGGGTGAAGGACACAACCTGCAGGAGCACTCTATCGTGCTTATCCGCGGTGGTCGTGTTAAGGATCTTCCGGGTGTACGTTACCACATCGTACGTGGTGCATTGGATACTGCAGGCGTGAAAGACCGTAAGCAGAGCCGCTCTAAGTACGGTACGAAAAGAGATAAGAAATAAAATATTCAACTAAGCCAATCTTAATAAAACAACATGAGGAAGGCACAAGCTAAAAAGATTCCTTTAGCACCGGACCCAAGGTTCAGCGACAAACAGGTTACCCGTTTTGTGAACTGCTTGATGTGGGGCGGTAATAAAAGCGTAGTATTGAAAGCATTCTACGACGCAATAGACAAAGTAAGCAAAATGACCGGCGAAGACGGTTACGAAGTGTGGAAAAAAGCGCTTCAAAACGTAACTCCTGCCGTGGAAGTACGCAGCCGTCGTATCGGTGGTGCCACATTCCAAATACCTGCAGAGGTTCGTCCCGATCGTAAAATATCTTTGAGCATGAAATGGTTGATTCGTTTTGCTCGTGAGCGTAACGGTCGTACCATCTCTGATAAGTTGGCCAACGAGATCGTTGCAGCAAGCAAAGGCGAAGGTGGAGCTTTCAAAAAGAAAGAAGATACTCACCGTATGGCCGATGCCAACAAAGCATTCGCACACTTCCGTATCTAACCTGATACGATACAATATTGAAGA
The DNA here is from genome assembly GCA_020636505.1 of Chitinophagales bacterium. Taxonomy (GTDB): domain Bacteria; phylum Bacteroidota; class Bacteroidia; order Chitinophagales; family Chitinophagaceae; genus UBA5543. The sequence continues at coordinate 29,183 of JACJXR010000012.1, read as the reverse complement.
GCCGCTCAACAGAGCGGCTTTTTTATTATGCCTATTTTAATGATATATACATCTTTCGTTTTATATATTTATATACAGGTAAACGAAAATCAAACGTATGCGACATGTCATTTCTCTGGCGGTGGCATTGACTATTACACTATCTGTCAATGCGCAAAACCATGGTTCACTCCTACTCGATAAAGTAAACACAGCACACAACACAGGTGAACGCTTTAAGGCGACATCATTGTTTCAAGATGCGGGAGTTGGTTCAGACGATTTTGCAAAGCAGTTCAGAACATACAAGCCGAACATAAGTAACATCAGTAATCTATACAGAGAAAAGCCCAATACCATCAGCATACCCCTGACAGGTGCAGACGGCAAGCCATACACTTTGGAGCTTATACAGTCTCACCCAACTTCTCGTGATGCAAGAATAAACTACGTGGATGAAACAGGATTGCACACAACAACAGAAGAAACAGGACTGCACTACCAAGGTATCGTCAAGGGTACTCAAAAGTCAATGGCCGCTATTAGTATGTTCGCCAATGGAGATGTAATGATATTGTTCTCTTGCGATGATGGCAACTTCAACATGGGAAAGGTTGAAGATAATAGCGGCAACTATATGTTGTATAAGACTCAAGACAGAATGGAGGAACTGATGTTTAACTGTGCCACACCCGACGGAAATTTGAACAACGATAAAAGAGCAGCCAATAAAACCACAGGAGCAATAGGTTGTAATAAGCTAAGAGCACACTGGGAGGTAGACTATACATTCTACCAAGCGAAAGTGACAATAGCAGCGACACAAAACTACCTGATGGGCATATTCAACTTTATGCAGTCCATCTACTACAACGATGGTATGGCAGTAGAAATGAGCAGCATGAAAATATGGACCGTAGACGATCCATTTACCACCACCACCGCTTGGGACGGCTCATGGCAATTCGGGCGATACTGGCAGTCACAAAAGCACAGTTATTACGGAGAGCAGCCCACCCTTATAGCCAATTATTCAGGCTGGCAGGGATATGCAAACTTAGGCGCCATATGCTTTCCTAACGGATATGCCTGTTGCAATATGCTTGGGACACAATCTGCCACTTATCCTGTTTTCGATGTGGATGTGTATTTGGTATCTCATGAGACAGGCCATACCGTTGGTGCCGACCATACCCAATCATGTGGTTGGAACACAGGTCCAGGAGGCACATGCGGATCGGTAGACAACTGTGTGGCACAGTACGGTGGAGGATGCGGCACATGCTATTATCTGCATGATGCCAACGCAACAAATTTCAAGGGTACTATAATGAGTTATTGTGGAGGCAAGATAAATTTCTCTGAAGGCTTTGGGTCAACCGTTGGTAGCTTTCTACGTAACGAGTATTCCAAACAAACATGCTTTGCAGATGTGATAAGTACCGAATTGATAACACAACCTATTTGCAACAGTGATGGAGCCATTACACTCAACTACCCTTCCAACAACTTCGGCGTGGCACCCTATACCTATACATGGTCGAACAGTGCAACGACAAAAGACATAACAGGACTATCCACTGCGGGAGAATACTCGGTAGTGATTACAGATTCCAACAACTGTTCTACAACAGACACGGCTATACTTACCGATTATGCAAAACCCGGTGATGGAAATACGCTACCCGGCACAATGCCCTACTGTTGCATAGATACCATGTACGATGTGACACTGACTGCCACACTGCCTACCAACATCAGCTCTTGCCAAACGGTGGCATGGCTTCGTACCTCATCGCCACTCACCTCTTACAACGACGCGAAAACAGCATACAACAATGCAACCACGGGAGACATTTTACAAAGCGACAATGACACATCCATAAACAACAGTACAGCCGCGCAACTCACCATATCATCACCTGCATCTTGCAATACCACTACCACATACTACTATACACCGTTTGTAACACGCAAAGCCACACAACAAACCACATACACCACCAATGCAACAAATCCCGAAACCATCAAGAACGGAACTTTCAGTCTTGGTACATCTATGACCATACCTGCCGAACCGACATTGCCTGCCGTGTGCTTACGTAATGGACCTACAGTTACCGATACCATCACCGTAACCATCAGCAACTACACAGGACGAGCGAACAACCTTACCATAAGAATAATAGCTGCCGACAAACACGAACTGTATCAGGAGATAACACTTGCGGGAGACGGCGTATACACCATACCCATAACAGGAACGGACGACCATTTTCAGGAAATGACCGTAAAAGCATTCGACTTCAACTGTCCAACAGGTGGCAGCTGTGCTAACAGCTCTCTGACCATGGCGGCTACAAGAAAGGTAACCTACGAGCCGATGGCAGCCCTAGGATTCGACAGCAGTTGCGTAGTAGGCACATCAGTACTGCTGAGCTTCGGGCCCGACAATTGCAATGTAGGCATACAGGAATCTACAATGCCCATCAACAACGTATCCTTATACCCCAACCCTGCGGGTAACAGCACAACCTTGTCTTTCACTACCAACCATAACGGCAAGTGCGATATGGCACTGCAAGATGTGGCGGGTAAAACAATCTATGAAGAGCATATCAGCTATACGGTAGGCACACATCAAAAGGTCATCAACACAAGTGCTTTGCCAAGCGGGGTGTACATCATCAGGCTGCAAACAGACGAGGGTTATAACAAAAACTTGAAGTTGGAAGTGAGGTAGCCTTATTGTATCGTTTGTATTACTGTATGATACAGTTGATTTAACAAAACAGCAATATTCCCTGAGGTGTACTTGCAATACCTTTGCTGGACAGCAATAAAAGAACAAAAAGTAAAATGAGAACTTATACCCTCGCCTGCATCATGTTGGCAGCACTGCTTAGCTCCACACCCTTATCGTCTTTTGCAGAAGATGTGATAGTGACCATAACAGGCATCAAAAACAACAGCGGCAATATGCGTGTGCATATCTTCACAGATGCAGAAAACTTCAAAGAGAAGAAAGCCTACAAGAAGATCAACTTCTCAAAACAAGAGGTAAAGAATGGAACACTGACACTGCGCCTAACACTACCTGCGGGAGAGTATGGCATATCCCTGTTGGACGATGAGAACAAGAACAACAAAATGGATTACAACCTGATCCATATGCCAAAAGAGGGGTTCGGATTTTCAGACTATTACCATAGCGGCCTCAGTATGCCCGACTATAACGACTTTCACTTTTCTCTGAAAAAGGATGATACCAAACGTGTGACCGTGAAGCTACGGTATATGTAACCTGTACATATACTCAGACAGCATCAAACACATTACAAGTAACTATTTTGTTCTTGTGAGCAGTATGGTATTGTTCTTGTCCTCAGGATCGAAATTGGCGGGCCTACCCTCTGCAGGATTGAAGCTTACCCTATATTCCATTTTATCATCCGTTATGAACCTTGCAATACCTTTCATCCGTCCTTTTTCCATATCGCTACCCTCTTCGTACAATACCAAGTCCAACCACATGGGGTTTTCGTCCGTATTCACCATATACTTCATAGAGGCATTTTGCCCCTCTACCACAAAGCTCTTTCCACCCATCACATTGTTGCCCGAGGTGAGTGTAGCATAGCCTTCTTCATCAAAAATATAGGACATGTCTTCTCCGTTGCTGTTACCGGTCCACTCTCCCACCAATTGCTCGGTAGGTGATGGTGCGGCTTTTTCTTCAACTTGTTGCGCTGCGGCGGTGTCTGTGTTATCTGTGGAGTTGCCGCAACCTATGGTTGTAAAAATGGCGGCTGATAGTAATACTGCGATGGTGTAGTTCTTCATAAGTGCATATTTATTTATCGGCTAAAACTATAAAACTTCTTCATACCGCAAAAGCATTATTTGCAATGGCATATCGAAGGGTGATACAGGCGATACAATATTTATTTGCAACAATAACTTAATTGACGTAATATTGCTATAATAAAACAATCACACCATGAACAATTTTGAAACTATTCCGCAGAAAATATACAATGTACTGCCACCCGAATTGAAAGATGCTTGCTTATACTTTAACGACCTACAAGAAAGAGAAGCGTTTTTAATGTCTGCATTGACAATTCTAGGCAGCTCGCTAAGCAATTATTCAGGCACCTACAACGGGCAGAACATCTACCCCACGCTACAGCTATTTACAGTGTATCACCAACCGTTACAAGCGTTACAGGCAGCTACCCTCCTCTCTTTTCAGCTGGATAAAGAGCATATGCGTACATACAACAACGAGAAGCGATCTATGGAAGCCGATGGAATAAAAGAAGCGCCACCTAACTGGCAAAGACTTATCGCTGTTGACACAAACTACATACATATACTGAATATGCTCAAAGACAAAGATGGTTTGGGATTACTATACAATACTGAGGGTAAGATGATCCCACCCATAGCAGCAGATGAGGATAAAACATTGTTACTCAACACAGCATTTCACAACCGGATGCTTATGTATCATACACTTGTTAATAGTCAAAATAAGTGTATAGATAATCTACAATTGTCTGTATGGCTAAAAGGCAATTATAAGGATATGCAACAAGTGATACCGAATAATAAGCACAAGCTCTTCCCCGGCTTTTGTTACTATATCATAGATGATAAAGACACTCCTCTACTAAACCCTTTCAGTACAGACAATAAAACAATAGATATTATTGCTCCATTGATACCTTATATATTCAAACTATACAATGAGCTGGTTTATGAGTCTAATAGATCATTTACACTGAATGAAGAAAAACAAAAGCTGTTTACTAAATACACCGAAGGCTATACCACAAACCAAATGTTGATATACTATCGCATAGCTATGATTGTAACTATGCTTCAATATTACGAGCATTTCAAGATACTAAGCAGACATAAGGAGCTAAGCTGCACTGAGCAAGCTCTGGCCATAGCCTACTATATATGCGAAGTTTTAAATAACCATCATAAAGTAGTTGAAGAATACTTATCTAATAATGGAGTAGATATACCACAACAAAATATTACAATACAACTGACCGAAGAAGAGCAACTGGCAGCTACCCTATACGAGCAAGGCATGAGCCTGCGAAAGATAGCCATAGAGCTATACAACGACGAGGGCAAGTTCATGAAAGTAAAACGTATGCTAGCCAGAATAGGAAGGGCGGCATAGTGTATCGAATGTATCGCGGAGTGATACAGTAGTACTATACTCCTACTCGTGTCACTGCGAGGAACGAAGCAGTCTCGTCAGAACGTGTTTACGAGGCGGTGCGTACAGGCTGTGTTCTGTATCGAATGTATCGGAGGGTGATACAAGTAAAATGTTTTGACTAATTTGTAAGAACATATCTGTAACATGAAAAGAATTATACTCCTTACTCTATTGTGTTTTTTCTCAATTCATTTATATGCAAAATACTATCCCGAAAATGGTATTAACCTACTTTCTGCCGATGAAGAAATACTAGGCGCTAAACACATATCCCTTATTACTTACAAACTACCATACAAAGAAAAGGACGCTAATATATCAGCATTAACAAAAGAGCTTGCATCAAGAGCCAAGTCACAAGGAGGTAATGTAATTAAGCTTCTTAGCTTAAAGCAGTTCTTAGGCAAACGAAAAGGTTTCTTATGCTATGCTGTTATTATGAAAGTACCCGACCCATCGAATGTAACTATTGCAACCTTAGAGCAATTCTATGACTCAATAACTAACAATTTAATAGACGATCCAAGTACAGAATCACTCGCAGTATATTTTACATGTCCTTTACCAAACAATACCTTAAACCAAGGACACCGAGGAGTTGTAATGACTATTCAAGAGAATTTCAGCTGTTTTTTCGAGAAAAATACTGTTTGTTCTCATACATTACCAGGAGGCTCTCCGGGACAACTGTTATTCTTTATGGCTTATGCAAATGAAAAAGACGAGCTCGATTTTATAGAAGTACACTATAAAGATGGTTATCATATATGCAAGGAGTATCAACGCTTGAACTCTTTGAATAAAAAATAACTGTATCACTCCCGATACAAGCGATACAAATGCCACGCTACGGTCACCCTGAACTTGATTCAGGGTCTAGCCAAACACTTATTACTCTAGATGCTGAATCGAGTTCAGCATGACATACTTAGTGTGGATTGTGCATAAAATCTGCCTCGGCGAGGCTGAAAAATCCTTTATTTTACAACGGTCAAACCCGATATTCTTGCACAAACGCAAAAAATATTTGTACAAATGTACACATTTGTTTAAAACATTTGTATATTTGACCTGAAATTACCATCAATAACCACATAACAAGTATACAATGGCAACGGACGACAAAATGAAAGTTCTTAAGCTCGCTCTGGACAAGATCGAGAAGGATTATGGCAAGGGCTCGGTAATGATGCTGGGCGACAAGCAACAGGCAAATATTGACACGATAAGCACAGGTTCTTTGGGTTTGGACGTAGCGCTTGGCGTGGGAGGTTTCCCCCGCGGGCGTGTTATTGAAATATACGGTCCCGAATCATCAGGTAAAACAACCATCGCGATACACACCATCGCAGAAGCACAGAAAAAAGGCGGCATTTGCGCCATCATAGATGCGGAGCATGCCTTCGACGCCAAATATGCACGCAAACTGGGCGTGGACGTAGACAACCTCATCATCTCTCAACCAGACTACGGTGAGCAAGCATTGGAGATAGCCGACAGGTTGATATCATCAGGCGCACTGGATGTTGTAGTAATTGACTCTGTGGCGGCATTGGTTCCAAAAGGAGAATTGGAAGGCGAAATGGGCGACAGCAAAATGGGCCTTCAAGCAAGATTGATGAGCCAGGCATTGCGTAAGCTCACCGCCACCATCAACCGTACAGGTTGTAGCTGTATATTCATCAACCAACTTCGTGAGAAGATAGGTGTGATGTTCGGCAACCCCGAAACCACAACGGGTGGTAACGCATTGAAGTTCTACGCTTCGGTACGTTTGGACATCCGTCGTATCAGCCAGATAAAAGACGGCGATGTGGCCAGTGGTAACCGCACAAGGGTGAAGGTCGTGAAGAACAAAGTAGCTCCTCCATTCCGTACTGTGGAGTTCGACATCATATACGGTGCAGGCATCAGCAAGGTTGGTGAGATAATAGATATGGGTGTAGACTTGGGCATACTCAACAAGAGCGGCTCATGGTTCAGCTACGGCGATACCAAACTCGGACAAGGACGCGAGGCGGTGAAGCAATTCTTCCTCGACAATCCTGAACTGATGGATGATATCGAAGGACAAATAAGAGCGGCATTACAGCCCGAGGAGCAAAAAGCACCTGCCAAAGAGAAAGCATAACATAAAGAAAGCCCCGCAACAGCGGGGCCTTTTTATATCATTCAAGTTCGTTTGTTATGATGCACGCTTGATACTGCAACCGATGGACTTGGTAGTATTCGGGTCAGGACCAGCACCCATCATCATCTTATCTATCGCATCTTTCAAGTACATGTTTTCCGAATCACCGGGGTTCGCAGGATTGTCTTCCATTGCGCCCTTGTACATCAGCTTTCCGTTACCGTCAAATAAGAACACCTCAGGAGTACGGCTTGCACCGAATGCATCAGCCAATTGAGACTTTTCGTCTATCGCATAAGGAACGTTATACCCTTCGGCCTTAGCATATTTAGCCATGGCTTTGGGAGAGTCGTCTCCATCGCGCTTTGCTTCGTTGGAGTTGATTACTATCATGCCTATACCCTTCTCTTGCGCATAAGCCATCATCTCTTTGGTACGTGCTTGGCTCTTTATCACATAAGGGCAGGTATTGCAAGAGAACATCACCAGCAGTCCGTTATCGGTCTTAATATCATTTAGCGATACATCATTCCCGTCGGCGGCTTTCATACTTGTGCCTACCATCGGTATATCGCTACCTATCGCAATGCTCTCAATTTTGTTTTGTGCAAATGCAGTGGCTGAAACACACACCGCCAAAGCAAGTGAAAATAGTTTGTTCATAGATATCGTTTTACTTGTTTACTCTTGTTACGACACTAAAGTTAAGGTAGAGAAGCCAATGTAGATGTTAATATTAGTCCTTATTGCTCACATCGAGGCTGATGTCCTCATCACCCTGTTCATACATCACATATGTGACGATAAACTGGAACATCTCGTCCGTAGCACGCATGCTGCCGTCATTATCCTTTATCAATCTTGGTGGGCTGAATGGATTGTTCAAGTTCTTACGCGTATTGTCATACACCCCCTCGGCCACAATGGTACTACCCTTCGGTATCTTCAGCATCTTTTTGAAGGTGTAGAAATACTGCCAATGAAAATCCCACTTAGGTATGGATACAAGCCTGATGGTATCGCCTTCGGGTGTTAAGGCATATGCTTTAAAGCTCTTACCCAACAAGTGCATATGGGGGTTCACTGTCATTATGGAAATATCCTCAGGTATCTTCAGTTTACTGTATACCTTTTTGACTGTATTAGGCTGTATGATTAGGTCGGGCTCTACGGGAGAAACACCCAATGTACCCAATTGAAACTCTTGTACAGGACGCTTAGGTGGCTCCTTGGAGTAGTAGATGTTGATATACGAACTGTCCCATACCGCTTCGTCACTTGTAAACCCATAATGCAGGTCGTTCAGCAAAAAGGCGCCTTTCTTAGGCAACCTATATCCTCCCAGTCCCTGCGGATACTTTTGCCCATATGCACCGGGCAGGTAGTTCACAACAGATTTTTGCAATGCGGGATAAGTGCCGTCATCATTAGGCAAACCAAGCTTTTCAAATGCCATGCGTATGGTACTGTCATGCACCATATTGGTTACATACTCTCCTTCAAACACGTTCTCCTTTCTACTGTCATCGTATATCACCATATCACCGTTCACATGGTGTACGAGATTGTTCTTACCGGGTATGAACTCCACAAGACTGGCAAAAGTATCTTGAGGCAACTCAAAAGGCACTTTCACTATAAGGAACTTATCAAAACCATTTGCTTCAAGAAATATCGGCTTCACAGGAATGGTTACATCAGGTTTGCCCGCAAGGTAGTTGGGTTTGTAATCAGGCAATGAGGGCATCTTGTCTTGAGGTCCTTCCTTAAGCCCGTCTTTCACCCACTTCTCCAATATCTGAATGTCGCGCTTACTCATTATGCGTTCACCTACAAACGACGTGTAGTGAGGGTCGGCAGGCCAAGGAGGCATCATACCTTCTTTGGCGGCAAAGGCCATACCCGAAGCATAACGTTTCGCATCCTGATAGGTGATGATGTCGAAATGCCCGATACCTTCAGGCCTGTGGCATTCTGTACAGTTCTTATAAATGATGGGAGCAACATGCTCCGTAAAGTTCACTTCGCGAGGGATACCGTCACCACAACCTTGTGCAAACAAAGCAACAAGTGCAACAGCTGATATGATATTAGGCTTCTGCATTTTCCTCTTCTCTGGATTCTTTTACCAAGACCACACTTAAATTAAGGTCATATCCGATGAGTATCACCAATGTGTTCAGCCATATCCATACCATAAAGGCCATCAATGTTCCGATGGAGCCATATACTTTGTTGTAGTGGATGAAATTGTCCACCATAAAGAAGAAGCCTGCCGATGTAAGCACGGAAAGTATGGTGGCGACAATAGCACCGGGTGATACGAATTTTACTCTTTGACTTAGTGATGGACCAAACCTGTATATAATGGCTATCGCGGTAAATATGATGAGTACCACCACCAACAGACTGACTATCTTGATGACTATCACATTGTTGAATATATTGAGCAAAATCTCATCAACCACTCGAGTTTGAATGATGATCACCACAATGCTCAACAAAGCTACTACAAGCAACAGCACCGTAAGCTGAACAGCCTTCCAGCGCTCGTACAACCAATGCCGCTCCACATATACAGAAAGGTGACGTCGTTCAAAGCTTCTGAGCAAAGCCATTATTCCATTGGAGGAGAACAACAATGTCAATAAGATACCTGACGATAGCACTCCTCCTCTCTCATTGTTCATAAAGTCAAGTATCACAGTACTGATACTGTCATACATCTTTTCGTTATGAGCAACAAGTTTAAGTGCATCCAAGATGGCATCTTGTACACCATCAAGCGGCAGATATGGAACCAAAGAAAACAGCACCAACAAGGTGGGCGGTATCGCCATCACAAAGTTGTAGGTGACAGCTGCACAGCGGTCAAAAATTTGCGTATTAAGTTCACGAACAAAGAACCAACCTATTTCGTACAAGGACAAGTTATCAGGACCGGGAAGCTTTATCCGCTTTGCAATATCGAATAGCAAACGAACAGGTCTCGAGTTGAGTATAGCCTTACCGACTCTTGTCATACCACAAAGTAAACCTAAAGGTTGTTCAGAATGAAATTCGTCATCCTATTATATAGATGGTAACGTGTGTTACCGCCTGATATGCCATGATGTTTGTCAGGATAGTATTCACCGTCAAATTCCTTATTGGCGCGTATCAATGCCTCAGTCAACATCACTGCATTTTGGAAATGCACATTATCATCAGCTGTACCGTGAATCAATAAGAACTTGCAATCATCCTTCATATCCTTGGCCATCTTTTCAGGAGCGTTGTTGTCATAGCCATCTTTGTTCTCTTCAGGAGTACGCATATAACGCTCTGTGTAGATATTGTCATAATACCTCCAGTTGCTTACAGGAGCAACAGCTATTGCTGTTTTGAACACACCATCACCTTTGAACAAACAGGTACTGCTCATGAAGCCTCCATAGCTCCATCCCCAAATACCTATACGGTCTTTGTCCACATATTTCAGTTGACCGAGTTGTTTTGCAACAGCTATCTGATCGTCGCTTTCCAACTTACCCAATTGCAAGTAAGTTTTCTTTTTGAACTCTTCGCCACGCATACCTGTTCCTGTACCATCTACACATACTATAATGTATCCCTTCTGTGCCAACATCTGATGCCAGAAGTAATTGCCCAACGGGAACCTATCCATCACCTGCTGAGAACCGGGACCACTGTACTGGAACATCAATACGGGGTGTTTCTCGTTTTCATTGAAGTTTGGAGGAGTTATCATGTATCCATTGAGCAGAACACCATCTGCGCTTTCAAAATTCTTGAATTGCAACTTACCCAAAGCATACTCTTGCACCTTTAGTGCAAACTTCAGGTTGTCTTCGAGCGTACGTACTTTCTTACCGTTGTTATCTCTTAAGTAATATACAGGAGCTTCGCCCAAAGAGGAATATTGATCAAGGAAGTAGTTGTACCCTTCTATCTTGGTGATACTGTGCGTTCCGTTTTCAGGTGTAAGCAGTTTCTTTCTCGAACCGTTCCAACGAATTGAATACAGCTTTCTTTCCAACGGAGAGTTTTCAGCTGCAGTATAGTATACCAATTTGCGCTTGTCATCCACACCTACGATATTGTCTATATCATACTTACCGGGTGTAAGGGGAGTCAACTTTTGACTACGCCAGTCCCAATTATATAAATGATTGTATCCGTCACGCTCAGAAGTGAATACGAACGAATGCCCATCAGGGAGAAACTCAAGGTTGTCATTGATGTCAATATAGTACTTGTTCTGCTCCTCGTATATAACACTTGATGTACCCGCGGTAGCATCTGCCAATAACAGCTCCAGTTTGTTTTGATGTCTATTCAATCTGTAAACACAAAGCTTACTTACATCCTTGGTCCATTTGATACGAGGAATGTATATATCGGTTTCCTTCCCTGTATTTACGGTAACTGCGGTCTTGTTTTCAAGATTATATATCCTGATGTCCACAACAGAGTTCGGTTCACCTGCTTTGGGATATTTGTAAGTATAGTTTTCAGGATACAGGCCATTATAAATAGGTAATGTATACTCAGGCACTCCTGACTCGTCGAAACGATAATATGCTATATGTCTTCCATCGGGTGCCCATTGAAATGCGCGGGTAAAACCAAACTCTTCTTCATACACCCAATCACAATTACCGTTGATGATGTGATTCCACTTACCGTCTATGGTCACTGCTACCTCTTTACCTGTCGCCAGTTCTTTATAGTATAAGTTGTTATCCTTCACATATGCCACCTTGCCTGCATCGGGAGAGAATGTTGCATGTAATACCTTATCGTCACTCAAACGTACAAGGTCTTTAGATGCTATGTCATACACGTAAACAATATATTTGGCGGAGCGTCTGTAAACAGACTCATGCTCTGTAAACAGCAACAACCTTGTTTCACCTTCACTGAATGCATAACCCGATATACGTATCTCTTCGCCATTGAACTTTTGCTCCTCGCTGTTGAATATGGTTTGCAACATATCGCCTTTGGCAAGGTTGTACACGTTTATCTCCTGATGCTTCTCCTTTTTTTCCAGCTTTGTGAACCTTAGTCCATCCTTCATGGCGTTGAAACCGGGTACGGATGCGATCTTAAAAGTGTTGTTCTTCCAAAGGTCATCAAGGGTAATGAGCTTATCGCCTTGTTGAGCAAGGGAAACTTGGCCGATACATACAGCCAACAGTAGAAACAAATAACGCATATGTCAGAATTAAGTATTCCCCAAAAATAACATCTAAAGCCCACAGGAGGAAATAAGTATCAAGGTGATATTTGGAGGTATTTATATTAACATTTTCCTTGCAATAGTATCTGCAATACCACGTTTAAATTACGGAACAAAGTACAGAGCCAATATGAATACAATGTATTCGTGTTAGAGTTTCAGAAAGGGGTACTGAAACGGTATGAATTGTTGCATGCGTAAAAAGAAACGCCCCGGCTATGCCGGGGCGTTCACTATTTTGGAAAGTTCTTATTATTAATAGTCGATAGTAGCTTGGATACCTCTGTCGATAAGCGCTTCTGCTTTAGGGTGCAAGAAGTCGAAACTACCCTTCTTTACTCCGTACTTACCCTTGTGGTGTATAAAAAGTGCACATTGCTCGGCTTGTTCAGGGCTATGTTCGCATATATCAACCAATGACTCTATCACATGGTCGAAAGTATTCACATCATCATTCCACACTATCAGGTTGTGTACCGACGCTTCGATAACATCCTGAACTGTTTCTTCTTGTGTTTGCCATTGAATAGTATCTTGCGGCAATATTGTGTTCATGTCTGCTCTGTGTTTTTTAAAAATCGGATGTAAAGATACAAAACACTGACCAAATAGACTTTAAAGATTAAGATATTTTTATACTTAATTATATAGGATAACTGATTGAAAGATAATGACATGGCGGGTTATGTAAAAAAATCGATGGAGGAGCTGGAAAGACTAAGTGTGGAAGATGCACAAAATGCAGATAAACATAAGATCATTGTGATAATGGACGATATACGCAGTATGCACAATGTCGGGTCTGCTTTTCGTACCTGCGATGCTTTTTTTGTGGAGGCCATCTACTTATGCGGATATACCCCCCAACCACCACATAGGGAAATACATAAAACAGCACTCGGCGCAACCGAAACTGTTTCTTGGAAATATTTTGAAACAACACAGGAGGCCGTTGCCGCAGCCAAAGCAGAAGGGTATGCAATAATTGCCATCGAACAAGCTCACGATAGCATTCCGCTGCAAGAATTCAAATGGGACAAACAACCCCTTGCACTTGTTTTCGGTAATGAAGTGAGCGGTGTGAATGAAGAGGTGATGCAACAAGCAGACAAATGTATAGAGATACCCCAATGGGGCAGCAAGCACAGCCTGAATATATCCGTAAGTATGGGCGTAGTACTATGGGAATTGGTGCGAGGCTAACACCCTACTTATGCTGCTTCACATTACTGAATCGGAATGCCAATGATGTGGTAACAGCATAGTTGTCCGTTACAGGAGCACCGGTCCTGATAAATGGTCTGATATCTCCACCTGTTGTACTGTACATTTTTCCTTCTATACGCCACAATACATTTTTGATAATATACCTGTCATACCCGAGGCTGGCACCTACCACTTGGAAGGGTTCCAAAGGTGCACCTGTGAATATGATATTATTATCGTCACTCACAAACTCACCTCTAACTACAATAGCTGAACGATTGTTGAGTTTACACTTAACAATCAATGCACTTGCTATCCATCCGTTATAGCTGCCACTTCCACTTGCTGTTTCTTCACCACCCATATCAATTGTTGCTGTCACTTGAAAACGCTTGGCAAAATTCACAACAGTATACAGGTCGGCAAAGTAGCGCATACGCTTAAGTGGATCGGGATAATCATTACCCACAAAAGTGCTTAGGTTTACCAATACCTTTTTACTTGGAGTATAGGTTAACTGCATACCACCCGCGGGTGTTGAGTTATTGTTAGGGCGTTGTATACGCTGCCATCCATTCAGGTGCATAAGAGCTATGTACCACTTTTGATTGATGGTTGTGTAGCTCAACCTGACACCTGCTTCGTAATAAGGAGAACCTTCGGCTATAAGGCTACGCGTAAGTGTAGGATAATCCATACTGATTGCTCCTTCGGGACCAATATGTGATGGCAATATACCTGCGTCTACCCAAAGTTCATGTTTACTCAATAACTTCACACCTGCATTAGCCTCATAGATATTCTTAAGCAGACCCGGCTCTGCCGCAAGATTGGTGTTGGCATAAGTTCCTGTCATGATACCGATGTTGGCACGTACTCTATCCTTATCATATGCCGCATGAAGCATTGCTAAATTGACGTTGACCTCGTTGTGCCTATTATGCGAGTACACTATACCGGGGCGATTATTATCACCCGGTTGGTTGAAATCATAACCATAATACACTTCTCCATAACCTGTTATCACAAAAGGCTTTTGCTCCATTTGGGCTGTTACGGATATGGATAATAATAACAATGCGGATAGTAACGAGTAATATTTCATCATACCATAAAATTAATAAACACAGAAGGAGCAACAAGTTTTATTAGTTTTATATCGATCAAATCCGATTATTATGCGTTGGCAAGGCAGACGTGGCAGCAGCAATGTTGAAGACCGTAGAGGACGTGGTGGCAAAGTAGTAGGTGGTGGAATAGGCGTTTTGGTGTTGGCTGTTGTTGTATACTTTTTAGGAGGTGACCCTCAACAAGTGTTACAGCAAGCGGGCTCTATGCAGCAGCAACAAACAACGGAATATGTGCCGTCTCAAGCCGAACAAGAGGCCGCCGAATTCGTATCAGTAGTTCTAGCCGAGACAGAAGATTTTTGGAAAAGAGAGTTTCAACAAAGCGGATACGGGAATTATATAGAACCTACCCTTGTATTGTTTACAGACAATGTTGAATCAGATTGTGGTGGTGCAAGCGCAGCAACAGGCCCATTCTATTGTCCCCTCGACCAAAAAATATATATCGACCTAAGCTTCTACGACGAGCTGCACAGCAAGTTTGGAGCACCCGGAGACTTTGCCATGGCATATGTTGTAGCACACGAAGTTGGACACCATGTACAAACATTGCTGAAAATATCAGAAAAAGTACGCGCATTGAAGGAGCGAGGTACACAAGTACAAGCCAATAAACTGTCCGTTATGCAGGAGTTACAGGCCGACTTCTTTGCGGGGCTATGGGCACACTATGCAGAGCGATATGCCAACATATTGGACGCAGGTGATATAGAAGAAGCCTTAAATGCAGCCAATGCCATAGGTGACGACAGGCTACAAAGAGAGTTTGGAAGCGGCCGCGTTGTACCTGATGCATTTACTCACGGCACATCGGAGCAGCGTATGCGATGGTTCAAAAAAGGCTACGTGACAGGCGATATCAATCAGGGTGATACATTTGGAGCAACTGATTTGTAATTACCAAGTCGTCTACGGTCGTGGACGCTAACCGACTATTATATACCTTTGCGCACAAAGCGTAAAAATTCATGAGAGATCTCAGCAATGCCATTATAGAGTGCGTACCCAATATCAGTGAAGGACGCAATTCAGATATCATCAAACTGGTGGCCGATGAGGCTGCAAACACCGAAGGTGTCACTCTACTCGATATAGACCCGGGTAAAGCAACAAACCGTACCGTCATCACTTTCGTAGGTAACCCCGAAGCTGTAATTGAAGGGGCTTTCAGATTGATAAAGAAAGCTGCCGAATTGATAGATATGCGCAACCATACAGGCGAACACCCGCGTATGGGTGCCACAGACGTTTGCCCATTGGTACCTGTGTCAGGTATAACAATGGAAGAAACAGTTGAATTTGCGAAGAAATTGGCAAAACGTGTTGGCGAAGAGTTGGGTATACCCGCTTACCTCTACGAATATGCCGCAAGTGCTGAGCATCGCCGTAATCTGGCGGACATTCGCAGAGGAGAATACGAAGGCATTGCCGACAAAATTGGTACCGAACAATGGAAACCCGATTTCGGACCTGCTAAGTTCAATGAGCATACGGGTAACACAGCCATTGGTGCTCGCGACTTCCTGATAGCTTACAATGTTAACCTGAATACCACATCTACTCGTCGTGCCAACTCTGTGGCTTTCGATGTACGTGAAAAAGGACGTACCAAGAAGGACGAGAACATGAAGCCGATAAAAGACGAGAACGGCAACTTCATTGAAATACCGGGATTGCTTAAGTGTGTAAAAGGTATCGGTTGGTATATTGAGGAATACGGTATCGCACAGATATCTATGAACTTGACCAACATGAATGTCACCCCACTCCATGTGGCATTCGATACAGTATGTGAGCGTGCTCAAGCCAGAGGTTTGCGAGTAACAGGTAGTGAGCTTGTTGGTCTTGTACCGTTGCAAGCCATGGTTGAAGCAGGAAAATTCTTCCTTCGCAAGCAAAACAGAAGCATAGGTGTAGGTGAGGCCGAATTGGTACGTATAGCCATCAAGACGATGGGACTGGATGAATTGACTCCATTCGACCCACAGAAGAAAATTGTTGAATACGCCATACAAAACGCCAATGCCAAAAAGCTGGTGAGTATGCCCCTTGACAAATTTGCATTGGAAACTGCAAGCGAAAGCCCTGCACCCGGTGGTGGTAGTATCGCAGCCTATTGTGGTGTATTGGGTGCTGCACTCGGAACCATGGTTGCCAACCTATCTTCGCATAAACGTGGCTGGGACGACCGTTGGGAAGAGTTCTCTAACTATGCGGAAACAGGTCAAGAACAAATCAAAGAGTTATTGCACCTTGTGGATGAAGACACCAACGCTTTCAATAAGATAATGGATGCATTTGGCCTACCTAAAGGTTCTGCAGAGGAAAAAGCGGCTCGCAAAGCAGCAATAGAAGCTGCAACCATTAATGCTATAAAGGTACCATTCCGTACAATGGAAGTATCCTTCCAATCTTTCGACCTTGCCAAGAGCATGGCTGATATAGGCAACCCAAACAGTGCCAGTGATGCCGGTGTTGGAGCACTTTGTGCCAGAGCTTCTATAAAAGGTGCATACCTGAACGTACTCATCAATGCTCAAGGCTTGGAAGAGAATTCTGAAGTAAAACCGATATTGGTAAAAGCTTTGGAAATGAATGAAGCCGCTGATGTAAGAGAAAAAGAGGTTTGGGATATAGTGAACAGTAAGATTAGGTAATACAACCATCAATATTTTAGAAGCCTGCACAATGTGCGGGCTTTTTTGTGCAACAAAATGCCTCAGACCATCATATCTACTTCAACATTGAAACTTTTTTAAGAAAAATAAAACCATAAATGAAAAGCGCTCGTAAATGACACTGAAATCAAAATGATATTAGGTTATGAGAACTTTTACGAGATTATTATCAGTAGTTGTTGTTACACTACTCTTTACAACAACAGCATCGGCAGACCACTTATCTGCCAAATATTTATTCGCAGCCAGAATGAACGGAGCACAAGAAGTGCCTTCCGTCAGTACAAACGCACTTGGTTTGGGTTTCTTTTATTTGAACGACACAAGAGACACATTATGCTTTGAAATGACAGCAACAGGCTTGTCAGGCTCGATAATGGGTATACACATACACGATGGAGCCATGGGCACCAACGGTGGTGTACTGGTTAACCTTTCAACTTATGTGACAGGGAATCGCATCAAAGGAACATTGAGCGGCTCTGCACTATCATCATCACTGATTCAAAAAATGTTTGCAGGTCAACTGTACCTGAACTTGCATACAGCGGCAAACATGAACGGTGAGATTCGCGGGCAGATATTACCCGAAGAAGACAAGGCAATGAGTTTGATGCTCAACGGAGGAAACGAAGTACCTGCCGTGACAACAAACGCAAGAGGATTAGCCTTCTTTATGCTACAAAAGCACGAGGGGAAATTGACTTTCAACGTTGTAGCGGATGGATTGAGTGGAGCGATAACAGGTGCTCACCTACACAAGGCGGTTGCTGGTGTGAATGGTCCTGTGGTACAGGATCTAAGCAGCTTTATTTCAGGAAATAGAATATCAGGTAGTGTAGATCCATCCATGTATTTGACAGCATTGAAAGGTGATAGCCTTTACATCAACATTCACACATCAGCGAACCCCGGAGGTGAAATACGTGGACAATTGATGATGGAAAACTACTTGCACTTTGATGCAATGATGGACGAGGCTCAAGAGACAACTCCCGTGACAGGTTCCAATACAGGCATCGGCGAAGCCACATTGAAATTGAATTACACATTCGACACGCTGTGGTACGAAGCTCAAGTAAACGACCTTAGCGGTGCCATTACAGGTGCGCACTTCCACAAGGGAGAAGCAGGCACAAGCGGTGGCGTGGTTGTCGCCATTCCTTCAGGCAACATCAATGGCAATGTCATCAGTGGTATGATAACAGGGAGTGCTTTGGCAGACAGCTTTGTAAGTGATTTGTTGAGCGGTACCATATACTTGAATGTACATACCTCCATGAATGCAAACGGTGAGGTAAGAGGACAAGTGTATCGTACTTTCCGTGAAGGATATACTTATCACTTAAACGGAGCACAAGAAGTTCCCGAAGTAACATCAGGCGCATCAGGTACAGGCATGGTATCTATCGACCGCGACCAATCAAGCGCACACTACATGATGGTTTTTGACAATCTTACAGGATTCAGTGCAGCTCACTTCCACAACAATGTCTCCGGCATGAACGGTGGTGTTATGTATGGCATAGGTTCCAATCATGCAAACGGGGGCATTTTCGGGTATTGGACAGAAAACGATGCCATGACACCTTTTACAAAGGCTATGTCTAATAAATTTCGCAAAGACAGTGTTTATGTGAATGTACATACGTCTGCAAATGCCAACGGAGAAATCAGGGGTGATGTAAAAAGGACACAGTGCAATGCCATACCGACTGCGATAAACAGCATCAAAGAGTTGAGCATTGAAACAAAGCTCTACCCCAACCCAACAAACTACAATGCAACTTTGGAGATTTCGGCTAGTGAGAGAGCAACGACAGACATCACTGTTTATGACATGACAGGGCGCAGTGTCATAAGAACAGAAACACGTTTACATACGGGCATGAACAAAATAGATATAGCAACAGGAAATCTCACTCCGGGCCTATATACTGTACAAATAAGGAATACAAATGGTCAGAAGACATTGAAACTGACTAAACAATAAAACAAGCAAAGATTACAGGGTTTAATGGTTACAAGCGGTGGCCGCAGTTTCTACTGCGGCCTTTGTTTTATATACTAATCAGTATTAATTATACCGTGTCATTGGGGTAAAAACGCTATTAGTGTACCTTTGTGAACAAAGAAGGTAATAATATGTATCCTACAGAAATAGTGGCCCCGATGAAGGCCGAAGTTACAGACCGTGGTTTTAAAGAATTGCTGACCTCACAAGATGTGGATGATGCATTGTCGAAAGAAGGTACGGCTCTGTTGTTCATCAACTCGGTATGTGGATGCTCTGCGGGTACTGCACGTCCGGGAGTGGTAATGGCTGTACAAAACAGCGATAAACAACCTGACCAATTGCTTACAAGCTTTGCGGGTTACGATTCAGAAGCTGTTGCAAAAGCTCGCGAAACTTATCTGATGCCTTACCCTCCATC
This sequence comes from Chitinophagales bacterium, assembly GCA_020636505.1. Lineage (GTDB taxonomy): Bacteria > Bacteroidota > Bacteroidia > Chitinophagales > Chitinophagaceae > UBA5543. The sequence goes on along the minus strand of JACJXR010000012.1, from coordinate 9,134 downwards.
TTCTCCATGCATTGCATTGCTTAAAAACGGAGAAGTAGTACATATGATAGAACGCCATATGATCGAAGGTCGTCCTGCACAAATGATCGCAGCCAACCTGATAGATGCGTTCAATACATATTGCTAATAATCTTATATTGATATGAAAGGTGTATACATTCAATGTGTACACCTTTTTCAATTTAGGTTTTACTATAAATGATAAATTTGCGTTCTTAGCGCATCGTTTTCAAAGTGAGCAAAGGAAAGATAATAATAATCACAGCCCCATCAGGTTCGGGTAAGACCACATTGGTAAAAAGGTTGTTGGCTACGCATCCCAAGTTGGCATTTTCCATATCCGCCTGTACCAGACAACCACGTCCCAACGAAGTACATGGCAAGGATTATTATTTCTATACTGAAGAAGAGTTCAAACAGCTTATCGCAGAAGATGCCTTTGTGGAATGGGAAATGGTGTATACCGGCAAATATTACGGTACGCTCAAATCTGAAGTAGAACGCATATGGAGCAATGAGCAAGTACCATTGGTGGATATAGATGTACAAGGCGCGATAGCTGTGCAAAAAAAGTATCCCGACTCTTCAATCAGTCTGTTCATTCAAGCTCCATCAATCGAAGAGCTAAGACGTAGACTGGAAAAGCGAGGCACAGAAACCCCTGAAACTTTGGAAGAACGTATAAAAAAGGCAAAAGACGAACTTACTTACGCATCTGAGTTCGATACCATCATCATCAACAACGACCTTGATAATGCAACCCTAGAACTCATCAATACCATTGACGACTTCATATCAGAAGATTAACCCACACTACTGCAAATAATCCTACATTTCGCTATCTTTATTGAAGTATATGGACATTTCCAACCTGCTGTTATACTTATTAGTATGTATACTCTTTATCGGATTCTTTGCCGGTATAGAAATAGCTTTTATTTCCGTCAACAAGCTTAACGTAGAGCTTCGCAAAAAACAGGGCAACATGACCGGTCGTATACTGGCCCGTTTCATGGACAACCCTGCCGAGTTCATCGGTGCAAGTTTGGTAGGTGTAAATATCATGCTGGTCATCTATGGTTTGTTAATGACCAAACTTACCTATCCGTTGCTGAACATGCTTCCGCCACCTCTCAATTCGGAGTATGTTCATTTACTATTGGATACCTTGATAGCCACAACGGTTATCTTATTCCTTGCGGAGTTTGTACCTAAAGCCATATTCCGCTCCAAAGCCGAGCAACTATTATCGTTCTTCGCCATACCGATGCTGCTGCTTTATTATATACTCTACCCCATAGCCAAGATATTCGTGGCATTGTCAGAGTTTATACTGAAGTACCTCTTTAATGTACGCATGAACGAAAAGAAACCGATTTTCAGCCGTGTGGATTTGGAGCACTTTGTAAAGCAGACCATGCATGGGCATGAAACCGACAGTGGAGAGCTGAATACAGAGTTGTTTGAAAACGCACTTTACTTGGTAAATGTTAAGATAAGGAAGTGCATGGTACCAAGAAACGAGGTGGAAGCTGTGGAAATTGGCATGTCCATTCCCGATGTAAGACAGCGATTCATTGATACCAAACTATCCAAAATAATAGTCTATAAAGACAACATTGACAACATAGTGGGTTATATACACCACTTGGACCTTAACAGGCGTCCACAAACCATCAGCGACATTTTGCATACCATTGCTGCAGTACCGGAAACAATGAGTGCCGTCGACCTGATGAACCGTTTTACAAAGGAGCGAAAGAGCATAGCTTGGGTTGTAGACGAATTTGGAGGTACTGCAGGCATTGTAACCATGGAGGATGTACTTGAGGAAATATTCGGAGACATCAACGATGAGTTTGACACACCTGAATACGTGGAAAAGCAAATAGCGGGGAACGAATACATATTCTCAGGCAGACTTGAGATAGATTACCTGAACGAGAAATACGACTTCAATCTACCTGACGATGAATCTGAGACACTTTCAGGATATATCATCGCCAACCACGAAACCATACCGAAGCTAAAAGAAAGAATCATTATCGATAATTACGAGTTTGATATTTTGCTGGTAAGCGACACAAGGATCGAAACAGTAAAAATGAAACTATTGAAATAAAACATTGAGTTATGGCTATACAACGTCCTTTCAACTTAAACAATTGGATAGAAGAAAATCGTCATTTGCTAAAACCACCTGTCGGCAATCAGTGTGTATATAAAGAAGCAGGCGACTTTATTGTAATGATTGTAGGTGGCCCAAACAGCCGCAAAGACTTTCATTACAATGAGAGCGAAGAGCTGTTCTACCAACTGCAAGGAGATATTGTGGTACGTATAGTGGAAGATGGCAAAATCGTGGACATCCCTATAAAAGAGGGAGATATGTTCCTACTACCTGCCAGAGTACCCCACTCTCCACAACGTACAGAAGGTTCCGTAGGTCTTGTGGTTGAAAAGGTACGTGAGGCCAAAGAAGATGATGGATTCATGTGGTTCTGCGAAGAGTGTAATGCTAAGTTGTATGACGAATACTTCAAGCTTACAGACATCGTACAACAACTGCCACCGATAATGGATCGCTTCTACTCAGACGAGAAAAAGAGGACTTGTGCCAGCTGTGGACATGTTATGGAGCCACCTGCAGCCAAAAAGTAAGTAGAATCAACAATCGAAGCATAGATAAATCAGCCTAATCTATTAGATTTGCGCTATAATAATCAAATAATCAATGGGACATAATACAGGCCATTCCAACGAAAATAATACAAAGACCCCTTCAAGGTCTTCTTATTGGTTCATGTTCATTCTGGCAGGTGTATTTATCGCTGCAGTGAATTTTGTCAGTGTAATGAGTCACGATGAAGGTGGTCATGACGAAGGTCATGGTACTGAAATGCATGCAACTGATGAAAATCATGGTGACGGTGGTCATGCCGACCAAGAGCATCATGAAGAAGCTAATCACGAAGAGGCGCACCATTAATAAGTAAATACTATTTGAATGCAAACCACCGACGTAATAGCCATTACAGGAGCGGCAGGTTTCATTGGCAGTTATCTGACCGGATATTTGAACAAGCTCAGTTTTGAAAAACTGATACTTGTTGACGACTTCTCCAGAAAAGACAAGGCTCTAAACCTTGAAGGCAAAAAGTATATCGAACAGGTAGACCGAAATGCTTTTCTGTCCTCTGCAATTGATAATCCATGGGGTATACAACATATGTTTCATCTTGGTGCCAGAACAGACACCACTGAGTTGAACTATGCAGTGCATAAGGTGCTCAATCTGGACTATTCCATTGTCATATGGGAGATGTGTACCCAAAACAATATCCCATTGGTTTATGCATCATCAGCGGCCACATATGGTGATGGTGAGCATGGCTACAAAGACGATCATGATATTGTCTCAAAGCTACAACCACTAAACGCATACGGACAGTCTAAGAACGATTTCGATGAATGGGCGTTGACACAAACAGACACTCCACCCTTTTGGGCAGGTGTAAAGTTCTTCAACGTATACGGACCAAATGAGTATCACAAGGCTCGTATGGCATCGGTAATATTTCACGCCTATTATCAGATAAAGAAGAATGGTGGTGTAAAACTATTTCGCTCACACATTCCTGAATACAAAGACGGAGAGCAACAACGTGATTTCATCTACGTAAAAGACGTTGCAGAAATGTGTACTTGGCTGATGAACAATCAACCTAAAAACGGGCTTTACAATATAGGCACAGGAAAAGCTCGCACATTCAACGACCTCGTTAAGGCCATATTCCACAGCCTTGACATTCCTGTACAAATAGAATACATAGATACTCCCGAAGACATACGCGACAAATATCAGTACTTCACCGAAGCCGATATGAATAAGCTGACAAACGCGGGATATACCTCACATATATCTTCTTTGGAAGAAGGAGTATCAGACTATGTGACCAACTATCTTGAAAAAGGTTTATACTTTTAAATAAAAATACATCTATGAAAAAGTTCCAACTCCTGTTTGTTGCATCAGGAATATTCCTGTATTCGTGCAACTCAGATACAGGTAACAATGAAGAAACTGCCACCACAGAAGAAGTGGCAAGCACATCAGACTCCACATATGGTGCGGCATTTAGTCCGGATGGAGCAATAACAGTTGATGAGTTCAACACAAATATGCAAGGTAATGACTCTCTTGACAACGTTGTTGTAACAGGTGAGCTGTCTGAAGTATGCCAAAAGATGGGTTGTTGGGTAAAACTGAAAAACGACTCAGGCGAAGACATTTTTGTTAAGCTAAAAGGTCATGACTTTTTTGTACCTAAAGATTGTGCCGGCAAAACCGCTGTTGTAAAAGGCAAAGCCACTCGTGAGGTAACTCCTGTTGACGAACTACAACACTATTTGGAAGATGCAGGAGCGAGCGAAGAAGAAATAGCTGCTGTTACTGAGCCTAAAGAAGAATTAAGAATAGAAGCAGAAGGTATTATAGTGAAATTCTAATTTCATTTCCTTATTGTATTATAAAAGGGAACGGCGGCCAATGGCCGCCGTTCTTTATATTGTTTGTCCTCGGTTTGATATTATCGTAGTAGCGTCACGTTACCTTGATAACGCTCGGTAATACCATTTTCGAATTGAACTTTGATCAAGTAGACATAAACTCCGGTCGGTTGTGCAGTACCACCTAAGTTACCGTCCCAACCACGGCCATCAATTGCCTTGGTTTCGAACACTTTCTCACCCCAACGGTTGTATATCTCCATTTCGAAGCTTGTAACAGAACGAGCAAGTATCTGACGTGGTAAGAAGTAATCTCCGTTACCATCACCGTTTGGCGTGAACACGTTAGGTATGTTTATGTAACAGTTCTTTCTAACTACAACCGTATCGGATGCAGTACAACCATCTGCTTCGGCAGTTACTGCGAACATACCCGGATGACGTACATAGATTCCTGAAGTGATATCTTTAGTTGGAGTATTCCAAGAATAATTGACAGTACCCAATACGTTTGTCACGCTGGCCTGAAGGTGTATTGCATCACCATTCGGACAGATCGCGGTATCTTCTCCAATATATACCCTCGGATATGGTTTCACTACTATCGGTCTCACAAAGTTGGTGTCCGGACAAACTCTGTAATCCGCACTGAATGCTACGTCATATGTACCCGGTAACAAGTAAGAGTGTTTGACTTTTGTTTCCAAAGGAATTGTAATATTATCACCAAAGTCCCAAGCAACACTGTTGAAACCTGCAGCCGAATAGTCACCTGTAAAGACGATTTCTTCTCCTGCACATATTACAGAGTCTGAAGCAACGAAGAATATACCACCTGCAGAGTCTACAGTAATAGTTCGCTTAAAGCTATCCACACAACCGCGGAAATCGGTGATATACAAGGTAGGCTGATAAACAGCATAATTGTAATACCAGTGACCTAAGTTGTATACGGTATCGGTAGTACCGTCACCCAATCTCCAGAACCATTTAGGCACAGTACCCGGTTTACCGAACGAGTTGTTGGTAAATGTGATGCTATCACCTTGACAAATACTGTCTTTATCTATATCGAAGTTGACATAAAGAGGGTGATTTATATCCACATCACTCACTAAAGTATCGAAACAAAGGCCATTACCAACGATTAACCTAACACTGTACTTACGCAATGTCGTATCCGGTTTTGGTACTTGATAATAGTGAGTAGGGCTTTCTATACCGGCCGAACTACCATCTCCAAATCGCCAAGCCCATGAGCTAACAAGACTATCGCCGGTCGAGGTGTTGGTGAATACTACTGTATCTTCCAAACAACCGTCTTTTAAGCCGTATGTGAAGCTGGCATATACGTCAGGGTTAACCTTGAAGTCAAATTTCACAGTATCGGATACACAACCACCTGTAGTCACAGCATAAACATAGTATGGATGTTTGTCGCTGGCTTGTACAGATGGGAAAATGTAGTCGATACGTCCTTGGTCGAAAGAGTCTATCGCAATACCGAATGAATCGTAAATATATACAGAACCACCCTGTGGTAGGTTTACTTGCAACACTTCCAATGTATCTGCCGCACCCGGACATACAGGCCCTTTCTGAGTTACAGGCCCCACATTCGGTGAGAAGTCAACGTTCAATGTGGTATCAAAAGTATATACACAAACTCCTCTTGTAGCTGTTACTCTATATGTACCTGCATGTGCCGGGTTTACATTCAACAATACAGGGTTCCTTACATTGGCACTTGGCGACCAGTTTGGAGGTAGACCTCCACCTGCGATCTTAGCCCAAGAATAAGTGGTATTAGGGAATTGCGTTGCGTCCAACTGGGCATCTCTACCGCTACACAATGTAGGAGGTACAACACCCTTGAAGCCAAGAGAACAAGAGTCATCGGCAAAACAGAAGTTGTAATAAACATCACTTGCGATGTTGTTATCCGCATGCCTGATATGCTCAACTCTACAGCTGTCAATCAAATTTGGAGTAAGAGATATATCGTATGCGATACCTTGCCCACTACCGGTTTGATGCCCTGTAGATGTAAGCTCTCCTGAAGGAGTCAATGTAATAAAACCTGAGGTTTGTCCGCAAGTACCATTACCGGCAAATGCACTCTGAGTCGCATTGTTCAAATCATACGGAGAACCATTGATATACACACGAATGGTATCATCATCATGTATACGAATGAATTGCAACCTAACATGAGTTACAGGAGTATTAAAGTTGTACTGATACCAATCAGAATAGTTTTTACCTATCTGATAAGGCCCGACACCACAAGTGGTATTAGCATTTGGCAAAGGAGTGGATCTCAATACATCAATAGAAACACCTGCTACCACCTGTGTACCACTTGTGGCACTAAGGCAGTTGTAAGTCTGTGCAAAGCCATTCAATGATGTGAACGTTAATAAAGCTGTGAGAAAGTATAAGACCTTTCGCATTATGGATAAATTTTACTTGTTTCTAATAAAGCTATCTTAAATTACAGACGGCTCTAAAATAATAAATATTGCTCCTAAAATAGGACGAAAAATTAATTAATTTAGTTGGGTTTTTAAAATAAATATTTTTAAACATTGTTATGTATTAACAAATAGTCCATATTTATTTACTTGTAGTTACAGGAGCACTTTATATATATGAAATTTTTAATTGTAGGGCTGGGAAACATAGGCTCGGAATATGACGGAACAAGACATAATATTGGGTTTGACATAGCCGATGTCTTGACCATGAAATATGAGGGTAAATTCGCCCCAGACAGACTCGCCGATATGGCTCAATTCAAATACAAAGGAAGAACCATAGTGGTGATAAAACCAACTACATATATGAACCTTAGTGGAAAAGCCGTGAAATACTGGATGGACAAGGAAAAGACTCCTATTGAGAACGTTTTGGTATTAGTAGATGAAATAGCCCTACCCTTAGGGACAGTTCGGATGAAAGGTTCGGGAAGCGACGGTGGACATAATGGCTTGAAAAGCATACAGGATGTGCTGCAAACCGCGAAATACCCCAGATTGCGCTTCGGTGTGGGCAATGACTTTCCGAAAGGCAGACAAGTGGAGCACGTTTTGGGCAAGTGGAATGCTGATGAAATGCCCATTTTGAAGGAGAAAATACCCAAAGCCGTCGAAATGATAGAAAGCTTTGTGTTTCAAGGAATTCAGCGTACAATGAACAATTACAACGAATAAAAAAGGGCGGAAATCCGCCCCTTTTCTTTATACTATATGCATTTTATGCATCGCTTTCACCATCGTTATCAGCAGCATCGGTATCATCGTCTTTTTGTGAGCCTGTGTAGGTTCCTTTAGAATCAAAAAGAAGATCCTCTCCTTCTATATCCACTTCATATGCAACCTTACCATCTGCTGAAGTAATTTTGCATACCTCATTAACATCGCCTTTATCTTTCACATACTCCTTTACAGCATCCGGAAGATCATCATAAGACATTTCTACTTCTTCTTCGATAAATTCGCCCGTAAGGTCATAATCCATGGAATGTCGTAGGCCATTTTCCTGAAATCCAACTTCATACCTTCCTTTTTCAACCTCCCATTCAACATCTGTTGCACTTGGATGTTCTTTGGAAAAGATTTCCATTAGATTGTCCTGCACGCTTTTTTCTTTTGCAGGCTCATTACTGCTCTGTTCGGATGCATTGTTGCAACTTGCAAACAATACCCCAACAGCAATAACCAATAAATATTTCATTTTAGTTAAGTTAAGCTTGTTATTAAATTGATTTAAAATTAGTTACAACACTTAACTAACAGGAGGACGATACACTTCTTGACCAAAACCTTTAAGGATGGTAGAGATATTTAGAATTGAGTAATTAGGAATATCATGGTAAAAATCACTTTTGTCCAACACCTCGAACATGGGTGTCAATGCAACCTGCAACTGCACAGGATTGTGTTCAAACTGTGGTTGATGCGGATGCTCTTTATCATCAAAGTCGCCTTCCAAAACTTCCATCACAGCACCAACGGTGAATAAATGCTCAAAAACAAAATCCTCTACTGTAATACCATGATCCTCATGATTGCATTCTCGGTACATACGGGGCATATCTTGCAGGTACGACATGTCACCCAACGGAAACAAGAGCAAGCCCGAAGCATAATAAACAATGAGGAATATGGTTAGTAGACGATTCAACAATCATAAAGCTAAATAAAACACAACAAAAAAAGCCTCGCAAATGCGAGGCTTTCATCATTTTATTTTCCTTAGAAAAACAGTATCCCCTACAGGCATATCCACCTCTCGTATCGTTTCATAACCGTCTTTGCTAATTGTCAGTTTCAGTGTAGCGCATTTGGCTACCGTCTTCAGGTAAAAGGCGGTTTCAAACCAACCGGTATCATTTGTATATACATACCGTTCGTCACGAATCCTACCATCCAGTGCAGCAAAGCTGTATATCTGCGCCCCTTCGATAGCCATCTTTGTCTCAAAATCGGCAACAATACCATTGGTATATCGCTGGCAACTACAGCCTGCAAAAACCATGGATATTAAAATCAAAGAGAACAGCTTAAACTTCATACAACCTATTCGTTATCAGACTGATGAAACGGGTATCTATAGTCGGTTGG
>JACJXR010000011.1 GCA_020636505.1 Chitinophagales bacterium | reverse complement strand
ACATCCGTTTCATGGATATGGAGATGCAGGACCGTACAGATGGCGTGGTCCAAGCATAGCCTCTAAAAAAGGAGCAAAAGCCTTGATCATTCGTTCTGTTTCTACCGGTCTGGATGACTTTCCACATACAGGAGCCATGCACTATGCCGATGATGTAAAGCCGATACCTGCCGTAGCAATCGGGAACACGTCTGCAGACATGTTGGAGCTAAAAATAAAAAAGGGTACAGCTACTGAAGCCACTATCACAACAGAATGTAAAATGATTGGCACAAAACATTCTTATAATGTCATCGGTGAGATAAAAGGCTCAACATACCCAAATAAATATGTTGTGGTTGGTGGGCACCTCGATTCTTGGGATGTTGGAGATGGAGCACACGATGATGGAGCGGGATGTGTACAATCAATTGAGGTGATAAGAGCGATGAAAAAGCTAAACATCAAACCGAGATACTCTGTACGCGCAGTTCTTTTCATGAACGAAGAAAACGGCTTAAAAGGAGGTGTTGCTTATGACGATTCTGCAACGGCACACGGGGAAGAACACATTTTTGCATTGGAAAGTGATGCAGGTGGTTTTTCGCCAAGAGGTTTTGGGTTGGCAATGGATGATTACAAGAAACATCAGATAAAAGTATACCGTGAATTGTTTGTTCCATACGGTGTACACGATTTTGAACACTCCGAAGGTGGCGCAGACATATCACCGTTGCACAAACATGGTGTACCGGCATCAGGCTTAAGACCTGACCCGCAACGTTATTTTGACTTACACCATACCAACAACGACGTGTTCGAACAGGTAAACCATAGAGAACTAAAGCTAGGAGCAGTTGTGATGACTCAGATGATATACTTGATAAGTAAGTACGGTCTAAAATAATGCATGATGGCACTCCATATACCAACCCAATAACCAAGCTACTGAAAAGACCGGCGGCTATCATTGCAGTCGCCATCATTTCCATATCTGTACTGATAGCCATATTCGCTTATGTATTGGCACCGGACAATACCCCATTTGCCAATCGCATGATTGTTGAGCTAGGTGCGAGAGAACCGGGCTTTACCAAGCTGTTGTTGTATATCCCAAAAACTACAGAACAAGAAAAGCCGAGTGCTATTACACGACTTTTTCAAGGGACACCCAATGACTACAAAGCCATACCTATTAACAGCTATGACTTTTCGGGTAACTCAATTATGGTATCACACTATATTGATGATGGTTTAAGCGATACACTCACCTATAAGCTGAGTAACATAATTCCTACTGCTCAATTAACTGATGATATCAACAATAACAGAGACTATGTAACAACTAATCTTATAAGTAAAAAGACGTTCTATTTGGGCACGGACAGATATGGCCGAGATATATTATCGCGTCTGTTGATAGGTACAAGAATAAGCTTGGCAGTAGGGTTTATCGCTGTAGTATTGTCTATAACCATTGGGATATTATTAGGAGCGATAGCCGGATATTTCGGGGGGAGAATTGACAACATAGTTATGTGGTTGATAAACATCCTATGGTCCATCCCTACCCTTTTATTGGTTTTCGCAATTACGCTTACCATCGGCAAAGGTTTTTGGCAAATATTCATAGCCATAGGTCTCACTATGTGGGTAAGCGCTGCAAGACTTATCAGAGGTCAGGTAATGTCGCTTAAAGAAATGGAATACATTACCGCAGCAAAGGCAATAGGTGTAAACGATTTCAGAATAATAACAAAGCACATACTTCCAAATATCGCAGGTCCTATCATGGTGATTGCCGCAAGCAACTTTGCAACAGCTATATTAATAGAAGCAGGCTTGAGCTTTCTTGGTATTGGTGTTCAGCCGCCTACTCCATCATGGGGCTTGATGATAAAAGAGCATTATAATTTCCTGCTAACCAACAGACCATTTTTGGCAATAGTTCCTGGTATAGCAATCATGCTTTTGGTATATGCATTCAACATAGTCGGGAATGGACTTAGAGACGTTCTGGATGTAAAAGACTGAGGATTTATTCCGCCCACCATTGTTCTATTGCAGAACGCACTTTCGGTACTTCTGAGAATTTTATTCTTACAGGCTTGCCTGTCAATCTTGACAAAGCTTTTTCTTGGTCGTCAAGCGGTTTAAGTTTGATGGTAGAAAGCGTAGGTTCCAAAAACTCCTGAATGGCTCTCTGGTCTAGCTTTTGAATAATGGAATCTTTACTGATCTTCAAAGTCGGGTCTATGGAGGCCTTCTTTATCAATTCAATTGTTCTAAGGTCGATTTGGACATAAGTCAATTCCAGAGGTGTGGAGATGTATACCGTATCATTCTTGAATCTTATCCTTGTCTTAATTGAGTCTGATAGGTCAATATGAAAACCCATCTTACCTTTCGCACTGGCTGCAATAGATGAAGTAAACTTCAGCCAATCGCTGTTGAAGTATTTTTTTGACTTCTTCTCTGTAAAGCTCAATGTAAAGTCCTGTTCCCAAATCACGATCTTAGTTTGTGAGCGCAACTCGCCGGGATTAAAGTTGTATGTGGTCTCATGGGTTGTTTCAACAAACTTGGGTATGACCAGTTTAATGGCGACAAACACAATTATCAACGCCATAACAAGCCATGCCAGCCATTTAAGGATATCTTTCATCTGAGGGTTATTTATTCAAATATCGTTTCAAAAAACAGTACTACAACAAATATATCTAATACCACTATGCTCTTATCGAGCTTTTTCATAAAGTATATATTAATTCACCTCAGCATTAATACTTTCAGCAGCTATGAAACCACTACTCCATGCATGTTGGAAATTATACCCACCTGTTATACCGTCAACATCCAATATCTCTCCTGCAAAAAATATTCCTTTTACCAATCTACTCTCCATGGTTTTGGGGTCAACTTCTTGCAACTTAACACCTCCACAGGTCACAAACTCTTCTTTGAAAGTTGTTTTACCTGAAACAGGGTACTCATCGTTTACCAATATCTGAATCAGTCTATTTTGCTGCTTTGCAGGTAGTTCTCCCCAGTTTGTATTTTCAGAAACACCAGCCTTTTCCAATAAAAAAGACCACAAGCGCTTAGGCAACTCAAAAGAGTTCTTATTGTGTACCAATACTTTTCCCTTTTCTCTTCTTATTGCTGCTATTTGCTCTTGCAACTCATTGTCCTTCACATCTCCTAACCAATTGATCAATACTATGAAATCATATCCATGCTCACTTAATATTCTAGCACCCCATGCAGAACATTTCAGGATAGCAGGTCCGCTAAAGCCCCAATGAGTTATCAACAAAGGCCCGTGTTCAGTCAACTTTGTTCCGGCTATCTTGACCGTCACATTGGCAACACTCACACCCATCAACTCCGTAATAGGATTCTTATGAAGATTGAATGTAAACAACGACGGAACAGGATATTCAATGGTATGGCCTAAATGCTCAAGCCAAGAAAACTGTTCTTTCTTGGCGAAACCACCACATGCAATTATCACTCTATCTGCCAGGAAAGAAGTTTCATCTTTAAAGGTTATCATCAACTGCTCATCGACTTTTTCTATTCGCTCCACAGCTTTGTGATATCTAACCTGAACCTTATTCTTCATCATCTCACCCCAAATACAGTCTATTATCGTTTGAGAGTCATCCGTCACAGGGAACATTCTACCGTCATCTTCTGTTTTCAAAGACACTTCACGTTCTTCGAACCAAGCTATTGTATGTTGTGGCGTAAACCGGTGTAAGGTCTTTCTTAAGAATCTATTGCCTCGAGGATAACGTTCAACCAACTTTGGGATATCAAAACACGCGTGTGTAACATTACACCTGCCCCCACCTGACACCTTTACCTTTTGCAAAGCTTTGCTTGTCTTTTCAAAAACAAAAATCTCCATTCCACCTTGCCGCTTTAGGTTTGCAGCAGCAAAACAACCACCAGCACCTGCTCCTATTATCGCCACACGCATATTAACCGTGAGATTCGTTTGACTTAACTTGTGCCTCAACTACTGCTATGGCAACCATGTTAACTATTTGTCTTACACTACTACCTAACTGCAATACGTGTACAGGCTTTTTCATCCCTAACAATATAGGCCCAACTGCTTCTGCACCACCTACTTCTTGCAGCAAATGATAAGCAATGTTTCCTGCAGCCAAATTAGGGAATATCAATGTGTTGGGAGAGCCGCTTACAAGGTCTGAAAACGGGTAGTTCTCTTTCAACAATTCTTGATTGAATGCAACACCGGCTTGCATTTCTCCATCTATCACCAATTCACCGTCAATTTCTTTGATACGTTCTACTACATTACGCACCAAGTTTGCTTCAGGCGACATGCTTGAACCAAAGTTGGAATAAGACAACATCGCCACTCTTGGTTTGATACCAAAATGCCTAACCGCATTTGCTGTTTGCAATGTTATATCAATCAATTCTTCCTCAGTAGGGTTAAAGTTTATGGTCGTATCGGAAAAGAACAAAGGGCCTTTTTTACTCAGCATCATATACATGCCTGCTACTTTCTTAGCTGTATGGTGTGTGCCTATAATCTCCAAGGCCGGACGTATTGTGTTTGGGTACTGTCTTGTAAGGCCTGATATCAATGCATCAGCCTCTCCTGTCTCAACCATCATACATCCGAAATATGGGCGTTCTCGCATTACCTTCTTGGCTTCGTATAAGTTATAGCCACGCCTATACCTCTTTTCAAAAAACAATGCACCGTACTTCTCTCTCCTATCAGCTTGCTCTTCACTCCGTGGATCTATTATCTCAACGTTTGTCAACTGCAGAGCATTATCTTCTATGAGCTTTTTTGTACGTTTCACATCACCCAATAGTATCGGTATAGCTATACCTTCATCTTTTACCTGCTGAGCAGCTTTCAATACTTTTAGATTTTCAGCTTCTGCAAATACAACTTTCTTCGGTGCTTGCTTTGCCTTATTGATTATAGATCGTAAAATGTTATCATCCGAGCCAAGACGCTTGTATAACATCTCCTTATATCCATCCCAATCTTCAATCGGCATTCTAGCCACACCACTGTCCATTGCCGCCATAGCAACTGCCGGCGCTACTGTCACAAGCAATCTTGAATCAATGGGTTTGGGTATAATGTACTGTGGTCCAAACTGTATGTTTTGCTCATTATAAGCCACATTCACAATTTCAGGAACAGGCTCTTTGGTGAGTGCGGCCAATGCTTTAACAGCAGCGAGTTTCATCTCTTCATTTATAGCACTTGCCCTTACATCCAAAGCTCCACGAAATATATACGGGAAGCCCAGAACGTTATTCACCTGATTGGGATAATCACTACGGCCTGTCGCCATAATTATATCCGTGCGAGCATCTATTGCATCTTCGTAAGGTATCTCAGGGTCTGGATTTGCCAATGCAAATACAATAGGGTCTTTGGCCATACTTTTCACCATCTCCTTCGACAATATATTTCCTCGAGAAAGCCCTATAAATACGTCGGCACCTTTCATCGAATCCTCAAGGCTTATATCGTCACCCGGTTGGGCAAACTCCATTTTATAATCATCAAGGTCTCCTCTACTCGTAGTGATCAAGCCCTTACTGTCGTACATGTGCATGTTCTTAACATCGGCACCCAAGGCAATGTATATTTTGCAGCATGAGATTGCAGATGCTCCTGCGCCGCTTACCACAAACTTCACTTTGGAAATATCCTTCTTCACCAATTCCAATGCATTCAATAGCGCAGCGCCTGAGATTATAGCCGTACCATGCTGATCGTCATGCATTACCGGAATATCCAATTCTTCCTTTAGGCGCTTTTCAATTTCAAAACACTCAGGTGCTTTGATGTCCTCAAGGTTTACACCACCAAATGTAGGTTGCATGGCTTTGACAACCTTACAAAACTCATCAACATCTTTTGGAGAAAGCTCAATATCAAAAACATCTATATCGGCAAAAATTTTAAACAATACACCTTTACCCTCCATAACTGGCTTGGACGCCTCTGCACCTATATCTCCAAGGCCCAAAACTGCTGTACCGTTACTTATCACCGCAACAAGATTGCCTTTAGCTGTATACCTGTAAACATCAGCCGGATTGTTTTGAATTTCCTTACAGGGTTCGGCAACTCCGGGAGAATATGCCAAAGCCAGATCTCGTTGGGTTTTGGTTTCCTTGGTCGGAACCACTTCTATCTTCCCCGGCCTGCGTTTTTCGTGATACTCCAGCGCATCTTCCTTACGTATCTTAGGTGGCATACTATTTTTGTATTTAGAGAACTTGAAAGTTACAAAACTGTTGCCTAAGTCGGATATAGTTGTCAATTCAAAACAGCAGCCAAAGTATTATCAATTTGAATGAAATGTCTTTTCTGGTGAGCTATTACAAACCTGAAAGTATCACCCAGCTTAAACTTTATAATCTTGCTTAAGCTAGAAGGCACCATAACGGTGTTTACATTATAGTTTGCCGCCGCTTTAAGCAACCCTAACAGCTTATTTTGACCATCTACAAATTCATTGACTACGGTATTAACATCCAAATCTGCATTGAAAACATACCCCTTCATTGCCTTCATTTTGTTCTTGACAACTCCATTTTGTTTGGGAGCCATCATCTTCGTAAAGTAATCACCCAAAATACCTGACTTAAAATAGCTTATATCCTTTCGACTACTTTGATTCATAGCGGCCTCAATTGCATTAAGATAATAGCGATTATATGCATTCAGGTGCTCCAATACCTGCACGACATTCCATTTACCTGTCGCAGGACATTCCAAAAGCTGATGTATATCAAGTCTTTTCAACTTTTCCGTTTCAAGAAGAATCTCTTCCACATCTCGCGTCAACAAAACGACCAGGTCATTTACAATAAACTTTCTCATTCTTTTTAGACAAAATTATCGGCGTGATAGGTACAAAATCTTGGCAAAAACCAAGATTTATCAAAGTTTGATGGTGCTTAGCATTTTGCTGAACGTTGTAGGGTCTACACCTATATAAGAAGCAAGATATTTATGTGGTATCAAATTAAGTACCTGTGGGCTTCTTTTCAATAGTACTTTGAATTTTTCTTCGGCACTGTATGACAAAAGTTCAATATTACGGTCCAACGTTCCTGCCAAAACTCTTGTCAATGCTATTCTGACCCACGTTTCCAATGCTCTGTGCTTATGCAATACATCGATAAATACAGCATGGTGCAATCGCAACATCTTACTTGAGGTTAGTGCTTCCAAATGATATTTTGATGGCTCTTGTAACAAAAAGCTGTCCAAGACACCTGAAAATGAGCCTTTATATGAAAAGATCAATGTAGCGTCCTTACCGTTCTTAACCGTAAAAGCTCTCTGAACTCCATCTAAAACGAAATAGAGATATTTTTCAGTATTCCCCTCAACCGTTATGGTATCCTTTCTTTTAAATGACACCTCTCCCCAATGAGCATCCAATGCCGATAAAACATCATCATCGATCGGAGCCAAACTCCTCATGTGGCTATACAACATATCTAACATATCAGACACTTATCAACATATGGTGAAAACAATATTACGTCAACATTAAATCCGGCACGAAATTTACATAGGATATTTATACAATGTACGGTATGGAATATCATATTAAAGCAATTGACATAGACGATGCAAAGGATGTGTTCCTTTTGGCCAAAGATCGCCTACTGGACGTAAGTGACTGGAATACTTTGTCGGGTAATACAGAATACAAGATAGCACTTACCAACAATAAAGGTCAAAAAGTACATCGTGATGCACGAGTATTTGACAAGCTGCAAATATCCACCTCCAATAGCAGTGGCATCAGTTCTGATATGTGGGTTCAAATATCACAGATACAATACGACTACTTCCCCGATATAGACAACGAGTGTATATCCATGCTACTTGAAATGACTTTCTCCCCATCCGGAAACGGCATTGACATTACAGAACATACTGCTGTGGAAACAATATTGATAAAACGAAACAAAGAAGAAGTTACCGCACACTGTAATGGTGGCAATGAGCTGCCGAATATAGATGACGAAGTTCCGGACGTACATATAAACACCGATGCAGAGCTTCATCCTGTGTTGAGCATACCCAATGTTCAACTTCAAAACTTACTCAGAGGGCTGATATCTGTTGACGAGTATACCCCCATGTAGTGCTTATACAGCTATTATAGAATAAGATGAAACAAGCTTTTTTGAATGACAAAATAAGCTGACCTTTGCCTGCACTCCACATGAATAAGCAAGAAAGAATCATACTTTTTTTATTGGCGTCGTTGAACTTCACACATATCATGGACTTCATGATAATGATGCCATTGGGTAACTTTTTGATGCCCCACTTCAACATAACGGCGCAACAATTCTCTTTCTTAGTGGCTGCATATACATTCAGTGCAGCAGGCTCGAGCCTCACTGCTGCTTCTTTCGTGGATAGGTTTGATAGAAAAAAGGTTCTTCTTTTCGCATATATCGGGTTCTTGGTCGGCACATTCTTTTGTGCAGTGGCACCTACATACGGGCTGCTACTTTCTGCTAGAATCTTTTCAGGTATATTCGGTGGGCTTATCGGAGCTCAAGTACTTTCAATAGTCGCAGACTTGATACCATTTGAACGTAGAGGAGCGGCGATGGGAATTGTGATGGCATCATTCTCCGCGGCTTCTGTATTCGGGGTACCCTTCGGACTGTACTTGTCCGAATACTTCAGTTGGCATGCCCCATTCTTCTTTGTTGTGGCACTTGGCATGATAGTAATGCCCTTATTGGTTAGGTTCATACCTAATATGGCAGACCACCTTCATGATAAAAACAGGAAAAGGGTCAACACAATTGAGTTACTGAAAGGAATTGTAACGGATAACAAACAACGTTTGGCCATTATGCTTACTGCAACCATGATGATGGGGCACTTTCTGGTTATCCCTTTCTTGAATCCTTTCATGGAACTGAACGTGGGCTTCACAACCAAACAAACACCACTCATCTATTTTGTAGGCGGAGCACTAACGCTGTTTACCTCCCCTATTATTGGACGAATTGCAGATAAGATCGGAAAGTTCAGGTTGTTCACCATAATGATCATTGTTGCTGTAGTGCCGATAGCATTGATTACAAACATGCCACGTATACCGTTTTATTTTGTGCTATGCATTACAGGGTTTTGGTTTGTAGTGTCCACCGGCAGAGCCATACCGGCACAAGCAATCGTCAGCGAAGTAGTGCCACCGGCAAGGCGTGGAGGGTTCATGAACATAAACTCATCCATCCAACAATTTGCTGTTGGGTTGGCTTCAGTAATAGCCGGTATCATCGTTGTAAAAACACCTGAAAACACCATCAAAAACTATGATGTAACAGGGTACTTGAGCATTGCAGTCATCCTTTGCTGCTTACTTATCGCATATTACCTAAGAAAAGCAATGGGTATAAAACTATTGCCATTGCGCAAGCACAGACCAACCATTAGAGGTAATGCCATACAGCCACTCGACTTGGAGCAGGAAGAATTAAACTCAGAAACTGCGAAGGAAAATTAATTCTTAACGATTTTCTCCTTATAGATGACGTCATTGTTATGATCCGATAGGCTGATATAATATATACCATCGTCGAGGGACTTAACAACTATTTCGTTGGAACCCGGTTTCAGTTCATAGGTCAATAGACTGTTACCTGTGTAATTATCGGAAATTATAGCCCTCATCGGCTTATTGGTGCGGTTTGTTATAAACAGTGTATTCATTTCGTCTCGTTTTTTTTGATGGGTAACACCAATATACGAAAACTAACGTCTTGTAGTTATCCGTATTTCATGGTATTTTTTAGGTTAACCAACGACTAACAAATTGCTGTTTTTCTTTTCTTGCCTATGTACCCTTTTTTCTTCACCTTATCAATATACTGTTCTGCATCAGGCACCTTACAGGCCGTACCTCCCATGTTCACCTCGACTACCCCTACCGTCTTAGACGCTTTGACAGCCTCTTCAGTTAAACCCTTGACATAAGACCCGACTGCTATTAAAAAGCTATTCATCGTATACTTGGTACGGTTGTTTGCAGATTGAATATTATCCACTACTCTCTTTATCAGTCCCTTCAATGCTTTTGTATCCAAATCTTCGTCGCTATTCACAGCAACAATACTGCCTAATGTGGACCAGCCACTGGAAGATATATTATCCTTATCGGAGTCTATCCATTCCAATGCCAACTCCCAACCATATTTACTTTCGGCCGCAACCCAAGCTACCGTATACTCGCTTATCATATTCCAGCTTGCCTTTTTCACCCAATTTTGCAAGTCTTTTTTTGTCATTGCTTGAGGGTCGGCTATCAAACCTGCCAAATACATGGCGTCGCCATTGCCTGTGTCGAACAACTGCAAGGCCAAGTTATTGTCTTTCTTCACTTTCTTTTGAATGACTTTCAGGTCTGCAACCTTTACACCGAAGAACGGCTCCTTGGCACCGTGTTTCATAAACACTTTCTTTGTTTGCTCACTACCCATGCTTTCCAATTGTGCCATTACCTCCTTAAGTTCCATATCAGATGTTTTAGTCATTACGAAAATAGCCTTTTTATGTTGCGATAAACTAACAGCTTGTACATATAGTTTTTTTTCATAAACTTGCATGCTTACGTATTGAGGAGCACATATATGCGCTTGTACTTTTTTAATTCCATTGACAAAAAATACGCTGTTCCGTTTCGTTTTTTTGTGATCAACCAAAACCTGAAAGTAACACGATTTACTTCTGTACTGGTTGCTGCTGTCAGTTTGATAATGATATTGGCTATAAAGGCTTTTGGTTTAAACTTACATACAGATAACAACCTATATTTTATTGGATGGTTTTTCCTACTCATCACCTCACTAGCATTCTATCTCCCCATAGAGATCTTACGAAAAAAGCACAGTAGAGACATATTGATAATCAAGCGAATGATTGGCAGCTTATATCCATTGATATTGATTTATGGGGCTATGTGGATGTCGTTTGTATCAGGCAAAGTCCCTGCCAACAACATGACAATGTTCATGTTCGCATTGATATTTGTCGGTGTTTCGTGGATATATACACAAAGAGGTGCTGTATTGGTAAGCATGCTGACAATAACAGGCATAGTGCTGGGATTACTATTCTTTGGTGTGAATGAAATACCGTTTATCAAAAACGTCATTGCATCAACACTAATAACAATAGGCTTTTTTCTTGTATCCAGATTATTGTACTCCTATCATGTCAGCCACTTTGTGCAGCTTAGGATCATTGAGGAAAATAACAGAGAAATAACTCAAATGGCCAAGTTAAAAACCGAGATGCTCGGTATAGTAGCCCATGACTTAAGGAGCCCAATAAACAGTGTCACAGCATTGGTTGGGCTTGCCAAAGAAGACAATGCAACTACTGAAGAACGTCAAGAATATTTCAATATGATATTGGAGGCCTGTGAGGAGTCTCAGGGTATTATAAGAGACCTTATAAGTATTGTAAAGGGAGACAGTGCTCAAGGATTGAAACTCCAAGAGATCAATGCCAATATATTCTTATCGCAAATACAACAGCACTGGGCGCATAAACTACCTGCAAAGAAAAAGCTGCTGCTTACACTTCCGGAAACGATTGTGGAAATGACCATAGACGAGGAAAAGATGCTGAGGGTGTTTGACAACCTTATAGGCAATGCCATAAAGTTTACCGAAGATGATGGCACCATTCATATCCAACTCAATAAGCAAAACAACGATGCTATTCGGATTTCAATAGCCGATGATGGCATCGGCGTTCCCGATGAAATAAAACCTTACCTGTTTGAACGTTTCAGCAAAGCAGGCAGATTAGGTTTAAAAGGAGAAAAGTCTCATGGCTTGGGGCTAAACATATGCAAACAAATCGTTGAACAACATAATGGCAAAATAGATGTCGTAAGTAAAGAAGGAGAAGGCACAACATTTATTATCACACTCCCTGAAGATGCAATGCCAATACTTGATGACATTTCATAAGCATTAAGCTAAATTAACATTCAATTTTTCTTTAACTTGGTAGGAAATCATATGTCAATGAATAGATTTCTTACACTAATCTGTCTTCTTTGTGGAACAGCAGCCCTGGCACAAACCACAACAGACCGTGCTATACGGATATCAGCATCTGTTACAGGGAATCCTGCGTCCATTACGCTAAACTGGGAAACAACGTCTTCCGGTACAGGTTCATATTCCATATATACAAAAACAAAGGGTTCCACCATGTGGAGCAGCGTACCTATATCGCTACCGGCCTCGGCCAATTCTTATAAAGACAACAATGTAACAGTTGGTACCGGAGTCGAGTACTATATATATAAGGCTGATGGAACAAGTCCCAGAGGATATATATACGCTGGTATAGAAGAGCCTCCTATTCATAATCGTGGTGCCATTTTGTTATTGGTCGATTCCACATTTACAGACTCTTGCAAAACAGAAATTGCAGCATTGATGACCGACCTTCGTGGGGATGGATGGCAAGTTTTACGCGGTGACTTTTCAAGAAATACAAAAGTAGCGGACATCAAAAGCTATATCGTATCTACCTCTCAACAAACATCGGGTCTGAATGCACTATACATATTAGGTCACATCGCAGTACCTCATAGTGGCAATATCAATCCCGATGCACATACCAACCATGTTGGTGGATGGTCTGCCGATACATATTATGGGGAACTCGATGGCTCATGGAGCGACAATGCAATCAACAACACAACATCGGCAAACAGCAAAAACCATAATGTACCCGGAGATGGCAATTTCGACCAAAGCCTGATTCCAAGCGATATAGATCTTCAGGTAGGAAGGGTTGATTTCTATGATATGCCACAATTCGGCAAAACTGAAGTTCAGTTGATGAAGAGCTACTTGAACAAAGCTCATACTTATAAAAGCGGAACGATGACTATAGTCAAGAAGGGTTTGATAGACGACAACTTCAAAAGCTATGCAGAAGGGTTTGCTGTAAACGGATGGAGCAACTTCTCTGCTCTTGTGGGTAAAGACAATGTCAGTGAGAAAAACTTCATCACCACATTGAACACCGATTTCCACCAGTGGGCCTATGGTTGTGGAGGTGGTACATATATCAGTGCAGGAGGTATTGGAAACACTTCTGATTTTGAATCAAACAATGTGAAGGCAATATTCACTCCGTTATTTGGCAGCTACTTTGGGGACTGGGATTATAAAAACAGCTTCTTGCGTGCACCACTTTGTGCCGACGACCCTTCATTGGCATGTTTTTGGGCAGGTCGCCCCAACTACTTCTTACACCATATGGCATTGGGCGAAAACTTGGGATACTCCATCAGATTATCTCAAAACAACAGCGGTTTATACAGCCCGGCAGGTGCAGGAGCCAGATGGGTACATACCGGCTTGATGGGCGACCCTACTTTACGTACCGACTATGTACGCTCTGCGTCTAGCGTTACGGTTACAAGCAATCCTAATGCGGGAGCCATATTGAATTGGGCCGCCAGCCCTGAGCCGAACGTAAAAGGCTATTATATTTATCGTTCAGATAAGGAATTCGGGCAATATAAGTTACGTTCAGACCTTGTAACGAGTACATCCTTCACAGACTCGTTCGGGAAAGACGGAATGTACTACTACATGGTAAGAGCATCGGTACTGGAACAAACGGCATCAGGTTCTTACTACAACTTAAGCTTGGGCGACATTGCATCAGGAAACATAACATATCCGTATGATGAGGTAGGCATAACAGGGCTTACAACAAACCTTTCCAAGATAGAGTTGTACCCTAACCCTACTGGCAATGTTACAACACTGAAAATAGGCAGTTTGAGTAATATTGATGCAACTATAAGCATCACAGACCTTCAAGGACGTATCTTACACACCCAAAATGCTTCTTTAGACATAGGCGACAACTACTACAAACTAAACATGGCCAATTATGCATCAGGCATGTACTTCGTTCATATTCATACCGATGGAGATATTCAAACCATCAAACTGATGAAAAACGAATAGAAGTTTTAGGCTATGAAAATTTGATTTTTTATTACATTTGATAATAGTACGATATAGCTAAAAGCATTATACCATATGAAGAAACTAATTCTATTTGTTTGCACCGGTGTATTCATTGCCGCCTCATTCTCATCTTGCAGCAAAGCATACACATGCGAATGCACCTCTATCTACGGCAAAATTGAGACGAAAGATGTAGTTGCAAAAAGCAGAACAGAAGCGCAGCGAAACTGCAATGAGTTTGGCCTTACTGCACACTGTGAGATAAAGTAATACTTTAAAACACTGAAAATACATGCCGCTACAAACCAGTAGCGGCATTTTTATTTTATAATAATTATCTATTTCATATCGTTATACAAACACATATCATCAGCTTAAGATAAATCACCCTATTTATGCCATCGCTTAAATAGTAGCACATATACTGTTTTTTATAACTTAGTAACTTAAGACGGTAACATGCATAGAATACTCTTAATAGCCCTTATCTCAATGTCCATAAAGGCAGGTGCCAAAGAATCCGACACAATTAAAGTTTATTTCGACATTGCCGTATATAACCTGAACTCCAACGCAAAACAACAACTTGATTCTCTGGCTTACAACGACGTACTGATACCCAAAAAGAAATATGGAATTATCGGTTATGCGGATTATTTGGGCACAGAGTCAAGCAACGTAACACTTTCTGAGAATAGGGCCAACGCAGTTAAAGACTACCTATTGGGCTTAGGCATCCAAGAAGAATACATCGAAACCGTTACAGGTGTAGGCGAAGTAAGCCGTGAACAAGAACAAGCGAACGGCTACCCTGAAGACAGACGGGTTGATATTGTCATCGGAGGTTTCAAGCCCAAAAAAAACAAACCTGATGTAAAACCGGGACCTCCCAAGAAGGGTATTGATATCGCAAAGGTTAAAAAGAATGAAACTATCAGATTAGATAAGATTTTCTTTGTACCCGGAAGCCATTTCGTACGAGATGAATCATTGGAGCAACTTGTACAATTATACCTGATATTGAAGGATAATCCTACAGTAAAAATAAGCATAGAAGGACATATATGCTGTCACATAGCCAATACTTACGATGGATACGACTTCGACTCCAAAGACTTTAGACTATCAGAAAACAGAGCAAAGCAGGTATACAACTTTCTGATAGAGAAAGGAATTGACCGCGACAGGTTATCCTACAAAGGGTTGAGTAACAAACAACCGTTGATATCACCCGAACGAACACCAATGGACGAAAACATGAACCGTCGCGTGGAAATACGCATAATCGACAAATAGTCTACGTATGGAAAAAACCGTAACCCTACTCTTATTGATGTGCAGTCTTAATACATTCGGGCAAATGCGATCGGATACAATACATATATACTTTGAGCTGGGTAAACATCGGTTGACAAAAGAGGCTACATATAATCTTGACTCTCTGGCTTACAACGATATACTGTCCCCTACTGAAAAATACAGCATCATTGGTTATACAGACTACTTGGGAGATGAACAAACCAACGAAGAATTGTCCTTAAAAAGAGCTAACACCATTGCAGAATACATAACAACTTTGGGTATATCCAAAGACAACTTGCAAGCGGTTTCAGGAAAAGGGGAAGTCAAAAGAGAACAAATGGGGACGGACGGCTACCCTACCGACAGACGAGTAGACATTGTACATGGGTTTATCAAAGATGATAAAAACATACAATCAAAAGGTGTAAAAGCGGATGAAGTTTTCGACTTGGAAAATGTGTTTTTTGAAGTAGGTAAAGCCAGAATATTAAGCGAGTCTTTACCTGCACTTAAGACCCTACTTGAGTTTCTGCAGAAGAAACCAACAATAAAAATACAGATAGAAGGACATGTACATTGCTCATGGACTTCTTTACAAACAATAAAAAAGAGACAAGCCGTAGACAAAATGACACCAAGAGAAGCAGCGAAGGAAATATATGAGCTATCTGATGCAAGAGCCAAAGCAGTGCAAGACTTTCTTATACGCAACGGCATTCCTCAGGAAAGATTAAAATACCTTGGCAGAGGATGCGAAGAGTTGGAACAACACCCCCAAAACAACAAACGTGTAGCAATAAGGATCATAGAAAAATAAGCGTATGAGGTCGTCACTAATTATCATTCTAATTTTCTTCTCTCAGCTTGATATATATGGACAAAGCATAAACGATACCATACACCTCTATTTCGACCTCAACAAATCCATACTGAACAGTGCCTCTATACACACACTGGATTCGATGGCATATAATAATGCCCTACCAACAAATCAAGTATATGGTATTATTGGGTATGCAGACTACATAGGCAGCGAACAGTCAAATCAATCACTATCACAACTTAGGGCAGATAATACTGCAAATTACCTTACCACACTTGGCATTGCACACAACAACATTCAAACAATTACAGGCAAAGGAGAAGTATCGAGAGATGAGACAAATACTAGAGGGTATCCCGAAGACAGACGTGTTGATATTATTATTGGAGGGTTTGCCAATACTCCTGTCAAAGTCGACTTATCAAAAATGATATGCAAATGCGGCAAACCGTCTTGTAAAATAGGCCCCTTTGTTGACGAAAAGCAACTTGGTTCATTACCCAAACGAGCTGATACAAGCAGAACTGCCAATTGGCAAATATTCTTCAAAGAAGGAACCATACTCAAAGAGGGTATGAATGATGTAATAAACAGTATTACCGAATATTTGAAACAGAATCCGGGTTCCATCGTCAGCTTAAGCGGTCACAACATAGGCCAAAATGAAACCGTACTTATTGCAGGGGAGCGTGTCGAGTACATACGTTGGCGTTTGGAACAATACAATTTCAAAAACTACAAAGTTCAAAGAGCCGTAGCATATGGCAAGACTCAAAGTATATCAGCAGGTAAAACAGAGGATTACTATCGACGTGTGGATGTTTTTGTAACCAAATAAAAAGAGCAGCCACGAAGGCTGCTCTTTTTTATTTAAACCGAGAGAGACAATATATCTTATTCTTGAGTTGCAGTGTAAACAACATCTACACTGTAAGTACCTGCAGGGTATGCAAAACCCGGAGTTGCTTTGTACTTCACACTGAAAGTTTGGTTACCACCACGGTCTGCAGTAGTGATCAAATCTTGGTCAGAGCTGCTCAAAGTAGCGTATGTACTGTTAGAGAACGGGTTGGCTATTGAACCACCTGTACCGTTTGCAGTTACTTTGATTCCCAAAACACCGCTTACAGGCATTGTTGGAGCAGGTGAAGTGTAACCTGTGTATGAGAAGTTGGTAGCGTTAGCTTTAACAGCTACTGAGAAATTCTTATTTGAACGTACTTTCAATTCTTGAGCATCAGACTCAACACCGTTAGCGTAATCGTTAACTGTAGTGAATGGAATGTTCACGTCAGCACCTGTAGCAGAACCGTTACCAGTGAAGGTGATTTCGATTGCGTTGCTAAGAACCAGATTAGTAGTCTGAGAAGCTGAACTTGTTTGGTTTGCCTGGTTTTGAGCGTTAGCTGCGAAACCTAGAGAAGCGAAAACTGCGATTGCGATGATCTTTTTCATAATTGTTGTTTTTGTTTGTTAGTTGTTTGAGTTAATGTTTGTTTTAAAATTGTTTCGTCGTTGATGACAATACAAAGGTGCGACACGGGGGCAAACCGGGACGAATATTTGCCCTCTGTTAACCACGAATTTGCAACCGAGTAACAACTCGTTAACAAACTCAAACACATGAAAATTGCCCCCAAAACCATTGTTTACAGGGATTTGATATAGTTTTTCTGCTTATAATTAATATATTCGTCCGTCTGAAAATTCAAAATACAGTTAACACATATGCTATCTGACATCGAAATATCAAGGGCGGCCAAATTGAAGCCGATCGCGGAAATCGCTGAGCAATTGGGAATAAAAGCCGAAGACATCATTCCTTACGGCAGAACCAAGGCAAAAGTGCCACTCAGCTACCTGAATGAAGAGAAAATAAAGAACTGCAACCTGATTTTGGTTACAGCGATAACACCTAACAAAGCAGGTGTAGGTAAAACCGTAACAAGCGTTGCGACATCGCTCGGATTAAACCATATAGGTAAGAAAGCGGCTGTAGCTCTACGTGAACCAAGCTTAGGCCCATGTTTTGGCATGAAAGGCGGTGCAGCAGGCGGCGGATACTCACAGGTATTGCCGATGGAGGACATCAACTTGCACTTTACAGGTGATATGCACGCCATTACTTGTGCCAATAATATGATAGCGGCTCTATTAGACAACTATCAGTATCAAAACAGAAATACAACAGATGCTCTAAACACAATAGTATGGCGTAGGGTGCTTGATGTTAACGACCGCTCGCTACGTAACGTAGTTACTGGTCTTGGAGGAATATCCAACGGTATTGCCACGGAAACAGGCTTCGACATCACTCCGGCATCAGAGATAATGGCCCTATTCTGCCTTGCAAACAGTGTTGAGGACCTACAAGCACGTATAGAACGTGTGGTATTGGGTCATAAAAGAGATAAAACGCCTGTGACGGTAAAAGACCTTGGTATTGCGGAATCGATAGTAGTGCTACTGAGAGAGGCCATTTTGCCAAACTTGGTTCAAACCACAGAAAATACACCTGCCTTTATACATGGTGGACCGTTTGCTAACATCGCACATGGTTGCAACTCGGTAATCGCCACCAAAATGGCTATGAGCTGCAATGACTATGTGGTTACAGAATCAGGTTTCGGTAGCGACCTTGGAGCAGAGAAGTTTTTGGACATCAAATGCCGCATGTCGGGACTGAGACCAAAAGCAACAATCATAGTTGTGACTACATCTGCATTGAAACTACATGGTGGTGTTCATGCAGACGACATCAAAAAGCCGAACCTTGATGCCATGATAGCAGGGTTACCAAACCTTCAGCGTCATATAGAGAACATGAAGAACTTCGGCCAAAGCGTGGTTGTTTCCTTCAACAAGTTCCACTTCGATACTGACGAAGAAGTTAACCACCTGACCAATTGGTGTAAAGAACAAGGTGTGGCCTTCGCCATCAACAACGGTTTTGCCGAAGGTGGTAAAGGCGCTGCTGAACTTGCACAAACAGTTGTGGATGTTATTGAGAACAATCCTTCCAAAGACATCAACTTCACATACGACGATACAGACAGTCTTCGTTCCAAAATTGAAAAAATAGCCACCAAAATATACCGAGCAGACGGTGTGAGCTTCGGTGCAGGAACGCTTACCAAACTTAAGAAGTTTGAAGAAGCAGGCTATGGCAGCTTCCCAATATGTATCGCCAAAACACAATATTCGTTCAGCGACGACCCGAAGAAGGTAAATGCTCCGACAGGTTTCAACATCACCATTCGTGACGTTGTCATCAATGCCGGTGCAGGGTTCATTGTAGCAGTAGCGGGAGATATCATGCGTATGCCTGGCTTACCGAAAGTACCGCAAGCACAACATATCAAACTTGTGAATGGTGAAATAGACGGACTAAGCTAAAAGGATGGATATTCAACAAAAAAGCCACACTGTAGAGTGTGGCTTTTTTTATAGTCCAAAGATGTCTTTTATCTGTCGTTCCTTCTTTGCGGATACATCATAGACATGCATGTCTTTTATCTCTTTAATTCTATCCGTACCTGATAAGAAGCTAAGTTTACCGGTCTTATCCCTCGACTCCCTTGTCTTCGAAGGCTGATACACTTCTTCGGGA
The DNA here is from genome assembly GCA_020636505.1 of Chitinophagales bacterium. Taxonomy (GTDB): domain Bacteria; phylum Bacteroidota; class Bacteroidia; order Chitinophagales; family Chitinophagaceae; genus UBA5543. The sequence goes on along the minus strand of JACJXR010000011.1, from coordinate 53,166 downwards.
GTACAAGCCTTAAAAGATGCTGCAAGGTCGTTCCTTACAAAGAAAGCATTCATCCCAGCGGAGTTGGTGCCTACAAACGTATACCCTTTCTCTTTAGCCAAGTCGTAAAAAGCTTTTAGTGAAGCACCGAAATAAAGGTCGGAGTAATGTGCATTCCTACGAACAAAACTTGGATTGTATGGAACGGTAACAGCATGCTCAGGTCCAAAGATGTTATTGTACTCGCAAATAAGGATACGTGGCTTAACCACATTTATGGCATTAAGCACCCAATAGTCATTACCATCTATATCTACACTCAAGATGCCTATGTCTTCAACACCCACATTATCTCCTATAAGCTGATTGATATTGTCTGTGGTAATAAAGGCCTCTATTGCTGTAATATCGTATCTCCAGTATATATCATCAGTCTTAATGAAATTCACATTGGATTTGGAACCGTCGATGACGACCCCACTCCAATTGTCGTTCATCAGCAGAAAACGAGTGTTCGATTCCAAATAGTTCTCTACGCCAAACTCAACAAATACTTTATTGGGAATATCGATCTTTGAAATCAGGTATTGAAGAATGCCATCCTCACCCCATTGAGAGAATACCTTGAACTCAACATCTTCCAATTTATCAATGGAACTTTTGCCCTTGACTTCATTGGCTCTCATTTGCCCCAAAAGCATCAATATCTTCTGTTCGTCCTTCTGAAGCTTCTCCGTTATCTTTCTAAGGAAGTTCTTAAGTGTAATATTCATTTACGGCATTTACAGATAAGCTGTAAAAATACACATGATACGCAAAGAAATCAGCCCTTATGAAAATAAAGACGGTACAAAATGTCTGGGCTACCTATTTTTCAAGAAAGAAGCGCCATATCTTATTGATGACTGTCTTCTGCTCACCAAGAGACATTCCTGCATACATCGGCAAACGAAGCAGACAATCGTCGTACTTATCACAATTCACCAACTCCCGACCATCATGCTTTTGCTTATAGTACTTTGACGAATGCAGTGGGTTGTAATGGAATACAGCCGACACACCCTCAGATTTCAGATAATTGCGGAGGGCTTCTCTTTGTTGAAGATCGGGCAATACCAAGTAGAATATATGAGCATTATGCTTGGCATATTCGGGAACAGCCGGGAGCATAACATGTCCCAATGCCTCCAGCTCTTGCAACTCGTTGTGGTATCGTTGCCATATATTCAGTCTGTTTTCCTGTATCAATGGCAACTGTTCCAACTGTGCATATAAGAATGCTGCTGTATAATCACTTGGCAAATATGATGAGCCTATGTCTACCCATCCGTACTTGTTTATTTCACCTCTAAGGAATTTAGTACGGTCTGTACCCTTCTCACGTATTATTTCGGCACGGTCTATGAACCTATCGTCATTGACAACAAGCATACCACCCTCTCCTGATATGATATTCTTGGTTTCGTGAAACGAGAACGTAGCCATATGACCGATTGTTCCCAACGGCCTCTCCTTGTAATAACCATCAATGGCTTGCGCGGCATCTTCCACCACATAAACACCATGCTTCTCAGCAATATCCATCACCATATCCATATCGCAAGCCACACCACCGTAATGAACCACAACTATGGCTTTGGTCTTATCTGTGATAAGCGATTCAAGCTTGCTTTCATCTATACCCGGATGGTCTTCCCTACTGTCAGCAAAAATCACTTTTGCCCCACGCATGAGAAATGCAATGGCTGTGGACACGAATGTATATGAAGGAACTATCACTTCATCTCCATCTTGAATATCCAACAGTACCGCAGACATCTCCAATGCATCGGTACATGATGATGTAAGGAAACACTCCTTAGCACCATAGTGCACCTTGAAGTACTCTTCGCATTTACGAGTAAACTCGTTATTTCCACTAAGTTTGCCTGACGACAGTACTCTTTTAATGTACTTATGCTCGTTACCTGTTAGGTAAGGCTTGTTGAACGGAACGTTTATACCCGGTTGCGGCTCGTTGACAACCTTTCGCACTTCTCTGCTCAATGCTTCCTGCACAGCGCTTATTCCGTTGTAAAAGGACTGGGGGCCAGTAAAAGATAATTGCATGTTCTTTACTTTTCGAATTACAACAGTTCAAATATAGATTTACACATTGCTGCAACCGAAAAAAACGAACTGAATAACAGGAGGTTAGCAACCTACTAACAAGTCGTTAAGAAACGGAAATCCCGTATTTTAGCTTCTTAACTATACTATATGGCATTATTGAGCGGTTTAGGCAAATACAAAGACTTCGGATTGTTGGTCATGAGAGCAGGCGTCGGTATCATGATGGTACTGCATGGATATCCCAAGCTGATAGGAGGACCTGAAAAGTGGGAAAAGATTGGTAAGGTTATGGTTGATGCAGGTATTGACTTCTACCCTGTGTTTTGGGGATTCATGGCCTCGTTTGCAGAAGGAATAGGAGGCGCATTGTTGGTACTTGGCCTTATGTTCCGTTGGACGAGCCTCTTATTGTTTATTACAATGTTTTTTGCTGCTTTCAAGCACCTGAATGCGGGAGATGGAATCATGGGCGCTTCTCATGCAATAGAATTGGCAGTGGTATTTCTTGGACTTTTGTTTTTGGGACCGGGCAAGTACTCTATCGATAAGAAATAATATCAGCCTGCAAGCTTAAAGCCAAGCTCACGGTTGTTGTTTTTGCTACTTGCCAAGGCGGTTTTGATACCGTCGATGATATTGTCCACTATGAAATTCCTCATACCTCTTATGGCGGTACGCTTGCGGTTCACCAAATAAACATCGTCTTCAGACAAAGTATATATCAATGGAAGCCTTGCGTATTTGATGCTGCTCAACAATCTGTTGTACAGGCTAGTACTTGAATTATCCTTTTCCAAAGGATTGATTATCAAAATGTCAGGGTGCAGTTCGTCAATCATGTCGTCAACAACTTCTTCCTCGCACCTGTATACCAAAAACCCTCTGTCCCTCAACATCTCCGCATCTGGGATTTGAGCGTTTTCGTCTTTTCCGGTTAATAATACTTTTAAACGCATAACAGCTGTATTTATACTATTATATACGTCAAAATCGTGCCAAAGGTTTGGTGATTAATCCGATTTAATACATAATATGACAATACTTTAACAATTAGCTCAATAGAAGATAAACATTACAATACTCAAACATATTTCGTATCTTTACGCACCCAAAAACAGAGGTTATGAGCATCCAAAATAACAAGTACAGCTTTCTCCCCATCAGCGAGCACGACAAACAATTGTTGAAAGGAATATTGATAGAACCTCACATCAACTTTTCAAACGAAGAAACAAACAACGACCCTGTAGTGGACCTGAACATATGGGCCATTCACAATGAAACGGGTGATACTGTAGCCGTTGCAGGGCTTAATTATCTTGAGGATGTTCAACTGTTTGAAGCATTCCTTTACTCACTATCCGATTCTGACAACTTCTCTGAAAGCACCGAAATATTGGGATTGGTTATCGACGAAGCATTCAACAACCTTGGTATCGATAAACTTTGTGCCAGAGCGATAGATGGCAGTCATATGGATGCCACACTCAAATCATTCGGTTTCTGTTGTCTTGGTGAGCGCATCTTCAAAGACGACAAGAACACCATCTGGAATTATTACGAGTTGGAAAACGACATCATCGACGAGTACGATGATTCTTTCTCCCATACCACAGACAGCGATTGGGATAACATATTCTGATTGTTTTTCTCCAACTAAAAAGATTGTGGCTATTTTGTACCGTAATACTAAGGTATGGTACACTATATTCTTAAAAACAAACCGACAAAGCTATTTGTCATACTCACCTGTTTTTTTGTAGCAAATGCACTGATAGCAGAATGTATAGGCACCAAGCTATTCTCACTGGAACTGTTGTTTGGGCTTACGCCAAACCCCTTTTCATTGCTTGGGCAAGATGGACTCACTTATACGCTTACTTGTGGCGTTTTACTGTGGCCATTGGAGTTCGTAATGACGGATATCGTGAACGAATATTACGGTCCCAAAGCCGTACGTCGTATATCATATATAGCAGTTGGGCTTATCAGTTATGCTTTTGTGATGTTTTATTTGGCCATAGAAGTACCTGCAGAAGAAAGCTTTTGGATTGGTAGCCAAAAAGAAAACGGCATCCCGAATATGCAAACCGCATTTTCAAGCATATTCGGGCAAGGTATGTGGATTATAGTAGGTAGCCTTGTAGCGTTTCTTGTAAGCCAGTTGTTGGATGTATGGGTGTTTCATAAGATAAAAAAGGCTACGGGCGAGAAGAAAGTATGGTTACGTGCCACCGGCTCCACATTGGTGTCTCAATTCATCGATAGCTTCATTGTACTGTTCATAGCCTTCCATATTGGTCGCGATTGGAGTATACAACGTGTATTGGCAATTGGACTTGTCAACTATTCTTACAAAGCATTTATGGCATTGATACTCACACCTGTCATATACCTTGCAGAAAATCGTATTGACAGGTATCTGGGTAAAGAGACCGCAGAAGAAATGAAAAAAGCCGCTATGGAGTCATAGCGGCTTAGTGATTCGTATCGTACTACCTTTTACTGATTCTTTTTGTATGGCCTGTTGCTGCTGAAACGGTACATTACGTTGAACTGCAACTGAGGCGTATTGTATAGTTGTCTGGACAATTCTTTCTGACCAGATGTTTTGGCATTGTTCCACAACGGTTGAGTACATCTCAGATCCAATCTGAATGCAGGAGTGGCTTGATAACCCACACCGAATACGTATCCAACATTAAATGTAGAACCAAAGTCACTCAACAATACTCTCTTACCCGATGCTCTTGCTTCAAAGTCGTTATTGCTTGATACACCTGATGTTTCCTTAAGGTGTACTTGCTCTATTTCAGCAATGTTCTTGATATTGAAGTTGTACCTCAAGTTGGCACCACCGAATAAGTTGAAATGCTTAACGTCATAGCTAAGTGCTATCGGCATTTCCACACTACCGTAACTGCTGAAGTTGTAATAGTGCTCAACCGAATCGTAAGTGTACACCTTGGTGTTGTTTACATACTTCGAGTTGATATTCGTGATGAAGTCGTTCTGTAGGTTGTTCGAGCTGCTGTTGAAGCGGTGAATATACTTGGCTTCAGTAAGTATGCTCCAACGGTCGCTGACAGATATGTTGCAAGCAAGACCACCTTGAAGACCCATAACACGTTTTGAAGATACAGCCGCATTCAAGCCACCCACAATACCCGGGTAAACTTTCACTTGTCCCATACGGTACTTGGTGTTCTGTACCATTTCTTCGAACCTGTTTGGATTATAATTCTTGTTCTTCTTAGCTTTCTTAACCTTAACTCGATGATCGGACAGACGTTCCATTTTGGCTTCCTCACCTGCTTGGCTGCTAGCAGCAGCTTGAGGCATAAGCTCTGTGTTGGCAGTTACGTTCTGCTCAACAGTACCTGCCATAGCCAGGGCACCTTTTTCTTGTCTTGGCTTTCTTATTTCCAATTCGTCCTTACCGTTAAAGATGGTATCCATTTTCAACTTACCGTCTTCGGTATAAGTTTCATGCCTTACTATCTTCTTGATAGGTACTTTCTCAATAATATCGTCGTTTTGAGCCGGCTCTTTGGTTGGCTCTACCTGAGCAACCTCGGCAGTAGGTAATCCCTTACCACCTTGATTGGCATTTGCAGGTTTATTGCTTGCATTCTTATTGGTGTTGTTTATTTCCTCAGCCAATTTGTTTTTGGCACCTTCTATACCTGATACCACATCTTTGTTCACACTTGGAGAAGTACTCGCGGCGATTGTACCCGAAGCTGTATTGTTCAAAGGATTTGCTTGTTGTTGAGGTCTTGATGCATCAGCCTTTTGAGCGGCTTTCGCATTTGCAGCATCACTTTTAACAACAGCGTCTATTTTATTGTTATTCAGTTGTTTATTGGAATTACTGTTGGTTGTGTTTACATTAGGTGTTGTAGGAATGTTTGTATGGGACTTGACTACATTATTGTTGCTTGGACGAGCATTGTGGGTGTTCACAGGAGTATTCACAGACGTATTTTCAACGGCAGCCGTGTTGGCATCATCAGCCTCAGCAGGAGCTTCCGCACCCGGCATTTGACTCTCAACCAAGCCTGCCACTCCATACTGTGCATTGGAGCTTGGTCTGTTGTTGGGATTGTTTGCCGCTACTTCTCCGTTGGAATAAGTGGATTCCAATACTTGGTATCCTCCTACGGAAATGGCAGCCAATAATACCAGTCCTGCTATGTAGCCGAACATTCGCTTCCAGTTGAAGCCTATCGGCACTCTTCTGGATGGCATTTCTTGATCCAGCAGGTCTTTCATCTTGAGCCACGCCGCATCGGGCTGTCCCTGCCCTTCAGCGCCGCTCAACCGCTGTCTCATGAAATCATCAATGTTGATCATGTTTTTATCCATGCGGATAAATTTTACTTTTTATAATGTAGTTTCAGTCTTTCAATTTTTTCTTTCAGCATTCGCCTGCCTTCAGACAAGTGCCATTTCGAGGTTCCTTCGCTTATTCCGAGCATTTTCCCTATTTCCTTATGCGAGAAGCCTTCCATCACGTACATGTTGAACACCGACCTTGTTGCATCGGGCAACGCTTGTACCAACTCCAGCAATTGATCGTAGTAAAGCTTGTCTGCATGGTCTTTGTGAATGTATTCGTCTTTTTCGACCAATACTATCTTCTCATTGTACCGCGTGTTCTGCTTCACATAATCTGACACCGCATGGAAAACTATCTTCCTCAACCAACCTTCAAAAGAACCTTGAAAATTATATTGGCCTATTTTCTGAAATGCACGGAGGAAACCGTTATTCAGGACTTCTTCGGCCTGTTCATAGTGATCAATGTACCTTCTTACCACTCCCATCATTCTTGCATAGAACATCTTATACAGCTGCTCTTGGCACGCTCTGTCATTCTTAGCGCAACCATTTATGAGTATCTCCAACTCACTGGCCTGTCCGGGTATGTTGTATGCCAAAGCTATGGGCAAGTAACGGGTATTATTGATTCACAAACTATAAGACTGTATAAGATACAGAATAGTTGGGTATATGCCGCTACTAATTAAATTATGATTAACAATAAACTTGTTTCCGCTGCTAAGATACACTGCCACAAACAGATATACCATTATTTTCATGCAAAAGAGCTGCGTATATCCATCTTATGGGTTAATATGCTACTTTTGCCCTATATCATTGATTTTGTGAACCTTAGAAAACTCATATCTGCATACAGACTCAAACTCTTCGGTCAAAAGCCGAAATTTGAGCAGGTGCATCTGTTGGGCAAGGAGATGATGCTGTACACGGGCATTATTAACAAAAAAGCCGATAAGGATGACGCTTGGTGGTATGCCCTATCGCAACGATATGAGCAAATATTCGATATAGGAGCCAATGTTGGCTACTCGGCCATACTGGCTTGCATACACAACCCCGATAAAAGCATACTCCTGGTAGACCCTAATACAGATGCCATAGCAGTCGCTAAAACCAACTTGGAGATAAACGGATTGGGTAAGAACAAGCAATACATCAATGCCTTTGTAAGTGACAGCTCGGGAGCACATGTCAAGTTCTTCACCTTAGGTACAGGCTCAGCAGGCAGCATGTACAGCAGCCATGCAGACAGTGCGGGAATGGTGAACGCATATTCCATGGTGGAGACCATGATGTTAGACGATATAGTGGACATGACGGGCATAACACCCGACTTGATAAAGGTGGATGTAGAAGCGGCAGAGAGCTTTGTGCTAGGCGGCGCAACTAAATTGGCAACACAACAAGTATCGGTATTCTTGATAGAGATGCACGGACCTGAGGAAATGCCGATGGTGAAGAATGCGGGGCTGATATTGGAATGGTGCAGAACCAACAGCTACAAAGCATACTACATGAAGGATCATGTGGAACTCACCTCTGTAGAGCAAATAGCCCACCGTGGCAGATGCCACTTACTGTTGCTGCCTGTAAATGTCGCATACCCCGAATACCTTAACCGGATAAATGAGGGTGATGAAATAGAATAGCCTTCAATGAAAAAAGGACGGAAATACATCCGCCCTTTCTCTTATTTCACAATAGTCTTTTACTTACCTCTTGGTGAACTTCACCACTTCGTGCTCTATCGGCTTAACGGTTTGCAAATAAGCATATATGGCTTTGATGTCGCGGTCTGTCATTGTACTGTACATCATCCAAGGCATGATGGTGTTGAAATCTCCATTCATCATATCCAATGTAGGAGAATGATAGTTGGAGTCTTGATATTGCTTGAACTTACTTACGAACAGATCTTCGTTCCACATACCCAAACCTGTGTTGTGCGGAGTGAGGTTTGGCGTTCTTAGTGTACCGAATGGCATATCGAAGACTCTGCCACCACAGAACGCTGAATCTGTAAATATTTGTCCCTTATCGTTCACAGGAGTATGACACTCGATACAGCCCGAAGCCAAGGTCATATATTCACCGTAAGCAACTTTATCTTCAGGTTGTGGTACAGGCCTTGGTTCGCCTTTGTGCGGTATCAACCTCATGATGATGTTCATCGGAGGATCCACTTCGCGTGCAGGCACTTCCGTTTTCAACGAAGGCAAGCTCCTTACATACGCTATAATGGAATAGATATCCTCTTCGGCAAGTTGACCGTAATAATGATACGGCATAACAGGAAGAGAGGTTCGCCGTCTTTGTCCACACCTGTGGTAATGGCTCTGAACAACTCTCCATCGGTCCAATCACCAACACCATATGGCGTGATGTTTTTGAATAGAAGTTACCGGGAAACCCATTGTTCTGTCGAAACGCTCACCGCCTCCACCGAATGTACCTTCAACTATCAGGGCAGCATATTGCGACCAATCGCGAGTGGAGTGACAGTCCATACACACACAAACCGAATTGGCCAGATAGTCTCCACGCTCAATGCGTTCGGGTGTCAACTCAACAGTAAGATCGGGAGCATCGCCCACATCGGGCTTCATATTGAAGACGTAATAGAAAGAGGCTCCAATGAATATGATTATGACCAAGACAATAATGCCCAGCCACTTAAGCACTTTTTCATAATTCGTTAATTAGAGGTATACACAGTTTTACGCATACAAATATACGTTTCGACTAATACTTTGAGGTATTGACAATTAACTTTTTCTGTTATATTATAGTTATGGAGTGGAGAAGGTGAAACTCAATCCCACCAACCAATTGATGCCCGCATGGGGCGTGCGTTGACCACGACATACTCCGAATTCCACACATTGTTGCACTGTGCGGTGAGTTGTAATATATGACCTTGAACATCTTTGGCATAGAGTAGTTGGATATTACCTAAAGTGTATTCTTTCAAACCATATGACTCATCTGTGGTAATGTAGCGCACTCCTGTGTAAGTATGGTTGTAGTTGAGATAGATATCTTTCCACTTGAAACCGATATTTGATTGCGCCATGAACCTTGGGGTATACGGTATCTGCTTGCCGATACTACCATCGTTGGGTATATAGCTAGACATGGTGGTGGCCAAAGTATAAGAGCCGTTCACACCCAATTTGAACTCAAGATTTTTATTGACCACATATTTCAATGCGTTCTCGGTTTGCAGCCCTCTGCTATGTACTTGGGAAATATTGTGAGGTGTCCATATGGCGCCGCCGAACCAAAGTATCCAATCGTTGATCACTCTGTTATACACCGACAAGTCATGTTCAAACCTGATATGAGAAAGATTGTAAACCTCTACGGTTTTTAAGCTGTCATTCGTTGCATGATATACACTCCCTCGTGACCTCCTCAATACTATCGAATAACCCACATCTTCATTCCAACCTTTTCGGGTTTCAGGTTAGGATTTCCACCGGGCTATAATACAACTCGTTGAGTGTAGGCACGCGATAAGTACGCTGCACATTGGCACGTAGTGTCACCCTCAACTTATACCTGCTATGTAGTAAATAAGTCGCGTTGATACCGGGCAATATATATCCGTTGTTGTCCACCACCTCTGCCCTGCTTTGTGCAGACAATAGCACGCGTGTACCGAATTGTCGAGCATATGCGGCAGCCAATGCATACTTGCTTTGTGTTTTAGTATCACCTACACTCAACCTATCCATGCGAGACAATTGCACAGGTATGAATATCATCAAGTAGTTATTGTCCTTCGCTCCGAAAGTACTCCTCTTGATGCCTGCCTCCACATATACCTGATCGGTGATGTTCTTGGACTCTACGGAGATAAGGCTGTCTCTATACCACATAAAGTCGCGGATATATGCAGCCTTCGCATAATAGATGCTCTTGTCTGTATTTCTTTTCCAATTCAGTAAAAGCCTCAACGATTCATCGCGCTGATTCTTTGCAGACGCAGACTCGAACAAAGCAGGTGGTATCTCTCGATAATATTGCTGATACCATCCTCTGAACGACAATGTGTTCTTATCGTTGAGTTTGTAACCTGCTTGCAATAAACCCACTCCGCTCTGCATCTTGGCATTGGTCATTGTTTGCTCCTTGTCGTCTGCATCTTTGTATCGGAAATCGTTGTTCATGGTTTGTCCAAACACATTGGCACTTGCTACAAACCTATTGGTACTTAGTGCAGACTTCAACCCTGCACGATAATTGCCGAAGCTACCCATCACTGCCGATATGGATTGAGAGAATGCTCCGGTGTCAAAGTCGGGCAGATCGTTCTCCACCAACAAAGCACCACCAACATTACCACTTCCCCACAATGCGGATGAACTGCCATAAATCACATTCACCTTATTCATCAGAGATACTGGCAAAAGAGACACATCGGATATACCCAACGCAGCATTGCTGATGGGTATACCATTCCAGTATACTTGCGACTGTGCGGCGGATGCTCCTCTGAAGTTGAGCGTGGCCACATTGTTGATACCATAAGACTTGACGAACACAGGTACTTGTTGCGACAAGAGGTTGGCCATACTTTGAAACTGATATTGTTTCAGTGTTACAGTATCTATTGCATATACCAACTGACCTTGCGAATAGGTATTTATGCGTTCGTCGTTGGAGGTTTTTGGCTTTTCATCCTTTATCTCCACCCCTTTGAGGGTGTCCGTCACTTGAGCATGCACGGCCGTAAAAGAAAACAGCATCACCATAAGCAATGCCGCCTTTCTTATTATCAAGTTCGTGCTTACCAACCTATTCATCGAAGTAGAAATCACCCGGGCCTACACCCACGTTGAATGTTTGCTTTTGATTGCCCGAGGCATCGTATACTGAAACAGTTCCTTTTTGTATGAAGCCCTTCGGGTCGCCAACATATATATCATTCGTTTGGGGGTCTATACCCAAAGCCCAAAAGTATTGCAGGTTTTGAGCAGGTATCAACGGAGTACCCGGTACTGATGCATCGTCTATACCCATTCTGAAAACACCGTTGTATTTACTGTATCCGTTATAGTCCACCCCTATGAAGTATATCCAATCGCGCGAGCCGTTCATAACAGGTTTTATAGGGTCTTGCAATTCTTTGAAGTTGTATGCACTCACAGATTCTCGGGTATCAGGGCGAATGCGTGTGAATGCCGCCCATTTGTTTTGAGGCACGTTACCCGACAGCACCCATATAAAGCCATCTCTATCGGCAAATACTTTGTGCGGTGCAACACCTGCCAATGCAATGCTGTCTGCAATTTGGTCATTCAGTTTGTTGACAAGGTATACTTTGTTGCAAGCGGTATCCCAAGTACACACATATATGAAGTTGCCCCAAGCGAGCATACCCTCGGGATTGCGTGCGGGCATTTCTATACTGCCCTCAAGTGTCAACTGTTGTGGGTTGATGATGTAGAGCTTATTGCCGAACAATGAACTGACGTATGCTTTGGTCTCATTGATGACCTGTATGTATCTGGGCTTGGGTACGTCTATCCTACCGATGTAATCGCGGGTGATGGCATCTATCACCAATATCTTATCTGAGTTGTTGATGCAGAGAAGGAGTCTGTCACCAATACGAGTTATACTCTGAAACACATCTCCCAACGACTTACCGTTGATGGTCTCGTACACATTATCGTAAGTGGTGCCGTTTGTCAGGTTCTTTACAGACAGTGAAGCATTGCCGTTGCCCAAGCTACCCTCGCACACCACATACAAGTTGCGCTCTCCTTGATTGACATGAGGAGCGGGTGTTGAATTAGCCGACGGACCTGTTGCCGTGTCCTTTTTACAAGAAGCAAAAAGTAACAACGCGGCCGATACAGGTATCAATATTTTACGAAACGTGCCGTGCATTTATTTCCTTGTTCGTCTCTGCTTGTGAGGAAGTAAACCCCACTCTGCAAAGTACCGATGTTTATGCTGAGTATCCTATGATTAATGTCATATTGCTTGACGAGCCTACCTGCCGCATCGGTAAGTGTAACCACTGCTTGTGCGACATTTTCGTTGAGCGATACGGTGATATGTTCCCTTGCAGGGTTTGGAGCAACAGTGATTGTTTGCTCTTGCGCCACATCACCGACAGATGAAGGAAACTGTCCTTTTACATGAATACCACCCACAGCATCTAAATCGAAACCACCTGTAATGAATGGTGTGGGATATGGATCGTTCACTTTGTTGCCGTCTTTATCGAGGCTTGCATTTACACCCAAAGAACCGATGGCATCCACAATGCGTATATGCGTGACGTTGTTCACATCCAACTCGGGTATGCCCTTCAACTCCTCAAGGTCGAACGGAGTACCATAGCCTGCAATGTACTTGCCCGCCATGTTGTTTATCTTTCTTGCATTGGAGTATACACCCGCACCGGGTATCTGTGGCGTGTCTATCAAGCAGCTTGCGGGGAAGCGTACAAAGTTGACTCCGTCGGAACTCACCTCCACAAATGCCAATTCCAAAAACGCCTCTTCGGGATCATTCGGATTGGCAAAGCCATTTTCAAACACGGCAAAGTCAGCACCCGGACCATTGAACAAAGGAGCAACGAATGTGAGTGTCGCCACACCGCTGTCGCCCATACAAAGTATGCGACCGTCTTTCTTGCCCGTAGCATCGGCCTCTGCACCGAAGCCTGTATATCCTTGCGACTTATCGGCTATATCCACCCAACCACGCACCAACGTACAGGTGTTCGCCCAGGCCACAAAACGACTGTCGTTCGCACTGATGGCCGTACTACCCGACACTCCTGCCTGCGGAGGATATTGCGCCACCGCAGACAAGGACATGCCAAGCATCATTATGATAAGGCGAAATCTCATTGTTTATCTTTTTACAAAGCGTGAGGTAGCAACACCGTTGTCACCTACTATTTGCAGTACATATGTACCCGTTGCAAAGTTACTTGTGTTTATCTCCACTTTGGTAGCAGCATTGTACACCGCCATTTGTTTACCACTCATGTCGTACACGGCTACAGTTTTAACCGTCTCATCGTTAGTCTCTATATACAACCTGTCTGTCGCAGGGTTTGGATACACTTTGGCTATCGCATGTTCAGTATTATTAGTCACACCTAAATCGTGATAAATCTGGAATTCATCTATACAGAAGTAAGCAGGCGTATTCATGCCGAATGAACCTACATCTGATGATGTAAGTGAGAATTGAATACTATCTACCATTCCCAAAGGTTGCAGGTCGACAAACCCCCATGTTTTGAGGATATAGTCCTTTGTACTGTCAGTATGCCTGAAGTCAGCGAGATAAAAATCAACACTATCTGTTTTCAGACTACCACCCAAATAACCCTTGATAGTCAACTTAAACCAATCTTTATCTGCATTGTTGAATTTTTTAGCGAACCCATCTCCATCACGTATGCTATTATACGCATAAGTATTATTGGTGACATAAAATCCAAAAAGAGATCCATTATAAGATGTATCGGTTATCTCAACCAACACAGGTGATGAAGCATATGCAACAGCGTATTGTGCACTACTATTGTACCCTATACCCGTTTTTGCAGAATTCGCATTGGTATATCCCGAAGTAGTACTGTCTGTCATATTAGAATAAACAAACCCTGACCTTAAGCCTTTATATCCTGCTGTATCATAAACAGTTTGAAAATGCAGTAATTGGTCATTGAAACCTACATCATAGCCGGGGTTAGAATAATTGACGTAGAATGTATCTGTACCGGCTAATGTCAATGTGTCAAAAGTGGCAACAATTGAGACACCTGCCTTTGTAGTAATGCTCATGATTAGAGCAATTGCGATTGTAGATATTTTGTGCATTATCTTATCTTTTTACAAAGCGTGAGGTTGCCACACCGTTGTCACCTACTATTTGCAGTACGTATGTACCCGTTGCAAAGTTACTTGTGTTTATCTCCACTTTGGTATCTCCGTTGTAAACCGCCACTTGCTTACCGCTCATATCATACACGGCCACCGTCTTCACCATCTCATCGTTAGGCTCTATATACAACCTGTCCGTAGCAGGGTTTGGATATACTTTGGCAGGCTGTGATTTAGCTGCATCATTCACTGACAGATAGAATATGTTCACGGTGAAATCATCCATACAAAAGTAAGCAGGCGTATTCATACCGAAAGAACCTGTATCGCTTGATGTCAACGATAGCTTCAGGCTATCCATGTGACCTAAATCATTCAAACTAAACCATTGCCAATCTTTCACGATATAATCTTTGGTACTGTCCGCATCCCTGAAGTCGGCCAAATAAAACTCCTTGTAACCAATATGCGTACCTTTCACATAAGCGTTGACTGTAAGCTTGAACCAATCGCTGTCGTTGTTGGGCACACCACCGAACTTTTTGGCGAAGCCGTCACCATCCCTCATACTGTTGTAAGCATAGGTACTGTTGGTAATATAAAAACCAGACACCCACGTGTATGCATTAGGTGCGAGCTTGCTTCTGTCTATTTTGATTGTTACAGTATCGGTACAAAAAGCAACCATATAATTATTACTACCGTTGTAACCTTTGGCAGGTTTTGCGGAGTATTGGTTGAAGTATCCACTTGTAACACTGTCGGTCATATTACTCGGAGCAAAGCCGCGCACCCATGAACCACCCCATGCTGTATCATACACACATTCAAAGTGTGCAAGTCCATCGTTGTAGCCAACATCTTGCATAGGCATGGAATAGTTGACATAAAAGGTGTCCGTACCGGGTAGTGTGATGGTATCGAACGTGGCCACCACGGTTTGTGCATTGGCAAATGATGTTACCAAAAGGGCAACGATGAGTGTAGAAATTTTGCGCATAAAAGTTCTTTAAACGTTAAACAATTACGCAGCTAAGAGAAAGGTCAGATAAAAGTTAAGACGAAGTAGGTCTTGGTATTACCTGTGCTTTTTTTCCCGAAAGCAGCGATACTTATTTTTACCAAGGCAGGTCTTCTGACTTACTTCGCCTTTTGCGCCTTCCCGTTCTTGTCAGAACAGTGGCTTGAGGATACAAAAGGTTTTTATGAAGCTTACAGCATCGGGTAATGTCAGGGATTTACACCCTGTTCCCTTTTCAGCTCAACGTGAGCACCTAAGCAGCACAAATGTAAGCGGAAAATCTTTATCTATCCAAGAGAAATTTTTGCAGCACCGTGTGGATTACTCCAAGATGCGCTGCCGTTGGGCTTCGTAGAGCATCATACCCGTGGCTACGGATACGTTCAGCGAGTCGAACTCCGAGGACATGGGTATATGTATCAGCTCGTCGGCACGTTTGATGACCTCTTTGCTGATGCCCTTATCTTCCGCACCCATCACTATGCAGCATGGCACTGTAAGGTCGGCCTTGTGCAGTGGCAGGTTGGTATCCATGTGTGAGCCGCATATTTTGATGCCGTTGAGCTTCAGCACATCCATGGCTTGCTGTACGGATGGTGTACGGCAGAGGAGTATTTTGTTGAGCGCACCTGCGGAGGTTTTCACCGCCTCTTCGGTAAGCGATGCGGATGAGGACACGGGCAATATCAACGCCTGAGCACCACAACAGAGTGCAGTACGAGCAATGGCACCCACATTGCGCACATCGGTGACACCGTCCAACATGACGAACAGCGGTGTGCCGCCCTGCTCCACTACATGAGAGATACCCTCTTGCAGCTCCACATATTCGAGTAGGCTTGTCCATGCCACCACACCCTGATGCTCCACACGAGTAAGCTTGTTCAGCTTTTCGGCAGGTACAAGGCTTATAGGAATGTTCTTATCCTTGGCTAACTTCTTGAGTGTGTTCACCTCCTCGCCCGTCGCTGTGCGCAGCATGAATATCTTTTCGATGAACTTGCCCTGCTTCAGCGCCTCGAGCAATGGCTTGCGCCCTACTATCAGTGGTAATGATCTGTTGTCGCGTTTCACAGGGGCAAAGGTAATCGGATATTATTGTATTTTCAGATAGTGATACCTGTAGACATCATATTGCTTTACGACTGGATGAACATTTTTTTTGTCCTGTTTTGGGGTTATTGGTTTTTCGGGATACCTATCCTTATTGGTGCCATTATATGGAACGGTGCAAAAGCTATATCTAAAGAACATCGAAACAAGCGTGACTATCTTGGAAGAGCGCTTATGTTCTTTTTACTACTAATTGTCACCATTGTCTTTGGGTTTATAATGATAGCTTACATATTCCAAGACTTTTGAGATGTTACTCTCCCGTCATTACGAGGAACGAAGCAATCTTACGAAATGAGTATTCTTTTTGCAAGCTACTTTCTTTGCTTGTCCAAAGAAAGCAGAAAAGAAAGGACCCCGCTACCTAAAGCTTCGACGGTAGCGGATGTAGCCTTGATATAGATTAGGGAAGTCGGCACTGCCGAACCGAGTGGCAAGAAAGCGGTGCGGTGGTGCACACAGGACGGCGGGACAATTTACTGCAACCAATAATCGACACCGTCTTTCACAAAGCCGACCACACCATGGGTTCTTGCTATGTACAACTTGGAAACCTGCTTGGTGCTGTCTTTGGTCAGCACAACGTATACTTGTTTGTAATCCTTACCGTTGAGCGTAAGTGTGCCGTAGGCGATGGACCTATGATTTGCCGTATCGATATTAAATAGATCGGGAGCAGTGACCGTGCCGTGTATCGACGCATCCAACCATTCAAAAGAAAGGACGGTATCTGAGCGCGTATCGGGATTTTGGGGGTTGTAGTAGGTGGAGACCGACATATTTATCTCGTTGACACCGTTGCCTCTTGCCATCAGCAAACCGTATGAAGTGCAAGGCTCTCCCGCCAAAACATCTTTTGCTTTGTTGAAATACACACTGTCCACCTTCATGGTGTAATCATCGGTAGCAGAACTGTACTTAAAGGTCTTGTTATACTCAAAGGGGAACCAATTGTCAAGAAAAGAGCCGTCGTATGCAGGGCAGCTTTCGCCATAGCGCACCCCTGCGGGTATGCTTTCGTATTTCTCGCAAGAGGCGAATATCAACAGCGCGAGTAGGATGTATAGATATTTCATAAGGGCAGTTTAGGTAAGTGCCTGCAAAAGTTGTTCCGGTAAGATACGATTTTGTCATTCGTTTGTAAGAAGGTGTGGTGTAGGTGGTGCGGCCGGTGCGTGGTGCGCGCGCACCGGTGCACCGATTTAATTTGCCATCATAAGGCTCACGATTCTTACGCTGAGATATACCAAACAAATGAACAAGGCTACAAGTATCATAGTTTTTAACACCCTTGCTTTACGTGGACGCTCCTTCTTAAACTTTTTGCGTTTGCGCCAAAATATTATATCAAGAAATAACCCAAATATAGATTCAAAAAAATCGAGCACTTTCTGATGTTTGATTAAAGATAGGATAATTACGAGTGGTGCGTTGTCCTACCGTCCTGCCCGTGACAGTAGGACAATTTACCTATTCCCCTCATTGCGAGGAACGAAGCAGTCTTATGAAATAACAGGAGTTTGATTAACAGTAATTACTTTGACTTTTTATCTATGTCAGTATATTTTTCAGAAAGTAGTTTTTGAGAATTCTCGTCCAAATATTTATAGTGTTCAGCGTTCATTTTAAGAGACTTATTTTTCTCCCTGTCCTTTTCTAATAATTTGGAGTTATTATCGGGTGGCGCTATTGCCGATACGTTATTCCCCTTTACAACATTATCTACTACAAACTCTGTCAAATAATCTAATTTTTTTTCTATACTTTCTATTTGTGAATCTTTCCTTGATACCTTTTTATCAATTTCTTCTTTAACAATAAGTTCAATATTATTCAATAATTCTTCTTCTCTGACCTTTTCAGAGTCAATCAACTTTTGATTATTGCCGTACGACTTCACAATTTCAAAAACTTTTGATTTATATAGCAAGTAAGCAGCATAGGCCTCAATACCAGCTTTAAATAAATCTATCAAGCTATTAATAATATCTAAATCCAAGTTGAGTATTATATCAATAGAACCCTGATTTACTGCAATAATTTCAAAGTCTTCAGGAGTATTTTTATTTTGAATCTCATAAAACATACGTAGTGCAATATTCCACTTCCTTAACTCCTTATTAAAGTAATACAAGTTTGATATAGAGTATTTATTCTTCAACTCTATTGACATAAGAATCTTATTATTTTTATAGTACTGTTCGTAATCTTTTTTAACTAGTCTACTAATGATTATATCTAAATCGTTCAATTTGGATATATCACTTAATAATCGTGTGCGATATGATGTCAAAACCCTATGTAGTTTATTATATATTTCTATTACAGGATTTTGAGCTTGTTTAAAATCAACAAATTGCTTTAGGGATGCGTCACTTATAAATGATTTCGTCATTTCGGGTAACAAATAATTCAATGTATCGTACATCTCACCTGATCGAAATGATTTTATATCGTTAATTACATTATCGAGTATTATGAACATCTGATCTGTATCATTTCTATTACTTTCTATTATATGAATGTAACCCGCAACTTTATTAGCGTATCCTGATTGACCTTCTAATGCATAAATTGCGTCATCAATATTTTTTTTGATTTGAAGAATATCCATAAGTCTTGTTTGTATAAAAATACATATATCAATATTCCCCTCATAGGGTGTTTTCACCCTACTCTCCCTCGCAGTGACGAGATGGGCATAGCAAAACGGTGCGTGGTGCGTGCGCACCACGCACCGGTGAACCACTTAATCTTCATTAACCTCTATCACCATTTTAAAAAACTCAGCCCATGGTATCATCTCATCAGCAAAGTCATTTTCAAAGTGTCGCATGGTTTTAAACGGATTCTTTAAATACTGTCTTGCCTCCTCGTAGTACGGTACTGTCAGTCTGCGCATAGTGTCCATATACTCTTGCAGGTTTACGGCATATGGGTGTAGTATATATTGGTCTACAAAGTCTTTAAGGTTTGTATTGCAATCGTAGTCACCCATACTACACGGATTGTCCACTCGCCTCATATGTACAATTTTATAGTCGTAGTTCAGGTAAGGCTTTTTATATGTCACCTTCCATATCACTTCTCCCTGTTCGGGCTTTTGTATCAGCTGTCCGCAGCTATCGCATATGTATTCTTTCAGTGGTTTTAACATGGTGTATTGTTTTTGGTGTAAGGTAAAACGGTGCGGTGGTGCGCGCGCACCACGCCCCATCCGCACCACTATTCTATGCCATAATCTTTTAGTATTCGCTTCACCTTATTCTTACTGTTCACATTCCCGAAAACGTTAATCGCTATTTGTCGGTTGCTCATACCCTGTTGTTTGTAGCGGTAGCAAAGCAGCCGCTCGTCGTCGCTTACTTCTTTTTTGTTGGTAGGGGCGCGGCGCAGTCCGTTCTGTTCCAAGTAGCGGTACACGTCCGTGGCGTTGTAGGCAAGCACGTCCACTATCTTGCAGGCGGCGTCCATATCCTCGTCCGTACAAGTGATGCCGATGGGATTCAGCTTGTTGTAATCTCCGTAGTGGCGCAGTACGGTCAGTATCATGGCTATGCGGTAGGCCATTATCGCCATACGGTTCACGCTGCCCTCCATATCGTCGCTGATGGTGTCGCGTATCCACTCCTTCATATAGGTGAAGAAGCCGACAAACTCTTGTTGCTGCTTTTGGCTGAGGAAGAATTTCAACGGCACCTGCCTTTCTTCCAATGCACGGTACAGTTGCAACAACTCTTCGCTGTAATGCGTCAATGCACTTGCATGGCCAGCATCGTTCTTCTCAAACGGATTGCGAAACTCATCGTTGCCATCCAACAGGTAATACATGAATCGGCTGAACAGGCCGTTGTCTATCGTGGGTATCAGTTTCAGCAGCTGATCGTAAGTGCCGCTCAGCACCACACTCAGTGCGGGGTGTCGCACCTCCACATCCTCGTTGTTGGCACGGCGAAAGAAGCTCAGCGCTTCGTGATGATAAGCTTTGCGCAGTATGTCGCTGAAGTTGCCATAGTCCTGTCTCAGCATATCGGCTAATGTATCGCCCTCCGTCTCGAAGATGATACCGCTGCCGTCGTTCTCTTGCAGCAGTTGCATCACGGCCGTCTTGGTGGTGTTGGCGGGTATGAAGAGTTTTAAGTGCCTTGGCGTGGCGGGTTCTTGCGGTGGGTCTTTCAGCTCGCCCTTGTTGTACTGTGCTTGCTTACGCAGGTACTCCGCCTTGTCGGCTTTGTAGCGCTGCTCTGTTTCTTTGGCCGATTGCAGTTTGTATTGATGGGTGGCCTCGCCCAACTTCTGCGCCCACTTGAGCGCACCCTTGCCTGTACCGTATCTGCCAATGATGAAGCAGTAAAGGTTGGTACCCGTTTCGTGGCCGAAGTAGCCGCCCGTATAGTTGGGCAGCATACCACTCACCACACCTATGGCGCCTATGAGGAACAGCTCTCGCTCCGCCTCGTCGGTAAAGCGTAGGCAGGGTTCGCGCAGCAGCTTGGGCAGGTGCATGAATATGTTTGTGGGAATGTTTCTGTACCCTTCTTCGGGGTTTTCTTCTTGTGGTAGCGGTTGTGTCATTATGCCTGTTTTTATGGTTTAGAGATAAGATTTGTTATGTGGTAACGGCACAACCAGTCAACAGCAAATTTACAACATTTATATCATTTATGGAAATGGAATTTCAGGTAATAAAAAAGGGAGCCAATAGCTCCCATTAAATATTGTATTGTTCAACCCTACTTACTCTGCACCCAGTAGCTGTGCCCATCTCTGAAGGTGAAACCCAACAGCCCCACTCTCTTGGCCAAGAAAATGCTCTTGATGTTGTTGTCGGAGCGGCTCCTGAATTCGTATATCGATGTGTAAGAGTTGTCGCCGATGTTCATCCTGTCGTAATAGAAGCTGTAATAATCACTCGTTGCTGCATCTATTATATCCAGGTCGTAGCCCTCGTCGCTTGCGTGTAGGCGGTATACTTGATTGTACAGTTTTATGGTCAGGTTGTTCTCGTCGGCCAATGCAGGCAGTTGGCTTGTCATATGCTCTACGGAGAAGGTTATTTCCGTCTCGGCAGGCAGATTGCCATGGGCATATAATGCCGCGGTGGCATCGCAACGGTCTATCGTGTCTTTGTACATACCGCTCTTTGTCAGCTTGTCGATGGTGAGTGTACGTGTATCACCCATCGTGTCTTTGAACACCGTGCGAGCGCCTTGGATATATGGAAACCAGTATTGGAAAAGTTGATTGTTGTACGCGGAGCAGTATTTGTCTACGGGTACTTGCTCGAAAGGATATTTCTCATACTTCACACAGGCTACAAAGCCCATCATCGTCAGGATGACCACCAGAGGGGAATATTTCATTTTTGTCTCGGTTTAAAATTATGGACATACAAAATGCATGCCATGCATAATACAAGACTCTCCTCCTCTGCCGTAAATATACACCGTTTTCGGGTATGTTGCACCACCCACAGGCGCGTTCTATATCTCTCTCGGAATGACCTCTCCCGTACCCTCCTCCACCTTCTTCAGGCAGTCGGGGCATAGGCAGTTGTCAAAATTTTCTTTCAGGTATTGCAGCTTTTCTGCGGATAGATGATGTTGCTCGCACCAACAGCCACGCTCGTCGGCCAAGCAGCCGAAGGACTTTTTGCAGTTGGAGCAATGCTTCTCTTCCATGTGGCTTACCCCATGTTGTGGAACACGCGCTGTACGTCGTCGTCCTGCTCCAGTCTTTCTATCAGTTTGGAAATATCGTCGGCTTGTTCGTCAGACACTTCTGTCAGGCTGTTGGGTATCCACTCCAGCTCCGCAGACAAAGGCTCCAGGCCCTTCTGCTCCAATGCGCTTTGCATATTACCGAAGTCGTTGAAACCGCAACGTATCACAAGGTTACCTTCACTGTCTTCACCCAATTCTTCCAATCCTGCATCTATCAGTTCAAGCTCCAGCTCATCGTGGTCTTGTCCTTCGTTCTTCAGTTTGAACACACCCAAGTGTTTGAACATGAACGCCACCGAACCGCTGTTTCCCAAGTTGCCGTTCTCTTTGTTGAAGTGAGAGCGAACGTTGGCCACCGTACGTGTGGTATTGTCCGTAGCTGTTTCCACTAGCATGGCTACACCGTGTGGACCGTAGCCCTCGTACAACACTTGTTCGTAGTTGCTGGTATCCTTACCCATCGCATTCTTGATGGCTGCCTCTACGCGGTCTTTCGGCATGTTCACCGATTTGGCGTTTTGCATGCAGCGGCGCAATGCGGGGTTGTTCTCCGCGTCAGGGCCTCCTGCCTTTACGGCTATGGCTATCTCCTTACCTATACGACTGAACTGCTTTGCCATCCTATCGTATCTGGCAAACATCTTGGATTTACGAACTTCAAATATCCTGCCCATGGAATATCATTTTTTTAAACAGGTGGCAAAAATAAGAATTGTTTTGGCAGGAAGTAGCACCGTTGCGAATATAGTATGGATGAAAAACAACAAATAAACAATAAGTATCATGCTTGATATGACACAATCCTATGTTTGAAATCGTTAATTTCATGCGACATGACAGCACCTATGGAATACCCCACTTTGCTCAAAAGAGTACAATCCACTTTTGTGGATCAGATAATCGCTTTCAGCCTCATCGGTATACTCATAACACTTGCCAACTTCATAAACGAAGATTCGAATACATTGAAAGTAATTGCGATAATCATCGGTGTCTCTTACGAGCCTTTGATGATGTCCTTCCACAGAACAGTTGGGCAAATGATGACAGGCATAAGGGTCAATTATTACGGAGACAGCGGTCCGCTTTTTCTGATATTGTACATTCGCTACATCTTCAAGCTGGGTTTGGGATGGGTGTCACTGCTTACCGTTACGGGCCATAAAAAAAGACAGGCCATACACGACATGATATCAAAAACAAATGTTGTGTTCAACACTCCCATTCAAGAGCATGCAGAATAAGTATGCATGAACGTATCCTTATAAATATGGCTTTCACTAAAACCGCACGATGATGTAAAACACCGTCGGCAGGCTGAATGTACCCGACCTTTCCTTTGTATCTATTTCAGAATTGGTGGTCTGTTCCTGACTTCCACCCGGAAAACCTTGAACGATCTTTCTGGTTACGGTGATACCTTGCTGAAATGTACCCACTCTGTAATAGAAACTTGTTTCGGTGCCGATGGTTATGTTCGGAGTAACGTTGTAGCGCAGCCATGCCATCGTTCCACCGCCTGTGGTTATCAGCTTGGAGGTAACGTCGGTACGTGCGGAGTCGAAGCTGCGGATTGTACTCTTGGTCTTTATCAGTTCGTTCTCATACACACCGTCAAGCCCTACGCCCACACTCCATCTGTCTGACAGTGCGAAGGCTTTTTCAAAACCCAAGCGTGCGTTCATTCTGAATATATCGTTGTCTGTTTCGGTAATGCCATCATCGTTTTTAAAGGCACGTATCTCGGGTCCTACACCCAAACGTACTCCCCAGCCCGACTTTGCAAGGTTCAGGTGGTAGATGAGCAAATAAGGATTGTTGGGTGGATTGGATACATCGCTGAAGTTGAACACCTGTCTGATAAGGTCGTTCATCTGCACACCTACTTGGTGTTGAAACAACTTGCCTTTGGGTGCTTGAGGAGCATCTTCTTGTGCTTGGGTAAAAGATAGGCTGAAGCACACAGCCATAACTGTTGCGAATAGGTGGCGTCTCATAAGTTTTATTGTACTGTTTTAAACGGATTGGAAAGTTTGGGGTCGGTCAACATATCGTAATCGGTAAGTGTGTTCAAGAATGCTACTATGGCTTTCTTATCATCTTCGGTTATTTGCATGCGCATCGGCTTACCGTCTCTTTTCAATCGTTGGTCAAGGTTGGGGTTGTCTTGTATTCCCTCACTGTAATGGTCTATCACCTCTTCTAAAGTCTTAAACCTACCATCGTGCATATAAGGTGCTGTCTTGGCCACATTCTTCAAGTTTGGCGCGCGGAATGCACCATATGTGCCACCCTCTATCGCAGTCTTGATATTCAATGCACCCACACCAAGGTCTTTATCTGTTTTGTCCAATCCTATATTGGCCACCACCTCGTTGGTATACTGTCCGAATGATATGCGGTGACAGTTGCCACATTCGTACTTGCTGTTGAACAATGTTTGTCCCATACGTTCCAATGCATTGAACTCTTGATTGGTGATCATATCCTTATTGAACCTTGAGCTATCTGCTGAGATGGCCATTAAGAAGTATGCAACAGCTTCCGAAATATTATCCGTATTCAACTCACGTGTACCGAATGCTTTTTCTACAAGGTCTGCATAATATGGAAGTTCATTCAGCTTGGCAGGCAATGTGGTCACATCGCTTACACCCATCTCTACGTGGTTGTTCACAGGCTTCAGTACCAAGTTTTTCAAGTTCTGCTCGCGACCATCCCAAAACAGTCTACCGAACTGAAAGGTTTTTACGCTATTTATAGGAAAGCTTGGCATCAAGTCTTGTATCGGCATGGAGTTCCTACCTGTAAGTCTTCCTTCAAATCCACGGCTGAATGCCACATCATCGGCAAATGCCAACTCCTGCCTATGGCAGCTTGCACAAGCTATTGCATTGTTGGCGGACAAATGCTTATCGTAAAACAACACACGGCCCAATATGGCCTTGTCATCTTCAAATGTATTGTTTGGAAAACTCGGATGAGTAGGGAAATAATGCACTCCCTCGGTGTCCGATAGGTCTAATACCACTTGCTGTTGAGGAGTTGTGGACTGTGTGGTGTCCACCTTTTTTTGGCAAGAAAACAACAACATCGCAGATGCTATTGCAAACAGGGGCTTAGCGTAGTTCATAGGATGTAGATTTAGTTAGTAACGTAATACAATTTACAAATATTATGCCACACATGACCGTAATGTGTCATATCTGTGACATACTAATGACATAAGCGCCTATATTTGCCCGCATGAAAGGGAACTTGCTCAAGCGTTTCAGACAAATAGCCGTGTTGGAAGGCATATCGTATTTACTGTTACTTTTTATCGCCATGCCGTTGAAATATATGGCCGACATACCCGAAGCGGTAAAATATACAGGCTGGGTGCATGGCATACTCTTTGTGCTGTACGCGGTGATGCTCATTCAGGTTTGGCAAGAATACAAGTGGAAGTTCGGCAAAGCTGCGTTGGTGTTCATCGCATCACTTCTGCCGTTCGCACCTTTTTATGTGGACAGGAAATTGAAATCGGAAGGATAATCACTTAGGCACGTAGAGCAAAAACTTCTCTTCGAAGAAAGGCTCTTGAAATATATCTTGCACACTCCATGCACGTACATTCAGTTTCGATTCTTTCATTTCTTGCTCAAGGTTACCACCTTTCAGGCACATAAGCCCGTTGGGTAATTCACCCGCAGTGTTGCCTTTGCGTATCACAGGGTTCACCCACCACCACAGATCTTTCAACGGAGCTACGGCGCGGGATACGGCATAGTCGAACTGTTCGTTCCTTATCTCCTCCACTCTGCTATGTACTGCCCTTACATTCTTCAAACCAATGGCTTCGGATACGGCATTCACCACCTTTATCTTTTTGCCGATGCTGTCCACCAACAAAAAATCCACCTCGGGATAGAATATCGCCAACGGTATACCGGGGAAGCCCCCACCTGTACCTATGTCTATCACCTTGGCACCGGGGTTCATCTCGCACATGGCGGCTATGGCCATTGAGTGCAACACATGCCTTTCGTATAGTGTGTCTATATCTTTTCTTGAAATGACGTTTATCTTCTCGTTCCAATCCCTATACAGGTCAGCCAAAGCTGCAAGCTGCTCGGTTTGCTTATCCGTAAAATCGTCGAAGTACTTTTGGATTATGTCCACTGCTGTTTGTTTTTCCACAGAATGTATGGCGAAAACGCAAAGTTATATATCATCCACCCAAAATCGAAGAGTGGGAAGAAACGTATCAACTTTTTCTCATTCAGGATGCAGGCACTGTACCACCATATGAGCCAATATATCAAGCAACGGAAGCTCATGGCCACCAAGGCGATGTCCCAATATCGTGTGAACAATGATATGATGAACGATACCCATATCACCATATGTGCCGTACCGTATGTACCCAACAACAGCTTCGTTGCAGACTTGTAGTATTTACCCGTAGACAAATGCCTTCTCTTCTGCGCCACCCATTTGTCCATATCGTCTCTTGCATCTGTAAGCGTAAACGATGCAGAGGTGGCTACAACACCTATATTGGTTTTGTTGGCTGTTGCCGATACGAGCAAGTCGTCGTCTCCCGATGGCAGTAACGACCAGCTTGGCGTCTGCTGTGCTCTAAGAAATGCGTCACGAGTACAGGCTATATTTCTACCCACACCCATGTACGGATTGCCCGCTAACGCATAGGACGTGTATTGCAAGAATGTGTGCACCGTCTCCCAACGGGTGAAGGCGTTCAACAGTTTGCGTTCCGATCTGTACTTACCATAACCCACAACCAGTTCTTTCCCTTCATGAAAAGGATGCGCCATATTCTTCAACCAATGCTTACTTGCAGGTGTACAGTCGGCATCCGTCATCAGCAACACATTGTTGGCGGCTGCTTCCACTCCCTTACTCAATGCAAACTTTTTACCCGGATAGGTACGCTCTTCATCGGCAGATATGTTCACCACCTTCAAAATATCATACTCCTGTTGGAGGCTTGCCAACACGGCTGCGGTATCATCATCCGAGGCATCATTCACCACTATCACTTCAAATATGGCATTACCCGTGTCGTTGATATATCTTTGCGCGAGTATCAGCGGTAGGTTATCACGAAGATTGTCGGCCTCGTTGTGCGCACAAACGATGATGGAAACAGGTTTTTCAGGTGTGTATTTGACTGCACGCAACGGCAATGAGAATACATGCCCGAAGAAATACAGCACATATCCCGTTTGTACCACTAACGATATCAGCAATATGAAAAATACAACCTGGGCGAACATACCGTAAAGTAACTGAATTGGTGGGACATATACTTTAACAGCATATTCAATTTTTTATATTCATTTTTGAGCAGCATAATGGAATTCAATCTCACGGCGACAGACAGTGCCTCATCGGCTAGAGCGGGTGTCATCAAAACAGGCCACGGCGAAATAGAAACGCCGATATTCATGCCTGTGGGTACTGTGGGCAGTGTCAAGGCCGTTACACAACAGCAACTCAAAGAGGAGATAAAGGCTGAAATAATACTCGGCAACACCTACCATTTGTACCTACGTCCCGGTATAGACGTGTTGGAACAGGCTGGTGGTTTACACAAATTTAACGGCTGGGATAAACCCATTCTTACAGACAGTGGCGGATATCAGGTGTTTTCTTTGTCCAACAACAGAAAGTTGACAGAAGAAGGTGCACTCTTTCAATCGCATATAGACGGATCTCGCCACCTGTTCACTCCCGAGAATGTGATAGATATACAAAGGAGCATCGGTGCGGACATCATCATGGCCTTCGACGAATGTCCTCCCTACCCGTCCGACTATACTTATGCACGTACCTCCATGGAGTTGACACATCGTTGGCTCACAAGGTGCGTACAGCATATGGGTGAAACTGAACCCAAATACGGTTACGAGCAATCGTTGTTCCCCATCGTACAGGGAAGTACATACAAAGACTTGCGTAAAGCATCCACAGAGTTCATTGCATCCATGGGCTGTGACGGTAATGCCATAGGCGGACTGTCCGTAGGTGAACCCGAAGAGATGATGTACGAAATGTGTGCACATTGCTGCGAATATTTACCCGAAGACAAACCACGCTACCTGATGGGTGTGGGTACCCCTTGGAATATATTGGAGAACATAGCTCTGGGTATAGACATGTTCGACTGTGTGATGCCCACCCGTAACGGAAGGAACGGTATGTTGTTCACAAGCAAGGGTGTCATCAACATCAAGAACAAAAAGTGGGAGACTGATTTCAGTGTGATAGACGACGGTATAGACTGCCATACCAGCAACTTCTACACCAAAGCATACGTAAGACATTTGTTTGCCGCCAACGAAATATTGGGCATGCAAATTGCGAGTATACACAATCTGGCGTTCTACCTGCATTTGGTTAAGCAGGCGCGCCACCATATTTTGCAGGGCGATTACAATACTTGGAAGAACGAAACAATACCCGTACTAAAGCAAAGGCTCTGAGGCGATGATTAAAAAACTGGATTGGTACATACTGAAAAAGTTTCTTGGCACATTCTTTTATGCCATCATGATACTTGCTGTCATAGCCTGTGTGATAGACTATTCAGAAAAGGTGGAGGACTTCGTTAAGCGTCAAGTGCCTACATGGGAGATATTGAATTACTTCAAGAACTTCATCCCACACATCACGGCACTGCTCTTCCCACTGTTCATATTCATAGCCACCATCTTCTTTACCTCCAAGATGGCGTATAAATCTGAGATCATAGCCATACTGGCATCGGGCACATCATTCCAACGTATGATGAGGCCATATATCATAGGTGGTGTGTTTCTTTCTTTGGTCTCTCTCGTGGCCAACCACTATATCGTACCTGCAGCCAACAAACAACGTATAGCATTCGAGGATAAATACATACACTACAGCCCACAGTCGTCAGACAAGAACGTACACCTACGCCTCGGTAAAGACTTGTATGTGTACATGCAAAACTATGACTACGTATCCAACAACGGGTTTCGTTTCACTGCCGAAACCATAGATGGTACAGAGATGAAAGAAAAGGTGATGGCAGACAGAGTAACATACGACTCCACTACAAAAACATGGAAACTGTTCAATGTAAGGGTACGTACCAACGATAGCCTCACAGAAAAGTTTGAAACTTTCACCGAACTTGAAAAAGAATATCCATTCACACCATACGACCTTGATGAGGATGAAGCCATTAAAGATGCGCTTACAACTCCCGAACTCAACGAATATATTGCCCGTGAAAAACTGAGAGGCAGGGAAACACTCAGCTTCTTTTATGTTGAGAAATACAGACGTACCGCACAACCTTTCGCGGCACTCATACTCACCATCATAGGAGCATGTATAGCCAGCAGACGCGTACGTGGTGGTAGCGGACTGCACTTGGCATTGGGTATCATCATCAGTGCCACCTACATCATGGCATTGCAACTGACCAATACCTATGCGACAAAAGCGGGATTAGACCCGCTTATTGCCACTTGGATTCCAAATATCATTTATGGTTTATTGGCACTGTATCTGTTCATCAGACAGATAAGGTAGCCTACTCCTTCACGAACACTTGTCCGTTTTTCACTCCTTTGCGTTCCACGTTCAGGATGTATGTACCTTTTGAAAGATGTTGCACATCTATCGTCAACTCTTGTCCCACATTGGCGTAAGACACAGTCACATTTCTTCCTGTAATATCTGTAACAGATAAACGTTCAGGCAAAGCCCCGTCAGGGAAAGACACATTCAATGTATTACTTACGGGGTTTGGATATAATTTAAATCCAGTACGCGCCTGTACATCGTTTACAGACACGAATGTTTTAGGAGGTGTATTATAGTTTTTCCAAGCTGTATCAGCCACGGTTAATACGTCTGTAATATCAGCATTGGGGCACGCATGATTTGAGCCGACATTGGTAACAACAAAAGCAAAATCAAAATTTACGGTCGTACCTGCTTTAAACAGATGATCGCTGGTGGACATAACAAACCTTCTGTCTCCTACAGGATTGTTACATATGCACTCAGCCCATGTATTTGTATCCGACGGATTTCCTGTATACATATAATTGGCTAATGGTCCGGTTCCTCTACCTGTCGAGTTTTTCTGCCAACCGGTGAAATCATTTTTCAAGTGTTGTCCATCTCTGAATGCTGAACGCATGTAGTAGTTATACTCCAAGTCGTGAGTAGGGTTACCCATAACTGTTCCATCATTATTGATACTCATGAAGCTACCCATAGGTGCATAATTGCTACCATTGTCTCCAGGCATATTCAGTACTGCATAACCGGATATTGGGGGCATCGCACCATACTCGTTGGTTCCCGAACCTGTACCGTCAACTGTCGTACCGTTATACATATAACCCAATCTCCTTGCCGAATCAAAACCAACATAATCATCATTTGTATACCCAAGATCAATGTCGGCATATATGGCGGCTCTGTAGTTGTTATAATCTACACCCGACTTGTTAATTATATCGTATTCAAAATAGATGACGTTGTCTATTGCAGTATTACGTTTATAACCATACGCCATTGCGTGTACCTCTACCTTCAACGGTGTACTTGCGGTGGAAGAACTATGATTGTCGTGTGTGGGTCCATTATCGCTGAACACCCACCAAAGCATTTGGTCGCCTTTCATATCAGGATACTCACCCGATAGAGGTTCGTACACACCATTACTGTTCAGATCCACAAAAGGAGCCATATCGTTTGTAATTGTCAGTGATGCATTACCGCTACCCTTTGCATAGGTATTCCCTTTGGCAGGCCATTCCAATATATCTTTCGGTGTATTACCCGTAGTATGGGTACCGTTGGCAATATGGTTATTTATATCAAAGAAGTTCACCTTCCAAACACGTGCCCACTTTTGAGATTCTGTAATGCTCAAAGCTCCTGTGTTGTCCAGAGGTCCGGGCCAATAATCACTGCCTGACTGCCTGTATGTTTGTGCGGATACATGCAAGAAATTACTTCCATCCATACCACCCATCCAAAGAGCCGAAGGACCACCGGCATGTATGCCTGTTCCTCTGGGAAACTCACAACGAGGATTGTAGTTACTTGGATCATACATCATGTCGCCGTGAACAAGAATAGCTGCTGCAATATTATTGATGTCTATAGACTCGATCGTAGATAGTGGCTGTGCTTTTGTACCGAATGAAATTATTGAGCAGGTTAGCAACAATAAGGGTAAAAAGGATTTCATACAATTTATTTTGAGTTTACTTTTAGTTTCTTGAAAGCAAATGTATATGAAAACCCACCACATGCAAGCAATGATGACAAATCTGACAATAAAGTGAAAATCAGCGAACTCTGCTATGACAATTGGTGCTAAAGCACTTCTTCAACACCTTGGTAATAGGTCTTAATATCGGCAAGAATATCTTCCACCTCGGCACCTGTTTCTGCAGTCACCAACTTCATTCTGAACTCCTTGATATTAGGCAAACCTTTCAAGTAGTTGGCATAATGCCTACGCATTTCCAGTACACCCAAACGCTCTCCTTTCCATTGTATGGAACCGACAAAGTGCTTGCGGCATGCATCCAATCGCTCTTCAAGTGTGGGAGGAGCAATGATGTCTCCTGTATTGAGGAAGTGTTTTATCTCTCTGAATATCCAAGGGTAACCTATGGAGGCCCTTCCTATCATCACACCATCCACTCCGTACCGGTTCTTATATTCCAGTGCTTTCTGAGGACTGTCAATGTCCCCGTTACCGAATATGGGTATGTTGATGCGTTGATTGTCTTTTACTTTGGCTATCAGTGTCCAATCTGCTTCGCCCTTGTACATCTGCACCCTTGTTCTTCCATGTATGGACAGTGCTTGAACGCCTATATCTTGCAAACGCTCCGCAACCTCTTCGATGTTTTTCGAGTCCTCGTCCCAACCCAAACGTGTCTTGACCGTAACAGGTAGGCTTGTGGCATTGACAACAGCCTTTGTCAGTCTTACCATCAGGTCTATATCTTTCAGCACTGCCGCACCTGCACCCTTGCATACCACCTTTTTAACGGGGCATCCGAAATTGATGTCCACAAGGTCAGGCTGAGTGGTATCCACAATACCTGCAGCCAAAGCCATGGCTTCCTCATCACCACCGAATATCTGTATACCTATCGGACGCTCTTGCTCAAATATCTCCAGCTTTTGCCTACTCTTGATGGCATCTCTTATCAGTCCTTCGGATGAAATGAACTCCGTGTACATCAAGTCGGCCCCCTGCTCCTTGCAGACTGCTCTGAAAGGCGGGTCGCTCACGTCTTCCATCGGTGCCAACAACAGGGGGAAATCACCCAGCTCTATGTTACCTATCTTCACCATTTGCGTCGCAAAGTTACATTATTCTTTAGTTTACATTGTTTTATCTGCTACCTTTGTCTGTTGTAATATCAGGTATCGGCTTTGGGAAAAAATCTGCATAAAGCATCCGCGGCAGGATTATTGGTAGCCTTAGGCATTATCTACGGAGATATTGGTACTTCTCCGCTATACGTACTAAACTCCATTTGCAATGGCAAGGTTATAAGCGATGCCCTGATACTAGGTGGTCTGTCCTGCGTCATATGGACGCTTACGTTACAAACCACTGTCAAATATGTATTCCTGACTCTTAAGGCTGACAACAAAGGTGAAGGTGGTACATTCGCCCTCTTTGCACAAGTGCGTAGGCATGGTAAGTGGGCGGTATACCCAGCGATGATCGGAGGTGCCACTTTGCTTGCGGACGGGATGATAACACCACCCATATCCGTTACATCGGCGGTGGAAGGGTTGCAAGCCATACCGGGTATAGGAGTTGTTACAGACCAAACCATTGTTACAATTGTAATAGTCATTCTGTCCGGACTGTTCTTCTTTCAACAGTTCGGCACAGCTTACATAGGTAAAATGTTTGGCCCTGTAATGCTGATATGGTTCGTGATGTTGGGTGTGTTGGGATTCAGCAATATCACACAGCATATTGAGGTACTCAAAGCCTTCAACCCATACTATGCCATTCAGTTGCTCACAGTATACCCCAAAGGTTTCTGGATACTGGGAGCAGTGTTCCTCTGTACCACGGGTGCAGAAGCTCTGTATTCCGACTTAGGGCACTGCGGTAAGGGCAACATACGCCTGTCATGGATATTCGTGAAGACATGTCTTATAGTGAACTACTTGGGGCAAGGAGCATGGTTGCTTAAAAATCATTCGGGCATAACATGGTCGTCGGCTAAAGCCAACCCTTTCTTCGACTTGATGCCTGACTCATTTGTGATAGTCGGCATAATTATAGCCACCATGGCTGCCATCATTGCCAGTCAAGCCATGATATCGGGCTCCTTCACACTGATAAGCGAAGCAGTGAAGCTGAACCTGTGGCCTAAGATCAAAATCAACTACCCATCTGTTGAGCGTGGACAATGCTTCATACCCGCCATAAACTTATTGCTGTTTGTGGGTTGTATCACAATCGTATTGTTCTTTCAGAAGTCATCGAAAATGGAAGCGGCATACGGATTGGCCATTGCCATTTGTATGACCATGACCTCCATCCTGTTCTCGTACTATCTGTTCATCAAGCGGGTACCGATGATATGGATAGCAACATACCTTGCAGTATTCCTTACTATCGAAGGTTCGTTCTTGATAGCCAACTTAGAGAAATTCCCTAACGGTGGTTATTTCGCCATACTCGTATCGGGTATCTTGTTCTTTGCAATGTTTGCATGGTTTAAGGCAAGAAAGATCAAGAACCGCTATTTGGAGTTTGTTCGTCTTGAAGAATATGTTCCTGTATTGCAAGAGTTGAGCCACGACAAGGGCATACAAAAGCATTCCACACACCTTGTATATCTTACTCGTGCAGACAACCCTAAAGAGATAGAACACAAGGTCATCTACTCAATCATGCAACGCAAACCCAAGCGTGCGGACATTTATTGGTTTGTGCACGTGGATGTATTGGACGACCCATACACCACCGAATATGTGGTGCAGACCATTGTGCCGAATGAGATAATTCGTGTGGAGTTCAGGTTAGGATTCCGTGTGGACCATCGTATACAATACATGTTCCGCAAGGTGGTGCAGGAGATGGTAAATAACAAAGAGGTGAACGTACTCAGCAGATATGAGTCGCTGAACAAGAATAATATCATGGGTGACTTCAGGTTCATTGTGATTGAAAAATTCTTATCGCACGACAATGACCTTCCTCTGTGGGAACGATTGGTAATGCGAGCCTACTTCATACTGAAAAAATACAGCTTATCCGAAGAGCGTAGCTTCGGCTTGGACCCATCGGATGTAACGGTAGAAAAATACCCAATAGTTGTATCCGAAGTTGCAGACATCAAACTGAAAAGACTTCAGGACGAGGATATTCTATATCATTAATTACCCTAAGCCTATTTCCTGATGCAACGCGGGTATTTCTACATCATGGAACCCTTTTCTCAAAAGTCGGTTTCTGAACTTCACTTGCACTTCGTATTCGCCATGCACCAAGAATAGCTTTTTGACTTGCTTCGGGTCTTGGCATGCCAACCATTGGCTAAGGTCTTCGTAATCTGCATGAGCACTCATGGAGTCTATCACGCCTATATCCGCCTTTACGCTATGCTGTATACCGAAGATGGTTACATCCTTTGGAGCGCGTTTCAATCTGCCACCAAGTGAATTTGGTTCGCAATATCCTACCATTAATATGGTGTTCTTTTCATCACCGATATTATTGGCGATGTGGTGCTTTACCCTACCTGCTTCTGCCATACCTGATGCTGAGATGATCACACAAGGCTCGTCTGAATAGTTGAGATTTTTGGAGTCCTGCACATCTTTGATAAACTCCAGGCCTTTGAACAAAAACACATCGTCGTCTTTCTTCAACAAGTCTTTTACTCTATCGTTGAAACATTCGGGGTGCTGCTTGATGGCTTTTGTCACCTTGATGGACAAGGGACTGTCGACATAGTACTTCACTTTTGGCAGTCTTCGTTCCAATTCCAACATATTCAGCATATACAACAACTCTTGCGTACGTCCCAAACTGAATGCGGGTATTATCAGCTTGCCTTTCTTTTGGATACAAGTTTCCTCCACATAATGCAACAAATCGTCTGCTGCAGGTGATATCAGGTCGTGCAGTTTATCTCCATATGTAGACTCCATAATTATGTAATCTGCCTGAGGAAATTTATCGGGAGAACGAAGCAACACATCTCTGTACCTACCTATATCACCACTAAAGGTCAATCTATATTCCTTATCACCTTCTTTTATTTTGAGATTTACGGCAGCACTACCCAATATGTGACCACAGTCCGTATACAACAGTTCTATACCATCGTCTACAATATAGGTTTCGTTGTACTGCACCGTTACCAATCTCGTAAACACTTCCACTACATCCTCTTGCTCATACAAAGGCTGCACATGCTCTCTTCCTTGTCTATCTCTTATCTTGTTGATGTGCTTGATATCTGCTTCTTGTATGAAAGCGGAATCAATAAGCAACATCTCTATCAACTCCCTGGATGCGAATGTGCAGTATATGTTTCCTTCATATCCTTCTTTCACCAACTTGGGCAGTAGACCGATATGGTCTATGTGTGCATGCGAAATGATGACATGGTCTATCTCCGCAGGGTCGAAACCGAACTCAGAGTTCAATTCCAACGTTTCCTTACCCATACCTTGAAACATGCCGCAGTCCAGCAATATCTTCTTCTCAGGATCGTTGATATGCAATAAATGTTTGGAACCTGTAACCGTACGTGCCGCACCGTGGAATGATATTTTCATCAGTCTAAGTTATGAGATACTAATATAGACAAAATAAAAACGGCTCCGATAATGGAGCCGTCTCTAAATAATATAACTGTTATTCTTTTATTAGCTTTTCAAACTCTTCTTTGTTCACTTTCACAGGATACATATCACGAAGCTCTTTGTTCCATTTTTTCTCCAGATAATCTTGATAGTCGGCTATCACATATCCGCGAGCTTCATCCAATGTCTTAGGATACTTCTCATTGTGTACCTCTTCGGCAAACAATACGGAATACGTGCCGTCATCATTCTTCTTGGCCTCGGAAGCCTTGCCTTGTACTATTTGGTCTTTTGCAAACCTGTCGAACTTAGCAAACTCGTAGAACCCACGTTCAATGCTCAAACCATCAGGCATATCATCTGAGTTGAACTTCTTAAGCATTGCTTCGTCGTTCATACCTTTTTTGCCTATTTGTTTCATCCCTTGTTTGGCAAGGTTCTCGTTTTTGAATGTATATATCACACCTCTGAAACCCGGGTTCCACAGATACTTGTTCTTGTTTTGTTCATGGAAGGCTTTCAAGCCTGCGGTATCTTTTGAAGCTTTACCCCATACATTCCTGTCCATCAACTCAAACAACATGATACCAGCTCTGTACTCTTCCATCAGGTTTCTGAAGTCTTCGTTTTCATCCATCAGGTTTTGCTCAACTATATCGTTCAATACAGTCTTCACAAAGTTGTCGTATACATTACTGAAGATAAGATCCTTAGGACCCATTACGCGGCCTTGAGTCACCTTTTCGGCATATGTCAACAAATCGGACTGTTTGTATTCGATTTTCTTAATGATGAATACAGGCTTATCGGCTCCTTTATAGTCAGACTGAGTAAACGTGTGTGCTTTTGCACCTGTATCAGGAATGGCCTTGAACCACTCTTTCAAAGCTTTTACATTCTCGGCATATTCTCTGAAACCATTCTTCTCTTTAAGGTCGTTGTAGAATATATCACGAGCCACTTCAGAACGAGAATCACGCTCTATTTTGGCTTTCAGTTTGTCTTTCATGCTGTCGTAAGAAGGAA
Source organism: Chitinophagales bacterium (assembly GCA_020636505.1). GTDB lineage: Bacteria > Bacteroidota > Bacteroidia > Chitinophagales > Chitinophagaceae > UBA5543. The sequence goes on along the minus strand of JACJXR010000011.1, from coordinate 16,120 downwards.
CAGGATATTTCTCCACCAACTTGAGGATGTGGTATCCATAAGACGTCTTAACCGGTTTGGAGATATCTCCACGAAACTTAAGTGCAAATGCTGCATTTTCAAACTCAGGAACCATATTACCTACACCGAAACGCTCCATCTCACCACCATTCTCATTTGTGAATCTGTCTTCAGAGTATTTTTTCACCATCTCCTCGAAGTTTGCGCCTTTCTTCAACTCTTCATATACTAGGTTAGCGGTCTTCTTGGCTTCTTCCAGTTGTTGTGGTGTTTTTGTTGCGGTAGCTTCTATCAATATCTGTGCAACCTTCACTTCACCTACTGCAGGGCGTTTGTCCAACACCTTCAAGATATGATAACCATGTATGGTTTTGAATGGCTTGGATACTTTGCCGACAGGTGTATTATATGCTACGCTTTCAAAGCTGTAAACGGTTTGCAGGGCAGTAAGGTAACCGAGGTCACCTCCATTGTCTTTATTGCCGGCATCAGCGGAATATAAAGCAGCCATCTTGCCAAAGTCGGCTCCCTTCTGTATAGCGTTGTATATACTGTCTATCAGCTTGTATGGTGCAACTGTGTCTTTTGCTTGAGCAAGAGGAGAAGACTGTATCATGATGTGTGCAACATGAACATTGAACTTCATCCTTTCATACGCCTCACGTATCAGCTTGTTCTGCACTTCTTCGTCGGTAAGATAGTTCTTCACCAACTGAGAGCGGTAGTTGTCCAACTCGCTCTGTATACTGTGCATGGTATCCAGATGCCTATCTTCCGCAACCTTCACCTTCATTCTGAACAGTGCATACAGGTCGAGATATTCCGTAAGGGCCTCTCTTGTGTATTCGGGTTTTTGGTTGATGGCGTTCTTTTCATAAACCCTGATAAACTCTTTTTTGTCGACAGGGAATTTTCCGAAGTGAAATAGTGTTTGTGAATATAAACTGCTTGTAATACTTGTTAACAACAGACACGTTAAGGTCAACTTTCGCATTGGTATCGGTTTTGGATTTTACTTTTTACTTTCTGAAGCTTCTCTTTCTTTCTTACGTTCTACAAACTCTATCACTTCCGCAATGTTGGAATGATCCATTCGTTTGCCGACGATTATCTTTTTATCGTCCAGCAAATATAGCACAGGCGTACTATATATATCGTAAGTAGAGCGGAATCTTGTCTTTCTTTCCGGATCGTGTACGTGTATCCAGTCATCAAAACCGTTCTTTTCTATGACCTCTTTCCATTTTTCAATGGTACCATCTGTACGTACGGCGTATATTTTCACCCCTTTTTTCTTCAGTACCGCGTTGTAAACCGAGTCCACCAAAGGCATTTCCTTTAAGCAATGTCCGCAATCAGGAGACCAGAATATCAGCAATGTATACTTTGCATTCACAGCGTGTAGTGAATGATCTTTGCCGTCAAGGCCCGGTATATTCAACTCTGGAGCAATGTTACCCAGCACGTTAGGGGCTATTTTATGAGCCCTATCAGCATACTTCTCAATATCCTCAGGCTTTAACCAAAATGCCTTACCTCTCATATAGTAGTTCTCCACCATATGCACAAAGGCAGCATCCATACCCATTACCTTGCTTTCCTCGCAGAAGTTGGTTATCCACCACAGTGTATACTTATAGATTTCATTTTGGTTCTTTATCCTGCCCAACAATTGGTCGGCTTCATATTGTATGGTATCAGGTATCGGCAACATCAACTTGTTGAAATACTCGTCAAGGCGACCGTCGTATATAGGCGTGTGTATCAGACGCTCATCTTCAAAGTTGAAATCATCCCAATAATGCTCTTTGTAGTAATTGTAAGAAAAATTGCTGTCGATGGTTTTACCATCTTCCAAATAATGAGGGCCCTCAGGTATCTCAGGAACTTTCAACGCACCGAATATGTTTGACAACAGCGTCTTCGGATATTGCTTCATGTAATTGTTTCTGTAATCTTTCAGCTCCTTAGAAAGTGTACCAAACTCGCCTCTTACCTTGTTGGTATCTGCCATATTTTTGGCCTCACTCAGCTTTTTGATAAGCGCCTCCTGCTTCTTGGCATAATCCATCAGGTAGTTCACATAGCCTACGAAGCGCTCGTTTTCAGGTGAGCCTTTGAATCTGATACTAGTCGGCAAACCCGCTTTGTCAGCCTCAACAGAAAAGTCATCACCATTCTTCAACAACATCTCAAAATAGCTGGACTTGTCAGACATCAATACCATATAGATACCACCCAAAACAGCCGTATCTCTTTCAAATACGGCAACACCTTTACTGTTCAGCTTGGCGGAATCCGTTTTGTAGATGGTTGGCAATGACTTACCGTAGTAATGCACCAAGTAGATGAGACTGTCGGTGACATCGGTGAACTTCACCCTGATCTTGTATCCGTCTTTTACCGGCTTTTGAGCACTTGCGCTGAAAACTACAACGGCAAGCAGCAAGGACAATAATATTGTTTTACGCATGAGTAGTTGTTGTATAACCTGTTACTTATCTGTTTTACTTTTTATTATATCTATTACCTGCAATATATTGGTATGGTCGAGTTTTTTACCTCTGATGATCTTCTTATCATCCATTAAATATATGCTCGGGGTACCGTACACGTCATAATTAGAGCGATACCTAGATGTACCATCAGGATCGTTAACGTGTATCCAGTCATTCAATTCAAATTCCTTTATTACTTTCTGCCATTGTTCAACAGGCATATCTCTATCCACATTGAAGCCGTATATCTTCATCCCCTTCTCTTTGAGCTTGGCAGCCTTATACAAAGAGTCCACTTTAGGTATCACTTCGCGACAGTGTCCACAGTCGGGAGACCAGAATACAAGCAAAGTATATTTGGCATCGGTACCCAACAGTGAGTAGTCTTTACCATCCATACCTTTCATCTTTATCTCCGGAGCAACATTACCCACCACATTCGGCGCTATGCTCCTTGCTCTGTCTATATACTTCTGCAGCGTGCCTTGGCTCAACCAAAAAGCCTCACCTTTCATATGGTAGTTCTCCACCAAATGCACAAACACCGCATCCATTCCCATCACATCGCTTTTCTGCACATAAGTGGTCAGCCAATTGAGGATGTATTTGAACATCTCTTTTGACGGCCTTGCTTTTTCTAGCAATATATCGGCTTCTGCATTGAAGGTATCTGCAACAGGAGCCACAAGCTGACCGAAATACTCACTCAGTTTATTGTCCAACAAAGGAGTGTAAGTAAGTCTGTCGTCGGTCAGGTCTACTCCATCCCAATAATGTCTTTTGTAATACCAGAATTGATCGTCTTTATTCTTGATGCTTGATGGCACTTCAGGTACTTCCAATGCACTGAAAATATTTGACAGCAATGTTTTGGGATACTGCTTCACATAGTCTTTTCTGTATTTCTTTACAGAGTTGCCAAGTTTTTGCATCTCTTCCTGTACTGCCGTAGAATCTTTGCTTGTCTTGGCTGTTTTGAGCTTTTCCATCAGCTCTTGGTGCTTCGTGCCCACTTCACTCAAAAAGCTCGAGTACTCAACAAAGCGATTGTTCTCCGCACTGCTTTTGTATTTCAATTCCAATGGCAAGCCGTCAGCTTTTGCTGTTATATCCAGCTTATCACCGTTGTTCAACAGTACTTCAAAGTACACGCTCTTTTCAGGAAGTACAATCAGGTAGAGTCCACCTACGATCTTGTTGTCCGATTTTAGAGTAGCCTTACCCTTACCGTCAAGTACGGTGGAGTCCACCTTGAAAATGGTCGGTAACGGTGTGCCGTAATAGTGTGCCAAGTAAACGCCTTGATTGGCAACATCAGAATATTGAATATTGATGGTATAACCATCTGCAGCATAAGCTGTATTGGTGAGTGCTGCAAGAAACAATAGAAACGATAGTATATTTTTCATCATATAGCCCGTGAAGGTAACAATTTTGGTTATGCTTAGATTATATTAGAACTTCTATGCTATATCATAGCAAATTTAAGTCATTAAGACGGTGGATGCTATGCAAAGCGTTGTAGCTTTGCAGTTGTTTAACGTAATTCTAACAGGTTTGTCAAGGAAAAGAAAAAACAGGGTTTTAGAGAATATAACAATTGAAGCATATGCCGCCGAAGGAAAAAGCATCGCTCGTCTTGAAGACGGCAAGGTGCTGTTTGTGGCCAATGCCATACCCGGCGATGTTGTGAATGTGTTTGTAACCAAGAACAAGAAGAGCTTTGCCGAAGGGAAGATAATGGAGTTACTTCAACCTTCGGAATCTCGCGTGGCACCTTTCTGCGAGCACTTCGGCGTATGTGGTGGGTGTAAATGGCAAATGCTGCCATACGAGCAACAACTGAAATACAAGCAGCAGCAGGTGGAAGACCAACTGAAACGTATTGGTCACATTGAGCTGCCAACCATACAACCTATATTAGGTAGTCCCAAGCAACAGTTCTACCGCAACAAACTGGAGTTTACTTTCTGTACACATAGATACAGAACTCATGAAGAACTTGCTGCAGCAGGTGATGAAATCATTCCACAAGAACCTGCTTTAGGTTTTCATGCACCGGGATTGTTTGATAAAGTAGTGCCTATCAACCAATGCTACCTGCAAGACGAACCGACCAATACGCTGCTGAAAGTATTGAACGAATACACTACCGAGCATAATCTACCCTACTACGACCATAGGCAACATACAGGATGGTTGAGGAACATCATCATTCGTGTTGCAAGAACTGGCGAGGTATTGGTAAACCTTGTGATGCAACATGAGCGCAAAGGAGAACGTATTGCACTGCTTGAGCATATACTTGAAAATGTACCTGGCATTACGTCACTGCATTATACCATCAACTCAAAAATGAACGACAGCCTTTACGACCAAGACGTAAAGCTGTATAAGGGTAAGGGATACATTGAAGAAACACTTGAAGACTTCAAATACATCATATCTCCGAAGTCCTTCTTCCAAACCAATACCTTTCAGGCTGAAGAACTGTATCGTGTAACACGCGAATTTGCAGGGCTTACAGGAAACGAAGTCTTGTACGACCTATACTGCGGAACAGGTAGCATCGGCATCTTCTGCTCCAAGAAAGCAGGAAGGATAATCGGTATCGAGGTGGTGGAAGATGCCATTGTAGACGCTAAGAAAAACGCCGAAAAGAACGGACTGAACAACTGTCATTTTTATGCAGGCGATGTGATAGATATCTGCACAGACGAATTCTTTGAAAAGCACGGGCGGCCCGATGTTATTATCACCGATCCGCCACGTGCCGGTATGCATGCAAAGCTCGTAGAGCAATTGCTGAAAATGCGTGCTCCTAAAATTGTGTATGTGAGTTGTAACCCTGCCACACAGGCAAGAGATCTACAACTGCTGAACGAAGGATACAAGGTCACAAAGTTGCAACCCGTGGACATGTTCCCTCATACACACCATATCGAGAATGTGGCTTTGCTGGAATTGAGGTAAACACTACTCTCCTTCTTCCATCGAGAATATCTCTTCGACTATCGTGCCGAAGTATTTGGCTATTTTGAGTGCAAGCAAGGTAGATGGGATATACTTCCCCGCCTCCATAGCATTGATGGTTTGGCGGGATACTTTGATGGCATCGGCCAACTCGGCTTGTGTGACACCTTTCTTTGCTCGCTCCACTTTTATATTGTTCTTCATACTATCCCTCCTCGGCTATGCGTCCTTTTACATGCACATTGTAATAATACACCACAATGAAAATAATAAGTATCGTAAACAAGTTGGCATACATGACTGTAAGGTAGTTGGTACCGTATATCAGCAGTGTAGACAGCGCAAGCACAAAGTAGTTGATGTACACACTCAGCTGTAGTGCTTTCAACCTCACACCTTGTAAATATTCATCTTCATGCTTCTCTTTTGTAAACGCAATAAGAAACAAGCTGATGATGCTCAAAACAACCCCTAATTCATCTGTAAGGTTATGGTTGCGTAAGTCTAAAAAGTTGGAGTTCTCTTTTCCCGTATACTCCAAGAACGGCAAATAATAATCATAGCCATAAACCATAACGATAAGTGCGATCGCTACAGGTAGTAGCACAAAACCCAATACTCTCAATTTGTTGGGCAATAAATAGATCAATTTCATGACAAACAATATTTACATTTTGTAAAATAAACTTTACGCAAAGTAAAATAAACTTTACATTATGAACAAACATTTGTACCCCTTCATTTTGTTATAATTCTGCTAATGGAGCATAACTCATTGATAATACATTAACTATGAAGCTTGTATTTTCTGTAAGTCTTATATTGTGGTTGCATGACGAGCTTTTTATCAAAAAACCATAAACTACTGCTGCCTGCAATGATGTTGCTGAGCCTCATCATGCACTCACATATCTTAAATACCGACCTGATAGGTATACACGTGTGGCGACAGACTCAAACACAAACTGTTATTGACAACTTCGCCGCAGAAGACTTCAACATACTGAATCCCAAGATAAACGACCATGCACATACAGATAGGATAATGAGAATGGAGTTCCCGATCATGCAATGGGTATTTGCCATATTCTACAAAGCATTCGGACAACAGATTATCATCAGTCGACTACTTACACTACTGTTAGGTTTTTGCTCTGTATTAGGGATGTATCGCTTATGCTACACCCTGTTCAATAATCGAAAGATTGGGGTATTGGCGGCATGGACATTCTCATTCTCACCTGTGTTTTATTATTACACAGCCAACCCATTGCCCGACAATTTAGCCATGTGCTGTGCCATATGGAGCTTTGTATTCTATTTTCAATACTTCAACGACCGGAAGGTCAAGCATATAATATTTAGTGGGCTAATGCTCATGATGGCAACCATGGCCAAGCTGCCGTTTGTTTTATATGGGCTTGTGGATGTGGTATTTTTGATTGCCTACTTCAGGAAAGACATAAAACTTGCGTTTACGCCTGCTCTTGTATATGGACTGTTCCTTATTCCTCCTGCTGTTTGGTATATAAATGTAATACCTACATGGCATGGCAACGGTGTGGTTAAAGGAATATTCGACACAAGTACATATGCATCAAGCGAAGTGCTCAATATTATAACCGGCACACTCAGCTCTATGCTACCTGAGCTGTTGCTTAACTATGGTTCAACATTGTTCTTCCTTGCAGGATTGTTTTTCTTCTTCAAAAAGAAACTATATCGAAGCAAATACTACTTATCCATATTCATTGTATTCATATCCGTATGTCTTTACTATCTGTATGAGGTGAATATGATAACATTGGTACATGATTATTACATGTTCCCCTTCTTACCTTTCTTATTTGTATTGGTGGCATACGGAGCATATAAGCTGCTGAATGGTCGAAACAAAATCCTGAAAGCCATATCCATATTGGCATTGATAATATTACCCATAACGGCATTCTTACGCGTAGACAGCAGATGGAACACAACAGAGCCGGGGTTCAATCATGTCTACTACGACCATAAAGACGAGTTGAGAGCTTTGGTGAACGAGGATGCATATTGCGTAGTCGGTAATGATATTTCGCACTACATACTTTTGTATTACCTTAACCGTAAGGGTTGGACTTTTGACAGCGACTACTTAAACGAGTACGACTTGAAGTTTTTCATTAGCAAGGGTGCAAAGTATTTGTTCACAGATAGCCCTGTGGATGAGAACCCGAACATCAAACCATTTTTGAACGAAAAAATATACGAGCAGGAAAACCTTAGAGTATATACCTTGCAAATGTCCGAGCATATATGATGAAGCATTTAACATCCCTTATACTGTTATCCACGCTTATATCCGTTTCAGCCTGCAAAAAGAAAACGATAAAGGTTCAAGGTGTGACCCGCATAGAAAGCGGCACATCCGCTCGATTGAACAAAGTAAGCTGTAACGGAGGTATCTGTATTGTCTGTGGCGGTGAGAGATTCCTTTCTGCTGAGATACTCAGATCGGCAGACAATGGCAACAGTTGGACATTCGGCTCTTACCCTGATGCGGGCAAAGGAATGTATGGTATGGGTAGAACTCCCGCAGGTACACTGTACCTCAGTGGTGTGGATGGAAAAGTACTGATGTCAAAAGACAACGGCATTACATGGAGCATAAAGCAAATACCTTATTGGAACTACTACCTAAGTGCCACATGCCCGAGTGAAAATAGGCTGATGTTTGCCAATACAGCAGCTCAGAACTATGGCAACGTACTCAGGATTGACAGCTCCTTCAATGTTATAGATACCACCTTCTTCAAGTTTGGGTTGAATGAGGTGGAGATGGTCAATACAAAGGTTGGATACCTTGCAGGGTATGGTGCCGTACTCAAAACCATAGACGGTGGTGACAATTGGACTTACTTGGATGTGAAGAACGATAACTTCAACGGTATCTGTGCACTGGATGAAAATCAGGTTTGGGTATGCGGATATGGCGGTAGCATCTTCCGTACAAGGAACGGCGGTGGCAGTTGGGAACGTCTCATCAACGGAAACAACATGCTCAAAAAGCAATACTCCTTCCTTGGCATATACTTTAAAGACAGCCAAAACGGATGGGTATTCGGCGAAAAAGGTGTGCTTTTAGGTACCACTGATGGTGGAGACAACTGGAAAGCATATGAAAGCTTCACCAAAGAAGCTATAAGGGATGCAACCATGGCTCCTGACGGTGGCCTCATTACCGTTGGTGACAACGGAAACGTGTATAAACTCGCATTATAGGTATTTAAAAATCTTCTTTTAGGCAGTTGAAGGTTTACTTATTATTTTTGCAGACATTTTTTAGTCACACATATAAATTTCATGCAAGCAACACTCAGCGAACAGGAAGTAATCAGACGGGAAAAACTGAAAGAGTTTGAGCAATTGGGCATAGATCCATACCCTGCTCCGTTATACGAAGTCACTCATACAGCCAAACAGATAAAGGATGGCTTTACTGAGGAAAATGCTGAGGAGTATAAATCTGTATCCATTGCAGGCAGACTGATGAGTGTGCGCAACATGGGTAAGGCCAACTTTGCAGTACTACAAGACAGCACAGGCCGTGTACAGATATACATCAGAAGAGATGACATTTGCCCCGGTGAAGACAAGACCATGTACAACACCGTATGGAAGAGGTTGCTTGACATAGGTGACATCATCGGTGTAAAAGGATTTGTATTCAAAACACAAACAGGAGAAACTTCCATTCATGTGGAGGAGTTTACCATACTCACCAAATCATTGCGTCCGTTGCCAATCGTAAAGGAAAAAGACGGTGAAATGTTTGACGAGGTGACTGACGTGGAATTCAAGTATCGTCAGCGATATGCAGACCTTATTGTGAACCCATCTGTTCGCAATACATTCCAACGCATCACAAAGATGAAGAACGCCATTCGCGACTTCTTGAACAATCATGGTGCAATTGAGGTAGACACACCTGTATTGCAGAGCATACCGGGTGGAGCTTTGGCGCGTCCCTTCGTGACACACCACAATGCATTGGATATACCATTGTACCTGCGTATCGCCAACGAGTTGTATTTGAAAAGGCTTATCGTAGGTGGGTTTGACTGGGTATACGAGTTCAGCAGAAACTTCCGCAACGAAGGTATGGACCGTACACACAACCCTGAATTCACTGTATTGGAGTTCTATACGGCGTATAAGGATTACAACTGGATGATGGCTACCACAGAGCAGTTGTTGGAACATACAGCAATGTCAACCAACGGTAAAACAACTGTTACCATCGGCGGAAAAGAAATAGACTTCAAAGCACCATATCAGCGTGTGGCATTGTACGATGCCATCAAAGAACATGCGGGTATAGATGTAAGCAATATGGACGAGGACCAACTACGCCAAGCTTGCAAAGACTTGAAGATACAGGTGGAGCCTAGTATGGGTCGTGGCAAATTGATAGATGAGATATTCAGTGAGAAATGTGAGCACCATTACGTACAACCTACATTCATCATCGACTACCCTGTTGAGATGAGTCCGCTGACCAAAAAGCACCGCAGTAAAGAAGGTTTGGTAGAGCGCTTTGAGCTGATGATAAACGGCAAGGAGATAGCTAACGCATACAGTGAGTTGAACGACCCTATAGATCAACGTGCCCGTTTTGAAGAGCAAGTGAAATTGTTGGAGCGTGGAGATGATGAAGCCATGTATATCGACTACGATTTCTTACGTGCTTTGGAATATGGTATGCCACCGACTGCCGGTATCGGATTCGGTATAGACAGATTGGCCATGTTGCTTACAGAGCATGAGTCCATACAGGATGTACTGCTATTCCCGCAAATGCGTCCTGAGAAATCAGAATAGTATCATATAATTCATATTAGTAGGCCCCGATAAGTCGGGGCTTATTATTTTTATGGTATGAAGAAGCTCACATTCATACTTTTCGCAGCCACATTTGTATCCTGTACAAGTAACGATACATTCAATAAAGAGATAGCACAATTCAGGCATGAATACAAAAATGCATTCATCACCGATGAGCGTAGCCCTTTGAAAGCGGAGGACACTTCATATCTGCGGTTTTATACCCCCGACCCCACCTACAAGGTAAAAGCGAGCTTTGAGTTAACTCCTGAAAGTACACCCTTTGACATACCTACCGTTAGTGGTAAAACCAAACAATACAGACAATACGGTATCGCCACTTTTTCTATCAACGATACGGTACAGAAACTACATATCTATCAGAGCTTGAAACTGATGCAAGCCCCTGAATATGCAGAACACCTATTCATCCCATTTACAGATGCCACATCGTATATAGAAACCTACGGAGGCGGCAGGTATATAGACCTTTCGATTGACGATATAAAGGGAACCGGCCTGATAATTGATTTCAATAAATGTTACAACCCATGGTGTGCGTTCGCAGAAGGATACAACTGCCCCATACCTCCACCTGAAAACAGGCTGTCGGTAGCCATAAGAGCAGGTGAACTCAACTATGGCAAGCCTCACGACTCAGAACATTGAACAATTAACACCGAAATTCTGTTTAACTGTTATAATCCTATTGCTCGAATACCTAAACAATTAAACTTAGTATTATGAAAAAGCTACTCAGATTAGTATTTGTAGGTGCACTTTCATTGTCATCCTGCAAGAAAGATGAAACCACCACACCTGTTGCTGCACAAAGCACTGCAACCATCATCAAAGGTGGTGGATGGGGTGTCGGATACATCCAAACACCAAGCGGACAAAAAGCAGCCAATTACAAAGCATACGAGATCATATTCGGTACCAGTGGGATAACAGCACGTACCACCACAGAGGATGTGAACGGAGAGTATGCCGTTAGCAAGAGTAATGGTATAGAGATGCTGACCATCGCGCTGAATACGACCAATACCACCCTAATGGAGCTTAATGCCGATTGGACGATCAACTCTGCTTCCAACAACAAGATTGACCTAAGCTTCATAGACTCTAAAGGGAGCAGAAGTCTTACATTGGTTAAATAGTCTTCAAACATTGTTATATAGAAAAAGCCCGGCAATCGCCGGGCTTTTCTTATCAGTTGACTGAGCGTTATTAGTAAGCTACCAATTTCTCAGTGTATTTCTCATTTCCTGTTGCAACGTGTACCATATACACACCTTTCACTTGTATTGCTTTGGCAGGAATCTCGATGGTTGTGATGTTACCGTTCAGTTGCTCTTGAGTGCTGTAAACAAGTTTACCTGCGATGTCGGTAACTTGTATTTGAGCTGCCTCGCGAGAGTCAGACTTGATGATCAACTGTGTAGCACCGTTAGTTGGGTTCGGAGCAAGAGCGATTTTCTTGTCGTCGGTCAACAACGTGTTCACACCCAATTTGTAAGGGCTGATGTTGATACGGTCGATGTAGAAGTTGTTACCTGTACCCGGTAGCGTTCTTGCAGAAGCTCCTGTAACATCATCAACACCCGGACGATAACGGAAACGGAAGAATACCTTGTCTACACGAGCAGATGTAGGTATGTCGTAGCTCTGCAACATCCAATCGCCATGCCACAATGGACCGTATGGTATGTCAACAACACCTTTGTTACCGATGGCTGCTTTGGTTACGTTGGTAAGTCTCTGCCAAGAAACACCACAATCTGTAGAGTAGCTGATCTCAAGAGTATCTTTGAACAATCTTGAATCTGTAACTCTGAATGCACCTGAAGACATGAAGTTCAGACGACACTCTGTAGTGGTCATGTTGCTCAAATCGAAAGCAGGTGTGAAGAAATCATCGAAGTCACCTTTAGGAGTACCTGTGTAACGCTCAACACCGATACGAGCATCGTAGCCTGTGTAGCGCATACAAGTATTATCCAAGTAACCTACGTTTTCCAATACTTCCCACTTGTTGTTGTTATCATAGTAGTTGAAGATAGGCCAGTTGTCCATATTGTTGCTGGCATCATCCTTCTTGAACTCCATGTAGAATCCTTGAGTAGGATCTATCTTAGTGTTGCCATCTGCAACGTATACCAAGTTCTTAAGCTCGGCAGTTGCATCACCTGTATTGTTACCTGTAGCGGTAAGCGTTACTGAAGCCCATCCCGGTTGAGTAAACTTAACATCTTGCACCACATCAAGGTTACCTTGTGCTGTAGACAATGTTCTTGAAGAGCTACCAGAACCTCCGATGTTTGCACCGTTTGTGAAGTTCATTGTCAAGCTGCTTACAGTATCTCTCCAGCTACGGTTCTTGAACCTGAAGTTCACATCACCACACTGGAAGAAAGTACGCTCAGGATTAAGACCTGCCAACGGACGCTCAACAGATGCATCAGGTACAGGCTTCATATCTATTCTTACACCGTATGTACCACCGATACCTGACAAGATACCTGTACGAACGTGAGTAGTATCATTTACCAATTTGTTTCTGCTTGCCACAGGGCTTGCAAGAGTTGCACGCATACGGTCTACCTGCTGATGAGTGAACATGATAGGACAGTTTGCATAGTCCATTATGTTTTGAGTGTTCACAGTATCAGGATAGTCGATACAGTTTTTAACATAACCGTGCTTAACCTTCAACTCATAGAAGAAGTTGAATCTGTTGTTGCTGGTATCTGTTTCGTTGGAAATGTTTATGATACAGTTAATGCTCTTAACATAAGGAGTTGGACCAAGTGTATCGTGATATAAGCCAGGGTTCTTAGTTATATATAGACGATGCTTAACATTAGTGGTAGAAGCAGTAAAGTTCAGGTCAACAGTTTGTCCTGTGCTGTCTTTTCTGTCTGTTGTTGTAATGGCATCGTATCTCACAGACCAGTTGTAGAAGTAGTTGTAACGTCCCTTATAACCTGTAGGTGTACCAAACCCTGTAGTATCCAGATCGTTATTGCCTGCGAAAGACAAAACACCTGAAACACCTTGAGAGTAAGAAGGATTAGAATACAAACTATCTGACTTAAGGCCCGGGTTGTCCAACATCTTCAGCTTATAACCGTTGGCTATCGGAAGATATGCACCTATGTTGATGGTTTGAGCACCTGAAGAAGTGGTGGTTAGACCTGTAACTTCTTTCACTGTGCTACCGTTCAACCTTTGTACGGCAATTTTATAAGTAGCACCTACCGAGTTAGGATATATCTTAACATTGTCAAGTATTATCGGCTTCTGTACGTCGAATATGATTGCGCTTGTCTCATCTGTACTGTCATGACCGGAAACTGAAACAAGGCTTGCTGTACCCAATGAGTTTTTACCCAATGTGGCAGATTTGGTTTTGAATGTATCCAAAGGAGCGAATACGTTTGGAGATGTTTCTTGGTAGTGAACTATCTCGAATTCCTCACCTATAACAGAAGGATATATTTTAACAGACTCCAAAGAAAGGTTGGTCAAAGGAACATAGTCGAAACCAATACCGGTTTTGGTTTCAGACAAAGGATCCAATATTGTATCCAACAATATTTTGGAAAGGCTTGCACTTGTGAAGATACAAGACTGGTCGTACAAAGATGCGCTGTTACAGCTACCGTTTGCAGAAGTACCCCAAGGATCACCATTGCTGTAGTGTCCTGTTGTCGGAGGTGTATCGTCAACTTCATCATCGCCTTCACAGTTTGTGGTATAGTTACCGTTACCCCATGTGTGGTACAGGTTCAAGCAGTGACCCAACTCGTGAGGTATTGTTTTATTGCTCAACAAAGGAGTTGCACTGGCTATGATACCATCGTTGTATGGGAATGATGCCGCAGATGGAGGCAATGTAGCGTAAGCCGCCACAACACCAACTCTGGTTCCTCTACCTATCTTATTGATAACCCAAATGTTCATGTAAGAACCCGGGTCCCATTGGTCGAACTTAGCTTGGTCGTCACCGCCAAGACTCAAATAAGACTTACGGCGAGTGATACCTGTTGTAGGATTACCCTTAGGATCCTTGGTTGCCAAATGGAACTCGATGTTCGGGTTTCCGATGTAAGGCCTGAAAGGCGCAATAACTTGTGATGTATCACCGTTACGTTTAAGGTATACGGTATTGATCTGATCTATCAACGTAAATACAGTGTTGTCGGAGATATAATCTACCGAACCGTAGTCGTGTACGATGTGTACAACAACAGGTATGTGCAATCTGTCGTCAGGTCCAAAGGTTCCTTTCGCTCTTGCTTTACCGAGGTCCATGCTTTTCATAGCCTCATTGATAAACTCCCTCAACTGCTGCTCATACTTTTCCGTTTGCGGAAAATCCTGTTTGATAGCATTATTGACCTCTGTAGTAGTACAAGGCTGTGCGTAAGCACCAAACCCAAATAAAACAGCGGATAGCAGTGTAAAAACTTTTCTTACCATGTTAAATTTAATTGCATTTCTTTTCGAAAACATTGGTTCCAAAGATAGATATTCCTGTTAAAAAATTGCAAAGTTTTTTGTCACAAAAAATTGATATTTAGTAATATGTAATTTCCGTGACAATACCCGTTTATAGGGCTTTTGGGGGCAATAATCAACAGTCTGTGAATAAGAAAAGCCCCTTACGAGCGTAAGGGGCTTGAATTTCTGTGCCCCAGGCGGGACTTGAACCCGCACGGACATTGCTGCCCACAGGATTTTAAGTCCTCCTGATATTGTGTTTACCCGTATCGACGCACCCTGAAAGTATTGATTTTACTGAATCATTTCCTTTGCATCACTACATTTAAAACCATATAAAACAGCAAAATGTTTTACCTATGTTTTACCCAGATTCATTAATTTTGCTATATGGCTTCTATAAAAGTACTGCTTTGGAACAAGAAAAATCGTGAAGGGAAATACCCGATTGCTCTTCGCATCATTAAAGATAGAAAACCATCCTATGTCTATATTGGTCATTATATTGATAAAGCGGACTGGGATGAAAAGAATACACGGGTAAAAAAATCACATCCGAATTCTGGTAGGCTCAATAACATCATCGCCAAGAAATATGCCGAAGCAAATGCTACCCTTCTGGATTTGGAAGCAGGAGAAAATGACACATCATCAAGTGTTATCAAACGATCAATTAAATCTAGTAAAAAGGGGTCGTTCTTTACCTACGCTGATATTTACCTGCAAACCATCAAGGAGCAGGGGAAATTCAACCGACACTCTGCCGACAAGCCCCGCGTTGAACGATTTAAGGAATTTCTTAATAACGAGGATATTGCATTAAAAGATATAACCGTCCAATTGCTTAAACAGTTTAAAGCCTTCTTAGTGGGCAAACGTAAAGTGTCGGAGCGCACGGCTGTTAATCACCTGGTTGTGATTAGAACCATATTTAACCAAGCGATTAAGGCTAAAGCAGTTGATTTAAAATACTACCCCTTTGGCAAAGGCGGAATTACAATCAAGTTTCCGCAATCCATAAAAATTGGCCTGACAAGGGATGAGGTTTCTATTCTTGAGAATCTTGAATTGCCACAGGATAGCTATATGCACCATGCCCGAAATATTTGGCTGTTCTCATTCTATTTTGCAGGGATGCGCGTTTCTGACGTACTCCGACTTAAATGGTCGGATTTCCAAAATGAGCGCCTATTTTATGCGATGGGTAAAAACAATAAGGTGGACTCACTCAAAATCCCACCGCAGGCCACTAACATATTAAAACAATATCCCAACAACGT
>JACJXR010000010.1 GCA_020636505.1 Chitinophagales bacterium | reverse complement strand
CGACCGTGGTGGTAACCAAACTTTCAGTGTGAAGTACAAAGCAACTCCGGGTTTTGCATACCCTGCAGGTACTTACAGTGTAGATGTTGTTTATACTGCCACTCAAGAATAATAAGCATATACAGATAGGATAAGGAGGAATAGAAACAATCTCGGATCTTTTTCATCCTTATATAACAGGACTTCTTTCGAGGTCCTGTTTTTTTTATGCAATATGTGCTTGCCAAATTTTGTTAACCGCTTGTTAACCGCTTGCAAACGAGATGTTAACAGGATGGTTAACCGGATGTTAATCGGATGGCGTGAACATAACTTGCATTTACAAACAGGGCACATAAGTATGAATGACATGCCCGTAATACATTGGTCGTAGCAAGAGGTGGCCAAGTTGATAGAGGGGATTAATGAGGCCACTTATGGCTGCGACAAAAAAACATAACACTTAAGAATACATACATATAGAGGGAACAACCGGTAACAATGCCGAGAAGCAAAATTTGTTTTTTTAGTTAATACTGGTTGATGTTACCTCCCGATTCGTTCGGGAGGTTTTTTATGCATATTGTTAAATAACCAATGTATATACATTAATTCAGAAAAAATCGTCAACTTTGTATTGTAAAGTCCTAAGGGATGAAAAGAAAACACTTCATAACATTAATGGGAGGTATTGCTATGGGTACATTGTCGGGTTTCAGACGGTTTGCTGACGAGTTGGAAGAGCAGGATATATATATGCCTGTGCTGTTTGTAGGGCATGGTTCTCCCACCAATGCATTGGAGGATAACGAGTTTTCTATCAGGTGGAGGAAGATGGGACAGGAGTTGCCTGTACCCAAAGCCGTATTGGTGGTATCGGCTCACTGGTTGACCAAGGGTACGCACATTACCGCCATGCCTCAACCAAAGACCATACATGATTTTGGAGGATTTTCGAGAGAGTTGTACGAGGTGCAATATCCTGCACCGGGCAGTCCTGAGTTGGCCAAAGAAACATCGCAGCTGATAAAAAGCACCAATGTTGGGTTGGACCATGATTGGGGATTGGACCATGGTGCATGGAGTGTGGTAAAGCATATGTATCCAGATGCTAATATTCCTGTGTTGCAGTTGAGCATAGACTATCATAAGCCTGCACAGTATCATTACGAACTGGCCAAAGAGTTGATGGGGTTACGTAAAAAAGGCGTGTTGATCTTGGGCAGTGGCAATATGGTGCACAACTTGGGTATGATAGCCGTACCGGGCGGTGACTTCAGTCGGTTCAACGAAGAGTATGGGTACGACTGGGCACACGAGATGAATACGATATTCAAAGACAAGATCGCCAACCGTGACCATAAGGCATTGATAGAATATGAGAAGCTGAACAAATCGGCTAAACTTGCCGTACCTACGCCCGACCATTATTATCCATTGCTATATGCATTGGGATTGCAACGTAAGAATGAGGACACGACCTTCTTCAACGACAAAGCCGTAGGTGGTGCATTCACCATGACAAGTGTGAAAATCGCTTAACGTTCCTTCTTGGTAATGTTTATTTCTCTGCCTGTCATATCCAAGGGCTCTTTCTTTTGGTAGAATGTATGTGAGAACCACAGCGCATGTTCCGCGTCTATATCTTTAGTATCTGCGTTGGCCAAAAAATGTTTAAGCGTTTCTCCTTCAGGCTTTTTCAAGTCTTGCCTTAGTGGAACCAGCCTTATTTCAGCATTGCTTTTTTGCTCCAGTCTGAAAATGTAATATCCTTCGGGACGTTCTTTGCCACCTGCTTCGTAAACACTCAAATAGGTGTACGGACCTGCGGTACTGAGTATGGCAGGTATCATGGCTCCGATACCCGGAACGATGTTTATATGCCCTGTAACGTTTGGATTTTTAAAGACCTGAAAGGTTTGCCCTGCATCCATGTTCTTTTGTTCTCTCCAATTGCCTAATAAAAACTCAGACACTTCGTTGGAGCCTGCATCCACAGGTTCGGGAGATAAGTATGATTGGGCGTTTGTCTCGGATATAGATAGCACTAAGGCTATCACGACAAGTTTAAGCTGTTTCATTTAATGAGGTTTCTTAAAGATACCTGTTTATTAAACTTGTAGTCTATTCTACAGATGTTTTCTTCTCGGTATTCTTAAGGTAACGGATGTCGCCTGAAGCAGGGTCTTCAAACACTTCCAAGTCGAAATAGCGGATAGAAGCCAACAGATGGTCGAACATATCTGCCATGATGGCTTCGTAATTGCCCCATTCTGTTTTGTTGGCAAAGGTGTACAACTCTATCGGCAAACCTTTGGCACTTGGCTCCAAGTGGCGCACCAGCATGGTCATTTCTTTGTGGGTGTAAGGATTGTTTTTGATGTACTCCTCAATATACTTTCTGAATACACCAAGGTTGGTGAGTTGTCTACCATTGATGAGTAGGCTTGTATCTATGTTGTTACTCTGATTGTATTGTTTTATTTCAGCACTGCGTTCATTCAAGTACTTGCTCACGTACTGTATTTTGGACATGCGCTCAATGTCTTGCTCCGATATATGTCTGATGCTGGATATCTTCACATTGATGGAACGCTTTATTCTTCTACCACCTGCGGCTTGCATTCCTCTCCAGTTTTTGAACGAGTCGGAGATTAGTGCATAGGTCGGTATGGTGGATATGGTCTTATCCCAGTTTTGCACTTTTACGGTGGTTAAGTTTATTTCTATTACATCTCCATCGGCACCGTACTTGGGCATCTCTATCCAATCACCGATGCGCACCGTATCGTTGATGGATACCTGTATACTGGCCACAAAACCAAGTATGCTATCGCGAAACACCAACAACAGTACCGCTGATGCAGCACCCATCGCAGTAAGAAATGCCACAACAGATTTACCCGTAAGTATTGAGAAAATGATAAGCCCAGCACTCATGTACAGAAATATCATCACCACTTGTGCGTAGCTCTGTACGGGTTTGTCCTTAAAGTTTTCAGTGGTATGTAAAAAGTCACGTATGCTGAAAACAACGGCTCTGATGATGTTGACTATAATGATGACAAACACCACATTCATAATGGTGTTGAAGGGTTTCACCCAATTTGGGAAATCATAAAATATGGTAGGGCCTGCACTTACTATTATTATATATGGTACAATGCGCGCAATATTTCTGAAAGTATGATTCTCTACAAGGAAATCGTCGAACTGTGTGGTGGTTTTTTTTGCCACTTTTTTAAAAGCACTTATAAGGATCTTGCGTGATATTGAGCTTGCCAAATAGGCGACCACAATTGTCAGTAAACCTATAATGAGCATGTTCAAGTACATGGCTGTGTTGACAGGCAATCCGCTTGCTATCAGTTTATCGTGTATCCATTCTATTTCTATTCCGCTTAGTGTATCGTTCATGATCCTTCAAAAATTTCAGGTGCAAAGGTCTTAAAATTTATCTTGTTCTGCCAAATGTAGGGTAGTATACAAGAGGATTTTAGCATTTTCATTTATTATACGTCATATTACAAAATAGTACCCGTAATTATTTATTATATGATTTATCAACTTGATAATCAATATTTTGAACCTGAAATAAAATAATATGGGTTGTTAACCGTTCGTTAACCGGTTGCTAAGCGGCTGTTAACAGATATGTGTTTTTTGCATGTGGGTTGCCGCTCGAGGTACATTTGTATCAACAAAGCAGGTAAATAGCTTGCTACGTACATAGGGGGGATAAGAGAAAGAAATAGAAACCCCCATCTGCAAAACATCTTCACAAACCAGCTGCACTAAAACGTCACTTCCAAAAAGCTCCGGGGCCCCGTAAGGCCCCTATCTTCTTTTTATGACTTTGTGAGCTTATGAATTATCGGCAGGTATGGAAAGTGTAAATGTGGTACCATCTCCCTGGACACTTTCAACGGTCATTTCGCCACTGTTGTTCTTTACAAACTCGTACGAAAGCAACATGCCGATACCGGTACCTTTTTCTCCTCCTGTACCTGCGGTGCTTTTGTTGGGGCTACCGTCGAATAAAGCATCCATTTGTTTGTCTGTCATACCAACGCCTGTATCTTTAATACGTACAACGACCTTGCCTTTGTTTTGCTCTGCATCCACAGTGATGCTACCTCCATCAGGAGTGAATTTAACGGCATTGGAAATGATATTGCGAAACACCATCTCCATTTGCACACGGTCTGCATGCGCGTAAAGATTATCAGGTATGTTTTCTATAAGTTGTATGTTTTTTTGTTTGGCGGCATCTCTGGCAACAGCAAAGCCCTTGAGTACTTTTCGTTTGATGCTGATCTTTTCAATATCCAATGTATGCTCACCGCTCATTTGGCTTCGTGCCCACAGTAGGAGGTTGTCCAACATTAGATTTACTGCTTCCAACTTGTTGTTCAGCTCTTCGCGATATACTTTGAATTCTTCAGGAGTGATGATACCCTCATCCAAAAGATTCACTGCAGCTGTCAATGCATTGATAGGTGAGCGAAGGTCGTGCGACAACACTGAGAAAGTGGTGTCTTTGAACTTGTTCAGGTCTTCCAGCTTTTTCGCTTGGCACTCTATCTCTTCTTTTTGTTGTGTGATGAGTTCATTCTTTTTCTTGGCTTGTTGCAGGTTGCGATTGGTGAGGTAGGCTATTACACCCATTAATAATATACCAATAATAAGGCCTGCCAACAATACACGCTGGCTAAGGTCACGGGTCTCTTTGAGTATTTGATCCTTTTCCAACTCTTTTATACGTGCTTCTTTTTTGTCCAACTCGTAGTCGTACTCCATACTGGTGGCGGCCTTCAATGCTTCATCTTTGGCCATCGTATCACGATACTTGTCTTTTATGTCAAGGTATTTGTAGGCTTTGGTATAGTTGCCTGCTTTACTGTAAGAGTTGGCCAACCATTGGGACGTTTCAAAGGCATCTTCGCGCATTTCATTGTCCATGAATGTTTGCAACACATCTTCGAGCAAAGGAACACCTGACGCTCTATCTCCTTTTGTTATCAGTACTTTTCCTAAGCCTGCTATTGCCACCAATTCACCTTCGCGGTCTCCTATTTTTTTGGATACTTCAATTGCTTCTCTGTACAGTATCTCGCTGCTATCTATTTTGTTTACATCAAGGTACAGCTCCGCAATGTTTGTCTTCAATAGGTTGATGAGATATGTGTTGTTCAGCAACTCTGCTTGATGAAGTGCTTGGAATTGATAATGAAGTGAAGAATCATATTTCTCTTGCTTTTGAAATATCATGGAGTAGGTGGTGTACACAGATACTATCACCCATTTTGAGCCGCTGATTGTAGCCATACCATACGCTTTGTGGGCATATTCAAGGGCTTTGTCGTAGTTGTTGAGTCTGAAATAAACATTTGCCAAGTTGAGTAGGGTGGTTTCTACATCTGCAGTTTTACCTGCGTCTTCCAGTATCTTGATTCCTTGTAAGTAATATTTGAGTGCCGATTTGTAGCTGCCTTGTTCATAGTATATGGTGGCAATGTTGTTTCGCGCACGAGCCATCTCTTCAATATTGTTCTCTATCTGCGCATAGTGTATGACCGTGTCGTAGTAAGCAAGAGACGTTTTGTACTTTCCTGTACGTAGGTACAAATTACCAAGGTTGTTGTATCTGACGGATAGATCTTCCGTGTAATTCTTTTCGATTGCCAGCGCCAGAGCCTTTTCGTAATAGTACTTGGCACTGTCGAACATGCTTTTTGAATAGTATGCGGTACCTATTTGAGAAAGAGAGTTGCATACTCCAATATAATGCCCGTATTCTTTTGCAAGTTTGTATGCTTGTTGTGCATACATTTTGGATGTGTCGGTTTGAATTTTGACATAGGCGTTACTCAAATACAGTAATATTCTTATTCTCGTCGTGTCCGACTTACTGTACTTTTCCAATTCTGTTTTAATACTATCAATATTGGCGGCCTTGACCCCATGTGTCGAGGTCAATATCAAAATAGCGGCAATTAAGATTGTATGGGCAGTGTTGAGTAATCGTTTTCCCCTCACAAAATTCGTTTGGTTGTTTTGGTTTTGGCTTTCTGTATTAATGTATGAACACAGGAAGCATCGGTATTTGTCACGATATTGTCATGACACCGTAGGGGTAAAAATAAGTCATATATGATTACGAACCGAGAATATGTATGTTATTTTTTGAATGTGAGTGATATTTCGTTTTATATGGCAATAATAACTATGATAATTATTTGTTGGTATCCAAAATAATTGTTATCTTGCATGTATAGCAATTTAACGATGAAACCGCCATAAGTTACCATAGTAACTCCTTTAGAATTTCACTCGGCTTTGATATAAAAAAGTCAACTCCCGACAATGATTTCTTGAAACAGACGTAAATGCCCCGAGTGGGAGCATAACAGCAGAAATATGTCTCCTGCATAGGTGTCTGAGTCTAAAGTGTAGCAATAGTTTGCCACGCTCCTGCCATTGTATTCTCCAAACTTTAAATCATAACATATGCTAAGAGCAATGATTCTGATCGTGCTGGGCGTAGCTCTGCTCATTACGATCTTGACACAAGTCATACTGCCGATGTTCATTGAGCAGTTGAGCTTCTTCTGGTACTTCAAAAAAGGCAGTAGAGATGACATCATCTCCAACGCCGATGAAAGCGACGAGCCGAGCCTGTATTCAAAGGCATACGATGCCAAAAAGAATTACAAATCGGTGAAGAAGGAAATAAAAGAGCAAAAAGACAAGTTGGACAGGCTGGACAAAGCCACTGATGTCTGACGATTTTTAAAAACCAATACAAAAACCAAAAATTATATGAAACTGACTATGCAGAGAATCTCTCTACGTAAAAAAATAATGGGTACCGTGATAGGTGCCATATTGATAACCCTTATGTTTTCCATCGGTGGATTGTTCGAAGATGTGGATGCCGGACAAATTGTGGTGATACAAGCACCGATAACAGGTAAGCTCTCCGTGTACAAAGAGCCGGGATGGGTGGGACAGTGGTTCGGTAAAGCCACACATTATCATAAGTCCGCACAGTTCTGGTTCAACACCTCCGGTAAAGATGACCGCTCCATCAGCGTAAGGTGGAATGATGCGGGTACAGCCACCATCAGTGGTTCGGTGCGTTACAAAATGCCGTTGAGCGATGATAAGATCATCGAATTGCATAGTATCTACGGTTCTCAGGAAGCGTTGGAAAACGATTTGATAGAGACCAACATCAAAAAGTCCATCTACATGACGGGCCCGCTGATGAGCTCCAAAGAGTCTTACGCTGAAAAGCGTAGCTATCTGATACAATTGATAGAAGACCAAGCAGCCAAAGGTGTGTATCAAACCATACAAAAAGACGTGAAGGCAGTTGACCCTATTTCGGGACAAGAAAAGACCATCACCATTGTAGAGATACAATATGATACAGTAAAAGGTCTTACACTAAGGCAAGAAGTGTCTCCGCTGAAAAGCTATGGTATCACTTTGAGCAACCTTTCGATAGAAGGCATCAAGTATGATGATAAAGTGGAAGCGCAAATAGAAGCACAGCGTCGTGCAACCATGGAGGTGCAAACCGCAATGGCAAAATCCAAAGAAGCGGAACAAAGAGCTTTGACTGTTGAGAAAGAAGGTGAGGCGAAAGCCGCCGAAGCTAAGTGGGATCAAGAGGTGATAGCCGCAAAAGAGGTGACACAAGCCGAGATGCGTCGTAAGGTGGCCGAAGAGGATGTGAAAACAGCCGAATTGCGCAAACGCCAAATGATATTGGAAGGTGAGGGTGAAGCCGCCAAAAAACGCTTGGTGATGCAGGCCGACGGTGCCCTGAAACAAAAACTGGATACATGGTTGAAAGCCGAAGAAATGAAGTGGAATGCCTTTGCACAGTTTAAAGGTAACCTTGTTCCGATGTATCAATCGGGTAGTGACGGTAAAGCAAGCAACGCTATGCAGTACATGGAGATAATGGGTATAAAAGCCATGAAAGACATATCACTCGATATGAAAACAAAGTAACCCAAAGGAGCCGAAAGGCTCCTTTTTTATTTGAGCATCTTTTCGGCAGCCAATACAGCCTTCTCTGCGTTGATAATTCCCGCTGCTTTGCAGAAGTACCAGAGTTGCGCTTGCCAGTTTGTGGAAGGTACGTTTACATACTTGTTGGTTGTTGTTACGTTCTTCATCAACAGTTCTCTAACCTCTTGAGCGGTGAGCTGTGGATAATAGCTGCGTATCATCGCGGCAATGCCTGCTACAACAGGTGTTGCCATACTGGTGCCTGACATGTACTCGTATTTGTCGCCCGGTATGGTGGAGTATATCTGTACACCCGGTGCGAGTATGTCCACAGACTTTCTGCCATAGTTGGAGAAGCCTGCCACCAATTTTTTTGCGCTGTTACCTGATGCACCTACTTCTATCCAGTTGTAAACACGTGTGGTGGAATCGAGCCAATAGTTGGGGAAATTTCTTTTATGTGCGGAGTCCAATTGTTTAGCTTCGTTACCTGAGCCGTGTACCAGCAATACGTCATGCTCTTCTGCATATTTTATGGCTGCAGCAACATATTCACGTTGTGGGGAGATGTGTTTGCCAAAGCTCATACTGATGACCTTTGCTCCATTGTCAACAGCATATCGGATTGCATTGGCCACATCTTTGTCGCGCTCGTCACCGTCTACGGGTACTGCGCGTAGCGCGATTATTTTCAACCAATCACCGTTGTGCTTATCCACTTTGGCAATGCCTGCAATGATGCCTGCTGTATGTGTACCGTGCGAAGGGTCTCCCGCATCCAAATGATTGTTGCCATAGTGTTTGTTATCGGTATCAAGAGGGTCGTCACCGACAATGCTTCTGCGTAGAGAGTCGGAGTTCATGTAATTGTACTCCAGTTCTTTTTCAGCATACAATTTCATTTCGCTGAGTTCTCTTACGGCTCCTTTGCCACCGAAGAGAAGTGCGCCTGTTTTGAGAAGTGGAGCTTTCTTATTCTTGTCAATAAATGTGGCGTATTTCAATGAACTTTTACGCTCTTCGTTGCCCCGCTCGTAAGAACTGTATGCGTTTCGCAATACTTTCCGTTCACTGTCGCTGAGTTTTGTAGAGTCTGCGTATTTGGCGATGATGCGTTGATACTTTCGGGTTTCTTCAAGCGCTTCGTAATCTATATCTGCTTTTGCGCCGCCCATAAAGTTCCATCCATGTACATCGTCTGCATATCCGTTGCCGTCATCATCCTTGTTATTGTTCGCCGTTTCTTTGGGGTTGGTCCATATATAGGGCTTTAGGTCTTTGTGGTTTATATCTGTACCGTTGTCGATAACCGCTACAATTATCGGTGTGGGCTTTTTGTGTTCCAAATGTTTGTAAGCATCATATACGCTTGCCCCGAACGACCTGTTGGGGTTTGCTTTTTCGAGATGCCAGAGGTCTTGCGCAGATGAAGTGGTAGCTGCAATGAATAAAAGTGTGGTGGTGATGGATATGTAACAGGTTGTAAAACGGCGCATATATGGTGTTTGTAACTGAAAGTTACGCAATCCATCGATGTTTGTTATTGTGCCATTGACGATGAACGAACATTATCTGCTATTTTTAGTACAACCAAGCTACACGACTATGCATTCAGGACATCATTACAAACTGAAAGAGCTGCTTTTTTGGACAAGGCGCGACATATTTGTCGTCACCTTGCTATCCGTGGTGCCTACCGCGCTTTATGCGCTACTCGATTGGAAATGGCTGGCCATACCATGGCAGCCAATCGCCATATTGGGTGCTGCCGCAGCCTTCATTGTAGGCTTTAGGAACAACGCTACATACGACCGTGCATGGGAGGCACGGAAAATCTGGGGTGCTATTGTGAACAGCAGCCGAAGCTGGGGCATTATGTGTAAAGATTTCGTTCGTGCAAGTGCTGAGAACCCGATAAGCGAAGAAGAGCGCAAGTTGATAAGCAAGCAGTTGGTGCATAGGCATGTAGGTTGGCTAACTGCACTAAGGTATCAGCTGCGACAGCCACGCGCATGGGAGACCATGGCACAGCCGCACAATATCGAATACAGAGAAACACATTTCAAAGTGGCTGAATGTCATGTGGATAATATGGGTCCCGAGTTGCAAAAGCATATGGCCAAGAGCGAAGTGGAGTATGTGATGAAGAAAGTGAACAAGGCCACGCAGATAATCAACCTACAATCCAAACAATTGAAAGATCTGTCGGAGCAAGGATTGATAGAGAACTACCGTTATGTGGAAATGGAAAAGATGTTGGTGGACTTTTACACCCAGCAAGGCAAGTGCGAACGGATAAAGAACTACCCTTATCCGCGCCAGTTCGCCACACTCAATTTGTTTTTGGTGAGATTGTTCGTCATCATGTTACCCTTTGGTATGTTGCAGGTGTTTGAAGAGTTGGTGACGATGCATCATGCCATGATATGGCTTACAGTGCCGTTCAGTGCATTGGTGGCTTGGGTGTTCACCACAATGGAGCGGATAGGTGAAGCGACGGAGAATCCGTTTGAGGGCAATGCCAACGATGTACCTATAACAGCATTGAGCAGAACCATAGAGATAGACCTTAAAGACATGTTGGACGAAGACAACCTGCCTGAGCCTGTACAGCCTGCGGGCAGTATACTCATGTAGTGTGGACATGTTTTGAGGTGATTACCGCGCTGTTTTTATACCTTGCGGAAAATTTTATCGAGAGAAGAACAATGAAGCGAATAATAGCAAGTGTGATACTGGTGTTGTCTGTATGGAATGCCGAAGCGCAAGAACGTCAATTGGGACTGATGGTAGGGCCGAAGTTCAACGGCGAAGTGGCTGTAGGCATGAATTACTATTGGCAATTGAGTCAGGTATTGGTGGGTCCTTCGGTGGAAGGCCATTTTGTATCGAATGTGAAAGGGTCTACAACTACACTGATTGCACCGGGTGCGAATATCGCATTGCGTATCAAAATGCCTTACGGTTTCATATATCCGGGCGTTACAGGTCATTACAGATTTGGTAAGGATTATAACGGATTGGAGTTCGGAGCCACACTTGGAGGAGTACTGTTTATCACTCCTTGGTTAGGCGTGAATTTTGAAACAGGATACCGTTTCCACTCAGGCAATGATAAAGGAGTCTATCAAGACCCCGTAGTAACCGGATTGAGCGGCGTGTCGGGGAATACTGTACCCGTATTGTTAGGCCTCAGATACAAGTTTGTAAAGAAAGAAGAGAACCCATAGTTATGTATCTTTAGGTATGCGCAAAGCCATGTTTGCCATACTGTTGTTTGGTTACTTCAATGCTCAAGCTCAAGAGCATCGAGATGATACGCCTTCTTCTCCCAAGTACATATATTTTATATCAGACGATAATACATCTCTGTATTACGACTCGTCGGATACTTTAGTGTTTGACGTTTATACTGTTATGAAGGTTGATGTGAGCTACTATCCATTGTTTTTAACCTTTGTTGCTCAATCAGAAAACGAAAAAATTACCACTTTCCGTTATCCTGTAAAAGAAGGGAATCTAAAGCCTGATGAGTTGAAGGCTGCGATAGGTAAAAAGACTGTCGTCAGGTCAAGGCGATATGCAGGAGAATTGGTAGCATTCAAGATAAGCATTATAGATTAGTTGTTGATTTTATAAAAAAATGTATTTTTGGTGTAGACAAATAATAAAAACACACCATGAAACCTTCTTATGATGAGCATCTCATCACTGTTTACCATCCTTATATAGATTACGACCAAGAACTGGAAAGAAGTGTACTGGGCATATGCCTGATAGACGCACGCTCTTATTCGCAAGTACATGGCATATTGAATGAAGACTGCTTTTTTGTCGAGGGGCACAAAGTTGTGTTCAGAGCTTTGGCAGAAGTATGGGAAGAGGGGTGGCCGATAGATATGATGGTTATCACCAGAAAGCTGATGAGCAACAATGTATCGCAGATAATGAATAACGATACCGCATACTATGTGGCACAGCTCTGTTATCATGTGGTGAACCCGTCGCATTTTGTGTTTTGGTGTCATATGCTGCGAGAGTTGGCGGCGCGTAGGTTGATGATAGCATTGACCACTCATCGTTTCAGCGGAGAGGATGTGTTGGAAGGTGCGGATATGATACACGAACAATTGAACCGTGCATTACAAATACGACAAACCACGGATTGGAAAACCACTTACAATGCAGCGCATGAATTGACACAGCATATGGATGCGATAATGACCGAGCAGCATGTGGGTGTGTGTACCGGCTTCCCTACATTGGATGACCTCAATGGTGGCTTTAGAGCAGGTCAGTTGGTGGTGATAGGTGCAAGGCCCTCGGCAGGTAAAAGTGCACTGATGGGTGGTATGGCACTTGGTGCAGCGATGCAGGGTAAAAAGGTGGGCATCATATCGTTGGAGATGACGGCCAAAGATATATTCGGGAGAATGGTGAGTCGTGTCAGTGAGGTGCCTTTCTCGGATATAGACCGTTATGGACTTACCGACAGTGAGCAACAGATACAGGTCACGAAGGGTATAACAGACGTCGGTATATTACCCATATACTTCAGCGATACATCTCAATGCACCATACACGATATACGTGCCAAGGCAGAACAATTGAAGCAGCGTTATGGGCTGGATATATTGATGTTGGATTATCTGCAATTGGTAGGAGAGACGGATAGCAATCGCAATCGGGAGCAAGGCATCGCACAAATAAGCAGAGGGCTGAAGATGCTGGCAATGAACTTGGAGATACCTGTTGTTGCACTCAGTCAACTGAATCGCGCCAGTGAGCAACGCTCCGATAAACGCCCGAATATGGCAGACCTTAGAGAGAGTGGAGCCATAGAGCAAGATGCGGATATTGTAATGTTACTGCATCGCGATTGGCGGGTAGGCATAAGGCAAGATATGATGGGCAACAGCACCGAACATCAGGCCGACCTAATCATTTGCAAATGGCGGAATGGCAATCCGCAGGATATCAAGCTGCGCTTCGAACCGGAGATAATGAAGTTTAGCGAGGCGGCGTAGTTTTCATTAGACTGTCCGCTTGTTTCGAAACACGACTCCAAAAGTTGTTGCCGTATTTACGTTTCATCAGCCTATCTACCTGTTTGTTGTAGCACAAAAGTGTATTGTCTACAATACAGCCCATACTCACATGTTCAATATTGTAGTATTGTTTTAGGATGATTGTTTCGGCTTGTCCTTTTTCGGTGATATTTGTAGGCATCAACCCGAAGCTGTAATACTTCATTTCTTTGTTGTAGTAATCTTTTTGAGCAAGGTTTTGTTGACGCACGCATGCTCTCTCATCTTCAGTCATTTTTTGAGCATAGACTGACCCTGTAAGAAATATGGTCGTTATGAGTAATAAGTAGCGCATATGTCGCGTTTTCAAATAAGATGCGCCGGTGGGTTGAAATCCATAAAACACGATAGCCACGTCGTATAACGTGGCTACCATGCAATAATCAACTCTTAGAAAAAAGGTATCAAAACCTAGCCATAAATGTATGACTTACAATCATATGTGTGGGTTAAAATCCCATAAAAATTATTTTTCGGTCAGCCGAAGGATTTGTTTACAGGTGTGCGTCTAACATATTGAATTAAACCATTTACTGTGAGAACAGTCTGATTGATATTCTCTCTAATAATTGCCGCTTATGAAAAAAATACTCCTAGTTGCATTGCCTTTGGTCGCCGTTATGGCCATCGCCGCAACATTAGATCTGGGTAATTTATATACTTATGCAGGGCAGCAATTGCCCAATTACCTGACCAAAGACAATACTCCTTTGAACAATGCCGTTTCCGACAAAGGAGCCACATTGGGTAGGGTGCTGTTTTACGACAAAAGACTTTCCAAAAACAATACTATAGCCTGTGCAAGCTGTCACCATCAGCAATTTGCCTTCAGCGATACAGCCTCGGCAAGTGTGGGTGTGAACGGTACTACGGGCAGGCATGCGATGAGGCTGATAAACGCTCGATTTGCGGACGAACAACGTTTCTTCTGGGATGAGCGTGCAAACAGCTTGGAGCAGCAAACCACCATGCCGATACAAGACCATGCGGAAATGGGTTTCAGTGGACAAAGCGGTGACCCGAACTTTTCGGACCTCATTACTAAGATGAACGGTATATGGTACTATCCACAACTGTTTACTTGGGTATTTGGCGATGCAAACATTACGGAACAGCGTATGCAGCGTGCTTTGGCTCAGTTTGTGAGAAGTATACAGTCTTACGACTCCAAGTTTGATGCAGGTAGAGCCAACGCGCCTAACGACGGCCCTCCTTTCCCGAACTTTACACAACAAGAAAACCAAGGTAAGCAACTGTTTTTGGCTCCTCCTCAATTCGATGCCAACGGTATACGTGTTGCCGGTGGTGCAGGCTGTGCAGGATGCCATCGTCCTCCTGAGTTTGATATAGCACCCAACTCGCGCAACAACGGTGTGATAGGAAGTTTTGCGGGAGGTAACGATTTAACCAACACTCGTTCTCCATCGCTGAGAGATGTAGTGGATGCCAACGGTAACTCATATGGTGGTTTCATGCACAATGCAGGGCAGAATGGGTTGAATACTTTGATAGACGTTATCAATCACTACGACTCCATTCCTCAGAACAATCCGAACTTGGACAACCGCTTGCGTCCGGGTGGCAATCTGCAAAGATTGCGCTTGACGGCTCAGGAGAAGGCAAACATAGCATCATTCATCAGAACGCTTACAGGTAGCAGTGTATATACAGATCCAAGGTGGAGCAATCCGTTCACCAACGACAGTTTGACCATCATACCTGAGCCAAACAGTGTAAAAGATGCCATAGCAAATGCAAGGTTAAGCGTATATCCTACGTCTACAACAGGGACGGTACACATTGTGGTACCAACGGAGATGTCGCACACAAGAATGATATTGGTGAACATGTCGGGTGCAACACTGTACTCGGGCACTATAAAGACTGAGATGGACCTTTCGTCTTATCCGTCAGGTATGTATGTGTTGAGATTTGAGAATGGGCAGACGGAGAAAATAATAAAACAGTAGTAACGATTTTCGTTTCGTAATTAGGGGTAACTAAGCAGCCCCGCCGTTTCCGGCGGGGCTGTGTTTTTATCGCTTGGTTATCTTCCCTAGGAGATTATTTCATTTTCATTTACTATCGAATATATATAAGTACCTGTAGGCAAGTCGGCCATAGGTATCTGTGCTTTATTTGACTTGGCTGTGTATTGGCTATATCCTGATTGGTAATGTTGGCATTGGTAATATAACTGTTGACAATGGATATAGGTTAGATGTAAGTGGATCTGCAAGAGTATCATCCCAACTAAAGGTAGAATCAGACATAGTGTTTAAGCAGGGGAATAAAACGATAAGTATTATAGAAGCTAATGATTCCTATCAACCTGTATCGATAAATATTGGTAGAACAAACGTGCTGAATACCAATGACAATGGCCGGCATATCACAATAGGTAACAACAATACCGGCAATACCACCAAAGTATGGCAGTACATGATAGGTCAAGGGAATAATCTGTCAGCAGCTCAGTTCTCTACTACAGCTTTCGGGGATTATAACACCATTGCATCGGCCGATACTTATCAGTTTATATATGGTAGTGGTAATACTATAAACTACCCTTCTTCTACTACCAGTAGAGGGCAGTTTATTATTGGTAGTTACAATAGTGTATTGCATAAGTACTCTTCCATATTGGGCAACAATCAATCCACTACGGCAGATAATCAACTCATATTTGCTGATGGTAATTCCAACTCAGGCGGAGGAGGCTATCGGGAAGTTTATTTTGGTTCAGGGCCTGAAAGCAATTTGTCAGGTGGATTAGGTGCGCCCGTTACCGTGCATGCATCAGGTGGCAAAGGGACGGATAAAGCAGGTGGCTTGCTCCGTTTGGCTGCCGGCAAAGGCACAGGTGCCGCTGTGCCGGCCGATCTGATATTGGCAACAACATTCTCTAATACATCCGGCACAACATTACAGACATTAACCGATAGATGGTATGTAAAAGGAGAAACAGGTAGACTCTCCAATAACAGTATGCCTACATCCTTGCTTGATATTGTAGGAGCTGCTGGGTATGAACAGTTTAGGTTAAGAACATCTTATACGCCAACAAGCACTTCAGATACGAACGGCAGTACAGGGGACGTGGCTTGGGATGATGATTATATATACATAAAGACGACAGCCGGTTGGAAGCGTACCACATTGTCCTCATTTTAACTCGTTGCCATGAACAGGAAATTAAGATTCGGCCTATCGCAAGTGAATACTTACGCGCCCAAGTGGTTGATCAATACCACATCTGTGGTGGCAATATTGATAGCAGCTAAGAATTATCTTATTGGTGGTTTACCTAACGTGCCACATCACATCAAAGTGGATATTGGGTCCTGGTTTGATTATGGGTTGAATACCATTCAGTTCTTATTGGCTATTGCAGTCATTTTTGTAGGTGGAAAAAATCAAGATATAGCATGACACAACAAGAATTAAGTGTGTTGGATAAACACCTGAAAGGGATAAACCTGAGAATGATATGGGCTTTGGTGGTATGTACCACGGTAAGTGTGGCTACTGTACTAAGTGTGTATTATGACTTGAAAACACAGCTTGCGATACAAAAAATAGAGATCAGGGTGTTGGATACAAGAGTTCAGCACTTGGAAAATACAATCAAATAATATGAGTGGAAAGATAATAACCATTGTGCTGTTAATGTCTGTCATTTTAGTTGGATGTGATTCCGGAAAAAGAATGACTGCAAAACTGGCTAAGCTGCAATTTAAGCACCCTATTGTGTTTGCTGAATATTGTTCAAATATGTACCCGGATACAGATAGTACAGGAATAGAGTATGTGTATATGGAAGGTGAAGTGATATATGATACTATTACACATAATACCACTACTGCTATGTTGGATACAATAGTTGTAACCCAAACTAAAACCATATTCAAGACAAGAATAGACACTATACAGCATATACAATATAGGAGAGTGATAGACCGAGCAGGGATAGAGGCTTGTATGTCGAAATTTAATAAATGTGTAGCGCAGGAGGCTGTACTGAGGCGAGAGAAAAGTATATTGCTTACAGTCACTCTTACAATGGCCATATATACATTGGCCAGATGGATATTATTGGCTTGGAAAATAAGGCTTCCATAAGGATATAGATAGAATGAACATGAATGTTTTAATATCTTGCAGCCGTTCCGAAATGAGTCAGACTCAATAGTAAATTATAGTAATATAAGTTAAGAATGAAACGTACCTGGTATGTCCAGATGGATGGATTACGCTTTATAGCTATCTTCTTTGTGTTGATAGAGCATTTTCCATCATTTATAGGTAGATATATACCAGCAGGATATTTTGGCGTCGACTTGTTTTTCGTTATCAGCGGGTTTTTGATAACTGAGGGCTTGCTTATTGATTTGCATAAAACAAAAAAAGAAGTCATCCGCTCCTTCTATATCAAAAGAGTATTGAGGATATTTCCTATCTATTATTTGTTTCTGATATTAAGTTTGATATTCTATAAGCCGTTTATGGAGATAGCACCATATGCATTCTCCTATACAGTCAACTACAACCATGCTGTAATAGAAGGTACTCCATTTGAACACTTATGGTCTTTATGTGTTGAAGAGCAATTTTATTTGATTTGGCCATTCCTAATTGTATTTATAAGAAATAAAAAGATCTTATTATTTGCAATGTTGATGTTATTCTGTTTGTCAATTTCATATTTTATATATGCGGCAGATTATAGCACATTGGCAGGAAGAATGTTCTCGTTGGTTGCAGGAGCTATTATGGCTTTTGTCAAAGTAGACAATGTGGAGGTGTACAAGACATTTAAGAGGTACTCATTATATGTGGTTGCTTTCGCAATACTGTTATATGCATTTGTTGATTCAAGTATAGGGCTAACGGTATTTTCTGTTTTCTTGGTTTATACGGGTTCTAATAATGGATTTAAAGGAGTTTTAAAGAAAATACTTGAAAATCCAAAGGTGCTATATGTTGGTAAGGTGTCTTATGGCTTGTATCTATATCATATGGCAGTTGGTAAATTAACTCAACAATACATCTTCGATCCTGTTTGGCAGAAAATAGATTTCAGCTTTTTTCCGCAGTTGAAATACAACTCGTGGATCATCAAGTTCCCATTGTATACACTGTTGTCAATTGGAGTTGCAGCATTATCATACCGATATATTGAATCATACTTTTTAAAACTGAAGAAGAAATTCACATAGATAATTTCCACACATTAATAAACCCGACATGAGAACGATAAAATATATAGTGGTGCATTGTACCGCTACACTGCAATCTGCGAAGATTGCATAAATTAAGAACTATTGGCAAAACACACTTGGTTGGAAAAACCCGGGTTATCATTACTTAATTGATGCAAAAGGTGCTATCTCACAATTGCAACACGAAGATAAAGTTGCCAATGGAGTGAAGGGTTATAATTCCAACAGTATACACGTATCATACATCGGTGGTATAAATGATTCGGGACGAGCGGAAGACACTCGTACTTTAGAGCAGCAGTTTGCTTTGTTGAAGTTGTTATTGAATTTAAAGGCTCGCTATCCGGATGCAATCATATTAGGTCATAGGGACTTTCCGGGTGTAAGGAAAGAATGTCCTTATTTTGATGTTAGAGAATGGCTGAAGCTGAATATGGCCGCTTAGAATGGCTTGTACCAAGCCCAACCTCTGTCATCTTCGGCTGTTTTCTTGAAGGCGGTAACATTTCCGTCTATTTTCAGTGCTGAGTCTGAACGTACTACGGTATCGTTCAGCAACTCTTGCTTCAGTCTTGTACCCAATGGAGAGAACAATGCATTGACGGTACGTTTCATGACATTCAACATTTTTCTCTGTCCTGAAACGTATTTATCGCTCACGCTGCCTATTATCTCGTAGTTGGGATAGTTGGAAATGAAACGCATCAGTCTATTAAGACCGGTAAGTGCAGCATCGTCAAATGCAACCACACCACCTACGTTCAGCATTTTGTTGATATAAAAGAACTCAACCAATACGTGGTCGAAAGTGTGCCAACCGTCAACGAATACGAAATCGTATTTGTTTCCCTCCGAAGCAAGACGAGGCAGCGCAAATTCAGACCTTTCTTCAAAGATGGTGAAGTTGTTGAACCCTGCCTTTTTCAGGTTGTTGACACCATGGTTTTGCCATTCTGTGGATTGAAACGGATCCAAAATAGTATGGTCACCATCAGGACCTATAGATTCGCAAATCACCATTGATGATATCCCTTCAGCACATCCGATCTCCAGCGACCTATTAGGCTTATTTTCTGATATCAACTTATTGAGAAACAGGCCCTCTTCCTTATCTATAGAAGATGTCAGCTCATACCAAGAGCCATCTGCCTTTTCAAATCCTTTCTTTTCAAGTAGTTCAAAAGCCTTTAGTGTCATATTTTGAGGCATGATTTGTGCGCGCTAAGATAGTGTTTATGTGCCGTTATATTAGCTCAATAGGCATACAAATGTGAATTCTTAGTTGTGTTTTAGAGTGTTGATAGGTGTTTCCGTGTGGTTTCCTTCCGCTTCGTTGATTAAAATTTTACATATAATGTTGATTTTATTCTCTTTGTACAAAGTTTTATTCATGAGGTGGTTTTTCATATTCATAAACTTTTTGGTTTTAGGAACTACTGCTAGAGCGCAAATATCTGTTGACGGGCTGGATGAGTTGTTGACATTTGCCGACAGGAACAGCCCTGCAGCAAAACAGACTCAATTGCAACCATATATGGCCAAGCAGGAGCGAAATATGCAAGCTGCAGTTCTCTACCCTAAGGTAAATGCATTTGCAACTGGTGATTATTATCCCATATTGGCTACACAGTTGATACCTGCAGAAGCACTTGGGGGTGCTCCAGGTACATACCTGAAGGCGCAATTCGGTTTGCCATATGTATTTGCAACCGGTGCAGAAGTTAGTATGCCAATCATCAATATGAATAATTGGGCAAAACTATCTCGCGCAAAAGCGCAGTTTGAGCAGAGTAAGTATAGTAGCAATGCTGCATTAGAAAACTTGCACATGCAGCTGATTCAGTCTTATTACCAGACACTGGTAACTAAAGAGGTGCTGAAGCTAAATGAGGAGAACGAGAAAACCGCAACTGAGTTATTGCGCATCATGACCGATAGGAATGAGCAAGGAGTCGTTGATCCTGCAGACTATAATAGGGCTAAGAACTTGTCGTTAGATGTGAAAGCTGCACGTATAAGTAATAATCAGACTTTTCAGCAAAGTGTGAACAACCTGAATGCACTACTTGGAACAGATACTGTAGTGCTGAACGAAGAGCTGGATGATTTTGAATGGCCAATGTTGTACGAACCTGGTAATATAAATAACCGCCCGGCATGGCAAGAAGCTGCATGGAAAGTGAGGACAGCAGAGATGTCATTGCGAGAGAGTCGTACAGGAGGTATGCCTAACTTATCAGTATCGGGTAGGTATACTTACAATATGCAAACCAACTTTGAGCCCAACTTCAATAATATCGACTTTAATATAGCCAGTGTAAGCCTGAGGTTGAATGTGCCTTTGTTTCAGGGAGGATATTATCACTCAATGCAGCAACGCAGTAAGTTACAGTTGCAGACCGCTAAACTCGAACAGAAACGAACTGAAGACAACCTGACTAAACAGCAGGAAGACTGGCTGGCGCAGTATACTGCAGAATTTAATAAGAAGGAAGTGCTGACTGAAAAGTTGGCAACAGCTAAAGACAACCTTCGTATAGCTAAGCTGAGTACTAAAGAAGGTGTTATGGAGTTTGACGAGTTCAACACATTATTTATGGAATACAATAAAGCAAGGATTGAGTATTTACAAAACCTTGCTGATGGAATATTATATCACT
This sequence comes from Chitinophagales bacterium, assembly GCA_020636505.1. Taxonomy (GTDB): domain Bacteria; phylum Bacteroidota; class Bacteroidia; order Chitinophagales; family Chitinophagaceae; genus UBA5543. Next base: position 80,059 of record JACJXR010000010.1, on the reverse strand, counting down.
TGCTAAGCACACAAAATTTTTAATAAAATGAAGCGACCAATATTGTGGGTGACGCTGAGTATTGCTGTAATAACTGCTGTTTCCATAGGAAGCTGTAACAATAAAGCAGAGACCATACAGCCCGAGTTCAGAAAGCTGACAGCCGCTGTTTATGCATCGGGTACTTTGCTGCCGGAGCAGGAATACAAGGTGGTGTCTACCGTTGATGGATATATGAACGAAGCCTATGTAAAAGAGGGTGATACGGTTAAGATGGGGCAAGTTTTGTTTTATGTAAGCAATGAGGTGCGCGAGGCGCAGGAAGTGGGTTCTGAAGCTGTTGTTAGGAAGACCATATCCACGGTGTCGGAAGATGCTCCTGTTTTCAGGGAGTTGCAAGGCCGTATTGAAGTGGCGAACATCAAAATGCAGCAAGATGAGCGTCAGTTTAAAAGGTATGAGAAGTTGTACAGTGAAGATGCGGTGTCGAAAAGCACGTATGAGAAGATATACTTGCAATACCAAAGCTCACTTAAGGAATACCAAAACCTAAAGCGTCAATACGAACAACAAAAGCTGAACGGTAACCTTCAATTGCAACAGGCACAAAACCAATTGCAAGTGACGCGTGCGCAACAAAACGTTGGTCGCCTTAAGAGTTTTATAGACGGTGTGGTATATGATGTATACAGAAAACAAGGTGACGTTATCAACCCAAACCAACCGATTGCTTTGATAGGTGCAGGAGATATGATAGCCAAACTATCGGTGGATGAAGATGATTTGGATAAAGTGTACGTTGGCCAAAAGGTGATGATAACAATGGACGCTTATGATGATAAAGTGTTCAATGCGCACATAAGCAAAGTGTATCCGTTGCTGAATAAGGTGGAACAAGCTTTTCGAGTGGATGCTGTATTTGACGATGAATTGCCTGTGGGCGTATATGGCTTGAACTTGGAAGCGAACATTGTGCTTACTCAAGACAAGGAAGTGATGGTGATACCGCGTTCTGCAATTCAAAAAGGAGACAGTGTTTGGATAGAGAAAGAGGGTGACGAAGTGAAGGTGCCGATAAAAACAGGTATGTCAGACGATAATTGGGTGGAAGTGAGAAGCGGATTGGATAAATCTTCAACAATAATACTGAAGTAATGAACTGGAAACTGGCATTGAACATAGCGCTGACGCACCTGCTTACCAAAAAGAAGCAGAGCATTGTTGCTATGCTTGGCGTCACATTCGGTATATCCATGTTCATTATCATGATAAGCTTCATGACGGGTGTGAACCAGTTTACCGAAGATTTGGCGATGGATAATACGCCACACGTACACATATACAAGTCGATAGAGATAGAGGACAAGAAGATTGTGGCGCTTGACAAGCCTACAGCCGATGACAATTGGTATGTGGTAAAACATCAACGACCTAAGAACGAGCTGAGTAAGATAAAGAATGGATTGGCCGTGATGGAACGCATAGAGAACATGCCCGGTGTACGCGGTGTGGCTCCACAGGTTTCATCGCAGGTATTTTACAATAACGGACCGGTCCAAATACCTGGTACCATATTTGGGGTGGACGTAAAGAAACAAGCAGAGCTTTTCGACCTTGATAAGAAGATGGACCTTGGCGAATTGAACGATTTGCTTAAGGCTTCCGATGTCATCATTATGGGTAAGGGGTTGGCGAAAAAAATGGGTGTGACTGTTGGCGACCGTGTGAGTGTAACAACGCCCGAGGGTGGCAACCTGAACCTGAAGATAGTGGGCATATTCTCTTACGGTATTGCCCAGCTTGACCAAACACAGAGCTATGCTACACTGGCCACTGTGCAAAAGATATTGCAGAAAGACCCTTCTTATGTTACAGACTTGAACCTGAAGATGAAGGATGTGAATGCCGCATCTTCTTTGGCTGCGAAGTTGGCCAACCAATTACCCGATCTGAAAATAGAAGATTGGGAAACCGCCAACCAATCCATACTTGCCGGTACGCAGATAAGAAACATCATGACCTTTGTTGTATGCTTTACACTGTTGGTGGTTGCAGGCTTCGGTATCTATAATATCATGAACATGAATATCATCAATAAGATGAAGGATATAGCCATACTGAAGGCCACAGGTTTTCAGGGTGCTGATGTGACGGGCATATTCATGTTGCAATCGGTGATCATCGGTATTGCGGGTGGTTTGTTGGGGCTCATCATCGGGTTCTTCTTCAGCTACTTGCTTTCCATAACACCATTTCCTGCGGGTGAGTTTTTCAGGATAGACACCTTTCCTGTGAATTTCAATCCCGCACATTATTTCATCGGCCTTTTCTTTGGGTTCCTTACAACGCTGTTCGCAGGTTGGTTTCCGTCAAGAAAAGCCGCCAAAGTAGACCCTGTAGCGATAATCAGGGGGTAAAACAAGAACAATGGCAACTGTACTGAAAGCGGAAAATATAAAAAAGAGGTTCTATCAGCCTACGGAGTTTGAGGTGTTGAAGGGATTGGACTTTGAAGTGAATAAAGGCGAGTTTTTCTCCATCATCGGTAAGTCTGGCTGTGGTAAGAGTACATTGTTGTACATACTGTCTACCATGGATACGGAATATGACGGTATGTTAACCATCAACAACGAAAAATTAACGGGACAAAAGCAGAACAAACTGTCTGCGTTTCGTAACGAGCATTTGGGATTCGTATTCCAGTTTCACTTTTTGCTCCCTGAGTTTACTGCGTTGAAGAATGTAATGTTGCCCGCACTTAAGCTGGGAAAATACAGCGAGGAGGAGATAGAGCATCGTGCGATAGAGAAGCTGAAGTTGGTCGGTATGGATGAGTTTGCACATAAACATGCCAATAGGTTATCGGGTGGACAGCAGCAGCGCGTGGCCATCGCCCGTGCATTGATAAACGACCCTACCATAATAATGGGAGACGAGCCGACCGGCAACTTGGATAAGGCCAACTCCATGCGTGTGTTCGATATATTCACACAATTGGCGAAAGAGAATCATCAAACCATTATTACAGTAACACACGATAGGGATTTTGCAAATGGGTCTGACCGTATCATGGAAATGGAAGACGGTAATATAATAGATATAGCAGCTCCAAAGCATACATCCTCATACACTAATTAGTATTTTGTAGTAGCATGAAATTAGGATTGTCAAAAACAGAACGTGCCGAGAAGGATATACAGAAGCAGATAAAGTATTTACCATACTTTCTCATCTTCGACTTTGCGCTATTGGCATCCGTTTTACGATTCTATTTGATGCCGCAGTGGGGTTGGTGGCATATACTCCTGTTTCTAAGTCAGTGTGGTGCATTTACAGGATTTTGGTTCTTGATAAGGTTCATCAACAAAAAACTCAACAAGGTTTTTCCGTTTGAGAAAGGTCCATTCATAAGGATAAGTCTACAGATACTATTGACCTTGCTAATAATACTGCCGGTGGTGTTTATAAGCACCTATTTGAGTAGGGGTTATATACCGGGGTTTGTGAATGATGAGTTTATGGCTACCATGCTTTTGATGGTCTTGGTGGTGGTGTTCATGTTCAACTTCGCATTTTATACCTTCCACTTTTTTGAACATTGGCAAGGTGCGGTGAACGAAAAGGCAAACCTTGAGGTACAGGCCGCACAGTTGGAAAGAGAGAAGTCAGACCTGCAATATCACCAATTGAGAAATCAGGTGAACCCACATTACCTGTTCAATACCCTTACCTCTTTGGATGGACTGATTCAAACCAATCCCGACCTGGCATCAGAGTTCGTGCGTCACATGTCCAAAGTGTATCGCTATGTGTTACAACACAAAGAGAGCGAGGTGGTGAGCCTTAACGAAGAGACGGTGTTCATCGGTCACTATATAGAGCTGTTGAGCATCAGACATGGTAAGGGCTTGAGCATACATATGAATGTGTCCGAAGACGCCAAAGAGCGTGGTGTGGTAATGGTTACTTTACAACTGCTGATAGACAATGCCATCAAGCACAACGTAGTACAATCGACAGAACCGCTTAAGATAGTCATATGGGACGAGGGTGACTATTTGATAGTTCATAACAACAAACAACTGCGCAAGCAGATAGAAACATCCAACGGAACAGGTTTGATACAGTTGAAGCAACTGTACAGCTACTTGACCGACAAGGATGTTATAATTGAGGACAAAGACGAACACTATACCATAAAAATCCCCCTGTTATAAATTTGTGATATGAATATAATGTTGTTGGAAGACGAGCCTTTGGTGGCAGAGAGTTTATTGAAACTGGTAAGACAGTTGGAGCCGGGTGCCAATATCGTAGGCCCTGTGGAGAGCGTGAAAGAAGCTCGTATGAAGTTGGAGATGCAAACACCTGATCTGATAATATCGGACATTCAGTTGGCGGATGGCATCAGCTTGGATGTGTTTGTTGATTACAACATACAATGTCCCATCATATTCACCACCGCATTCAACGAGTATGCCATACGAGCCTTTAAGGTGAACAGTATTGACTATTTGTTGAAGCCGATAGATAAGAACGAATTGAAGGCAGCATTGGACAAATTCCACTTGTTGCAAAGCAAATTCGGCAATCCGCTTTACCTGAAGCAGATAACAGACCTGTTCGAGAACTTTGAAGGCAGCAAAAAGTACAAAGAACGTTTCACTGTACACTTGGGTAGGAATGTGGTTTTGGTACCTGCCGAAGAAGTGGTGTGCTTCAGCAAAGAAGAAGTGATATACTTGGTACACAGCGACGGTAAAAAGTACATCACCGACTATCGCTCGTTGGACGAGATAGAAGAATTGTTAAACCCCGAGCAGTTTTACCGCGCCAACAGGCAGCACATCATATCCATGCAGTACATCGGCTCCATGCATACCGACGAAACCAGTAAGATTCATCTGAAAATGAAACTACCCGAATGTGAGGATATCCTTATCAGCAAAGAAAAGGCCGCCTCATTCCGCAAGTGGATAGAAGGGTAGGTTCGTAAGTCTACAAATTCTGTTTTATCGATTTGTAACAGGTGTGTAAAACGTCAACCGTTTGCAGTCCGCTTGTTATTTACATGTTAACCATAGGGCTTTTTTTTACATATAAGTATTATCTCCTCTACTTTTGAGACACTTTAAGGACTCACTATGCCTTAAAGTCAAAACAAAAACACAAATAAAAAACACATGAAAAGGATATATACGCTCCTCGCAGTAGCGTTTGTATTAACTCTTACAAGCGCATTTCCAAGTTCAGCACAGTGGTCTGTGGTCGGTAGTAAAGGTATCGGCGGATCAGCAAACTATACCGACGTCGTAGCCGACGGTAGCGGTAATGTGTATGTTGCATACAGAGACAATAACCAAAGCGGTAAGCTTACGGTTAAGAAATACAACGGTAGCAGTTGGAGCAGTGTCGGTGGTACGGGTGTAACTCCCGGCGATGTCGACTATGTATCCATGGCCGTATCGGGCAACAATATATACGTGGCTTTCCAAGACGGTGCCAAAAGCAACGAAGCTTCAGTTTATCACTACAACGGTAGCAGTTGGTCTTACTTGGGCAACAGTGGTTTCACCAGCGACAATGTATATTTCACATCAATAGCATTGGACAACAACGGTACGGTATACGTAGCGTACCAAGATAAAAACAAAAGTTACAAAGCCACATGTGCCAAGTACACCGGTAGTAGTTGGGTGGCAGTCGGTAGTACAGGTTTTACATCGGGTATCGCAGATTATGTTTCCATAGACATCAACAGTCAAAACGATGTGTATGTTGCATATAGGGATAACAATGCCGGTTACAAGGCTCGAGTTATGAGATATAACGGTAGCGGTTGGTCTACTGTAGGTAGTGGTGCATTTTCTGCGGACATGGCTGAATATACTCAGATAGCCATAGATGACAACGATGTTCCTTATGTGGTATATCGCGATAAGAACAAAGGTTACAAAGCAACAGTTGAGAAGTATAACGGTAGCAGCTGGTCTGTGGTTGGTTCTTCAGGTTTTTCAAGTAGTGATGTTAAATACACTGATATTGCGATAGATGGCAACGGTACTCCGTTCGTTGTTTATCAAGACGGTGCAAATAATGACAAAGCAACTGTGATGAGTTTCAACGGTAGCAGTTGGTCAGCAGTTAGTGGTTCAGGTATTTCAGATGGTTCGGCATATTATTCTACGATAGCCATCTCTCCAAGTGATAATAGCATGTACATCGCTTATAAGGACTATTCTGCCGGCTACGCAGCTACTGTGATGAAGCACGCAGGTGCGGCACCTACTGTAAACAAATGGGACGGTTCTTCTAGCAAGAGCTGGAACACTGCTTCCAACTGGTCTGCAAACACAGTGCCTACAGCTACTTCCAATGTGGAGATACCAAGCGGTGCTCCAAGATATCCAAGTATAACAAGTGGTACTTCATCTTGTAAAAACTTGACTATCAAGAGTGGTGCATCTGTAACTGTTGACGGCGGTACACTTGAAATATCAGGTACGATAACCAACAACGGTACTTTCGATGCAGAAGCCGGTAAGATTGTATTGAAAGGTTCATCCAAGCAAACAATAGCGGCAGGTACGTTCACGAACAAAACTGTTTGGAAGCTTGAATTGGATAACAGTGCCGGTGGTGAGATAAGTGATACGATATTCATTACACATACATATTACCCAACATCGGGTACTATGACCACCAACGACAAACTTGTTTTGAAAGCAGACTCCAACCATACGGCACGTGTGGATGCGGGTCATTATCAAGGAAACTATTTCAGCGGTAAAGTTACCGTTGAACAATATATACCTGGTAAGCGTGCATTCCGTTTCATGGGACATCCGTTCAGTCATTCCATATCATTGCAAGAGTTGATAGATGATATTGACATTACAGGGCAGGGTGGTGCATCAAACGGTTTTACAACTGTTGCAGTGAATAATCCTTCGGCTTTTTGGTGGGATATTTCTACAGCAGACAACAGCACAGCAGGTAACAACCCCGGTTGGAAACCTTTTACAAGTACATACTCCGCATCTTGGGATAGATATCAGATGGCTCGCATCTTCGTTAGGGGCTCAAAGGGGCAAGGACTTACATCAACATCCTATACCCCTGACCCTGTAACGATTGACATGACGGGTTATTTGAACCAAGGCGACGTGCTTGTAGGTTTGGACAGAGGTTCTAACTCAAACTTTGTGATTTGTGGTAACCCATTTGCCTCTGCGGTGAATTTGAAGTACGTTTCACGTTATCGTCTTAACAGTACATTTTGTGTATGGGATCCGCATCAGGGTACAAGAGGTGGTTATACTTCGCATTACTTCAATTACGACTACAACTTACCAATGGGTTCGTCTTTCGTAGCAACTGTATCTTCTTACTATTCAAAAGGGTTTATCAACTTTGCCCAAAGCAATAAGACGGACGGTACTCCCGCAGGTATTCTTAAGACCACAGCTGCAGACGATTTGGTAGAGTTGCGTATAGATGACGGTACCACTTATTGGGACAGATTGCTTATCAGGTTCGATACTGCTGCCATGCCTACCGAAGATACTTTCGATATGGTGAAGCTAGTGAATCCCGATCTTGATTTCTATTCTTTCTCAGATGACGATACCATGCTTTCTGCTGACAGTCGTCCTTTCGAAGACGGTAAGGTTATCAAGCTTGGCTTGGCTATCTACGACGATATGCATTTGGCTATAAAGGTTCCTCAGTTCCAAATACCTGCAGGTGCTAAAATGTACTTGCACGATAAGCTACTGAACAAGACAGAAGAGATTACAGGTGGTTACGAGTACTGGTTCGATGTGAAGGCCAACGACAACCAAACCTACGGTGACAACAGGTTTTACATCAACTTGGTGGCCAACCCGAACAGTGTGGCCGAAACAACCAAACCCGAACAACCTGCACGTATGATGTTGATACCAAACCCGGCAACAGACAGGTTGAAGGTGGTTTTCGACAGATTGAACGAAGATGCTGTTGTAACGGTTACCAACCTTTCAGGCAGTGTATTGTATACAGAAGCCGTGCAAGCGGGTAGCGGTGGAGTAAGAGTTTCTGTAGATGGTTGGGCTGCAGGAATATATGTGGTGACTTTGCAAAACGAGCATACAAAGATCACAGCAAAACTGATAAAGCAATAATAAAAACATAAATAAAAAACACACGACAATGAGAGTTTTAACAACAATTGCCATCTGGGTACTTTCCATATCATGCTTGATACAACCGTTTAGGGTTGTCGGCGGCGGCCCGGGTTTTAACAACGACGTGTACACTTGGGGTGCAGGCGGCGGAAGCGACAGTACTTGCAATAACTGGAATGATGACGATGACGGTTATTACAACTGTGACGATGATGCGTGGAATAATGATTGTAACGACATTCCATTAGACGGTGGTTTGGGATTTTTGGGAGCTGCAGGTGTGGCTTACGGAATAAAGAGGCTTAGAGATAAGAAAGCAAAGAATAAGAATGACAAGTAATTGTCGCCCACTCATTGTCGTATCGAACCTTACACAGGTCAACAAGTATTAAATAGTATGGGCCGCTGCCATTGGCAGCGGCCCATAAATGCATAAAAAAAGCAGGTGATACCTGCTTGCCTTTCTCTTTTTTGTTTTGTGGTTAACCAAAATTATTTGCCACTCTATTAAGAGAACATAGATTCCAGATTGTATTCAAGAGCCATTTTCATCGCATCACGTTCTTCCTTACTACATTGCCTCTTTGTTGCCTTCTCGCGTTTCAACAAATTAAAACCACTTTCGAGAATTGACAGGTAGTACTCGAACGCCATGCGCTCGCGGTACTTGCCGCTGTATATCTTCTGCGCTATTTCGAGTTCCATAATCATCATTTTTTGTTTTGTCCGGGGAATATGCCCGGCAAGTCTGTTTGTTGTTTTGTTTTTTCAGTTGTTTGGTTGAAGAGCAGAAAATTCTACTCTGACTACAAAGATGTCCTCAAGGCACCTCCATAGCCAAAGAAATCAATATTGTTAACGAACGATTTGCAAGCGGTTAACAAGCGGTTAACAAAAGAAATTGTTTTAATAATTTGATTATCAGTCAATTGTGAAAATGAGTGGTGTGTCCGAAAACAAAGACCGGAGCAGTTGTTAACAGCAGGTTGCCGTTAATGGAATGAGCGTGGGGTATGCGTGCTTTTCGGCTTGATACCACGATCGCGGTAGGCGTCCGATGTGTTTTTAATGTAGTTGTAATAAGTGTATTCGTTCATCATGCGCAGCTGTGTGTATGTGGGACGGTACAAGTGCATGTATGTGGCCAAACTGTCGCCCTCAAACCCGGTGATCTTATGCACCAAGTCTTTGTTGAAGGCATAGTCGATGAACTTCTGTTGTTGATGGTAGGCATACTCTTCTTGAAACGCCCATATCTGTCGGTTCTTCTTGCTCATGGCGCTGAAAGGGTGTTGTATTGCTTCGAGCCCTGAAAGTCGAGAAAATTCCAAAGTCTCTTTGTAGAGCATGTAATACCTGACACTGTCGGTCTTGTAATCGGGGGCTGCCCCGCGTGCATTCACATAGTCCACCACATCGGTGCCTTGCTCTTGCATCATCACACGGAAATATGAAGGCAACTTTCCGTTGGGCACTCTTACTCTGAGTATTTTATATCCTTCTTTTCTAAACTCCACCAACTCGCCCGCCTTAACTTCCACTCTGAAATGTCCCTCTATGTCGCTTGTTTGTCTGTCGCTGGTATATACGTTGGTAATGGCCACTCCTCGTATCGGCTCTCTGTCGCCCACGTCAAGTATCTGCCCCTCCATGCTTTGTTGAGCGCATACAACCGTATGCGTCATCCACATGCCAATAACGCTCAAAAGAGTAAAAAATCCGCGCATATACAGGTTAAAGATAAGCGATAAGCCTGTTGACAACTGATGTGAAAATGTTAAAAAACATACAATTAGCTTAGTGTATCTTTGCGCCCATGTACTCATTGCTCCGCAAGATCCTCTTTCAAATTCCTCCCGAACGTGTACACTACATGATAATGGGCATGCTGACGTTCATGTATAAGTTCGGCATATCCCGTTGGATATTCAAAAAGCTGTTCACGCTGAAGGATGCAAGACTGGAGCGAGAGCTGTGGGGCATCAAGTTTCCGAACCCTGTGGGTTTGGCTGCGGGTTTCGACAAAGATGCCCGTTGGACGGACGAATTGTCCACGCTCGGGTTCGGATTTGTAGAGATAGGCACGGTAACTCCTCGCCCGCAACCGGGTAACGACAAGCCGAGGCTTTTTCGCCTTCCTGCCGACGAAGCGCTCATCAACCGTATGGGTTTCAACAACCAAGGCTCCGAAGTGGCAGCACACAGGTTGAAGGACCGCAAGGAAAACCTCATCATTGGTGGAAATATCGGTAAGAATAAAGTGACACCAAATGAAAATGCGTTGGACGATTATGTTGCTTGTTTCCGCGACCTGTACGATGTGGTGGACTATTTCGTGGTGAATGTGAGCAGCCCCAATACACCCGGTTTGCGCGAGTTGCAGGACAAAGAGCCGTTGATGCGCATATTGAATAGGCTCAATGAATTGAACAAAGAGCTGGGCAATCCCAAACCTTTGCTGCTGAAAATAGCACCCGACCTTACCGACAGTCAACTGGACGATATCATAGACATTGTAAAAGAGACGGGCATACAAGGCTTGGTAGCCACCAACACCACCATCGACCGTAGTGGATTGAATACGCCGTCAACAGAGGTGGAAGCCATCGGTGCAGGCGGACTGAGTGGCAAGCCTGTACGCAAACGTGCAACAGAAGTGATAAAGTACATTGCCGATAAGAGTGAGGGCAGCTTTCCTATCATTGCGGTAGGTGGTGTATACACGGCGGAAGATGCCATTGAAAAGTTGGAAGCGGGAGCATCATTGGTACAAGTGTACACAGGCTTCATATACGAAGGGCCTGCAATTGCCAAAAACATTTGTAAAGGACTGTAAAACATAAAGCATGAGCGAACTACTCACTGCCGATGCGTTGATAAGTTTACTTACACTGACCGTACTGGAAATAGTGCTAGGGGTGGACAACGTGATATTCGTATCCATCATCATGGGGCGTATGCCTGAGCAAAAGCAATTGGCGGCACGTCGTGTGTGGATGTTTGCAGGAATAGCCATACGTATACTGCTGTTGATGGCACTCAGTTGGTTGATAAAGCAAAAAGGCAAACCCCTGTTCACACTTTGGGATAAAGGTTTTGATATGGCCAGTCTTGTGATGTTGGCGGGTGGATTGTTTCTGTTGTATAAGACGGTAAAAGAGATACACCATAAGCTGGAAGGTAGTGATGAGGAGGATGTGCCCAAGAGTAAAAAGACACAAGCATTTGCAGCGGCTATGTTTCAGATAGTGTTGGTGGATACAGTATTCTCTTTCGACAGTGTGATAACAGCCGTAGGTATCGCCAAGCATGTGGAGATAATGATGGTGGCTGTTGTCATTGCGATGATCATCATGTTTACATTCAGCAAAAAAATAGCCGACTTCATACAAAAGCATCCTACGCTCAAGATGTTGGCACTGTCATTCCTTGTGATGGTGGGTATGGTATTGTTGGTGGAAGGCTGGGACAGTGAAAGTGCACACGAAATGCATCTCAAGAACTATGTATACTTCGCCATGGCCTTCTCTTTTGGTGTGGAGATGTTGAACATGCGCATGCGCAAGAACAAGAAGAGCGATCCGGTGGAGCTGCACGGTCCAAAAGAAGAAGAAAAAGAGCAATAGCCGATTGTAATATAATTGTCACATAGAGGAGCAATCTATTGAGAAGGTTCTTGATATGTGTATTTTTATAGTAAACCTATACTCTTATGAAACGTCTCCTTTTCATACCGCTTTTAATTATCACCGTTTTCGTTCAGGCGCAAAATTTTCGTTTGCAAAAGATAATATCAGAGTACTTTGGCTCAACTTATGCAAATCAGGTGTTTTATTATTCGGGTGACAGAAGTAGCGATTACAAACACGGCATTATCAACTACGACAGTTCAAGGGTATTCCGCATCAACTCGGCTTGGGATATACATTACACAAAAAAATACGATGGAAGTGACAGATTGCTCATAGAAGATTACAGCAGTTATGAATATCCTACGTATTACTCCACACATACTTCGAGTAAATACACCTATGATGCAAATGGTTTGCTTCAGACCTCTTCTTATTATTACAACCGCTTTAAAAGTGCTCCGTATACCAACTACGCATACTATGTGTATGATACAGCAAAGCGTTTGGTGATATTGGATATTCGTAGCCATGACATACATTCAGGCTACACTTCAGATACGGGTAGAACGGAATATGCTTACGACTCATTGAATAGACTTTCTGAAAAAACACTGAAATTTCGAGATACTGTGAAAGGTTTTCTGCCGATAGAAAAGTATGTATATGGCTATGACAGTTTGAACAGGCTGATTTCGGAAGATTGGGTATGGTGGGACTCCATTGCAAATGCTTGGATGAACAGAACTCAATTTGAATATGTATACAGCGGTACGAATGTGCAGCCCGACCAACGCATAAATAAACTGTACGATACCGCCACGAAAACATATACCGCTACGTGGAAAGACGAATACGTTTTCAACTCATTGGGCGATACCTTGTCGACAACGCACAAGGTATTGAAAGGTACAAGCTTCAATAAAGCATGGAGACGAGAGATATTATACAATATTTACGACCAGCCCGACACGCTTTATATCTTCAGCTATAATGTGGACAATCCCACATCCTCTGCCGAACTGACCTATAAGTTCACTTACATATACGAGATATACTGGCCCAACAGCGTAACCACAGTTGAAGATAATAAGAGTGAAGTATTGGCATATCCGATTCCTGCCCATGGTATGCTGACTGTAAAAGCAATATTGGATAAACCTCAGGATGTGCAAACATCCATATACGATATGCAGGGTAGAGTAGTGCAAACACATACATACCGCAGCGAAAAAACATTCATACAAACCTTACCGATAGCAGACCTGCCGCCTGGCAATTATATCCTGAAACTAAGAGGTGAGTCGGTCGATGCCACCAAGCGATTTGTAGTGCAATAAATATTTGTTGAAAGCTTCATAAAACGGTCAGGCCTCCTGGAAAGGAGGCCATCGTTACATATAGAGGATAAGAGAGAAACTCTTATAAAAATTTAATGCCGGGCTGAGGAAGATCATCGCAAGAAAACCTCAGAACAAACGCCCCGGCATTTAATATCATTAAATGTTTACCGCCAGAGCGATGCAAGCAAGTATACCTGCGAACAATAAAATCTTTTGAAATGCTTCTTTCCTGATGTGAGCTTTGGCAGTTGTAGTTGTTTGTTCTGCCTGAGTGTTGTGTGCGTAGTAGGTAGATGTGGTTTGCATGATCTTGTGTTTTTTAGTTTTTGTGTTGTGTTTGTTTTGAGTGTGTGTTTTGTGTTTTTATTTTTTGTTTTGAAACGCCTGTGGGTTTCGTGTGTTTTGTTTTGTGTTTGTGTCGTTTGACAATACAAAGATGCGACATGCCCCCCCCCCTGTTCCAAATATATGCGTACTGTTAACCACGCCTTATAAAACAGTTAACACGGTAAGTTGTTAACGGTTAACCACTTATTAAGAAACTGCGAGCCTATGCCTTATAAATGCAGCAATATTGCATATATTTATATGGAGCACACCATCATCCTATGAAGCGCGCCCTCATTCTCATATTGTTTATTATAGGCTGCCTGCAAGCAGGTGCGCAACCTAACATGGTGCCTAACGGGAGCTTTGAGGATACTCTTTATTGTCCTACTGGTTTGTTTAATCTACCTGCAAGTACGGGATGGTCGTCGTTTACAAATGCATCTCCTGATTATTTTCATGCATGTCATAGTAGTTCAGCAAAGGCTGGTGTTCCTTCAAACCAGTTTGGGGCGCAGTATGCCGTAGATGGAGTCGCTTATGCGGGAGTTTATAACTATATCTCTTGGAATGGTACATATAAAGAGCTGATGCAAAGAACGATAATTCCTTTGCAGCTAGATGCAAAGTATGAGGTGTCAATGTCTGTTTCATTGTCCGACAAATCTATACTTGCAACAGATGGGTTAGGTGTGTTCTTTTTTAGAAACGGCCCTGTTCAATATAATGGGTTTACAATACCTGCGGTTAGTCCGCAAGTCTCGTTTACTAATTATGGAAGTATATCAAACAAGTCTGGGTGGGTTCGACTAGTCGGAACGTTTGTTGCTGATTCCGCATATAATCATATGGCTATTGGAGGCTTCTTGTTGTCAAATCAAATGCAAATTGATACCGCTAATGGCGGCACAACATATGATAGTTACTACTATATAGATTCGGTAGTTGTGCGAATTATGGATACATTGAGTATAGGAGTAACGGCATATCAGCTTTGTATATTAGATAGTTTTGATGTGGACTATTACTGTAGAGTTAAATTTAATTCTAATAATGTATTTACAATACAATTATCAGACTCAACAGGAGATTTTAGTTCACCCATCGATATTGGCTCTACAATGTCGGATACTTCTGGTCTTATTAGGTGTGCTATTCCTGCAAATGTGATTCCTGCAAATGGTTATAGGGTAAGAGTTGTTTCTTCCGACATAAAAGATACCAGTCTAAGTAACGTTGTTGATATAAGAATAGATAGCTTGCATCCAAGTAAGCCTAATGTCACAGGAGACACATCTTTATGTGTAGGTGATACGTTAAACTTAATAGCAACAGCATCATTAGCTACTTCATGGAATTGGTGGTGTGGTGCAGGAAATATTAGCGATGCAGCAATTGTATCAATAGATAGTGTCCTTGTTAGTAATCAAGGCTATTATATTGTACAAGCTAATAGGTACGGGTGTAAAAGTGACCTGGATTCAGTATTTGTTGTAGTGACACAATACCCATATTTTACAGCAGCAAGTAATACACCGGTATGTGTAGGTGATACATTACATCTAGGTGGTAATGATTTTAGTCCAACTGGTACTGCTTATAGTTGGACTGGACCTTCGGGTTTCTCAGCATCGCAGTTTGATACAAGCATTATTAATGCTGATTCATCAATGGCAGGAGCGTACATTTTGACTGGGTTATTAGCAGAATGTGTAACAACTGATACAATAATGATAACAGTAAAGCCTGTTCCTGTATTTATAGGCACAAGCAACGCCCCCCTTTGTTCGGGAGGGACATTACAGTTCAATGCATCAAGTTCTTTTTCGGGAGTGTCATATAGTTGGAGTGGTCCCAATAGCTTCAATTCTTCTGTATACAACCCGTCAATAAGTGGAGCATCACCTGTACATAACGGAGATTATTTCGTGACAGGCACTCTGAGTGGCTGTACTTATGATGATACTGTATCTGTTACCATTAATATCATACCTGCAAAACCAACACCGGCATACAACTCTCCACTATGCGCAGGTGATACTTTAAAGCTCGCCACCTCAACGACCACAAGCGGGGTAACTTATAGTTGGACAGGCCCCAACAGTTTTACCGATACGGTGCAAAGTCCTTCAATTGGCAACAGTACTACAACCATGAGTGGTGTATACACCTCAACCGTTACCAAAGACGGTTGCAGCAACAGTGATACCACGCATGTAACGGTTAAGCCTGCACCTACACCTGTGACATTATCCAACAATTCATCTCTTTGTACAGGCGATACACTCAAGCTGAACAGTACAGCATCAACAAGCGGGGTGACTTACAGTTGGTCAGGCCCCGCAAGTTTTTCTGCCAATACACAAAACACTACGAGAGTCAATGCAACACCCAATATGACCGGTTGGTATAAAATGATTGTCGACATGAATGGTTGTGTATACGCAGACAGTACTCAAGCATTTATTTATCCTATCCCAAGTATTTCATCAATCGCAGGTAGCAATCCTCTGTGTATCGGAGATACACTTAAGCTGACAACGGGCAACTATTCAGGAGCCACATACAGTTGGTCGGGGCCTAACAATTTCAACTCCACACAACGCAACCCCATCAAGACAAACATGAGCTTTGCGGATACAGGAACATATCGTTTGACCATTGCAGCCAATGGTTGCGTGTCTCCTCAAGACAGTGTTAGAGTGTCTGTCAATCCTCAACCTTTTGTGGTGATATTGGCTAATAAGGATACTCTTTGTGTTGGAGATGCAGTAACCTTTACCGCCTTGCCGAACAATGTTGGCGGCACTCCCACATATCAATGGTTTGTGAATGCACAGTTTGTAAGTACAGGAGTCTCTTATACAATAAGCACTTTAAAGCACAATGATGTCATCCGTTGCGATATGACGGAGTACACCAAGTGTGCCAACAACTTTACCGATGCAAGCAACGATATACAAATGACTGTTTTGCCATGGTTGGCTCCGAGTGTGAGTATAACCGCCAATCCTACCGGTCCTGTTAAAGAAGGTATATACATCGACTTTACTGCGGTGTCTGTAAATGCAGGTAAGACTCCTCAGTATCAATGGAAGCGTAACGGTGCAGATGTTATAGGTGCACAAAGCAATATATGGAGTGCCAACACACTCAATGACAACGATAGCATAAGTGTGCAGATCGTGAGCAGCTATCTCTGCCCGCTACCTACCACTGCGGTGAGCAACAGCATTAAGGTACACATCCTTACATCGGTCGAGGATATTGAAGGTGCAGAAAACATGGTGTTGTTCCCGAACCCGAACACAGGTAAGTTCGTGCTGTCGGGTAGTATGCCTACCGGACGGTATGAGTTGAATGTTGTCAATACGTTGGGGCAAAAAGTATACGGCGGAGTAGCGGATGTTAAAGGCTCTGAATTGAAACATGAAATAGAACTGCCTGAAGTATCCGCAGGGCTATATTTACTTACGGTTAAAGATAGGTTGGGGAACAGAGTCAATATAGCCTTCAGAGTACAGAAATAGCGTTATATATATTCAGGTGGAGTAATATTTGCTTAACTTACAAGTAGGTAAACGATAGTCCTATGAAAAGAACCCTTTTCTTATTACTTGTGGTCGCTGCAAGTATACAAGTATTCGCACAAACCAATTTAGCCCCTAACGGTAATTTTGAACAGAGAGTAAACTGTCCTACAGGATTGTCACAGGTGACAACCAACTGTGTTTCTTGGGTTCAGTTTACGGGTGCCACGTCTGATTATTATCATAGATGCGGCAATACTGCAGCGGGCGTTCCTTTAAACGCTCTCGGCTATCAGCAGCCGGCAAGTGGTGATGCATATTGTGGCTTTTATGTACACGCAAACACCTCATGGTTTGAATACATTGCAGCTCCATTGCCTCAGCCGCTGGTAAAAGGGAAAACATATCATATATCGATGTCTGTTGTATTGTCGAACCAGATGAAAGTAGCTACGGATAATATAGGTGTACTGTTTTTGGACAGTGTTCCTAATACCCCTCTTGCTACTACAAATATTTTGCCTAATACCCCTCAAGTGTCATTCTCCTCATTTGGCATCATCTCCGACACTCTGAATTGGACACGTTTGAGTGCTTCCTTCGTTGCAGACTCTGCATACGACTATATGGTCATCGGTGGTTTTAAATACACCTCATCAGGTTACGGCTATCAGTTGGATACACTTTCCGCAACCAACTCATATTATTCATACTATTACATGGACTCTTTGGTGCTGACTTTGCTCGATTCGTTTTATGTTTCGTCGAATGATTCAGTCGCTTGTGCAGGTGATTCCATAACGGTCGCATACGATATTACAACACCTAAAAATGCCAATAATGTTTTCACATTGCAGTTGTCTGATGCCTCGGGAAGTTTTGCATCGCCCTTAAATATCGGCACCTATACGTACAACAAAGCGGGTGTGATGAAAGGGTACATACCAAAAACTGTTCCTAATGGGACAGGATATCGAGTCCGTATGTTGAGTTCAAGTGCAGCTGATACATCGGCTGCAGGTCTGCAAACCATTAAGATAGCCAATATAGACAGCTCAAGTGTTTCCATCTCGAGCAGTAGCCCTTTGTGTGTCGGCTCTACGCTCACATTTACTGCGAGTACGAGTGTTTCTCCAACCACATACAGCTGGTGGGGTCCCAATGGGTTTAGCTCAACATCGGCTACTACAAGTATTACGGGTGTCAGTTCTGTACATAACGGAGACTACTACTGCAAGTTGAATTTTTACGGTTGCGAGGTGACGGATACTTTGGCGGTGGTAGTGGCACCCAAGCCTGCCACGCCGACCATTACAGGCACAACTCCTATCTGTGCGGGCGATTCCATAAAACTCACCGCAGTTTCAACAACAACAGGTGTTACTTACGGTTGGACAGGCCCCAACAGTTTTACGAGCAATCAACAAAATCCTAAAATAGCCAATGCGACCACCGGTATGAGCGGTACCTACACGGTTTCTGTAGAAAAAGGTGGTTGTGTTATTACAGGAAATATAGCAATAACAGTAAAGCCTACACCGGCAACAGTTACATTGAGTAACAACAGTCCACTGTGTGATGGGGATACGCTGAAACTGAACAGTACTGCATCATCAAGCAGTGCTACATACAGTTGGACAGGTCCCAACACATATACCGCAAGTACACAGAACGCCACACTTGTGAATGCCGGTGTTACATCAACAGGCTGGTACAAATTGTTGATAGACCTGAACGGATGTACTTATGTAGACAGTATAGAGGCTAAGGTATTTGCAGTCCCATCCGTGTTTGGTGTGAACAGTAATTCACCTGTTTGTGTGGGTGAAAGCTTACAATTGAGTACAGGAACAGTATTAGGTGCAAGTTATAATTGGACAGGTCCGGGTAGCTATTCTTCATCGCAACAGAATCCTGTAAGGAACGGTGCAAGTTTGTTTCATAAAGGCAGTTACCATGTTAGCGTAACGGTCAACGGGTGTACCTCTGCGGAAGATAGCGTCGCTGTAACGGTCAACCCAATGCCTTTTGTGGTGATATACCCCAACAAAGACAGTATATGTACCGGCGGCTCTGTAATATTTACCGCTCTTGCCAACAACTCGGGTGGTACACCAACCTACAAATGGTATGTCAACTCACAGTATGTGGGTGCAACAGGTGTTACCTATACCACAAGTACGTTGAATCATTTGGACGTTATCCGTTGCGATATGACAGAGTACACAATGTGTACCAACAATGTAACCGATGCAAGTAACGATGTGCAGATAAATGTATTGCCATGGTTGGCCCCGAGTGTGAGCATCACCTCTAGCCCAACAGGTATTGTCAAGGAAGGTGTATACATCAACTTTACCGCAACAACTGTGAATGCAGGCCTAAAACCTCTATACCAGTGGAAACGCAACGGAGCTGATGTAATAGGTGCACAGAGTAATATATGGAGTGCCAACAACCTCAATGATAACGACAGTATAAGTGTGGAGATAGTGAGTAACTATCTGTGTCCACAGCCGACAACTGCAGTCAGCAATGGCATCAAAGTGAAGATACTTACGTCGGTTGGTGATATCGTAGGTGCGGAAAGTTTGGTGCTGTACCCCAACCCGAACACAGGTAAGTTCATTTTGTCAGGTAAGTTGAACAACGGCAGATATGAATTGAGTGTTGTAAATACACTGGGGCAAAACATATACACCGGAACAGCCGATGTGGCTACCTCAGAGATACGTCATGAGATAAAAATGCCTGAAGTTGCTTCGGGAGTGTACTTATTGATGATAAAAGATGATGTCGGTAATAGGAGCACAGTGAGCTTCAGAGTGACGAAATAGACAGATTACAGATAAGTAAATGTTTTTGTAAATTACATAGGTAACAGTGCATACCTTCCTATGAAGCGCACCGCCATTCTCATATTGTTATTTATTGGCTACCTGCAAACAGGAGCACAGCAGAATTTGGTGCCGAACCCAAGCTTTGAGGATACTGTTTTCTGCCCAATTGGACTTTCTCTATTAACTGGATGTGTTAGTTGGAGGCAGTATACAGATGCAACTTCAGACTATTTGCATTCATGCTCTTACTATGCTGCAGGTGTTCCAAATAATTGGATTGGTTATCAATACGCTGCATCCGGTAATGCGTATTGTGGAGTAATTGCAAATGTCAATACATGGGCAGAGTATATAGCCGCAGAACTATCACAAAAAATGATAGTGAATAGAAAATATAAAGTTGAAATGTCTGTTAACTTGGGGAATCAGTCGGGATATGCAACAAATAATCTTGGAGTCTATTTTTATGATTCAAACGCATCTTACGTTTTTACGAGTAATATACTTCCTTATATACCACAAATAAGTTATGCAAAATATGGTGTAATAAATGATACTTTAAATTGGGTAAGGTTGGTTGATACGTTGGTGGCAGACTCGGCATATGACAATATTGTAATCGGACCTTTTAATGTAGATGGTAACAGTTTTACAACAGATACTCTTGGAGGGGGGAGTTGGGCATATTATTATATTGATTCTGTTGTTGTCTCGTTGATAGACACATTTGTCGTAGCGGTACAAGATTCGATACTATGTGCCGGAGATACATTAAGTGTAGATTTTGTTGCAGAGAAACCATTAGGAGTGTCAAATATTTTTAGGCTTCAATTATCAGATAAGTATGGCGGCTTCAACTCTCCAATAAACATAGATTCTCTTGCCTCAGACAGTTGCAATGGAATGCTTAGTGGGGTTATCCCCTTATCCATATCTCCAGGATCCGGTTACCGTATAAGAGTCACATCTACTGTTTTACCGGATACTTCATTGGATAATGGTTTTGATATCAGTATTGGTAACTTGGATAGTGCAAATATCATTGTCACATCAACATCATCGCCTTTGTGTGAATACGATACATTACATCTTTCTGCAAGTAGTAGTGTCACCGCTATATTATATAATTGGATGGGCCCAAATGGTTTTAATGCGAATGTAGGGGACACTACTATTCTAAACGTAGATATCGCATATACAGGTACATATTATTCAACCGTGAATGTCTATGGTTGCACAGTTAGAGATACTTTCGATGTTGTTGTGAAGCAAAGTCCCGATTCCCCAAATGTTACAAACAATACACCTTTGTGCGAAGGTGATACCTTAAGGTTGTATACTGCAACCGGTACAAATGGAGTTACATTTTCATGGGCAGGCCCCGGAGGTTTCAGCTCTTCATCTGATACGATCATTTTACTGAATACTGTCGATACAATATCCGGTATATATACTGCCACTGTTTCAAAAAACGGATGTAGTACGAGTGATACTACAAATGTGATTGTGAAAACTAGACCATTTGTAACATTATCCAACAATAACCCTCTATGTACAGGTGATACACTTAAGCTGAACAGTACCGCATTCTCAACCGGTGTTACATACAGTTGGTCAGGTCCAATGAGCTTTTCGTCCAATACTCAAAACGCTACAAGAGTAAACGCAACGCCTAATATGTCAGGTTGGTACAAGATGCTTGTAAACTTGAACGGTTGTGAATACACAGACAGTACACAAGCATTTATTTACACTATCCCAATCATTTCATCCATAGGAGGTAATAATCCCATTTGTATAGGCGATACACTTAAGTTGACAACAGGCAACTATTCCGGAGCTACATATAGTTGGACAGGCCCGAATAACTTCAGTTCATCTCAACGCAATCCTACAAGAGCGAACATAAGCCTTGCCGATGCAGGCGCATACCGTTTGACCATCGCAGCGAACGGCTGTGTCTCTCCGCAAGACAGTGTGAATGTGTCTGTAAATCCGCAACCCTTTGTGGTGATATTGGCCAACAAGGACAGTATTTGTGCAGGAGGTTCAGTAACCTTTACCGCCTTGCCGAACAATGTGGGAGGTACACCAACTTACCAATGGTTTGTCAACGCACAATATGTTGCAGGTGGAAGTACTGTGTTCACCACAAGTACATTGAACCATAACGATGTCATTCGTTGCGATATGACAGAGTACACCAAGTGTGCCAACAACTTTACAGACCCGAGCAACGATGTACAGATAGCAGTACTGCCTTGGTTGGCACCGAGTGTGAGCATCACCTCCAACCCGTCAGGCCCTGTTAAAGAGGGTATATATATCGACTTCACTGCAACAACAGTAAATGCAGGTAAGAAACCACAATACCAATGGAAGCGCAACGGCACGGACGTTATAGGTGCTCAAAGCAATATATGGAGCGCGAACAACCTTAATGACAATGACAGCATAAGTGTGGAGATAGTCAGCAACTATCTCTGTCCGCTACCGACTACAGCAGTAAGCAACGGCATCAAGGTGCACATACTTACGTCGGTTGGTGATATTGAAGGCGCAGAAAGTTTGGTGCTTTATCCCAACCCGAACAACGGTAAGTTTATTCTGTCGGGTAAGTTGCCGAACGGTAGATATGATGTATTGATAAGCAACTCGATAGGGCAGAAAGTATTTAGTGGTGTTACCGAAGTGCAGGGCAATGTATTACAAACCGAGATGCAATTGAACGTTGCTGTGTGTATGTATATATTACAACTGCGTGATGAAGCGGGACACAGAGCAATAATACGTTTTGAGGTGAAGTAGACGTTTACGAAAAATATGATAAGATACGGGCGGCCTTTGGCCGCCCGTATTGCTTTATTTGAAGTTGCCCTTGTACATCTTCTTGAACTTTATATACCTCGGTATGCTCACATTGCGTACATACGAGTTGGTTGGGTGGTGTTCTATATAGTCTTGGTGATAACCTTCCGCACGATGGAATGCATCCAGCTTTTTGATTTCCGTCACTATCATGTTATGATATTTGCCCGATTCGTCCCAACGTTTCTTGGCATCCTCGGCTATCTTCTTCTCTTGTGGTGTCAGATAAAATGCGATTGAGCGGTAAGAGTTACCCTTGTCAGGCCCTTGCTGCTCGGGTGTTGTAGGGTCGTGAGATGAGTAAAATACGTTTTGCAGTTCCGCATAGCTTATTTTCTTCGGGTCGTAATACACCAATACCGTTTCGGCGTGGCCTGTTGTTTCGGTGTTCACACGTTCGTAGGTCGGGTTTTTGGTATGCCCGCCTGCATAGCCCGACACTGCACTATCTACACCCACAACCGATTCGAAAATATGTTCGCTGCACCAAAAGCATCCTTCTGCAAATGCCGCTATGGCTTTCCCCTTGGGAGCTTCAAGTTTTACGCTGTATACATCGCCGCCTTTTTGTGCGGAGATGTCATTGCCACAAGCTGTCAATAAAAGTATGGCTGTGGCCAAAGGTATTATTCGTGATTTCTTCATAACCGTCATTCGATATTTGTTGTATAACAGTTATTACGACGAAATAGTTAATCCGGACTTACAGCTTTTGAGGTTTTAACATAATGGAAACGTTACGAATAATATCTATTTTTATATAAACTGTTTGCTGTGAAGAAATACCTTACCCGTACACTATATGTTTTTGTAATAGCCATCGGTGTTGATTTACTGTTCAATGCATTGGGCTGGAGTGATGATGCTATTGAGGACTCTTTTAAGCTTAACAACTTATTACAATGGTTAGTTTTTGCACTCCTTATGGCTTTGCCAATGATGTCTACTGCTAAGAGAGAGAAGAAGGATTAGCCCCCTCCCAAGTATTTTTTTTACCTTCGCCGCAAAGTATTTTATAAGGTTATGACTCCTGAAAAACGTGTTTACGACAATATTCTGCAAACCATTGGCAATACTCCGCTTATAAAACTGAACAAAGTGGTGGCCGATTTCCCTTGTCCGGTATATGCGAAGGTTGATTATTTCAACCCCGGCAACTCCATTAAAGACCGTATGGCGGTTAAAATGTTGGATGTGGCTGAGGCAGAGGGTAAGATAAAACCGGGTGGTACCATCATCGAGGGTACGTCGGGTAATACAGGTATGGGTTTGGCTCTTGCCGCCATCACACGTGGCTACAAGTGTATCTTTACCACTACCGACAAGCAGAGTAAGGAGAAGGTGGATATATTGAAGGCGTTCGGTGCTGAGGTGATCGTTTGTCCTACGGATGTGGAGCCGGAAGATCCTCGCTCTTATTATTCAGTATCTGCAAGGTTGGCAAAAGAGATACCCAACAGTTGGTATGTGAATCAATATGACAACTTGGCCAACCGTCTTGCACACTACGAGCAAACAGGCCCTGAACTTTGGGAGCAGACCGAAGGTAAAATAACACACCTTGTGGTGGCTACCGGTACAGGTGGTACTGTTACGGGTACGGGTATGTACCTAAAGGAGCAAAACCCGAATGTTAAGGTTTGGGCTATCGACCCATATGGTTCGCTGCTTACCAAGTGGCACCGCACAGGCGAGTTGGACATGAAAGAAGTACACCCATATATAGCAGAAGGATTGGGTGAAGATTTCCTTCCCGAGAACTATATCCGCGAGGTGGTGGACCATTTTGAGCAGGTGACGGATAAGGATGGTGCGGTATTGGCTCGTAAGATCACAAAAGAAGAAGGCATATTCGTGGGATACTCTGCAGGTTCTGCATTGGCGGGTCTACGTCAGTTGAAAGACAAGCTGACCAAAGATGACCTTGTTGTTATCATATTCCACGACCACGGTAGCCGCTATGTAGGTAAAGTATACAACGACGAGTGGATGTTGGATCGCGGTTTCTTGGAAGTGAAATCCGTACGCGACCTATTGAATGGTTTGGGCAATCGCAGGTTGGTAACCCTTGAAGAAGGTGATACCGTGACAGATGCACTTAACCTGATGAAGAAGTACGATATAGAACAAATACCTGTGATGAATGGTATGAATCCCGTAGGTGCGATTACGCAAGCGGGTTTGTTCAAGAAGATGATGGCCGATAGCGATGTGAAAGACAAAAAAATATCGGACATAATGGAAGCTGCATTGCCTGTAGTGGAGTTGGACACTCCCGTTGAGCGTTTGAGCAACTTTATCAACAAAGAGAACGGTGCAGTACTTACAAGGGACGACAGTGGTCAATACCACATCTTCACCAAGTACGACATCATCAATGCATTGAGTAAATAATACAGACTTTGAATAACGCAAAAAGCCACCCGATGGGTGGCTTTTTTATTTGTACCGGTTTGTTTCTATTCTATCAACAATCGTTCCGTTGCCATGCCTTCATCGTGGTGTATGTTCAGTATGTAAACACCTGTGGATACTTCAGGTAAAGAAACTTCCACAACCTTTTGAGTTGCATCTATTGGTTTATTCAATATCATTTTCCCTGTAATATCTACTATGGAAAGCTGTGCGTTATTGTATGCTTTGTCAAATCCGATGGTCACTTTATCGTGTGCAGGGTTGGGGGCAATGGTTATATTGTTGGTTGTCTTTGTTTTAGTAATGTTTGTTGGTGGTTGTGTCTTTTTAGAAGTGTCTGTCATTTTCCAAAGTGCATATTCTGTTACAATGTTACCTGACCAAGGAAAAGAATCTGTGATCGCTCTGAAGTACATGTTGTTATTACAAACCAAAAAGGGTACTTCATTGTGGTTGACTTCATAGAATTTGTTACTGCCTTGGTCCAATAATTTTTTAGTGCCGGTAGCTGTACCATCAGATACCCATAGATCTTCCCGGGTGGAAGGGAAAGTGTCATTTGCTGAAAAGAATATACTACTATCGAAGGCTGTAAGATTATTAATGCCTGCTCCACCGGTAGGCATGCCGGGGAGGAAAAAGATGTCCTTTACCAGTTTCGTTCCATTTGTGGTACCATCGGTTACCCATAGCTCTTTGCCATGTATGCTGTCATTGGCAACAAAAAACAACTGATTGCCTGATACGGTAAGGCTGCTCGGGTCTGATGATTTATAGTTTGACGGATAAATATCCTTCACCAACTGAGTACCGTTTGTTGTGCCATCGGATACGTACAACTCTACACCGATTGATGAATTTTCCCTTCCCGCGAAGTACATTTTGTTGTTAAGCACCACTATGTCACTCCTCGCACCAATATCTTTTACCTTTTTAGTGCCATTTACCGTGCCGTCAGTTTCCCAAAAGCTATTGCCATTTTTAGTGGTTAAATAAATCTTATTATTAAATAAGGTAATTAACTCAAGCCCTCCGAAACCGGCTGAAGTAATTGTAGCAACATGTGTACCGTTGGTTGTACCATCCGTTTCCCAAAGTTCATAATTGATGAGGAAGTACATTTTTCCGTTAAGTTCAGTGTAATTAAGCGGTCTACTATTAGATGCTTTTGTTCCTGCGCTACCCGGTGTGACATCTTTTAAAAGTTGGGTTCCATTTGTGGTACCGTCCGTTTCCCATAACTCTCTGCCATTTGTTCCATCATCAGCCCAAAATAATAGTTTGCCTTTAAAAGCGACTAGTTCATTTGGGTAGCTGTAAAGCACACCGGGATTTATATCCTTGACCATATTAGTGCCATTAGTTGTCCCATCAGTTACCCATAACTCATAACCATTTGTCCCATCATTTGACGAAAAATATACTTTGCCATTGTACGATGTGAAGTTGCCAGCATGGGCACTATTATTCCCGGGATAAATGTCTTTGATCATTCTGGATCCTGCCAAAGTACCATCACTTATCCATGGTTCAAATCCACTGGTGTCATTACCTGCAGCACAGTATAAAAATGTGTCAATGGCTACAATGTTTTCGGGTAAGGGGCCTTTAGTAACTGCATGAAATGGAAGTATCTCAAATACATACTGAGCTTTGGAAATGTTGCCAAATAATACTAAGGATGTCAGCAATACGAGGGTGTAGAACGTCTTTTGCATAACTTGAGGTTTATAACGTGTGTTATTCAATTAACAGTCTTTCGGTTATTACACCTTCATCGTGGTGTATGTTCAGTATGTAAACACCTGTGGACATTTCAGGCAAAGAAACTTCCACAACTTTTTGAGCTGCATCTATTGGTTTATTCAAAATTACTTTTCCTGAAAGGTCTACAATTGAAAGTTGTGCGTTACTGTATGCTTTGTCAAATCCGATAGTCACTTTATCGTGTGCAGGGTTGGGAGCAACAGTTATATTGTCAGATACAGTTTGGATTGTCGGCATATTGGTAGGTGGATTGTTGGTGGTGTCTAAGCTGTTGACATATGCAGTGTCTGTTAGCTTCCACATTTCGTAACCTGCTGTATCATAATTGGCAAAATAAAGTGCATTGTTACACACGGCGTATGTGCCTTGTGGTCCGGGACTAGCCATCGTTGGTCCTTTCCCTTTTATCATTTTGGTACCATTCACAGTACCATCAGAAACATATAGCTCATAATCCATGTTTGTGTCGCGAGCAATGAAGAATAGTTTATTTGCATATGCGATCAAGTCTAATGGAGTAGAGCCTGCTACCGGGTGTGTGCTTATGTTTTTTACCAAATGTGTGCCGTTAGTGGTTCCATCCGATACCCATAGTTCTTCATTGTGTACCCCATCATCTGCTGTGAAAAACAATTGATTGCCAACCACAGTCAGTTGGCTAGGGGAGGAGTATTGGTTAGTAGCAGGATTAATATCTTTTATTAGCTGAAAGCCTGTTGGTGTGCCATCGAAAGAATAAAGCTCTCCTGCACCAATGTATAATTTCCCGTTAAACTGTACAATTTCATCATTCCAATAACCTGCTGTTACAAACTTAGTTCCGTTAACAGTGCCGTCAGATTCGTAGATGCCGGTACCGGAACCTGAAATAGCAGAAAAGTATAGTTTGTTATTATAAACAAATAGATTGCTGATGTTACTGCTGAATCTCCCCGGTTCAAGGTCTATTAATAATTGAGTGCCGTTAGTCGTACCATCTGTAACCCATAGTTCGACACCATGAGTACTGTCATATGCGCCAAAATAGGTTTTACTGTTGTATTCGATGAAACCACCCGGTGTGGAATGACCTGTGCCTGGGTTTATATCTTTTACCATGTAAGTCCCATTGGCTGTACCATCTGTAACCCAAAGTTCCTTGCCATGTGTGCCATCATCAGCAAAAAAGTATACGTTTCCTGCTGACGATGTGAATTTTTCAGGAAAAGAAATGGACGACTTTGTTCCGGTATAGATGTCTTTGATCATTTGTGTGCCTGTAGCCGTACCATCGGTTACCCATGGCTCCGAACCGGGAAATGGTGAGCTGGAATAGTCGGTTGCTGTAAAATACACTTTCCCATTGTTCGCAGCAATCAATCCCCCTAAGCTACCGGTTGTTCCCGGGTTGATGTCTTTAATGATTTTTGTACCGGCTTGAGTTCCGTCACATATCCAGGGCTCTCTGCCGTGGATGCCATCATTTGCTGTGAAAAAGAGAAAAGTATCAACAACTATGACACTACCGGGATCTGACCCTGTCCTATGATTTATATTGAATAGTTCAAATAAGTACTGTGCTTTGGAAATGTTGCCATATGAAGCCAAGCATATCAGCAATACGAGGGTGGAGAATGTCTTTTGCATAACTTGAGGTTTATAAAGTGTATTATAAATATACGCAATAGGTTTAATGCATATCCTGAATTCATATTAAAGCCTATTTAAAAATGTCGTTATACTAACTTTCGGTTAAATGTCGTTTAGCAAAGCAAGACATAAATCACTCCATTATACTTGCTACCTTTGATGCTTGATGAACGAACCGTTTTACAAAAGAGTATGGAATAAGCCACCTACGGTGTTCCCTTTTATCGCCTTGTTCAATATCGGCATGACGTTGTTTCTGGTTTATGATTACATCGTCGACCCGGTGGATGGCTTGGCCAATTGGAGGCCCGTGATAATGGGCGTATATACGCTGTTTTGGTTGTTTGCCTGCGATCTGAAAAGGTGGGCGGCTTTGTCGTATTTGGCTCTTACAACCTTGAACCTTGTGTTGCGCTTTGCAATGCCGGACAAACCGGGTATGCATTTCCTTTTGGATGTGCTTTTCCCGTTCGATGTGTTATGTACGTTCTTTCTGATGTTTTACTTCAAAAAGTTTGAGTGATGAGACCGAGGAAAACATTCAACGATATGTTGGGCAGGGAGGTGACCATAAACTATCCTGCAAAAAGAATAATTAGCCTTGTGCCATCGCAAACGGAGTTGTTGGCTGATTTGGGATTGAACGACGAAGTGGTGGGTATCACCAAGTTTTGTGTACATCCCGAAGCGTGGTTCAGAAGCAAAGAGCGTGTGGGCGGAACCAAAACCTTGAACATTGATAAGATACGAGAGTTGAAGCCCGACCTCATAATAGCCAATAAGGAAGAGAACGAAAAAGAGCAGATTGAGGAGTTGGCCAATGAGTTTCCTGTATGGATAAGTGATGTTGACACATTACCGCATGCGTTGCTGATGATGCAAGTGGTTGGGCAGATGACGGGAACCGATGGAGATGCTGTGAACCTTGTAGATGAGATAGTACATGCTTTCACAGGACTGAACCATGCAGCAGAACCTAAAAAGGTTGCTTACCTGATGTGGCGCGATCCATGGATGACCGTTGGTGGAGATACTTTCATCGGCCATATGATACATGTGTTGGGTTGGAAGAACGCATACGAAAAACAAACACGCTACCCCGAAGTGACTGCCGAAGATTTGAAAGCCATCAACCCCGATATGGTGTTACTTTCATCAGAGCCCTTTCCATTCAAAGAAAAACACATTGCCGAGGTGAAGACAGTATTGCCCAATGCACAAGTAAAACTTGTGGATGGAGAAATGTTCAGTTGGTACGGTAGCCGACTGCTGAAAGCCACAGACTATTTCAGAGAGTTGTTGTCTGAATGATCGACCAGTTCATACCTCTTTTGTAACTCACGGTTAATAAAATATTTTGTTGGATACTTTCATCAATCCGAACAATTATCACAGGCCTCAATAGCCTGATATTACTGCATTTTTTATCCGTCATATCCTTAACAGAAAAATCATTTCCGGTACGGAAATTGCTAAAGGAAATGGAAATAAATTGTACTCTTAAATTTAAAATCAATTCTATGAAAAAATCAACTATCCTGTTGGCTCTACTTGCAGTCGTAACGTTCTCGGCTTGTAAGAAAAACTACAATTGTGCTTGTACTTATGCAGTGACTGCAACCGCTCAAGGTTACAGCTCAAGCGAAGAAGGAGAGATCAGCAAAAGCATCAAAGACACAAAAAAGAAAGCTGAAGACGAGTGTAAAAACTTTGAAAGTCAGGTAAAAAGTGAAAACGACTTCTTTTACTCAGGTGCAGGTGTAACCGTTACATCAACCGCCAACTGTACTTTGAAATAATCAAGAATAGTTCGCAACACGAACCATTCTATTATACAAATAACAATAAACAGCTTGTGTTATGATTTCATGATACAAGCTGTTGTCTTTAAAACGACATTATGAGGAAATTTACTTTGATATTGACGCTGCCTTTGGCGTCCATGCTTTTTTCGTCTTGCTTGATTAAGGAATACGAATGTAGTTGCGTTATCAATTATACAGATGGCAACGGAGGAACTTATTCTTTGGATGATTCCGAATCGTTCCCTGCAAGCCGTAAGAAAGATGCGCAAAACGCTTGCGACGAGAAAAAACGCCGATTGTTGGAAGATGCCGCACAAACAGGTCCTGCATCGGGAGACTGCTCTTTGGAGAAGGTCGGCAACATCATTTAATTGCTTGCATTGGGCACCTCCTCCACACTGTGGTATACGGGTAGCCCTTTGGATAATATCAAGTCCCGTTCGCGATTCGCGCCGGGGCTTTCTGCTATAAGCAACAGTGCCTCGCATTTGTCAATTACCGCCATCGATATATCCATGATGGCTTTATAACGCGCATCACCTTCAAGCCCTGTTTTTTCAACAACAGGCAAAGCCGCGTTGACACCTATCAAGGGTGTGTGCCCTTTGGCTAATACGGCAGTGGCTGCGTCATTCATTGCATTCAGATTCTGCTGTCTTTGCACATCTGTATCGGCTGAGTATGGTCCTGCTACACCTATTATCATATTATTAAAGGTAAGGCTTGCGATATATTTTGGCTAAATTGTAAAAAACGATAATCAATGAGTACTGCATTTCAAGGCTTACGTACAGTAGTATACATGGTAGACGATCTGAAGGCGGCTACTGATTGGTACAAAGATATTTTGGGCCAAGAGCCTTATTACGATACGGAATATTATGTCGGATTCAATGTGGGAGGCTACGAGTTTGGCTTGCATCCACAAAAAGAGCCGATGGAAAAAGCGGTTAACGTCTATGCCTATTGGGGAGTTGAAGATGCTCAAAAAATGTATGAGCATCTGCTAAGCAAAGGAGCCACGGAATTGGAGAAGCCAATGGATTTGGGAGAAGGCATAGTGCTTGCAACGGTAAAAGACCCTTGGGGCAACGCACTGGGTGTTATTTGCAATCCGCACTTCAAATTGCCATAAACATGGATGAACAAAAAGCCATGAGCATGGCTGCTCAGTTGCGCAAGCCACATGGCGAGTGGGCGGAGCAGATAGCCGATTTTATGGCCGTAGGCAATGCTGTGCTTATAAATCGTGCCATCGATGCCATGAACTTATCCGATAATGATAATGTATTGGAAATAGGCATGGGTAAAGGCAAACACGTTGCCGATATGATTGCCAAAGCAAAAAATTTACAATACACGGGATACGATTACTCGGAAGAAATGGTGGAGCTGGCTACTGCAACCAATGATGAGTTGGTGACCCGTAATGTTGCAACATTCGTTCACGGTGATGCATTATCCATGCCTTTTGCAGAAGATACGTTCGATAAAATAGTCACGGTAAACACCGTTTACTTTTGGGACGATGCCCAAGCTGTGGCTACGGAAATACTACGAGTGCTGAAGCCGAATGGAAAATTCATATTGGGCCTGCGTCCAGAAAGGCTAATGAAAACATACCCGATGACCAAGTTTGGCTTTGCCATGTACTCCAAAGAAGGTGCCTGCGATATGCTGAAACAATACGGCTTTGATATTAATGATGCATACGAAGAGGACGAGCCACCGATAGATGTGGATGGAGAAAAGTTTGTTCTGTCATCATTGATTGTAACTGCATGTGCATTATAATAGTATAATTTATATTTTTATTACGCATGCTGTTCAATTCGATCACCTTTATAGTATTCTTTATAGCGGTTGTATTGCTGTTCTACTCTTTGCGGCAAAAATATAGGTGGGTCCTTTTGTTGTTGGCCAGTTGTGTTTTTTACGGTGCGTTCATTCCTGAATATTTACTGATACTTTTCGCCATCATTCTTGTGGATTATTACGCCGCACGTATGATGAATAAGGTGCATGGTGCCAAACGTAAAAGATATTTATGGCTGAGTATAGCTGCCACATGTATACTCCTGGTCACGTTCAAGTATTTCAACTTTGCTTCGGAGAACATACATGGCCTTGCTGCTTTTTTAGGTTGGAATTACGACTTGGTATTATTGAAGTGGGCATTGCCTATAGGGTTGTCTTTTCACACATTCCAGAGCCTTAGCTATGTGATAGAAGTGTATTGGGGTAAACAGGAGCCTGAAAAGCATTTTGGCATATATGCCACCTATGTGATGTTCTTCCCGCAGTTGGTGGCAGGCCCCATTGAGCGTCCGCAAAACTTATTGCCGCAATTCAGACAAAAGAAAGTACCCGACTACGATAATATCTCGCGCGGATTCAGACAGGCTTTATACGGCTACTTCAAAAAGATGGTGATAGCAGACAATCTTGCATTGTATGTGGATCAGGTATTCGGTAGTCCTGAACAATATAGTGGCAACATGTCCTTACTCGCCATGTATCTGTTTGCGATACAGGTTTATTGCGATTTTTCCGCCTATTCTGATATTGCCATAGGTGTTGCGCGCATCATGGGTTTCAAACTGATGGATAATTTCAAGCAACCGTTTTTCTCAAAGTCGGTTCCTGAGTTTTGGAGACGTTGGCATATATCACTGTCTACTTGGTTCAGAGATTATGTGTATATCCCTATGGGGGGAAATCGTGTGGGGCGTTGGCGTTGGTATTACAATTTGTTTGTTGTCTTTCTGCTGTCGGGTATATGGCATGGCTCCGGTTGGACCTATGTGGTGTTTGGTGTGATGCATGCTTTGTATATCATAGGCTATTTTGTGCTTAATCCTTATGCGAATAAGTTGATGGCTTTCTTGGGCCTTGCGAAGTTTCGCTTACTGAACAATGGGTTGGCCATGTTGATCACGTTTCATCTTATTGCATTCAGCTTTATTGTATTTCGTGCTACGGATATGCAAAACGCATTTGCAGTAATAGGCAACATGTCGTTTGATCCTGCAACATTTATCGCAGACTTAAAACTGATATCTGCTAAAGTAATTGAGTTGTTCCCACTACGACCGGGAATCATATACATGCTTTTGTCGCTGTTGATCTTTGTTGTGGTGGAGATAGCGTTGGCATATACCAATGCATTGAATAGTATGAATAAAGTACCTAAAGGCCTACGGCTTGCAGGTTATTATTTCATGATTGTTTGGATATTGTTTTTTGGTGTGTATGAAACAACACCGCATTTTGTTTATTTCCAGTTTTAGATGCGCAGATATAAGAAAATATGGTTGAGTGTGTTATGGGTGTCATTACCATTCATCATTGGTTGTGTGGTACTGTTTGCAATGCCATACGATAAACGCTTTGGGTATTATTTTGCGAAGTATAACTGTATGCAGCAAAGTGGATTGATATATGATAGGATATTCCTTAACGATAAGCCTGCAGATCTGGCGTTTTTTGGTACATCGCATACAATAGACGGTATTTGTGATTATAGAATGGAGGACTCGCTGAGAGAGTTGGGTTTGCCATTGCATGTTTTGACTCTTGGTTATTGCCGTTTGGGCAGAAATGCACCTTATGTCATTCTAAAAGACCTCTTGAAGTTCAAGCAACCTCAATGTATTGTTATAGAAGTTACAGAGAAAGAAAACAGAGATGGGCACATGGATTTCGCCTATTTGGCTGATACAAAAGATGTGTTGTTCCCTGAATTGATATTTAATGATAATATTTTTCAGGATTGGTTTAAAGCATTGGTGGTCAGGTTCGAATCAAAGAAACGAAAGTTGTTTGGACAATATGATTTACCGCCTGTCAATAAGGTCAACTACGGGCATCGGGAAGATTGGAGCATTATTAATAAAGATGAACTGAAAAGGCAACAAGAAAATAAGTTGAAAAACTACAAATACACTACAGGTTTCGCCAGGTGGTTCTATAATAAGTACTCGTTTAACTACATCAAAGAAATGGTAAAGATGGCAAAAGACAGAGGTATTAAAGTAGTGTTTCTTTACACACCTGAAATCGCATCTGTATCCTTACCTGAAGAATTGGAATTTTATAAGCAGTTTGGCGATGTGCTGATACCGCCTGATGAAATATACCAAAATCCTCAATACTGGAAAGATGTAAAGCATATGAATGACCATGGCGCGTATGCTATGGCCGGCTGGCTGTCCCGGTCATTGGCTCCATACCTTAAACCACCAAATTGATCATCTTGTTCGGTACATAGATGACTACGAAACAAATGCATTTACCGATGGGACCGCAAAAGAATTGACGGACATAGAACAGTTACCTTAATAAAGTAATATCTCCTTTTTGTTTGTAGTCTCTTCCTTTTTTGTCTGTTACCTGGTACAGATAATAGTAAGTGCCGATTTGTGCAGGTTTGCCTTTATAAGTACCGTCCCATTTTTCGCCTTTGGTTTTCGATGAAAAAATTACTTGGCCCCATCTGTTGGCTATCGTGAATTTGTAGAAATACGGGTCGCAAAGAAATTTTGGTCCTATATCATCGTTCAGTCCATCGTTGTTTGGGGAGAATGCCGTAGGTATAATAGGATTGCAATGGCATTCTTCAAACGCCACATTGATGTCGTCCGTGAATCGGCCACAAATATTCTCCACTGTAACTGAGAATGTACCCGAACTACGAACAACATATGTTTGTTCCGTTGAGCCGTTCTGCCAAGTGTATCTACTACCGCCAATCGATTGCGCGTTCAACGTTATCGACTCATCATTACATAGTACCGTATCATTGCCAAGCATGATGCCCGGCTTGTATATGGATAGTTTTATGCTGTCTACATCCGTGCAATTACTTTTTGTCACTTCCACCCAATAAGTGCCTGCTGTGTTCAAAATAACTGAAGGGGTGCTGCCAACTCCTACTATGTTCCACTTGTAGGTGTCGAAAGTGTCTTCAATGGATATGGTTATTTTATCACCCGGACAAATGAAAGTATCATTAGGCAAAGTGGCATTCAGGTTCAATACGTCAATATCTATGGTGTCCGAATGTGTGCAGGTGCCCAATGTTCCGATAACGGTAAATCTGCCTGTCTTTTTTGCAACATATGTATTTCCAGTGCTGCCGTCTTGCCACAAGTATTGTGCTTGAGTAATACCAGGGTCGAGTACAATGCTGTCTCCACATATTGTGGTATCGTTACCCAAGTCGAATTTCAGATTGCCTACGAACACATTTACTGTGTCGTATACGATACAGCCGTTGTAGTTGGCTTTAGCGATATAGTTACCTGAGTCGACATAATCAATATTATGCTTCACAACAGTATCTCCGGAAGCGTTGTAGCCGCCGGGGCCATTCCAATCAATAATAGTGCCTGTCGGTGAGTAAGTTGCATTTAACAGCAAGCTGTCTCCGATACATACCGGTGCGTTTGAAGATGCGTTTAATGTTGGTGTAGGTTTTACGGTAAGATTCACCCCATTGTCGGCGGAAATGTCCACAGGGCTGGACGCGGTTACCCTTATCCTATACATATTGCCCGGAGGTGTTCCTTTGGGTATGGTACAATTGATGACCCCTGCACCGGTTGCCATAACAGAGCCGATTACAACAGGTGATGTGAAGCTACCCGCGGCATCCGAAAGCTCAGCGCTGAAAATATTGCCGGGATAGAATGGTTGTGTGACATCGTACGGAACATTGATCGTTTCTTCCGCACAAAATTGTTCAGGGGACAAAGGTTGCGGTATGAAAACTTTTGGAGTATTGGCTGAAGGAAATAAGTTGCAATAAGCAGATATGTCTTGACTGCTGAGTACACGGTTGTATATTCTTAAGTCATCCACAACGCCTGTCATCCAATAAGGGTAAGAACTTGAGCCTCCGAACCTGTTGGCGCCAATTCCCAATCCTTCCGTTGAGCTGCCGATGCTTCCGGCTGAAACTGTATATGTGGATTTAAGAGCGCCATCAACATATATCTTGGAATAAGTGCCGTCAAATGTAGTGATGACACAATACCATCGTTGAGATACAATTGTTGGAGTGTATTGCCACTGTGTTGGGCTTGGTGTGGCAATTAGGTTGGCTATTTGTCCTGCAAACACATTTTTTGAAGTATCTCTGCTGCTGCAACTTATGGTGTACGGATTGTCGAAGTATATGAGTGAGTAGTAGCCGTTTTGCCATTGAGATCCTCTCCATAATATGGCACTGGTTTGGCATGCTCCTGTGTAATATCCCTCCACTTTCACCAAAGCACAAATGGAGAACTGCGTTACGTTCAGGTTGCTTTTGTAAGGTACTGTAATGTAGCTGTTGTTGCCGGTGAAGCGAACGGCCGTGTTTGCATTTCCTTGTTTGCCGGTTGTGTAAGTGATGTTGTTGCCGGTACCGTGGTTCCCGTTCCCGCTTATGTCATTGGCATTGTTACTGAAATCCCAATGAGCAACTATGCCTGTGGTTAGTTGACCTGATGCCATATGCGAGCCAAAGCATATGGCCATTATTGCAAATAAGGGAATTAGGTTTTGCTTCATTGACATTATTTAATGGTCAATATAATTCCTATCGAATGTTGAACATCACGTTTCTCTGCTTACCATCTGCTGTTATGCGTAGCATGTACATACCCGATGGCACTCCTTTCAGTTCAATATTTGTATTCAGTTGACCTGACTTCGGTTGTGTTGTATTACTGTATACGGACTGTCCCATCATATTGAAGATGTCAAGATTCAGTTTGTCGTTTTGCACACCTGTTGCATTGAGCGTAAATGTACCCGTGTTCGGGTTAGGGTACAGGCTCAGATTGTTGAGTTTAAGTTCGTACACCGAAGATATGATCTCAACGGCAATGGTATTGCTGTTTGCAGAAAGGTCCGGAGGACACAAATTGCTGCTGTATACTACGGCATATACACTGTCTCCGTCGTTCAGGGTATTCACAATCCAAGTATCGGTATTTAGACCTGTTATAAGTTGTCCGTTTCTGAACCATTGATACGTAGGAGATGTGCCTGCGTCATTAGGCGTGGCCTTGAATGTGATGAATGTGTTTTGAGGTACAGGCCCTGTAGGTGTGGCCGATATGCTCACAGATGGTGTCAAGGTTTGATGTGCGGTAATGGTATGCGATACATCGGAAGTTCTGACAGGTAGCGTTGATACAATTCGTACTCTGTAATTACTGCTTGGTGTAAGTCCCGATGGTACGGTACATACTATTGTGCCCGCTGTGGTTGATGTCACAGAGCCGATGTTGGTAGGAGATGCAAAGCTGCCTGCGGCATCGGAAAGTTCTGCGGTAAACATATTACCCGCACTGAAGTTGTCCGTAACGCCATATTTCAACTGTACGGTATCGTCGCCACAAAAAACATTCTTTATAAAAGATTGACTGATGTAAACCGATGTGTCGAACAAGCCGCAGTAGTTCATTGCCTCAGTCGGAGTGAGTGCTCTGTTGTACAATCTTATATCATCCACCACACCGTTCAGCCAATAAGGATAAAGTGTGGGGCCTGTGCCGAAACGATATGACCCTATGGCCAATCCGTTGGTGGATGTGCCTGTGCCGCCTCCTATTTTGGGGATGCTGTGTTTCAACACTCCGTCAACGTACATTCTGAATGTTGTATCGTCATAGGTTGCAATTACGCAGTACCATTTTTGAGTTTCTATGGTAGGGGAGTAACGCCAAACCGAATTTGACGAAGATATGGTAACTGTACCTGCATATACACCGAATACGTTTTTGGAAGTGTCCACCACATTGCAAGAATTGTCAAATGGGTTGTCCCAAAAATCCATGGCATAGCTACCTGCTTGATATTGCACACCTCTCCTTAATACCGCATTTACTTGGCATGTACCTGTGTAATATCCTGTTGGTTTAATTACTGCACATATTGTGAACTTAGAAGTGTTCAACCCGCTTTGATAGGCTACATCCACATAGCTGTTGGTGCCATTGAATACCGCAGCCGTGTTAGCTGCGCCTTGCTTGCCCGATGTGTATGAAATGTTGTATGCTGTGCCGTTATATGCATTTCCAGATATGTCGTTGACATTACCGGAGAATGGCCAGTGTGCGATCAGACCGTTGGTCAGTTGCGCAGAACTACCGACGCAAATCAAAAGGACTGCAAAAAGGGATATATAGTACTTCATATTCGGGTGTTGTACCGTATAAAGATATGTATTTTATTCAAGTGTTAGCCTACACCACCACGTTGATCATCTTGTTCGGCACATAGATGAACTTCTTTGCAGGCTTGCCTTCCAACCACTTTTGTACAGTTTCGTTGGCCATCACTTGTTTTTCTATATCCGCCTTGTCCATATCCAATGGGAACTCCATCTCTGCCCTTGGCTTGCCGTTGATGGCAATAGGGTAGAGCTTGCTGCTTTCCACAAGGTATTTATCGTCGTGCTGAGGATATGCCGCATCGATGACTGTGGTATCGTTTCCGAAACCATGCCACAACTCTTCCGCAAAGTGTGGAGCGAATGGTGCTATCAAAACAGCTAGCGGTTCCAGTATCTCTTTTTTGCGACAACCCATACTCGACAGCTCGTTCACGCATATCATGAACTGACTTACCGATGTGTTGAAAGAGAACTGCTCTATGTCGTTGTTGATCTTCTTAATGGTTTGGTGCAACACTTTCAGTTCTGCATCCGTTGCTTTTTCATCTGTCACTATCCAACCGTTGTCGTCGTTGTACAAGCGCCACATTTTTTTCAAGAAACGGTGCACACCCTCAATACCCTTTGTGTCCCAAGGCTTGCTTACATCTATCGGGCCGAGGAACATCTCATACATACGGAACGTATCCGCACCGTATTGAGCAACAATGTCGTCAGGGTTCACCACATTGTATTTGCTCTTCGACATTTTTTCCGTCTCACTTCCGCAAATGTATTTACCGTCTTCAAGTACAAACTCTGCATCTGCATATTCGGGCTTCCATTTTTTGAAAGCTTCTGTATCCAATACATTGCCATCCACCATGCTTACATCAGCATGTAGCTTGTCGGTTTTGTGGTCACCTCTCAATCCGTATGATACAAATTTGTTGGTGCCGTGTATACGATACACAAACCTCGAGCTACCCTGTATCATTCCTTGGTTGATGAGCTTTTTGAATGGCTCGTCAAAACCTATATGCCCAAGGTCGTGCAGTGCTTTGGTCCACATACGGCTGTACAGCAAATGCCCAACAGCATGTTCCGTACCACCTATGTATATATCCACAGCCTGCCAGTAGTCGGTGGCTTTTCTGTCTGCAAATGTTGCATCGTTATGTGGGTCCATATAACGCAGGAAGTACCAACTGCTGCCTGCATAGCCCGGCATGGTGTTGGTCTCGCGCTTACCGTCAGGTGTGTTCACCCAATCGGCAATGTTGGCCAATGGCCCTTGTCCTTCAGGTCCCGGTTTGTAACTGTCCACATGCGGCAGTTCAAGAGGCA
Organism: Chitinophagales bacterium; assembly: GCA_020636505.1. Taxonomy (GTDB): domain Bacteria; phylum Bacteroidota; class Bacteroidia; order Chitinophagales; family Chitinophagaceae; genus UBA5543. The sequence goes on along the minus strand of JACJXR010000010.1, from coordinate 40,266 downwards.
ACTCTTCATTGCCCAATTCGTCGCTTGTGTATGGCACACCCTCTTTGTATATGACAGGGAATGGCTCTCCCCAATAACGCTGACGACTGAATCCCGCGTCACGTAGTTTGTAGTTCACTTTTGCCTGACCTATGCCTTTCTCTACGATTGCTTTAATGGCTGCAGCTATGGCTTCGCTAACAGGTTTGCCGCTCAGGAAGTCGCTGTTCTCTATCGTACCACCCTTGTCGCTGTATGCTTCCTCTCCGTTGTACTTGTCGCCAAATACATTGGTGATGGAAATGTTGAAGTGCTTGGCAAATGCATGGTCGCGCTCATCACCACTCGGTACCGCCATGATTGCTCCTGTACCGTAGCCTGCCAATACATATTCCGATATCCATACAGGCACATCATTACCTGTGAATGGGTGAGTTACATACGCACCTGTGAAAGCTCCTGTTATCTGCTTTACTTCAGCCATACGCTCACGCTCGCTACGGCTCTGCACGTACTCTATGTATTTTTCCACTTCCGCCTTTTGTGCTTCTGTGGTGATACTGTCCACCAATTCATGCTCAGGGGCAAGCACCATAAAGTCCACACCGAATATGGTATCGGGGCGAGTGGTGAATACTTTTATTTCAGAGTTGCTGTCATTTACGTTGAAAGTTACTTCCGCACCCGTGCTCTTGCCTATCCAGTTGCGCTGCATTTCTTTCATCGCATCTGTCCAGTCCAACTTGTCCAAGCTGCTCAACAACCTTTCAGCATATTCCGTTATACGCAGGAACCATTGGTTCATACGCTTCTTTACCACAGGGTGTCCACCACGCTCTGAAACACCATTCTGCACTTCGTCATTTGCCAATACGGTACCCAATGCCTCGCACCACCATACTTCCGCATGGCTTAGGTATGCAAGACGGTATTGCATCAATATACCGCGCTGTGCTGTTTCGTCTTTTGCTTTCCATTCATCTGCGGTAAAGCTCAATTTTTCATCCTCGGGACTGGTATGGTTTGCATTACCCTCTTGCTCAAATATGCTTACCAGCTCACTTATCGGTCTTGCCTTTTGTGCAGCTCTATCATACCAACTATGGAACAGTTGTAGGAATATCCATTGTGTCCACTTATAATACTTAGGATCGCTGGTGCGCACCTCGCGGCTCCAGTCGTAGCAGAACCCGATATTATCCAACTGTTCACGATAACGCTTGATGTTTTGCTCTGTCGTCACGGCAGGGTGTTGTCCCGTTTCCAAAGCATATTGCTCCGCAGGCAGCCCGAATGCATCGTAACCCATAGGGTGTAGCACATTGTACCCGCGATGACGCTTGTAGCGCGCAAGGATGTCCGAAGCTATATAGCCCAACGGGTGGCCCACATGCAGCCCTGCACCGCTTGGGTAGGGGAACATGTCCAGTACATAGTACTTGGGTTTGTCACTCTCGTTGCTGACCTTATATACCTCTTTGTCTTTCCAGTATTGCTGCCACTTTTGCTCAATATCGCGGTGCGCGTATTCCATGTCTTATTGTTCTGTATTGTATTAAGGACGGCAAAAATACGAAACCATTCCGCAATAAGCCCATATATGAAAAAAGCCGCCATGCGGCGGCTCAAATCAATATTTTAAGTCTTACAGGTCTACAACCTCCAGCCCTTTGTACTCAAACTTCGGTGGGTCGTAGTTGTAGAAGAATTTCAGTCTGACCGATTTGGTGGCGTATTCTTTCTTCGCCCCGAACATACCCGTTTTGATGGTTATCGGGAAGATGTAAATATCGCTCACGTTGGCATCCATATGCAGATTGGTCATATAATATACCGCTGCTCCCTCTTTTATCTCTTTGGCCAACCACTTGTAGTTGCTGTCCACGTCTATGAATTTGATGGCGTAGCCGTTCAGCGTATCCAATATCTCTTTGTCTTTCAGGTATGGCTGACGAGAGATGTATATAACTTTGGTATTCTCATTGATATAGTCGGCACCTATCTCTTTGTAGGCCTCACCGTCTTTGGCCGTCAGCTCGCTGATGGCGAAGTTCTGACAGTCTTTTATCATCCAACCATCCCAGTCTTTATGCTTTTTTTCTTGTTTATCCTGTGCCATCGCAAGAGCAGGCAACAAAAGGAACATCAATAACATCTGTTTCATAACGCCAAATTAAGAAAGATTTTTACTTTGCGCTATGCTCAGCTACTGGGAACAACAAAGCTTTCACAAATACGACCATATTATCATAGGTGCGGGTATCGTCGGCCTGAGTACCGCCATTGAACTAAGGGTTAAATATCCGGGCAGTAGAGTGCTGGTGTTGGAGCGCGGATTGTTACCCACAGGAGCGAGCACCAAAAATGCGGGATTTGCCTGTATGGGCAGCGTTACGGAGCTGTTGGCAGACCTCCGACATATGAGCGAAGATGAGGTGGTGGCACTGTTTGAGCGACGCAAACGAGGGTTGGAGCTGCTGCGTGACAGATTAGGTGACGATAACATAGGCTACGCTGCAACCGGCAGTCATGAGCTGATAAGTAAGCAGGAAGAATATGCCCTTGATAAAATAGATTACCTGAACTCATTGTTAAAGCCCGTAACGGGGCAAGATGCCTTTCGGCGAGTCGATGAAAAATTAACGGATCTCGGGTTTGCACAAGCGCATATTACAGCACTTATAGAAAATACCTGTGAAGGAGCATTGCATACAGGCATGATGATGCGCTCTTTGGTTGACTATGCTATGCAGCAGGGGATAGAGATAAAAACAGGTGTTGAGGTTGTGAGCTATGAAGAGGATGCCGATGGCGTAACAGTCTATACAGGTTCAGGTATCGACTTTAAATGCGATACGCTTTGCATATGTACGAATGCTTTTACAAAATCATTGCTGCCTGAAGCGGATGTTGTTCCGGGTAGGGGACAGATTTTGATTACCAAGCCTATTTCGGGTTTGAAGTTGAAAGGTATATTCCATTTCAATGAAGGTTATTATTATTTCCGCGAAATAGACGGACGCATATTGATTGGCGGTGGTAGAAATGAAGACATGCAAGGAGAAGCCACCGATGAATTAACCGTCACCGATACCATCCAAAACAAACTGGAAGAGAAACTCAGAGAGATAATCATACCAAACACGCCATTCGAAGTGGATATGCGATGGGCAGGCATTATGGCATTTGGTGATACCAAGCAGCCCGTCATTCAACAGTTTTCAGAACATGTGTTCGGTGCCTTCCGTATGGGTGGTATGGGTGTGGCTATAGGTAGTCTAGCCGGTAAGGAATTGGTGGCGTTAATCAATTAACCTTCTCACCACATCTCCTATGGGTAAGCCCATTACATTGTAGTAGTCGCCTACAATCTTCTCGATTCCGATGATGCCTATCCATTCTTGTATGGCGTATGCACCGGCCTTGTCGAATGGCTTGTAGTTGGTCACGTAGTGTTTTATCTGCTCTTCTGTAAGTGGACGGAAGTATACTTCGGTGGTAACCGAAAATCCGTCTTGTGTATCACCATGTTGTATGCACACACCACTCACCACACGGTGCATATTGCCCGATAGTTTTTTCAGTATGTTGATGGCATCGGCTTCGTCTTCGGGTTTGTTGAGTATCTCTCCGTTCAGTATCACAACAGTATCAGCGGCTATGATGGTAGCACCGGGATTTTTTGCAGCTATCACTGCGGCCTTTTCTTTGGCAAGGTGTTCGGGTACCTCTTCGGCAGGCATATCAGTAGGTGGTGTTTCGTCTATGTCGGCCACTTGTATTTCAAATGCTATTTCCGCCATCTCCAGCAGTTGCTTTCTGCGTGGCGATTGCGATGCGAGAACTATCTTTTTATCCATTGGTTTGAAAATAGTAAATGACCAGCGAAACCACGCCCAATACCATGATGATTTTCAGCCAACGGCTTTCTTTATGGTAGTGTTTGGTAGTGGCCTCTTTAGGCAGGTAGTACATCCATAAGATGATGGGTAGTGCTAGCCCAAGTAGTGTGTATATACCCAGTACATACCACTGTTCTTTCAGGAGTTTGATGGCTCCAAGTATCAATGGCGTAACAGTTAACGCTCCCAGTACCTGAGTGAACCTTGCACTGCGTAATAGTCCCCATTTTATAGGCATTGTTACACAGCCCTGCTCTGCATCGCCTTTAAAGTCTTCCATATCCTTCACTATCTCGCGCATCCACGTGAGCATGATGGCAAAGTAAGCATAGGTGCCTAATACCCATACAGGGTTAGGTATCAGTTCCGATACTCCCTGAATGAAGAAGTCTTCAAATAGATAATAATGTATTGCTCCTTCATAGAGCATCAGCACTGCTATGGTGAATGCCGTCAACACAGCTACCAATACATTCCCTGTTACAAACTCTCTTTTGAACTTGGTGGAGTAGAACCACAGCATGAGCGTACAACCCAATTGCAATGCCACGAAGCTGTAATGCCCTGCACGCCTTGCCACCACTATGGCCATGAATATGGCTATCAGGTTCAGTACTATATGTACCAACACCGCGAGCTTCATGGGGATACGTTTCTCCAATATCAGTTTATCCGGGCGATTGATGGCATCTATCTTTACATCAAAGTAGTCGTTGATGGCATAGCCTGCTGCCGCTATCAATACTGTTGACAGTGATAACAAGAGAAAGTAGTTCCAATCGAGTGTGGGTGCTACGGGTGAGTAGTGTTGCATCGGCATGATGACACAACCCCACGAGAACAATTGCGTGAGAAAGATTATGATCAGGTTTTGCCAGCGTATCAGGTTGAGCCAGGCCATCTGTGTTTGTTATTATTTACCCCAAGTATCGGGGCCTTTCCTCCAGTCTTCCAGCGATTGCTTCTGCTCTGCGGATATCAGTTTTTGCTCTTCTGCCACTTCCATCAATGCTTGATAGTTGCTGATGGTATGCAATGGCACCATAGCATCTTCCATGGCCTTTGCAGCTGCATCAAAACCGTAGGTGAACAATGCGCACATACCTACCACTTCGCCACCCGCTGCGCGTATGGCATCCACCGCTTGCAGGCTGCTTTTACCTGTGGATACAAGGTCTTCTATCACCACCACTTTTTGGCCTTCTTGCAACACACCTTCTATCTGGTTGCCCATGCCGTGCTCTTTCGGCTTGCTGCGCACGTATATGAACGGCAGCTTCAGCAGGTCTGCAGCCATGGCTCCATGCGGTATGCCCGCTGTCGCCACACCCGCTATCACTTCGGCATCGGGATATTGCTCCAACACCATATTGGCCAACTCACTTTTTACAAAATCGCGTATGTAAGGATATGATAATACCTTCCTATTGTCGCAGTATACAGGCGAATGCCAACCCGAAGCCCATGTATATGGGTTTTGCATGTTGATTTGCAATGCTTTAATTTGCAACAGTTTTTCGGCGAAATGTTTTGCTGTACTCATAAACGGCTCAAACCTACGCCAAATAGGTAAGTTTACAAACATCCCGCATGGACTTTGTGCAAAAGATATACATCAATAATAAGCCGTTGATACTGACAACGGATGCGGATGCTTATATAGCAAAAAATCCGATAGCAGGTGGTTACATAAGGTTCGAGGGGGCTTTCCCGCGCAGCTTTCGCCTGTCTGTGGAGCATATCAACAAGCCCGCCACACTCGGCGCCATTATCGAAGATTTTTCTCAACGTTCCCTGCAAGAAGAGCTGCATGCCATATACACACCCATAGATGCGGGTGGTGGTGTGGTGCGCAACGAGCGTGGCGAAGTGCTGATGATATTCCGCCGCGGTAAGTGGGACCTGCCCAAGGGCAAATGCGATGACGGTGAGACCATAGAAGAGTGCAGCATACGCGAAGTGAGCGAAGAAACAGGCCTGCAAAAACTCAAACTGGGCGAAAAGATATGCGATACCTATCACGTGTATTCGCAGAAGAAACAAAACCTGCTGAAATGTACCGCTTGGTACAATATGACCGGTACCTCCAAAGAAGAGCCCATACCACAAGCAGAGGAGAACATTCAAGAAGTACGTTGGGTACCGGTGGATGAGTTGGGTCCATTGGCCAACAAATCTTACGAAGCCATCCGTGAGGTGATGCATATGGCGGGTGTCAATTGGTAATTGCCACCGCTTCTGTCATGCTATTGTAATAAAGCGCCCCATTTCCCGATTTAGACAACGCTTTTCCCGAATTGGAAAGGACTAAACGTTTTAGCGCATTTACCTTTGTGTCATCGTAAGGCAATAATTCAAATTTTATACAATAAATAAGCAGATGATGAAAAAACTGATACTATCGGCGATTTTGGTGGGAAGCATGGCCACAACTTTTGCCCAAACGGCAGACAGTGTGGAAATAGGAGCAGGATATGCCAACCAAGTTTGGTACAGCATGTTGACCGGTAAGCAAGCTACCGTAGCCAAAGACAATTGGGATTTGGCATTCGATATGGTTGAGATATATGCAACTATTCGTATCAACTCCGAGTCGGGCGTGATGTTGTGGAACTATCCAAAAGGTGATAAGGGTGCATGGAGTACAGTAGATACCAACGGCCTGAGCACGTGGACAGCTCGTTACAATTCAGATACTTCTTGGACCTACGGTGCCATGGGTGCATATTCAGACCCATCGGATCCGTTCGATCTGGATTGGGGTAAATACGATGTATCTACACACACCATCAAAGGCGATTCACTATACGTTATCAAATTGGTGAACGGTGATTACAAAAAGCTCTTCATTGAAAAGCTGTTGAGCGGTGTGTATACGTTCAAGTTTGCCAACCTTGACGGTTCCAACGAAACTACGGCCAGTATTGATAAGTCGAATTTCGCTAGTAGAAACTTCGCATACTTTTCCATTGTTGACAACAAGTCGCTCAACCGTGAGCCTGACTTTACCAAGTGGGACATCTTGTTTACTCAATACACATCATTCGTGCCTACAGCATACAACGTTACAGGTGTGTTGCACAACAGAGGTGCGCGTACCGTACAGGTAGACAATATACCGAATGTAAGCACGTACATGAACTGGCAGTCGCACAACGACAATTCGGAGATAAACACCATCGGTTACGATTGGAAATCTTTCAACGGTACAGGCTACGATATAAAGGACTCTTTGGTATACTTCGTGAAAACATGGGATAAAGAAATAGGCGAGTACAGCGTATGGAAACTATGGTTCACAGACTTTCAGAGTGCTACGGGTAAGTATGTTTTTAACAAGCAGACCGTATACACTGCAAGCGTGGCAGGTGTAGACGGTAAAACGGAAGCACTGATGACATTGTACCCGAACCCATCCAACGGCAGCAATGTGACACTGGTATACGACATAAACACAGGAGCCAAAGAAGCTACCGTACAAGTATATGACATGACAGGCAGGTTGATGCTGAACGACAGACTGCAAACCGCTGCGGGTATGTATACATACACCATACATACCGCTCAATTGCAATCGGGTTTGTATATTGTGAGATTGACAGTGGACGGTAAAGACGCCGTACAAAGATTGAGCATCAACTAGTTGATTCATGAAGTGGAATTTTTGATCAACATTACATAAGGCGAAAGCCTGTGGTCCCCGTGCAAAAGCACGGGGATTTTTATTTTAACACAGTGTAGGCATGCCCTTAACAGTACTGAAACATCGGGCTACTTACTTTTGTATTGTAATCAATCAAATGGGATATGTGATGGAGAGAATTTCTACAATCAAAAAAGCAAGCTCACTGACCACAGGCAAGCATGTACGCGAAGGCGCACAGCTTTTCCGCAACAGAAAAACCCTGTGGTGCATGCTGAAAGAAATACGCATGGGCAATTACAAAATGTCTTTCCTCACGACATTGATCGTGGTGTTGGGACTGTTGTATGTGGTTACCCCTTTTGATTTTGACTGGATACCTATAGTGGGTTGGATAGACGATGGCTTGGTGCTGTACTTCATCTTCAAACGACTGCAATTCGAGACCAAGCGCTTCAACCGTCACAAAGCCATGGAGCGCAGAGTGGGGAGTTAGATTCTTGAGCCACCATTTCCGAAAGTTAACTGTAGTCCATACTTTTTCATGAACCTTGCTTTGGCCATCTCTACCTCCAACGGAGCTAAATAAAACTTTTGGTGTACAGCATTTAACGTGTTGGTAGGTGCTATATAGTATCGTACGTCTGTGATAGGTGTAGATGCGGGAAGTTTCCCAAAGAACTCACCCTTATTGGCTGCTGCTAAAATTGTTTCCTTATTACTGTTCCAATGCTTGAAGTCTATTAAGTAACCTAAGTCGTCGGGGTGTATGTTGCCCTTTTTTATCTGCTCCAGATAGAAATCGTCATTATAATATTGATAGCTTATATGATGACCATAGTGAGCTAAAACTGCCCAAAAGAATGACTGGCAAAAGTCTGTCTCATCTTCTTGGAACTGCCCTTCTCGAATATTGTATTGGTCTTTATACTTGTAGTAATAGTCAATCATGTCTGGCTGAGCAATTTGTAGCTCCTTCATTATGTCCGACTGGTATATTCCCATAACCTTATCAGACGGCCAGCCATGCTGATGGGTTAGCGCTTGAAAATTTTTGAAGGTCTCTTTTATCTGTTGCGAGTACCTGGAGTTATAGTCTGCATTGCTCTCGTTTTGACCCCTGTTTTTCACCAGCTGATCCATAGCGTATAGATGGTACATCTTCTTTAGTGCAGCAGTGTCTATACGCTTCAGATAATGTGTCCTATTAATTTTGTACATGCTGATGATGCTATCCTTGTACTTTTGGTATATAGGGTGTTTGTTGATGTAGGCCATCTTCAGTAAGTGGCGTGGCATAAGGCCGTTTTGAGTAGCCTTGTTCGCTATTTTCAGAAAAGCATTTTCGTCCTCGGCATGTAAGGCTATTTGGAGAGCCGTCATGCAATCGTTCAGAAAGACAAAGTCATACCGGTTGAATGTGTTGAGGTATGTTTCCAGTCCTTCATTGAAATGTTCCTCTACGAATATCTGTTGCTCTGCCTTTATGATATTGGTATGGTACTCGAAATAATTCTGTGCAGAACTTGAATGTGCCGAAAAGCCAAGTAGCATCATGAATAAAAAGTGATAGTAAGGTTGCATCTACTAAAGTTAGTGAATGTTGTGCTTTATGAGAATCTTATCATTTGAAAACCAAATCCGCAATAACGGGCATGTGGTCACTATGCTTTAGCCACTCTTCTGGTTTGCCTATTGATAAAGTGGACTTGTCTTTTAATATCCGCAGATCAGAAAAGATGTAATCTATATGGTAAGGCTTCTCAATGTTTTTCTGTAAGAACAATGTAGGAGTAGTTTCTTTTCCTTGCTGCTCGTTTTCAAAATCATGATAAAGGCTGATAATGTTTTTTTGTGATAGCATATTAACCACATCAGAATGATTCCAGTATCTTTTAGGCTTGTCCCATATAGTGTTACTGTTTAAGTCACCTGCAATTATGATGTTTCTTAACTCATTTGTATTTATGGTGAAGTATTGCCAAGCTTGTCCGATATACTCAAATTTGCGTGAGTTGTTTTTGTGCGCCCAAACTGCTAATAAATTAAAGCTGTCATTAACTGAGCAAGGCAGAAAGTATTTCGCCTCATTTTCATCGTATTGAGGAGACCAGTTTAGCCTTGATAAATTGAAATGTTCTTTGGCGAAAATTCCTAACCCTTTATTTTTATTATCTCCTGTCCAAAGGTAATTTTTAGCCCAGTCGATGTAATTAGCGTCATTAGTCTGTGATGGGTTTTCACATTCTTGGATAATGTGTAAATCAGCGTGGACTTCATCAAGCAGATGAAACTTTTTTCTTAATGCACCATTGCAGTTCCATGTTACTATTGTAAGATGTTGTATGGTGTCTGAAGAGTGTTCCACACCTACACCTTTATCTCGCTCGGTACAAACTGGCTAACATCACCGCCGTTGCGTATCACATCGCGCACTATGGTAGAAGAAATGGTAGAGTACTCGGGTGCGCAGGTCAAGAATATGGTTTCCACCTCGGGAGCCAACATGCGGTTCATATCGGCAATGGCCTTCTCGTATTCAAAGTCGGCTATATAACGTATGCCGCGCATCATAAAGTTGGCGCCTACCTCTTTGCAGTAGTTGATAGTCAGTCCTGTATAGTTGGTCACCTCGATGGTGGGGTAGTCTTTGAAGATTTCGCGTATCCACTCGGTGCGTTGCTCTACGGTAAACATGGGTGTTTTGTTCGCATTCACCCCAATGGCTATTATCAGCTTGTCGAACAATGGTACGCTACGTTTGATAACATCCACATGCCCGAGGGTCATCGGGTCGAAAGTGCCGGGGAATAAACATATCCTTTCCATGTTACTCGTCGTTTGGTTGAGTGAAATAGCTGAACACCGTGGTACCGTAGTTCTTCATCTTCAAAAATCGTTCGTGCTGTTGGTAGTCGTTCCGTGGTGTGTGCTCCAATACAAATATACCACCCGGTGCCAACATATTATGTTCAAACACCAGTATGGCTATATCGTCTATGTTTTGCAGCGCATAAGGAGGCCCTGCAAATATAAAATCGTATTGCTCGGTGCTCTGCTTCATAAAGCGAAACACCTCACCTTTTATGATGTTGAATTGATCGGCTATGCCCAACTCCTTCACCGTACGTTGTATGAAGGTGATGTTGCCCCTGTCTTGCTCTATAAGCGTAAGGTCTGCCGCACCGCGCGATGCCAACTCGTAACTGATGCTGCCTGTACCGCCAAACAAGTCGCAGGTTTTTATACCCTCGAGGTCTATCATATTGGTCAGGGTGTTGAACAATCCCTCTTTGGCTATATCGGTAGTGGGCCTTGCAGGAGTTTTTGCAGGCGGTGTAAATCTTCTTCCTCTGAATTGTCCGCCTACAATGCGCATGCGTACAGCTGTTGTAATAAGTAAATGGTACTCACCCAAGAGCGGTCGTTGCTCACCACATTGCCCGTGCCGTCTTTCAACGCAGGGAAGTATTGCATCAACCCCGTGATGTTAGGTGTCAGCATTTTGCAGATGGTGGTACATTGAAAGAGCATATCGTTCGGAACGCCAAACTCCTTCATGGCAAGTTTTATTTGGTAAGCCACATCCTCAGCATTGGAAAACTCGAACGACTGGTGCCAAGTAAGCTCACGGTCTTTGTACAATGTGGCGAAGGCGTAACCATTGGTCAGCCCGCACTGCAATGCACTCTCCGCTTTGAATGGTTTGTAAAACTGGTAAGTGGCAAATGGTATCACCCTTGCTTTGGTGAAGTATCTGTTCACCAAGCTCTTTACCGCCGATGGCCAAGCATATACATAAAACGCCTTGTCTTCGCGCAGATGGTGGTCGTTTATCACCTCGTTGCCTTCCACAAAATGAATTTTGCGCAGCCACTCGGATGATTCTTGCTGTTTGTGCAGCACCTCAGGCACCACCATATTCTTTTCAGATGCTATGAATACGGACGTCACCTTGTGCGGTGCGCCCAACATTTGCTCGTTCAAGAATTGATGTTCGTAGAAATCTATGATCCACGGCGGCAATTCGCGCTTGTAGTCGTTGTACTTTATCATCAGCAGGTCGCCACGGTCGCTGAATCCTGCCACGCAAATGGCTCTCGGCATCAGGACGATGTTTATCCTGGCCACAGAGTTGATCAGCCCTTCTCCGGTATGAACCTTGTATATCTGCTCGTTTAAAGTACTATTTGTGACTGTAGACATAGAAAGCACACAATTATAGAATAAATTTGCGACACTTGCACAATCGGCAACACTGCCGAACATGCAAAGCTATCATACATCGGCGACTTATTCAGGTATGAGCGCCGTTTTTTAACGTTATACCGTGCAATTATCTATCAGTAATAGGGATATCATCAAGTTGGCTGCGCCGATAGCTTTGGCTATGCTCATCCCGCAGATCAGCTTCATGACCGATACCGTCTTCCTCGGCAGGCTGGGCGAGCAGGAGTTGGCGGTGAACGGTATGGCGGGTATCTTTTATATGATATTGGCCATGGTAGGGCACGGGCTCACCAGTGGTATACAGGTACAACTTTCGCGCAGGGCGGGAGAGAACAACTATACAGGTGTGGCGCGTACGTTCACCAACGGAGTAATGCTGTGTCTGCTGTTCGGCTTGGCTATTATGTCTGTATCGGTGTTCCTTGCACCTATATTGTTCGAGATGACCTTGCACGACAGCGTCAACGCCAAGTTGAGTGCTCAATTTCTCGAAGTGCGCGCGATGGGTATTCCGTTTTTGATGCTCACACAATTGGCCAATGCGTTTTATATCGCAACAGGTCAATCCAAATATTTGATACATGGCTCCATCGTGGGCAACCTTGTAAACATTGTACTCGACTACGGATTGATATTCGGTAAGCTCGGTTTGCCCGAGATGGGATTGGTGGGTGCGGCCTTGGCATCTGTGATAGGAGAGGTGGCGTTCGGTATCACCATGTTCAGCATCTTTTATATCAAGAAGATGCAAGTGAAATTTCCCATTTTCTCCACCCGTAAGTTCGACCTGCAATTGGCAAAACGTTCGCTAATCATATCCTCACCGCTCATATTGCAATTCGTATTCAGCATCGGCGGTTGGCAGGTGTTCTTCATATTTGTGGAGCACTTGGGTACGCGCGAGTTGGCGGCCAGTCAAATATTGCGCAGTGTGATAGGTATAGCCGGTATCGGACTGTGGTCGTTGGCATCGGCATGCAATACCATGGCGGGCAATGTTATGGGGCAGGGCAAGCAACGCTTGGTGATACCTGTGGCCATACGCATCAGTAAGTTGGCGGTGATATACGCATTGGGGCTGTGCATCTTGCTCAATCTATTCGCTTACGAGTTTCTTGCACTCTATCGCAACGAGCACGAGTTGATAGAATTTGCCATACCTAGCCTACGCATCATATCCATATCGTCCATCATCATGGGTGTGGCTACGGTGTTGTTCAACGCTGTTATAGGTACGGGTAATACACGCGCCAACTTCATAATAGAAGTGATATGCGTGGGCAGCTATTTGGTCTACTGCTACATAGCCATAGAGCGTATGCATCTGTCCCTCACATGGGCATGGGCATCCGAGTTTGTATACTGGGGCAGTTTGGTATTGATAAGCTACCTGTACCTACGCAGTGGCAGATGGAAGGGCAAAGCCGTATAACTACGCCGCCGCTTCCACTATGTCGTCTATGTTGATGCCGTTGTGGCTCTCTTCATACACGCACTCACCGTTCCTTATCAACAATACTTGTGGGCTTTCGTGATGTTCTTGAAACACCTCCGCTATTTTGTTGCTTATGGGGCGGTAGGTTATCAGGTCCAGATAGTAGAATTTCATATTATCGGGATTGTCCGCTTTGTCCAACCTGTTTTTGGCCATACTGCTGATGCTGCAGCGGGTGCTGTGCTTGAAAATGACCACAGGTGCTTGTTTGCTTTCTTCGATGATGGCATCCAATTGTGCCTCGTCTGTCAACTCTATCCAATTCATACCGCAAAATTACAGTGGCTGTTGAAATCGCGAATAATACGCCCATAAGCACCGATTATAATATTGCCTGCTTTGCCGATGATTTTCTATTTTAGCCCCGTACAAACAGATTGATTATTCATGGTAAAACACGCATACGTATTCCCGGGACAAGGTGCACAGTTCACCGGTATGGGAAAAGAGCTGTACGAGAGCAACTCCGTTGCCAAAGAATATTTTGAACAGGCAAACGAGATACTCGGCTTCCGCATTACGGACATCATGTTCGAGGGCAGTGCCGACGACCTGAAGCAAACCAAGGTGACACAGCCTGCGGTATTCTTACATTCCGTTATCCGTTTTCTTTCGGGCGAAGCCATACATCCCGATATGGTGGCGGGACACTCATTGGGAGAGTTCTCCGCATTGGTGGCCAACAAAGTACTCAGCTTTGAGGACGGCTTGAAACTGGTGGCACAACGTGCCGCAGCCATGCAAAGAGCTTGTGAGATAAACCCATCCACAATGGCGGCCATTATAGGATTGGAAGATGCCAAGGTGGAGGAGATATGTGCCGGCATCACAGACGATGTGGTGGTACCTGCCAACTACAACTGCCCCGGCCAATTGGTGATAAGCGGTAGTATAGACGGTGTGAACAAAGCCTGCGAACTGCTGAAAGAAGCAGGTGCTCGCCGTGCATTGGTATTGCAAGTGGGTGGGGCATTCCACTCACCGCTGATGGAGCCTGCCAAAGAAGAATTGCAAGCAGCAATTGAGGCCACACACTTCGGCAACCCGAGCTGCCCTGTGTATCAAAACGTGGATGCAAGCCCATATATAGATCCTGCTATGATACAGCGCAATCTTATCAATCAGTTGACCTCACCCGTACGCTGGACACAAACCGTGGAGCATATGCTGAAGAATGGTGCGGGTAAGTTTACCGAAGTAGGACCGGGCAATGTACTGCAAGGCTTGGTGAAAAAGGTAAACCGCGATGCAGAAACCGACGGTATGAACTAAGACAACATTATATACATACTTTCCAGAGCGGCCGTATGGCCGCTTTTTTTGTATCTTGTACAAAACACAAACACATGCTTTCAAAAACAATACAGGAGGCGCTGAATGCGCAGATAGCTATGGAGGCACAGTCTTCACAAGCCTATTTGGCCATGGCATCGTGGGCGGAGATACAGCCCGGTTTGGATGGCGTTACAGAGTTCTTTTACCTGCAGTCGGATGAGGAGCGCGTACACATGCTCAAGCTGGTGAGGTACATCAACGAGCGTGGCGGCTTTGCCACCATACCAGCCTTGGCACAACCCATCATAACATTCACATCGCTCAACCGTGTGTTCGAGGAGTTTTTGAAGCACGAAATAAAAGTATCCAAAAGCATCAACGACCTTGTGGGTATGGCACTGGACGAGCGCGATTTCGCCACGCACAACTTCTTGCAGTGGTATGTGTCCGAGCAGATAGAAGAAGAACGCCTTGCCCGCACCCTCAACGATAAACTTGAATTGGTAGGCGACGATAAGAGTGGTATCTACCTTTTCGACAGGGACATCATGCAGCACCGCAACGCAGCAGCAGGTCCGCAATAACATTACAGTAAGTATGATCACAAAAGATGGCTGCCTTTAGGCGGCCATTTCTTTTATCGCCGCCACCAACTTATCCAACTCATCCGTAGTGTTGAACACATTCGGTGTGATGCGGCAACCCTGCACACCTGGCTTGTCTATGGCTACTGTGTATATGCGGTATTTGTCGAACAGTGTTTTGGCCATGTCCGCGGGCTTCATTCCTTTGATGCCTACATTGGCTATGGCGCAATTACGTTCCGGTTCCAGAGGTGTGTTCACCATCACATTCGTTATGCCTCGGACTTTCGATGTCCAATATTCTTGCAAGTAACGTAGTCGTGCTTCTTTCCTTTCAGCACCCATTACCCTGTAATAGTCTATGGCATTTTCTATGGTCAGGTCGGTGGCTACCGGGTGTGTACCGGTATGGTTCAGTCGCAGTATATCGTCTTCGGGTTTGTCGTCTTCGGCAAATAGTGGCCATATCTTGGAGATGTTTTCCTTCTTTACGTACAGCATACCGCAACCTAATGGTGCGCTCAACCATTTGTGTAGGCTGGCTCCGTAGAAGTCGCAATTAAGTTCCGGTATTTTAAAGTTCAAGTGAGCAATGGTGTGTGCGCCATCCACCATTACAAGTACGCCATGCTTATGTGCCATGTCGCATATTTTACGAATAGGCAACACATGTCCGGTGATGTTTATCATATGGCATACCATCAACAGTTTAGTCTTTGGTGTGATGGCGTTTTCGTATAGACTTACTATCTCTTCATCACTTTTTGGGTGCAACGGTACAGACAGTGTTTTATTGACCATGCCATAGCGTTTACTCACTTGTTTGAACATGTTGAGCATGGCACCATAGTCATGCTCGGCCATAATGGCTTCGTCTCCCCTCCGCCAATCCAGTCCGCTTATTATCATGTCCAACGACTCTGTGGTGTTGCGGGTGATTATGAGTTCATCTTCAGGACAGCCTGCAAGGTCGGCAAGTTTTGCGGTCACACGTTTTTTATTGTCTGCTTGATTGTTGCGCATATAGTACGCGCCCAAGTAATTCACGTCGGTGATATTGCTTTCGTAGTCAAGTGCTATTTTAGACGGCATGATGTTATAATAGCCGTTCTCCAAATAGATGTAGTCGTTGGGTAGTACATAGTCGGCACGTACGGCTCTCCAAAACGATTCTTCCGAAGGCATGTCTTCATCCTTGGTATCGCTGTACTCTTCAATGGCTTTTGCCAATGCTGTGAATTGAACCAAGCTGCCCAACCCGAGCAGTGAAGATGTTTTAAGGAACTCTCGCTTGTTCATAACGCTGCCTTTAGGTTACTAAAGTTAACCAAATAGTGCAGCAATTTTTAGCGCAACAATAAAGCCCCGCATCGCAGGGCTTTATTACACGGATAAGTTTTTTATTACCACTTGCCTACAAATTTGCCGTCGGTAATTGTTGCGGAATCAAATACATCGATACTGCTACTAAGATGCAAGCCTACTTTTCCGGCAAAAGTACCTTGAATATATGTGTTGTCGTCTTTTGTGACGTCGTATATGACCTCGCCATGCCACAGGGTATTCCATACTGTATCTGTATTAAACTGTCTTGCAAATTGAAAACTTGAGAAAGTGCTGTCACTGTACTTGCCGACACCTGCATACTTCTGTGTTCCTAACGTTACATTATACCTTACGGTGTCTATCATAAAGTAGTAGTTCAACGTTATGGCTTTTGCAGAAGTGTTTTTATTACCTCCAACGAATTGCCCCTTGTGTAGTACGTTGTTCACTTTAAATTCCAAGCTTGGTGTTGGTGTAGGAGATGGAGAGGGTGAAGGAGACGGTGTTGGTGAAGGAGTTGGCGTTGAGCCTCCACCCGAACTTGTAGACGACTTGTTACACGAAACAGATAGGGCTGCAAATAATGCACATAACAATATTGTGCGTTTAGAAAAATTACGGTTCATAAGTTTGGTTTTAAGTTCGTAGTAAGATAGGCATAATTGTCGGTTAATAACATAATAAAGCCCCGCATTGCGGGGCTTTATTGTTTATACTTCGATCGTTTTCCATTTGCCTCGTCTGAATATGAGCATGGCTGCAATCGCCATCGCACTCTCAGCTATTGCTATCGCCCAGAACACGCCTTTGGGTCCCCACGCAAGCGAGTTGGCCAATACATATGCCAATGGTATCTGAAATACCCAGAAGCCGAAAAAGTTGATGATGGTCGGCGTTTTGGTATCGCCCGCTCCGTTGAAGGATTGTGCCAAGACCATACCGTATCCGTAAAAGAGATAGCCCGCACATACATAGCGCAAGCATTCTATACCGTACTTCAATACTTCAGGCTCTGTACTGAATATGCCGATGATCCACGGTGCGAATATGGTAAACACTATGGCCACCGATACAAGGAATATCATATTGAAAAACGCTGTTCGCCAAACCGACTGCTCTGCACGCTCCGGTTGCTTGGCACCAAGGTTTTGCCCCACCAGTGTGGCCGCCGCATTAGACATGCCCCATGCCGGTAAGATTGTGAAGCCTATCATCCTGATACCGATGGTATATCCCGCAATGGCATTACTGCCAAACTTGGCTATGATGCGCACTAAAAATATCCAGCTTGCAGATGCGATAAGGAACTGAGCCGTACCACCTAATGACAGCCTTAACAAGTTGCCGATGATGGGCACGTCTATGCCCATATGTTTGCGCAATACCTTTATCATTCCTTTGCCTTTGTACAAGTGGTATATCTGATACAGCACACCCGTACCTCTGCCTATGGCTGTTGCTATGGCGGCACCTTTCAGTCCCATACCTTCTATCGGGCCAAGGCCGTATATCAGTAATGGATCCAATACTATGTTCAGTAGGTTGGCCAACCAAAGCGAACGCATGGCGATGGATGCATCGCCTGCACCACGGAATATTCCGTTAATTAAGAACAACAAAAGTATCACCACATTGCTACCCAACAGTATGACGGTATACAGGTAGTTTTCTTCTATAAGTTCGGGGCTACCGCCCATAAGTTTCAGAAGGTCTTTTGCAAAAACAATACCTACAATGCCGATAAGTATGCTTAATGCAACACCTATGTAAATGGCTTGCATACCCGCATGGGCGGCACCGTCTTTGTTCTTTTCACCCGTACGTCTGGCTACTACGGCTGTGGTACCCATACTTACGCCAATGGCAAGGGAGTACACCACGAACAACAAAGACTCCGTAAGCCCCACAGTGGCAATGGCATCGGTGCCCAATCTGCTGACAAAGAATGCATCCGCCAAAGCGAACAATGATTCCATGGACATCTCCAGTATCATTGGTATCGATAGCATGAATATTGCACGGTCTATACTTCCTGTGGTGTATTCTTTTTCTTCGCCGTTAACCGCTTCTTTGAGCAGGCGAAATATATTTATGAAACGTGAGTTTGTAACACGCTGCGACATGTCTTAAAATTTAAACAATAGTAAATAAATGAAAACAGTGATGCCTACGCCTGTCGGCATAAGCACAAATTTTGTCGGAGATGGCACCCATCATTCAGATGGATGCATGTATTACAGTTTCATATGCGGTAGATTCTGATTGCAAATATAAGACGTTCCTCAAAAACAAACCTTACGGCATATTTAGAAATGGTTAAAATAAGTGAATAGCAGTGAGTTCAATTGTTATGTCTATACGATTATCTTAGTGATGATAAATGCATAAAGGAAGAGTATTTGATGTTGCTTTTGGTTTGCTGCTTGTAGTAGTAGTAGCTACTACAGCAAGGCCATCTTACATGGGTATGGATCCTGTAAGCTACATGTCAGTTGCACTCAGCTATGGCACCAACAACATTGATGAAATACATACTACTGTTTTTGATGAGATAAAACGTGTTTGTCCGCCAAACGTGGTATGGGAGTATACCAGCAAAGAAAGCCCGAGAAGCAAGATGTATTATGATGTGACTCATTTTGAATGGAAGATGGGTTATCACCGGGTAAAGCCACTGTATACAGCTTTGATCTTTCTTTTTTACAAAGCAGGTTTTTCATTAAGTGCTGCTGCAGCTATCCCTTGCGTTGCAAGTGTGTGCCTATTGTTATTGATACTTATGGCCTGGCTATTGCGTATAGTGCCCAGACCGTGGGTTTACTTAATAGTAATTGGTGTAGCAATATCACCCGTGGTCATCTCGTTAAAAAACCTGATAACTCCAGATGCGTTGGCAACCATGCTTGCTTTTGCTATGTTCTTTGCAATATCGGCGAAGTGTAATAAATATGTAGTGATAGCGCTGATGGTATTAATGCTACTCGCACGCATAGACTATGCCGTTCTGGCTGTGGTTACTGCTTATTATACGTATGGTAAAAATCTGACTAAGCCTGTATACGCTATCATTGCAGTAGCTGCACTGCTATTGGCATTTTGGGCAGTACCGGTGTTGCTGGGCAATAGTTCTGACTGGCTATCTATGTTTGACTTTTTAAAGTCGATAGATAAGTACTGGCTACATGTTCAGCTCGTCTTTTTAGTGCATATCAGGCAGCCGTACTTCATATTTTTCGTAGCTGTAGCATGTATGCAGTTATGGATAGGGTCGGAGGAGATTAAAAAGTTCATGAGCATAACTGCGGTGACTTTTATACTCCATTTGGCTTTATTCCCCTCTGTTGAAGAACGCTTTTTTGTGGTATATGAACTACTGATAATGGTAATGCTTTTTCAATACATTTTATCATACAAAACACCTGAGTTGTCCGAAGCATGAAGTACGCAAGACCGTTCGACATATTGATCGTATTGTATGCTGTGTTTTTTGTGGCCAAGGTCAACAATGCAGGAGATAATATTCGTTGGAATATCGTTCCTTTTATGGCTGTTGTTGAACAGTATTTTCAGGATGATGTAAGCGATATAAAAGAGACCGTCTATAATGAGCTTGAGCATATCGTTTCTGAAAATAGCTATTACTACCTCACCTCTTACAAAAGCTGTGTTAAGTGCTATGAGTCATATACAAGTACAGAAGGCTTTAGTAAACATATGGCTCAGGCACGTAGCAATTCCATCAGTACATGGGTTTGTATAGTGCTGCGATGGTTCGGGATGCCTCTTTGGTTATCTGTGTTATTACCGGTATATGCAGCTGTGTTCTTTATTATTGTTTTATCTTACATATGGTTGGTAGGTTTGATCGGTAAGCCTCATGCATTTCTGTTGGCAGCTATCATAGCTTTTTTGCCGGGCATGGCACATGTTCAAAACGATGCATCGCCGGCTGCAGTATCTTCTTTTTTACTGCTTCTATCCATATATCTTATCTATACCAATCGCAATCTATCATCACTGTTAGCAGTAGTGTTCTTATCTGTTTTTGCATTTGTAGATAATCTCGCTTTTGCTTTGATCGTTATTGCAGCAATATTAATAAAAAACAGAAAGAAGCTTTTGTTTGGATACATAGGTTTGATAGTATCAGTTCTGATCGTATTAGTTGTGCTAAAGTTCATGCCTGAGTCTTCGCAACCTATGTTGCAAAAAATAAAGTCACGATTGGCTATGTATCATATCCCGAAGCAATTAAAAGGACAATGGACGGTCTTTTTAGATAAGGGTTATTACTTCTACTTTTTTGCACTGCTCTTATTATGTTTCTGTCGTGATGTGTTTATTCGCAATACAGCATTCATTGTGTTAATGACTGTCATATTGCATTTTGCATTGTTCCCTGTGCTTGAGTACAGGTATTTTGCAGCATATAATATAGCAAGCGTATTGTTGGTAGTTTCTTATATGGCTAAGAAGAAGGCGAACATTGAAAATAAGCTTTAACAATCTTGTTGCATCTATTAAACGTCATTACTCCGTATTTTACAATAAACAATATACCATGTGGAAGAAAGTAACAGACATAGCACAATTGCAAAGCCTTGATACGGGAGATGTACTCATCAAATATCCGATAGACGGAAAGGTTGCCGAAGTGTTCGACAATGCGAATCCTGAAAATATTTCACCAAGAGTGGTGGGCAGCAACGAAGACGGAGTGATAAGTCTCAACTTCATATATGGCAGTGCACACAGCGATCCCATACTGGGTATGTACAACAGCGGTATAATGGCTCCTGTTATCATTACCTACGAAGAAGCGATCGCTCAAAATGTATGGTGGCGATTCGATGAAGAGTAGGCATGGTTTAATAAAGAACATGTCTTATTTTGCAGGAAACCCCCGACTTTATTATGTGGCATAAAATTGAATCCGTACAACAACTTGAACAACTGCACGAAGGAAGCCTCATTGTGTTATATCCATTACATGGAGAGCATCGAGATGAGTTGGATGAGTCCGATGCCACAAACATCGTGCAACGTCTTGTTTCCGTAAACGACAAAGAGAATGCGCAGCTCATCATGAGTAGCCTTCAGCGCAAAGAGGAGCAGCACACTATAGGTTCTGCACGTATGGGCAGCCTTGTGTTGGATAGAGGCTATGTGCCTTACGCCCAACTTATAGAAGAAGGTGTGTGGTGGGTGATGGAGTAGCCCTTATTTTTTCTCAAACAAATTATTGCACCCGTCGCGATAGCTGTCTTCAAACAGCAGTTCGTTCCCGCATATATAAATGTGGCCGTAAAGATATTCGCTGGGTTGTTGCACTTCTATTTGCCATTCGCCCGTTCCGTTCTTTTTGGTTAAGGTCCATGTGCCTTGCGCCACCACAACCGTGTTTTCTGTTACGCTGTACACACCTGCATCGGTGAATTTTACCACAACTTGTTTGGTGGCATAGGTGTTCTCTCCATAAAAAGGACATTCCCTGAACGTCCACAACCAAGAGCCTTCCAATGCCGTGGTTATTTGCGATGGCAGTGGATTGTTGTTTGCATGGCACTGAATGATACGTTGATAATCTATCATTTTGGGCGTATTGGTGATGGTAGTGCTGTCTGCCTTATCCTTAGTGCAAGACGTATAGGTTACAATTGCAAAACAGCAGATGGTTATAAGTGCCGTTACATGGAAATATGCTCTTTTCATAAGTATGCAATTTATTGCTTTTCATGCTACAACTCGTTTTCATCTTTAATCAATATTTCATAGTCGAATACTTTTTTGCCATTACTAAAATGTTTAAATTGTGATAAATATCATGTTTATTTAACTGAAAATTAAACCTTTAACTAAAAGTTAAATCCTATGAAAAGATATGCTACTCTTATAATGGCCATCGTTGCACTGTTCGCTGTGCAAAACGTTGACGCCCAGTATTGTACCTCCACTTATGCCATCGGTGGATGTACTTCTCCTATCTACATGAGCAACGTAACCACCACAGGTGGAATTGAGAACTTCTCAAATACTACAGTATGCACAGGTACAGGTACTGCGGGATATACCAACTATTCGGGTGTTGCCAATATGTATGTGAAGCAAGATGCCGGAAAGACTGTAACAGTAAAAGTGACCATCCCTTTTGAGGGAACAGGATATTCAGGCAAGATAAATGTATATGTAGATTGGAACCAAAACGATACGTTTGATGTAAACGGTTCTCCATCTGAGTTGGTGCCACCACCGGGCGGCTTGAGACACTTTTTGGTGCACTCTTCAAACAGTGGACAGCAAAGCATTACGATACCTGTTACTGTGCCGTTGGAAGCTAAGAACGGTATCACACGTATGCGTATACAGTTAGGTTCAAGCGGGCCGGTATTTACAACTCCGCTTTTCCCATGCGGACAACAAGGGCCTTACGGAGAAACCGAAGATTACGATTTTGAAGTGGTGAATCCTTGTTTGCCTCCTAACATCATTTCATTGAAGCATATCGACTACAAGTCTGCAACAATGGAATGGTCTGAAAAGAAGAATGCGGAAATGTATGAGTACTTGGTGAAGCAAGACCCTACGCCTCCCGCACCGGGACAAATAGGTTTCAATTTCACAACCTCCGAAATGGTTAACCTAAACAACTTGACTTGTGGCGAGAAGTACTACTTCTTCTTGCGTTGCATATGTGATACCAAAGGTCCTTCTTCAGGATGGGATGTTTCCACATGGAAGATAGACTCATTCACCACACACCAATGCTGTTATTCACCACAAGTGACCATAGATCAAATCACACATTCAACCATGAGGGTTAAATGGAACCCTGTACCGACAGGATATGGTTATGAGTATGCGGTGGCTACGACTAACACACCTCCACAGGGCGGCACACCTACCACATCCACAACAGTGTTCTTGCAAGGGCTGCAAGGTGCCACCAACTACTATGTGTTTGTACGTAGCAAGTGTAGCCCAACACCTGAGTCAGGCTGGGAGCTGACTAGCGTTAAAACACCTCCGGGAGTTAACGTAACCGATGTGGCCAAAGCAGACATTGCAGTACAAGTATTCCCTATCCCTGTACAAGACCAACTGAAGATAAACGTTTCGGAAGTAACTAAGAATGCACAAGTAACCATTACCGACCTTGCAGGCAGAGTGTTGTACAGCAAAGCAGTCACCGAGAAAGAGACAGTTGTCAATACGTCTACATTGCCACAGGGTATGTACTTGGTGAACTATAAAGATGATAGGTATAACAAAACGATAAGAGTAAGTAAGTAACGATTCTTTTTATACCCGTAAACCAAAAAAAGGGGGCTGCATTCGCAGCCCCCTTTGTGTTTGAATATCGTAAGCAATTATCTTAAGTCTATCACATCCGCGCCGGGAAACTCTTTGTCGCTGAAGGTGAACATGGCATCGCTTATAACATAGTTGGGCTTGTAATTGCTGAGTGTATAGCGATAAGTGTTGCCGTTCTTCTCCCATACTTGACCACCCACAATCGTATTGGCGGTTTTGTCTATTGCCAACTCCACTTTGGTGAAAGCTTTGTCGCTTGCTTTTGGAGTAAGTTCTATCACATCGCATGTCTTACCGTCTATCTTGCGGAGGCCTGCGTACTTGTAATTGTATTCTTTGTCGTAGAAGTTGGTAAGCAGCTTGGCAGGAGAAAGAGCCTGCTCGCTTGGGTCCGAAGTGACCACCTGTACCTCGTTGGTGGCTTTCATATAAGTCCAAGCGGTTTTGTTGTTGTTGATGATCACCACCTCTTTCTTCTCCATCTCCACACGGTACTTTTCGCCCTTCATGTAGAAGGTGCCTGTCTTTTTATCGGTGACACCACCACCCAAAAGCTCAAGCGAGAAGTCGGATTTAAGCGACTTCAGGTTTTTGATCTTCTTGTTGGATGCATCCAATATCTCTTTGGCCTTCTGATCTGTTTGTGCCCATGCCTGCTGCGTTGCAACGGTCAATAGGAGTACACAAATGGTCAATACTTTTCTCATACCTTATTATGACTGTGTTATCGGTAGTTTGTTTACCGGAAAGGTTGCAAAGGTAATGCCGAGAAAACAAAAAGTTATGTTATGATTACAACCCACCTAATATCTGCTCCAGTTCGGCTTCGGTTTTTACCATTACATCGCGGGGTTTGCTTCCCATACTCGGGCCTACAATGTCCGCAGCTTCCAACTGGTCCATAATGCGGCCTGCACGGTTGTAGCCGAGGTTGTAGCGGCGTTGCAACATGGATGTGGAGCCCGACTGTGTTTGCACCACGGTGCGCGCACAATCTTCAAACAATTTGTCGCGGTTGGTCAGGTCGGCACGCTTGTCGCCGCCACCACCTTCGTCGCCCACATATTCGGGTAGTTCAAATGCAGAAGGGTAGCCGCGTTGCTCACCGATGAAGTCCACCACTTGCTCCACCTCCGGAGTGTCCACAAAGGCACACTGCAAACGCAACAGTTCGCTACCGTGCGATATGAGCATGTCTCCACGACCTATCAACTGCTCGGCACCGCCCGCATCTAAGATGGTACGAGAATCCACCTTCGCAGAAACCTTAAAGGCGATACGCGCCGGGAAGTTGGCCTTGATAGTACCGGTAATCACATTCACACTCGGGCGCTGCGTGGCTATGATGAGGTGTATACCTACCGCACGTGCCAATTGTGCCAATCGGGCTATCGGCATCTCCACCTCTTTGCCCGCAGTCATCATCAGGTCGGCAAACTCGTCTATCACCAATACGATGAACGGTAGATAGTCGTGCCCGTTCTCGGGGTTGAGCCTACGGCGTATGAATTTGTCGTTGTATTCTTTGATGTTTCTTGCGCCAGCGTCTTTCAACAATTCGTAGCGGTTGTCCATCTCAATACACAATGCGTTGAGTGTATTGATCACCTTTTTGGTGTCGGTGATGATGGCTTCTTCTTCGTCGGGTAGTTTGGCGAGGAAGTGTTTTTCTATCACACGATATATGGACAGCTCCACCTTCTTAGGGTCCACCATCACAAACTTCAGTTGCGACGGGTGCTTCTTGTACAGCAGCGATACCAATATGGTGTTGATACCTACCGACTTACCTTGGCCTGTTGCACCCGCCATCAACAAGTGCGGCATTGTGGCGAGGTCTACGATGTAGTTTTCGTTGTCTATTTTCTTACCCAAAGCTATCGGCAAGCTCATCTTCGTTTTCACGAACTTCTCGCTCGACAGTAGGGTGCGTATGGTTACCGTTTGCTTGTTGGCATTCGGTACTTCTATACCTATGGTTCCACGCCCCGGTATGGGTGCTATGATACGTATGCCGAGTGCTGCAAGGTTCAGTGCTATATCATCTTCCAGGTTGCGTATTTTGGATATACGCACACCCTCGGCAGGTACTATCTCGTATAGTGTTACGGTAGGGCCTACGGTGGCGCTGATGCGTTGTATCTCTATGTTGAAACTGCGCAGCGTTTGGATGATCTGGTTCTTGTTTTGTTCCAGCTCGTCTTTGTCCAATATTATGGTATCGTTGGCGCGTTCTTCCAACAGGTCAAGCGTAGGGAATTTATAATGCGGAAGGTCCAACTCGGGTGCATACTTTTCGTTGTCTTGTATGCTGATGTGACCACCGTGTTGCGGTATGCTTTTTTCTTCTTCCGTAGCAGTCACTTCAAAAGACAATTCGGTATCGTCCTCTTG
Source organism: Chitinophagales bacterium (assembly GCA_020636505.1). GTDB lineage: Bacteria > Bacteroidota > Bacteroidia > Chitinophagales > Chitinophagaceae > UBA5543. The sequence continues at coordinate 14,127 of JACJXR010000010.1, read as the reverse complement.
CTTTGGTTGCTCTTCTTTTTCAGGAATGTCGAGTGCAACAGGTTCTTGCGGCTCTGCTTTTATCGGTTCGGTAATAGGCTCGGGCTTCGGTTCTTCCTTTACAGGTTCTTCTTTTTTCTCTGCGTATAAGTCGTTGACTGTCTTGGCTGATTTGTCCACCATCTCCATTTGCCAATCTTCTTCTGCAGGTTCTTCTTCCTCTATGGTTACCGTGGTGTTGTCGCCTTTCAAGTTGTTGGTGATGTTGTTGTCTTCTGTGGGATCTTCTTGTGTGTTTTCTTCTTCGCTTTCAGAATTTTTAGAAGAAGAAGGAAGGTTAGGTTTGATGGCTGCAGCAACATCCGCCATTTTTTGTGCGGTGCGCCTTGCACGTCTCAACAGTGGAGATATATCCAATGCAAATACCACGAATAAAAAGAAGCATACAACGGCAAACAATATCAATCCTGTACCCGAATGTCCGAAGAGTCCATTCATATATGCAATGGCTTCGTTACCCCAAGCACCACCATATGGGAATGTGGCATCGGGTAGGGCGTATGTAAGTATAGGAGCCACTACTAATACCAATATCATCATCCAACGTAGATAGCGCGCAATGGGCAATACCTTTTTGCCGTACACAAAGTTCAATCCTACAATGCTTATCCATAGTCCCAATGCAAATGCGGCGATACCCACCCATTCGTACACCATGATGTGCGATACGGCTGCTCCGAGCCTACCGCCCCAGTTGGCCACTATCTCTTTGTCTTTGAATAAGAATGTATACCAATCGCTGCCTGACAGCATTTTATCTTGGTCGGCCTTCCATGTAAAGCAATAGCTGACAATGGAAAAACAGATGAATAGGCCTGTAAGGAGCAGGAAAATACCACCACCAAGACGCCATTGCTTCTTGGTACCCATGTTTATCACGGGTGTCTCTTTCTTCTCAGCCTTCTTTTTTGTGTTATTTTTTGTGGATTTAGCCATATGGGCAAGCAAGGTGTAAATTTAGCATATTAATCGATTAGGGTGTATATGAGGCACCTCTGTTTTAACTTTTCTCGGTTGCTTGTTACGACCAACCATTCGGCAAAGCATCCTGTCTTAATACAATAGGGTTAAACTTGTGGTTATTATATTACAAAAAACAGGTTTTCAATGCGGTATAAAAAATGTGTCGGGAAGAAAAATAGTAGCCCAAGCATTGCAACTTTGAAAATATTCCGTATTTTCAGCCGTTAAGAAACCTGCAATTGTTTAACCGATAGTATTTACGAGGCAATTGTAAATGTTATTAACACACAGTTGCATAGCTGATAGTTAAAACATAATTTTATAAAAAATTACACTCATTAAGGATTATATCATGATCAGTAAAAGGACAATTAGTCGTGCAGGACTAGCAATCGCATTGGCATTCTCATTTACCCTTCAGGGTACACAGGATGTTAAAGCGCAAGACGTTCACTTTACACAATTCAATGCAACACCGATGTTGATCAACCCTGCGTTCACAGGTAACTTCAGTGGTAGGGCGAGAGCCTCTGCCATCTACCGTGACCAATGGAGGAGTGTAACTGTGCCGTTTAAAACCATAGCAGTATCTGTGGATGCGCCTGTGGTTACAGATTTGACTTTGGACGACTACCTTGCTGTGGGTGTACAGCTGTACAACGACAGAGCGGGTGATGCAAACCTATCCAACTTGTCGGCGTTGGCTTCTGTGGCTTACCACAAATTCTTGGGTGCCAATGTAAATAAGGTAATATCCGTTGGTTTTCAAGGTGGATATGCTCAAAAGAGCTTCGACCTTACCAAACTGTACTTCAGCGGAGATTTTGTGAACGACCAGTTCGTTCCGGGTGCAGGCGGTAGCACATTAAACAATAAAGTAGATTACTTCCTGTTCAACGCAGGTCTTAGCTGGGCTCACGCCGCAGGAGAGAATTTCTCTTATGTTATAGGTTTGGGTGCCAACAATATCAACCAGCCTTTGGAAACTTTCGACAGAAGAGAAGATCTTGCTGACGTAGGTTTGGGTATGCGCTACAATGCACAGATAGGTGCAATAGCGTATGTGAGCGACAAATTGAGCTTGCGCCCTGCATTCTTGTACCAATCTCAGGCAAATGCCACAGAAATGGTTGCAGGTAACGAATTTCACCTGATTGTGGGTGATCCTGAGTTCCGTACCTATACTACAGCGGTATTCTTGGGCGGTTGGTACCGTTTCGACGATGCAATGATGGTTTCTGCCGGTCTGGAATTCAAAGGGTTCCGTTTGGGATTGGCATATGATTATACCGTTTCGAGCTTGAAAAACGCTGCTAAGAGCACCGGTGGCTTTGAGATCGCGCTTACTTGGATCGCCCCTGATCCGCTTGATTTTGCGCGTAAACTCATCTACCCATGTTCTCGCTTCTAATGATATTTTGAACTAATAAGAAGAAAGGGCAAAAATATTTTCAATAGCCCTTTCTTTTTTTTAAACCAATTTATATTTTTATACCCATTAACAATGCGCATGCACATGAGAAAAAATTGGCTGCTTCTGCTACTTGCGACGATACTCGTAACAGTAAACATTGACGCGAATGCTCAGCAACAACGCAAGGACAAATACAGAAACAAGGCAGATGATCCCGTTTCTAAGTTGCCGTATTACAAGAAATTGAGATGGGCAGACGGATTATACAAAGAGGGTAGTTACTTCAACGCTGCAGATTATTATCTACAGCTGAAGGAAGAACAGCCTCGTAATCCATATTTGACTTACCAGTTGGCTGAGTGTTATTGGATGACACGTGACTACGTGCCTGCCGCACACTACTATGGTGAAGTATACAACGCCGCTTCCAAGCTTTATCCTGAAGCTAAGTTCAAAGAAGCGATGATGTTGAAAAAAGCAGGTAACTACAACGAGTCCATCGAGGCTTTCAACAAGTTCATAGCTGACAACCCGAAAACGTTCAAGCCGCTGAAAAAGCGCTCTCTACGTGAGATAGAAGGTTGTAACGTGGCAATGAATTCAATGATGAATCCTGAGGCCGTAACGGTTAAGAATGCAGGTCCTAACGTAAACAGTGCATACACTGAGTCTGCACCTCTACCATTGGGTGATACTGCGTTGTTGTTCTCTACCATGCGTCAGAACGACCTGATAGAAGTGGATAAGAAGAAGCGTGGAGATTACATGTCTCGCTTCATGACGTCTACCAAACAAAAATACACGAGCGAAGTTGACTCTTTCCAATGGCCTTTGCCTTTCAAAGACGGTGACTTCAACTCCGATAAAGTACACATCAGTAACGGTTGTTACAGCCCGGGTGGTGAGCGTTTCTACTTTACCAAGTGTAAAGAAGGCGACTCTATGTCTGTAGAGTGTAAGATATATGTATCCAAGTTCGGTGAAAAAGGATGGGAAGATGCTGAAGAGCTTGGCGAAGGTATCAACGATGGTCCTTCAAACACTCAACCTTGGGTAGCGAAAGTAGGTAAGAAAGAAGTATTGTTCTTCGCTTCAAACCGTACGCTACAAAGCCGTGGTGGATATGATATCTGGTATTCGGTTATCGATCCTCGCCGTGGTACTTACCGTCGTCCTCAAAACGCAGGTAAGCAGATCAACACTCCTCAAAACGAACAAACTCCATATTACGATAGCCGCGAGAACAAGCTTTACTTCGCTTCTGACGGTTGGGTAACCATGGGTGGTTTTGATATCTTCTCAGCAGTAGGTGGCCCGTCTCGTTATACCAACTTGACCAACTTGGGTTATCCTATCAACACATCTGCCGACGAACTTTACTACGTAAGGGATCCGTTGGGCAAACCTGATGCATACGTTGTCTCTAACCGTGTTGGTGCCATGGCTTTGAAAAACCCAACATGTTGTGATGACATCTGGCGTATTCAGTATGAGCCTAAACTGTATGTAAGAGGTACAGTGGTTAACCGCGAAACTCAAGAACCTATTGAGGAAGTGGTTGTTAAAATGGTGGATGAGTCAGGTGATATGAAAACCTTCAACTCCACTGACGGTAAGTTCGGTTTCAACTTGATGCGTGGTCACTCTTATGTGTTGACCGGTGACAAGGAGCAATACAGCACCAACAGTGCAGCCGTAAACACAATGGAAGTTAAGCGTACAGACGATGACGATACAGTGAATGTAATGATATATATGGATCGAATCCAAGAGAAGTATACGTTCATGGTAAGCAACGTTTATTATGATTATAACAAAGCGACACTCCGTGCCGAGTCGATAGCATCTCTTGATACGTTGGTTAACTTTATGCAAAGCAACCCATCGTTCACTGTTGAGGTTTACTCCTTCACTGATGCTCACGGTACTGATGAGTACAACAAGAAGTTGTCTTTGGCTCGTGCCCAATCAGTAATTGATTACTTGAGCAATGCCGGTATCGACCAAAGCCGTATGACTGCAAAAGGATTCGGTGAGTCTATGCCTGCCGCTCCTAACATGGTAAACGGTAAAGACAACGAAGCGGGTCGTCAATTGAACCGTCGTACTGAGTTCCGTATCATCTCTGACATCCCAACTCGTCGTGTACTGTATAACAGTGCGAAGCCGGGTGACATGGATGCTCAAATGCAGAACCTGCAAGTTGATGACTCTATGTATGATGATGACGAAGGTGACGATGCTATGGGTAACCCCGGAAGTAGGGTTAACCGCTAATCTCTATCTTGTATTGACTATAACAGAGCAATAATAAAGGGCTGTACAAATTTTGTACAGCCTTTTTTTTATTTAGTAGAAGAGAAACACACTATGGATTACCTGCAACTTTCAATAAACACATCGGATGCCCTAATGCGCGAAGTGCTTATAGCAGAGCTTGCTGAGCTAGGCTTTGAGAGCTTTGAGGAGGCTACAGACAAGCTGCTGGCATATATACAAGAGCAAGAGTATGACGAACAGCCTGTGTCCGAAATGATAGCACAGCATTCACTTGATTTTACGGTAAATAAGATCGCTCAGCAGAACTGGAATGCGACATGGGAGAGCAGCTTTGAACCTGTGCATGTAAGTGATTATTGTATTATCAGGGCCGATTTTCACGATAAACCAGATGGAGTACAATACGATATCGTCATCACCCCCAAAATGTCCTTCGGTACAGGGCATCATGCCACCACCAGGTTGATGATGGGCCAGATGAGGGATATGAACATGATCAATAAGAAAGTGCTTGATTTTGGTTCTGGAACGGGTGTATTGGCCATATTGGCTACAAAGGAGGGCGCAGCATCCGTCACTGCCATTGACAATGACGAATGGGCTTATGAAAATACAGTGGAGAACATAGAGCGAAACGATACACAAAGTATAAAAGTGATGCGTGGCTCGCTTGATGTGGTTGAAGGTGAAAAATACGACGTGATACTCGCGAATATTAACAGACACATCCTGCTACAATATATGGAGCAAATGAGTGCCATGCTCAACGACGGTGGACTGATATTGATGAGCGGTATATTAGAAGAAGATGAAGATGTGATAGTAGGCTCGACAGTGAAAAATAAGCTGCAAATGCGCACCAAAACCACCTCCGATAAGTGGATGTGTTTGTTATTTTCAGTTAAACATTAACTTTGCACCCAATATGTTATAGTTTTCCTAACGTTGTGTTGTAACTGTTTGACAGTCAGTAGATAAGTCGGAAATTGCAACGTAACCATTAGGATATACGATTTCAAAAAATTATATTTGTTGTCTTCAACCTGACTGTAATACTTAATGAATATAGCAATCCTGATAGTATTAGCATACCTCATTGGCTCGGTGCCAACCGCAGTATGGGTAAGCAAAAGAATTTTCGGAGTAGATATACGTGAACACGGCAGTGGTAACGCCGGTGCGACCAATACATTCAGAATACTCGGTAGCAAAGCCGGTGCATTCGTAATGGCTGTGGATATGCTTAAGGGTTTTGTTGCCGTTAAATTATCATTGCTTTCTCCATATCATGGAGAACAATTGGTGAACCTTCAGGTATTCTTAGGATTATTCGCCGTACTTGGACATATATTCCCAATATGGGCCGATTTCAAAGGTGGTAAAGGTATTGCCACATTGTTCGGTATGATATTGGCCATACAACCATTGGTTGCGGTAAGTATGGTGGGCGTATTTATGCTGATGTTGTACTTGACACGATATGTATCATTAAGCTCAATAGTTGCCAGCATTGCATTTCCTGTAATGATATTCTTCATCTTCCGAGAGCCTGAGTTGAGCTATAAGCTGTTCGCAATAGCCACGGCGTTCCTTGTGGTATTGACACATCATAAGAACATCAACAGGTTGCTGCAAGGCAATGAGAACAAGGTGGCCATGTTCCGCAAAAGGAAACACCGCAGACGCTAATGTAGAATTAATACGTTCTACACCACTTTACGCTGTATTATTTTGTTTTAGTTTCCTAATTTAGGACAGTTATGAAAAAACTGTTCCTTGTCGTTTCGGTACTTGTCGTCACAACAACATTCTACGCTTGTTTTAAGAATCCCGTTACAGGTAGATCTTCGCTGAACATCGCTCCTGAAAGCGAGATGCGCCAAATGGCCACGCAGCAATATGCAACTGTGATATCGTCGGGCAATGTCTCCAAAGGCACCAAAGATGCTGAGATGGTACAGCGCGTGGGTCAAAAAATATCCAAGGCTGTAGGAGAGTACTTGTCAAGCATCGGTAAGGCCGATATCATTGCAGACTACAAATGGGAGTTCAATTTGATAAACGACAACCAAGTGAATGCTTGGTGTATGCCGGGTGGTAAGGTGGCTTTTTATACAGGTATCATGCCGCTGTGCCAAAACGAAGCAGGTGTGGCAACGGTTATGGGGCATGAAATAGCACATGCCATTTCACGTCATGGTAACGAACGTTTCAGCCAAGGATTGATGCAGCAGTTTGGCGGTGTGGCTTTGTCTGTCGCGTTGGCTGAAAAACCACAAGAAACACAAGCATTGTATTTGGGGGCCTATGGTGCCTTATCTCAAGTAGGTGTGATGTTGCCTTTCTCTCGTTCGCACGAAAGTGAGGCCGATCACATGGGGTTGATATTTATGGCCATGGCGGGCTACAACCCCAACGAAGCGATAAACTTCTGGCAGCGTATGGCCGCGCAAGGCGGAGCAAAACCACCGGAGTTTCTAAGCACACACCCAAGCGATGAGCGTCGAATAAATGATATTCGCGGAAAGATTCCAGAGGCGATGAAGCATTATAAACCAAACTAGAATATTGCTCCGGATACCCCCACATAAAAAGCTATTAAGTTATCTGACTCCTATTAGAATTAGGAAAAGCTCCGGCACGGAAAATCCGTTGTTGGAGCTTTTTATTTACCAAGGTCAATATCAATTGGCCACAACAGATGCGCTGTATTCGGATGGCACACGATACAAGCCTATACGCATAGCTTGTAAGTATCTGAAAGATAAAATGAGTGACATCAAATCTGTATTGATGTTGGGTACTGGCTTGGGCAGTGGGGTACAAATACTTGCGGAGTACGGTTGTAATGCAAAATACACGCTTGTAGAGTATGATAGAACGGTACTTGACTGGGCAATGGAACTGATGCCCGGTGATTTGGCGAAGCGCATTACACCCGTATGTATAGATGCGCAGCAATTCATGAACGAGAACACCCAAAAGTTCGACTTGATAATCGTGGATATATTCAGGAGCAGGATAGTGCCCGACTTTGTAACATCGCGCACCTTCTTGGAGCAGTGTAAACATGCCATTAACCCAAACGGATATTGGGTGCTCAACTACATAGAACAGCTAAACGAAAGTTGGGACAGCAAGAGCATTGCAATACATAATGTATTCCCCACTAGCTCGCAGGTGGATCACGACATCAACAAGATAGTTATCGCTAAAGTTTAGCGGACTGTATGCGCAATATCTTTCTGTTGCCTTTCTGCACGCGCATCTTCTCCGGTATGAATTTCAACACACTGTCGATGATGGTTTGCAGTAAAGTCATCTTCACGAAATGCCCACTGGTCACGATGCTGATTTCACGCACCGGTTCAGGGTTTTCGAAGTAGCGAACACGTTCTATCTTATCTTCGTCGAACTCTGTTGTGGCCAATTCAGGAAGAATGGTAAGCCCTTTGTTGCGGTCTACCATTTTGCGTAGCGTTTCCACATTGCTGGATTCGTATTTGTATGGACGTTCTTTCTGCATCTTTTTCACTTGGTCGCTGCAAAGGTCCAATACCTGATTGCGCAGACAATGTCCTTCGTTCAACAACCATATACGATCCAATGCAATATCGTCGGGAGAAACAAGGCGTTTCTTCAATGCGGCCTCGTCTTTTGAGAAGTAGGCTACCAAAGGCTCTGTGAACAAAGGATATTCTTTGATGCCATTCTCTTCAAGCGGAGTGCTCAGCAAAGCGGCATCTATTTCGTTGTTTTTGAGGGCCACCAATATTTCGTTGGTCTCCATCTCATTCACTATCAGTTTCACCTCCGGATAATCCTGATGATAGCTTTCCAATAAACCCGGTAACAAGTACGGTGCAATGGTCGGTATCACCGCCAATCTGAATGTTCCCGAAACGGTGGACTGTTGCGTTTGTATCAGCTCGTTTATCTTCTCACACTCCGCAAGTATTATTTGTGCTTGCTGCACTATTGCTTCTCCCATAGCTGTAATACCGATGGGGTGCTTGTTTCTGTCGAAAAGTTTTACCCCCAATTCATCTTCCAACTTCTGTATTTGCATACTCAGCGTCGGTTGGGTAACAAAGCACTTTTCAGCGGCGGCTACAAAGCTCTTGTAAGTAGCAACGGCCACCACATATTCAAGTTGAGTGATTGTCATAGTATGCTATTTGTGCTAAAGTACTCCAACAAAGCGATATAGACAAAACTTATAGGTCTCATAACGTGCCATATTATGTTAAACTTTGAGTGATATTTTGGAGGAAATCAGAGCTATTTGCAGGATGGCTTAACTTTGCGGCGATATTATGGCTGATATATCAAAAAAACTAAGGCTGAAAGACGGGCCGATGTACTTGCTGAAGGCCCCGAAAGACTGCGAGGAGATGTTCTCAAGCATGGATACAAAAACATCGCTGACAGGTAAGGCATTTATCGAGCAGGTGGTGCTTTTTACAGAACAACGTGCCGTTTTGGATGCAATAGTACCCAACCTGATGCCCAGATTGGCTGATGAAGCTCTGTTTTGGGTGGCATATCCAAAAAAGTCGGGCAACATCAAGTCTGACCTTACACGCGATAGTTTCTGGGATGCATTTGCAGATCATGGTTATTCTCCGGTGATGCAGGTGGCTTTGGACGATAATTGGTCGGCACTAAGGTTCAGACATGACAAAGCAATAGGCCCCAAGTTGCGTGATGTGAAGCAAGAAGACAGAAAGATGGAAGGGGTGGACTTTGTCAACAGAAAAGTGACCTTACCTAAAGATGCCGCAGATGCTTTGAAGCCTTATCCGCATCTGAAACAATATTTCAAAAGCCTTGCCTTCACTCATCAAAAAGAATATGTGCAACATATAGTTGAGGCTAAGAAGCCCGAAACTAGGGCGAGAAGAATAGAAAAGATGGTGGCACTTATGGAAGCCAACAGTGCCAAGCAAACGAAGAAGAAATGAGTTACAAACAAATACCTGCAGGTGCGATACTGCAGTTTCTCAAAGACAATTACGAAGGAAAGAAAGTAACAGACTCACGTTCGCCGGCGGGCAACTGGTTGGAGTTCACGCTTGAAAAGATAGAGAAGGGCAGCGCCACCATATCTCTGGAGGTGCGTAAAGAGATGACCAACCCTTACGGGAATATTCACGGTGGCATGATGGCATTGGTGATGGACGAAGTGATTGGTTGGGGTGTTGTGAGCTTGGATACAGATAACTTTTACACGTCGCTGAACCTGAATGTAGACTTCCTATATGCCATAAAAGGCGGTGATAGGTTAAGGGCAATATCCAAAGTTGTGCGTGCGGGTAAGAAGATCATACATGTTACCTGCGATGTATACGACATGAACGATACGCTTTTAGGTAAGGCAAGCAGTAATCTTATTGTGACCGGTATGCGCCCCAAAGAGGGTGACTATAAAGTGGCCAACTAATATTATTTCGATTTTGACCGGCTGATTTTTATTTTTGCCATTCTTTAGATGCTCAACGGAAAGAAAATAGTAGTAGTGTTGCCCGCATACAAGGCGGGTAAAACCATTGAACGTACTTACAACGAAATACCGTTCGATATAGTGGACGATGTGGTGTTGGTGGACGATTACAGTCCCGACGATACTGTGGAGGTGGGTAAAAAGCTTGGCATCAATCACATCATCAGGCACGAGATAAACAAAGGCTACGGAGGCAACCAAAAGAGCTGCTACAACAAAGCCGTGGAGATAGGTGCGGATATCGTTATCATGTTGCACCCCGATTATCAGTACACGCCTAAGTTGATACATGCCATGGCATCCATCATTGCATACGATGTATATCCTGTGGTGTTGGGTTCGCGTATTTTGGGTAAAGGTGCGCTTAAGGGTGGTATGCCGATGTACAAATACATCTTCAACCGTTTCCTCACTTTGTTTGAGAACATTGTTATAGGGCAGAAGTTGAGTGAATATCATACAGGTTATCGTGCGTTCTCTGCAGATGTCATCCGCTCAATAGATTTCACGCACAACAGCGATGATTTCGTTTTCGATAATGAGATGATATCTCAGATATTCATGAACGGGTACGATATAGCCGAGGTTACTTGCCCAACCAAATATTTTGAAGAAGCATCGAGCATCAACTTCAAGCGCAGTATGAAGTACGGGTTGGAAGTGTTGCGCGTGTCCTTAAGGCACAGGTTCCACAGTTGGGGGCTCATCAAAAGCAAATTGTACAACAAACCTTCTTAATAAAAAAAGCCTCGTTGAAACAACGAGGCTTTTTCTTGCAAATATCTTTTTACTGTATCAGTACTCTTTTCACCATTCGCTCACCGCTTGCAGTTTGCGTAATGGAAATGTAATATACACCTGTAGGTAGTTGCTCAACGTTTATGTCTTTGTTTTGCTCTGCATCGCCTTGCCAAACCGCTTGTCCCAATTGATTGGTCAATTGTAGGTCGTAGTGCATATTATTGCCCAATTGTACATGCAGTACATCACGAGTAGGTATCGGATATACCGATATTTCTTTGGCGAAGGATACTTCGCTCACATTGTCGGGCCATACGTTGATGATGAAACCGTAATCGCTGATGTCAAAGAATACATTACCTGCACCTTTTACTTTTACACGTGCCGATGCGGTTTGTGCATTGGCAGGTACGGTTATTTGTTCGGAGCCGTCGTTTGGTGTATTTGTGAGCAATGTTATCGGATACGTTACACCATCGTCCAACGATAGGAAGATGTCTACATTGGCACAGCTTACAGGCCCACCTGTAGTGTTTGCCACATCCCATGTTACATTGTAAGTGTTGCCGATCTTCCAATAGCTTGTGTTTGAGTTAGGCCCCAAGACTTTGAATGGACCTGAAGATGTGGTGGCATTCAGCGTCACTTCGTTGTTCGAAAGGTTGAATGTGCCATCACCGTTGTACATATCACGCACAGTAAGTTTGAAGTCCAAACTACGGTCTACCGAAGGCAACTTTTCACCGGTATAACTCAAAATGTTTTGTCTCAAATAATCAAGATGCGGAAATACTCTCCACCTTGATGTGGTTGGCGGGTAAGACCTGATGATAGGCCCCGACTGTACGGTATTAGCAAATGTTTTACCGAAGTCGCCCAAGTCATACTCTTCCCAACAGTAGGTTAGCACATCATGGTCGCTGTCTGTAGCCAAAGGTGCTTCCAACTCGAAAGGTGTCAGGTGAGGTATGTTGTACGAAGCTGCAATGTCTGCCACAACCGGAGGTGTATTGCTTGATGTAGGGCTTGTACCGCAAAGCAACAGTGCTGGACTTGATATATAAGTGGATATCTGGTCGAGACTTTTGGCATGAAAATAATCGTTACTGTTGTTTTGTATATCATCAATTCCGCATAGTCCGGCATATCCCATAATGGTGCTACCGCCACCGGGCTCGTATGCACAGTTCACCACATTGTTGCCCGAGCATACATCTGTACTGGAGTTGAAAGTGTGTTCCGCACCATACTGGTGTCCCATTTCGTGCACCACATAGTCTACATCAAACGGGTCGCCCACCGGGTTGGGGCTACCTGTTGCCGCACGTGCTTTGTATCCACCGTCGCATAGCCCTTCAAGGTCAGCGATTCCACCGTTTCCACTGCAAAACACATGGCCTATGTCATAGTTGAGGTTACCAATTACATTATCCGTGTTCTGCTGGTTTTTGGATTGTGTGACGCCGTTCACGTAGTCATTCTCATTCGTTGTGAATGGGTCGGAGGCGGGGTCCAAATAAACAAGCTGATCGTTGTTGCTTATCAGTTGCATGGTAGAGTTCACTTCTCTTTCAAAGATGCCGTTCACACGAGTAAGAGTTGTGGTCATGGCACTTACCACATTCGCCTTTACAGGACTGGGACCGTCTACGGCTTTTGCGTATTCACCTGTACATGATAATGCAAGCCTGAATATTTTTTTGGTGGAACCGTAAGTTTTTAAAGCCGTCCTTGGCATACCGTTCTTTGGCAAATACATTCTGCCTTCATTTTGCGGACCTTCAATATCCGGTTCGCCCACCATACAAACAGGTACGTTGTTCAGGTTGCGCGGATAGTCTCTTTTGTAAAAGCATATATAGTAGCCCGTGTTCTTTGTGGTATATGGGTCAATGAAGTAAGTGTTATAACTGTCGTATATCATGGCATTGAAGCCATAATAAGTATAGTTGAGCTTGGCTGTAACTGCAGGATTGTCGATCGATACCGCAGTGAAGTTTTTGATACCCGGAAACTTGGCGGCCATTTCAGGTTCCATGGCAGGTGTTTGCCAAACGCGAAAGTTCATCTCTTTGCCGTCGGGTGTGGGTAGTGCGATCAGCGTTGCGTTTTCCGCACCTTCGGATAGAGAGAAGAGTAGGTTTTTGAAATAAGCGTCGTTAAGATTGTAAACCTTGAAGATGTTCGGGTGCAGCTTTCTTTCTCCGTCGATGTTTATTTCGGCGGTCGGCATTTCACGCCAAACATTCGCATCCGCAAAGCTTTGCAGCGACAACAACAGTGTAAAGGCGATAAGGATGTTTTTCTTACTCATGTCGACTTGTTTATTTTACGGGTTTGTTTTCTATCAATTCCATATTGGACATGTCCAGTTGGTCGGGTAACGACTCCATACGCTGCTTGGTATAGACGATGTAATACGACCTTCCGTTGGCTTGCACCGTATTGATGGCATATTTCAACTCGAACCACTTGATCAACCCCTCTATTTTACCGTTCGTATATATCAGTATCATTTCCTGATCGGCGCTTTTGCCGATGGCTTGTCCTGTATTCGGTTGCGGTTTGAAGTTAGGCGCAAGGTTGTTCCTCATATCAAATATACGGCAATCCGCAGGCTTGGGCAGCGGCACCACGGTGGATAATGTATTGTTCCTGTTGATGGCGGTAAAGAACCTTGCCAGTTGAACACTGTCTATGGAATAGACCTTGTACTCTTTGGGCAATACTACCACCTCTTTCGCATTGTTGAACACAGATGCGTTCTCTTCATACCAATCCAAATGGGGCTGCCCCATGTCAATGTGCATATTGCCACATGCGGCTTTTTTCTTTACCGTTCTGCCATCGGTGGCAGAAGTCATCTTGTCTGTGCCTTTGCAGGCTGCCAGAGTTACAATAATGAGTACAATAGATCCTAACCTCTTCATCGGGTACATACTTATCCGTGCAATAAATTTAACGAAATATCACGTACCGATTGTAACCGTATTGTCTTGGTTATTTGCGGTTGATGTTGCGGATGCCCAAGAACAACGAATTGAGTATCAAAACCACATCGCTCAATGCCATGATGCCCGCACCATATGTGGGTTTCAACAATCCCACGGCGGCAACCGGTATGGCCACAATGTTGTAGATGAATGCCCAGAACAAATTGCTTTTGATGGTTTGTTCGGTATAAATA
>JACJXR010000001.1 GCA_020636505.1 Chitinophagales bacterium | reverse complement strand
GTATTTATTGGGCGGAAACCGTAACCACATTGCTTGGCTCACTTTCATTCCATAACCTATCCAGTGCGGTCACCACGTATTTGCTGCCGGTGTGCTTATCGGCCTCATAATCGAAGTATTCGGGGTTGTTGACGATGGACACCAACTTTTCGGCCTTGTTCAGGTCTACTTTTTCATTCTTTTCGAAACGATAAACGGCAAATCGGAGCTTTTCGTTCAGTGGATTTTCACCGGTCCATTTCAGCAACAATCCTTTGGTATAAGCCTCGGCTATCAATGTTGGCGGAGGAGGTGCTATACTGTCCAACCAAGGCATGCGCGGTGGCAGTGCTATATATCTGTTGAAGCGCGCCACACTGTCGCCTATACCATTATTGAGCTTATCGAAGTTGGAAGTGCTGTAAAATACAAATCCGGGGTGTTTGGTCTTTTGGCGTACGTCCTGCATTTGCCAAAGCAACTCTCCGGGAGTGTTCCAAGGTGGTTTTGTCGCATTCAGCATTCTATATACGCCCAATCCGTAATACGTATGCCTTTTGGCGGAATGTGCATCCCACCAAGGCATCAATGTTTCAAATGCGACCAACCTATGGCCATGTTCCCAATATAATTGAGGCACCAAATAGTCTATCCAGCCATTCTGCATCCAAAGTACCACGTCGGAGTACAAATCGTCGTAGCAAGTTTGTCCTCCCCGTGTTTCGGAACCGCGAGGGTCTTTGCTTGCGTTCCTCCAAACACCAAAGGGGCTGATGCCAAGCTTTACATATGGTTTTATCTCTTTGATATTGGTATTCAAAACAGAAACAAAAAGGTCTACATTATTCCTTCGCCAATCGTCCTTACTCTCAAAACCCTTACCGTATGTTTTGTATGTGGCCGCATCGCCAAACTCCACTCCCGCTATACGATATGGATAAAAATAGTCGTCCAGATGCACAGCATCTATATCATATCTTTTTACCACATCCGTTATCACACGTATCACATATTCTCGCGCCTCGGGTATACCGGGATTCAGGTACGACTTTGTTCCGTAATGTACAATCCAATGTGGGTGCTGAAGTGTGACATGGTCAGGGGGGTTGGGGTTTTTGGTCTTTATCACCAAAGCTCTAAATGGGTTGAACCATGCGTGAAACTCCATATTGCGTTTATGGGTTTCCTCTATCATAAATTTCAGAGGATCGTAATACGGAAAAGGGGGTTGCCCTTGCTTACCGGTGAGATAGCGGCTCCATGGCTCTACCACCAAACTGTAAAATGCATCGCAGGCAGGGCGCACCTGTACTATCACTGCATTGCAGCCCATGGCTTTCAATTGGTCCAACCTTGCGATGAACTCCGCTTGTTGCTGTGCAGCAGGCAAACCGGGTTTGGACGGCCAATCGATATTGGACACGGTGGCTATCCATGCCGCGCGAAACTCTCGTTTAGGGCTTTGCGCATACAGGTTAGTAAATAAAATAAAGGATAGGATGATGAGTGTTATCCTCCGCATGTATGTATGTGTTTTCTCTTGAAAGTTCTTATCCCTCAAGTGCGAAAATACAATATTGAATAGGAAAAAACAGTAGTGCTACCTACCACTCATACTCTTTCTCTATGCGCTTCCTCAGTTTGCTCACCATCTCGTATGTAGCGGGGCAACGGTGCACATTCTGGATATAAGTATCGTTATACAGGTCAAAATCTTTTTTTGTGTGGTGTGGGAAGCCAGCACAATCATCAGGACGCACTTCGTAAATGCTGCATTTGTTATCGTCTCCCAAAAACTGGCAAGGTGTACTGCGGTTCATCCAGTCTTTGTTCTTCTCGTCTTGATACAGCCATTTGTTTTTGAAATCCTTTGGCGTCATTCGCAAATGCTGGGATATACGTTTGATGTCTTCTTTCGTGTAAGTCGGGGTCATCGTCTTACAGCAGTTGGCACACTCCAGACAGTCGATGTCTTTCCATATCTCTTCGTCCACCTCTTTTACCACAGCATCCATTCCCTCAGGAACGATCTTGTCCAACTTTTTCAAAAACTTAACCAGCTTGGGTTTGTTCTTAGCCGCTTTTTTGCTGAATTTCTTTAAATCCATAGAAGTCTATAAATATAAATGCTTTACGGATAAGCTGTCGTATTTTTGCATACTTTTTATAAACGCGATACAAATATTTAATATACGCGTAAGACCGCGGCCGTTGAATGTCCGCCAATTGACACATGAGTACCGGAAGGGTTTGTTTATTGTTGTTCATCGCATTGCTTCCTCTGCAAGTTTTTGCACAGGTTGGTGATTCCACGCGCAATAAAGAATCGTTGTCCGTAAAACCAAAGGTCATACCAAACTATACAGGCTTTCAAATGTTGGGTACCGTCACAGATGCAGAAGACGGAGAGCCCGTGCCTTTTACCACCGTATTCATATCCGGTAGTACAGTAGGTACCAATACAGATGCCGATGGCCGGTTCATCATACAGATACGCACATTGCCCGGAGACAGTATCAAGGTGCAGCAAATGGGTTATGTAACCTATGCGGCTAAAATAGACCGGTCAAAAAAGATAAACGAGTACGACATCAAGTTGGAACGCTCTGCATCTTACTTAAGTGAAGTTGTCATAAAACCGGGAGAAGACCCTGCAATAACACTCATGCGCCAAGTGATAAAGAGCAAACCGCGCAACAACCCTGACAAGTTGAACAACTATAAATACGAATCGTACAATAAGATAGAGATAGACCTGCTGAACTTTAAGAAAAAGACTTTCGATAAGTTACCGGTACCATACTTGAAACGCCTCGGATTCATATTCGACAATATGGACACCTCCTCATACGATAAGCCGTTCTTACCCGCATACCTTACAGAGGCGTTGTCCGACTACTATTATCAAAAGTCGCCAAAGAAAAGCAAGGAGTATGTGAAGGCCTCACAAATGAAGGCCATCAAGAATCAGAACATGACCCGCAGTATATCTCAATACCTCGGTAAGATATACTTGGCCATGAACCCCTATGACAACTTCGTACCGTTCTTCGATAAAGAATTCGTCAGCCCATTGGGTAACAGCGCTCTGTCTTTTTATAAATACAAGATACTCGACACACAAAACATAGACGGTTACAAAGTCATTTCGCTGAGCTTCAAACCGCAGCGAAAAGGAGAACAATGTTTTGAAGGAACGCTGCGCATTGTGGATTCTATATATGCTTTGCAATACATCACAGCAGGTCTACCCGAAAAGACGGATATCAACTGGGTGAAGAAATCAGATTTCTACAAAGAGTACTCACCTCTTGGTGATTCACTTTGGTTCTGCACAAAGGAGAACATAACCGCAGAGTTGGAATTGAGTGATGAGGTGATGAAAACGCTTGGCTTTGTTGTAAGAAAAACCACATCGTACAACGACATCCTCGTAAACGATAAAAGCATTGCTCAAAAACTGAACAGCAAAGAACTGAAAGCAGATGTCGTAGTGGCAGACAGTGCCACTCAAAAAGGCGAGGAGTTTTGGAAGAATGCAAGGCACGATACACTAAGTACGAACGAGAGCGGAATATATGCCATGTACGACTCTCTTGAGAACAACAGAAATTACAACCGCCTGAAAACCTTGATAAAGATAGTAGGAACCGGTGGGTATAAATTCGGACCGATAGAGTTAGGCCCTTATTGGAACGCTTATAGCTACAACCAGATAGAAGGCAACCGTTTCCAATTCGCCATGGGTACAACACCAAAGCTGTTCAAGAACATATACATGAACGGGTATATAGCGTACGGCGTGGGAGACAATCGCTACAAGTACAAAATAGAATCGTTCTTTTTATTGCACCGCAATCCGAGGCGTTACTTTAACTTTTCGTACACAAGAGACATCGACTATACCGTCAACTACTATGATAAGGTAGGTATCAACAATATCATCAGTGTAGGTATTCGTAAAAAAGGTGTGCCGCCAAAATTCATGTTTGCGGACAATCTGCGTTTTGAGTTTTTTAACGAATCACTATCAGGCTTCAGTCAGTTGCTTACCTTTTATAAGAAGATATACGACCCGTACGGACCTTTGCCGAGCACTGCAATCTTCCAAGATGAAAACGGAGCGCCTGCCGAAACCATTACCGCAACAGAAATAAACTTGAAACTTCGATTCGCGTATAAAGAGAAATTCCTTCATGGCAACTACCTCCGCTTCAGCCTTGGTAGCAAATATCCGATAGTGGACTTGCGTCTTGCTTTGGGTATCAAAGGAGTGTTGGGTAGCAGTTACAATTATCAGCGCGTCACCATGACCGTATCCGATAACTGGCGCATACCACCTTTCGGACAGTTGTATGTGAACGTGTTCGGAGGGAAGTACTTCGGGGTACTGCCTTACCCGTTGTTGGAACAACATCCGGGCAACGAGTTCTACTACTACAACAAGTATGCGTTCAACATGATGAACCAATACGAGTTCTTAAGCGATGAGTTTGCCGGCATAAATATGGAGCACAATTTTGGTGGTGGTGTTTTCAAGTATGTACCGCTTATAAAGAAGCTGCGCTGGCGTCAGTTCTGGAATGCCAAGGGTGTAATCGGTACGCTTAGTGATGCCAACAAGGCTTATAATTTCGACAAAGGATTCACCTTCCGTTCGCTCGATGGTAACCCATACATAGAGTTGGGAACCGGTATTGAGAACATATTTAAAGTGCTGCGTGTGGACTTTGTTTGGAGAGTGACACCGAAGACGCTACCCAACGAAACTATCAAGCGCGACTTCGGCATCTTCGGTAGCATGAAGCTTGCCTTCTAAGACAACCCCCAACTTTTCAATATCTGGTCTGTAAGTTGTGTAACGCGTGGCTTACGAATAACGTGATGTATAGTTCCGTCTTCGTTTATCAAAAACGTGAACCTCTTCATTCCTATCACGACGTTGCCGTACATGTTCTTTTCTCCCCACGTACCGTATTTCTCCGATATCTTTTTGTCTGTATCCACAACAAGTGTGAACGGTAGTTTGTATTTCTTTTCGAATGCTTTGTGGCTTGCCTCATCATCAGGGCTTACACCAAGCACAGCTATATCGTGCTTTTTCAGGTCTTTGAAATTGTCTTTGATGTTGCACGCCTGTTTGGTGCATACTTCTGTATCATCTTCGGGGTAGAAGTATACAACCACTTTCTTCCCTGAATAATCCTTCAAGGATACGTTGTTTCCATTCTGATCTTTTCCTGTAAACTGTGGGGCCTTATCTCCCTTTTGCAATTCCATGTATTCTATCTTGTAAATGTATATGTAATGGTTTCCGAATTTCCGTTCTCATCTGTTGCCGTAATGAGCAATTCATGCTCACCCTTTTTGCACTTGTCGTCAAAAGTATAAAAGAAAACATCACCGGCTTGTTCAAACGGCACCCACTCCCCATCTATCTTTCCTATGAAATTATCTACAGATGTTATAGCCTCTTTCACCTTAAAACTGATTCGCGATGCTTTCAACAATGCATCACGGCTTTGCATAGGTATTATCCTTGGCGGCTCCGTATCCGCCACAAGCCTGTATTCACCGAAGTACCTTATGGATTTTTTGTACCAACCGTTGTCATAGGTGGCGGCATATCCATAATCACCTTTACCATCGTTCTCTATCACCGCTATCTTATTTCTCAAGTCGAATGGTATGGGCTTGTTGGGTTTTATGAACAATGTGAAATAAGAATGTATCGGTACATAGGTGTGATGCAGTTGATACCTTGCCGAATAGGCTTCACTATCTGCAATCTCTTTGAAGTCTAAACACACATCATCATATAGAGCTTCCGCACCCAATGTGAACTTGACATTGGGATGGTTGAATGTTTTGGCGATACCTTGTTTGAAAAGGTCGTCCCCACACATCAATTCAGCACCTCCTTTACCATCGTACCTTACATAGAACATCACATCCGAAAAATTGCCCAACGCATCCGTCAGTCTCATGTTTATCCTGTGTGGTGCTTCATCACTTATGTCCAACGTACCCCTCTCGTTGTTAGTTTTATATATATGACTCAACTGATTGCCCGGTAGTCTGAACAACAATTGTATCCATCTGTCCGTTTGCTTCTTTGCTTTGTAGTCCACATAAGCATTCATGTAGCGTGTTATATCATAACTGATATCGTCCAATGTAATAGCGCACTGCAACACACTGTCCATATACAATTCAGCTGTATAAAAGTTCAGTGTGTTCTTACTGTCGTTCATATAGTCGAACACATCGATACCAACACCAATCTTGCTACCATACAATATGGCAGTATCAGCAGTGTAGTATCCTCCTTTTTGTTTGAGGTCCTTATATGTTGGTTCCTGTTCATAAATGGAATTATCCGCATCGTACAATGCCACCTTATACGGCTTTGGAGCAATGGCGTCTTTTATATCAAAACCACAGAGCATTCCATTTACAGGATTGCCCTTTGCATTGCGTATCTCCAAATGCAGGTGCGGTGCAGTGGAGCCACCTGTGTTTCCCGAGTAGGCTACCAAGTCTCCCTTCTTCACCCTAAACATGGTAGATGGCGGATAAAGGTCCAACGTCCAACTCTTACGACGATACTGCTCATTTCTCATATACTCTTGAATGGCGGGAGCATAATCGTTCAAGTGAGCATACAAAGATGTATAGCCGTTTGGGTGTTGTATGTACAGTGCATGCCCGAAGCCTCCGTTCTGCATCTTAATACGAGATACATATCCATCAGCCACAGCATATACGGGATAGTTCTCTTTACTGTCGGTCTTCATGTCCAGCCCACTGTGGAAGTGGTTGGAACGGCACTCTCCGAAATTGCCCGCAAGTTTTATGGGTATGTTCAGCGGGTTGCCGAAATAGTCGGTAGGGTGCTGAGCCTTCGACGGTAGGTTGAACAGTATCAGTATGGATAAGAGAAATTTACAACGTATCATCATTTGTACATATTACCTCTAAGATAAACACAATACGAGGCTTACGGAATAAAACTTACATTTGCAATCGCCGGACCAACATCTTGTTCCCTGCATGTTAGATAAACTACAAAAAAAATGGAAAGTAACCGGGATACAACTTATCCTGATACTGTGCACCTTCGCTATTGGTGGTAGCCTCTGCGGCTATGCCGCGCGTAAGATCATGGTGTTGCTACCCATTGAAGGCGGTGTCCTTAGAGGAGTGTTATACATCCTGATAGTCACTCTGCTTTGGCCTTTTTCCGTAATGCTCATCAGTGTATTCTTCGGGCAATACAAATTCTTCAAAGGTTACCTTGGCCGCGTGGCTAAGAGAATGGGCTTGAAAAAATAATCAGTGCAATACCGCACGTAACACAGGCAAGGATTTTATCTCTCCCATATGCTGTGTATGGCTGTGCATGAATTCGATGAACCAATCCAACAGCCTGAAACGTGTGGCTCCGTTCATAGGTATTTGCGATACACTTTCCAATGAACGAACATCCAACAGGAGTCCCACAAGTCTTGCATCTTCATCAGTCATGAATGGTCGCTGTATCGGCGGGAATGCTGTAAAGCCCCCCTCTTGCATATTCAAGTGTGGCGTTTTGGCGGAGTAGTTGCCCGTAATATTGTAGCCGAGCATATTGCAGCACTCTCGAGAAAAGTATAGCGGATAATTACCAACCTTATCCACTTCAGCCTTATCCAATCTCATGAAGTAATCCATGCTTTCCCCAAACAATTCGGGTATGGGTGCTTGCTCCGGTAACAAACGCAACAACAGTTCTACGGAGTACAAGGCAATGCTGTTCTTCACCACGTGCTCTTGCAAGGATTGATATATATATGCGGATTGAAACTCTTTGATACGTTGTAGATTGGCTTGCGGCTTATGGTATACGACCATGTCCAATAGAGATGCGGGTTGCAACAAACCTGCTTTGTTGCCTTTTGTCTTACTGCTGCGTACCCCTTGCACCATGTAACTTTGTACACCATACATTTCGGTAAACACAGAGCAAACTACACTTGTCTCTCCGTACTTTATTGTTCGTAATACTATGCCCTTTGTTTGTTGCAGCATAGGTTATTCCATAAATACCAATTTGCCCGTTTTGGTTTGCGAGCCGTCTCTATTGGTGGCGAATATCAAATACACTCCTGACTGCGGTCTACGACCGTTATAGTCTTTACCGTTCCATATGGCTTGCCCACCCAGAGCTGTGGTTTTGTATATGAGCTGGCCTGAAATGTCTGTGATACGTACATCTGCATTCTCCACAAAACCTTTTATGGCAATGGTTCCACTGTAACCGGATGGTACAGGGTTGGGAAACGTTATCAAGTCACTGTTCTCTTTACCACCATCTGTTGCTGTACCACGATAGCTCATCAAGCCCATCTCTGTACCGATATACACGTCACCTGTTTCAGGATCGATAGCTATTTTCTGTATCGCATCCGAAGGCAGTGGGCTGTTGTCTTTTGTAAAACGTTCGATTATCTCATCACCGCTTTCGGATATAAGCCATACACCGTTGTTGGTTCCTATCCATTTTCTGTTGGCCCCATCAACGGCTATTGTTTTCACTTGCTCGTTCTGGAAAAGATAACCTGCGAACTGGTCGAACTGTACCACTCTCTTTTCAGCTTCACACTGTCTGTCCATCACTTGTCCGGGACAATTCACTATACCGATACCGTTTGCCGTACCTATCCACATGCTGCCATCCTTATCGTTCACAATACAGAACACTTCATTGTCCGGTAGGCCTCCTGCACCATCACCGGCACGCAGTTGTATATATTGATCGTCAAATGGAGTTTCGGGAGTCTTGTTATCATCGTATACTATGATGCCACCATCTTTAGGAGCGGCATACCATTTTTGGTTGAAGTCGTCAACAGTTATGTGGGCCGCTGCGAACCTTGTTCCACGAACAGCACTTGTAACACTGAATTCATACCATTGCCCATCGCTTGTACGCGCCGCGAGTTCATGCGGGTCGCCACCATATATTGTTACCCACAACACTCCTTCGTTATCGAATGTGATGCCACTCACTCTGTAAAGTGTAGTACCTGTTGTAGAAGGGTCGATGAATGAGTTTTGTTTCAAGTACTCGTAAGACCCGTCTTCCTTAAGAATGAACAAACCACTTTGTGAAGAGCCTGCATAAATAGTTCCGTCAGAGCCTTTGGCTATGTGCGTGAAATCTCTTACCGAATCTCCAAAGGGTGGATATTGAAAAACTTGGTATCCGTCCCACTCGTCGTTTTTATAAACGGAAAAGCCTTTACCGTTATTACTCGGTACATATGTGTCGTTGTAGCCACCATGTGCCACCACTATCTCTTTGTTGGACACATTCACATCAAAACATCCCACATCATTCGGTCCTTCGGGTATGACGGTTCCGAACGGGTCACCTTTCCTGGTACGCTTTTTCAAACCGGTAAATTGTTCGGGTATCCATTTGCTGCTGTCCGCATCAGGAAAATCGAGTAAGTCTGTGGCATATCCTGTGGTGGTGAACGAATCTGTGAATTGATAATTCAGGTCGAGCTTCTTGGCTATTCCCACAAAGGTATTATCATCATACTCCAACACCCAAACACAACCAATACCGTTTACGATATTCACGATATTACTATCAGTGGATTCGTATACCAACTTCAAAGTATCGTTATCCAACACGAAAAGACTGTCGCTCTTACTTGCAAACACCTTGCCACCTGCAGTTGCCAATCCGTTGAAGTCTCTGTTCGCATCTAAAGATTTCCACTCCGAAAAGGCTTGAAGGTTTTGATTCGATTTGCTTGCACGATATAACCCTTGAGATGTGGCCGCGTAAAAATCGTTGCCTATACTACCCAAGCTTTTTATGGCAATGTCTATACTGTTTTTTGAGAAGGTGTATGTTTCTTTTACTTCCACCTTGTTTAGACTCAATACTACTATTCCGACATCAGTACTCAAATATGCAAGACCGTTCTCTGTATATATATCGTTGATGGCTTTGGTACCTGTTACGGTTTTCAGCTTAAGGTCGGGAATGTTGTAAAAGGTCTCGTCTTTGAACAGGTCTATGTTGCTGTTTGAATATGCCAGTATGGTGAAACCTGTTTGATTGTCATACGCTATTTTGGACATACCCACATCGGACATGCCGCTCACCTTACTGTAGCCTGTCACCTCCTCGTTGGCCAAGTTGTAAGTATAAAAACTATATCTCGTAGCAACATAAAGTTTCACTCCGTCTGTTGCCACACTTACGGCCGTACCGTAGGGCAGGTGAGAACGCCATTGACCTATCGGCCTGTCTTGCGATTTGGCGGTTGTTGCAATTGCTAGGGAAAATATGGCAATGAGTAGAAGATATTTACGCATAATCGTATCTCGTGTCAATCGTTCAAATGTACTGAATTTAAACGTTGCAGCAGGGTCTGATATTGCGTTATTTGCTCTCCAGCATGTACTCTATCGTTCTTGGAAAGAAGAAATGCTCCAACTTATGTATACGTTGTGCAAGGCTGTCGGGACTGTCTTCAGCACTTACTGTACAA
Organism: Chitinophagales bacterium; assembly: GCA_020636505.1. Taxonomy (GTDB): domain Bacteria; phylum Bacteroidota; class Bacteroidia; order Chitinophagales; family Chitinophagaceae; genus UBA5543. The sequence continues at coordinate 726,893 of JACJXR010000001.1, read as the reverse complement.
CGGGCTTGCAATATTATTCCTCCGTTATCGTACACCTCATCCACATAATGTATGGTGATACCGCTTTCTTGTTCCTTAGCAGCGATAACAGCCTCGTGTACATGATGTCCATACATTCCTTTTCCACCATACGAAGGCAGTAGCGCAGGGTGTATGTTGATTATCTTTCCGGAAAAGGCTTTGACAACAGCATCAGGCACTTTCCATAAAAAGCCCGCCAACACTATCAATGACGGCGTGTAACCCTTAAGTGTATCGGCGAAAGACGAGTTGTTGAACGATTGCTTGTCTACTACCAACGATGGAATATTATTGTCAGCCGCTATTTGCAGTACTCCAGCATCTTTTTTGTTGGAAACAATAAGCGCCACTTCAACTCCCGAATCGTTGTTGAAATAGTCTATTATGGCTTGGGCATTGCTGCCACGTCCCGATGCGAAGATGATCAATGATTGCATACGCTGAATGGATTGTAAAAATATAAAAGCTCATGCCTTTTGTACATAATTTTTGATATTTGTTTTTGGCATGAGTGACAATAAAGTAAGAGCAGACAAATACTTGTGGGCGATACGCATCTTCAAGACACGTAGCCAAGCATCCAAAGCATGCGAGGAGGGCAAGGTAAAACAGAACGGCACCAACATCAAACCGTCGAAAGTGGTGAGTGTTGGTGACAAGTTCGACATACGTTCACCGGGACGCAAGTGGAGCATTGAAGTAACAGGCATTATCGAAAAGCGAGTGAAATACGAGGAAGCTGCGAAGCACTACATAGACATCACTTCAGAAGAGGACCTGCAATACAACCAAAGGTTGAGTTCTGCATTCTATACAGGAAAGCGCCTAAGTAAAACAGGTCGCCCGACTAAGAAACAGCGGCGCGACCTGAATGAGTTGTTCGGCGATAACGACGAAATATAAGCTACTCTATTAGTTGATGGCAGAGAACCCGCCTTCGTATATCCTGAACCAGTTTTGACCTAGGTCATCACTGCGATATATACCTGTATTGGTAGCTATGTATATATAATCGTTTATGCGATCGTTTTTATAAATATTGTTCTTCTGAGTGATGGAATAGACGTGCGTACCTGTTGCAAGGCCACTGCTGGCCCAGTTCCAAATACCGTTTCCGTCAAGGCGCCAGATACCGTTGTCTTTAGTACAAGCTATCAATACCTTACCGAAACCGCCTATTGCTGTGGTAACATCGGTAATTGTAGTACCTCCATTTGTAATTTGTGGTAGAGCATCGAAAGACCAAGCATCGTTTTTGCTGATCCACATTTTACCTACATCTGTACCTGCGATACATACTGCAACCACATCATCTCCTTTGGCTATGATGAATGCCTGACCGTCGCAAGGAACTGTACCCCTTGCCGACCACAATGAATTATGATTTGGTTCCGCCTTTACATGTACTGCTTTTGTACCATCGTCAAATGCGTATATTCTACGGTTCTTTGTTTGTGCCAAAGATGTTTTGGTAACACCTGTCATTGTATCTCCTACAGGAGTCCAACGAGTTTTGTTCCTTGCATTGGAGTCATTGTATTGCACACCCAAGTCGGTACAAGCAAACACTCTGTTCACTTTTTGACCAAGTAGGTCCACATATCCGTCTACTGTCAATACTGCAGAATTGCCGAAAGAACCCCCGGCCAAATTATTCAGAGTCGGGTTGAAATTTACGTTCTTACCTTGCTTACCGTCACTCACAAAAAGCTGGTTGCTACCCTTCAATCTTTTCATCAGGTAATCTCCCACACCGAATATCGCATCGACACGCGAACCGCCGCCAAATGCAATGTTGTAAAAGTTCTCACCATCATTGGTGTAGAACATGTTACCGGATGTATCAGAGAAATGTACCGAATACGGTTTACTGATAACGCTATCGTTGATTATTCCATTACTCTTCTTGCAACTTTGAAGAGTAAAAGCCACCAATGCAACACAAGTAATTGTGCAGGCTATGTTGATTCGACGCATCGAGACACTAATTTTCACCAAGTTTATGAAAAAATGTTAATAAATCAAAGGTTTGTTAAACCTTTATAGCTCTATTATATACAATTCGTTAGCTAAAAACACCATATATTCCCGTCGGTTAAAACGGAAGGTCGTCGGCACTTTCAGGAGACGGGTTGTAACCACTCGCATCAGGACCTTGTTGCGGAGCCGAGCCACCTGCATTCATATTTGTGTATGCCGGTGATGCCGGAGCAGCCATTCCGCCACCTTGTTCGGCACGCTCAATACGCCAAGCATCCAAGTTGGTAATATAATTCACCTTCCCGTCACGCTCCCACTTATTGCCTTTCACATTAAAACTAACCTTCAAGTCTTCGCCGACGTTGAAGTTGTCGATGATCTCGCATTTGTTCTGTACCAGCTGCATTTTGGCATAGTTGGTATACACGTTTCCATTTATCTCTTCAGCTGTTTCCAGAACAAACTCGCGCTTTTTGAACCTGTCGCTCACTTGTTGTGTATCGCTAACCGCTATCAGCTTTCCTGTAATTTCAAAACTCATATCCTTGCTTATCTTTTATTTATTGTACAAATTTTTGAAGGACTGTAAAGTTAACTAATATCAGCCAAGGCAGGAAAGAAAAAGAGTGCCCATTTGGAGCACTCTTCGACTTTTTTGGGAGGCTAATGGGTCTCGAACCCACGACCTTCGGAACCACAAACCGACGCTCTAACCAACTGAGCTATAGCCTCCGTATTTCAAGTGGATGGCAAAGGTAAGCAAAATTGCATATTACCTAACATTTTTCACAGGGATTTTCATGCCGTCATTATTGCCGAAATGCCGTATTTACAACCTTCATAACAGCTATTGTGGGAGTTTTAACAAATATTACCTCCGCCTTCTATTATATTTGCGCTTCAATACTGTCTACTTATGAGATTACGCATTGCTTTACTGACGCTTTTGGCCGCTTCCATATCTTTTGGTGCCCTGGCACAAGGCGACGGAAAGAGCGAAGAAGTGAAGAAGATCACCTCCCGCCCATCGCGCGACTTTGTGATGTTTGACCTGATGTTCAACGGATGGCTGAACGCCCCCGACAGCATCAAAACTACGAGTATAGGCCGCGGCGCCAATTTTTACGTGTGCTACGACTTTCCGTTGGGCAAGAAGCAAGAAACACATTTCAGCTTTGCGGCAGGTGTGGGTATCAGCGTCAGCAACATATACCTGAAGAATCAGGAAATAGTGCTGAATGACTTTACAGACTCCATACCACAGGCACAATTCATAGCCGAAACAAAAGACTATAAGAGATATAAGCTTACCACCGCTTACTTGGAGGCTCCTTTCGAGCTGCGTTTCTTCGGCAACAAGTACAACCGCAACAAGGGTTTCAAAACCGCCATCGGTATGCGTGTGGGTACATTGGTGAGTGCAGGTACCAAAGGCAGAGAGAACGGCAGCAAAATAAACTACCAAACCAAGACCAAGAACTATCTTGAGAACTGGCGTTTCTCCGCATCGGTTAGGATGGGCTGGGGCAACTTCGGGCTGACAGGTACTTACAACCTGACCAACTTGTACAAAGACGTACAAGGCCCACCGATAACTCCGTACTCGATAGGTATATCACTTACGGGACTGTAAGACCTCCCTCTTTCCCTCCTAAAGGAGAGACCATATATCCAAAGACTTTTTATAGAGCCTCGCGAAAGCGGGGCTTTTTTGACCTCTCCCTAACCCTCTCCCAAGTAGAGGGAACTCAATTTGTTGCATTTTGTTGCGAAAAAGGGTGTTTTGAATTTGCAACATTTTTCGGGCATTGGTTATCAGTTATTTATGTTTTCATTTGTTGCGGTTTGATGACCTCCCCGCCTTTCAGGCACCCCTCCTAAAAACAGGAGGGGAGTAACTCTCTCCTCAACTCCTTCCCTGTTATTATGGAAACGCAAGTTCATAAGCACCTAATGAAATCATTATGCCGCGAATAAGGTGGCACGAAGTGACGAGCGTGGTAGTTTTACCATAACAAATATACGCTATTTTTATTTTACAGAAAAATACCATACATTCAATATGTCAACTTAGCAATATGCGCGCCCTTACCATTATCACGGCCATACTTTTCACCTCTATTAATTGCTTGGGCATAGAGGGTGGCTCATTGCAATTCATCACCAATAAGGGGCAAATAACAGACCAATACCGAAAAGCGCGTACCGACATAGACGCCAAAATAGAAGCGAATGGGGTTACCCTGTTCATCGGAGACGGGCGGCTTCATTACCAATGGACAAAAAATACCTCCCCCAACCCCTCCCAAGGAGGGGAGTCAAATCCAAACATAAATGAGGCAGAATATACACTCTCCCCTTGGGGGAGAGCCGGAGAGGGGTCGGAGTCAATCATCTACCGCATGGATGTGGAGTTGGTGGGTGCCGACAAAAAAGCAAAGGCGATATTCGAACAACCGACAGGATATACAGAACATTACTATACTGCAAGAAGCGGCAAAGGCGGCATACATGCCCAAGGATATAACAGGATAACCTATAAAAATATTTACCCGAATATAGACTGGACCATCTATACCCAAGAAGGGCAAGTAAAATATGATTTTATCGTTCGCCCGGGTGGAAATGTGTCCGATATACGTTTTCGCTACGAGGGAGCCACGAACCTTGTATTGACCGACGGAGCACTTACAGCCACAACACCCTCCGGCATTATTACCGAACATGCGCCGTACAACTACGTGGCGGAAACGGGGGTACCGATAGCCGGGAAATACAGCTTAAAAGGCAATACGCTTGGCTTTGAAACGGCAGCATACGACGGTACATTGATAATAGACCCCGCACTGAAATGGGCCACCTATTACGGTGGTGGGCAAAGTGATACCGGCTATGCAGTGGCCACCAACCGATTTGGAGAAGTGTACATATGCGGTGGTACAAACAGCAGTACAAACATAGCCACCACAGGGGCATACCAAACAACAGTGGGCAACTCGCACAGCGGATACGTGGCCAAATTCAACCTATTGGGGCAAAGACAATGGGGCAGCTACTATGGAGACAGCACCGTATTGGAAGGAATAGCTTGCGACAGTAAGGGGAATATATATACATCAGGCACCACAAGCGGCTCGGGGCTTGCATCAAGTGGTGCATTTAAAACAACAAAAAGTCCGACAAATGCTCCGGATGCACTGCTTGTAAAGTTGAACGGAAATGGACAAAGGCAATGGGCTACTTACTATGGGGATAGCGCCCAAGAACAAGGAATAGTAGTAGCCTGCGATGCCGACGACAATGCGATATTGGCCGGCAGTACCCGCAGTAGCAGTGGCATAGCCACATCGGGAGCACACGACACCTTTAATGATGGCAGTAAAGATGTGTTTATAGCTAAATTCAACAGCTCAGGTACAAGGCTATGGGGTACCTACTATGGTGAAGACCTAAATGGAGCCAACAATACTGCTCACTCAGAGTATCCTTGTGCCGTTAGTTGTGATGCACAAAATAACATATACATTGGAGGCCTGATATCCAGCTTCAAACTATACTCAAACGGACCGCATTGTATGTTGACAAGTGGCACTCATCAAAGCTACACATCAGGAGCTTATGCAAGTTATAGTGCTTTTCTATCAAAGTTCAGCGGTAGCGGCTCACGGCAATGGGGCACCTTATTGGGTGTTGGTGAATCTGCTATTACTGATATAGTCGTTGATAAGGATAGTAACATTTATGTATCAGGCACATATAGAGACAATAACAATAGCAAATTTGACAGTCTGATAGCATCGCCGGGTACGCATAAAACCGTGGTTGGCCAGTCTAATACCGACGCTTATGTCGTTAAGTTTAGGAAAAACGGTACTCGGATATGGGGTACTTTTTATGGAGGTGCCGATTATGACCAAGGAACAAATCTCGCGATTAGTTCTGATGAGACTAAAGTATATTTATTGGGTACAGCACTAAGCGATACCGGAATAGCCACCACCAACGGATACCAAACATCCAGAGCCGGTGCTTCTGATATGTTCATTGCCGAATTTGACAGCAGCGGGCAGCGACTTTGGGGCAGCTACTATGGAGGAACTGCCAAAGAAGACCACTCTGTTAACATAGCAAGCAATTCTAATCGAGATATAAACAGTAACATATGTACTGATTGTACCGGCAAGCTATATATTACAGGTACCACCGGCAGCAGTACGGGCATCAGTACGGGTGGCACGCACCAAAGCAGCTATGGCGGCAACACAGATGCCATGCTCATAGCTTTTGATATAGATACCTCCGTATACATCATAGAGCCCTTTGCAGATACCATACACTGCCCCGGAGATACCATGCTGTTGCCCTATGGTGCCAACCTGCCCTTCTATTCGGGCAATACTTTCAAAGTGGAACTTAGCGATACCAACGGCGATTTTTCCTCGCCCACGGTCATCGGTACCATCAACGCCACCTATGTGGATACCATTGTATGTGTTATCCCCATGAGTATGCAGGCAGGTAGCGGTTACAGCATGCGCATCGTCGGTAGCAATCCCGAGCGTGTTTCTTGTGTGTTCAGGTCCATACGTATCAAACCGATACCTCGTGGCTTCGGCAACGGCAACAACGGCCCGCTTTGCAGCGGCGACTCACTGCAATTGACAGGCTCCTCCTCCTCTACGGGAGTGGATTGGACTTGGACCGGACCAAACGGATTCGGCTCCTCAGCCAAAGACACATTCATCGCCAACACCACCCTCGCCGATACGGGTGATTACATACTCACCGCCGAGATAGACGGTTGCTCACTCAGCGATACCACCAATGTGGTTATTTATCAAACCCCACAAAACGTAACCGCAAGCAGCAACAGTCCGGTATGCGAAACAAAAGGCATTCAGTTGACAGGCAACAGCACATCAAGCGGTGTCAGTTACAGTTGGACAGGGCCTGCGAGTTACAGTTCCTCCTCACAAAGCCCAACAGTAACGAACAATGCCGCAAGTACACATGCGGGGGATTATATCATCACAGCAAACATCAGCGGTTGTACGACAAGCGACACCACCACTGTTGTGGTTTTACCGAAGCCAACAAAGCCTACGGCGGCAGCCACCAACAGCCCGCTTTGTCAAGACCAGAACCTGATGTTGACGGGCAGTGGCAGCTCATTGGGTGCCACATACAATTGGTATGGCCCTGCGGCATTTACCTCTACACTACAAAACCCTATACGCTATCAAGTTACTTCAAGCCATGCAGGCAAGTATTTTGTATATACTACGCTTAATGGCTGTGTAAGTGATACTGATAGTGTAGCCGTAGTCGTAAACACAGACCCTGAGGTTAATGTATTCCCAAGTCCCGGTACCACCATTTGTCAAGGCAAGCAGGTGACCTTTACCACAGTACCGATAAATGCGGGTACCGCCACATACGAGTGGTTGGTGAATGGTAGTTCCATTTCAACAGGAACACCTTTTCAAACAACCTCTCTCAACAACGGAGATGTGGTGACATGTGTGATGACCAGTGTCGGTACTTGCGCCACACCGTTTTACGATACAAGTGCAGGCATCACCATGACGGTGCAACAATTGTTGGCTCCGTCGGTAAGCACTGCAGCGAACCCGAATCATAAACTGTTCCCCAACGAACCGGTGACCTTTACCGCCACACCAACCGATGCGGGTAGCAACCCTACCTATCAATGGCAGCGTAACGGTACAGACATAGGCGGAGCTACCAGTGCTGTATGGGGTGCAAACGCCAACGCACTCAGCGACGGTGATGCGATATGCGCCATTGTTTACAGCAACTATGCTTGTCCCAATCCAGATACCGCGAAGAGCAATTGCATAACAGTACAGATAAAAGTGAGTGTGGATGATATTGCAGCAAATAACAATGTCCGCATTTATCCCAACCCTGTAACAAGTGAGTTGTTCATAGAAGGAATCTCAAAAGGTACTATTGTAGAATTATATGATGTTGTGGGCAGAAAGGTATATCTCGCTGTTGCTGAAAACGCAAAGCACATCATCAATACAAGTCAACTTGCTAAGGGGAATTATCTATTGAAGTTGAGTAACGAGAATAGCGTGCCCGTTGTGAAAAAGGTAGTTAAAGAATAATGTTGTGCAATCTCTGTTATTGCGAGATTATTCAGGGCATTCGTTTTTTATAGGTCTTCATGAATGCGTCGCATTTGCTTTGTCACATCTTTTACAAGATGCTCCGCGCAATGACGGGAGTATTACACGTCGTAAGTCATACCCTCCACCGTGGTTTGTGTATTGGGAAATATGGCGCGCGCCTCTTGACGGAAAGGTACCACATCGCGGTATTTACTGCTGTAATGCCCCAACAACAGTTGCGTTACGCCTGCCTTCTTGGCCAACTCCGCCGCTTGTACCGATGTGCTGTGATAACGGACTGTGGCTTTTTCCACCTCTGCATGTAAGTAGGTGCTTTCGTGATAGATGGTATCCGCACCACGTATGTATTCTATAAAGGAATCAGTAGACAATGTATCCGCACAAAAGGCATATTTCTTAGGGCGTGGGCCTTCTGTCGTCACTTCTTCATTCTTCACCACCTTACCATCCTTACGTACATAATCTTCACCTTTTTTCAGCTTGTCGTAAAAGTATCTGGGTATCTCCTTGTCACGACACTGAGCAGGCAATATCTTACGTCCGCGTGTTTTGCTCTCCACCAAAAAACCATGACACGGTATTCTATGCTCCGTAGGGAAGCAGGTCACTTTAAACGTATCGGTCTCCACCAACACATCGCTGCCTTCGGGCAGGGGGTAAAAGAAAAACGGATAAGACAGTTCGGTATCCGCCAGGTCGAGTGTTGTTTGTATGATGCCTTGCAAAGGTGCGGGCCCGTATACATGCAAAGGAGCCACACGTCCCAACAGGCTCATACTGTTTATCAATCCCACAAGTCCGAAGTAATGGTCGCCATGCATATGGCTGATGAAAATATGCTCCAGCTTACGCCAACGTATACCATGCCTTTGCATCTGTATCTGCGTGGCTTCTCCACAGTCCATAAGCAGGTACTCTCCATACACAGACACTATCTGCGATGTGGGGTTTCTGCCAAAGGCAGGCAAGGCCGAGTTATTTCCCAGTATCGTTACTTTCATCTCAAGTCGGGTCTTACTAGTGTAACTACAATAAACGTAAGGAAATCATTGGGGGTTTGAAATATAAGATACAAAATTTTTCACCCGAAACCCCGTCTTGTTTAACTATTCGGCCAAAGTTGCTACTCTTCGCTCAACAAGTCTCGCTCCAGTATCTCCATGCTGATGATGTCCACCGCCTCTTGCATGGTGGGAGCTATGTTGATCTCATCGGCGATATCTCCTTCTTTTAATGCTTGAAGAACAGCATCTTGCACAGCGGTAAAAACCAAAGAACGACCGTTTTCGTAACATTCATTGTGCATATGTACGAATTGAGCGAGTGACGAGTTGTCTGCCGATGAGCAATTTTGCAGGTCAATTATGTAGTTGTCGTTGCCTTCTCCGGTGGTTTTTTGCAAGTTTTGGCGCAAGGATGCTGTCATATTAGCATCTATATGAGTACCGGCAGGCGTTATAACGATGTAAGTAGGTTTGGTATCATATTTGAACTCCATATAGTATCAATTTGTAAAGAGACTGTCATATAGCTACGCTAAAAATAACATATCTCTTGGTTTAATTGTTTTATATTGTAGATAGCTTTCAGTTTCTGATATTGTTATAGTTAAAGCTGATATGCGGCTACCTTCATTATCGTTAATTTTATAAAAAGAGGAGTAGTTATAATGGATCAAAATTTTTCACCGAAAGTAAAGGAGATCATCTCATTCAGTCGCGAAGAGGCGCTGAGGTTGGGTAATGATTTCATAGGAACGGAGCATTTGTTGTTAGGACTTATTCGTGATGGTGAAGGACTGGCCGTACAGGTACTGCAAAACATGCAGGTAGACTTGTTTGACCTGAGGAAGGAATTGGAGATGGCCATCAGAGATAAGAGTAACAAACCATTGGCAAACATCAACAGCCTGCCGCTTACCAAGCAGGCCGAAAAGGTAATACGCATCACGGTACTGGAAGCCAAGGCGCTGAAAAGCCCTACGGTGGAAACCGAACACTTGATGCTCTCCATCCTTAAGAACAAAGAGAATGTGGCTACACAGATATTACACCAATACGATGTAGACTACGATCGTTTCAAAAGCGAATTGGGTATCGTACAAGGCGACTTACCACAAGGCGAGTACGGCGACCCTGGTTCGGACGACTTTGAAGAAGAAGACGATCAACGCAAACAATTTCAACAACGCAGACAAGCGGGTAACGCCAAGTCCAAAACTCCTGTGTTGGACAACTTCGGCCGCGACATCACAAAGTTGGCAGAGCTGGACAACCTCGACCCGATAGTAGGTCGCGAAGAAGAGATAGAGCGCGTATCGCAAATCCTTTCTCGTCGTAAAAAGAACAACCCGATACTGATAGGTGAGCCGGGTGTGGGTAAAACAGCCATTGTAGAAGGTTTGGCGTTACGCATCGTACAGCGCAAAGTTTCTCGCGTATTGTTCGATAAACGTGTCATCAGCCTCGACCTTGCAGCATTGGTTGCCGGTACCAAATACCGTGGCCAGTTCGAAGAGCGCATGAAGGCCATCATGAACGAGTTGGAGAAAAACAAAGACGTCATCCTGTTCATAGATGAGATACATACCATCGTAGGTGCGGGTGGTGCATCGGGCTCGCTCGACGCATCCAACATCTTCAAGCCTGCATTGGCTCGTGGAGACCTGCAATGTATCGGTGCATCCACTTTGGATGAGTACCGCATGTACATTGAGAAAGACGGAGCACTTGACCGTCGTTTCCAAAAAGTGATGGTAGACCCGCCAAGTGTGGAAGAGACCATTACGATACTGAACAACATCAAATCGAAATACGAAGAGTTCCATAACGTGAACTACGATGACGAAAGCATCGAAGCATGTGTGAAACTTAGTGATAGATACATGACCGACCGCTTGTTGCCGGACAAGGCGATAGATGTGTTGGACGAAGTGGGTGCACGTGTTCACTTGAAGAACATCAACGTACCACAAAACATTCTCGACCTTGAGCAGAAGATAGAAGACATCAAGCAAGAGAAAAACAAAGTAGTGAAGAGCCAACGCTTTGAAGAAGCCGCAGCACTACGCGACAAAGAAAAGCGTCTGGGTGAAGAACTTGACAAAGCGAAAGCGGAGTGGGAGGAAGAAACCAAACACAAGCGCTACCCGATACACGAAGAGCATATTGCCGAAGTTATCAGCATGATGACAGGTATACCTGTTATGCGCATGGTGGAAGCCGAAAGCAAAAAGCTCCGCCGCATGGGTGAAGACCTGAAAGGTGCAGTGATAGGGCAAGACGAAGCCATCGCCAAAGTGGTGAAAGCCATTCAACGTAACAGAGTTGGTTTGAAAGACCCAAGGAAACCTATCGGTTCGTTCATCTTCTTAGGTCCTACCGGTGTTGGTAAAACCGAGTTGGCACGTGCTCTTGCACGTCATATGTTCGACAGTGATGAAGCCCTTATACGTATAGATATGAGTGAGTACATGGAGAAGTTCTCCGTGAGCAGATTGATAGGTGCGCCTCCGGGATATGTCGGTTACGAAGAGGGGGGACAGCTTACCGAAAAGGTACGCCGTAAGCCATACTCGGTTGTATTACTTGATGAGATTGAAAAAGCACACCCCGATATATTCAACATATTGTTGCAAGTATTGGATGACGGTCAGTTGACCGACGGTCTTGGCCGTAAGGTGGACTTTAAGAACACACTCATCATCATGACATCGAACATCGGTGTACGTCAGTTGAAAGATTTTGGTGCCGGTGTCGGTTTCACAACATCAGCAAAATCGGAGAATGCTGAAGAAGCGAGCAAAGGTGTGATAGAAAAAGCACTGAAGCGTACCTTCTCTCCTGAGTTCTTGAACAGGATAGACGATGTGGTCATCTTCAACTCTTTGGACGAAGGACATATCGGCAAGATCATCGACATCATCATGAAAGATGTGATGAAACGTCTGAACAACCTCGGCTTCTCACTCGAGTTGAAAGACCCTGCCAAGCACTTCATAGCTGAGAAAGGTTATGATGCACAGTTCGGTGCAAGACCACTGCACAGGGCCATACAGAAATATTTAGAAGATCCGTTGGCAGAAGAGTTGTTGAATCAGAAAATTCATGAAGGCGACAAAGTGATAGCCGACTTCAATGAAAAAGAACAAAAGATAACTTTCAAAATAGATAAAAAATCTTCGAAGAAAAACGAGTCGGCGGAAGCTGACACCGAAGAATAACGAGCACACTAAGTATTAACGAAAAGGGCTGCGAATGCAGCCCTTTTTTATGCTTTTACTTTTATGTTAAACTCTACTTGTACAAGTTGTTCATCAGGCTTGAAAAAAGAAAGGGTATTACTATAATGAAATCCAATACTAAATTCATTTGTGATTTCTATCAAATGGAGCGTGAAACTATTTGTAGCTAATTTCTCTATACAACTTTGACCAATAAATTTACCTTTGAAATGAAACCAACCACTGTACTCTACAAACCCATTATCTAACCCAATAGAACTAATTTCACTATCCTTTCGATAATCTATTCCTAATTGTTTGAATAACTCTATTATTTCTTTTGGATAAACTTTTTCTATTAGACCTAGGTACCTCTTACAATCATTGCAATTACAAGACTCTGCACTTCCATTAGCTGTTCTACTATACGTATCCTGAGTGGTCTCTTTATCAACTAATAGTGTCCAATCAAGAAAAGTAACAGTGTTCATAAATATTAAGCCAACGCTTCTTCTTGCTGCGCTTCTAATTTTCTCGGTGCAATATCTTTTACCGCATTGGCAATGGCATTGATATGATCGGGAGTAGTACCGCAACAACCACCAACCACATTCACCCATCCTTGCTCTGCAAATTCCGCAACTATCTTGGCTGTCATTTCGGGAGACTCATCGTATTCGCCCATTGCGTTTGGTAAACCGGCATTTGGGTAGCAGCTTATGTAACAGCCTGCAAGGTCTGCCAACTCTTCTATATAAGGTCGCATTTCTTTACCGCCCAATGAACAATTAAGACCTATGCTAATAGGATTGGCGTGCATCACCGAAATGTAGAAGGCTTCCAGTGTTTGGCCGCTCAACGTTCTGCCGGATGCATCGGTGATGGTCCCCGATATCATCAATGGAAGTTTTTCTTTTCCAGTTTGGCGGTAATATTTGTTCAGCGCGAATATCGCGGCTTTTGCATTCAGTGTATCGAAGATGGTTTCCAACAAAAGGATGTCTGCACCACCGTCTACCAATCCGCTTATTTGTTCGTAATACGCATCGGCCACTTCATCGAAGCTTACAGAACGGAAACCCGGGTCGTTCACATCAGGCGACAACGATAAGGTTTTGTTCATCGGCCCTATGGCACCGGCAACAAACTTATTCGTACCCGGATGTTCCGCCATATATTCTTGAGTAGCCTCTTTGGCAATCTTTGCAGCAGCCACATTCATTTCGTATGCCAAGCTCTGCATATCATAGTCCGCCAACGATATAGCTGTAGCGTTGAAGGTGTTTGTTTCAATGATATCCGAACCGGAATCAAGGTATTCTTTGTGAATGCCCTTTATTATTTCGGGTTGTGTCAATACCAACAAATCGTTGTTGCCTTTCAGGTCCGAAGGCCAATCTTTGAATCTTTCTCCACGATAGCCTTCTTCCGTAAGTTTATGACGTTGTATCATGGTACCCATGGCACCATCTATCATCAATATTTTTTCGGAAAATAGTTTCCTCAACTGCTGCTCAGTATTCATAATGCGAATTTACGGCTTTCGGCAACAATAATGTTCACTATTGGTCGGCCACTTGTTTGTACAGATAGTTGGGTACGTCTTGGAATGCTGTATCCAATTGGAAGATACCACCGAATTGACTTACATCTTCGGCCTCTGTATAATAGCTGCTTAGATATAGGTAGTCGTACTGTTGCCCTTCGTATAGGTTTTCTTCTCGCTTCTCTATTTGGTAGAATCGACCCTTGTATTTTGTATTGGAGTAATAGATGAATGAGGGTATCAGCTCCCAACTCACCTTTACTCTTGCGGGCTCACCATCGGCAATTCCTGCAAGCATATGCTCCATCACCCATACATTATGTCTATCGTATTCCCAATCTTTGGTTTTGTAGGTATTCACATGTTGTTTGAAACTACCGACAAACAAAATGCCCATTCCCAACATCACGGTTGAACCCGAAGAGCTGTAATTCATTCTGATGTGATGCAAACAATACGTCAACTGTATAATGAACAAAGGATATAGAAACAATGCAGTTCTTCCTATTATGTATTTGTTGCCCAAAACAAGATGTTGCATCTCGACAGACATTATCGGAATAAAAACCGCCATCCATAAAATGAAGCCCGTAATTGAGCCCGACTTTTTCTTTTGCATTTGCAACAACCAGTAAACACCGATTGCCAAAAACACTGCTGCTATTGTGTATGAAATGGCTGAGACCAATGATGCATCGTCCATATAAAACGAATTGCACACCAATGTGCTCAACGTATCGCTGACAACACCCGAGTCACCACCATAATAGAGTTGGTCTCTGTCTCGTAATATCTTGATGTGGTCGGCAATGAGATAATACAAAATACCTGATGACAGCACCGAGAGGCCAAGTGTTTTAATAATGCTTTCTTTTTTCCTGACAGTAAGTACCAATGCTGCAAAAAGTAGTGCCAAAAAGTAGTTGAGCAATACGAAGTTGGCGTAGACTGCAAGAATGGCAAACACAGCAGCTATCACCAAATGCTTGAATGAACCACTACTGAAACGAACAAGATGATACATACTTACCATCATCATTGCTATTGACAAACCGTACCCGCGACACAGCCCCCAAAAGTCAAAAAGGTAAGGGTTGAAATTGAGTAATACGAAACCGATAAATGCCCAATTGTTGTTTTTAAAGAGTGCCTTCAATAATAAATAGGAGTACACCATGTAAACAACCAATGCCAAAAGGTTGGTCAGCCTAAGATGGAATGCATCGCTGTTATGGAAAACACCGGTTATGGTTTTTGTAAGTACAGAGTTGAGCAGGTGATTGTTGGCAGAAGGGATCCAACTGTGCCAGATGTCGTTGAATGTACCCGACAGATAGTAATTGTAGGTGAACGCCTCGTCATGTGTGATGCCGACATTGAAAATGCGTACCACATCGAACACCAATAAAAAAACAGATATCACGATGACAAGCGTCGTTGTAATATCTGTTTTTATGAAACGGCTATTCTTCATTTAAACCTAAAAATAACCGTCTTTATGTAAAAATATTGCCTATGCTTCGGCCTTTATCATCTTTTCGTACTTCTTCCTATCTTCTTCAGCCAACATTATTTTCCTCAAACGTATGTTTTGAGGAGTAACCTCGATACACTCGTCTTGCTGAATATATTCCATACACTCTTCAAGACTCATTTCTATTTTCGGAGCTATACGGTTGGCATCATCACTACCGCTTGCACGGTGGTTAGTCAGCTTTTTGGCTTCCACAACGTTTACGTTCAAATCGCCCGGCTTGATGTGTTCTGCAACTATCATACCTGCATATACTTCCTGTCCCGGATCTATCAAGAAGCTACCTCTGTCTTGCAACTTGTCTATTGAATAAGGAGTGGCAGTACCTGCGAACTTGGAAATAAGTACACCGTTGTTACGACCCGGTATAGGGCCTTTCCATGGTTTATACTCATTGAAACGGTGTGCCATCACAGCTTCACCGGCAGTATTGGTCAACATTTGCGAACGAAGACCTATCATACCGCGAGAAGGAATTTCAAACTCAAGGTGTTGCATTTCACCTTTTGTTTCCATCACCAACATTTCACCCTTACGCTGTGTAACCAAGTCGATAACCTTACCGCTGAATTCCGCAGGAACATCAACTACAAGGCTTTCGTAGGGTTCACATTTCTCACCGTTAATTTCTTTCACTATCACCTGCGGCTGACCTACCGTCAACTCATATCCTTCACGACGCATGGTTTCAACCAATACACTCAAGTGCATGATACCACGACCATAAACCAAGAATTTATCCGCATCGTCTGTATCAACAACACGTAGTGCAAGGTTCTTTTCCAATTCTTTTGTCAGCCTGTCGCGTATGTGACGGCTTGTAACGAACTTACCTTCTTTACCGAAGAAAGGAGAGTTGTTGATGCTGAACTGCATGTTCATTGTCGGTTCGTCGATGGTGATAACCTCCAACGCCTCCGGATTCTCCGCATCTGCAATTGTTTCACCTATCTGGAAACCTTCTATACCCACTACTGCACAAAGGTCGCCGGCATGTACTTCCGTAACACGCTTCTTACCCATACCTTCAAACACATAAAGTTCTTTCACTTTGCTGCGTACTATCTTACCATCAACTTTGCATAAAGAAACCGACTGGCCTTCTTTTATTGTACCACGTGCAACTTTACCGATAGCGATACGGCCAAGGAAACTTGAATAATCCAAAGAAGTGATCTGCATTTGCAGTGTACCTTCTTCCGCCTTTGGTTCCGGTACTTTTTCAAGTATGGTATCCATAAGTGCGGTGATGTCTTCCGTAGGTTCTAATGTAGTGTTGAACCAACCTTGCTTGGAAGAACCGTAAAGTGTTGGGAAATCCAACTGCTCTTCAGTTGCGTCCAATTGGAAGAACAATTCGAATACCGCATCGTGCACTTCTTCAGGACGACAGTTTGGCTTGTCCACTTTGTTGATGACAACTATCGGGTGCAAGTTCAACTGCAATGCCTTTTGCAACACGAAACGTGTTTGCGGCATCGGACCTTCAAAAGCATCCACCAACAACAATACACCATCAGCCATTTTCAACACACGCTCGACCTCACCTCCGAAATCGGCGTGACCCGGAGTATCGATAACGTTTATCTTAATGTCCTTATAAGTTACTGAAGCATTTTTACTGAATATGGTGATACCACGCTCACGCTCCAGGTCGTTGTTGTCCATTATCAATTCACCTGTTTCCTGATTGTCACGGAAAACTTTTGTGGTGTGTAATATCTTGTCCACCAAAGTTGTCTTACCGTGGTCAACGTGCGCGATGATGGCAATGTTGCGAATATTCTTCAAAATCAATTGTGTTTTTGGTCGCGAAGCAGATACAATATATTAGCTTCACTTATTATAAAATTCGCGCAAAGGTAGGTAAATAAACCTTGCAAAAGCCTTTTGTACACTTTTTAATAATATTACACTTATGAAACAACTGCTATTTATATCCCTCTTTGCCTTAATGGCTTCATGCTCAGACGCTAACAAGCCTACCATAGAGAACGAACCTGCCGGTCAAGAAAATGAAGAAAATACATTTAAGGACGGTGAATACACCATGAAACAGTATTATTTCGTTATGCTGACGAAGGGAGAAAAAAGGACTGATAACCCCGATACGGCATACATAAACGATTTGCAACGCAGACATTTGGCCAATATCGACAGCCTATACAACGTAGGTAAGATATTGGTTGCAGGTCCTTTCGGAGACGACGGCTTCTGGAGGGGAATATTCATTTTCGACTGTCCTACTCAAGCCGATGTGGAAACTCTATTGGATACCGATCCGATGATAGCTTCGGGATGGTTGGGATATGAGGTCCACCCTTGGTGGACGGCAAAAAACGAGGTCTTTAAATAGATCAGTTCATCTTAAATGGAGCAACCAATGGAAACTCAGGAATGGAAACCGTGAACTTGGATTTGTTGAACAGGTTCTCCATTTCGTAAGTGCCGTACATCTTACCGATGTCGGAGCGAAGATTTGCCGCTGAGATATATTGATAGGATTCTCCCGGCTGAATGATGGGCTGCTCTCCCACTACTCCTTCACCCTCCACTTCGCGCACATCAGTCCCGAAAAAAGTATCGGATATATACCAATGCCTACTTAGCAACTGTACAGGGTTGGAGCTGAGATTTTCTATTGTTATTCGGTACGCATGCAGGAATTCGGAGTTGAGCGGATTGGACTGCTCAGGCTGGTAGAATGTTTCCACTGTAATACTTACTCCTTCTGTAACCTGTTGTACCATATAGATGGTTTATGTAAATATAACCTTTTTTGCAAAGCGAAAATTAATCGTCATTTATTATTTCGTTAATTGCCACGTTAATGATATTGGGTTCATAACCCTTGCCATATAGGTAACGATATATTTTTTGTTTTAAAATATATTGCTTCTTCTCACCTCTCAGCTCTCTGGATTTTTTGGCGGCAAGTTCTTTAGCTGTTTGTTGATATTCGTCCTCGTCTATTTCGCTAAGCCCCTTCTTGATGCAGTATTCGGATATCTGTTGGAACTTCAGTTGCTGTACGATCTTTATCTTTCCCCATTGCAGCATGCGAAACTTACCACGAGCGATGGCACGTGCGTAACGCTCTTCGTTCAAAAGGTCTTTCTCTATCAGCTCCGCTATATGCTCCTCAACCTCGGGCGTTTTGCAGCCCAGCTCGTATAGCTTGTTCCGTACTTCTTTGTGGCAACGCTCTTGATAACGACAATAATGTTCTATGGCAGCTGTAACCTCCATCTATCATCTGCCCATATATACCATGAGTATCTGTACATCGCTCGGGTTCACTCCGCTGATTCGGCTGGCCTGCCCCAAAGTACCGGGCTTTATTTTCGTTAGTTTTTGACGTGCTTCCATTGACAGTGCCGTCAGTTTGGTATAATCGAAAGATTCCGGGATGATGGCGTCTTCAAGTGATGCCATTTTATTCACCAGCTCTTTTTCTTTCTCAATGTATACTTCGTACTTGGCTTGTATCTCCGCCTGCTCGATAGTCAATTTATCGGTTGTCGGCATGGCTTCTTTCAGTCCCGGGATTTCCTCCATCAATTCGTGAAGGTTGATACCAGGACGAAGCAACAGCTTCATCGCTCTTGTTCTTTCTGAGAGTAGCGACGAACTTATTTTTTCAAGATAGCCATTGGCCATTGATGGATCAACAGGAAATTGTTCCAACACTTCTTTGACCTTGGCCACCATTTCCTTTTTCTTGTTCACCCTTTCCAAGCGTTCGTCGGATGCCAAACCCAACTCATGTCCCAAAGGTGTCAACCTAATGTCTGCATTGTCTTGTCTCAAAATTGTTCTGAACTCCGCCCTGCTTGTAAACATGCGGTATGGCTCGTCAGTACCTTTATTGATAAGGTCGTCTATCAATACCCCGATGTAGGCATCGCTCCTTTTCAGAATCACCGGTTCCTGTTCGTGTGCCTTTCTGTGGGCATTGATACCCGCCATCAAGCCTTGGCAAGCCGCCTCTTCATACCCGGTTGTACCGTTTATTTGTCCTGCGAAATAGAGATTGTTCACCAACTTGGTCTCCAATGTGAATTGAAGCTGGGTAGGTGGGAAATAATCATATTCTATGGCATATCCGGGACGGAAGAATTTTACATTCTCGAAACCGGGCACCATCCTCAACGCATTGTATTGAACCTCTTCCGGCAGAGAAGTGCTGAACCCATTCACGTATATCTCTACGGTATCCCACCCTTCGGGTTCCACGAAGAGTTGATGACGCTCCCTTTCGGCAAAGCGGTTGATCTTATCTTCTATACTTGGGCAATATCTTGGTCCGCTGCCTTTGATACGGCCTTGGTACATAGGCGACTTTTCGAAGCCTGTTTTCAGTATTTCGTGTACTTCAGGGCTGGTATATGTAATCCAGCAGCAACGTTGCTGCTCAGGTTTTATCCTATCTATTGGCAGGTAAGAGAACCCTACAATCTCCTCATCTCCGTCCTGAACTTCCATTTTAGAATAGTCGAGGCTACGGCCATCCACCCTTGGAGGTGTTCCTGTCTTTAACCTATCGCTCTCAAAACCAAGTTCCACCAACTGTTCTGTAAGCCCTGTTGCTCCTTTTTCGCCCATTCTGCCACCGCCAAACTGCTTCTCTCCCACGTGAATAACGCCATTCAGGAAAGTTCCGTTGGTCAATACCACCGACTTACCGTATATCTCCTGCCCCATTCCGGTGCGTACACCTTTTACTGTTCCACGTGAAACAATAATTTCTTTCACCATATCCTGCCAAAAGTCAAGATTTGGAGTGGCCTCCAACATGTCTCTCCATATTTTGGCGAAGAGCATACGGTCGTTTTGTGTACGAGGACTCCACATTCCCGGGCCTTTTGAGCGGTTAAGCATACGGAACTGTATCAGGCTTTTATCACTCGCAATACCGCTATATCCGCCCAAAGCATCTATTTCACGTACAATCTGCCCCTTAGCAATGCCGCCCATAGCGGGGTTACAGCTCATTTGGGCTATGGTTTGCATGTTCATAGTAACAAGCAAAGTCTTAGACCCCATATTAGCTGCCGCTGCCGCTGCTTCACAGCCTGCATGGCCTCCGCCAACCACAATTACATCGTACTCAGGAAACATAGGCTGCAAAGGTACGAAGGAGATGAACATTTGCGATATTTTAATGTCCTATTTACCTATAAGATACGGATTAGCACCTGTCTACGCATTTAAAGGCCGTTCCTAACCAAAAACATACTCTATGAAATACTTAGTAACAATCATCATTTCCACCTTAGCATTCATTAATACAGAGGCTCAAACATTTTCTGCAGGTGCTCGTACAGGCTTAGGCTACAATGTAGACCTATCAAGAGTGGGAGCAAAAGACATTGGAGGATACAGTACCGATCAATTTACATGGGATAAAGAGCTGTATGCTAGAGTAGAGACCAACAAACGAATTGCGGTTGAGGCAAGATTTACGCACTATAAACTGAGCGATAGTTATATATACCCTGAAAATATCGGCGACATTATGGTGTCCCCTACCATTCAGTTCACGTATTGGGACTCGAAAAGCACCACCAATGTTATTGTAGGCGGTATCTCTGCACAGGTCGATCTAACTTGCCCATATATGCAAGACCATTGTCCTATGCTAAAGAACATCAGAAACTACATAGGTTTTGACGTGGCAGGAACCTATGCAAGAGAAGTGATCAATCAAGAAAACACCGACCCAACTTACCAAGTAGCGCCTCGCAAGTATGATGACAAGTATTATTTTATGCAGTATGGCATTAGTCATACCATAATTTATCAAGTATCCCCATCCTTGAATATAAACACGGCGCTTAGAGCTATGATACAGCCAAGCGAGTTTAGTTCCTATACCTACTCTCCAAGCAATACACATATTTCAGGCGTATTTGGAGTGGGATATACATTCTAAACAAAGTTTATCTGCTGACAATCAGCAACTTACATTATAATTCAACAAAAGGTTCCACGTGGAACCTTTTGTGCTATATGTACCTATCGCTAGCTTCATTATCTTTATAGAAGACAAACGTTCCACGTGGAACTATATATCAAAGCATATGAAAAGAACCATACCGATAGTCATACTAAGTGCGCTGTTAGCAGTAGTATCCTGCAAACAGAAGGAGCAAGTAGATACAATAATAGTAGCGGACAGCATATACCTCTGCGATAGCTCATTTAAAACAGCAGGAGCGATCGCTATATCCGAAGGTAACATCATAGATATAGGAACTGAGGAAGAAATAAGTGCAAAGTATGTGGCCAATGAGCAGGTAAAACAACGTCAGGCATATGTATATCCCGGATTTATAGACGCGCATTGCCACTTCAGCGGCTACGGACTTACCAAGTACATGTGTAACCTTATAGGTACAATCAGCTTTGAAGAAGTATTGGAACGATTGAAAGAATATGAGAAAACAAACCAATTGGATTGGATATATGCAAGAGGTTGGGACCAAAACGACTGGGAAAACAAGAACTTCCCGGATAAAACAGAGCTTGATAAACTATTCCCAGATAAACCCGTGATACTGAAACGCGTGGATGGCCACGCTGTACTGTGCAATCAGAAGGCTCTGGATATAGCAGGAATAAACAAGAATACAAAGATAAGCGGTGGGATAATCAATATAAAAGACGGAAAGCCGACAGGCATATTGATAGACAATGCAACAGGACCTGTAGAAAAAATAATTCCTGAACTGACAGAAGATGTAGCAAGTAGATATTTAAAGCAAGCAGAAGATGATTGTTTCAGCTTAGGGCTTACCGGTGTTGTTGATTGTGGTGTAAAATCGGGCAGAATAAAAGTCTTGGAATCACTGTATAATAGCGGCAAACTTACAATAGGCAATTCCATACTATTATCTCAAGACAAAGAGACCCTTGATGAATATGCACACTTAGGGTTTGTAAAAAACGGACAGTTCCAAATCAACGGGATAAAAATGTATGCGGATGGTGCATTGGGATCGAGAGGGGCATGTTTGTTGGAACAGTATAGTGATGAAAAAGATCACTACGGATTAATGCTTTCAAAAACCGAAGAATTCAGGGCAATTTCTGAGCTCGCCAAAGCCTATCAGCTTCAGCTGTGCACACATGCCATAGGGGATAGCGCAAACCGTGCGATTCTCAGGCTTTATAGCGAATTTCTACCCAAAACGAATGATTTTAGGTGGCGCATAGAACACGCTCAAGTTATTGATTATCAAGACTATGTGTGGTTTTCGGAGTATAATATAGTACCTTCTGTACAGCCCACACACGCCATATCGGATATGCCTTGGGCAGGAAACAGGCTTGGTGAAAAAAGATTGCCTACGGCTTATGCATATAAAAAACTGTTGGAGCAAAATGGATGGTTGCCGCTCGGTACTGATTTTCCTGTTGAAGGGTTAAACCCACTTGCAACATTTTATACCGCCGTGGCAAGAAAAGATTTTTCCGGTTTTCCGGAAAACGGGTTCATGATAGAAAATGCACTAACAAGACAGGAGGCGTTATTGGGCATGACCATATGGGCGGCAAAGAGTGTGTTTTGGGAAAAAGAAAAAGGAAGTATTGAAATAGGAAAAGCTGCAGACCTAGTGATACTTGACAGAGATATAATGAACTGCGATGAAAAAGATATCATGAATTCAAAAGTTCTCTACACCATCGTAAAAGGTAAAACAGTATACAAAAAATAAGGGGCTGAAAATTCAGCCCCTTACCTATAATCATTGTATTTCTTATTTCAGAATAGTGAACTTCTTCACTTCCAATTTTCCATCAACATCCACACCTATGTAGTATTGACCTGAAGGAAGTTCTGTAGTTGATATGGTCAGCTTATCTGTACCTGTAACATTCTTATGTTCCACTCTGTTTACTTGCATACCTACGTTATTCATCAGTATGTAGTTAACCGCAGAAGCAGTACCAGCAACATCAACAGATACGTTGATCACATCTGATGCAGGGTTTGGATACAAGCTTATGATACCTGTAGATGCTTCTTCACTAACCTCTTCAACACCCACAGGATATAATGACATTTGTACCGGAACAGATGGCACATAGCAGTTCTTCTGCTTGGTGAATAGTGTAGAATCCACATTCACATAGAAACGCTCAAATGGGAAGTGCTGCATCAACTGTGCAGGATCTTCTCCTAGAAGAGTGTTATAGTCATTGTTATACATCGGAGAATATGCCTCTGTCAATTTGGATGATGCATAAACACGAGACCAAGATCTCATGAAATAGTTGCTAACACCATCACAACCAAGGAAAGTTCCTTCAGGTACAGAAACAGAAACCCAATACCATGCATTGGCACTGGTTTTTACATCTTTCTTGTCATCCAGTACATCTTTCAATGTAACCCAATGTGGTTGGTTGGAAGTATCCGCAGCACCAAAAGATTTAGTACCGCCCGCAAGGATGTTCAACTCCCTACACTGGATAGCGCTGTCACCATTGGCATCCAGCCATTCCCATACCCATACAAATGCAGGAGCTGTTCCGGCCATACTACCGCCTCCATTTTTTGAAACAGAGAATTGAGCTCGCTCAAAAATGTAATTGGCTTGCTCCATGTAATACATGTTACCCCATGTGAAGTTACCTTGCACATTGGTAGAAGCATTTCTCAAAGTCCATCCTGATGATGTTTTAGGATAACCTGCAGTGAAATCATATTGGCCCTTGGAATATAGTCTGTCCTGAATATAGAATGAATATGTTTTGACATTATCCTCAGGGAAGTCATCTGTATTACCTGTAAGTATCTCATACTTCACATCGTAACGACCTGTACCGCTTGGATTCAGCGTATATGAGTTATCGATGAACGGAGTAAGAATGGAATCACCGGGTAAGAAGTTTGATGTTGCAACTACGGAATCTTCGCGTACAACTGTAGTACTACCACCTGTCGGAGTCCAAGACAATGTAGCTTTCAATCTTACATTTGGCATTGCATTGCTACCATAGTTTGCTATCACGGCACCATCAACATTACGCAACGGCAAAGAAGAAGTATTCTTTATTTGCTGCAACGGAATTGAGTAGGCATGTGACAGGCCAAGACCTTTATCCACAAAGCCTATATCATTTGCATAACCGGTACCCCAAGTACTCATGGATATTTTGGCACCATTACCCAATTCGGCTTCAATAGCAGCGCCGTCAACATCTGAAACCATGATAACAGGTATAGTTACTTGTGAACCTACTGCACCTGCACCCATACCTACCGGCGGGCCGGATATGTTGTTCACAATGATAACCGCAACTGCACCTGCATCCTGAGCTGCCTTGGCTTTTGCACCAAATTCACAGTTTCCTCTTTTAACCAAAGCCACCTTACCATTGATTGCACTACCATTTGTCAAAGGAGAACATGCTTCGTAAGGAACTGCTTTTACGATATCCGAACTTACTATCGGGGATGTCAACTGTTTGATCGCCTTACCCCAATCACCGACAGAATCGGCGTTATTGGAGATGGTGAATGTAACAGGACCTTTAATACTTGTAGGACTGTTTATCAATATCCTTTCACCTACATAGTCGATGTACCAGTTAGTCGCATAATTGCCCATCTTAGGTTGAGCAAATGAGAGCATAGGCAAACCAACCAACAACAATGCGATAATAGCAACTGAGTTGAGTTTAATCATAGTATAACCTTTTAAATTTTATCAGTAAAGAGCCAACTAAAATAACAATATTTTAACTCATCACCAATAATATATGGTATAATTAATATAAGATAATAATATCCTATATATAGGTTATACTATACCCAGTTCTTTGCTTAGTTGCAGCATTCTTTCTATTGGCTTTTGGGCTGCAATACGTAGGTCTTCATCCATGAGAATCTCCGGTTGCTCATACTTCATACACAGATACAGTTTCTCGAGCGTATTTAGCTTCATATGAGGACAATCATTGCAAGCACAGGAATTATCCGGTGGAGCCGGTATAAAGGTCTTATTTGGGGAACGCTTTTGCATTTGGTGAAGTATACCTGTTTCTGTTGCAACTATGAATGTATTATGTTCACTCTCTGCGGTAAAGTTCAACATCTGAGTTGTTGAACCAATAAAATCAGCTTGTTTGAGCACAGCATCCTCACATTCCGGATGTGCAATGAACATAGCCTCTTTGTGGCGCTCTTTAAGCTTGGTTATTTTCTCCAAAGAGAACAATTCATGTACCATGCACGCACCATTCCATAACACCATTTCTCTACCGCTAACTTTATTGATATAAGCTCCCAAATTCTTATCAGGTGCGAATATTATCTTTTGATCTTCAGGAAGTGATTCTACTATTTTTCTGGCGTTGGAAGAGGTGCAAATAATATCGCTGAGTGCTTTTATACCTGCAGAACAGTTGATGTATGAGATGACCAAATGGTCGGGATGTTTGTCTTTGAATGCTTTGAAGAGCTGTGGCGGACAACTGTCGCTTAGAGAACAACCTGCTTTAAGGTCGGGCAACAGCACTTTTTTATTCGGGTTTAAGATCTTTGCTGTTTCTGCCATGAAGTGTACACCGGCAAATACGATAATGTCCGCTTTTGTCTCTGCCGCCTTCTGTGCAAGCCCAAGACTGTCTCCGATATAGTCTGCAACATCCTGTATATCCGGTTCTTGGTAGTAGTGTGCGAGTAGTATGGCATTTTTCTCTTTCTTTAGTTTTTCAATTTCAGCGAAGAGATCTAAGGTAGGGTCTATTTCCAAATCGAGGAAACCTTTTTTCGTCAAATTTTCGGCCGCGAAATCGATGCTAACATCCATAGTAATATATAATATTATAGTTTTTAAAAAAAAGGTTATTATTAATTAGGGCTGTGGATATGAGGATATTATGAGGTTATCCCATTTGCAAATTTCGTAAAGATTATTCGTTCCCAAGAAATTAAATCAATATCCACAGATGAAGTGATTGTTAAATGGGCATATTAACAGAAATACACCCCAATGTTAATTAAATATTATGTTGGTAAATACCGTAGTCTGAATTTCGTAAATCGATGTGAACAATCCTTCATTTTAATTTAATAAAAAGGTAAACTTATATTAACTATTTGTACATGTTGGATAACTCGGCTCATATGCAATCAATACCCACAGTAATACACACAAAGAATGGAATAACTTTTTTAGAAGTATATGATTTCACCCTTAACTGATGTAGATACAATATTAAAAGATATAACTATAAATGATTTTGTTGAACGAAATCACAATTTTTCATATAAATTTGCCGTCCTTACTATAAAAAATCAACCTATATGTCTGTAATACAGAATATAAGAAATAAGTACGCGGGTGTAACGATAGCGTTAATAGTTTTAGCGCTTATAGGATTCATATTGATGGATGCCTTCAGCAACAGATCATCAAGCATTTTTGGCAGCGACAACAGCATTGCCAAAGTGAATGGTGAGAAGTTGGATTATATGGATTACTCTCGCAGAGTACAGAACTATGAAGTTTTGTATGGTAGCTCTCAGCAAGGCTTGACTGATGACATGCGTGCACAGTTGCAACAGCAAGCACTGAAAGACATGATCAAGGAAACCTTGATTTTGGATGAGTGTGAGCAACTGGGTCTTGAAACAACAGAAGCCGAAAAGAAAGACATGATATACGGTATGGACCCCGACCCTGCCGTTAAACAATATCAGCCTTTCCTAAACAGAGAGACCAATCAATTCGACCCTCAGTATGTAAGAGCATTCGAAGAGCAAGTGGACCAACTTGACCCTTCAGGTAAGGCTCGTGCACACTGGGAAACAATGAAGGACTATATATTAAGGAACAATCTTCCGAACAAATACAGTGCGTTATTCACAGGTGGTGCATATATGCCGCGTTTCATGATCGAGTTCAAGAAGAAGAACGACATGAAAAAGGCAGACCTTGATTTTGTGAAAGTGGGATACGAAACGATGGATGATAATAACATCCAAGTTACCGATGCGGACATCAAAGAATATATGAAGAAGCACAGCGGTGAATATTCTGTGGAAGAAGCAAGTCGTACGATAGAGTACGTTGCTTTCACCGTTGTTCCTTCATCAGAAGATACAATGGCTGCACTGGGTACACTGCAAGATATAAAAGCGGATTTTGAAACAGCGAAAGATGCCGAAAGCTTTGTGAACAGAAATTCCGACGATACATACGAAGGCAAATATGTAATGAAGAAGGGTTACATGTCTTTATATTCCGATTCAATATTCAGCTTGCCTGTTGACGGCGTGTTCGGTCCGTACTTTGAGAATGGAACTTACAAATTGGTTCGTGTTACAGATAAGAAGATCTACCCGGATAGCGTTAAGTGTCGTCACATACTTGTGAAGACAGAAGACAGAAGAAATCCAATTATGTCAGACAGCCTTGCCAAACTACGTTTGGACAGCGCCATTCAAGAACTGAAATCAGGAGTTGACTTCAATACAGTTGTTCAGAAATATTCTGATGACGAAGGAAGTAAAGGAACTGCGGGCGAATACACATTCACATTCGACCAAAAACCAAACCTTTCCAAAGAATTTGCAGATTTCATATTCGATGGTAAAGAAGGCCAGAAAGAAACAGTAAAAGTGGAAAACGGTGCATACAGTGGATATCACTACATCGAAATAATGGATCAAGGTGAAAAGCATGAAGCAAGGCAATTGGCATTTGTATCTAAAGGCTTGTTTGCCGGAGATGTTACAGAGAACCATATCTACGGACTGGCATCCGCTTTCGCAAGTGAAAACGTAACTGCCGAAAAGTTCGACGAAGCGGTTAAAGAACAAAAGCTTGGTAAAAGAGTTGCCGACAACATATTGCCGACATCATTCACCATACCGGGTGTAGGTTCTTCAAGAGAGCTTATCCGTTGGACTTACAATGCGGAGTTAGGCGATGTTTCTCAGGTATTCCCTGTTGCCAACAATTATGTCGTTGCCAAGCTTTCAGAAGTACAGGACAAGGGCATTATGAACCTTACCGACGATGTGAAAATAACCATCGAAGATGTAATAAGAAGAGAGAAGAAAGCACAAGCGATAAAAGACAAATACAAGAGTGCAAACAACTTGAGCGCAATAGCTTCTCAAGGCCAAAACTTCAATGCGGAAATAATGACAGCTGATTCTGTAAGTGGTGGAAGTCCGTTCATCGGACCAATCGGTTACGAGCCAAAAGTTGCAGGATATATATTCAGCGGTGAACTTAAGCCGAATGTGGTAACTCCTGTTCGTGGCGAAGGCGGTGTGTTGTTCCTTTCATTGAAGAAAATGTACTCGGTATCTGCAGCGATAGATACAGCTGCGGTAACAAGAGAAAGGAATATGGAAGAGTCGCAGATAAAGAACAGCATCGGACAGAGTGTACAAGAAGATATGGTGAAGAGAGCATCAGTGAAGTACAACACAAACAACTTCTAAGTATAAAGAAGGTTTAACAGACAATAAGGAAAAACAGGGGCCATAAAGCCCCTGTTTTTTTTATTTACCATAATAGTGTTCGTAAATTTGTAAAAGAAGCAAGCAGTATGGATACAATTGTAAACAAAGTGGCAGAGAGTGGTATCGTTACCCTCGACTTGGCAAACTATCTTCCCGAAGATGGTTTGGTGATGGGCTTTGACCTGAAACCGTTCTTGTTTCGCGAAATGATATTGAAGGAGAAAGATTTTCGTGCAGAAATGAAAGAACACGATTGGCAACAATACGACGGAAAGTATGTGGCCATATTCTGCAGTGCTGATGCGATAATACCCATGTGGGCATACATGCTTGTAACATCCTATTTGGAAGGCGTTGCCAAAGCCTCCTACTTTGGAAGCATCGAAGAATATTCCAAGAAGATAACTGCGGATAATATCAACACAATAGATACCGAAGAGTACAAAGAAAAAAGAGTGGTGCTTAAAGGTTGTGGAGACAAGTCGGTTCCTGAAGTAGCTTACGTCATCGCAACTGAAAAATTGAAGCCTGTTGTAAAATCACTGATGTACGGTGAACCGTGTTCGACAGTACCGATATATAAGCAACCGCGGAAGAAAAGCTAAACCACCAAAATATTTTCTGCTATTTTCTCTGATAGCTGAATTTCATCTCCGTTTTTGTTGCGAATCAACAAACTGTTGTCGTAGGGCATCCGCTCGGTAACGGTTATTTCCGAACCGATGTTCAAACCGTAACGCTCCATTTGTTGTAAGAATGCGGTAGAGGTGTCGTTTACCGCCACTACTTTGTATTTATCGTTAAGTTTAGATTCGCTGAGTAGTGTGGCTTTTGATGCCGGCAGCTCTCCATTGGCATTTGGTATGGGGTCGCCATGAGGGTCGAACTTAGGATAATCCAAAAATGCATCCAGACGGTCTATGAGTTTCGGAGAGCGGATATGCTCCAGCTGCTCGGCCACTTCGTGTACCTCATCCCAAGAAAAGTTGAGCTTGTCGCACAGAAAGGTTTCCCAAAGACGGTGCTTGCGCAATATCATCAAGGCAACTGTACTGCCACTTTCTGTAAGGGTTATCTTTTTGTACTTCTCGTAGTTGATGAGTTCTTTTTCCGAAAGCTTCCGCAACATGTCCGTCACAGTTGCAGGGCGAGTGTTTAGTCTTTCGGCTATCTCGTTTACAGACACCTCTCCTGTTTCGTTCTTGTGTTGAACGGAGTATATGGCCTTCACATAATTCTCTTCGGTAAACGTGAGCTGCTGCATAATGGAAACTATGCTGCAAGATATTGAAATATAGAATAAACAAGGGGTTTAAGAACAAGTAACGAGTTGGCACAATATTAATTTCTGCAAAAAATTATTAGTTTCGTAACAATACGCGCAGCTACCGAATGACAATGAACAGAGTTACCACAATAGTGATAAGTAGAGGCTTTTGGGTGGTGGTATCAGCCATGTTCTTTCTGCTTTCTTCCTCAAATTCTTTTGGTCAGAACAATTATGAGCGACCCAAAGATGTGAAGGTGGTAAGCGAGGTAGAGGATGGCAAGGGCAACATCGTGCGCAAATTGCAATACAAGCAGGGCTCAATGATCGTTACGGAGACCATCATTATGCCGAAGCCCGTAAAAGTAGGTGGCCGTCGATACATCAATATGGATAGTATCAACAGGGATTCCATAGTGATTTTGGTAGATAAGTCGCACTACACATTGATGGTCTTTTACAAGAGAAGACTCATTCGCAATTATCGAGCAGTCTTTGGCCCACATCCGGAGCAAAACAAACAAATGGAAGGAGACCGTAATACGCCCGAAGGTTGGTTTACCATCACAAGATTAAATCCCAAATCCAAGTACAACAAGTTCATGGAGCTAAGCTATCCGGATGCAAAACATCATGAACGATTCAATACACTGAAACAAAGAGGCGTGATTCCAAGAAATGCCCGCATAGGCGGAAATGTTGGTATACACGGTATATGGCCCGGTGGCGATAATATGATAGAGTTGGGTGTCGGCTGGACGGACGGGTGCGTAGCTTTGCGCAATGCCGATATGGACGACCTTTACAAAATAGCGGGTATCGGAACCCGAGTGTTCATCAAAAAGTAGCGATTATTTACTCCTTTCTTTCCAGAGTTCGTTGAAAGACTTTTTCGGAAAGTTTAATGTACCTCTATGTGCACCCCAGCTTTCTTTGAAGAGGCTGTTCACCACTTTGGTTTTGGTGCCTCCGCCAACACTGTTCATCAAACCTCTGCTGAGCATTCCACGCTTCCAGAGCTTCCATGAGATGCCTTCTGAGAATTTGCCCATTCCGTCATGAACGGCGATATGCCTGTTTTCCAACAGCATCTCGTGGATGTTGATCTTCACAGGACAGGCTTCTGTACAGTTACCGCAAAGGCTTGAGGCATTGCTCAAGTGTTTGAAATCGTTCATGCCCTTAAGGTGCGGAGTTATCACAGAACCGATAGGACCACTGTACGTTGTACCGTATGCATGTCCACCTATGTTTTTGTAAACAGGGCAAACGTTCAAACAGCTTCCACAACGGATACAGTACATACTCTCGCGTACTTCTTTGCGCAACAGGTTGGTGCGCCCGTTGTCCAGAAGTATCACATACATTTCTTCCGGTCCGTCGGTTTCGTCTTTTCTTTTGGCTCCGCTGAAGATGGTGTTGTATACAGTCACTTTTTGTCCGGTACCGTAGGTTGCCAATAGTGGCCAGAAAAGTGGCAGGTCGTTTATGGAAGGCAGCATTTTTTCGATACCGACGATAGCGATATGCGTCTTAGGGAATGCAGTGGTCAAACGTGCGTTTCCTTCGTTCTCACTCACGCATACCGAACCGGTGTCTGCTATCAAGAAATTACCGCCTGTAATGCCTATTTCAGATGTGATATATTTTTCGCGAAGTTTTACACGAGCTATTTGCGTTAGTTCCGATGGAGGTAGATTGGGCTCTACACCCAACTTTTCATGAAATAACTTGGCCACATCTTCCTTGCTCTTGTGCATGGCAGGAGTAACGATGTGGTATGGAGCCTCTCCGTCCAATTGTTGTATGTATTCGCCAAGGTCTGTTTCCACAGATTCAATACCGTACTCGGCCAAAAAGTCGTTGAGGTGAATTTCTTCTGTCACCATCGATTTGGACTTGACCACCTGCTTGGCATTTTTGGCCTCACATATCTCTTTGATGGCAGCAAGCGCTTCGTCGGCGTTTTCCGCCCAAATGACTTTCCCTCCGTTTTTTGTGAAATTGGTTTCGAACTGCTCCAGATACTTATCAAGGTTCTCTATGGTCTTCCACTTGATATTCTTGGCTCTTTTGCGTGCAAGATCAAGGTCGGCATACTGCTTCTTGCCTTGTACAACCGTAGCGGCATATTTTTCAATATTGAAGCTAAGTTTGCGTTTATGCTCAAGATCGCCGGCTTTTACCCTGCTTTTTGCCAAGAAAGTACCTAAGTTGTCACTCATTTCAGCCCAAAAGTAGTAACTAAAACCGATTGTACGAATATGACAACAGTTATCGTTTATATAACATTGTCAATTTGCAGTTAACTTTGCACACATGCTTTCAAAAGAAGATATCAAGAAGCAAGCGTTAGAGACCATAGAGTTGGAGGCCGAATCCATCAACGGACTTAAGCAATACATCAACGATGAGTTTTTGAACGTTGTGGAAATGGTGCATCATTCCAAAGGCCGTATCGTGATAACAGGTATAGGAAAAAGCGCCATCATAGCTCAAAAGGCGGTGGCAACATTCAACTCCACAGGTACGCCTGCAATATTCATGCACGCGGCTGACGCCATACATGGCGACTTGGGTATGATACTGCCCGACGATGTGGTAATGATTATCTCGAAGAGTGGCTCCAGCCCCGAAGTGAAAGTATTGATACCCTTCATTAAGAATTTCGGGAATAAGGTTGTAGCCATATGTGGTAACGAACAATCTTACTTGGCGACCAATGCAGATATGTTCTTGAATACCACTGTTGCAAAAGAGGCATGTCCTAACAATTTAGCCCCAACTACAAGCACTACAGCACAGCTTGTGATGGCAGATGCATTGGCGGTTTGTTTGCTGAGTCTTAAAGGATTTTCGGCAGAGGATTTCGCACGCTTCCATCCGGGAGGGGCTTTAGGGAAAAGATTATATCTACGCATAAGCGACCTATGTGGACAAAACGAAAAACCACAAGTAAAAGAAGATACTCCGATACAAGAAGTGATATACGAGATATCGAACAAGAGGTTGGGAGCAACCGCTGTTGTGGATGATGCCGGCACATTGAAAGGTATTGTAACCGATGGCGACCTGCGCCGTATGCTCGAAAAGCACAAAGACACTTCTGCACTGACAGCGAAAGACATTTTGAATGCCACGCCAAAAACGATAGAAGAAGAAGAGTTGGCGGTGGAAGCTCTTGAGTTGATACGCAACCACAACATCAGCCAAGTGGTGGTGACCAATAAAGGTAAGTACGCCGGCTTTGTGCACCTACACGATCTGGTAAGAGAGGGGCTTATTTAGAAGCTAAACCCAAGCCCAACCTCCGTAAGCTCAGCAGAGAATTTGTGCGTCTTCAACAGTATGGAAAGAGATAGCTCCTTGAGTATGCCTGTTTCCTTTTGCAGGATATACACATTGCCACCAAGCTTTTGATAAAAGAAATCTTCAGGCAGGTAATATTGCTTGATATAAAAACCAAGCTGCAACAGTACTCCTACCCTTCCTATAAGATACTCGTTACCGACTATCACCGCGCTTTTCCAAGAGTTGGCTCTTTCCCTACCAACTTCTATTTCGTTGTTGCGCAAGAATGCGTACATATTACCATGATAGGAGTAGTCGAGCCCAAGTATCAGTTTGTTCTTGCTCCAGTATCGTTTACTTGCAAAGGCACTCACCAAATACACAGGATAGGTAGGTCCATCGGCGCCATACTCTTCGCGAGAGGCATAACTAAGACGAACTTGTGCCAACCATCTGTTTTTTAGCGGGGTTACTTCTTTGGTTATTTTCTTTGGTTCGGAAGAAACAGGGAAGTATCTAATACCGACACGCGCACCATAGGAGTTGATACCCAGGTTAGGCGTACGCAGTGCCGCATTGGAGATATGTGTGAAATAAGCCCCAACTTGAATATCCCAATGTTGATTGATACGGTAACGTGCATCGGTGGCAAAGATTGAGAAGTTGTTCATCCTTGACCCGATGGCGGTATTGATGGTATCGAAATTGGGATATCTGGTATATCGCTTGGTGACATAACCCAATCCAAACCCTGCACGGATGGCCCACTCAAAGTTCTTGTATCGTACAAGCGGTATTTGAATATTGGGGTACAGCCCGAAACATTTGCCGTATATGGAATCGATACCGTAGTTGGTATACATTAGTCCCATGCCCACTTGAGGGTATCTGCGGCGTATTTGCCAATCTTTTCTTCCGTCGGTTTGTTGAATGATGTTGATGTCCAAACCCGTAACCACCGAAGGCAATTGTGTTGGGAATTTCTTGGAATGGCGAAAAATCTTACCCGCGCTCAAATTGACATCAACACCAACACCCGCCCACTTTTCCTGTGCAAAGGATAGGGACGCTAATAGCAATAATGATATGGTGAGCAGTATCTGCCGCCGTTTCATGAAAATGTTGATTGAGCGATAATGTTAACAAATATACTTTGCTATGGCAAACTTGTACCTTTGTAATGAACAATCCGGTCAGCAATGCGCAGAATGTCAGGCCTTCTTTTAAGGTCATTCCTTCAGGGAATACTCATATTAAGTCCGATAGCCGTTACAGTATATATCATATATGTTGTTTTTGACAGCATCGACAGTATCATACCCGACATGCCTACGGGCTTGGGTTTTGTGTTGATAGTGGGTGTGATAACAGGAATCGGTTATGCCGGTACAAGGTTTTTCTTGGGTAGAATGATATTCGATGCCTTCGATTATTTCATGCAACGCATGCCCGGCATTAAATTTTTGTATTCATCCATCAAAGACATAATGGATTCTTTTGTGGGAGACAAAAAGCGTTTCAACGAACCGGTATGGGTATGTGTGAATAAGAACCCTGAAGTGTGGCGCGTGGGATTCATGACGCAGAAAGAATTGGCATTTTTGGGTATGGCGGGCAAAGTGGCGGTGTATTTGCCACACTCTTACGCCGTATCGGGCTGGGTGGTAGTGGTGGAAGCCGATAACATAAAACCCGTTACAAAAATGAATGCCGCCGAGGCCATGAAGTTTGCTGTAAGCGGCGGTATTACCAGTTCAATAGACGAACCTAAAAATGATTCCTTCCTATAGAGTCATAAACTTCAATGCAGGGCCTGCAACATTGCCACCCGAGGTGCTGAAAGAAGCCTCGGATGCGATAATCGATTATGCGGGAACAGGAACATCCATTCTAAGTATTCCGCATAGAGGCAAACACTTTGATGCCATACTGGAAGAGAGCAAAGCCTTGGTGAAAGAACTTTGCGAACTGGATGACGATTACGAAGTACTGTGGATGCAAGGTGGTGGTAGACTGCAGTTTGCCATGGTGCCGATGAACTTTTTGGGAAAGGATGATACCGCAGGATATATAGACAGCGGACGTTGGTCTGCCGATGCTATAAAGAATGCATTGCATTATGGAAAGGTGAATGTACTCAGTTCATCAAAAGACGAGAACTACACACAACTACCCGAATGGCCGAAGAAGATACCGAACGACCTTGCGTACTTGCACATCACCACCAACAATACTATTCACGGAACACAGCTTAAGAAAATACCGTCCACAGATGTGCCGTTGATAGCAGACCTGAGCAGCGATATTTTCAGCAGGCAGATAAAGTATAATCGATTTTCGTTGTTTTATGCGGTTGCGCAGAAGAACATTGGCCCTGCAGGAGCAACACTTGTCGTGGTGAAGAAGAAGATGCTGAAGCGTGTCGCAAGAACATTACCACCTATTCTCGACTACCGCCAACACGTGGACAAAAACTCCGTGCTGAACACGCCTCCCGTATTTTCGATATACGTTTCGCTGCTTACGCTGCGTTGGATAAAAGCAAAGGGAATTGCGGCCATAGAAGCGGAGAATGAAAGAAAAGCGGCCTTATTGTATGACGAAATAAAGCGAAATGCGTTATTTAGCAGCGCGATAAAGAAAAGCGACAGGAGCACAATGAATGTGTGTTTCGAAACGGTAAACGAAGAAACCGTGTTGCTTTTCGTCAAGTATGCCGAAGAGAACGGCATCATCAATATAAAAGGACACAGAAAAAGAGGCGGCTTAAGAGTGTCTTTGTACAACGGCATATCGTTGAGCGATGTACAATACCTTGTGGCCGTGATGCAACAATTTGAACAAAATTTAAATAAGAGATAGCAATGGCAAAGATAGCACCGTTTAAAGGACTGAGACCTGTACAGGAATACGCACAGGAAGTGGCTACACTACCTTACGATGTGGTGAACGTGGCAGAGGCGAGAGCGTTCAAAGATGAGGAGCATAACTTCTATCATGTTACCCGCTCGGAGATAGATCTGCCTGAAAATGTTGATGTACACAGCCAAGAAGTATATGACAAGGCAAAAGAGAACCTTGAGCGATTCATAGAAGAGGGAGTGCTGATACAAGATCAGGAGCCATGCTATTATATCTATCGCTTGGTGATGGACGGCCGTGCGCAAACGGGGTTGATATGCGGCTCTTCTGTGGATGATTACAATACAGGCGTGATAAAGAAGCATGAGTTTACCCGTCCTGTAAAGGAGAACGATCGCATCAATCATATCAAAACAACACGCGCTCAAACAGGTGTTGTGTTCTTAGCGTATCGTGAGCAGGAAAATGTGCGCAAGACAATTGAAGACTGGAAAGACAACCACGAAGCGGATTACAACTTTATGACTGAAGACAATATCGGTCATACACTATGGGTGGTGAACGATAAAGAAACAGTAGATAAGATAACCGACCTGTTCGACCAATATGTACCGGCTACTTACATCGCTGATGGTCACCACCGTGCTGCATCGGGTGCAAAAGTTCGTGCCGCTATGGAAGCGGAAGGTATAGCAGACGACAGAAGCAACTACTTCATCACTTGTATATTCCCGGATAGTGAGTTGTTGATAATAGACTACAACCGTGTGGTTACCGACCTACATGGTATGAGTGCTGGCGAATTCATTGAGAAACTGAAAGGCGACTTCGAAGTATCGGAGCCATTGGGTAAAGTAGCGGTGAAGCCGGCGCAACTGCATGAGATAGGTATGTACATAGACGGTAACTGGTACAGACTGACTGCAAAACCGGGAACATACAACGATGAAGACCCGATAGGCGTTTTGGATGTGACGGTATTGCAAAACAACGTATTGAGCAAACTGCTTGACATCAACGACCCGCGTACAGATTCGCGTGTAGATTTTGTAGGTGGTATACGCGGATTGGGCGAATTGGAAAAGCGTGTGGACAGTGGAGATATGGCTGCGGCTTTTGCGCTGTACCCTGTAACGATACAACAACTGTTCAACATAGCGGACAGTGGCAATGTGATGCCACCGAAAAGTACCTGGTTTGAACCCAAGACCAGAGACGGTCTTGTGGTGAAGTTGATATAATTGGAAAGGCGCTATATACAGCGCCTTTTTTGTTATCAGAAAAGTTTATCTGAACTGTCCTCAAAAACCACCAACTTTATGTATGGCCTTAATACTTATTACAACAATGATTCTTTATGTCATTGTGTTTGCAATATCAAACTACAAGTATAATATAGGTAATAATCTTAATTACAATAGCATTCTAAAAGCAATAAATTTTTCATTTATAATATGCGCTGCTCTATCAATAGTGTTCTTTATTATTTATAAAATTTTTGAAGAATCGTTTACAATTGAAGATAGCGTTGAAGATTATAAAGATTTCCTTTTTTGGGTTGGAGGGGTATTTATATACAGTTGTATATTAATCCTTTTACCGGTTACGTTAATAACGAATAGCTTCAATTGGTACAATAAATTAACTAAGAATAAATAGCAACTATGGAGTATAGAATAATGGGCAAAACGGGTCTGCAGTTGAGCGTGCTATCTTATGGCTCATGGGTGACCTTTGCCAAACAGATAGATGATGGTCATTCAGACAGATTGATGAGCCTTGCTTACGAGAATGGAGTGAATTTCTTCGACAATGCGGAAGTGTACTCGAAGGGTGAAAGTGAAAAGATGATGGGGCGTGTGTTGAAGAGCAAGAACTGGGAGCGCTCTTCTTATGTGGTATCCAGCAAAGTATTTTTCGGGTGGCATGGCGGTGAGGATAACAAACCGAACCAAAAAGGATTGAGCCGTAAACATATTGTAGAGGCATGTGATGAAGCATTGCAACGCTTGCAAGTGGATTATCTGGACCTGTTCTTCTGTCACCGCCCTGATAAGCTCACCCCGATAGAGGAAGTGGTATGGACCATGAACCACCTTATACAACGTGGTAAGATACTCTACTGGGGTACCAGCGAATGGAGTGCTGCCGAAATAATGGAGGCTCACATGGTAGCGCGCGACTTGCGATTGATAGGTCCGGCCATGGAGCAACCGCAGTATAATATGTTCGAGCGTCAGAAGATGGAAGTGGATTATTACACCATCTTCAAGAACATAGGCATGGGTACCACCATTTGGAGTCCGTTGGCATCAGGATTGTTGACCGGTAAGTATAACGATGGCGTTCCCGAAGGCTCTCGATTGGGTTTGGAAGGCTTTGAATGGCTGAAAGACCGCACCTTGAGTGACAATAGACTTGGCAGAGTGAAAGAATTGGGCAATGTGGCAGGAGACTTGGGTACTTCTTTGGCAACTTTATCCATAGCATGGTGTATCCACAACCCGAATGTGACCACAGCCATTCTCGGCGCCACCAAAGAAGAGCAGTTGAAAGAAAACCTAAAAGCATTGGATATAGTACCTAAACTGACCGACGAAGTGATGGAGCGAATAGACCAAATAATGGGTACAAAACCGAAAATGCCGCAATGGTAGATCAATGCTATAAACTTATAGCATTGACCACCATATAATATATCGGCATACCGATAGTGATATTAACCGGGAATGTTACTGCCAATGCCATCGGCAGAAATAGGCCCGGATTCGCTTTTGGCACCGCTATCTTCATTGCAGCAGGTACAGCAATGTAAGAAGCACTTGCAGCAAGTATGGCAAATATGAACCGATTGCTAACATCATCTGTTACAAGCCCGCTCAAAACTGCTATGATACACCCGTTGATTATTGGTATAACAAGTGCGAAGGCAAGAGGAAACCAACCCTCAACGATCAGTGATTTTAATTTTCGCCCGCTGATAATACCCATGTCCAGCAAGAAGATGGCCAGGAAGCCTTTAAATATGTCGTTGGTAAAAGGTTTGATACCTTCTGCTTGTTCAGCACTAGCCATATAGCCGATGATCAGGCTACCTAGTATCAGCAAAACACTTCCGTTGGTTAGAGAATGTTTAATGGCCACATGCCGTTTTATTTCATCATCCTTTTTGTTGAAAAAGGATATGAGTATCAAACCCGCTATTATGGCAGGTGATTCCATAAGTGCCATGATGGCTACCATATGACCGTGCAATGGAAGTTCATTCGCTTCAAGATAGGAGACTGCCGTTACGAATGTAACCGCACTTACAGAGCCATAGGCTGCAGCTATGGCTCCGGCATCGTATGTGTTCAGACGTTTTTTCAATATGAAGAATGTATACAGTGGAATCGCTATGGCTATAACGATTCCAAAGATCATCGACCATACTATTTCTCCTGATATAGGCTCATGAGATAATTCCTGACCTCCTTTAAAGCCTATCGCAAACAGTAAGTATAGCGATATGAACTTTGATGAGCCGGGAGGTATTTCCAGGTCGCTTTTCAAACACACTGCCAGTATACCCAGTATAAAAAACAGCAGCGCAGGATTGGTAAGATTGTTTATCAGTAAGTCTAAGTTCATTGTTTGTTATTGAAATTCGATTAAGATGTCTGAATGAATTCGAAGTGTTTTGTTTTCAGATTGACAATGATTGGTCAGCTCAAGTATTTGTTTTCTGGTTTTTTGCAGTTGCGATATTCTTGTCACAGAATCTTCGCAAGGCTTTCCAAAACGTTCTTCATGACTGAAAATGCGATGTTGATGAAACCTGATCTTGTCTTCAACAAGACCTAAGAGTATGTCTTTCGCATCTTCTGCATTAAATGTGCCTTCTATAAGGCTGTACTTTGTTTTTGTCAGTGTATCCATACCTGTTTATTTTATGAGTTTTGATTTTATTGTCCTTGTCCCAATGAGTATCCGCGAACACCTTCGAAGCTGTAGAGGTTTTCGGTTTTTACTATGTCTATTCCATTCTTATCGCTTTCTGCAAGTATGGCTACGATGTCGCTTTTATTAATTGGTGTTTCATCCATGCTTGCAAATCGGCAGCGCCAGTGGTCTGTGCAGAAAGTCTCTTCGAAACCATTTGGCCACACCTTTACACCTCTGTTAGTGATCATTTGAAGTTTAATGTTTTCCTTTTCCAGTTTCAGTAATTGTGTGGCGAGCTCTTCAGGGTTGGTTCCCGACCAGTGAGCGAAAACATCTACACCATGCAGTGCCTTTGTTGCTTGTTTTCTTCTTTGGTAGGTCGGCATTTTAAATGATTGTTCTGCACGAAACTTCACCGGTGTAAGTTTTGCCGGCTTCTTGCCAAGGTTGTTGATTATTGCATCGGCAAACTCTGAAGTTGTTGCTACAATTTTGCTCACACCTTCTTTGTATATATCTGAGGTGTGTACACCGTCTTCTATGGTTTTTAACCATGCGTTTTGGATTAACTCTGCGGCATCTCCTTCTCCAATGTGGTTGAGCATCATGATGGCTGCGTTTATCAGCCCCGATGGGTTAGCCATGTTTTTGCCGGCGATATCCGGTGCGGAACCGTGTATGGCCTCGAACATAGCGCAGGTTTGCCCGATGTTGGCGCTTCCTGCCAAACCAACTGAACCCGTTATTTGTGCTGCTATGTCTGATAAGACATCTCCGTACAAGTTGGGCATCACTATCACATCAAATTTTTCCGGAGTGTCAGCCAGCTTGGCTGCGCCGATGTCTATTATCCAGTGTTCGTTTTCTATTTCAGGATATTCTGCCGCTACTTCGTTGAATACTTTATGAAAGAGCCCATCGGTTTGCTTCATGATGTTGTCTTTGGTAAAGCAGGATACTTTTTTGCGTCCGTATTGTTTTGCATACTCAAAGGCATATCGAACTATTTTCTCACATCCCGGCCTGCTTATCAGCTTCAGACATTGTATCACCTCGTCTGTTTGCTGGTGTTCTATACCTGCATACAAGTCCTCCTCATTCTCTCTGATAATTACCGTGTCCATCACGGGGTGTTTTGTTGCTACGAATGGGTGCATGCTTCTACACGGTCTTACGTTGGCAAAGAGCCCTAGTGTTTTTCGCATGGTCACATTCAGGCTTTTGTATCCTCCACCTTGTGGAGTTGTAATTGGAGCTTTCAAAAAGACTTTGTTTTTCCTGATGGTGTTCCAGACGTCTTCAGGTATTCCTGATGTGTTACCGGAGAGATATACTTTTTCTCCGATCTCTATTTCATCAAATTCTAACGCCACACCTGCAGCATTCAATACTTTTAGTGTGGCGTTCATGATCTCGGGCCCAATTCCGTCGCCCTTTGCAATCGTTATTCTTTTCATAGTATTTATTTTTTCGAGTGCAAATATGCAGGCACAAATTCATTTAATTATATTTATACTTAAAATGAAAACCATAAATTTTATTTATGAATTATACATTACATCAGTTACAGATATTCAGGAAGATTGCTGAAACAAAGAGTGTTACGAAGGCTGCGGAGGAGTTACATCTAACACAACCCGCAGTATCAATTCAGCTCAAAAACTTTCAAGCACAGTTTGATATTCCTCTGACAGAGATCATTGGAAGAAACATTTACATGACCGATTTCGGTAAGGAAATAGCCGTAGCTGCGGAGAAGATATTAGAGCAGGTACACAATATCAATTACAAAAGATTGGCCTATCAAGGTGCGCTTATTGGTAAACTGAAAATATCTATCGTATCTACAGGTAAGTATGTAATGCCCTATTTTATTTCAGGGTTTATCAATGATAATGCAGGAGTGGAACTGAAAATGGATGTTACCAACAAGAGTAAAGTGATAGAGTCTTTGGCTAATAACGAAGTAGACTTTGCACTAGTGTCCATACTGCCTGAAAAACTAAATGTAGAGCAAGTGTCATTGTTGAAGAACAAACTCTATTTGGTTGGCAACAGCACTACTCCGTTGAAAATGAAAAAAAGTGACTTGAAAGCCATAGGAAAACTACCATTGATCTTCAGAGAAGAAGGTTCGGGAACTAGGCAGGTTATGGAGAAGTTTTTTCGTGACAACGACATTCCGGTATTGAAAAGAATGGAACTGACATCGAACGAAGCAGTAAAGCAAGCTTTGTTGGCAAATCTCGGGTATTCCATCATGCCATTAATAGGTATAAGAAACGAAATTCAGAATAAAGAGTTGTCTATTATACCTATTAAGGGTCTGCCGATACAAACTGCATGGCAATTGATATGGCTAAAGGGTAAGCAGCATTCGCCCGTGGCATCAGCATTTTTGAAATATATAAGCGACAATAAGCAGGACATTTTGCACGATAAATTCAAATGGTATGAGGAATATTAGACGATATTTTGTCGATAAACGGCTCGTATCATACGATACGAGCCTTCTTTTTTATATTTTTGCCCACTTATTAGTAGCGTATGATAGCCCTGGGTGGAAAACCTTTAGACTTAGATTCGTTTGAACAGATAGTACTTTACCAGAAAGAGGTGAACCTGACTCCTTCTGCCGTAAAGGAGGCTACCCGTTGCTATGAGTTCCTGAAAGCATTCTCGCAAGACAAACTGATATACGGTATCAACACGGGTTTTGGCCCGATGGCGCAGTACCGTATAAACGATGAGGACCGCAGAGCATTACAGTATAACCTCATCCGCAGCCACAGCTCAGGTATGGGCGATAAGCTGAATACCATTCAGACACGTGCCATGATGTTGGCTCGCCTGCATACTATGGTATTGGGCTATTCAGGCATACACCCTGATTTAGTGCAATTGATGACCAATCTCATCAACAACGAGGCATACCCTGTGGTATATGCGCATGGTGGTGTAGGTGCAAGTGGAGATTTGGTACAGTTGGCACATTTGGCATTGGGGCTGATAGGTGAAGGTGAGTTTTGGTATCAAGGAGAGATATTGCCTGCCGAGAAAGTATACAAAAAGCTGAAGCTGAAACCACTACAGATATATGCTCGTGAAGGCTTGGCTCTCATGAACGGCACATCTTCCATGACGGGTATCGGTGGTATCAACGTGATACGTGCGCACAGGCTGGTGGTATGGAGCATGTTGTTGTCACTGATGGTGAATGAGATGATGGAAGCATATGACGACCACTTCTCTGCCGAGCTGAACAATGTGAAGAAACACCGTGGCCAACAATTGGTGGCAGAGTGGATGCGTGTATTGGGTGCAGACAGTGGCTTGATGCGTAAGCGTCACGAACATCTGTACGATGTGAAGGTGACACAAGATGTAATAGAAGATAAAGTACAGGAATATTATTCGCTGCGTTGTGTACCGCAGATA
This sequence comes from Chitinophagales bacterium, assembly GCA_020636505.1. Lineage (GTDB taxonomy): Bacteria > Bacteroidota > Bacteroidia > Chitinophagales > Chitinophagaceae > UBA5543. The sequence continues at coordinate 683,158 of JACJXR010000001.1, read as the reverse complement.
TTGGGCCCTGTGTTTGATACGGTCATCAATGCAGAAGAAGTGGTGATGAACGAACTGAACAGCGTGAATGATAACCCTGTTGTTGACTATAAGAATAAGAACGTCTTTCATGGTGGTAACTTCCACGGCGACTACATCGCATTGGAAATGGATAAGCTGAAAGTAGCGGTTACGAAATTGTCTATGTTGGCGGAACGTCAACTGAACTTTTTGCTGAACCCTGCATTGAACCAGAAACTACCACCTTTTGCGAATGCAGGCAGATTGGGATTGAATTTCGGTATACAGGGTATGCAATACCCTGCTACATCAACAGTTGCGGAGAACCAAACACTCAGCAATCCGATGTACATCCACAGCATACCTAACAACAACGACAATCAGGATATCGTAAGCATGGGTACCAACGCTGCTATGATATGCAACCGTGTCATCGATAACACATACGAAGTGTTGGCGGTGGAAGCGGTGGCATTGGTTCAAGCTATAGACATCAGAGAGATATCAGACAGGCTGGCTCCGTCTACAAAGTGGTTGTACAACGGAGTGCGTAAACTGTTCCCTTACTTTAAAGAAGACTTTGCAGCATCGCCAAACCTGAGAGCTGTAAAAGAGTGGATGAAAGACACAGACATAGTAGCACATTTCAAAAAGAAGATCTAGCATGGAAAATAAGTACGCATTGGTAACGGGTGGCTCAAGAGGTATAGGAAGGGCATGTTGCATAAAACTGGCAGAAATGGGCTACAATGTGTTGGTGAATTATAAAGGCAATAAAGCCGCTGCTGACGAAGCATGTAAGCTGATTGAGGAGAAAGGTGTGAAAGCAGAGGCCATGCAGTTTGACGTGGCAGATAAAGCAGAAGTGGAAAGAATAATCACAGAATGGCAGGACGCTAATAAAGATGCGATAATAGAAGTACTGATAAATAACGCAGGCATCCGTCAGGATATACTGATGATGAGCATGACCGACGAGCAGTGGGACAGTGTATTAGACACCAGCCTCAATGGCATGTACCATGTGACTAAACAAGTACTGAAACCTATGCTGATGAACCGCTACGGACGTATCATCAACATGGTATCGCTCAGCGGACTGAAAGGACAACCGGGGCAAGTGAACTACTCTGCCGCCAAAGCAGGTATGATAGGTGCAACCAAAGCACTAGGACAAGAAATAGCCAAAAGAAACATTACAGTTAACGCCATCGCTCCGGGTTTTATCAAAACAGATATGACCGAAGAACTGAACGAAGGTGACTTGAAAAAGATGATACCTATGCAACGCTTTGGTGAAGTGCAGGAAGTGGCAGACCTTGTTGGATTCCTCGCATCAAAACAAGCAGGCTATATCACCGGGCAGGTGGTGTCCATAAACGGTGGGTTGTATACGTAGGGTTAGGATTCTGAATTTTCTTCTTGTTTACCTGCATACATGTTTATCAGCTCTTGGTATTCCTGTTCTTTGTTCAATACTTTTCTTCTTTTTAGCCAAAACAATATGGCTCCGATAGGTATACTAATATAGATGTCCCAAGGAGCATTGATGTCGCCTTGTTTGAAGCCAGAGCCTAAAAACTGGAAGTGTAATTTATTCCAATAGAAATTACCGAAGTGCCAATTGAAAGTGAAACCAATATTGAGAACAATTATCAATAGCACCCAAAGCCACTTTCTTCTTACGTCTGTTTTGAAAACATAGACGATGCTAACAATGTTGATCACAACTACACCAATAGCCAACAGTAATGCCAAATAATGTTTAACGCCCTTTCCTTTGAAAGTAAATTTTGCTTTTTCATTGAAAGGTGATTTGTCAATATTTACATTAAATCCATAAACCTTTGTTTCATTGTTTCTTTCTATTGACACCAACTCTATAAAAGCATAATTGTTTTTTAGTTTGTACTGATAGCGAACGGAGTACTTACCGGTTTTGTCACCGGCAATATTTTTTGTAAAGCCGATTACTTCTATTTCCTCTACTTGTTTGTGGTATAAAAGAGAAAACAGATAATTCATGTTTTCTCGCGTGTACGGGTTTATAATACTTGTGTCCAGTTTGGATAGTACGGTTGTGTCTCCATCTATCATTTGCTGAATGAACTCACGTGCATATTTATCCTTTTCTTTATCTACATATTTTTCTGCCAACTGCTGTGTGCTACAGGATGCTAAGAGCAGAATTGATATCAACAAGGTTATATAGGTCTTCATAAAAGAGGAGATTATTCTATAAACATATTAAAAAGCCTGTTTCAGTACAATTGAAACTAATATTAACTTTACGTCTTCTATGAGCAGAGTAGTCATTACAGGGTTAGGTATATATTCTTCTTTGGGTATCGGAAAAGAAGCGGTGGCGGATTCGTTGCGCGCAGGCAGGTCGGGTATCATTCTCGATCCTACTCGTAAAGAAATGGGATACAGGTCGGGATTGACGGGCCATGTTGAACGTCCGCAACTGAAAGGACTGCTTGACCGTCGCTCTCGCATCATGATGCCCGAACATGCTGAGTTTGCATACATGTCCACAATTGAGGCGATGGAGCAGGCGGGAATGACCAAAGAATACTTTGAAGAGAACGAGACAGGTATCATATTCGGTAATGACAGTTGCGCTCAGCCTGTGATTGAAGCCATAGACCTGATACGAGAAAAGAAAGATACCATGATGGTGGGTTCAGGCTCAGTGTTTCAGGTATTGAACTCCACGGTAACAATGAACCTTGCCACGATATTCAAGTTGCGTGGCGTAAACTTCACCATCAGTGCGGCATGTGCCAGTGGCTCCCACTCCATCGGTTTGGGATACATGTTCATCAAGCAAGGATTGCAGGATAGGGTCATTTGTGGTGGTGCTCAGGAAGTGAATATCTACTCCATGCCTAACTTCGATGCCTTGGGTACGTTCTCCGTTCGCGAAGATGAACCTACAAAGGCCAGTCGCCCTTTTGACAGAGATCGCGATGGCTTGGTACCGGGTGGTGGCGCTGCAACGGTGATACTGGAAAGTTTGGAATCCGCACAAGCTCGCGGAGCAACCATATTGGCAGAGGTGATGGGTTATGGCTTTTCATCCAACGGGCAACATATATCCAACCCGAGTATAGATGGTCAGGTGGTGTCCATCAACAGAGCATTGAAAGACTCGGGTATGACTGCCGCCGACATTCAGTATATAAACGCACATGCCACATCTACCCCTGCGGGTGACGGTGTGGAGGCCGAGGCCATATACGAGGTGTTTGGTGGAAAAGTACCTGTTAGCTCCACCAAATCATTGACGGGTCATGAATGTTGGATGGCGGGAGCCAGTGAGGTAGTTTACTCCATGCTGATGATGCAAAACAGTTTCGTGGCACCCAATATCAACTTCGAGAACCCTGACGAGCACACGGCCAAGATAAATGTGGTACCTGAAACACTTAATCTGGATTTTGAGCATTTCTTGTCCAATTCTTTCGGTTTTGGGGGTACCAACTCCTCTTTGATAGTCAAAAAGTGGAAGTAAATCTACTTGACGTTGTCAAATATCAATAAGCGGCTATTGGAAATGTTGTCTTAGGACATCGTCAAATATTCTGTTCGCAGCTTCTGCGTTTTTTTCCGTTCCGCTGTTCAAAAGATCAGCGTATAGCAGTATTGCTGGGGCAATGGTGGACTTTTGTCGATCGTAATTCCAGAATTTTCGGTACACTCTGATATATCCTTCAGCATCCAGCTCCCAGCTGTAATGTTCTTTCAGGTTGTCTCGGTTCTCGGTGGTGTAAACAGTTAATTCTGTTGGCTTTAATAACCCTGTCTGTAAGTGACCACCCGGTTCTCCACCCCAATAAGATTTTTGACTCTCCAATGGAGTTCGTTTCCAGTTGAGGTAGTCGTTTTCATTTTTGTAGCGGAAACGGCCTATCTCGATGGAAGGTTTCAACTCATGTTCATAAGCATCGATCCACTTGTCCAGAAGTTGATTTTTTTGCTTCAATTGATAGCCACCCTCAGGATGAGCGGAGAGATATCCGAGTGATTTTAAGGCTTTCAAAATGTTGGTCACGTTGCCCAAACTCGTCCCTACCTCTTCGGCAATCTGTCTATATGACATCCGCAAAAAAGCCTCATTTAATAAAAAATGAAATACGACTTTCAAGCCTGTTTTTGTGAAGGCCCTACTGGAAATTTTCCCCGAAGTGGGTGCGGGCTTGTTGGAGTCGAGCCAAATATACATGTCGTCGTTAGGCAAGTATATATTACCATTACCTTCTATGTATGCTATTTTGTTCAGAACAAGCTGATCCTTAGCATCTTTGGTTATCTTATTGGCAATTACTATGGTCTGCCCTATGTCGGTACGTGAAGAGAGTAAAGGCACCTGATTTGCTCTAAGCTCAGATCTTGCTTCTACAGTGTATTTCAGTGTCTTATCTCGTATATATAAGTTTATTTCTATGCGTTTTTCGTCATTGACTACATATTTCCACAAACCACTGAAATGTGGGCTGGAGTCCAATGCATCGAGTGCACCATATGTGATTTTCAGTTTTTCTTCGTTCACTTAAATATATGCTGTTCACGTACCGTATACGTTCAGATAACAATAATAGTTAATTTTATAGATTTTTCGTCATTTTCCCATGATAAAATTCACAATCTCTGATTATCGTCATTATTTAATCATTCACATGTTGTTATTGTTCTATATGTAGTGATTTTTTGGAAAATGCTTTCGTATGTTTGTTTATTGTATAAATCATTTTCATAGGCTTACAATGAATAGTATTAAAATTGTTGTTGTTTTTTCCTTGTCTTTTCTCTTCTCAAACAGTGCTAACTGTCAGAGTGAAAAATCGTTTATTAGAGAAAAAATAAATGTGTTGGCGAGCCCGTTTTTCCATGGTAGGGGCTATGTGATGGGTGGTGAAGAGAAGGCGGCACAGTATATAGCGGCCGAATTCGGTAAGTATGGGTTGAAGCAGGTAGGACAAAATGGCTCATATTTTCAAGACTATGAATTTCCGATAAACACCTTCCCGGGACGAGTTTTTGTGAGTATCAACGGAGACACTTTGAACCCCGGGCCTGACTATATCGTCAATGCGGCATCCTCAGGAATGACCATGGAAAAGCCCGTGAAAATGAAGAAGATCGAGCTGTCTTCGGTTAAAGATTCCATAGGTTGGGACAATGTCAAAAAGAAAATGAAGCTAGGAGGAGCCTATTATCTCCAAAATGCGGATACCCCCACCAAATATTTGAAGCTGGGCATAAGGAAGTTTGCCACCGAGTTACCGCAAGGGTTGTTTATCGTCCCAAAACACGGAAAACTGATATGGACGGCCAACCAAAACTTGGAAAAAGCCACCATTGTATATATAGAAGATACCGTTTTGCCCGCCAAGCCCAAGAAGGTGATGGTGGATATAGAAAACAAGTTTATAGAAAAGCACAAAGCGCGCAATGTGGTGGGCTATGTACCCGGTACAGAGCAGCCCGACAGCTTCATAGTGTTCACCGCGCACTTCGATCATCTTGGCCGTATGGGTAACGAGGCCCTTTTCCCCGGTGCGAGTGACAATGCAAGCGGCACCTCATTGGTTTTGTACTTAGCTAACTATTTTGCACAACATCCGCAGAAGTATTCGGTGGCGTTCATGCTGTTCAGTGGAGAGGAAGTGGGCCTGTTAGGCTCAGAGTATTATGTGGGACACCCGATGTTCCCTTTGGAGCAGATAAGCTTTTTGGTAAACCTTGATATGACGGGCGATGCCAAGAAAGGTATTACCGTGGTGAACGGAGTTTCTCACGAACCTGAATTTGCCATGTTGGAAGAACTGAATGGCGACAGCGTATATGTGAAGACCATCAAGAAAAGAGAACGCACCTCCAACAGCGACCATTATCATTTCAGTAAAAACGGAGTGCCTGCTGTGTTTATATATGGTATGGGTACCATCGGACATTATCACGATGTATTTGATGTGGCGGAAGATGTGAATCTTGACAATGTAGACGGCTTGGCTCAGTTGCTGATTAAGTTCACTGCTAAGCTCCAGGAGTAAGCTGTTGTTGTTTGCGAGACCTTCTAACAGATATTCTCCAAATGATAAAGTTGATGATATAGGCTACGGCTGAAAGCATGGCTATAATAAAAGCATTGTCTTCAAACCTGCTTTCTGTTTCTCCTATGAATATTTCATATACATAAAACACTCCGGGTGTATCGCCAAAGTCGAATTGGAATAAGAATATCAAAGCGAATAAATTGACAGCTAAGAGTGCTGACAACCTACCCGTTTTAGAGACCTTATCGTAGTATTTCACTATCTGTACTATCATTAATATCTGCAAGGCGCCAAAGATCATTACAGATAAAAGGCCGAATAAGTACAACCAACCCATTAATGCCAATCGTGCGAAACATACAACGACGCCTGTGATGACGCCCGTTATTACCAATAGCCATTTCATTATCACTAAAGATATATTTATATCGAGAAAATCACCCTATAAACGGTACTGATCGACCGCCGAATAATCCTTACTTTTATTGCTTATCGATAAAAAACCAAAACAATATGAAGAAGATCATTATTGCTTTGTGCGCTTCTGCCATGCTCATTGCCTCTTGCGGTAATAACAATGAGGCCATACAGAAAGAAGCACAGGCATTTATTGACAGCTACACCGAAGAGTATCTGAAACTCTATGCGGATGCAAGCGAAGCCGCTTGGAAGCTGAATATTGAAATAATACCCGGTGACAGCACCAACAAGATGGCCGCACAAGAAGCCGATGAGGCTATGGCCGCCTTTACGGGTAGTGAGGAGAACATCAACAATGCAAGAAAGTATTTGGAGCAAAAAACCGCACTTACCGAACTGCAGGTAAAACAGTTGGATGCCATCCTTTACGCCGCTGCCAACAACCCCGCAACAGTGGAAGAGTTGGTGAAAGAGCGCATAGCCGCTGAGAATGCACAGACCGAACTTTTGTACGGCTACCAGTATATGCTGCACGGAAGAAAGGTAAGCACCAACGACTTGGATGAAGCATTGAAAACCGAAACAGACCTTAACGAAAGGTTGGCCGCATGGTCGTCGAGCAAGGATGTGGGCCCGACATTGAAAGATGGATTGGTGAACCTGCGCAATCTTCGTAACAAGACCGTACAAGCATTGGGCTATAACGATTACTTCACTTATCAAGTGAGTGACTACCAAATGCAAACCACGGAAATGATGGAAACCATGGACAGGCTGATGGGTGAATTGTATCCACTGTACCGTGAGTTGCACACATGGATGCGCTACGAGATGGCTAAGAAGTACAACGCCGAAGTGCCTGATTACCTTCCCGCACATTGGTTGCCTAACCGTTGGGGACAAGATTGGAGTGCAGGTGTTGAGGTATCGGGTTTGGACATCAATGGCATATTGGGTGAGAAGTCTGCAGAGTGGATAGTGAAAGAAGGTGAGAAACTGTACACCAGTATCGGATTCCCATCTTTGCCTGAAACATTCTGGACAAAATCGAGCTTATACCCTTACCCTGCGGATAGCAATGTGAAAAAGAACAACCACGCTTCGGCATGGCATATGGATCTGCAAAACGATGTGCGCAGCCTGATGAGTGTGGAGCCTAACAGCGAGTGGTGGGAGACCGCCAACCACGAGTTGGGACATATATATTACTACATGACCTACACCAACCCCGACGTACCGCCATTGTTGAGAGGAGGTGCCAACCGTGCATACCACGAGGCCATCGGTAGCATGATGGGTATGGCGGCCATGCAAAAACCATATTTGGTAGGCCGCGGATTGGTTAGTGAAGATGCCAAGATAAACGAGGTGCAGAGCTTGCTGAAAGAAGCGATGAACGCGGTGGTGTTCATGTTCTTCTCTTGCGGTACGATGAGCCACTTTGAGAAAGACATATATGTGGACAATCTACCTGCCGACCAATTCAACGCGCGTTGGTGGCAGTATGTGAAGAAGTATCAAGGTATTGTTCCTCCGACGGACAGAGGTGAGGAGTATTGCGATGCGGCCACCAAAACACATATCAACAACGATGCTGCGCAGTACTACGACTATGCACTGTCTTACGTGATATTGTTTCAACTGCACAACCACATAGCCAAAAACATTTTGCACCAAGACCCACGCGCCACCAACTATTACGGTGAGCAAGGTATAGGCGACTTCTTGAAAAAGATAACCTACCCGGGTGCCAGCAAAGACTGGAGAGTGGTGTTGAAAGAAAGCACGGGCGACGAGCTGAATGCCAAAGCCATGTTGGAATACTTCAACCCGCTGATGGACTGGCTGAAAGAGCAGAACGAAGGGCGTACTTACGCACTACCCGAAACATTGTAAGCAGAACACGCTATAATATATTGCCCCGCGTTAGCGGGGCTTTTTTTATGCTTGAAAAGAGCCGCACACTCCGTCCACATTTTTATTAGAGCATTCAACTCCTTCCCTGTTCTTAGGGAAGGTGGCACGAAGTGACGGAAGGGTAGAAAAATACTGTTCTCTCTAGTTATTGCGAGGAGGTAGTTGCAACGCATACTACTGACGTGGCAATCTTGTCTCGCGCAGGATACTCGCATTATATCGAGATTGCTTCGTACCTCGCAATGACGCGTGTAAAAAGAGTATACCAATAATCTACACTGTCATGCTGAACTTGTTTATCTCGGAGTCTATTTCTAATTATTTATCTCTATGATTACTTCGCATTTTAGGGTCTCGCATAATGCAACCACTTATATCTCGAGATGCTGAAACTAGTTCAGCATAACATATGATAGGCATGTAGAGTAGCGCAATAAAAAAGCCCCGCTTTCGCGAGGCTCTTTGTTTATCCGAAAAACTTAATTGTCTAGTCCAATGTCAAGTCCATTTCCACACGGCGGTTCTTGGCACGTCCTGCACGAGTGCTGTTGGTCGCAACAGGGTTTTCAGAACCATGTCCGTCTGCCCTTAGTCTGCTTGCAGCAATACCCTTACCTATGAAGTATTCCTTCACAGCGTTAGCACGCTCTTTGGATAGCTCAAGGTTTCTGTCTGCCTTACCTGTGTTATCCGTATAACCGTCGATGGTCATGTTGTAGTCGCTGTACTCGTTAAGGATTCCTACTATCTCATCCAATATTTTGTTGGAAGAAGATTTGATACTTGCCTTACCAAGGTCGAACTGGATGGCGGTAGCTGCGAAGGCCAAACGCTTCTTCACTTCCACACTCACCTCAGGGCAACCGTAGTTTGTTTTCGTACCCGCTACTTCAGGACACTTATCCATATGGTCAGGTATACCGTCGTTATCCGTATCAGGGCAACCTTCGTTGGCCGCAGGGCCCGGTTTATCCGGACACTTGTCTTTGTTATCCGCTATACCGTCACCGTCTGTATCAGGACATCCGCCAAACTCGGCAAGACCTGCAACATCAGGACACTGGTCGTTGATATCTGCTATACCGTCGTTATCACGGTCAGGACAACCTGCCAATGCAGGCAAACCTGCTACGTCAGGACACTGGTCTTCTGCATCTGCCACACCGTCAAGGTCGGCATCAGGACAACCCTGTGCTGTTTTGCTACCTGCCACTTGAGGACACTTGTCGTCTTTATCCAAAATGCCGTCACCGTCGGTATCAGGGTTAGGACAACCTCTTTCTTCCCAAACACCTTTCTCGTTCTTACACTTGTCTTTCTTGTTCGATACCAAGTCACCATCGCTGTCTTTTGGTTTCTTGTTGTTGATAGGAATAGATGCACCGAAGTAGAAGTTGGCACCGTATGCGCTACCACCTACAATACCTGCTAGGTCGTCGCTACCCAAGAAGAATCCGCCTACACGTAGACCGATACCGTATTTCAAACTCTTGGTAAGGAAATCGTATGTCAAAGGAATACCTGCGCTGAATACGCGAGTGTCCCAACGTGGAGTAAGGGTGAACTGGCTGTAAACAGAGTTACCGAATTCTGTACGGCTGGCAATGTTAGCCACGAACAATGCGTTTATATACAAACCTTTTACAGCATGGTAGTCCACATTTGCAACTATCGAAGTAGGCAATACCAGTTTTGAAGTTGCAGTGTTTGTTCCTGAGTCAACAGCCAAGTTGTGGTTGGCGGCATAATTGCGTAGTGAGCTGTAATTGCCAACACTGTCAGCAAGCTCGCTGCTTGTTACAATTGCAGGTGTACCGTTTGCTTTTGTTCTGATGTTGGTTACAAAGTTGTTGTCGTTGTATTTGATGGAACCAAAGTCTGTGATGGCGAAAGATGCACGTAGCAAGTATTTGTTCGCACCACGGTCTTTGATACCTGTTTCGCCATCCATATCGTATGTATAGCTGTCGTACTTAGGTCTGAATTCGTAAACGAAACCGATGTCGCCACCGAAGCCTTTGCCTGCACCACCGATGAAGTCGCTGAAGGTTGTACCCACGCCACCACTGGTGATGTTGCTGCCGAAGCTTAGGTTTGTGTTGGTGATGACAAGTGAGTCGGAGCTTGGATATGCAACAGCATCAAGGTTGTTGCTTGTAAGGCTTACATATGCAGCACCCATCAGGTAGCGAAGTGTGATACCACCTTTCACAAAGTGTTTGCCACCGTCCCATATCACACCACCGTAGCTAAGGCCTATTTCGCTCCAGCCGTGTGTGGTATAGTTAAAGCCGCCCGCTTGTATTGGATATACAGCAGCACCTGCTTGGTTTCTGAAATCCTGATCTACTATGTTACGATACAGGTCTTGGTTGAAATTGTGGAACTGGTTCATGGCACGTACCCTTGTGGTAAGTGCTATGCTGTGGCGGCTGTTGATGCTCACCATGGCACCCGGTCCGCGAAGCTCAAAGTAAGGAGCCAATAGGCTGAACTCGTTTTGATTTTCAAAAGTAAGAGCGTCGGCTATGTTACCGTCGCCTACTGCAAACAAACCACCAAGGCCATCGTTGAATTTGGCCATGTTGTTGTTCAGTCCTACGTTTATTGAGAACAGGTCGATCGTGAATTTGTGACGACTGTCTGCAATGTTTGCCGGGTTGAGGTACAAACCATTGGTACCACTCCAGTTGCTTGTTGCTACACCAAGGTAGCGTTGTGCGCCGGCCATAAATGGCAACATTACGACCAGTGCAATGATCAATTTGATACTTCTCGAATACATGGGGTGTTCAATTTATATTTATAATATAATTGTTTACTACGTTGATGTTTGATGATGATGAGAGGTGTGGTTATATCCCTGTTTGAAAATTTCTGCAAAAAAACTACATTTTTTCTATTTATGAAAGAGATTAATATGTTTTTACGATTAATTGCTTGGTTGCACTCCTACATCAAAAATGAAGCCAATTTTTGTCGAATTAATTCATAAACAGAGCCTTATATAATAAACAAAACCCTGCTAAAAGCAGGGTTTGTAACTAATCGAGTTATTTGGAAGGATATTATCCTACAGCAACACGTTTGAAGTCTGTAACCGTAAGCTCGTTCTCAACAGAGCTAAGGTATTTGCCGACTGTAAGGTTGTTGTCCTTAACAAAAGGCTGCTCCAACAAAGTGTTGTCTTTGAAGAATTTGTTCATTTTACCCATTGCGATCTTCTCAGCCATTTCTTCAGGCTTGCCTTCAGCTTTTATTTGCTCGATGGCTATCGCTTTCTCGCGGTCGATTGTTTCTTGAGGAATGCTGTCTGCATTTACCGCCAATGGGTTCATTGCAGCTATCTGCATTGCAGCATCACGACCTGCGTCGATGATAGCTTCGTTTGCAGTTTTGTTCATGCTAACCAATACTCCGATTCTGTAACCTGCGTGTATGTAAGCAACAACAGCCTCGGCAGAAACCAACTCGTAACGGATGATGTCTATCTTCTCACCTATCTTGGCTACAACTTCCATCAGTTTGTCACCTACGGTTGCACCGTCCATGCTTGCACCTTTAAGTGCGTCGATGTCGGCACTTTTGTTTTCAAGAGCAACATCGGCAACTTGCAATGCGAAGTCGATGAAATCTTGGTTCTTGGCAACGAAATCGGTTTCAGCGCTCAGGTTTACAATCACACCTACAGTGTTGTCACTGTTTGTTTTAGCTATCACAACACCTTCTTTCGCTTCTCTGTCTTCACGTTTTGCAGCCACTTTCTGACCTTGCTTACGCAAATAGTCGATTGCTTTTTCAAAATCGCCATCGCTTTCCATAAGCGCTTTGCGGCAATCCATCATACCTGCGCCTGTTTGTTGGCGTAGTTTGTTTACATCTGCTGCAGATATTGTAACACTCATTTTATGATCCTTTTATTTTTTAAAATATGAAGTTCTTAAACCATGTTTAAAGCCCCAATTCAGGGGCTTTAAGACTATATTATATTATTTGTATCGTATTACTTCTTAGCACCACCGCCTGTACGAGTGCCTGTTGTTTTACGACGTCCGCGAGCTTGGCCGCCACCGCCCGGCTTACCGCCACGACGTGCACCTTTCTCCTCATCTTCTTCCACGTTCATTTCGATGCCGCGATCTTTCATTTCTTCATCATCGTTGTCATCTTCTTCGGCTTCTTTGTTCTGAGCACGCTCCTGAAGACCTTCCATGATTGCTGCAGTCAGGTATTGAGTAACAATAGCTATTGACTTGGTAGCATCATCGTTTGAAGGTATCGCGAAGTCTACTTTAGAAGGGTCGCTGTTGGTATCCACCATTGCGAAAGTGGTAACACCAAGACGCTTGGCTTCTGCAAGAGCAATATGCTCATGAGATATATCCACGATGAACAATGCTGAAGGTATACGGCCCATGTTGGAGATACCACCCAATACTTTCTGCATTTTGTCCTTGCTACGAGTAAGGGTCAAACGCTCTTTCTTGGTAACGCTATCCATTGTACCGTCTTCAAGCATTTTTTCGATGCTCTGCATTTTCTTCACGCTCTTACGGATAGTGCTGAAGTTGGTCAACATACCACCCAACCAACGTTCTGTAACGAAAGGCATGTTCACTTTCTCGGCAGCTTCGGAAACGATCTCTTTGGCTTGCTTCTTAGTGGCAACGAACATGATCTTCTTACCGCTCTTGGCTATTGACTTAAGAGCAGCCGCAGACTCCTCAAGACCTTCGATGGTCCTGTTAAGGTCTATGATATGAATACCGTTCTTTTCAGTAAAGATGTATGGCAACATCTTCGGATTCCACTTTTTCTTCAGGTGGCCGAAGTGTACACCCGCTTCCAGTAGCGACTGGTGCAGGTTCTTGCCTTGTGTATTATTATCTTCCATTGTAATTTTTTCTTGACTGTTAGTGAATAAAGAATTCCGAGATTAACGTTTAGAGAACTGGAAGCTACGACGTGCCTTACGCTTACCGAATTTCTTACGCTCAACAGAACGAGGGTCACGGGTAAGTAGATCGTTTCTCTTCAATGCATCGTGATGTTGCTCAGCATTCTCTTGCATCAGTGCACGTGCGATACCAAGTTTGATAGCCTCTGCCTGACCTTTCATACCACCACCGTCAACAGTTACTTTAACGTCGTAACTGCTAGCGGTTTCAGTAACTTTCAGCGGAAGTTCTACCTGGTTTTGCAGGTACATCATCGGGAAAAATTCTTTATACTCTTTTCCGTTGATTACAATGCTGCCGGCACCTTTGCTCAGGTAAACCCTTGCTACGGCTTGTTTACGACGGCCAACGGTATTTATTGCTTTCTCCATTTTATGAGGATGTGTTGTTAATGTTTACTTATTTAAGCTCTTTTGGGTTTTGTGCAGTGTGTGGGTGCTCTGCTCCTTCATATACAAACAGTTTTTTGTACATGGCGCGTCCAAGACGGTTTTTAGGAAGCATTCCTTTTACTGCACGCTCAATTACCGCGTTAGGACGACGAGCCAACAAAGATTTTGCGGTCTCTACTTTACGTCCACCCGGATAACCTGTGAAATGGTCGTACTCTTTGGTGATCATTTTGGTACCTGTCATTACAACTTTCGCGCTGTTGATAACTATTACATAGTCGCCACAGTCGAAGTGAGGAGTAAAGTAAGGCTTGTTCTTACCACGAAGTACGTGTGCTATCTTTGAAGACATACGGCCAAGCGTTTGGTTGGTAGCATCCACTACATACCAGTCGCGCTTCACTATCTCTTCGTTAGCCGATTGTGTTTTAAAACTTAAGTGTCTCATTCTAATACTTAATTTGTCTTTATCGCCCATGTGGCTTATGTTGTAGCCTACTGAGCTCCCTGAAATTTTTAGGGACTGCAAAGGTATGTTTACCCTTCGATTGTAACAAAAAAATACAGAAGAATTTTTAGCCTACGTTTATAACTAATTGATAATCAGTAAAATTTTCGCAAAAAAACTTTACAACCCAGGCCTTTGAGTGAGTTTTTTAGAACTATAAGCCATCATCACATTGCAAATATTCGGATTTCCATCATTAGTTGCATTCTCTAATAAAGTAGAATTAGTTTAAATGTTATATTAGTAGGAAGTTTTACACCGTGACAAATAAGGAAAAACAGGTTAAGAAAAAATGGTATGGTAATAGGGTAAATGGCATTGTATCTGCTATTTCCTTTTTTATTTCCGCACTAGTTTTTCTAAACAAGTGTTCGTCAAATAACATCAATAAGTATAATATTCAGCCAACACATACTTATGCGGATAGCTCAGACTATAATATAGATTGCTTACTGATAAATTCGAGAGCCTACCCTGTTAATGATAGCATCAACGAATATCATTGATATTTATATCATAGCTTGTGACTATGCCATGTAGAGAATAAAAAGGCAAGTCTAAATGCCTTAAATTAGCCCCATGTCTGATAAAAAACTCTTTTTGCTGGATGCTTTCGCATTGATATTCCGTGCTTACTATGCTTTGATACGCAATCCGCGCATCACGAGTACAGGGCGCAACACCAATGCACAGTTCGGTTTTACCACCACCTTGCTCGACCTTATAAAGAAGGAGAACCCTTCGCACCTGGCTGTGGTATTCGATACATCCGCACCTACGGAGCGTCATACGGACTTTGAGGCGTACAAGGCCAACAGGCAAGAAACACCCGAGGACATTTCCACGGCGGTACCCGACATTAAGCGTATCATCAAGGGTTTCAGCATTCCTGTGATGGAGTGTGATGGGTATGAGGCGGACGATGTGATAGGCGCATTGGCATATCAGGCTGCCGATAAAGGATATGAAGTATATATGGTTACCCCAGATAAAGACTACGGTCAGCTCGTGAGGGACAATATATATATGTATAAGCCCGCCTATCAGGGTGGCGATGTGGAAATATATGGCCCTAAGGAGGTTTGTGATAAATGGGGCATCAAACGAGTGGACCAAGTGATAGACATGCTAGGCCTCATGGGTGACTCCGTGGATAACATCCCCGGTATAGCAGGAGTTGGAGAAAAAACCGCTGCCAAGCTGTTGGCCGAGTACGATACATTGGAGAATATACTGGACAATGCCGATAAGATTAAAGGAAAGCTTGGTGAGAAGGTGATGGCAGGTAAAGATGATGCCATCATGTCCAAAAAGCTGGCGACCATCATTACGGATGTGCCTGTAGAGTTTCACGAAGAAGATTTCTCACTATCCGAGTGGGATAAGCCTGCTCTTGAACAAGTGTTTGCAGAGCTGGAGTTCAAGACCCTAGGTAAAAGGATATTGGGAGATGCTTTCAGCATACAGGAAAAGAATGTACCGGTAGACTTGTTCGGCAATGCGGTTGAGACAAAAGGAGCAGCCAAAAAGCAAGACGCTGCAGCACCTGCAACTGAACCTGTACAAACAGAAACAATAAGCATCCAAACCATTGCCACCACCAAGCATGATTACGAGTTGATACAAGACGAAGCTCGGGCCAAAGAGCTTGTGGCAGAGTTGCTCAAACAGAAAGAAGCGGCATTTGATACGGAGACAACGGGACTGGATGCACATCAAGCAGATATAATAGGTATGAGTTTTTGTTGGGAGGCGGGTAAAGCCTACTATGTGGCAGTACCTGAGGGTAGGGATGCCGCCATCAAATTCTTGGACTTGTTCAAACCTATTTTCGATAAAGAAGATATACAATGGATAGGTCAGAACATCAAATATGATATGACCATACTGAAATGGTACGGAATAGAGCTTAAGGGTAAGACATACGACACCATGTTGGCACACTACGTGATAGAGCCCGAAGGCAAACGCAGCATGGATATGTTGAGTACGAAATATTTGAATTACGAGCCCGTATCCATAGAAACGCTGATAGGTAAAAAAGGAAAGAACCAACTGAGTATGAGAGATGCACCTGTGGAGCAGGTGGCCGAATATGCGGCAGAAGATGCGGACATCACCTTACAACTGAAACAGAAGTTCGACCCTATGTTGGACGAGTTTGAAGTGAGGGAAGTGTTCAACGAAGTGGAGAATCCATTGGTGCCTGTGTTGTTGGATATGGAGTACGAAGGTGTGGGATTGGATACTGAATTTTTGAAGGAATATTCCAAAGAACTGGAAGGTGATATAGCAAAAGCAGAAGCAAGTGTGTATGAGCAGGCGGGTGTAAAATTCAACTTGGCTTCTCCGAAACAATTGGGTGAAGTATTGTTCGATAAGATGAAGCTGGATGAGAAAGCCAAGAAAACAAAATCAGGACAATATGCAACGGGTGAAGACGTATTGCAAAAGCTCAGAGACAAGCATCAGATAGTGGATGATATACTGTCGTTTAGAGAACTGAGCAAACTGAAAAGCACTTATGTGGATGCCTTGCCGAATATGATAAATCCGAAGACAGGTAGGATACATACCAACTTCAATCAAGCGATAGCGGTTACAGGTAGGTTGAGCAGCATCAACCCCAACTTGCAGAACATTCCGATAAGGACGGACAGAGGAAGAGAAGTAAGAAAAGCATTTGTACCAAGAGACAAAGGTTGGTTGTTGCTATCAGCCGATTATTCTCAAATAGAGTTGCGCATTGTTGCTGCCATCAGCAACGATGAGAACATGATATCCGCATTCAAGGATAACAAAGACATACATACTGCAACTGCTGCAAGAGTGTATGGAGTGAGCGAAGCCGATGTAACAAAAGACATGCGTCGTGCAGCCAAGGCGGTGAACTTCGGTATCATATACGGACAAACAGCTTTCGGGCTGGCAGGCTCTTTGGGTATCAGCAGAACGGAAGCGAAGGAGATAATAGACAACTACTTCATACAATATCCGGGTATCAAACAATATATGGACGATACCATAGACTATGCCAAACAGCATGGATATGTGAAGACACTGAAAGGACGCAGGCGTAACCTGCCCGACATATTCTCCGCCAACCAAACCGTACGTGGATATGCTGAACGAAATGCCATCAACTCGCCCATACAAGGTACAGCCGCGGAAATGATAAAGCTGGCCATGATAAGAGTATACGACGATTTGAAAAAATCATCTTTGAAAGCCAAGATGATATTGCAGGTGCATGATGAATTGGTATTTGATGTACCCGAGAACGAACTGGAGCAATTAAAAGAACTGGTGGTTACAGGTATGGAGGCGGCAATGCCGTTGCCACACAATGTGCCGATAAATGCGGAAGCAGGTTTCGGAGAAAACTGGTTGGCGGCACACTAACGTTTCAGGTAGTATACGGCCACCTTATCGTCCATGTACAATTCTTTGTACAGCTCGTCAAAGTGTTGGTGGTATGTTTCTTTTATGGCAGGCATCTTTTTCGCATTGCACACCATGATGCGAATGTCGCGGTCTTTCATATAGCTGCGTACGTTGAAGATGTTGCCTTCCCAAGAACCTTTCATGGCATTCATACCTCGTCTGTCGAAGTACAACAATCCTACATTGGCTGCGTTCTCGTCCAATACATATATGGTGCTGTCTCTTGAGATACCTAAAGCATCCAATTTTTTGGCACCGTCTTCCATCCAAGTGGTACCCATGTTCTCATATATGTATGGATACCTAATAGGGTCTACCACCACACGTTTCTTAAAGAAGCGATCGCTGTAATACAGCAGCGGTATCATCAGCAGAACGATAATGATATTGAAAATGTTTTTTCGTTTAACAGACGTAATGCTTCTGCGAACTTCAATAAAGAAGATGGAGAAAATAATAATGATGGACGGCATCCACATCGAAACGAAATAGTAATCGTGATGTATGAGTTGGTGGCCGAATATCAAACTTGTAACAAATACTCCTGTGGCTGCTATGACAACAATGAAAAGCTGCGAACGTTCCGCCTTGTTTCTGAACAGAAGAAATAGCCCCGCCAACGCTGTAACAGCCATAATGCCGTAATGTGGTGATAGGAAGTATTCGTTCATGTACTTAACAGGTATGCAGTATTTGTAATAATGACGAAACTCATCAAAGCTTTGGAATGGCAACACACGCATCAGGAAAATGTAGCCGTTGTACTTATCCAACAAATATTGATTGTAGAAATAGTAGATGAGGATACACGATAACGATACTGCAAACACCAAGAATGTTTTACCGATGAGCTTTCGTTCAATAAGTTTTTTGAAGAAGAGCATATCCAACAACAAGTAGCCCATAACGGTAAGCAGTACTATGGCTACGGTGGTCTTCATGAGTGCAGCCAATGTGAAGAACACAAAGGCCGTTATCAGTTGCTTGAACTTCTTATGTTCATAGAACCGCATGAAATAATAAAAGCCGATAAAGCTTATGGATGTGGCAGCCGCATCAGGCATGAAGTTGCAAGCATAGTAAACGAATACCGGTGAGCTGAAAAGAAACAGAGGTGGAAAGAGCGAGCTGACAATATCGTTTGTTCGTCGATAGGCGGTCAGGTACAACGACAATAAACCGAAGTAAGCTATCAAAAGTGTAAGCAAGCGAAAGCATATAGGAATGTTGTCTCTACCGAAAATGAACCCCAATGCTGCGGCAACATAGCTGTGTATCGGAAATTCGATACCGGTTATACCATCAGTGGCATATATATGATAAGTACGTGGATGAAAGAAATCCATACCACGGTCGTGAAACTGTATGGCTACTGCAAGACGGTCTGCCTGTGCTTCATCGTGTACACCATATGGCAACCGAGGAGCAAAGTCATGGTAATAGTTGATGCTTAATAATGCAAAAATGAATGTGAAGAGTAAAACACCCTTTTGCAATTCGTTTTTCATGAATTGTAGTTCTGAAACTAAAGTAGGACTATTGATGCTCTTTTCCGAACCTGTTGTTTAGGACAATTGTTTTTCCATAACCACATGAGGTATGCCAACTTCTGTAAACATATCGCTTGTAACGATGTAATGCAGTTTCTCGTAAAACCCCTTCGCTACCATGCGTGCATGAAGTATTATCTTGTTGCAATCGTTTTCCTGAGCATACATTTCGGCATAATCAACCAATTGTCGTCCAATGTTTTGGCCATGTACCTTAGAAGATACAGCCATTTGCCTGAGTTGTAGAGTACCGTTGCCTTTAGGGGTAAGTATCAGACAGCCCAACAAATCATCACCTTGTTCCGCAACAAGTATATGATCGTTCACCTCGTCGCTTAAGTCTTCGTTATGCAAAGACAAACCAATGGGCTTTCGTAATACATCCTCTCTTAGGTCAAACACTTTTTTGTAAGTGTCGTCGGTTGTAAGTACTCGCCTGAAAACAAGGTTGCTCATTAGTCCAATGTGATTTCGGTAAGCACGTTGCTTTTGATGATGAACTCTTTGATGGTAGGCTTGGGTTGCGGGCTATTCGGATTTTGTTCGTAGGCTATTTTGTATCTACCAGGCTGTATCAAAAACTCTTGTTGATTGATATCACCCTTTACATCCATTGGAGTAAAGCGTTTGTAGCTGTCTCCCAATTGATAGTAAAACTGAATACTTCTATATACTTTGGGATTATACACTTTTACTTTTCCCGGCTCATCGATTCCAAGGTAAACTACCGCGTTGAACTCAAGATCTACGTTACGGACACTGATTGGGTTCGTGTTTATTTCAATATGATAATTACCCGGTTCGTATTCCAGTATTTCGGTGCAAAACTGTTTGGTAACGTTTCTGTGTCCTAAGAAAACATTCACTCTGGCGGCAAATTCTTTGACAGGTCTGTCAGGGTTGTTGTTATATGTAAATGCCAAGGATCCGTTGCTTACCACTATATCCATTCTATTCTTTTCGCTGGCACGAACTTCGATGTTCGGTGCCATAAAACCGCTCTTACCGGGGAAGGTAAGGTCATACACACCGGGTGCAATATCCTTTTGTGGCCTTGGCTCACCATAGGCGTCTACATTACGGTCGAAGCTGTATTTCACTTCGCCAGTTCTTGGGTCAACCAAGTTTACCTTTGGTGCCGATTCGTAATATTTGCCTTTACCGTTGGTAAGATATAGTTGCAGTGATGTTTCACCTGTTTCTTCGCGAGTTATGGTATATGTGATTGGTTTTTGCTCCAATACTTTTTTACTGGTCTCTGTTGTTTTGGCTATCGGTGTTGTTGGTAGTGGTGTATAAACAGGTTCGGTTATTCTTGGGGGTTCCGGAGCTTCAAATTTTGGGTTGTTCTGTTCTATTATAACCGGTTTCTTCACCTCACCGACCGGTGCATTGGTTGCAGTGGTCAATGTTGTTGAAGTTTCTTTGGCTCTTGGTGTTCTCGCATCCTGTACTTTGATGTTGGATGGCTTTGTAGGCACAGGAATAGGTATGGGTGCAGGTTTTGTAGGCTCTGCTTTTACTACAGGTTCCGGCTCGGGGTCATCAGGTATAGTGGTCTTTATTTCGGTTATGGGGATATTTATTTTGAGTGCGCTCGGTGGTGCAGCCTTAACGGTTTCCATCAGCTTGCGCGTAGCGGTCGGCATGATGAAGCTCTTGCGATACGACTCTACTATTTTACCCACCACGGGGTCTACGTCGTCAGGCCCTGTAACAAGCAGGTAGTCGCCCAAACAGGCATATTGAGATTTCAGAGGAGCATAATCAACCAAGCTCAGTATGTATGGTTTGAAGTCTATTTTCTTTTTCAGCAACTCTTCCACCACCTTACAGATATCACCTTCACAGCTCTCTCCACCATCTGTAATAAGAATCAGGCTGTACTTGTTCTCTCTGAGGTTGGTCATATCGTTTTCGGCGGCTTGCTGCAATGAATATGCGATGGGAGATACACCCAATGTATGTAATGCCGCCATACGCAACATCATTTGCGTATAGTTGTCGCGGCTGAACTTCACCTCCAATTTGGTGTCGTAACAGTTGTTCTCGGAAGTGGGGTGTTGGTGACCGTATACACGTAGCGCAAACTCCACATCTTTGTTTACCGAGTAGACGCTGTCCATCAGCTTGTCCACTATCTTGGCGGCTGCTTCAAAACGTGTGTTTTGTTTGTTCCATTCTTTGATCATACTGGAAGAGCCGTCCATCAGTATAAGTATACGTGGATTTTTCTCTCCAAACTCCGCCTGTGCGAAAGCCGAGTTGATGTTGAGCATTAAAGCAAAAAGTATGAGTAAGCGTAAAACGCGCATTGGTCCGAATCTGTTTGTAGTGCCTACAAACCTACATTAAATAGGCGAAGAATGCAGTAAAGCCGCATCCCCTGAAAGGGGTTATTTAACACAACATGATAAAGTTATTGCATGCGTTGTGTGATATATGTGTTTTTTCGGTTAGAGACAGGATTAATGGGGCCGGCGGTTTTGGCAAGGCTTTTAGATTACTTTAACGTATTGAGATAAGTTTTATTGTATAAACCAACTCGTACAACCGGAAAGGATATAACATACGTCCTTATAAAATGACTAACTTTGCATCCATTTCCATATTATGTCGGTAACAACAGAAATACGTGAAGAGGTTGTAATAAAATTCGCCGGGGACAGTGGTGACGGTATGCAGTTGACAGGTACTCAGTTTACCAACAATACCGCGCTCACGGGTAGCGACCTGTCCACTTTCCCGGACTTCCCTGCCGAGATACGTGCGCCGCAAGGTACCGTTCCCGGTGTGAGTGGTTTCCAACTTCGATTTTCGAGCAATGAGGTGTATACGCCCGGTGACAGTTGTGATGTATTGGTGGCTATGAACGCCGCTGCTCTGAAAGTAAATCTGCATAGTGTAAGGAAGGGTGGAATAATCATCGCCAATACCGATGGCTTTGACAAAAAGAACCTTAGACTGGCCAACTACCCCGATGACAGTAACCCGATAGAGGACGAAGGTGCATTGGAAGGATATCAATTGTTCAAAATAGATATCACCAAGCTAACCCGCGAGGCGCTGAAAGACATACAGATGGGCACGAAAGAAAAAGACCGTGCCAAGAATATGTTTGTGTTGGGCTTCTTGTACTGGCTGTACAACAGGGACATGGAGAATACCAAAAGGTTCCTGCAAGACAAATTCGGTAAGAAAGAAGAAATATTGGAAAGTAACCTGAAAGCATTGCAAGCAGGTTACAATTTCGGAGATACAACAGAAGCGTTCACAACCAGATATAAAGTAGAGAAAGCCAAACTGCCGGCAGGAGAATACAGAAGTATCACCGGTAACACGGCCTTGGCGTATGGGCTGATAGCAGCAAGTAAAAAGAGTGGACTTCCACTGTTTTTGGGTAGCTACCCCATTACACCCGCATCGGATATACTGCACGAGTTGTCCAGACATAAGAATTTCGGTGTACGGACTTTCCAAGCGGAGGATGAGATAGCCGCCATCGCATCGGCGATAGGTGCTTCCTATGGAGGAAACCTTGGTGTTACCACTTCATCGGGTCCCGGTATTGCTCTGAAGGCTGAAGCCATGGGCCTTGCTGTGATGTTGGAGATACCGTTGCTGATAATAAACATTCAGCGTGGTGGACCGTCTACGGGTTTGCCGACAAAGACAGAACAAAGCGATCTGCTGCAAGCATACTACGGTAGAAACGGGGAGTGCCCGATGCCGATAATTGCATCGTCGACACCAAGTGATTGTTTTGAAGCAGTATACGAAGCGGTAAGAATAGCAGTTAAGCACATGACACCTGTCATGTTGCTGAGCGATGGATATATAGCCAACGGCGCAGAGCCATGGTTGTACCCTTCGTCTGCAGATTTGAAACCTATTGAAGTGAAGTTCAAAGCGGCGCCGGAAGGTGACGAACAATTCATGCCATACCAAAGAGACGAGAAGTTGGTACGCGAGTGGGCTATACCGGGAACACCGGGATTGGAGCATCGTATAGGTGGACTTGAAAAAGAAGATATTACGGGTAATGTGTCTTACGACCCCGAAAATCACCAACACATGGTGAAAGTGAGACAAGACAAAGTAGACAGAATAGCACTACACATCCCATTGCAAGAATTGGACAGCGGCCCTGAAAAAGGTGATGTACTTGTATTGGGTTGGGGCTCCACATACGGCGCGATAAAAAGCGCCGCTCGCGACCTGCAAGCACAAGGCAAATCAGTGGCACATGCTCACTTAAGATATGTACGTCCTTTCCCGGCAAATCTTGGCGAGATACTCAAGAGCTACAAGACTGTATTGATACCTGAAATAAACAATGGTCAATTGATAAAGATCATTCGTGACCAATATCTGATAGATGCCAAAGGGTTTAACAAGATAAAAGGCGTACCGATTACTCGTAGAGAATTGATAGCAGCGATAGAGGAATACCTGTAATTACTTTCCCTTGCGAACCTTTATGCTACTTTTGGGGTTGTACACCCATGCTTCAAAAAGTATCCATATGCTGGTTAAGGAGAGATTTACGCTTGGATGACAATGCGGCTTTGTACCATGCATTGAAGTCAGGCTTTCCTGTTGTGCCCATTTTCATATTCGATAACAACATTCTTGACGAACTTAAAGACAAGCAAGACAAGCGTGTTTCTTTTATATATGACCAAGTAGCAGGTATTCAGAAGAAATTATTGAAGTTGGGCAGCACACTTCATGTTTTGTACGACACACCTAAGGATAGCTACAAAAGATTGTTCAATCAATATGACATACAAGCTGTATACACCAACGAAGATTACGAACCATATGCGCAAGAAAGGGATAATGAGATATTGTACATGTTGGCTGAGAGAGGTGTTACGTTGAATCTTTACAAAGACCAAGTAATATTTCATAAAGGTGAGGTGTTGAAGGATGACGGCAAGCCCTATACCGTTTATACACCGTACAGTAAAAAATGGAAACAGAAACTGAATGACTTCTACCTGAAGCCATATCCGACGGAACAATACTTTGATAAGCTTCACCGACAACCGGAGGTTGCTTTGCCGACATTGACCGATATGGGTTTTGAATATGCATCTTATGATATTGTTGACCCTGTTTTGGACGAGGAAATTGCATCCAGTTACAAAGAGACCAGAGACATACCTTCTGTAAAAGGAACGACAAGGCTCAGCATACATTTAAGATTTGGAACCATCAGCATCAGGAAGTTGGCGAAGCAAGCCATGGGTTTGAATGAAACACTACTCAACGAATTGATATGGAGAGAGTTTTTTCAAATGATATTGTGGCATTTCCCCAAAGTAGTTAACCATTCTTTTCATCCCGACTACGACAAAATAGCTTGGCGAAACAATGAAGCCGAGTTTGAAAAATGGTGTAAAGGCGAAACAGGATTTCCGATAGTGGACGCCGGTATGAGAGAGCTGAACCAAACAGGATATATGCACAACAGAGTGCGTATGATAGTGGCGAGCTTCTTGACTAAAGACCTATTGATAGACTGGCGATGGGGAGAAGCATATTTCGCTGAAAAGTTGTTGGACTATGATTTGTCGGCAAATATAGGTGGATGGCAATGGGCTGCTGGTAGCGGTTGTGATGCCGCACCTTATTTCCGTGTGTTCAATCCCGATTTGCAAACCAAGAAGTTCGATCCCGAGCTGAAGTATGTAAGAAAGTGGGTGCCTGAGTTTGAAGACTTTTCAAAATATCCTCAACCAATTGTAGACCATAAGGAAGCAAGGGAGCGTTGCTTGAAAGTATACAAAGAAGCTTTGAAAGATAAAATGAAACAGGTGCATTAAGCCTCTAAGAAGTACATCTTCATCTTGCCTTTGTTCTTGGCTTCTATCTCACCTCTGTATACGAACTCGAACTTACCTTTTACCAGTTCGTGAGTGTTTTCGGATATGTTTATTCTACCCGGTTCGCTTGTTTGTTCCATCCGTGCGGCTATGTTCACCGTATCGCCCCATATATCGTAGGCGAACTTCTTTACACCCACAATACCTGCAACTACACTGCCTGAATGGATGCCTATCCTTACTTCAAACCCTCTGTCTCCAAGTGTTTTCTTTCGTTCTTTGATGAATGAGTTGATTTCAGTGGCCGCTTTAATAATGTCCACAGCATGATTGGTATTGGGTATCGGCAATCCTGCTACTGCGAGGTAAGCATCACCGATGGTTTTTATTTTTTCGATGTTGTACTTATCTATTATCTCGTCAAATGCTTTGAAGCAGGTATGAAGTTCTTGTACCAACTCTTTTGGTGATAAACGCTCACCTACTTTTGTGAAGTCCACAAAATCGGTGAACATAACGGTTACATTGTCGAACAGTTGTGCATCCACATTGCCTTTTATCTTCAACTCGTCAGCCACCTCTTCGGGGAGAATGTTCAAGAGTAGGCTCTCTGAAACTTCTTTCTCTTCTTTGATGGCTATGTTGGCTTCTGTTATCAGTTTGTTCGATCTCTTTTCTTGGTTGTAGTTGCGGTATATCAGAAACGACAGAACCAAAAGCAGTAGCACACCACCCAATCCACCATATGTCAATAGCCGCTGGCGTTGTAATGCAAGCTCTGCGTTGGTCCTTTCTTTGGCAATATGTAGGCTGTCTTCCAAAAGCTTTCTGTCAAAATCGCCCTGCATATCGATACGTGTCATCTCTTGCAGCTTTTTTCTACTGAAAATGCTGTCTCTTATCGTCACATGTTCTTGATATGCGGCCAAAGCTTTCACGGGTTGTCCTGATTGTTTATATGCCGTACTTAGTATGATAAGTGCATCACTCAATATATCTGTGGCACCTGACCGCTTGGTCATTGCAACACATTTTTGCAAGTGGTTGATTGCTTTGGCATATTGGTTTTTACTGCTGTATATTTTTCCTAAGGTTAGGTATGTTTTGGGGAGTTCGGTTATTATGTCATTGTCCTGTGCGATTTGCAATGATGTTTTTGCATAGTACAGAGCCGAGTCAACCATCTTTTTTTCAAAGTAAGCGGTTGCCATTCTGTTCAGCGCTTGTGAAAGATCTTGGGTAGCCATTTTATACCCGCCTTCTCTAAGTAGTTTTTCTACGTTTTTATAGTACACTATTGCACTATCATATTTGTTGGTACTCAGGTATACATCACCTATCCCTATGCGGGCCACTACATTGAACCAGATAAAGTCGATGTCTTTATTGAGTTTTTGTATTTCGTTATAGCTTTCAAGTGCACGGTCATAATCGGGAAACTCTTTGTATATATTGGCGATCTGGTACTTGAGGCCCATTAATGTAAGCGTGTCATTGGTTGTTGTTTCGCCTGACGATACGATGTCTTCATATAAGAGGTTATAGGCTTGCTGATAATTATCCAATGCTTTGGTGTAATTCCCGATGTTTTGGTAGATGACACCTGAGTTGCCCAAAGCCTGCATTTTCTTCTCTTTGTCGATATTCAGCAGCAGTATCTTTTTGTAGTAGATAAGTGCGGTATCGTATAAGGCTTTGTGTTCGTAACAGTTGGCGATGCCCTGTAAAGCTATATGTTTATCTTCTGTGCTGTCGTTGGGAGCAGCATTGTAACTTTTTTTGTACCATTCTATTCCTTTGTCAAAGTCATTGCGGCAACGGTCGTAATATTTTCCTAGCGCAAAAGATGCTTTAATGATTCCATTGTTGTAATGTGACTTTTCTGCAATTGATAACGCATCATTAATATAAGCCAGCTTTTGATCTAAGCTATCGCAGCGATATTCGTATGATAGGAGTAGAGTAATATCAGCCTTATTCTGTTCGTTCGAGCTCAACCCAAGCTCTTTTTTCAGAGAGTCAATATCATGCGCATGAATATTAAGGCAACTTAACATCAGCATCGTGAACAATACATATATATAGGGGTATGAGATTGCCCTCATCGTTTTAATACTTAAGAATATTTATATTATAAAACTAAAAATAAATTGTATTTTGTTCAACGCATATGAAAAACATATGCATGAACTCTATATGGTTAAAATAACATCAACTATGGTAAAGCTAACTAAAAAAGTCAGCCTCATCTTCATGGCTGTAATAATGTGTGTCACATACACAGCATATGGCTCAGGTGTCGGTTCTACTAATATTAAATTCGGTGATCCAGATGAGAAAAAAGGTACTTGTAGCGGTAAGGGCATATGTATGCTGACATCGATCGCAACTTCAGGAGACGGTACTATAGGTGTGTCTTTTGAATTGCTACCGGAGATGGATGGCAGTCGCGATGTGGTGATGACTTTCAACATTAATGATCTCCGAGTTGCAGATGCAACGCAAGCCGACTTGTTTGTTGGTTCGGATGGAAGGCCAAGGTCTAATTACAATATGAACTATACCCTCACAAATGGAGAGCTTTGTAGCCAATTGGGTGTAAGAAGCGGTGAAATAGTAATAAAGGATACAGATTCCAATGTGATAGAAATGCTTAGCGGCAGTACAGTCAGGGTAACCTATCGTACGTCTACACGATAATCGAAAAGCTATTATTGATTACGCCGCTGCATTTGCAGCGGCGTTTTTTATTAGATGAGCCCTACTAACATTTTGGCGAAGTGTCGAAGCTATGATAAAGCATCAGGATCAGCCCCAATAGAAATACCGTGGTGAATATATGTTTGTTGTATTTGGCCAGCCATTCCGGAAGGTAAATATCGAAATTGTGTTTTGTGGAATCGGAATACTTACGTGCAACAACAGTCAGGGGACAACTGCCACCGAATATGAGCAATACAATACCTTCAAGAATTACAACGCCAACACTTATCCATGAATAGATATTGATGTTTCCGGTAACACCACTCCATACAACATGGAATATGATACCGACCATCAGCACCCAAATAACAGTATGTAGCAGTTTGATAAGTGTCAGTTGCATTTCTTCGTGTTGAATGATTATCCACCCCAACCTTCTCTGTCCAAGCTGCGATATTGTATGGCTTCCGCAAGATGTTGTGGTAGTATTTCATCGCTGCCTTCAAGGTCGGCAATGGTGCGTGATACCTTCAGTATTCTATCGTACGCACGTGCCGATAGGTTCAGTTTATCCATTGCAGTCTTGAGCAAGGTTTGACCCACTTGATTGAGTTGGCATATTTCTTTCAACTGCTTGCTGCTCATTTGCGCATTGCTGTATACTCCTTTGCTTTCTTCAAAGCGTTTGGCTTGCACTTCTCTTGCATTAATGACACGTTCACGTATGTCATTGCTGTGCTCTGAACTTGCTTTTGAAGACAGTTCGTTGAACGAAACGGGAGTTACTTCCACATGTAGGTCTATCCTATCGAGCAGTGGCCCTGAAACTTTGTTCAAGTAGCGTTGCACCATTTGTGCCGAACAAGTACACTCTTTTTCTGGGTGGTTGAAATATCCACAAGGACAAGGTTGCGTTGGCTTTTTGGAAGAATGATATTTCAATTGAAAATCAGCTGTTTATTTGTAAATCTAACTATTTAGGAGATCATATCAGGACTAGGCGTAAATACCTTGGATTATTTCAAAAGGATGTAGCTGAGATAATTGGTGTATCTGAGGATTGCATCACATATTGGGAAAATCGCAGAAGTATGCCTCAAATAAATCACTATCCGGCAATTATTAAGTTCCTGGGATATAGTCCTTCTGATTATACTGAGCATGAGTTACCCCAAAGAATATTAAAATATCGTACAGAATATGGGCTTAGTCATAAAAAGTTAGGCAAGATAATTGGGGTGGATGCTTCAACAATTAGCAGTTGGGAAAGGGGAATTCATAAACCAAACAATGACAAGTTGAGGCTACTAGAGAGTATTATTCACTCATCAACCAGTTATCTTAATTAGAGTAGCTTATTTTTACAGAAAGTAATTATGATATGTCTCCAGAAGAACTAACTCAAATTGAAAATGAGGTGTTTACGAAACTCGTGATTGACGAATTGAAAAAGCAGAAAGCTGAAGGGAAAACAGAATTTTTGCTTGATAAATATGAAATCGACATAATCACTAAAGATCGTCTCAAAGAATTTATCACAGAAGGATAATCGCTAGTTCATTACCATGGTAGTCAAAGTTGTAATATTAGTGGCCACCTGTTTGGCACAAGAATAATATCTAATACTTCCCACTCATATTTGAGAATAGAATAGATGGTTTTGACACCACCTATTCTATTCTTAAGATAATGCTCTCGTAACTAACACAAAGCCAATTACAATGCCATTGATTAGCTTTGCTGTATCACCATAGACAGTTGCACAAAACCTGCTTGGCGTACAAATAGTAGCTGAATTTGAATTAATTTTACTCATGATATTGAGTTTTGATTACTAATACTTCTACTCTTACCCGAGAAGGACGCATGAAAATATTATTTATATGGCTGTATTCCCGTATTATCGCCTTGACCATGGAGTGAACAGTAGAAGCAGTTCTCCTCACATTGCCTTAAAACATCAGTTTCAAAACCACGAAGGGTAAAATGATAGAATTGCTGTTCACATTTAGCAAGGTGTTCCGGTAGTGTTAACAATGAAAGCAGTTGTAAGACCTCCAATGATGCCACGTTCATACTAAAAGCAAATACATTTTCGTGAGCATCCATACGCTTTAAAGCATCATCGGCACCTGCCATATAGCTTGGGTCGTCAAAAAAACCTTCTTTATCTAGCCGAGCATGATCTTCGGTAAACTGTCCTAAGCAATGCAAACAGGGCCTATTGTAGCCAACCGTTTGAATTTTCCAATCTGCACCAATTAGTCGCGTATTTTTTTTATTCGTGCGGACTAAAATACCACCATCAATTACCGGAATACTATGTGCATAGGCAATAAAATTCAAAATTTGTCGAGGGTGTGGCCTATCTACACAGCAAAATAAAACATCACAATCTAAAGCCATTCTATATGCGTCTTCCTCGTAGATGCTTAATGGAACTTTATTAACCTTAACATTATCGGCTGTAGCATAACATTTAATCGCTTTTGCTATCACGTCTACTTTGTTCTTACCTATATCCTTATCACTTATATTCATTAACCTATCCAGATTCTTTTCCTCTACCTTGTCAAAATCAAAAAGAACAATGTTACCAAATCCAGTTCTAGATAATGCTTCTGCGACCATACTCCCCACGCTACCAAGGCCAACAATTCCTACTCTTATTCTTGAAATATCAGCTTGTGTTTTCAAGCCCCAAGCTGATATAGTTCTCAGCAGCTTTTCTCTATTAATAGTTACCTTTACATCTGGATGAAAGCTAATAGACAGATTATTAGAAAGCACCCTTACTGTATTGCACCAGATTTTTTTATAGCTTTTCTTCTTTGTATTTGCTCGAAACCAATAACGAGCAGACCATGTACCATCATTGCCAGTCGTCAACCCTAACAAGGGTAGGCCAGTAACAGATTTTACGGCACCCGACATCTGGGTTTCTGCTCGTATGTCGTCATTACTCATTCCCTGAAACCCTGGGCACGGATGTGAATGCAAAAAAGCGATTCCTTTTTTCTTTTTTACTGCCAATTCAATTACTCTCTCATAGTATTGAGGATGAAAACTTACGTTTCCGTGTACAGTTCTGTCACCCTCTTCAGGAAAGATAATCTCATCAATTATGCCTGTGAATCTATTAAAGCCTGTGCTTGGGTTATAAAGCCCAAAGCACAAGTCCTCATCACCATCCGGTCGAATTAAATGCTCTAAAAGTTTGGCATTTATGTCGGCGTTTATTGCTACGCTATATTCTCTTTTCATATAGACATGAATACATTTTTAATGTGCGCTAAATAATACCTAACAGTTCGTTCGTTGTTCCAAGACGGACATGGACGACTCCAGTATCTCCACCCTTGTTGTAACCCAACAGGTAGATTAGCACCAAAATTTTGGTTGTGAATGTTTTGTGGATGCTCTACCCACCCTTCGTCAATAGCTAATATGTGAGGTCCTGTAGGGCAGTTCATTGGAAAGTCATTACTAACAACGAAGCCCATTAATATTTTCTTACCTATATTTCGGCCTACAGGAACTGTATATTCAAAATAAACCTTGTCCGATGCGGGTTCTTGGGGATCAAACCCCAAGTCCCGCAACTGACTGATAAAATCAGCTTTTGCCATTTTAGATTATTTGAGCAGTTAGGAAACAGGTGTTGGTCCATTTAGTACAGAGATAAACTTTCTGCGAGGGTGACACCTCATAGTAATCTTGTCATTACCTTTACCCTTGTAACTTGACTGTGAGCCATCAGGTTTGATTTCAACCAAATAATGAGTAGCAGGATCAATCCCACCCGCTTTCAAAATTTCATTGGCTGTCATTTCTCTTTGATCAGTGGTTTCCGGCTCCTCGTCCAAAGTGTAGTGGAACACGTCGGGCTCTTTTGTAACAAACCTCTCAACACCCGGATTGGCTAGGTCAATACTTTCTTTTATACCTATTTTCTCAAAGTCACAGCCTGCCAGTTTCATATATAGGGTATAACACTCAACTGGGGTAAGCCCCGCTTTATTCAGTATTTCCAAGCCTGTTACACTAGACTGCTCAAACTCATACTGTTTGTTGTTCAACAAGAGCTTATAGCCTTTATTCTTATCTTTATTATTTTCAAAATTCTGCTTCATTTTTTAACAGTTTATTTGTTTCTTCCAATGTTTACTGGAGGTGGCAGGAAGTATGCCTCATCCAGGGCAGTTTTTCGCGCGTCACATTTGCATAGTTTGAAACAAACTGTTACTTTGGAGCACGACCAAGGGAGCGATGAGGGTTACCTCATAAAGTCAACGAAACTTTTTCCCTTTGCCCAACTTCCCGTTGCCGCGGTAAGTTGGGTTTTTTTTATTTATACGTCAGCTAGTATCAAAATGCATATCTTTTTAAGTTTAATGACACAAAGATAATAAAACTTGCTAAATTTACCAAGCAAATCTAAATATATTTATCTACAATTTAGCAACACTTGTTTTTCTTAGATTTTCAAGCTAATTTTGTGCCAAAGTCAACTATATGAAGTCATTAGGCAAAACCTTAAAGGAGGCTCGTGAGTTGATCCCACTGACATTAAGACAAGTTGAGGAAGTAACGAATATCTCCAACGCATATCTTAGCCAATTAGAGCATGACAAGATTAAGAGACCATCTGCAAATGTTCTTTATAAACTAGCGGAGATTTACAAAATCGAGTTAAATACATTATTAGCAGCAGCGGGAATTATTCAGAAAGAGGGCCGATCAAAAAGTAAATTATTAAACACAATTGCACTTTCAGCAGAACAACTAACAGATGATGAAGAACAGGCACTTCTGCAATATTTAAAATATTTACGTTTTTCAAAGAAGAATGATTGAGCTTACTTCTAAAGATGATATTGAGCGAATTTCTTTTGACCTATTAAAAAGCAGCAAAAGCCTTGATGTATTTCCAACACCCGTAGATAAGATTATTTCTTATTCAAATCTTCTCGTCAAAAGCGATATTGATATTGCTACAATACATCAAGGTTACATATCTAGAGCCTCTGACGCTTTAAAAAGAGCTTTATCAAAAGTACGAGGCTTGTTGGACAGACAAGAAAAAACAATATACCTTGACTTAAGCCAAGGGTTTAATAGGCAGAATTTTGTCAAACTTCACGAATGTGGGCATGACGTATTACCCTGGCAGAGGGGATTTCATGACATACTGGACGATGATGATCACTCGTTGGACATTGAGTACCATGAGGAATTTGAGGTAGAGGCAAATTACTTTGCAACAGTCACACTATTTCAGCATGACCGATTTATCGATGAACTCCAGAAACTAAACCTAAGTATTGCTTCTGCAATGCAGTTGGGTAAATATTTTGGAGCTTCGATTCAAGCATCACTTAGAAGGTTTGTGGAATGCTCTAAAAATAGATGTTCATTGATTGTGCTGGAAAATATCAGTCCAACAGGAACCAAGCCTGAGTGCGGATTACGAAATGCTTTTTTTTCCGACACATTCTTATCTACCTTCGGCATTATCGAGCTGCCGGTAAGGTTAGGTTATACTTGGCCCTTTGTAAGGGATTACTATCATAACAGGAGATTTGTGAAAGACGGGAAAATAACTCTCAAAACTAGAAATGGAGATGTAGAGTTTAATTATGAATTCTTCAATAATACTTATAAAGGGTTAGTTTTTATATACCCCGTTGGAGAAAGAAAAAGCTCTAAGACCAAAATAATTCTGACCCAAAAAGGTAATACGCTGTAATTACTCAACTATCGGAAATGTTATTATCAATTTTCCAAAGTTCATTTAAATACTTAAGGTCTTTATCTAACGCAATTGCTGATGGCTCGGGTCTTACATGACAAACATATTTCCTTGGAACATCAAAGTATTCTGTAGTGTTACTCATTTTATAAATTAAACCCTGAATAATACGAGAACCAACAGTTAGATTTATTGGATTGTTGTTTGTATTAGTAAGTTCTAAAGATAAACATCCACAATATCCTGGCTGTGCAATGGTAGAAACGGTTATACCCAGCCTGGCATATGAACTCCTCATATTCAATTTAAGAATACAATCTTTCGGCAGTTTTACATATTCCAAACTCGTAGCAAGTACTGTCTGATGAGGATGCAATATAAACGTTTCACCAATCTGCCTTCGTGTGGCTTGGAAGAAATGGTGAATATTCCTTTCATTTTCACCACCAGCATCATTATTCATCGATGTATTGATAAATGCATACCTACCTTGAACGGATACTAAAAAATCATAGCCTAACCTAAAATCAATTCCAACCCCACCAATTTGGGACATTTCCAATAATGGGCGGATAAATAATTTTCTCTCTTCAAGAAGACGCTTAATATTTTCACCGTTTAAATAGCTGCTTTCTCCAAGTATACTTTGTTCCATTTATGAAGTGTAATAAAGTTCCCAATGGATTTTTCGGTTAAATTATTAATTATGCTATACACTTTTTCAGAAGAAATAGGCTTTTGAAGTTCCATTTTAGCCTCAAGCTCCTCTGTTGATGCTAACCACAATTTCCAAGCATAATCATAAATACCATGCAATTGATTTACACTGCTTATTTCTACAGGTAACAGATTATAAAAATCGTCCGAAATTATTTTTTGAAACCTGATAACTAAATCTTTTTTAGTAACACGCTTAGTAGCTTCGCTAATAATTTTGACAATAATATTATCTTTCCCATCAAGAAAATCTTTCACAACTTGTATGCGATTAGTGGTTGATGGATGTGTACTATCATAATATTCAGATTTCTCTGTAACATATGATAAGAAATGGTTAGATGCCTCTCCGATATACTGACTTGCAAATAAATCACAAAAATACTCTGCGAGATGTACTTGAATCAAGTCTGCAAAAGGCTTAGACTCTATTCTTTCAAAGAACGGCAAGTACACTTTTATTTGATTGATATCTGCCTCTGAAAAAATTTCACCTACATACCTACCCTCTAAATCTAAAACCAAACTCTCCATTATAGACAGCTTTATATCAATAAAGTGCCCTAATTCATGATAAAGTACCACTGATGATAGATAATCTCGCGATAATGACCTTGGGAGATTAATTTGCACAAGCTTTCTTTCAAAAGTTAACCCGCCGTAGCACTCTTTAATGTCACTATAAAGCTGATCATTGAAAGCAATTTCTGGGTCATAACTAAACTCTTCAACATTATTAATGAGGCTAGTTACAATTATATAATTATCGGTTTCGTCTACCCAATCAGACATAGCATACCTAAGGCATTCAACAATTTCATAGGGTATCAAATTGAGAGTGCTACTGCCTAAAAACTCCAAGCTTTTGAATATAAAGTCGAGGTGTTTTTTGTATTTGAATATCTCAGTATCTTCTTTTGGATTTGATTTTGTTATGGCTTCTTGAATTCTCTCAAATAAGACGTAAAGATCCGACTGGTACTTTTCCTTATGTTTATCGGAATAGCTGTAACTCTTAGCCTTATGTAAAGAATTCGTAGCTTGTGATATGTGTAAATCAAGAAGTCGCCGTGTATAGTCAATCATGCCCGAGCCGTTTCCCGCTGTGAAGATATTACATTTAATATGTAATTATAATCATTCGCTGAAACATTCTCTGGATCGATAGTTTTAAAGAAATCTGTAGCTGTTTTTGCCAAAAAAACTATAACTGTAAAGCCAGATCGGTTAACAGAATAAATGTCTTTGTCGCCTAAAACGTACAAGTGAGTATCAGTAATAATTGGCTCAACTAAATGCTTATAGTTGCTTTTGCCAGCAATAATCTCTCGTATAAAGGACTCAAAGAAATCAAGGCTTTCATCATGCAATGAATGAGAGTAGTACATATCCTTTATTTAAAACAATTAAACAATTTTATGCGCACTCTTAAATTGAATACTGCCATATTGCATGAGGATATACTTACTAACTATGGACAAGGTAGAATATTTTCACTCAAATTCAAAAATATACTATTATTTTAATATTTCTTTCCAATTGTAGATGACACAACAATAAGAACAAACCCATGAAGTTTACCGCAGGTAAAATGGTATTCTCTCCAATAATCACTTCATAAAACACATGCCAACTCATCAAAAGACTTTACAAAGACTTGTGATGCTTATTTAAGTAAAGTTTGTCATGGTTTTTGAGAGTAATCATTTCCGTTCATCGTAACTCTTATACGATTTACATCGTTTCTAACCATGTAAATCATATTCGTTACTTATCGTCTTGCTCGCCTGCGCTACCAATTTCTGCGCTTGGTTATGAGCTACTGTGCCAACGCATATTTACATGCCACGCTAATAACCTGCACTGTGCAGACATCGCATATATGCTTACTGTCTGCCCCATAAATTGGTGCTCGCAGTTCAGTCAGAGGTAGAGAACTCTTCCTTCACTTTTTTCGGCTCGCTACTCTAAATTAATTGCACAATAACATATTAATATATTTTTTTATTACACTCGAAATATTGTAGTTTTATGTATTAAAGTCATCATGAGATATGCGCAGGTTTCTTCTACTTTTTGTATTTGTAATGAGCATGTTTAAGGTTAATGCTCAGAATGTATCATTACAAGATAAACTCTACTATACTTGTAAGGTTTGGGGCTATGTTAAGTATTATCATTCGGAGGTATCTAATTGTAATGTGAATTGGGATAGTGTTTTAACAAGATTCTTACCAGTGCTTAAAACAGTAACTTCTAAACCTGATTTTAATAACATACTGGATAGTATTATTACAGCAGCTGGTTCTATGGCTATTGCTACAACTCCGCCGCCAACAACTTTGCCAGATGAACTAAAGCACAATTTGAATTTGAATTGGTTTCAGGATCCTGTTTTTAGTACCACTATACAGCAAAAGTTAGACACAATAAAAAACAACTTTAGACCTCATAAAATATGTTGGGTAGATAAAAACAACCAATTAGGAAGTTATAATGGTTATTTAGTATTTCCATTTGACACCCCAATGTTAAATGTAATAACTACTCAATCATACCCATCTGCAAATGATCGTTTGCTTTTGTTATTTAAATACTGGAATCTGATAAATTATTTCAATCCATATAACTATGTATTAGATAGACCTTGGGACAGTTCTTTGCATGACTATGTGGTCCCCTTTGATACTGTAAGTGATTCTAAATCATTATATCTTCTAATAGAAAAGCTTACAACTGATCTAGACGATGCTCATGTTGAAGGGTTTACATACAGCAGTGCATACTCAAGACCATCTGGATATTATATGCCTCCAATACGTTTAATATATGCAGATAACAATTATGTAGTTGCTGCTTCAAAGATTCCAAACGTATCTCCAGGTGATGTATTGTTATCCGTTGATGGAAAAACTACTCAGCAATTGGAAGATTCTTTGAAACAATATATTTCTGCAGGTAATGAGTCTGTATTGAGAAGAGAGCTATGCATGTATATCATTAGTAAAGAAAGTTCTACAAATGAAACTTTAGTGCTTAAAGACTATACAGGAAGTAGTTACACCGTTACACTGTCTTGTAATATCATAGCAGGTCAAGATTATGATTTTTATCGTAGTAATTATTATCCCGTAGATTCTCTCAGAACTATTCAATGGACAACATTACCATGCGATATTGGATATGTGAATATATCCAACCTTGAAGAGGCTGATGTGGCCTCTATGTACACCGATTTGAAGAATAAATCAGCTATTATCTTTGATCTACGTAAATACCCCAAAGTTAATTACGCAGCAGTAAATAGCTTGATTCAGGTGCTTTCCGCTACATATGCAAAACTGATGTATCCAGATTTGCAATATCCTGGAACATTTTATTGGCAAAATCATAATTCTTTCGTGGGAACTGACCCATATCAGGGTAAGGTTGTTATTTTGATAAATGAACAGACACAAAGCCACGGCGAATACTATACAATGACTCTAGAAGGAATGCCTAATGCTGTAAAAGTAGGTAGTCAAACAGCAGGTGCTGATGGTAATATCACTTATTGGAATTTAACACGTGACATTACTACTGGATTTTCATCTCTGGGTGTATTTTATGGCAACAAAGATAGTACTCAACGTATTGGGATTGAACCAGATTCGGTCGTAGTACCTACAATTGCAGGGATAAGATATAATCGAGATGAAGTTTTAGAAAAAGGATTAAGAGCTGCAGGATGCAACTTATATGTAAATCTAATTGAAGACAATACATTTTCAATGATTATATTCCCAAATCCAGCCCATGATATGATTAGTATTAAGGTTGATTTAGAAAATGTTGTAGGGAGCCTAATTACCATTAAGGATATATATGGCAGAACCGTATTTAAGAAAACATTGAATTCTACAGAAGGAATGAAAATTGATGTAAGTAATTTCCCCAAAGGAGTCTATATGTTATCACTGGAGAGTAAAGATGGCAATGCTAAAAGTAAATTAGTGATAAACTAAGTAGTAGTTCTGTCTTCTACAAGAAAAAAGTTATTAATACAATGATCTAATAATGATTTGAAAATACTATCAAAAGTATATTTGGTGGTATTTTCACTATCTTTTCTAAGATAGTTGTAAGCCTTTTCAACTGTGTTACATTCTTTAAAGAAATGTAATAGCTTAAATGTTTGTTCGCTAACATAGTATTGGTTAACGGGCTCCCCATCATAAGTAGCTTGTAATACGAGGTGAGATTTTGCGGTGCCAATATTGTATTTGTATAACAATACAGTGTTATTCAGTTTCAAGTGGTATTGCATCATATTATTCAAAGTAAGTTCTGAATAATTTTTCTGTTGCACCTTTTTAAGTTCATACAGATGCTTTGCATACAAATATGCATTACTCCAAATGCTATCTGCTAAATCCATTTTGAATGTATCAACCTTATAATATTCAGCTAATCGATAACTATTCTTGTCATTCAAGAATCCATTTACCATATTGATTACATCTTCTCGTAATGAATTGGATTTCCACTCTGGGGTAGTTTTTATCTCATTTTCATTGATGTTAATATATGTATTAGGAAATAGATTTTTCATCATCACATTTAAAAGATACATATCGTCATATTTTTCTATGCCTCTCTTTTCAGCTTTTATTTTTTGAACATACGGTATTAATGGTGAAGTCGTTTGAAATGGTTTAAATAGACGCAAATAAAAATGTCCAATTCCAGCAATGCCATTAAATAAACTACAATCTGCCTCACTACCTTTCTTGGAAATTCCAGAAATCCAGTAACCATACTTCTTTTCATCATTAATACATTTTATTGCTTGTTCACGTGCTATATCATAATAGGGAGGATGATTGAGATTTGTAAAAGCCTCAATTAACAAGTGCGCATTCCCGAGAATACCATGACATAAAGTGTAGTTTCTAACCTTAAGATTAAATGTATCAGATGTGGTATTTATAGCAGAGACAATAAGGCTCATGTTTCCATTCGATACTTCACTTATTTTTTGTGCATGTAGATTTGCTAAACCAATACCGGGTGCTCCGTGACACCAAGCAGACATAAAGCTGTAACTTGAAAACTCTTCAGTCTGTTGATTGATGTAGAAGTCGATAAATTTCTTTTGATCTTCTTCTTCAATAATTATTTTTCTAAAATCAGGCCAATTGCCCGCTTCAAAAAAACTATTTTCATATTCAAACGCACTTTGTGATATTCTTCGGAAAAGGTCATTTCCAAAAAATCGATATAATTCTCCAAAGACAAAAGCAATACCGCTCGCTCCATGTGCAAAACCACATAGCGGTCTGATTGAATAACAATTTCTTTCCCAAGACGTTCCTTCTTTAGTAAAACAGGCACTCTCTAGTAGGCTATCAATATTTTGTATAATTAATTCAAGTAAAAAAGCTTCATTAGTTTCATTATATAAATGTAGTAAGGTTAAAATAGCACCTGAAGATCCATAGAGTATATCAGATTTTCGATGATCTATCTTTGACATTCGAGCAATCTCTAAAGCTGCATTTTTGTACCTATTATCATCAGTTATCTTAAATAGTTCAATTAAGACAAATGCTACCCCTCCGGCGCCACAGTATATGGCTAGATTATTATCCCTGTAATCATTATCAGCTATTAACCATTGTGCACTATTAAGGATAGAATCTAAAAGTTTTTTTGACTTTTTTATTTTGTATAGTTCAATAAGAAAGTATAGTATGCCAGAGTTCCCACTATACAAGTTTGTATTTATCTCAATAGTCTCATCATATTTCTTGGTTTCCCAATATATGCCTGATTTACATTTAATTGAACTATCAATTATTTTATCCGCTATCTTGGACGCTTCATCAATAAATAGATTGGATCCATCCATAATAATATATTAATGTGAATCAAATTCTTGTAGACTCCTCATTATTAAATATGCAATTAAAGGCTCATCCACTGTAGAAATACCCAACCTGTTATTGTTCATATGAATATAGCTTTGAAGTATATAAAACATGTGGTCAAAATCATAAATATGAGGAATGTCTATTTTACCGGAATCATAATAAGTGTGCAGTAACTTATTTATGGACGTTTCGGCTTTGAACCAATATTGTAAGTTGTCATCAATATATTGTTGTTTTGACAACCTATTCCAAATGGCATGAACAAAAGGAGCTATTATCTCTTTTTGCTGTAAATAATACTCTTTATAATTTAACTCTATTCTCTCATTGAATTTAATAAATGGAAAGTTGCTTACCCCAATACGTCCATAATAGATATGATAGAAATATAAAATTACCTTTTCAATAGAGCCATTTGAATATACAAATGCAGATGTTAGGTTCATTTTAATCGCTACGTTAAGTAAGCTCACATAAGTCTCAAATGCTTCTTGCTGTATATACTTGAAAACCATATCACTTGAATTGGCAAACTGCTTCTGAGATACTTTCATACCTATTTGCCCACCATATCTTTCATATTCCTGCTCATACGGTATGCTTTGGATAGTATTTAGGTTTTGATTTGAACTTATATTAGGATGTTGTGGCAAATCATATGTTGAAAAAAAAGAGCTTACCTTTTCTTGAACGAGTAAAGTGATTTTGTGTGTGTGATTTATGTGAGCTTTTAATCTTAACCTTATATGAACCCCACCCTCTTTATATATGATGAAAAAATGACGAGTAATTAGTTTTTTATTTTTTAATTCAGTAATTAGTGGGGAGATATAATCCCCTAATAATATTAAGCGGTTGCCTGTAAAATAGATATGGAAGCTTAGCCACTGCATATTATTGCCATTGTACTAGAGTTTCACTAGCATATTTCATGTTGTTAATTTCAAGCATTCCTTCCGATGTAGGTAACATTTCTTCGATTATTATTATGCCACTATTCACTCTTGAAATTATTTTCACAAATAGTTTTATTGACATTGGACTAACGAAATTGATGAACTGTGGTTTATAATCATCTCTGCTTATTGGCCCATTATTATTGTTTTTATAGTATTTAACCTTTATGAAGGTTAAATTTGGGATACCGAAACGTAGTCTCAGTTTTTGGATTTCCAAGTAAATATCTGCATCATTTGAATGACTCCCCATTTTTTTAATCTCACTAAATGTTTCGATTGGAACCATCCAATATTTGCGTTGGAGTACAACTGATTTATTGAATACAACTCTTGGGAGAACCCAAATAGTTATATTGTTTAATTTCACTGCTCTCTGAAAAAGCATGTTGAAATAATTACTTATTAATTGCAATGGATATCCGGTATTATTACCAAAAGCACATAGTAGCCTGAATAAGTTTGACCTTTTTAATATAGTTTCAAACCCGAGATCAAAAACAAATACCCTAACACCATTTTTCAATAATATTAATTCCTTTTTCTCATGGTCAGGACTTACGCATAGGTCCAATACATTTATAAGATTGTCTTTTGAACGTGTGTTTCCTCCAGGTATCTTTATTTCATATGGCATCAACCTAGGATGTAAATTCGCATTGAATGATGAAGCATCGCTATTTTCAGCATAAATTTCTGTATTATCTAAATCATGAATGTTCCACTCTTGCAAGTCTGTGGTTACCTGTTCTTTGAATAAGTGCAAAAAGCGACTAATCATTTTACCTTTACCTGGAAGCAATACGGAACTAGCAACCCCCAATAATTTATCCTTGTCATCATGATAGAATTGAAAAAAACCACCGTAACTTTTATGGTTATTTGTTTTTTCATATTTATTATCAAAATGGCTTAAAAAGTCCATCGGGATATTTACTTGATGATTCGCTACCGTTATGTTCCCCTTATCAAATTCTGCTTTTATTATTTGGCTAATCTTATCATTTGTTTTAGAAGAGTCATGATTACTAGTCTCCTCTTTTTTGCGTGAGTCATTTTTATACAAAAATTCGTAGAAATCCAGTAGTGGAAGACTTTCTTTATCGCCAAAATTATCTATGTATGTATCATATAGTCTGGACGATTCTTCTTTTAGGTTTAAATAAGGAGAGAATGTGTTTATTAGTGTATTAATATCGTTTACAAAAGTGGTCAAACGTTCCTTGTCAACAATTAGCTCTATATCTTTTGAGGAGTCTTCATAAATTTGATTTTTAAAGCTATCATTGTTTTGTCTTGAATTACTATGAAGAAAGATATGCTTCTTCTCATTAATAGCTTTGACATGTATATAATTAGACGTTACATTTT
Source organism: Chitinophagales bacterium (assembly GCA_020636505.1). GTDB lineage: Bacteria > Bacteroidota > Bacteroidia > Chitinophagales > Chitinophagaceae > UBA5543. The sequence goes on along the minus strand of JACJXR010000001.1, from coordinate 640,665 downwards.
CATCATTTTTTGTTTCAACAGACTCAGCTATATTTTTGAATAGTAAATCAAACTGATTTTTAATATCATTTTTTAGTTTTTCCCTATCTACATATCCACCATCAGCATACATTTTCCGAAACTTTTCAAGGTTACTTAACGTGTTTGAAATGTTTATTAGTAGGTTTTTTTCAAAAAAATCTGACTGTTGTTCGATGAGTAAAATTATTTTCTTTTCCCAGTCTGTATCTAATCCCGTGAGATCAATATCGATATTTAAAAACCCTGTTTGAGTTAATTCAAATATATATTGTGATACTTCAGACCTATTATGATTTTTGTCCAAAACCATAAGTAATCGCTCCTCTAAATCGCGTACAGAAAAATTGGGATTTTCTGTTAATGTATTTATAATGTATTCAAGAATAGGTGTTTTCTTAATCGTTTGAAATGACTCTGTGTTTTTACTGTTTGTAACGAATTTTAAAAAATCATTTTTACTTGTAAGAGTGGGATTCAATACGATTGGAAAAGATCTGAAAAGTTGCGGGTGATTTATCAGTATTTGTAGTAGTGATTCTAAGAAGTAGTTATTGTATCTAATTTTACTTAAAATCTTATTTGATGCCTTAGTGATTGCTGCATATGTGCCCGTTAACTCAACGGTTGTGGCAACATTAATATTTGTCAACGTGCTGAAAGGTGTTGTTTTCGTTGATGCTCGTGTTATATATTTCCATAAACCGAGGGCTTTCTTAGCATTGATTTTGCTGTGCTCATCTATATGTTTTGAATAATTATACAGTACTTCACTTGATAAAAGTAAGCCTGATTTAAAATCATTTCTATTGCAGACATCCTTTATTAGCTCTATATCCTGAAAGTATGTTTTTTCAAACTGTGAAATGATTGTTTCTTTTATTGTTTTTTCTTTTTTCGCATACTCCTCGTAGTTTTGGAATTCAGATGCAATATTTAACGGTAGCAAACTTAAAATTTGAGATATGACTTGCTTTTTAAGTGGTCTTTCATTGTACAAGTCTCTCTTGAAGTTAATCAACATTTTTCTGCTTGACTCAGTTTCCACAACTTTGATCTGATCGTGTACTAAGTCACATATTTTATTGATTTGTTTAGACTTTAAATCCCTAATATTATAATGTTCGACAAGATTGTTATAAAGCTCTGTATATAGCTGAGTATTTTGATCCCATATAGAATAAGGTATTCCTCCTGTTCGATATACTAAATGTTTAAATATATCCACTCCCATTCAAGAAGATAGTAAATTTTACAGTATGATGTTAGAAATTAAAAAATTAAGGATTGCAGAAAGGGCAGCTTAAACAAGTTGGACCATTTGTGTTGTCAACTTCGGTTTTGCCGATATTATCAAAAGGGTATTGAATACATATTGCAGTAGGCACACATTTCCAATCATTAGCTGGACAAGTATAACACGTATCTATACAGGTGTTGCCTGCAACTGTATTATTACCCTCAATAGGACAGGTTTGCTGTGTGCCAATTGGGATACAATACCTTTTATCACATGTATTCCCTACACAAGTATTAATGGTATTATCATTGTCAATAGGACAGGTTAGTTGCGTGTCAATTGGGAAACAATATTGTTTGTCGCATGTATTTCCCACACAAGTTGCACAAGTACCTAAACAAGTATTAATAGTCCCATTTCCGTCGATAGGACATTCGTGCTGTGTATCGACAGGGAAGCAATATCGTTTGTCACAAGTATTTCCTGCACAAGTTACACAAGTGCCTATACAAGTACTTACACAAGTATTTCCGCCAATTGTATTATCAATTGGACATTCGTGCTGTGTATCGACAGGGAAGCAATATCGTTTGTCACAAGTATTTCCTACACAAGTATTTCCCATACAAGTTACGCAAGTGCCTATACAAGTATTTGCACAAGTGTCACCTCGAACTGTATTGTCAGGAGGACCGCAATTTGTATTTTGTGTAGGAGGGGGAAAATCATCGATAGTCTTATTTGGATTAAATCCAGTTACAAAACTTTGTATTTGAATATCATCAAGTTGTAATTTCTTCTTTGCCATAACACAATTATGTAAAGTCTTGTAATTCTCCTAGTAAATACTTAAACACAGTCACAGCTCTCAAAATCAAGCCCATCAGCAGTAATTACAAATGCATCACTATTTTGAGTGGACGCGGATACTACATCACCTGAATCTATACTAAAGCTTGCTTGAATCATTGTCGCAAATGCCGGTACAACACCGGTTTGAGTAGTAGCAGGAATGTATATTTCTCTAAAAAGCAAATCTGTTCCTCCACCGCTAGGCCGTATATATAACCTGACCATACCTTCCGAAGTGCTTCCTGCGGCCTTTATTGTTATGGATTTTATATATGTACCATTTGATGCACCTGTTATTACATCTACAATTGTTCCACTGCCATCTAGATTTGAGTTTGCAGTATCTATTAATGCAACTCCAGTATTTGCTGTATAAAATATCATTGATGTTGACATAATGAATTATTTATTAGTTAAGCTATGAAGGACATGTACAATTTGTCCAAGACTGTCCGTAAGCAGTAATATTAAAAGTTTCAGCATTTTGTGTTGAAGCCTTGAGAAGGAAAGAGGCTTCTAATGAGATTCCAACTGGGATAGTTATCCCAAATGCAGGACTTACTCCTGTTTGCGTGACTGCTGGAATTCTGATTTCCATAAACAGTCTTATGTTTGAACCATCATCAATAAATAATCTAACCATACCCTGAGAGGTATTTCCTGTAGCCTTAACAGTGACGTAACTTATCAGTGTCCCGTTTGAGGATATTGGAGACGTTAGAACAGTACCTAAAGTACCGGTGCCGTCAAGGTTGGAATTCGCTGTCGAAATAGTAGTGACACCTATGTTTGAGGTGTATTCTGCTGTAGTACAAGAGCACATAAATAAGTTTTTTGTTGAAGAACTAGTATGTGTAAGGATTTTTATTTCCTTTGCATGAAATTAAGAACATATTTGCTGCAAACGCCATATTACTAGTTGTACTTTACAACTTTCGTTTGAGCGATAAACATCCTAGGAATTATTGTTCTGTTGATGATCTCTATTTAAAAACTGTAGAATTTTTTCTTCTGAGTAGTTCTTGATAACATTTATAGAGCAATCTAAAATATTGGCAATTTCACGTAGTTTATCGTTATCGATATATTCTTGCTTTTCAAGTTTAGAGTATGCTTGTTGAGATACATTGAGCATTTTTGCTACATAACATTGGGTAATACCTTTGAGTTCCCGAACTTTTGTTATGTTATGTCCAATATGCATGTTATAGGTTTAAGGCATATTACATTGCAAGGGTTTCTCAATCGAATGTTATAGAAGGTCTGAGAAACATCTTGAAGTAAATTCTTTCTTTATTCATCATGTCTCATTAATATAAAACTACATAAAATATATGCTATGAAAATTGGGTGTTTTTCACGTTGATTTATTCATAAAAAAAACATGTATTGATTTTCAGCCGATTACCTAGCTAATGCAACAATGTTATTTTATAATTAATCTTGTTTACTTTTTGCTGATTTTGCACTCAACATCAGTAATACTGGATAGCACTAATTCTGATTTTCTATCATCGCAAATACTCCTGGCTTCTTTGCGAGATAAACTTGATAGCTGAGTGGCATCAGTGCCACTAGTTCCAAATGTACAAGTACATACCCAGTCCTTCTTACATGATGTAAGTAGTGCTGATACTACTATAAATGCAATTACTGCTAGTCTTATTTTCATTGTATATCTATTTATTTTCTTCAATTACACAAACTGTATTTTCTGGTCCTGGTAGCTGAGCATTCTTGATACTTTCCTCTTTTTCTTTGCATCGCTTTTCAGCTTCTTCTTTTGATGTTTTTTCATATTCCTCACCTCCTAATGGCTGTTTACCAAAATATTGTAATTCGTAGGAGCAACGACAAAACCAATCCTTTTTGCAGGATGTTGTAGTTAAAAGAGTAAGTAGTAATACTGTGCTTAGAATAGTTTTCATCTGATTTGTATTGGTTCTCACAAACATACTGAAAAAATAATAATACTCACAATATGTGAGTGTATAGTTTTTACTGCATTTCTACTTTGGATATCAAAATCTTGCTGTGGTTGAGCCGATAGACAAGTATGTTATTCAAAAAGTGAAAGAAAAGAGATTAGAAGCAGGCTATTCTCAATCTCGGCTTGCCAATGAATTGGAAGTGTCAAATGGCTTCATTGGTATGGTTGAAAGTGGAAAATACTCACAGAAATATAGTTTGGCTCAAATCAGCAAAATTGCTAAAATCCTCAAGTGTAGTATTTGGGAACTTGTGCCTGAGTTTCCGTTGTAGTAAAAAAGCTCCACATATAGATGTGGAGCCGTATGTACATACTGACCCATGAACGATGTAAATCCGTTATTCATTTTCAGTAACTCCAAGGATATAGTCAACTGCCTTCTGCGCTGCAGTACTAGCCGAGAAGATGAACCTTCTATCCTTCTTTAGGACAGCAAGCCACCCATTGATATAGGCAACGCTTTGTTCAAATTCATCGGTAATACCAACATGAGATTGTAAGAAACTAGACCCGATCTCAGCTACCAATTCTTCATGTGAATACCGGATATGCCCAAATTCTGACATCTGAATCAAATCCTTGCGATTCAATCTCGATACATGCCCTGTGCTATGTACCAATTCATGGAACAGTGTCGAGTAATATGCATCATCGGTCTTAAAACTCGATTGTTTCGGCATATTGATGAAGTCTTTGAGAGGGTTGTAATACGCCTCTTGCTCCTTATGCTGAATCCTCGGCGCATTCGGCATGTTATTAACCAAGACTTTGGCTGCTGCATTTGCTTTCACTTCTCTATCAATGCTTGGTATCATTGTATCGGGAATGCCATCACATTGAGCAATATTGAAGACTGTATAGTAGCGAAGCATTGGTTTCTTCTTGGGTGCTTCATCCTCTTCCCCTTCTTGTTCAGGGTAGTTCCAGAATACAACTAAATGTGGCTTTTCTTCTTCTTTGATAGAACCACCGATCTCATTGAGTTGTTTGGAAGTGAGGAATAGATTATGCTCATATCCAAGCATAGAGAGCAACATGACATTGATTCCTCGATATGGCCGTTTGGAGATAAGGTTTGTGGGAATACCTGCACCTATCCATGGCTTTCGCCACGGCACAGTACCTTCTTCCAATTTCTCAATGATTTTCTCAGTAATAATCGCATACACATCTTTGCGAGACTTTGTCTTTGTATTCATTTGAATAACTTTTTTTGTGAAAGAATAAGATTACTTGTCTCAAGTGTAGCTTGGTAGGTCGGTTGGATATAGTGAGCTTAATTTGCCTAGTTCGGTGAAGTTGTATGATATAGGCAATGGGCAACGGCAACAGCTTCAAGTGCCTTTTCGTAATATGGATTTTTCAATAGCTTCTCCCGTTCATATACTTTGGTTAATTCGGGATATAATTGTGTTATGTAGAACATCAGCATTGCCTTGTTGATCTTCTCTTTAGGTGCAATCTGCTTCTTAATGTCAGAGAATGAATAGTAGATGGGACGAAAGTTTCTTTGTTCACAGAAGACATTGATTGCCCCTATCAGTTCAACAAAACCTCTCGCAATGGGTAGGTCATCAGGTACTTTTATTGCAACTGCATTCACACCATATATGTCTATCAATTCACCAATTTTAGCAATCATGATTTTTGACTTGTGCCTGTTCCATTTTTTGGAGTAGGGTACTGTTTGCCATTTAATGAGTTCTCCGTTATCAATACAGGCCAGACCCAACTTACGGGTACTGGGACTAATACCGAGAACCACCATTTGACTGTACCAACTTATTGTAAATCGCCCCGCGAGATACTTTTACTTTTTCATCCGGTAATGTCAGGGCATTTTGCAGTTGTTCCCGTAAATAGCTTTCAGAATACATGGATACCATTTTCCGATGCCATTCGATTGACTTCATATCCTTTAACTTATGTGCTATTTCCAATGCTAATTTTTCTTGTTGCGATGTGAGATTCATAGATGTTTTACTACTTCGACAAAATGTGTGTAAAACCATTTGCCGAAGTAGGCAGATTATGTTGATAAATAGGCTTCGTATCGTTATGTATATATAACGACTACGTTATCGAGACTACTCTTTAGGAAATAACTCCTTAGCTAAATCTTTGCTTAGTTCTCGATAAAAATCATTGACCAAGGTTTTGTATAGCAATGAGAGTTTGAGGAGGTTGACACAATTTGGGTATGTGTCTCCTTTTTCCCAACGAGAGATAATACTTGTACTGCGCAGTCCAAGATGTTTTGCCACTTCAACTTGTGTGTATCCCATACGCTTGCGGTGTAACCACAATCTATTTGGTATGCACTTGTTTTTGGGTAGCATGATTTTAAAATAGCAATGGAATGAAATTGGCAATAGAGGGATAAAGTTGCTGTTATCGGCAAATGTAAAAACCGACATATGATGTCGGTGCAGCAAAAAAGTGAAGCAGTACATATATATACTACATTGAAATGAAATAAATTTCAGCAAAAGAATTTACATATTCTTTAGATTGATACCGTATTAAGTGGATGTTTGGTTATTTGATTACGTAAATGGTTTGTAGTTGCTGTTAGGTAGATCGTGGTTGTCTTGATGTCGCTGTGTCCCATCATTTTAGATAGACTGTATATATCACAGCCTCCCTCAAGCATCAGTGTGGCAAAAGTATGTCTGAGCATGTGAGGATTGATATGTATTCCTAAACAGCTTCGTGCCAATTCTATGATTCTCTTGAGGCCACTTACAGTAAATCCCAAGTTCCTATTTGAAGAAACAAAAAACTCAGGGCAAGTCTTATTCAATTTGTTCCTTTCTGCTAAGTATTGTTGTAAACTTTGGGCGAGTGGATAGCTGATAGGAACAACTCGGTCTTTACTCCCTTTACCTTGACGAATGAATAGTGTGTAATGCTCAATATCAACATCAGTAAGGTGTAAGTTCAACAATTCTTTCATTCGTAACCCCGCAAAGATGAATGTTGCAAATATGGCATGGTTCCGTGCTCGGATAAAGGTCTTGTCATATCCTTTATATGGATAGTTATACACCACTTCCAATAACCGTAAGGCAAGTTCTTTACTTAACTTCTTCGGTAAGCGTTTTTCAAGCTTTGGCTTCTCAATTCGTTCAATGGGGTTGTTGTGTAGCACTCCTTTTGACACACACCATCTGAAAAACACCAATAATGATACATGGTAGGTGCGATATGAGGCACTAGACCACTTTCTGATTGTTCTACCACGATAGAAGAATGCTAGTGTGGCATCATAATTGACTTTTGATATGTCTGTAATGCCTGTATCTGATACAAAGCAGTTTATTGTCCACCTAAAACGATTGATGGTAGCTTTTGTGTTACCTCTAATAATATGTGCATAGTCATAAAACTCTTGTGCAAGGATACGAATGTCCATAATGGGTACACCCACAATTACGACAAAGTAGTAGAGTAGTGTCAAATTTCTCGATACTCTCAGTTTGTGAGGTGGCTGCAATGAGTACTCATTTCTTGCATAAATTCAATAAATACATTACAATCATTGAACATTTTAATTGGGCCCTTAGCTTAGCTGGTAGAGCGCCTCATTTGCAAGAATGTTGAGTCGATAGTTATCCAAATCGTCATGATATATAAAGCTCATTTGACAATTGGTATCAAAAATATAGATATTTGGTCGAGCATCTCACAACTCCATTTTTGTCTTTTTTGCGGGTGTTATTTAAATAATAAAAACACCGACTTGAAGAGATTATATCACATATTTACAGGCGATGAAGAATAGTAATTTGATAGAGTCAGTTAAGTGGCTGACTTGAGAGGTTATTCTTTCTTTATACCATACATATTATTAGCTTCTTTTATTTTTTCTGAATTAAGTCTACAGTTTTGAAGAACAAGTTTCGCCTCTGTATTTTGATCAATCTTAATAGCAGAAATATCCATCGCATTACCTTTCTCACTCTTTATTATTTTTGTCTGATACATTAAAGCTAATGTTCTCTCTCTTGCAGGTAACAAATCTCCAAGTTGAGCTAATCTGGTGCTGTCTTGATGTTGTGTAGGGTTAGCTCCATATTCTTTTGCAATATTCTCATAAACTTCATGAAGCTCATAACAAGCCTCGTCTAAGAAGACAATAATGTTTGTTTTATTATTGTATGTGAACGAAGCTCTGTTTATCGAATCTTGAAAATCTGGAACCTCTACGAATACTATTTTCTCTGGAATAACTTGCATAAAGTATCGTGATGTAAGCTCACTTTTACCATAATCATGTTGGTCGATATCGCGATAAAATTTCGCATACTTTCCATGTTCTTCCCAATATTTGACTAACATTTTCCTTACAGTAGCATTTATTTCATAGACATCAGGCTTCTTCATGAAATCATTAATACTCTGTGGAAGAGACACGCTTTCCCATTTACTAACAAAGCTACAGAGCTTGTTTTGAAGTATTCTTATTGTTGATAGCAAAGGAGATATTTCATTTAGTATTACTCCTACAGACTGAGAACTAAATACAACTCTCTCATCTTGTAGATTAAGTTGATCTTCGAATAATTCAAATTCCTTTATAGCCCCATTATTCACAGATCGAATTCTCTCCATTCGTAAAATGGCATCAGTGCCATGATTTAATACTGATTCTTTGAAGTCACTAAAGGCTTCAGAATTAACCTCTAACCCATTAAATACTTGGAAAAGCTTGTGTTCGTTAAGAAGGTTTGGAAGAAGTAACATGGTGTAAGTTTAAACTAAGTTAAGAATTATTGCGATGTTTGTGGCTATGTCTATCAAGCCACAATAAGGTATCTAAGCTTTAACATGATCGCTATAAGTATATCATACATTATGTATATAGCTCTTTGGCAAATTATAATCTCTAATATGAATATTTAGCTGATCATCATGTATCTTCCTTTTTCAGTAGGAGTAAAATTTGTTCTATATCCTATGCATTATCCAATACCTCAATTATCTTTTCTGCATAATCTTGTATGGCAGGTATAGCCACACTATTACCCAATTGTTTCATTGCTTGATTATCCGATACTGGAAATTCAAAATCAGCCGGAAACCCTTGCATTCGCTTTCCTTCTTTGGGAGTGATTTGTGTAACCTTTCCATCAACAATATAGCTGTCCCAATTCCTTCTGTCTGTAATCCCTGAGCCTCTGCCACCGACTCTTAATGTATATCCGATTTCTTTGTTTACACTTGCTCCATTGAATATATCAGACATGGTGTACTTCAATCCTCGTTTATCAGGAAATTGGAATGGAATCTTCTTATCATTAAACCCTATCATAAACAACCGTGGTCGATGCTGTGGTAAGCCATGATCTGATGCTTTTACAATGGTATGAAACATTGAATATCCCAACTCTTCGGTAATAATCTTCTTTATAGTCTCAAAGGTCTTTCCATTATCATGCTTGTACAAGTGGCGCACATTTTCTAAGAAGTAGGCTTTAGGTTGCTTTACCTTAAGTATCTCAACGATGTCATAGAAAAGTGTGCCTCTGGTATCATTCAGTCCCTTTTTTAGTCCTGCCTGGCTGAATGGCTGACAAGGAAAGCCTGCTGTGAGTATATCAAAGTCAGGTATATCCTCTTTGTCTATTCCCGTTATATCCTTTGCAAACCTGCATTGTTCATCGGTAGTTGATGAGGTGAATAGTTCAGGTTGCATCTTCTCGAAATTGTGTTGATAGGTTTTCCTAGCATGAGGATTAATCTCACAAGCAAAGACACACTTTGCACCGACATTATGGAATGCAATATGAAATCCTCCAATGCCTGCAAACAAATCAATAAAGGTGTAGTTGCTTTTTTTGACTTTATGATTCATTCAAGACAAAACATGCATTAGTATGATAATTTACTTATGTCATCAAAAAGGTTCTTGGAATCTATTGCCCGTAGATAGGTCATGGTCATATCCAAGCTACTATGTCCCAATAGTTTTTGAATCTTTATGCTGTTCACATCCTCTTTGGCCAATGAATATGCAAATGTGTGCCTGAACTGATGGATGTGGAATTTCTGTCCACTTTTTATACCTAATGTGCGCACCCAATGTTTTACGCCATGTATGGTCAGACCTGCGTCTTTAATAGCCGATACAATGAGATATGGTGTTTTGTAGTTACGCTTTTTGCGTTCCTCTAAATAGTTTTTCAAATGAAATTTCAATGTAGGATGAATAGGTATGAACCTCGATTTTCTTGATTTAGACGTAGTACTGCGAACTGTAAGCATATGATTCTCGAAATCAATGTCTCGCACTTCCAATTGTCTGAATTCATTGAATCGAAGTCCACAATACAGCAGAATACTCAACATAGCCGTATCTCGTCTTTGTAGGAATGAGGTATAGCTATACTGGGAAATGGTTGAGTACAATATCTTGATTTGTTCTTCGCTAAGATGTTTCTTCTCGTTATAATCGAGTTTGGGTAGAGGAAGTGCATCCAACGGATTTTCTTTTAGGAGATGCTGTTGTTTCAACCAATTGAAAAAAGGATTGAGCCGATTTCTGTAAGTAATGACTGTTGAGTTTTTTACACCTTTTTTGAAAGTATCTGTACCAACCTTTCTGACACGATTTTGCAATCGTTTGAAGAACTCGATGAGTATTTTCGTAGACAAATCCTCGCATGTTTCAATTTCAGGAATAATAGAGAGCAGTAGTGTAAAGACATCTTTGTAACCTATTAATGATCGCTTACTTAAGCGATTGGAATATTCTCGTTCATTTAAGAATCTATTAAAATGTTGTTTCAGTTCATTATCCACCTACTTGTTGTAGCAAGTGGCTTCTTTGGTTAGTAGAGGGCTGAATTTGTTGGAAGTAAGAAATCAAGCTCCCTTAGTTGTTTGTGTGTAATCGTTTATGCTCCGGTATATGGTTGAGAGCATTACTCCAATTGGTTTAACGAATTATAGAAACATAAAGGTCCGTTTTGGCATTCGGGAAGATGATAAGCATAGACATGTGTTGATAATCGGTGCTACGGGATATGGAAAGAGTACCCTTATGAAGAACATGGTGTATGCAGATATGCAAAATGGAAAAGGTGTAGCCCTTATTGACCCTCACTCAGAACTGGCAACAGAACTTATTGCACACATTCCTAAAAGCCGACTATCTGATGTAATATATTTCAATCCTGCCAACCTGAAGAATAGAGTGTACTTCAATCCATTACATAATGTCCCTGCACATCAACACCATATTGTGGCGTCAGGGCTTATTTCAACCTTCAAAAGAATATGGTCAGACTCTTGGGGTGTGCGCATGGAGTATATACTGCGCTATACACTTCTTACACTGCTTTCGTACCCTGTGGCAACACTACTTGATATACACTCATTGTTGACCAAACCCGAATTCAGAAAGCATGTGTTAGGTTATGTCTCAGAAAGCCATATCATAGACTTTTGGGAGTTGGAATTTGAAAAGTACAGCCCAAAATTTAGAAATGAGGTAATAGCACCAATATTGAACAAGTTAGGTCTATTTAAGGCAAGTAAGCCTTTACAGTGTGTCTTAGGACACACCGAAAATGGGTTGGACTTAAGGGAGATAATGGATAACAGGAAGATATTGATATGTAATCTGTCAAAGGGAGAACTTGGATCTGAGACAACAGCCATATTAGGAGGAATATTGCTTACAGGTTTACAGAATGCTGCATTACGGCGTTCGACATTACCTGCCAATAGAAGAGTGCCATTTTCTGTTTATGCAGATGAAATACAGGTATATGTCAATGGAACCATTGTTGAAATGCTTTCAGAATGTAGAAAGTTCAAATTGTCACTAATAATGGCTCACCAATATATCGAGCAGTTGGACGAACCAATCAGAAAAGCAGTATTTGGTAATGTCGGTACTGTTATATCATTCAAAGTGGGTGCCACAGATGCTGAATACTTGGCTAAGGAGTTTTATCCCACATTTACAGAAAATGATTTTATACACTTACCACGTTACCACATGTATTTGAAACTAATGATTGATGGGAGCACATCAAATCCGTTTAGTGCAATATCGCTAACTCCATTTTTGAAAACAATCCACCATGTGTGAAAAACTTTATTATTTTTTGAATATTATCTGATATATTTTTAATTTGCAATCCGCATCAACGCAAGTAAACATACATAATATTGATTATTACCTAAATATGTATTAGAGTAATATATAAAGAGTCTATGTTATTTGTTTAACCATAAAGAACATAGTAATTTGACTAAACCTGCATTGTTTTCAATGCGGGTTTTTTTTGTTGATTTATTGAGAAAAAATATTAAATTGTATATAGTCAAATTATTTTTTTTATGGTTAAAAAATTACTTTACTTCTTGTGGGGGGTGTATCCACCCCCACGAGAAGAGAGCCCCCCAAAAGTAAGGGAGCGCAAAAAAGCCGTTAGGTATAGGTTCTATCGAACAAGGTTGATGTTCTTGTTCTTAGCACTTCTTACACTTTTCTCGGTTGAGAGTGCCGGACTTGAAAAAAAACCTCAGGTTGATACCAATAAAGTCAACACGAACGAGCCAACAAAGCATGAATATGTTTTGACCCAAACTTCTCTCACTACATCTACTGCCTCTACAAACATTGAGGAGCATGGAGACTCCCCCCTCAATATTTTCTCTATATTATCTGCGTTATTTATTTTGATTATGACAAGGATAATAGTTTACAGGTTCCCAGATCAAAAAATACAGGCTATAATAATACATATCGGATTTGCTGTTATCCTATTATGTTTCATTGTTTTTTATGAGTTGCATTTGAGTAGTTTGATAGCAGATAATTATGAACTGTTCATTGATACAGGAGTCGGTTCTTGTTATGGGTTGTTTGAACTTAATAATGCCTTAGAGGGTAAGCCACACAATAAAATCCTTGGCCGACTTTATTATTTCAATACATCATTGATATTATTCTTGGTGCTTAACCCAGATTCAGTAGATCTATGGGTTCATTTAGTTCAGCTAATATGTGTTTTTATAGTGGCAAAGGTGATGTTTTTCCAATGCTTAAAGGCAATCTGTGAAAATGCAATAGCCGAATAGAAGTTCATAAAACTTGCAGGCAGAAACAGTGCCTGCAAGTTTTATGAAAATACGCTTATTAATATTAGTTGCCGAAAACACTTTTGCAGCTCTATCCTGTTAATTTATTCAGAAGAAAGCCAATTAGGATTATTCACATTATTTAAGAAGTCTGTTGTTGGCGCAAATCAGTGTTGCATGTAAAATATTATTGACAAAATCAAGGTGAAAAACACCCTGTGAAATTAAGATAATATTACATTATGTTTGTTTTCATGTATGGTTGTGGTTAGTATACTGATACATATGCATAACAGTAACGAGAAGTAATGTTAAATAGCCGGTATAAAAACTAATGAAGGTAATAACTGTTCACGGAATTAGAAGTAGAGCAAGGTGGGATGAAACATTTAAGGAGTTAAAAGTATTTAAAGAAAATAATGTTGAGGTAGTGAACTTTAACTATGGCTATTTAACTATGGTTGGTTTTATACTGAAAGTCAGAAGAAATAAGGTTATAAAAAAATTCCAAAAATTTTATTCTGATAATTTTAATCCTACAGATCCACCAAGCATTGTATGCCATAGTTTTGGAACATACATTTTTTATTCCACTCTAAGAAAGTACGAGGTAATAAAGTTTAATAAGGTTATACTATGTGGTTCTATTCTGAAACATGATTTAGATTGGGGGGCTTATTTCGAGAATGGTCAAATAAAGGCCATTTATAATGATTATGGAATTCAAGACAAAGTTGTAAAATATAGCAAAGTTGTATTGAAAGATGGTGGCAATTCAGGTCAAATAGGATTTGCTGAACCAAGCAGACAGCCTTCTTGTCTTACTCAAGTAAAAAATAATTACCACGACCACAGTTCTTATTTTCTCGAAATTCATATGAGGGAAAAGTGGGCAAAATGGCTATTGCAGCCAAGAATTGCAAATAGAACATTTAAGTACAACAAGAAAATATTAAGACCTGAAATTATTGACCGAATATATCAGAATTTTGAAGAGGATAACAATATAAGATTTCAATCAGTCGTTTATAAAGGTAGGGTTGATACAAAAGGGAACTATTATGCACACTATAAAATCAGTGGGGTTGTACAGGATAATATAAGTCAATATTTAATAACCACGACAGCAGACTCTACAAATGAAAACGATGAAATGGATTTTCAAGCTTATGATGATTCCGGTAAAAAATTAAATGTAGATGTTAGAGCAGATGACTTACAGCATAAGACTTTTATTATTCATCTTGATAAAACTTTAGTTAAAGGTGAGATAATAGGACTTTCGTATAAATTTCTATGGAAAAACACAATGAGTGTCAGACGAGGAGATACTGATCATTATAATATTAAGGGCGCAAGTAAAGTTATTGTGTCATTAAATTCTTCAGTACCATTACCATCTGCAAAATTTTTCATTATTGGTACTATGCAGGTAGTTGAAGTATTTAACCCCATTGTTACAAAAGAGTTAGATGGATCATGTACTTATTCTCTCGAATATGATAATATTCATGGACATGATGGCATTGTCTTTTATTTTGAAGGAAGTGTTTCAATAAATGTCACGCATACACCTACTCTAAGTAGGTCAGACAAAATGCAAATAGTAAAATGTTCAAAAGAAGATATTCGAAAAATATACAGAATAGAATCGGATATTGAATATAGTAATGCTGCAAGTGAAGAAACATTGTTTGAAAGACTTCAAGTATTTAATGATGGTTTTTATGTTGCCAAAGAGAAAAATCAAGTTCTTGGCTACATTGAATCAATAATTTGGGATGATTGGGATTTTGAAAGTTTTAGTCAGATTAAGAATTTCCCACTACATTTTAATCCGGGGGGTGATACTATGTACATTATATTCCTCGCAGTAGCAGAAACATTTAGAGGAAAAAAACTTGGATATGAAATGATGAGCAAATTGTTTGAAACCGCTCGAAGGTATGATGTAAAACAAATAAAACTAGTTGCTAAGGATAACTTAACCTTATATTACGAAAGGCTAGGTTTTAAAATCGTGAAAGAGCTACCATCTTTTTTGCCTAATAACAAATGCAAATCGACTCTAATGACCAAAACTTTAGATTCTTAATTTAGGGTGTTTTTCCCGTTGATTTTCTCATATATCCTCTCAAACTTTACATCGCATAATATTTCCTAACATATAAATGCGATACCATGACAAAGTATATTCTCATTGGAATAGGTATATATCTCGCTATCCAAATTGCATACCGTTTATCCAAGAAGTTCTCAATAGTAAAATCCCGTTGGATGTACATGTTTGACGGACTCAAATTCTCAACAGAGGATTTCTATACATCAGTGCAAGAACTGATACAGTCGAAAGAGATGTCAAGGGTAGCGATTGAGAAAGTAAAATTTGATCAAACCAATATTTACGCATCCGACCAATTGTATCTACGAATAGCAAGAGAAGAGAGTATGTTCTTGATATGTGCCGCACCGTTTGGCACAGGCTTCTTTGTTTCTTGGTGGTTTGGGGAACCCATAGATTGGGCAAAAGAAATAGTACTCATACTACCGATTATCGGTTATTTACTTCGCAAAACCATTTATACAAAGACGTTTTATAGAATAGATGTCGATGACATGTTTTCAGAGATGGTCAAACACTGTGTAAAAGAAGCAATTGAAAACATGATAGAAGGTAAAGGCATACGAAAGCCATTAGAACGTGAATATCAAGAAACAAGGGTAACACCTGTATTAGCACAATAGCAGTATGACTCGTACTGCCTCAGATATTGCTACAGAAGAATTCTACACTTGGGAAAAACGTGGTAGAGGGTGGGATATGTACGAAATGCCTGTGGAGTTAGAACCTCCATATATTCCATTTACATATCACTATTACCCACAACAATCCAATTATATAAATGATGGCAAGAAGCCAAAGCTACTAGGCAAGTTTATTAACTGGCTAATACAACCTCAAAAAACGATAGAAGTACAACCTGAACCTATATTTGAACCACCCTTCCTATTCAACTGTAAAGAACCTCTTACTATATACTCAATTTCCTTACCAAAGGGATATAAAGTAGAACACTCAGATTGCGAGCAACTCCTCGTATCTCTTTCATATAGTACATATCCCATAAGTTTTGAAATAATCGGAAGTCTAGAGAGTATCACTCTCCAATTTGTTTCAAGAAAATCTGATGCGCTCCATGTATATAGTCAGATACTCGCATACTTTCCCGAAGCAATAGTAATAGTACAAAAAGATAGCATTGAGGAAGCATTAGAGGTCAAGGGTTTTCTCTCAATAACCGACTTTGGTCTTGAGCAGGAATTTATGCGCCCTGTGGCTACACTGGATAATCTGAAAGTCGATCCATTTGTAAGGCTCTTTGGCACATTTGAACAATTACAACCTGATGAATATGTAGTAATACAAGTCCTCTTCCAAGGAACGGTAAATCCTTGGCAAAGAAGTATCATAAGGTCAGTAACTGATAGTGATGGTTCGTCATTCTTTATAGATGCTCCTGAAATGATAACTCTGGCACAAGAGAAAGTTAAGTACCCTTTGTACGGAGTGTGTATGAAAGTAATGGGAGTAAGCACTGATAGTGAAAGGTCAGAGCTACTTACCGATATTGCTCAAAAATCGTTCGTCCGAATTTATACATCTCCATATAACTCTGTTGTTCCACTTCGTACACCTGCCTATTCTCTACAAGATAAAGTAGATGATATGCTACTAAGACAGTCTCATCGACAAGGAATGCTAATCAATTCCAGAGAACTATTACCCCTTATCCATTTTCCTACGCCATCTGTTGTAACTAAAAAACTTCATCAAGGACATAGAAAGACAAAAGCAGCACCAAAAGTTACAGAGGGACATCAATTAAGTATCGGTGCAAATGAATATGCAGGAGTGACCAAAGAAATAACCCTAAGTAGTAGTCAAAGGCTGAAACATACTCACATAATTGGTGCCACAGGAACAGGTAAATCAACTCTACTGGAATCCATGGTTGTACAGGATATACAGCATGGAAATGGTATTGCCGTCCTTGACCCTCATGGAGATTTGATAGATAGCATCATATCTCGTATTCCTGAAAACAGAATCAACGACTGTATTATAGTTGACCCTTCTGACCCTGATTATGCTATCGGGTTTAATATACTTTCTGCAAACACTGAAATAGAAAAAGAAATACTCTCTTCAGACTTAGTTGCAAGTTTCAAACGACTTTCAACTAGTTGGGGGGACCAGATGAACAGTGTATTAGGTAATGCAATATTGGCATTTTTAGAAAGTACAGAAGGAGGAACACTTGCAGATTTACGAAGGTTCTTAATTGAGAAACCGTATCGAAACCAATTCTTACAAACAGTACTTGACTCAAATGTTAAGTATTACTGGCAAAAAGAATATCCACTGCTTAAATCAAGTTCAATTGGTTCAATACTTACACGACTTGATACATTTCTGAGGCCAAAACCCATCAGATATATGGTGGCTCAAAAGGGTACGCTTGATTTTGAGCAAATACTCGATACTAACAAGATATTGTTGGTTAAACTTTCTCAAGGGTTAATTGGCAATGAGAATAGTTATCTTCTAGGTTCATTCTTTGTCACAAAGATATATCAGGCTGCTATGGCCAGACAGATAAAAGCTAAAGAGTCTCGGAATAACTTCTATACATACATTGACGAATTCCAGAATTTTATTACGCCTTCAATGTCTCAGATTCTCTCAGGGGCAAGAAAATATCATTTGGGGCTAATTCTTGCACATCAGGATATGCAGCAACTAGTTAAGTATGATGCAGAATTGGCAAGTTCAATCACGGCAAATGCAGGAACACGCATATGTTTCAGGCTGGGCGATACTGATGCAAAACGATTTGCGTCAGGTATGTCACACTTTGAAGCAAATGACTTAGAGAATCTCAATACAGGTCAAGCTATTGCAAGAATCGAAAGACCTGATTATGACTTTAGCTTAACAACACTTCCGCTATCACCACTAAACCAAGAATATGCACAAGAAACATCTAAAGCGGTTATTGACTATTCAAGAGGTCGGTATGGAGTAGATAAGAATGACGTAGAGCAATATTTAGCAACCAATATCGAAGGTATACCGATAATAGAAGACCAACTTGAAACTACACCTCAATGGAAAACTCCTCCACCTCCTCCACTGAAAGAACTTACAGAGGAGCTAGTTGCAGAAACAAAAGAAAAACTGAAAGTTCAGAAAGAAGACACTGAACACAGGCAATTGCAGAACTATATCAAAAAGATGGCAGAAGCCAGAGGGTACACTGCAAGATTGGAAGAGCCGATTGTAGGTGGACAAGATCGAGTAGATGTACATATTGAAAGAGAAGGTAGACGCATTGCTTGTGAAATTTGTTGTACCACAAATGCGAACTGGGAAATACACAACATACATAAGTGTATTGAAGTAGGATATGACTTAGTTGTCAGCTGTAGTTCAAATCAAAAGACCCTTGAGAATATTTCAGAGAAAGTAAAGCTTGAGATTTCCAATAAGAATCAAGAAAAAATATTTATCTGCACTCCTGATGCATTTATATCTTTGCTTGACGCAGAAATTGCTAAAGAAGCAACTACTGAAAAGCGAATTAAAGGATATAGGGTTAAAGTCGAGTATAATCCTATTTCAGAAAAAGAATTGAAACAAAAGAAGGCAATTGTAAGTAAAGCATTTCTCAATAAAACTAAAGATAAAAAGTAGTCGACTACTATGTAGATCGTGCAACGGTATATCCTAGGAGTATTAACCCTATAATTGAAACTATTCCAATTGTTGTGTCTACCTGTTTACTACGTACAAATCCACTTTGTACTGCATTGGCAAAATGTTCGCAATTAAAAGTGATTAAATCATATGGGTTGCCTAATAATGAATGAGCACGATTTATTGCGTGTCTTCTTTGGATATCAGAGCCAGTAAACCTATTTATCTTAATTATAGGTTTGTTTCTTTTCATCAATTGATATTCAGAAACATATTGCACTCCTTGAATATGGTGGTTTTCCATGTACATACCATTGCCAACATACACAACATAGTGCTTACTAATACCAGTCAATGTGATTGGAGTAATAAGTGAATCTCCAGGTCTAAGATTATATTTACTTGCTAATGAATTCATAGCTTTTGTTTATTATGTTAAAAATACAATAATAGGTACATTCATCCAAAAATATTTTTAACTGAGAAAGTCAGAGATTCGTATCTTTATTACACTATTCAGTGCGTCTAAACTGTATTTCTTTTCCAGTGTAATTATGTGATGTATTCCCGCCCTGTTTGAATAGGTTTTCATAAATAATATTCACATGGCTCAGACAAAAAAAGTTGGTATTTGGATACGTGTTTCTACTGATTTTCAGGTGAAAGACGACAGTCCAGAACACCATGAAAGGCGTGCACGGATGTACGCAGAATCTAAAAACTGGAAGGTAGCCGAAATATACCGATTAGAGGCTGTTAGTGGCAAGTCGGTAATGGGTAATGCAGAAGCAAAGCGAATGCTTCGAGATTTGCAATCTGGAAAGATTGAAGCACTAATATTCTCCAAGCTTGCACGTCTTGCTCGTAATACAAAAGAGTTACTTGAATTTTCAGAAATATTTAGAGAAAACAACGCAGACTTAATCTCATTGTCAGAAAACATCGATACTAGTTCATCAGCAGGACGACTATTCTATACAATGATAGCAGCAATGGCAGAATGGGAACGTCAAGAAATTTCAGAGAGAGTTGCAGCATCTGTTCCAATTAGAGCAAAGATGGGCAAACCATTAGGTGGGCAAGCCCCTTTCGGATATAGGTGGGAAGACAAAGAATTAGTTATACATGAGAAAGAGGCACCGATTAGAAAACTCATGTATGAACTCTATGTAGAGCATAAAAGAAAAGGTACAGTTGCATCATTACTCAATAAAAAGGGATATAGGACAAGAAAAGGTGCCAAATTCTCAGATACAACTATTGGAAGATTACTAACAGACCCGATAGCGAAAGGACAAAGAAGAGCCAATTACACAAAAAGTACTGGCGAAGGCAAACATTGGGAAATTAAACCTGAGTCAGAATGGGTAATCATCTCATGTCCTGCGATTGTAACAGAGGATTTGTGGAATGAATGCAATAGAATTATAGAATCACAAACCTATACGCGAAAACCAACAAGGAAGACAATCCATCCATTTGCTGGAATATTATTATGCGATTGTGGCGGCAAAATGTATGTGCCTTCACGCGTGAAGAAATATGTATGTCAATCTTGCAAGAAGACAAATATCAGTACAGAAGATATTGACCATATATATTTTGAGCAGTTAAAGTCATTCCTCTTAACAAAAGATGATATTGCTATATTCTTACATAGAGCCGAAGATGCGATTCAGTCAAAAGAAACAGAGTTACAATCATTATCCAAGGAAAAGACTAGAATTAAATCTGAAATGGACAATCTGATTAAACTCCATTCAAAAGGTCAGATTCCAACCGATGATTTTGGTTCATACTATACCCCACTAAGCGAACAATACAAACAGATTGATTTGTCATTAGCTGATTTGGAAGCACAGGTTGATTTCATAAAAGTACAGCAACTAGATGGAGATCATATTCTTGAGAATGCTGAGAACCTATATGATAAATGGCCTACACTGGACAATGAAGCTAAGAGGCAAATAGTCGAAGAGTTGACAGAGTCAATACAAATTGGAAAAGAGGAAATAACAATAAAATTCAACTATACACCCACCCTTACCGCTACTCCCGAAAATACTCCAACTACCCAACACAACCACAAGGGTTCATACTTGCCACCAACATAAAGCTGGCAGGAAAGTCAATGCTGACTTTTGCACGTGATATCGACACACGTCGTTCTTCCATAGGTTGACGCATCACTTCCAAAACAGAACGTTTGAATTCGGGCAGCTCATCCAGAAACAAAACACCGTTATGTGCCAATGATATTTCTCCGGGTTGTGGTATGCCTCCTCCGCCTACAAGAGCCACATCGGATATGGTATGATGTGGCGAACGGAATGGGCGTTGTGCCACCAAAGATGCATTGCTTGGCAGCTTGCCTGCAACGGAATGTACTTTGGTTGTTTCAAGTGCTTCGTGCAAGTTGAGTGGAGGAAGTATGGTTGGCAGCCTCTTGGCCAACATTGTTTTACCTGCACCGGGAGGGCCTATCAGTATGGCATTATGCCCGCCTGCAGCAGCTATTTCCAAAGCACGCTTTACGTTTTCCTGTCCTTTTACATCACTGAAGTCGAACTCGAAATCGTATTGTGCATCAAAGAATTCTTGCCGTGTATTCACCTTTACAGGCTCCAATTTGTTTTTGCCGTTGAGGAAGTCCACCACGTCTTTGATGCTCTCCACACCATATACATTCAGGTCATTGACCAATGCCGCTTCTCGCGCGTTTTGTTTGGGCAGTATCAATCCCTTGAACTTTTCCGCCCTTGCTTGTATGGCGATGGGCAATGCCCCTTTTATTGGTTGCAGAGAGCCGTCAAGAGACAACTCTCCCATTATAATATAGTCGCCGAGATTGTCTGTGGGTACTTGTCCGGTTGCTGCCATCCACCCTATTGCGATTGGCAGGTCGTAAGATGCACCTGCCTTCTTGATATCAGCAGGAGCCATATTTACCACCAAGCGTACACGAGGCTTATCCAAGCCTATATTCTTTATGGCGGATATGATTCGTTCTATACTTTCTTTGACGGCACTGTCAGGTAACCCGACGATGACATATTCGGGTTTCCCGCCCGGTGTGTCCACCTCAATGGTTATGGTAAGCGCGTCCACACCAAAAACCGCACTACCGAAAACTTTTACTAACATGGTTGACTATTGGAAGGCTTAAGCTACAAAAACATAAAGTTATATATGAAACCGAAGCGCGGCTTTTGTGATAATATTAATATATTTAAATATGGCACTATCCTCCACGGAACGTATAGACATAGTGAACATCGGCTTGATGATATTGTCCGCGATAGCGGCATTCATGCTGCCGTTTCAGCTATTCTTATTTGTATATGCAGTATTGGGTCCGTTACACTATCTCACGGAGATATCATGGTTGCACGACAAGCAGTACTTCACCAAAGGCAAATACGATGCTGTTTGGTTGTTGGTGGTAGGTGTTGTTTTGATGCTCAATTTTTTCCGCTTCAAAATAGAGTTGGAGTTTCCTCCGATGTTTGATGCCAACTTGATGTTCATAGCACTATTGAGTGCTTTGATATTCGTTACTGTAAAGAATACGTTTTATAAAATTGGCGGTATAGTTGTGTTGGTATTCGCATCACAACTGTCACACAATATGAATTTCTTTTTGACAGTGTTCGTGCCAACATTAATACATGTGTATGTCTTCACCGCCTTGTTCATGTTGTATGGAACAATAAAGAGTAAAAGCAGGGTCGGTATGTGGGCATTTGCATTGATGGTGGCCATACCGTTCATATTGTATAATGTGATGCCGGGTAAGGCGTTTTATATGCCATCCGCACAAACACAGTTTACATATAGGCCCTTTGAAATAGTGAACCGCGTATGGTTTAGCATCATCGACAAGGTGCCGGTACCCGGTACGGTAGAGGGTTGGAACGAGTTGATATTCAGTTCCACAAAAGGTATCATGCTGATGCGTTTCATTGCCTTTGCGTATACATATCATTATCTCAACTGGTTCTCCAAAACCAAGGTGATACAGTGGCATAAAGTACCTAAACTGAGGTTTGCCATTGTAATAGTGGTATGGATAGCAAGTGTTGCGATATATATGTACAACTATGAGACGGGCTTGCAATGGTTGCTGCTCCTCAGCTTTATGCACGTATTGTTGGAGTTCCCACTCAATGTCATCAGTATAATGGGTATAGGAGAGCATATTAAGAGTAAAGTTTTCAAACCGGCACAAGCATAGTCGTTTAATCGTTTTATTTTTACATCATGAGCGATACAGTACTACTGAACAAAGAGAACGGTATAGGGTATATAACTTTCAACCGTCCGGATAAATACAACAGTTTCAACAGAGAAATGGCCTTGGCGTTTCAAGCGCACCTTGATGATTGCGCGAACGATGATTCTGTACGCTGTATATATGTGACCGGAGCGGGCAAAGGTTTTTGTGCCGGGCAAGATCTTGCAGAAGCTGCAGACCCGAAGAACGTGGATTTTGAAAAGATAGTAAGTGAGCATTACAATCCGATAATTGCCCGACTCAGAAACATAGAAAAGCCGATAGTTGCCGCTGTGAACGGTGTTGCTGCAGGAGCAGGAGCCAACCTGGCTCTGGCATGCGATATAGTTGTCGCATCGCAAAGTGCTTCATTCATGCAGGCATTCATCAAAATAGGTTTGATACCCGACAGTGCCGGTACATTCTTCTTGCCGAGATATGTGGGTATGCAACGTGCAGCAGCACTCATGATGTTGGGCGAAAAAGTATCCGCAGATGAAGCTGTGACTATGGGCATGATATACAAAAGCTTTCCCGACGATAGTTTTGAAGCGGACAGTAAAGCGCTCGCCACACAATTGGCGGGTATGCCTACAAAGGGCATCGGCTTAACCAAGCGACTGCTGAACAGCTCTTACAGCAACAATTTGCATGAACAAGTAGAGATGGAAATGCGTGTACAGGTGGAAGCGGGTAATACACACGACTTTGTGGAAGGTGTGAATGCATTTCTCGAAAAGCGCAAGCCCGAATATAAAGGGAAGTAATTAAGCAGGCTTAACTGCGGCCAATGCTTGCGGTGCATGTTCTGCAACCAGCTTATGCACGATCTCTGCTATACGGTCAGGGAAGTCGACGTTGATACGCTCATCGTTTTCCAACCATGATTGTATATCGTCGTAATATTTTTTACTCAACTGTTTTATAACGGGTACACCAAGCTCAGCAGCACCTGCAGCATTGCATTGTTGCTCGTACTGTTGTTGCATCGGTACTACCATCACTTTCTTGCCAAGTTGCAATGCTTCAGCGGGGCCTTCAAAACCGGCACCGCACAATACACCCGTACTGCTTGCCATACTCTTGATGAAGGCTTTGTTCTCTATAGGTTGTATATGTACGTTCTTAAATGAGAACGGCTCTTTGTTGTGTTTGGAAAATACCTGCCACTGCACATTTTCAAAGTGTGATAAGTGCTGCACCATCGTATTGTCGTCATATGCGGGTAGGTACACGGTATAATGCCCTTCGTCGGTAGGCTGCATATCGCGCACTTCTTTGCGTATGACGGGAGTGAAGATGTTTTCCGTGTATTCTTTGAAGTGAAAGCCGTATGCCGCTGTGACGGGCGCATAGTATTTCAGTACCAACTCGCCTTTCAGGTCTCCTTTCTCGGGACGAGGAGCATTTTCTGCAAGTACGGCTGCCTGGTGACTTAGCCCGATACAGGGTTTGCCTTTCATCTTACATGCCCAAGCCGATACGGGTTCAAAATCGTTAACCACAAGGTCGTAGTCTTCTATGGGCAACGAACGAATGTCTTTTATGAGCTTGAAGAGCTTTAGTTTTTTGGCGGTCTTCCAAATATCCACTCCGCCTCTGCTACCAAAGATGAAGCTCATTCCGTATAGCCTGTATTTTACAGGAAAGGGTACGTCCACATCCACCTGTATACCACTTATCAAAACATCCACATCGCCGTACTTTATCAGTTCGGGATATACGTCTCTGGCACGGCTCAGATGTCCGTTGCCTGTACCTTGTATAGCAAACAATATTCTCACTAAGCAATAATAAGTTTTAAGCAGCTTCCATACTGCCCGGTAAACTGTTAAGTTTATCCGAAGATTTGGTGTTGGCCATGCTTAATTCTTGCAATAGACTGGCCATGAGTTCTTTAGGAGTTTCTTTCGGATTCTTCTTCTTATTCACGTTGATAGCCTGAGCTTTCTCGTCGTCCATATATCTGTATATACTCCACTCAGAGTCGTTGTACTCCAAAGCGGTTAGGTTCTCTATCCAATCGCCGGAGTTCATATATACAACAGGTCCTTTTTCGGTAACGATGGTTCTAATTTCAGGTTGGTGAATATGTCCGCAGATAACATATTTGTAATCGTTGTCGGAAGCTATATCGCAAACGGTTGTTTCAAACTTGTTGATGAACTTAACCGCTCCTTTCACGCTGTTCTTTATTCGTTTGGACAATGAAACTTTTCCCCTGCCCAACTTTTGTGAAATGAAGTTCACGAAACGGTTGATGAGTATCAGTGTATCGTATCCAATGGCTCCGAGCTTCGCCAACCACTTGCTGTGCTGCATCACAACATCGAAAACGTCACCGTGGAATATCCATACTTTGGACCCGTTGATCTTCAGAGAGAGTTTGTTGGCCACCTTCAGTGTGCCTAATTGAAATCCTTTGAACCTGCGCAACATTTCATCGTGGTTGCCGGGTATGTAGTATACAGGAATGTCTTTTGCCACTAAGCCTATGAGGTGTTTCATCACCATCATGTGTGTGTTGGGCCAATAACGTTTGCTGAATTGCCAAATGTCAATGATGTCGCCGTTTAGTACAACGGCTTTCGGCTTTATGCTCTTGAGATATTGAAGCAGTTCTGTCGCATGGCAACCATACGTGCCAAGATGAATGTCAGACAATACTACAATATCCACTTCCCTTTTTGCCATAGCTATATGTAATTAAACAGCCTAACTCGGCTAAACAAAGGGACGCTTTTATTATGAAGCCATCATTAACAGCGGATTATCATAGTATTAATTAATATGTTTACTCGAGCTACTTAAAGTAGCGCTTCAATCATTTCTATCAACTGCTCGCTTTGGCTTGGACGTGGAGTGGACTCGGCGGCGAAGTTGCCTTCTTTATCTATCAAAAAATAGGCGGGTATACCCCTTACACCGTACTCTGTTGCTTCGTTCGATTGCCATTCGCCTTCTGCCAACATATGTAAACCGGTAAGGTGGTATTTTTCTTTGGCTTTTTCCCAAGCTTCTTTATCACCGTCGATAGATACGTATGCGAATACCACGTTCTTACCTGCGAAATGTTCTTTCAACTTGGCGGTATGTGGGAATTGTGCTTTGCAAGGTCCGCACCAGCTAGCCCAAAAGTCAAGATAAACCACATTTCCTTTCAGGTCTGAAAGCTTTACTTTTTTGCCGTTCTCGTCTCTGAAAGTGATGTCTATGGCAGGTTGGCCGACACTGAGCTTCCTTTTGGTTTCCAGAAGTTTTTCCAACATCTTTTTATAGATGCTGCTTGGGTATTGGTCTATGAACTTGTTGTAGTAATGTGCTGCTGTGGCGTAAGATTGACCTTTTATGGTGCCTTGCAGGTAGTTGGCATATACATACTCTTCGCTACCGGTAGGCATATTCTGATGTGCCAACTCAAGCATTTTCTCGTCTTTCAAATGAGGTTTTTCAGGAGTGCTTTTTACACCTTGTGCATCAAGCTGCTTGTAATAAAACCCTGCTATATAATTCCTATACGTTTGTATCGGCATCCATTTGTCGTTGAAACGCTTCGGAACGGTATTGATCACTTTGTAGTTCTCATCGGGAACGCTTTCAATAGAATAGCTCTGCTGTTTTATCACTTCGTGCATTATAGGATAGTCGAGTATGGTGCTGTATTTGAGGAACTCAAAATAGCTGTCCCAATAATTGATGAAAGTATTTGGCAGCCCTTTGGCATTATCAACAAGGAAGTCCAATTGACCTTGTATTATCTTTTCTACACTTTCCGGAAATTCTGCAACCGATTTTTCATTGGCGCTTTGTAGTTCGCGGTGTGTGTTCTGTATCCAACTGTATTTCAGGATGTGCTTGGCCATAAAGTTGGCTACTTCTTCACCGATACCTTTGTACTTGATGCTCTCGTCAAAGTTGCTGCAATCAACAGTCATCATCAGTTTGGCTCCCTGAGTGACGAATATCTCTGTAGCCTCTCCACCGTTTTGAATATTGATGAGTGTATAACCTTCGCTGATGTCGAAAGAAGCGGTAAACCTGCCCTTCTCGTCAAGGTGTTCTGTTATCTTATGAGGTTTGAAATCCAACCAGTTGTTGTTCTTATACATGGCATAGCTGAAAGTAACGCTGTCCGACAGGCGATTCTTTATTTCTCCCCTGATGGTGACATTGCCTGCTATGGCCGTATATGTGGTAAGTATACTTAGTGCTATGGCAATTGATAGTATACGTTTCATAAGTCTCGTCTTTTATTTAGGAAACCAAATTAAGAAATAAACCACTTAACCCGCAGTTTCCATCTCAGTTTGATGTTTATATAGCTTGGCGTAGCGTCCACCGAGTCTCATCAACTCTTCGTGCGTGCCCTGTTCTGCAACACCACCGTCGTGCAACACCAATATCTTATCGAAGTTCCAGCTTGTGAAAATGCGGTGCGTGATAACTATGACCGTTTTGTCGGATATATGTTCTTTCAGGTTGGAAAGGACGTTCTTTTCGGTTTGCGTATCTACCGCTGATAGCGATTCGTCCAACAAAAGTATCGGGCTGTTTTTGAGTAATGCTCGTGACAGTACCAATCTTTGTTTTTGACCTCCCGAAAGCATTACTCCTCGCTCACCTATCACTGTTTCGTAGCCATCCTTCAAACCGTCAATGTCTTTTTGGAAGTCGGCCATGTTGGCGGCGTTCTTCACATCGCGCTCTGTGGCATCACCTGTGCCAAACTTGATGTTGTTATATATGGTATCGCTGAACAGGTATGGCTCTTGCGGAGCGTAAGCTATTTGTGAGCGTAGGAACTTTAGGTCATAGTCTTTGATGGGCTTTCCGTCCAGCAATACCTCGCCTTCGCTTACATCGTACATACGGAGTAGCAGGTGTACAAGTGTTGACTTACCCGACCCCGTTTTACCTATCACAGCCACTCTTTCTCCTGCGGCTATATCCAAGTTGAAGTTTTTCAACGCGGTAATGCCTGTATGGCTGTACGTGAATTTTACATTCTTGAAAGTAACACCACCCTTGATATCTCCTGATTTTATTCCATCCGGTTTGCTCACTATATCGGGTTGGGTGTTCATGAACTCGTCAATACGCTTTTGCGATGCACCTGCTCGCTGAACGATACTGGCCACCCAGCCTATGGCCATCATGGGGAACATCAGCATGGTGATGTATAAAATGAACTCCGCAATGTTACCGGTGGTGATATTACCGTTAATGGCATAGTAACCGCCTATCAAAACCGTACTCAACATACTCAAGCCTATGAACAGGTTCATGGATGGGAAGAATATGGCTTCGGTCAGTGAGAGGTTGATGGCGCTCTTTTTATATTCTTCACTCTTGTTGTTGAAGAAGCCCAACATTGTCCGCTCTTGTACAAACGACTTTATAACCCTTATACCAGAATAAGACTCCTGAGCTATGGTGGTCATGTCAGACAATTGTGCCTGTATCTGCTCGCTTTTACGAAATATGATACGATTGACAAAGTATATGGTGGCCGCAAGCAATGGCAATGGTATGATAACGTAAAGGGTAAGCATGGGGCTTACGCGTATCATGTTCCACAAGCACATTACGGTCATTACCACAAGGTTGGTGCTATACATAATGGCAGGCCCCAGATACATCCGCACTCTGGAAACATCTTCCGCAATGCGGTTCATCAAGTCGCCTGTATAGTGGGTCTTGTAAAATTGTGTGTTCAGTTCCTGATAGTGTTGGTATATGTCATTCTTAAGGTCATACTCTATATGGCGAGACATCACGATGATGGTCTGCCTCATAAAGAACATGAAAATGCCGCGTGCTATCGCCAATCCAAGCAATATCAAACCACTGCGCAATACCGCATTGAAAATGAAGGATTGAAGATCGTCCGCAATGCCCGTATCCATTACCAGCCTGTAATTGGTGATGTTGGTATGTACCTGGTCTATTACATTTCGTATGATCACCGGCGATACAACGGCAAAAACATTGGATATGGAGACGAATACCATCCCAAACAGCAGGTGCCACTTATACTTTAATAGGTATTTATTCAGCGAACGCAGGTTCTTCATCGTGGGCAAAGGTCGGAAAAAGACGGCAAAATCGTTATTGTAATAACTTCACAGATGGGGCATCGCTGTATATACAAACGATACATTTTCCAACTCTCTGAAAACTGCCTTACCTTTGCACACTCTAAAAAACAATAGTCATGCGTGTAGCCGTAGTAGGTGCCACGGGGCTGGTGGGTAGCACCATGCTCCGTATTTTGGAAGAAAGGAACTTTCCTGTAACAGAGCTTATACCTGTAGCCTCCAAGCGTTCGGTAGGTAAGAAGGTAAGCTACGAGGGTAAAGAGTGGAGTGTGGTAACCGCTGATACAGCCATAGAGATGAAGCCTGCATTGGCCATATTCTCTGCAGGGGGTAGCATTTCATTGGAGCTGGCACCCAAGTTTGCAGAGGCGGGTTGTCGTGTGGTGGACAATTCGTCCGCATGGCGTATGGACCCCACCAAAAAGTTGGTGGTACCGGAAGTCAACGGCCATGTATTGACTGAGCAGGATATGATCATCCCCAACCCAAACTGCTCCACCATACAAATGGTGATGGCACTGAAACCTCTTCACGACAAGTATAAAATAAAGCGCGTTGTGGTAAGCACTTACCAGTCGGTATCGGGCAGCGGGCAAAAGGCTGTTGACGAAATGATGGCACAACGCAACGGCAGTACGGAGCATTCCGTATACCCTCATAGGATAGATATGAACGTCATCCCTCATATAGATGTGTTTCAAGACAACGGATATACCAAAGAGGAGATGAAGATGATACAAGAAACCCAAAAGATAATGGGTGACGACAGCATCAATGTTACAGCTACCACGGTACGCGTACCTGTTAGCGGTGGACATAGCGAGAGCGTGAACATCGAGTTTCATACAGACTTTGACGAGGGAACTGTAAAACAGCTACTGTCCGACTTTCCGGGTATAATCGTGGTGGACAATCCTGCAATGAACGGCTACCCAATGCCACTTGATGCAGCAGGTAAAGATGAGGTGTTCGTAGGCCGTATCCGTAGGGACAATTCTCAACCAAACACCCTCAATTGTTGGATAGTTTCGGACAATTTGCGCAAGGGTGCGGCAACCAATGCCGTACAGATAGCCAAAGTATTGCACAACAACGGCTGGATATAGCATTAATTTAATGTTAATTGTACTGTCATGACAATGTAAAGACTTCGTTCAAACGCCCGCCAAACGGCGGTGTCGGCGTACCTTTAACGCCTAAAAGCGTTTTTGTATGAGGTTAAAATTTACACCGTTCTTGATAGCGGCCTGTATTGGTTTTCAAGCCAATGCACAAACATGGGTTACAGACTCCGTTTCCATGGGTGCTCAGATAAATCCACCTAACGGTCCGTCTTACCATGAGGATGTTTATTACAGCTTGAAGAACGGCCAACAAAAGACCTCTTCAAACCTTGATTGGGAGATCGCTTTCCAAATGACTAAGCCGGGTCCTAACGGTAACGTAAGCGTATTCGCCAACCACGCACAAGCAGCGGTTGAGGTTTATTCATTGCACATGAGTGCTTCAAGCAAATTCGCTTCGCTTAGCGCTTCCGATACAGTAGGCCTTACCTCAAACCAACTGTACAACAAAGACACAAGTTGGAACTGGGGTGCATTCAATGTAAACACAAGTGGTAATATCATAGACTATGGTTGGGGTGTATACAATATCACATCGCACAAGGTAACAGGCGATACATTGTATCTCGTTAAAGTGAATGGTGTTCCATACAAGTTGTGGATACAGGAGTATATAAGTACTCCCGCAGACTCTGTTCAATACAAGTTTCGTATTGCCAAGTTTGATGGTACAGGCGATAAGACGGAGCGTGTATACATGAAGAACTATCCTAACCGCCTGTTCGCTTATTACGATATCGACAACGGAACATTTGCAGATCGTGAGACAGGCCTTAATGGTTGGGACCTTTTGTTCACACGCTATATAGCGTTCGTGTCTCAAGGTCCGGGTCCGTTGGTACCATACCCTGTAATGGGAATTATGTCGAACAACAATATGCTGAAGGCTGATGTCCGTAATGTTAATCCTGATACCACGAAGTACAACAATTATCTATGGTCGACCGGTACTGAGTTGATAAATGAGCCCGGTTACGATTGGAAGACGTTCAACAACAGTACTTTCAAATGGGAGCTGGATACAAATGCCACCTTCTATATTTTGTCTACAAACAGCAAGGAGATATATCAGATAGCATTTACTCGATTTGACGGTGGTAGCACCGGTAAAACCGTGTTCAAAAAACGTAAGGTTGCAGATGCTCCAATTACTTCTGTAAACAATATTGAGCAAGTTGTTACAAGCCATGTTTTGGTGCCTAACCCGGCATCCGGCAGAACAGATATGTTGCTGACGGCTAACGAAGCTACAAATGCAAGAATGATAATAACCGATATTACCGGAAAGACAATGTTGAACAGTCCTGTACGTTTGGATAAAGGGCTTAATGCATTGGGTGTAGATGTGTCGGCATACCCTACGGGTACTTATGTAATATCTGTATCTGACGGTAACTGGCAAGCGAGTGAAAAGATGGTGGTAAACCACTAATCGTGAAGGATAGAAAACAAAAAATATGATCTTCAAGTCTTGCTATCCGATAAGGATGGCAAGACTTTTTAAGCTTAAGAGATGTTGAATAAAAAGGTATATGCAATATTCGTGTTTGTACTTGCGGCGTTTACGCTTCAAGCACAATCCATCCGTGTCACTGTTCAGGATAAGAACAATGGCGAAACGGTTCCGTTTGCATACATCCACATTTCTTCGGCACAAAACAACTCTGTTCAAAACACGGTGCAGACCGATGAGAACGGTGTGGCAAATATCATTCCCGAGGGCTATCCGTTCACCATTGAGATAAACGCATTAGGTTTCGAGCCGTTGAAGAAAAGTTTTTATGCGGCACCTGCCGGTAAAACAGTGGTGATATACATGGCCAAGAAATACTCCACCATGAACGAGGTGGTGGTAACAGGCCTGTCACAAGCGAGCAAGCAAAAAGATGCACTCTCTGTTTATCGTGTCATCACCAAAGAGCAGATAAAAGCACAAGGCGCTGTTACGTTGGACGATGTGATGAAGAATCAGCTGAACGTAAGAGTTAGCAACGACAACGTATTGGGTGCCAATATGCGCATGCAAGGCATGAGTGGCGATAAGGTTAAGATATTGGTGGACGGTATTCCGCTCAACGGTCGTGAAGGTGGTAACATCAACCTTTCGCAGATAAACATGAATAATGTCGATCGTATAGAGATCATACAAGGCCCTATGAGTGTGGTATATGGTACGGATGCATTGGGCGGGGTGATCAACATCATCACCAAAACGCCAAAGAAACCGTTTGAAGTGAATGCGGGAGTATATTATGGTTCTTTGGGTAACTACAACTTCGATGCATCGGTAACCAAGAGATACAAAGAGCGTCATCAGTTCACCATCGGTGGAGGACGTAACAGGTTCATAGGTTGGAAGCCGATAGAGCAGTACAAAATATATCTGGACGATACTTTGCAGTTTTCACGCAGCAAACTGTTCAAACCCAATGAGCAATACATAGGCAACTTCGCTTACGCTTATACAGCACCTTCAGGTTTTAGAGCAGGTTTGGCCAGTGACTTCTTGCAAGAAACAGTAACCAACAAGGGTAACCTTGAACTTTGGCAGCCTACCGGAGCATATGCGTTTGATGAATATTATCATACCACACGTTCCACCAACAGATTGTCGTTCAACGGTAAGCTGGGTAAGAAAGGTACATGGCAAAGCCAAAACGGTTATGTCATTTATTACCGTACCCGTAATGCGTATGTGAAAGATATGGTTACTCTTGAGGAGACGCTTAATCAAGGTCAGGGTACACAAGACACCTCAAGCTTCAACGATGTGTTTGCAAGAGGTAGTTACAGCAATTCGTTGAGCAAGCTTGATTATACGGTTGGTTACGATGTGAACTTGCAATACGCATCAAGCCTTAAAATAACCGGGAAGAACAAACAAATACAGGACTATGCGGTGTACACGAATATCAGTATGCCGGTGTTGAAAGATAAAATGAGGTTGCAACTCGGTTTGAGAGCGGCAATGAACTCTACCTATAATCCACCTTTGATACCAAGCTTCAATGTGTTGTACAAGCCTGTGAAGAAAGTACAAATAAGGGCATCATATGCCAAAGGTTATCGTGCGCCTTCGCTTAAGGAGATGTACTTGTCGTTCATAGATCTTAACCACTACATCATTGGCAATGAAGGTTTGGATGCTGAGAGCGGCCATCATGCACAATTATCAGCTTCGTATCAGGCATATGAAAAAGGGAATGACTATCTGCAGTTCATAGTAACGGGTTTTTACAATGACGTGTACAATGGTATTACCTTGGCGCCGATAGACCCCAATAATCCGACAAGTATCAAGTATACATACGCGAACCTGTCGCACCAATCAAACGGTATAGCATCGTTGCAAGCCGATGGACAAAGAGGCAACATACATTATCAATTGGGTTATTCGTACAATTATACTTTTGCGGATCCGGGTAATTACAGTGCCTTTTCGGCAAGTGAGGCAACTGCCACATTGCAATACTATTGGAAGAAACCGAAGATAGGGTTCAACACATTTTACAAATTCACCGGCAAGCAGCCTTTCCTTCAATCCAATATAGACGGCTCTGCTTCGTACAACGGTACTCAACAGCCATTCCATATTTGCGACGCATCCATCGAGCGTAAGTTCTTCGATAGGAAATTGCAGATAACAGCCGGAGTGAAGAACATATTCAACTTCCAACAGGCAACAGTATCGGGTCGCACGTCATCGGGTACGCACGGAGGTGGTGTTGCCAGCTTCTTGCCGCGCAGCATATTCACTTCTGTAAGATTGGTATTGGATTAATTATTGAGCTATTTTCTCAACTCTTCTTTCGTGCCTTCCGCCTTCAAAAGGGGTACTTAAGAACACGTCTGTCATATCGCGTGCCACTTCTATCGGTACAAAACGTGCAGGTATGCAAAGTACGTTCGCGTTGTTATGTTGACGAGCAAGTGCTGTAAGTTCTTCGTTCCAACAAAGCGCGGCGCGTACACCTTGGTGTTTGTTGGCGGTCATGCAAACGCCGTTTCCACTGCCGCAAATAAGTATGCCTGCAGCTGCGGCTCCACTTTCCACCATCGCAGCAGTAGGGTGTGCGTAGTCAGGATAGTCGGTACTGTCCTCACTATATGTGCCTTTGTCCTCAACTTGCCAACCGGCTTCTTTCAGCATATCGATGATGATGCTTTTGTATTTGAAACCCGCGTGGTCGCCACCTATCACGATAGGAAGCTCCTTATTGAAAGTTGAGTTTTGCATAACCTTATTTTTGTTGTCTTTGTTTACGTTTCTTGTTGGCTCTGTGGCTTATGGATATGGACACTTGGTACAATACCAATAACGGCAATGCGACCAACCATATGGTAAACCAGTCCGGTGGAGTTATAACGGCAGCCAATACGAATATAATAAGTATTGCGTAGTTTCTCTTGGAGCGCATCAACTCAGGTGTAAGCAACCCTACTTTTGATAGGAAGTATACGACTACCGGCAGCTCAAACACCAATCCTATACCCAACACCAAGTCGCTCAGCGTACCGTAATAGTTGGACATGGTGATGATATTCTTGAACGTAGGGCTCAACTGATAGTTGGCGAAAAAGTTGATGGTGAATGGTGCCACCACATAGTAGGCAAATAACACACCTAAGAAGAAAAGCAATGAAGCCCAAAACACGATACCTCTCGCGCTCTTCCTTTCTTTTTCTGTAAGAGCCGGCCTGATGAATCTCCAGAATTCCCAGAATATATAGGGGAAGGCAACGATAAGCCCCAACATGAATGATACGGAGAAGCTCATCATGAACTGTCCTGACAACTGTGTGTTCTGAAACTCAAGAGTGAGTTTATCCATGCATATACCACTTACATGAATAAGGTCGCCAAGTTTACACATGAGCCTGTATGACAGAAAGTCCTCGTGTGCAGGCCCCAGTATTATTTGGTGGAATACCGTTTCAATATTGATGAACATCACGATGCCGCCTACAAGTACGGCTATCAATGACCTGATGATATGCCAGCGCAGTTCATCTATATGGTCAATAAAAGACATTTCTCCTTTCGGGTTGTCTTTATGACGTTTATCGAGATTTCTTTTGATGATGTTGCTCAACTATGTGAATTAGATGGGCAAAGTTAGAGAAATATCGGCTTCAATGGGAGCTAAATAATCGTGAAAACGGCTTATTGCTTGTACACTTTTATCGAACAGGTAAATTGCTCCAATTGTTCTATCTGATGCTCACGGCTCATTCTTCCCAATCTGCCCGATGTCGGTAACCTGAATTTGTTCTCCTGAGGTAGGTTGTTGAGCAGCTCTATGATGGATGTGGACGATACGGCAAATGTAACGGCCTCTCCTTCGGTTTCCTTACCTGTGATAATACCGATGATGTTACCTCTGCTGTCCAATACAGGAGCGCCGCTCTGTCCCGGACCGGCGGTTATTTCCAAACGGTATTGTGTGGAGTCGCCGCTGTATCCATTCTTGGAACTGATATACCCTTCGTTGTAAACTATCTCATCTTGAGGGAAGCCGAGCGTGTACACATGAGTACCCAGCTTTTTCTTATCGCTCGCGATGGAATATGGTATATCCGTCGTATTGCTGAATTTGAAGTTGTCTGTTTCCACTTTCAATATCACCACATCTTCCGCCGCATTGAAGCTGATGGTATGTGCTTTGTGGTAAGCACCATCCTTGCTTTGGATGTAAATGGAGTCAGCACCTTCTATTACGTGGTAGTTGGTCACCAAATACCCGTTGTTGGATAGGGCAAACCCCGTACCCGAATACCTTGCCGATGAAGCAGGCCCTGCATTCTGTTCCTTTATGTCTTTGATGATCTTGTTCTGTGAGCGCTTATATTTTTCGATGTCACGCTTCAACAGACTGTATTGAGAAGCTATCTTATTATTGTTGTGTTGCACCATCCAAAAGGTGGTAAGCGATGTAAGTAAGGCTATCGCTGCTGCAATGGTTGCGGTACGCCAATGGTTGTGCATCAACGAGACAACCTTCCCCTTAATACCTTTTCCTGATTCTTGCTTCAACTCTATGTTGGCTGCTTTCAGCTCAGTACGTACCTGCTTTTGCTCTGCACTAGACTTGATGGCACTCAACAAGTTGATGCTATCTTGAAACTCCGATGCGAATTCAGGGTCGCTCAATCGTCGGTTGTCAAGTTCATTTATATCTGCACCGCTAAGCTTACCGTTCAGGTATGCTTCGGCCAATTTCCATATGTCATTTCTTTCCGTACTCACTTACCGTCATTTAACTTTCGTTCCATAAAAAAGTTTCTTCAGCCTGGATAGGCATTTGTACTTCTGGGTTTTTGCGTTGTCCGCATTGGTATAACCATGTTCTGCGGCTATATCCTGCATGGACTTATTGTCATAATAGAACGATCTTAGTAAAGAACTGCATGGTTGCCCCAATTGTTCCAGTGCGCTTTCCAACTGGTCGTAGTACAGCTCCCTTTCTTTATGAGCGTTTATATCTTCCTCGTAATTGCTGACAATGGTTTCTTCAAGTTCATCATCAGATCCGGAATATACAGGTCGCTCTTGTTGAGATCTTTTGTACCACAGATTCTTAGTCACTGCATACAGGTAAGTATTCACCTTGCATGTCAGGCGGAAGTCCTCGTTCTTCGACTTTTCGTAAAGAATCACTACCGCTTCTTGGCAAATATCCGCCGCATCTTGTTCGTCACCACCGTTTTTCAGTATCCAACCCACAATACTTTTGTAGTGTTGTTTGTAGATACTTTTGATGGCTGCGCTGTCTCCGTCGGACAGTTGCTGCAACAACTCAATCTCCTTATGCAAATCGTTCTGCAACTATTAATCTGTTTTTGTGGAAAAGGTAACCCAATACAAGCCATGCTTGTATCATAATGTAAAGTTACAGTCAATAAGTATAAAACAAGCTTGCAATTGGGTGAAATGATTTGAAATGCAAATTGTTGATTACAGGTTACTTTTATATTATCGGTTATTAATTTTGATACAAATGGGTTACTTTTGCCCAAATAAGGTATATACCTACATAAATTAATTAATTTAAAATCAACTATTATGAAGTTCGTAAAATTCGGAATTTTCGCATTTGCATTAAGCCTTTTCGTAATCTCTTGTGGTGGCGGTGCTACTGAAGAAGCTGCTGAAGAAACTACAGAGCAAACTGAAGAAGTAATGGACGAAGCTGCTGAAGCTACTGAAGAAGTTGCTGACGAAGCTGCTGAAGCTACTGAAGCTGCAGGTGAAGCTATGGAAGGTGCTGCTGAAGAAGCACACGACGAGGCTGCTCACTAATATCATTTTTGATTAACCAAAACCAAGCTGCTTTTATAAGCAGCTTTTTTTATGCCCTATAAATACATTTAAAATAAAAATATCTGAAAATATTTTTCAAGTGCGGGTTACCTCAAATACCCTTTCGTATTAATGTGCACATAAAACAACTTTTTAAGTACAACAATTATGAAAATCGTAAAATTGAGCGTATTCGCTCTTACACTTGGCTTGTTCATCGCATCTTGCGGTAATAACGAATCAACTGAAACTCCTGCTGAGGAAACTACTGTAGAAGAAACAGTTGAGATGGCTCCTGCTGCTGAAGAAGCTCCTGCAGTTGATTCTATGGCTGCTGCAGCTGACACTACAGCTACTGAGGCTGCTGCTCACTAATCAAATAATCAAAATTGAAGAGGCCGTTCTCGACTGAGAGCGGCTTTTTTAGTTTTTACCGGATATCACTATCACTATCTCTCCCTTTGGAGGTGTGGCGGTAAAGTGTTCGGCAAGCTCCGCCAAAGTACCTCTGCGGGTTTCTTCGAACATCTTTGTCAGCTCACGGCAAACGGCTGCTTCCCTATCCGATCCCAGATATTCAGTCATTTCCTTGAGTGATTTGACCAATCTGTGAGGGGATTCGTAAAGAATGATGGTACGCTCTTCATCAGTAAGGCGTTTGAAAAATGTTTGTCTGCCTTTCTTTTGTGGTGGAAAACCCTCGAAAGTGAATCTGGTAGAAGGTAGCCCGGATTGTACCAACGCGGGGATAAACGCACTGGCACCGGGAAGGCATTCCACTTTTATATTGTTGCGTACACACTCCCTCACAAGTAGAAACCCGGGATCTGAAATGCCGGGAGTGCCTGCATCTGTCAGCAAGGCAAAAGTTTTGCCCGTAAGCAGTTGGTCTATGATGCCTTGTACCGCCTTATGCTCGTTGTGCTGGTGGTGAGGGTAGAGTGGTTTCTGAATATTGTAATGTTTCAGCAGTACCGAACTGGTGCGTGTGTCTTCGCAAAGGATGGCATCTGCCTTTTGCAGTGTTTCAACGGCACGGTAAGTAATATCTCCAAGGTTGCCTATGGGAGAAGGCACCAGGTAGAGCCTTGTGTCGTTGTCTGCCAAACTATGCTTCGTTTATGGTAACGTCGTATTGTTCCATTACAAGATTGGCCAACAACTTTTTGCAAGCGTCGTCGGCTATTCGTGCAGCCTCGTCTTTGCTTCCTGCCTCGATATCCATTGTTATATGCTTGCCTATACGCACTCCGTCCACAGCATTCAGGCCCAAGTTGTGCAGGCTGCTGTTTACTGCTTTACCCTGTGGGTCCAACAGTTCTTTCAATGGCATTACGTTGATATGAGCGATGTATTTCATTACTGTTTGATTTATGCTTCTTCTGCTTTGTGTATGAATGAAAGTACTATATATAATACAAATGCTATGGGAACGATCAGCACCTTAATGACGATGGCTCCAGCTACAAGTGTCAGCAATACCACCAATTGTGGCCAATGTTTCATCAGGTTGGGCTTTGAAGGGAATAGCTTCATGAACCTGATTTTGGAGACCATAAGCCATGATACCAATGCGATTACTATATATAAAACCCACTTGTTCTGAAGGTATACGCCATACTCGGGAAACTGCCAATTGATAAGTGGTAATGTGGCAAGCACCAAACCCGCTGTGGGTATGGGCATACCGATGAATGAGTTTTTCTGTTGGTCGGAGGTGATGTTGTATCGTGCCAACCTGATGGCTCCTGCGCATACGGGTAAGAATGCCGGTATCATATAGAGCATATACACATCCAAAGCATAAGGCTCAGTCATGTATGCCGCCCATAAGAATTTGAAAAGTATCATCGACGGTGCAACACCGAAAGAAATGATGTCAGCGAGTGAATCAAGGTCTTTACCGATAGGGGAGAATATTTGCAACCCACGGGCGGCCATACCATCCAACACATCAAATATTGCAGCGAAGAATATGAAATAAGCACCCCAGTATGCTTGCTCGGTACCTATAACCCAATACTCTCTGTCGTTGAAGGCAGAAAGAAACGGTTGCGAATTGAGTATGAATACTATCGCAATGCATCCGCATATCAGGTTGGCTAAAGTAAGCAGGTTGGGTAAATGCTTCATCAGCGGCAAAGATAATAGCTTACATTTTAAGCCGAGAAAAATAGTTGTTAATCGTATAAATGATAAAGCCGGGCAACGCCCGGCTTTATATTATTCTTCTATCTTTTTCTTTTTGGCTGTAGCTTTTTTGGCGGCAGGTTTTTCCCCGTCGTCCGCTTTTTTGGCAGCGGCTTTTTTCTTCGTCGCTTTCTTAGCAGGTTTCTTTTCTTCTTTTTCCTCAGGTTGCTCTTCTGCTATCGGCTCTTCTACTGCTTCTTCCACAACCTCAAAGTTCAGCAGCTCGCTGTCTTTCAGCATTTGGTACCATTTCAGCATCTTCTTCATGTCGCTCACGTATACACGCTCGTCGTCCATATCAGGATATACCGATTTGAAGTAGCCTTTTATATCGTCGTTGTTGGCTGTTTTTACATCCACCGGCGCTGTTTTGGCCTCATTGTCTTGCATGCTTTTAAATATCTCATGCAGCCTTACATTATCGCCTGTTGTATATATCTCAATACTGTCAAGCGGAGTGACATTGTGCTTGCGAGCGGAAATGAACTTGGTTGTTTTTTC
Organism: Chitinophagales bacterium; assembly: GCA_020636505.1. Classification (GTDB taxonomy): domain Bacteria; phylum Bacteroidota; class Bacteroidia; order Chitinophagales; family Chitinophagaceae; genus UBA5543. The sequence continues at coordinate 600,225 of JACJXR010000001.1, read as the reverse complement.
CGATATGTGACGCACGATAGCGCCATCGCTCTTTGTCGTTACCAGTTGGTACAATCCACCTAAACCTGTAACCGAAACTATTTCTTTGTATTCCATACGCTTATCTGAAAGGGCAACAAAAATAATGGTTTTCGGGTAATAAGCATCTAAAGGTGAAATTTTCTTTATCTGACAAGTGTGATATTTCCTTTATACATCACTTCTTCTTTGGCATCTTTACCGCAAAGTCCCTTTACAAAGTAGTTATAGGTGTCCATTTTTTGTTGAACACCTTTATATACTCCGTTCCAGCCTTCTTCCATGTTTGTGGTGGTGAATACTTGCTCTCCGTATCTGTTGTATATGGAGAATACCTCGAGCTCAAAATCACCTTTTAGCAATATTCTCAATATGTCGTTCAAGCCGTCTCCGTTAGGGGTAAAGGCATTTGGGATGAAGAGTTTGCAGCAGTTGTTGTATTCAACGGTTGCCAATGCGGTATCCAAGCAGTCGTTTGCATCGGTCACAAACACCGCATATTGTCCGTTTTTCAAACCTCCTGCCTCTTGTCCATACTGTACCGGTTGAGTACTCCACTCGTATTTGTATGGAGTGGTTCCACCACTTACTTCAGCAGCAATATGGCCGCCGTCATCGTAACCTTCGCAATCGTTAGGTGTTGCTGTGGTTTTGGTGAAAAGCGCTTCAGGCTCTGTTATATCCACATTTATGGTCTTGGTACAGCCCGAATCGTCTAACACGGTGAAGCTGTATTTACCTGCAATAAGATCTTTGAATAAATTGTTTACACCGAATGGTCCGTCTCCTATTCTGTAAGTAAAGGGCTGTATACCTCCTGTTGCATTTACCTCAACCGAACCATCTGAAAAACCTTTACAACTAACATTCATGGGCTGTACATCATTCAACAATATCGGAGGGAAGCCGTTGAGGTCTATCGTGGTGTCGTATGTGCAATTGTTGGCATCTTTCAATGTAAGGGTGTATGTGCCTGCCAATAGATTGTCAAAGCTCCCTGATGAAGAGAAGGTACCTCCATTGAGGGCGTATTGATATGGTGTTATACCTCCCTTACCGGATGATTGTATGGCACCGTCCGTATATTCTTCACAGGTTGGTGTAATGATGTTCGTATTCTCGAGTAACAGAAGGTCGGGTTCGTTGATGAGTATGGTACTGTCTTTGATACAGCCTGTACTGTCTTTCATATGTATGACGTGTTCACCTGAGTCAAGTCCCGTTAGTTGAGGGTTGGAAGTATATAAGCCTAGATCGTAAGCATAAGTATATGGGCTTACTCCACCCGACGAGTTGTTCACGTTCACGATGCCGTTAAACTCTCCCTTGCACAGTACATCATATATATCCAATGTGTAGCGGAGCTCTGCAGGTTGGTTCAGAAAAATGGTCGTATCCATGATGCAATTGTTGGCATCTCTTACAAAGAAGGTGTACGTGCGAGAGTTAAGGCTGTTGAATATGTTGATGGTCGAATAGAAGCTGGTGTCTATTCTGTAATTGTATGGGAATGTTCCACCGGATGCATTCATCACGATAAATCCGTCTCTATATCCGTGGCAAGTTATTTCGGTAATATTCAAGCGAGGTACAAGCCTTGTAGGCTCTGTAAGTGCGAGTGTTGTGTCTTTGGAACATCCCAAGTCGTCTTTGATGTGTACATCGTAACTGCCTGCAGGTAAACTGTTGAATATGTTACTCGTTCCGAAAGCTCCTGTATTCAGTGCGAAAGTATATGGGTTTACACCGCCTCCTGCAACAACGGTAATAGTACCGCTGCTACTGTCGAAGCATTTTGCATTGACAGGTGTAATGTTTGCCGTTACCACCAAAGAATCGACTATGTTCACAATAGTATCTTGAATACAGTTGTTGGCATCTTTCACCTTGAGTGTATATGTTCCCGCACCAAGCGGACTAAATGTGGTGGATGATGAAAACGGATTGGTATTGATGGCATAAGTGTATCCCGGAGTGCCGCCTGTGGCAGAAAGTGTGGCCGCGCCGTCATCCACATCGTTACATGTTGCCTTCTTCAAGTTTGCACTCGGAACAATACGTGTAGGTTGGTCTATTGTCAATGAGGTATCTCTGATACATCCATTATCGTCTTGTAAGTGGAATGTATAAGTACCTGCCGAAATGTTGGAGAATGTACTGTTCGATCCGTAAGCTCCGGCACCTATTGCATATGTATAGGGACTCACGCCACCTGTACCATCCAATACTACTTGTCCTGTTGCAGAGTTGTAACATATGGCATCCGATACAACGATGTTATTGAAGTACAGTTCCGTCGGTTCCGTTATCGTGATGTTGGTATCCTTGATACAGTTGTTGGCGTCTTTAATGTGTATGGTATATGTGCCTGCAGATAGCGGAGAGTAGTTGTTTGCAGAACTATATGCGCCGGTACCCATAGTGTAAGTATATGGATTCACTCCACCTGTTCCCGTTATGGTTATGGCTCCGCTTGTATCTCCATTGCACAGCACATTGGTAACGTTCGATACGCCGAATATTTCCGTTGGTTCATTCAATGTGATATTTGTATCAAGGTAGCACTTGTTGGTGTCCTCAATATGGAAGGTATGTGTGGCAGCAGGTAGATTATTGAAAGTGCCTGAACTTGTAAGTGGACCACCTGTTATTTGATATTTGTAAGGAGGCATGGCACCAAATGCGGTCAAGACTATGCTTCCGGTACTGTCACTGTTACAAAGTATATGAGTAAGCACCGCATTGGCATGTACACGTACCGAATCCGGCAAGGTAACAACACTGTCCAATCGGCAATCGTTACTATCTTTCACATGTATGGTGTAGTTGCCTGAAAACAATCCGCTGTACACATTTGTACTGCTATACGGACTTGCGTCCAAAGCGTACAAGTATGGTGCTGTACCGTTGGTACCGGTCAGTTTTATGACACCACTGTTGTAGTAGTTACACGGTGGCTGTGTGAAGTCTACAATTGCTCCAACGGAAGGAGGGTCTATTATTTGTAACAGGCTGTCTGCAACACAATCGTTACTGTCTTTCACATAGAATGTATAAAAGCCTGCTCCAAGATTGCTGAATGTGTTTGTGGAAGAGAATGCACCGCCATTAAGTGCATAAGTGAAAGGAGACAACCCACCTGAACCGGTAACGATCACTTTGCCGTTAGTATCGCCATGACATGTAGGATGAGTAACATTTAGATTCAATATAACTTCGGGAGGTGCAGGAATTACTACCACGGTGTCTTTGAAACAGGTGTCAGAGTTGGTTACTCTAATGGTATATGTACCCGGGCTGAGGCTGTCTGTCTGTACACCTGTTACTCCGGTGAAATTGTGTATCTGTGTTGCACCTTGAAATATCTGCAATCGCCATGGTGATGGAGATACAGAAGGTGTCATGCTGATGATGGCTTTTTTGGAACAAGTTGCAGGAGTATCTATACTCAACGTCACTTTGGGGTCAGGCAATACAACAATGGTATATGCCAAAGTTTGTTTACTGGAGAGTGGACAACCTTCATCCACATAGGTGATGAAGAAGTTGTAAGTACCCGGTGTCACGCTTGATAAGTTCCACGAAAAAGATCCTGTTGGTGCTGTGGTGTTGTTATTGGTTACCACAAATGTCGCTCCTGCGGGGAGACCGTTTGCTGTTACGTTTATTTTATCTGTATCCGGATCGGTTGGATTGATGTTGAATGTCAAATTACCCGCCGACTTACATACGTTCAATACTTTTTGGCTTGTATCAAGTGTACCTGCGTTGTTGTTGGAGATAAGTCCACCGGGAGGGTTGTTGTTACAGTTGTTGAGTACGACAAAAGTCATTTCGCGCATACTGGTACCCACCAATACACCATTTTTATATTCTTCCACTTTGTTGGTAACGGATGATTGTTGCACCAAGTTTGGTGTAAAACTCAACTGTCCGGTTGTAGTACTGAAATTGAGTGAGCTTGTCACAACAGCCAATGGAGCGGTAGCCGAATATCCTGATTGGTATACCACCACACTTGTGGCTGTGAGGCCCGCAACCAAGCTATATACAAGGCTGTCGTTGTTTGGGTCAACGCTACCGGGGTTGTAGTTGGCGGCTTTGTTGATACAAAAGAAAGGAGTGGGTATGGTTGTGTATGTAGGAGACGAGTTGGGCCCTGAAGTATTGTTGAGTGTTGCTTCGAGGTTCATGGTTGATGAACTCGGATTGATGATGTTCGTTAAAGAGTTGCTCCTACCGGCAGTTGATGTGGTAAGGTCACCCGTGAATCGGAATCGCCAATTCGACGATGTTCCGGTAAGTGTTATGGTTTGCGCGTAGTGATACTTTTTCACACCGGGTATTGGGTTGCTGGTGTTGGTACACTTGGTATTGTTTTTTTGCGATGGGCATACGGGTGTTACTTCCACACCGTTGGTGGGTGCTTGTACAGGTAGTGATAGTGTTGTGATAAAAGTAGTGTTGTTATAAACCTGAACCTTGGCCGTACCGGGCAACTGAGGGAAAGACGAACCGCTGCAATCTCCGTAAACGTTCATCTCAACTCTGTAAGTGTTACCCGTTATATGGGTGTAAAAAAGCTCGGCACCGTATATATGCGTTGCATCCGCTTCAGTGGATATGAAGAGTGATAGCAACAGGACAAAAGCAGCTCTGCTCGATCTCAAAATGTATTTGTAAAAAGAGCTCATGTGATCTCTTGTATGGTTTTGGTGGTTGTTGTTCTTGTTTGACGAATACCGCTGATTTATCATTAGTATTCAAGCATTAAAATTAGACATGCTATGGATAATAACTGTTGGGTAAGTGCTTAAACAACGATTAAGTTTCAATAACATGACAATTCAACACAAATAATAAACCAATGGTTAATGCCATTGTGTTTACTAAGTAAAAATACCGAAAACAAAGGGTCTCATGAAAAATAATGGGATGAAACGGCAGTATATGGGGCTGAAATGAGAATGACTTAAAACAAGCGTTTGTTCTGTTTTATGTTATCGAGGTAAGTTACAAGGTCGTTGGATGGCTTCAACCATAGTAACATACCCACATAGCAAACTATGATTGCAAGGCTGCGTACTGTAGCATCCAAAAATGGATTTCCAAGGTTGGGCAACAAAAATCCGGGTACAGCCGCCGCTGCTCCGGCCAATACAACATACAAAGAACCTTTTGTGAAAGGATGAAGATTCATCTTTCGATACAGAAAGATCATTTTGGCTATATTGAACGCTGCCAGAGATATGGTTGCCACCCATGCGGCTCCGTAGATACCGTAAATAGGGATGTACATTCTGTCCAATACAAAAACCATAATCAACAACAATGCAGACGCGCGGAAGTTGAACTTATAGTATCGAGAAATACTTATCAGCTCATTGTTCAATCCTGTAGCCATATCTACAAGTCTACCCAACATGAGTATAAGCACAAGTGGTTTTACCGATTCATAACCTTCCGCGAGAATAGCCACAGCATTGTCCAAGTTCATAGCGATAAGTACGAACAAGCCGATACCGACTATCAGAATGTTCACACCTGCTCTTGAGAACAAGTCGTTTACCTTATAGTGGTCTTTGTTGATAACAGCTTCATTGAGTATGGGTAATGATGATGAAGACATGGCTTTGAATGGCATGAACATGACCGCTGCTATAAACACCGCCGTTCTGTATACACCAACAGACTCCATGCCAGTTTGGTCAAGAGGGCCCAACATCAAAGCATCTATATAGTTCATGATATAGAACGATGCCATGATGAGTAAGTGATACCAAGAGAAGTTGATGATATCCTTATATTCTTTCCAAGAAAATACTTTCAGGTTACGGGTAAATCCAAAGCCCGGAGTTTTTGATGAAATGATGGCAAGCGCCACAAGAGGAATGATATAAACCAACACGCTTGCATACAGAAAAGTGTTAACGGTCAACAAGCCGTAGAAGACACAGCCCAACAATACAAGGTTGAACAGCCTGAGCAATACTTCTCTGACAAATGCCGAAACTGCTATCTTGACGTGTACAATAAGGTAGTGTTCGAATATGGACAAGGCCGACCAGATGAACACCAACACAGGCACTAAGAAGTAGTATTCCCGTATCAAAATTTGGTCTTCGGCTTTGAACAGAGCTATGATAGGCTCTTTGAAAGCAAAGTATAGTACTGAGAATATTATGGCGAAAGCAATGGTCACCAACATACCGAACGTCAGCAATGCTTTTCGTTTCTCGTCGTTCACATCATATTTCTGTGTGTATATGGCAATAGCATTCCCGGTACCCATCATCACTATCAGTTGTATGATGGCACCGGCATATATGATGTTGGTATAAAGCCCTAGTTCGGTTTTGGATAGTACATAGGTGCTGATAATTGTAATGAGCGCACCCAACACCGCACCCGCAAGAGTAACGATACTAGTCTTAATGGATTGTCTGAAGACTATGCCCATTGGCTAAAATTACTATTCCCCATGTAAGGTATGTTCTTATTCTTTGTTAAGAATTTTTCGGCTGCGTGCCAATGCACCACCAATCACTTGGTGCATATCGTAATATTTGTATTCTGCCAGCCTGCCTCCGAATATGTAGTTGCCCAACGTTTCCGACTTCTTCTTGTATTGATTGTAAACGTTGTTGTTCTTTTCGTCGTTTATCGGATAGTAGGCTTCGTTCTTTCTGTTGAACGTCTCCGAATACTCTCTGGTGATGATGGTGTGTTTGGTATCGGCAAATTCAAAATGCTTGTGCTCGATGACACGGGTATATGGCGTTTCAGCATCGGTGTAGTTCATACCAGCTATGCCTTGATAGTTTTCCATATCCAGAGTTTCGGTCTCGAAACGTAGGCTACGGTATTCTAGGTCGCCGAATTCGTAGTTGAAGAACTCGTCTATTTTACCGGTGTATACGACCTTATCGGCTATTGATTCGAAGTGTTTCTTGTTTTCAAAAAAGTCCGTACTCAGCTTTACTTCTATGTCTCCGAGTATGTTGGCCACCATTTGTGTATAGCCACCTTCGGGTATGCCTTGATATTTGTCTCTGTAATAGTTGTTGTCGTAAGTAAACCTTAGTGGCAACCTCTTGATGATGGATGCAGGCAATTCTTTGGGGTCTATCTGCCACTGCTTGTAGCTATATCCGTATATCAACTTCTCGTAAATATCCCTACCCACATTCGCCAATGCAAACTCCTCCATGGTACGAGGATTGTTATTGGGTACTTTCTGCGATTCTATCTTGGCTTTTGCCTCTTCAGGAGTACGAGTACCCCAAAATTGATAGAAGGTGTTCATGTTGAAGGGTAGGTTGTACAGCTCCCCTTTGTAGTTGGCAATTGGCTCGTACCTGAAGCTGTTGAAGTTGGCATACTTGTTCACATAGTTCCAAATGTCTTTGTCTGAACAGTGAAAGATATGCGGACCGTATTTATGAACATTGATACCGTCTACGTTTTCGGTATATACGTTGCCGGCTATATGATTTCTTTTGTCGATGATAAGGCACTTATGTCCGGCATCGGTCATTTCGCGAGCGAAAACCACTCCAAACAACCCACAACCCACAATAAGATAGTCGTACTCTTTATTCATGCTTGGTAATAATATTATTCAGTGTTATGCTTTTTTGGCAACAACAACAAAGTTTGAAGTTACACTGTAATCTTTGTCCACGTTGTCAAGCCATACAAAAAACAGGTTTATTATCCACTTTAAACGGAAAAGGAAGTATATCCCGTCCATCAATCGTGCACCGAAAGATTTTTTGTCTTTGAATGAAGACCGGAAGGCATTATGAAACAGTTGGCCTATCATGGCCCATTTGCCTCCATTTGGTATTATTTCGACGTCTGTGAAACCTGCTTTCTCGAAAATGTATTCGAATCCGTATTTGGTGAACCTGAAAAAATCATAGGGCTCTTCATGATGTTCCCAAGCCATTGGTCCCGATACTATCACATGCCCTCCGGGCTTTAAGATGCGATATGCTTCGTTCAATAACGCTTGGTGGTCGGCCACATGCTCTATCACTTGGGTGGAGAAAACCGTGTCCTTGCTTTCATTGGGTAGAGGTATATCTGTGGCTGGGCAAATAATGTCTACAAGGTTTCTGTCAGACTGTACAATATCACAGCCCACATAGCTGTTGAGCAGTCCATCAAAATACGGAGCATACGGCTTGTTGCCACAGCCTATATCCAACAAATCGCCCTTGGCATATTTGCTCACTGCATCCTTCAGATCCTTGAACAGGAAATGATATTGGATGTAGTAGGGGTGATTGATATTGACGGTGGAGGCTGCATGGCGCTCCAGATTTTCAGCTCTCATTATATATATCGTCTAAGCCTGCCCTTTTTTACAAGCCTTTCAAATCGTTTAGGGAAGTAGATCTTCAGAATCAACTTGCCTATGAACCCGATAGGGCTGGCTTTGAATTTTTTTACAAAATAATCGTCGACGTACTGCGGGCCGAAATAATCCTTGTGCTTTTCTTTGAAGTACTCGACATTCTCGTTGCCCTTTTGTTTGTCTGCATTCAACCTTGCGGAACCCGAATTGTCCAACACTCGGTATTCAAACAAAGGCTCATTGATGTATTTGAATTTGTAGCCATTAAATGATGCACGCAACCAAAATTCCCAATCTTCTATCGCATTCACCGACTTTCTGGTGTCCAGATAACCGATATCGTCCAATATGCGCCTTCTGAATACGGCACAGTTGTCTATGAAGTTGCCCAGCATCAACCTTTGCAAGTTATAAGGTCCTTGCACACGCACACCTTCATCCGTTCCCAAAATAAGGCAGTCCGAATATACGATGGATATAGTTGCATCCTTATCCATGATGTCGAGTGCTTTGTATACATAGTCCGTAGTTATTCGGTTGTCCGAATCCACCGGAAGAATATACTCTCCACGAGCTGCTTTCAGAGCAGTGTTTCGCGCTCCTGAAACGCCTGTATTCTCTTGAAAAATAACCGTATAGTTGGGGCGGTTCTCGTTTTTAAGCGAGGTAAGATACTCGTTGGTATATGCGTCCGTAGAACCGTCATTCACAATCACCACCTCAAACAAGCTCTTATCCTCGATGGCTTCGATGCTATCGAGGGTTTCACCGATGTACTTTCCGTGATTATAGCACGGAATGACAAATGAAACTCTTGGAGGTTGACTCATAGATACTGTCGTGGTTTCGAATTAATCGACCAAAAATATATCAAATAAAGCCATGAACCAATTGGGATGCTTTGGGGAGGGCTTTAGCGAATCCGCTTGTTGAATAATCTTAATGCAATTTGCTTGATGTAATAGCGCATCATCTCTTTGAAGGTGAAGATGATTTCGAAGGTATGATAGTAAAAACCCTTACCCTTTCTTTCGGCCATGATTATGAGCTCGTGCTTGAGCATCGTTTTGAGTAGCTTGAGTTGTTTTTCGGGTTCGGTGCTGGCATTGGCAATGTGAATCACAGAGGTATCTGCAATAAAGTAGCTGTGGAACCCCGCTTCGGAAAATTGATAACACCACAGGGTGTCTTCCGCATACATGAAAAAGCGATCGTCCAATATTTGTCCGGGTAAGGAGTTGAGTGCATCGCGATGAAACATCATCAGTGCGCCGCTAACCCAGTCGCAGTATGTGCTGAAGTCTCCGTTGAAATACTGGTTCAGCATCAATTTGGCTCTTGTTCTGTATGGCAGCAGGTATAATGCAGGCCTTGCAAGGTCCAACAGTTCATTTCGAATGCTTCTGAATTTTCGGGCATTGTGTTGATAAACACCGTCTTGATATACAAGCTTTGTGGTAACGACCGTTTTAGGGTTGTTGCTTATAAAGTCGGCTGCTATGGATATGCTGTCTTCTGTAAGTATTGTATCGGAGTTCAGTAGCAGTATCAGTTCTCCTTTGGCATTTTTGATACCGTGGTTGTTGCCTTTTGCAAAACCGTTGTTTTCGGGGTTTTTTACCAATGTGATATTGGGAAATCGTTTCAGAAAGTCATCAGGATTGTCTTTGGGAGATGCGTTGTCGACAAGCACTATTTCGTAATCAAAGTTTTTGGTATGTTCAATTACAGACGCTATACAATCGCATGTGATGTCGAAAGTGTTGTAATTGATTATGATTATCGATACCTGCATTGTTACGAAAATACTATATGGTACATATCTTCAACAATAAGTACACTATTTCTTTACTCGGTTGAACTTGGCAAGGAACTCATCTTTGTGTTTCCTCGATACCGGTATCTCAGTATTATCCTTCATAATCACCAAGCCCGAAGAGTCATACTTCTTTACGTGATTCAAGTTGATGACATATGACCTGTGCAATTGGTAGAATTGCTCGTCATGCAATGTGTCTTGAAACTTACCGATGTTGTATGAGCTCAATATTTCGTTTTCCGTTGTCACTACCTTGGTATATCTGTTTTGCGATTCGCAGTAAATGATATCGTTCAGGTTCACATAATGAATCCCCGATGCGTCAGGCACGCCTATTTTTTGTTGATTGATGTTTGTCGAACTCTCGCCCGGCTTCTTGGCTTTGATTCTATTGATGGCTCTGTCAACTGTTTTGACGAGTATTTTGTCGTTCACTGGTTTCAACACATAACCACATACATCAAAATTGAAGGCATCAAGCGCAAACTCTGTGTGTGCTGTCACAAATATTATTTCGCTGTTCAGGTTGGGCAGCAACTCCAACAGGTCGAAACCGGTTTTGCCGGGCATGGATATATCTGTGAACAGTATATCCGGTTCCGCATTCCTAAGGTGCTCCAAAGCCGGCTTCCAATTGGTATAAGTAGCGCTTATTTCAATATCCGGATATAGGTCTTTGACCAACTCTGCAAGCAGGTCACACATTTTCGGTTCATCGTCAATTATTACACAGGTGATGTTACTTGGCATCTCTGAGGTTTTTTATGGTTATTATGACGGTAGTGCCCGTTTCGGGAAACTTCTTGTCAATATACTTCAGACTAATGTTAATCTTTTCATATTTATTGAATGTGTCAACCAGTTCGTTGATGAGTATAGTACCGTAAGAGGTGGCCTTCTTCATCCTTTCGTGGCCTATTTCTTTCGCCTTATTTCTGCCTACTCCATTGTCGTCAACAATACATTGTAGGTCGTCGTTCTCATCTATCTCAAACTTTATCGATAAGTGCCCTGCTTCTTCTTTATGAAAAATTCCGTGGTTGAGGGCATTTTCCACTATCGGCTGTAACAATAGCGACGGAATTTGTACTGATAAAGGGCTGATGTTGTCGCCTACCTCTATTTCGTAAGTGAACATGTTTTCAAACCTGCTCAGTTGCAGTTCCAAATAGTTTTTAAGGTTTTCTGTCTCTTCAGCAATTGTGATGTACTTGTTTCTTGAAGATTTGATATAAGACCTGAGTAGGTCGGAAAACTGGCTGATGTGGTTGTATGCCTCTTTGTTCTTGTTCTTTTTCACAAAGTATTGGGCGGTACTGAGTGTGTTGAAAATAAAGTGCGGATTTATCTGCGAGTAGATGGATTTCAACTCCAATTCTCTCTGTTGGTTGCGCCTTTCATTGTTTCTATTCACAATTCGTCGAGTCATGATGATAATGATGTATACAAAGCCGATCAACAGCAAGATGCCAAGCATAAAGAAGATACGTATGGCGGTATTAGTTTGCCACCAATACGGTGTTACATAGACTTGAAAATGTATAGGGCTACTTTGCCACGTGGCATCTGTTGCAACAATCGTCACATCGTAGTAATTATTAGGCGAGAGGTCTGGGATAATTATATTGTAACCTGTATTTGTATATGAGCTATCTACAAACTTGTAATTGATTTTCAGTTCACCTGTACCTGTTGGTTTTATAATATCAACACCTATGGAATTTGTTTCTTGATCGATTGAGATAGTGTCACCAGCTTTTATTTGAAGAAGTTGATCGTTTAGGTTTAATACAACTCTATAGTTGGGCTTTTCCGATAGTTTTTTACCGGTAGATGTATTTACGGTATAAACTCCATTGTCAGTTTTAAATATTACGTGGTTCTTGGAAAATTGAACGTCGAAAACTTTATTGTATTTGGTGTTTTTGACATTGGGAAAGTTTCCTATCTCTGATATCGTTCCGCTTGGATGTATCTTGTATTGAACCACACCGAATGTGCCGACAGCAGTCAAAATATCTCCGGTGACATGTACTTTACTACCGGACATGTTATAACTGTTCATGATGGATCGTACTGTTGCATGATCTCTATTTGCCAATAACATTTTATATGCCGATTTGATAAAAATATGCCCGTATTTATCGATTGCAATGCTCTCTATATCGTTTATGCCGAATAGTGCGTTTATCTCTTTTTGATATAGGGTTCTTTTTTGACTGTCTGTCAATAACATTATCTTATCTGTTGCATAACAGATCACATTGTTCGTCACAGAGTCGAGTAAAGCATGTTCATATCGTTCTATGTCTAGGTTATGGGTAAATATGGTTTTTATACTATCAACGAATGTAACATCTATGGCACCTATGACACTGGTCCCCAGATATAAGAACTTATTCGTGCCCAATGGCAAGATATCGGATATTGCCCTAAAGAAAATATCGAAATAAGATACATTTCTGTTGAGTGTATTGACTACTTCATAATTTGAGGTATAGCGTACGATGGAATCATACGGTTTTGTAACAGAGCTTAGGGTATTATCAGCATTAATATTATAAACGCAGAATTTATTAAGTAGTAGAGGTTTATTATCATTTCCATGTATTATCAGGTTAATGTCTGAAAGGTGTTTGGGGAGTATTCTTTTGGAAGCGATGACCCCTTTGCACACTTCCACTAAGCTTCTGTCTTCAACTTTCCACCAATATCCGGTGGAATCGTTTTTATATCCTACAAAATCGTAACCGGCAAGGTTTGATGACGCCAATAGGTTGTTTAGGTTTTCTTCAAATAATGTAAACAACCCTGCATTACTTGTAGATATACAATGTCCCCAAAAATCATCATTGGTATAGTAGAATGTATTGACAGCATCAAAATTAGGGTTGTTTTTTTTCATGTAATCGTATGAATACCATTCAACCTCTTCCATATCACTATTGTATACATGTACGCCTTTGTCTGTAATTATGTATAGGAAATTGTTCCTATAAAAAACGTGAGAGATTATTTCATTTTCAAAAGAGATGGAGCCCGTGCGGTTGTTTAAAAAATCAAAATATTGCATCTCACGATCATACCTACTGTACAAAGTAATGTACTTGTCGGCATAAGACTTAACGCCAACATAATTTACTGTGACAGAGTGAAGTGGTATGCATGGTTTGTAACTCCTGACGAGCTTGCCGGGTAAGATATTGTCAAAAGCATATATGGCACCTTTTTCAAAAAATTTTACAGAGTCATCGCTTGTAGATATTATATAGTCTTTTGTTATATAATAACTTTCTCGGTTTCGTTCCTCTTCTGTTAAATCATTGTTGAGGACATTTGATAAGCGTTTTTCATATAAGGTATCGTTGTATATAACTCCAAATGTGTGCGTAAAATCGTCGTTGTATATACGATTGTAAAATATTATAGTATCTCCATATGATTGCTGTTCATTTGGGTAAACTTGCAACATTAGCGAATCGTACTTTTTTATGACAGGAGTGTAAATGTTATTTTTAATATATCCTATGCTCTGAGCAATGCTGGATAACCAAATTCTGCCTTTGTGGTCCTCGTATAACATCCACACATCAGTATTGGGCAGGCCATCGTTATAATCATATTTTCTTAGCGTATATCCGTTGTATCTGTATACGCCGTCGGCGGTACCAATCCACAAATAACCCAATGTGTCAACAAGAGTTCCATATACATGGTTAGTTGACAATCCGTTATCCGAGTTGATGTTATAGATTGTGGAATTTTGTGCTGTACTGCTGTATACGACAAATAAAAAAGAGAATATATATATGAGACGTCTCAATGCAGGGTCGAATTATTAGCTTAAATGTACTACTTGTTGTCTACTCTGCATATTTATACGGCATTTCGTGCCTTAATAGTTGTTATTTTCGGGTATACAGTTAACTTTGTTCCCACTGTAATATTATAGCGTTTAGCATACACGAAATGAACTTTTTATTACTGGCAGCCGAGCAAAACACACCTATCGATTATTTGCCTGTAGCGGTACAGTTGTTTGTGGCGATAGGTTTCGTAGTGGGTACCATTACCATTACCCATTTTTTGGGTCCTAAAAGAAAAACTAGCGATAAACTTGCCAGCTTCGAAAGTGGTGTTCCATCCATCGGTAACGCACGTCAACCGATGGCCATTAAATATTTCCTTGTAGCCATATTGTTTGTGCTTTTTGATGTGGAGGTGATATTCTTCTATCCATACGCGGTCAATTTCAAAGAATTGGGTACAGACGGATTTTTCGCCGTGATAATGTTTGTATGTTTCTTCCTTTGCGGGTTTATATATATTGTTAAGAAAGGCGCATTGGATTGGGAAGAATAAAGAAATAGTGTATTGTAACTAATACAATAAAAATTGAGATTATGAGTCGTCCGGTACAGTACAACAGTAATGTGAAGATTGCCGAAATGCCTGAAGGGTATTCCGGAGAGGGGTTCATGGCTACATCGTTCGACAAAGTGATAGGCCTTGCAAGGAAAAACTCTTTGTGGCCGCTACCGTTCGCAACATCTTGCTGCGGTATCGAGTTCATGGCCACCATGGGTTCCAACTACGACCTTTCGCGATTCGGTTCCGAGCGTATGGGTTTTACCCCACGCCAATGCGATATGCTTTTGGTGGCGGGAACAGTTGCGAAGAAGTTGGCACCGGTACTTAAGCAGGTATACTTGCAAATGGCTGAGCCGCGTTGGGTGATAGCCATCGGTGCTTGTGCATCAAGCGGAGGTATATTCGATTCTTACCCCGTACTTCAGGGTATAGACCAAGTGATACCTGTTGATGTATACGTGTCAGGTTGTCCTCCACGCCCCGAAGCGATCTTGGATGGTATCCTTAAATTGCAAGACCTTGTACAAAACGAAAGCCTGCGTCGCAGGAACAGTGAACCATATAAAGCATTGCTGAACAGTTACGGTATAGAATAACATATGGCATTGACCAAAGACAGAGTAAAAGAAAGACTAACAGAGAAGTTCGGTGAAAATATCATCGGCTTGGAAGAGCAGTACGGCATCATTGCCTTTTCTGTGCCTGCCGAGTTGAACATGGATGTATTGCAGTTTCTTTATGATGATGAAGAGCTGCAATTTCGTTTTCTGACGGATATTACCGGCGTGCACTATCCTGATAGGAAGAGCGAAGAGCTTTGTGTCGTGTATCATGTACACAATCTGAAGCACAACATCCGTATCAGGTTCAAGGCATTTGTACCGATAGAGCAACCGGACATCAAAACGGCTTGCGATTTGTATTCCGCAGCCAACTGGATGGAACGTGAAACATATGATTTTTTCGGTATAAACTTTGTTGGGCACCCGGATTTGAGACGTATTTTGAATGTCGACGAAATGGAACACTTTCCGATGAGGAAGGAGTTTCCGATGGAAGACCCTACACGTACCGATAAGGACGATGAGATGTTCGGACGTGGAAGTATTGTAGTTTAATAATTAAAGCTCATTCATAAACGGAATGGCAGAAGAAAAACAACATATACGGTTAGCAGATGCTGATGTCGAGAAGCAGACGACCACACTAAACCTTGGTCCGACGCACCCGGCTACGCACGGTATATTCGAGAATGTACTGGAGATAGACGGGGAAAAGATCATCAGCTCCAAACAAACCGTAGGATATATACACCGCGCTTTTGAAAAGATAGCGGAGCGCAGGCCATACTATCAGGTTACTCCACTTACGGACAGGCTCAACTATTGCTCTGCCCCAATCAATAATATGGGCTGGCATATGACCATTGAGAAGCTGTTGGGTGTGAAGACACCTAAGCGTGTGGACTACATGCGTGTGATAATAATGGAACTGTCGCGTATAGCCGACCACCTTATCTGTAACTCAGTAATAGGTGTGGATACAGGTGCGTTGACAGGTTTTACATATGTATTCCAGTGGCGCGAGTTGATATATGAGATATACGAAGAGGTGTGTGGTTCGAGGTTGACAACCAACATCGGCCGTGTGGGTGGTTTTGAAAGGAACTTCACCAAAGCAGCATGGGAGAAGATAGACAAGTTCATGGCGGGTTTCCCGAAAACCATGAAGGAGTTTGAAGCCCTGCTTACACGCAACCGTATTTTCATGGATCGTTGTATCGGTGCCGGCCCCATAAGTGCAGAGCGTGCATTGAACTATGGTTTCACCGGTCCTAACCTGCGTGCTGCCGGTGTAGACTACGATGTACGCGTTACAGACCCGTATTGCTCTTACGAAGATTTCGATTTCAAAGTGCCGGTGGGTACTACAGGCGATGTATATGACAGATTCTTGGTTCGTAATGGTGAGATATGGGAGAGCTATAGCATCATCGAGCAGGCACTGGAGAAAATAAAGAAAATAGAACAAGACGACCCTGCACAGAAAGATGTTTTCTATGCGGTGGAAGCGGATAAATATCATCTACCTCCCAAAGAGGATGTGTATACCAAGATGGAAGCCCTTATCTATCACTTCAAAATAGTGATGGGTGAGATTGAAGTGCTTCCGGGTGAGGTGTACCACTCAGTGGAAGGTGGTAACGGTGAGGTGGGATACTATCTTATTAGCGACGGTGGTAGATGTGCTTATCGTTTGCACTTCCGCAGGCCATGCTTTATTTATTATCAGGCATTCCCTGAGATAATCAAAGACGGTTTGTTGAGTGATGCGGTGGTGACGCTTAGTAGTATGAACGTTATTGCCGGTGAGCTGGATGCTTAATTTTTAAAAACTAATGCCCTTTTAGGGTGGAAGTATATGGTACAGTTTAGCGAAGAAAAACTGAATAAGGTAAAAGAGATCATGGCACGCTATCCGGAAGGAAAGCAGAAAAGTGCTGTGATACCTGTTTTGCACATAGCTCAAGAGGAGTTTGACGGTTGGTTGGACGTGTCTGTGATGGACTATGTGGCGGAGCTGTTGAACATTACACCTATCGAAGTATATGAGGTGGCGACGTTCTATACCATGTTCAACCTGAAGCCGGTGGGCAAGTATGTGTTGGAGGTTTGCCAAACAGGGCCTTGCATGCTCAATGGCAGTGATGGTATAATACAATACATAAAAGACAAGTTGGGCATACAAGCTGGAGAAACAACTCCAGATGGTTTGTTTACCCTGAAGCCTGCGGAGTGTTTGGGAGCTTGCGGTTATGCACCGATGATGCAGTTGGGTAAAACATATCGCGAGTTTTTGACGAAAGAGAAGATAGACGAGATAATAGACGAACTGAGAGCTGCGGCTAAAAACTGATAATGGCATACGACCTGACATTGGAGTTTTATTTGCCTGTATCACCCGACAAAGTGATGCGACTACTGACGGATAAAGAGCTGATAAAGGCTTGGAGCGGCGGAGATGCCGAAATAGAGAATGAGGTTGGAGGAAAGTTTGAGATGTTTGACGGATGGGTGAGCGGAGAGATATTGAAAACAGGAGAGAACGAGTTGGCTTATACATGGAAGACTAGCGAGTGGGGCGAAGATGCAGCTGCATCTGAAGTGCATTACAAGCTGACGGAAGAGAATGGAGCAACTAAAGTTGATTTGAAACATATGGGTTTCCCGAACGAAGAAGAAATGAACAGTCATGCTTCGGGATGGACGGAACACTTCTTCGGACCGATGGAAAACCATATACTGGAAAATAATTTCTGATATGCGCCTGATAGCAATCATATCATTATTGGTTTTTGCAGCATCTTGCGGCAATGCTCCCGAGCAAACGAAAGTAGAGGAGCAAAAGCCGTTGGTGGATGCTATCGTGCATAATGCCGATGATGTGAAAAAGGCCGCCTATGCGTATAACGATGCGATGATGGCTGCGGATACGGTTGCGTTGAACAGTTTGTTGCACGACAACTTAAGCTATGGCCATAGCAACGGCTGGGTGGAGACAAAAGCCGATCAGAAGGTAAACCTGTATAATGGAACCATCAAATACCATAAAATAGACCAACCTGAGCTGGACGTCATCATGAACGATCATGTGGCTACGGTAAGAGGTAACGGTATTTTTGATGTGGACTATAAAGGCAATGAGCATATGATGTTCGACCTGAATGTGATGCAGACTTGGGTGTATGAAAACGACAGGTGGCAAATGTTGAACCGACAAAGTGTAGCGAATAAATAATATGAAACTACTATTAGAACACGCACATGTTGAGGGTATTCGTTATTACGATACCTATCGTAAGCATGGCGGCTATCGCTCAGTGGAGAAGGCGCTGAAAATGACGCCCGACGAGATAGTGGAAGAGGTGAAGACAAGCGGGCTGCGTGGCCGTGGCGGCGCGGGCTTCCCTACAGGTATGAAGTGGAGTTTCCTCGCAAAACCTGAAGGTGTTCCTCGTCACTTGGTGTGCAATGCCGATGAGTCTGAGCCGGGTACTTTCAAAGACCGCTATCTGATGGAATTCATCCCTCACTTGTTGATAGAGGGGTTGATAGTAAGCAGCTATGCACTAGGTAGCAACATGACCTATATATACATCCGTGGAGAATATTCATGGATAGACCCAATACTTGAAGAAGCTATAGCAGAAGCAAAGAACAATGGATGGTTGGGTAAAAACATTCAGGGTTCGGGCTTCGATTGCGAAATATATGTGCAGCGTGGGGCAGGTGCTTACATCTGTGGTGAAGAAACAGCTTTGTTGGAAAGCTTGGAAGGTAAGCGTGGTAACCCACGTATCAAGCCTCCGTTCCCAGCCGTAAAAGGTGTTTGGGGTAGGCCAACAGTGGTGAACAATGTAGAAACACTTGCTGCTGTAGTACCTATCATTAATAATGGTGGAGCTGAATATGCCAAGATTGGTGTAGGTCGTTCTACAGGTACTAAGCTTATGTCGGCTTGTGGAAACATCAATAAGCCGGGTGTTTACGAAATAGATATGACCATTTCGGTGGAAGAGTTCATCTTCTCCGACCAATATTGTGGAGGTATACCCAATGGTAAGAAACTAAAGGCATGTATTCCGGGTGGTTCATCTGTACCGATACTTCCTGCCAACTTATTATTGAAAACCGCTAAGGGCGAAACACGTTTGATGAACTATGAAAGTATGTCGGACGGTGGTTTCCAAACGGGTAGTATGATAGGTTCGGGAGGCTTCATAGTTTTCGATGAAGACCAGTGTGTGGTACGTCATACAATGAGCTTGGCGCATTTCTACAATCACGAGAGTTGCGGACAGTGCAGCCCGTGTCGTGAGGGTACAGGCTGGATGTATAAAATTTTAAAGAACATCGAGTACGGCAAAGGAAAGATGAGCGATATAGACCTGCTTTGGGATATACAAGGAAAGATAGAGGGCAATACTATTTGTCCGTTGGGCGATGCGGCGGCATGGCCGGTAGCTGCGGCTATCCGTCATTTCCGTGACGAGTTTGAGTGGCACGTATTGAATCCCGAAGAGTCGCAAACAAGAAACTTTGGTTTAGCGCATTATGCAGACCCGCTACCTGTGTTGGCAGGCGATGCATAATATAAACGATAAGAATATGGCAGAAGAAACGCCAAAAATTAAGGTAACGATTGACAACATCACCGTAGAGGTTGACCCCGGTACTACGATACTGGAGGCTGCGCGCAAGATAGGTGGTGATGTTACACCACCGGCCATGTGCTTCTACAGCAAGTTGGAAGGCAGTGGTGGTAAATGCCGTACATGTTTGGTAGAGGTGAGCAAAGGTTCTGAGAAAGATCCGCGCCCTATGCCAAAACTTATGGCAAGCTGCCGTACAGGTGTCATGGATGGTATGGAAGTGAAGAACATCACTTCACCGAGAGTATTGGAAGCACGTAAGGGTGTGGTGGAAATGTTGCTTATCAACCACCCGCTGGATTGTCCGGTTTGCGACCAAGCCGGTGAGTGTCACTTGCAAGACTTGAGCTACGAGCACGGTACAGAAGGTACTCGCTACGAATTTGACAGAAGAACATTTGAGAAAGAAGATATAGGAGATTACATATCGCTGCACATGACGCGTTGCATACTTTGCTACCGTTGTGTGTATACCGCCAACCAAGTTGCAGAAGGCGATCGTGAACATGGTATATTGGAGCGTGGTGATAAAGCCGAGATAAGCACACTGTTGGGTAAGAACCTGAAGAACGATTTTATAGGCAACGTAATAGATGTATGCCCGGTAGGTGCATTGACGGATAAGACGTTCCGATTTAAGAATCGTGTATGGTTTACCAAACCGATGAATGCACATCGCGATTGCAGCAACCCTAAGTGTTGCGGTAAAGTGCGTTTGTGGATGAGGGGTGATGAGGTGTTCCGTGTTACTGCTCGCAAAGACGAGTGGGGCGAGGTGGAAGATTGGATCTGTAACGAGTGTCGCTTCGAAAAGAAAGAAACAAAAGACTGGGTGATAGAAGGTCCGGCGAATATCAGTCGCCACAGTGTAATATCACAAGGACATTATGTGAACACGGTGGATCAACCTGTGGTAATTGACAAAGTGATAGGTAAAAATCCAAAGCTTTTGTTGGACATACATGACGAAAGTGATGTGAACAAACCGAACGTACGACTGTCTGAAATAAGCGGTCCTGCACACTCGGATGATTTTGAAAAGAAAGACAAATAAATCTAAACAACTAATTACTTTTGCGCCACTATGCTGTTATTGCAAATTGACACAGCAATCATATTAGAAAAGCTGATACTCGCTTCGGTGATACTTCTGGGCTCTCTGGGTATTGCCATGTATGCAACATGGGGCGAGCGTAAAGTAGCTGCCATTATGCAAGATCGTATCGGTCCTAACCGTGCGGGTCCATTGGGTTTGTTACAGCCTTTGGCAGATGGTGGTAAGTTGTTCTTCAAAGAAGAGATAATACCTGATAGCGCTACGAAATTTCTTTTCATACTCGGCCCTGCTTTGGCTATGCTTACAGCATGTATGACCAGTGCGGTTATACCTTGGGGCCCCGACTATGTTACAGAATCGGGCCATGTGGTTGCATTGCAAGTTGCTGATGTCAACATCGGTATCTTATACATATTCGGCGTGGTGAGTGTTGGTGTATACGGAATGATGCTTGGTGGTTGGGCTTCCAACAACAAGTTCTCTCTGTTGAGTAGTATACGTGCGGCTGCACAGGCGGTGTCTTACGAATTGGCGTTCGGTATCAGCCTTGTGGCGTTGTTGATGATGACCGGTTCTCTGAGCATGCGCGATATAGTTGAGCAGCAGCATGGCTTCTGGGCAGACGGATATTTCACATGGAATTTCTTTAAGCAGCCTTTGGGCTTCTTCATATTTTTGGTATGTTCCTTTGCAGAGCTGAACCGTGCTCCTTTCGACCTTGCGGAAGCTGAGAGTGAATTGAACATGGGGTACCACTTGGAGTATTCATCCATGAAGTTGGGTTTTTATCTGTTTGCAGAGTATATCAACTTGTTTATAAGCTCGGCGGTACTCGCCACCTTATATTTCGGCGGGTATAACTTCCCGTTCATGGATGCGGTTGCGGCAGCGGTAGGTCCGTTGTTGTTCACCATCATCAGTGTATTGGTATTGTTGACCAAGGTCATCGGTTTTATACTCTTCTTCATGTTCGTTCGTTGGACGTTGCCTCGTTTCAGGTACGACCAGTTGATGAAGCTTGGTTGGAAGTCGTTGATACCTTTGGCATTGTTCAATATGTTATTAACAGGCGGTTTGATATTGTGGGTGTTTAAATAAGAGAAGTGATTATGGAAAAACTAACCAACAAGTCTGTAGCAGTAGATCGTAGCCCGATGACATTTGGCGAGCGCATATATGTGCCTGCCATCATGAAAGGGTTGAGCATCACTGTGGGCCATATATTCAAAAAGAAGGCTACGGTAAAATACCCTGAACAGAAACGTCCGTTCAGTCCGGTATTCCGTGGCTTGCATATACTTAACCGCGATGAGGAAGGCCGTGAGCGTTGTACCGCTTGTGGTTTGTGTGCGTTGGCTTGCCCTGCGGAGGCAATTACGATGGAAGCTGCTGAACGTAAGCCGGGCGAAGAGCATATGTATCGCGAAGAGAAGTATGCCGCCAAGTACGAGATAAACATGTTGCGTTGCATATTCTGTGGCTATTGCGAAGAGGCTTGTCCGAAGGATGCGATATACCTGAGTGAGACCTTGATGCCGACACACTATGAACGCAAGACGATGATATATAAAAAGCAGGATCTGCTTATTCCTCATCCTAAAAAACAGGAAGGCCAATAATAAAATGAACTTGTACGAAGTATTGTTTTGGTTGTTGACAGTTGTAGCTATAGGCTCTGCGCTTGGTGTTATACTAAGCCGCAACCCTGTTAGCAGCGTGCTTTTCCTTATCGTTACATTCTTTGCGGTTTCCGGACACTATGTATTGATGAATGCACAGTTCTTGGCCATCGTGAACATAATAGTATATGCCGGTGCCATTATGGTACTCTTTCTGTTTGTGATAATGCTCATGAACCTGAACGCTGATGCGGAGCCGCAGAAGAACAGATTGGTGCAATTGGCAGGTGTGTTGTCGGGTGGTATATTGTTCTTGGTAGTGTTGGCTGCATTGAAAACATCAAGCAACAACCTGTTGGAGCAAACAGCTACAGATATAGGATTGATAAAGAATTTGGGTATGACGCTCTTTACGAAGTTCGTTCTGCCTTTTGAAATAAGCAGTGTGCTTTTCTTGAGTGCGATGATTGGTGCGGTGGTATTGGGTAAAAAAGGAGAGCCTCAAAAATAATAACGATGCCGATACAGTATTATTTGTTTCTGAGTATGGCGCTTTTCAGCATTGGTATCATGGGTACGCTCATGCGCCGCAATGCTATAATAATATTTATGTGCATAGAGCTGATGCTGAATGCGGTGAATCTGCTTTTGGTGGCATTCTCTAAAATGTACAACGACTCTTCTGCTCAGATATTTGTGTTTTTCAGTATGGTAGTGGCAGCGGCAGAGGTGGCCATCGGGTTGGCGATAATTGTGATGATGTATAGGAAAGTGCACTCGGTGGACATAAACATATTAAACAGATTAAAACACTAAAGAATATTTATTCATGATCGACCTGGTCTGGCTTGTACCGTTTTTTCCATTGTTAGGGTTTCTTATCAATGGTATCGGCTGGAAGAAATTACCTAAGTCTGCGGGCGGGTTCATCGGCAGTGCTGCCGTGTTGGCATCGTTCGCCGTATCGTTGGGTATTTTCTTTGAAGTTAAGTCTTCGGGAACCGCTACCGTGGTACACCTGTTCGACTTCATTCAATCGGGCAACCTGAATATTCCTTTTGCCTTTCAGGTAGATGCACTTTCTTCTTTATTCTTATTGATAATAACCGGTGTAGGCTTTTTGATTCATGTCTACTCCACATCTTATATGCACGACGATGAAGGTATGGTGAAGTATTTCGCTTACCTGAACCTCTTCGTGTTCTCAATGCTTTTGTTGGTGTTGGGTGCCAGCTATCTCATCATGTTCATCGGTTGGGAAGGTGTAGGGCTTTGTTCTTACTTGCTCATCGGTTTCTGGTTCAAGAGAAAAGACTTTACCAATGCTGCTAAAAAGGCATTCGTAATGAACCGTATCGGTGACCTTGGTTTCTTGGTGGGTATGCTTTTGGTGTTGCTGAACTTCGGCACACTTTCATATCAGGAGTTCTTTGGTCAGGTAGAAGGCGGACAAGCTGTTGTAACAAGCAGTACTTACAATTGGATAGCAATATGCTTCTTCATAGGTGCCATGGGTAAGAGTGCACAGATACCTTTGTACACTTGGTTGCCCGATGCGATGGCAGGTCCTACTCCTGTATCTGCATTGATACACGCCGCTACGATGGTGACTGCAGGTATCTATATGATAGCGCGCAGCAGTGTATTATATAACATCGCCGAAAACGCCCAGCATCTTGTTGCGGTTATCGGTTTGGCTACAGCCATCATTGCTGCTACCATCGCCATCAAGCAATACGATATTAAGAAAGTACTGGCCTACTCTACGGTCAGCCAATTGGGCTTCATGTTCTTGGCTTTGGGAGTAGGTGCATATACCACAGCCGTATTCCACGTGATGACACACGCTTTCTTCAAGGCGTTGTTGTTCTTGGGTTCGGGTAGTGTGATACATGCCATGCATGGTGAGCAGGACATCCGCAATATGGGTGGACTGAGCAAGAAGATGCCGATTACAAGCACCACATTCCTGATAGGCTGTTTGGCCATTGCCGGTATACCGGGCTTCTCAGGCTTCTTCTCCAAAGACGAAATATTGGCAGCCACATACGGACACAACTCTGTGATGTATTACCTCGCATTGGGTGCCGCAATGATGACGGCGTTCTATATGTTCCGTTTGTACTTCCTGACATTTACGGGTTCGTTCCGCGGAACTGAAGACCAAAAATCTCATTTGCACGAAAGCCCTGCGGCTATCACTATACCGCTTGCGGTATTGGCAATACTATCCATCATTGGTGGTTATGTGGGTATGCCTGCCGTATTTGGCGACTTCCATCCATTGAACGAATATTTGGCACCTGTTGTGAGCAACCATGGAGTGCATCATTTGGAGCATAACACGGAGTGGATGTTGATGGGGCTGTCCACAGTATTGGTGATAGTAATGATTGTGGTGGCATACAGAGTAACGAAGAAAGCCAACTTTGCCGCAAATACAGGCATCGCGAAAATATTGGAGAACAAGTGGTATGTGGATGAGCTGTACGATGCCATCATCGTTCGTCCGTTGGGAGCTTTGTCTTCATTGTTGGATAAGATAGTAGAGAAACTGGGTATAGATGGTTTGGTAAACGGAGTAGGAAAAACCGTGCATTGGGCTAGCAACCGTATCAGGTTGATGCAGAGCGGACAGGTGGGTTTTTACATATTTATAATGGTATTGGGAATAACGGCATTGTTTGCCATTGGCTTTTTCTGGATACATTAAAAATTAAATAGCATACTGTATAAGTATCATGATAGTTACATTACTCATAGTAGTTCCTTTATTGGCGGGCATATTTAGTCTCCTTGCAAAAAACAATACTGCAAAGGGCACTGCTATTGTTAGTACAATAGTAACGCTGGTTGTAGGAGCACTTATAGGTGTTGAGGCTTATACTACTCCACTTAGTTGGAGCATAGACTGGATTCCTACACTGGGCACCAAGGTTAGTTTTGTTGCTGACGGCATGAGTACAATGTTGAGTTTGCTTGTCAGCATTGTAATGTTGGTGGTTTACATCAGCAACCTGAATAAGAAGGTTGAGAATGAAGGCTCTTTCTACGGATTGATGCTGTTGTCTCAAGCAGGTATTACGGGAGTGTTCTTGGCTTCCGATGCATTACTGTTCTACTTCTTCTGGGAGCTTGCGTTGATACCCGTATATTTCCTTTGCTCACAATGGGGTGGCGAGAACCGTATCAAGGTCACGTTCAAATTCTTCATTTACACGTTCGTCGGTAGCTTGATGCTGTTGGCGGCGATTATATACTTGGCTACAAGTACACCGGGTGGCAGCTCGTTTGCATGGAACGATATTGTACGTGCAGGCTCATCGTTACCGGCCGCTGAACAACAATGGGTGTTCTGGCTCATCTTCATAGCATTCGCTATCAAGATGCCGATATTCCCATTCCATACTTGGCAGCCCGATGCTTACGAAACGTCACCTACTCCTGTTACTATCGTCCTTAGTGCTTTGATGGTGAAGATGGGTTTGTTCGCGGTATTGCGTTGGTTGTTGCCTGTGGTTCCCGCAGGTGCGGAATTCTGGTCTGAAACTGTGATCATACTATCAGTAATAGGTATCATATATGCATCTCTGTTGGCGATCGTTCAAACAGACTTGAAACGCTTGATAGCTTATTCATCCATTGCACACATGGGACTGATGAGTGCAGTAGCTTTTGCAAACACAGAAGTAGGTATGCACGGTGTTATGGTGCAAATGTTCAACCACGGTATCAACATTACCGGTATGTGGTTGATAGTAAGCATGGTGGAGCAGCGCTGGGGTACCAGAGATATGAGAGAGTTGGGTGGCATGGCAAGTACGGCGCCGCGTATGGCTATTGCTATGGTGGTAATTGCATTAGCTAACATCGCATTGCCATTGACCAACGGATTCATCGGTGAGTTCATGTTGTTCAACGGATTGTTCTCAAGCGAGGTGGCTTGCGGAACCACGTATATGATATTGGCGGGCTTGGGCATCATATTGGGTGCGGTGTATACGCTGAACATGGTACAACGTACCGCTTACGGCGATGCGATTGCCACAAAGCAGGGTGGCGACCTGACAAGAAACGAATACATAGGGTTGGCTGTTATCATAGCCATCATCATATTTTTAGGCGTTTATCCGAAACCATTGTTGGAGATGACCTCCGGCATGGTGAGTATGATGCCGTAAAATTATTTGAATAGAGTATGAAGGCAATTATTGCTGCTACGATATTGGGTATAGTAATGATGTTCGCGGGGCTTTTCGTGAAAGAGAAAAAGTCTGTCGTGACCATTGCCACTCTTTTGTTGTTGGTACTGTTTGGTGTTAACATCTACGACATCTCGTTTGCCGAGAACGCACCGCAGAGCCTATTCAACAATCTGCTGCGTGTAGACAGCTATGCGCTTTGGTTCAACATGATGATGACGGGCTGTACCTTCCTATATGTATTGCTGTTGGGCAAGCACATCAGGCAAGTAGGCAACCACGTGGCGGAATACTTTGCACTCATATTCTTCATACTCTGCGGTATATACCTCATATCCACGTACAACAACTTGTTGATGTTGTTCATCGGTATCGAGATTATGTCTATACCTCAATACATTCTTGCCGGTAGCGACAAGCAGAACATGAAGAGCAATGAAGCATCGCTCAAGTACTTCTTGATGGGCGCATTCACAACGGGTATCCTTTTGATGGGTATTACCCTGTTGTACGGTGCCACAGGTACTTTCTACATCACCAACTTCACCTTCTTACAAACAGCTTCGCTCAATCCATTGGCGTTGGCGGGTATACTCTTCATATTGGTGGCGTTCGCCTTTAAAATCTCGGCGGCACCTATGCACCTTTGGACACCCGATGTGTACGATGGTTCGCCTGCACCGTTCACGGCGTTCATGGCTACGGTGGTTAAGGCCGGTGCATTTGTCGGTTTCTTAAGGCTGTTCCATATATCATTCGGTACGCTTGGCGAACATTGGATGTTGGTGGTTGCCATCATCACCGCTGCAACACTGTTGGTAGGAAACATAACAGCGGTATATCAACAAAGCGTGAAGCGTATGTTGGCATACTCGTCCATTGCGCAAGCAGGCTTTATGCTCTTTGCAGTGGTATCTGTAAATGCCACCGCATGGCAAGGCATGATCATCTACGCCATTGCATATAGTGTGGCCACCATCGGTATGTTCTCCGTATTGGTGAAGATGAAAGATTATACTTACGATGGCTTCAACGGCTTGGCTAAGAAACAGCCTGCTTTGGCCTTCTTCACAACCATTTTCTTACTTTCTCTTGCAGGTATTCCGCTTACCGGCGGCTTTATGGCCAAGTACTTTGTACTGACCGCTGCAGTGGAGCAAGGCAACCTGATGTGGTTGGTGATATTCGCATTGCTGATGGCTGCGGTAAGCGTGTATTACTACTTCCGTGTAATCATGGCCATGTACTTCAAAACAGGCGATGCGGAACTGAGAGCCGAAGTGACAAGCACCGACAGACTGTTGATGGGCATCACTTGCGTCATTATCATCTTACTGGGTGTTGTACCACACCTATTTATGGGTAATCTGTAATTATTTTATTCTTCTTTTGTGTATTTCTAAGATACAAACACGTCAATTTTATTATCAATATAACGTATATTTGCTATAATAAATGTTCTTTGAAACATAGCTTGCATATTATTTGTTGCGAGCCTACAACAAATCAAATATCAACAGATTGATTATCAGTCAGGTAAGAATTGTTGCAAAACAAAAACCCTGTTTTCGCAACAATTCGCAACAAATTGAAAATTTGTTCGAATCATGAATGCCTATGGTAATCAATAATAATGTGAATAAAACGCAACAAATTGGATGATACTAGTCCTCACCTTTGATATTAAACACTTTGCCTTCTGAACCACCGGTCAATATTTCTGAAAATTTTAATGCTCTGTACGGATAATTATATCCATCGCCATTCATCAGCACAAGCGGTTTGCCTCCGGAACCGGATGGGAAACTAATGGTGACTTTTACATATTTTAAGCCGGAAGACACACCTTCGGCATATGTATATGAGCCTTTATATTTTACTCCTTGCTTGTTAGTAAAGGTGATGCTTCTGTCTTTGTGGAATGTGTATGTTTCACCGGGATCGGACAAATACCAAACAGGGCTATGGTACATAGAACGACCATACAATACATATCTTTCATAGTTGGCACTATCAGTGCCCACCTTATAATATTTAGGTCCGGAGGTATTGCTAGTATTATATTTAGGCATGATGATCTTAGCAGTTTGCGGGGATATGTTTGCAGAATACATAGAAGGTGTTGCAGATGTTGGTAGCCAATCCATGTAATATTCATCGATAGTGCTCACTGCAGAAAAATCATCAACAGTAAACTGTTTAGTGGCACCATCATTTATACTTGTATTAAATACTTCATTCTTGCCTTCCATATAGTCGTCGAGACTTTTATATATTTTGACTTTCATTGTTAAGCTGGTGTTTGGAAAAAGTTGACCCACAACATTCTCTATTACATATTCTGCAAGTGAGTCTTTTGGGTTTACTGTTACCGGGTTAGTATTAGTTGGTTCGGCAGGGTCGGTCAGGTTGCAAGCTGAGAACAGTATAGTTCCCGAAATTAGTAGGAGTAACTTATTCATAACATATAGATTGTTAATAACTAATGTAAATATATAACATGGCGGTTACAAGTGTATCCGTTATTCAAATGATACATTGTGTTTAGATTGTATTTACGACAAATAGCTGTACAATAAACTGACTACCAATATATAGTGGCAAAATGATACCGGTGTTGTGTTAATAAAGGAAAGCTGTTTTTGTAGTCATGTTGCGCACATTTGAAAGCGAATCTATCCACAACTGTGCATTTCTTTTGAAGTTTGCGTCATAGAGCTTTGGTAATTTCGGTATATCCGAAAAAGGAGAATAGAGTTATGGATATAGAACATTTGATGCCACATATTGAAGCACTGATATTTGCCAGTGAACGTCCGCTTACCACTATGGAAATTGCAGACATTATGGCTCAGACAATAGATGAGCCTTTGGAGCCGGAGCGTATCATGGGAGCAGTGGAAGCCATTCGTGAAAAGTACGATGCGTCCTACTACCCTTTCCAACTTAGAGAAGTGGGTGGCGGCTACCAGTTCCTTACCAAAAAGGAGTATCACAAAACCGTATTGCAGCTCAACGGTGACAAGCATATCAAGAAATTGTCTGTAGCGGCAATGGAGACATTGGCCATCATAGCTTACAAACAGCCGATAACCAAGGCTGAAATAGAGCATATCCGTGGTGTGAGTGTGGACTACTCCATACAAAAGCTGTTGGACAAAGAATTAATCTCCATATCAGGTCGTAAAGAAGATGCGGTGGGCAAGCCTTTGTTGTATGTCACAGCCAAAAACTTCATGGATTATTTGGGCATTAACTCTCCGGACGATCTACCTGAATTGAAAGACATATCGAACATTGAAATAGTAGTACCTACCAGCGGCAGCGATGCTGAGCCGGGGGAGCCTGACGGAGCCGTTGTAATGGTTGGCGAAGACGGCTCTCTGAAAGAGGAGAATGGAGGATAAGAAGAAAATTTCCGATTAAGAAAAACCTGTTTCGTAATATGAAACAGGTTTTTTGCTTTATATAGTACCTTTGCCGCTCCAAAGTAAGATTATGACATTGAGAAGATCGATTCTATCCATTACGGCAATACTGTTGTTTCAACCTGTTATTGCACAAAAGGTATCCGACAAAAAGATAGTCAAGCAACTGAAAAAAGACATCGGCTATTTGGCATCTGATGAGTTGAAAGGCCGTAGAACAGGTTCCGAAGGAGAGAAGATGGCTGCGGAGCACATAGTATCGTTTTACAAAAAGCAGGGCATTGCTGAGTACGAAGGCAAGTATATATATCCTTTTGAATTCGTTTCCGGTAGGTCAATAGACAATGCAACATTGCTGAAAGTGGGCACGGAAAAGCTGACCATTAAAGAAGACGGGTTCCCGGTGGCATTCAGTGGTAACGGTAGTGCATACGGTGAGGTGATTCCTGATGTGATGGAGCAGGGCAAGATATGGATGATATCCATGTTTGAAGATGAGGAGCAAGCCAAAGACCCGCATTTCAATTGGGAAAAAGCAGCTTTTGAAAAATGTGAGAATGCCATCAAGCAGGGTGCAAAAGGAGTGTTGTTTTACGATAAGTTCGATGCCAAATATCCCGCTGTGTTCAACAAAAAGACGGAGTATGAATCATTGAGTATACCTGTGGCATACCTTAGTTACAAGGGCTACACGCAGTACGTGGATAAAGCCAAAAACTCTATATTGGTTGCTTTAAATATCACCTTGAAAGACAAGATGCTTAAGGGTAACAATATCATAGGTTTTGTGAACAACGGTGCAAAGCATACGGTGATATTGGGTGCGCACTACGACCATCTCGGTTTGGGTCAAGACGGCAACAGCATGCAAGCCAACAGCAAAGGACAGATACACAACGGTGCCGATGACAATGCCAGTGGATCGGCTGCATTGATGCAGCTTGCCTCTTGGGTTAAGGACAGCGAATTGAAAAATTACAATTACCTGTTCATTCACTTTTCTGCTGAAGAATTGGGGCTTATCGGTTCCAAGAAAGTGGTAGAGCAGTTGGGCTTTGAAGGTAGCCAAGTGGCCTACATGATAAACATGGATATGGTTGGCCGTCTGAACGATAGCACTCATGCGCTGACAGTAGGTGGTGTTGGTACTTCGCCTGCATGGGGCAAGGTGATAGATGCGAATACAGGCGATTTCAAAATAGTATTGGACAGTGCAGGTGTAGGTCCATCGGATCATACATCTTTCTATCATAAAAACATTCCGGTGCTTTTCTTCTTTACGGGAACACATTCAGACTATCACAAACCGTCGGACGATGCCAATAAGATAAACTACACGGGCGAAGCACTTATCATGAAGTATATATATGGTGTTGTTACCAAAATGGATGCAATGCCGAAGCCTGAATTCCAAAAGACCAAAACAAAAGAAGCCGGTAAAGTACGCTTCAAGGTAACACTCGGCATCATGCCCGACTACTCTTACAACGATGGCGGCTTGAAGGTAGATGGGGTTACCGACGGTCGTCCTGCCGGCAAAGCAGGTGTAAAAGCAGGCGATATCATCACTAAGTTAGGCGACCTTGAGATACGTGGTATCCAAACATATATGGAAGCGTTGAGCGAGTTTGAAGAGGGTGATAAAACCACGGTTACCGTTATGCGTGGTGGTGAAGAGCTGACCATGCCGTTGGAATTTACTCCTAAGAAGTAGAACCTATTATATTAGTTTCAGTGCGGTTTCGTCTCCTTGTTTTACGAGGTTTCGGAGCGCATGTTTCACTATCCACTTGGTGGAAGGGTGTTTGCTTTTTGCCCATTCTTTCAATAATGCCATTGTCGGTTTGGGGCGTTCCTTCAGCATATCGTTCAGGTGGTTGCCAACGCTTTTTTGTACAAACTTCGATGAGTCTTCTTTGAGCAGTTCCAGTATGTCGAACACCGGTTGCGGCTCGTCAAGGAATACGGTTAGCTTTTTCGCCCAAGGCAATTTTGGCCTCAGTCCTTCACTTGCCAATCTGCGTGGATGAAAGTTTTTGTCTTTTGCCCAACGCTTCATGTATTTAAGTGCCGCTTTTGGGTCTTGACTGATATAAGGCCGTATGGCAAACTCTCCGGTATTACGTTTGGTAATCTCGTATATGGCCTTCATCGATAGGTCAAAACTGCCTTGCCCATACTCCTGTACGTAATGAGCAATTGGCATTATCCACCAATAGTTGGTGAACATACCTGTCTCCTCGGGGTTTTCGGGGCCCAGAGTGTCCAATAATATGGATAGGGCATCTTCATAATTTGCTGGTAGGTGGTTATTGAGTTCGATAGCGTGCAGTGCCAACCTGTCTTTGTATTCAAGGGGGCTGTAAGCTTTGCGAACAGCGGCTATATAGGCTTTATCGTTAAAACCGGGATAACCCGCACTTATCTTCTTGGATAATAGTTCAGCAAGATTTACACCAAACCAATCTTTTATTTTCATATCGCCCATACGGCAATATACACCACTAGTTATTTACATGATTGATCGGTAACCTTTAGTTTTCCTATGTCAAACCCTTTTTCAGCAATTCGTGTTGTAATGGCTTTATATAATGCATCACTCATATTGGGTGTGCGGCTGAGTATCCATAAGTATTTTCGGTTTGGGTGCCCTACAACGGCATAGCTGTAATCGCTTGCCAAGTCAATTATCCAGTATTTACCGCTAAAAGGCCAAAAGAATTGAACTTTAAGTTTGGCATTGGTTTCTGCATCGGTTACCCATGCCTTACCTATTACTTTTTTTGTTTTGTTCTCAGCTGCTAGGAAGCATGTGTTTGTCACTTTTACTTTACCATTATCCATCAATTCATATTCTGCGGTGGTACAGCTACAGCCTTTTTGAAAACTTTGTGGAAATGATGCTATCTCATACCACTTTCCCATGTATCTGTTGATGTCTACCTTATCGACTGTATTCAGTGCGTTCATAGAGCAAGAACTTAGAAATATGATAGAGGATGAAATTATATGTAAAAATGATTTCATGAACATAAAACAAATCTAATGAAGCTTGGTTCATATTAACCAATAGTTTATCGGAGCTCAAAAAACATGTACGAAATGCCAACACTTTCTTAAAATTCAGTGTCTTTCAACACACGGATCCGTTTTATGTATCAATACATACGAAATATAATACCGCTATTGGTAGCGATGTTTATAGTTTCACCATGCTCGGCGCAAAGTCCCAACTTAGTGCCCAACCCTTCTTTTGAGCAATACAACAACTGTCCGACATCTTTATCCGGAGTGAGCTACTCTCCCGGCTACACTAACTTTCCCACGGTTCAAGGCTGGGTTTCTCCTTTAAAAAACGGTTCTCCCGACTATTTCAACACTTGTGCTTCATCGTCGAGTTATGTGCATGTGCCGCAGAATGCCTTTGGAAATCAGTCTCCACGCAACGGAAACGGCTACATCGGCATCATAGCTTGGCAGGGCGAGCTGCAAGGCGGCAATATGAAAACCTTATGGTCGGAGTATTTGCAATGCAAGCTGTTGCAGCCGCTTGCAGTGGGAGAAAGGTACTGTGTGACCTTTTTTGTCAATTCGGCCATCGCCAATGCCACATTCAACTTTGTGGGTATCAATAAGATAGGCATCAACTTCTCAGGCAATCAACAGACCGATGTGGCGGCTTTCAGCATGAATCTGCCGTACAGTATTTACAACAATGGTGGTAATTTCCTTACAGACACCACCGGTTGGACCAAGATTACAGGCATATACACTGCCACAGGAGGAGAAGAATGGCTGACATTGGGATGGTTTGACAACGGTAGCGCTCCAACATTTCAGCCGATAGTACCGGTAATACCCAACCCTGCAGACAATTACAGAAACTATGTGTACATCGACGATATATCGGTGGTTAAAATAGACAACAAAGACACCTTCACCAGCTACAAGGAAATAACCTACTGTAACAAGAACCAGTTGCCTATACAAGCAAACAGTGCCGCGGATTTGGGAGAATACAAATGGAACAACGGTGAGACCGGCAAGCAGATACAAATAAAGGATTCGGGAACATACTGGTGTATATCTCAGGCTTCGTGCAAAGTATTTGTAGATACCTACGTCATAAAATATCATCCTGCTCCTGAATTGAACCTTGGGAATGAGTTGGTGAACTGTGACAACCAACCTATAGAGATAGACCCCGGCTATCCCGGTGCCACATCATATACATGGAACACAGGTGCCAATACCGAAAAGATCACCGTCAATACTTCAGGTATCTATATACTCACTGTAAATGACGTTTGCGGAACGCAAACGGACACGGTTCACGTATACATTCAGCCCCCAACCCCGGAACCAATTGCTGTAGACACGACTATCTGCCAGTTTTCCATGAACCCGACCATCATGGTGCAGGGCAGTAATATAAACTGGTATACCCATTCACTCGGGCACATCGGAGTGAACTTCCAACCCCCTATCATCACACGTGAACCGGGTTCTTACAGTTTATACATCACACAAACCATCGGCAAGTGCGAAAGTGAGAAAGTGCCTGTGAACATCAGTATTACTTACACCCCTCATGAAACACTGGGAGATAAGGTGGTTATGTGCGAGAACGACATTAAGATGATCGGTGAGTTCAGAGAAGGAGTGGATTACAAATGGAATACCGGCTCCAATAGCTGTTGCATCTTACCGGATAGAGAAGGGCTGTACAAGTTGGCCATGCACAACGATTGTGGTTCTTATATCGATTCGATAACCGTATATCACACCTCTTGCGACGACTGCATAGTTTTCCCGAATGCCTTTTCACCACTCAGTGGAACGGAGAACAGCGTTTTCAAACCGATCGTCAAATGCCCGGTGGACGAGTTTCATATGAAGGTATACAACCGTTGGGGCAACCTGCTTTTCGAGTCCAAAGACATCAACATAGGATGGACAGGCAGAGATAATTACTATTGGGCCGACTTGGGTACATATATGTATGTTGTGGAGTACAGAGCCAAAGACAAGAAACAAGTACAGCGCATATATGGCAATGTGACGCTGGTACGCTGATAAATTTCCCTTATTTACATAATCGGTAAAAATATAGGCATACGGAGCTTTCCGACTGCAATCCTACATATATATTGGTAAATTTGCGCTTTGATTCATGCGAGGTACGTTTACAATAGCGCTGGTTGGTAACCCTAATAGTGGTAAAAGTTCACTTTTCAATAATCTCACGGGGCTAAATCAGAAAGTAGGGAACTTTCCCGGAGTGACGGTTGATAAGAAGACGGGCCTTAGTACTTTGCATAATGGGCTGAAGGCTAACATCTTAGACTTGCCCGGTACATACAGCCTCTACCCCAAAAGCGCCGACGAACAAGTGACCTATGAGGTGTTGTTGGACAGAAACAATTCCGACAGACCCGACATGGTGGTGGTGATAGCCGATGCCGCCAACCTGAAGCGCAACCTTTTGTTCTGCTCTCAAATAATGGATCTAGGTTTGCCGGTTGTCATAGCACTCAGCATGAACGACATTGCACGAAAGAAAGGAATAACCGTGGATGTGGAGGAGCTGGAGCGAATGATGGGCGTGCCGGTAGTGAAGATTAATCCTCGTAGGAACAAAGGCATCACCACATTGAAAAAGGTGATTACTGAAGCATACCAAAACATCGATAAGCTAGGGCGCAAAGCATTTTTAGACACGACTTCTCTTGTAGGTGACTGGATAGACGAAGTGAAGAATGTGTGTAATGCCAACAATTCATATTCGGCACTGCATATCGCTTGTAATTACATGGAGCTTTCTTTCCTAAATGCGGCAGAACGTATACGAGTAACCGCACTGACAAGCGAGGCTGATTTTCATAAGGCTAAGGTTCAGGCGGATGAGGTGATGGCTCGCTACAAAAAGATAGACGACATCATGAACAAGTGTGTGGCCGTTGTCAGTCCATTGAAGCGTGCCGCATTTAGTGATAAGTTGGACAAAATGTTGCTGCATCCTGTTTGGGGCAACCTTGTTTTGTTGGTCGTATTGTTCCTGATGTTCCAAAGCATATTCTGGTTGGCGGCATACCCGATGGACTGGGTGGAGTCGGCTTTTGGTTTTGTGAGCACATGGTTGAGCGATGTGATGCCACAGGGATTTGTGAAAGACCTTTTGATAAACGGTGTATTGGCGGGGGTAAGTGGTATAGCCATTTTCATTCCGCAGATAATGATACTCTTTGGATTCATCACAGTTTTGGAAGACACCGGGTATATGGCACGTATCAGTTTCTTATCGGACAGGCTCATGCGTAGTGCAGGGCTGAACGGACGTTCCGTAATGCCGCTCATCAGTGGTATGGCATGTGCAGTGCCTGCTGTTATGGCAGCACGTACTATACAAAACAGAAAAGAGCGTTTGATAACTATAATGGTAACTCCGCTCATGAGCTGTTCTGCGCGCTTGCCGGTTTATACCATTCTCATCGGCTTGGTCATTCCCAATAAAACCTTGGGCATATTCAATCTGCAAGGGCTTGTATTGATGGGGCTTTACTTGCTTGGCTTTGTAATGGCACTGCTTGTGGCCAAGGTCATGAGTATGGTCATCAAGATTAAGGAGCGCACCTACTTCCTCATGGAATTGCCGATATACCGTGCTCCAAGATGGAACAACGTGTTCACCACAATGATAGAAAAGGCCAAGATATTCGTCATGGATGCGGGTAAGGTCATCATGATCATATCTCTTGTATTGTGGGCATTGGCAAGTTTCGGCCCGCCGGGAAGGATGGATGCTGTTACGGCAAAGTATGAACAACTGAAAGTGCAACACCCCAACGATACAAAAGAGTTGAATAAGCAGTTGCAAAGCGAAAGGCTTGAAAACTCATTCGCAGGTATCATGGGTCATGCCATTGAGCCTGTGATAAGGCCACTCGGTTACGATTGGAAAATAGGTATAGCCATCATCACATCATTTGCGGCAAGAGAAGTTTTTGTAGGTACGATGGCAACGTTGTACAGTGTGGGCAGCGATGAAACAACCGAGACGGTAAGAGAAAAAATGAGAGCCGCAAAAAGAGCGGATGGAACACCGGTGTATACTTTACCTTCCGGTTTATCACTGCTGATATTCTACGTATTCGCCATGCAGTGTATGAGTACACTTGCCATTGTAAAGCGCGAAACACGCAGCTGGAAATATCCCGCCATACAGTTCGGATATATGCTTGGTATAGCGTATCTGTGCTCGTTTATTGTATATCAATTGTTTAGCTAAATAAGCCTTCCTAACGAATAGTTAACGGCGACCATACTTTACAGGTCGCTTTAATATTATTTTATCTTCGTTTGTTAGACAATATTTTTTTAAACCGAAACAAAACATAAAAAACACACCGTACATAGGTGAGGTGTATTTTTTGAGCAAAGCCTATTATGGGAGAGGTGATAGACTTCTTTAAAAACCTGTTTGAGTACGACGATTTCCGCTCGTTTTGGCAGAGTGGCAGTTGGACTACCTTCCACGGCTGGTTCTACATCATCAGCGACCTGCTCGTATGGTCTGCATACTTCATCATTCCGCTTTTCATTATTGTCTACACCATCAAAAAAGGACGTTTCACAAGGTTCAACAGTCTTTACTTTCTTTTCGCATTGTTCATTCTTTTCTGTGGTGCCACATTTTTGGTGGATGCCATAATGTTCTGGGTGCCGGTGTATAGGTTCAGTGCATTGTTGAAGTTCATTACCGGCATACTCAGTTGGTTGACCGTGGTATATGTTATCAAATATACTCCTGCGGCATTCAGCCTTCGTTCAGGTCATGAGTTGGAGGCTGAGATACAATCCCGCATTAAGATAGAAGAGGAGTTGAAGCTGAAGAACGAACAGTTGCAAGAAGCTGAGGTGCTTGCCAAAATAGGCTACATCAAGTGGGATGTGAAAGGCGAGCAAGTAACCTATTCTGATGCTGTATTGGATATCCTTGAAATTCCTTCGGACCGTAAACTCAATTATGATTTGCTGTCGCACATAATACACACAGAAGATGTGAAGTACCTGGAAAGAGTGATAGACACCATATTCATCAAGAAGTTCTTCCCGAATTTCTATTGCAGAATATATGTTAATGGTGGTGAGGTAAAGCACCTTTTGGTGGTGGGTCAGGTTATCTTATCACCGGAGGGAGCCATATCGGAAGTAAAGGGAACCATACAAGATGTGACGGAACAGCGAGAGTACCTACATAAAATTCAGCAACAAAACCAGCAATTGAAAGATATAGCTTGGATACAGTCGCATAAGGTCCGTGCCCCTGTGGCCTCCATATTGGGATTGATACAGCTGTTCAACACAGAAGAGCCCGGAGACCCGATGAACAAGGAAATATTGGATGGTGTAACAGAAGCTGCGCACAATTTGGATGCAGTTATCCGCGAGATAAACGCCAAAACTGAGGAGAATGCAGATCCTACATCTGAGGGCGGGGTTGTTTAGCACCTCTTATGCTGTGTTTTGTCTCCTTTTTATAGAAAACCTCCCTCAAGATCACTATCAGGATGCTTTTCAGACGTTCTTTTATGAAGGTTACCATGGCTTGTAGATGTATATCGTTAATGTATCGACTGCAAGGTAGATAGGGTTTGTTTAAAAAATGTGTCCCCGCCATTAAACCTATATTAACTGTCTTTAGTCTAGTATAGTCATATTCAATGTAATGTGATGCCACAAATGTTCATACATTTGTGGCTTGGTAAAAGGTAACGCTTAAATAATACACCGGTGCTGAACAAGATATTATCCTCTTTATTATTACTGCTTTTTCTTCAACAAGCGGCTTTCGCGCTTGAGGATAATACCGCTGTTTCGGGCAAGGTGGTGGACAAGAAGAACACTCCTATACCATATGCAACGGTAACGTTGATGCGTACGGACTCCACAGTAGTGAACGGCGCCATCACCGACGACAACGGTGTATTTGAGATCACTCCTGTACAATACGGTACATTCTTGTTGAGGATAAGCGGCATAGGTGTGAACACGGTTACCAAAAAAGGCATTACCATTACACAAGACAATCCCAAGTTTACAATGGGCAAAATAACGGTTGAAACAACTTCGCAAACATTGCAGGAGGTGAAAATAACCGACAACCGGCCCATGATGGAAATAGGTATCGACAAGAGGGTGTTCAATGTGGAGCGCAACATAACCTCTTCGGGAGGAAGTGTGTCTGATGTTCTGCAAAA
This sequence comes from Chitinophagales bacterium, assembly GCA_020636505.1. Classification (GTDB taxonomy): domain Bacteria; phylum Bacteroidota; class Bacteroidia; order Chitinophagales; family Chitinophagaceae; genus UBA5543. The sequence continues at coordinate 560,877 of JACJXR010000001.1, read as the reverse complement.
CATACCGTCGGTTTCAGTGGATGTGGATGGTAGCGTAAGCCTGAGAGGAAAAGCAGGCGTAACCATTTTGATAGACGGTAAGCCGGCCACATTGTTGGGAGGAGATGAAGCTTCGGCATTGCAGAGCTTGCCTGCATCGAGTGTCGATCAGGTGGAGGTGATAACCAACCCATCAGCAAGGTATGATGCCACAGGTATGACGGGTATCATCAACATCATCACCAAAAAAGAAAAGAAGTTCGGCCTGAACGGAAACTTTAGAGTGGGCGTGGGTACACAAGACAAATACAACGGGGGGCTTGGCCTGAACATGAAAAACCGTAAGTGGAACATATTTCTAAACAGCAACTTCAGAACCAACAGAAGGTACAATACATATAACACCACCATTGAGAACAACTTTAACGATGGATACACCAACAGTGTCGAGAAGAATGTGCGCATATTCAACGGCTACTTCAACTCGATAGGTGCGGAGTATAACATAGATACGAACAACAGCATCATGCTAACGCAAAACCTGAACAAGATGCGTTGGGGTGGCAATGGTGTTTCGGATTTCAGGTCGTACCCCGATGGTAGCGATCTACAGTACAGACGTGAGCGTTATTTTGTTTGGGGTGGGTTCCCTTATTCATCGTCAACATCATTGAATTATAAGAGAAAGCTTAAAAAGCGAGAAGGTGAATTGAGTGCCAATACAACCTATGTAAGGTCTTGGCAAACAAGAGAGCAAGAGTATCGCACTTTCCAATACAACGCCAACGACGAGCTTACCGCACCTCCTGTGATACAAGAAGCTCCGGGTACAAGCACCAACAACAGCTCAAACTCGCAGATAGACTATTCTGCCAATCACTTTACCAAGAACGGTAAGTTTGAGATGGGCGCCAAGAGCCAATTGTTTTGGCTGAAGAGCGGCAATACACCTTATGTGGACTCGCCCGGTAAGCCTAAGCAAATAGACAGTGTGTTGCTAAACGGGTATGACTACACGCAACATATATATGCCGCATACACCAGTTGGGGCGATAAGATAGGCAAGTTCAGATACCAAGCAGGGTTGCGTATGGAGTATGTGAAGTATAAGGGTACATCGTCTCAAGTACAGGGGCGAGTGTACACCAGCGATTTCTTGAACCTTTTCCCTTCTGCATTTTTGTCTTATGAATTACCTAAGAACCAAAGCGTTTATCTGAGTTATACCAGACGTACCGACCGTCCGCGTTTTTGGCATTTGCTGCCATATGTGGACCTTTCCAATGCGCAGGATACCAGCGTAGGTAACCCTAACTTGATACCGGAGTTTGTACACAACTTTGAGGTGAGCTATAACAAGCTGCATGAGAAGGGGCACAACTTGCTCATCAGCACTTACTATCAGTACACGCAAAACCTGATTACCAATTACAAGATACTGTACGGTGACGGTACGTCCTTTACGCAAAGGCGTAACCTGAATGCGGGTATAACTTACGGACTTGAGATAACAGGACAGATACAATTGGTAAACCGTGTATGGGATGCCAACATCAGTACCAACTTCTTCCAAAACAAGATAATCGGCGCCAATGTAGACCCTACTTTGGACAACAGTGGCTTCGGTTGGTTTGCGAAGGTGAATACCAGTGTCAGATTGCCTAAAGAGTTCTCTTTGCAATTCAACTACAACTACCAAAGCCCCAAAGTGGTGGCACAGGGTATCAGGAGCGAGGCCATGTGGCTGGATGTGGCTATACGCAAGAACTTCTGGGAGGGCAAGGGCAACATTGTGTTAAATGTTTCTGATATTTTCAATGCTAGAAAGTATACCACCAACTTCGATTTTGGCAATATCAGCCAGACCGATTACAGAAATATGGAAACCCGAATCGGCAACTTGACATTCTCCTATCGCTTTGGCAGTAATGATAAGAAGGCCGGCAGCTCCCGCAAAAGAGGTAAAAAAGGACAATCAGAAGAGCAAAAACCTGAAACCAACAAAGACCGCGACCTGATAAGAGATGGCGGTGACGGTGGTGATGGCGGCGGCGGTGGCGGCATGTAATACGCGTCGGATATACCGAAAAGTCGTAAATTGTCGTCATGAAAAGATTATTCCTCTTAGGTGCAGTATTAACCATTCCGTTTACCGAGCAGGTAAGGGCACAGTCTTTCGGTGACCTTTGGAAGAAGGCCGATGGTATCATTAAAGGTGGTACAAGTGGCAATGTCGGTAGCTTATCCAACTCTGAAATAATATCCGGCCTTAAGCAGGCTTTGGAGATAGGTTCCAAAAATGCAGGAAACCAATTACATACCATAAACGGTTATTTCGGCAATCAGCTGATAAAAATATTGATGCCACCCGAAGCACAGAAGGTGGAAAGAGCATTACGTTCCGTAGGGCTTGGCGGCGAGGTGGACAAAGCCATACTTGCCATGAACCGGGCTGCGGAGGATGCTGCGGCACAAGCGGCACCGATATTCATCAACGCCATCAAGGCGATGACCATCCAAGACGGTTTGGGCATTTTGCAAGGCGGTAACGGAGCGGCCACAAGGTACTTGAAAGGTAAAACCACCGCTCAACTGACCAATGCATTCAGACCGGTGATCGAAAACTCCCTCAGAAAAGTAGATGCCACAAAATATTGGGCAGAAGTATTCAGGCTATATAATCAAATGCCATTTGTAAGCAAGGTAAATCCCGACCTTACGGCATATGTAACCGAAAAAGCACTTTCGGGCCTGTTTGTAACAGTGGAACAAGAAGAAAACAAAATAAGGCAAAACCCTTCGGCAAGGGTTACAGACCTACTGAGAAAAGTGTTCGGTGCAAAATAAAAGCACCGTTCGACCATTAATTGTAACACAAAGTATTTGGTATGAATCAGGACAGTAATCAGTCACCCGACCTTGGCACGTGGTGGGAGCAACAAGACTTCGCAGGTAAAGACCTTTTTGAGTTGGCAAACGGTACGGATGTACTGTTGAAAGCCATAGGTGACAGAAAAGAACGGACAATGGGTTCCTTTTCTGCTGAAAGCCCCGACACGCTTTTCAATCTGTTGACGGAAAAGTTTACCGAGATAAAAGGTAAAGTGGACGAATTGGAAACGGAGTACAAGGCCGAAGAGGACAAACTGAAATTGCTGGGTAAGCTGGAGCGTACCAAAGAGTATATATATCATGCCAACGCATTAGGCGACTTCAATGCGCTTTACGAACCGCTTGCCGCTATGGAAGGCGAAATGCAAAAGTTCATTGAAGAGAATTTCCTCAAGAAAAAGACCATCGTTGAAAAGGCGGAAGCACTTGCAGGCAGCGAAGATTGGAAAGCCGCTACCGAGGACCTGAAAAACGTAACCGAAGAGTGGAAAGCGATAGGACATATAGAAAAAGAGCGTAACGATGAGCTGTGGAGCAGAATTGAGGCGGCCAGAGATAAGTTCTTTGAACGCAAGCGCGAACACAACGAAGATTACAATAAAGAATTGCTGCAAAACCTCGACCTGAAAATGGAAGTGGTGGACCAGGCAGAAAAATTAGCCGCATCGGACAATTGGAAAGAAACCACAGAGGCATTCAAGGAATTGATGGAGCGTTGGAAAGGTATAGGCCATACGATGCACGACAAGAATGAAGAGTTGTGGAACAGGTTCATCGCCGCCAAGAACACCTTCTTTGATAAGAAGAAAGAACATTTCGACGTTATCCAGAAAGAGCAGGAAGAAAACTATGTTGCTAAGGAAGCTTTGGTAGCCAAGGCGGTAGAATATCAAGGTAGAGAAGACTGGAAGGAAGCGACTGACGATTACTCAACACTCATGGACGAGTGGAAGAAGATAGGCCGTGTGCCAAGAGACAAGTCGGATGACATATGGAAGAAGTTCAACGAAGCCAGAGATCATTTTTTCAACCGCAAGCGCGAACATTTTGAATCGTTCAAAGTGGAGTTGGAAGACAACTATGCGAAAAAGTTGGCTTTACTAAAACGTGCTGAAGATCTACAAGGCTCTACTCAATGGCGTGAGACCACGGCGGAGATAAACGAACTGATGGATGAGTGGAAGAAGATAGGCCCGGTGCCTCGTAAACACAGCGATGAGATATGGAAGAGATTCATAGGTGCACGCAAAGAGTTTTTCAACCGCAAGGATGCCAGCCGCGAGCGTAGGAAGAAAGCATATGAAAGCAGATCCAAAGAGCGTGTGAAGCAAACACATGATTTTGTTGACAAGTTGGAAGCGGAAATAAGGGAAGAAGAAGAAAAGCTGGCTGATTTTCAAGAAGCCATCAATAACATAACTCCCGGCGATAAGAAGGAGCATGAGCTAAGAGAACATTTGACCAAACTCATCGGCCAAACCGAGAAGAAGTTGGAGCACAAGAAGGAAAAGCTGGATGAGGTGACCAAGCAGCTCGGCACACTGGAAACCAAAGAAGCCGAAAAAACAGAAGAACAAAAAGAAAGCGAATAAAAAAGCCCCGAACGATTCGGGGCTTTTTTATGCTTAATGTCATTGCTATACCGAGAAGCTCTCTCCGCAACCGCAAGTGCGGCTTGCATTGGGGTTGATAAAGTGAAATCCTTTACCGTTAAGCCCGTCAGAGAAATCAAGAGTGGTATCACAGAGATACAAGAAGCTCTTGAGGTCGGTCACGAGTTTCACACCTTCTTCTTCAAAAACCTGGTCGTTGGGCTGAGACTCATTGTCAAAGTCCAACTTGTAAGACAGTCCTGAACAACCACCGCCTACGACACTCACGCGGAGAAAATACTCTCCGTTCAGGTCGGCAGCTTTCTTCAGCTGCTGTATCTTACTTTTCGCTTTATCACTTATGTGTATCATAACAAAACAAGTTTTGTCACAAACCTTATCTCAGCTTAGTGTTTACTTTCTTCAAGGTTAAGAGCCTCAAGACCGTTCTTAACGCGATAATCGTTGATGGCGGCTTTGATGGCATCTTCTGCCAATACTGAACAGTGAATTTTTACCGGAGGTAGGTTCAACTCTTCTACGATATCCATGTTGTCGATGGCCAAAGCTTGGTCAACAGACTTGCCTTTCAGCCATTCTGTGGCCAATGAAGATGAAGCGATGGCGGAACCGCAACCGAAAGTTTTGAACTTCGCGTCGCTGATAACTCCTGTTGCTTCGTCTACTTCAATCTGCAGGCGCATCACATCACCACACTCAGGAGCTCCTACAAGCCCTGTTCCCACATTCTTCTTGCCTTTGTCCAACGTACCTACGTTCTTCGGATTTTGGTAGTGGTCGATTACTTTATCGGAATATGCCATAATATTTTTCTTTTCGTTGTTGTTTTAATAATTGGTTTTAGTGGTGTGCCCATTCAATGGTATCAAGGTCTATACCTTCTTTGAACATTTCCCAAAGCGGGCTCATCTCTCTAAGCTTGTTAACCGTTTCGGTTATGGCGTTGATGGTATAGTCTATCTGCTCGTCGGTGGTAAATCTACCGAGGCCGAAACGCAATGAACTGTGTGCAAGGTCGTCGCCCAATCCCAATGCTTTCAAAACATATGATGGCTCAAGGGATGCTGACGTACATGCAGAACCGCTCGACAACGCTATGTTCTTGTTGAAGCCCATCATCAAACCTTCACCTTCCACGTACTTGAAAGATATATTACAAACATGTGGTAGGCGGTGTTCTACACTGCCGTTCACATAAGACTCTTCCACTTGTTTCAAGCCTTCTTCCAACCTGTCGCGCATTTTGCTCAAGCGAGCAGCTTCGTCGGCCATTTCGTTCATACACAGTTCGCAAGCCTTACCGAAACCTACGATACCCGGTACGTTCATGGTACCGCTACGCATACCACGTTCGTGGCCACCGCCATCCATTTGTGCGGTTACCTTAACACGTGGGTTTTTACGACGAACGTAAAGAGCACCTACACCTTTGGGGCCGTACATTTTGTGTGCGCTGAAGGCCATCAGGTCTATACCGTCGGCTATTACATCAACTGGTATTTTACCTACTGCCTGTGTGGCATCTGTAAAGAATAATACACCGTGCTTTTTGGCTATCTCACTTATTTCGCGGATAGGCTGTATAACACCTATCTCATTGTTACCATACATGATGGAGATAAGGATGGTCTTATCTGTAATGGCTGCTTCAAGCTCTTGCAGGTCAACCAAACCATCTGCTTTCACATTCAGATAAGTGATCTCTGCTCCTTGTCTTTCAAGGTGCTTACACGTGTCCAAAACCGCCTTATGTTCTGTGGTGCAAGTGATGATATGGTTCCCTTTGGAAGCATACATTTCAAAAATACCTTTCAATGCAAGGTTGTCGGCTTCTGTGGCACCCGATGTGAAGATGATTTCTTTGGGATTGGCGTTGATCAGTTTGGCAACTTGCTCACGTGCATAATCCACTGCTTCTTCAGCAACCCAGCCAAAAGGATGGCTACGGCTTGCGGCGTTACCGAACTTTTCGGTGAAATATGGCAACATTGTCTCCACAACCCTTGGGTCACAAGGCGTCGTGGCATTATTATCCATATAAATTGGCAATTTGATACTCATACAAATATTGAAATTGAACTATAGTTTACGCCTTCAAAGGTACGTTACTATCGGGTTTTATCCTCATTTCGTACATTGTAGCTGCAAATGAACCTATATTTAAAACTTATAAGTTGTATATGCTGAAAATTGAGCATTTGGGTATAGCGGTATCGAACCTAGAAGAGTCAATCCCACTGTTTGAGCAGTTGCTAAACACGCCTTGTTATAAAACGGAAGCAGTTGATACTGAGGGAGTAAAGACCGCTTTTTTTCAAACAGGAGAATCGAAAATAGAGTTGCTGGAGGCTACAAATGAGGATAGTCCCATCAAGAAGTTCATAGACAAAAAAGGCGAAGGCATACACCATATCGCTTTTGACGTAGATAATATAGAGGCAGAAATGAAACGCTTGTCCGCCTTGGGCTTCCAATTGCTGAACGAAACTCCCAAAGAAGGTGCCGACAATAAACTGATATGCTTCCTGCACCCCAAGTCTACCAACGGAGTGCTTATTGAGCTTTGTCAGGAAAAGCGTTAGTCTTCTTTCATGCGAATGGCCGGCATCAGCAGATAAACCAGTGTCAAATACAGGAATGAACCCAAGATAAGGCCGGCCAATGTCATTATGATATAAGACCTGTTGCCTTGCATCGGTGCCAAAGCATCATCTATCACGTATATGTTGCGGGGCATTTCGCGCTTTTTCTCCAGATCCTGCTTCTTCTTGTACAGTTCGTAAGAGAGTTGATATACTGAGCTTAAGGAAATGTCTGTCTTGTCGCTTGATTGCATGCTGGTGCTGTTGAACTTCCTTTTCAGGGTGTCCATCATCGAGAGCTGACTGTTGATGAATATAAGCTCTTCTTCTATTTCCTTGATCTTTATTTCTTTCTTGTCTGTCAGGAAGGCGTTTCCGTCTTCAAGAAAGTTGATGATACCTGCCTGTATCTCGGAAATGTATGATGTGTCGTTTACATAGAAGTATACTATGAAAGGTATCTTATCAAGACTCAGGTCTTTGCTCAACTCTTCACCCAATATGTTAGTACCGCCCACTTTTACCAATGATTTGCAGGCATTGTCTGTTATGCCCAAAAGGCCCGGTACTTTTTCGGGTTGGTTTTGTATGATGGCGTTCATTTTATCCAGCCTGTCGCCATACACTTTTCTTACCAACTCTTCGTATATCACAGTGAAGCTTGCTTTGTAAGTATTGGACTTTCGGTAGTTCATGAACAGCAATAATGCTGTCGGTAGCAACAAGCAAATAAGTAGCAGTCCGAACTTTTTCTTAGCGTCGAACAGCAGTCTGTGCAGATACCATATGACTTTGTCATACAATGTTGAGTTGCTCGGCTTATGTTGTGTATCATTAACCGGATCTACCATGTTTGCTTTTTTAGGGGTATTAATACGATATAAGAAGCAAAAATAGCATTTGTATCAGAGTATTCAACTTATAAATAAAAATGTATGATTTCCGTAATGTGTGGCCTTAAACAGATTTAATGGTGTTATAATCTTATTCTTTGTTACCTTTAGTGTAACGTTTTCCTACCTCTTATACTCTTTCCGGAATAATCTATAACGCCCCGATAAGCAGCAAGTAACCATTAAATGGCATTACATGCAGCAGACTGTATTATCGGTAGACGCAAGGACAGACATATTGGAGACACTCAGGTACTTTCATTACTTCAGGCATCCTTTGTATGCGGAGGAGATACATAAGTTTTTGGGTAAAAAGGTTGATAAGGATACCCTTACACACACGCTTTCCGAGATGGTGAGCAATAACAGCATTTATACCCACAGGGGTATGTATTCCCTTGCCGACAATGAAAGTGTATATGTGAAACGTTTGGTGGGAGCTGATGTGGCCAAGGCCAAAATAGCCGATGCGAAGAAGAGTGCCGCCATCATATCCAACTTCCCGTTTGTAAAAGGCATATGCATTTCAGGTTCTTTGTCAAAAGGATATGCGGATGAAAACTCCGATATAGATTTCTTCATTATTACAGATGCGGATAGGCTTTGGATATGTCGTTCGTTCTTACACATATTCAAGAAGCTAACTTTCCTTGTCAATAAGGAGCACTCGTTCTGTATGAACTATTTTATAGATGAGTCGCGGATGTGTTTGGACGAAAAGAATGTATTCACCGCTACGGAAATAGTCACGTTACTGCCCATATACAATATGGATGTGTATACTGCCTTTCAAAACGAGAACAGAGATTGGGTAAAGGACTTTTTCCCCAATACCATTACCGGTACAGACACGGTAGGTACAGTGAAAGATATACGTCCGCTGAAAAAAATCTTTGAATCCATATTCAATATATTATTCCCACGTTCCCTTAACAGAGCTTTGATGAATCTTACAGATACGCTATGGCGCAAGAAGTGGAGTAAAAAAGGGTACCCGATGGAAGACTACGATCTGGCCATGAAAACAAAATGGTACGTTTCCAAACATCATCCACTCAATTACCAAAAGAAAGTCTTGAGTAACATAAGTGTGGCATCATAAGTATATTGTGATTACTTGGTATGCGAGTTTTAATTATCGGGGCATCGGGCTTTACCGGCAGTCGTCTGCTGAAATTGTTATCCGTCAACGGCGAGGTACATGTCACAGCAATTGTGCATAACAAACTTGCAGACATATACCCGGGCGTGGAATATCACGAAGCATCGCTCACCTCAATCAGTTATACATTCCTTGAGCGTGGAGCGTTTGATTATATTTTTCACCTTGCGCGTATTTCAGGAAAAAGACTGAGAGACTTCGGGCGTTATGCGGCTGGGCTTAAAGGTAAAAGTGCCAACAGGAAACTATTGGCAAACATATCTCGATTGCCCAAGCAGCCAAAGTTGATTTATCTGTCTGGCTCGTTGATGTATGGAACAAATAAGACTCCTGTAAAAGAAAGTGCCCGTTTGTTACCCGAGGGGTTTGCCAAGTACTATGTACATGCCGAACGTCCGATTCTCGACGAGTTGAAAAGCGGCAATAAAAATGTAATGATGCTCTACGCCCCGTGGATATTGGGAAACGGTTCTTGGTTTGAGCAGGTGTATAAGAGCTATATGCGAATGAAAAAAGCAGTTCCCGTTTATGGTGACCCTCAAAGGATGATGTCGCTGATAACAGTTGAGGATTGTGCCGGTATGTTGTGGCATTATGCAACGCATGCGGACTATGGGCGCACCTATAATATATACACGGTGCAACAGCTTCGTTATCGTGATTTCATATCAAAGGTGGGTAAAGCATGTGATACAGAAGGCACAGATGTTTACAGCAAACAACAATTGAGAAGCATCATGGACAAGACGACGACGAATTCCATTTGTTGTGAAGTGGTGTTGGGTACGGAGCATGAAGACCTGCTAAAGAGTTACGAAATGAAAAATCCCGATATTGACGAGTATCTTAAAACATTGTGTTAGACGGTATGACAAAAGAAACTAGCGAATATTACAACGAGGTAGGCGAATATTTCGACCTGTTTGCAGAGAAGCATCATGGTAAGAGTGATAACAATCCGATACTTACAGGCATGCGCAACTCTTTTAGAGAGTACGTAAATCATTCGTCGCCGAAGGCAATATTGGACATCGGTTGTGGACCCGGTATGGATGTGGCATTCTTTGCCGAAAAGTATCCCTATGCAGAAGTGATGGGTATAGATGTATCCGCCAAAATGTTGGAGTCTGCCCAAGCATTGTGCGCAGATAAAAAGTTGACCAATACCAAGTTTGTCAATACCGGTATAGAAAAGCTGCACGAACATGTGGCTGCCGATATGAAGTTTGATATCATATATGTGTTCTTCGGTGCGTTGAATACAGTAACCTCTTTGGAGGCCGCCGCGAAGATCATTGAAGAGAGGCTGAATCCGGGAGGAACAACAGTATTGACCTTCGTGAACAAGTATTACCTCTCAGAGTTTTTCATAAACATACTCAAACTGCGTCCCGGCAGGGCTATGGCACGTTGGGGTAGCATATGGAGAGGGTACTCCAACGATGTGTCACTCGGTAGCAAAACATATACTCCTTCGGATATTCAAAAGGCATTTGCAGGAACATCATTACAATTGAAAAAAAGGAGAGGCTATTCCATCTTCTTCCCCGCTTGGTTTCAGCAAGATTGGCTGAAGAAGTACCCCAAACTATGCAAGGCACTGTATAAAATGGATAAAGGCGCCAACAATATGTTTCTGTGGGGCAACGGTGAGTATACCTTATTTGTTTACGACAAGTCTGCCTAGAACCAACCTTTTCGTTTGAAGTATATCCACATGATGACCGGTATCAACAACATGAGCGATACCGTCAGGTAGAAACCGTCTGTCTGATGCGATAGCGGTATCACATCGAAGTTCATACCGAATATACCGCCTATCACAGTTGCCGGAGCCATGAGTGTTGCCAATAGCGTGAACACTTTCATCACCTCGTTCATCTTTAGGTTTATTTGGCTGGCAGCAAGGTCTTGCAAGTTCATCACCATGTCTCGATGGTTCTCTATGTATTCGTTGGCTTGTGTGGTGTGGTCTAGTACATCCTTATAATACTTCTCATGCTCTTCTTCCAACAAGTCGCTCTGGCTGCGAATGAACGCATGCACCAACTCTTTTACCGGAGATACATTGCGGCGCATGAGTATCACTTCTCTACGTAGGATACTGAGACGCCCCATCACGGCCTGTTCTTTCCTTTGCATCAAGAGGATGTCCTCCATGCGCTCTATCCTCGAGTTTATTTTTTCTATTATGGTAAAATAGCTGTCAACAATGATATCTATAAGGCTGTAACAGAGATAGTCGGCAGTACCGCTTCTCAACCTTTTGGAACCACGCCTTATTCTTTCACGTATCGGGTCGAACACATCTCTTGTAGGGTCTTCCTGAAAAGAGAGTACAAAGTTCTTACCCAGTACGATACTTACTTGCTCCGTCTCCACTTCTCTGCGCTCTTCGTTGTAGTAGAGCATCGGCAACAAGCAGAATATCACATTGTCGGAATCTTCCATCTTTGCACGCTGACCCGTAACCAATATATCTTCCACCAAAAGGTGGTGTACACCATAGTGAGTACAGAGCTGCTCCACTTCACTTTTGCGCAGTCCGTCGATATTTATCCAAGTTATTCTGCCTTTCTCTTTATATGGTTTACAGTCCTCAAAACTCAAATTCTTTTTCTCCTCATAGGTTTCGGCATCGTAGTCGAACAATGAGTAGACCGGCTCTGTAGGCAACTTCTGCTCTTCGGGTGCTTTGGCGGGGTTGAATACCGTCAGTGGTTTCCTTAGAGCTTGGTTCCATGTCCATTCCGGCAACAGTTTAGACAGACCTTCGGTATATTTTTTGGCACTCATACTTTTGATATTTTAACGGCTGATACCGATAATTCCTAAAGTTCGTATCTTAAATTAGCGAACTATTGTTAAAATCTGATATTTACTGTCAATTATGAAGAACATCTTCCTCTCGTTTTTATTCAGTGCGCTGATGCTTTCCGCCAATGCACAGAAAAATACCATCATTATCACTACCGCATACGGTAAAGTGACGATGGAACTTTTTGACAACACACCCAAGCATAGGGACAATATGTTGAAGTTGGTAAAAGAGAAGTTTTACGACGGCACATTGTTTCACCGTGTGATACCTGAGTTTATGATACAGGGTGGAGACCCCGATTCGAAGAATGCCAAAAAAGACCAAATGCTGGGTAATGGTGATGTGGGCTACCGTGTGGATGCCGAGATAAATGACGTGAACTTCCACCAATACGGCGCACTTGCAGCTGCTCGTGACAACAACCCCAACAAATCATCTTCGGGTTGCCAGTTTTATATTGTGGTTGGTAAGAAGTTTACCGATGAGCAGTTGGACCAATTGTCACAACGTTCGGGCCGTACATTCACACCGGCACAGCGCGAAGTGTACAAGACCATCGGCGGTACGCCTCATTTGGATGGCAACTATACCGTATACGGACAAGTGACAAGCGGTATGGATGTTGTAGAGAAAATAATAGATGCAAAGCGTAATCAGCACGACCGCCCATACGACGACCAAGTGATTATCAAAATGAGGAAGAAGAAGTTTTTGGGCATGTTTTAGTTATGGATGAATGGTTGATTCCCATAAAGAAACTGTTAGACGAAAAAGTAAGGCTGTATAATCAGCCTTCTTTTATTAAGGGTGACCCTATATCGGTTCCTCACAGATTCACCAAACAGCAGGATATAGAAATAGCAGGACTGTTTGCCGCAGTACTGGCATGGGGCAACCGTACCACCATCATCAACAATTGCAACAAGCTGATGCAGTGGATGGATAACAACCCGCATGAGTTTATCATCAATCATCACGAGTCTGATTTAAAAACATTCCTGAAATTTGTACACCGTACTTTCAACGCTACCGATCTGCTGTATTTCATTCACTTATTGAAGTACCACTATACACAGCACGATAGCTTAGAAGATGCTTTCGTTCCTGCAAAGAAGTACAATGAAGAAACGGTCGAGCAGGCATTGATACATTTTCATAATTACTTCTTCTCCATCGAGCACCCTGAACGTACACGAAAGCATATAGCCACACCGGCGCGTAAAAGTGCTTGCAAGCGCATCAATATGTATCTGCGCTGGATGGTACGCAAAGACAAACAGGGGGTGGACTTCGGTATATGGAAGAAGATAAAACCTCACCAATTGGTTTGCCCATTGGATGTGCATGTGGCAAGAGTAGCGACAAGGTTGGAACTGATAGACAATGAAAAGTCTGATTGGAAAAATGCCATACTGCTTACCGAACGCTTACGCGAGATGAACCCTAAAGACCCTGCGGTGTATGATTATGCATTGTTTGGTTTGGGTATGGCGGAGCGATTGTAGGAATTAATTACTTTTCATGCTTTAATAATAACCTGCTGTATACCTGAAACGGTCATTGTGTATATTTATAGCAAGTAGTTAGTTAATGAAGCGTATCATTCTTACTATAGTCTTATTTGTTATACAGCCTTTTGTTACAAGTGCTAATGTAGATTGCATTTGGATTAGCAGTAAGAAGGGACTGACAATCTATTACAGGTCATCTTGTGATTATGAAAACGAATTTTTTGTCGATAGTCTTGTATCGCATGTTGTTGAAATACTGGGTAGACAAGACACTACTATTAAAATTCATGTCACGGTTAATCGCGCACCATTAATGTTCCCTAATAGTGAAAATCCAAACTTTTTTTCAATTGCATATGATACTCTACGTCAGATTGACGATAACTATATTTCTGAATATTATTGGGAGCAGGAGGATATATCTATTAGCCAAAATGGGTGGAATAAGTATAAAAGTCAGAATGCCCCACTTGATATAAATGCTACTAATAATAATTCTACAAACGAAATTGGAATAAAAATTATATATAATGGAGATTACAGGTTAGGCGAGCCGTTATGGCAAGATATAATAAAGTCTATTTCATATGCTGCAAACAATATCGACTCAATTATTTCGAAACAGGTGAGAGATACCGTACGTTTAGATCATAACGGATGGTATGTCTCATTAGTTACAATTGATACTAATACTATAAATAGAATTATAGGAAAGGTACAGACGAAAGTTAATACGGAAGTAATAGCAGTAGATAAAACATACACCAAATATGTTTTTATAGCAATTGCTGCAACATTGTGTTTATTAGGATTCTTGTTTGTACTTAAAAATATATTAAATCGTAAGGTTAAAGTATAGTTGAGTTTTAAAAATGCCTACCCACTTTGATTCCGATCCCTAAATATTTTATTAAATACAACCAATGAACACAGACATCCAAGCATACCACGACGAGCTGTCTGAAGATGACAAAGCAGTAGCAGACCTGCTTTATACTGAAATATGTAAAGCCTTACCCAAAGCCGAACATAAGATATGGCATCGTCACCCTGTATGGTTTTTGGATGGTAATCCCATAACCGGTTATCACAAGCTGAAAGGATGTATGCGCCTGTTGTTCTGGAGCGGACAATCTTTTGATGAGTTGGGTCTTGCACCTGAAGGCAAGTTCAAAGCTGCGGAAGCGCGTTATACAGACGTATCGGAAGTAAACACCAAAGACCTGAAACGCTGGCTGAAAAAGTCGAAGGAGATTCAATGGGATTATAAGAACATTGTCAAACGAAAAGGACAGTTGGAAAGATTGAAGTAAGTTGCCATAAATTGAAACAATATGTTGACAGGTGTACATCCAAAACTGCCAATGCGCGATAAGGCCATAACGAAGAGCTACTACATAGACAGTCTTGGCTTCAAACAAGTGGGTGGGGATTTTGAGGAGTACTTGATGCTATCGAAAGATGATATTGAACTTCATTTTTTCTTGTTCAAGGAACTTGATCCTTTGGTTAACTATGGGCAGGTATATATACGCACCAACGATATTGATACTTTATACACGTCGTTGATTGATAATATGGTGCCGATACATCCAAATGGGCCATTGGAAACCAAACCTTGGAGGCAGTGCGAGTTTTCTTTGTTGGACCCTGATAATAATCTGCTCACATTTGGACAGAACATATAACCATTGAACCCGCCGTCAGATGCATATACGTCGAATATAGTATATTGCACGGCCGATAACAGCACATGAAGCACGCTTTTCTTATTCTGACACATCATAGCCCCGAACATATTTATACGCAGGTGAAGCGTATGGATCATGAAGGGAATATGTTCGTCATACATATAGATAAGAAAAGGCAGATAGACAGGGCGGACGAATATTGGCAAAAGCTCCAAGCCATGCCCAATGTTACCTTTATAAAAGACAGGGTAAATGTACAATGGGGCTCTATACGTATAGTGGATGCCACCCTAAAGCTGATGTACGAAGCTTTGAAGTACGATGTTGATTATCTGCATCTGTTGAGTGGCGAATGCTTGCATGTAAAATCGATGGCCTATTTCCACAACTACTTTGAAAAACATGCAGGCTCCGAGTATATGTCTTATTTGGAAATGCCGGAGCAGAATACACTCGGATGGGGTAGCAATCGTTACGACAAGTATCATTTTCACGAATATTTCAATCCACGTTCACCTTTGTTCAAAGACAAGGCGATAAAGTTCATGAACGCGGTGGGCAGAGTGGCGCAACGTAATCTGAAAAAAATAGGTATTCACAGAAGGTACAGCAAACAGCACCCCAAGGTGTATGGCGGTATAGCATGGTGGAGTCTAACAAAAGACTGTTGCAACTACATCGCCAAGTATCTGGAGGAGCATCCGTCTTATTACCCGAGGTTCAAGTTCACACAGTTGCCGGACGAGATGTTTTTTCATACCATAGTGCTGAACAGCCCTTTCAAGGACAAAGTGGTGAATACAAGCCTTAGGTACACACACTTCGATATTGCGGTCACCAGAACACACGCCACAGGTATTGGCATCGACAACCTTGATGAAATAAAAGGGGATGATATCCTGATTGCCAGAAAATTCACCGATGCCAGTAAAGAAATGGTAGCCTACTTGGAACAGAATGTATATAAGGAGGATAGGCCTGCCAACGGCTAACTGCTGACAAATACCATTATTTCAATTAACTTGCACGCTGTTATTACCACTCAATAAGTACATGGACTTACCGCAGGGTAAAAAAATATACTTCGCTTCCGATTTTCATCTCGGTATCCCCGACCGTGCCAGTAGTCTGGACAGGGAAAGAAGACTTTGCAAATGGTTGGATGAGATTCGCCACGATGCGGCTCAGCTCTATCTTGTGGGCGACCTGTTCGACGCATGGTTCGAGTATCGCAAGGTGATACCCAAAGGTTACACACGTTTTCTTGGTAAGTTGGCAGAACTAAGTGACGAAGGGCTGCACATAGAAGCATTTACCGGCAATCACGACTTGTGGATGCGCGGCTACTTTATGGAGGAGCTGAACATTCCTGTTCATTACAAACCGGTAGAGCGAGAGTTCAACGGCAAAAAGTTCTTTATCGGACATGGTGATGGTCTGGGTCCCGGCGATCATGGATATAAGCTTCTGAAGAGTGTATTGAGCAACAGATTTTTGCAGTGGTTGTACCGCAGGCTGCATCCCGATACCGGAGTTGCCCTTGCGGAGTGGTTCAGCAAATTGGGCCCCAAGCATACAGAAGAAAAAGAAGACGAGTTCAAAGGTCCTGAAAAGGAGTTCTTGGTACAGTTCTGTATAGACAAGTTGAAACACGAGCATTTCGACTATTTCATATTCGGGCATAGGCATTTGGTGATCGAATATCCATTGCCTGACAACAGCCTATACATCAATCTTGGAGATTGGATAAAGTACGACAGCTATGCCGTGTTTGACGGTAAGGAGTTGAGGTTGGAATATTTTAAAGCATAGTGATGAAGAAGCGCAGGTTGTACATGATAAGACATGCCAAGAGTAGCTGGAAAAACCCTATGCAAAGCGATTACGAGCGCCCACTGAACGACAGAGGCATGCTAGATGCACCCGTTATGGGCGAACGATTGAAAGATTTTGGTATTGTACCCGACCTCATCATCAGCAGTACCGCAAAACGAGCACAACAAACTGCAAAGAAGATAGCCGACACCATCGGTTACGATAAAGACGGCATAAAATGGTACGAAAAGCTGTATCATTGCATCCCTTCGGTTTTTGAAGAGGTGATATACGAGATAGATGACGATGTGGAAACGGTATTCATCGTGGCACACAATCCGGGCATCACAGATTTCGTAAATGAGTTTTCACCGATGTTTCATACGGACAATATGCCCACTTGCGGCATAGTAGGTGCAGAGTTCGAACTGAAAGAATGGAACGAATTCAGCCGAGTGGAAAAGAAAGTAATATTATACGAGTATCCTAAGAAATTGGCATGACCGCTACAATAACAGATCATATAAACACACTCGAAAAACTGTTTGAAGAACATTTCGAGATTAAACCCGAAAGTACCGTACCCCTTGCGGTATCAGGCTCCGATAGGAGATACTATCGTATTACAGGCGGGGATGTTTCCGCCATCGGTACATTCAACGCCAACGTTGCGGAGAACAATTCTTACTTCTATTTCACCGACCTGTTTCGCAAGCACGAGATAAAAGTGCCTGAAGTATACAAGGTAGGTAAAGAGCGTCGCTACTATATCCAACAAGATTTGGGCAGTACATCGTTGTTCGACCTTGTGATGCGCGATGGACATACCGAAGAAGTGAAGAACTACTTCTTGAAAGCGACGGAGCAATTGGTAAAGGTGCAATGGCGTGCCGGTACCGAGTGCAACTACAACCAATGTTTTTCATCCAAGCAGTTTGATGAGAAGGCCATTATGGCCGACCTCATGTATTTCAAATACTACTTTGCCGACCTGCAAAAGATACCATACGACCGTAATGCCATTATGGAAGAGATGGAGCAGCTCAGCAAAGACCTTGGTAGGATACAACCGCAAACCCTTATGTATCGCGACTTTCAGAGTCGCAACATCATGATACACGAAGGTGAGGTATACTTCATCGATTATCAAGGAGTCATGCAAGGCCCACCTCAATACGATTTGGCATCACTACTATGGCAAGCCAAGGCCAAGATACCCAAGGCATGGAAAGAAGATGTGCTGAATAGGTATGTGGCTACAATGGAAGAGTTGAAGATCAGCCGTGTTGAGGAAATTTATTTCCGTCGTGGTTATTTGCAGTTCGTATTGTTGCGCATGATGCAAGTGTTGGGCGCATACGGTTTCCGTGGGTTGTTGGAAAACAAACCACACTTCCGCACCAGTATCGGCCCTGCGCTGAAAAACATGAAACAGTTCCTCGACGACAATACACAAATACCAACCTATACAGGTCTACGTGCCTTGTTGGAGGCTATCTGCAGTGATGACATGCAAGAGAAGTATGCCATTGCAGAACCTACAGAAGAGATAAAACTCAAAGTGCAGATAAATAGCTTCTCTTATAAGAAGAACGGTATACCGAAAGACAAATCGTCGCACGGCGGCGGATATGTGTTCGATTGCAGAGGTATCAAAAACCCGGGCAGGTACAATGCATACAAGCATTTGACGGGTCAGGATATTGAAGTAAAACAATTCCTTACTCGCGAAACACGAATGTCCGATTTCTTGCAACATGTGAACGGGCTCGTGTCCATCAATGTGGAAGATTACATATCACGTGGTTTTGAACATCTGAGCGTATCGTTCGGCTGTACCGGTGGGCAACATCGCTCCGTATTTGCAGCTGAATATCTGGCTGAACTTTTGGAGAAGAATTACAAGGTGAAAGTAACCGTCTCGCACCTCAATCAAGAGAACTGGGTGTTGAGCTAAGACATAAAAAGCCCCGCATTGCGGGGCTTTTTCTTTTTGATATCATCGATTATTTCTTGTCGTCGTCTTTACCGTTCTCTTTTCTCGGGTTACGCACCAATACCTCATCCACCATACCGTAGTCTTTGGCTTCTTGTGCGGTCATCCAGTAATCGCGGTCACTGTCTTTCTCCACTTTTGCAAACTTTTGTCCGGAGTGCTCGGCGATTATCTCGTACAACTCTTTCTTCAACTTCGCTATCTCTTTGTACGTGATCTCGATATCGCTTGCCTGTCCTTCTGCACCACCCATCGGCTGGTGAATCATAACGCGGCTGTGTTGCAATGCGGTACGCTTACCCGCAGTACCCGCACACATCAGTACTGCAGCCATGGATGCTGCTATACCTGTACATATGGTGGATACATCAGGCGTGATTATCTGCATGGTATCGTACATACCCAAACCGGCATATACACTACCACCCGGACTGTTGATGTACATCTGCACGTCGCGGTTGCGGTCGGTACTTTCCAAGAACAGCAACTGAGCTGTTACGATATTGGCCACATAGTCATTGATAGGCTCGCCGAGGAAGATGATGCGGTCCATCATCAAACGGGAGAACACGTCCATGGAAGCCACATTCAGCGGACGCTCTTCAATGATATATGGAGTTAGGTTGCTTGGTAGTTTTGTTATCGCCGAAGCATAGCTGTCATAAGTAAGGCTACTGATGCCGCGATGCTTGATGGCGTATTTGCGAAATTCATTAGGATCCATATTATCTTTATTTTTAACTATCAGAATTGTTTACAAGATTAATCAATCAATTATCAATCCATAATAAATATAGTGTCATTACGGCACTATTTGTGACAAAAAAGGAAGATAACCGGATAGTAATTATCAATATTGACGACACATAAAGCATTTTAATTATGCCTAAACTGACACAGGACGAACTGCTGGAGATATTTAACGCACTAAAGAAGGAATACAAGAAATACGAAAAAGGCAACCTGAAACCCCGTATTGATATAGAAGGCAAGTACGACCTATGGGTGGAGAAGCCTGTAATGGTAGACGGTAAAAAGAAAGATGACGTATACTTTGGTGGTCTTATTGTGCAGAGCGGCTATGTGGGCTTTTACTTTATGCCTGTATATGTTGACCCCGATATGAAGGTAGACCTCGCCCCGGACCTTGTAAAGACCCTGAAAGGAAAATCATGCTTCCACATCAAGAAGATAGACAAGGTGATGATAGAAGATGTACGCGATGCATTGAAAAAGGGTATGGCTATGTATAAGGAGAAAGGGTGGTATTGATATGCTTAGCAAGAGCAATACTAAAGACATTCCGTTCCATTGGGAGAATAAGGATAACCTATCTGAAAGTGATGCCAATAGGGTTGAAGTGTATCTACTGGAACCAAGTATCGATAACCTGATAATAATGTTTTACCGGTTATTCGGCAGCGAAAAAGGACAGCTTTTGATACATAGTGAATCTTGGGGTGACTTTACTTTAGATACATGGAATCCACATGATGATACCTACGACTATTCCAATAATGATAAGTCGATGGAAACAGTTGCATATTTAAATATGTTGAAAATGTCGGGTATCGAATATAATTACTCAGGAGTGTGCAGCTGTTCTGATTGGAATTCTTATTTGGACATTACTTTAAAATGCATACTTACTCATATTGCACCATTTGGTCATAAAATTTACAATAAAGACGCCAAGTATTTCTTCTACTTTCATCATACTTACTCTATCGGATTATACTATAAGAATCAAAATACTATTGTTAGTCATATTTTGGATAAGTTGAATAGTGAAGAATATGAAGTACGTATGTATACATAGATTATGACTATGCACCTGCCTTTGTTGGTGTTCTTCACCAACAATTACCACACCCGTCATTGCGAAGGAGTATTTGCTATGCTGATACGAATGAAGCAATCTCGCAACAACTGGGTTAACAATCGCGAGGCAAGATTGCCAGTCGGTAGTATGGCATATCAACTACCTCCTCGCAATGACGTAAGAAGAGAAGCAATGAAGAATGTATATTTCCTCACTATCTTTATCCCGTGCACACACTACAGCTCAATATCGCTCCGCTGCATAAGCAGATAGACCATCATAGTAAGATACTATTGGTCGGCTCCTGCTTTGCAGAGCATATCAGCGATAAGTTGCTGCAGCACAAGTTCGATATACTGTACAATCCACATGGCATATTGTACAACCCCTACAGCATTGCCGATAGCATAGGCAGCTACATCAGCGGCAGGCAATATACTGAGGACGATCTCTTTCAACTGAACGAACTTTGGAACAGTTGGGAGCATCATACCCGCTACTCGCATGTGGACATAGATGAAGTGTTGAAAGGGATAAATGAAAGTCGTCAACAGGCTACGGACTATATCTTGTCCGCATCGCATATCATCATATCATTGGGTACGGCTTTTTACTATACACACAAAGAGCTGAACAAAGTGGTGGGGAACAATCATAAAGCACCTTCGCAATGGTTCGATAAAAAGATGACCACCATTGATGAGATTATATCAGAGTTTTCAAAAACCATCGACGAGTTGAAAGCCGTCAACCCCAATGCGCAAGTCATATTTACGGTCAGTCCGGTGCGACATATACGCGACGGTGTGGTGGAGAACAACAGAAGCAAAGCCAGATTGATAGAAGGTGCTCACGCACTGTGCGATAAATATGAGCAAGCATACTACTTCCCTTCTTACGAATTGGTAACGGATGTGCTGCGCGACTACCGCTACTATAATGCGGATATGGTACACCCCAACACACAAGCTGTGGATTATGTTTGGGAACGATTTATAGATGCAGCAACGAACGATGCGACACAAGCACTGATGAAAAGCATCGGTGAGATAGTAACTGCCGCCACACATAGGCCACGCTTCCCCGAAACGGATGCGCACAGAAAGTTCAAGGAAACCTTCGCACAAAAAACAAGGGCGCTGTCGCAACAGCACCCTTATTTGCAACTCACTGAGGAGTTGGAATATTTTGAAGGTAATTAATTCTCATGCACCAATTCAGGAGCGGCGGCTTTCTTGTCAGACTTAGCCGGCTTTGCAGCAGCACCCTCTGAAGTCATTTTACACTGACCGTTGAATGTCGCATTTGGTTCTATCTGTAAACGCTTGGTGTTGATGTTGCCGTTTACAACGCTTTTGGCTTTCAGGCATACCAAGTCGTTGGCCACCACATTTCCGTTGATGGTTCCGAACACATCCGCATTGGCAGACTGTACATCACCCTGAATGATACCCGACTCTCCAAGTACAATTTTGGCCTTACAATAAACATTGCCGATAATGTTACCGTCAATTCTCAGGTTGGTATCAGACTCCATATCACCGTTTATAGTGGTACCGGCGGCTATTGTGGTTACCGTGCCCGATACTTTGCTTGGAGTATTGTTCTTATCACCATCTTTCTTAATGAACATAGATTTTCCGGTTTTTTATTGTCTCACTAATACATTAAACAAAATAGCTAAACGGCTGATTTTGTGTTTGTTCTCTCTATTATCTATATGTGATATATGATAAAAAATGTGATAAAGGTCAACTAAATTATAATAATTCATGACATAATCATAAATATTACTGAAAATTAAAATAGGAGCTATTTCAGTCCTTGTGCGTTACAAGGCTTTTTAGCTACCTTTGCACCTCATTTTTGCAAGACATTTCATGGACCGTAATTCAGTCATAGGTTTTTCATTATTGGTTATCCTCCTTATCGGGTACATATATTACAATCAGTATTCAAAGTCTCAATACGAAGAGCAAAAGCATGCCGATTCTGTGGCAAGTGCCAAAGCTCACCCTAAACCGCTGGCAGATACATCTGCAGTTGCCGATACCGTTGCACAAAGCGAACAGGAAGTAGCAATGAACGATTCCATTGCAGCAACATTGCCTGCAGCGTTCAGAGGCGAAGCGCAGAAAGTGGTGATGGAGAACAAAGACATCAAGTTGGAGTTCACCACAAAAGGAGCGCATCCTGTAAGTGCTTTGTTGAAACAATACAAGACCTACGAGCAAAAGCCGCTATACCTTTTCGATGGAGATTACAATAAGTTCAGTGCAGTACTACCGATAAACGATGGTGCCACTGCAACGGGTGATCTTTACTATACATCGGAAACTTCCACTACCGAAGAAGGGTATCAATCAATAGTGTTTACAGCAGACTTGGGTTCTGGCAAAAAAGTATTCCTTACATATACACTGCCTAAGGAAGGATACATGCTTCAGTGTAACCTTCAGTTGGAAGGTATGAACACCACTGCGTTGCCTGTTACTTGGCAGACACAAGCCTTGCATACAGAGAAGGACTTGAGAAACGAAAGGAACAGCAGCCAGATATACTATAAGTTCACCAACGATGACGAAGACTACTTCACCATCAACAGTACTGATAAGAAGACACTGGAAGACCCAACAAGATGGGTGGGCTTCAGATTGCACTTCTTCACCACTGCTTTGGTTTCAGAGAACGGTATGGACAGGGTGAACATTACAGGTGATACCAAGTCGGAAGACAGCAGTATAGTCGCCATGAACTCCAACACATTCGAGATGCCGTTGAAAGAAAAGTCGGCAGACTTCCAATGGTATATCGGTCCTAACCACTACAACACACTTCGCTCATATGGTATCGGCCTTGAAGAGATGGTGCCGCTCGGTTATGGCCCTATGTTCTTTGTGAAGTATATCAACAAAGGATTGATTATACCGATATTCAACTTGTTGAGCAAGTTCATAAGCAACTATGGTATTATCATCATGTTGTTGACCATCATCATACGCTTGTTGTTGTCGTTCTTTACTTATAAGAGCTATTTGTCGGCGGCTAAGATGCGTGTGTTGAAACCTGAGTTGGATGAGTTGCGTGAGAAGTTTAAGGGCGATCAGCAGAAGTTCGGTATGGAGCAAATGAAGTTGTATCGCGAAGCAGGTGTTAACCCGCTTGGAGGATGTTTACCGACATTGTTCCAGTTGCCGATACTATTCGCCATGTTCTACTTCTTCCCATCATCCATAGAGTTGAGGCAAGAGAGTTTCCTTTGGGCGAATGACCTATCCACATACGACAGCATATTCAGTTGGGATGCGCAAATACCTGTGTTGAGTTCCATCTACGGTAACCACATTAGTTTGTTCACGATATTGATGACGGTATCCAGCTTGTTCCTTGCGTTGTACAATAGGAACATGACCGCACAAGATCCTAACAACCCAATGTTGAAATACTTGCCGTTCATATTCCCATTCATGCTATTGGGTGTATTCAACAAAATGGCGGCAGCCCTTACGTTCTATTATTTCTTCTCCAACTTGATAAGCATAGCACAGCAGTTCATCATACAGAAGTATGTGATCAACGAAGAAGCGATACACGCCAAAATTCAAGAGAACAAAAACAAACCTGCCTCTAAATCCAAGTGGCAGGAGCGTTTGGAGGAAATGCAGAAAGCACAAGTGGAACGTGCCAAGCAACAACCAAGAAAAAAGAAATAGATTAAAATACTCACCGTATTGTAAAGCCCGCAGCAATTTTAACGCTGTGGGCTTTATTTTTCCTGATTATATAAATACATTCGCAACACTTGGTTTATATTCCAATGTGATTTAACAAAAAAAGAAATAAAACTTTCGTTTCAATAGGGGTAACTGAGTTCTCACAGAACTCAAGTAAAAAGCCTTACAGTCTTGTAAGGCTTTCTTTTTTGTATGATTGGTAAACGATAAGCTATTGGAAGAATGCATTGATATCATCGTCAGTCGCTTCACGAAATGTAAATGCCACATCTTGATAATTGTTTTCGATGACTAACTCTTTTGTATCGAAGAATATCTTGTTATTACTGAAAGCATATGCAATCAATTTCATGTCCGTATTCTTAGGCAGTCTTTCAAAAGTGTGTGAGTTACCGAAGAAATCATTTTGAACAATACCGTTTATGTCTTTGAATATGGCATATATTTTAGTGAACGAGTTTGTATCAATACCGTCTGTTAGGATATTGATGGCTGCTATTTCAGACTGTAAATACTTGTCTACGTTCAGCCAACCCAATTCTTCTATTTCTATGGCTTGGTAAATGTTCTTGTAGATCTTTCTTGCCTGCTGTACGTTGTGGTTTTTCTCTTTGTCATCACCGGTCAGGGCATGACCGTTCACGTAAGACATCATAGAGTCGATGGCTTCTTCTTCTCTTATTTTTCTAGGGTCACGCCAAGCACCGGGCCTTACGTTACCTGCAATTTTCTTAGGTCTGTCGATGGTCATCCAAGCAGTGTCTTTACTTTTCTTTTCTTCCTTCACCACTTCAAACGCTGTTTTGAAATCTTTGCCGGTTTCTTCCCAACTCATTACCTCCTTGTCGTCTCTACTGCCGTAGAACAACTCCATATCTTCATCGGTCATCTTGGGCAACTCCGCTTTTATGGATTTACCTTCTTTCAGTTTCAAACTATTGCCACCGGCACTCATACCTATGTAGTAAGAGCCACCCGACACCAATATCCTACCATCATCTGTGACCGTTTGTATGTCGTTCTTCAAGAAGTCGGCGGTATTGCTCAACTCTATCAGCGCAACGGTAATATCGTCGGTAACGGGTTGCCCGTTCTGCGTTTCCAAGTTGGCGGGATCGATATGCCATTTGGAGCCTTTATCGCCTGTAATGGTTTGCGGCTTGTCGCTGCTTATGGTAAAGGTTTGTGGGGGAGTTTTGTACTTGGCCATATAGTCATTCAAACGAGCCATTTCTTCCGCTTCGGATAATACGACTTTGGTGGGTTCTTGTGTATTGGGTTCGTCTTGACAGGAGCTCAAAAGCAGCAGTAACGCTGCAAATAGGAATAGGTTTTTCATATTAGGTTGCTTTATATGATAAGATGCACAGGGGCCGGCTAATCCATAAATTAAAAATACATTAAAAACCACATATATCCAAATGGGCAACAAAAAAGCGGCCTTATGGCCGCTTTAAGTATTTGATTGTCAGTCTATTGATTAGACGTCAAGTTTTGCATATTTGGCATGGCTTTCGATGAATTCTCTACGTGGAGCCACTTCATCGCCCATAAGCATGGAGAATACTCGGTCGGCCTCTGCGGCACTTTCTATGGTTACCTGCTTCAGCATACGTGTGGCGGGGTTCATTGTGGTATCCCAAAGCTGGTCGGCGTTCATCTCACCAAGACCCTTGTAGCGCTGAATGTTCACACTGTCCTCGTTGCCTTTTCCTATACGGCTGGCAGCGTCTTTGCGTTGCTCTTCATTCCAAGCGTACTCTTGGTCTTTACCTTTCTTCACCAAGTATAGCGGTGGTTGTGCGAGATATACATAACCCTGCTCAACCAACGATGTCATATAACGGAAGAAGAATGTAAGTATCAATGTGGCAATGTGTGAACCATCCACATCGGCATCCGTCATGATGATGATCTTATGATAACGAAGCTTGGTTAAGTTCAGTTCTTTGGCATCTTCCTCAGTACCTACAGATACACCCAAAGCGGTGAACATGTTCTTGATCTCCTCGTTCTCGTAAATTTTATGCTCTTGCGCTTTTTCAACGTTCAATATCTTACCACGTAGCGGTAGTATTGCTTGGAATGTACGGTCGCGGCCTTGTTTGGCGGTACCGCCTGCCGAGTCACCCTCCACAAGATACAGTTCGCAACGAGCGGGGTCTTTATCGGAACAGTCTGCCAGTTTGCCCGGCATACCGCCTCCTGACAATACGCTCTTACGCTGAACCAGCTCGCGTGCTTTACGTGCCGCCGCTCTGGCTTGCGCCGCTATTATCACTTTATCGATAACCAGTTTGGCCTCTTTGGGATGTTCTTCCAAATAAGCTTCCAACACACGGCTAACCGTTACGTCAACCACGCCTATCACCTCTTTGTTACCCAGCTTGGTTTTTGTCTGCCCTTCAAACTGAGGTTCGGGAACCTTAACGGATATGATGGCGCTCAAACCTTCGCGGAAGTCATCACCCGTTATCTCCACCTTGGCTTTGCTGAACAGGTTGTTCTTATCGCCATATGATTTGAACACACGAGTGATGGCCCTACGGAAACCCGATACGTGCGTACCACCCTCGATAGTGTTGATATTGTTTACATAAGAGAAGATGTGCTCACTGTAAGAAGTATTGTAGTTGAGTGTCACCTCAACTGCCACATTCGACTCCTCGTCGTGTCCCTCCATGTATATCGGCTCAGCAAGCAATGGATTGCGTTTACCTGCTGTGTCCAACATCTGAACGAACTCAACTATACCACCCTCGCTATAAAACTTCTCGCTTACATTGTTGCCTTCTTCGTCTTGCTCACGCTCGTCTATCAGTATGATGTTGATGCCCTTGTTCAGATAGCTTAGCTCGCGCAAACGGCCTGCAAGTATCTCACGGCTGTATATATTCTCTTTGAATATGCTTTGATCGGGAGTGAAGTGTACATGTGTACCTGTAATATCTGATGTACCTGCTTCGCGCACAGGATATGCAGGTATACCCATAGAGTATTCTTGCTCGAATATCTTACCCTCGCGGTGTACGGTTGCTTTTAGGTGAGAACTCAGTGCGTTCACACAGCTTACACCCACACCGTGCAAACCACCGGATACCTTATAGGTGTTCTTATCGAACTTACCACCCGCATGCAATACGGTCATTACCACTTCAAGGGCGCTACGGCCTTCTTTCTCATGTATGCCTGTGGGTATACCACGACCATCGTCCTGTACACTTATGGAGTTGTCAGTGTGTATGGTAACCGTAATGTTGTTACAGTACCCGGCCAATGCCTCATCTATCGAGTTGTCCACCACTTCGTAAACAAGGTGGTGCAAACCTTTTACGCCTATGTCTCCGATATACATCGCAGGGCGCTTACGCACCGCTTCAAGACCTTCCAAAACCTGGATACTGCCGGCGTCATAGCCCGGCTGGGGTGTGTTAACAGCTTCGTTCTCTGTGCTCATAAATTGTTTAACGGATCCTCTGTATAAGAGGGCAAAAATCGGTTACAAAAAGCTGCGCGAAAACACGCAACAAATACATCTTTCGATGGGTTAAGTATAACCTTGCAAATATAGCAAAAATACCCCGTTCGGGCAAGGATGTTTGGTGTTTTTAACAATATATAGAACGCTGTGTAGGAGCGGGTTTCAGCGGACAATTGTTACGAATTGTTACGTTTTGTTCTGTTCGGGGGTACCCCCCTCTTCCGAACATGATTTCTGGCTTAATTTTTAACGGTTGAGAATTGTTGCGTTTTGTTGCGAAAACGAGGTTTTTTCATGCAACAATTTTACCGGGTATTGATAACCAATATGTTGGTTTTTTGAGTTGTTGCGAGGGCTGTTTCTCATATGTAATACATTGTTTATTATAGCAAATATACAATAATTATTTGTAAAATAATTATATGAGATCTGTGCATTTCCCAAAAAAGTTGTAACTTATAATTATGGTAAGCGGCGAAACTGTAATTGAAAAACTTAAAGATGCCAAAGTGACCCTGAAGCGAGGCTTTGGGGTGAAAGAAATAGCCATGTACGGTCCACACAGCAGGGGCGAAGCTCAGGAAGGAGATGACGTCATGTTGTTGGTCACCATAGACAAGCCGCTTGGCTTACGCATTATGGACTTGGAGGAACAACTGAAAACCTTGTTGGAAAACCCTGTGGACATCACACTGAAGCGTGATATAGAAAAGAAATACCTAAAGACCATCCGCCACGAGCTGATATACGCTTAAGCGATTTCACCGACGGCAACCGGCCATTCACCGACACATCAGATTTTCCCACCGAAATAAAGTTTTGTCATCGCAATGTCTGCTGTACATTTGCCTCATAATCATTTATTGCTATGCGATTGTCTTTACTGTTGCGCTTATTGCTCTTGTCACTTTTTGCATTTGTCACCACACATGTACATGCTCAGTCCACAGTCAGCGGGCGAGTAGTTGATTATAAAGGCGACCCTGTAAAAGGAGCCAATGTATATCTGTTGAATACGATAGACGGTGCTACAAGTGACAGTACGGGAGCATTCAGCTTTACAACAGAAGAGACGGGAGAACAAACCATCGTAGCCGAAGAAATAAGCTTGCAAGATGCAGGTAGGCCCATCAATATAAGCGGTGATGTAACAGGACTGGAGTTGAAGATGAAACGAGGAGCGGTACAGTTGAGGAATGTGACCGTGACCGCAGGGTCTTTTGAGGCATCTGGTAGTGAGTCTGCTACACTTAATCCGATAGATATAGTTACTACTGCAGGTTCGCAAGGCGATGTTGTGAGGGCGATACAAACGCTGCCGGGTACTCAACAGCAAGGCACACAGACGGGATTGTTTGTGCGTGGTGGCGATGCCAGTGAAACCGCAGTGATAATAGATGGAATGGTTGCGCAAAATGCCTTTTTGAGTACAGCGCCCGGTGTTGCGGCACGTAGCAGGTTCGGTCCATTTCAGTTCAAAGGTGTATCGTTCAGCAGTGGTGGATACAGTGCCCGATACGGACAAGCATTGTCGTCGGTATTGGAGCTGAACAGCAACGACCAACCCACCAAAAGTACCATAAACATGGGGCTGAATATGGCAGGAGTGTATGCATCGGCATCCAAGATATTTAAGAAGACCAGTATTGAAGCATCCTGTAATTACATCAACCTATCTCCCTTTTACGGAATCGCCAAAACCAACTTCGATTTTTACGAAGTACCTAAAGGTGGTGGAGGTTCTACCAAGTTTACTTACACACCCAATAAGAACGGCATATTCAAAGCATTGGTCAACTATGCGCAGTTTCAGAACGGAACTCGCCTGCCCGACCCGAGTGATGGAAGCAAAACGCTTGACTTCGGATTGAAGAACAGGAACGTGTACACGGTACTCTCTTATCAGCAGAAGTGGAAGGCGAAATGGGGGCTGTATGTAGCAGGTATGTACAGCTACAATCAGGATGATATAGAGTTCAATACTGTACCGATAGTGAACAAAGACGACCGTGCGCAGATGAGGTTGGAAGGAAAGTATTATGCAGGTACCAAGTTCACTGTATTGTTGGGAACGGAAATACAGCACTTTACTTTCGACAGAACCTTCTCGACTTTCAACAGCAACTTTGAAGAAACACAAGTTGCGGGTTATTTGGAAGCAGAGTGGGTGCCCATCAATTGGTTGGCTCTGAAACCGGGAGTGCGTTACGAGCATAGTGCCATCATCAACCAAGATGCGATAGCGCCACGATTTGCAGCGGCCATACGCTCAGGATTACACGGACAGTTCTCTGTGGCAAGCGGTATCTTCTATCAGATAGTAGACCCTCAATATTATATATTGGGTTATCGCCCCGGCTTTCAAAACTCCATACACTACATCGCCAACTATCAGTACATGAACAATGACCGTACTTTGAGGTTGGAGGCGTATTACAAAGATTACAACCAATTAGTACGCGAGCGACTAACCGGAGCATTCGACCCGAACAGTTTCCGCCAACCCATCGGATCGGTTGACAACTCAGGCTATGGGTATGCGCAAGGGTTGGAGCTTTTCTGGAGAGATAAAAAATCGGTAAAGAACGGAGACTATTGGATATCGTACAGCTTTATAGATACCAGAAGACTGTTCAAGAACTATATAGCGGAGGTACAGCCCGACTTCATCGCCACACACACTTTGAACCTTGTAACAAAGTACTTTGTTCAGAAGTGGCATACACAATTCAACGCCACATACAACTATGCAACAGGTAGGCCGTATTACAATCCTACCAATGCAGACTTTATGGGAGACAGAACACCCGATTATCACAACTTGAGCATAACGGTGAACTACCTGAAATCATTCGGTAAGTGGTTCTCTGTGATATATGCGGGAATTGACAACGTAACCAATAATAAGAACGTTTTCGGATACCGTTACAGCGGAGGAACGAGATCGCCTATCGTACCGCCGATATACCGTTCGGTGTTTATGGGTGTGAACTTCTCGTTGACAGCATTTGATTTGGACGAACTTTAAAACAATAAAAAGGATATAACTGAAACTATTATGAAACATCTACTACTGATAGCCGCTTTTGCAATAGGCTATACCAACGTACAGGCACAAGACATGAATGCCGTACTCATGAAGACAATGGCTGCATTTGACTCAACTCAAGACCCGGCCAAAAGAACAGAGTATGCCAACAAAGTGGAACTGATAGCCAAAAAATGGAAAGACGAGTGGGCTCCGCATTATTACAACGCATACGCTAAAGCGATACTGACATATTCCATGCCACAAGAAACCATGGAGAAAAGAGATGCCATACTAGACGAGGCGGAAGCTGAATTGGACGAAGCAGTAACACTGATGGGTAAGAAAGAGGCGGAAGAAAACAGCGAAGTGTTTGTACTGAAAGCGGTTATGGCACAAGCACGTATGATAATAGACGGTCGCAACCGTTGGCAGACATACGGTAAACTGTTCGAGGACAATCTACGTGCAGCAAAAGAAAAAGATGAGAGCAATCCGCGTATATACTATCTGAAAGGAACAAGTGTATACTTCACACCGAAAGCATTTGGTGGCGGTCCGAAGAAAGCATTGGAATATTTTGAAAAAGCCAAGCCGTTGTTTGCTCAAGAAACCAAAGGCGATATGAAAGACCCATTCTGGGGCAGTCAAGCAAACGACTTTTTCATACAGCAATGCAACAATCCTGAGCAAACGGACGATGCCGGAACAAGCAAAGGTGCAGACGGAAGTTCACCGTCGGCGGAATAAAGAAGTTGTGTAATCAGTAATCGGAGGGCTGCACGAACAATGTGCGGCCCTCTTTGTTGTGTGTATATAATCGTTTGAAAATCATGCTTATATAACGACGTTAACGTTTTTTTAGAAACTTAATCGGGTTACGATTGTTGGAAAGAGGGTATAAACAAACAGAGCATACTAATATATCACAAGACCAAAATTAGATTTTATGAGGACTAAGAATTTTTTGAAAGCAACAATAGCGGTAATCGCCACTTCGTTTCTGTTTACCGCGTGTAAAAAGGAAGAAACCAATACCAATGTTCAACCGACAGCCACGGCAAAAGTGAATTTTCATTTGACCGATGCTCCTGCTGATTACGATGCAGTGTACATAGACATACAGCAAGTGGAAGTGACCATGGAAGGGAGTGCGGCTGTAACATTGACACCCGTTCGTCCGGGAGTATACAACCTGTTGGATTTCAGAAACGGATTGGATACACTGCTGTTGAGAGCAGACTTGCCGGCAGGTAAGATCAGTCAAATGAGGTTGATATTGGGAAAGAACAACTCTGTGGTTGTAAATGGACAAACACATGCTATGACCACACCATCAGGTCAGCAAAGCGGACTGAAGTTGAATCTTAAAGAAGAGTTTAAGGCCGGTGGTTCGTACGATGTATGGATAGACTTTGATGCAGGTAGTTCGATTGTGGTGACCGGTAATGGTAAGTATATGTTGAAGCCGGTAATACGTGCATTCTCCGCTAGACAGATGGACGTATCAGGGGTTATGTGCAGCCGTTGAGCGCGTTGGTGACGGTATACGTTACCAACGGTGTGGACACATATGTCGCCATTCCGAGAAGCGACGGATTTTTTATGTTCATGGGATTGCCCGACGGTAATTACACCGTTACACTGGATGCGTCTCTGATTACATTCACCGATGTGACACTGAATAACATAAATGTTACTTATGGACAAACAACAGAACTTGGTACAATAGTTCTGACGCAATAAAATTGATTGGTATGTAGGTGTTAGGATAGGGGAGCAATCTTGCTCCCCTTTTTCATTTGAGAATATTCTTTTTTATACAAACCTATTCTGCGTATTTTCAGTCACTATTTAAGACAAATAGCCACTGATGCAGAAAAAATACACTCGCCTCCCGTACATAATATGTTATTTGACCGCCTTTGTTCTGGGCATGAAGCAACTGCGCGAACCCGATGTGTGGTGGCAATTGCTGAGTGGGGAATGGATGCTGGACAATATGGCGGTTACCAAAACCGATGAGTTCTCGTACACCATGGAGGGTGCCCGCTGGATAAACGTAAAGTGGCTGTACGAAGTGGTGATAGCGTTTTTGGAGAAAGGGCTCGGTCCGCATGGAGTGTTGTTGTTGCAAGCATTGGTCAATGTGGCTATAGTATATCTGTTGCTCAGGTTGCTCACATATTTTACCAAGCATTTGGGTGAACAAGTATCTACACTTTTCTCAACCATAGCAGTATTGTTGCTGTTGGCATTGTCGGAGTTCCGTATGGCGGGGCGTCCGGAGATGGTGAGCCATTTGTTGACAGTCGTATACCTGTTCGTACTTTGGCGCCCCAACGCATTTGAGTGGAAACGTATTGCATGGCTGATACCCTTACAATTGCTATGGGCCAATATGCACGAAGGCTATCCGGTAGGGATGGTGCTGATAGGTGCGTACATAGCCGGTGGTTTGATATCCTATGTGGTTAGTAAGAACAAGGAGTATTTGCAAAACGTAAGGAAGTTGACAATCGTTTGGGGTGGCATGGCTGTAGCCATTTTAGTGAACCCGAACGGCATACAACTTTGGAAACAACCTTTTGAAATATATCGTCAATTGGGGGCAAACAAATACACTACGGAGTTGCTCTCATGGACAGACCCGATGTACTGGACCGTACAAGCAAAAGTGCATGTGGCTATGATAGTGGCCGTGATGGTGTTTTGGGTAATGAAGTTGGTTGCCGCACGGAAGCAAAAGGAAACATATACCTCACATCCTTTGTTGATAGGCTACCTTTTGACCATACCATTGTTTGGTTATTTGTCTCTGTCCGCAAACAGGAATATACCTTTTGCGCAGATTATGTTGTTCCCTACTGTGCCTGTAATGCTGTTGGAAGTTGTAAGGCGACTGAAGCTGTTGGATAAGCCTTTTTATATGGCAGCGGCTAAGCGCACAATGATAGTCAGTGCAGCCATCGGTGGACTGTTTTATATATCGGTGGTGAGCAATAAGTATTACGAGTTCACCAAGTCGCCGAACAAATACGGCATGCACATCAGCATGTTGCACAATCCGACCGGTGCTGCTGAATTCATCAAAAGACACAACCTAAAAGGGCCTGCATTCTCAGATTACTTTGTATCGTCTTATCTACTGTGGGATTTGTATCCTGATTTCAAGTCGTTCATCGACCTGCGCGACCTTGATGTGTTTTCGGCAGACTTCTTCAACGAGTATATAGAAGTATACAACCGCCCGAAAAAGTTTTACGATTTCGATTCCACTTATAAGTTCAACTATATAGTGTTCAGCACCTCACAGTTACAACCATTGCAACAACTCTTGTATTGGAAAGAGGGTTTCAACTTGGTGTATATAGACCCGGTATCGACCATCATGTTGCGTGAGGGAGAATTAAACAATGCATTGAACCATGATCGTGATGTGATAAAATTGTTCACTTGGCCGCAACAACCGATAGACCCGGGATGGGCGGAAGCCATAACCAAACTGCTGAACCCCGCAGTATCTTATGAGGAGGAAGAACAGAAGTACGCGCCAATGTATGCAGGCAGGTATTACAACATGGTGAAGAACTACAACATCTCTATCAAACAACTGTTACCTGCAGTACAAATGGACCTTGCAGACAATTCGGAAGCGTTGTCAACGCTTGCATTCGCTTATCTCGAGTTCTCCAACTATGTACAGGATGTGGCTACACGTGACAGAAAATTGGACAGTGCATCCATCATGTTTGAAAAGTCGGTAGAACTTGACCCCGAAAACAAGAGTACGCATCTTGGACTTGCAACGCTTGATGTGATGCGCACCAACTTCAGTGGAGCGAAGAAGCATTTGGAAAAATACATTGAGCAAGACAATACCAACGACTTTGTGTACTACCTGTACGGCTTGTGTCTCAGATATGAGTGGAAGCTATCGCAAAACGGTGTGACGGTAGAAGATGTGATAGATGCCTTCAAACGTTCTGTGGACCTGAACGAGTCTAACGGTAAGGCACATATGTACCTTGCGGATGCTTATTGGGAGCATGGTGATAAGGACCTTGCAAGCAAACATATTAGACCTGCTTTGGAGCCTGACATACCTTGGAGTACAGACGAAAGCGAAATGCTGGAAAGGTTGAAAAAACTGACAGGGGTCAAAAGCTATTCATCATCCAAAGAGTTGATAGCACCTACAGAAGAGCAGGACTCAACAACACAAGAGCAAGATGAACACGGCCACGAAGGGCATAACCACTAATGGTTATAATATCCTGAGTGCAACGGTCAATCCGCCCCAAACAAGGTTTTCTTGGTTCTTTCTGAAAAGAACATAGAACTCCGGTGTGATACGCATAGAAGGCGATAAGCTGTAATGCCAAAACAGTTTCATTGCCTTGTGTTGCAGTAAGGACGGATGGTTGGTAAACATGTAGCCCATACCCAACGATGTTTCGTATATGGGGATGACAGAACCTGTCTTGTTCACCAGAGTTCCCCATTCTAAATTCACAAAAGTGGTGTTGTAAAAGTTGAACACAGATTCGCTGATCCTTTCGAACTGACCGATGCCTGATGCGGAAATCCGTATTTGAGCATATTCTCCAATGCTTGACGGCCACTTGTATGAGAAGCCCATTTCAACAAAGGGTGTGATATCGTTCCTGAATAGTGACGCACCTACATAATATTTTGCGTCAAAACCTTTAAAGAAACCGCCCTTGTTGTCTATTGTCAACTTCTTACTATCATTGGTCTCCAATGGTGAGTAGGCGACATGTATGTCGTGATACCAAGTGTCTTCTCGTGCCCATCGTTGGCGTTTTTCGTTTACCACATTGTCAAACTGTGTTGCAACGTCATTGATAAGTTTATCATTGGCTGCGATCTTTGCAATGTCCTTCAGGTCTTTCAGTACGAATGTGTACAGTATTTCTGCGCGTTGCTCATCACCGTTGTCATCTTTTTCTACTTTGTAGGTTTTAAGTATCCTGATGGTATCCATACCCAACTTAAGGGGCATTTGCTTGTCGTAGTCGAGCATGAGCAAGTCGCTGCCATCGTTATGCTCAACGAGCCTCATGGTGATAGGGCGGTTCTTCACAGGTAGGTGTATGTCTATACGTTTGGATCTAAGAGGGTTCTTAAAAGAGTCGGTAGTAGACTGAACGGCCTTTGCAGCTACGTCAAATATCTTGTTCATAGCATCGGCTTCGGGCCAGTAGCTCCATTTATGGAAGTCTATCAACAAGAAGTTGTCTTCCGGCAACACCGCTTCGAAATGGTGGTTGAATTTGTGTTTGTTCAGCTCAAACAATTCTTGCTTCAACTGTGTCTCACTCTTTACGGGGCTTTGTCCAAATGTAAAGACAGGAAGCAGTAGCGTGATGATAAATACTATTCTAAGGTTCATTTTACTTGTTTTTTCTGATGCTGTTCAAAAGTGATTTTGGTTGATCTGTATTTCTGTTCGGTAAGCGTCGTGTGGGCATTTGCAATGCAAAGCCGCTTCTGTGTTCCTCCGCCGGGTCGTAATTGTTGAGTGCCGATTTGCGGTCTTCGTTCTCTATATCCAACAGGTGCACCACTTTTATCTCTTGTTTTTCAGGCTCAGGTGTGATTTCAGGTTGAGGTGCTACCGGTATTGGGTTCTCTATGGGCTTTTCCTGTACCAACACTTCTTGTGGTGGCGCTGTTTCAGGTAGAGGGTTTGATTTCGGTTGTTGTACAACGGGTTGTCTTCGTGGTGCTGGAGTAGGTGTATAGGTAATTATTTCTTTGGTGATAAATACAGTATCTGTTTCTCTAACTATCTCTTTTAAGGGTCCGGTTTCTTTTATGGTTGCAACTGTTGGTGTGTTGCCTTGTTTGTTTTGCAACAGTAGCAGGCTGCTACCGATAAGTATGCCTACGACCACCGCAGCAGCGTGTGTCCACCATACCGGTAATACTCGAGTTTTCTTATTACTAGGTATGCGTTCTGAAATGTTCTCCCAGGCGGCATTACGATCGAAGCAGGGCATCAGCTCTTCGGGCTTTGCCTGCTCCATCTTTTCATTCATCATCTTTTCAAAATCGCTGCTCATAATGTTGTTATTGATTCATTCCTGAAATTCGTTTTTGTAACATGGTCTTTGCCTTGTGCAACTGAGACTTGGATGTGTTGGGCGATATACCCAGCAGTGTGCCAATCTCGTTATGTGTCATGCCTTCAAAAGTGTACAGGTTGAACACCATTCTGTAACCGTCGGGCAATTCGTGTATTATCTGCATCAGCTCTTTTATACCTAGTCTGCTTATAGCGTCGGTATCCATTACAGGGTCTGATGCTATTATTTCTTCTTCCTGCAGTACCAATTCTTTTCGCTTTCTTAAGAACATCAGGCATTGGTTCACCATTATCTTTTTCATCCATGCCTTTAGGCTGCCCACTCCTCTGTATTCAAAACGCGCCAAATTTTTAAACACGTTGCAAAATCCGTCCATCATCGCCTCCTGTGCATCCTCGCTGTTGGGCAAGTAGCGCAGGCATACGATCGTCATATAGTCCACATAACTGTCGTATAGGCTGCGTTGGGCAATCCGATCGCCGTTAATGCATTCGTTTACAAGTACCTGCTCGTCAGAGATATGTGTTTTGGTCGCTGTCAAATCTTCAATAAAGATATTGGGTAGCTGATAATATGTTGCTGTTAGCTCCATAGCATAACTACAACATTAAATGCTGGGTTGAAAGATAGGGTTGCCTGAGAGGCGAAATTATTTTAGCGATTCCCATTCCGCCCGTGTGATGCAGAACATATTGTATGGCGTACCTCTGAAAGAAGCATCTTCCTTCACCAAGCTCATACCGTTTCGGTGAGCTACTTTTTTAGAAGGTTCGTTTGCGGGATTTATCATGGATACCAAATGAGGCACATCGTAATGCTCAAAGCCATAGTCGCGAAACAATTGCGCGGCTTCAGTAGCATAACCTTTGCCCCAAAACCTGCGTAGGTAATGATAGCCCACTTCTATTTCTGTAACGCCATCCACCTCCTGAACCAAAAGACCACATGTACCGGCAAATGCTCCGGTGTCTTTGGTGATGATTGCTTGTAAGCCGAGTCTGTTTTCGGAATAGCGCTTCATCTGGAAGTTGATGAATATCTCTGAGCGCTTTAAGTTGGACAAATGGTCGGGGATGGACATGAACCGACAATTGACAGGGTCTTCGAAATATTCCAAGAAAACGGGAATATCATCTTCGGTCAAAAACCGTGTGGTCAGTCGTTCCGATTCAAGCCCATCTGTATATTTCATATATACAAAATAGGATTAAAACGCCACAATGAAACCGATGGTCGGAATGATGACGGGGTCGCTGTTGTCTATGATATATGGTATGGCATTGCTACCGTCCGTCTTAACAGGTTGTCCGTCTGTGGTGGCAAAGGCAGAGTTGTCAGTTGTACGCTGAAAAGTGTATTGCGGGAACTGTGGTTGTACACTGCCATAAACATTGGTCACATCTATATACACATCCAAAGACCATTTGCGGTAGTTCCACTTTTTATCCAACCTTACGTCCATTGCATGGAAAGGCTGTAATTGCAATGTGTTGAAGAGTGCGTAGTTCAATGTGCCTTGACCTGTTGACAGATAGTTTTGTTGAGATGCAGTCGCATCGAATGGAGTATAAGGCGCACCACCTTGATAGCGGAACTTAACCCCTAACTCATAGTTGCGTCTGAACTTATATCCGC
Source organism: Chitinophagales bacterium (assembly GCA_020636505.1). Lineage (GTDB taxonomy): Bacteria > Bacteroidota > Bacteroidia > Chitinophagales > Chitinophagaceae > UBA5543. The sequence goes on along the minus strand of JACJXR010000001.1, from coordinate 522,109 downwards.
CTATGAATGATAAGAGGTGACGATTATCCCAAGATGCAGGAACATATTTCCCGGATGCATTGGTAAACTCGCTGATGTAGTAAGTGTAAGACAGTATAGCGAAGAAACGCTTTGTCAGTTTTTGTTGAAACATGAACTCAGCTCCATAGCTCCTACCCCAGCCAGAACTTGTAACCGGCTCATTGCCTAACACACCGAAGTTCCCTCCTTTGTTGGCAAGTGAGATGCCATCGATAAGAGAGACAGGATAGCTTATATAGCTTTTATAAAAACCTTCCAATGTAAAACGAGTGTCTTGCTTTGGCAGATACTCGAAGCCTGCTACAAAATGGTCGCTGCGTATATATTCAGAGTTTTGATTGACCAATACACCTGATGTGTCTCTGTAACCTAAGACGGTGTAAGGAGGTACTTTATAGTAGTATGCTACGGATGCATTGAACTTGAGGTTTTTTGCAACGAGTAAAGAGGTAGCAATGCGTGGCGAAGGACGTTCGTAGAAATTATTTCCGTCAGTAGTGAATGTATTTCCATCAGCACGAACTCCCAATGATACATCCAAACGCTCTTTAAAAAACTTACGTGCTATTTGCGCAAACAATCCATAACGGAAGAAATCGATTTGGCTTGTTCCGTTGATGGAGAACTCGGGTTGTATGATTTGGCCGTTGGCATCGCGTAATTCGGAGCGTATACGTGTATAGTAGTTGTTGCTGAATTGGTCGTACTGACCCATTAGGCCGACACTATAACTCCATTTGTCGAAGAATTTCTTGTACTCGAAACGTACTTTGTTTTCCGCTTCTTGCGAACGTATTTTCAATATGCGCTCTGTCTCCTTCGGATTTTGGTTGTCCTCAAATTGATCCAACTCATTGTTCAGCATATTTCGGCTAAAGGTCAGGTTCCAATAACCATGCTTCATCAATCCTTTAAGTCCGTAACCGTTGGTATAGTTCCATTGGTTGATGGTGGGGTTGCTCTTAAGTGTATATATGTTTTCGGGAGTCAGCTCGTCAGGTGTGATGAAGCTGAACTTGTCTATCGCACCTATACCGAGGGTATAGAACGTAAGCTTCTTATTGATCTTGTAATCTATTTTGTACTGAAAGTCCCAATAGGATGGTTGTATGGGTATTTGCAATGCTTTGAACAGTAATTGCAGATAAGAACGCCTTGCGGATGCAAGAAAGGTTAACTTATCTTTTTTGATGGGGCCATCCATTGTGTAGGCAAGTTCTGTAGCGCTCAACCTTACATTGTGTTGCACATGATCGGGGTTGGCCTTGCGTTGTTTCATTTGCAATACGCCCGATAGTGCATTGTCGTATTGTGCAGGGAATGCGGATGTGTACAGGTTTACCTCATCTATGAAAGAGATATTGACAATACCCGTCGGTCCACCTGCACTGCCCTGTGTGGCAAAGTGGTTGATGACCGGTACTTCAATACCGTCCAAGTAGTACACGTTCTCGTTGGGAGCACCACCGCGAATGATAAGATCGTTGCGATAACCACCGACAGAACCGGATGTTCCGCCCACACCGGGAAAGGCTTGTATCACGCGCGATATGTCGAAGTTGCCACCGGGGTTGCTCTTTATCTCCTGTGCAGACATGGTTTGCAGTGATACGGGTGTTTCCGCAGGTTTTGCGAATGGATTGCTTCGGATGACAACTGTGTTCAGGTTGATGGTATTACGTTCCAACTCTATGTTCAATACTTCGCTGTTACCGGTTGTTACCACCACATTGTATACGTACTTCTCGCGATAGTCTATGGACTTTGCTCGGATGTTGTACGTTTTTGGAGGGATGCGCTCTATTTTGAACTTGCCGTCAATGTCTGTTACGGTACCCATATCTGTACCTTCCAATGAGATGCTCACACTGGGAATCGGTTCTTGCGTTTGCTTGTCTTTCACCACACCGGTGATGACACCCACGGGGCCATAATCTTGCGCTATCGCGTTTATGGTTGCGAACAATACAACGAACAGTAAGGATATCTTCTTCATAAGCTATACCGAGCGATCGGATGATATACAAACAAAAGGCTGAAAAGGTTTTGTAAAAATGCGATAATATATCTTTAAGGGCAAGGAGATATAATTATTGAATAAATTATATCGTACCTATATTTGAACAAATAACACAACCTATGAGATACCTATGGATACCCTTAGCGGCATTATTGTTCTTTAGTGCTTGTACATCAAAACCCGAGACGAACAATATAACACCCGGTACAAACAATCCCGCGCAGACAGACAGCTCCTATATAGTAAGTGGACTGACCGATATCAGTATCGGCCTATACAGAGACAGCGCCACGTTGGTATTGGGTATTCAGCATGTAAGTGGCCAACAGTTGAAAGTCAACTTTTCTGTAACGGATTTGCCGGACGGTATTTCGGCAAGTTTATCTCCGCAGAGTGGCATACCTCCTTTTGCTACAACAGTAAGGTTTCAAAGCGACTATGCCAAACCGGGCACTTATCCCATAAAGCTGAAGGGAGTATCCGAATCAGGCAAAGTGAACACCTATACCATAGATATGAAGGTGACGGGTAATCTGCCACCCTGCAATACCCTCTTAAGCCAAAGCGCGTTCAACCTACGAACCACATTGAAGGGCAGTTCCGCTGTTATTAGTGATAAAGCATTTTTTTATGGAGATACCCGCTTGCAATATATGTAGCTCGAAACATTGAACGGTCAAGATGTTTTATCCTTTGACCACATGGGTAATCCTTTATATGAAATAGAGTTCACGGCCGATTGTGATAAGGGTACCATCAACATCCCTTCCAAATCCATAACAGTGAGCACTTCCATGGGGTTGAGAACTTATACCGTAAGCGGTACGGGGACCTTCGACTTCAAAACTAAAGAATTGAGCATCGACTATACCGTGAAAACACCCGACAACAACACCTACGAATATGTGTTGTCAGGAGATATTGCGATTTAGAAACGCATGTATCGCCAATTCCCCAACAATTGCCCATATTTGTGGCATGAATTGGAATACACTATACAGTGTCAGAAGAACAGGCGATCCCGAACATAAGGTGGTGAACCCCGATCAGGTGCGTACGTCGTTTCAGCGTGATTATGACAGGTTGATATTCTCTTCCGCATTTCGACGTTTGCAAAACAAGACACAAGTGTTTCCCTTACCTCGCGCGGTTTTCGTACACAACAGGCTTACGCACAGTTTGGAAGTGGCATCCGTAGGCCGATCTTTGGGCAAATTTGTGGGTGATGCCATTGCAGAAAAATATCCCAACGAATCGCAGAACTTCATCGATTTTTATCGCTACGAGCTTTCGTCGGTAATAGCGGCGGCATGTTTGGCGCATGATATAGGCAATCCGCCCTTCGGACATTCGGGAGAGTATGCCATACGTACATTCTTCAAAGAGTTGGACGATGCCACCAAGCAAGCCATAGGTGAGCGATTGACCGAAAAGCAGATACAAGACTTTGAGTTGTTTGAGGGTAATTCCAACGCACTGCGCATCCTTACGAATAACTTCAACGAAAACGAAGAAGGTGGCTATAAGCTTACCTATACTACACTTGCATCGATTGTGAAGTATCCATGTGCTTCTCACGAAGGGTTTGACAAGAGTACGGGATTGATAGCCACCAAGAAATCGGGCTACTTCAACAGTGAAGCGGATACATACAAGCACATAGCCGATACATTGGGCATTCCCAAGCGAGCGGGGCATGAAACGGTTTATGCACGTCATCCATTCGTATTTCTTACAGAAGCTGCGGACGATATATGTTACCGTATCATCGATATGGAAGATGCGCATAGGTTGGACATCATCAGCCTTGAGCAAATACAAGAATTGTTTTACCCCTTCTTTGATGAGGCTGAAGGATACAACAGCATGGCTTATGTAAACAAGAAAGTGGATGGGTTGAGAGACGCCAATCAGAAAGTGCAATACATACGTGCACGTTGGATAGGGTTGATGACCGACAAGTTGGCAAGGATATTCATGCAGCACGAAGAAGCCTTGCTTGCAGGAGAGTTGCAGCAAGACCTGATGAGTTGCTTGCCCGAAAAGGATAAGCAACTGATAGATGTCATCAATGATTTCTCCTTCAAGCATATATACAATTACAAATCGGTGGTGCAGATAGAGATAGCGGGCTACAATGTCATCGGTGGATTGTTGAAAGAGTTGATGGATGCCATACTGCACCCGGACAAAACAAAATCATTCAAACTGCTGCAGTTGGTGCCCGCACAATTTGCCATCAGCAGAGACAGAGATAAGTTGTACGAAAATGTGTTGTCGATAGTGGATTTCATATCGGGGATGACCGACCTTTATGCCATAGACCTTTATCGTAAGATCACCGGCATCAATATTCCTGAAATAAGATAGTATGCACCCTAGCGAACTGAGCATAGAAGATTTCACATACGAATTACCCGATGAGCGTATAGCCAAATATCCTTTGGAGCACCGCGATGCATCGAAACTATTGGTTTACAAGAAAGGTGCTCTAGCAGAGGATACTTATCGAAATATAGCGGGGCGCATTCCCAATAATGCTTTGATGCTGTTCAACCAAACCAAGGTGGTGCAGGCGAGGCTGTTGTTCAAAAAAGATACGGGAGGTATGATAGAAGTGTTTTGCTTGGAGCCGCACGAACAATACAGTGATATACAAACCGCAATGCTGCAACACGGTAAGGTGTGGTGGAAGTGCATAATAGGTGGAGCTAGCAAGTGGAAGCATGGTATGGTGTTGCAACAAATACACGAAGGCCTCACGCTAAGTGCCTCAATTGTGGAGAGAGATATGGGGTCATTCACTCTTGAGCTTTCCTGGGACAACGATCTGAGTTTTGCGGAAGTATTGTCCATCGCAGGGAAAGTACCATTGCCGCCTTATCTGCATCGAGAAGTGGAAGAGAGCGACAAGGAACGATACCAGACCATTTATGCAAAGGAGAAGGGAAGTGTAGCCGCGCCGACAGCCGGGTTGCACTTTACCGATGCTGTAATGCAGAAGTTGGATGATAAATGCATCGAGCAGGAGTTTATCACCCTGCATGTGGGAGCAGGTACATTCATGCCGGTGAAAAGCGATACCATGCAAGGCCATGATATGCATGCGGAGTGGATAGATGTGGAGGTGGATACCATCAACAAATTGATACAGGCAAAAGAAGAAGGAAGAAAGGTTGTGGCGGTCGGTACGACCACCATGCGCACTTTGGAATCGCTGTATTGGATAGGAGCCAAACTGTTGGAACATCGAACACCCGACCTGTCGGGCTATGCTGTGACGCAATGGGAACCATACGAGCTAAGCGGAACCCACAACGCCAAAGATGCATTGAAGGCTTTGGTGGATTGGTTGCTGCTGAACAAACAACACAAATTGCTTACTCGCACACAAATACTCATAGCACCGGGATACACCACACGTATCATAGACGGATTGGTTACCAACTTTCACCAGCCCCAAAGCACACTGTTATTGCTTGTGGCAGCCATGATAGGAGACGATTGGCGTAAAGTATATGACCATGCTATGCAGAACGATTTTCGCTTCCTCAGCTACGGGGACGGCTGCTTGCTGTGGCAATAGCTTTACAAAACAGGTTTTACCCCAACATTAAGAAATGATTACCTAACCCTTGTAACTGATGTATTTAGTAGTTTTGCATGCATTAAAGAACGCGTGTGAATACTAAAGAGTTTATTGAAGCGGCACTGAGAGAAGATATAAGAGATGGAGACCATTCCACATTGGCAAGTATAGATGCTGCTGCACAAGGTACTGCTGTACTCAAAATAAAAGAGGACGGCATAATAGCAGGTATAGACTTGGCACAAGATATTTTCAAGTATCTGCAACCCGATGTCTCGTTCATTCTGAACAAGCAAGACGGGGATAAGGTGGCCAAAGGCGAGACAGCTTTTGAGGTGTCTGCAAAAGTGCATACGATATTACAGGCAGAGCGTCTTGCGCTCAATTGCATGCAGCGCATGAGCGGTATTGCCACACTTACCGCAAAATACGTGGATAAGATAAAAGGCTATAAGACCAAAGTGCTGGATACGCGTAAGACAACACCATTGTTTCGTGCGCATGAAAAAGATGCGGTACGTATAGGTGGAGGATACAACCACCGTATGGGGCTGTACGATATGGTGATGCTGAAGGACAACCATATTGACTTTTGTGGAGGTATAGAAAAAGCCATTGACCGTACGAATGAATATCTGACGAAGAATGGGTTGAACCTGAAAATAGAAATTGAAACACGCAACATAGATGATGTGCAGCGAGTGATAAATCACGGTGGTGTACATCGCATCATGTTGGACAACTATACACCGCAAGAGTTGGAGCGTGCCATTGAATTGATAGACGGCATGTACGAAACGGAAGCATCGGGTGGTATAACATTGGAGACAATTGAAAGCTATGCCCGAACGGGTGTCGACTATATTTCGGTGGGGGCCATCATACACCACGCAGTAAGTATGGACCTCAGTCTCAAAGCTCAAATCTCATAGGCAATGGAACATCTCGTATTCATTATAAACCCCAAAAGCGGTGTAGAGCGAGAAAAAGCAATACTGAAAGCCATCGACGAAAAGCTCGACCAAACACAATTCACCTACGAGATAATACATACCGAATATGCCAAGCACGGTACCGAATTGGCCAGAAAAGCTGCACAGAAAGGAGCATATGCCGTAGTGGCTGTAGGTGGAGACGGCTCAGTAAATGACATTGTGGCCGGACTGATAGGTACAGACACCGCACTGGCCATCATACCCAAAGGGAGCGGCAACGGGATGGCTCGCTCCATGGAGATACCGCTAAAAGAATACGAAGCGATAGATGTCATCAACCGTGGCAATACCATCATGATGGATATAGGTTATGCCAACGACAGACCATTCATCAGCAATGCCGGTGTGGCCTTTGACGCACTTATTTCCAAAAAATTCGCAAAGAGTACCCGTAGAGGGTTTGCCATATACAGTTGGTTGGTCACACGCTACATGTGGACCTATAAAGAGTGGGAGTGGCAGTTGAAAATAGACGGAGAGGAGATAAAAGAAAAGGCATTCATTATCAGTGTGGCAAACGGCAGGCAATTCGGCTACAACTTTCAAATAGCACCGGGCGCAAGTTGGACAGATGGTTTGTTGGATGTTGTGGTCATCAAAAAATTCCCTAAAATACTGGGTGGCGCATTGGTGATGCGTGCCATGAACGGAACTATAACCGATAGCCCGTTCGTAGACCATTTTACCGCAAAAGAAGTGGTGATACACCACCCCAAACTGAAGTTGATGCAAACGGATGGTGATGCACATGCATGTGAGAATACCATACGTTTCAGGTTGGATGAGGCAAAACAAAAAGTAATAGTACCTTAAGGGTATGGAGCCTGTTTACAAAGATTCCGAAACATTCGATAAGATCGACTTTTCCGAAAACTGTTTTGAAAAGGGAGAATATGAAAATTGCAGTTTTCTGAATTGCAACCTTTCAGAAGCTGATCTATCAGGCTGCTTGTTCCTCGATTGCAGTTTTACGGATTGCAATTTAAGCATGGCTAAGTTGCAGGGTACATCGTTCAGAGATGTGAGTTTTTCAGGATGTAAGATGCTCGGACTGCAGTTTGGAGACTGCAATACGTTCAGTGTGCTGTTCAGCTTTGATAATTGTATGCTCAATCATTCGTCCTTCTACAAATTAAATATCAACAAAACAAGCTTCAAAAACTCATCTTTGGAAAGTGTCGACTTCAGTGAGTGCGACCTGACCGGATCGATGTTCGATAATTGCAACCTTTTGAGCAGCATGTTTGAGATGACTACACTTGAGAAGGCTGACCTACGTACATCATACAATTACAGCATAGACCCTGATAAGAACAGAATAGCCAAAGCCAAGTTCTCACTGCAAGGTGTTGCAGGCTTATTGGACAAATACAATATTATAATCGAGCCATAAAAAAGGCCGGCGATGCGGCCGACCTTTCCAAAGAGTTATGATTTACTAGTGGGGGGTTATGTCGTATATCTCTTTTATGTTGTTAAGTGTTCCCTCGAAGTTGATATTAAGGTCTTTCAATAAGCCCGTTTTAAGGTCGAATACCCAGCCATGAACCACAGGGAAGTTATTAGCGGCATACTGCTGCTGTACTTCCGCTGTTTTTATCACGTTGGTACATTGCTCGATAACGTTCAACTCCACCAATCTGTTGTAGCGGTCGTGTTCATCAGCTATGCCATCAAGCTCTTTACGGTACATGCGATACACATCGCGAATGTTGCGCAACCAAGGGTTGAGTATTCCCAGGTCTTGCGATGTCATTGCGGCTTTAACGCCGCCGCAGTTGTAGTGTCCGCATACGATTATGTGTTTCACTTTCAGGTGTACCACGGCGTAATTGATAACGGACATGACGTTAAGGTCGGTGTTTACCACCATGTTGGCCACATTTCTGTGAACAAACACTTCGCCCGGTTCCAAACCCATTATTTGGTTGGCAGGAGCACGGCTGTCTGAGCAGCCTATGTATAGGTATTCGGGTTGTTGGCCCTCGGCCAGTTTGTCGAAAAAGTCGGCATCGGAGCCTTTCATTCTCTCCACCCACTGTTTGTTGTTCTCAAAAACTTGTTCGTAAGATGCAGCCATAGTAACAATTTTGGTTGTATGCAATAATAGTCAATAATCGCGTTGTAAGAGTAATAAGGTCATAAAGGTTTGCGAAAGGTTTCTTAAACGCTTTATATCGTGTAATTTTACGGCTCTAAATAACAGATTATGAAACTGGTAACATATTCGAAAGAAGGGAAAGAACAATTGGCGTTTTTGGTGAACGATGCGCTGTATGACACGAATGCCGCTAATGACAGGCTCCCCAACAACATGAAGGACTTGTTGAATGAGTGGGAAACCTTGGTGGATGTAGCTCGACGTGCGGAAGATGACATCAAAAGCGGTAAAAGCAATGTGGAAGGTACGGCCTACGCTTCGGCAACCATAATGGCGCCGGTACCTCATCCCACATCTTGCAGAGACGGATATGCATTCCGCCAGCACGTGGCTGCGGCGCGTCGCAACAGGAAGGTGGATATGATACCTGAATTCGACCAATTTCCGATATGGTACTTCACCAACCATAATGCGATACAAGGCCCGGGCGACATCGTTTGTATGCCCGACCATTTCAACAAACTGGATTTTGAATTGGAAGCCTCGGTTGTGTTAAGTAAGAAAGGCCGTAATGTAAAGGCATCCGAAGCGGACAACTACATCGCGGGTTATATGATAATGAACGACATGAGTGCCCGTGTGATGCAGATGGAAGAAATGAAGCTGAATCTCGGCCCGGCAAAGGGTAAGGACTTCAGTACTGTGATAGGTCCTGTGATGGTAACACCTGACGAGTTGGAAAAATGGCGTGTACCTGCCAAAGAAGGCCATACCGGTAACAACTACGACCTGAAAATGCGCTGCTGGGTGAACGGTGAACAATTGAGCGAAGGCAGCATGGGTGATATGGACTGGACATTTGCGGAGATAATTGAGCGTTGCGCATACGGTGCAGACATATTGCCGGGTGATGTAATAGGTAGTGGTACTGTAGGTACAGGTTGTTTGCTGGAGCTGAACGGTACAGGTTTGTTCCACGACCCGAACTATCAAGTACAATGGCTGCAGCCGGGTGATGTGGTTGAGATGGAAATAGAAGGTTTGGGTAAGTTGACAAACACCATCGTAAAAGAAGATACAGACTTCAGTCTATTGGCATTGAAGAAGAATCTGTAAAAGACTAAAATATAGAATACGATACGGGCTCGCCAAAGGCGAGCCCGTATCGTATAAAGCAATTGCTATTTTATTTCAAAAGACCATTCAGTTCGCCGTTGGTCTTTTTTTATTTCATTGACATCGGTGATCTCAAACAGCCGATTGATCCTATTGGCGGCAATATCATACACAGCACCTTTCAGTATCAATGTATATTTCCCTTTTACCCATTGGCGGTTTGGAAATAACATATAGCTATCATCTGTTTTGTTTTTGATGCTTAATGCAACCTCTTTACCTTTGACATTATATAGTTTAACACCGGCGAAGACAGACGCATAATCCATGCTTTCTGAAAAGGTAAGAAGTAAAGGTTGTTTACTACCTGCAGTCGGGAGCGCTGCATTTTCAAAGTAAGGTTTGGGACTTACTCTGTCCTCACCTATGACATAGAACGTCTTCGAATAGCTTTTTGCGATCGAGTTGCCGTTTATATCCTCAATATCTTCATTCACTTTCAGTGTATATGTTTTACCTGAGTCGAATAGAGGGCTTTCGTAATGAATGCCATTCTTCACTCTGCCCGGGTGTATCATCAACACCAATAGCTTTCCATCATCCAGCCAAAACGATTTTTGCCTCCATGCTTTTTCTCTTTCAATACCGGCTTCATCGTATATGGATATATGTGTGTAAGCCAACTTGTCGTTTTTCATGCTATGGCTGAACCTGACATGAAAGAACAATGTGTTGTACGGTATCGTATCCGATAGTGGGTAAGCGGTAACGACATTTGCGGTTTGTTCTGAAAGTGGATGTTTGGGTGTGGTGAAATGTTTGATTATTGTATTTGTTCCGGTTCGGTATTGTATCTCAAACTCGATATTGTACCCTAAGGCGTATACAGGAGTAAATGATAGTTTATCCCCATTGATGCTATACCTGCCTGCGATTGCAGTGGTTGAGGGTTTCCCTTTTACAACCATATACACTGCCAATACCTTTTCACTCTTTTGCTGTAGGTCTGTCTTCAACTCATTCATCATATCGGTATTCAATTGAACACTTATTACCGGCTTGCAGGTATTCAACCGGGATATAATGATTGATTCACCTGCAGTAGCATGCAGGTGAATCAACATATAAAAACAGACTATTCGTAAGAACTGCGGCATTGCAGATTATTCTACCGTCAGTTTTTCCGAAATGGATGTACCATCTTCAAGCTCAACAGTCAGAGTATAAATGCCGGTTGACAAGCTGCTGATATCAATGGTTGCGGTTTTACCGTTCACATTGCTTTTGGTAGCAACAGAGCCGTTCATATTTATTACCTGAATGGTTCCAGATGCATTGTTGTTTGGCAGGTTGACAGTGACATTGTTATGAGCGGGGTTGGGATATATTTCTATTTGTTGCGTGGTGACAACGTTTGAAACATCTGAAGGGTTTTCCACAGACATTTTTGATCGTGTCAATGCGCCAGTTGCACCTGATTCCAACAACAATATGCTCCAGTTGTCCCAAAAAGCAATCATGCTTAATGTAGTGGTGCCGGACATTAGTTTTATTTCTTCTTCGGGAAGTGAGGCCTTCACATTTCCTGAGTTGTCTCTCAGCAAGGTGGAGTTGTTATCGTATTTGTTTGCGGTAACCTGGCTGCCATCAAGATATTTTTTACCGATACGGTATAGCTTACTATCGTGCAAGTCGAACAACCAGTCTTTGCCGTCATGATGCATGTATATGGCTTTTTTCGATTGTCCTTGATGGATATTGAAATCTTCAGTCACAGAAAGCAATCCGCTACCTGAAAGAGTATTTACATCAATGGAAAAACCGGGAGCGCAAGTTGTAACACCCATCAAACGATTGGTGCCATCAATTTTACCGATTGTCAATGTTTCCAACGGCGCGGTAGTAAAATAGCTGCCTCCCCAGTTGGACTTAAACAATGTAGTGGAGCGCTTTGAGAAAGATCCGTTGTGTGCAAAGGGGCTTGACACCCAACCAAGCGATCCGTCTAATGTAAACGTCCCTGTTGATACATACAACTTACCGTCTGCGTAAGCCATGTCATTGATGTTCAATGCAGAACCCCAATCCATTTTGCTGTAGGTGACATTGCTCAAATCCACAAGACTTACATCGGCACCGTTTTTTGCGACTTTGAAAATTACTTTGTTGGCACCTGCACTACCTAAAATGTATACCGACTTGGATATTGGGTTTACCACCATATCTATGACGGTGACAGATTGCCCCACCAAGGGGTTTAGTTTGTCCGCCACAAAGTTGGGTATTGTGGTAACGGTGTTGGCCGCAGCTTCGCCGGCATTATTGTCCGCAATATCAATTGCATAAACAGATGACATGTCAGCAACCAAAAGTGCGGCATGAGTTCCGTCGGATACCATACAAAGGTCAGCGAATGAGCTGCTGCTTATTGTACCCGTTGTTGAGCCCTGTAAGAGCGCATTTTGTCCAAAAGCAGTACTTACGCTTGCAAGCATGCAAAGTTGGAGTAATAGTTTTTTCATAATTATTACTTTTTAAAGGTTAAAAAAGAAAAATGAGGGTACAATAAATCGATGAGGGATAGGTTACGTACAGCAAATACGGGATTATTGCCGGTAAGGTTGGGGGGATGATTAGGGGGATATAGTTTTAAGTTTTTTTAAGAATTTGAAAATCAGCTTGTTGCAAGCTATTAAGAGTGCATTAAACTATTGAGTATGATGCTGTTAATGAGAACCTTTACAAACTCATGACTATGTGAAAAGGACATGGTATGGGTTGGTGGAATATACTAGTTCTATGTTTTCAGCACCTTGCTTTTAGTGAAGGTAAGTACATATGCTATTAGGATGGACATAAGCAGAAAAATCCAAAACAAGTAAGATGACATCTTAATGTCGCGTAGGATTACTTTCTCTCGTTGATCTATTTGTGAATAATAAAAAGCCAACTGCTCTTCTGTATACTTATCCGCATCAAACTCCAGATTGAAGCGTCCATCTTTTACTTCATACCGATAACTTACCAGACTGTTTACATATGCAAAACCCTCCAGCCCTGACAGTACTGCAAGGACTATACACAAGATTTTCAATGTTTTTCTACGCATAAGTCAGTAATAAAAAACCAAGCTATATCACACCCATACCCAACAACACAGCTATGATGAGCAACATAACTGCAACAATGATGTGTAGTGTTTCGATGGTTATCTTCTTCACCAATTTGTTGCCGGTGTATGCACCTGCAAATGCACAAAGTGTTACCACCGCCATCAGGGTGTAATTAATGTTGTTGCCCAAGCCTCTTAATATGGAAGTATACACCACTATTCGTGATATATCTATCAGAACGGCGACGACCACTCCGGTTGCGATATAGGCTTCTTTTGTAAGTCCTACTTTTATGAGGAACATGCTGCGCAATGCCCCTTGATGACCCGACAGTCCTCCGAAGAAGCCACTTAGTATACCACCGAGTGGCAAGTACTTCTTATCGAAGGAAACTTTTGCAAAGCGCGGCATCAACTCCAATATGGCAAATACGATGATGAGTACGGCTACCACCAACTTCACCGGTTCTATGCTCAGTGCGTTATCGCTGATATGATATGTATACAATGCAGGAAGGTGCGAGAACGACACCAATATTTTGGCACCCACGTATGCGGCCAAAAGAGCGGGTATGCCAAAGCGCAGTACGATGCACATATCGGCGTGTTTACTCAGCAGCGCTAATTTGAAAAGATTATTCAGAAAATGGACTATGGCTGTAAGTGCGATGGCTATCTCGATAGGAAAGAACAGTGCGAACACCGGCACCAATATAGTACCCAAGCCGAAGCCCGAGAACAGCGTCAGCCCCGAACCGATGAGCGCCACCAAGCCAAGTAGGAAATAGTCCATGATTGAAAATACGAATTAAAACACTTGGTCATTCTGAACTTGATTGAGAATACAGAGTAGTAACAAAAGTTTTGGCACAGTATTTGTCTTATGCATACAACAATGAATAGAATACAACATACTCAACATTTTTTCTTCCGTGCCGATGGCAGGGGTGGGTATGTTATGCTTAAATAAAAAAGAAGTACAAATCATATTTACGATCCCTGCCGATTTCGGCAGGGATTTTTTTTGGTGCTCTGGCACATAAGGTATATGCGCCGGACTGAAAATCCGGTTAACGCGGTTCGAGTCCGCGGGGTACCACATGGTCCTGTAATGTAATGGTTCGCATAGCAGATTTTGAATCTGCTTGTTCAGGTTCGAATCCTGACGGGACTGCAAAATGGTGGTTGTAGCTTATTGGTAAAGCGTTCGGTTGTGAGCCGAAAGAACAGGGTTCGATCCCCGCAACTCACCCAAAGAAGTAATCTTCTGTTCATCATGACATAAGCGGCAAAAACAGTATTTTCGCAGCCATGAGCAAGTTTTCAAAAGATAGTATAATAGGTGTGATTGGTGCCGGTGCAATGGGTAGCGGTATCGCTCAAGTGGCTGCAATGGCGGGACATAATGTGGTGTTGTTCGACACCAACGAAGCGGCGCTTGACAAATCAAGAGTGGGTTTAGAGAAAGTGTTGAGCAGATTGGTGGAGAAGGGAAAGATAGAGAGCGTTGCATCCATTACTTCCAAATATACATATGCTTCGGACCTTAGTGCATTCAGAGAATGCTCATTGGTGATAGAGGCCATTATCGAAAATCTTGATGTCAAAAAGAAAGTGTTTGCCGAAGTGGAGCATGTAGTAAGTGCTGACTGTGTGTTGGCAAGCAACACTTCTTCGCTCTCGGTTACTTCCATAGCAGCCGCATGTAAATCTGCGGAACGTGTATTGGGTTTGCACTTCTTCAACCCCGCACCGTTGATGGCATTGGTTGAGGTAGTACCTGCTGTGCAAAGCGACGATGCGATTGTGCAAGAGTGCAAAGCATTGATGAACGAATGGAAGAAAGTTCCGGTGATTGCCAAAGACACACCAGGCTTTATCGTGAACCGTGTGGCGCGTCCGTTTTATGGTGAGGCGATACGTATGATGGAAGAAGGCATTGCGGATGCCGCTACCATCGATTGGGCCATGACCGAGATAGGCGGTTTCCGTATGGGGCCGTTTACACTTACCGACTATATAGGCCATGATGTGAACTATGTGGTGACCGAAACAGTGTTTCAATCTTTCTTCTACGATCCACGCTATAAACCATCCTTCTCTCAAAAACGACTATTGGAAGCAGGTTGGTTGGGACGTAAGTCAGGGCGTGGTTTCTTCAATTATGCAGAAGGTGCAGTACAGCTCGAAGCAAACAAAGACGAAACTTTAGGAAGAAATATAGTTGAACGTATTGTCGCCATGCTTATCAACGAGGCTGTGGATGCATTGCATTTGAACATTGCTTCCGCACAAGACCTTGAGTTGGCCATGACCAAAGGCGTGAACTATCCTAAAGGTTTGCTTGCATGGTGCGACGAATGGGGTGCTGATAAAGTATTGAATATTCTTGATGGACTGTACAACGAATATCATGAAGACCGCTACCGTGCAAGCGTGTTGCTGAGAAGAGCAGCTATCGGTGGTACAAAGTTCATGTAAGTCTATTCCATGGTTTCGCAGGCCTTTACGTCAGGGTCTGTGATTATCTCTTGAAGGTTTTCCATTGCTTCGCTGAAGTTGGGGTGTTTCTCCATGATCTTCTCCAACCGGCAATCGCAAATTTTGTTCGCCTTTTCTTTTTCTATTCCATCGTCGAGGAAGGTTTTTACGCAAGAACGTTTAAACATATCGCGTGTGTCACTGTCCCAGGTGTTTTCGCAAGAAGCGAACAGGAAAGGAAATAATAATACGGGAAGCAGATACTTTTTCATATATTAAGATTAAAGGAACATTTCTCTAATACTAACGTTGTTATATACAGAAAATTACAACCTTATGTTTAAAATAACGATTTTATACGGTGCGATACGTGAAGGACGACTGAGCATACGTGCCGCCAGAGCGTTGGAACGTGCGTTGAAAGACTCGGGTAAAGCAGAGGTGACGTTCATAGACATCAAGGACTATAACCTACCCGTGATGGAAAAACGCCTGAAGTTCATGGACGACCCTCCGGAAAACTTATTGACCATAAGCAAAGCGTTGGACATGGCTGATGGAATAGTGTTTGTGACACCTGAGTACAACAACAGTTACAGTGGTGCACTTAAGAATACGATAGACTACTTCACCAAAGAGTGGGCGAAAAAACCCATCGGTATCGCCTGTGGCTCTAACGGTAGACAGGGAGGCATCAATGCATCCAACTTGTTGCAACTGTTGGTGTTGGCCTTGGGTGCATTCCCCATGCCATACAAATTGTTAGTGCCGGAGTTGGACAAATCGCTGAGCGAGGATGGCACTCCACAAAACGAGATAATGGAAAAGAATCTCAACAGGTTTGTGAATGAATACCTCTGGTTCGTGGAGGCGATCAGCACGCAAAGCAAAAAATCTTAAACATTATTGCACCAAGACGACATTCTTCTGATACACCATATTGTCATCATCTGTCAGCATGACCGTATAAGTGCCTTTAGGTATCACTTTCGGGTCGAACTCGACCGTCACTTTATGACCGCGTGAACTAATGGTTTCGTTGTTCTCTTCCCAAAAAAGTTCTCCGTTTTCTTTACAGATGAACACGTGCATATTGCGATTGCTGGGCTTCGTCCATTCCACCACCACCACATACTTTTCTATTTCGGGGTTGAACACTTGTTCGCTGTCCAACCCGCCGGTCTTTTTGTGTACGGTAAAAAATTCTGGTATCGGCCTACCTGTTTTGTAAGCGATGTATTTGATTATCTGTTTCGACAGGCCTGTATCTTGATAGGAGAATATGCCCGCCAACGAATGATTGTTGGTAAGGCTCCAAATGGCATGTTGCCCTATACTGTTGTATAAACTATGACCCGCAATGAAACGAGCCACATTTTGCATCACTTCATCACCCTGTCGTACGAATTTGTATTCCATACTTCGTCGCGGGCACGCAGCGTAGCTCTTGCCACAAAAAGCATTCAGCGCTACATGCTTTTCTTTTTGCGGGCCCAGATCGATCTTCGTCCCTCCCATCACCACAAGGTCTTGGTAGTGTTCATCCGCAGGCTGAAAGATCATGGCATTGTCCACATGTATGTTCAATGGTACGGTCGTTCGGTTTTTGACGGAGAGTTGTAAGCATTCTCTGGAATAGCCGCCCAGTGCTACGGCTTGTATCTGTACATAGTTCTTTTTTAGTGCGCTTGTCAGCGATATTTCTTTTACGTCGGCGGCGCAATGGTATCCCGCCAATAATGCCAATGACAGCATTATCAAGGTTTGATGTTTTCTCATGGGTAATCGATTTTCTAATTATTAAATAAACGTATGTATGTGCCGATGTATTGTTAAGAAATGATAATAAATCTTAACCCCATTTTCCCTTATTTTTGCAGGCCGATGAATTTAGAGGTGTTGCAGGAAATGTATCGGAATGATATCCGCATTAAACAGATTGCGGGCGGCATCTCTTTGTCCGAACCCAAGCTAAGGGTTCAACTCAACAACCTTCGCGGGTCTTCCATCAACTTTGTAGGTACGGCGGTTTGGCAAATGAGCGATGCCAACCATGTGTTCATTCTCAACGACAAAGAAGAAGCGGCGTATTTCCATAACGACTTGGAAAATCTGACAGGAGCGTTGGATATATGTTTCTTCCCGGATTCATTTAAAAGAACCGGTGCATTTGATGAACTGAACAGTAGCCATATCATGCTGCGTACAGAAACGTTGACCAAGTTCAGCAAAAAAGAGACACACAAAAAAGTGTTGGTCACTTATCCGGAAGCATTGTTCGAGAAGGTGGTGAACCCAGATACGCTCTCGGGTAACATGATAAGCATAAAGGTGGGAGAGAACCTGAAAGTGGATGAGCTGTTGAGCCGCTTTGTGGGATTGGGTTTCAGGAAAGAAGACTTTGTGTACGAGCCGGGGCAATTTGCCATCCGTGGTGGCATATTGGATATATATTCTTTCGGCAACGAGCATCCTTACCGTGTGGAGTTGTTTGGCGATGAGGTGGACAGCATAAGGATATTCAATCCTGAGACGCAATTGTCAGAAAGGAAGTTGTTGCAAGTATCCATCCTCCCGAATATAGAAACGAAGTTTGAAACACAGGAGAAAATATCTCTGCTGGATTATTTGCCGGAGAATACAATAATCTGGGCAAAGGATTTTGATTTTACGCTTGGAAAAATCGGCAAGCTGGAAGAAGAGCTGCCGGAGAAGATAGATATAAACGACGTGGCCATCGACCACGAAGAGGCTTGGCTCAAGCAGTTGACCAGAGACGATTTCGAAACCACTGAAAGTTGGTTGTTGAAGTTGAAAGAACGTCATCTATTGGAGTGGTACAACCATTCTCTGCCCAAGCTTACAGGTAGCGAACTGACTGCAGCACTTGATTTTGCAACAGAGGAGCAGCCGGTATTCAATCGTCAATTTGAGATACTGATAAAAGACCTGAAGACACGGCTTACGCAACAATATTCGGTATACATATTTGCCGAGAACCCCAAACAGACGGAAAGGTTACGAAGCATCTTCGAAGACCTGAACGTACACATCAACTTTATACCGATACCCAAAGCCATCAGCAACGGTTTTATAGACCATGATAAAAAATTGGTGTGCTATACCGACCACCAAATATTTCAGAGGTATCATAAGTTCAAAGTAAAGCAGGCATATACCAAGGGCAAGGCGCTTACCATGCGTGCATTGCGTGAGTTGCAACCGGGAGACTATGTCACACACATCGATCATGGTGTGGGTGTATACAGCGGGTTGCAGAAGATAGAGGTGAACGGCAATATGCAAGAAGCGGTGCGCATCATATACAGAGACAATGATGTGCTGTATGTGAACATCAACTCGCTGCACAAGATCAGCAAGTACACCGGCAAGGAAGGTACCAAGCCTAAAGTAAACAAGCTAGGCAGCGATGCATGGCAGAAGCTGAAGAACAAAACCAAGAAGCAGGTCAAGGACATAGCCACCGACCTGATAAAACTATACGCCAAACGAAAAGCATCGCAAGGCTTCCAACACAGTAAGGATACGTATTTGCAAACCGAGTTGGAGGCTTCATTCTTTTACGAGGATACTCCTGACCAAGGGAAGGCAACCGAGGATGTGAAGCGTGATATGGAAGCCCCAACACCGATGGACAGGTTGGTATGTGGCGATGTCGGTTTCGGTAAAACCGAAGTAGCCATACGTGCGGCATTCAAGTCTGTGGTGGACGGAAAGCAAGCTGCGATATTGGTACCGACAACGATATTGGCCTTCCAACATTATCAAACATTTAAAACACGCTTGGAAGATTTTCCTTGCACGGTAGATTTTATCAATCGCTTTAAATCGGCGAAAGAAAAGAAAGAGACACTTAAGAAACTTGAGGAAGGTAAGATAGACATCATCATCGGTACACACGCCTTGTTGGGTAAGGGCGTTAAGTTCAAAGACCTTGGCTTACTGATAATAGATGAGGAGCAAAAGTTCGGCGTGGCTGCAAAAGAAAAACTGCGTGAGTTGAAAGCCAACGTGGATACACTTACATTGACAGCCACACCTATACCACGTACATTGCAGTTCTCCCTTATGAATGCTCGCGACTTGAGCATTATCAATACACCGCCACCAAACAGACAACCTGTGGAAACAGAAGTGATGGTGTTTGATGAGTATGCCATTCGTGATGCGATATATTACGAAACAGAACGTGGCGGGCAGGTGTACTTCATACACAACCGCGTACAGAGTTTACCGGAGATGGTGACACTGTTGCGCAACCTTTGTCCCGACTTGGAGATAGGCATGGCACATGGCCAAATGGAAGGCAGTAAGTTGGAGCATGCGCTGATAGACTTCATCGACCATAAGTACGATGTACTATGTTGTACCAATATAGTGGAGAGTGGTGTGGACATATCCAATGCCAACACCATCATCATCAACAATGCACACCAGTTTGGCCTCAGTGATTTGCACCAGCTACGCGGTCGTGTGGGTAGAAGCAACAAAAAAGCATTCTGCTACTTGATGGCTCCACCAATGATCTCTTTGCCAAACGACAGCAGAAAGAGATTGCAGACTTTGGAACAATTCAATGAATTGGGTAGCGGTTTTCAGATAGCGATGCGCGACTTGGATATAAGAGGTGCCGGTAATTTGCTTGGCGGAGAACAGAGCGGATTTATTGCAGAGATAGGCTTTGAGATGTATCAGAAAATATTGAACGAAGCCATAAGGGAGTTGAAGCGAACAGACTTCAGAGATGTATTTGCTGAAGAGTTGGAGCGCAAGAAAGATTTTGTGGCAGACTGCACCATCGATACCGACTTGGAGATACTTATACCCGATACATATATCGACAATATCACGGAACGTCTTTCATTATATACACAGCTTGACGATATAGAGGAAGAAGAGGAATTGCAAATGTTCACAGATGAGTTAAAAGACCGTTTCGGCCCGATACCAAAACAAGTGGATGAGTTGTTTACAACCATTCGTTGCAGATGGATGGCCAAAGATCTTGGTTTTGAAAAACTGATATTGAAGAACGAACAGCTAAGGCTGTACTTCATCAACGACCCCGATTCTCCATACTTCGAGTCGGATACTTTCAACCATATCATGATGTTCATTCAGACTCAAGTTAACAACGCACGCTTGAAGCAAGTGGGCAAGAACTTCTTACTGAAAGTGGATGATATACGTTCTATGGGAGATGTCTACACTCTTTTGAATAGAATTATTTCACAACAACGTTCTTCTGTCGGCTCCGCACAGTGATTTGTATATACTTTGCCGTATATTAGTATATATACTACCCCTAACAATTAATGAGTAAGACAAAAATAGTATTGGCCGATGACCATCACATTTTGCTGGATGGGCTCAAAGCCATGCTGGAAAAGCATGACGGTTTTGAGATAGCCGGACTATACGATACAGGTCAACAACTGTTGGATGCACTTCCTCAAACACAGCCCGATATTGCATTGGTGGACATCAACATGCCTGGGATGAAAGGCCCCGAGCTTACTCAAAAGATAAAGGAATCTTACCCCAATATTCAAGTCATAACACTTTCCATGTATGACGATGCCGCACATATCATGGAAATGATAGAAGCGGGTGTATCCGGTTATTTGTTGAAGAATGTGAACGATAAAGAATTGGTGGAAGCCATAGAGCAAGTGAAAGCCGGCAAAATGTATTTTTCGTCGGAAGTGTCTGAAAAGATCACAAGCCTAGTGATACAACAGCAGAAAAAGCTGGAGCAACCCGAAAGGCCAAAACTTACAGACAGAGAGTTGGAAGTGCTGAAGTTGATAGCCGAAGAATACAGCAATGCACAAATAGCCCAAGAACTCTTCATCAGCGAACGCACTGTTGAGACCCACCGTAAAAACATGCTGCGCAAGACCGGCAACAAGACCGTAGTTGGGTTGATAAGATATGCGATAGAAGAAAAATTGTTTTGATTTTCAATCTGTTACAGTAAATCATCCGTACTGGTACGGATGTCAAAATACCTATCTGCCTGTATTATTACTGCGAACAATTGGCACTACTTTTGACCTTACCTCAAAAAACAAATGATTTCATTGATAACTAAAAAATCTACGAAAATGAAAAAGCTTCTCAAACTGATGGTGCCCGTAGTAGCTTTGGCTATCGGCTTTGCATCTTGCGACAAAGCCACTACGACCACCACTCCGACAACGACCACCCCTACTCCGACAACACCAACGGCTCCAACTCCTGTTACTCCAAATCTTGGAAACTTCTGGGGCGTTATGGCTGCCATTCAAATGGAGTTCTCGTATTCCAACGCACAAGTACCTTTCCCTGTAACCATATCATCAGATGTTGCAGTAGCATCATTCTATAACAGCGGCACAGGCGGCGGTAGCATGGTGGATGCCGGATCCGTGAGTGTAAACGGTAACAGCATGAACAAACAAACCAACAACAGCTACCTGAACGATCCTATGAAGTTGGATCTTGGATTCTCTAACGGTGCGGTTGATTGGAGTGTAGCCGGTGGAAACGGTATACCAGCAATTTCTTATTCTCATACAGGTTCTTTCCCTGCATATAGCGGTACATTGCCTACGAGCATCGACAAGTCAAAAGATTTGGATATTGATCTTGGCAGTAAAGTATCGGGTGCGGATTCAGTGTATGTTGTTATAGTAACATCAAGCGAAACCATCATCAAACGTTACAAAGGTAACCCGGCCCCTAGTAAAGCCACTATTACTGCTTCTGAAATGAGCAACCTACCTACGGTATCAGACAATACCGCATATCTTGAGATAGTACCGTTCACATATAAAATGCCAAACGTTGGCGGCAAGCAATTCGTTGCCATCAAAGAGGCTGCAGTTGTATCAGGTGTGAATATCAACTAATGGCTTTGATAGCTCCGCTGTCTTTTTCATAGAAGTAGATAGTGGATTTATCCAAATCAAAAAAGGGAGCTATTAAGCTCCCTTTTCTTATATCTTGATGAGGTCATCTGTTTTTCTGTCGAAGAATTGATACTGAGTCAATCCTGCATTCGTATCCTTCTCTATCTTCAGCTTAATCTTATACTTCTTATTCCATTTGGCACGTATTGACGTGAACAACTTGCCTTTGGTAAGATATGCTTCCAAAATAGGATGTACATGCAAAGTAAGCTCTCTGTGACCTTGGTTGATAAGATATGCTATATCCTTTTCTATTTCGTCGGCTATAAGTATGGACGGGCCTATCTTTCCGGTGCCGTTACAGCTCGGACAAACTTCGGCAGTACTGATGTTTAGTTCAGGCCTTAGTCGCTGACGAGTGATCTGCATCAAGCCGAACTTGGATACAGGCAGTATGGTATGCCTTGCTCTGTCGCTACTTAAAGCTTGCTCCATTGCATCCAACACCTGCTTCTTGTTGTTAGGCAGCTTCATATCGATGAAGTCGATGATGATGATACCTCCCAAATCGCGAAGTCTCAGCTGACGGGCTATTTCCTCAGCAGCTTCAAGGTTGGTGGCCAATGCGTTTTGCTCTTGCCCCACTTCGGCACTGCGCGTACCGCTGTTCACATCTATTACATGCAGTGCTTCCGTATGCTCTATTATAAGATACGAGCCGCTGGACATGTTCACGGTTTTACCGAAAGATGCTTTCACCTGTTTGGTGATGCCGTAGTGATCGAAAACATTACTGCCACCGTTGTGGTAGCTGACGATGTCTTCTTTTTCGGGTGCAATACGCGAGATGTAGTCCTTGGTTTCCTGCAATACCTTCTTATCTGTCACCACAACTTTCTGAAAGCTCTCGTTTAGCAAGTCGCGCAGGATGGATGTCGTCTTATCCTGCTCACCCATGATGAGCTTAGGTGCTTTGGCTCCTTTAAGATTGTTTTGGATGTCGGTCCACATCTTCACCAAGTCGAGCACATCGTTGTGCAGCTCGGCGGTGTTCTTACCTTCTGCAGCTGTACGAACGATTATGCCGAAGTTCTTTGGTTTGATGGCTTCAACAATACGCTGTAAACGTTTGCGCTCGTCTGCGGAATGTATTTTGCGTGAGATGGCCACTACATCATTGAATGGTGTCAACACGACAAACCTACCGGGTAAGGATATTTCACAACTCAATCTTGGGCCTTTGTTGGATATGGGCTCTTTCAGAACCTGTACCAATACCTCGGGCTTGTGATTTACCACTTCGGTTATCTTACCCGTTTTCAGAATTTCAGGCTCATTTTGAAATTTACCGAAATCTTTACCCCATGGATAGTTGCCATCGAGTGAGAGTTTGGTGAACTTCAGTAGTGACCGGAAATAAGGACTAAGGTCGGTATAGTGAAGGAAAGCATCTCTTTCGTACCCAACATCCACAAAAGCGGCGTTGAGTCCGGGCATAAGTCTTTTGACTTTGCCGAGATATAGGTCACCCACGGCAAACTCGTTTTGCCCTTTTTCAAAGTGGAGCTCAACCAGCTTTTTATCTTCCAGAAGGGCTATTTCCACACCTTCGTTGGAAGAATTGATTATCAATTCTTTATTCATGCTTCCGTCATTTGGGAATGCCTCTCTGCAGCATGTTGATATGAAAATGCTGCAATCGGTTTAAGGCATGTGGCTTTAATGACAAAACCCTACATCTTCAATACTTAACAGTATAAGGATGTAAGGAAATGCAGAAGTTGAGCATGCTACCGCAGTAGCACGCCAATTATTTCTTCTTCTTATGACGGTTTTTCCTTAAACGCTTTTTGCGTTTGTGAGTAGCAATCTTATGTCTTTTTCTTTTTTTACCGCAAGGCATAATTAAAAGATTTAAATTATTTAAAAAGATTTTATGTAATTGTCAACATCGTTACTGAACTTGGGATCGTTGATTATCTTCTTGCACTTTTCCAGCAGTTCAATAGCTTTTTGTTTATCGCCTTTGTTTTTATAAACCTCAGCCAAAAAATAAAGGGCTTCGGTGTTTTCAGGTTCCAGTTCTATTACTTTCTCAAATCTGCTCTGCGCTTTGTCGTACTGACCGGAGCGTATCGAGAGTTGGCCTAACATCAGGTTGGCAGGAATGTTGTCGGGGTTTTCTCTTGTGATTCCCAACAGCAGCTGTATCCCCTGCATAGGCTGGCTTGTTCCATCAACATATGCAGATGCCAAAGCCATTTTTACCGTATCGTTGTCAGGATTTACTTTCAAAGACTGTTCAAAATTGGCGATTGCATTTTGAGCGGCCCATGCTCTGACAGGAGCTGTTTCAGCATTGTGTAACAGGTCCAAATTGAAACGGCCTGCAAAGTTCAGGCTTTTTTCCGAATTATCCAACTTCGCTTTTTCTGTAAAAAAGTGGGCAGCTGCGGCATATTGCTTGTGTTCCAGCATCAATTCGGCAATATTGTTATATATCAGCGACTTATCATCTGCACCGCCCAGCTTGTCTTGCAGTGCTTTATAGTCTTCTGACGCATGTTCCGGCAGAGTCGAAATCGCTTCTGTCAACAATGAGTCTATCGAGAAACCGTCATCTGTGGTTTGGTGAGTTTCTCCGGAAGCCATTGGCAACATAGGTTGCTCTTCGGGCTTCGGCGGTTTGGTATTGGGCAGCCAATACAGTACACCTATCAATACCAATGCTGATATTATGGCTATGTAATGTCCTTTACGCAATTGAAATCAGTTTGCGCAAAGGTAACAAAAAGAGAGGCTTAACAATCGTCAAGATCAATCTGTATCGTGAGTATCGTCCCCTGTGCTTTCAGTCATACTGTGCGTGGAGGTCTTAACTGCACTTACAAATTCTTTTGCCGGTTTGAATGCGGGTATGAAATGCTCCGGTATTTCAACGGCAATGTTCTTTTTTATATTCCTACCGATCTTGGCTGCTCTCTTTTTGAGAATGAAGCTGCCAAAACCGCGGATATATACAGGTTCGCCCTCTATCAAAGACGTTTTAACCTCCTTAAAGAAAGCTTCTAGTGCAACAAGAATATCTACTTTGGGTATCCCTGTCTTTTCAGCTATGCTGTTTACCACATCGGCTTTTCTCATGATTAGTTATTTAAACAATGATGCAATTATTATACTTCTGTTTTTCGAGCATTTGGGTATAATCGGGGTAACAGTATATAAATATAATACAACTATCTAAATTTTCATATATACAGTACAGTTATCAAAATATGAAATAACCTATTAAATACCAATAAAATGCAGCGGAAATTCCTAAAAATGTTTTAGCGAGTTATATATTATCATAATGCAAATGGAGTCATATAAAAACACTGACAACCATTTTTCATATAAAAACAGGCAAAATGTGGCCGAAATCCATCATTTTGACCCAAAAATGGCTTTCCAATAGTACTTTTGCATGCAAAATGAGTAATACCTCAGATAAAAAGAGAAAAGTTGTAGCCTACTGGTTGTTGGCCGGTGTATTCATGATAATGGTGCAGGTGCTTTTGGGAGGTGTTACCAGATTGACAGGATCGGGACTATCCATTACAGAATGGAAACCTATACTTGGTGCCATTCCGCCGATGAATGAAAAAGAATGGCAGGAAGCTTTCGACGGCTACAAAGAGATAGCACAGTATAAATACCTGAACAGTCATTTCGAATTATCCGATTTTAAATCCATCTATTTTTGGGAGTGGTTGCACAGGCAATGGGCAAGGGTGTTTATGAGCGGGGTGTTCCTTATCGGGTTTGTATACTTCTTGATAAAAAAATATTTCGAGAAGGATATGGTCATTCCTCTGATCATATTGTTCATACTCGGTGCAGCACAGGGTCTTGTTGGATGGATAATGGTGGCCAGCGGATTGAATGATACCAATCTCTATGTAGACCATATAAAGTTGGCCATACATTTCATGTCTGCATTGGTGTTATTGTGTTACACGTTATGGTTTGCGTTGAAGCTATTGATACCCGATACGGCATTGATTCGCAACAACAGACTCAACAACTTTACACTTGCCACCATTGTGGTGCTTTGTATACAATTGATATACGGTGCATTTATGGCAGGGATGAAGGCGGCGATGAATGCACCGACTTGGCCGAGCATCAACGGTATGTATATACCGAACAATATAATGCAGCAAAGCTTTATAAGTCATCCCATAAATGTGCACTTCATGCACAGGCAGATAGCATACTTGTTGTTCACTCTTGTGATATTGTGGTTTGGTGCAGCCACAAGAGCGGCAAGCTATGCCGGTTCATCAATGTTAAAGCGAACAAGGTGGTGGCCGTTCGTATTGGTTTGGGTACAAGTGATATTGGGTATAGTTACTGTGATAAGTGCACCTAAAATACAGTTCGGAAAATTCGGTACGTTTGAGCTGTTGGCTGAGTTGCACCAACTGTTTGCCATGTTCTTGCTTATGTCCTTGTTGGTGAATGCCTATATCATTCGCAGAGCGAAAGCGTAGCTTCCATAAATAACACAAAAACAAGATGATATCCTGACAATAATGTGGGCGATTTTTCGTATTTTATATATGATTAATGTCCGCTGATGCAAGGAATACTTCATAATATATTTCGTTTCTTACCGGTGCAGCTATTGCTCCTGCATTTCCGTAAGTATCAGCTGTTTCTTGTATTCTGGATAATACTTTTCCTAACTGTTAACGACAACTTTGCATCTGTATTCGGAGCATCGTCGTTGTTTTTGGCTCCTGAATATCTCGGCAAGACAAGCTTCATGAGTATGTTGTTGTTGGGCGGTGCTTTTGGTGTATTCATCATGGCATGGCATATCACGACTTTCATCATCAACAATACGAGGATACCCTATATAGGTGCGGTACGATTTGCGTTCATCAAATATTGCATCAACAACTCCATCATACCATTGTTCTTTCTCATCTTCTACACAGTTCACAGCATACGCTATCAACTGATAGAAGAAGGAGCAAGTGTGGGTGATGTGATATGGTATCAATTGGGTTTGTACTGCGGTTTTGTACTTATCATTCTTATATCGTTCGCTTACTTTTTCAGAGTGGGTAGAGATTTGTTGAAAGT
Organism: Chitinophagales bacterium; assembly: GCA_020636505.1. Classification (GTDB taxonomy): domain Bacteria; phylum Bacteroidota; class Bacteroidia; order Chitinophagales; family Chitinophagaceae; genus UBA5543. The sequence continues at coordinate 494,627 of JACJXR010000001.1, read as the reverse complement.
GGTGTTGGGTAGGATCACCAGTGCTGAAAAACTGAAAGATTTCATTCCATTCGATAGTCTCGATTATGATATCGACCTGATAAAAGCAGACACATACCTTACAGGTAAACTACAGATAAAGAAGTTCTCCGAAGAAGAAGCATATCATCCGCGACTGTTGAAAATAGTATTGAGGCGACACGGGCGCAATGCAACAACAGCTACTATTTTCGCCATATTGATACTGTTGTTGCTCGGATTGTTTTCAGAGCAGCCGAAAATGAGGGTACCTGCCGGAGCCAGTTTTGTACTGTTGTTCTCAGTAATCATGGGGATGGTAGGTGCGGTAAAACATTTCTTCCACAGTTGGGAGGTGTTAGGCTGGATACTGATAATTGGTTCGGTGGCTTTCCTTGTGAAGAATGGTGTACTCGACCTCCGCAGTCGTGCTTATGGTTTGAATTACAGCAAGGATGCCAAAGTTCAACCATACAATTATCAATCGCTGAAAAGTGTCTTTACCAAAGAACGATATTATGAGGATAAAGAAAAAGAAGAAGAGCGGTTGAACAATTGGAAGGCGCAATACAAAGGTGAAGGCAAACCACCATTGATAGTTGTGACTTCGAGTGGCGGTGGCTCAAGAGCAACATACTGGACGTTCAGAGCCTTGCAATACGCAGACAGTGTTACAGACGGTATGGTATATCCAAGTACGGTGATGATGACAGGTGCTTCCGGTGGAATGATAGGTGTGGCATATTGGCGCAGTGTACACAACGAGTATGTGGAAGGGTTAATCGAAGACCCTTACAAACAAGAGTATCAAGAGAACACAGGTAAAGACCTACTGAACTCCATTATTTTCTCTTTGGCGAGTAACGATCTTATTTCTCCATTCAACAAAATATCACTCGGAGGATACTCTTATACCAAAGACAGAGGCTATGCAATGGAACAAGAGTTGATAAGAGCTACGGACGGTATGCTTGATAGGAAGATTGGAGATTTTCGCAGAAATGAAATGGTCGGTAAAACTCCGCTGTTGATAGTGAACGGCACCATTATCAACGATGGCAGAAGATTGATGATGGCGGCACAGCCCATATCGTACCTTACGCAATCGGAGTACGATGTGAAAAATGCAGAGAACCCTGCGATAGACGGTGTGGACATGGCCACATTTTTCAAAGACAGGAACCCCTATAATCTCCGCTTGCCCACAGCTTTGCGGATGACATCCACATTCCCGTATATACTACCTGTTGTTCGTCTGCCATCAGACCCACAAATGAACATTATGGATGCAGGGCTAAGGGACAATTTCGGAATGGAGCTTATCAACCGGTATCTACATGTTCATCGCGAATGGATAAAAGAAAACACAAGCAAGGTGATAGTACTGCAAATACGAGATACGCGGGAGTATGACGTATATCCCGGTTCGGAAATGAATACCCTTACCGATATGGTGGCAGACCCTCTTTTTGCCATTCAGAACAAATGGGAACCTTTCCAGTCTTACAGCCAAGGATACAGCAAAGATTACCTGAAGGAATATATGGGAGACCGTTTGGAATACATCACATTGCAATATATCCCACAGAGCGGTAGAAGTGCGGCACTTAATTTTCACCTAACGAGCAAGGAAAAGCAAGACTTACTGAACAGTATATATAATAAAAAGAACACAAGCCAAATAGAACGGTTGAAAAGTGTTTTGAAAGAGGTTAATCCGTAATTTTGCGCCGTGAAAATCACGGGGTTCTCTTTCGTAAGGAACGCGATAAAGTATGACTATCCAATCGTTGAAGCGGTAAAATCGATTTTACCGTTATGCGACGACTTTGTCATAGCCGTCGGCAAATCCGACGATGATACATTATCGCTGGTGAGGAGCATTGCTCCCGATAAGGTTCGTATCGTTGAAACGGTATGGAATGACGATCTTCGTACAGGAGGCAAGGTTCTTGCCGACGAAACCAACAAAGCATTTAGGGCAATAGCAGATGATACCGACTGGTGTTTTTACATACAGGCCGACGAAATAATACATGAGCGATATCATGATGAGATAAGGCGTGGTATGCAACGTTGGAAAGATGATGAGGATGTAGACGGCCTTCTGTTCAAATACCTGCATTTCTACGGTTCTTACGATTATGTGGGAACATCAACCCAATGGTACCCAAGAGAGATTCGCGTTGTTAAGAACGATAAACGCATTTATTCATATCGCGATGCGCAAGGCTTTAGAATAGGGGACGATGAAAAGCTGAAAGTAAAAGAGCTGAATGCATATGTACACCATTACGGTTGGGTGAAGGACCCTCGTACCATGCAGCAAAAGAAAGAAACGTTCAGTCGCTTGTGGCACAACGACCAATACATACAAGAAAAGATTGCGGGTAAAGAACACTTCAACTACGCACAGCATATAGATGCCTTGGAGAAGTTCAAAGGCACACACCCACAAGTGATACAAGAGCGTATAGACAGTCGCAATTGGAAATTCGATTACGACACATCGTTCAATCGCTTAACACTGAAAGAACGTGTAAAACAGTTTGCTGAGCAGAAGTTGGGCTTGAATCTCAGCTATCGCAACTACAAGGTCATATAAGCTCGTCAGGGTGTTTATCCAATAACTTTTCCGCCTTTATCATATCGTTGTGCAAGAGTCTGTCTTGCTCCATGAACGATACTTCTTGCCTTAATGCAGCAAAAACTTTTTCCAGTTTTGCGGATGTCTTTTGCGGTCGACGAATATCCAAAGCTTGTGCTGCAGTCAACAATTCGATTGCCAATACTCTTTGCACATTCTTTACAACTCTGTAAAGTTTTGTGGCTGCATTGGCACCCATGCTTACATGGTCTTCTTGTCCGTTGCTGCTGACTATGCTGTCTACCGATGCGGGTGTGCACAGTTGTTTGTTCTGACTGACGATGGCTGCTGCCGTGTATTGCGCTATCATGAAGCCGCTGTTCAAACCTGCATTGGGAGCAAGGAATGGCGGTAGGTTTCTTTGACCGCTTACCAATAAGTAGGTACGACGCTCAGATATGTTGGCCAACTCTGCCAATGCTATTGCTAAAAAGTCGAGATGTAACGCCATCGGTTGACCGTGGAAGTTACCACCACTGATTATTTCATCTTCGTCGTGGAATACGATGGGGTTATCTGTTACGGAGTTTATTTCCGTTTCCACCACAGAGGTAACAGTATCTATAACATCTTTGCTTGCGCCGTGTACCTGTGGTATGCAACGGAATGAATAAGGATCTTGTACTTGCTTTTTGGGGACCTCCTGTATCTCACTGCCTGCCAACAAATCCATCATGTTTTGTGCGGTGGATATCTGTCCTTTGTGCGGCCTTACTCTATGTATCGGATGTTTGAAAGGATCTTTTTTGGAATGGTATGCATCCACAGACATGGCTCCTATAACATCCGCCCAAGCAGAGAGTTTATGCGCCTGTTTCAACGCCCATGAGCCATAGCTACTCATGAATTGTGTTCCATTGAGCAATGCAAGCCCTTCTTTTGCGGATAGTGGTATCGGCTCCAATCCAACTTCTTTCAACACATCCATGCTTTCTCTCACTTCGCCATTGTAACGCACTTTGCCCATGCCGAATATCGGTAGGCTCATATGTGCGAGTGGTGCCAGGTCTCCCGATGCTCCAAGAGAGCCCAACTCATATATTACAGGATGTATACCCAGATTATAAAAGTCAACCAACCTCTGCACGATCTCTTTACGTACACCGCTGTATCCTTGGCTTAGTCCATGAACTTTGAGCAACAACATGAGTCGTACCACATCTTCAGGCACTTCATCTCCCATACCACATGCATGAGAGCATACAAGATTTTCTTGCAACTGCGCCAACTCATCGTCGCTGACACGCACATCGCACAGTGAACCGAAGCCGGTATTGATACCATAATAAGTTTCGCCTTTGCTTAAAATGTTGTCGAGGTAAGCGCGGTTGGTTTCTATTCTTTGAATTGCGTCGGCAGACATGGATATGTCCGAATTGCCGATGCCTTGTAAATATTCAATGGATATATGATGCGGTAATTCCATGCAAAAAAATTGAGGCTGTAAAAGTACTCAAATGCATGAAATAGTTATTCTCCCGAACTGTCGTCGCTGCTTTCTTCGAATATGATATGAACAAGGTCGGCCTCCACACTGTCAAAGTTCAGTGATTCCACTATGCGAGACACTTCAAATCCGTCTTTGTACACTATTATGGTGGGCACATGTTTCAAATGGTATTTTTCTTCTTCTTTGTTCAGGCTCTTTTTTTCAATGTCCACGCCATACATGGTCACCTTTTCAGCAGGATAGTTGCAAGCCTGTAATACCTTTCTGAATTTGGGAAGTATGTCATGCGTATCGCTGCACCATGTGCCTACAATCACTACAAAAGTGTAGTTCTTCAGTACAGGTTTCAGCGTGCTTATTTCTTCCGCATTGGGTGTGTAGCTACTTACCCCGTCTCTATACCACTTGAATTCAGGTTCCTTCTGTAAGTCTGCGAATGTCATTTTGCCTTTGTAGATAAGCTCTTTTGTGTCTTCGTCCGTGTATTTCTTATATGATTGTGCACTCATATTCGTTGTTATGAACATAACAAAAACCAATAGCAAGAAGCGCATAAGTTCTATTTGATGCTGTTTTTTAAGTCAACAAGTTTGTTGCGGAGTTGTAGCAGCGATTGTTTCAGATCAACTGATTCCACTGCGGCTTTCTTGTTGTTCTTGAGGTGTGTTTTGGCTCCGTTGATGGTGAAGCCACGTTCTTTCACAAGGTGGTAAATGGTGCGTATCTCCTTTACTTGCTCAGGAGTATAAAGTCTGTCGCCCTTGCGTGTGGTGCGTACTTTGAGTGAGAACTCTTTGGTCCAGTATCTGATGTTGGATGTTCTTACTTTGAAGAGTTTGGCCACCTCACCGATTGTGTAGTATTTCTTGTCGCCGTCCCATCCTTTGAGTATGTCGGGACCGGCAGGTGCTTCTTCTTGTATGTCTTCGACTACTGCAACGGCGGTCTCAGCCTCAACTTGCTCTTGTACTTTTTCTTTTTTCTTTTTGGGTGTGCTGCGACGCTTACCCACAGCATCCAACTGCTCAGGTATTATCTCCTCTCCGAATAATGTGAGTATGTGCGTGCCCATTCAACACAAAGTAACAAAAATCCCATCAGCAAAATCATAGAGCGGTCAAATTTTAGCATTGCCATTGGTGTTCCATATATGACAATCGGATATTTATATTATAAGCAAGGCATTTTAGGCTAACTTTGTATGCTGGAATAACGGTGGAAGTATGAACTTATCAGAACTATACAAAAGAGCGTTGGATCTCGATTTCCTGAGTGTTGAAGAAGGTGTTTACTTGTTTGAGAACGCACCTTTGGCCGATTTGATGTTTGTTGCCAATGAACTTAGGAAGATACAAGTGCCACATGGTAAGGTTACTTGGATCATCGACAGAAACATGAATACCACCAACGTATGTATAGCCAACTGTAAGTTTTGCAATTTCTATCGCATACCGGGACATCCCGAATCGTACATCACCGATATAGAAACTTACAAAGAAAAGATTGACGAGACATTCAGGTACGGAGGTGAGCAATTGCTGCTGCAAGGCGGACACCATCCCGAGCTTGGGTTGGAGTATTACACAGATCTGTTCAGACAACTGAAAGAAATATATCCCAACCTGAAATTGCACGCATTGGGGCCACCCGAAGTGGCACATATCTGTAAAGTATCGGGAGTGAGCTATGAAGAGGCACTGACGGCACTGAAAGAGTCGGGTATGGACAGCATGCCGGGTCCTGGAGCAGAAATACTGAATGACAGGGTAAGACGTTTGATATCGAAAGGCAAGTGTGGTGCGCAAGAGTGGTTGGACATAATGAGAGTGGCGCATAAAGTGGGATTGACTACCAGTGCCACAATGATGTTCGGTCATGTTGAAACGATTGAAGAGCGTTTTGAGCACTTGGTGAAACTGAGAGAAGTGCAGGCTGACAAACCTAAAGATGCAAAAGGCTTTGTGGCATTCATCCCATGGACATTCCAAGATGTGGACACATTGCTGAAAAGAATACGCGGAACAAAGAACCTGACGACCGCCGAAGAATATATCCGCATGATAGCGATGAGCCGCATTATGCTGCCGAACGTAAAGAACATACAAGCCTCTTGGTTGACGGTTGGTAAAGAAGTGGCGCAACTGTGTTTACATGCAGGTGCCAACGATTTCGGTTCCATCATGATAGAAGAGAATGTGGTAAGTGCAGCAGGTGCGCCACACAGGTTCACCTACAAAGGCATTCAGGACGCGATAAACGAAGCGGGTTTTCCTGCTCAACTACGCAACCAGCAATATGAGTTCAGGGAGCTTCCTGAAAATATAGAGGAGCAGGTCATTTCCTATTAAGTATATTAGTTTCCGGAAGCTATGGTAGTGTTAGATATATTTCCGGATATCACAAGTCTTGCGATACTCTGCTTGTTCGCATTCACGGCAGGTTTTGTAGATGCTGTAAGCGGCGGTGGGGGATTGATTCAACTACCGGCACTGTTCATATTACAGCCGCAACTTACCTTGGTACAAACTTTGGCCACCAATAAAATGTCGTCCTTTGCAGGTACTTCCGTTGCCGCTGTTCGCTACATCAAAAAGGTAGATATAAATTGGAGACACCTTACGCCTGCGATAATTGCATCACTTGTAGCATCTTTCGGCGGAGCATTGTTAGTCAGCTATATTCACAAAGAACAATTCATGCCTTTCATCATCACCGCTTTGGTGTTGGTATTGCTCTATACCGTATTCAAAAAGGAGTTGGGTTTGAGGCACGATGTCAAACAACATTCCAAGAACAGGTCTGTGATATACGCTGCAATCGTAGGTGGAGTGTTAGGCTTATACGAAGGGTTGATAGGACCCGGTACCGGCAGCTTCTTGATATTCGCGTTCATCACTTTATTTGGGTATGATTTTCTGCATGCTTCGGCAAATGCCAAAGTGATAAACATAACGGCCAATATCGGAGCATTATTATTCTTCGTTTATCACGGCTTTGTGGTTTGGAGTATAGCCATACCCATTGCAATAGCCAACATGACAGGCAATTATGCGGGCTCGCATATGGCCATTAAGAAAGGCAGCAAATTTATTCGCCTGTTCTTCATTGCCATCTCACTGGCCTTGATTGTAAAGTTGAGTTACGATTACCTCTAAACTGTTGCCGTCAATGCGGAAAGCTTTGCAACGGCTTGTTCCAACGTCTCTTCTTTTTTGGCAAAACAGAAACGGATGATCTTATCGTCCTGATGGTTGTTGTAGAAAGCACTGATAGGTATGGTGGCCACTCCGTATTCTTTGGTGAGCCATTGTGTGAACTCACTGTCGGGCATGTCGCTTATTTTTTCATACCCCACCGTTTGGAAGTAGCTACCCTTCGATGGATTGTGTACCGTAAAAGGTGTATCCTTCAATAGGTCCAAAAAGAAGTCTCTCTTTTTTTGGAACATACCTCTTATATCGGGCAGTACGGGTTGCGATAAGTATTGCGCCAATGCATATTGTGCAGGGGTGTTCACCGAAAAACATAGGAACTGGTGAATGCTGCGAAAAGCACTGCTCAACTCAGGAGGTGCTATACAGAAGCCCATTTTCCAACCTGTGTTGTGATATACCTTACCGAAGGAAAATATGGCAAAGCTTCTTTGCCTCAACTCTTCGTGTTGTAAAACAGATATGTGTTGCTCATCGTCGAAAACTATCTGTTCGTACACTTCATCGGACAAAAGCACGATGTCTGTATCTCTGAGTATGTCTGCAAGAGTATCCCAATCCTGTTGGTTCCACACAGCACCTGTCGGGTTGTGTGGAGTGTTGATGATGATGGCTTTTGTTTTATCAGTGATGGCATCCTTCACTTTTTGCCAATCCACATGATAGGTTGGTGCTACAAGTGATACAGGCACCACTTTGGCACCATTTGTTTCTATGTTGGGTTTGTAACTGTCGTATGCCGGCTCCAATACTATCACCTCATCACCTGCTTGCAGTATGGAAGTAAACGCCGTGTATATGGCATATGTCGCACCGGGAGTTACTGTTACTTCCGTATCCGCATTTACCGATACATTGTATCTTTTTTTGAAATCGTTGGCTATGGCTTCTCTCAACATAGGCAATCCCGCCATAGGTGAGTATTGGTTGAATCCCTTTTGCACTGCCTCGGCCAATAAGTCGCCCAACATAGGGTCTACCGGAAAATCAGGAAAACCTTGAGACAGGTTGATGGCGTTGTACTCGTTGGCCAATGCACTCATCACCGTAAATATGGTTGTTCCTTTGGCTGTGTGTTTTTGAGGAAGCTTCATCGATACTATAAATATTTGTCGCCTTTGTTGCGTTTCACCTCTGCAACGTATTCTTTTATCTGTTGTTCGCGTGTGCGTTCGCAAATCAGCAATACGTCTTGTGTATCCACGACAACGAAGTTCTCCAATCCCTGAACCACCAACAGTTTGTTGTCGGGAGCTTTTATCATACACTCGCTGGCGTCTATTACCATCACGTTCTTGCCGAATACCGCATTGCCCAAATAGTCCTTTTCGGAATTGTCGTAAGCTGACTCCCATGTTCCCAAATCGGACCATCCAAAGTAAGAAGGTATCACATATACGTTCTTGGCTTTTTCCATGATGCCATAGTCGATGGATATGTTGGTACAGTGCGCGTATAAAGCACCTATCACGTCGTGCTCGGTAGGAGTGTTATATACATCGGTAGCCTGCAGGAATACCTCGTTCAGCTCAGGCTGATACTTGGCCAATGCAGACATTATGGTCTTCACATTCCAAACGAATATACCGGAGTTCCAAAGGAAGTCACCGCTTTTCAGGAAGGTACGTGCAAGTTCCAGAGAAGGTTTTTCGGTAAAAGTTTTCACTTTGTATACTTTATTTACCTCGTCTTCGGTATCGTATTGTATATATCCGTATCCTGTGTCTGGGCGGGATGGTTTTATGCCCAATGTAAGCAACGCATCATGCTCGCTAACAAACTTCAGTGCGTCTTTGGCGGTTTTCTCAAAAGCCCTTTCATCCATTATTAGGTGGTCGGCAGGCGACATGATGATGTTGGCATCGGGGTTTTTGGCCATTATTTTATGTGCGAAATAAGCGGCACATGGGCTGGTGTTTTTTCTGGATGGTTCGCTTATGATGTTCTCATCATTCACCTCAGGTATCTGTGACTTAAGCGTTTCGATATAGCTTTGGTTGGTGATGAAATATATATTCTCTTGTGGAACTATATTTTTAAACCTGTGGTATGTCCACTGTATCAGCGAACGACCTGTACCTAACAGGTCTATGAATTGCTTAGGGTAATTTACACGACTCACGGGCCAGAAACGGCTACCGATACCACCCGCCATAATGGCTACATAGTTGTTATTCTCGTTCATCTTACTATTTCAATAGGCCCAAAAATAGCATTAATCTGTTTAGGAAATAAAAAAGCAGCCATAAGGCTGCTTGAATATAGTATTGTTTTAATATTAGGATTACTCGGCTTCTGCCACCACCTCTTTCACTTCAGGTATCATGCGTTTCATCATACCTTCGATACCGGCCTTCAATGTGATCATTGAAGATGGGCACCCTGAGCATGAACCTTGCATCATCAGCGTAACCACACCGTCGTCGTAGCCTTTGAAGCCAATGGCGCCACCGTCCATCTCAACTGCAGGTTTCACGTAGTTTTCCAAAAGCTCCTTGATGCGTTTTACCACATCGCTATCGTCTGCATTGATGGTATTGCCTGCTTCTTTCTTAACTATCAACTCCTCGTTTATCACTTCTTTACCTTCTTCAAGGTATTGTTTCAAAAACTCACGTACGTTAGGAATCACTTCATCCCATTGTGTATCTGCTGTTTTTGTAAGTGTTACGAAGTTGCTGGCGATGAATACACCTCTGATGAATGGAAATGCAAACAACTCTTTTGCCAATGCAGAAGGTGCGGCACTTGCTTCATCGGGGAAATCGATGCTCTTTCCGGGATATAAAAGTTTGTTGGCAACAAACTTCATTGTTTCCGGGTTGGGGGTCATCTCCGTATATATACTCACTATCGTATTTCCTGTCTTCAGCATAATGATCTGATTTTGTACAAAATTACTTAATAAACATTCCTGCACCAATCTATCTGCATAATATATTCAATTACACCCATAGACAGAATTCATGGGTGTTACACAATGCAAATGCCATATGTTATTTGATATGACAATTCCTATTTGTAGGTATGGCTAAATTGTTGATAATCAATTGTGTGATATCGGGGTCCTACTGTTTTTTATTCATCAATTCCTTGATAGAACCAAAAGAAACAAACTTGAAGAGGAATATCATCGACAGTCCTATAAGGGCAAAAATGAACAGCCTTATCACCCAATCAAGATGAAGCAATGTAGTGGCATATCCCACACCGAAAACAAGTGCTATGAATACTATGTGAGCACTTATCCATTTGATGTTTCCGGGCAGTTGCAGCTTTTTCCCCGAAAAGAAAACAAAACAAAGTGCCAATGTGCTTTGAGTGATAAAGGCGGTACTTGCCGCACCTACCGCAAATTGTTTCGGTATCAGATAGAGGTTCAAACTAAGATTGATAAGCACACCAACCAGTGCTATTTTGTTCAGTAGAATTAGGTCTCCATTGGCAGTCAACAAAGTGGAGTATATATACATGATACAATATGCGGGGAAACAGCTCATCAGCCACGCAAAAACCAAACCGCTGCTATCGTCCGTATTTGTGTACAAAAGCTTCATGATGTCGTTTCCGTAAAACACAGCTGCACCGGAAGCAATGAATGCCACAGGTATCAATAGGTTTACCGATAACTTGATGATGGGTTGCACATCGTCTTTTTTTGTGAGCATTCTACCAAACATGGGCAATAGCATACCCGCAAACATTATCCCAAACATGTTGCCGACATCCAACAATCTGTACGCCGCTGCATAAATACCGGCTTGCACCTTGCTTTCATCTCCACATAGTCGTTCTATAAGTACCGTGTCCGAACGCATGTGTACCGCCATCAAGAATACAAGCGACGCATAGGGTAAGCTCTTTTTGATGATATCGGTTACTTCTTTCAGATTAAAAGAAAAACGCAGTGCCGACCTTGTGAGCTTTTGCAATACCACAAATGCTGCAATGATGGCAATTATATAGCCGATTATCTGAATGACTATGAACCATTCTATTTTGAATACATGGTCTGTGATGTAACCCGAGAACAGAAAGATGCTACATACGATAATTACCAACAAACGGTCTATTACCGAAAGGATGGCATCTGTTTTGAATTTGTGTAGCGCCGACACATTGCTCCGAAGGAATAGCATCAGTGAGTTGAGCGATTGTATGGTCAACACCCCAACGAGTAACAACATTTCGGCACGTCCATATCCAATGAGGAGTCCCGTTATGATGACGACAAGCGAATAAGACAATATCAGAGCCAATCGTGCAGAAAGCATTGCCGGGAATAGGGTCTTTATTTTCGTCGGTTGGCCCGAAATGATGCGTGTATTGTAGTAGGTAAGCCCAAAATCGAGCAAAATGTTGAAAATGATGCTCAGGTTAAGTAGGGCTTGATAAGTACCATAGTCGGCATGGCCCACACGATTCTGCACCGTCCTGTCAATCACCAAAACCCATATAGGCTTTACTAAAAGGTTAATTATGATGACAAAAAGCAGGTTTTTTACAAAAAATCGTCGCATGTAGCCCGGCTGTAGTTGGGTGTAAGGTGTAAAATTATATTTTTGTCGGCACTAAGTATGCGTATAGGTGTCAATACCAGGTTGTTGCTTAAGGGCAAACTGGAGGGAATAGGGTGGTTTACACACCAAACTTTGGAGCGTATGGTGCATCAGCACCCCGAGCACGAGTTTGTGTTTTTCTTCGATAGGCCGTACGATGAATCTTTTGTTTTTTCATCGAATGTGACTCCTGTTGTTGTGCCACCGCAAGCCAGACATCCGTTACTGTTTAGCATGTGGTTCGATTTGACACTGCCGTATATGCTGAAGAAACATAAGATAGACCTGTTTCTTTCACCCGATGGTTTTTGTTCTTTAAGAACCAAAGTGCCCACTTGTTTGGTGATACATGATTTGGCTTTCGAACATTATCCGGAACATTTCATTTTAAGCCATAGGCTATACTGGAAGAAGTTCACTCCCAAATTCGCCAATAAGGCAAAACGCATCGTTACCGTTTCGGAGTATTCCAAAAAGGATATCAACTTTCACTATAAAGTACCGCTTGAGAAAATAGACATCGCTTACAACGGTGCTCATGACGAGTACAAACCATTGAGTTGGGAGGAAAAAGATGAGGTGAAAAAAAAGTATGCGGATGGTTGTGAATACTTTGTCTTTGCCGGAGCATTGCACCCGCGTAAGAATATCTTGAATTTGCTGAAGGCTTTTGTCGAATTCAAGAAAATGCAGCGTAGCGATATGAAGCTGGTAATCGTTGGTCGCTTTGCATGGAAGTACGACGAGGTGTTGCAGATGAAAGCAGAAATGCCTTTCAAAGATGATGTGAAGTGGGTGGGTTATATGAATGTGGATGAACTATCTCGCATAATAGGCGGCGCATATGCCATGGTATACGCATCGTTGTTCGAAGGTTTTGGAATTCCCATTCTTGAAGCATTGCAATGCAATGTACCCGTAATAGTAAGCGATACATCATCCATGCCTGAAGTGGCCGGTAATGCAGGCCTTTTGGTAGACCCTGACAGTTACGAGGATATCGCCTCCAAAATGCAAATGCTGTATAAGGACGAAGCGCTTCGTGCAAAACTGATAGCTGCTGCTCCTGAGCAAGTGGCCAAGTTCAATTGGAACGAATCTGCAGATAAGCTTTGGGAGAGTATGATGAAGTGTATTGAAAAATAAGCTACACTATTCTCTGACGTTCACTACCACGCTGATTGGTGAACAGCAGCACATAAGCCAATACAAACAATACTGCTGTGGCACTTGATGCCAATATCTTTAGCAACAAGTATCCGATGTTCGACAAGCTCCAAAGTTCTATGGTGAAGAATGTGGCGTGGTGCATAACGATGAGGAAGGATACATATATCACAAATGGTATCCAGCCCATATTTGTAACAGAAGGAGTTTGCCCGCTGTAATCGGAAATGTTTTTAGGCAGCAGCGCATTCAATACATTGATGCGGAAGTAAGCGATAAGGATCGTTGCAAATGCATGCATGCCGGCTGTGTTCATAAAAGCATCCACACTTAAGCCGCAAACAAAACCTATGAGCAACATCGCCGCAACAGGTGTCTCGAAGGGAAGAAGCAGAATGAACAAAGGGTATATGTAGGGTATGAATACCGGAAAGCCGGTAGGTTGAGACCACCATTGCAAAGTGATCTTATTGAGTATCAAAACCTGTATCAACAGGATGAAAACAAATCGGATGATATTTTTCAAATAGATACTCATTGTTACTTATTCTGTGCCTCCAATTGCAGACGTTCTTCTGCCATTTTGTTTTCCACCACATAAACATACTGTATCCTTCTGAAGTTGGTGGCGGTACGTAGGTGAAGTATTTTAAGGTTTTTGCTTTTTACTGTTTCTATTTTATAGATCACGCCTATCAACACATCCGGAGGGAAGAATGAAAATTCAGTTGTGAAAACAGAATCTCCTTTTTTCACCTTTATCTGCTCGGGTACATCGCGCATTGTTAGCTCGTCCGGACGTTGCCCTTTCCATATCACATGTCCTACTGTTCCGTCTTTCAGTCTTGCACTTACTTGTTGTTTTTTGCTGAGTATGGATATGGCACTTGCGTAGTGTTTGGAAGTATGTATTATCCTGCCCACGGCTCCTGATGCGGAAACCACGGCCATATCTTTTTTCACTCCGTCAGCTTCGCCTCTGTTGATGGTGATGAAATTGTTTACCGCACCTACCGTATTGTTGATGACTTTTGCGGAGTGATATACATAGTCGGCATACTTGACCACCCGCTGACTGTCTTTGTTGTAAGTAACGACCTTACCTGTTGAGTCTGTCAGAGTATCCACTTGTCTATATGCGGTCAGTTGTTGACGAAGGCGCAGGTTTTCATTCATCAAGCTGTCGTTCATTCTGCGCAATGCAAAATAGTAAGCCATATCATCACGTTGCTCGTACATGCTTGCCAATGTATAGTTGGCAGAGCTCATGATGTCGTTGCCTTGCATGGTATTGGTGCGCCCTATAAGCACAATACATATTACCTCTAACAAAAGAAAGAGTAATAGATTGGAGAACCTGCGTATGAAAAGAATAAAGTTGCGCACCTTATTTGCAGCTCTTAAGCGTCAACAATGGTATTACTATACAATATAGTAATTACGCTGTTTATTTCATTAGGAATGGCATTCTCGAAATATTCTTCAGTGCCATACCCGTACCTCTTACCACCGCACGAAGTGGATCGTCAGCCACGTGTACCGGTAGTTTTATCTTTTGAGAGATACGCTTGTCAAGCCCGCGCAGCAACGCACCACCACCTGTGAGGTACAAGCCGCGACGATAAATATCTGCCGCCAATTCCGGTGGAGTACTTTCAAGCGCTTTCAATATGGCTTCTTCTATTTTGAATATCGATTTATCCAATGCTTCCGCCACCTCTTGGTAAGACACCATTATCTGCTTAGGGATACCTGTTACAAGGTCACGTCCATTCACAGCTATGTCATCCGGAGGAGTATCAAGTTCCTTAACTGCGGAACCGACATGAATTTTAATTTGTTCTGCGGTACGCTCACCTATCATCAAACTGTGGTAGCGACGCATAGCTTCCATGATGTCTGCTGTGAATTCATCACCGGCGATACGTATGGACTGGTCGCACACGATACCTGCCAATGCAATAACGGAGATACCTGTGGTACCACCGCCTATGTCGATGATCATGTTACCCGTAGGTTCTTCCACATCGATACCGATACCCAACGCAGCAGCCATCGGTTCGTGTATCATGTACACTTCCTTTGCACCTGCTTGTTCTGCAGAGTCGCGCACGGCACGCTTCTCCACTTCCGTAATGCTTGAAGGGATACAAATAACCATCTTCCAGCTTGGTGGGAACAAACGCTTCTTAGGTGTAACGAGTTTGATCATTTCGCGAAGCATACCTTCCGCAGCGTTGAAGTCTGCTATCACACCGTCCTTCAACGGCCTGATAGTCTTCAGGTTCTCGTGCGTCTTCTCGTGCATCATCATCGCCTTTTTACCTACAGCCACAATTTTGTTGGTGGCACGGTCTATTGCAACAATGGACGGCTCGTCCACAACAACTTCGTCATTATGTATAATAAGGGTATTTGCAGTACCCAGATCAATAGCAATTTCCTGTGTTAGAAAACTAAACAATCCCATATCGGGTGAATATGAATTAATTTATAATATTACCGGTGTAATATCTGCTTTTTTAACGGTTTATAAAAGCAAAATCAACCGATTATCCGCAAAAGTAGGACTTTTCAGCCCTAAATCTGAAATAACGCAAAAAACAATATATCTGTGCTGTTATGTTATGAAATTATTAACAGATTGTCATTGACATAGGTTTTAGCACAGATTTTGCATCTGTACTCAATGTCACTTTTTGTTAATGAATAAAACCCGTTTTTATGAAAAAAATCAAACATGCGATATGGTTGGTTTTACCTATGATGGTAATACTGACATCTTGCGACCCTAAGGTAAACAGAGTGGAGCCTTCACCCTCTGAAGTGGATGGATGGGCACCGGTATATGCCAAAGACGGTACAGCCGAAGTCATCAACTCGGTACAGCCGCGCGAAATCGAGAACGGCGGTAAAATATACGTGAAAGGCAATACGCTTTATCAAGTGGAAGTTGGTAAGGGTATCCACGTAATAGACATCACCGATAGGAACAACCCTACAAAAGTACGTTTCATCAATGTGATAGGTGCGCAAGAGATGTCCATCAAAAACAACAACCTATACACGAACAATGTAAACGACCTTGTTGTCGTTGACATCACCAACATCAACGAAGTGAAGCTGCTGGACAGAGTTTCAGGCGTGTTTCATTTGGTGGATCCAACATTGCCACCTTCTCCCGGCTATTTCGAATGTGTGGATGCCAAGCAAGGTGTTGTTGTAGGTTGGGAACAAAAATTATTGCATAACCCTGTCTGCAGGAAAAACTAACCCTCTAAAAAGTTAAGTCATGAAATACATATCATATATAGTATTCGCTTTTGCAATTCTGGTGACTGCTTCATGTAGCAAACAAGATAACGGTAATCTTGCGACCGCATCACCCGACAGCGGTGGTACCGGTCAAGGAGGTTCTTTGGCAAGGTTTACAATAGCCGATGACTACCTGTACGTGGTGGACGATAAGAAGTTGTATGCATATTCTTTGGCCAACCCTATGTCTCCGAAGTTGACCAGTACTCAAAACATTGGCGAGGACATAGAGACCATCTACAGTTTCAAAGACAAGTTGTTCATAGGTTCTCAGAATGCGATGTATATATACTCCATTGCCAACGGCGCATCCCCGGACAAATTGGGCGAAGCTTCACACGTAAGAGCATGTGACCCTGTGATAGCCAACGAAGATGTGGCTTACGTTACGGTACGTAGCGGTACGGGTTGTGGTGGCACCATCAACGCATTGTACGTATTCGACATCACCAACATATTGAGCCCACGTCAGAAAACCGTGATCAATATGGAGGGCCCTTGGGGTTTGGGTATGTCAGGCAGCAGGCTTTATGTATGCAACGGTTCTTCGGGCATGAACATTTACGATATCAGCAACAAGTACTACCCAAAACTGGTTCAACAGATATATGACGCCACATACTACGATGTTATTGTGTATAACGACGTACTTATATGTATGGTTGAAGGCGGTACATTGTTGTATGAAATAAAAGGTGATGGACAAATAGTGAAAATGGGCCGTATCAGTAGTTAGCAGCCCCTGTAAACAGGTGAACACGATTGAATTATAGCATTGCCCCACATTTGGGGCAATGTCTTTTTATGCCCATTGATGTTTTCGATAACATTCTTAGAATTTTTTCTTTTACCTTTGCACCTCGGGCGTTGAGCCCGATTTTTGTATCTGCTCAGCGCACTGCCAATCGTAGTCATTTTATATATTTATTTCATGCCGCGCGACAATTCAATTAAGACAGTACTTATCATTGGTTCAGGGCCTATTGTTATCGGCCAAGCTTGCGAATTCGACTATTCAGGTTCTCAAGCCGCAAGAAGTTTGAGGGAAGAAGGTGTCAAAGTGATACTTATCAACTCCAATCCTGCAACGATCATGACGGATCCCATCATGGCAGATAGAGTATACCTCCTGCCGTTGACTGTGGAGAGTATTGAACAGATATTGAAAGAGAACGAGATAGACGCCGTTTTGCCGACAATGGGAGGCCAAACAGCGTTGAACCTCGCAAAAGAAGTGGACGAACTGGGTATATGGAAACAATACAACGTCAAGCTTATTGGTGTAGACATCAAAGCCATCGAAAAAGCCGAAGACAGAGAATTGTTCCGCCAGTGGATGATAAATATAGGAGTGCCGGTGGCTCAGGCCAAAACCGCCAACTCGCTGTTGGAAGGTAAGGAGTTCGCACAAGAGATAGGTTTGCCGATAGTAATTCGCCCATCGTACACCCTTGGCGGTAGCGGTGGTGGATTTGTGATGGATAAAGATCATTTGGATGCAGCACTTGACCACGGTCTTAAATCATCACCGATACACGAGGTACTGGTTGAGAAAGCTGTATTGGGTTGGAAAGAGTTTGAGTTGGAGCTGTTGAGAGACAGCAAAGACAATGTGGCCATCATATGTTCGGTAGAGAACTTCGACCCGATGGGTATACATACTGGAGACAGTATCACCGTTGCTCCTGCCATGACACTTAGCGATACAGCCATGCAGCTGATGCGTAACACCGCCATCAAGATCATGTGCGACCTCGGAAATTTCGCCGGTGGATGTAACATACAGTTCGCGCTGAATCCTGAAACGGAAGAGTTGATAGCGATAGAGATCAACCCACGTGTGAGCCGCTCTTCAGCATTGGCATCAAAAGCCACAGGTTATCCGATAGCCAAGATAGCAGCCAAGTTGGCGATAGGCTACACGCTTGATGAGCTGAAAAACCAAATTACACAAAGCACTTCGGCATACTTCGAGCCGGCATTGGACTATGTGATAGTAAAAATGCCGCGTTGGAACTTTGATAAGTTCAAAGGTGCAGATGATACCCTTGGCCTTCAGATGAAGTCAGTGGGTGAGGTGATGTCCATAGGACGTACATTCCCGGAAGCGTTGCAAAAAGCATGTCAGAGCTTGGAGAACAATGCCATCGGACTTAGCTCCGTAAGTAGTGCCAAGCTGCGCCCTGAGGAGTTGTTGGAATATCTGAAGCGCCCGACATGGGATAGAATATTCAAATTGAAAGAAGCACTTTCAGCAGGTGTGTCCATTAAGAGTATCAGAGAATCCACCTTGATAGACAGGTGGTTCCTTTATCAGATACAGGATATAGTGAAGCTGGAAAATCAAATAAAAGAGTACAAGCATCTGAACAATCTTCCTGACGACTTACTTCGCGAAGCCAAACAAATGGGTTTCAGCGATGAGCAGATAGCACTGTTGGTAAAAGATTGTACCGCTGAGGAAGTATACGAGCGTAGGAAGGGTGTAGGTATCAAGCGTGTATATAAGATGGTGGACACTTGTAGTGCGGAGTTCGAAGCAAAGACTCCATACTACTATAGCAGCTTCGAAACATCTGCCATATCCAAAGAGACTCGCGGCGAACTGATGTTCAACGAGAGCATATCAAGCGACAGAAAGAAAATAATAGTACTGGGTTCCGGTCCTAACCGTATCGGTCAGGGTATCGAGTTCGATTATTGTTGTACACACGGCCTGCTTGCTGTGAAAGAGAGCGGGTACGAAGCGATAATGGTGAACTGTAACCCGGAAACGGTATCCACGGATTTCGATATAGCTGACAAGCTATACTTCGAGCCGGTATACTGGGAGCATCTTTGGGAGATAATAGAGCATGAAAAACCTGAAGGTGTGATAGTACAACTTGGTGGACAAACAGCACTGAAGTTGGCGGAACGCTTACACGAAAAAGGTATCAAGATAATAGGTACATCTTACGATAACATGGACATTGCCGAAGACAGAGGTCGTTTCAGCGACTTGTTGAAGGAAATGAACATCCCTTATCCAAAGTACGGTACCGCATATACAACCGACGAAGCCATAGAGGTGGCTCAAGAAGTGGGCTATCCTGTTCTTGTTCGTCCATCATATGTATTGGGTGGACAGAGAATGCGTATCGTCATCAACGACGAAGAGCTGGAAAAAGGTGTACTTAGCTTGCTGAAGCACCTACCCGGCAACAAGATATTGATCGACCATTTCCTTGATCGTTGTCAAGAAGCGGAGGTGGATGCCATCTGTGATGGTGAAGATGTGCACATCATGGGTATCATGGAGCATATAGAGCCTGCAGGTATACACAGTGGTGATAGCCATGCGGTACTGCCGGCCTTCAACCTTGGTCAATTGGAAGTGAACGAAATGATTGACTATGCCAAGAAGATAGCGCTTAGGTTGAATGTAAAAGGATTGATCAACATACAGTTCGCGATAAAGGACGGTAAGGTATATGTGATAGAGGCCAACCCTCGTGCCAGCCGTACCACACCGTTCATAGCCAAAGCTTACGGCGTTCCTTACTTAAACATCGCCACTAAGGTGATGTTGGGTGAGAATAAGCTGAAAGACTTCAAGATGGAGAACAAGTTGGATGGTTACGCGGTTAAAGAACCTGTGTTCAGCTTCAACAAATTCCCAAGAGTTAATAAAGAACTTGGCCCTGAGATGAAGAGTACCGGTGAGGCCATACGCTTTATAAAAGACTTGCGCGATCCATGGTTCCGCACGTTGTATAAAGAACGTAGTATGCACTTAAGTAAATAAGAATGCTTTGACATTCTTGTGACACTTAAAAGGCTTAATATTACAGTTCACTAAAACCAACTCTTATGAAAAACCTATTTACTCTTTTATGCCTTGTGGTATACGCTACCGCAAGCAATGCACAAGTGCATGTATTTACTTATGATACCGCACCCAAGAACCCCTCAGGTATAGATACCGTATACAGCACCGTTCCTTCAAGTATTCCTACAATTCCTGATGGGCAATGGTATGCTTGGGATTTGAGCAATGTGTTGCTTGC
Source organism: Chitinophagales bacterium (assembly GCA_020636505.1). GTDB lineage: Bacteria > Bacteroidota > Bacteroidia > Chitinophagales > Chitinophagaceae > UBA5543. The sequence continues at coordinate 474,231 of JACJXR010000001.1, read as the reverse complement.
AGGATATAAGTACTATGCCGAATTCTCTACCGCTTCCGGTTTTACAAATGCCACTCACTCCAATAAAGCATATGTTGAGGCGGCTCCCGGTGTGAAGTATGAAACCAATCTTATGTTTGCCATCAATACCGATGGTATCAAAACATATGGTGAAAGACTTAAAAGACAAGCCTTTCCTCTGGGTGCTCAAACCGGTAACAACGGCGACAGCCTTGTTATCAAAGCACAAGATGTAACATATTCAGCCCCTCAAGTGCAAATGCCGTTTCCATGTACAATGGATACAAAGTGGAATGCAACATCAAAGGCTACAACAAATCTGAGTGTGACCATCGCAAACCTGTTTTTGAATAATGCTCCTGCAGAACGTAGGTCTATTACCACTTCCACTAGCCAAGTGATAGGTTGGGGCATATTGAATATCAGAAGACTGGATAACAAACCTTCGGGTTCAAAACCTGTATTGTTGGTGAAAACAACCATCAATATTGTGGACAGCTTATATATAAACGGTGCACCTGCGCCACAATCACTCCTGACGTTGGCGGGTTTGCAGCAAGGGCAAACAACCACGGTTTATCAAAAAAGTTTTTACAGACAATATGAGATGCTGCCTATGTGCAACATCACTTATACGGATGCCTCTTTCAGCACCATCAAAGATGTGAACATGCACGCGCAGCGCTTACCTTATACTGATAATGTACAAGATGTTGCTATGGGTAATATCTCTGAGGTATACCCTAACCCAAGTACAGGTGAGCTTACTGTAAAGGTTGGTGAAATAGCAGGTAAGAACATGTCTTACAGCATCACTGATATGACCGGCAAGCAGATCAAAGCAGCGACAATAACCAAGACGGAAACCAAGGTTGATTTGTCTTCAGGTACTTATATAATAACTGTTTTGGAAGACGGTAAAGCCGTTAGCGGACAGAAAGTATTGGTACAGTAATACCAACAAAAACATATTATACCAAAAGGGCTGCCAATGGCAGCCCTTTTTAATTCTTTCGTTTTTTAAGTTTATCACTCACAAAGTCGATTATTCTGTCAAAGTCTTGGTCGGAGAACTCTTCTTTACCAAACAGGTAGAACAAACCATTGCCCTTATTCATATGGAACAGCAGTATGTCTTCATATACCTGATAAGAGTCCAATACGCTCCATGCAACTTTTGTTGTGTTCAATGAATTGTCGAGGATGAATTGCTCATCATTGAGTCCAAATGTATATTCAGTGACGTTGTTGTCGGCGAATACTTTGTATTGTCTATCTATTTCGGCTAAGTACTTTTTCTTATGATTGGGTAGTGTGCGCAACAGGTAAAAGGCGTATACAGTTGTTTGTAAGGCTCCCAATACTTTAAGAACGATGCTTAATGTTTCAGTATGCTCAAAACTGTTTGACCGGCCTTGCATGTAGTACCCCATCAAAAAGTAAATGACACCTAATACCAACCACATTATGGCCTTTTGCTTTTTCTTCTTGTTGAGGTAGCGATAATACTTTTCGTAATACCCTCTTTCACGCAGATAGTCTACCCGTAGTGTGAAGTTCATGCTGTAATATAGAAACTAATATCCTTCTTTTACCGATGGTAGGTATTGCCATATATAAGTATTAGAGTATCATTACGACAAACATTAATTCATTGGTTATTAGTTAATTAGGTTTGATTTGAAGGATGCCCTGCTATCTTTGCCCGCCAAATAAAGAAACATGAGAAAACTATGTTTGGCACTTTCGGCGGTAGCCGTTTCTATAAGTGTATCGGCTCAGTCGACAGGAAATGTAATGGACTCCGTAGTGATACGGGAAAACCGTATTCAGGAAGCTTATGGTAAGCAGAACAGAAACATTGAGGTGTTGGATGGCAGACAAATAAAAGCCCTGCCTGTAAAAACCGTCAACGAACTGCTTTCATACATAGCAGGTGTTGATTTTCGCCAACGTGGACCGATAGGTACTCAAGCGGACGTCGCCATTGATGGTAGCACGTTCGACCAAGTGTTGGTTTTGATAAACGGCGTAAAGATGTCCGACCCGCAAACAGGTCACCACATGATGAACATACCTATACCACTTGCAGTAATAGACCATATAGAAGTGGTACGTGGACCTGCAGCACGCACTTACGGAGTGAATGCTTTGGCAGGTGCCATAAACATTGTTACCAAAGTGCCGACAGGCAACGAAGCATTTGTACAAGCATACACGGGTAGCTCATTCAAAGAAGATACCGCAACAGGAGAAACTTATATCGGTTGGGGTGTGCAGGCTTCTGCAACATTGACGGGTGAGAACAAATCACACATCCTTTCTTATGCGCATGACGAAGGCTACGGTTATCGTTACAATACCGCTTACAATGCCAACCGTTTCTTTTATCAGAATAAAACGGTCATTAACGATAAGAATGAAATAGATGCAATGGGTGGCTATATCGGCAACTCGTTTGGAGCCAATGCTTATTACGCGGCACCTGCCGATGCAGAATCAGAAGAAGCTGTAGAAACCGCGATGGGTAGTGTCAAATACACACATCGCCCTACAAGCAGGATAACCATCAGCCCGCGCATCAGCTATCGTTACAATAAAGACGATTACATTTTTGTAAGGAAGAAGCCCGTATTATACCACAATATTCATGAGACGAACGTGGTGACCGGTGAAATACAGAGTTCCATAACGTTGAACAAAGGTGTTATTGGTGCAGGTATCGAGTACAGAAACACATCTCTCAGCAGTACCAACCTCGGTAAGCATTACAGAGACAACATAGGTATATATGCGGAGTACAAACATTACTTCTCCAACAAGTTGAATGCCAGTGCAGGCGTGTATGCGAATAAGAACAGTGATTATAACTGGGAGCTGTTTCCGGGTGTGGATGTAGGCTACTATATAAAGCCTGAACTGAAGTTGTTTGCAAATGCGACCATGGGGCAACGCCTACCTACATATACAGACTTATACTACAAAGGTCCTACGAACATTGGTAATGCAAGTCTCCAGCCGGAGTATGCAAAGTATGCCGAAGCAGGTGTGCTATATGATAAGAGCATTGTATTTGCGAAGGCGGCCTATTTCTACAGAAATGCCACAGACTTTATAGATTGGGTACGCGTAACGAATACCGACCCATGGCAGCCGCAAAACTTCCAATCGGTGAATACACATGGCGTTACCGTACAGACCAACTACAACATAAGCTCACATGTTGGGCTGTCGAATAATTATCGTGTATCGCTCAATGCAAACTATACTTACTTGAGCCTGATGATAAAATCGCCGACTAGCGACATGTCCAAATACGCCATCGAGGCTTTGAGGCATCAAGCAACGGTGAAGCTCATGTCAACACTGTATAATCATGTACAAGTGAATGTCGGCTACCGTTACCTGTATCGCATCAATACCAACGATTATACTTTGTTGGACGCAAGAGTAGGATACAGCTTTAAGAATATGCTGCTGTATGTGGACGTGAACAACATCTTGGACACACAATACAAAGAAGTGGGTGCCGTGCCTATGCCGGGCCGTTGGATGACCTTTGGGCTAAGGTTTAACCCCGTATGGAAATAAACAATAATGCAGGTAGCGGAAACTACCTACCTTTGCTGCGTTTAAAAGAATTATCATATGAAAGAAAAGCATCCTCAAGATAGCTATGTGATGATGTCGGAGTTGGTGTTGCCGAATGATACCAACACATTGGGCAACCTGATGGGTGGTAAGTTGATGCACTGGATGGATATAGCCGCCGCCATATCCGGACAGAAGCACTGCAACTGCCCGGTGGTGACCGCATCGGTTGATAATGTGTCGTTCAAGAATGCGATAAAGTTGGGCAATGTGGTTACGCTGGAGGCAAAAGTGGTGAGGGCGTTCAACACCTCTATGGAGATATATGTGAAGGTATGGGGTGAAGATATCGCAGCACAGTATAAGTATCTGTCCAATGAAGCTTACTTAACATTTGTGGCTTTGGACCCCAATGGTCGTCCGCGTAAAGTGCCTGAATTGGTACCTCAAACCGATGAAGAGAAGAGCATGCATGAAGGTGCATTGCGTCGCAGACAAGTGCGATTGGTATTGGGTGGCCGAATGAAACCGAGAGAAGCTTCTGAGCTTCGCTCACTGTTCATCGAAGATGATAAAATAAAAGACTAAACGAAATGGCAGTAGACAGAACAACAGCACCCATCATACAGGACGCAATAGAGTTTGACTTCAAACTACCACCGATAAACAAAGGCAAGCTGGACAACGGGATTCCTTTGTATTGGCTGAATGCCGGTGTGCAAGATGTGGTGGAAGTGGATTGGGTGTTCAACGCGGGTACGTGGCAAGAAAGCAAGCATGGCATAGCACAGGCTGTGGCTGCATTGCTCAAAAGCGGTACTTCCAAAAGAAGTGCGCAAGAAATAAACGAAGCGTTGGAGTATTACGGTGCAAGTTTCAAAGCGAGAACGGGTAACGACTATGTGGTGGTTTCTGTGTTTACGCTAACCAAGCACCTTCCTGAATTGCTGCCTATCATTTATGAGATATTTACCGAAGCCACATTCCCTCAAGACGAGATAGATATTTTCAAGCGCAACGTGATACAACGTTTGATGGTGAATATGCGTCAGTGCGACTTTGTGGCCAACCAACGTATAGATGCACTGTTGTTCGGCGAAGATCATCCATACGGCAGGTACACCAAGAAAGACGCGATAGAAGCCATCACTAGAGAAGACTTGCAAAACTTCTTCAAGGACAATTTCAGTCTGTCCGGTGTCAAGATGTTCATGGCGGGCAATATCGGTGATAAGGAAACCAAGTTGTTGAACGATGTGTTCGGCAAAGGACACGGTGAAGCCGTTGCATCTGAGCAGACCATATTCAAAGTGGATACATCCACAGTGCTGAAGCACAACATAGTGAACGATAAAGACGGTGTGCAGGGTGCCATACGCATAGGTAGCTTGTTCCCCAATCGTCATCATCCTGATTTTGCTCCAATGGTGGTACTCAATACCATATACGGTGGTTACTTTGGGTCAAGGTTGATGAGTAATATTCGCGAAGACAAAGGTTATACTTACGGTATATACAGTGGACTCTCTCCATATGCTCATGGTGGTTCATTGGTGATACAAACAGAAGTGGGTAGAGATGTGATAGAGAAAGCGGTCAGTGAAATATATCACGAAATGGATGTTATCACGAACGATCTTGCCGATGAAGACGAACTGTTGTTGGTGAAGAACTATCTGTTAGGTAACCTCTTGGGAGACCTTGACGGTCCTTTTCAGATACTGCAGCGTTGGCGCATGCTTATTCTAAACGATTTAGACATTGCACACTTCGATAACAATGTTCGTCTATACAAAAGCATTACAGCAACTGAACTGCGCGACTTGGCACAGAAGTATTTTGTGAAAGACAAGTTCCACGAAGTGGTGGTTGTTTAAAAAGAAATAATACAAACTTACGGCCGTCATACCATGACGGCCGTTTTTTATTGCAATATACCCACGCAAAATTGTCGCTTTTTCACCCTTTTTTTGTTTAGGTTTTTACCACCTTTGTACCGGATAAATTCAACACCAATGTCTATCGATTCAATAATCACAGTTGTAACCACAGTACATGCACCCATAGAGAAAGTATGGAAAGTATGGACGGAGCCGGAACACGTAATGCAATGGAACAATGCTTCCCCGGATTGGCACACTCCTAAGGCTGAAAGCGATTTGCGCGAAGGTGGCTCATTCAATTATAGGATGGAAGCAAAGGACGGCAGTTTCGGGTTCGACTTCGGAGGTACTTTCGACCATATAGTGCCCAATCAGCTTTAAGCTATACCATTGGGGATGGTAGGAAAGTGAACGTCACATTTACTGATACGGGCAATGTTACTCAGGTGTCAGAAACCTTTGTGGCAGAGACAGAAAATCCTGTGGACATGCAGAGAGCGGGTTGGCAGGCCATATTGGATAACTTTAGGAAGTACACAGAGAGTTTGTAACCTCTCTAGTTCTTCTCGAACCTGTTATACAATGCACGCTCCAGATCTTCCCTATGGTCGGGGTGAGCAATGCTGATAAGCAGCTTGGCGCGTTGCTCCATATTCTTACCGTATAGATTTACCACACCGTACTCGGTTACTACATAGTGTGCGTGTCCGCGAGTGGTCACAACACCGGCACCTTCTTTCAACATAGGTGCTATTCGGGATATGCCCTTTCTTGTAACAGATGGTAATGCAATGATAGGCTTACCTCCGGGGCATAATGATGCGCCACGCATGAAATCCATTTGCCCGCCAATACCTGAAAACTGATAAGTGCCCAATGAGTCGGCACATATCTGCCCTGTAAGGTCTATTTCTATGGCACTGTTGATGGCCACTACTTTGGGATTTTTACGGATGATGGCGGTATCATTCACATAAGCCACATCCATGAAGGAGATATTCGGGTTGTCATCCACAAAGTCGTACAACTTGCGCGTACCCATGGTGAATGTGCTAACTATCTTACCCGGACGTATCTTTTTATGTTCATTGGTTATCACTCCACTTTCCACCAATGGTATCACTCCGTCGGAGAACATTTCGGTATGTATACCCAACCCCTTATGGTTGGTCAGTGAGCGCAATACCGCGTCGGGTATGGAGCCGATGCCCATTTGCAGTGTAGAGCCGTCTTCGATCAATTCTGCCACATGTGCACCTATCTTCAGTGCAACATCATCCACCTTACTGCCATAGTCTACTTCGGGCAGCGCAGCCTCTTCCCACACCATCGCGTTGAACTTGGATATGTGTATGTGTGCATCGCCATGCGTGCGCGGCATTTGCGGATTCACTTGTGCTATTACTTTCTTGGCGGTTCTTACGGCGGTCCATGCGGCATCTATCGATGTGCCGAGCGTGCAATATCCATGTTGGTCCGGTGGCGATACTTGTACTATGGCTACATCCAACGGCAGTATGTTTTCTTTGAACAAAGTGGGTATCTCACTCAAAAACACAGGCACATAGTCACCATAAGGGCTGTTCACCCAATCCCGAACATTCGCTGATACGAATAGAGAGTTCAGGTAAAAGCTTTCTTTTACTTGGGGAGTATCCCATTCAATATTTCCGTAAGTGCTGATGGCTATCAGCTCCACATTGTTTATGGTTCCTGCACGTTTCAACAATTGGTTTACAAGATGTAGCGGTGTTGCTGCGCTGCCATGAATGAATACTCGATTGCCGCTTTCTACAATGGATACGGCCTCTTCGGCGGATACATACTTTGCTTCCATATGGTTTGTAAAGTTATTGCGCTTCGTTCGTCTTTATAATGACTTTAATCATAAACACGGAAGTTTACATAGGTTTAACAAATAAACGACAACCTTAAACGTCTGTATCACGTAGATAAAAAACAAAAGCAACTATGAGGTATTTCAATATTATATTCACATTATGCAGCACCTTGCTGTTTGTTCAATGTACCAATGCTCAAATGAGAACAGATATGGACACTAAGAAAGACAATCCGTACTATTCGCGTACCGACACGACCAAGCTCAACGTGAGCGACGCTGAATGGAAAAAGATATTACCTAAAGAGGTATACTATATTGCTCGCGAAAAGGGCACTGAGTATGCTTTCACCGGTAAGTATTATAAAACAGATTCAAAAGGTGAATACTACTGTGCTGTTTGTGGTAATCATCTTTTCCGTTCAGATGCAAAGTTTGCCAGCAGCTGCGGGTGGCCGAGTTTCTTTAAAGCAGACAGGCCGAATGCGGTAGTGTACACAGAAGACCGCTCGCATGGTATGGTACGTACTGAGGTGACATGCGCACGTTGTGATTCTCACCTCGGACATATCTTCGATGACGGTCCTCCACCGACGGGCAAACGCTTCTGCATGAACTCTGCGGTATTGGATTTTGTTCCTGATTCGGAGTAGCGGTCTACGATACAGAATAGATAACTTAAATTAACCTGTTATTTTCGTGGTGGAATAACAGGTTGATTTTTTATGACCAAGAAAGAACGTTACGAGTTTGTAATAGACTATTTCCAAAAGCATATGCCGGAGGCCGAAACGGAATTGCATTATCGCAATCCCTACGAGCTGCTGGTGGCAGTTATTTTATCGGCACAGTGTACGGACAAAAGGGTGAACATAGTAACACCCGAACTCTTTAATCGATTCCCTACTCCTGAAATGTTGGCTGAGGCCACATTCGATGATGTGGAGCCATTGATAAGAAGCGTAACCTTTGCCAACAACAAGACCAAACACCTGTTGGGTATGGGCAAAATGTTGGTGGAAGAATACAACAGCGAAGTGCCTGATAGTGTGGATGAGTTGGTGAAACTGCCGGGAGTAGGAAGAAAAACAGCTAATGTCATCACCTCTGTCATATTCAATCAACCGAACATGGCGGTGGATACACATGTGTTTCGTGTGTCAGCAAGACTTGGATTGACAACGAATGCAAAGAACCCGTTGCAGGCCGAACAACAATTGATAAAATACTTTCCCCAAGAGTTGATACACAAAGCGCATCATTGGTTGATATTACACGGCAGATATACTTGCCTTGCACGTAATCCCAAATGTGGGAAGTGTGGCCTTACATCAATGTGTAAGTTCTACAAAACCGATATGAAACACATTATCGCGAAGTAAGGACTTAGCTGCCTTCTTGCCAAGAAGGTGTGAATGTCTTTTGATACTCGTCGAACTTGACGGTCTTATAAGTATCCTCTGCAAGATATTTGAGTATCAGTTCCATTTGAGGAACACCTTGATATCCCGGAATAGGAGATGGATTTTGGAAATGTTTTTCCATGAATACGTTGGTAGGGTAAGACATTTGTCCCCTCATCAATTCCACCGCCAACTTATTGGCTTTGTATTGTGGCTCGAAGCTGAATGTTGTACCCATGAAGCGAATATCATCACGACCTTCCGCGTTGAACTTAACTGCGTAGAAATGCTCGTTCATGTATTTGATCACCTCGGGGTTGCTGTAAGTTTTCTTATCCATCACCTTGCACCAACCGCACCAATCGGTATACACGTCCACCCATACTTTCTTAGGCTCTTTCTTCATGGCCACCTGTACCTCTTCCCAGTTCATCCACTTGATGCCCTTTCCGTCATTCTCACCGGCAATCGCAAAAGTGCCGAACAATACCGCCAATAATAGTGTTGAGATGTATTTCATACCTGTTAAATTCAATCCTACGAATTTACAATTATTTCCATGTAGCTTTGTTAAAGTCTTGTGATATTTAATATTGTGTATATATGAAGGTAGTAGTAGCAGTGACAGGTGCCAGTGGTTCGGTATATGCAAAGGTGTTGTTGGACAAGTTGCAGCAGCTTGGCGACAAGCTCACAGAAGTGAGTGTGGTATGGTCGGACAACGCCTACACCGTATGGCAACATGAGCTTGCCAATAAAGACTATGAGCAATATCCTTTTAGGGTTTGGGATAAGAACGATTTTATGGCCCCTTTCGCATCGGGCAGCTCAACATATGAAGCATTGGTTATTTGTCCTTGCAGTATGGGTACGGTCGGCAGAATAGCCGCAGGTATAAGTAATGACCTTGTGACACGTGCTGCAGATGTGATGCTTAAAGAACGTAGAAAGTTGATATGTGTGGTAAGGGAGACACCTTACAATTTGATACAACTGAAAAACATGACCGCCATAACGGAGGCCGGAGGTATCATTTGCCCGGCAACTCCTTCTTTTTACAGCAACCCACAATCGATGGAAGATGTGGCATATACTGTTGTACACAGGGTGCTACAACTCATGGGGCTGAATGTGGCCGGTTATAAATGGCAGGAAGACTAAAATATGCAATACTCGAAATCACTTGAAAGATTAAGGAAGATAATGGATGAACTCAGGGAACAATGTCCCTGGGATAAAAAGCAAACCATACAAACACTCAGGCCACTAACAATAGAAGAAACATACGAGCTGGCCGATGCCATCACCGATGAAGATTGGGACGGTTTAAAGGAGGAGTTGGGAGACTTGCTGTTGCATATTGTCTTTTACAGTAGGATAGGTTCGGAAAAAGGAATATTTACATTGGACGATGTGATTGAAACGGTTTGTAACAAATTGGTAGCGCGTCATCCGCATATATATAGTAATGTAGTGGCAGAAGATGAAGAGCAGGTAAAGCAAAACTGGGAACAGATAAAGCTGAACGAAGGGAAGAAGTCTATACTTGGAGGAGTGCCACAATCGTTGCCTGCCGTGGTTAAGGCGCTTAGGTTGCAAGAGAAAACAAAGCAAGTCGGTTTTGAGTGGGATACCGTCGATCAAGTGAAGGAGAAGGTGGACGAGGAGATAAACGAATTGTACGAAGCGGTTGGTGAGGGCAATGAGCAAAAAATAGAAGAGGAGTTTGGCGATGTGTTGTTCGCATTGGTCAACTATGCACGTTTTGTGAAAGTGGATCCGGAACTCGCGCTGGAAAGAACAAATAAAAAATTCATCCGCCGTTTTCAACATATTGAGAAAATAGCTGCGGAACAAAATAAGGCCCTGTTGGATATGACACTTGAGGAAATGGACGCCTTATGGAACAAAGCAAAAGAGTTGGAATAATCAAGTGTTTAAAAACTATCCATATCGGGGCTGGCTGATATTGGCCATAGTATTTTGGGGCCTGGCATATGCCAGATACTACCAGAAGAGTGTTGCTATTACTCCCGCTCGTATGGCTGAAACGGTTTCCATTGACCTAAACAACAAGCAATCGTTGTTCGGGCAATTGATAGGCGACGAGGACTTGATAAAAAGAATATTCAGCAATGACCTTTCTGCTTCCGATGTCAGTAGATTATCCAATCAGCCTTATGGAATATATGCTTACCGAAACGATACCATTGTTTTTTGGAATAGCAACAAAGTGCTGGTGGATTGCATTACACCACCTTCTTCCGAAAAAGGAGGCATATATCGGAACGAGCGCGGTACGTTTTTCAAGCAATGCTTGACGCCCAAGTTTTTGAACGAGGGCGAACAGTTGGCGATACTATACCCGATAGTCACACACTATCCATTTGAGAACAACTATCTACATTCTTCTTTCGATGCGGCGGACTATATACCTGTCAATACAAATATCGCAACCCGTAAATCGGACAATGCCTTTGCCGTAACAGACAACGATGGTAAGGGACTTTTTTATCTGAACTTCAGCAACACGACACTGCCTGTATGGGAGCCCGGTAATACCATGAAGTTCATCGTGATATTGGCGATACTGTTCAGTGTGTTTTGGATACAGTTGTTGGCGGCCAGGCTGTCTTCCAAACGTTCATTTTGGGAAGGGTTCTTATTGTTGTGTGGAGTCGTAATAGGAGTGGAGGTCTCCGTTTATTATTTCGGGTTGCCGTTCAATTTGTCTCATATCAAATTGTTCAATCCGCAACTATATGCGTCAAGCCTTATTCTTCGTTCGTTGGGGCATTTGTTGATGAATGCACTGCTCTTTTTATGGGTGGTTGCTTTTATCGTAAGACATGCGCGCATTGATATTTTGAAAGATGTAAAGCTCAATACGCTTACAAAATGGGTGATGGCTGTGGTGACAGCAGGCTTGATGATATTATACTGCTTTGCGTTTATCAATATCATCAGCACACTTGTTACCGACTCCAAAATATCTTTTGACGTAAGCCACTTCTATACCATATCCACATATACGATAGTGGGGCTGTTTATAGTAAGTATCATCACAACAGGTTCCTTCATCGTTGTATATATACTAAGTACACAGTTAAGGATACTTATCAATCAAAAATGGCTACGCTATTTGTTGATAGTTGTTATGGGCTTGGCACTGTTCTTTATAAGCGATGCGGCTGCGGATGAGCAGATAGCATACCTCATGTTGTTGTGGTTGTTGCTGATGATAATTCTGTTGGATGTAAACAAGCTGTCTTTGGATGCAGACCTGTTTGCACCACAAATGATATTCTGGGCTGCGTTTGTCATTGCTTTTTGTACTGCAGTGTTGCAGTATTTCAATTATGTGAAGGAGCAGGATGCAAGAATACGTTTTGCCGAAAAGATCGCTCAACAGCGTGATGATATCACCGAATACACGTTTAAAAAGATAGGTGAGGATATTCAAAACGATCCTGTTGTAAGGGCATTTTTCAAAAGTCCAGGGCGTACAAAAAGAAACGAATTGGACGAGCGTTTCGACGCATTATATCTCGGTGGCCACTTCAATAAGTATTCATCCAAAGTGTTACTGTACAACGCCGGTGGTTGGGCATTGTATAATGATGATACGTTGAGCTATAATGCCTTGGTCAGCAGAGTTCGTGAAAGCAATTTTACGTTCACACAGCATTTGTATTACAGGAAGAATGCCACCGACGCCCATTATTATATAGCGTATATCCCTATTGAGGTAGGTGACAGTGCACACAGAAGGGTAATAGGCCATGCCTTTGTCGACTTGGCGGTAAAAGAGTCGACCGGTGAATCCGTTTATCCTGAGTTGTTGCAACCGGGTTCTGTGCGAGGGGAGCGTAATGCAGAGGGTTATTCTTACGGTGTGTATGTAAACAACAAGCTCATTACGCAAACCAGTGATTACAATTTCCCTATCTACTTACGTGATACGTTGACAGAAGACTCTCGATTCGTAGAATATGCAGGCTCTTCGGAACTGAAGTTGAAAACGGAAGATGAGAAGACTGTAATCGTCATGCGTGATCATAGACTTTGGTTGGAGAGCATAACACTGTTCTCTTATTTATTCGGAATACAAATGATCGTGTTCCTTGTTTCGTTGTTCTATACGCTCTATCAGCAATACTTTGCAAGAAAGAGTGCCGGCGAAAAAATAATCAGCTTCACACTAAGACGACGCATACATATTTCCTTCCTGGGTATCGTGTTCGTGTCTTTCATCATCATCGGTGTCATCACGATATTGTTCTTTACCTATCAGTACAAGCAAAACAGCAAGCGCAAGCAGCAGTTGGTGATGCAGCTTGTAGAGAGAGCCACATTGCAACATTTGCAAGAGAACAACGCAATGGCTGATAATAAGTCTTTCAACAAAGAGGTTGCAGATACAAGGTTCAGATATTTTATAACGGGGCTCGCCAACGCACAGAAGATAGATATCAACTTATACTACGCAAGTGGCGTGCTCAACGTCACTTCGCAAGAAGGTATTTATGATAGGTCGTTGTTTGCAAGAATAATTAACCCTACCGCATATCATGCGCTTGTTACGTTGGGCAATCAGTTTTTGATACAAGATGAGTATATCGGTCAACTGTCGTATATCTCCAGCTATAAGCCGTTGCGTAACAAAGAGGGTATGACTTTAGGGTACCTCAACATCCCGTTTTTCTCATCCGAAAAAGAATTGAACTATCAGATATCGGGTATCGTTGTCGGGTTGATAAACTTATACGCCTTCGTGTTCCTGCTTTCAGGCGTACTGACTGTATTCATAACACGTTGGATAACCAAGTCGTTGAGTGTGGTGATCAAGAGCTTCAGTCGATTCAGCCTGAGTAAGAACGAACCGGTCGATTGGCCTTATGACGACGAAATAGGATTGTTGGTTAGCGAGTATAACCGGATGGTGAAGAAAGCAGAGGAGAACGCAAAATTGTTGGCACAGAGCGAACGTGAGGGTGCATGGAGAGAGATGGCGCAGCAAGTGGCACACGAAATTAAGAACCCGCTTACACCGATGAAGCTGAACATTCAGTACTTGCAACAAGCGTTGAAGAACAACTACCCGAATGTGGAAGAGTTGGCTAAGAAGGTATCTGAATCTTTGATAGAGCAGATAGAGAATCTGTCGTACATAGCATCGGAGTTTTCCAACTTCGCCAAGATGCCGGAAGCACGCCCTGAGAAATTTGATTTGAATGACCTGTTACAGAAAACGGTTGACCTTTACCGCAACCAAAGCGAGGTGACTGTTACATTCAACAAGTATGATAAGCCACTGATGGTATATACCGATAAGAGCCAGTTACTTCGTGTATGTAACAATTTGTTGGAAAATGCAGTACAAGCAATTCCTGAAGAAAGAGAAGGCGCGGTGGTTGTATCGATAACCACAGAAGGTAGCGATGCTTTGATAGCATTTAAGGATAACGGTAAGGGTATCGAAGAAGATGCAATGAGTAGAATATTTCAGCCTTACTTTACCACAAAGAGTTCGGGTACAGGGCTGGGTTTGGCCATGACCAAAAAGATAATCGAGTTTTGGAAGGGTACGATACGTTTTGAAACCATGCCGGGTAAGGGAACGACATTCTACATTACAGTTCCGGTGGCAAACGGAGACGAACTGTAATTACCATATTTGAACTTCACGTTCTAACATAATACCAAACTTACTATGCACTGTTTGTAATATCTCTTCGGATAATTCCCAAACTTCTTGACCGTTGGCACCACCTCTGTTCACCAATACCAATGCTTGTTTTTCATGCACACCTGTATGGCCTCTCTTTATGCCTTTGAATTGACATTGCTCTATCAACCAACCTGCAAGCACTTTCACATTGGTGTCGTCAACAGGGTAATGGGGTATTTCAGGATGTTCTTGTAGTAATTGTTCAAAATGTTCTTTAGCGATAACAGGATTTTTGAAAAAGCTGCCGGCATTGCCTATCTCTTTTGGATTGGGCAACTTACTGCTGCGTATAGCTATCACAGCATTGGATATGGCCTTGATGGATAGTTCTTTTACGCCTGCACTGTCAAGCTCCTGTTGTATGGCACCATAGTTGGTATTGAAGCTGTGTTCTTTATCAAGTTTGAAAACAACATCGGTGATGAACACTTTCTCTTTCAGCTCGTGTTTGAAAATACTGTCTCTATAACCGAAGTGGCATTCTTCATTTGTATAGGTTAAAAATTTTTGTTCTTCCCAATGCCATGCTGTAACTGTCTCAATGACTTCTTTGGCTTCCACTCCGTATGCACCGATGTTTTGCATAGGTGCAGCACCAACAGTGCCGGGTATGAGTGACAGGTTCTCTACTCCTCCCCAATCATGGTCGATGGCATACAGAACAAACTCATGCCATACCTCTCCTGATGCCACTTGCACCCATACGTGTGCATCATCTTCTTTTATTAATTCTATGCCTTTTAGTTGATTAAGTAGTGTAAGTCCCGGTACATCATGTGTCAGCAATATGTTACTCCCTCCACCTATGATGTGTTTTTCTTTCGGTAGTGTGCTATTGTTTGCGATAGCCGCCAATTGTGCTTTGTCGGTTACAACCAACAGTTGCTCCGCCTTAGCGTCTATGCCGAATGTATTGTATGGTAGTAATGAGATGTTTTGCTGTACCTGCATCTGCGGTAAAATTAGCTAACGACTTTGTTTATTTCTCAAACTTCTTGGCGATAAAGTCTACACCCAAGCCCGGTTTGCCGCTCAAGGTGATGATGCCGTCTTTATAAGTCAGTCCTGTTGCAATGTCTTCTTTCAGTAACAATGGTCCGTCCGCATCAACTTCATCCAACATAGGCATCAACTGTGCAATGGCTGCAGAGCCTATATTGGCTTCGCACATGGCGCCCACCATTGTTTTCAATCCCTTTTCTTTTGCAGACTTAATCATACGCACGGCAGGAGTGATTCCACCGCACTTGGCCAACTTCACATTCACCCCGTGAAATTCATCCGCACAACGCTCGATGTCTCCCTCCACCTGACAGCTTTCATCTGCAAACAACGGCAATGGAGAAATAGCTTTCAATTCCTTCATCGCTTCATGCTGGTCTCTGTGCAGCGGTTGTTCTATCATTTGTACACCAAGCTGCTCCAATTCGGGAATGATACGTTTGGCATCTTCAAACTGCCATCCTTCGTTGGCATCAACACGTATGGACGCATTTGTATTATCGCGAATGGCTTTTACAAGATCTATATCATCGGGCCTTCCCATTTTTACCTTGTACAGTGGCCATGGATTTTGTTTCAGCTTTTTCACCATTTCATCCATGTCGTCCATGCCAATGGTATAGTCGGTCATGGGTACGTTCTCCCATTTCAAGCCCAATAATTCATATATGGGTTTGTTCCGCATTTTGGCGAATAGGTCCCAACCGGCTATATCCAGTGCGGCGATCAAGAAGTTTTGTCCCGGTAAAAGATGATGCAAGAAATGCCAAAAACGTTCGGGGTCGGTGATGGAATATCGCTCTATAACATTGCGTTTGGCTTCTAATTGCTCTATCATTCCATCAACGGTCACATCGTAATAGGATATGGCCCCAACCTCGCCACAGCCGTACAGTCTACCCATGCTCAACGCCACCACAAGCATAGGTTGATGGGTTTTCGTTCCTTTGTATGTGGTAAAGGGGTACTTGAATGCCAAGTCGTACTTAAAATGCCGTAATTGCAACATTCGATAAAATTGCAATTATTTTTGCGATTGTAAAATTTTGCCGATGCCTAAAGTTCCTGTTTGGATATTCGTTGTGCTGGCTGTATTGCATATTTCTGCAGTACGAGTGGGTATTATGGATATCGATGCCAGTCAGTATGCGGAGATAAGCCGAGAGATGGCGGAAACCGGAAGCTATCTGCAATTGTTCGACCGTGGTATTGATTATTTGGATAAGCCACCATTCCTCTTTTGGATAAGCGCTATAGGCATCAAGATATTCGGTGTAAGTAATATCGGTTTCAAATTACCTTCTATACTGTTCGCTCTGTTTGCCATATACGCCACATACAGGTTGGCAAGACTGCTATACGGAGAGAATACGGGTCGTATGGCTGCACTTATATTCGGTACTTGTCAGGGTATGTTCCTTATGACCAATGATATTCGTACCGATACGGTACTCATGAGTTGGACCATCACTGCCATATGGTTGATAAAAGAATGGGAAGTACACAAGAAATTGCATCACCTGCTATTGGGCTGTGCCGCTATAGCCTTCGGTATGATGAGCAAGGGGCCGATAGCCCTCTTTGTGCCCATCTTCTGTTTTGGCAGCGATTGGGTACTGAAAAGGCAGTGGCGCAGATTCTTCAAATGGCAATATCTCATAGGCATTTTGGTTATTGCTGTTTTGCTCATACCCATGAGTATAGGACTGTACCGGCAATTCGATGCACAACCGGGTAAGATGGTCAACAATCTCACAGGTGTATCAGGATTAAGGTTCTTCTACTGGTCGCAGAGTTTTGGACGCATAACGGGTGAAAGCCCTTGGAACAATGGTGCGGGTTTGGATTTCCTTTTGTCGAATATGCTTTGGTCTTTCCTGCCGTGGATATTGATATTCATCCCCGCATTGTTGGTGAATGTGGTGGAGTTGGTGAAACAAAAGTTCCGCCTGAAAGGAAACCAAGAATGGATAACCACAGGTGGATTCATCATCGCATACCTGGCATTGGGTTCTTCAAACTATCAATTGCCACATTATATATTCATCGTTTTTCCTTTGGCTGCCATCATGTGTGCAGCGCTATTGAAAAGGATTTTTGAAGACGGGCAATACAAAGGTTTATACAAGGGGCTGAAAGTGGTACAATGGGTTGTGTCAGTCGGAGTGTTGACTGCTGCATTGTTGGTGAGTACCATTACCTTCCCTGCATACAGCAGTTTGTTTATTGTATGGATAGTGATAGCGGCCATATGGGTTTATCTGTTGTTCAGAAAAGACATCCCACACAAACCCATCATGCTGAGTGCTGCCGCCATAATACTCGCCAATATCATTCTTACGCATCATTTCTATTATCGTTTGTTCGATTATCAGTTGGGTAATATCATGTCCAAGTACATCAAAGAACATAAGATACCTACTGAAGACATCATACACTATCGCACAGCCGATCCGCTCAATTCTTTGCACTATTATTCCGAAGCGGTGATAACCGGAGATGAATCTCAAATAGCCACAGGTAAATATGTATTGACCCAAGACGAAGGGTTGGCGGCCCTGAACGAGCAAGGCTTGAATTATGATATGGTGGCACAGGGAGGCTGCTTTCGTATCAGTGAGTTGAAACCAAAGTTTCTCAATCACAAGACGCGGGAAGAATCGTTGATGAAATATTACTTGTTGAAAGTGAAGTAAAATGGAAATAGAAAAATTAACGGGAATAGAATTTCATGATCTACCTGTTGAATCAATAGACATTAATAATGAAAAGAATACTATCGATTTTGTTGTCTCTATTTCCAGAGATGAAACTTACGATGTAAAAAAAGTAACATTTAAAAGCGTATCTGAAATAACCATCGATGGGTTACTTTATACTGCAGATAATACCGGTTATGAAATAAATTGGAGTGAAACCTCACAACACAAAAATGGTATCGAGATAAAGCTGATAATTCTACAAGGCTCAGGATTACCAAGCTTGAATATGAACTTTTTATTCGATACCGTAGAAGTAACCGACTATATATAACCTTACCTGAATTTCCTTAAGAAATAAGTAAAGCCCTCACCTTCTATTATCAATTCGTTGTTGGCGGCTTTCAACACTTTAAACTGCCTTTTGTCTTTACCGTTGCAGAACAAGGTTTGGTTGGAGAAGCTCTCTATATACCAAGATGCGGTTTCGCCATCGCGGCCGGCATAGATATAGCCCAACTTACCGTCTTTAGGACTTGAGAATACGGTTACTTTTTTCACCGTGCGTGTATAGTCTATTTGTTGCTGTGTGGCGTTGCTTGTTCCTTTGAACTTGTCCCATTCGCCCACCATTTGGTTGATGCTTGTAACAGGAGCATAAGTTTCGGGAGCACGGCCCGGTACCATTTGGCTTACCGGAGTGTAAGGTTCAAACTCATAGGTGCCGGCTTGGTCTTTCAATACAAGGCGTTTATTCTTCTTTATCTCCAATACGGTGAAGTAGCGGATACCTATATCAAGGTTCTTACCTCCATTCTCAGATTTGTATACCCCGCGCTGGATAAAGCTGTTCTTTTTTTGCCATATGAACTCGTTGCCTTGCTTGAACTCCAAAAAGATGGTGTCGCGGAACTCCACTTTTCTCCCATCCGTCCCCAATCTTATCACTTCGTGCCAATGGCCGAGTATGCCATCACCTTTGCCAAAACTCAACAGTGGGAACAATACCAGTAGTAATAAAGTCAGTTTTTTCATAGATTGATGTTTCTTATATCCAAAAGTATCTAAAATTAAACGAAACTGCCATGCCTGAGCCGCAATTGAATTTCACGCTGATACAACCCAACATTGTTTGGGAAGATAAGCAAGCGAACTTGGATAGGTACACGAAGTATATCGAGGACGTAAAGGATAAGAAAGAAATAATAGTGTTGCCCGAAATGTTCAGCACAGGGTTCAGCATGGCTCCTGAAAGGTTGGCCGAGCCAATGTCGGGTGCTTCAGTACAGTGGATGAAGGATATGGCCGCAAAGCATCGTTGCATATTGACCGGCAGCCTGATAATAGAAGAAGAGGGCAAATACTACAATCGCATGTTGTGGGTGCAGCCTGATGGGTATGTATACCATTATGACAAGCGCCACCTGTTTGGCTATGCGGATGAAGATAAGCACTACAATGCCGGTGACAGACGCTTGATAGTAAGCGTAAAGGGGTTTCGTATCTGCCTGATGGTTTGCTACGATCTTCGTTTCCCTGTTTGGTCGCGAAACCAAAATGAGGAGTACGATGTGTTGCTGTATGTGGCCAATTGGCCCGAGCGCAGAAGCTTGCCCTGGAAGGCATTACTGCAAGCCCGAGCGATAGAGAACATGAGTTACGTGATCGGGCTCAACCGTGTGGGAGAGGACGGTAATGGTATCAGCTACAGTGGGGACAGCAGCGTGTTCAGCCCCTTGGGCGAGCTGCTGTGGCAAAAGTCACAAAACCCTGTTTGTGAAACCGTTACCATTGATAAAGAACAGGTTACGACCGCACGAGCTCAATTCGGGTTCTTGAAAGATGCAGATGATTTCGCCATTGGCTTATAGACTGATGTATTAACATCTCTCTAAGTGCCTTTGCTCCCGTAAGTGTACTTATTTTACTACTTTTGCTGCCTCAATTTTCCGTAGGATGTGGCATAAGGTAGCGGTGTTTATTATCAAATTTCGAGTGGCATTATTGGTATTGCTGCTCGCCGCCACAGCATTTATGGGCTATAAAGCTCAGGATGTACACTTAAGCTACAAATATGGAGATGCCATCCCACGAGACAATCCAAAGTATCTGGAGTATCAGAAGTTCCGCGAAAAATTCGGCGAGGACGGTAACCTGATGGTTGTCGGTATACAAACCGATAAATTCTTTGAAAAAGAGTTTTTCGAGCAATATGCTCAATTGGCCAAAGACCTTGCTCAGATAGATGCGGTAGAGAATGTACTGAGTGTACCTACTGCCATCAACATTGTTAAGGATACCGTATCGGGCAAGTTGAATACCGTCAACCTTATCGACCAAGTTGGTACGAGCGATATGGATTCGTTCAAAACCGCTTTTTTCAACCTGCCTTTTTACAGAGGCTTGCTTTATAATAAGGGAACCAACTCTTACCTGATGGGTTTGAGCATCGATAAAGAGGTGCTTAACTCCAAGAAAAGGGATAAGGTAAATGAAGAAATAGTAGCATTGGTAGATAAGTTTGCAGCCGATAACGATGTGCAAGTTTATAAATCGGGGTTGCCTTATATACGTGCCAGCGTCATGAAGATGATAAAGGATGAGATGAGGCTATTCCTTATTCTATCCTTCTTATTGACCGCAACCATCCTGGCATTGTTCTTCCGCTCGTTCATGGCTGTTGTCACTTCCATGATAATAGTAGCCATCGGAGTTATTTGGTCGTTGGGTACAATGGCGTTGCTCGGATATGAGATTACTGTGCTTACCGGTTTGATACCATCACTTGTGGTTGTTATCGGTATCCCTAACTGTATATACTTCCTCAATAAGTATCATACTGAGTTCAATAAGAGTCGGAATAAGCCCAAGGCGCTACTGCGCATGGTGGACAAAATGGGTATCGTTACCCTGTTCACGAACATGACGACAGCCATAGGTTTTGGTGTATTCGCATTTACTGAGAGTGCATTACTTAAGAGCTTCGGTATAGTTGCCGCATTGAATATCGTGGCCTTGTTCATCATCTCGCTGATATTCATTCCTGCATTGTACAGCTTCTTGCCTGCTCCAAAGGGTAGGCATGTCAATTACCTGCAAAACAAGTTCGTCAATAAGATATTGACCTTCTTTACAGACTGGGTGTTCAGTCACCGCCCATGGATATATGTTGCGAGTGCTGCGGTGGTTGCGGGTTCTGTATGGGGTATGTACCGTTTGCAGTCTGTTGGTTATATAGTGGACGACCTTCCTGAAGACAATAGCGTATATACCGACATGAAGTTTTTTGAACAGAACTTCAACGGGGTGATGCCATTGGAGATAGTGGTGGATGCACGCAAGCGCAATGCCGTGACAACACTCGGCACCATGCAGAAAATCGACAGACTGAACCGTGAAATGAAGCAGTACCCTGATGTGGGTAGTTCATTGTCGTATATAGAAGCGGTGAAATTTGCAAGGCAAGCATATTATATGGGCGACAGCTCAAGTTTCGGTGTGCCCAACATGTTCGATGCGGCATTCATACAGCCATACTTGCGCATGAAGGGTGCCAACGAAGGAGAAGAGGGGAATATGTTCAGCAAGGTGGTCAGCTCATTTGTGGACAGTAATAAACAAGAGGCGCGTATCAGCTTTAACATAAAAGACATCGGTACCAAGAGGTTGCCTCCGTTGTTGGACAGCATACGTCCCAAGGTTGCAGAGATATTCGATTCGTCTCGTTACGATGTCACGTTCACGGGGGTGAGTGTGATATACTTGGAGGGTAGTAAGTTCATCATCAAGAGCCTGCGTAACAGTATTCTGTTGGCATTTGTAATGATATTCGGTTGTATGGTGGTCTTGTTCCGCTCTTGGAGGATACTGCTCATATCGATCGTCATCAATATCATCCCGCTCATCATCACTGCCGGTATCATGGGGTGGAGTGGTATAGTCATCAAACCGTCGACGGTACTGGTGTTCAGTGTGGCATTGGGTATAACGGTGGATGTCACTATTCGCTTCTTGGTCAACTTCAGGCAAGAGTTGGAGCGCAACGACGATGATATTGCCAGTACGGTACATAAGACCATTCACGATACAGGACTCAGCATCATCTATACTTCACTGATACTTATCGCAGGCTTTGGGGTGTTTATACTTTCCAAGTTCGACGGCACCAAGTCGCTAGGCTTGCTTACATCGATGACGTTGTTCATTGCGATGATCACCAACCTTATTCTGCAGCCGGCATTACTGCTGTGGATGGATAAGATACTCAAGAAGAGCAAGTCGCCTAAGTGGTTCATCAACGAGGACGACGAAGAGCAGGAAACACAGGCGTAACATACATTGCACTCCTTTGCACCAACACTATTTACATCATTACAAATACCCTGACAAGGGTTTTGGAGTGGGTTCTGTATTGAGGGATGTGATATTCCGTACCGTTCCTAAAAAGGATTAGCTCGTAGTACTTCTTCCAATTCGGCTATCATCATGGCAGTGGCACCCCATATAAGGTGATCGTCATCCCATCGGTAAGCAGGAGCTTTTATTGTGAGATGCGGCATGGAAGATGGTCTTATCTCCTGTATTGTTTTCTTCTCTTCGGTCAGCAGTTCGTGTAAGGGTACTTCCAATACATATTGCACCTCATCGGCATTGAGGACATAGTCGGGACGGTGTGATGCGAAACCTACGAAAGGATGTACATTGTTATTGCTCACGGGTATGTACAAGGATGATAATGCTCCTATCACTTCTATCTGCCCTGAAGGCACACCCACCTCTTCAAACGTTTCTCTGAGTGCAGTCTCTTGCAGGTCTTTGTCTATAGGGTCTTGTCTGCCACCGGGAAAGCTTATCTGACCACTATGTGGTTTGCCATCTTCGGTACGCTTTATCAATAAGAGGTTGAGTATATCGTTCTGCGGATATAATAGGCCAAGTACCGCACTCTGCCTCACGTTTTCGGGTACCTCCAACGGAAGCATGCGAGCACGAGCAGCCATCTTGTTTTGTGCTTCTACACCGGGCAACGGCTCTTGCAGCAGCTTTTTCAGTTCCTCTATCCGGTCTGTGTAATACATTATTCGTCCTTAAAGCCGCATTTTCTGTGTGTACCGTCGCAAAACGGTTTGTTGTTAGATTGTCCACAGCGACACAATGCAGTCACTTTCTTTTTACGCTCTTTGGTTCCGTCTTTGTGTTGGATGGTCACTTCTCCATGCACCAAGTAAGGCCCGTTCTTGGTCACTTCCACTTTTATATCGCTTTGCTCACTTTTGGCCTCTTGCTGTTCTTCATTCTTATAATAGCTCAATGCACCTGAAGGGCATTTCTCGACCTGTGCCATAATGGTGGCTGTATCCGCACCGTCCATATTTATCCATGGCCTGTTTTTGGGATTGAATACGGATATCAATCCTGTCCAACAGTTTTTGGAATGAATGCACAGTCCTGACTGCCATACCACGGTCACTTCGCCGTTGCTGTACTCTTTCTTTATGTTATTCGGGTCCATTGTTCTGTTTGTTGTACTTCTTCTAATTTAAGAAAAAGCAGACTTAAACCATTAATAGTCCATCGGTACTTCGTACATCAGTACATCGCTGTCTTCCGATGCAGTTATGGTCACATCTTTGGCATTGGTTATGCCCATTGCATCGCGCCTGCTCAGCTCTTGTCCGTCTATGGTCACTTTCCCATTTATCAAGAATATGTACGCGCCATGCCTGTCGGTATGCAATGCATGTGTTATGCTGTTGCCTTTCTCCAATTTGCTGCGGTACATCCATGCATCCTGATGAATCTTCAGACCCGGGTCTTCATTGTCTATAGGTGATACCAGTGTTTGCCATTTGTTGACGCGGTCTGCTTCGGGAAACCTTGTTTGGTCGTAGCGAGGCTCCACATTGTGCGTTTTGGTGAATATCCATGATTGCAACACATTCACCTCTCTGTCTTTGTTGTGGTTGAACTCACTGTGGAAGATACCGCTTCCTGCACTCATCACCTGTACTTCGTCTGGGTTGATCACCTCTCCGTGTCCCATACTGTCCCTATGCTCCAAAGCTCCGTCCAGTATGATGGTGATGATCTCCATATTGTCGTGTGGGTGTTTACCGAAGCCCATACCCGGTGCTATTATATCGTCGTTCAATACACGCAATGCGCCGAACTGTATACGCTCAGGGTCGTAATGTCCCGCAAAGCTGAAAGAATGCTTGGCATTCAGCCATCCGTGATTGGCATGGCCTCTTGTATCCGCTGAATGAAAAACCGTATTTGACATGATTACTCCTTTTATTGTTGTAGATACATTAATTTATTACAAAGTTACATTTAAAACCCACGACGGTGAAATGTACACGATTATACAACCATTGATAATGTTAATACTGTCTCTATGGGGCATAACCTCTATTCATTAATTGTTAAATTGCTCAAAATATCTGAAAGGATGAACAGTAAAATTTGGGTTCTGCTAATATTGGCAGGATTTATGACACAGAATACACAAGCTCAGGAATTCGATACTTTAAGACGAAAAGACCCCGGTGGATGGGAATTCATACAGGTATTTGTCATTGCCAGCAACCAGTTGATACAAGAGGGCTACTACCATAAAGGTAAGATGGAAGGTGCGTGGAATGAGTTTTGGCCATCTCAGTACCCCAAGTCCATGACCACATATCATGACGGCAAAAAGCATGGTATGCATATGGAAGTGTTTGCAGAGGGATATGTGGGTATGATAGAGCATTATGAGAACGGACTGTTGGAAGGCCCTAAGAAAGTGTACAAGTACAGAGGCCCCATCATATTGGACGAGTTGTACTCAGAAGGTAAAAAGCATGGCCCGTACAGGAAATATTACGACAACGGACGCATACAGGAGTTTGGGGGCTATGTGCACGACGAGCGGGACGGAAGAAACATATGGTATTACGAGAACGGCAACAAAGCCGTGGAGTACGAATACCGAAAGGGTGTGAAAGACGGAGAGTCCTCCTCATTTTATGAGTCGGGGATAGTGCAAGAGTTGGGTAGGTACAAAGACGACGAGCGCGACGGACTATGGAAAGAGTATTACGAGGACGGCTCCATGAAAGCGGAAGGCATGTACGAAAAAGGACAGAAGGTAGGCAAGTGGAAGCAATACGATAAAAAACAGGCAAAGACCAAATAAACAGAATGGCTACTAAGAAAGATACGGCACAGACAATATTGGTAATCGACGACGAACGTGCGATACGCAACGCTTTGAAGGATATACTGTCTTTGGAAGGTTTTACCATCGAAGAGGCGGAAGACGGAGCGGCAGGATTGGAAATGGTCAAGAACAATGATTATGATTGCATCCTATGCGACATAAAAATGCCTAAGATGGACGGCTTGGAAGTGCTGGACAAAGTGAAGGAGATGAAGCCCGACATACCGGTGGTAATGATATCAGGACACGGCAATATAGAAACCGCCGTGGATGCCGTTAAGAAGGGAGCCTACGATTACATATCCAAACCACCCGACCTCAACAGGTTGCTCATCACGATACGCAACGCCATGGACAAAGGCTCGTTGGTGTCAGAAACCAAGCAACTGCGCAAGCGTATCTCTCGCAGCAATGTGATGATAGGCGACTCCCCCGCCATGAAGCATATACACGAAACCATTGAGAAAGTGGCGGCAACCGATGCTCGTGTATTGGTGACCGGTGCCAACGGTGTGGGTAAGGAATTGGTGGCGCGTAACATTCACGAACTGAGCACCCGTGCCAACGGACCATTGATAGAAGTGAACTGTGCGGCCATACCTTCGGAATTGATAGAGAGCGAACTGTTCGGGCATGAAAAGGGTTCGTTCACATCGGCCATCAAACAGCGCATAGGTAAGTTCGAGCAGGCCAAGGGCGGTACGTTGTTCTTGGACGAGATAGGAGATATGAGCCTGGATGCACAGGCAAAAGTATTGCGTGCTTTGCAAGAGAGTAAGATAACACGTGTGGGTGGCGACAAAGAAATAAAGGTGGATGTACGTGTGATTGCGGCCACCAACAAAGACCTGAAGCAAGAGGTGGAAGAGAAGAAATTCCGCCTCGATCTATACCACCGTTTGAGTGTGGTCATCATACAAGTGCCTACGCTAAACGACCGTAAAGACGATATTCCGCTTTTGGTGGAACACTTCATGAGTGATATAAGCACAGAGTACAACCAGCCTGAAAAAGAAATAGACAAAACCGCATTGGACGCGCTGCAAAAGCACGACTGGACGGGTAACATCCGCGAGCTGCGCAACGCTGTAGAGCGCCTCATCATCTTCAGCGATAAGAAGATATCCAAGAAAGATGTGGAGATGTATATATTGGGTAAGTAACCTTAAAGCCGAACTATGAAATTCCTATCAAACCTGTTTAAGAGTAGTAAAATCGAAGTCAACTTCATTGATAATTCAACAGGCCAATCCATGGGTGTTTCTCATATGGAGCCCAGCCAACTACCTGAAACATTTTCCGTACCCACAAGAATGCATATTCATGAAGAAGAGTGGCTTGTGGAGGAGGCTATTCCCGAAAATGCTGCGGACTTTATCAATACACGCAAGCTCATTTTGAAATTGAAAAGAGTTGAGCAGATAAATACGGACGAACTGCTTTTTACAATACCGGCAGTTTCAAATGACTATCCACCGTTATCAAGTATGTCTGAATATGCAGGAGAGCCTTTGGTAATTCACGAAGATGAATGGAGACAAAAAGAGTTCTTGAAACCGTCTTCGGTTGACAACGTGAACAAAGAATTTGAACAAATAAACAACATTATAGAAAACAGTTCGGTTGTATCGGAAAGTGGCTTTGTTGCTTTTCGAGAGTGTCACGCAAGAAATATAATCGAAGATCCCGAATTGGAAATTGAATTTTCCAAATTGATGAACTTTATGCACGTTGCTGAAATGCAACCTTTACAAGTAAACGGTGAATTCGTAACAGAAGGATTTTCGTTTAAGACTACCGGTACTGGATACTATGGCACTGTTAAGAATGGTATAGTAACACGGTTGAGTATAAGCAATATGAATACAGATTCATATCAGGAAGTGCGAAAGATAATCGAGGAGTTTGGGGTGATTTATGTGGATTGGTGTAGGTGCGAACTAATTCAAAAAGTGTAATGATAAGCGATAGTGAAAATAAGAAGATCAGTAAGTTCTTGAGTTTGGTACTGCGGCATCAACCGGAGAAGGTTGGAATAGTATTGGATGAGAACGGATGGACAGATGTAACGGAGCTTATCGATAAATTAAACCTATCGGGGCTTGGGGTGAATTTCGAAGTGCTTAAATATGTTGTTTCTTCCAACAACAAACAACGATTTGCATTCAATGATACATTGGACAAAATAAGAGCCAACCAAGGACATTCCGTAGATATTGAACTCAACTATAAATCACAAACACCGCCCAATATATTATATCACGGCACCGCCGAAAAATATCTTAATTCTATTTTTGAATCAGGGCTTCAAAAAATGCAACGTCATCATGTACACTTAAGTGCAGATGTAGATACCGCTATTAAAGTTGGACAAAGACATGGTAAGCCGGTTGTGTTGATAGTCTCTGCCAATGAAATGTATACCACAGGGCTAGAATTCTTTTTGTCTGATAATGGTGTTTGGTTGACAGATAGTGTAATACCTCAGTATTTGAAAGTTCTCAACAGTTAGTGACAAAGAACTTGTTTGCAACTGTAACAGAAACGTCATAACAATCTGGTCAAAGGTGATGGTGTGCATCATGTTGAGGTATATGACTTGGCAGGTAATACATTATTGGATGCTAAAAGCAATGAAGTGGATATGAGCGATTATCCGATAGGCATGTATCTCGTATGTGTGTATGATGAAGCCAACGTGTGCATTGCGACTTCAAAAATATTTAAGAAATAAAAACCCCGCCATGGGCGGGGCTCTGTTTTGTTTGTGTTTATATAAAACGTTAAACTAAACTCCTACCATTAGTGGCATCAGCAGCATCAGCAGGTCTTCATTCTCTTGCTTGTCCGTAGGGCGGAAGATACCCGCACGTGTAGGAGTACTCAGGTCTACCTGAATATCCTCACCGTCAAGGTTGCCCAACATCTCCACCATCAGTTTCGCGTTGAAGGCTATTTTCATATCCTCGCCGTTGTACTGACAGTTAAGCGTTTCTTTACCCTCGTAAGAGAAGTCTATATCCTGCGCGCTGAGTGTAAGAGCATTGCCGTTGATGTCCAACACCACTTGGTTGGTGGTCTTGTTAGCGAATATGCTCACCCTGCGCAGTGCACTGATGAAATCGTTTCTGTTGATGGTCAGTTTATAAGGATTGTCGGTTGGCACCACCGCTTTGTAATCAGGGAACCTTGCGTCTATCAATCTGCAGCTCATGCTCAGCTTCTCGCTCTTAACGAAAAGGTGGCTGCTGTTGTAAGAAAGTTCCAAGTTGCTATCGTCGGGTGGCAGTGTTGCACGCAACTGTTGCATCGGCTTTTTAGGCACGATGAAACCATCCGCTTTCGGGCAGTTGATATCTGTCTTGGCATACTTTACCAATCTGTGTGCATCTGTGGATACGAAGGTCAGACCGTCTTTGGCCAACTCAAAGTATACGCCCGTCATTGCAGGGCGCAACGTATCGTTGCTTACCGCAAACAATGTTTTGTTGATGCTTTCTATCAATGAGATTGAAGGTATGTTGAATGTTGTGGTATCGCCCGGTGCCGGCTCTTTCGGGAAGTCGTCGGCCTTCTCGCCACCTATCTTGTACTTACCCACGTCGCTGCTCATCTCAACAGACAACTCTTTTTCGTTGATATTGAAAGTGATGGGTTGCTCAGGAAGGTTCTTCAAATAATCCGATAATATTTTGGAAGGGATACAAATGCGTCCGTCGCCTTGTGCATCGTTCACATCCATTTGCACACGCATCATCGTTTCAAGGTCGGTGGCTGTAAGTGTAAGTGTATTGCCTTTCAGCTCGAACAAGAAATCTTCCAGTACCGACAAAACAGTATTGGCGCTGATGACACCGCCTATCTGTTGTAGGTTCTTTAACAGCGCAGTGGACGAAACAATAAATCGCATTTATTTAAATTTTACTTCAAACAAAGATAACTGTTTAGACAAACTAAGTACAGAGGCTGTGGATATTTGACAACCTATTGTGGATTAGTCGCACGACAGGCTATAAGAGCCTGCGAGTAAGCGCTTTACGACTAATAAGTATTGCTTGTTTGATGCTGTGATGTTAGGCGAAAAGTCCCTTCACGGTATTTATCACCTCTTGCAGTGAACCTGCATTCTGTCCTCCTGCGGTAGCCAATACAGGTTGTCCGCCACCACCACCTTTTATGAGTGGTGCCACATGCTTTTTGATGATGGCATTGGCATCTATCTGCTTAGCGGCGATCACCTTTTCATCCACACCTATGGCGACGAATGCTTTACCGTCTATGTTGGCACACAGAACCACCACGTGGTCGTTCACATGATGCTTGATGTCGAAGCAGAGTTTTTTCAACGCATCGGCCGAGCCTACCTCAACGATGTCTGCAATGAAGTTTACATCACCCACCACTTCGTCTTTCTGCAACAGTTCGTTGCGTACCACCACAAGTTGACGAGCTTCAAGCATTGCAGCATGTTTCTCTATCTCTGCTTTTTCTTTCTGTAGTTTTTGTACAGACTGTAGCGGGTCTTTATGATTGTTGAGTGCTTCTTTCAGATCGTGTAGCAGTGTCAAATTTTCGTTGATGTACTCTTCAGCAGCTTTACCGCTTACCGCTTCTATACGACGTACACCTGCGGCAACGGCAGACTCGTGCTTAATCTTGAACATGCCCAACTGCCCTGTGGCACCTACGTGTGTGCCACCGCAAAGCTCTATGGAGTATTGCGGGTCGATGATGACAACACGTACAGTATCACCATACTTCTCTCCGAACAATGCCATGGCACCCATAGCCACCGCATCGTCTTTACTCATTTCTTTGATGACCACGGGATGGTTCTCACGAATTTTTTGGTTCACCATCGATTCTATCTGTGCCACTTCTTCGTCGGTCACTTTTGCAAAGTGCGAGAAGTCGAAGCGCAAATGCTCTTCGTTCACCAAAGAACCCTTTTGAGCCACGTGTTCACCCAATACACTGCGTAGTGCGGCATGCAACAAGTGTGTTGCACTGTGGTGTATCTCCGTTTCACGACGTTTGCTGTCGTTTACTTTGGCGATCACCTCACCTTCAAGTGTTGCAGGTATCTTTTCTGTAAAGTGGATGATCAGGTCGTTCTCTTTCTTGGTGTCGAAGATATCAATGACATCACTACTGATGGTCAACGTGCCTCTGTCGCCCACCTGTCCGCCACTCTCTGCATAGAAAGGTGTGGTATCCAATACCAATTGATACAGTTCTTTCTTTTTGGCACTTACCTTACGGTAACGCAATACTTGAGCTTTGGCTTCCATGCTGTCGTAGCCTACAAACTTCACGGCATTGCCTTCATTCACAATTACCCAGTCTTCAGTATCAAGAGCAGTAGCGGCACGGCTACGTTCTTTTTGTTTTTGCAGTTCAGCTTCAAAACCTTTCAAGTCAACCGTCCAGCCCTTTTCTTTGGCTATCAGTTCTGTCAAGTCGATAGGGAAACCGTATGTGTCGTTCAGTTCAAATGCAACTGTACCGGATATTGTTTTGTCATTGTTGGATGTGGTTATTTCTTCCACTTTCTTCAAGCCTTTATCCAACGTTCTCAAAAATGCTTCTTCCTCTTCTTTCACCACCTTGCCTACAAGCTCAATATGGCTTTCCAACTCCGGGAACACATCTTTGAACTGTGCAGCCAACTGTGGCAACAGTTGATGCAACAACGGTTGTTTGTAGTTGATGTAAGAGAAGTAATAACGTACCGCTCTACGAAGTATGCGACGTATCACATAGCCTGCACCTGTGTTCGAAGGCAGTTGCCCGTCGGCGATGGTGAATGCTATGGCACGTATATGGTCGGCAATAACACGGAAGGCAACATCTTCTTTGCTGTCTGTTCTTGTGTATTGTTCGCCGGTTATTTTTTCAATCTCTTTTATCGTTCCTGAGAAAAGGTCGGTATCGTAGTTGCTGTTCTTGCCTTGCAACACACGTACCAAGCGCTCCAATCCCATACCGGTATCCACGTGCTGTGCGGGTAGCTTTTGCAGGCTGCCGTCCTTCTGACGGTTGAATTCCATGAACACGTTGTTCCATATCTCTATCACCTGCTCGTGGTCTGCATTCACCAATTCATGTCCGGGTACTTTTGTACGCTCCTCATCGCTGCGTAGGTCCACATGTATTTCAGTACATGGTCCGCATGGCCCTATGTCGCCCATTTCCCAAAAGTTGTCCTTCTTATTACCCATCAGGATGCGGTCTTCCGCTATCCACTCTTTCCAAAAATTATATGCGTCCTCGTCTTTGGGTAGGTTATCGCCGGCATCGCCTTCAAATACGGTTACGTACAGGCGGTCTTTATCTATTTTATAAACTTCGGTCAGTAATTCCCAACTCCAGGCGATAGCCTCTTTCTTAAAGTAGTCGCCAAAGCTCCAGTTGCCCAACATCTCGAACATGGTATGGTGGTAGTGGTCCACACCCACCTCTTCCAAGTCGTTGTGCTTACCGCTTACACGAAGGCATTTTTGAGTATCCGCCACACGTGGATTGGGCGCCTGTTGATTCCCCAAAAAATAGTCTTTAAACTGGTTCATCCCCGCGTTGATGAACATCAGTGTAGGGTCGTTCTTCACCACAATAGGTGCAGAGGGTACTATCTCGTGCCCCTTCTCTTTGAAGAAATCTAAAAACTGTTGCCTGATCTCGTTGGCAGTAAGCATAAAATCACTTTTCCGTTAGGTTGCAAAAGTAATTAAATCCACGTAGCTACTACACAGATAAGTATTGAAGGAATTAGATTAATTATGATTAACTTCAGTAATGTATGAAATGGCTTTTGACTATATTATCCCTTTTTGCCATTTGCAATATCAAAGCAAGTGCGCAACAGAACCATGTACCAAATGGAAATTTTGAACAGTATACAAGTTGCCCTACAGGTTTTGCACAGATAAACAACTGTACAGGCTGGTCGTCATGGAATTGGGCAACTCCGGATTACTATCATTTTTGTCATACGGGTCCTACTGGACCCAGTATACCTGCAAACACAACAGGGTACCAATTCCCGGTAAGTGGTTCAGCATATATCGGTTTGTTCAGTCATGCGTATGTAAATACCAAAGAATACATTACTAGATCTATAACTCCGTTACAGACAGGTAAAATGTATACGGTTTCTTTGTACGTCTCGTTGGCAGAAATGTCACACGGGGGGACGAATGATATAGGTGTTTACTTCTACGTAAACACACCAAAGTTATTCAAGAACTCCAAAGTTGCATCTGTTTCACCGCAGGTAGAATGGCCTAATATGGTGATAACAGATACACAGAATTGGGTTCATTTAACTAAAATATTTATTGCGGATTCTAGTTATGATAATATTGCCATTGGAGGATTCAGGTATCAAACATCGATTAACTTTATTCCTTTCAATGCCAGCAGTGTTGGTTTAGCATATTATTATATAGACTCAGTGGAGGTGCTACCATTCAATTCACATTTTTTTGTTTTTGACGATACGTTACAATGTGCAGGAGATACATTGACGATCCCTTATTATTCTATCAAACGGCAATCTAATAATACGTTTACAATGCAGCTGTCAAATGCCAATGGTAGTTTTTCTTCACCTGTTAATGTCGGCTCGACCAACTCAGACACTTCAGCTAATATTATGGTCGTTATTCCACCTGATATTTCGCCTGGTAATGGCTATAGACTTAGGTTAGTGTCGTCAAATGCTGCGGATACTTCTGAAGATAACGGGTTTGATATTATTATCCATAATCCTGATAGTGCGTCTGTTGTAGTATCAACAAATAGCCCATTGTGCGAAGGGAATACACTTAATTTTTCTGCAAGCACCAACGTTTCTCCAACAAAATACTCCTGGTCAGGTCCGAATAATTTTAGTGATACAACACAAAGCCCGTCAATTAGTGGCGCTGTATTGGGGTTAAACGGCTATTATTTTGTAAATATGAAATTCTACGGTTGTGAAGTAAATGACACTGTTCAGGTAACGGTGATTCCAAAACCTAATAAACCATCACTCAATGCGACTACTCCGATATGTTCCGGTGACAGTCTAAGGCTTTTTTCGTCAACCACCACTACGGGGGTGACATACAGTTGGACAGGTCCAAATAGTTTTAGCGATACAGTTCAGAATCCTGCCATAGCAAATAGTGCTACAACAATGTCAGGAATCTATATGGCCACTGTCAGTAAATATGGTTGTGACAGTAGTGATACAATATCGATACAGGTAATGCAGTCACCTGCATCTGTAACACTCTCCAATAATACTCCGTTTTGTAGTGGCGATACATTGAAACTCAACAGCACAATGTCTACAACAGGTGCAACATATAGTTGGAGTGGCCCTGGTAGTTTTTCTGCAAATACACGAAATGCTGTAAGACCCAATAGTATTTCGTCTGTAAGCGGTTGGTATAAGATCCTTGTCGATCTGAATGGCTGTACTTACAAAGACAGTACTTACGCCAATATATATCTGATACCTTCTGTACAATCCATCGGTTATGTAAGCCCTATATGTATTGATGATACTTTGAAACTGAATGGACAATCATCGATAAATGGAGCGACATATAGTTGGACAGGTCCGAGCAATTACAGTAGTTCTCAACAAAATCCACAAAAGGTGAAAACCTCGTTCAATGACAGTGGTAAATACTATTTATCAGTAACTTATAATGGCTGTACCTCACCTAAAGATTCTGTACAAGTGCAAGTGAACCCACAACCTTTTGTGGTGATACTGGCAAACAAAGACAGCATATGTGACGGGCAGCAAGTGAATTTCACATCTTTCCCGAACAACCATGGAGGTACACCCACATATCAATGGTATGTAAACGCACAATTAGTTTCTACTGGAACGACCTTCGGTACAGCAACACTCAAACAAGGTGATGTGGTAAGGTGCGATATGACGGAATACACCAAATGCTCCAATGCATTCACTGACCCGAGCAATGATGTAAGTGTAACGGTGATGCCATGGATGGCGCCGTCAGTAAGCATAACCGCAAATCCGTCTGGTCCACTGAAACCATATGAGTATGTAACGTTCACTGCAGTAGCGACAGATGCAGGCAATCCGCCGCTGTATCAATGGAAGCGCAACGGAACGGACGTGATCGGTGCACAAGGCAACACATGGGCCGCCAATACACTGAATGACAACGACAGGATACATGTGGAGGTGACAAGTACCTATATGTGTCCGCAGCCTACCATAGCAACAAGTAACAACATCACGGTTCAGATACTGACATCGATAGGTGATGTGGAGGATGAACAAAAACTTATTCTTTACCCGAACCCCAACAATGGAACATTCGTTTTATCAGGCAAAGTGGATAGTAAAGAAGAGTTAAGTATAGACATTGTCAATGCATTGGGGCAAAGAGTATACTCAACAACTATACGCCCTGACAACGGTACATTCCGTAAAGAGATAAGCCTGAACACGATAGCCGACGGTGCATACCTGATAAGGTTATACGGTGCCAAAGAAGCCAAGTCCCTGCACTTTATTAAGAAGTGATGTAAATCTCCTTAGGCTGATTTTTATATTAGTATTATCCTTATTTTTATTATGGTATGAATAAGCTACTCCCTATATTAACCCTTTTGCTTTCTTACACGTTTGGCGTAGTAGCACAGCCGAACTTGGTTCCCAATGGAGATTTTGAAACATATATAGGTACTTGCCAAGGAGGTACTGTCGGTAATAAATGTGCAGGTTGGGGACATTTTTGCAGCACACCCGATTATTTCAATACATGTATTAATGTACCCAATACCGGTAGAGGTTGGCAAATGCCGGCAAGTGGTAATGCTTTTGTCGGCATTTTGGATTTCAACAGTGCCTCAAACTACGGCTACCGAGAAGCCTTAACGGCTATGATGACACCCATGCAAATCGGGGTGACATACGATGTCTCTTTTTCGGTTTGCATAGCCGAAAGGTCTTATTACTTCACCAATGGATTGTGCGTACACTTTTTCGATACAGGATTTATCACATCTAACCCGGTGAGTGCATCTATTGCAAGTTTTACAAATGCTCCGCCTTTCACTCCGAAAATATCATTTGCAAGTCAGGGTTTGATAACCGATACGGCCAACTGGGTAAGATTGTCTGCACAGTTTGTTGCAGATTCCGCTTATGACCACATCGCCATCGGAGGTTTTTTGCCGGCATCCAATTTGAGTTATGCTGCCACGAGTTTCCCAAATCCGATAAGCAACTATAATTATATCTTCATTGATTCCGTCGTGGTAAGAGTGTCAAAGAGAATAGGAATAACTTTCAACGATACTGCATTGTGCGTGGGTGACACGATAGTTGTTCCCTACTATATAAACTTTGATACATCTTATTTTCAATCAAATAATGTTTTTAAGCTGCAACTGTCCGACTCAGGAGGGAGTTTTGCAAATCCACTCGTTCTTGATTCAGTAGCATCCAATCAGAATGGTACGTTTATAACTGTAATACCTTCTTCTGTCATTACCGGCAACAAGTATCGCTTGCGTATGATCTCTACCAATGGTCAGGACACCTCTTACCATACTCCATATGATATAGCAATTGGAGATACCATACCTTCCAAACCGGTAGCCGGCAACAACGGTCCCGTTTGTTCCGATGATACATTGGCCTTGTACGCAACTTGTGCCACTGCGGGTGTCTCCTATCGTTGGACAGGTCCTAACACATTCACGTCCAATTTCCAAGTCGCTAAGATCGGTAAGCCGGCCACATCATATACCGGCAGCTATATTGTTACGGCATATTTGGGAGGATGCGAAGCCAAAGACACCACAGATGCAACGGTTATAGCAGGTTCAGGGCCGGGTGGAGTGCAAGCCTCCACCAACGCTCCGATATGTGTCAACGATACATTGAAGTTGATGGCCTCATCCTTAGGCTCGGGTATCACATATACATGGACGGGCCCTGGCAGTTATACATCAGCAGCCAAGGATACATCCATATATCCTTCTACTGCGGAAATGTCAGGAGATTATTATTTGGTGGCAAGCAATGGCTCCTGTGTATCCAGAGATACGGTGACAGTAACCGTAAAACCCAACCCCGACAGTTTGGAGGCGACTTATAACACTCCTTTATGTGCGGGTACATCGCTTAACCTAAGTGTCACGTCTTCATCAACGGGTGTTACTTACTCATGGACAGGACCCAACAGTTTCAACTCAACAAGTGCCACGCCGTCTATCGGCAGTGTAAGTCCCGTGCATAATGGAGACTATATTGTAATAGCCAACCTGTACGGTTGTTCTGATACCGACACGGTACATGTGACCGTAGACCCCGGTCCGGTAAAACCAACATTGTCTGCCACACAAGTAGTATGTTCGGGCGACAGTATAAAACTGTATGCAACATCCACCACAAGCGGTGTCACTTACTCATGGACGGGGCCGAATGGTTTCGGCTCTACGGATAGAAATCCTGTTATAGCCAACAGTACCACTACGATGTCGGGTATATATACGGCAACCGTATCCAAAGATGGATGCTCTAAAAACGATACCATATCCGTGTTGGTTAAACAATCTCCTTCACCGGTGACGGTTTCCACCAACTCACCACTTTGCGATGGCGATACATTGAACATCAACAGCACGGCATCCTCATCGGGAGCAACATACAGTTGGACGGGGCCGACTAGCTTTACCGCAAGCACACAAAACACAACACGACCCAACAGCAGCCCTTCGGAAAGCGGTTGGTACAAACTGACCGTCGGCTTGAATGGCTGTACTTACAAAGACAGTACTTATGCCAATATATACTTGATACCGGGTGTGCAATCGATTGGTTATACAAGTCCTGTATGTGTGGATGATACTTTAAAACTGAACAGTACTTCAACATTGCTGGGGGCCACTTATAGTTGGATAGGTCCGGGCAGTTACAACAGTAGCATGCAAAACCCGGTAAGAACGAAAGTAACGACTAGCAATGCCGGCAAATATTATTTGACGGTGACCGTCAACGGATGTACATCACCCGTGGACTCAGTACAGGTGTTGGTGAACCCACAACCTTTTGTGGTGATAGTGCCGAGTAGAGACAGTATATGCGATGGTCAACAAGTGAATTTCACCTCATTCCCTAATAACCACGGGGGTACACCAACCTATCAATGGTATTTGAATGCACAGTTGGTATCTACGGGTACGACCTTCAGCACCACCACACTGAAACAAGGTGATGTGGTAAGGTGCGACATGACAGAATATACCAAGTGCCTTAACTCATTTACCGACCCAAGCAATGATGTGAGCGTAACGGTGATGCCTTGGAAGGCACCGTCGGTAAGCATTACCGCCAACCCGACTACTCCATTGAAACCATATGAGTATGTGACCTTCACCGCTGTTGCCACAGACGCGGGTAACCCACCGCTGTATCAATGGAAGCGCAACGGTGCAGACGTGATAGGTGCGCAAGGCAATACATGGGCAGCCAATACATTGAATGATAACGACCGAGTGCATGTGGAGATAAAAAGCACCTACTTGTGCCCATTGCCTACGGCAGCAGCAAGTAACGACATCACAGTTCGCATACTCACTTCGGTTGGAGATGTGGAGGACGAACATAAACTCTCGCTTTACCCAAACCCGAACAACGGTACATTTGTTTTGTCCGGTAAAGTTGACGGTAGAGAAGAGTTGTATATAGACATCATCAACGCATTGGGGCAAAAAGTATATTCCACAACCGTAATACCTGATAAGGGAACTTTCCGCAAAGAGATAAACCTGAACAACATTGCCAACGGTACTTACTTGCTTAGAGTGCAAAGCAGCGAACTGATAAAGACCTTGCAGTTCAGGAAGTGGTGATAATCACTCCTCCATCATCTCCTTCACCTTTTCCATGGCCTGTATGGTCTTGTCTTTAAAGTATTTGGTGGCTACGGGCTGCATCAGTTTGGCCCATATGGCGTCTTTGAGAATTACGGTGTTCACCTGTGTCCAGAGTGTGCCACCGTCTTGTGCTTCGTACTGCCAAGAGCCTCCACCGCCGTCCATCATTTGAGAGTTGGTTTCCAGTATGGCAAGGCTGGTTTTTTCTGGGCGTCGCTCCAATTTGTAGCGGATGGTCATTTCAGAACCGTCTTTGGCGGTCATCTTCACCAATCGGGTGGGTTCCGTTTCCAACACGGTGGCATTTTTCACCAACCTGTCCCATAACGGTCGCTTATCGAAGTCTTGAGTGAAGTCGTACACCTCTTCCGGACTGCGGGCAATGAATATGCTGTGCTTAATGGTAACGGTATTACTCATCGGCTTGCAAGGTACGATAATAAATTCAATTAAATTATGTATATTTGTTATTGTAAACAATGCGCTAAAAACATCGTATAGCGTGAGATTGCTTCGTTCCTCGCAATGACGAGTGTGGTACAGATCGGCAGAGCCAAGGTGCCAAAGTCTATCAAGGCTACCTCCGACAATTTTGAAGCTTAAATTGTCGGCACTTTTTCTTTCCTCCTTTCTTTTGGTGCTAAAAGAAAGGAGATGAAAACAAAAAAAGCATGATTCCGCAACAATTCGCAACAAATTGAAATTTGGTGCGAATCATGAATACCAATGAAAAGACACCTATCAATGAATAAAACGCAACAATTGAGCTTTATGAAATCGTTGTAACAAAAAAATAAACGCCAATTCTGCAACAAATTGAAAATTTGTTCGAATCATGAATACCAATGAAAAGACACCTATCAATGAATAAAATGCAACAAATTGAAAAGCATACCCCCCTCCCGAACAGAACAATTCGTAACAATTTTTAACCGGAGGGAATACTCAAACCGATGCGCCAAAAACCTTAAGAAATCATTAGCTATCGGTAAAGCCTGTTAATCAGCGCATTAACCTTATATTTGAGTGTGGGCTTCATATATCCGTTGTTTCTTGTGGCCGGCATCGCATTGGCGATACCTGTCATCATACACCTGTTCAATCTGCGCAGGTACAAGACGGTGTATTTCCCACACACCCGCTTTTTGAAGAACATACAGCTACGATCACAAAAGTCTTCTCAACTCAGATACAAGTGGTTGTTGATGCTCAGGTTGTTGTTTCTTGCTTCATTGATACTGGCATTTGCGCAGCCTTTCTTTTCAAGCACCGGCAAACAGACGGAAGGCAGTAGGCTCCAAGCCATATATGTGGACAATTCGGGTAGCATGTCT
Source organism: Chitinophagales bacterium (assembly GCA_020636505.1). Taxonomy (GTDB): domain Bacteria; phylum Bacteroidota; class Bacteroidia; order Chitinophagales; family Chitinophagaceae; genus UBA5543. The sequence continues at coordinate 434,626 of JACJXR010000001.1, read as the reverse complement.
GCGAAGAAAGGTGCACAACGCCTCTTGGATGTGGCCAAGGAGTTGGCTAAAAAGCAGGTGAGAGCCGCAGCACCGGGTACAAAGTTCGTATTGCTCACCAATGATAAGCCCGTGAGTTATCGTCCCATGCCTGCTGACAGAGTGTTGTTGGAGTTGGGTGGTATTGAGCTTTCGAGCAAACCCAAAACAGCCAAACAGGTATTGGCCGTGTTGCAGAGCATCACTCGCTCCGAAGCTGCGAAAGGAGTAGACCTGTATTACTATTCCGACTTTCAGCAAAAACCTCTGGCAGAAGTACCCGAAGCCGCACTTACGGAAGATATGCGGTTGTTCGCAGTACCGGTAAGAGGTGGAGATGTGGCCAACGTATATATAGATACAGCTTACTTGATGTTTCCCGTATTGCAGATAGGTGTTGGAAATACATTGGTGGTCAAGTCAAGGTTGGACGGTGATAAACCCAAAGAGTCGGTGGTATTGAACCTGAAAGTGAACGGACAGGTGAAGAGCGCGGTAACAGCGGATTTTGACAAGACGGGTGAAAGCATCGACACACTCAATTTCAGAGTGAACGATGCGGCCTGGCAAAGGATAGAGTTAACGGTGAACGATCTTATTGTTCGCTTTGATGATACCTTTCGCATTACCGCACGCAGTGCGCCCAATCTGTCTGTATTATGTTTGAACGAGGGCAACCCAAGTCCGTATATACAAGCGGCTTTTCGCGCATACGACGGGTTCAGGCTGAGCAATGTGGGCATCAATAATGCTCCTGCGGATTGGAAGGAGTATAGTTTGGTGATATTGAACGGTTGTACATCCATTGGTGATAAGTTGGCAGCACAGTTGGTTGCAGCACAGCAAAAGGGTATGACCGTATGTATCTTCCCGGGTAAGGCAGATAATATCGATGCGCTGAGTGAAAGCCTCAAGCAATTGGCTGATATCACGATTACCGATTTGGATACTGCCACAGAATCAGCCACTACGGTCCAGAAGGGTAGTAAGTTGGTGAAAGATATGTTTGAACTGGTGCCGGAGAACATTCAGTTGCCTACAGCCAATTGGCACTATACCATCGATGCAGGACTTACAGCCAATCAGCAAACCGTACTGGGCTATCGCAATGGCGACCCTTATTTCGTGCAATACAGTCCTTACGAGGGCGACCTATACATATTGACGACAAGCCTCGACCTGCAAGTAGGTAATTTTGCCTCGAGCTATTTCTTTGCACCGTTTCTCTACCAAATGGCGGTACAGTCGTCAGGTGGTAATGTATATGCTCTTACTCTGGGTAATAATCAACCCGCATATTTACCGCTCGGCAATGCAGATGAACGCAATATGGTACATCTGCTGACAGGCGATGCCGATGCCATCCCTCCACAACGCACAAAGGGCAAAGGGCTCAACGTTTTTGTGGACGAAGTGGTGACCGATGCCGGTTTTTACCCTTTGACGGCGCAAAACAGCGATACCGTCTTTGTGGCTGTAAACCAAACACGTACAGAGTCGCAACTGTCCATGTCAAACCTTGGCGCGCTGAAAAACAACTGGAAAGATGTGGACATACAGATACTGGATACAGACGATATAAATGCCGGAAACGCCTACGTGGACTGGGATAGTTTCCCGCTTTGGAAAGTTTGTGTTATTTTAGCTCTGATAATGTTGGCTGTGGAAACACTGTTTTTGACCGCCAATCTTCGCAAACCAACTGCTGCTACCGAATAGCCATATGCAAGTGCACATCCGACAGGCTAAAGTGACAGACCCCGCGTCTGAGTTTCATAACAAACTTGTTGATATTACTGTAAAGAATGGAGTTATCGATCAGATAACCGTTTCCAAAAACAAAGGTGGAGAAACTACTGTTGAGTCAGGCAGAAAGAAACTGTATACCTCACCGAAGGGTGCAGGTCAACTTTCGGTTAGTCCGGGATGGGTGGATATACTTGCAGATTATCGCGAGCCGGGTTATGAGCAGAAGGAAACCATCGAGACAGGGCTTAACGCTGCCGCTGCAGGAGGTTTCACAGATGTGTTTGTGGCACCTAATACGAATCCTGTCATCGGCTCCAAGTCGGTCATAGAATACATATTGAAGAAAGCTACGGGTCATGCCGTGAGTTTGCATCCTTTGGGAAGCATTTCTCAAAACATTGAGGGTAAGTCACTGGCGGAAATGATGGACATGCATGCGCATGGAGCCATTGCTTTCACCGATGGTTGGCATCCTGTACAGAACTCAAACCTGATGTTGAAAGCATTGGAATATGTAAAGGCTTTCAATGGGACACTGATACAAATTCCGGAAGACACTTCCATATCGGGCACAGGTTTGATGCACGAAGGAACAGTGTCCACACATTTAGGTATGCCTGGTATTCCGGACGAGGCGGAGACGATCATTATCAACCGCGACTTGCAATTGCTTCGCTATACCGGTTCAAGGTTGCACTTTACAGGTGTGTCCACGGCTGCGGGTGTTGAGATGATACGCAAAGCTAAACGTGAAAAGCTGAATGTTACTTGCTCAGTTACTCCATACCACTTGTTGCTGACCGACGAGGTGCTGAAAGGATATGACAGCTTGTATAAAGTATCGCCACCTATAAGAAGTGAGAAGGATCGTAAAGCACTGATAAAGGGATTGAAGGACGGAACAATAGATTGTATCACATCGCATCATCGTCCGCATGAGCAGGATGCCAAAGCCAAAGAGTTTGAGTACGCCAAGCATGGTATGAACATTCAAGAGTTGGCATTCAATATTGCTCTGGCAGGTGTTGCAGATGCAGTGGGTGCAGATGTATTGGTGAATGCGCTATCAACAGTGCCACGTAACATATTCGGATTGGAACAGGCTACCATAGCCAAAGGTGCTAATGCAAGGCTTACATTGTTCAGTATTGGAAAATCTTCAACGAAGGTTGCTAAAACAGCGTCTATGGGTATAAACAACCCGTTTTTAAATACAGAATTACCTGGTTCCGTTGTTGGAATAATCAGCAACGACACTGTTCAAATAAAATAGTAGATATGACACAAACACACAAAGCATATGGACTCATTACAGGGCTTGCGATAATCATCGTAAGTATGATCCTTTATGTTGCAGATCTTGGTTTTTCATCATGGGGCAGGTATGTGGGCTATATACCTTTTATAATTGGTTTGATATTGAATGCACAGGCATTTTCAAAACAAAATGATCATTATGTAAAATTCGGCCAGGTATTTAGTAGTTGTTTCAAAGCTTGTGCGATAATTACGCTAGTCGTTTTGGCATGGAGTATTGCTTCTACATACATCTTTCCTGATATTGTTGAGAAAGGTTTGGAGGAAGCTCGTAAACAAATGGAGCAGAACCCTGAAATGACTCAAGAGCAAATTAATGCAGGTCTTGCTATGACTAAAAAATTCTTCGTGCCATTTATGATTGCCGGAGTTTTGTTAAGTTATATGATAATCGGAGCTATCTTTTCTCTCATAGCAGCAGCTGTACCTAAAAAGTTGGGCGACAGGCCGCAAAACGCATAGGGAATACAAAATCATTTATATTGCAACCTATGCAAACCGATATATCCATTGTAGTCCCGTTGTATAATGAGGAAGAGTCTCTGCCCGAACTTACGGAGTGGATAGAGAAAGTGTGTACTGAGCATGGATACAGCTACGAAGTGATAATGGTGGATGACGGCAGCACCGATGACAGTTGGGATGTGATACAAGAGTTGGCACAAAACAACTCCAATATCAAAGGAATCAAGTTTCAACGCAACTATGGTAAAAGTGCTGCATTGAATGAGGGCTTTGCCGCAGCAAAGGGCAATGTGATCATTACCATGGATGCAGACTTACAAGACAGTCCCGACGAGGTTCCTGAACTCTACCGTATGGTTACTGTAGATGGCTTTGATCTTGTAAGTGGATGGAAAAAAGTTCGTTACGATAATGCGGTGACCAAAAACCTCCCTTCCAAACTTTACAACGCTGTCAACAGGAGCATATCAGGCATCAAGCTACACGACATGAACTGCGGGCTAAAAGCATACCGCAAAAATGTGATAAAGAGTATTGAAGTGTACGGTGAAATGCATCGTTTCATACCTGTATTGGCTAAAGCCGCAGGCTTTAGGAAGATAGGAGAGAAGGTGGTACAACACCGACCTCGCAAATACGGTGAGTCGAAATTTGGGTGGGAACGATTTATCAACGGCTTCCTCGATCTGCTGTCTGTTCAGTTCATCAGTCGTTTTGGTAAGAAGCCCATGCACTTGTTCGGTACATTGGGTACCATCATGTTCCTTTTAGGCTTCGGATTTGTGTTATGGTTGGTCATCTCAAGGCTCATGGGTGGTGCAGACTATGGCTTGACCAATAGGGTCACATTCTACATTTCTCTCGTGACCATGGTATTGGGTACACAGTTTTTCCTTGCAGGCTTTTTAGGAGAGCTTATTTCCCGCTCGGCTGCAGATAGAAATAGCTATCTGATAGAAAAGAAAATAGGGTTGGATAAATAATCGAATAGTCTTTAAATAATAAAACCCCGCCACAAGCGGGGTTTTATAGTATGGTTAGTATTATTACATATTCCTTCTGTATTGGCCACCCACGTCAAACAATGATTGGGTGATCTGCCCCAATGAACAATACTTCACGGTCTCCATCAACTCTTCGAAGATGTTCTCGTTCAGTATCGCTTTCTGTTGAAGGTGTTTCAGCATATCCTGTCCTTTGTCGCCACTGCGTTTCCAAAGGTTTTGGACGGTTGATATTTGATATTCCTTCTCTTCTGTTGTAGAACGTATCACTTCTTTCGGAACGATTGTAGGAGAACCTTTACTGCTTAAGAAAGTATTCACGCCTATTATCGGATATTCTCCGGTGTGCTTCAGCGTTTCGTAGTACAAGCTTTCTTCCTGTATCTTACTACGTTGGTACATGGTTTCCATTGCGCCGAGTACACCGCCACGTTCTGTTATCTTATCAAATTCACTCAATACCGCTTCTTCAACAAGGTCTGTCAACTCTTCAATGATGAAAGAACCTTGCAGTGGGTTTTCGTTTTTGGCCAACCCTAGCTCTTTATTGATGATGAGCTGTATGGCCATTGCGCGGCGTACACTTTCCTCTGTGGGAGTGGTGATGGCCTCGTCGTAAGCATTTGTATGCAGTGAGTTACAGTTGTCGTATATGGCGTACAATGCTTGCAGCGTTGTGCGTATATCGTTGAAGTCTATTTCCTGTGCGTGTAGTGAGCGGCCTGATGTTTGGATGTGGTACTTCATCATTTGTGAACGCTCGTTACCACCGTATTTATGCTTGATGGCTTTTGCCCACAAACGTCTGGATACACGGCCGATAACACTGTATTCAGGGTCTACACCGTTGCTGAAGAAGAACGACAGGTTCGGCGCAAAATCATCTATGTTCATGCCTCGGCTCAAGTAATACTCCACATAAGTAAAGCCGTTGCTGAGCGTGAATGCCAATTGCGATATCGGATTGGCCCCTGCTTCTGCAATATGGTAGCCACTGATGGAAACAGAATAGAAGTTACGAACACCGTTCTCAATGAAGTACTGTTGAACATCACCCATTACTCTCAGAGAGAACTCTGTGGAGAAGATACATGTGTTTTGCGCTTGGTCTTCCTTCAAGATATCGGCCTGTACCGTTCCACGGACAGACTTCAATGTCTCTGCTTTGATTTTCTCGTAAACGTCTTGTGGCAATACTTGGTCGCCTGTTGTGCCGAGTAGCATCAAGCCAAGCCCATCATTACCGTCCGGTAGTTCACCTTTTTTATCCTTGCTGAATGTTGATGCATCGTATTTCGGACGCTCCAATCCTTTTTCGGCATAGATGGCATCTATCTTTTTGTTTACCTCGTCTTCAAGACCGTTTTCTTTGATGTATAGTTCGCACTGCTGGTCTATCGCCGCATTCATAAAGAAGGCGGTGATGGTTGGTGCCGGTCCGTTGATGGTCATGGATACAGACGTTTTCGGGTCAGCCAGGTTGAAACCACTGTACAGTTTCTTGGCATCGTCCAAGCAACAGATGCTTACACCTGAGTTGCCTATTTTGCCGTAAATATCAGGCCTGTGGTCAGGGTCTTGACCGTAAAGCGTCACACTGTCGAATGCGGTGCTCAAACGCTTGGCAGGCATACCCAATGATACATAGTGGAAGCGCTTGTTGGTACGCTCCGGTCCACCTTCTCCGGCAAACATCCTTGTCGGATCTTCTCCTTCACGTTTGAAAGGATAAATACCCGCAGCATAAGGGAACTCTCCCGGGAAGTTCTCTCTCAAAGCCCAATAAAGTATATCGCCCCATGCTTCAAGCCTTGGAACGGCAACTTTAGGTATTTGAGTGTGAGACAAAGACTCTGTATGTGTTTTTATCTTCAGCTCTTTGTTCCGCACCTTGAAGGTGTAGTATTCGCCGATATATTGTTGCTTCTTTTCTTCCCAACCGTCCAGAGTTGCTTTGTTTCTGTGGTCAAGCTCCAGTTCGGTTTTGCTGTACACTTCTTGCAACGTTTTTATCAGCCTGTCTTTATCTTCCACATCGCTCTCTTGCATGGCTGTAATTGCTTTGTTCAAGCCGAAGAGTTTTTGTGCGATGTTGGCTTGATCTTTCGCCCACTGGTCGTACTTACGGTTGTTCTCTGATATTTCGCTGAGGTAACGAGTACGGTTCGGCGGTATGATGTATATCTTCTCGCTCATTTCGCCGCTCACTTCAAATGTTGACTTGAGGTCGGCTTCTGTTTTGTGAACGACGATGTCCATCAATGCCTTGTACATGGTGTTTGTTCCCGGGTCGTTGAACTGCGAAGCAATGGTACCGTACACCGGCATGTCATCAGGATTCTTATCGAACAATTTTTGGTTGCGCTGATATTGCTTTTTTACATCGCGCAATGCATCCAAAGCGCCACGTTTGTCGAACTTGTTGATGACAACGATGTCGGCAAAATCAAGCATGTCTATCTTCTCCAACTGTGTGGCGGCACCATATTCAGGTGTCATCACATACATGCTCAAGTCGCAATGCTCAGTTATCTGTGTGTCGCTCTGTCCGATACCTGAAGTTTCGAGTATTATCAGATCATACTTGGCCGCTTTCAGAATATTCACCGCATCGTGAATATATTTGGATACTGCAAGGTTGCTTTCGCGAGTGGCCATGCTACGCATATACACCCTGTCGTTGCGAATGGCATTCATGCGTATGCGGTCGCCAAGTAGCGCACCGCCTGTTTTACGTTTAGAGGGATCAACCGATATAATGCCGATATGTTTGTCGGCAAAGTCGATAAGGAAGCGTCGTACTATTTCATCCACAAGAGAGCTTTTACCTGCTCCACCTGTACCTGTTATGCCCAATATGGGCGTGGTTGATTTTGCGGCATCTGCAGTTACTTTTTTCAGAAGAGCCTGAGTTTCAGGCAAATCGTGAAAGTTCTCCGCTGCCGAAATGAGTCTTGCAATGGATTTGGGGTCTTTATCCAAAAGGTGCCCAACTTCTCCATTTACTTGATTTCCAATAGGGTAGTCGCTCTGTTTGATAAGATCGTCTATCATGCCTTGCAGGCCAAGAGAACGACCATCATCCGGAGAGTATATGCGTGTAATGCCGTATTTGTGTAATTCTTCAATCTCTTCGGGCAGTATCACACCGCCGCCGCCGCCGAATATCTTTATATGTCCGCAGCCACGCTCTTTCAAAAGGTCGTACATGTACTTGAAGTACTCCATATGGCCACCTTGATAAGATGTGATGGCTATCGCATTGGCATCTTCCTGTATGGCGCAATTCACTATCTCCTGTACGCTTCTGTCGTGCCCGAGGTGTATCACCTCGACACCACTGCTTTGCATCACACGGCGCATAATATTGATGGATGCATCGTGTCCGTCGAAAAGTGATGCTGCGGTTACTATCCTAACCTTATTTGTTGGCTTGTAAGACATATGTGGTTATTGTTGTTAAGACAATCCGGCAAGTGCTTTTGTTGCCTATACATTTAAAAAAATGTGGACTGCAAAGGTACGAAATGAGCCGCTATTGCCTGAATGTTTTTGCCTATATGCCACAAATAAAAAGCCCCGCTATTGCGGGGCTTTTTCAAATATCATGAGCGATGATTATTCATCATCTTCACTGTCGTTCATTTTCAAAGGACGAAGATCGTCACCCGGTTTTACGTTACCTGTTTTGTGATGAACTGCGAAGTTTTTAGAAACTGCGAAGCTGAACTGCTTACCCCAACGGAATACGAAGTTGCTTTGGTCGCTTGTTCTTGGTGCATCGTAGCTAATGTTACGATAACCGATTTGACCGAAACCGAAGTTAAGAGCAAGACCGTCAGTTACGAAAGCACCGATCATTGGTGAGTACATAACTTGGAATCCGTTATAGTAATCGTAGTTGTAAACAACTGTTTCGTCAACATTGCCTGTACCGAAGTTTACAGTTCTTGTTTCGTTTTCAGAAGCATCTTGACCTTGTACATAGCTAAGATCCAATTGGCCGTACATGAAGAAGATGTTACCGAAGTATTCTGTGTAACGGAAGAATGCACCTATTTGCCATTCTCTCTGCTCAAGAGCGTTTCTTGTCCAAGCAGTGTTTGTAACGTTACCTGTTCTTGTTTCGTTGAATTGACTCCAGAAACCACCCTGTAGACCTACAGTGATGTTGTCTGTGAATTGATAACCCAATCCCGGGTTGATGTGCCAGTTGAACGTTCTGGTTTCATTACCACCACCGTTGTCGTTTTTGTCAGTGTACAAACCGGCAGTACCATATTTCAATATAGTACCCTTCTGTGCGTTAGCAGTACCGAAAACCGAAACTGCCAGTAGAGCGAGCATAAATTTTTTCATACAGATCATGCGTTTAATAATAGAAACAAATGTATATCCTTATTAATTATTATGCAATACTTTGCATAGGAACTGTTAAAAATAAAAAAATATTATATAAACCAAGGGTTTATTTAAACCAACTGCTGTACATCAAGTAGTTATTCGCTATTCTTTGTACTTCTCCACTCAACAGTTCTTGGCTTATATCCTTTACTTTTTTGGCCGGAACACCTGCAAAAATGCTGCCTGCGGGCACTTTTGTACCCTCCAAAACCACGGCACCGGCTGCAATTATACTGTTTTGGCCTATTTCCACGTTGTCCATAACTATCGCTCCCATGCCTATCAGCACGTTATCCTCCACGGTACAGCCATGAACAATGGCATTATGCCCTATGGATACGTTATTTCCTATGTTGGTCTCCGTTTTTTCGTAGGTACAGTGAATACATGCCCCGTCTTGCACATTTACCTTGTCGCCCATCCTTATCTTGTTCACATCGCCTCTGACAACGGCATTGAACCATACGCTGCAATCTTTTCCCATCATCACATCGCCTACTATTGTGGCATTTGGGGCCACAAAGCAAGATTCGGGTATTTGAGGGTGTACACCTTTTACGGGTAGTATTACCGGCATTATTTATTATCTATTTGAAGAGATTGTACTTTAATATGCAATAAATGGCCCTGAAACCATCTTTCCAGCCTATTTTCTTGCCTTCTTCGTAGGTACGGCCGTAGTATGAAATCCCCACTTCGTAAATACGAATTTTAGGGATGCGAGCCACTTTTGCTGTCACTTCGGGCTCAAAGCCAAATCTGTTCTCTTTCAGTGTGATGCTTTGTATGGTCTCTCTTCTGAACAGCTTGTAGCATGTTTCCATATCCGTCAAGTTCAGGTTGGTGAACATGTTGGACAAGAATGTGAGCATGCCATTACCAAGTGAGTGCCAGAAGAACAATATCCTGTGCGGATTGCCACCCATGAATCGCGAGCCATATACCACATCTGCAAAATCGTTCACTATCGGCTTCAACAAAAGGTTGTACTCCATAGGGTCGTACTCAAGGTCGGCATCTTGTATGATAACATAGTCGCCTTTGGCATTGTAGATGCCCGTATGCAAGGCGGCACCTTTCCCTTTGTTTACCTCATGTTTGTAGTAACTGATAGGTAGGTCGGGGTTGGCTTCTTTATACGCCAACACAGCTTCTTCGGTATTGTCTTTGGAACAGTCGTTGACAATTATCACCTCTTTTTCGATATTATCGATAAGCTGTACTTCTTTTACTTTATTGAGTATCCGGTGAATAGTCGGGCCTTCGTTGTAAGCCGGAATTACGATAGACAGTGTTTTGTTCATTCCTAATCAGGATGTTTTACCCTATAAAAGTAAAATCATTTCCAAAAGAATTAACTGTTTATCCCCATTTATTATCAACGTCCTGTTTTAAAGCCACCTATAAGTTAACTTTGTGAAACAGGTATTTACAGAAAAAAGAGGGTGTATCATGCAGGCGTATCTCGATCTTTTACAGCATATATTGGACAATGGAACCAAGAAGGACGACCGAACAGGAACAGGTACCATCAGTTGTTTCGGTTATCAAATGAGGTTCAACTTGCAGGAAGGTTTTCCTCTGCTGACAACTAAAAAGCTACACCTGAAATCCATTATTTACGAATTGCTCTGGTTTTTGAATGGGGATACGAATATCGCCTACCTGAAGGAAAACGGAGTACGGATATGGGACGAATGGGCTGATGAGAACGGTGACCTGGGACCTGTATACGGACATCAGTGGCGCAGTTGGAAAGGAGTGGACGGAAAGGTGTACGACCAGATAACGCAAGCTATCGACTTGATAAAGAACAATCCGGACAGTAGACGCATAATAGTCAGTGCATGGAATGTGGCGGAGTTGAAAGACATGGCGCTGATGCCTTGCCATACCATGTTTCAGTTTTATGTGGCCGACGGTAAATTGAGTTGTCAACTGTATCAGCGCAGTGCCGATGTGTTTTTGGGTGTACCGTTCAACATCGCTTCTTATGCACTGTTGACGATGATGATGGCACAGGTATGTGGGTTGGAGTATGGTGACTTTGTACACACTTTTGGTGATGTGCATTTGTACAGCAATCATATGGAGCAAGCAAAAACACAGTTGGAAAGAAAACCTTTTGCACCACCGGTGATGAAGATAAATCCTGAAGTGAAAGACATATTCGGATTTAAGTTCGAAGATTTTGAATTGCAGAACTACGAGGCGCATCCACATATAAAAGCGCCTGTTGCAGTATAATAATAGCTTATGATTTTGGCTGCCATTGTAGCTATGGACGAGAACAATGCCATCGGCATTGACGGCGGTTTGCCTTGGCATCTGCCCGAAGACTTGAAGTTTTTCAAGCGTACAACTATGGGTTGTCCGGTGTTGATGGGTCGCAAGACCTTCGCTTCTTTGAAGAAGCCGTTGCCGGGTAGATTGAACATTGTTATCTCAAGGCAAAAAGACCTCGAACTGCCTGAAGGTGTATTGCTATTTGATAGCCTTGAAGATGGTTTGAAAAGATTGGCGAAAGAAGATGCCAACGAGGGTTTTGTGATTGGTGGCGGAAATATCTATGAGCAATCCATGAAATTGGTGGACAGGTTGTACATAACCGTTGTGCATACCAAACTTGACAAGGCGGATACTCATTTCCCGCATGTGGACCATGCACATTGGAAACTGAGTTGGAAGGAAGAACACGAAGCTGATGAGCGACATCAATTTGCATTCACATTCCAAAAGTGGGATAGAATAATAGAAATATAAAAAGGGCTGCAATTGCAGCCCTTTTTGTTGAAATAAATTCTGTGTTTATCCACCGAAGTTCTTCATCATATCTCCAAGCGGATCGTCGCTGTCTTTGTTCTCAGCGAGGAAGCTTTCTATCATCGGATGCATCATCGGCGGTACTTTTGCCATGATGTATTCCTTCAGCGCTTCAAAAGTTTTTTGCGCCTGTTCTTCTGTCAGGCCAACTTCGTCGGTCAATTTTTTTATCAGGTCTTCCATTCTTGTATTATGCTGCTTTTAAATAATCAAGTTTTGAGTGCTCAAGCATTTGCTTGGCATACGCCAATGTAAGTGTGAACTCTTCTTTCTCTTTCTGAGACGGAAGGTCGAACATGGCGTCGGTCAATATCATCTCACAAATGGCTCTGAGGCCACGGCCGCCAAGCTTGTACTCTATGGCTTTGTCCACCATATATTCCAATGCATCTTCTTCAACATGCAGTTGTATGCCTTCGTATTCGAACAGCTTTTTGTACTGCTTGATAAGTGCATTCTTAGGTTCTGTAAGTATGCGCTTAAGAGCCGGTTTGTCAAGTGGATTCAAGTATGTGACTATCGGTAACCTTCCCAAAAGTTCCGGTATCAGTCCGAATGTGCGCAAATCCTGAGCATTTACATATTGCAACAGGTTGGCACGGTCAAGTTCTTTGGTGGACTTGATGGCGTTGTATCCAATGGCGGATGTTTGCACACGACGTGCGATCATCTTGTCCACTCCTTCAAAAGCTCCCCCACATATGAACAGAATGTTCTGCGTGTTCACTTTCACCATTTTCTGCTCAGGGTGCTTGCGTCCGCCTTGTGGTGGAACTAGCACTTCCGAACCTTCCAACAACTTTAGCATCGCTTGCTGAACGCCCTCGCCGCTTACGTCACGGGTAATGGATGGATTGTCGCCCTTGCGGCCCAACTTATCTATCTCATCTATATATACGATGCCGTGCTCTGCAGCGGCAACATCGTAATTACAGCTTTGTAATAGACGAGAAAGTATGCTCTCCACATCTTCACCCACATATCCCGCTTCTGTGAATACGGTGGCATCCACTATCGCAAAAGGCACTTGCAACAGCTTGGCAATGGATTTTGCCAAGAGTGTTTTACCGGTGCCTGTTTCACCTACCATGATAATGTTGGATTTTTCTATCTCCACATCGTCATGTATTGGGTGTAGCAATCTTTTGTAGTGATTGTAAATGGCAACGGAAATGATCTTTTTGGCGGCATCTTGACCGATAACATATTGGTCAAGAAACTCCTTCATTTCGCGTGGCTTGTACACTTTGTGCTTCTTCAGCTCCTCTTTGTTGTTCTTCTTGGGTTTGGAATCACCCATTGTGTCCTGTAGCAGTTGATGCGCATTTTCGGTGCAAGTATCGCAGATATTGCCCTTGATGCCCGTGAAGAGGATATTCACTTCACTTTCGGTACGGTCACAGAAAGAACACCTTTTTTCTCCTTGTTTACTCATTCGAAGTGTGTTGGCCTGCAAAGATACGAAGAAACGGACAACTCCACCATTTTGACGGCAGTAGCCTGCGGTGTTTTCATTATTTTGCAGGCTGATGTTCTCCACTCGAAATGCCGATGATGCCGGGGCTTTGTTTGCCGATGTGATACTGCCGTTGAGTTTACCCAAAGCATTGACCTATGGTGTGCCCATAGATATGCACGACAATATACGTGCGGGTATGCGTGTGGAGGTGGCGCTAGGCAGGAATAAGCTCTATTCGGGCATAGTGAGTAAGCTGCACCACAGAAGGCCCGAAGGTTATGAGGTGAAACCGATAAGAAATATTTTAGATGATGAACCGATAGTTAATGAACGGCAGCTGATATTCTGGGAGTGGATTGGCAAGTATTATATGGCCACACCTGGTGAAGTGATGAATGCCGCATTGCCTGCGCACCTGAAACTTACAGGTGAAACAAGGCTTCAATGGATGCCACAGTATGAGGATGTGGTATTTGAATGGAGTGATGAGGCTTTTCCCGTTGCAGATGCATTGGAGCTGAGAAAAGAGTTGACCATAAGTGAAGTACGGGCCGTGGCGGGTAACAAGCATTTTACCGCTGTTATCAACGAGCTGTTGGAAAATGAGGTGGTGGTGATACATGACGAGTTGGAAACAGCATACAAACCCAAAACAGAGAAGATAATCAACCTGAGAGCCGAATACCGTACCGATGATAAGCTGCATGAATTGTTTGATTCGTTGTCACGTGCTCCCAAGCAGTTGAATCTATTAATGGCATATGTGGAACTGTCCACAAAATACGGAGCGGTAAAACAGAAAGACCTGTTGGAAAGAGCAGATGCCACACAAGCACAGATAAAGTCGCTTGCAGACAAGGGGGTGTTTTCAATAGATGAGGTGCCGGTGGATAGATTAGGTTTGCAGAAAGAACAGGTAGCTCCCGAAATAACATTCACGAGTGCTCAACAAAAAGCATACGACGAACTGAATAAGACGCTTGAAGAGAAGAAAGTTGTGTTGTTGGAAGGTGTTACCGGTAGCGGTAAAACCATGCTCTACATCAATAAGCTGAAAGAGTGCATAGCACAAGGTAAACAAGCAATATTGCTCTTGCCTGAAATAGCACTTACCACACAATTGGTGAACAGGTTATATGCGTATTTCGGCAACGAATTGGGTGTCTATCATTCACGGTTCAGCAACAACGAACGGGTGGAGATATGGGAGAAGGTGCGACAAGGCAAATACAAAGTTGTTGCCGGCCCAAGGTCTGCATTATGGTTGCCATATAATGAGGTGGGTTTGATAATAGTGGATGAAGAGCACGATCAGTCGTATAAGCAGAAAGACCCGGCCCCTCGCTTTCATGCTAGAGATGCAGCCATATATCTCTCAGGCATACACAATGCCAAAACCATACTCGGTTCGGCAACGCCGTCGATAGAGAGCGTATTTAATGTAAAGGAAGAGAAGTATGGCTACGTACGCCTTGCAGAGCGCTATCTGGGTGTGCAAATGCCACAGATAGAATTGGTGAATGCCAAGTCGTTGGAAAGCATGCGGAAGCAAGGGATACAGATGATAACCCCTGAGTTGTGCAAAGCCATGGACGATGTGCTGAAACGACAGAAGCAAGTGATACTGTTTCAGAACAGGAGGGGTTATGCGCCGTTTCAAGTATGCCTGATGTGCGGATGGGTGCCGCATTGTCAAAACTGTGCGGTGTCGCTTACTTATCACAAAAGCACCGATAAGCTGCATTGTCACTACTGCGGGTTGAAGTCTCCTGTGGTCCACAGATGTCCGTCTTGTGGAAGCAACAAGTTGCAGAGCAAAACATTCGGTACGGAAAAGGTGGAGGAAGAAATCGCACAATTGTTCCCCGATGCACGTGTGGCGCGTATGGATGTGGACAGTATGCGTGGCAAAACCGGTTTCTCGGAATTGTTCGAGCAATTGGAGAAAAGAAAGATAGATATACTGGTGGGCACACAAATGGTTGTGAAAGGGTTGGACTTTGCACCCATAGAGTTGGTAGGTATCATCAGTGCGGACAGTTTGCTGAACTTCCCCGATTTCAGAGTGAATGAACGTGCTTTTCAACTGATGGAGCAAGTAAGCGGCAGAGCAGGACGTACCGATGGTAAAGGCAAAGTATTGATACAAGTACACAATACAGCACACCCTGTATTGAAATGGGTGCAAGAGCACGATATAAAAACATTCTACAATCACGAACTGGCGTACAGACAGAAGTTTGCCTATCCGCCATATACAAGGTTCATAAAGATCACCTTCAAACATCGCGAGGAGCCGAAAGCGGTTGCCGCGGCAGGACAAATGGCACAGGCACTCCAGTTGGTTGAAGGGATTGGAGTGCAAGGACCTGTACAAGCATTGGTAGCCAAAGTGCGCAACCTATATGTACAAGAGGTATGGGTAAAATTGCCTAAGAGTAATGCGGTAATAGAAGAAGTAAAAAAACTACTCAACGAGCAGCGTGCAACCATCACCTCTGCCAAAGGACTCAGTACAGTGCAGATATTGTTTGATGTTGACCCGTATATGTAAATAAAAAGGGAGCATCATAGATGCTCCCTTTTGGTGTAGTTATATTGAAAGGATTAACCCTTGATAAATCTATTGATGATGTTTTCGCCATCCACCTTATTGATAGGTTCGTCGAATGCTTCAGTACTTACATCGATGGTAATGTTGTCAAAACCATTCAAGCCAGGCAGGTAAATACCCAATTGTTCTGTGATGGACTCCCCGGCATACATACGTTGTACCGCTGTATTGGTGGTGTCGGTGTTTGTACCGGTTATCCATGGGTTTATTTTCGTGCCATCCATATATTTCCTAGTGAAACGTATGAACGTGGCTTGTCTTGCTTTGGTTGAATGGATGTTCATCAATGCGCGAACAGTGATGTTATCGGTCAGCACTTCAAAAATCTGTCCTTTGTACAAACGAACCGCACCATCGGTGAAGTATTGCGCTTGAACGATGAAAGTTGTGAAGTTGCTCAAAGAGTTTACAAACTCACCGTTGCCCGAACCACGACCACCTGTGATATCGATATCGGTATCAATGATAGTGTAAGGTGTACCACCCAACTCAGTAACCAATCTTTGTAATGTGGCCACATGAGATTTGTTTTGGTCCACAACGCTCTGAAACTGTGTGCTGAAAGCCGCAGGTATCAAGTTTGCAGTTCCATATGCTTGTGTATAGAACTCTGCAACTATAAGCTCCAACTTCAACAAGTAGTTCAGAATGTTGATAAGGGTTTCTTTGCTTTGAGCATTGGCCTTTTTCGTATAAAGAGAGCCTGCAGCAAACGGCAAAGATGCCATGGCCACTTTCACTCCAAAATCTTTCAATGCGCTTCTTCTGGTGGTTGCTGTACTACCTTCTTCAGCCTGCTCGAAATATTTTATAATATCGTTGATCTTCATCTTTTCGATCTTGTTTTACTTATTAGGTAAATTATTTCCTGACACTTTTGTTGTCAAAAATCTGTTGATGGTTGCAATGGCGTTAGCCGGCAGTATGCCCGGTTCCTCACCTATGGCATCCACAGGTCCGAAGAAGTTTCCAAGGCTGCGCATGTTGCTTATTGCAGCAGCATGACGTGCATTTACCGAACCCATCTTGGCAACTATCTCCACATGTTTGTCTGATATCAACAAACGAGCGGCTTCGTTACAATTACCTGTACTGATATTGGCCAACAACTCTGCATTTTCCAACACGCCGTCTTTGTTGCCGAAGTTTATGGCACTGAAGTCGGTGGTGACGTGTGTGCCTTTACCGTCAAGGTATGTTCTGATAAGCTCTTTGTGTGCTGTTTTGTGGTCACGCATTCTGGTTATCAAACCTATCTCATCACTGTTGGTTGAAAAAGGTGTCAATACCACTTGCTCAAAGAATGCGGCCTCAACCTGAGAGATAACGAATATCAGGTTCAACAAACCTGTATCGTTCATACCGAGATCCATAACACCGTCACCCGAAGAAATAACAGGCTCGTCCTCTTTCTTACAAGAGTCCAACAGCAAGGCGGCACCTGCCAACCCTCCTGCATAGCCTAAAAATCGTCTGCGCGATACGTCTGTATTACCTTGCTTTTCGGGCTTTGCGTTCATCGCTTCTTTCATAATATTTTCAGTTATACTTATAAGCAGTTAAAGTTGCTTGGAGAAAAAAGCCGGATGTTACCGGATTTCTCACCCAAGATACAAAAGCGGTTAGTAAATCTAATATATGAAATCTGCTTTTCATAGTGTTTTTACCATGAAAATTGCCTGAAAAAGGATTTTGAATGCAGAAAATGACAGTGATTTGAAGTTTTGCGTAAGAATTGAGTATGAGCGAGATATGAAAATCGCATCAATTTTTGCAAATCAAGAACACGAATGAGGCGTCGTTGTATTCTCGCATGAACGACCTGACTTTGCGTGGCTCGGTTATCACCTTGTAACGTTGCAGGTCCATTATCTCCATGGCATTGGCATAGCTGCGGTTCAAGGTTACAAAGCGCTTGTAATCGGCAAGAAAGTTTGCCGAAGGTTCATCCGAAGCGATGATGTCATCGCTGTAATGTATCCAAACTGTGCTTTTATACCTGTTCCACATACCGTTTACCTTATCAGTGGTAGCGTTTTGGGGCTTTGTACGCCCTGTTCAAGTCGGCACCGCAACCACAATCTTTGGATGAGGCACAACTTTGCAAAATTAAGCTTATTGTAAATAACAATAACGCGTAAAACGCTATTTTGTTTTGTTTCTTCATCTCTGTATACTTTTGTAAAGTTAAGGATTTGTAATTATCAAAGCTTCGGGTAAAATATTGGTAGCTCCACTCGATTGGGGTTTGGGTCATACCACAAGGTGTGTGCCTATAGTGAAGTACCTTTTGGATAAAGGAGAACAAGTATTGTTTGCCGGCAACTCTTGGCAGCGTCAATACATCGAAAGAACATTTCCCGAAATACAGACCATCCGATTGGATGGGTACGACGTACAATACTCAAGGTCGGCCAGTTTTTTCATGTTTCTCGTGGTGGTGCAGGTTCCCAAATTGTTGAAGCGAATAAAGTCTGAGAATGAATGGCTGAAAAACGCACTGAAAGAACATGATATCAAAGCGGTAATATCCGATAACAGATATGGACTGTATCATCCCGATATTCCTTGTGTGATAATGACACATCAGTTGCAAGTGTTGAGTGGTATGGGCAGTTTGATAGACAATTCTGTAAGGAGATTGCATTACGGTTATCTCGAAAAGTTTGATGAGCGATGGGTGGTGGATGTGGAAGAGAAGCATGGGCTTGCTGGTGTATTGTCTCATCCTGCTGAAGTACCCGCCAATACAAGGTATATTGGCTTACTATCTCAATTGGAGCGTAAAGAAGCAAGATCAAGCAATTATTTACTGGTGCTGCTATCAGGCCCGGAACCTCAGCGCAGCCTGCTGTCCGAATTGTTGTGGGGGCAATTGAAACATCATAAAGGGCAGGTTGTATTTGTGGAAGGCTCTGAAGATGCTGGCGATAGAAACGACGTTCCTAAGCATACCACCTACCATAAGCAATTGACAAAAGACAGATTGGATGATGTGATGTCCGGTGCTGAATACATCATTTGCCGTAGCGGATACTCTACCGTTATGGACATTGTGAAACTTGGAAAGAAAGCGATACTCATTCCCACACCCGGACAAACCGAACAAGAATATTTGGGCAAGCAATTGCATGAGCAAGGCGTACTGATGAGTGTCGTACAAAGCAATTTCGATCTTGAAAAGGCAATAGTGTCCGCGAACAAATTTCCATACAACAGTTTAAGGTTTGAAGGTGCGTACGACCGATACAAACAATCGGTGGAAGACTGGCTGAACAAATAAAGGGGCTGTTGCCAGCCCCCGTTTATTGCCCTCGTTCACCCTTAGGATAGAACTATTTAAGTAACAGACTACCGTGCATTTGTCTGTCAACCGAAATTATCTTGATGAAATAGAGGCCTTTACTGTAAGAACTCATATTTATTGAAAGGTTAGTATCATTTGTTCCCATTTGTGCCGAGTAAACATTTTGGCCAATGTTATTCAGGATTACGATTTGGGCTCGCGTACCTGCATTGCTCCTTGTAATATTGACCATCCCATTGGACGGGTTCGGATATATGCTATAACCCGCAGAATTAAGGTCAAGGCTTTCTATGCTGCTTGGTGCAGGTTTTAGGTTTACAGAACCCGAACCTGAATTAGGTACATCATCATCCCAATACTGATTGCTACCCACACCTGCAATGATGTCGGCCTTCAATACCGTATCGTTGTATATCGAGGTTCTCTTCAGTCCTAGTGTATATGTTTTATTCGTGGCATCTATTGAGATGTTGACATTGTTTGCACCAAGCTTGGTATAATTGCCTCCACCAAAACCTGCAGCATCGGTAATGCCGACAGTACCACTAGTGCCGCTCGTTATCCATGCAGTGATGATGCGGTTGTACTTGAAAGAGGTGTTGGAGCCGAACCAATTGACAGTAGCGCCTGCACCTGTAACATTCATGATGATGTTGATGCCATAGTTGGCATTCAGCACATTGGCAACCGTTACACGGAACCATACACTGTCAGACATATCATCGTAACGATATTCGAGTTTTGTGCCGTCCAAAAATGTCGGTCCACCAGACGAGCCATCGCCTACGCCGTCAGAGGCGAGTGTTGTCCATTGAGCAAAAGAGGCTATTGTCAATGACATGAAAATGATAACCAATAGTAAAGTCTTCTTCATAAAAGTGTTTTTCAGGATTTTTGAAATGGCAGATACCTATCCGCCTGTCAGGAAAAGAGGACTGAAAAAAACTTTCGGAAGTTGAAAAAAGCATCTATACAAAATCTATACAGACGCCTAATCCATTGTGAGTAAGTAGGTTATACTTATCGGATGTTTGATATGAAATCGGAGAGATTATCATCTTTTTCCAAACCCAACTTCTTTTTCAGACGGTATTTGCTGATGTCTACACTGCTGGGAGCAATATTCAACAACGATGCGACCTGTTTTGAATTCAGGTTAAGCTTGATGAATGAGCACAACCTGAGATCGTTGGGACTGAGTTGCGGAAATTGATTTTTCAGTGTATCGAAAAAGGATCGGTGTACTTTTTCAAAACGCAGCTTGAACTCTTCCCACTCTTCTTCGGAACTCATGGCGGTATTCAATACATGCTTTATTTTTCTTACTTCCGTTGATGCGTTGCCATTCAGCTCGTCCAACCGGAAGTTAATATCTTGTAGCAACTGATTTTTCTGAGCCGTTGTCAATGTATACGTAAGTAGTTCTTTATTGAGCTCTTCATTGGTCAGTTCCTGATTTTTCAGTTCCAACTCTATAAGTTGCTTTTCTTTTTGTTCTATTTCAAGCTCTTTGTTCTTTGCTGCGATGCGCAATTTTTGCCTGCGGTATAGTTGATAAGAAAGCACAGAAACGAATATTGTTGAAAGCACAGCCAATATCAAGTAAAACAGGTTGCGTTGGCTTGTGGACTTGCTTAGGGCAAGCTCTGTTTCTTTTTGTGCTATCTCTTTGTCTTTTTTCTCTGTTGCCAATTGTGTTTTTACAGAGGCCAGCTCGTTTGTTGTTTCTTCGTTGAGGAGTGAGTCTGCCCAATGTTGATTGAGCTTAAGATTTGCAACTGCTTGTTTGTAATCACCTAATGCTTCGTAGTTTTTATACTTATATAGGTATGCTTCGGCTGTAAGTGTGTGGATGTTTCTGGTTTGTGCTATTTGCAATGCAGAGTCCGCATAACGGATGGAACTGTGATGTTTTTTATTGAGCAACAACGCTTTTGACATGCTCAAATAACTATGCCCCAATGCTTTTTGGTTGTCGAATTTTCTGCATTCCGATATTGCGTTTGTCGCATAATGAATTGCGCTATCGGGTCGGTTCAGGTGGTAATATATGGAGCTGATGTTACAAAGGTTTTGCCCCAGCCACTCGCCTGATTCATAATACTTGATATATCCTTCTTTTGCAAGTGTGTAGTATGCCAGAGAGCTGTCGAACATTTCTTTCGATTCGTATATCCATCCAATATTGTTGATATAATGGACCGCACTGCTTTCTTCTCCTATTTTTCGATAGAGAGCGATGGCCTTCTTGCTGTATTCAAGCCCAAGGTCTTTATCACCCATATCAATATATAGTATGGCTATATTGCCGTATGCGGTAGCCAGTTCAGAAGTGTCTTTATATTCTCCGGCGAGCTTTAGCATTTGCTTTATATGCGACATGGCATTGTTGAAATCGCCGATGGCCCAATATGACATGCCTGTGATATTTAACCCTCTCAATACTCCTTTGTGTATGCCTGTTTTTTTTGCGTAGTCGATGAGCTTTTTGCCTACGATCACTCCACTGTCGGGTAAAGACAACATATGCTTGTTGCCTCGGACAATAAGCTCATTGACGACGACTGTATCGTTGTCGGCAAATGCTTGTTGATGTACTAATAGGGAGAATATTATGCAGTATAGTATCTGCTTTATTGTTGCTTGCATATCTAAGTGCCCTATAAAACCGATTTTTTAGCCAAATGGTTGGGGTGCTTACTAATTAAAACCGCCACATTACCTTTGCGCATCGTGGACAACAAACTCAAAGGACATCTGGCATTGCTTGGCACCAACTTGTTTTATGGTGCGGGTTTTACCGTTGCCAAGTTTTTGATGCCCCATTTGATAAAGCCGCTCGGTTTTATTTTCATTCGTGTAAGTGTTGTCTGCATCTTGTTTTGGGCAAGTTGGTTCTTCGGCAAAAAGTACAGAGCAAAAATCGCCAAGAAAGATTTCGGAGTATTGATATTAGGTGGTTTGTTCGGTGTGGCTGCCAATCAGATGTTGTTTTTCCTTGGGCTGAACAATACCATGCCCATACACGCATCGTTGGTGATGTTGAGCACTCCTATACTCATCACACTCATTGCATTGGTGGTGTTGAAAGAAAGAATGCGATGGGATAAGATGATAGGACTTGTGTTGGGTATCAGCGGTGCGGCACTGCTGATGAGTGCCGGTAAGGAAGTGACCGCATTAGGCAAGGATACGGCGTTCGGAGATTTTTTGGTTTTTCTGAATGCAACCAGTTACGCGATATATCTGGTCATCATCAAACCACTGATGAAAAGATACAGACCTATCATTGTGATAAGGTGGGTGTTTTTGTTCGGTTTCTTCTTTGTGTTGCCGTTCGGATGGCGAGAATTCTCTGTCATAGAATGGTCATTATTCAAAACCGGTGATTGGTGCTCACTTGCTTTCATTGTGTTGGGCGTAACATTTTTTGCATACCTCTGGAACACCTATGCTTTAAAACACTTGAGTCCCTCAATCGTAGGCGCATACATATATGCACAGCCTTTCTTCGCTGCTGTCATCTCCATGATATTTATGGGAGAAGACCTTACATGGCCTAAAATATTCGCTACAATGCTCATTTTCGCAGGAGTGTACTTTGTTAATTTCGGGTTAAAGCGAAAACAGACATAGCAATAAGCTATTTTCAACGGGCGTTGTGTCATTAAGAGATTAAAACAATATTAAAGCACCCCATATGAAAAAGCTACTCTCTCTACTACTGATCTTACCCCTGCTTATATCGGCAAGTTGGCGTACGGATTTTTCAAAAGCAAAAACAGATGCTCAAAAAGAAGGCAAGTACATTCTGTTGAAGTTTTCAGGTTCCGACTGGTGTATACCATGCATCAAAATGGAAAAGAAAGTTTTCGATGCGAAAGTATTTGAGGAATACGCAGCCAAACATTTGATATTGGTGAATGCGGATTTTCCTCAACAGAAAAAGAACAAACCTTCCAAAGAGATAGAACAGCAAAACGAAATGCTTGCTGAACAATATAACAAGCAAGGTAGTTTCCCCTTCACAGTATTGATGGATGACAAAGGCAAGGTGTTGAAAACATGGAAGGGTTATAATGATGCGATTACAGCGGAATTAATGGTGAACCAAATTAAAGCCATAGTAGAATGAACATCGAAACAACATTCATAAGCAAAGGCTCCATGCACAAGAAGATACTCAAGCTGATGGGCAACAGATTTGAGATAACAGTTGTGGATGAAGACAAGCAGCGTGCGGAGCGACATATAGATATGGCCATCAATGAAATGAAGCGTATAGAAAAGTTGCTGACCACATTTGCAGACGATAGCCAAACAAACAGAGTGAATGCCGCTGCGGGAGAGCAACCGGTGAAAGTGGATAAGGAGGTGTTCGACATCATATACCGCTCCAACAAAATAGCGGAGTTGACACAAGGGGCGTTCGATATCACATACGGTTCCATAGATAAGCGTTTCTGGAATTTCGATACGACAATGACATCGTTGCCAGATAGAGAAGAAGCAAAAGAGGCTGTGCGCCTCATCAACTATAGGAATGTACTATTGGATAAAGAACAGGTTACGGTCTTTCTGAAAGAGAAAGGCATGAGGATAGGTTTTGGTGGTATAGGAAAAGGGTACGCCGCGGAGCAGGCCAAACGGGTATTGCAAGGGCAAGGTGTACAAAGCGGTATTATCAATGCAGCAGGGGATCTGTCGGCATGGGGGCTACAGCCGGACGGCCAACCTTGGACGATCGGCATAGCAGACCCCGAGAGCATTGATAAACCCTTTTCTTATTTAAACATCAAAGATATGGCGGTGGCCACTTCGGGTAACTATGAGAAGTACGTAATGATAGACGGTAAGAAGTACAGCCATACCATTGACCCAAAGACGGGTTATCCTGTTTCGGGTATAAAGAGTGTGACCATCATTTGCCCCAATGCGGAAATAGCAGATGCTATGACCACACCTGTAATAATCATGGGTATAAAAGCAGGCTTGAATATGATCAACCAGATGAAAGGTATAGCCTGCATCATAATAGACGACGATAACAATATTTATACATCAAACAACATTAAACTTTCAGCAGCATGAGTAGTAGCAACTTGTTATACATAACGACACTCATCGCATTGTTCTGTTTGTCTTCCTGCGCTCCGGTAAAGGAGTATCAGAAGCAATACATCAACGATGCGGAAATGGAACTTAGCGCACGTAAGACAGAAGTTTTCGAAAACAGTTTTCAATCATACCGCGAGGGAGCATCAGGGGCGAATGGAGGTAAAACCGGTGGAGGTTGCGGTTGTAACTAAAAAAACATCCCCTTATGAAGAAATTAAGTTTGGCAATAATCGCAGCCTTTATGAATCTGTTTGGTGCATTCGCACAAACGGAAGGTGATTACAAAGAAAGATCATTAAGCTTGGAAGAAGTGAATTTCGTCACTTCGTATTATTCGCAGGATGGTAACAATGCGGCCGTAACGGGAGGTGTCGGTTCGGAACAATTGACGGACTTCGCCAACCAGTTGGACCTGCGCATACTCAAAGTAGACAAAAAGGGTCGTCAGCATACTTTTACGGGTAGTATCGGTATCGACCACTATACGTCTGCGTCTTCCGACAAAATAGATCCGACAACAATATCTTCTGCATCATCTGCAGATACAAGAGTCTATCCAAAATTGGGATGGACGGTGAACAATCCTAATACAGGATGGAGCACCGGATTGAATATTTCGAGCTCTACGGAGTTTGACTATACATCATTCGGTTTGGGGCTGCATGTGGCCAAAGCATCATTGGATAAGAACCGTGAGCTTTCGCTGAACCTGCAAGCATACTTTGATACATGGCGCTCCATACAGCCGATAGAATTGCGCCCACCGGGACAGAAAGGTGAAGATGGAGACGATGCATATACTCCTGAACCGCGTAATTCGTACAGTGCATCGCTGACATATGCACAAGTGGTGAACAAACGCTTGCAGGTGGCGCTGATGGTGGACGGTATTTATCAACAAGGACAATTGGCAACAGTATTCCACAGGGTATATTTCAACGATGGTTCGCTAAGGTCTGAAACACTCCCGGGAACAAGGTTCAAAGTACCGATAGGTGTGCGGTTGAGTTATTTCATCGGCAACTATGTGATACTGCGCGGCCACTACCGTTTTTACAACGACAACTGGGGCCTGACTGCTCATACGATGAATATCGAGTTGCCGGTGAAGCTGAGTCCGTTCTTGACATTGAGTCCGTATTACAGGTTCAACAGTCAATCAGGTCTTAAATACTTTGCGCCTTACGGACAGCATGCACCAACAGATGCATTCTTTACCAGCGATTACGATCTTTCGGACTTTACCAGTCAATTTGTAGGTGCAGGAGTAAGAGTGCATCCTGAGAATGGCGTATTCGGTATGAAGAACTTCTCAGCCCTTGAGATAAGGTATGGGCATTATATGCGCAGTACAGGACTGAGTTCCAACATCATCACATTGGGGATGAACTTTAAATAGGTATTGGGTTTTCTATAGTAGGGTATACCTTTGCATCATGGGTAAGAAAAACAAAGGCCATGGTGGATTGGTATACTCAACCAATTCCGATGCATTCGACGACTACAACGACGAACAATCTGAGGAAACCCGGCCTAAAAATCAGCAAAAACTACGTGTAAGGATAGAAACCAAGCACCGTGGCGGTAAAACTGTGACCGCTGTGGACGGATTCATCGGCTCAGAAGAAGATATGAAAGACCTTGGCAAGGAGCTGAAAACAAAATGTGGTGCCGGTGGAAGTGTAAAAGACGGCCTGATAATCATACAGGGAGACTATAAAGAAAAAATAATAGGTTGGTTACGCGATTGGGGTTACACATTAACCAAATGATAAACTATTTTTGCACCGATCATGTTACAAGATATTCAAGAAACAGGCAAGAAAGACACGCGCTCAGGTTTCGGTGACGGAATACTGGAAGCGGCTCGTATAAATCCCAATATAGTGGCACTGGCTGCAGACCTTGCAGGCTCTTTGAAGCTGAACGGCTTCATGAAAGAATTCCCGGATAGGTTCGTGCAGTGTGGTATAGCAGAAGCGAATATGATGGGCGTGGCAGCCGGGCTGACCATCGGCGGTAAAATACCATACACCACCACCTTCGCCAACTTCTCCACTTCTCGTGTGTACGACCAGATACGTCAGTCGATAGCATACAGCGGTAAGAACGTGAAGATATGTGCATCACACGCAGGACTTACTTTGGGTGAAGACGGTGCTACGCACCAAGTGTTGGAAGATATTGGCATGATGAAGATGTTGCCCGGTATGACCGTAATAGTACCTTGCGACTATACACAAACAAAGTTGGCCACAATGGCGATAGCAGAGCATGAAGGCCCAGTCTATCTTCGTTTTGGACGCCCAAGCTGGCCTATATTCACTACCGAAGAACAAGGTTTTGAGATAGGCAAGGCACAAGTAATGGCCGCAGGTACAGATGTGACCATCATTGCTTGCGGACACCTTGTTTGGACTGCCGTTGAGGCTGCCAAAGCATTGGCTGAAAAAGGAGTGTCTGTTGAATTGATAAACATGCATACCATAAAGCCACTTGACGAAGCAGCCATCATCAACTCCGTAAAGAAAACGGGATGCGTGGTGACTGCGGAAGAGCATCAGCGCAATGGTGGATTAGGAGATGCAGTGGCACAAGTGCTGTCTCGCAAAGTACCTGCTCCTCACGAGTATGTGGCTGTGAACGACACATTCGGTGAGAGTGGTAAACCTACCGACCTGTTGAAAAAATACGGTCTTGGTAAAGAGAACGTGATAGCAGCAGTAGAGAAGGTGATGAAGCGCAAATAATCAATAAGACTTTAAATACAAGCCCCGACGATTGTCGGGGCTTTTTTATTTGTGTTCTGTATCTTTAATAGGTTGTGCAAATAGCGGATGCTCTATATCATGAATTGTTGCAAAACCTTGCTACAAGTGACGGCACCGAGCGTAAAAGGTGGGCGATGCAAATAGCCGAGTCGGATGTAGATATGACCACATTAGCACCTTTGTTGTTTGCCGATAAGAAGACTGCATACCGATTTTCGTGGTTGTTGAGTGATATAGGAGAAGCCGATGCGGGAAAGCTGTTTGATGTGTTATCATATGCTTTTGAACAGAGGAATAAAACCGAGATCCCCGGTTTTGAACAACAGTTTGCCAAATACTGGCGTATAGGCGGAGTGCCTGAGGAAGATAAAGGCATGGCCATAGATATGATGTTCGGATGGTTGGTCGACACTAAAGTAGGGGTGCATATAAAATCGGTGTCGTTGGAAGTGCTGTATGACCTGACCAAAGAATATCCTGAACTGAAAAACGAACTGAAACTGTGTTTGGAAGATCAGCTGGATAAGAACACCGACAGCTTTAAAAAGAAAGCGAAAGGAATACTGAAAAAACTATGAAATGAATATCACACTACGTAAAACAGAATTAGCTGACCTTGATACGCTCGTTATATTCCAGACGGATGAGGAAGCAAATCATATAGCTGCATTCAATTCCGAAAACCCAAAGGATAAAGGAGCATACATGGCCAAGTGGAGTAAAATAGTTGAGCGACCCGATATCAATATGCAAACGATTGTCATTGACAATGCCATTGCAGGCAGTGTAATACATTTTGATCTGGGTGATGAAACGAATGTCTCTTACTGGATAGACAGGCCACAATGGGGTAAAGGTATTGCTACCAAAGCATTGCAGATGTTTCTCGGCACAACCGATAAAAAGACACTACATGCAAGAGTGGCTTTTGATAACATAGGCTCTCAAAAAGTATTGGAGAAGAACAACTTTATACGTACAGGTTCAGAGGAAGGTTTTGCCAACGGTAGAGGTAGGGAGATTGAGGAGTTTATTTATATGTTGGAGCGATAGAATAATAAAAGCAATGGTTGTATAGTTTTATTTAGAAATAATAATATGAAAAATATACTAGTAGGTGTATTAATAGTAGGGGTTCTTGTGCTGGTGGCATGTAATACTGATAAGAAACCAAGCAGTAAAATAGGAGAAACAGTTGCAATTGAAGAAACACCGGATGTCTTGGAAGGTAAGAATAGTTCTTACTCTCTTACAAAAAGTCGTGGTGACCTATTGGAAAGCCTTTACAAAGAATATGTAGAGAACACTCCTGAAATACAAGAGCTGGATAAACAGATAAACAGCTTGTACGAAAAGAAATTTGATGCCGAAAAAGATTTTCATAATTATAATAACAAGAATGAGCAATATTATAATGTAGCTAAGGCTCGAGCTGGACAGATCAGCGATAGCCTTTTGGCAGATAAGGTCAAGAATATGATAGCTAAGAGTATATCTCAATATCACAATAGGATAAAAGAAGATACTACTCTGATTAATCAGATAGAAAAGCAATACAACAACATAGATGATTTATACAACGTATTTAAAGTTGTGGTAACAATACCAATGATAGAAGTATATCAGAAGAATGAGCATCCTTCAAAAAAGTTGTTAGAAAATTTTTCTGATGAGCTTTCAGAAACCCAAAGGTCTTTAGAAAAGGAGATAGAGAAACACTAATAGCTAAAATCTTCAAAGTCCACTACTCCAAAATCTTTTGTGGTGAGCATGGTGGATGAAGAACCGTTTTCAGGGTCTAATCCGTCGTGTACTTGTTTGCTACGGCGGTGCAGATACCACTTACCATGTTCCTTATTGTATTTAAAAGTGGGATCGTCCGTCCACTTTTCTCTGGAGCCACCGAAGTGCTCGATTGTAAAGTACCCTTTGTTTATAACCACATTTGCAAGCGGATCGCCCATCATTCCACCACACTCTTTGCAAAGAGCACCATTTTTACACATTGCGGCAATCTTGAGTGTACTATCTTCATTTCTGGTTAACAACATTACAGCTCTGTTGATCATATAATCGGGGTCAGCTGTGGGTTCTAAAACCAGCAATACATCTTCGTAATTATCACGATTAAGATCGCCGTGATATTCTTCGTGTAGCATATATGCTTCAGGTATGAATTCATCATATGATTCGTGAGGAGGAATTTCACCTGTGTCTTCATCGGTAGTAACGACTGTTTCTTGTACAATGGTATCCGCTTTAGATGTTGCTTGATTCTCTCCGGTATTGCTCGCGCATGAAGACAAGAGTATACTGATACAAATGGTTGATGTGATTGCTCGCATGTATTAAAAGTAGGGATATTTATTTTGTTGGTGAGTATCGCACGCAGATAGTAGTGCCTCAGGCACTAAATGCAGAAAAAAGTATTTTCGTCGTATGGAAATCAAGTCGCTAACCCTTTTTACCGGTCAGTTAGAAGCACAGTATAAGTTTTATACGCAAAGGTTAGGGTTCATATGTATTGATAAAAACGAAGACAGCTTTACACTAAACATAGGCAATAGCCTGCTTACATTTATTACGAAAGAAGGGAGTACGCCATATCATTTCGCATTGAACATTCCTTACAAGTCAATAGACGATGCGCTACATTGGACAAAAGAAAAAGTAGCCGTATTAAAAAATGGAAGGTTTGAAATACATGAATTTGAAGATTGGCAGGCAAGAGCAGTTTACTTTTATGACGAGGATAAAAATATTGTTGAGTTCATCGGAAGAAAAGAGTTGAATTACGGGTATGGAGATAGTTTCGACATTGGTTGTATTAAAGAAATATCAGAGATAGGAATAGCTAGTACAGATATAGAATCCTGCTACAATAGCTTGTCATTAAATATAGGACTAGAGATATACGACGGTGGATTTTATCGCTTTTGTGCCATAGGAGATGAAAAAGGACTTTTTATTTGCGTAAACCCTGAAGAGAAAAAATGGTACCCGACAGATGATACAGTGTACTATTCAGCTTTTATCGCTAAAATACAGAGGTATAATTTAAGTCGTACAATATCTTATGAAAATGGGAAAGTCGCTATTAAATTACAATAACTCCTTCACCACATTTTTGCTCACCATATCGCGAACGGCTTCGGCAATGGCTTTGGCGTCGTAATGACATTCGGCATGTAGTTGCTCCGGTTTGCCGTGCTCTACTATACGGTCAGGTATGCCGAGCATGTTCACTGTCGGTTTGTAGCTGTTTGCAGCAAAGAACTCAAGCACTGCACTACCGAATCCACCAACGATCGTACCGTCTTCAACAGTTATTATACGGTCGAATTTCTGTGCAATATCGTGCAACAGTTCTTCATCCAACGGTTTGGCGAAGCGCAAATCGTAGTGTGCAGGATTCAATCCTTCTTTTTGCAATTCTTTGCAAGCCGCTACTGCGAAGTTGCCTGGATGCCCAATGGTAAGTATGGCCACGTCTTCACCTTCTTTGATGATGCGTCCTTTACCGATCTCTATTTTTTGCATCGGTGTGCGCCATTCGGGCATAACACCTTGTCCACGAGGGTAGCGTATCACAAATGGATTTTTGGTCTCATCCAGTTGTGATGTATACATGAGGTTGCGAAGCTCAGCTTCGTTCATCGGCGAACTCACTATCATGTTGGGTATGCAACGCATGTAGGCAATGTCGTATGCACCGTGGTGTGTAGGTCCGTCTTCGCCGACAAGTCCTGCACGGTCTAGGCAGAATACAACAGGTAGGTTCTGTATGGCCACATCGTGTACCACCATATCGTATGCACGCTGCATGAACGAGCTGTATATGTTACAGAACGGCCTCATGCCTTGTGTGGCCAAGCCTGCACTTACCGTTACGGCATGTTGCTCGGCAATACCTACATCGAATGCACGGTCTGGCATTTCAGCCATCATGTACTTAAGCGATGAGCCGGAAGGCATGGCGGGTGTGATACCCATTATCTTATCATTCTCCTTAGCCAACTCAATAATTGTATGTCCGAAAACATCCTGATACTTCGGTGGTTGAGGAGCGTCGAAAGTCTTTTTATTGATCTTGCCCGTTACTTTATCGAAAGTTCCCGGCGCATGCCAAAGTGTTTGGTCTTTTTCGGCAAGGTCGTAACCTTTACCCTTTACGGTTTTTATGTGCAGCAACTTAGGTCCCGGAATATCTTTCAGGTGTTCAAGTATTTCCGTCACCTTCAGCACATTGTGTCCGTCTATGGGACCGAAGTAGCGTAGCCCCAATGCTTCGAACAGATTGCTTGTTTTGGACAACATACCTTTTACGCTTGCTTGCAGTTTGGAAGCAAGGTCGCGCTGAAGGTCACCGTATGGGAGTTTGCCCATCAGCTTCCATATGTCGTCGCGCAGCTTATTGTAAGTGTGCGAAGTAGTGATGTCCGTCAAATATTCTTTCAATGCACCCACGTTAGGGTCTATCGACATGTTGTTGTCGTTGAGTATCACCAACAAGTTGGCATTGCTCACGCCTGCATGGTTCAGTGCTTCGAAAGGCAATCCCGCTGTCATGGCACCATCACCGATAACGGCTACGTGCATGCGGTCTTTCTCTCCTTTGTATTTGGAAGCAATGGCCATGCCCAAAGCGGCCGATATGGATGTGGATGAGTGACCTACGCCGAAAGTATCGTATTCGCTTTCGCTGCGTTTGGGGAAGCCGCTCAGTCCTTTGTATTTACGATTGGTATGGAAATTCTCGCGACGGCCTGTAAGTATTTTATGACCGTATGCTTGGTGACCCACGTCCCAAACAAGCTGGTCGTATGGGGTATTGAGTACATAATGGAGGGCAACGGTAAGCTCCACAACACCGAGACTGGCACCGAAGTGGCCACCATGTACACTCACACAGTCGATGATGTATTGCCTTAACTCATTGCAAACAAGCTGCAGCTCTTCTTTCTTTAGCTTTTTCAGGTCGGCCGGAGTATCTATTTTGCTCAACAACGGCCCTGCCTCTATTCCTTCCATGAGTACTACTTAGAAACTAATCGTCAAAAATACGCAAAGATTATGATGTGGCGGACTAATATTTGCAAAAACAGTTATGAGTCTGTTTTGTTCGAAATATCGGCTGAAAGCACATAATTATCTTCATTTCCCGATTAAGTAGCCAATAATCAAGCCAAAGTGACATTACACTGTTACCTTTGCGAGTAATATTCAATTATGTTTAACAGATATTGGAGAGAGTATACATGGTTTATGCAGCTGGTACAGTTTGTACTGGTGTTTTTCATTTCCCTTACATTCTTTTCGGTAGTTGCCTTGTATCTCGCACCGATGCTTACAGGAGTATCGATTGAGCAGATCCAGAATATATCTGAATCAAGCAGTCCTCAAGTAAGAATAGGATTCCTGACATTTCAAGGTATTGCGCATTTAGGCATGTTTACACTTTCTGTGGCAATGTTTGTTTATGCGTTGCATCCTCGTCCGTTGGAATATCTGAATATCAAGGGCGCAGGTAAGAGCGATCAGTGGTTGTGGGTGGGAGTATTGGCATTGGCAACCATTCCTGTAATATCAGGTTTGGCATCTCTTATCGATATGATCCCGCTATCTGATAGTCTGGAAAAGTCGAAAGAGACTTTCGAAGCGCAACAAAATGGGATATTGAACCTGACAACTGTACCCGAATACATTAGTGCCATTATAGTGATGTCGATATTGCCCGCTGTGGGTGAGGAGTTGTTGTTTCGTGGTATCATGATGCGGTTCGCCTCCAAGAAAATGGTAGGCAGTATATTTTGGCCGATATTATTGTCGTCTGTGTTCTTTGCTATGATACACGGCAATGTGCTTGGCCTGATACCAATACTTATTGCAGGTATGGTGTTGGGCTATGTGTATTATCTTACCGGTTCGTTGGTGTTGGCAATGTATGCCCATTGGATAGTGGATTTCACACAGGTTTCGTTGGTGTACTTCGGTAGAAACAATGAGCAGATCAGCAAACTTTCAGAAACGAACGAAATGCCGATGGGGCTGTTTGCCGTAGGCTTGATAGTGTTCGTGTTGGCATTCTACATGCTATGGAAGAACAAGACGCCTTTACCGAAAACTTGGACAAACGATTTTACAACACAGGAATTGGAGGAGATAGAGCAAGAAAAACGAGAAAACTATTGATATGGCACTGCACTGGCCGACATTCTTTACACGTTTAGGAAGCGCCATCGTTTTTTCCGCGGTGATGATGACAGGCTTGTTGTGGAGCTACGAATATGCTTTTATCACATTGATATGCTTGATACAAGTATTATGTCTTTTGGAGTTTTTCCCTTTGATAAAGAAAATAGATCCTGAAACCCATCAGCCTGCATGGTTACCGATATTCATACAAATAGCCAGTTTGCTTTGGTTACTGTTTCAAACAAAAGTGTTGTTGGGCATCAGGTTCTCACCCATACTTATCGCCATACCTACATTTATCATACTTGCCACAGTATTATCCAAAAAGAATGCATGGCGTTCGGGGATGTACGCCCTAGGGGGGCAGATGTACATCATGGTGCCTATGGCGCTGTTGTACTCAATGTATGTGCAATCACAAGTAATACCGGTGGCTTTGGTGTTAATGATATGGATGAACGATACAATGGCTTATTTGGTGGGTTCTTTCATTGGTAAAACACCATTCTCAAAAATATCTCCCAAGAAAACATGGGAAGGTACTGCAGGAGGGGCGATACTAACCATCGCCGGTGCTGCCATATGGGGTTATTACAGCCCATACTATGAGATGATAGACTGGATGGCACTTGCGCTTTGTGCGTCGGTTGCGGGAACGGCGGGAGACCTGTTGGAATCAAAACTCAAACGTTTGGCGGATATAAAAGACTCGGGCAAGCTGATGCCCGGACATGGAGGTGCGCTCGATAGGTTCGATTCATTACTCGTAGCCACGCCATTTGCATTCACCTATGCATATATTTTCATGGAGTATATACCTGTGACCATTTTTTAAAACTAATTTTGCGACATGTCAATTCATCGCGAAGGATATATATTCATTGTTATAGCCACGGTCCTATGGGCTGTGATATGGTTTGTAAACAACAAGTACCTGAGCCACATTTCATGGTTGCATTATGGTATACAGGTTGTGTTCTTCCTGATATGGTTTTGGGTTATTTGGTTCTTCCGTATCCCGAAAAGAGACCTTAGCGTGGGTGAAAACCTGATAGTGGCACCTGCAGATGGTAAAGTGGTGGTGATAGAAGAGGTATACGAGCCTGAGTATTTCAAAGACCAGCGATTGCAAGTGTCGATATTCATGTCGCCGCTGAACGTACACCAAAACCTGAACCCGATCAATGGAGTTGTGAAGTACTTCAAATATCATCCTGGTAAGTATTTGGTGGCTTGGCACCCCAAATCCTCCACATTGAATGAGCGTACCTCGTATGTACTCGGAAATGACAGAAGCGAGTTGTTGGTAAGGCAGATAGCCGGTGCTATGGCAAGACGTATAGCTTATTATGTTAAAGAAGGTGATACGGTACAGCAGTCCAAAGAGTTCGGCTTCATACGCTTTGGCTCACGGGTGGATGTGTTTTTCCCTGTTGGAACACCTTTAAATGTTAAAATTGGTGATATAACACAAGGTGGTGTGACTGTTTTGGCTGAATTACCCTAAATTCGTACCCTGACGTATCAGAATCTTAACTACTTAAATAAAACAAAGCATGAAAAAATTATCATTGTTACTATGCGCCTTGTTGATGACAGGTGTTGTTATGGCCGGTGATGGCGACAAAAAAGGCAACTGCAAGAAAGGTGAAAAGAAAGAGTGTTGCAAGAAAGATGAGAAAAAAGCTTGTTGCAAAAAAGGCGACAAGAAAGATTGTCACAAAGACGAGAAAAAAGCCGAAAAGAAATAAGCTAACGCTTAACGATATTAAAGCCTCTGCATCGCAGGGGCTTTTTTATTTGTTATTAATTATTTCTTTGACAATGATGTCACTACTTGCGTCAAGCCATCTGTATTCTTTATCCTTTCTAAACCAAGTAAGTTGGCGCTTGGCATAGTTGCGACTGTGTTGTTTTATTTTGTCAACAGCATCTTCGAGTGTACACTTCCCGTCCATATATTCAAAAAGTTCTTGGTAGCCGACGGTTTGTAGGTTCTTAAGACCCTTTTGAGTGTATAGTGTTTTGGCTTCCTCAAGAAGCCCTTCTTGCATCATGAGGTCTACTCGGCGATTGATACGGTCATATAATACCTCGCGCGGCATTTCCAAGGCTATTTTCACCACATTGAAAGGCCGTTCTTTTTTCTGCCCGGTGCGATATGCGGTAATACTCTCTCCTGTTGAGCGTACAAAGGTTAAAGCACGGATGAGCCTGACAGGGTTTTGAATTTCCCCCGTTTCATAAAAACTTGGATCTTCTTCTTTCACTGCATTTTGCAACCATTCAATGCCCTGTTCTTTGAATTGAGCTTGGATTTCTTCTTCAACCGTATTGTCTACTTCGGGCATTTCGTCAATGCCCTCGCAAAGAGCCTTAATGTACAATCCTGTACCACCGCAAACAACGGCAGTATCATGCTGCTTAAATATCTCTTCGAGGTATGTCAATGCCAACTTTTCATAATCGGCAGCATTCAACTCCTCAGTTACTGAATGGCTATTGATAAAATAATGGTGTACCTGTGTCAGTTCTTCTTTGGTAGGCTTTGCTGTGCCGATGCTCATTTCACGATAGCATTGGCGGCTGTCTGCTGAAATGATCTCTGTGTCCAGCTTTTTTGCCAATGCAATGGCAATAGCTGTTTTACCCACTGCCGTAGGCCCTGCAATTACGTAGACTGTTTTATCGGAGTTCAAAGCTTATGCTTATTCGTCGCCTTCGGGTAGCTGCTCTTCATCGCCCTCGCTACCAAAACCTTCGGCATCGGAGCTAAGGTCGTATTTCTCTTCCACTTCCAGCAGTTTGTCAAGGTTCACACCCTTAACCCCATATTGAGCCGGACCGACACCTTCTTTGCGGAACACATGCGGGTAGGTGACCTTGGGATTCTCTTCGGGAGCAACGCCTATCAGTTCCACCAAGAAGGTCCATTGCTTTTTGGGGTCGTACTCATACACGAACTTGTGGTCGGGCGTTGAGGTGAGTGCCGATACCGGTGTACGCGACATTGACAATGCAGGCGCATCGCGCTTATTCACAAGCACTTCTGAGTTCAATTCGCGGCCACGTTCCCACTTTTCGTTGCTTTCCCAGAAAGATGCTGTGTGTTTGCCATCGAATTCGTAAGCTTGTATGATGGCCTTATGAAGGTCCAAAAAAGTCTGACCGGGCCTGATTTCAATATCCCTGTACACTTGGTCGTCTTCTTCCCAATAAGCTCTGAATCTTAATAATGGCATGGTTATTCTCTTTCTGTCCCGATAAAGTTAATACACAATATCTTTGCATACTAATGGCATATGTTACCATGTAACGATGTTTATTTGAAATAGCCCGAAAATTGTTCCGAATTATTTTTGCGGGATTTATTATTTGTTTTACCTTTGCCATCCCAAATTTTGAGGCTATGCCAAAGATGAAGACTCATTCTCGTTCTAAAAAGACGTTCAGTTTGACCGGAACCGGGAAAGTACGTAGATATAAAGCATTTAAAAGTCACTTGTTGACGAAAAAGTCCAAGAAGCGTAAGCGCCACCTGGGTCATACAGGTTATGTGGACGTAAGCAACGAGAAAATGGTTAAACGCTTATTGTGTTTGCGTTAAAATAAACTTGTATATATCCGGTGCTGCCGGAACTAAAAAATAAATTATGCCACGTTCAGTAAATAATGTTGCATCACGCGCGAGAAGGAAGAAGATCCTTAAGGCTGCGAAAGGATACTACGGTAAGCGTAAAAACGTATATACCGTTGCGAAGAATATTGTAGAGAAAGGACACACGTACAGGTTCGTAGGCCGTAAGTTGAAGAAGCGTGACTACCGTACTTTGTGGATCGCACGTATCAACGCTGCTTGCCGCGAAGAAGGTATGAGCTACTCTCAGTTCATGGGTAAGCTATCTGCAAAAGGTATCGACCTGAACCGTAAAGTGTTGGCAGACATGGCAATGAATGAGCCTGATACATTCAAAAACTTGGTTGCTGAAGTAAAATAAATTTTCAATAAGCATATTTGAATAGCCGCTGTCCGATGGATGGCGGCTATTTGTCTGTAATACCGTCATGAGATATCTACTGCTTTTCTTATTGTTTCTTTCATGCAATACGCCACCAAAGAGTGTCAACTTTTTGGAAGGGGACATCCTATTTCAAGACCTTGACTGTGGTGCAGCCTGCGATGCGATAGAAGCTGTAACAGAAGGGGTTGACGGATGGGACTTTTCTCATTGTGGTATTGTTGTTATGGTGTCGGGTAAGCTGAAAGTGATGGAAGCATATGGTTCGGTGAAATTGGTCGATCTCGATACCTTTTTGCAACGTAGTGTGGATAGAGCAGGCAGACCAAAAGTGTTGGTCGGCAGGCCCAAGAATCATCAGTTGGCGGTGAAAACCGCAAGATTTCATGAACCTTATATCGGTAAGGAGTACGATGAAGCGTTTACGTTGGGTGATGACAAGTATTATTGCTCAGAGCTGGTGTATGAATGTTTTAAGAGTGCGAACTACGATAAGGAATACTTCCCGCTGAATGTGATGACCTTCAAACAGCCCGGAACAGACAGCTTCATGCCCTTTTGGGTGGAGTATTACAAGGAATTGGGTGTGCCAATACCCGAAGGAGAACAGGGCATCAATCCCGGGGCCATATCAAGAAGTAAGAACTTAGTGGTAATCGGACAACCTAAGTAAGGTCGAACCCGAATTGTTCATATTGTAAGGGGCTCTGAATCTTCGCAGCTTCCCCTTTTTCAAAAATCCCATAAACGGTACTGCCGCTGCCACTCATAGCCGAGTAAATAGCACCTTGGTCGTAAAGCTGCTTTTTGATGTCGGCCAACTGTGGGTGCTGCATGAATATGGGGTCTTCAAAATCGTTGGATATTTGGTCTTTCCATTGACTTATTGGCAACTCAGGAAGTGTCCTTAGGTCGAACAATGCCTTGCGAGGTGTCAGCATTTTAAACGCATCACCGGTGGATATATGCACTTTGGGGCATATAAGTTGTATGCTATAAGCTGAAAGGTCTATCCCAATAGGTTGCATCTCTTCGCCCCTTCCTGTGGCAAACTGTGGCGTATTGTAAATGAAGAATGGACAATCACTACCCAATTGCAATGCCATATCAGCTAACATATCGTCCTTTAACTCCAATCGGCAATAGTCGTTCAACAGCTTGAGCATAAACGCCCCGTCAGCCGAACCGCCACCCATACCGGCACCCATGGGTATGGCCTTGAGCAGGTTGATATCCAGCTCAGGTATTTTGGCCGGGAATTGCTCTTTAAGCAGGTTGTATGCCTTCCAAACAAGGTTCTGTTCTTTTTCTCCTGCTATATCTGTTCCGTGTAAAGACAATAAAGTTGTGTACTTGGAAGCGGGTGTAACCTCTAACGCATCGTGTAAGCCCTTGATCGGGTAGAAAATCGTCTCGAGATCATGATACCCGTCAGCCCTTTTGTTGGTGATGTATAAGCCTATATTTATCTTACAGTTGGGGAAACAGATCATGCTTGCATATTAAGAAAACCGAAGCACAAAATTATCTGTATTTTTGGAATCCTTCATCAAACGGAGACTTCGGCTTTATGAAAGAAGTAATAGACCTAAGAGATATACATAAGAGCTACTATATGGGTAAGCAGGAGCTGCCCGTATTGAAGGGAATAAACTTGATAGTCGAAAGGAACGAATATGTATCGCTTATGGGTCCTTCGGGCTCGGGCAAGTCTACATTGATGAATATTATCGGCTGTTTGGACACACTCACTAAAGGACAGTACATACTGAATGGTAAGGATGTAAGCAAAATGACCGACGATGAGTTGGCTGATGTCAGAAATGTGGAGATAGGGTTCGTATTCCAGCAGTTCAACCTGTTACCAAGGCTTACGGCATGGGAGAACGTGGCATTACCCCTTATATATGCAGGTGTCAACAAAAAAGACCGCGAAGAAAGAGCAAGAGCGATATTGGATAAAGTAGGGCTTAGCGATAGAGCGCATCACAAGCCGAATGAACTGTCGGGTGGACAGAGCCAACGTGTGGCCATAGCAAGGGCGTTGGTCAACAATCCTTCCATTATTTTGGCGGATGAGCCTACGGGTAACTTGGATACCAAAACATCGTATGAAATAATGGAACTGATGGCGCAGATACACGAACAAGGCAATACTGTGATATTGGTAACACACGAAGAAGATATAGCAAATTACACCAAGCGTATTGTGAGGATAAGAGATGGGGTGGTGGAAAGTGATGCTGCCACAAGTACAGTGTCTGCAGTCAATTAATCCTTCAAAAACAGAATTATGGCATTTAAGATATACACCAAAACGGGCGATAAAGGCACCACCAGCCTGATAGGAGGAGTGCGAGTGCCCAAAAACCATATTCGCATCGAAAGCTACGGAACTGTGGATGAGCTGAACTCTTACGTGGGTATGATAAACGATACCGCCAACGATGTATTGATAACAGAATGGTTGAGGGAGATACAAGACCGTTTGTTTACCATAGGCTCTGTATTGGCGACCAATCCCGATAAGGAAGTGAAAATGAAGTTGCCTGACTTGCACGAAAACGATGTGATATGGTTGGAGCAGAAAATAGACGAGATGAATGAGACATTACCTGAAATGCGTTCGTTCATACTGCCGGGTGGTGGTGTCGCGGCATCAAATGCACATATAGCACGTTGTGTTTGCCGCAGAGCGGAACGTATATGTGTGGCCATGCAACAACAAGAAGAATATGTTCCCGAACTGATTGTACAGTACCTGAATCGATTGTCAGATTTTCTATTCGTATTGGCACGTTATATAGCTCATAAGAACGGTGCCGAAGACATACCTTGGAGGGCAAGAATATAATTCTACATTATGAACAAGATCGGAATCGTTTTTATTTTATTGCTGGCTTGCTCTTGTACTTCAAATACTCCCGAACAGACCAAGCTCGAAAAAACAGATTGGCTGTTAGGTTCATGGGAAAACCATGAGCAGGACAAAAGAATCATTGAGTATTGGAAAAAGCAAGATGATAGTACTTATGCAGGTGTTGGGAAGTTCTACGACAGTACAGGCACGGTGTCTAGTTACGAAGAGATAAGGTTGGTATTGAGAGGTAATGAGCTATGGTACATACCCAATGTTAGTAACCAAAATGATGGCAAGGAGGTATCCTTTAAAGAAGTATCGTTCTCTGACACAGGTATTGTTTTTGAGAATATGAAACACGATTTTCCTCAACGTATTGTTTACATTAAGAAGTCTGACAACGCCATCCTTGCATATATTGAAGGAGAAATAAACAGTGAGGTGCACAGGATAGAATTTCCTTACACCAAAACGCCGGTTAAGCAGCATTAGGTTGGTACATATTATGTACCAACCCATATAGCTCCGGATACAAGGCCTTCATATGTTCCGGCTGTTTGAAGTAATATTCAGTTATCACAGCAAAGAACTCTGACTCGTTTGTGGCCCCGTAAGGATTGATATCTGTGATGCCTTGACGTATTGCTTGTATATACCAAGGCATGCGTTCCTTCCATACCTTTTTTGTGCGTTTGTTGAGCAGATAGTCGGGTATACCGTCAATTGCACCATCTGCCTTGTCTATTAAGTGCGCAAACTCATGTATTGCAGTGTTATGTGTGTTATCAGGGAATAAAAACCCTGCTCTCAATGCTTGCTGAGACAATATCATTTGCCTATGAAGTACACCTGTACCCACCATGCCCGCTATGTTTCTCCAAGGGCCGTCTGTATCGTAATATTTATTGAAAGAACCCGGATAGAGCAGTATCTCGTCAAGATTGTAATAGCGTGATTTAGGGTAGGCGTACAGTAACATAATTGCACTTGCGGCTATAAATACCCTGTCAATATCGTGGACTATCACTCCGCTGACACCTGTGACTTTGGTGCGAGCCAGAAAGTCGCGCATGCGTTCTTCAAACTTTGCTTTTTGTTCAGCAGTAAGATTTCTGTAATACGGTACGTAATTGTACAACAGGAATTTGGTTGACCCTGGTAGTATATATGCTTTCAGCTTCTTTTGCTCACGTCTCCACAACAGAAATATGGTAAGGAGTATCGCTGCAATCGCCAGTGATACGATTATGCCTTTTATCATATACCAAATCTAAGTAGGTATGACGATATGACCGTAATATGAGTATAGAGGAAATAAATAAGCCGCACAATTTTGTGCGGCTTATTATCTGTCAATCCTTAGATACTTGATTAATGATGGTGGTGTGCATCATGTGGGTTAGGAAGTTTAAAGAACTCTTCTTCGGTTACTTCTTTCTCTTTCACTTTCAGCTCAGTTTCAAGATAGTCGAACAGTTTATCGTACAACAGGCGACGATAAGTTTCGTCCATTGTTTTCTCGTCCTTGCTCACTTTGGCAAGGTACTCGTCCATCCAAGGAGTTTCTTCAACATTCTCAGCACCCATACCGAAGTATGCGGCAACTTGTCCTTTTATGCTGTCCAACACCTCATCTCTGCTTACTTCGATGTTATTGTCGATTATCAATTTGTCGGAAATAAGCGTCCAACGCAATTGGTGATCGAATGAAGGGAACTCTTGCTCCACTTGAACATCCGTTTTTGGCTGATCGCCACCTTCTTGCATCCAACGCTTCAAGAAGCCGACAGGAAGGTTGATATCGGTACTGTGCACCAACAGTTCGTACATTTCGTTCTGTAGACGCTCTTTGGTCATACGGTCGTATTCTTTGCCAAGCTCTGAACGCAACAACTCACGGAAAGCTTCTACGTCTTTTACTTCGGCATTTGGGAACACTTGGCTGAACAGTTCTTCGTTCAGGTCGTGTGGTTTAAGTGTACCGACTTTGGTGATGGTCATTTTGTAATGCTGCTCAGGATCACCGCCTTCTTGCTTCATAGAATCTTTCATGAATACAGGAAGTTCTTCTTCCGTACATACTTCCTTCGGCTGAATAACAAATGAATCATCTGCTTTCTTGCCGTTTATCATGTCTTGAAGCTTGACAGGCAATTTTGCCATCAACTCCGCATCCTGTATAGGTTCCGTTCCTTCTGCTACATTGCCTTCCGAATCGCAAGCTTCAAACTTGGTGTATATGATGTGTTCTTTATCGTCGGCGGTTTCAGCAGGTACCGCTTCGCCGAAGCGACGCTGTAGTCTTTCTATCTCATCGTCCAACACTTTGTCCGAAATGGATACTTTGTATTTATCCAGTTTGGTTTTACCGTTGAGTGCTTTTATTTCAAAATCAGGCTTAAGACCAATTTCGAAAGAGAAGTTCATCTCTTCGGCATTGTTCATGTCCAACTTTGAAGGAAGGCCGTCGCGCATGATCATCGGCTGTGCGAATATATGCACCTTCTCATCTCTCAAGTAGTCTTCTATCTTGCTTCCTGCCGCGCGTATCACCTCGTCGCTGAAAATGGACTGTCCGTACATTTTCTTAACCATACCTGTAGGAACCATACCCTTCCTGAAGCCGGGGATGTTGGCTGTTTTGGCATATCTTTTCAATGATTGCTCAAAAGATGGGTAATAATCCTCTTTGCTCAACTTCACTATTACTTTATCGTGCAGTGTGCCGATATTCTCACGAGTTACTGTAGCCATGTAGCTTACATTTTAGTTTTAAAAAAAGCCGATACGTGTATCGGCTATTCAAATTTTGGTGCGGGTGGAGGGACTCGAACCCCCAAGCCGTGAAGCACTAGATCCTAAGTCTAGCGTGTCTACCAATTTCACCACACCCGCTTTTGGGACGGCAAAGTTAGCGAAAAAAACATTTTGTACAATCTGTTTTTACACTCTGTCAAAGAAAAATATCGGAAAATAGAATTGTCATGAAATTACCATTTCCGGGCCCTGAATTTCTGTTAGATACGAATTGTCATTAATTTTATGTTTGTACAAAAACCCGTAAATTATGGTACAGAAAGAAACTAAAGCCAGCATCCTCGTTGTGGAAGATGAGGAAACACTACGCGAATCACTGAAACTTAACCTAGAGCTGGAAGGTTATGAAGTTACGACCGTTGATAATGGCCCTGATGTCCTCAAGGCGGTTAAAAACGAGTATTTCCACTTGATAGTATTGGACATCATGTTGCCTGACATGGACGGGTTGACGGTTTGTGAGACCATAAGGATGCAACACAATGATGTGCCCATATTATTCCTTTCTGCAAGAAACACCAGTACAGACAGGGTTGAAGGCCTGAAAAAGGGTGGTGACGACTACCTGACCAAGCCCTTCAATCTGGAAGAGCTGCTGCTGAGAGTGGATAAGCTGATCGTCAAGAACAAAAAGATACACGATCCGCACTCCATCCCCGACAAATACGCTTTCGACAACTGTTCTGTGGACTTTGCAGCACATGAGTGCGTGGACCTGAATGGTGAAAAGCATGAGTTGAGCAAGAAAGAAACCGCCCTGCTGAAGCTTTTGATAGAGCACGAGAGCGAGGTGGTGTCTCGTGAG
This sequence comes from Chitinophagales bacterium, assembly GCA_020636505.1. GTDB lineage: Bacteria > Bacteroidota > Bacteroidia > Chitinophagales > Chitinophagaceae > UBA5543. The sequence continues at coordinate 390,881 of JACJXR010000001.1, read as the reverse complement.
CATATATTGCAGGTGGTATGGGGGTACAATGTTTACCCTACCACACGTACGATAGACAACTTTATACTCAATTTCAGGAAGTATTTTGAGCAGGACAGTAGGCATCCGAAGCATTTCCATTCGGTAAGGGGTATCGGATATAAGTTCACTGCATGATTGCGCCTTTAAAACTTTTTATTATTTTCATGCTGAATTATTGAAAAGAATATTCGGACATGCGAAAACTTTTACTTGGTGCAGCATTGATTGCAATGGTTGCAACTTCCTGCAAGCGCGATAAAGACCTGATAAAAGCTACAGTTAGGGATACCGGCGACATTGCGGGAGGTGGTTGTGGCTATGTGTTGGAGATAAGCGACGAACATCGTGTAGTACGCCCGTACAACCTACCCACAGCTTACCAGCACGATGGTTTTAAAGTGAAAGTGAAGTTTGATACCAATGGTGATGGCCAGCTATGTTCGGTATATCCTGACTTTGAATTCATCGAAGTTGTTCAGTTGACAAAGGTTAAAACGGACTTGGATTAATATATCCGACCAAATAATATTGAAAAAGCCCCTCATTGAGGGGCTTTTCTTATTTCAAGTGTGTTTATTGTATTAAGCCTCTGTTTCCATGTAAGATGTTATAGGCTCACATGTACATACCAAGTTCCTGTCACCGAATGTGTTGTTGATACGACCGATGCTTGGCCAGAATTTATTGTCCTTCACCCACTCAAGAGGATAAACGGCCTCTTCGCGGCTGTAGGCATGATTCCAATCGTTGGCAACGGCCACAAACTGTGTATGTGGTGCGTTTTTCAAAGCATTGTCTTTTGCATCGGACTTGCCGTCTTCAACAGCTTTTATCTCTTTGCGAATGTTCAGCAAAGCGTCGCAGAAACGGTCAAGTTCAGCCATGTCTTCACTTTCCGTAGGCTCTATCATGATGGTTCCCGGTACAGGGAAACTCATTGTAGGAGCGTGGAAGCCATAGTCCATAAGTCTCTTAGCAACGTCTTCTGCTTCTATTTCCGCAGTTTTCTTAAACGGACGCAAGTCAACTATGAACTCGTGTGCACATGTTCCGTTGCTACCTGTATAAAGGATATCGTAATTGTCTTTCAACAATGCACGCATATAGTTGGCGTTAAGTATAGCATACTCACTGCTCAACTTAAGCCCTTCTGCACCCAATAGGCGTATGTAGGCATAAGATATCAGCAATATACTTGCAGAACCATAAGGTGCTGCCGATACAGCATGTGCAGCTCCGTCATTTGTATTGAAAGAATGTCCCGGAAGGAATGGCGCCAAGTGCTCGCGTACACATATAGGACCCATTCCCGGTCCACCACCACCATGTGGTATGGCGAAAGTTTTGTGTAGGTTCAGGTGGCAAACATCTGCACCTATAAGGCCCGGTGATGTCAATCCAACCTGTGCGTTCATGTTCGCACCATCCATATATACCTGTCCACCGTGTTGGTGTACGATATTGGTAATGTCTTTGATGGTTTCTTCATAAACACCGTATGTGGATGGGTATGTAACCATGATGCCTGCAAGGTTCTCGGCGTGTTGCACTGCCTTCGCTTTTAGGTCTTCAAGGTCTATATATCCGTTTTCGAGTGCTTTAACCACAACCACTTTGTAGCCCAACATAACTGCGGAAGCAGGGTTGGTACCATGCGCAGATATAGGTATCAGCATGATGTTTCTGTGTGCGTTCCCTTTGCTCTCGTGATAACGACGAATGGCCAACAAACCGGCATATTCGCCTTGTGCACCACTGTTTGGTTGCAGGCTACAGCTATCAAATCCTGTTATGTCACACAGATAATCAGCCAATTGCTTGATCATTCTGTGGTAACCACCGGCTTGTTCAGTAGGTACAAACGGGTGTACTTTGCTCCAGTGTGCCCAGCTAAGCGGTATCATTTGTGCTGCGGCATTCAATTTCATGGTGCAAGAACCAAGAGATATCATGCTTGTGTTCAAAGCAAGGTCTTTGTTCTCCAATTTCTTCAGATAACGCATCATCAATGTCTCGCTATGGTAGCTGTTGAACACAGGATGAGTCAGATAGTCTGAAGTACGAGTAAGAGCAGTAGGTATATTCGTAAGTGCAAGATCGTGGTGAATATCAAAGCTCACCGGATCTTCGCTATTGTTGAATACATTTACTATATCGGCAACATCAGATGTTGTTGTGGTTTCATCTATGGAAATACCAACCAAGGTATTGTCAGCGAAATATCTGAAGTTGATACCTGCTTTTTCCGCCCTGGCTTTTATCACATCTGCCTGAGATACTTTTACTGTAACAGTATCGAAGAAGTTGTCGCTTACAAGTGTATAACCTGCAGCCTTCACTTCTTGTGCCAATGTACTTGTTAGCACGGATATGCGTTTGGCGATGTTTTTCAATCCATCAGGACCGTGATATACGGCATACATTGCAGCCATGTTGGCCAACAATGCTTGTGCGGTACATATGTTTGATGTGGCACGCTCGCGTTTGATGTGTTGCTCACGTGTTTGCAAAGCCATTCTCAAAGCACGGTTGCCTTGAGCATCGATGCTCACACCTATGATACGACCAGGCATCTGACGTTTGAAGTCGTCTTTGGAAGAGATGAAGGCTGCATGAGGTCCACCATATCCCAAAGGAACACCAAAACGTTGTGCGTTACCCAATGCAACATCGGCACCAAGCTCGCCCGGAGAAGTAAGTAAAGTAAGTGCCAACAAATCTGTTGCCATGGCAACGTAAGCACCTGCATTGTGTACTTTTTCTATGAAAGCGCGGTAATCGTTTACACTACCCTTGTCGTTAGGGTATTGTACCAATGCACCGAAATATGTTTCGTCTATGTTAGCTGTTTGGTAATCACCGAACACTACATCGATACCGATTGGAGTAGCACGAGTGATTATAAGGTCTTTGGTTTGTGGGAAGGTTTCTTCATCCACAAAGAATTTAGGCCTATCAGGGTTGTCATGATTCTTATTCAGTGTGCTGAAGAACATAGACATAGCTTCAGCAGCAGCAGTACCTTCGTCAAGAAGAGATGCGTTGGCCAAAGGCAAACCTGTAAGGTCGCTAACCATGGTCTGGTAGTTCAACAAGCTTTCCAATCTACCTTGAGATATTTCGGCTTGATACGGGGTGTATGAAGTATACCATCCCGGGTTTTCAAAAACATTGCGCAATATCACATTCGGTGTGAAGGTGTCGTAATAACCCTGTCCGATGTACGTTTTGTACAGCTTGTTGTGCATTGATATTTCCTTTAGCTCTGAAAGGAACTCTGCCTCACTTACAGCTTCCGGAACGTTCAACGGACTGTTTAAACGTATTGCCTGCGGCACCGTGCGCGATATCAATTCTTCCATATCGGCAACGCCTATGGCTTGCAACATTTGCTTTGTTTCATGTTCATTTGGGCCAATGTGTCTCCCTATGAACTCACGTTTTTGAATAGAAAATAGATCCATGATTTACCTTCAAAAAAATTAAGAATACGCAAAGGTAGCGGGATAGCCTGTATTTGCAAAGAATACAGCATGTTTAAGCCGGTTTTTATAAGCAATGACTATGATATGATAAGCCTACTTCTACATGGGGCGTTATTCCATATATGTATTAATCTAATAATCCTTCTTTTATCTCGCCCCACAGAGCACGATAACAGGTGTTGGCGTAGCTGCTAGGGGCAAAGACCTCAAGCGGGGCAAGGTGTATACCCATTTTTTCCACTTCGGAGAGATTGGGGATGTAGTATTCGAAGAACTTGTTGTTCTTGTAGAGTTCTGCCATCACTTCGTTGTGTATGGACTTGCGCATGTCGGCCATGGTGAAGAAGCACATGAGCTTTTCATCTGGTATTCCATGTTTTTCAAAATATTCGCGTACAAGCTGAAACGCCCTAATGGAGAGTGTTGTTGGTATTACAGGCATAAACACCATGTCCGATGCGTTGAATATATTGTCTGCAAGCAAAGAGAATGCAGGCGGGCTGTCTATGAACACAAAATCGTAGTCAGACGAAAGGTCTTTCAAGATTCTCTTCAGCTGCTTTTTCGATTTTTTTGCATCGTCGAGTATAAGGTCTATTTTCCTGCTGGAGATGTCTGCAGGAATAATATCAAGGTGATAATAGTCTGTGGCACGGATGGCATCATCCAATTCCATGCTTTGTTTTACTAATTTCTTTGTGGCAGATTTGTGTTTGGGCTTTGCTTTGTAATAAAAGCTGGCAGCACCCTGTGGGTCAAGATCCCAAATAAGTGTGTTGAAACCGTCTTTGGCGGCCATGTAGGCGAAATTCACGCAAGACGATGTTTTACCTACGCCTCCTTTGAGGTTATATATTGAGATGACCTGCATTTGCAAAAATCTTTTGAAACAAGGCTTATAAAGCTAAGGTTTCATGGCTGCAAATACAATTGGTTCATTGTTAAGTTTTGGAGAGCATATCGTTAGTTTACATTAAACAGCTTGTAGGCAAGTGCTCTTCCGGCATTCTCAGGACTTTCGTAACTGAAGTGAGCATCTTCTACGATCTTATTCTTTTTAGTGTCAACAACGTGGTAACTCACTTGCTTTTCCTCTTTTGTATTTGTGAAGTTGATGTAGGCGGTTGGTCCAGCAGCGTTTGTTGTCCATTCGATGTTGCAATTTTTCAGACGTTCCAACAATTCACTATCTACTTCACCGGATGTTTTCAAGTTCATTTTCATTCGCAGCCCTGTTGATGGTATCAACTCGCTGTATTCTGTGTATAGGTTGTTCATCCACGTGTCGTACGCTTTAGTATCTTCTTGTTCTTTGGCGCATTGGGCTTGTGCCTGATATACTCTGGCTAAGAACAGCTTTTCGTATTCTGCGTCTATGTTCTTGTCTTGCAAAATCTCATTGAGCAACGACCTTGCCTCATCATATTTGCCACTGCTCATTTTGAGCTTTGCGATAAAGTATTTGAAGTATTTACGAATGGCTGTGCGTTCATCCGTCTGCAACTCATGTTCAAAACGGTTGATGAAGTACTGTGTGCTGAAGTCGCTTATCAAGTACCAAACCTCATCCCATGTTACGGTACTTTCGGTAGAGAACAGTTTGTAGATCACACGGTCCCTTTCGGGGTTTTGTGCAAACTGGTTGATGATGAGAAACTGAAGCGTATATTTTTCAGTTACCGCTTTCGCCAGTTTGGCAAGCACTCTGGGACTATACCACCAATCGTTGTTCTCAAACTTCAGTTGCTCAATGCTTGCATTTATGTTCATCAACTTCACCATTTGTGTGCTGAAGTCGTAGTGTGCCTGACTGAGTGTGGTACCGATGTGTAGTTCTTTGAATTCTGCCGCTTTGTTGATGTACCGTTCCGACTCACTGATATTGCCATGATAGTGCATAGCTCTGGCCAATGCGATATTGTACCAACCGAATCCCGGAGTTGAGCCGTTGGCTTTTATCATGTCTTTCATCAACTCGACGGCTGTCTGAGGCTGTGCTTTGTATATGTCAATATTGGCCGAGTAGTATGCCCATTCTTTCAGACGTTTGTCACCTGCATCTTGCTCCATAGCCTTTTCATATTCTTTCTCGGCTTCGCGAAAATCGCCGCATATGGAACGAAAAGTTGCATAATTGTTGTGAGGGAAGATGTGATTATCCTTCATCAGGTTGTAGTAGTATGCGGCTGAGTCCACATTGAGCGCATAACTGTACAGGATAGACTTGTAGTGATATACCGACATCTGTTCTTGCTCTGCGTATCCAGGTCTGAATATCTGACTGTTCAACCTTTTGTTGATGGAAATGCGTCTGAATTGTGAGTCCAAATAGGTTTGTGCCAAACGTTCGTTTTGGTCGATGGAGTTTTTAAGGAAGTCGTATTTGTCGTGGGTGTAATACCGATGCCGGTGTACCGTCCAAGCCATGTGGTTGTACACGTCCATGTTGAAATAGTCGCGCTGAAAATTATAGCTTTTGACTTTGTTGAGTAAGGCGAATGCTTTTTCGGGCTCCTCCATATTGTTGTAACACATCAATAGGTAGAAGGCTATAGTAGTGTACTCGAAATGATAAAAGTAAACTGGATAATACTTGATAAGGTCGGATGTTCGAGTGCGCAGTTCTTTTTTATAGTCGCGCTCCATAAGCCTCAACGCGCGTTCCAAAGGTACTGCAGCATGTTTGAAGCCTATATAGTCTGCTGCATGTTCGTACTTGTACACACCTTCGTACATCCAGCCTACATAGTAGGTGCTGTCTATACGTTTGAATTCGCGGGAACGAGGCAAGGCATCATCACTGTACATGCTTGTACCGATGCGCTTTGCGTCTATTTCATACCTTTTGGCTGCATTGGGTCCTGTCTTGACAGGTTGAGATTGTGCATATGCTGCCCCGTACGGTACGAATAATACGCACAGTATAACGAAGAAGGATCTTGCATTTTTATACTGTAACCTCTTCATCCGTTACTAAGAATAGAGCTTAAGTTTGGCTAATCGGTCCGCCTCTTTGGTTATGATATTGTTTAGGGCGTGTTGCTTTCCGTCTTTGTTGCGGTAAAGTAGGCGATGCTCCAATACCTCGCGGGCTATATCTTTCACATCATCCTCGATAACAAAAGACCTGCCGCGTACCAAAGCATAAGCACGCAAACATTTCAAGAAGGAAATACCGCTACGAGTGGAAGCTCCTAAGGATATATCCTGATGTTCGCGCGTACCTCGTACTATATTGCTGACCGCTTTTATAATCTCATCGTGTACAAAAACATTTTCAACCTCATTGCGCAAAGAAAGTATGTCGTTCATATTCAATACCTGCTCAAGCGTTACAAGATTGTCTGCAATATCCAGGTAGTTCTTGTATATGTCTATTTCTGTTGCTTCATCCACATAGCCGAAATATATCTTCATGAAAAACCTGTCGAGCTGTGCCGCAGGCAGTGGGTAAGTGCCCTCCATTTCAATCGGGTTCTGTGTGGCTATCGTGAAGAACAGGTTCTCCAATTTCAGTGTGGCATCGCCTGCGGTTATTTGGTGTTCGGCCATGGCTTCGAGCAATGCACTCTGTACTTTGGGTGATGCGCGGTTTATTTCGTCGGCCAACAATACGTTACAGAATAGTGGACCCTTTTTGAAAACAAAGTCTTTTTGAGCATCATCGAAAACGTATGTACCGATAAGATCCATCGGCAGCAGGTCGGGAGTGAACTGTATACGCTTGAATATCACATGCCCTGTTTCGTTTTGTCCACTGATGCATTGCGCCAATGTTCGCGCAAGCACGGTTTTACCTGTACCGGGATTGTCCTCCATCAAAATATGGCCGCCTGCAAGCAGTGCGGTGATAACCATCTCCACTTGGTGGCGTTTACCACGAATGACTTTTTCTATCTGTGTGATAAGTTGTTCTATCGCATTGGTTCCGGAAGAGGCTTGTTGAATTTCTTCCGTGTTTTCTTGCAATGGTTCCGTTTCCATAAATACAAAAACTGCTTTCTACAAGTTTAATGATTTATATATTGGTTTGCGGCGACCTTTGTGTAAATTTTTGTGAAAATACTATCGCATTTGCGGCGACCTCAATCGGTCTATCACATGCATCAACACAAAAAGAAAAACGAATGCGGCAAGTATACCCTCGCAAACAAACACACTGTCGGATACAAAGCTGTTGTCGAGATAAACTGCCCTTACTATCTCCATTACACTGATGGCCAACCCAGACATTATCACCAATTTGGCCATCCTCAACAACCATACTATACCTGCATGCTGAGGTTGCCTTCCTTCAATGGTATTATCTCTGTATTTTATGAGGAAGAAATTGATGAAGGAGATGCTCAAAAACAGAATTACTCCCAATAGTGGAAACATCAACAGGATGTATCTGTTCTCATAATGATCGGGAGCACCCATCTCGTTCAGCCCCGTAGGTATCATTTCGGGCATCCGGACATAGGAAAAGATTGTACCGCCTATTAGGGCAATCAACAATAATGCTGAAATTACTTCAGCGTAACGTTCTGACTTACTGAGGGAATATGCCACGATTATTACTACTTACTTTCTAACCTTATGACCGGCACAAGCATTTCTTCAAGAGAAATACCACCGTGCTGGAAGGTATTGCGGTAGTAATTTACATAATGATTGTAATTATTAGGGTAACAAAGGAAAATATCTTCTTTTGCAAATATGAATGTTGAGCTGATGTTGGGTTTGGGAAGACCTGCATCATTGGGGTTCCTGAATGCCAATACATCCTTGTCTTCATACTGAAGATTGCGTCCCAGCTTATATCTTAGGTTGGTTGTGGTTCTTCTGTCGCCGATACATTTGCTCGGTGTTTTCACTCTTACGGTACCATGATCTGTGGTGATCATAAGTTGTATGTCTTTATTCGCAATCTTCTTCAATGCTCTGTACAATGGAGAATGTTCGAACCAACTTACGGTAAGTGAGCGATAAGATGTTTCATCACCTGCCAATTCTTTCAGTACTTCCATTTCGGTACGAGCGTGTGACAACATGTCCACAAAGTTGTATACGATAACAGACAAGTCATTGTTCAGATAGTTGTGTACCTCGTCTTCGAAGTGCTTCCCGTTCTCGTTATTGGTGATCTTTAAATATTGTGTCTTCAAATCACCAAGTCCGAGTTGCTTCATCTGATAATTGAGAAACACCTCTTCAAACATGTTTTTCCCACCTTCGTCGTCATCGTTCTTCCATTCGTTGGGGAACTTCTTTTCAATATCCATCGGCAACAAACCTGCGAACAGTGCATTACGTGCGTATTGTGTAGCTGTCGGTAGTATGCTGTAGAACATATCTTCTTCCAACAGCCTGAAAGTACTTGTGATTATCGGTTCCAATACCTTCCATTGGTCGTATCGAAGATTATCGATGACTATCAGGAAAGTAGGCTTATCCGGATTGATGTGCGGAGCTATCTTTTCCTTGAACACATTGTGCGAAAGCAAAGGAGAATCGTCACCTGCTATCCAATCTTGATAGTTTCTTTGTACGAACTTGAAAAACTCGGTATTCGCTTCTGATTTTTGAGAGGTGAGCACCTCCATCATCTCCGTGCTTTCACTGCGGCTCATCTCCAGCTCCCAGTATATCAGCTTTTTGTACAGTTCTTTCCACTCTTCATGACTTTGGTCTGAACTGAGTGCCATGAACAGATTTCTGAAATCCTGTTGGTAGCCCGAAGTGGTTTTTTCGGATACCAATCTCTTGCCATCCAATATCTTTTTCAGAGATAGCAATACTTGATTGGGATTCACCGGCTTGATGAGATAGTCTGTTATTTGAGCACCTATGGCCTCTTCCATGATGTATTCGGCCTCGTTTTTGGTGACCATCACCACAGGAAGGTTGGGCTTAATGTCTTTTATCTCCGCCAAAGTCTCTAAGCCTGTGATACCCGGCATACTTTCGTCAAGCAACACAACATCTGCATTGTTGGTTTTGAGCCATTCGATGGCATCATGACCGTTTGTAAGCGATGTTACGTCGTAGCCTTTGTTTTGAAGAAAAAGAATTTGTGACTTTAGAGACTCCATTTCGTCGTCCACCCAAAGTATTGTTCCCTGTATTGCGCTCATGTAGTGTATTTCAAGTTGCTATTACTGTAATTACGCTAAAAGTACGTTTCTAAGTATAAAGTGTCTTGCTTTTAACGCAAGTTTATAACTCTTGTTATTTTTAACGGAAATATCCCAAAGGTATTGCGGAATGAATATGGAGCAAGTAATAATCAGAGATGCAAAGAGGGAAGATTGCCCTCGTTTACTGGAATTGATAACAGAGTTGGCAGTGTATGAGCGCGAGCCTGATGCTGTAACTGTAAGTTTGGAACATTTTCAAGAAAGCGGATTTGGAGAACAGCCTGTCTGGTGGGCAATAGTAGCCGAGGTGGATGGATTGGTAGCGGGCTTTGCACTTTACTACATCAGATACTCTACATGGAAAGGGCAACGCATGTATTTGGAAGACCTACTTGTGACCGAAGAGTATCGCGGGAAAGGTATCGGCAAGATCCTATTGGACAAACTGATAGAGATAGCGAAAGAAAAAGAATACAGCGGAATGATGTGGCAAGTGCTTGATTGGAATGAGCCCGCAATCAACTTCTATAAAAAATACAATGTCGATTTTGACGGCGAGTGGATAAATGTCAGCCTTAACTTTTAGTATATCTGGAACTGCTTCATGTATGTTGGGCAGCGGTATGTTTTCAGTTGGAAAGACAAGCTGAAAGTAAACATCATGTACTGATCTTTACTGGCTGAGTTGCCCCTCTGCTTACCTTCTCTGCCAAGTGCCACAGTGCCGACTTCCAAAGAACGGTCTTGAAGTGCACCAGCGGTATTGACAACTCCCGCTGAGCTCGGGAACTTATCTATTCCGACGTAAGTAGAGCTTACATCGTCCATATAATCGGTAACCGTCAGTCGGTCTGATATTTCGAACCCGAAGTTGACACCGGGTGCTATCCAGTACTTGATACCTGCACCAACAGGGAAGCAAAGGCTGAATGTTGAATAATCTCTGTCACCATAGCCGACATATTGGCCTTCTGTGCCAAGTGTACGTAGGTAATATTTTCTTCCGAGGTATGTAGTGTATGGATTGTAGTAGAATAAGCCGATACCACCTACGAGGTATGGTGTAAAACGACTTTTTTCTTCACCGGTATAGAATCTGAAGAAATTGAATTCGGTGAAAATCGCCGCTTCCAAGATGTCACTTTTGAAATTCAGGTTCCGAGCCTTGTTGAAATCGTTATTAGACAACTTATCATCGTAAGAAACCTGCGTATAAGAGGCGCCTATACGCACTGCTATAAATGGATTCAAATGTATACGTGTGAAAACGCCGCCTGCAGGATGCACAGTTTGAAAGCCATATCGGTCATTCAAATCTCCGAAGTACTGCGAACCACCCAGAGATATACCATATTCAGTACCTGTAAAGAATGTTTGTGCCTTTGCGGGCAAAACAAATACTATTGATAATGATATAATATATAGTAGCTTACGCATGCTCGAATGAATAACCACAAATGTAGCTTTTTATTGTTTGAACTTAAAAATCAGTTCCTACTGTCAATCCCCCAATAGAGTTTTTGTCTGATGGTCTTTAAAAAGTTATGCTCATCGGGTCTCACCAACGAGATGGTGAAGTTCTCTTTTTTCACGGCTAACTGTACAAAGCTGTTGATTGTTTCGGTACGAGAGTCCAAGGTGCATAGGAATTGGTCTGCACGGCCTTCCACTTCGAAAGAGATAACAGTATCATCAGGTACAACTATCGAACGGGTATTCAAGTTGTGCGATGCCACAGGTGTGATTACAAAGCTTGATGTCTGAGGGAACACCACCGGTCCTCCGCAACTCAGTGAGTAGCCTGTAGAGCCTGTCGGAGTGGCTACTATCAACCCATCAGCCCAATAAGTATTCAGAAACTCACCGTTCAAGTAGGTGTGTATCTTTATCATGGAAGATGAGTCCTTACGATTCAATGTGAACTCATTTAGTGCATATGGAGCCCCGTTGAATATAGGGATGCTTGCATCCAGATGCAACAATGTGCGTTGCTCAACGGTATACGAACCACGTACCAATGAAGATATAGCGGCTTCCACATCCTCTTCGGGAATGGCAGCCAAAAAGCCCAATCTACCAAGGTTGATGCCTATCAGCGGTATGTTTGATGAGCCTACAAAAGACACTGTATCCAACAAAGTACCATCGCCACCAAGACTGAACAGCATATCTGTGGTAGGGGGTAGGTCCGATGCGTTTTGAAACAACCTCGGTTTTTCTTTCAACTCCACATGAGGCTCTATACGTTCATAAAAGTCTTTGTGAAAAACCAACTGAAGATTGTGCTGCTCAAGCGCTTGAATGATATGACGAATTTTCGGGAGGTTGTCTTCTTCGAAAGTCCTGTTGTATATGGCTACAAGCATAAGTGATTATAATGAAGTAGATGTGCTTTAGTATTGCGACTCGTAAAGTACTATTCGCTTGTGAAATGTAAAAATAGTCCTTTTTCACCCAAATGGTTCCAAGTGTACTCTACGCGCAGTTTTATATCGTAGGCCGATACGATGTCTATACCTGCACCTGCAGAATATAAGAGCCTGTTATTCAAGGTGCTGTTGCCGGGAAACTTATTTCTACCATATCCTACATCTGTATATACTTTGGGGTATAGCCTGAATGGTAGTGTGGAGATATAACGTATCGGTAATTTTTTGATCTTGATGTTCAGCAGTTCGTATTTCAAATTGTTTCTGAGGATGCCGTAATGTGAACCATCTATCACATAATATTCATAGCCTCTTATATATTCATTGCCCACACCCATGGCAGATACATAAACGTATGGCTGTTTTTCCGGAAATGCGATACGGCCTCTGAATATATGACTGGAATAAAACTTTTTACCTAGGTTGTTGAATCTGCCTATCTCCGCCATATAGACGTTTTGCCAATTGAAGCCCTTTATCCCAATACGAAATATTGAATGTACCACAACCTTTAACCCATGCATGGGATAATTCCAGTTGTCCACCATATTCAGGTCGTATCGATAAAGCAATTCGACGAGTTCCATTTGTCGTTTGCCATTCAAAAAGTAATCGCTGTTCAGTAAGGTGATGGTATCCTGTATCGTTTGGCTTTTGAAGCTGGCTTCCAAAAGGTGTCTGCTGGCATATGCAGGCCTAAGAATATATGAGACTGATGTTTCGAAACTGTTGGTGATGTATCTGCCTTGTGTTTTTGCAAACTCCCACTTATTGCTGTCGGTCTTGTAAAACCATTCTTCGTTTCTTGATAGGAAAAACTTGAAGCCAAAACCATGCTTCTGGTTTTTATCTATGTATGGGCGGTAGTATTGTAGACCGAATTTTTGAGTATAGCCTACTTGTGCGGTTGCGCTTACTTCTTCAAGGTTGCCACGAAAGTTCCTGTTTTTAAGGGTGACACCGATATTTGCACGTCGTATATCCCTGTCTTGCTCCACCCACCACACGTTGAAGTTTCTATCCGCGAGCTTGAAGGTGAATTCCGGAATCAGATACCATTGCTCCTTTACCACAATATCCCAAGTAACAGTTCCAGGCACGCTGCTGTCTGTAAGTATGACCACATCCGTAAAAAGAGATAGGTTGAAGACTCTTTTTCTGTTCAACTCAGTTACATCGGCAAGCCCTGCTTTTACAATGGAGTCTCCTTCTTGGACGCTCATTTCTCGAAGGATGATGGACCTGCGTGTTTTTTTATTGCCTACAATATTGATCTTACTCAATTGTAAATGTTCGAGAGCAACAGTGTTCAAGCTGCTGTCGATCATATCGCTCTCCTGAGCCATTAACGGCCTGGACATTACTGTAAGGATGATATAAACAGCAAATAATACACGCATTTCGAGGCTGCAATATAAGCAGTGATCGTGAGTGTAGGAAAACCCTAAGGCCCACAAAGTAATATTCTGTTTAATTGGATGGGATTAGGGTTATTGTACACTTACTTGGTTATTTTTGAGTATGCTGACAGTTTCATTGCACGGAATAAAAATACATGCTCCCATAGGAGTGTATAAAGAGGAGAAAATACTGGACAACGAATTTGAAGTGGATGTGGACGTATCCGTGCCCGCAACAAACCCGAAGGAATTCCCGTTTATTGACTATACATTGATAAATAAGACCGTTAGCGAAGTGTTTGAAGAAAGGCACGAACTGTTGGAACAACTGATAAAAGAGATATACAATAAGCTGAAGGCGCAGTTCCCCGAATCGAACAAAGTGAAAATAGTGATTCGTAAAAAGAACCCACCAATGTCCGGTGAAGTCGGATATGCACAAGTTGGGTACGAAGGCTGAATCCCTTAACTTCGTCAGAACCTTATACATTGAAAAGACTAGCGTATATATTGTTGATTGTGAGTGTGTTTCAGGTAGTGTCCTGTAAACGCAGTAAGAGTACGCCACCTCCCGCCAGTACAGAAGTGCAGCACAACTTTCCCGATGATATAAAAGCCATTTTGGTAGATAAATGCGCTACATCAGGATGCCACAATCAGGCCAGTTATAAAGGTGCCGGTAATTTGCTGTTGGATAGTTGGGAACATTTGTTTGACGGTAGCAGTAATGGGGCCGTGGTGGTACCGTATAGCCCAGACAACAGTTCGCTGATGTACTTTGTGAACACAGACCCAAACCTTGGCACGACCACAGAGCCTACCATGCCTTATAATGGAACTCCTTTGTCCAAAGAAGAATATCTCAAATTGCGCGATTGGATTGTAAACGGTGCCCCGAACAAAGACGGAATGGTACCTTTCTCCGGAAATGATGCGCTTAGGCAAAAGATATATATGGTACAGCAAGGTTGCGACCTTGTAGCTGTGATAGATGCCGAAAAGCAGGTGGTGATGCGGTACATAAAAGTCGGCAAAACCTATGCTACCGAGCAGCCCAACAACATAGTGATGTCTCCAGATGGGCAATATGCGTACGTGAGTTTTTGGAATGCCAATCTGATACAAAAGATAGATACAAAGACCGATAAGGTGGTTGCGGAAGTGGAGACACCACGTGCTTTTCAAAAAGCAATCCAGATAGATGAAAGTGGCCTTAAGTTGATAGTCTGCAATTGGTATACACACGATATGATTTGGATCGATGCCACTACAATGAGCATCGTCAAGACATTCAGTAACGGCATAAGGAATGTCAGTGGGTTTGCGAGCAGTGCAACATCAGGGTCCTTTTACATTACATCGCAGTTTGGTAATACATTCTACAAAATGTTGTTGGACGGTAGCTTTACCACTCATACAATAGACGGTAATGCTTCAACCACTATATCGGCTCAGGGTACACCTGACCCGTCCGGCATATTGTTCAGCAGAGACAACAGGAAGTATTTCATTACCTGTACCAATACAGCCGAAGTGGCGGTCATGGATGCCAAAGACGATAAACGTATCACAACGATATCGGTCGGTGAAAACCCGCAAGAAATGGTACTGTCCAAAAAGCAACCATATTTGTTCGTCTCTTGCACAAACGATACTGCCTCTAAGTTGGAAGTTGGTTCCGTATATGTCATCAATTACAATACTCATGAGGTGGTAAAGAAGATAAGAGGGAAGTTCTTTCAACCTAAGGGTATTGCGCTTGACGATGAAAAAGGTTTGTTGTTCATCTTCAGTAGAAACGATGATAAGAATGGTCCACCACCACACCATAGCTCACCTTGTGATGGGCGCAATGGTTTCTACAATGTTTACGACATCAACACATTGGAGCCGTATACAAGTACTCGCTTTGAAGTCACCGTCGATCCGTACGATGCTGTATCAAGGTTTTAAAATGAGTTAACCTCCTGCTTTTCAACGTCAGCTTGAAAATTTGTAGCTTCACTTAAAATTATCGATTATGAAATACTCATTTCTTACAGTATTGCTTGCAACGTTTTTATTCTCTTGCGGCAATGAGCAGGCCACAGAAGAGTCGAACAATGAAGCTGTGGAGGAAACCACAATGACTGAAGAGCAACCGATGGCAGAAGCTACAGGCCCGATGGACCCTGTGTGTGATATGGTGAAAGGAGATGACTGGACCGAATATTCGGTAAATGGTACGGATACGGTATGGTTCTGCAGCAGCCATTGCAAAGAGGCATACGATGCCAACCCTGAGAAATACGCGAAAAAATAAGAAAAGGCAAATCTTGAAATAAAAAGAGGCAAACGATCGTTTGCCTCTTTTTATGTTTTGTCGGGAAGACAAGATTCGAACTTGCGACCCCTTGTACCCCATACAAGTGCGCTACCGGGCTGCGCCACTTCCCGAACGAGGGCTGCAAATATAATCCAAAAATGATTTTAATAAAGGTCGGATGTGATGAGCTTCATGAACTCTGCACGTGTCTCCTCTTTCTCAAACTGTCCACTGAATGCTGATGTTGTGGTAAGGCTGTTTTGCTTTTGTACACCACGCATCATCATGCAAAGGTGCTTGGCTTCCAACACTACTGCAACACCTTGCGGTTGCAGTGTTTCTTGTATAACATCCAATATTTGTTGTGTAAGTCGTTCTTGCACTTGCAGTCTGCGTGCAAAGCAATCAACAACACGAGCTATCTTGCTAAGGCCTGTTATGTAACCGTTGGGTATGTATGCTATATGGGCCTTGCCGAAGAAAGGGAGCATATGATGTTCGCAAAGCGAGTATAGCTCTATGTCTTTCACAATGACCATTTCGTTGTAAGACTCCTTGAACTTTGCGGATTCAAGTATTGCTTTGGCATCCATCTCATATCCCTGAGTGACATATTGCAAAGCTTTGGCAACTCGCTCGGGAGTTTTCTCCAAGCCTTCTCTGCCGGGATCTTCACCAAGATTTTCAATAACGGAACGATAGTTCTCCATGAGGTTTTTAGTCACCTCAGCATCGTATGATTCTGTTTTCTTGTATCCCATCAGAGTAAGTTTTAACCGTAATATTCAACGTAAATGTGTGGTGTTTCCTGCAAGCGAATACAATGCAATTTGGCGCCGTTCTTTTCAATATGTGGGGTCAGTTGCTCCCATATGCTGATGGCGAAGTTCTCGGCACTTGTGAATTTACCTTTCATGAAATCCACGTCCAGGTTCAAGTTCTTGTGGTCGACTCTCTCCACTATCACATCCCTTATCAGCACACCAAGTGTTTTGGCATTGAAAACAAAACCCGTTTCAGGATGCGGCTCGCCTTTTATGGTCACGGACAACTCGTAATTGTGTCCATGCCAGTTGGGGTTGGCACACTTACCGAAAACCTCCAAATTCTTCTCTTCACTCCAGTTATCGTTGTATAACTTGTGTGCGGCGTTAAAATGCTCGACTCTTGTCAGATAGACCATGTCTGTTCAAATTAGGCTGCAAAATTAGCGTTACCTGAGCTATTGACAAAAATGTAGTTATTTGCACTATGAATTTTTTAGTGATAGCCGCCACAGAAGCGGAAATAGCCCCATTGATAAAACACATACACACCTCAGGAAAGGAGGTTGAAGACGGTGTTTTTGCCATAGGTGACAAGAGGGTGAAAACGCTGATTACGGGTGCGGGGCTGGTTGCCACAACCTATAATTTGACCAAAGAGCTGCAAAAAAACACATATGATCTTGTTCTGCAGGCCGGAATTGCCGGCAGTTTTAATAGCTCGTTGAAGACGAGAGACGTGGTTTTTGTGCAGACGGAACAGTTGGGAGATATGGGTGCCGATGCAGGTGATGAATTCATAGACGTATTCGAACTAAACTTGGCACAACCTGACGAAATGCCGTTTTCGAAGAGTAAGCTTATAAATGAGTTGGATACGCAACGTTATAATATAGACCTACCTGCGGTTACCGGCCTGACAGTAAACAGAACATCAGGTAAAGAGGAGACGATAGCGCAATTAATAAAAAAATACAACTGTGATATTGAGAGTATGGAAGGGGCGCCACTTCATTACGTATGTCTGTCGGAACGGGTCAATTTTGCACAAATCAGAGCGATATCCAACCCCATTGAGCGTAGAAACAAAGAAAATTGGGATATAAAGGGCGCCATAGAGGCCTTAAACAACTGGTTATTGGAATATTTCTGCAACTAAAAACGCCATTACTTATTTTATATAAAAAATTATATCTTGTGTGGCATTATTGTTAAAGTACTTAACCGTAAAAAATTTGATTAGGTAAACAACATAGCTAATTTTGCTATCACAATTTTAAAATAAAACTAAAGAACTGTGGCGTACGACAACAAAAACTATGGAGAAAATCGCAACAACGAAAGCATCTTCAGTAAGCGAATCAGAGCAGGTAAAAGAAGAACTTATTTCTTCGATGTGAGGACTACACGTGCCAACGACTATTTCATCACCATTACAGAAAGTAAAAAAAGGTTTGATGACAACGGGTATGACAGGCATAAAATATTTCTCTACAAAGAGGATTTCAACAAGTTCATAGCCGCATTGGGCGAAACTGTGGATCATGTGAAAACAGACTTGATGCCTGACTTCGACTTCGATGCATTCAATCACGATCAGAACGAGGACGATGAGAATGGTGACGGTCATTACAACACAGAGCATGTAAGAAGCGAAAGCAACACTGCACCTGTAGAAGCCACAACATCGGCTGTGCCGACAGATGCGGGCAATGACAGTAATGTAGAAGACTGGAAACTGTAAAGAAAATAAGATACCAATAACAGAAAAGCCTTCCCAGTGGGAAGGCTTTTCTTATGTAATAAGATTAAACTTATTCGGTTGTTTTTGCCGCGTTATCTCCGGCAGGCTTCTTCATGATGGCAAACACTTCAATACCAAAGCCGATAAGTATCAGCAATGGAGCAATTGTAATACGAGTGGTACTGTAAATCACATCGTAGTCGAATTTAGTAGGGTCTTCGTTCTTACCACCGGTCATCAACATGAATCCTATGATTACAAGCACAACACCCCCGATCATCCACATATAGTTAGACTTGTCAAAAAGGAAGGTCTGATTCCCCAAGGGTTGGTTATTCGATTTTGCTTTTTCTTTTGCCATACAACAATATTAAGAAAGATATTTTTAATAGAGATCGTCTACACGCATTTTGAGATATTTTAACACAGAGCGATGTGTACTCAACAATGATATCAAAATACCCACAATCACCATACTTGCCATAAGCATGACAATGGATGCGGGTTCGTGCAATACTTTAAGGTCGGGTAGTCTGTTTTCAGCAAACTTGATGACCGCCCAAAGACCAATTACCGCTATTATTCCGCTGATAAAGCCATTGATGATTGCTCTTTTGTCAAACGGACGAGTAATGAACCATCTGGTGGCACCCACCATTTGCATTGTTTTGATGAGAAACCTATTGCTAAACATTGCTAGACGTACTGTATTGTCAATAAGGATGATGACAATAACGAATAGGAGTAAAGCAATAACACCGAGTATCAACCCTATTTTTCGGAAGTTGTCATTCATTTGGGTAACAACCGCGGTAGGATAAGACACTTCGCGTACGATGTTGCTCTGCATAATGAAAGCCTCTATTTCCAACAGGCTTTTTTCATTTACATATTTGGCATCCAGGTTCAGCAAAATTTCTGAGTAAAGTGGATTGAAGTCCAACAGTTCCGTGAAGTCTTCCCCACCTGATGCAAAGAACTCTTCTGCAGCTTCTTCTTTGGTGATAACGCGAGTTTCTTTTACAAAAGGTTGTTGTTCCAGTATCGCGCTCAGCTTTTGCAACATTTCATCGCGAGTGTTGTCATGCAAAATGACAGCCACCTGTACATTTTCTTTAAAAGCTCTTGTCAGTGTACGACCATCAAGCACCAACCACCCCAGTGTGCCCAATAAAAACAGCACCAGCGAGATGCCGATAATTGCGTAGATATATGATGGTTTTGCCTTCTTAGTACGAGCCATAATCGCTTATGCGTCAAAAGTATAAAATTAGTGTAGAAATAGTTCGGTGCATTTTTTCGTGCCTGTTTTTTAACAAATCTCATTCCTTATACGAGGCTATGGACAATTGACTATATTAGCGCGGTAAGAAAAACATATGCAAGACCTAAGACAGTTTTTTGCCTCAAAACACTTTATAGAAACAAGAGAAGACGGTACATACGATCCAATGCAGTTGGGTGCGAACATTCAATACTTTTTGGATGACACATTCGATTGGGACGATGCCGATATAGTTATTGTGGGGTGTGGGGATCAAAGTGGAGAAGATACAGGACTGCCTTTTAGCAATGGCCCCAATGCAATACGTGAGCAGCTGTACAAAATGTATGGATGGCATACAGGCATCAAGATAGCCGATGCAGGCAACATACTGCAAGGAGCAAGACAAGCGGATACCAGAGCTGCACTAAGGACAGTGCTGCATGAGTTGGAGCAAGCAGGTAAAATCGTAATCTTGTTGGGTGGTGCTCACGACCTTACTTTACAACAGTATTATGCGTTCAAGAAGTCGGAGAAAGTAGTGAATGTAGCTGTGGCGGATATGCTGATAGATATGGAGGATACAGAAGGTACCACAGCGAGTAGCTTCCTGATGGATATGCTTACCGAGCAACCGAGCTTTATTAGACATTACAGCCATATGGGTTTTCAGAGCTACTACGTGCATCCAAAGATCCTAGAAACGCTTGATAAGTTGCGCTTTGATTTCTTCAGGGTGGGTAAAGTAAGAGAGCATATCGAAGATATGGAGCCCGTGCTGCGTGCCAGTGACCTATTCAGCTTTGATATTTCGGCCATCAAATTCAGCAGTGCTCCTTCAAACAGAGAAGGGTCGCCCAATGGTTTTGAAGGAGATGAGGCCTGCTTGCTTGCACGATATGCAGGTATGAGTGATAAACTTAGTTCTTTCGGACTGTACGGATACAAACCTGAACATGATATAAGCCATATTACGGCCAAACAGTTGGCACAGATGATATGGTATTTTGTGGATGGGTACTATTTGCGCAAAACAGAAGCGGACCTGACTGACGAGGATGAGTTTTTGATATTCAGTGTCACATTCACAGAAAATGACACAGTCTTTCTGAAAAGCAAGCGCACCAACAGATGGTGGATGAAACTGCCGACCGGTAAATCTGTGCCTTGTTCGTACGAAGACTATCAAATAGCAGCCAACGGCGACATACCGGAGCGTTGGTTGAGGGAGCAGGAGCGTCTTGTATAAAATGCGTCAAATAATGTAATTTTGTAATTCAGCCATCCGATAGGGTGGCTTTGTTCATCTGTGAGCGTATGTTAGACCAGAAAGAGATAATAGGAAGTGAAGATAGGGCGGTACTTGTGGCGTTGATTCACAAGCTGCAAACCGAGGAGCAGGCTGTGGAGTACCTGGAGGAGTTGGCATTTCTTGCCGAAACGGCAGGGGCTACTACTGTAAAGCAATTCATGCAGAAGCTGCAGCATCCTGATACCAAAACCTTTGTGGGTAAAGGTAAGTTGGAAGAAATACGCGACTATGTGAAGGCAAACAACATCAAGATCGCCATATTTGACGATGAGTTGACGGGTTCACAAATAAGCAATATCGAAAAAGTACTGGGTATCAAGACAATTGACAGAAGTGACTTGATATTGGACATATTCGCAAGCAGGGCTAAGACTGCACAAGCCAAGGTGCAAGTGGAGTTGGCACAATATCAGTACATCTTACCGAGACTGCGAGGTATGTGGAAACACTTGGAAAGGCAAGCCGGTGGTATTGGAACAAGAGGACCGGGTGAAACAGAGATAGAGACCGACCGTAGGATAGTGAACGACAAGATAAGCTTGCTGAGAAAGAAGCTCGCGCAAATAGACAAACAGTCTGCCACACAGCGAAAAGAGCGCGGTATATATATACGTGTAGCTTTGGTTGGTTATACCAACGTGGGCAAGAGTACGTTGATGACACTTTTGAGCAAGTCGGACGTTTTTGCGGAAAACAAGCTTTTTGCTACACTTGACACCACCACACGTAAGATAGTTTACGAACAGACTCCGTTCTTATTGAGCGACACGGTAGGGTTTATCAGAAAGTTGCCACACCACCTTATCGAGAGTTTTAAGAGTACTTTGGACGAGGTGCGTGAAGCAGACTTGCTACTGCATGTTATTGATATTTCGCACCCGGCTTATGAAGACCAAATGGCGGTTGTGAATACCACACTGCAAGACATCAAAGCATTCGATAAGCCGATATTGGTTGTTTTCAACAAAATGGACATGTATGAAGAGAAAGTTTTCGATCAATGGTTGCCCGAAGAAGTAAAGCAAGATCTGTTGGACCAACTGAAGAAAAGATGGAATGCAGAGACCGGAAACAGCTGTGTATTCATATCTGCCACTGAGCGTCAAAACATCGAAGAGTTGCGAGATTTCATGCTAAAGAAGATTAAAAATCTGTATAAAGAACGTTATCCTTATATGACTCAATTTTATTAGACTGTGCTTAAGGGCTTAAAAGCCTATGGCTTACAGTTTAGGGATATTTTTCAACCATCCATATATTTTTTTTCGCTATTCCATCTGGCAAAAAAGTTTATTAAATTTCATGTAGAAGTTTTTTGTTAACGCAAATAATATCGCATGAAGCAGACTACCAGAGAGCTGTTGGTTACGACCAAAGTGGCCCAAAGTTGGCAGGATCGCTTCGACAGTAATGTTGATGGCTTAATGTCCATCGTCAGTAAAGTGGATAATGAGGAGCATGTGGAGAAGGTTACTGAATTGATGGATGTCTATCACAATAAGGTCGACGAAGCGTCACCACCCAAAAGCAAAAAGAATGTGCCTACAGGTAGGCCGTTTGAGTTCAAAGTCTTTTGCAACTAAAAACCACAGTGTATAGAAAACCGGTACCTATCTTCACTTTAGTGTAATAATTGACAGCAGCAGCTATTTCTGTTGCTTTTCCGCATACATTTTGCCTTCTTGTTAAGGTTTTAAGAAAATTAAGCTCATTTTATGAAATGAAGCCAATCGGCTTTAGCTTTGATACTTGTTCATTTTTATAGTAAATAAAACCGGGAAATAGAATAATGAAGCGTTTGGCGATCTTGGGTAGTACAGGTTCCATCGGTACTCAGGCTCTTGAAGTGGTAGCCGCCAATAAGGATATTTTTGAGGTAGAAGTGCTTAGCGGCCACAGCAATACAAAGTTGCTGATAGAGCAAGCCAAGCAGTTTGAGCCCAATGCAGTCGTTGTTACCAACGAAGAAAAATATGAGGAAGTAAAGTCTGCTCTTTCTTTGTTGCCGATAAAGGTATTCTCCGGTAGTACCTCATTGGACGAAGTGGTACAATGGGACAGCGTGGATATTGTATTGGCTGCAATTGTTGGGTTTGCCGGTTTGTCATCGACATTGGCCGCAATAGATGCCGGAAAAACCATCGCTCTCGCCAATAAAGAGACATTGGTGGTAGCCGGAGAGCTTGTTATGAAGAGAGCGGCTGAGAAGGGAGTGAACATTATCCCGGTAGACAGTGAACATTCGGCACTGTTTCAGTGCTTGGTAGGGGAGAACCCCGTAGATATCGAAAAGATAATACTGACCGCATCAGGTGGCCCTTTCATAGGTAGAAAGACCAACTATCTGGTGAACGTTAAGGCCAGTCATGCGCTACAACACCCCAACTGGGATATGGGCGCCAAGATAACCATCGACAGTGCAACACTTATGAACAAAGGGCTGGAGATGATTGAGGCCAAATGGTTGTTTGGTTTGCGCAACGAGCAAATAGACGTTGTGGTACACCCACAATCCATCATTCATTCAATAGTTCAGTTCATAGACGGCTCTCAGAAAGCACAAATGGGGTTGCCTGATATGAAACTCCCGATACAATATGCATTGGCATATCCAAAGCGTATATCGAACAACTTTAAGCGTCTTAGCTTTAAAGATTATCCAAAATTGACATTTGAGGAGCCTGATTACAAAACTTTCCGTAATCTTGCACTCGCAAAAGATGCCATGTACAAGGGCGGTAATACTCCTTGTGTGATGAATGCGGCCAACGAAATAGCGGTGCAGGCTTTTTTGCAAAATAAAGTTAGCTTTATAGAGATCAGCGATGTGATCGAAAAAACTATGGGGCACATTGCTTACGTGGAGCAACCTGATTTGGAAGAATACGAGCATTCCGATAAAGAAGCAAGGTTGTTTGCCACAGAGTTGGTGAAGAAAAGCCAACTGGCATCCTAAATAGAAAACATGCAACTGAATACAATATTATTAATGTCTGGTGGTGCGGTACAAGCGTTGCAACTTTTGGCAGCATTGTCGCTACTGATATTGTTACACGAATTCGGACACTTCTTTTTTGCGAGGTTGTTCAAAACACGTGTTGAGAAATTTTACCTGTTTTTCGACTTTCTTTTTCCTTTTCCTAATATTCTGAACTTCTCTCTTTTCAAAAAGAAGAAAGGAGATACAGAGTACGGTATAGGTTGGTTCCCATTGGGAGGCTATGTGAAAATAGCAGGAATGGTGGACGAAAGCATGGACAAAGAAGCGATGAAACAGCCTCCACAACCGTGGGAATACCGTTCCAAGAAAGCTTGGCAAAGGTTGCTGATAATGCTTGGCGGTATCATCATGAACGTTGTAACCGCAATGGCCATATATGCCTTGATATTCGGTGTGTGGGGTGAGCAATATCTACCAACAGATAATGCCAAGTACGGTATAGCTGTAGATAGTCTCGGAGAAAGTATTGGCCTAAGGGATGGCGACATGATAGTTTCCATTGACGGTAACAAGATTGAACGTTTCGGTAAAATAGTACCTGAAATAATATTGGGTCAGGCTAAAACAATACAAGTAAGCCGCAATGGAGAAGCTGTAGAAGTGCCGATACCTGAAGGAACCATCAAGAAATTGATAAAGAAGAATAAGGCTTCTTTTATAGATCCTAGGATACCACTTGTGGTAGATGTGGTAACTAAGAAGTCCGAAGCAGAACGTATGGGCCTTGCAAAGGGTGATAGTGTGATTGCAGTAAACGGACAGCCAATAATTTACTACGATGAGTTTGAAGACATCAAAAGAGCAAATGCTGAGCAGCCGATAACTGTTTCTGTGGTTCGTGAAGGTGCTGTGAAAGAGTTGACAGGAACAGTGCCTGATACTAAGATATTGGGCTTTGCACCTGTCACAGAATTCTCAAAATACTTCGAAACAGAGACCATTAAGTATGGGTTCTTCCAAGCAATAGGCAAAGGGTTTACTTATACATTCGACCAAATAGGAAGCTATTGGAGACAGTTGAAATTGTTGTTTACTTCCAAAGAGGTGAAAGCTTCGGAAAGCTTGGGCGGTTTTGTAAGTTTCGGAAAATTGTTCGCTCCTGTATTTGACTGGCAGGCCTTCTTGATACTTACCGCATTCGTTTCGATCATTTTGGCAGTAATGAACTTACTTCCAATACCGGGCCTTGACGGTGGTTATGTACTGTTCTTGTTGTTTGAGCTGATATCCGGCAAGAAAGTAAGTGATTCAGTAATGGAAAAAGCAACAACAGTTGGGCTTGTGTTGCTGTTGGGCTTGATGCTCTATGCCAACGGCCTGGATATTATGAGATTGTTCCAAAACTAATTTTACATAAATCAATAAAAAGCCTGTACATCGTACAGGCTTTTTTTATAGTTCAAAAATGTCTTTTGCGGCTTTGTAAGTATTGCAATGAGCATCCACAATATGCTTGATCTCTTTTGAGTATCCACCTCCCATAGCCACTGCCACAGGGATATTGTGCTGTTTGCACAGGCTGAAAACCATTCTGTCTCTTTGCTCACAGTCCGCCATGCTTAGTTTCAGTTTCCCGAATTTGTCTGTTTCAAGCACATCTACACCGGATAGATAAAAAACGAAGTCGGGCTTCTGTTTGTCTATCAATGCAGGTAGTGTACTGTTAAGTATGGATAAGTATTCTTCTCCCGTAGTCCCGTCTGTAAGGCCGATGTCCAGGTCACTCACTTCTTTTCTGAAAGGATAGTTGTGCGCCCCATGCATGCTGAATGTAAATACGCTTGTATTGTCTTTGAACAGTGAGGCTGTGCCATTGCCTTGGTGAACATCGAGATCCACTATCAATATCTTATTCGCGATTTTTTCTTGTAACAAGTAGTTGGAGGCTATGGCAAAGTCGTTGAGTAAACAAAACCCCTCTCCTTTGTCTGCAAAGGCATGATGAGTGCCTCCGGCTACATTCAGAGAAACGCCATGCTCAATGGCAAACTTAGCACATTCTATTGTTCCTTTGGCAATGCGTATTTCACGCTCAACAAGCTCTGCTGACAGTGGAAATCCAATTGCTCTCATCTCTCGATAGGTTAACTCAAGAGCTTTCATTCGTTGCCAATACTCAGCTGTATGTGTCAGGAGTATGATACTTTCATCAAGCGGCTCAGGTGAAAACAGATTCTCTTCTGTAATGACTCCTTCTCGTATCAATTGCTGGGGTATCAGCTCATACTTAGCCATGGGGAAACGGTGCCCCTCGGGAATTGGATGTGCGTAAATGGGATCGTATGCGATATATAGCATGGTCGGTACTAAAGTAATAGATGGATTTAACAGATTATGTCGTAGTATGTTCGTAATTTTGCAGTTAGCTCTTTGAAGAATATGGGGCCGACCGGTTTTGACAGCATAGAGTCGGTTATGTAAGCATGTCGTGCGTTGGATAATTAGCACGTAAATCTGAATATTCGAACTTTCAAATGGCGAATACAATTACGCCATGGCTGCCTAATTAGATTAGTGCAACCATTTTGGCCGCAGAGGGCTTTTGCCTGTTGACGCCACTGCCGCCTAACTCATCCTTCAACAGGATAGCAATTGTACTGCCACGATACGATTGTGAAACTTAAGTGGCTAGGTCAGTGATAGGTTCGTCCGGCTCCGGTCATTGTCCGAAATTAAATTCCGGAATAAGCATGTAGAAAGCATATCGGGCATATGTTTGGACGCGGGTTCGAATCCCGCCGGCTCCACTTTTTTTATTTCAACATCAGTTGGTTGAACTCATCTCCCAACCACCTGCTGAAGCTATCCGTACCTCTACCGTACATATGATGGCTGTCGTAGTAGTAGGTGCTGTCTATCTGAAAATTGTTACAGTCTATCAGAGGTACATCGTATTGTGTCAATATGGTCTTGTTGATGTCTGCATTGAATATTTTAGCCATCACCAATATCAATTTGATATTCTTTTCTCGACAAATGTTGATGATACGCTCCAGTGATCTTTTATTAAGAGGACTTATAGTATCGTAAGACTTGTATGTGGAGTTGACTCTTTCAAACTCGCTATCCCTTGTATAAGCGAAGCCAAGGCCTTTGTAATTGTCCTCATCAGGAGAGTAGTGCAAGTAGTCTTTTGTGTAAGGTATGCTGCGCTTGACGTAGAAGTAGCTGTAAAATAGCCATAGGTTGAGCGAATTGGCATGTTTTACAGTATTGAAAACATACGCACGTTGAGGTTTGTAGTTATTGACCACCCAATCTGTTGCGGTTTCATAACCTACCATATCCCACGCGCCGGGAAATGTTTCCAAAAGTAGATACTCAATCTCGGTATTTTCCAATACATAATCCAATAAGTATGCAGACTCGAAAATACATTGAGAGCTGCTGCCATTATTGAAAAAGTCTACACCTGTCCTTTCGGATAGTACGTACGGGTTTATGTTCTTGTATGCGGTGCTTGAGCCTAGTATAAGCCCTTTGTTTTTGCTTGTTTTAGCAATCCATTTATCCAAGTCTATCGTCCGCTGATAGTTGCTGCCGGCGGTTTTGGTGTTTGTAAAGGTGAGCGCTTCTATCTTAAGTGTAAATATGGTGCTGCATGCCACTAGCAGTAGGTATGCAAGGTAAAACAGCGGCAAGACCAAAACGAACTTCAATATGTTTTTGATAAATCTCGCCATCAGAATTGGAAATAGATGAAGTTATAAGATTGATGACTCCAATTGGTGGCAATTGCTATTATCAAGATGCTGTAATATAGTTTCCTCAAAAAGCTCTTTTTAAACGGCACAGGTTCTCGCTCGTTTTTGAATATGAGCATATCCATCAACAATATAGTCCCTACATATATCAGGCCTTGTCCGTATTGCAACGGTGTAAAAGCAAAAAGTACGATCCTTTTCACCATCTCGGCTGCCTGCGCGATGCTCTCACATCTGAAGAACGGCCAAGCCAAGGTTATCGTTAACGATGTTATGATAAACCCAATGACTTTAGAGAGAATTCTATGCTTGGCAGATGGTTTGAAGAAAAAGTATGTTATCAAATAAAGTACGCCATGTATCATACCCCATATCACATATGTCCAGTTGGCGCCATGCCACAATCCGCTTACCATGAAGACGATAAAGAGGTTTCTAGCGGTAACAAGTCTACTTCCTCTGGAACCACCCAAAGGGATATATACATAATCTCTGAACCAAGTGGACAATGAAATATGCCAACGCTTCCAAAAGTCAATGATGTTGGTGGTGAAATACGGGAATTTGAAGTTGGAACGCAGTTCTATGCCGAATAGTTTTGCGGTACCAATTGCAATGTCAGAATATCCGCTGAAGTCGCAATATATCTGTATGCCAAAGTAAATGCAGCTTACAAACAGTGTTGTGCCGTTATGTCCTGCCGGATTGCCAAAGACTGGGTCGACAAGTTTGGCCAGAGAGTCTGCAATGACTACTTTTTTGAACATACCATATAGAATCAACCGAAGCCCTTCCACTCCTTGACGGTATTTGAACTGTCGTGCTCGGGTAATTTGCGGCAATAAGCTTGTTGCCCTTTCGATAGGCCCTGCAACCAACTGAGGAAAGAATGCAACATACGTTCCAAAAGCAACTAAATCCTTTTCAGGCTTCATTCGTCCATAGTATACATCTATTGTGTATGACATGGTTTGGAAAGTGTAGAACGAAATACCGACAGGCAGTATTATACCCAAAGAGTATATCGGTGCATCATAACCGATACTTGTAAACAAGTTGGCCAAAGAGTCTGCAAAAAAATCAAAGTACTTGAAAACCCCAAGCAGACCAAGATTTACAACAACGCTCAATGCCAGCCATCGTTTTTTGATGCGAGTGTCGGTAGCAGCTCCGATCTTATGTGCCGCTATATAATCGACCAGAGTGCTGACCACTATTAGCGAAAGAAAAACCCAATCCCACCATCCATAGAATATGTAGCTTAATGCGAGTAATAATAGGTTTTGATACTTAACCCCATATTTGTTTATCACCCAATAGAGGAAGAACGCTATTGGGAGGAATATGAGAAATGTTGTGGAGTTAAATATCATGCAGGTTCATTCAGTCAACCATATCAATAGTAGTCGTAATCTCTACGAGTGATATTCAGGCGTAAACCACCGGTAAAATAAGTCGTGTTCTCGGTAGGGTATACCGCATTCTCATATACTTTCTTACGATAAGTGGCACCTGCATCAATAAACAGATTCTCTCTTAGCTCGTACGAAACATTGAAGCGTGCAATGGCACACTGTGCACGAACACCGTTGATGAGTGACACGCCATATTGCTCTGCACGATTGTCGTAGTCCATGAAAATATTGCCACCGAAGTTGCTACCGTTTGTATCGGTGGTTTGTTGATAGTATGTACCCTTAAACTCGGTATACAAGTTCTTAATAGGTTGATAGCGTATCATGCCTATAAACTCCAAGAACCCTGCTCCCAAAGGATGAGCTAGTGGTTGGTTGTAATGAGAGTAGTTGGCGGTACTGTCGTAGTGCGTATAAGTGTAAGGACGAACAAGGTTTATTTCTCCTTGAAGGTCCAAGTTGTTTACCGTGAAGGCATCAAAGTATTTACCACCAAGTTGTAAGCCGAATTTGTTTGCCCAATAACCATTGCCTGCCTTAAGCTCACTGAAAGTGAATTCATCTAAAATAAATTGACCATACAGTTGTATATGCTTCAATACAAGAGCTTTGAAGTTGATACCCAACAAAACGTTGTCTGGACTACCCAAAGAGCGTTCAATTTGTCTGTATAAGATTATTGGGTTCATGTAACTGAATTCGTATCTGTCTTGTCTGTCAAACACCACAGCTTCAAATATGCCCACATTCAACCAATCGAATGCGTTTGCGCTCAAGTGATGTATTGTGGCATATTTGCGAGGCAACCTTTTGTCGGAGCCTCTTACATATTGAGGTTTCAGTTCCAAATAGAGGTTTTGGTAATTGAGTTTCCAAACTCTGGTGTTGATACGCAAGAAAGTTGCAGCAGCAGAGTAGTCGCTCAAGAACAAGCTCCGCATACCGTCACCGATAAAATGTCTTCCATAACCGAACGTGATGTTTATATGGTCTTTTATGGCTGCAAAGTCTATGTAGCCTCTTGCCAACAAATAATCGTATGTGTTGGTGCCTGTTATTTTGTAATAATCAGCAGCGGGTACTGCGCTGAAGCTGTCCACCCATTTGCCTACATGAGCAGGTACTTCTTCCTGATTGTCGGTGAAGTAGGTATACAAACCGATTTTGTCAAGAATACGACCTCTTACTTCCACACCACGTCCACTGGCAAATAAGGGGCTGCCCGGATTGTTTTGCTCCGATGTGCCGATAACACTTATTACAGGATTGATTGACAAGAACAGGTCGTCGTTATTGACGTAAAAAAGGTCCGGCTGTTTTTTGTAGAATGTTTTAAAGATCGGATGTTTGGAATCGATAGCACCTTGACCTTCCTCGGCCCATTCGCCACTGACAGATACCATATGCATAATGTTATGACGATCTATCTTACTCAGCCCGATATATCGTGCATCTCTTCTGGTCTCCATCAAAAACTCAACCGCCGCTTTGCGAGATGTAGGCTTTGTTGAAAGAAACAAACCGTCAGATAATTTTCCCGAACGTGTTTCCAACCTGTCAAGTAGGTGATAGTCAACATGTCCGAGTTGTAGATAAGTGGTTTGTGCAGAAACTGCGACACAAAATAGCAGTAGCGAGGTGGCAGTCAGTAACGCTTTTTTAATCATATAATGTGATTTCCGGGACGTAAGCCTTAATATTGTTACAAAAATAGGCTTAAAATCAGTTATTACTAATGGATACGGTTATAATCAGAAATGCAACTATTGTAAATGAAGGGCAACAGCAAAGTGGCGATGTGCTTATCAGGAACGGCCGTATAGAAAAGATCGGAGGAGTAATTGAGACACCTGAAAGAGCAAGAGAGATAAATGCCGAAGGTTTGCACCTGTTGCCGGGTGTGATCGACGATCAGGTTCACTTTCGTGATCCTGGGTTAAAACACAAAGCAACGATAGAAACAGAGTCTCAAGCTGCTGTTGCAGGTGGTGTGACCTCTTTTATGGAAATGCCCAATACCAAACCTGCTGCACTTACTCATAAGTTGTTGGAGGAAAAGTATAGGATGGCATATTTCACTTCTGCGGCCAACTATTCTTTCTACATGGGTGTGTCTAATCAGAATGTGGACGAGGTTTTGAGGACCAATGAGAAGAAGAAAGATGTTTGTGGGGTGAAGATATTCATGGGTTCCAGCACCGGTAATATGTTGGTGGATAATCCAATGACACTTTATAAGATATTTTCAGAGTCTGAATTGTTGATAGCCACACACTGCGAGGATGAGCGTATCATCGCAAAGAACAAAGAGAAATTCAGCGGAGCCGACAATGTTTCATATCATCCACAAATAAGAGATGTGGATGCTTGCTACGAAAGCTCTGTTACAGCAGTGCAACTTGCCAACAAGCACAAAACAAGACTACACATACTACATATAAGTACTGCAAAAGAATTGCAGTTGTTCACGAATTTTTTCCCTGTTGAACAAAAGAACATTACAGCTGAGGTATGTGTACATCATTTGCACTTTACTGCAGACGATTATGCCAAGTACGGTACTCAAATACAGTGCAATCCTGCAATAAAAGCTCCAAGCAACAGAGATGCTTTGTGGGAAGCTTTGTTGGACGATAGACTTGACGTTATTGCCACAGACCATGCGCCACACACTTGGGAAGAGAAACAACAGCCTTACCCGCAATCCCCTTCGGGTATACCATTGGTTCAGCATAGTTTGTTACTGATGTTGGAGTATGTGAAACAAGGCAAAATAACCTTGGAAAAAGTAGTGGAGAAAATGTGTCACGCACCTGCCAAATGCTTTTTGGTGCAAGAGCGTGGGTACATCAGAGAAGGCTACCATGCAGACCTTGTATTGGTAGACCTGAAAGGAGATACCAAAGTTTCCAAAGAAAATCTTCTTTATAAGTGTGGATGGTCTCCGTTTGAAGGTCATGATTTCCCTGCACAGGTAAGGTATACATTGGTGAACGGTAAGGTGGTGTATGAAGATGGTGTCATCAACAAAGCCATCAGAGGGCAAAGGCTTTCATTTGCGCGATAATGCTGAATGACAAGACCACATTTAAAGACCTAAGCATTTTCCCATCCGAAGGAAGTGGCGGTATTATTGGCCTTATAGACCGTACTACGACCGATAAAGGTCGAGAGGTCTTATACGATTTTGTTTCTCATCCTCCCGATACATATGACGGTTTGGTTGCGATGCAGGAGGCTGTCAGGTATTGGAGGGACAATCAAAACAAGTGGCCAACTATAATCACCAACGGTACATTGGTCATGTTGGACAAGTACTTTGAAGCAAGTGACGGATATACACATCCACCGTCGGGTGTCACGCTTTTCTTCGGAGATTTTTGGCAGAAACTGTTCAATAAGGGAGAGTACTTCTTTACTCAATTTTCCATATCGCATGTAAGTGATATACTGAAGGGTGGCAGGCAGCTTTTGGAATTGTTGCAAGACAAAGGCCTGCCTATCTTGTTGCGAACATTATTGGAAGATATACAGTCCAAATTAGACCACCGACTTACCGCTGATTTGCTGACCGTAAACAGTGATACCCCATACAGAGAGCATGCAAAGTATAGCTTTTATGTCCGTAGAGAGATGAAGAGCAATATACTTGGCATGATGAAAATATATGCCAAACTCGATGCCATTCAGTCGTTGGGTAGGGCAACAGGAGAGCACGGATGGGCATTTCCCGAACTCAAACATTCTTTGCCTGTTTGCTTCAAAGCCAAAGGGCTATTTCATCCGCTGTTGAAAGATGCGAAGCCGTATGATATTGAATTTACCGAGGATAGAAACTTTCTGATACTCACCGGTGCGAATATGTCAGGCAAAACGACGTTTATGCGTTCTATAGGTGTTGCGGCTTTGTTGGCTCACATCGGTATGGGTGTACCTGCCTCAAATCTCGAGGTGAGCTTTATGGATGGTATCGTCACAAATATGCATGTCGAAGACGATCTGTTGAAAGGGGAGAGTTATTTCTATGCGGAAGTGAAGAGAATGAAAATGACAGCGGGCCGACTCCAAAAAAATGAGCCACATTTGGTGCTTATGGACGAACTGTTCAAAGGCACGAACGTGCATGACGCATATGAATGCACTGCTGCGGTAATAGAAGGCTTGTTGAACCAGAGCTCACATTTGATGGTATTGTCCACGCATCTGTACGAAGTGGCAAAGAAATTCGCAGACAGAAAAGAGGTGCAATTTGCCTACTTCGTGACCGAAACAGGGAGTGATGAGGATTATTATTTCGATTATAAGCTGAAAGAAGGTATCTCCAACGATAGAATAGGTTACAAAATACTTCAACGAGAGGGGGTGTTGCAGCTGCTTAACAGAACCGATAAGTAGCCTTTTCACACAAGTTTATAGTAATAAGAGGTCTATTTCGAGGTCTTAACGGCGATTAAATGTTAATTTTGATGTTCTGATACAATCTTAGTACAGTCAGAAGGAGAAAATAGACATATGACAGAAATTAGGCCCGGAAGATTTCAGATTCTGCCAACGGTTGTAAAAAATCTTATAATAATAAATGTGATCATGGCCTTTGCCCAGTTTGTGTTGGGTAACATGGGTATAGATCTTACCGATTATCTTGGACTTCACTACTGGAAGTCACATTATTTTTATGCTTGGCAGTTTGTTACGCATATGTTCATGCATGGGTCGATAGGGCATATATTTCTAAATATGTTCGCTTTGTGGATGTTTGGTAGTGTTTTGGAGAATGTGTGGGGGCCCAAAAGATTTCTGACATTCTATTTGATTTGTGGAGTAGGAGCTGCATTACTACACCTTGGAGTTTTTGCATTCGAGTTTGAATCAATGGCAAAAGCTTTCGATGCACTTCAAAACAATCCAACCCAAGCACAATTGCAAACTTTTCAGGATGTAGTCAATAAATGGTCCGGGTCGTTATATGATTTTTCGCGTGCACCGATGAATGCAATATATCAAGAATTGTATGGTGGATCATTGTCGACAGGGCAATATATGGCTGGAATTGTTGACCAAACATCAATAGGAGCATCCGGTGCGGTGTTCGGTTTGCTTTTTGCATTTGGCTATTTGTTCCCGAATACTTTGCTGTATATATATTTCTTGGTACCCGTTAAGGCCAAGTATGTGGTTGCAGGGTTTGCTGTGCTGCAATTGATAGAAGGATTAAGTAACTCGGTAGGAGACAATGTGGCCCACTTTGCACACCTTGGTGGTATGTTGGTGGGATTCATCGTTTTAAAAATTTGGAATAAAAGCAATAGAAATACGCTCTATTAAACAAATCGATATGATCGGCCGTAAAAGAGGAATACCTGGATACAGTGAAAATGCAGTACTGAAGCTAATAGTCGCTTCGGGAGTTGGCTTTGTGTCTTATGGATTGATTTGGGCTATATTGACCGTTGCCGAAGTGCCACAAGAAGTTTTTACGAAGTACTTCACAGAGAACATTACAATGCCGGCCGTGACCGCCTATCCTGCAAAGTTTTGGACGATTGCCACATATGGTTGGGTGCATAGCGGTTTTTGGGTGCTATTCAGCAATATGGTATGGTTATATGTATTTGGGTCGTTGGTACAAATGCTGATAGGTCACAGGCAGTTGATACCCATGTTCATATATTGTATGTTGGTAGGTGGTATATTTTATCAGCTATCCATGTTGTTGCCCGGAAATTACTTCTCCGGCAGAGTGTATATGATGGGTGCACAAGCAAGTGTGGTAGGTATGGCGGTAGCAGCGCTTACACTTGCGCCTGACTATAAGTTCTACTTGACTGATACATTCAGAATACCATTGGTGGTAATCGCTATAATATTCTTTGCGCTTCAGTTGGTGCATGCAAATATCAATGTTGAAGGTGCTCCGTTGTTTTTATTGGTAGGTGGTGCTTTGATGGGGTATCTTTATGTATGGTTGCTTAGAAACGGAATTCAACCTGCCGGATGGTATTATAAAATCTCCGACGGGGTTCAGCGACAATTTGAGCCTAACGAGCGTTTGGCAGCAGAGCATAGAAATGTAAAGAGAGGTTTGGTTCAGAGTTTGTACACACCAAAGCCACAAAAAGGTATCACTCAAGACAAAATAGACGAGATATTGGATAAAATAAACTCGAAAGGTTATGACTCCTTAAGCAAGGACGAAAAAGAGCTTTTGAGAAAGGCTAGCGAAGAAAAGTAATATTCAATCGTTTTGAAAGAGAAAAAAAGAAGTTTTTTCAGGCGCTTTTTCAGCAGAATAGTACTTCTGGTAAATTTTGGAGCTATTCTGTGGTTGGTTCTTTGTGCCATAGCCCCCAACGCACATCCGCTTCATGTCGATTATATAGCCATATTCAGCCTTACCACTCCATATGCCGTTATAGTGAATCTCGCGTTTGTTTTTTTTTGGTTGTTTTTCAGCAGCCGAAAATTAAGAGCGTTTTATTCTTTGATCACATTGGTAGGGTGTTACCAACTCATAACTACGGTATTTGCTTTCAACCTTGAGTCGAATGATTTTGCCACGAAGGAGAACAGACTGAAAGTAATGACCTGGAATGCTCATGGCATGGGCATTTTCAATAAACCCAAGGATAAAGAGTTCGATAAGAAAATGGTAAGCTTTATAGCCAATATCGATGCGGATGTTGTTTGCCTACCCGAGTTTCCCATCCCCAAAACAACCATTGAAACACCATTGGCAGAAAAGATATCAGAAGCGGGTAAATACAAGGACTATCGTTTTCAGGCGGATAATACACTCGGCAAGTATATTTTTTTGGGAACAGCGGTATTTTCTCGTTATCCCATTCACAACTTCAAAGCACATAAACTGGCTGACTTCATTTATTTGTTGCAAGGTGATGTCTCATTACCTCATAACGATACGCTTAGGTTCTTCTTTGTCCATTTAAACACATTCGGACTCAGCGATTACGACAAGGCTTATCTTGAAGAGATAGGTAAAAAAGATTCCGACCTGAAGAAAGACCTGAAAAGAACAAGCACTTATATCGGTAAGTTCAACTTCGCATTTGCAAGAAGGGCCAGAGAGGCGGACGCAGCAAGAGAGATCATTAACAAAAGCCCATATCCGGTAGTTGTTTGTGGAGATTTGAATGACTTACCCGGTTCATATACCTATACAACCATCAAAGGCGAACTGAAAGATGCTTTTCTTGAAAAAGGTTTCGGAATAGGCAGAACATACAATCAATTGGCACCAACATTGCGTATAGATCATATGCTGTATGATGGTGACTATCTTAATTGTTTGGGATACAAATCACCTTACACATCGTTGTCGGATCATAATCCGGTAATAGCAAATTTTGAAATTATTGGCACAGACTAATGCCAACCCGTTTTTTTACACTTATTTTGCCATATGTCAGATTTACATATCTATAATTCATATACAAGACAGAAAGAGAAGTTTGAGCCGATAGTAAAAGACCATGTCGGTATGTATGTATGTGGCCCTACGGTATCAGGAGAGTCGCATATGGGACATGCACGCCCATATATCACATTTGATGTGGTATATAGATATCTGACTCATCTTGGCTACAAGGTGCGCTATGTAAGAAACATTACGGATGCGGGACACTTTGAAGAAGAAGGTCGTGAAGCGCAGGATAAAGTTTCGGAAAAAGCTCAGTTGGAAAGATTGGAACCGATGGAGTTGGTGCAGAAGTACAGCAACCTCTTTCATTGGGGTATGCGCTTGTTCAACAATATAGACCCTAACATAGAGCCTACTGCTACAGGTCATGTCATAGAGCAGATAAGCATGATACAGAAGATTATGGATGAAGGGTTTGCTTATGAGCAGAATGGTTCTGTATACTTTGATGTAAAGAAATATGCGGAAGCATATCCTTATGGAAAATTGTCCGGACGTAAGATAGATGAGCTGTTGGAAACAACTCGCGACCTTGACGGACAAGATGAGAAGAGAAACAAAGTGGATTTTGCTCTTTGGAAGAAAGCGCCACCACAACATATAATGCGTTGGGCAAGCCCATGGGGCGAAGGTTTCCCGGGTTGGCACATTGAGTGTTCTGCAATGAGCAGCAAGTACCTTGGAAAAGAGTTTGACTTGCATGGTGGTGGAATGGATCTACAGTTTCCTCACCATGAAAGTGAGATAGCACAATCGACCATTGCGCATGGTTGTGCTCCGGCTCGTTATTGGATGCACAACAATATGATAACCATCAACGGCAAGAAGATGGGCAAGAGCTATAACAACGTTATCAAGATAACCGAGTTGTTCAGTGGCGATCATCCAATGTTGGAGCAGGCGTATCATCCGATGGTCGTACGATTCAATATTTTGCAAACGCACTATCGCAGTACGTTGGACTTCTCCAACGAATCCTTGCAGGCTTCGGAAAAAGCATTCAGACGATTGTGGGATGCATATGAGGTGTTACAAAAATTGGAGCCCGGAACAAATGACAATGCAGGAGACAAAGAGCTGAATGAAAAAGTGACAAAGTGGTGCAACGAATGTGCCGACTTTATGAATGATGATATGAATACGGCTAAAGTCATTGCAAACCTGTTTGAAATGGCTCCTGTTATCAATGGTATAAAGGGTGGACAGGTGTCTAAAGAGGCTTTGTCTGCCGATACATATAAGTTGATGTTGTCTACATTCGACACATATCTTGTAGAGGTGCTTGGAATGAAGCCGCTACAAGTGCAGCAAGACAATAAAATAGATCAAGTGCTTTCATTGCTTATAGAAATAAGAAATGACGCACGTACAAGAAAAGACTATGCTACATCCGATCTGATACGCAATAAGCTTACGGAAGCGGGTGTTATGTTAAAAGATGAAAAAGACGGTAGTGTTTCTTACACTATCGAATAAAGCCTATGAAGAAGGTTTCAAGACTGTTACGTTATTTAAAAGATCATAAACCCAAGATATCGCTGTATTTCACGTTCAGCTTATTGGCGGTGCTGTTCTCATTGGTATCGCTGATGATGTTGGGCCCAATATTGCAAGTGATATTTTCTAGTGCTGATGAGCTTACCATTAGTACAGGAGATACAAATATCACAGAGATCGTATCGGGTGCTGTAAATAATATAATTCGGAATGATGGCAAGCAAACAGCATTGTTATATGTATGTATTGCTGCAGTTGTTTTCACGTTGTTTAAGAATCTGTTTTTGTATCTATCACTATA
The DNA here is from genome assembly GCA_020636505.1 of Chitinophagales bacterium. Classification (GTDB taxonomy): domain Bacteria; phylum Bacteroidota; class Bacteroidia; order Chitinophagales; family Chitinophagaceae; genus UBA5543. The sequence continues at coordinate 352,679 of JACJXR010000001.1, read as the reverse complement.
TATTCTCAATCCGCTGAGAAACTCTATTCTCAGAAGATTGAGAGATGACCTGTTTACAAAAACATTGTCATTGCCGATAGGCTTTTTTACTGAGGAACGTAAAGGAGACCTTGTTTCGAGAATGACCAATGACATCAATGAGGTGGAATATTCCATTGTGAGTGTGTTGGAGGTATTTATCAGAGAACCATTGACTATTATCTTCTTCTTGGGGATGATGGTACACATGAGTCCGCAGCTTACCATTTTCCTTTTCATATTCTTGCCGGTTGCAGGTATCATCATAGGTAGGATAAGCAAGTCGTTGAAAAGAACATCGACTATTGCACAACAACATCTCGGGAGTATTATGGAGGTGATAGATGAAACCTTGAGTGGTATGCGAGTGGTGAAGGCATTCAATGCGGAGAAACACCAGCATTCTCGTTTCACTAAATTCAACGATCTGATATTTCATACCAAGAACAAAATAGCAGCACGTCGCGAATTGGCTTCTCCAATGTCTGAAACGATGGGCGTATTGGTCGTGAGTATCATACTATGGTATGGTGGTAGATTGGTGTTGAGCAACACCACAGGCTTCCAAGGAGAATGGTTTTTGACATACATAGCCTTGTTCACGCAGATCATCAACCCGTTTAAAAATCTTTCTTCCGCATTTTACAATGTCCAAAAAGGTTCAGCCGCTTTGGAAAGGATAGAACAGTTGCTTGAAGCGGAGAATGCCATTACTGAAGTTGAGCATCCGATAGCTGTCAATAGCTTCAATGACAAGATAGAGTTGAAAGGAGTGAACTTCTATTATGGTGATAAGAAGATACTCGATGAAATAAACCTGACGATTGAAAAAGGTAAGATGGTGGCACTTGTGGGAGCATCGGGTGCGGGTAAATCCACACTTGCGGATATGGTACCTCGCTTCCATGATGTCAGTCAAGGAGAGGTGTTGATAGATGGTGTAAATATTAAAGAGTATAGCCTGAGTGACCTTCGTAAACTAATGGGAATTGTGAACCAAGAACCGATATTGTTCAACGATACCATTTTGAACAATATCACTTTAGGGGCCGATACCCAATCGTTGGAAAAGGTTGAAGAAGCGGCAAAAGTGGCCAATGCACACAAGTTTATTGCTCAAAAAGAAGAAGGATACGAAACAGTAGTAGGAGACAGAGGAACAAGATTGAGCGGTGGTGAGCGTCAGCGTATTACCATCGCACGTGCGGTATTGAAAAACCCTCCTATATTGATATTGGATGAGGCTACATCATCGCTTGATACAGAGAGTGAGCGTATAGTACAGGACGCCATCAACAATTTGATGAAAGACCGTACTAGCATAGTCATCGCACACCGTCTTTCCACCGTACAACATGCTGACGAGATAGTCGTGCTAGATAAAGGTAGAATAGTAGAGCGTGGTACTCACGAAACACTTATCGCAAAAGACGGTTTCTACAAAAAACTGGTAGAAATGCAGCAGGTTAAATAGATACGGTATATTTGCAGCTTAGAATACCCCCTATGAGTAAAATACTAGTAACCGGAGGATGTGGATACATTGGCGGTCATACGATTGTAGACCTGATAGAGAATGGATTTGAAGTGATATCCATCGACGACCTATCAAGGGGCTCGTTACGTATGCTTGAAGGCATTGAGAAGGTTACAGGCAAGCCTGTGAAGAACTACAAAGTAAACCTTTGTGACCTTGAGGATACGGAAGCTGTTTTTATTGAAAATCCCGACATTACAGGCATTATACACTTTGCTGCTTACAAATCTGTTCCGGAGTCGGTACAATATCCTTTGAAGTACTTCAGAAACAATCTTGATTCTTTGGTTAACCTGTTGCAATGCGCACAAGAGAACAATGTAAACAACTTCGTTTTCTCATCATCATGCTCAGTGTATGGTAACCCTACGAAACTACCTGTTGATGAAAAAGCCGATTTGGCTGAGCCCGAGTCGCCATATGCACGCACCAAGCAAATGGGTGAGGCTATCTGCAGAGACTTCAGTAGAGTGAATCCTGATTTTAAAGTTATACTGCTCAGATACTTTAACCCTGTTGGCGCACATCCTTCTGCTATAATAGGAGAGCTACAAGAAAAGCCTGAAAACCTCGTACCTGTTATTACGCAGACAGCAATAGGTAAGTTGCCCGAAATGAATGTCTTTGGCTCGGACTACGATACTCGTGACGGCTCTTGTGTAAGAGACTATATACATGTAATGGATATAGCCAATGCGCATACAAAAAGCTTGCAATACCTGATTGAAGATAAAAATACAGATGCTTGTGAAGTGTTCAATCTTGGTACAGGTGAGGGAGTTACAGTACTTGAGCTGATTCAAGCCTTTGAAAAAGTATCAGGTGAAAAGTTGAATTATAATTTAGGCCCGAGACGTCCCGGAGATGTAGTGGCTGTTTATGCAGACAATTGCAAAGCACGAGCGTTATTGGACTGGGACATCAAATACGGCCTTGAAGAAATGATGGATACCGCTTGGCGTTGGGAGCAGGCACTTAAGAAAGATGCTACAAAGCTTCCTTTAAAATAATTCTACCCCAAGTCTATTTCCGTATTGTCACCGATGTTCAGGCTTTGACTTAGCCCACGTACAAAAGCATCGCTACCGATAATTGAAGAGTGTAAGACAACTTCGTCCAACTCTGCAAAAGAGCCGATTATTGTGTCTTTGATGATCGAAGATTGTATTGTCGTGTTTTCACCAATGGTCACATTCGGTCCGATTATAGAGTGGCTGATGTTACACCCCTCGGCAATGCTCACAGGTGGAATGATAACACTGGTATCATATTGATAGGAAGGTTGCCCTTCGGTATAATCACTTTTTTCTTTCAGTAGGATGGCGTTGGTACTTAAGAGGCTTTCTTTTTTACCGCAGTCGAACCAATTGTTCACACGGAAGGCATTGAAGGATATTCCTTGCTCTATCATATACTGCAATGCATTGGTCAGATGGTATTCGCCTTCTTCGTCTGCACGACTGCTTAAATGCTTGTCCAGTGCACTGAAGAGAGCATCTGTTTCCTTTATGTAGTACACGCCTACCATAGCCATGTTGGACTTTGGAATCAGAGGCTTTTCAACCACTTTTAGTACGTTGTCCTTGTCGCCAAGTTCGGCCACACCAAATCCGCGAGGGTCATCTACTTTGCGCACACCTATCATGGATGTACCGCTATTGAGTACACTTGTTACATTATAGTCGCAGATGGTATCTCCGAGTACGATCATCACTTCATCATTCTGTACGGCGTTGCGTGTCAACCATATGGCATGACCTGTGCCTCGCCTGTCCGTTTGATTGACAAGCGTATATTTTAAGTCGGGATAGCTTTTTGATAAATAACGTTGAATTTTTTCTCCGAGATAACCTATTACAAATACAAACTCATCCACACCTGCGTCTTTCAGTTGGTCTATGATGACGCTAAGGATGGTTTTGCCCGCTATCGGAATAAGTGCCTTTGGCTGTGTATAGGTTAACGGGCGAAGTTTCGTTCCTGCTCCTGCAACCGGTATTATAGCTTTCACAATAGTTTCTTTTGATATTCAATACCTGTCAAATAAATATTGCCTCTCTAATAACGAACTGTGAAAATACTTAAAAACTACTGTTTTAGACAATTAAGATATTATTTATAGGCAAGGAAAGTCAGTGATTAAAGAAAGGGTGGTCCCATATAACTACACCTGCATTATGCTCTTTAATGGCTTGTTTGAACTGTTTTATTGTACTGTCGAAAGGATTGCTAAAAAACCTGAACTTTTTTTCCTGAGCACCATCACCCTCATAGGCCACTATCCAAAACCGTTGGCTGTTCACCTTCCCCCTGCTTCTCTTTAAGCTCTTTACCGTTCTTAGTGGAATTTCTTTTTCATGATTGCCGTGTACGATATAGATATTTCTACTGTCGAAGAATATTCTGCGAGATTTATTAAATAGATAAAACAGCAGAATACAAATAACCAAACCAATTGAATTATTCACCAAGTAGTCTCCGGACAATAGACCTATTATTGCAAAGGAACCAATGAAAACAAAGACCCATCTAAACCAACGATAACCATTAGTAAGCTTAATGCGCTCTTCCATGATGATACAAAATACTATTTTATATCAACACGGACCCTCTAGGTTCTATTGCAGGAGGTAAATCCTTTTCGCCGAGCATCTCTTTCAAGTCTATTTCTATTGTGCGGCATAGCGATAGCATCGGTATGTCATTACCTAATCCCTCAAAAGGATTTTCGGAATAGTCACCGATAAGTTCCATCATCACAAATACCCATCCCACTATCACGATGAACGGTATCGACAACCATACTGCGAATTCTCCCAACTTGTGAAACTCGGACACGATACCAAATGGTAGCAAGAAGATAAATATCGATACGAATACAAAGCTTGCACTACCATACTGACGAGGCAGTGGGAACTTCTTGATGCGTTCCGCCTTGCCTTGATGCGTATAAAAGTCGTTGAGTATTTTCTGCAACTCCATATGTCTGAAATCATCTATCAAGTGCTTGCTCCTTAGTTCTTTCAGATCTTGCGATTGTTGGTCGATGATTTGAGTGGCGGTGTTTTTATATCCTTTCAGTCGGTCTATCTCCTCATCAGGAAGGTGTAGGCTAAGCTGCTCTTCTGTTATCTCTTCATCATTCATGCCGACACCCCACATTACTTTATAACGCTCGGCCACTTTTCTGTAATGTTTACTTTGGCTAATATGCTCCCAAGGTGTAGGCACAAGCAACTGGCTCCTTAAGCTATATAGCCATCCAATATGTCTGTATAGCAGCTTTTTGTGTATGGCTTGCAATTCTTCTTCACTTACATGTGCATCTCTGAATTGATTGCTTACATAACCTCTGACGGTTGCACCCCACATTCTACTGCTGTTTACAATAGCACCCCATATCTTACGAGCTTCCCATAGTCGATCATAGGCGCTGTTGTTTTTAAAACCAAGGTAAAATGCTACTGCAGTACCTATTGCGGCAAGTGGTAGCCAAGGAATGCTCATCCACTCCCAATGCGTGAACTCAAATATCATTGTAATGATGGTAGCCCAAGCGGTCAGCCATATAATATGGCGTCCGGAGAATTGTATCAATTCCCTTGCACTGAAATTCTTTTTGATGAACATATGCCTTCGTTTACATCATTAAGTTACAATAAATGTTATTTATACTTTTCCCACCAAGGATTGTTGGGATATTCTTGTCCAATAAGTACAGGTTCACCGATTGCAGGTGTACACAATGCCATGTTTCTTTTACCGGCTTCTTTGCTCGCACGTTCAATGGGGTCTGTCCAACTATGAAGTGACAGAGTGAAAGCACCCCAGTGTATAGGTTGAGTGATCTTTGCATTTACATCTATCGCAGCTTGTATGGTTTCTTCGGGCATCATATGTATGGCTTGCCACTTCTCATTGTACTGTCCACATTCCATCATAGCATAGTCAAAGGTGCCGAACTTTTTACCTATCTCTTTGAAGTGAGGGCCATATCCACTATCACCGCTGAAGTAAATGTTCTTATCAGGTGATTGTATTACCCAAGATGCCCATAGGGTTGTTGCTTTATCGGTAAAACCTCTGCCTGAAAAATGTCTTGCAGGTGTGCAAGTGAACTTAAGGCTGTCAAGTACAATATCATCCCACCATGCCAGCTCATGAATCCTGTTTTCTGCTACGCCCCATTTCCTGAAATGAGCACCTACACCCAATGGCATATAAAACTGCTCCGTTTTTTCTTTCAACTTCATTATCGAGCCATAGTCCAGATGGTCGTAGTGATCGTGAGACATGATAATGGCATCTATCTTCGGTAGTTTCTCTATCTCTATGGGTAGTCCGTTTGAGTATCTGGATTTGCCCAACCATGGATGTGGAGCAGGCACATCTCCGAACATAGGGTCCAACAATATTTTCTTACCGGCTATTTCCAAAAGGAATGCCGAATGCCCGAACCATGTAAGTCTTGAAATGGAATCGGGTTTCAGCTCGATATCCATCGAATCAATATGCTGCACATCAAATTTTGAAGTAGGTTGCCTGTGAGGATCTCCTTTCAGCTGTTCGTATAACAACCATGGAATATCCTTGACACCTACTTCCATTTCCGATGCTATCTGATTGACGAACTTACCGTCTGTATAGTATCCTGTAGTAGCATACACCAGCTTTTGCTCCTTTGTCGGTTTGCCGCCAAACTGTGGGCTGGTGTTCACAAATATTACCGTTACAACTGTCAACAGTAATATGACGCTTAATATGATTATACCTGTCATCTTCAGTATTTTTTTTAGCATGGTTATTTTATTTGGCTCATTACCGCTTTGTCAAATATTCTATCTCCAAGGTATTTGCGTATCCACATCATTGGTTTTGCATATTTTCCTCCTGCATAGCGCGTTTTAGGTCTGGTGCTGTTCACTGCCTTTGAAACAAGGTCGGTAATAACACTTACAGGTGAGCCCTCACCTTTTTCATACATCTCATCGGTTCTGTCGGCTATTTGTTTGGCCATATTTTCATATGCTCCACCTATTGATCGTTCCAACATCGGTTTACTCATAATGCCTCCCCATTCAGTGGTGATAGCACCCGGTTCTACAATAACCACATTGATACCGAATTGTTGCAGCTCAAGGCGTAGGGCATCGCTCCAGCCTTCAAGTGCATGTTTGGTGGCATGATACCAGGCTCCCAATGGAGTATACATTTTCCCTCCCATGGATGAGATGTTGATTATGGTACCTGAATGTCGCTTACGCATATGTGGAATTACTTTTTGTGTCAAGCCTGCCAAACCGAATAAGTTGACATCAAATTGGTAGCGAGCCTCTTCCATTGTCACATCTTCAACTGCACCATACAGGCCAAAGCCTGCATTATTGATCAACACATCTATTCTTCCTTGTTCCGATTTTATTTTGTCTACACATGTCTGAACATTCTCTTCGTTGGTAATGTCCATAGCAATGGTATGTCCACCGGCTGCAGCAATGTCATCCATCTTTTCTATGCGACGCGCTGCACCGTAAACGGTGTGTCCTTCTTTTACCAGTTGTAGGGCAAAATCTTTACCCATTCCTGATGATGCTCCTGTTACTAAGATTATTTTTTTCATGACTTTTTGTTTTATAATAAGCGATTACTTACTTACATTATTGATTAAAAAAATAGTTATAGATCGTATTTGTCAAAAATTGCTTTACGTATGTCTTCCTTGTTTTTCGGTGGGTGCAATAAGAATGAAGTGACTGCTCCGTCAATGATCATCAATATCAATTCAGATTCAGCTTCCGGGTTTTTGTATCCAAGTTTTTTAAAGGCATTGTTCAAAGCCAACATCAGCGGCTCTTTTGATTCTGTATTATAGCCGTTTGTTTGCCATTTTAGCGCATACATCAGCCGCCACATCTCATATTCTTCTTCAGGTACTTCAAAGAGAATGTTTATAGCCTTTTTCAAAAGCTCTTTCGGGTCTGTCGTAAATACTATTTTGGCATATAGTTCATGGGCTTTTTGCCCGCCCACATCCATTATTGCGTTCAATAGTCCCTCTTTATTCTCAAAATGACGGAAAATAAGCGCTTCAGACACACCGGCATGCTTGGCTATCTTGCTTGTACTGGTAGCATGATACCCATCTTTTGCAAACAGTTCCAATGCGGCACCTAATATTTTCTCTTGTTTTTCAGTCATTGTATGTGAGTAATTACTTACAAAAGTAAGTACATTTATCAAACCACCAAATTTTCTTCAAGAAATTAATACAATGTTTGGATAAACTGGTCTGTCCAGGTATTGATGGAGCTCTTGTTGCGTATCAAGTTCGGCTCGAACCTTTGAAACTGCATGAACAACTGTTGTTGTCTATCAAATTTCTGTTCCAATTTCTTATGCTCCGACCCCTTCGTGCTATCCATCGCCGACTTTGTATCTGCTATGAATATTTGCATATCATCTGATACGCTTTTAAACAGTCTTTTGGCGGCACTTCCGTTACCTTCGTTCAGGTATGATGTGAGCTGTGTAACCTTAGAACGGAACATTATGCGTTTATCTATCGTTTCTTCTTGTGTAGCTATACTGTCGCTCTGCGCATTGGTGCACAGTGGAAACAGTAGCAATATGAACAAGAAACGTATCAATGTAGTCGGCTTTGTATTAAAAGTATAAAATACCGACTGATATACTATGCATTTTCCGCAACCTCTGCTTCCTCACCATACATCTGTGATTTATATTTCAACGAAGGGGATGGTATAAGTTCACCTAAATTCAGTCCACTCCATTTGTCGTCCACAGATTTGATGGTCTCATCATCGGCAACAATGATGTTTGGCCATGGGCGTTCAAACCCGTCGAAGGCTTTTGTTTTTCTTGTGCCATCGAGCCCTATAATACCGGTATCTCCATAGAAATGGTCTCTTCTTGGGTCGAGGTTGTTACAAAAACGCCATAAGAAGTCGGCTATATTATCGGCGTCAACCGTATGTTCCACATACAGTATCATCTTGAACCCTTTTAATTCAGGTCTTGCGCATAATTGTTCATGCAGCTCTTTTACATGCCCCTTTCTATTCTTTTCTACGGCAACAAACAATACGGGTAGTCCTAATTCTTTAGGTAGGTATTCGTTTATGCCCTTTATTTCAGGAAAAGTATTTGTCAATACTTGTGCAGAGAATTCGTTCGATAAATTAAACGCAGATATAGGTTCTGATAGTTCTTCTTCCCATTTTTTGGTTCCATCAATACACATCTTACCTCCAAAACCTAATTTGCTGCAACTGTGATCCAACACATCCATAGGCCCTTGGCTGAAGTATATGTCTGTTGCAGAGTTCAGATTGTTGAACACATGCTGCGACAGCTTTTTGTAATCGGTGATATCAACCTCACTGTCGGTAATGGCCAGTATTTTGTTGAACATCATTTGACCTGCACCCCACATAGCATTCATCACTTTCTGCCCCTGCCCCGCGTATTCTTTTTTGATGGAGGTGATAACAAGATTATGAAACACACCCTCCACAGGCATATTCATATCTTCTATTTCAGGCACCATTGTCATTTTTATGGGAGCAAGAAATATCCTTTCTGTTGCTTTACCCAACCAAGCATCTTCTTGAGGAGGTATACCTACGATTGTTGCCGGATAGACTGGGTTCTTTTTGTGTGTAATAGCCGTTACGTGAAAACGTGGGTACCAGTCGGGTAAGGAATAATATCCTGTGTGGTCTCCGAATGGCCCTTCCCATATCAGCTCTTCTTCAGGGTCGATGTAGCCTTCTATGATGAAATCGGCATCTGCGGGTACCTCTATATCAGGCTGAGTGATACATTTTACCAATTCAACACGTTTCTTACGAAGGAATCCTGCCAACATGTACTCGTCCACATTGTCCGGTAGGGGAGCTGTTGCAGAATAGGTATAAACCGGATCTCCACCAATGGCAACCGCTACGGGCATACGTTTCCCAAGCTTTTTATATTCGTTGAAATGTCTGGCGGAAACTTTGTGTTTATGCCAGTGCATTGCTGTCATGTTCTTATCGAACACTTGCATGCGGTACATGCCTATATTCCGAATGTTTGTGTTAGGGTCTTTGGTATGTATGCTTGGCAATGTTATAAATCGTCCACCGTCTTTTGGCCAACATTTCAGTATCGGTAGTTTCGATAGGTCGGGTTCATTCATTATCACTTCTTGACAAGCTCCTTTCCCACTTACCACTTTAGGCATCCAAGATGCAAACTTCCCAAGCTGTGGCAACATGGCCAGTTTTTCTATCAAACCATTCTTCGGACCTGTGAGTTTCTTGAACAGTTCTTCTATATCGTGTGCCACTTCGTCCAAATCTTCCACCCCCAAAGCTATACACATGCGTCTTTCACTGCCCATAGAGTTGATGAGCAGTGGGAAATCTGTTCCTGTGTTTTCAAACAGTAACGCCTTGTTTTTCTCAGGGGTTTTCGAAACACGGTCGGCTATTTCAGCTATTTCCAATACAGGATCGACAAAAGTGTCGATACGTATCAATTCGCCTTTCTGTTCCAACTTGTCTATAAATGCACTTAACGATCTATATGCCATACTATGATATTATCTGCACTGTAACAACAGTTAACAGGCGATAAAGTTAGTACAGCAGGCCCGATTTATTTCAATATCCGTATAGGTGTTAATAATGGCTATTTTTGCCAACATCATTTGTAACGATTGAATAAACCAAAAACATACAATGCAGCTTCAATAGCAAAAAGGATGTTGCTGATAACCCTCTTGGGAGGAGTTTTGTATGCCGGTATACATATTTACAGAATCGTTGATGCAAACTCTGCCAACAAACACACCGGGAACAAGGCCTATTTGAAGAGAAAGAACAATCCATGGAACAAAGCGGCGGTTGATTCCACAAACCGGTTGTTGAGGACAGGCGACCTTGTGGTGAGAAGGGGAGACGATATGACAAGCTATATGTTATCCCAATTGAATACCACCGATAAAACGTATTCGCATTGTGGAATGGTTGTCATAGAAAACGGACAGCCTTTTGTTTATCACAGCATCGGTGGTGAGGATAATCCCAATGAAAAACTTCGTAAAGATCGTGCCGTTTTCTGGTTTTCTCCTGCCAATAATATGGCATATGCTGTGTTTAGATATCCTTATTCGGATAGTGCATTGCCAGGTCTGGTTGGAGTGATAGACAGCTTTTACAGGCAACAGGTAATGTTCGATATGGACTTTGACCTTAAGACGGACGACCGAATGTACTGTTCGGAGATGATATATAAAGCGTTGAAGAACGGTATAGACAATAACATTGATTTAGAGCCTCATACACGGTTCGGCAGAACATATATAGGTGTGGACGATCTATACCGAAATGAGGACACAAGGCTCGTTTGCCAAATTCGATTTAAGTGATACCTTTGCTTCAATCGAAAAAATAAACCATGTTCAAAAGTCGTATCATACAAATATTCGTCGCCACGTTTATTGTTTTAAGCTTTGTCGCTTGTAGTAAGAATACACCCGAGGCTGCTGCCGAGCAGTTCTTGACAGGGTTGTATCATATGGAATACGATAAAGCCAGAGCGGTATCTACAGATGATACGAAGGGGCTGATAGATTTGGTGGAGCAATTTTCCGTATCGACAGCTGATTCTGCAAGGAAAGAAGCCAAAAACATCAAGATTGAAATAACCGAAGTAAAAGTGGATGGAGACAATGCTGTTGTTAAATACAAAATGTCTTCTGAACCCGGTGAGCAAAAGTTGGATATGGTCAAGCAAAACGGTAAATGGTTGGCCAGCTTCTCCAAGCAAGATAATATTCCTGAAATGGAGGCCGATGAAGATGTGATGGAAGATGAGCCTGAAGAAGCAAGCGAATCTGCGGAATAATAAAAACACAAACGATATTTATTTGAAAGGCTACTGTACATAGTAGCCTTTCTTTTTTACTTTTAAGTCATGGCACTTAACTACATATGGGTAGCGTTTTTTGTTATCGGCTTTGTTGTTGCACTGATAAAAGCAGTGGCAACGGGAGACGGAACCATTATGAGTGAAATGATGAACGGAATGTTCGAAAGTGCAAAGACAGGGTTCACCATATCCATCGGGTTGACCGGAATGATGGCTTTGTGGCTGGGTATAATGCGTGTAGGTGAGAAGGGTGGAGTGATAAGTGCATTTTCCAAATCGGTGTCTCCATTCTTTAAAGTGCTGTTCAGGGGTGTACCCAAAGAGCACCCTGCAAGCGGCAGTATGATGATGAACTTCTCGGCAAACATGCTTGGCCTTGACAATGCGGCAACGCCACTTGGACTGAAGGCAATGGAGGAGTTGCAAGACCTTAACGAAAGTGAGACAACTGCCAGCGATGCTCAGATAATGTTTTTGGTGCTGAATACGGCAGGCGTCACATTGATTCCCACATCCGTTATCGCCATTACGCAAACATTGGCCATTGAGCAAGGTGTGGTAGGGTTCAACGCTGCCGATATTTTTCTACCAACCTTGATAGTGACATTCATTTCTTTTGTTGCAGGTATGATAGCAGTGGCATTCTATCAAAAGATAAATCTGTTCAAATTGCCTGTGTTGATGTTTGTGGGAGGTTTCGGAGCAATAATAGCTTTGATGTATTACTTCCTATCAAAGCTGCCTCCCGAACAAATGAGTACGGCGATAGGGGCAATAGGAGCAGGTATTATCATGCTGTTGGTGGTGATGTTTATAGTAGCAGGTGTAGTGAAGAAAATAAACGTTTACGACCACTTTGTGGACGGTGCGAAAGAAGGTTTTAATGTAGCCATACGCATCATCCCTTATTTGGTGGCCATGTTGGTGGCGATAAGTGTTTTTCGCACTTCAGGCTGTATGGGTTATCTGGTGGATGGTATAGGTAACGTTGTTGCTACATTGGGGATGCCTACCGATTGGGTGGCGGACTTACCTATCGGGTTGATGAAACCGTTAAGCGGCAGTGGTGCGCGTGGCGTTATGGTGGATGTGATGAATGCACACGGTGTAGATTCTTTTCAAGGGAAGTTGGCGGCAATAATTCAAGGTTCCACAGAAACCACCTTTTACGTGTTGGCGGTATATTTCGGCAGTGTAAATATCAAGAATACGAAGTATGCGCTTATATGCGGATTGTTTGCAGACTTGGTAAGTGTGGTGGTGGCGATAATAGTGGCATATGCCTTTTTCGGGCATTTAATCCCCGCCTAAGTGGTTTGTTTATTTATTACTTTGGGTAGTTCGGGAGCATTGTAGTTCTCCATTTTCTCCAATAAGCTTTCAAGATCCGCGTCGAATATGAGTATGGAGCGAGCCCACTCGTTCAGAAAGCCTTCTTGTACCATGGTACTGTTCATGGCCTTGAGTGCATCGTAGTAGCCATTGATGTTGAGTAGTCCGACGGGCTTTTGGTGCATACCCAAGTAGCCCCAAGTAAGCATTTCGAACATTTCGTCCATCGTTCCCCATCCACCGGGCAGTATGATGACACCATCGCAACGCTCGTACATTTTCATCTTACGCTCGTGCATGGTATTTACAACTATCAGTTCCGTAAGTCCCTCATGCGCCACCTCTTTTGTTTGTAGAAAGTTGGGTATGACGCCTGTTATTTTACCTTCATTGTCCAACACACCATCGGCAACGGCACCCATAAGTCCCACTTTTGCACCTCCATATACGACCTCGATACCCCTTTCGGCAAGCTCACCTCCCAATTTGTAAGCTTGCTCCATGTAGGTCTCCAGATAACCCTCACTCGAACCGCAAAATACCGCTATGCTTTTCATGTGTTGCTACATTAATTCAACGGACAAATGTAATTCCTTATTATCAATAACCTGTAGACTGTTCGTTAAACATTCTTAAAGTACTTCCACCTGATTGTGCAACAGATCTTCAAACTCGTCTCTTTTGCGAATTTCTTTGAACTCACCGTCGATGAACAATACTTCCGCAGGTTTCATTCTTGAGTTGAAGTTGCTACTCATCATGAAGCAATAAGCACCCGCATTGTGAAACCTAAGTACATCACCTTCGTGTACTTCGCTTATCACTCTGTCCCAAGCAAATGTGTCGGTCTCGCATATGTTACCTACTACAGTATAGATACGCTTTGTTCCGTTTGGATTGTTCAGGTTGGTGATCTTATGATATGATTCGTAGAACATAGGGCGAATCAAGTGGTTGAAGCCGGAGTCGACACCTACGAAAACTGTAGCGGGGGTTTGTTTGATGACATTTGTTTTTACGATGAAAGAACCTGCCTCACTTACAAGAAACTTACCCGGCTCAAACCATATTTCCAATGAACGCCCGTACTCTTTTTCAAACTCACGAACTGCATTTGTCAATTGTTTGCCCAAGTCTTCAACATCGGTTCCTATTTCGTCGTCTTTGTATGGTACTTTGAAACCACTGCCGAGGTCCAAATATTCCAATGTTTTAAAATGGCTTTCTCTTGCTATCTCAAACATGATCTCCAAGCCGCGCATAAACACACTTACATCCTTTATCTCACTGCCTGTGTGCATGTGCAGGCCTTTCACTTGCAGTCCTGTTGCTTTTACCACGCGCTCGATATGCCTCATTTGATAATAAGAGATACCAAACTTACTGTCTACGTGACCGGTGGATATTTTGTAGTTGCCGCCTGCTTCAATATGTGGGTTGATGCGTATGCATATAGGGTAGCTGCTTCCAAATTCGTGACCGAACTTCTCCAATATCGAAATATTGTCGATGTTGATGTTTACACCGAGTTTTGTTCCCTCAACTATCTCATCAAAGTCTACACAGTTTGGAGTGAACAGGATGTCGTTTTTATCATAACCGGCCCTGAGTGCCAATTGTACCTCACCGATGCTCACACAGTCTATGCTCGAGCCCAAACCTTTCAAATACTTGAGTATGTTGATGTTGGTCAATGCCTTACATGCATAGAATATCCTGGTAGGATGTCCTGAAAATGCCTGTTTCAACCTATTGTATTGTTCTGCTATTTTCTCAGCATGATATACATATGTAGGTGTCCCGAATCTCTCCGCCACTTCAAGCAGCTGCGCATCTGTTATTGGTTCGTACATGATAATTTCAATAAAGTGTGCAAAAATAGAAAAAGAGCAGGTTATTTGTTGTTAACCTGCTCTTTAAGTAAAATATACATGAAGAGTAGGTTGTCAGACCTTCCCTTTTATTATCTCATCCACAATGGCAGGGTCAAGCAGCGTGCTTGTATCGCCTAAACTGTCTGTATTGCCTTCGGCTATTTTTCGCAGTATTCTACGCATGATCTTCCCGCTGCGCGTTTTAGGCAGTCCTGTTACGAACTGTACTTTATCCGGTTTGGCTATCGGGCCTATTACACGGGCGACGGTTTGTGCAATATCGTTACGAGCATGGTCTTCGTCGTGATGTATATGCTCTGTTATTACAAAGGCGTAGATGCCGGTCCCTTTCACGTCATGAGGGTACCCTACAACCGCACTTTCTATCACTCCATCATGCATATTGATGGCATTCTCAACTTCGGCAGTTCCGATGCGGTGTCCGCTTACATTCATCACATCATCCACGCGTCCTGTTATACGATAGTTGCCGTCCTCATCTCTAAGACAACCATCTCCTGTGAAATATTTGTTCTCATAAGTAGAGAAGTACGTTTGCCTACATCGTTCATGGTCGCCATATGTTGTGCGTATCATAGACGGCCAAGGGAACTTTATGCATAGATTGCCTGAAACACCATTCCCCTCAACTTCATTTCCATTCTCATCCACCAATACAGGTTGTATACCGGGTAGCGGAAGGGTTGCGTGTGCAGGTTTGGCGGGAGTTACGCCCGCAAGGTTGGATATCATTATACCTCCTGTCTCTGTTTGCCACCAAGTATCCACTATTGGACACTTCCCTTTACCGATATATTTGTGAAACCACTCCCATGCTTCTTCATTGATGGGTTCGCCGACACTACCCAATACTTTCAGCGAGCGGAGGTCATGTTTTTCCACATGCTCCAATCCGCTCGCCATAAGGCTGCGTATTGCGGTAGGTGCGGTGTACAATATGTTCACTTTGTGTTTGTCGGTGATATCCCAAAACCTACCTGCGTCGGGCCAAGTAGGTACCCCTTCAAACATTAGCCCCGTGGCCCCCGCCGCAAGTGGACCATAAATTATGTAGCTGTGCCCTGTTATCCAGCCCACATCAGCAGTACAGAAGTATACATCACCGGGTTTGTATTGAAATACATTTACAAAGGAATAAGTGGTATAGACCATGTACCCCCCGCAAGTATGCACGACACCTTTGGGTTTGCCTGTTGAGCCAGATGTATAGAGGATGAAAAGCATGTCTTCGGAATCCATTTCTTCCGCAGGGAAATCGGTAAGCCCCGATTCTATCACCTTTTGCATTTCATCGTCCCACCACACATCTCTGTCCTTTATCATGCTTACAGATGTACCTGTACGTTCGTACACGATCACTTTTTTTACAAAAGGGCATTGTGTCAACGCATCATCCACCACAGATTTTAGAGGTATTTCTTTTGCTCCACGGTACGCACCGTCACAAGTGATTATATATTCGGCATTTGCATCAATAACCCTGTCGGCAATACTTTTTGCACTAAAACCTCCGAATATCACGGAATGAACAGCACCTATTCTGGCACATGCCAATACCGCTATGGCCAATTCGGGAATCATGCCCATGTATAGGCAGATTCTGTCGCCCTTTTTCACTCCGTTGTTTTTCAATATATGAGCAAAACGGCATACTTCTGCGTGTAGCTCTTTATATGTGAGTTTTCGTACTTCGTCGTTGGGGTTGTTGGGCTCCCATATTATAGCTATATCGTCACCATTGTTTTCCAAATGCCTATCGAGACAATTTTCTGTTATGTTGAGTTTTGCGTTTAAGAACCATTTGATGTTGGGTGTTTTAAAGTCCCATTCAAGCACCTTATCCCATTTTTTTCGCCACAGGAAGGAGTTGGCGACATTTTCCCAAAAACCTTCAGGGTCGTTTACACTCTGCTCATATGAGGTGAAATAGCCTTCTTTGTCCTGTATCTGATAAGGATAACTCATTGTGAAAATTATTTATCGGAATCTACTAAAAAAAAGCTTCTTAGCCGGAGGTATTAAAATCCTCAAAAACATTGATTATTAACCAACGATTACCACGGTATAACCGTCTGTTAAACATACAAATATATCATTTAGGAATACCTTAATTTTTTATAAAGCCCGAGACCCGAATTTTTATGAAGTATATCAGAAGAGTTGGATTGGTGATTTCGTGTATGTTGCTGAGCATTCTTGCACAGGCGCAACCCAATGCGGACTTTACAGCAAATGTCACTCAAGGATGTGTACCTCTATTGGTACAGTTCAACTCGAATGGTTCTGTTCAGAGCAGTTCATACACACATACTTGGAATCTCGGAGGAACATCATCATCTAAAGCAAACCCATCCAAACTTTTTACAGCGGCCGGTACATTTACGATAACACATACTGTTACCGGACCGGGAGGAACCTCCACTGTTACCAAAACAGGTATGATAGAAGTGTATCCCAAGCCGTCTGTGAGCTTCTCCGGAAATCCGCAGAAAGGCTGCCCTCCAATGACGGTGAACTTCACGGATAACAGTAATCTTAATGTTGCAGGTGCCGGTACTTATTTTTGGGTATTTACAAACAGTGCCCCTTCAACTGCCAAGAATCCTACAAACGTATACAACGATGGTCCTTACGATGTTTCGCTTACGGTAACCAACAGTAAAGGTTGTTTTGAGACACTTACCAAAAAGCAGTACATCGACGTATTTCCTACGCCTACCGTAGGTTTTACAGCGAACAAGACCGAGTTTTGCTCAGCACCCGGTACTGTTACTTTTACGGGTACGGCAACCGGTACGACAGGCCCTTATCGTTATGAGTGGGACTTTGGGGACCTTACCCCTAAATCATATTTAAAATCACCTTCGCATACATATACCGGCCCAGCACCCAAAACGTATACGGTGAAACTATCTGTTTTTGACAGCAGTACAGGTTGTATCAAAGAAGAGATAAAGACCAACTACATAAGGATATATAAGCCCGATGCTTCTTTCACAGCTCCCGACTCCGTATGTATAGGAAGTGAAGTGACATTTACCAATACATCTGCTTCAGGAGCAAGTGTACATGCTTGGAACTTTGGAGATGGAGGATCTATTACTTCGCCAAACTCTACGGTTAAGCATACATACAATAATTCGGGTTTGTATACTGTAAGGTTGATCTCAACTTATGGCAATGCGTGTCCCGATACGTTCATCAAGAAGATATATGTTCGCCCGCAGCCGGATATCAGTTTCTATATTGAGCCTGATACCTTGTGTCCGGCACCGCAAACAGTTAAGTTTACGACCTATTATCCAATGACCCAATACCTGTGGGACTTTGGTGATGGAAATACAAGTACCGCGGCAAGTCCATCACACACATACACACAAAACGGACAGTATACCATAACCTTAATAGCCACCAACCAATTTGGATGTAAGGATACATTGACAAGGAAAGGGTTTGTAAAAATCTTCCCATTATACATTAATGCAAGACAAAACGTAGACTCCGGTTGTGTGCCTCTAAGCGTTAATTTCAATGTGGACCTGTACAGAGACAGTGGTTATTACTACCCATATCCCGTTAAGTCATACAAATGGTATTTCGGTAACGGAGATAGTTCAGTTTTAGGAAGTCCGGCATATACGTATACAGACAGCGGTGTGTTCCAAGTGGTGGTGAAAATTGAAACGATACAAGGCTGTATCATATATGATACTCTTGAAGTTAGAGCCGGTTTCATACCTACAGCAAAATTTGTAGCTACACCGTTGGTTGTGTGTAATAACCAGAATGTATATTTCACCAATCAATCTACCGGATGGCCACCCATGAGTTATCTATGGGAATTCGGCGATGGTGCCACAAGTGGAGCGTTGAACCCTATATACGCTTACTCCAAGCCCGGTGTTTACACTGTTAGGCTGACGGCCATTCATCGAGGATGTAAAGACACTTTCCAACGAAACAACTACATAACTGTACTGGAGCCTGATGCTAAATTCACTTTAGGTGTGGACTGCATCAATCCGTTGAAAGTTAAGTTTGCGAACGCCTCCACAGGAAATGACAGTAACATATGGGATTTTGGAGACGGCTCTTCATTGGTATATACCCTCAATCCTGTTCACACTTATGCTTCTTCGGGAACCTATGTCATAACATTGAAGGTGCATAACGACAGTACCGGATGTTATGATGAACATACCGAAACCATTTATGTGGGTCCTAACCCGTTGGCGTTCACAGAAGACAAACGAGAATTGTGTATCAACGACTCGGTGTCTTTCAAAGGCTTTCTGAGTTTAAGTTCACGCATAGCAGACTTTACATGGTATGTAGACGGTATATTTTCCAAGTATGAGAAAATGGTCGATACATCACGTTTCAACTTTATTTTTTATACGCCTGGACAACATACCATAAAGTTGATAGTGGAGATAGATGGTTGTGTGGATACGCTTGAAAAAATAAATTGGATAACCGTGGGTGACCCGGTACCGGGTTTTGTTGCAGATACCACTCATTTTTGTATACCGGATACAGTATATTTTCTGGATACATCAAAAGGACACCAAGGGACATATGTGGTCAGCCGCTTTTGGAATTTCGGTAGAACCACGTGGGATACCGCTACTACTGCAAAAGATACCATAAGCAGGGCATATCCAACCAGAGGTAAGTATACCATATCTCTTATGGTCACGGATAACATCGGCTGTACCAATACGCTGATCTTACCGCAACATATAGATGCGCAAAAACCTATTGCAGGGTTCTCTGTGTTGGATAGAGTATGTCTCGGACAAGAGCTCTTCTTCAACGATACATCTTTGGGGGTAGACACCCATTTGTGGTATTTCGGAGATGGAGATTCTTCCACCGATGCATTCCCTAAACACACTTATACAACCAAAGGGAAGTTCGACCCGATGTTGATAGCCACCAACAGTTTGGGTTGTAAGGATACAATGGTATTCAAATCGGTAACCGTACAGCAACCGACGGCATCCTTTACAATGTCTGATTCGATATCCATCTGTCCGAACTTCATTGTGAAGTTTACCAGCACATCCATAGGCGCACGTACATTGAAATGGGATTTCGATAATGGAAACAACTCCACATTGATATCACCGACCACAATATTCACCAATCCTAAGAAGTATAACATCAGCCTTATTGCGAAAGACTCTTTGGGTTGTACCGATACAGCATACTCCACCGTACAGGTGTTGGGTTACGCAGGCGTGTTCTCTTATGATACAACCAAAGGTTGTGTGCCGCTCACGGTCGGGTTCGAGTCGAAATTATTAGGCTCCGTTCCATCCATGATATGGGATTTCGGAGACGGCACAACCACACAAGTAGGCGGTGGCGGTAAAATAACATATACCTATACCACACCGGGTAAATACTTGCCGAAGATGGTATTTAACGACGGGCTTGGATGTAACACATTCAGTGATGGTTTGGATACGATTTATGTAGACCAAGCGATTGCCGATTTTGAAACAGGACCGTTGTGTGAATATTCGATAGTAGAGTTTTTGAACAAATCCCAAAGCTTCATCACCAATATGAGAAGCTATTATTGGGAATTCGACAATGGTCAGTACAGCGCATTGAAAGACCCAAAGAGAAAGTATGGTGCAGCAGGTAGGTATAACGTAATGTTGGCAGTGAGCAACGACCAAGGTTGTAAGGATACAATAAACAAAGAACTTGTTGTCAATTCGCCATTGCCTGTAATGGCGGGTGATGATACGGTTAAGTGCTTGAACGACTCCGTACAGTTGATACCCGAAGGTGGTGTAACTTATTTATGGTCTCCCGGGGCTACACTTTCATGTACATCTTGTGAGAAACCTTGGGCATCCCCAAAAGTGCGTACACAGTATACCGTTATCAGTACAGACATAAACGGTTGTCATGATACCGATGAAGTTTGGATAGACATCAAAACACATGTTGAGAGTATTGTAGGCAAGGGCGGAGAGATATGTTCAGGAGATACCATAAGGCTACACGTAACAGGGGCACAAAGATACAGTTGGTCGCCGACCGGTTCGTTGGACGACCCGAGCTCTGCAACGCCGTTGGCAAACCCTAATACACCTACCAAGTATGTTGTGGTTGCTTACGAGGGTAGTTGTATACCTGATACCAACTCGGTAAATGTAGAGGTGCATCCATTGCCGGTGATAGAAATACAAGGAGAGCAAAGAATTGTAGCAGGTAATACGGCGGATTTGTTTGCATCGGCCAAATATGCCGCAGGCTATATGTGGGCACCTGCTGCAACACTTACATGCACCGATTGTCAGAACCCGATAGCACGACCTTATAAGACCACCAAGTATACGGTAACCGTATTCACTGATTTCAATTGTATCGACTCCGCACATGTGACCGTGACGGTGCTTTGCGATAAGAGCCAAGTATACATACCGAACACATTCACGCCGAACGGAGATGGGGTGAACGACATATTCATGCCACGTGGTGTGGGTATCACAAGTATACGCACTTTCAGGGTATACAATCGTTGGGGTGAGGTGATGTTTGAAAGAAACAACATAGACATAAACGATAAGCTGAACGGATGGGATGGTACGCATAACGGTAAAGAACTTCCTCCTGATGTGTATGTATACACAGTGGATGCGATTTGTGAGAATGGTGACCCATTGCTGTTAAAAGGAGATATAACAATAGTACGTTGATTAGGAAAAGCATAATAATAGGATTGATGGTGTGGCTGTGTGGTAACTATGCGGCCATAGGACAGGATATACACTTTTCGCAGTTTTACGAAAGTGCGATATTGAGAAACCCTTCATTGATGGGGATATTCAACGGTGATTATAAACTCGGTGTGATATACAGGCAGCAGTGGAGCTCCATCAGTAAACCGTATCAAACAGGAATGTTGAATGCGGAGGTACGCATGCCTGTAAGAGGCGAGGCAAACGACTTTGTAAGCTTTGGAGTATTGGCGTATTACGATAGGGCAGGTAGTATCAGTTTGCAAACCACTACGGTATATCCCGCGCTCACCTACAACAAATCGTTGGGTGGAAAGAACTCGTTTCTCTCCGTAGGTTTTACAGGTGGATTCATTCAAAGAAGTTTCGATCCTTCCAAAGCCACATTCGACAATCAATATCAGAACGACCGATATGACCCCGCCAACCCGACGGGTGAAGTATTGCCCGACCCGAGCTTTACCCAGTGGGATTTTGGAGCAGGCTTCAGCTTCAACAGCACTACGGGGCAGAACAACAACGTGAGCTATATCCTCGGTGCATCGGGCTATCACTTTACTCGCCCCAAATACACCTTCAGTACAGACAGGACCATCAGCAGAGACATTCGCTGGAATGTGAATGCAGGTGTGAACGTGAAAGTAAATGAGCGTTACAGCTATCAGCTACATGGTAACTATATGCTGCAAGGCTCTTACAACGAGACCGTCCTCGGTGGACTATTGACTTGGAACAAAGAAGAGCTTAGCAGAGACGAGCCTGTATTCGCCATATCGGGTGGAGCGTTTTACCGCTTTGCCGATGCGATTATTCCCACTTTGAGGATGAGGTACTTCGGATATACATTTGGGCTCAGCTACGATGTTACCCTATCTAAACTGACAAAGGCCAGCAACCTACGTGGAGGCTTTGAAGTGTCCATCACCACCAACGGCTTTTTCAGAGATGCCCTTTTTGAAAAGAGCCGCACCCTCTGCCCGCATTTTTATTAGAAAGAAAAAAGCCCCGCTTTCGCGAGGCTCTTAAAAATATCGGGAGTATTCTGTAATTACATACCCATTCCCATGCCACCCGGCATACCGTGGTCGTGACTGTGTCCACCCTCGTTCTCTTGAGGTTTGTCGGCAATCACACACTCGGTAGTCAGCAACATGCTGGCGATTGACGCTGCATTTTCCAATGCTACGCGGCTCACCTTCGTTGGGTCAAGTACACCTGCGGCCATCATGTTCTCATACTCTTCTGTACGAGCGTTGAAACCGTAGTCGCCTTTGCCTTCTTTCACTTTTTGCACCACTATCGAACCTTCGATACCTGCATTCTCCACTATCTGACGAAGCGGCTCTTCCAATGCACGGCGTACGATGGCGATACCTGTGGTCTCGTCGTGGTTGGCGCCTTCAAGGTTCGCCAATCCGTCTATCGAGCGGATGAACGCGATACCACCACCCGGTACGATACCTTCTTCAACTGCGGCACGTGTTGCGTGCAATGCATCGTCCACACGGTCTTTCTTCTCTTTCATTTCCACTTCTGTGGATGCACCTACATATAGTACGGCTACACCACCGCTAAGCTTGGCAAGACGTTCTTGTAGTTTTTCCTTATCGTAGTCGCTGGTGCTGCTTTCCATTTGCGCTTTGATCTGGCCTACGCGAGCATCGATGTTCGCCTTCTCACCTTTACCACCTACGATGGTTGTGTTGTCTTTATCGATGGTTACGCTTTCAACCTGACCAAGGTGTTCAAGTGTGGCATTCTCCAATTTGTAACCTTGCTCTTCACTGATAACGGTACCACCTGTAAGTACTGCGATGTCTTGCAGCATTTCTTTACGACGGTCGCCGAAGCCAGGAGCTTTTACGGCTGCTATCTTCAAAGAACCACGAAGTTTGTTCACCACAAGTGTAGCCAAGGCTTCACCATCCACATCTTCTGCTATTATCAACAACGGACGGCCTGTTTGTACACTGCTTTCCAACAATGGAAGGATATCCTTCATCGTGCTTATCTTCTTATCGTAGATAAGGATGTACGGGCTATCCAACTCAGCCTGCATTTTCTCTGTATTGGTTACAAAGTATGGGCTTAGGTAACCACGGTCGAACTGCATACCTTCCACTACCTCAACAGTTGTGTCGGTACCTTTTGCTTCTTCCACTGTGATAACACCTTCGTTACCCACTTTCTCCATCGCCTGAGCTATCAGCTTACCTATTTCGTTGTCGTTGTTGGCGGAGATGGTAGCAACTTGCTCTATCTTCTTATTGTCGTTGCCTACTTTCTCAGATTGAGTTTTCAAGTTCTCAATTACTGTGGTAACCGCTTTGTCGATACCGCGCTTCAGGTCCATTGGATTGGCACCTGCTGCCACGTTCTTCAAACCTTCTTTGATGATGGCCTGAGCCAATACTGTAGCGGTGGTTGTACCGTCACCCGCCACATCAGCTGTTTTTGAAGCCACTTCCTTCACCATCTGAGCGCCCATGTTCTCTATCGGGTCTTCCAACTCGATCTCTTTGGCTACGGTAACACCGTCTTTTGTTATTGCCGGAGCACCGAATTTCTTTTCAATAACCACATTGCGGCCCTTAGGTCCCAACGTTACTTTGACTGCATCTGCAAGAGCATCAACGCCCTTTTTCATTTTGTTGCGTGCGTTCGTATTGAAAAACAATTGTTTAGACATAGTATATTCTGTTTTCTCTGTTTACGAATTTGAATTAATTGAATTTGATTACAGCAGATTGATTAAACCACTGCAAGAATGTCGCTTTCGCGCATGATCAGGTAATCTTTACCTTCCAAAGAAAGCTCAGTACCTGAGTATTTACCGTAAAGTACGGTATCGCCGGCTTTTACGGTCATCGGCTCGTCTTTTTTGCCCGGGCCTGCCGCTATCACGATACCTCTTTGTGGTTTTTCCTTCGCAGTGTCAGGAATGATGATTCCGCTTGCTGTTTTTTCTTCTGCTGCTGCAGGTTCTACCAAAACCCTGTCATGAAGGGGAGTAATGTTTACATTGTTAGCCATAGTCAAACAATATTTATTTTTTGATAATTGATTTAATTTCTACTGTCTACGAACACTTTTTGTGCCATAGTGTTATATAAGACATTTTTGCAGTGATATGTCCAAAATAGCAATACTGTTGCAATTTGGACGGTCAATTTTTCATGAACTAATAACCAATCAGCATTTTGACAGCAGCTTTTTCTCATATACATTTACAAAAAACGACTAAAAATGGCAATTGAAGTTGGTCAACAAGCACCCGATTTTACATTATTTGATTCTGACAAAAATGAAGTGACACTTTCAGGCCTTCAGGGGCAGAACGTATTAATGCTCTTCTATCCACTGGCATTTACAGGTACATGTACCAAGGAGATGTGTATGGTCAGAGATAATATATCATCGTATAATGATGTGAATGCAAAGGTGTTAGGCATATCAATAGATAATGCGCATGTTCAGAAAAAGTTTAAAGAAGAAAACGACATCAACTTTACACTTCTTAGTGACTTCAATAAAGATGTGATAAAAGAATATGATGTTGTACACGAAACATTTTCACTCGGAATGAAAGAGGTGGGTAAGCGTGCAGCATTTGTATTGGATAAAGAGGGTGTTGTACGCTATGCCGAAGTATTGGATGTGCCTTCCGAGCTGCCAAACTTTGAGGCTATAAATGAGACATTGAAATCTCTTTCTTAAGACATTTGTTTTTCCGCAGATAGGCGCTGGTATATCATACGTACCAGCCCGTCTGCCAATCCTATTTTAGGAACATATATTATTTCCGCCCCTGCCCATTTCATCAACGAGGTGTAAATCTGAAGTGCAGGTACGATAACATCGGCCCTGTCAGCACGAAAGTTGTATAAGTGCATCCGTTCCTCAACCGTGCTTGCTGACAATTCTTTGTAATAGTCTTTAAGCAGCTCTAGTGTAAGATACTTGCCTTCTTTGCGTTTTGATACTGAGAATATTTTGTTGATGTTGCCACCGGTACCTATGGCCTCAAGTGGTTGATAGTCTTTGGTATGTGTTTTAATGTACCACTTCATATGTTCCCACTGTTCGTCAGACACCTTGTTGTTAAGCAACCTGATGGTTCCGATGTTGAAGGATTCTTTGAATATGGTATGGTTGTCGGCAAACAGTGTCACTTCGGTACTACCGCCACCAACGTCTATGTATAGATAAGGCTTGTCTTCTTGTAAATTTTCGGCGATATGTGTTTCGTAAAGTATGTTCGCTTCTTCTTGCCCGGTGATGATGTTGATGTCTATGCCTGTTTCTTTCTTTATTTCCGACAATATGCGTTTGCCGTTGCTCGCATCTCGCATGGCCGAAGTGGCACATGCCTCAAAAGCCTCCACATTGTAGATGTCCATCAGAAGCTTATATATCTTGATGGTATCTACAAGCTTCTTCCTTTTTTCGTCGGCGATGGTTCCGTCGTTGAAAACGTCGAAGCCAAGCCTCAGCGGAATACGCAATAAAGTAAGTTTGGTGTAATCAACAGAACCGTCTTTGTAAGGAGATGCTTCAACAATAAGCAACCTGGCAGCATTTGATCCGATGTCTATCGCGGCTAAGATCAACGTTTTTTATATTGTTTGTTGTACAAGTATTCGTAGATGGCCTCCTGAGCCCTTACTATGGGTTCGCCTTCTTCACGATGAACATACTCATTTTTCTGTTCATTATCTAATATACGAGCTTTTACGTTGCCTGACAGTTGAATGTTCAAGATGTCTATCAATTCTTGTTTGATGTTTTTGTCAAGTATAGGGCAGGCCACTTCAATCCTGTGGTCGAGGTTGCGTACCATCCAGTCGGCTGATGATATGAATACTTTGGGGTCGCCACCATTGTGAAATACGAATATTCTGGAATGCTCAAGGTACCCATCCACAATGCTGATGGCATATATCGGTTTTTTGAAAGCCTTTTGTTCCGAGACGGTACAGCAGTTGCTTCGTATTATCAGTTTTACATCCACACCCACCTTTGCGGCATCGTATAGTTTGCCTATCAATATTTCGTCAACGAGGCTGTTGAGTTTTATTATGATACTTGCTTCGTGACCTTTTTTGGCTGCTTTTATCTCTTTGTCTATCATGGCGACAAAGTAGTCTCGCATATTGATTGGAGATACGGGCAGTACAGTGCATTTTTGGAGCAGGTCGAAACTTGGCTTGGAATTTTCCAACACAGTGAATACCCTGTTGATGTCTGCAATGAAGCTTCTGTTGGTGGTAAGCAAACAAGTGTCTCCATATACTTTGGCGGTACTCTCATTGAAGTTGCCGGTTGATATGAATGCGTACTGCTTGGTGCTTTTGAACTCTCGCTTTTTGATAACACATATCTTTGCATGCACCTTCATGTTGGGGATACCCAACAATACATTCACACCTTCTTCCTCAAGTCGCTCTTTCCATTTCAGGTTGGCCTCTTCATCAAACCTTGCCCAAAGCTCAAGTACAACGGTTACACTTTTACCATTACGCACGGCGTTTATCAGTGCGTTGATGATCTTGGAGTCTTTCGCCAATCTGTAGCAGGTTATCTTAATGCTTTGTACGAATGGGTCGATGGCCGCCTCTCGCAACAAGTCTATTATTGGGTCGAATGAATGATAAGGGAAGTTGAGCATGATGTCTTGCTTTTCCATTACCTCCATTATTCTACAAGGTTGGTGTAAGAACGGATGAACAAATGGTTTCGGCCTTGATTGCAGGTCGTCAAAAACACTTGACGGGAATTCCATAAAGTCTTTGAAGTTGTGTATCCTTCCGCCCGGTATCAGGTTATCGTTTTTTGAAAGCTGAAGTCTTTTGGTCAAATAGTTCAGCAAGTTGCCATCGATGTTTCTGTCAAATACAAAACGGGTGGCTCTTCCCTTCTTACGGTTTTTAAGGCCCTTCTCCAGCTCGTCGATCACGTTGGTGCTGATGTCGTTATCTACGTCCAACTCCGCATCTCTTGTCACTTTTATGATATATCCCAAAAATCTGTTGAACCCGAATGGTGCGAACAGGTTGGGTAGGTTGTATCTGATTATGTCTTCAAGCAATATGATATCATGCTGTCCCGGTTCAGACGGCATGATGATGAATCTTGGTAAAACCGTTCTTGGTATTTCTATCAACGCATAACGTTGCAACATAGGATTTTTGGTATTCCCCAATACACAAGCCAAGTATATGGATTTGTCTCTCAAATATGGCATTTCAGGAATACTCTCCATCATTAAGGGAATGATCTGAGTTCGTACCTTATCGTTGAAGTAGCCTGTGACAAATTCTTTTTGTTCTTTGCTTAGTTGTCGCTCTGTTTTTATGTAGATGTTTTTCTTTTCAAGTTCAGAGATGATCTCCGAAAAGGTTTCATCGAATACGGTTTGTTGGTAGATGACCAACTGCTGTATCTTGTCTAATATCTTTCCGGGGTTTTGCTCCAAGTGTACTCTTGCTGCTTTGCCCAAGCGTACCATTCTGCTGAGTGTCGCAACCCTTACTCTGAAAAACTCATCTTGGTTGTTGGAGAATATGCCGATAAACTTCAAGCGTTCATAGATATAGTTGTTGGGGTCGCTTGCTTCCTGCAATACTCTTGCATTGAATGACAGCCAACTTATATCTCTCGCAATGGTACGTCTACTCGATTTCACGTTACTAAGTGTTTTGTTTATCGTCTCACAAAGCTAACAGCCACAAAGTGTTGTAGCGCAAAATCTAAGATACAAAACACATTATTTACAATTTCTTAATACGCTCAAGAATAGAGCTGGTGGAATAACCCTGCACGAATGGTATGGTAGTGACAGTACCTCCATGGCTTTGCACATAGTCGGCTCCTACTATGTCTTTTATCTCATAGTCGCCACCTTTGACCAATACGTCGGGTGTAACTGTTTTTATCAACTCTTCGGGAGTTTCTTCATCGAAAAAGCAAACCGCATCCACCACCAACATGGCAGCCAATTGTAATGCTCTGTCATTTTCTTGAGTTACAGGCCTGTCGGCCCCTTTCAGCTTTCTAACTGAGCTGTCAGTATTCAATCCAACTATCAGCTTATTACCCAAGCTCGCAGCTTCGGCCAGTAGATGAATATGTCCGTGATGGAGTATATCGAAACAGCCGTTTGTGAATACTATCTTATTGCCTGTGGAACGCCATACATTGCATATGCGCTTAAGGTCATCGGAATTAAGAATCTTGTTTTGTATCCACTGAAGCTTTTGCATTAGCCCTGTTATTGTTGTATATCGGTAACAATATTAAGGAAATAACACCCAAGACCACAACAATTCCTGTTTGTACCGTCCACGATACCCAACCAAAGGCCAGACCATGAGCCTCTGCAATATTGTAGAACAACAGTATTTTACCTACAAGGTAAGGGTATGCACCTATGCCGCCCTGTGTGGCTATCATGCCGATGCTTCCAAACACCAACACAACAAGTGCGCATGAGCCTGATAAATGGTCAAGCTCGTCCATGCTCCAAAAACCTATCCATACCAGTATCCAATACAAACCCCATAGCAGTATTGTATAAATAATGAACTTGCCCCTTGTTTTAAGGTTGAGAATGGATTTGACACCGTCGGATAGCCCTTTGATGAACTTACCGATCTTGGAATCTCTGAACCTACGGTACACCAATACCAGTGTCACTATCATCAATAGGCCTGCAATCAATACAAATACGAAAACATTGGTCTTTTCGGATACTTTGCCTAATAGGTCTGTAGCGTAGTCGCCTATAACATCGGCCTGAAGTAAAAATGCTGTAAAGGTTATAATGAGTAGGCAAAGTACATCGAAGGCACGCTCGGCCACTATTGTACCTATCATTTTGTCAGCAGGTACTTTCTCGTACCTGGCCAGTACAGTACATTTGGCCACCTCACCTGCTCTTGGCAGTACAAGGTTTGTGATATAGCCGATAAGAACCGCAAATGTGGTATTGGTGGTGGATGGACAAATGTCCACCTCTTGCAAAAGGAGTTTCCACCTCAGGGCTCTTACGTAGTGAGACAAAAAACCTGCAATGAATATTGGTACCAACAACCATATCCTCACTCCTTGAATCGCAGCCATCATGCTGTTCTTCTGTTCGTCGGACAGTTGGCTTGACATATAAAATATGATGGCCACACCCAAACCAAGAAAAACAATGTACTGCAGTATTGTTACTAGGAGCTTTCTATTCATGCGTTCTTAAAGTTACAGTCTGTTATCCTCTTTAGGGAATATTACGATAGGTTCATGCTTTTTGGCTTGTTCGCGGTCCATCGCCGCGTAAGAAATGATAATAACCGTATCGCCTACTGCAACTTTTCTTGAGGCAGGCCCGTTCATGCATATCATCCCAGACCCTCTTGTTCCTCTGATAACATATGTCTCAAGTCGCTCACCGTTCTCTATGTTCAAAACCTGTACTTTCTCATGCTCCAACAGTTCTGCGGCATCCATCAGATCTTCATCGATGGTAATACTGCCCATATAGTGCAGGTTGGCCTCTGTCACACGTACACGGTGAATCTTCGACTTCATTACTTCTATCTGCATAGCGGCGCAAAGGTACAATATTGTATCATGTTTTCCGGTATGTCATGTATATATATAGGTAACAATATGTTAACCGTCTATTTAATAGTATGTTGTAATATCGTGAGGACATTCTTACAAGACAATGGCTGTTAAGGACAAAATACAACTGATACACCCGGACGGGAAAAAGCTCCTGCAATAAGCAAAGCTATTTATGATATGTTCGAAGGTATAATCCTTAATATCCTTAAGGGCTCAGAGGGGATGTCTTATACCGATATTGCTGCCGGCATTAAGGAAGAAATGGATATGAACAGTATAGAATTCACCGGTTCAGTGGAGTGGTACACGGTTTGTGTCAAGCAGCATTTGGAGTCGACCGGTTTTATCGAGAGCCTTATGCAGAACGGAAGAAAAATACACAGATTGAGATAGATTACTACTCAGAATATGAAACCAAAAGTGTAATATTGTAACTAAATGATATGTATATGAAAAAACCTTTAGCTCTAATTCTAATGACATTGATGTATGTCGCAGCTTCTGCCAAAAGCGACACATTGGTCTTGAAACCCGGCCCTTCAGATTGTTATTTGGGAGGTGTCTCATTCCCATACCCTACAACAGTAGGTAATAAATCTGTTAATATTGTAACGGCATATTGGACAGGTAATGGTAAATCGGGTGCTTGGCGTTCTTATTTGAAGTTTGACCTATCATCAATACCGACAAATGCCACAGTCGATTCCGCTTTTTTGGATTTGTATGCAGATAATGCATCCACATTCGGTTATGCAAATAAACCCATCTATGGAACAGACAATAGTTCTGTTATTCGCAGGGTTACTTCGTCTTGGGTGGATTCGTTAACCCTGTGGAATAACCAACCATCTGTTACATCTACCAATGAAGTTGTTTTGCCACAAACGAATGTACTGTCAAAAGATTTCCTTCATATTGATGTATCTGGAATGGTAAAGGATATGTACCAACAAGGCAATTATGGTTTTGCGTTTAAAAACAAAAACGAGAGCGCCTATTATAACTCCATGATATTTCATTCGCCGAACTCAACAGATACCAATAGAAGACCTGCATTGATGGTGTATTATAGAACTGCTGATACATCAGATACGTCATCTGGTGTTGCACAAGTTGTGCCTAACAGCAACAATATAATGGTATACCCGAGTCCCGCACAAGACCATATCAAAGTTGGTTTCAGAAATGATGTGACGAGTACAGTCGATATCGCCATATACAGTATTAATGGTAGTTTACTATATGAGAGCAAAAAAGTGCTAAGTAAAGTTCCTGTGACGATTGATTTGAACCGTTTTGCAGATGGTACTTACATTATCAAAGTTATGAACGAAGATATAATGGAAACCAAGCAGTTTAAGATAGTCAGGTAATACTCATATTTCATTCCAATAAAAAAAGCGGAGCAATTTTGCTCCGCTTTTTTATTATATAAAGCTGTTCGATTATTCACCTACAACTTCAAACTCGATCTCAATAACTCTTTCTTTACCGAAGTCGATTTGAGCTTTGTAAGTACCTATTTCTTTCACTTCGTCAACAATGCTGATACGCTTGCGGTCGATCTCGTAACCTTTCTGCTCGCGGATGGCACGGCCAAGTTGTATAGAAGTCACAGAACCGAATATCTTGCCTGAAGTACCTGTTTTGGCACCAACCTTTACAGGGCTTGCTTTCAACACTTCGGTAACTTTGGCGATCTCAGCCATAAGAGCTTCTTCACGCTTTTGTATTTGCTTGCGACGCTCTTCTAATTCTTTTTTGTTTGAAGAACTGGCTTCGATAGCGTACTTCTGAGGTATCAGGAAGTTGCGGGCATATCCCGGTTTCACTTCCACTAGTTCATGGGCTGCGCCCAAGTTATCTACGTCTTTTATTAATATTACTTCCATGACTGTTTTCTACTTTAAAAGGTCAGTTACATAAGGCAACAAAGCCATTTGGCGTGCCTTTTTAATTGCTTGTGCCACCTTGCGTTGGTACTTCAGAGAGTTACCTGTGATACGACGAGGAAGCATTTTACCTTGTTCGTTGATGAACTTCTTCAAAAACTCAGCGTCTTTGTAGTCAATATACTTGATACCCATTTTTTTGAAGCGGCAATATTTCTTTGGACGCTTCTCAACACGGGTGGTTGTCAGGAATTTTATATCGTTTTGTCTAGCCATTGTTCAAGAATTTTTTGTGGTAATTAAGCGGTTGCAGTTTCCTCAACAGTAGCGGTTTTGTTACGCCTTTTGGCGTTGTACTCAACTGCATACTTGTCCAATTTGGTGATCATATGGCGCATGATCGCTTCATCACGATTCATTTGCGTTTCCATGTCACCGTTCATTTCAGGAGTTGCTTGGTATTCTACAACCCAGTAAAGACCTGTTGTTTTTTTCTCGATCGGGTAAGAAAGTGAGCGTAAGCCCCAAGCGTTTTGGTGTACTATTTTACCACCTTTTTCTGTGATGTAGTCCGCATACTTCTTTTGTGCGGTCTTGTAATCATCTTCTGCTAAGACAGGTGTAAAGATGATCATCATTTCGTAGTCACGAAGTGCATCTGTTGACATAATTAATTATTAAAAGTTAACAATTGTTCCTTCAGTCCGGCACAACATCTGGATATCCGTTAGGATAGCCGAACTTTTCAGGGAGTGCAAAGGTAAGGTGATTTTTCCGATTTTATTGAAATGCTCGCAAAAATATTAAGCTAAGATCATATCTAAAAGCACAAAACCAACCACTTGTCATATAAGTGGTTGGTTTTTATTTGTTTACGAAGAAGTTATTGCACTCTATTGCAGTACTACACGTTTATTTATCGTGTTGTTATCAGCTGTTCTTACTTGAAGAACGTAATGGCCTTTAAACAGGTTGTTGGTTTGTATGGTTACTGTATTGGCATTGTTGCCTGATGTTTTAGATGTAATCTGTCCTTGTATGTTATACAATACCACTTCCGATATACCCTTGTCATATGTCACATAGACATAATTACTTGCAGGGTTGGGATATATGTTAATCGCCTCGTTTGATGTGACATCGGCTACACCCACGTTGAAGTAGTGTTCATAATAATAATGAGCAACATAATTAGGATTGGGTTGTCTGGTTCCGCTTGTAAAACCATAACCTTCCTCTAACATCGGATCGCCGTTGTTATTATATGTGTACTCATATTCGGTATCCTTATCCCATTGCTTTTGAGTAGTGTCCCACGAACTGTATAAGACGGTTGCCGGTTTGTCCATGCTGTTGAATGTTCGAGTTTCTTGATATCTGTTCACCCACTCGTTTGCAACTGTGTCCCATTGTTGGGCTGTAGTAAAGTTGATAATGTCGGTGGTTTTGTGGTATGCATTGCTGTCTTTGTAAGCATTGCGCCACATGTTGTTTACATATTGTGCGTAAGTGCTCTTCACTTCACGATTATTGACATCATATTCAAAAGCGGCCATATACGATGAGTCCCAGCTGCTGTTATTCCAACTAAAGTAAGTACCATCTGTTACATTGCCGTTCATATCATAATTGTATACTGCTTTGTAGTCGACTTTTGATGTGGTGTGGTTGTACCCGCTGTCTACAAGAAGTTTGTTTTGACCGTTGTATTTGTAATAATAACTGAAAGCATCCGCCCAACTGCTTGTAGAGGTATTCCAAAATTGGTATGTATGAACGATTAAGTTACCATTTGCATCATATGTGCCTACCTCACGCAACTTGTTTGTGAATACGGGGCTAGAGCCTTCAGCTGCTAAGAAGCTGGTTCTCTTGTTGGTCGAGTTATACGTAGAAATATA
Organism: Chitinophagales bacterium; assembly: GCA_020636505.1. Classification (GTDB taxonomy): domain Bacteria; phylum Bacteroidota; class Bacteroidia; order Chitinophagales; family Chitinophagaceae; genus UBA5543. Next base: position 318,791 of record JACJXR010000001.1, on the reverse strand, counting down.
TCGCTCGTTTAGCTCAAACCCACTCCCATTGTCACTGAAAAGGAAACAGGTGTCGGCGTTTACATCATTGTCTTCTTGGTCAAGTCCGTCATTATAATACCCGAGATAGTAATAATCAAAAGACGATGAGCGTGCGTTTGAATACTTATAAATGGCACTGTCTGTGATTGCCAAGCCGTTGCCATTGTCTTGGTATCCGCTCGAAGAACTCAATCGCCAATATGTTGCAGTTGTTTTAGCTTTTGCACGATGTTCTTCTTTCGTTAGGCTTTTGAGGTGTTTTTTGAACTCCTCGATGTTTTTGAATTTAGGAGCAGCGTTTAATTGGAGCGTAGCTATGCTAAGCATCAGAATAGGTAGTAGGTATTTCATAAATCTTGGTTTTACCAAATGTATCGATGCTAAACGTCTAATGTTACAGGATTATTGCCAAAATTTTGCAAAATGACATTTGTGTAATTCCGAGTTAATATTCGGTTTGAGTTGTATAGTGTAATGAGTGGATAACAGTGATTTGAAAGATGGGCGATATTTGTTAAATTTATATTGGTTGTCAAAATCGTGTTTATAATGCCAGGTACATTAAGCATTGATGTTACATCAATAGAGGAAGCATATCAGGAATTCTTGAGCGAATATCCGGAGTACAATACAACATTAAGTTTAGACGAACTGAGAGCCAATGAGTTCTCTCGTATCGACAAGAACGGGCATACTTATTTAGACTTTGTCGGGTCGAACCTATATCCCGCATCTCTTGTAAAAGAGCATCAGGAGTATTTGTTGAACAATGTGTATGGTAATCCACATTCCATTAATCCCACTTCGAGTTTAGCCACAAAATATTGTGAACAGGCAAGAAATTACGTTAAAAAGTACTTTAATGATATAGATGATGAATATGTGGTGGTATTTACCATGAATGCAAGTGGGGCATTAAAACTTGTGGGTGAATCATACCCGTTTAATGATGATTCATACTTTTTATTGACAGCCGATAATCACAATTCAGTAAATGGCATCAGAGAATTTGTGAGAAATACCAAGGCATCATTTGCATATACCGATATTGATCAGGATACGCTGTTTATAGAACAAGACAAGCTCAACAATGTATTAAGCTCTGTCGATAAGAAAAACAAGTTATTTGCTTTCCCGGCTCAATCTAATTTTTCAGGAGTCAAGCATGATCTTGGCTTGATTGATAAGGCTCATGAGTATGGGTGGGATGTTTTATTGGATGCAGCTGCTTTTGTGCCTACAGGTAAGTTAGACCTCTCTGTTTATAAGCCGGAGTTTGTATCAGTGTCATTTTATAAAATGTTTGGTTACCCTACGGGCATTGGTTGCTTAATGATGAAGAAGACGGTATTAAGCAAACTTAAAAGACCTTGGTTTGCGGGTGGTACAATTGCAATTGCATCAGTGAAAGCAGATGACCATTATATGGCTGATAATGAAGTCGGGTTTGAGGATGGTACCATAAACTTTCTCAATATACCGGCTGTAGAAATGGGGCTTAAGTATCTTGAGGGGTTAGGCCTGAAAAAAATACAAGACCGTGTGTTTAGCTTGGCAAGGTGGACGCTGAATGAACTACTATCCTTAAAACATGATTCCGGAGTGTCTCTGATTCATTTATTAGGTACTTCTGACATGTCAAAAAGAGGTGCAACCATTACGTTTAATGTTAGAAGCAAGGATGGGGAAATGGTGTTTTATGAAGATGTGGAAAAAGATGCCATGACCATGAACATCTCACTAAGAGCAGGTTGTTTTTGTAATCCGGGAGCTGATGAGGCCGCAAGTAATTTAACAATTGAGGCGCTTAGACCTATTTTTGAAACCGGTGAAAAGCTGTCATATGCACGGTTTATCGAACAAGTTAAAAAGTTTACAAGAGGTGCCGTCAGGGTATCATTTGGTCATATATCCAACTTCAATGATGCCTATAAGTTTGTTTCATTTATCAAAACGTACCTGAACAGATAGTTACTTTTTCTTTAGTATTTTTTTTGCTCTGCTGCGGAAAGCCGCTGTGCAGCCAAGCTCCATCTGGTCTTCCAATATGGAGTATAGCTCTTGTTTTATTTCAGGATAGTGTTTGGAAAGATGGTCAAGTATGGTCATGGAAAACACCCGAACCGCAATAGCTTCATTCACATCTGCCAACAGATTGAAACAAACATTCATCAGCGCTCCATGATATTCTTCGGGGATATCAATGTATTGCAGTACGCGAACTATATTTCTTTTGATGGCAACAGGAACGTCAGGCTCACTTAGTTTTTTGACCAATGTCACGATATGAGGCTGTATTGCTTCCGGGTTTATATCGACCACTTTTCCAAGTGCATGAGCGGCTCTCTGTACTATTCTGTATTCATCATCAAGGAATAACTTCAACAGTTGACGGAACTTTTTATCGTCATGGGCGACCCAATTTGCAACCAACTCGATGTTTTCAGTGGAGTTTGTGATGGATAGTTGTTCTCTGATGTCCATATCATTTGTTTAACAAAGCCGCCAGCTTTTGTAAAAATACTGTTCTGGGAATCATTCTTGCACCAAGGCTTTCCAAATGCGTGGTGTACACTTGGCAATCGATCAACTCTATACCGTCGGCTTGAAGTGATTGTATGAATTTGATAAAAGCATATTTACTGGCGTTACTTACTATGCTAAACATACTCTCTCCAAAGAAGGCTTTACCCATTTTTATACCATAAAGGCCACCCACCAGTATGCCGTCTTGCCATACTTCGGCGGAGTGTGCATACCCCAATTCATGTAGTTTACAGTACGAGGCGATAATGTCGTCGTTTATCCAAGTTCCTTCTTGTCCTTTTCTTGATGCAGCTTTGCAATGACGTATCACTTGTTCGAATGCTTTGTTTACTGTGAATTGGAAAGCCTGTTTGCGTAAAAGCTGCAGCATACTTTTGCTGATTTTCAATTCGTTAGGCAAAAGGACAAAGCGTGGGTCGGGACACCACCAAAGAGGGATGTCTTCGTCATACCATGGGAAAATACCACTTCTGTATGCCAATAACAGCCGATTAGTACTTAAATCGCCACCAATCGCCAACAGCCCATCCGGTAGTGCTGTTTCGGCAGGCGGGAAATACAAGTCTTCGTTCAGTATGTACAATTCCACATGCGAATATGAATATATAATGCGGTTTTGCAAAACCTAACGTTGTGGTAACAATTATTTGGTTATTTCGCAAAAATGTGTTATTTTCCGTAGGTAACATTTTCAACTAATTGGCATTGGCAGACTTTTTATCACAGAGTTCCGTTATCTGGTTCCTAATAGGACTGGTTTTGATATTGCTCGAACTGGTTGTACCCGGTTTGGTATTGGTATTCTTTGGCGTAGGCGCATGGGTGACGGCACTTGTATGTTTGTTTTTGGAACCAAGCCTCAATACGCAATTATTCATTTTCCTCATAAGTTCGGTAACAAGTCTTGCATTGCTCAGAAGAGCTATCAAGAGAAAGTATATGGACATTGGTTCTCCAGAAGGAGAGTTGGAGGATGAGTATATAGGACAAACAGCGGTAGCGATCACAGGTTTCGGAGCTGGTACATTGGGCAAAGTGTTGTTTAAAGGAGCCAACTGGGAAGCTATATCCGATCAACCTGTTACAGAAGGTCAGCAACTGAAGATCACCGGCTACAAAAGCATCAGGCTAACTGTAGAACCCCTCAACTAAGTATGAACGGAACATCAATTATATTTATCGGTCTTGCCATTTTGGCGATTGTTATTTTCATTTTTACCATTAAGATCGTGCCGCAACGTTCGGCATACATAGTGGAGAGGTTTGGTAAGTATCGCGCCACACTGTTGGCAGGCTTTCATATCATCATCCCATTTGTTGACCGGATTTCTTACAAGCATATTCTTAAAGAGCAGGTAATGGATGTTGCAGCCCAAACCTGTATCACAAAAGACAATATCTCTGTAGAAGTGGATGGAGTGCTGTACTTGCAGATAATGGATGCTCAAAAAGCAAGTTATGGTATTGACAACTATCGCTTTGCAGCCACACAATTGGCCCAAACCACCATGCGTAGTATCATCGGTAAGATGGAGTTGGATAAAACCTTTGAAGAGCGCGAGGCTATGAACAGCATTATTGTAGATGCTGTTGACCGTGCATCAGACCCATGGGGAGTGAAGGTTACTCGCTACGAAGTAAAGAATATAACACCACCGCAAAGCATTAAAGACGCGATGGAAAAGCAAATGCGTGCTGAGCGTGAAAAGCGTGCCAACATCGCCAATTCAGAGGGTGATATGCAAGCGCGGATCAACCGTGCAGAGGGTGAGAAGCAAGAGCTTATCGCACGTTCAGAGGGTGAAAAAATGCGTCGTATAAACGAAGCTGAAGGTAGTGCTGCCGAAATTGAAGCTGTGGCTATGGCAACAGCAAAAGGTATCAGAGAGATAGCAACAGCCATCAATGCTCCCGGTGGGCAGGATGCGGTTAACTTGCGCGTTGCAGAGCAGTATATAGGCCAGTTCGGTAATCTTGCCAAGCAAAACAATACGATGATCATACCGTCCAACATGGCGGATATATCGAGTATCGTTGCAACGGCTACTCAGGTTATCAAGAAGAGTAAAGAAAGTTGATTTGGTAAATAAAGGTTATTCAAGCGTTACTGTATTTTCTTGCAGTGACGCTTTTTTGTTTTTGTGTTGAGCTGTCCCCATCAGCAACATAACTATTATCAAAAACTCGTACGAAACAAAGAACCTTTCTTGTAAAGATGGGAATAGTATTAAGTGTATGAGTACCGTAATACCCGAAATGGTTGCAAGCCGGCGTATATCTGTGTTTTTATGAAACAACATGACGATACCTAATATTGTCCAGACCAAGTATGTGCCGTGTATTTGAAGCTCCCTAAACACATTCCGTACATGGAAATAGTACTGCACATGTGATTCCAAGAATTTGAAATCTCTAAACCATAGGATATTGTTCCCCAAAAGGTATGGTATGATCATAAACGCCACAATACATATCGCAACAGAACCAACGATAACTTTTAGTGTGCTTTTCAGTGAAGGTTGGTAGATAAAGTATGTGAGTACGCAAGAAAAAATAACATTGTCGACACGGGTAAGTATTGCTAATCCCAGGCACATCAGTATCATCCATTTTGCTATTCGAGTATCATACAAATAGAGGGACAGAAATAGGAACAAATGAGACATTGCATCCGGTGCGGAATTATTCTGTATTTCAAGAAATGCCGGTAATTGCGCTGCGATGAGTGTGATCACAAGGCTAAAAACTTGGTTGCTGTATCGCGCTAACCAGAAAAACAGAATCAAAAGAATGAAGAAAGCGGATATCATCGATGGTATTATGGTAGAGTTGATAGGAGAGATACCGACCTTATACAGGATATAGCTGCTGAAATGATATAAGGGTTTGGTTCGATAGTATGTAAGTTCACCTTGAAATTTTTCGGCATCTGCAAAACATTGCGCTCTGTAGGGTATTCGCTCTGTAACAAGTTCCCCGTATGCACCGCTTCTTACTCGTCCGGCTTCTTGTTCTGTTTTTACTGTCGAGTATACTTTGTCGTGTATGGAATTGATATCGTTGTCGTCATGCTCAAATATCAGAGCCATGTATGGCAGGATATCCCATCCATATATAGGTTTATTGTTGATGGCAAATACATTGATGCCTATCAATACAATAGCAACGATATTAATGAATCTGCTTTTTAACAAGGTGCTTTTTTATAAATCTATTCAACTTTGGAAACATACGTCATGCTTCGTGGATGTTGAAATTACCCGAAAATCTGATATATATCATTTCTTCCACTGATGTACGTCATGTTTGGCCGTGTGTAAGTGTTGTAACATTGAATCCATTAAAACAACAGTTTCACGCATAACAAATATGGTGTAATGAATAACGAAAACACTGCATTGGCTCAGGATGAAAGACTGAGGAGCTTCGAAGAATATGTGGGAGAAGGGAAAGCCATAGAACCTCGCGATTGGATGCCCGAAGGTTATAGAAGCCATCTCATCAGACAGATATCGCAGCATGCACATTCTGAAGTGATAGGTATGCAACCGGAAGGTAATTGGATAACACGTGCGCCAAGTATCAGAGCAAAGCAAATCCTGTTGGCGAAAATTCAAGATGAGGGTGGACACGGTCTGTACTTGTATAGTGCCGCAGAAACATTAGGTATATCGCGAGAGGAAATGTTGGAGCAGCTTCAAACAGGTAAGGCCAAATATTCTAACATCTTCAACTACCCATCGCTAACATGGGCGGATATAGGTGCCATTGGTTGGTTGGTGGACGGAGCAGCCATTGTCAATCAAGTGTCGTTGCAAAGAACGTCGTACGGTCCATACAGTCGTGCTATGGTACGCATCTGTAAAGAAGAGAGTTTTCACCAACGTCAGGGCTATGAAATAATGGCCAACATGATGAAAGGCACTCCCGAACAAAGAGAAATGGCACAGGATGCCATGAACAGATGGTGGTGGCCTTCGTTGATGATGTTCGGTCCGCATGATGGTGATTCTCCTCACTCTGCCGATGCATTCAGATGGAAGATAAAGAGACACAGTAACGACGAACTCCGTCAAAAATTTATTGACAAAACCGTGCAGCAAGCAGAAGTGATAGGGTTGACCATACCCGATGCTGATTTGAAGTGGAATGAAGAAACAGGTCATTACGATCATGGTGAGATAAACTGGGATGAGTTTTACAGGGTGATAAAAGGAAACGGGCCTTTAAACAAACAACGAATCGCTCACCACATAAAAGCACACGAAGAGGGTGCGTGGGTGAGAGAAGCTGCGCAAGCGTACAAACAGAAACAAGCACAGAAATACAATTAATTCAATCCAAAAAACAGAAATAACATGGCAACGGATTCTCAATTAGATCTATGGGAGGTATTCATACAAGGCCGTAATGGCAGTCATCATACTCACGCGGGCAGTGTACACGCATCGGATAAAAAGATGGCATTGCAAAATGCAAGAGACATATATACTCGTCGCGGCGAAGGTAGCAGTATTTGGGTGGTACCTGCGGTGGCTATATCAGCATCCAACCCTGAGGACGCGGAAGCGTTTTTCGATCCTGCGGACGATAAAGTGTACAGGCATCCTACTTTTTATCAAATGCCGGAAGGTGCAAAACAGATTTGATCATGACAGACATAAATCAATTGAAATACAGTTATAGTCTCCGTTTGGGAGATAATGCATGGATATTGTCGCATCGACTGGCAGAATGGTGCAGCAATGGGCCGATACTTGAAGAAGACCTTGCGCTTACCAACCTTGCACTTGATTTGATAGGTAGGGCACAGGGATTTTATAAATATGCCGCCGAATTGGAAGGCAAAGGAAAATCGGAAGATGATATTGCTTACAGAAGAAACGAAAGGCAATACTTCAACAATCTGATAATGGAGATGCCTAACGGCAACTTTGCAGATACCATCGCTCGTCAGCTATACGTTTCCGTATTTGAGTACTACTTTTTTAGAGAGTTGAAAAACAGTAAGGATGAAACTTTCGCTGCATTGGCTGCCAAGACTTTGAAGGAGGTAAAATATCATATGGCACATGCAGCCGATTGGACCATACGTCTTGGTGATGGTACAGAAGAGAGTCACAAAAAGATGCAAAAAGCATTGAATGAGCTTTGGATGTATACAGGCGAGCTTTTTGAAATGAACGATGTTGACAGTGAATTGATGGCGCAAGGAGTGTCAGTGGACCTAAGTATGTTGAAGCCCAAGTGGGAGCAGCATATCATAGATGTGTTGAAAGAAGCGACTTTAGCACAGCCTGAGGACATTTACATGCAAACCGGTAGCAGACAAGGAATACATACTGAGCATCTAGGACACATTTTGGGCGATATGCAATATTTACAACGTGCTTATCCGGATGCAAAATGGTAGCGGCAAAACATACCAAAGAAGAGATATTTGAACTTCTGTCGCAGATAGTGGACCCTGAAATTCCTGCAGTAACGATAGAGGAAATAGGCATGTTGCAGGATGTCAACATTACAGAAACGGGGTGCGAGGTTATTATAACTCCCACATATACAGGCTGTCCGGCTATGGGTATCATTGAGGCGGATATAAAAGCATTGTTGGATGAGCATGGGATTGAGGCGAAAGTAAAATTGGTTTACGACCCTGCGTGGACTACCGATATGATAACTGATGTGGCAAAAGAAAAGATGCGCAAGTATGGTATTGCTCCACCGGTGAATTCATCTTGTGGAAATATAACTGTTGCAGAAAGAGAAATTGAATGCCCTCAATGTGGCTCGCAAAATACAGAAGTGGTTAGCCGCTTTGGATCTACGGCATGTAAGGCCTTATATAAATGCAACGATTGTAAGGAGCCCTTTGAATACTTTAAGTGCCACTAAGATTATAAGCTGACAGGTATTTCTTTCAACAATTCGTCCTCTTTGGTAAGCCGTATGTAATACTTGCCCAAGGGGACATTTTCTGTATTGAACTGTACCCTGAAATGTTGTGTGGACTTACTATATCTTCTGATGCGAACACTGTTTGTGCGTTCTCGGCTGCGTATACTGAGTTGATATTATGATCGTTGGTAAACTTGCCTGATAAATAATATTATGCCTTGCTTGCATCAACATATTTTGTTGATGCTTTTTTTGTAGTAACTGAATTAATAAGCTGAGTTAGTAATATTATTATTACGAACTCATATGCAACAAACAACCGTTCTTGAAGTGAAGGGAAGAGGATTAGATGGATACTCATTGTGAAAATAATAATATAGAAAACGCTTTTGTTTATGAACCTGGTATTTACAAATAAAAGCACAGTAATTATTGCATACAATAGGTACTGTATCCCACGCATATTCCTTAAAACATGCAAAACATGAAAGTAGTATTCTGTGTATGACTCAAGAAATTTAAAACGTATAAACCATGACAATGAGTTGCCTGATATGTATGGAACCAGTAACAGTCCGACAGGTGATATGAGTGAGATTATCAACAGCTTTGTGAGTGTTCTCTTTTGCTTCATTAAAAAGAAATAGGCTACAAGAGCTGCAAGTATGACATTGTCTATTCTCGCCAGCACAGCAAGGCAAAGTGTGATGATTATTATCCAGCCTTTTTTCTTTTGATTTACAAAGAAAAGAGATAGCATTATTAGCATATTAGACGTAGCATCGGGTGAGCGGAATGTCTGCAAATCTGCAAAGATGTGAGTGTGACCTAATAATAAACTAATTACAATAGCAACAAGTGGACTATTATAGATACTCAGCCAGTAGTATGTAATAATTAGTAACAACAAGGAGCTTAATAATACGATGATCCTGAGAGCCGTTAACACAGGAACATTTAACTTATAAAGTATGTAAGATGTTGCAGTGTATAATGGCTTGGTTCTGTAGAATGATAATTCTTCTTCAAAAAAGTTAATATCTCCGTATACTCTACCCTTGTAGTCGTTTTCAGAGGTCATGTGATTGAAAACAGTACTACTTGTATTTGTTTTGAGTGTGTTGAAAGTCTTTGAGTGAACCTGTTCGATATCGCTGTTATCGTATTCATATATAACACCAAGGTAGCCGATCAGGTCCCAGCAGTAATTATTTACATTGTTGTATGATAGGACAAAATATGATGCAAGAATGATAAATAAAATATCATATACTTTTTTGCCTGTCATTGAGTTCTTTTAACAATAAAAGTAACAATTAAGGCAATATTAATGTGTAGAAGTTTAGTGACAACTTCTCATTCTAAAGGTTATAATATTTCTATTAGCGTTTCCTTAAGAATGTCACTCTCATCTTTTAACCTTATATAATACTTTCCTGCAGGGTTATTTTCTGTATTGAATTGAACTCTGAATCGTTGCGTAGATTTACCATACCTGCGATTTTCAAATACTGTTTGCACTTGCTCGCCTGTACTGTTATAAATGGCAAGGGTAAGTACCTCTGTCTTTTTTATTTGATGCTCTACTTGGGTAAATATATTCAATACTTTAGGGTTGAACACAGGTTTACCAGCTTCTTTTGATATTTTTTGTTCTACAAAGTATTCGGGTGTTGTAAGGGTGCTGAACTCTGTAATACGTTCTATCAATTGTTTAGACATGGCATCGTTATCGGCTGCGTATACTGAGTTGATGTTATGATCGTTGGTAAATAACCATATGGCATATTGTCCTAGTTCGCTGTAAAGTCTTCTTTGTTTGATGTACTTGAATATTTCAATGTGGATGCTCTTGTCCACATTTGAGTAGGTATAGGATAGGCCTTTCTCGGGTACTTTACCTTTACTATCTGCAGAAAATGTTTGTACATCTATGATAATGTTTTCCTGCATTGGATTTATAAACATTGTTTCCTCACCGGCAAGTATCAAAGATGAATATCCATCGGTTTCACATTTGAACACTGTCCCGAAGTTCATGATCAGTACAAAGTTTAAACTTCCATTGTTCTTGATCTTCAATGTCAGCCCCTGACGCATGAAACTGTTGCCATTTGTTTCGGCTTTTACAGTTATGATGTTTTGCTCTATGGCATCTGAAATGTTCAACTTGGTGGGTACTGCGTATGTTATTGTTGTACTTAGCAGCAGTAAAACAGCAGAAAGAATATGTTTCATAATATAGTTAACGGAGTTGTAGTCTGATAATTGTACGGTTGTAATATACCCATATGTACAAAGCCTTCCAAGATGATTATGAAAGGCTAAGTAGTGATTCTTGAAACTTTAATCAATGATTACTTTTTCCATCTTCACCTCTTCACCATTGGATATACTCAAAAAGTATACTCCCGAGTTTAAAGCACTGATGTTCAATTGTATGGTTTCAGAGTTGTTTTCAACTTGTTTGCTAACTAAGCACTGCCCGTTGATATTGTATAGCTTAATGGAGTAGTCCGCTTGTATATCAACATGAATGTTTAAGATGTCTGAAGTTGGATTTGGGTATACCGAGATGTGATTTTCAAGTTTGGTATCATTAACCGAAGCGGGGTATAATGTGCAACTATAAGTGGACCCTGATTCTATATATCCTTGAGGGGTAAGTGTTTTACCCTGAAACGCAGGATAGGTAGGTGCGTATCTTGTACATCTGAATACATTGTTTTGTGTAGGGGTTGTATTCTGTGTCATAGGTCCTGAACCGTTTATGGGGTTTACATATTCCCAAACGGTATTCCCTGTATTATCCACTTCGAAAAATCGACCACCTACACCTTGGCATATTAGTGTGTTCCCGTTTTCCATGCGTTGTACCCCGGAAATCACAGCAGAATAAAACTCCGTCGGAGTACTCGCTTTATATGTCCAATCGAAACCTGTTGGACCATATGCACCACTTGAGTATGTATACTCACCTACTGAGTTGACAGGTACGTTTACAACGTCTACCGTTGAGTAGTTTTTGGAATAAGGTGTACCTGCCTGATTGTTGAATAGTATGATCTTTCCTGCATCCGGATATCCTTCAGGTATCCAATGCGCATTGTGTTGCAAAAACAACTTTTGATCATTTGCAGTTCCTTGACGATAAGCCTGTGGATTACCCCATCTGTAAAGCAAGTCACCACCTTTACCGTAATTGCCGCCAACACGTCCTTTGGCTTCTACTGTAGTTGTGGAATGGTCTATTATCCAAAATTCACTGAAACCATGAACGCTTAAAATTATCTGGTCAAACTTGGCATTGTATCCTATACTGTTTACGTGTAGCCAATCCAATAGCGCCCCTTGTTCAAAATTCAAATCAATACGCTCAGGATGTTGTGCAACAACACCATAATTCATCTTCATGGAATCATGATCTTGTATCAAGTGCTCCCATGCCTTCCATTGCCATACCACTGAAGTACCTCCGGTTGTAAGGTTAGGTTTTACTTCTACTATCTGTTCTGATATTATCGAAACGACATTGGCTGCAACTCCGGCTTGTATGGCATCAGCTTTTGTATGATTGTCTTGTACTATCAATAGTACGTTGCCATTTGGCAATGGTTCTATGTCATGATGTTGACTACCATATACACCTGTGGTGGAGTAGCTCCAAACCACATTACTGTTCCAGTCTATCATCTCAACAATGCCGCCTGCTCCTACACCACTCATTCTTCCTGCACGCAGAAGCATGCCGTTTTCCAACAAATAACACGAGTGTCCGGGATTGTATTGGCTTGTCCAGCTGTGCACTTTTCTGCCACAGTTGTCTATTAGGTAGGTTTCTTTGCTATCAATAGGCGCAAATAATGTATAACCGTCATAGGATTGAGGTGTATTGGTAAATAGGCCTATTGTTTGCTGTGCGGTGACTTTGCAAATTGATACTACCATCAAAATTGCTATCAGGCTTACATGCTTCATAATCTTATTGTTGATTCCACATATTTGACCTAATAAATATAAGTACGTTTAATCTTATTTTAATATAAAAAATAAATTAATTTGATTGGTCGAAAATAAAAAAAGGCCTACAATGTTGTAAGCCTTTTTGCTGTGGTGTGGGGCGGGATCGAACCGCCGACACAAGGATTTTCAGTCCTTTGCTCTACCAACTGAGCTACCGCACCAGCCGATTTTGGGATGGCAAAAATAGAACTAATCCTGAAATTATCAAAAATTCTGTTCAGCAATTATTGCTTTAAGAAATTACCCGTATAAATAACCTTTTTATCAATATAGATCTGTAAGTGATACGAGCCGTTCGAAAGCATTGAAATGTCAAGCATATTTGTTCCTCGATTAATATGTCCTTGTGTCAATAATTGCCCCGATAAGGCGGTAATGATGTAAGACAAACTTTCATTATTGCCAACCTGTATGGCTACGTTCAGCATATTTCCTGCAGGATTTGGGTAAATATTGACCTTAGTGTTTTGTTCATTGATTTGGCCAACAGATATATAGCTTGGGTCATATATCTCGATTATTTTATCTCTTTTGAATCCGCTACCTGACGATGTGGAATTGCTGGTGGATATGTATATCCTTCCGTCTGGGTCAATACAAATGTCTCTTAGGCGATCCCCGTTGACAAGTAGTAGCGTATCATCTGATACCACATCGTCAAATGTACTGTTCAGTTTCAGTATATGTAAATTTCGATTCTTTAGAGTTGTCATCAGTATACATCCTTGCAGATTAGGGAACATTGGGTGATTGTAATAGTCTATTCCGCTTACTGCAATGGTCGGTGTCCACGCGAGTATGGGCTCAACAACATTGGAATCGTTGCAAAAGGTCATTTCGGAAGTTGTGTTACAATACCCCTCCACATCGGGCCAACCGAAGTTCCTGCCCTTTTCGAGTATGTTGAATTCATCATCGTTGTTAGGTCCATGTTCTGAGCTGTATATTTTACCATTGGCGTAAACAATGCCTTGTGCGTTACGATGTCCCCAACTCCATACAGGACTTGAGGGGTCAGGATTGTCGGTAGGTATGGTCCCGTCAAGATTTATTCGTAATGTCTTTCCGTTAATAGACGGAACATTCTGCGCTACACTGGGAGAAGAAGCATCGCCTGTTGTTATGTACAATTGATTGTTGATGATGGCCAACCGACACCCGTTATGAATGTTTGCGGCATTGATATTATCAAGAAGTGTTGTTGGGTTAGCTAAAGTATCAGAACTGCTGTAGTGTGTATACCGTACTATTCGTTCCTTATAGCCATTGTCAATGTAGTTATATGCAACATATAAAAAATGGGTATTGTTAAAATCAGGGTGTAAAACCATGCCTAACATACCGCCTTCGTTCTGTATCACGCAGTCGCTTTCATGGTAGAGTGTATCTAATTTTTGAGTAGAAGGGTTTAACCGACATATGTACCCGTTCTTTTGAGTAAACCAAATATGGTTGTCAGGACCGTACACCAACTCCCATGGTATAAATAGACTGTCTGCAACAACCCTTGTTGTCATTTGAGCTTTGGAACTATAAACAGTAAGAGATGCTAATAAGCACAGTAATAACTTCTTCATGAATAGTTGTTGATATCAAATAAAGTTAAGTAGAATAGTACTGGCATATAACGTATGCGTACTATTTTTGTTGTTTCATGACAATACAGGAGTATACAGAACTTTTTCTTGGTCAAATGCAGGAAACCACATTCTTGGAAGCTGTGGCCGTTGTTTTTGGAGTTGTAAGTGTGGTGTTGGCTAATCGCAACAATATGTTGCTATATCCAACAGGTATAATCAGTACTGCATTGTATGTGTATATAATGATGAGTGTGGGCTTGTATGCCGAAACATTGCTGAATGGATATTACCTTATTATGAGTGTGTATGGTTGGTTGCGATGGAGCAATAACAAAGAGAATATGAATGCAACAGCCATTACGCAAAACAATGCCAAGGATTGGATGGTAACGGCAGGTATTGTAGTGGGAGGTTACGTGCTACTGTACATGGTGCTGCGATATTATACCGATTCGACAGTACCTGTTCTGGATGCCATTGTTACTTCGTTTGCATGGGCGGGAATGTGGTTGTTGGCCAAACATAAAATAGAGAACTGGATATTGTTGAACATCTCCAATGCCATAGCCATACCTTTATTGATATACAAAGGCATACCGTTGACAGCAGTACTCACTTTGATTTTGTTTGTTGTGGCGGTATTCGGATATTTCAGATGGAGGAAGCTTTATTGTTTGCAACATGAATGATGTGAAGAAAATAGTGGTCATCGGCCCTGAATCAACAGGGAAAAGCACACTAAGTGATGCTATGGCGAATGAGTTGAAAACAGTGTGGGTGAAAGAGTATGCTCGACAGTATTTGGAGTGGTTGGGTAAAGACTATACAGAAGAGGACTTAATAGAGATCGCAAAAGGTCAATTGGCTTCGGAAGATGAATCGGTAAATGCAGCGAGCGAATATCTTGTGTGCGATACCGACCTTCATGTGATAAAAGTTTGGAGTAATGCCAAGTACGGAAGGTGTGACAAGTGGATATTGGAGCAAATTGCAGAACGTAAATATGACCTCTATTTGCTGACATATATAGATGTGGAATGGCAAGACGATCCATTACGTGAGCATCCGAAGCCTGAAGAGCGATCTTACTTTTATAACTTATACAGAGATATTGTTCAAAATTCAGGTGTGCCGTGGGTTGATGTACGTGGTGCTCATGAAGAACGGCTTAAAATAGCCATGGATGCAATAGATGAACATTTGAAATAGTAATTTTAAACTATGCTGGTACACATTCACCCCGACGATCCGCAACCGCGACTCATATCGCAGGTGGTGGATGTGTTGCGCTCAGGAGGTGTTATCATATATCCTACGGATACCATCTACGGTATAGGCTGTGATATATATAATCAAAAGGCGGTGGAGCGTGTGGCACGCATAAAAGGTGTTGACCCCAAGAAAGCCAACTTCTCTTTTGTGTGTTCCGATTTGAGTCATATTTCAGACTACACAAAAAGTATCGATACTCCCACCTTCAGATTATTGAAGACAGCATTGCCGGGACCATATACATTCATCTTGAATGCTTCGAAACAAGTGCCTAAAATGTTGAAGACGAAAAAGGATACTGTGGGTATTCGTGTGCCTGACAATAATATTTGTAGGATGATAGTAGAGCAGTTGGGCAACCCCATTATGAGTACTTCTTTACCTACTGACGAGGATGTTGAATACTATACGGACCCCGAGATGATGTACGAGCATTTTGAAAAATTGGTGGATATAGTGATAGATGGAGGACACGGACATCTTGAAGCATCCACAATTATAGATTGCACCTCAGGTACGCACGAAATGATACGTGAAGGTGCCGGTGATTGGCGAACATTACTGATTTAATTCAAACATATTTTCTTTGTAGAATGTACACAAAGCAGGACGAGCAGCGACTATACGAGCTAGCAAAAAACTTACTGAAAAAGGATGGAGAGGATAAGGGTAGTATAGAGCCGTTGCGTGAGGTGATCAATTTCGCAGACCGTAAATACTATATAGAGGACGAGCCTGTGTTGGCGGATGTGGAGTACGATACACTTTTCAAACAACTGAAAAACCTCGAAGCAAAATATCCGGAACTGATTACGGAAGATTCTCCCACACAACGTGTGGCACAAGGATTGAGTGAGAAGTTTCCGACGGTGAACCATCTTGTACCGATGCTTAGCTTGGACAACACTTACAATGCTGATGATCTGTACGATTGGGATAAACGTTGCAAAGAATTTGCCGGTACTGATAATATAGAATATTGTGTTGAGCCTAAATATGACGGTGCAAGTATCTCATTGATATATGAGAACGGCCAATTGGTTCGTGGTGCTACACGTGGTGATGGTGTACAGGGTGAGGATATAACAGTGAATGCAAAACTAATTCGCTCTTTGCCTTTGTCTGCCAAGTTTGTTGAATCGGGCATCACACAGGTAGAGATACGTGGAGAGGTGGTGATACATAAAGATGTGTTCGCGAAATTCAATGAACAGCGTGCCGCAGAAGGTTTGGCACCATTGGCGAACCCAAGAAATGCTGCATCGGGTACGCTTAGAATATTGGACCCGCAAGAAGTGGTGAAGCGTAAGCTAAGTGCCATCGTTTATCATATAAGTGACTATACATTAGTTGAAGGACAAGAAGTGCCGAGCTCATTGCATACACACTACGATGCTTTGCAGTGGTTGTACAACGCAGGGTTCCCTACTCCTGTAAAGGAGATGAAAGTGTGTAAGAACATAGACGAGGTGATAGCGTTTTGTGCAGAGTTTGAGCAACGTAGGGACGACTTGCCATTTGAAGTGGATGGACTTGTGGTGAAGGTGAACGACTTTGAGATGCAGGACAAAATGGGTATGACATCGCATCACCCACGTTGGGCTGTGGCCTATAAGTTTAAGGCAAGACAGGCAACAAGTAAGTTGTTAGATGTAGATTATCAGGTAGGACGTACAGGAGCAATTACACCGGTTGCCAAGATAGAACCGACACCTATCGGTGGTGTAACGGTCAGTTCGATATCTCTTTTCAACGAAGATGTGGTACGTGAGAAAGACCTGCGTATCGGAGATACTGTTCTTGTTGAGCGTGCAGGAGATGTGATACCGTATATAGTGAAGTCACTTCCCGAACTACGTACCGGAAGTGAAGAAGAAATAATATTCCCTACAACATGCCCTGTATGTAACGATAAGTTGGAGCGCCCTGAAGGTGAGGCAGTATGGAGGTGTGTGAACATCAATTGTGCAGCACAGGTTGTGGAGCGTATCATACACTTTGCAAGTAAGAGTGCGATGGATATACGTAATCTCGGAGATTCAAATATTCGTAAGTTCTATGAGCTTGAGATGCTGAAAGATATACCGGGTGTATACAAAATAGATTGGTCTGCAGTATTGGCTTTAGAAGGCTTTAAGGAAAAATCTGTAAACAACTTGCAAGATGCCATTGAAAAGTCAAAAGAGCAGCCGCTGAATAGAGTGATATTCGGGCTGGGCATCCGATATGTAGGGGAGACGACCGCCAAGACATTGGCAAGTGCTGTACAAAATTTGAAAGATCTAAAAGATTGGGACGAAGAAAAACTCTCCTCGCTTGAGGATGTAGGGCCCAAAGTGGCCTCGTCAGTGGTGCAGTTCTTTAGAAATGAGGACAACCTGCATATGTTGGATGAGTTGGAGCAGGCAGGCCTTAGTCTCGAGAACAAGCTTTACGGTAACAAGAAAGCGGGTGGCGTACTGGAGGGCAAGACCTTCTTGTTTACAGGTACTTTAACCAAATTCAAACGTAGTGAGGCAGAGGAAATGGTGGAAGCTCGTGGCGGTAAAAAGCTGGGTGGTGTAAGCAGTAAATTAGACTACTTGGTGGTAGGTGCTGATGCGGGTTCCAAGCTGGAAAAAGCCAAAAAACTTGGCACTGTAACCATCCTGACCGAAGATGAGTTCCTGGAAATGCTGCAATAGGCAATAAATAAGGATAATTAGCCCTTCTGCACTACCTTTGCACGCATTATTGCAGAAGATTTCATGACCGATAGCAGAACATATTTGAAGCTTAGCGGACTTGAGCCATTGGTGGTTAGGCCCGACAGCAACTTTGTCAATGTAGGTGAGCGTACCAACGTAACGGGCTCTCGTAAGTTTGCCAGGCTGATACGTGAAGAACAGTACGAAGAGGCATTGTCTGTGGCAAGGCATCAGGTGGAGAACGGAGCGCAGATATTGGATGTGAACATGGACGATGCGCTGTTGGACGGGGTGAAGGTCATGACCAAATTCATTAACCTACTGCAAGCAGAGCCGGATATTGCCAAGATTCCCATCATGCTCGATTCATCGAAGTTTGAGATAATCGAAGCGGGCTTGAAATGTATTCAAGGTAAATGTGTGGTGAACTCCATATCCTTGAAAGAAGGTGAAGAGAAGTTTTTGGAGCAAGCACATATATGTTACAGCTTCGGTGCATCGGTGGTGGTGATGGCATTCGATGAAAAAGGACAGGCAGACACGCTACAACGCAGAGTGGATATATGCGAGCGTGCATATAAAATTCTGACTGAGCAGGTTGGCTTTCATCCGCAAGACATCATTTTCGATCCCAACATCTTTGCCATAGCTACCGGTATAGAAGAACACAACAGCTATGCACTCGATTTTATAGAAGCCACACGAATCATCAAACAAAAAATGCCGTTGGTGAAAGTGAGTGGTGGTGTAAGTAACGTGTCATTCTCCTTCAGAGGAAATGATGTGGTACGCGAAGCGATGCACAGTGTGTTTCTGTATCATGCCATACGAGCAGGTATGGATATGGGTATTGTGAATGCAGGGCAGTTGCAGATATATGATGAGATAGAGCCTCAGCTGAAAGACCTTTGCGAAGATGTGATACTCAATCGCAGCGATGATGCCACCGAAAGACTATTGGCATTCGCAGATACGGTTAAGCAAAAAGATAAGACCGAGAAGAAGACCGACGAATGGCGTAACGGAACAGTGCAAGAAAGACTTCGTCATTCATTGGTAAGAGGTATTACCGATTACATAGAAGAAGATACAGAAGAAGCGCGCCAACAATATGATAAACCGCTGCACGTGATTGAGGGTCCGTTGATGGATGGTATGAATGTTGTGGGTGACCTGTTTGGTAGCGGTAAGATGTTTTTACCACAGGTGGTAAAAAGTGCACGTGTGATGAAGAAGAGTGTGGCGTACTTGTTCCCGTTCATTGAAGAAGAGAAAAAGAACAATCCACAACCTGAAAAAGGCGGTGCCGCCAAAATATTGATGGCTACCGTTAAGGGTGATGTGCATGATATAGGTAAGAATATCGTAGGTGTGGTACTTGGCTGCAACGGCTACGAGGTGATAGACCTTGGTGTGATGGTGCCTGCCGATAAGATATTGGATACTGCAGAAAAAGAAGATGTGGACATCATCGGGTTGAGTGGGTTGATAACGCCGTCGCTCGATGAGATGGTGCATATAGCCAAAGAGATGAAGCGTCGCAATATGCAGCAACCTTTGTTGATAGGAGGTGCCACAACATCACGTACGCATACCGCTGTTAAAATAGCGGAGCAGTATGGAAATGGTGTGGTGCATGTGTTGGATGCCAGTCGTAGTGTGACCGTTGCCGGTAACCTGTTGAAGAAAGATGGAAGTAAAGAAGAATTCTTAAAAGGCATCAACGAAGAATATCAAAAGTTGCGCGAAGACTTTGCAGGCAAGCAGAGCCATAAGCAGTATGTGGGTTTCAAAGATGCGCAGAAGAATGCCACACCAATTGATTGGGATGGTTATACGCCACCTGTGCCGACCTTTACAGGAAGGAAAGAATTTGTTGACCACGACCTGAATGAGATACGCGAGTATATAGATTGGAACCCATTCTTCATTGCTTGGGAGATGAAGGGTAAGTATCCCGCAATATTGCAAGATGAACATGCCGGTGCAGAAGCTACAAAGCTCTTCGACGATGCCAATGCCATGCTTGATAAGATAATAGAAGAGCAGTGGCTGACCGCAATAGGAGTTATCGGGTTTTGGCAGGCGCATAAAGTAGGTGCAGATACCATAGAGCTGAAAGATGATAAAGGCCATGAATTGGCATTTTTGGAAATGCTTCGTCAGCAACAGAAAAAAGCTGCCGGTCAACCCAACTTCTCATTGGCGGACTATATACGTCCTATCGAGAAAGGTGTAGACCATATGGGAGCGTTTGCAGTGAGCATACACGGTATTGAGCCGCACCTTCAAAGGTTTATAGATAATCACGACGACTACAATAAGATAATGCTGCAGGCATTGGCGGATAGATTGGCGGAAGCATTTGCGGAAGTATTGCACAAGCGTACTCGTACAGAGTATTGGGGCTACGCAAAGGATGAGACATTGAGTAATGAAGAGTTGATAAAAGAACAGTATAAAGGTATACGTCCGGCACCGGGTTATCCTGCTTGTCCGGACCATACAGAAAAGCACAAACTGTTCAAGCTGTTGAACGCAACTGAAGTGGCAGGCATTCAGCTGACGGAATCGTTGGCCATGTACCCTGCTGCATCTGTGTGCGGATGGTATTTCAGTCATCCTGAAAGCAAATATTTTGGTGTGGGTAAGATCATGAACGATCAGCTTGAGGATTATGCACACCGAAAAGGAATGAGTATTAATGAGGCCACCAAGTGGCTGTCACCGATATTGGAAGGGTAATGAGTACAGAAGAAGTAATACAGACAGAGCCTCAACGAGGTACAGAGAATAAGATGTTGCGTGTATTGGCAAAGTTCGTGTCATATCTGCTACACCCTATATTCATGCCATTGATATTGTTGGGTACATTGTATTATGTCAGCCCAATAAGTTTTGTGAAGTATAAGGGTACCGATTTGCAGATGGTGTTTGCGCGTGTTGCATTGATCACGGTCTTTTTTCCGCTGTTGGTTGTGTTACTGTTGAAAGGGCTTGGCTTTATCAAGAGTATATTCATGCGTACGCAAAAGGAGCGTATCATTCCCCTGTTGTGGACCATGATATGTTACTGGTGGGTAAGCCATGTGTTTAAGAACACGGATGCACCACTGATAATGCAGGTGCTGTTCAAAGGTTCTTATTGGGGACTGATAGTGTTGTTCGTATGCAGCATTTTCTTCAAAATAAGTATGCATACAATGGCTGCAGGCGGTATGCTCGGTTTTTTGACAGTGCTTATCATAATGAGCCCCGTGGATATGACCATACCCTTGATCGCAGCAATAGTTGTAGCCGGATTCAGTGGTACTGCGAGGTTATTATTAGGAGCACATACTCAATTCGAGATATGGAGTGGTTATGTGTTGGGCATATTGGTGCAGTTGGCTGCATACTGGTATCTGTTGTAACCCCCGGTTGCCGTAACTGCTATGCCTGCAGTGCAGGTGTATTCGCCTCAACAGTTGTTTGTGGCTGTTTGGCTTTCCTAAGTTTTTCCAGGTATTTCGTACTGGGGTGTTCTGCTACCCAATAAAGGAGATATGCTACCATTACCGACAGTGAGATGCCTATGTACCAAAAATACATTACCCTGATGTCGTAGAACCCAAGGCCTATTCTATAGGCAATTGCGCAGATGATATACAATGTTGCTGCATGAGTCACATATAGTGTATAGCTGTACCCGCCAATTTTCTCCAACCATTTGATACGTATGTTATGCTTTAAGAAACCGAATAGCAAAACATAACATATGGCTATCATCATGAAGCCTGTATACTTGTTGTGTATTTGCCCGAACAAATATGCTTTTGATATTGATGCTGCTTCAAATATTATCAGTGCAGCAACAAATACCATCCACTTGTTGAGTTTGAAAGTGTGAAACAGCCGGTCTTTGTGTTTATACATTACAACACCTATCCAGAAGTATATGCCATAATCTATGAAGAACTGCAGTGGTATAGCATCGTGGAAAATATCATAATATACAGAGCCTTTCAACATCCATCCTATACCATACAACGCAAATGTAAATGCGGTATACCACCTAAAGCGGATAATGAAAAATGGGATGATAAGGTAGAATATAACTTCCAACGGCAAGCTCCAATACTGTGTTGTGATGTAGTTGTGCGTCGGGTCGTACAGGAGGTTCTTCAACAATGTGATGGGATGTATGTATGCATGGAAATGTTCTTCCAACGGCTGTTCTCCCAGCATAGGGTGGTAAAAAACATCTGGTGCCACAAACCTGATAACCTCAAAAGCAAATATGGCAAACAGTATACCCAATATATAAGTAGGATATAGCCTTATGAACCTTCGTTTTAGAAATGCTTTATATGAAGTGTTTTTTGAGAGACTGTGCGCAATTGAAAAGCCTGATAATATGAAGAATAGTATTACAGATTCGGTACTTAGGTTTACGTGTTGGATAATGACAACATTTAACCATTCCCACCAAGCCCATCCGCTTTTGGGGTGGCCGTGTGCGATGTAGTCGGCGGTGTTGGTAAACATCATACCACGCGTATGATTGAACACCACATAAAGTGCTGTCAGCCCACGAAGAGCATTGATTATTTGCCAGTTTATCTTATTTGTTCCCACCTGTTGCATGGCAGAATTCTATTTATCGAGAACAAATAAAGAATCTATTTATGCGATACCACTATTTGTATAATGCCAATCACAATACGTTAACAAGCAAATAAGCAGGCATTAACAAATAAAAAACCTCCTTTAAAGTGTATCCCAATTTATATCAGATGAGTATTTGCCATTTATTAAGTTAACACAGCGAGTAATACCTGCAGAGTGGTTGAGCGATAGATAAACACCCAACAATTTTCTGCAAGCGTAATTCTTACTCTGAATGTCAGGATTGCCAAATAACATCAGGTCTCCGTCATTGGCCTTACATAGAAAGTCCATGGTCTCATCTGCTATATATGCTTCTAACATTTGTATGGCAGTAAGCGTATCGCCACGCTCCAATGTTATTACCGCCAACCCTGCACGAGCATTACCATATGCGTAATGGTTGGGGTATCGCCGCATGATATCTGTAAAGCAAGCTTCAGCCTTATCCAAAGCACCTGAATAGAGGTGTTTGTTGGCGATGGAATAATACAACTCTATGGTGCGTTTTGCAGTCGGTGCTTTTTCCAACTTTTCTATGAGTCCCTTTTCTTCAAGTGGTGTCACACGCATCAGCTCATTATACTCTAACAAGGCTACGTTCAACATACTGTCGCGTTGAGCCTTGTCATAGGGTTGCGCATATGTGGCCAATCCGAAACAACACAATAGGAACGAAATAAGGTATTTCATACGCGGTGAAGTTTAGAGGTTGCTATATCTATATAACGTGAGATTGCAAAAAGTCAATGTGAAGGAAAAACAAAAAAAGCCCACCCCGACTAAAGGGTAGGCCCGTAATAGGGGTAACTATTACTACTCTACTATCCGGTTATACTAACAGTATTGTCTCAACAAAAGTAGACCTGCCCTATATGCACAACAATCGGTAATACTACTGATATTGCCTAAAAGGTCTCGTAGCATGATCCCCACTTTTGCAAACAAAAAAGCCCCTCCTTTCGGATAGGCTTCGTATCGTTAGAAGTAAATTGCCTGATTACATGTATGTTATGTCACGGTCTTGTGTCCACTGCTTTTCACCTGAAAGAAACATGGTACACTTTGTGTAGTTTCCGTGTTTATCATATTCATATGAATAGGTGAAATTCTTTTCATGTCCCCATGCATGTGATACTACTTTTCTCGAAATGGGGTTATCGTGATTGTCGTACCTGAATATTAGGGTTGACTGAAGGTTACCATCACCATCTGTGATTGTTATGGTTTTTTCGTTTTTGTTGAATGTGTATACATACGTGGCTACTTCGGTAACAACTCCATTCTTGTCAAAAGATATAGTTTGTTGTAAACGTCCGTTATCGTAATACGTGTACTTTTTACTTACCCATGATTCGCCGTTGATGTTTAATTTCTCTGCTTTTTTACGATTGTTTTCAAACTCATATGTATGTACAGTATTTTGGTCTGCGGCTGCCATATATTTTTCTGACTGTATCACTTCACCTGTTTCGTTCATTTTCACATTTTGGCTTATTACAACCTGTCCGTCATTATTATATGCGTTTAATGACATTTCTTTTTTGTTCGGGTCGATTTGTAGGTGTGAGTATACCGCGTTTACACCTGATAAAATGCTTACTTCTTTGACGTTTCCGTTAAGTTTGAATTGGTCGGGGGTACCGTCTGCTGTTTGAGCTTGTACATTGGTAGTCAACAGTACCGCTGATGTAATAAGAGTTATCTTGTTCATATGTAATGGTTTTGGGTTATATAAATGTATGCGTAATGTTACATTGATACAAATACAGAGGGTTAAAAGGCAATAAAAAAGCCCCTCCATTTTGGAGAGGCTTTGTATCGTTAAGCTATATAGCTGATTAGTAGCGATAATGTTCAGCCTTGTACGGACCGTCTTTGTCAATGCTCAGGTATTTGGCCTGTGCATCTGTAAGTACGTCAAGCTCAACATTTATTTTGCCAAGGTGCAAACGAGCAACCTTCTCATCCAAGTGCTTAGGCAGAACATATACTTTGTTCTCGTACCTGTCTGTATGGTTCCAAAGTTCTATCTGTGCCAAAGTTTGGTTGGTGAATGAGTTACTCATCACAAAGCTTGGGTGGCCTGTGGCACAACCAAGGTTCACCAAACGTCCTTCTGCAAGGATGATGATGTCGTTACCTTCTATGTTGTAAATATCAACCTGTGGCTTGATGGTATCTTTTGTGTTACCGTAGTTGCTGTTTATCCATGCCATATCGATCTCGTTATCGAAGTGGCCGATGTTACAAACGATGGTCTTGTCGCCCATTGCACGGAAGTGCTCTTCTGTGATAAGGTCGCAACAACCTGAAGCAGTTACAACGATATCGGCCTCTTTAACCGCATCTATCATCTTCTTCACTTCAAAGCCGTCCATTGCTGCCTGCAAAGCACATATCGGGTCGATCTCGGTTACAATAACACGAGCACCTGCACCACGCAGAGACTGTGCAGAACCTTTACCCACATCACCATAACCACCTACAACAGCAACCTTACCTGCCATCATTACGTCTGTGGCACGACGGATAGCATCCACCAAAGACTCTTGACAACCGTATTTGTTATCGAATTTTGATTTTGTAACGGAATCATTCACGTTGATAGCCGGCATTGGCAAAGTACCCGCCTTCATCCTGTCGTACAAACGGTGAACACCTGTAGTAGTTTCTTCGCTCAAACCTTTGATGCCTGCAACCAACTCAGTGTAGTTGTCCAATACCATATTGGTAAGGTCACCACCATCATCCAATATCATGTTCAACGGACGGTCTTCGCTACCGAAGAACAATGTTTGCTCGATACACCAGTCAGCCTCTGCTTGAGTCTGTCCTTTCCACGCAAAAACACCGATACCTGCAGCAGCTATTGCAGCGGCAGCCTGATCTTGAGTAGAGAATATGTTACAAGAGCTCCAACGAACCTCTGCACCCAACTCTACAAGTGTTTCTATCAATACTGCAGTTTGTATGGTCATGTGCAGACAACCGGCTATACGTGCACCTTTCAAAGGTTGCTCGTTGCGATACTCTTCACGGATGGCCATCAAACCCGGCATTTCAGCCTCAGCCAATTTTATTTCTTTACGTCCCCATTCAGCAAGGCTGATGTCTTTCACCTTGTGAGGCATTTGGAAATCGATCTCTGAGCGAGTCATTGTACTCATACTATTATTTTTACGAATTTTAATTTTTAAGCGCTGCAAAGGTACGTAATCCTACCTATTGCGACAAGTCATTATATGTTTCACTGTAAGTTAATGTGAAACAACCAAGTAGGCATAATTGTTTGGCCTACAAATAGTTTTTAATGTTGTTATGCAGTTCTTTTGAAGCTTTTACCAATGGTAAGCGTACACCGCATCCACATAGTTCCATTTGCTCCAATACACACTTCACACCTGCAGGGTTGCCCTCTGCAAATAACAGACGTATACCGACCAATAATTTATAGTGTAGGCTGCGTGACGTTGCGAAATCACCCTCAAGCGCACTGTTCACCATGTCCGTGAAGTCTTTGGTAAAACAGTTGGCTGCTACGGAGATAACGCCTTGCATACCACAAGCTATTTGTGGCATTACCAAATCGTCGTCACCACTCAATACTGCAAAATGCTCAGGAGCGCCGTTGATGATTTCCATGCACTGAGCCATATTGCCGCTTGCTTCCTTCACAGCCACGATATGTTTGAACTCATTGGCCAAACGCAATGTTGTTGTAGGTAACATATTGGCTACCGTACGTCCCGGTACATTATATAGTATTATATCCTTGTCTGTAGTTTCTGCTATCGCTTTGAAGTGTTGGTACATGCCTTCTTGCGTAGGCTTGTTATAATAAGGTACTACGGTTAGTATACCGTCCACACCTTCAAGATTGTTCTCTTTCAGTTGACGAACCACTTCTGCTGTATTATTACCACCCACACCACATACAACAGGTACTCGACCGTTGTTGGCCTCAATGATGGTTGCCAATACTTGTGCTTTCTCATCTTTGCTCAGGGTAGGAGTTTCCGCAGTGGTACCCAAGGCTACCAAGAAGTTCACTCCACCTTCTATTGTATGGTTTACGACACGTTTCAGTGCATCAAAATCCACCTGTCCGTCTGCTGTAAATGGCGTCACCAGTGCAACACCTGTCCCTCTGAATTTGTGTGACATAATATTTATGATTGAAAAATGATTGTAAAAGGATTACGCCTCCTGATAGAAGCCCATTGCTGAGAACTTCTCAATACGTTTGTTGATGCGCTCGTCTGCATCCACACCGTTCAGCTCTTTGAGGCTGTCCAGCAAGTATTGTTTTAAAGTCGCCGCCATCTCTTCGGGCTTGGCATGTGCACCACCGTTAGGCTCTTTCAGTACATCGTCCACCAACTTGAAGCCTTTCATGTCTTCCGATGTCAGCTTCAGCTGCTCGGCAGCCTGTACTTTGTAATCCCAACTGCGCCATAAAATGGTTGAGCAGTTTTCAGGGGAGATTACCGTATACCAAGTGTTCTCCAACATGGCCACTTTGTCGCCAATGCCTATACCCAATGCACCACCTGATGCACCTTCGCCTATCACCACACATATCACAGGCACTTTCAGGCCGAACATTTCGTATAGATTGCGGGCAATTGCCTCGCCTTGTCCGCGCTCTTCTGCCTCCAGTCCCGGATATGCACCCGGTGTATCTATGAACGTTATTACAGGACGATTGAATTTTTCAGCCATCTTCATCAAGCGTAGTGCCTTGCGATAGCCTTCCGGATTGGCCATACCGAAGTTGCGCAACTGACGCATCTTGGTATTCACCCCTTTTTGTTGACCGATCACCATTACAGGCATGCCGTCCAGCTCTGCCATACCGCCTACCATAGCTTTATCGTCCTTTACTTGACGGTCGCCATACAGCTCACGAAAGTTGGTGAACAATTGCTCTACATAATAGTGCATATATGGCCTGTCAGGGTGGCGACTCAATTGTACACGCTGCCAAGGAGTAAGGTCCTTATATATCTTATTGCGTTGCTCTTCTATGGAGCTCTCCAACTCCTTCAATGTCTTACTTACGTCTATGCCGTTTTTGGCCGACATATCCTTCAGTTTGTTCACCTGTGCGTACAGCTCTTCGAGCGGTTGTTCAAAATCCAGAAACTGCATAAAATATATTTGGGGTTACAAATGTAACGCTTTGAATTATTTTAAAAGAAGATTTGCAGAATTCAGGAATTTGCATTTATCTTTGCAGCCCCAACAAACACTACGGACCGGTAGTTCAGTTGGTTAGAATGCCGCCCTGTCACGGCGGAGGTCGCGGGTTCGAGTCCCGTCCGGTCCGCAAGAAGCTCTCAGGAATCTGAGGGCTTTTTTTGTTTTACAGACTATTTCAAATAAATGTCAATTGTTTGTTGGTCAATATCTATATCCCACCAATTTGTATCTGATTCTTCAGGGATAGTATTTATTAGTTTTCCTTCATTTAAGCAATCAATAGTATGTTCTGAAAAGTATATGGTCATTTCATAAATGTCTTGCCCGTCTTTCCCTATCCAAGATTTAGTCGATATCTTTTTAGTATTTGTAATGCTTCTAATGCTTAATTGTTCAATAGGATATGGTTCGTGATTAATCCCGTCACACCCAAAAACTTTAACCCTATCATCAGTTGAGTATTTGAAGCTTGCTGATAGCCTATATTCTAAATGACTACAAAAATCTTGGTTGAATGGATGCATATCTGTTTATACATACTTGTATTCTATAAAGATAAATATTAACAAAATGATTTATTGTACTCACCTGAGCGCTTTTTGTTTTTAGCTATGACGCTGCCTCCTATATATGAATACATTATCAATTATTATTATCTTGTAGTGTAAGCACTAAAGCAAACGTTTGTTATGAAATCCACCTCAACCTTATTGGCGATAGTATGCAGCTTGATTCTTTTTGTAGCCTGCAATAAAAGTGGCGACGAAGACAAGAACGATAATAACACTCCAACACCAACTCCTGCATCCGCAACAGAGGCTAAGTTGGTGGCAGGAAAATGGCAGTTAAAAGCAGACAGTGCTTTTACTAAAATTAATGGCAAAGATACCTCAGCTGATTTGTATGTTGACTTGAAGGACTGTGAAAAAGATGATTATGTGGAGTTTTTCTCCGGAGGTACGGTTACCAAAAACGAGAATACAAACAAATGTTCAGGAAATCCGCAAAGCAGCACTTTTACATGGAAGTTGATGGATAATGATACACGAATTGCCATATACGATAATAACCCTGATACATTAGACCTTGAAATCAATAGTAGCATAATGAAACTATCTATGGTGAAAATCAATAATTCAGGGCTTATTGTCACGTATATTTCCACGTATAAGAATATCAAGTAATTACCTTACAGGATCGTTAACGGGATATTAAGAAAAAATAACATGGATTTTTCTCTTTTATAAGTGTTGATAGTTAGTTTTAAAGACTCTAGTTTAACTAAAATCACACGTTATGAAAAAAATCCTCACCGTCTTGTTGGCGGCAACAGTAATTGTAAGCTGTAACAAGACATCGAATGATGCAAATGTTGCACCTGCATCATCATCCGCAATGGAAAAAAGCTCCAATAGCGGAAACAAAGTAAAGGTCAATCACAAAGGCAATGTCATTCAAGTAAATGCAAGTGCATTGAGCGCGCACATCGCTCATGGCGACCAAATGGTTGTTCAAGCAGGCGATATGGCTACTAGCTTCAGCGATGTGATCGCTAATCCGTCCAAGTGGTTCTTCTACAACGACGAGACAGACCAAATAGACAACTCTCTGGGAAGTTTTGTTTCAGGTCCGGGTACACCTCCGTATGGTTCAGGCAGTGTACAGATCAGTGTGTCAGGCAGCCAAAGAAGATGCCTTGCAACATATCAGTTTGCAGGTATGCCATTGGCAGACATTTCTGTATTGGCGTTCAGTACTTACAACCCTTCTGCCGGTAACGGTGGTGCAGCCAACCGTACCGGGTATTTGAACTTCAACGTAGATTTTGATGGTAGCGATACTTGGCAAAAGCGTTTGATATTCACTCCTCCGGGTGGTGATGTTGTACAAAACACTTGGCAAGAGTGGGATTGTATAGACGGCGGTAGCGCAATTTGGCGTTGGTCAGGTGGTACATTCCCGGGTACATCGGTTACCTCCATGACATGGAGCGATCTATTGACCACATATCCCGGTATCAGGGTTAGGGTTAGCGATCCATGGCTGGGTATCCGTGTAGGTTCTCCTTATGCAAGTGGATATACTGAAAACCTTGATGGCTTTCAGTTGAATGGTAACTCATTCGATTTCGAGAACTAATACAGAATAAAATTTACAGCATAAAAAAGCCCCGATGTCGGGGCTTTTTTATGCTGTATTCCAAAGTAATGTGTTTCGATTTACTTCCAACTTCTTATTGTTTCTACGCTTGTATATAATGGTAAACACTATTGATAATGCTATGGTGACGACTCTGAAGATGTTTGAATATATACCACCCATCGCATTATCTGCCAGTGCGTACAACATCCAAGATGCATTCATAAATGTGTGCATTAATATGGGTACCCACAGGTTAAATTTCCACTCGGCATATAACCATGCAAAATAGCCCGCACCAATAAAGGTGATAAGAAAGATGACAACTTTTGCGGATACATCGTTGCTCTGGTAGATGTGTCCTAAAGCAAAAATGATAGCACCTAATAAGATGGCAGGAATAAAACCTATGCGCGTATACTTGAACAACAGTCCGAACAAAAATGCTCTGAAGTAGAGCTCTTCAAAAAAGCCTGCAAATACTGTTTTTGCAAGAAGTCTGTATATGTCTATCGCATGCATTGGAGTTTGTAGTTTACCGATAACAATACCACCAATAAACATAGGTGCGGTAAACAAAAGACTTAATCCCAATGCTTTAAGTATGTTCCCCCTCAGACCCAATGGACGAAATATGCCGGTCGGCTTACTGACGATCAATGTGCCGATAAATATGGGTATACCTATCAATACATATGTTATCAGGTAGCTGTACATCCAATTATGTACAACATTGTTGATGTTGTACATGATGGTTCTAAACTGTTTAGACCCGAAGTAGTACAACAGAAAGCATACTATGACTGTTAAGGATATTTTTAGTGTTTGTTTCACTATATGTATCTAAAGTACAACACTAATATACAATACAGGATATGAGCATAAAACAAAGAGCCGCCTCGATCGAGGCGGCTCTTTGTTTTGTTTTTTACACTTAAGTCTAAAACTTGGCAAAACGTTTGATCTCTTTACGTCCATTCTCGTAAATGGCTTGCAATATGTATTGAGTAGCCGGCCAGTCGGATACGTTTATCTGCACTTGTTTGTCGGCCACATATTGTTGGTGTATTTGCTTACCCATCACATCGTATACAGTAAGTACAGTAACTCCGGTTGGTACTGTGATGTTCAGTTTGTCGCCGACGGGGTTGGGATATAGCACCAAAGCTTCGGCTTCTTCAACCACAGTTGGTAAAGCGGTTGGCTTGTTACTGCCACCTGTTATGTTCACCGTATAATCTTCGGTTTCTCCATTGAACCCACTGATACATCCTGAAATGTTTGTGCCGTTACGAGCCATGATGACACGCATACCGTGCGAGCCCGATGGTGCGTTTGAAGGTATACTTATGGAGAACTTCATTGTTTTGGTGTTTTTGATGGTACCACTGTAAATCGATTCGTTCGATTCGTATACACCGTTATCATTATAGTCTATGAATATCTCAAATGCTTTCTTGCTGAAGGAGCCGTTGTTGCCGACGGCTATTTCGGTTCTGTTCCTATTAGAGCCTGCAGATAGGTTGGTACTGTTGTTTGTTTGAACGTAACCACCGTTTTCTGCGCCGCTGTTTCGGTTGATACTTCCCAATTTGAAATGTGATATCCACTCAGTACTGTTGTTGCCTGCGCTGGTACAACCTGCTGTAGTGAATGTGGCTATTAACGGTGCACTGATGAAGTATGGGCATGTTTGGTTCACACACCATTCGTAGGTTGTGCTTGCTTGCAGCCCTGTAACATTCATTGTATTGGTGCTTGTATGCCCCAATGATATCCATGTGTTGCTGCCATATGGTCTGTATGCCACGACAAAATCGGATACGAACGTATTATAGCCTGCAGGAGCTGTCCAGCTCAGTGTTGCTCCCGTCATGGTAACATTGCTTGTGTTAGGACCTGTAGGTTGTGGGCATGGTACGGTATAGCTTGCAGAGTCGTATGCGCTCACACCTGTGCCACAAAGCGTTTTTACACGCCAATCTATGGTGAGGCTGTGCATTATGCCTGTTAGTGAATAACTGTTGGTCGTAATGGTGTCCATAACTTCGGCCAATACCCACGGTGCCCAAAATTGTTTCATTTCGATAACATAGGCAGTGGCACCATTCACGCTGTTCCAAGAGAACGTGCTGATGTTGTTGCTGTAATTTGTTTGAAGGTTCGTTGGGGTTGCACATTGCCCCCAAGCGTTACCCAAAGAGCCCATTATCATTAGGGCGGCTAAAAGAGTGCTTCTTATTTGCTTCATAACATACATTTTTAGAGTGATAACATATTTAAAAGTACACCCTATGTATGCGCTCGTTTTTCATGTACATATAAGTGATGGTGTTTTTCTTATATCCGTATCGGACATTGCAAATAAGTGTCTTGTGGCATTTTAGTAGTTTAGTATATAAACCTACTTATGAACTTCAATCAACAAATAGCCAAACATTTCAGGAATGTGCATTTCGGTGGCAACTGGACATCAGTCAATTTGAATGACCTATTGAAAGACGTTACTTGGCAGCAAGCAACCACCAAAGTATCCAACATAAATACCATAGCAACACTTACTTATCACGTACATTATTTTGTACATGAGGTGCTAAAGGTGTTGAATGGAGGTGAACTTGAAGCACATGATAAATACA
This sequence comes from Chitinophagales bacterium, assembly GCA_020636505.1. Classification (GTDB taxonomy): domain Bacteria; phylum Bacteroidota; class Bacteroidia; order Chitinophagales; family Chitinophagaceae; genus UBA5543. The sequence continues at coordinate 286,133 of JACJXR010000001.1, read as the reverse complement.
GTTTCGATCATCCTCCTATCAACTCTCAAGATGATTGGGATAGGTTTTTGGAAAGAGTGTTTGCTGATGCCAAAGAATTTGCCGATCTGGTAGAACAATTACCTGATGATAAATTCTTTGAAGATTTCACGGATGCCAAGTATGGTAACTATTACGGAAACATAGTAGGTATTACAGAACATACGCATTACCATCTTGGACAAATAGCCGTTATCAAGAAGATGTTGAACAATGCAGCTTAAGAGTTGTGTTATTTGCCTTGGTCGATGTACCCTTTTAAGTTGGTTTTGTAATCCTTAAAAGAGTTGTACTCTAATTCGTCCACCCAAAGGAGTTTCATGTTATGGTATTGCTTTACCATTTGCGGGCGCATTTGATGTCTACCTGTTTCTTTTGATATAACGCTTGTTGTGACGAACGAATCGAGTTGTTTATCGAGTGTTTTCTCAACTATTTCATTTTGCCCGTTTTTACCGACACTACTTGCATATGCGATATTCGTATTGTACTCGTCTAAGACTAGCCCTGCAGGGTAGTAGGAGTTGATACTGTTTGTAACGAAGTAATGTTTGGGTTCGGTTCTGATGTTGTACATGACATATGAACGTCCAACTGTACTGTCATAATTTTGGTAAGCTATGACCGGCTCACCTACGCTGTTCAATTTTAAATCCCAAGCACGAGTTTGTGTTCCTTCGGGTGTAATATATATGGGGTTGTTTGCCAAAACAGGTAAGGCGTTTATAGTACTGTCATTGTATATCCAAGTATCGCCTCCGTCATTGCTTTTGATGTAGTGTACGTCATATACTCCTCCATCGTCTTTCATTATACTGAAAGCGATATGTATACCGTCATCCTTATATACAGGCTGCACATAATACACCCATGTACCCGTACCACCTGTTACTATCTCTTTTTCTTTGGACCATGTATTACCTCCATCGGTTGATGTTATATAATACAGGTTTCTTGTCCAATGTTTGTAACCTGTGTCGCTACTGTATGTGTTTCGTGTATAGAACACCATTAATTCGCCGGTCGGTGTTTCCAATACAGAAGGGTAGGTGCATTTACCGTTGTCTATAATACTCAATGGTGTAAAATCGGTGATGCTTTCAGGCTTTTTTGACCTTGTGTAGACCAGCCTACTGTTATGCAAAGAGCTGAATATATAGATATGGCCCTTTAGGTCTCCATATTGTTTGACGTGCAGTACGGGTTGGGCATGGTCGTCTTTGTATGGCCATGCGAATATGTCCGCATAAGTCGTCATTCTATTGTAACGGTCATCATAATAAGACAGTTGGACTATATTGCGCCTGTCGAGCCAAGCCATATAAGTGCGCGAATGTTTCCCCTTGTAATAAACACCACTCGGTTGGTTATAAAAAAGGATATTACCGCCATCGCTCACAGTTGCCAATGCTCCGGAGTCTGTGACTAAGGGTCTATTGAGTGTGAAATATCCTGTTTGAATACCGGTATCTCCATAGCCGGTTGAATCAACTCCGTTCTGGGGTTGTGGTTTGCAGGAAACAAAAAAAACTACGGTTGCTAAAAAGAAAAGTGCTCTCACGCCGAATTCGGTTGTTCGAAAATACTCTTACTGTATTGCAAGATACCTATTAACTTACTGCAAAGAGCGATTTTAAATTTGTATCTTTATATACTTATTGGATTGAACATTAGGGTGGTGTACTGTATTTACTGTTTGTCTTTAACGGACTTTTAATCCTTTATAGCCAAGCAAATAGTATTTTTCGGTATACAAACTTAGACTTAAAGTATTATGTTATATAGTATATTATTGGTTGAAGATGAAAAGAAGATAGCGGACACAATAAAAGCCGGCCTGTCTGAGCACGACTATGATGTAACTATTGCATACAATGGGTTGGACGGCAAGAAGCTTTTCTTGGATAATGCCTACGACCTGATAATACTTGACATAAATCTCCCTTTTATCAATGGCTACGAGCTGTGTAAGCTGATAAGAGAGCAAGATGAGCGTGTGCCGATAATATTGTTGACAGCACTCAACTTTACCGATAACAAAATAGAAGGGTTCGAACTGGGTGCAGATGACTACATCACCAAGCCTTTCGAGTTCAGAGAGTTGGTGGCACGTATCATGGCTTTGCTCAGAAGGTCTGATATGAGGACCGAGCAAGAAGAAGAGAAGATGCTGCAAATAGCAGACCTCGAAATGAACCTTGACAGCAAAGAAGTAAGAAGAGGAGATAAAAAGATCACGCTAACGGCCAAAGAGTTTCAGCTGTTGGAATATCTGCTCAAGAACAAAGAAAAAGTGGTTTCCAGAGCCGACATCGCAAAAAACGTTTGGGAGATAGATTTTGATACACAAACAAATGTTATTGATGTATATGTCAACTTTCTAAGAAAGAAGTTGGATAAAGGCTTTGAGCCCAAACTGATCCACACACAGGTAGGGATGGGGTATATCCTCAAGGTAGAAGAAGATTGACATGCAGATTAAACACCGTATAACACTCGTTTACTCTATAATAGTAACGGTTATCCTACTATTATTCAGCGGTGCCATTTATTTCTTCAGGTATCAAAGTACGGTTGAGCGATTCAATGACAGGTTGCAGATCGATGCTAAGAGCATGGTTAATATATTGAAGTCAAAAGACTACTCTCCGGGGTTACTCAAAGACATCAACGAGGCTTACAGCGAAGCATTTGACCGAAAAAGTGTTTCGATACACGACTATAAGAATAATAAACGGTTTGTTTATTATTCAAAGGGTGCTGATCCTATAACAATATCCGACCAAATAGTACAGAAGCTAAGCGCCAATAAAACTTACTTTTTTAAAGTAGGAGACCGAGAAGCAGTAGCCATAGAATATGCCGACGAAAGCAGCAACTACATTATTGCAGTGGCCGCATTTGATTCGGATAGGGCATACTATCTGGACAAATTGAAGATAGTACTGGGAGTGAGTTTGCTGCTAGGTATAATCGCAGTCATCGTATCGGGATATATATTCTCCCTGAGTCTTGTACAAACCATTACCGATTTCACGCATAAGATAAAGCATATATCGTCTGAGCGTTTTTCTCTAAGACTGGAAACAGGAAAGGGTAAGGATGAATTGCAGAAGTTGGCGATTACCATCAACGACTTGCTCGATCGCTTGCAAGAATCGTTCAACTTGCAACGTAGATTTATTGACAACGCTTCTCACGAATTGTCTACACCGTTGGCATCCATCGCCAGCCAAATGGATGTGGCGCTCCAAAAAGAGCGTAGCAGTAACGAGTACAAAAAGGCTATGTTGTCCATCAACGATGACATTAAAAAACTGAGTCTCCTTGTCAGAAGCTTGTTGGAGATAGCGAAGCTGAGTGGGTCAATGGGCGGCACTGAGTTGACTTCAGTCAGGATGGATGAACTTATGATGTTAATGCCATCTGAATTGAAAAAAGTGAACGACAAGTACGACGTTAGCCTCGAATTCGAAGACCTCCCTGAAGATGAGAGTTCACTCATTATATATGGTAACGAACACTTGCTGTTAAGTGCTATCAAAAATATCGTACACAACGCGTGCAAGTTTTCTGAAGATCATCGCGCATCGCTGAAGTTGTCCTTTACCCGCAAAAGCATACGTATCATTGTAAGTGACAGCGGTCCCGGAATAGATGAGCATGACATGAAAAACATATTCCAGCCATTCTACCGCAGTAATAGGCACGAAAGCTATATCAGTGGTGCAGGATTGGGGTTGGCACTGGCACATAGGATTGTCCGTTTGCATAGAGGAGATATAGAGGTTTATTCAAAACTTGGACAGGGCACGACATTCATAATTGCTCTTCCGCTTGAAGGACTGCAGGAAGAAGATGTTGTTGATAGTGAAAGCGCTCAGAAAAGTGCATCGGTATAACCCCTTACCGGCTACAATGTTTCTATTTTCTTAAAACAAGACATTATTTACCATTATTGCTATAACAATAGTACTTTTACAAGGCTAAAAAGTATTTAATATGAAGAAGTATTCATTTTTGATCGTTGCAGGTGCTTTGGCATCGTTTGCATCCTGCAACAACGATACAGGCAATGCAGATGACGCACAAAGGCAAATAGATTCCATTGTTAATGCAAGGGTCGATGAAATAAGGCTGGAACTGCAAGTGAAAAACGACTCGATCATCAATGAGTTGGCTATGTGGCGTGCAGATTCTATCATTGCAGCTCAGAAAGGCAAGAAGGTTGTGGCAACCAAGCCAAAATCTGTTATTAGAAAAAGCGAAGCTACACAAATGGGCGCAAGCGGTACGACCGCAGAAGATAAACCTATGGACAACAATAAGGGTACAGTGAATGACCGCCCTGGAGCATCAAACAGTGGTGGTGGTGTAAATGACCGTCCAGGAGCATCAAACAGTGGTGGTGGAGTTAATGACCGTCCAGGAGCTAAATAAACTATTTGAGTATTAGGAAATAAAAAAGCGGATGTAAATCACATCCGCTTTTTTATTTTAGTAATTAATTGAATTATTGTTTAGCATAATTACCTGCGCAGTTATCACTTCCACCAACAGCGTCTGTTACAGTATAGTCAAATGTCATACTACTACCGTTAAAAGTCATTGTTCCGTTAAGGATACGTCCTGTACCTCCGGCAGATTGGTCTGAGAATGTTAATTTATTAGTACCACTAACACGTCCTGTAATGGTTATGCTATTGCCAAAACCTCCAGGATTGTTAACCAATGCTCTAACTTCATCACTTGAAGAGCTTACAGTAAGTGTAACATTGTATGTGTTGTTGTTGCATACGTCAGATCCTTTCCACGTACCAAGGAATTTCTCTCTTGTTATTGTTTCGCAATTAGTACCCTCGTAACCGTCAGGGCAAGCACAAGTACCGTTGATACAAGTACCACCGTTATTACAAGTTACGTCTTTACACGCATCTTTGTTACATGCAGTATACGTTACCATTGAGAATACTGCGAAAGAAGCGATTGCAGTGAATGCGATGTTACGAATGAATTTCATAAAGTAGATTTTTAGTTTGTGGTTCAAATTTTATGCCAAAACTACATGATTCTAGGCGTAGCTTATATGCTAAAATAATATTTATTTACTTCGTATGGGTTGTCTTTATAAGATGTTCCAAGTTTCCGTTCATTTAATACAATTGTAGGGTACAATTGTTCAATAGTTGTTGTGCATCAGCTACTTTTGCAGGATATGAGGCTCATCTGCTCTATTCTCGCCATAGTGTTTTCCTTTACTGTCGCAGAGGCACGAGAATACCATTACAAGTATACGCAAGGCTGTCATGAGGCATACAACCATTATTTGTCACTACGTATTGATGAGGCGAATGATGTATTGAAAAGAGAGCTTATAGCCGACCCCTATAACTTGATGGCCACTTATCTGTCCGACTATGACGACTGTCTGACGCTGCTCTTTAATGGTAGTGAATTGGATTATGAGCAAAGGAAACATCATCTGAATGCCAGGCTGAAACTATTGGATAAGGGAGATGAAAACAGTCCTTGGCATAGGCTGTGTAAGGCTGCTCTGTATATGCATTGGGCATTTGTAAACGTCAGATTCAGAGACAATATAAAGGCTGCTGCAAATTTCAGAAGGTCGTTCTTACTGCTTAAGGAAAATGAAAGATTGTTTCCTGATTTTGAATACGACGATATCTTTTTTGGAATAGAACAAGCAACTGTCGGAATAGTACCCGACAGTTATAAATGGATTGCATCAATATTCGGTATGAGAGGCGATGTGAAGAAAGGGGGCAAACAATTGGAACATTTTATCGTTACTCACAGCGCGAAAGATCCATTGTTCAAGGAGGCGTTGATATACCACGTATACCTCAACTTTTACGTGCTGTCAGATAAAGAAAAGGCTTGGAAGATTGTTTCATCAGAGGCATTCGATTCTGACTCAGATCTCTTTTACAGCTTTGTAAAAGCGAACGTTGCGTTAAATTATCGTAACGCTTCCACTGCTAAAGCTGTTTTGAGGAAGGCATCTGCATATAAACATTATGACAGGTATCCGATTTTCAACTACGAATACGGGTATGCCTTGATAAGGCAATTGGACCACAGTGCCAAGCATAAGTTTGCTGCCTTTTTGAAACACTATAAAGGAAAGTATTACGTAAAAGATGCCTGGCATAATTTGTCTCTGATTTATTACTTGGAGCAAGACGATAAGAAAGCAGAGTATTGCAGGCATATGGTGATAGAAAAAGGTACAACAATAGTTGATGAGGACAAACATGCGTTAAGAGTCGCTGAAAACAACCAAAAGAGAAAAAGGTTATTGATCGAGGCAGAGCTTTTGGTGGACGGAGGACTGTATCACAAAGCATTGACAATACTTACAGCTACTCATGCAAACACATTTGAGGTGCCTGAAGAAAAGGTTGAGTATCTATTCAGGCTCGCAAGAGCTTGTGACGAATTGAAGGATTACGATAAAGCAATACGATACTACAACGATGCTATTAAGTACGGCAAAGACTTACCTCAACACTATGCTGCACGCGCTGCATTGCAGCTAGGTTTCCTTTATGAAGAGCGTGGAGAAAAGAAGAACGCATTGGTAGCTTACAATCTTGTGTTCTCTATGAAAAACGAGGATTTCAAGAATTCCATCGAACAACAAGCTAAAGCGGGAGTGAACAGATTGCAACAATAATACATAAATTTTAATAGCCAAAATACCCAATAAAAGGCAATTATACTCACTTAAATTGTCAAATTGCTATTAAAATAAACTCACATGAGTACAGTATTATTGTCATATTAAATTTCGATAAACTTTTAAAAGCCTTTTCCCTGTTAATTTATAAGGAATTAACACTCTCTTTAATTTTATTTTAATTACATGTTCCTTGCATTTTAATTTAAGTGGAACAATCTCACCTGCTATAAGTTATATTTTTACTGTATTAACATCAATTGTTATTAATTAAGTATTCAAGTCTATTTGATTACTAAATAGGTAAACGTCTAAATATTGTTATTATGAAGCATTTCAACAAAATGATGACGCTGTTGCTACCTGTGTTTATACTACTGGTTGCGGGAGTGTCTGTTAATGCCCAGCCGCTGAACGGTTCCTATACCGTTTATGGTACGTCTCCGGACTATGCGAACCTTCAAGCTGCTGCCAACGACCTGAACAGTAAAGGGGTTTCCGGCCCGGTTACGTTCAAAATTCGTTCGGGTACTTGGACCAGTTCAAGCACTTCGGACGCATCAATCATCAGCGTTTCGGGTGCCAGTGCAACCAACACAATCACGTTCGAATCGGAGAATGGTAACGCGGCAACGACTACCATCTACAATACGAACTCAAGTACGAGTAGCACGTCTAACTTCATTTTCTACTTCAACAATGCGAAGTACATCAGGGTTAGAAATCTGACACTGCGCAGAGCTAGCGCTTCTTATGGTAACGTATTGCGTTTCTCGGGTGCTGCACAGTACAATATTATTGAGAACTGTATCATGACGGTTCCAAATACAACTTCGAGCAGTACCAATGGTGCTGTTATTTACGCATCGGGCGGTTCCAATATCAACTACAACATCATCAGAAACAACAACATTTCGGGTGGTTACGGTATTTATTGGTATGGTTCTTCGTCTTCATCCTCCAGCTTGAGTAAATACAACGAGATTTCGGGTAATACATATACAAACCCGGGCTACTATGCTATCAGGTCGTATTACACTCTTGATATGAAGATCAAGAATAATACTATTACAAGAACCACCTCAGGTACATTCTATGGCCTTTATCTTTACTATCAAGATGGTGCTATGGAAGTTACAGGTAACAAAATAACTGTTACCAGAACTACAAGTTCGTCAACCACGTACCCATTCTACTTCTATTATTGTGACGGTAGTTCAACCAACCGTGGTAAAATCGAAAACAACGAGTTCACGGCAACTACAAGAGGTTCGATTTATAGCTATATATACTATAGTAACTATTACTCTTTCAACAATAACAAGATTAATTACGTAACAACCAGTGGTTCTTGTTACCCGTTATATAACTATAATAGTAGCACGAGCTATGGGAAAGATGTATACATAAACAATAATGAAATTAAGGGTCATGGTACAAGTACTGTGTATTTGTATAGTCATTACAACTACAGCTATTATTCTCAGTTTAATAACAACAAGGTTGATCTGAAGAATAATAGTACGATGTACATCTACACCGGTTACTCTTACAACAACAACTCACAGACAAATAATAACGAGTTTACAATAAACAGTACCAGCACTATCTATTGGTACAATAACTATAACTATTGTGATTACGCACAGTTCAACGGTAATAAGGTTACTGTGAACAACGGTAGCACCAACTACTATCGTTGGTTCTACAACTATAGCGATAACAGTGAGGTGAAAAACAACGACATTACTATTAACGGTAATGGTACCAAGTATTTCTACAACTTCTACTCATACCCGGTTAACCCCGTTGTTTCGGGCAACAACATTACTATCAACGGTGGTAGCAGTACACAGTATGTATACCTTGTATACAACTATCCTACCAATGCCAAGATATTGAACAACAAGGTGGATATGAACGGTACCAGTGGTTCCAAGAACCTATATGCAGGTTACTATCCGTTAAACGACCTTGAAGTTTCGGGCAATGACTTTGCAATAGATGGTACCAGCGGTTACATATACTCTTACATTGGTTACTATGGAGTAAACAATAACGGCTTCACTAAGTTTTATAATAACAAGATCAGATATAAGAATACAAGCTCAACACCTGTTTATAACTACTTCGCCTACTATGCTCGTAAAGCAGAGGTTGTAGGTAACGATATCCGTTGTGAGAACGGTGGTTCTACGGTATATGGCGCATATGCTTATGCATATTCGGGAGGTACAGGTCCTTGGATAGTGAAGAATAACAAGTTAGTTGCCATCAGTAACGGTTCCGGAACGGTATATGGCTTCTACAATTTCTACGCGCAAGGTTTGGATATGTCTAATAACGTATTCTATGCCAAGTCCAACGGCACACACGTAGCCTACTATGGTGGTTATCAGTATACCACATATGGTGGTGCCAAAGTTTACAACAACACATTCGGTGTTGTTGGTTCGGGTTCAGGATATGGTTGTTACTTGTATGAGTATGGTAGTTACGGTGTTACTCGAATGCAAAACAACGCATTCTACCAATCAGGTGGTGGTTATCCGGCATACTTCGGAGAGCCTAACGCTTATCAGAACTTCGATTACAACAACTTCTTCGGTACCGGTACTCTATTGTACTTCGGCTATACCGGACAGTCTTACGGTACCATAGCTTCCATGCGCGCTGCTTTGAACAATAATAAAAACTCCTTGAAATACGATCCGGGCTTTACTAGTCCTAGTACGGGCGACTTGACACCGAACCCTGCGAACCCGAACAGTTGGTCCTTGAACGGCCGCGGTGTTCAGATAGCGGGCAACGATAAAGATATCAATGGTAATGCCCGAGCTCTTACTACATTGCAAGGTGTGCCTGATATAGGTGCTTTTGAATTCGTACCTAGTTCTACACCTCCTGATTGTGCTGCGAGCCCTGCTGCTCCTGCAGCGAGCACCACACAGGTGTTCACTTTCGGAGAGGATACGGCGGCTGTCATCAAGTGGGGAAGTACAGTGCCTACAGGTATGACGTACAAGCAGTACACAGGAACCAATCCTCCGGGCATATTGGCCATCAACCCGACTCAGATGTTCTACTACGGAGCCATCGGTGGTACGGGTACTTCATTGGATTACGAATTGGATATGTATTATAAAGATCCTTGGATAGGTTCTATCGCATCAGAGAGCGCATTGCGCTTGGCTGAGAAAGTAGGTACCAATGCATGGTCTGGATATAGTCCTGCAGTAAGTAATTCAAATGTTTCTCGCAACTTCATCCATACTCCTGGTGTAGATGATGTGAATTCATTGGTTACAGGTATTGATGTTAAGGACAACGCGAGTGTAGATGCCATCATTGAGCCTATACCACCGTTCTGTCCGGGTACTTATACAGTTAAAATACTAGTTAAGAACAACGGTAACAACAAGATCAACAATGTTAAGATAGCATGGGAATTGGATGGTGTGCCTAAGGGTACGATCAACCACAACTCTGTGATAGATATCAACGGTAGCCCTTCAGGCAACGAAGTAACCATCACTTTGGGTAGCGTTACCTTCGGTAATGCAGCTAGGAAGATCAAAGCGTGGACTTACGAGCCAAATGGTAATGCTGACCCTGTACCGGGTGATGACACGATAGATATCGATTATCGTGCATCTCTATCAGGTACTTATACCGTAGGTGGTACGAGTCCTGACTTCGCTACACCTGTGGATGCGGTTACGGCATTGAACACATACGGTACTTGCGGCGATGTGGTATTCGACATTCGTCCGGGCAGTTACAACGGTAAGTTGATATTGAACAATCCTGTAAGTGCAACACCTACACCGGGTCGCATCACATTCCGTTCAGAGAACGGCAACGCGAGCAGTGTAACGATCACGCACAATACAACCAGTTCGGATATGGATGTTATCCGTATGAACGATGCAGACAATATCACGTTCAAGAACCTGACGATCAGTACGGCAGCTTCTTATGGACAGTGTATCTCGTTGTACGGTAAGACAGACGACGATTCTATCGTAGGATGTACACTGAATGCATCGAACGCAACCACCACGAGCTACAACTCCGCGATCTTCGCCTATGGTTCACAAACCAATTTCAATGGTAAGAACTTGGTGATCAAAGACAACAACATCAACGGTGGTTATTACAGTGTATGGGTGTACAACAGCAGCACATATACTCCTGGCTTAGTGATAGATAATAACAAGCATAGGAATGCTTACTATATGGCATTCTATATATATCGTACATACGGCCTTCAATTCACGAACAATGATATAGAAGGACTTAGTACAACATACTATCCGACATACATCTACTATCCATACCAAAGTCCAAACATAAGCGGCAACAAGATAGTACACAGGTACGGTTATGGTTTATATGTGAACTATGCTGAAGGTACTTCTTCGAAGCACGCGATTATCTCGAACAACTCTGTATCATCTATACCGGGTGGCAATGTTTATGCAGGTATGCGTAACTACTACTCAAGATATACCGAGGTGATCAACAACAGTGTGAACGTTACGAATTCTTATTCGAGCTGTTATGCGGGTTATTTCTACCACAACAGCAGCAGTTATAATTACAACTGGTACTACAACAACGTGGTAGCGAACACAGGAGGCGGTTATGTATTGTACTTCTACAATTCTACTGCCAACTTCTATTCCGATTACAACAACTTCTACGGAACAGGATCCAACTTCGCGATACATAGCGGTACGACTAGGAAGTCATTCACTGATTTCAGGAATGCATCAGGCGACAACAAACATTCATTGAGCTATGAGCCGGGCTTCATCAGTGCTACCAACCTTCGTCCTGACAAGAACGATCCTGCAAGCTGGTCTTTGAACGGCCGTGGATTGCACATCGCAGGTAACGTTTTGGATGCTGACGGTAATGCAAGGGTTGATACCCGTGCAGCAGGTGTGCCTGATATCGGAGCTTACGAATTCGAGCCTGAAGTTATGCCACCGTTGGCCACAGCGACTCCTGCTACCCCTGTTGCAGGTGGTACTCAAGTGTTCACTTTCGGTGAGTTGGAAGTTGCAAAAGTTACTTGGGACAACGAGTTCCCGTTGACAGCACCGTTGGCGGTACGTCAATACAGTGGTCGTAAAGGCCCGGGTGTTGCATCACAAGTATCACCTAAGGGAAGTATGTACTTCTATACTGACATTCAACAACAAGGAACAGGTACAACCTACAAGTTCGACGTTGAGGTTGACTATATGGATATCTGGCTGGGCGACATCGCTACAGAAAGCGATCTCCGTCTGGGCTTCAAATACAACAGCAATTATCAGTGGATGGTGTACAACAGTCCGATGAGTACTGTTAACACAGGTACCAACGTGTTGACCAACAACTTGAGCCTACATCACTTCGGCGCCTATACAGGTTTGGAAGAAGGCAGTGCGTTGTCCGCCTTTGTTATACCGCAGGGTAGCATCGTGATCTGTACAGGTAACAATGTACAGTTGAACGCTGAACCGCAGAACGGTACAAGCTACCAGTGGAAGCGCAACGGTGTTGACATACCGGGTGCAAAAGGTTTGAGCTATGTAGCAGGCCAACCGGGTGACTACAGTGTTGTTATCACATACGGCAGCCAGCAAGTGGAAGCGGTACCTGTTACCGTGAGCACGATAGCTGCACCGAACGCCTTGGTAAGTGCTAACGGACCATTGACCTACTGTGTGGGTAACGGCTTGACCTTGGATGCAGGTAATGCAGCCAACGTTAAATACCAATGGCAGTTGAACGGTAACAACATCCCTGGAGCAACGAACAACACTTACCAGGTTAACCAACCGGGTAACTATACCGTAGTTGTAACCAACATCGGCTGTTCAAGCAGCAGTACCTCAAGTGTGATTAAGAGCGGCCCTCTTAATGTGAACTTGGGTAACGATACCAGCTACTGTGAAGTGAAAGGTGTTTATGCGAAATTGGATGCCGGCTTCCCTGGAGCCAAGTACCTATGGAGCACAGGTGCTACCACTCGTACGATAGACGTTAAGCAAGCAGGTGACTACTGGGTAGCCGTAGACGGCGGACCAAACTGTCAAGATGTTGATACCATCAGTGTACACATCGACCTATTGCCTAAGGCTAACGGTATCTCCTATGTTAAGAATGGCAACACTTACTACTTCAGCCCGAGCGGCCCAATAGGCGCACAAGGATATCTTTGGTTGTTCAGCGACGGTACCACAAGTACTAAGCAGAGCGTTACTAAAGTGATCGACGGCGATCTGTTCGTGAAGTTGGTGATGTTCAACGCATGTGGTAGCGATACGGTACAGTTGGGCTGGCCGTTGAGCGTAGAGCAAGTGGCTACAGAAGACCAAGTGAGTGTATATCCTAACCCTGCGAAGGACCGCGTAACCATCTCGGTTACAGGTGCTGTATTGGAGGAAGTGGAGATACTCAACAGTGTAGGTGCCGTTATCTACAAAGGCCAAGCGGACAAAGGTCAAGTGGCTCATGAGATCAACGTAAGCAGCTATGCGAACGGTCACTACCTGATCCGTGCGAAGACAGACGGCGGCACGATCAGCAAAGGCTTCGACATAATGAAATAGAAAGGTCTGAGATTAACGACCTAAATCATACCGAAGGCGGGCTACACTGTAGCCCGCCTTTTTATTGATAATTTCAAGCACTTCTTTCTATGATGTATCTACATTGATTATCAATTATATAATACTCGAAACGTTAATAGTATTTAAATTTTAATTTCATTTTAATAATGAATTTAAATTACCGTTAATACACATCGCCATATTTACTCTACTTATAAAAGGTTATTAAGAAGCAATAATTAACATTTTGTAATAAAAGAGTAAATTGAAATTTATAGGTAAACGTCTAAATATTGTTATTATGAAGCATTTCAACAAAATGATGACGCTTCTGCTGCCCGTGTTTATACTGTTGGTTGCAGGTGTGTCTGTTAATGCACAACCGCTGAACGGTACGTATACCGTTTACGGTACGTCTCCTAACTATAGCTCCTTATCGGCGGCTATCAGTGATTTGAACAGCCGTGGTGTTTCGCCCGTTACGTTCAAGATCCGTCGGTACATGGACCAGTACCAGTACCTCTGCAGGTAGCATTATTTCTGTTTCAGGTGCCAGTGCAACCAACACCATCACGTTCGAAGCGGAGAACGGCAACGCTGCCACTACGAAAATCAAAAACAGTAGTACAAGCTCTTCGCCGAACTATATTTTCTACTTCAACAATGCAAAGTATGTCAGAGTTAGAAATCTATCATTGGAGAAAACAGTAGTAGTAGCTACAGCACTATATTGAATTTCCAAGGAGCTGCTCAGAACAACATTGTTGAGAACTGTGTGATGACAGGTTATAATACCACATCTAGCAGTACCAATATGGCTATCATCTATGCAACAGGTGGTTCCAATATCAACTATAACGTCATTAAGAATAACACCATTACTTATGGTGGATATGGCGTTTATTGGTATGGTTCTTCCAGCTCTGCATCCAGCTTGAGTAAATACAACGAGATATCAGGCAACACTTTTACCAATCCGGGTTACTATGGTATACGTTCTTACTATACCTTGGATATGAAGATAACGGATAACGTTATGACTCGTACCACTTCAGGTACCTTCTATGGTTTCTATCTTCAATATCAAGATGGTGCTTCGATATCAGTGGTAACAAAATTGATGTAAATAGACCAACAAACACATCTACCACATATCCTTTCTATTTCTACTATTGTGATGGTACATCAACCAACCGTGGTAAAATAGATAACAACGAGTTTACTGCAACTACAAGAAGTTCTATTTATGGCTACTTACTATAGTAACTATTATTCATTCAGTGGTAACAAGATAAACTTTACTACTACCAGTGGTAGCGTTTATCCGTTGTACAATTACAACAGCAGTACCAGCTATGGAAAGATGTTTATATAAACAACAACGATATCATGTTAGTGGTACAAGTACCATGTACTTGTATGGACACTATTCTACAACCAAAACCTCAGTTCAACAACAACAAGGTTACGATGAAAACCACAGGTAGCACTGTATATATATATACAGGCTATGCCTACAACATCAACCACGAAACCAACAACAACACATTCGATATAACCAGCACCAGCACTTTGTATTGGTACAACCAATATGCTTACAGTGACAATGGTGAGTTCAATAACAACAAGGTTACAGTAAACAACGGTAGCACCAACTACTACTACTGAACTATCAGTATTGCGACAATAACGAATGGAAGGACAATACGGTATTGATCAAAGGTGCAGGTACAAAATATTTCTATGGTAACTATGCATATGCGCTTAACCCTATTATCTCGGGTAACGACATTACCATAGATGGTACTAAGGTACCCAATATCTGTCTGTTGCATATCAATATTGTAACAATGCCAAAATTTTAACAACAACTGTTGAATAAGGGTACAAGTGGTACCAAGTATATCTACGCAGGTTACTACCAACAAAATAATTTGGAAGTATCAGGTAATGATATAGAAATAAACACCACAACAGGTACCTCTTACAACTATGTTGGGTATTACGGTTTGAACAACAGTGGTACAACAAAATACGACAATGACATAAAGGTTATCGGTACCAGTTCTGCAACATGTGTGAACTATATAGCTTACTACAACTGAAGGCTGAGATGATTGGTAATAATCTATATGCTCAAAGTGGTACATCAACTGCTTATGGTGCTTATGCTTACGGTTATTCAAGCAGTACCGGTCCGTGGATATTGAAGAACAACAAAATAACAGCAATAAGCACGTTCCGGAACAGCATACGGTATATATCATTTCTATGCACAAGGATTGCAAATGTCGAACAATGCATTCTATGCAAAATCAAACGGTACGCACATAGCATATTATGGTGGTTACCAATACACAAGTAACGGTGCTGCCGATATTTACAACAACTCATTTGCGGTTGTAGGTTCGGGTACAGGTTACGGTTGTACTTGTATGAGTATGGCAGCTACGGTGGTGCAGGATGCAGAACAACGTATTCTATCAATCAGGCGGTGGTTATCCCGCATACTTCGGAGAGCCTAACGCTTATCAGAACTTCGACTACAACAACTTCTTCGGTACCGGTACTTTATTGTACTTCGGTTATACCGCCAGCAGTATACACCATTACATCCATGCGTGCTGCCTTGGGCAATAATATGAACTCGTTGAAATACGATCCGGCTTCACAAATGTGAGTACAGGTGATTTGACTCCGAACCCTGCAAATGCGAACAGTTGGTCCTTGAACGGCCGCGGTGTTCAGATAGCGGGTAACGATAAAGATATCAACGGCAATGCTCTACGATGACTACATTGCAAGGTGTTCCTGATATGGTGCATACGAATTTGTTCCTTCATCTACACCACGGATTGTGCTGCTAGCCCTGCCGCTCCTGCACCGAGCACCACTCAGGTGTTCACATTCGGAGAAGATACTGCAGCTGTTATCAAATGGGGCAGCAGCGTACCTACAGGTATGACGTACAAGCAGTACACAGGAACCAATCCTCCGGGCATATTGGCCATCAACCCGACTCAGATGTTCTACTACGGAGCCATCGGTGGTACAGGTACTTCATTGGATTACGAATTGGATATGTATTACAAAGACCCTTGGATAGGTTCTATCGCATCAGAAAGTGCATTGCGCTTGGCTGAGAAAGTAGGTGCCAATGCATGGGTGGGTTACAGCCCAATGGTTAGCGGTTCAAATACAACACGCAATTTCATCAATACTCCGGGTGTAGATGATGTGAATTCATTGGTTACAGGTATAGATGTTAAAGACAACGCAAGTGCAGATGCCATCGTTGAGCCTACGCCTCCGTTCTGTCCGGTACTTACGGTTAAGATCCGCGTTAAGAACAACGGTAACAATAAGATCAACAATGTTAAGATAGCATGGAGTTGAACGGTGTGCCTAAGGGTACGATCAACCACAACTCTGTGATAGATATCAACGGTAGCCCTTCAGGTAATGAGGTGATCATCACATTGGGTAGCGTTACCTCGCTAATGCCGCTCAAAACATCAAGGCATGGACATACGAACCTAACGGTAATGTGGATCCGATACCTGGTGATGATACGATAAATATCGATTATCGTGCATCTCTATCAGGCACCTATACTGTAGGTGGTACTAATCCTGACTTCGCAACACCGGTTGACGCGTTGACGCATTGAACACTTACGGTACTTGCGGTGATGTGGTATTCGACATTCGTCCGGGCAGCTACAACGGTAAGTTGATATTGAACAATCCTGTGTGCAACACCTACACGGCCGCATCACATTCCGTTCAGAGAATGGCAATGCGACAGTGTAACGATCACGCACAATACAACCAGTTCGGATATGGATGTTATCCGTATGAACGATGCAGACAATATCACGTTCAAGAACCTGACGATCAGTACTGCGGCATCTTATGGTCAGTGTATCTCTATACGGTGCGGCTGATAACGATTCTATCGTAGGTTGTAACCTGAATGTACCAATGCAACAACTACGAGCTATAACTCTTGTATTTATGCTTATGGCTCTCAGACCAACTTTACAGGTAAGAACTTGGTGATCAAGGACAACAACATCAAGGGTGGTTACTATGGTGTATGGGTGTACACAAGTACTACTTACATTGATGGTCTTGTGATGACAACAATACTAAGACTGACCATTATTACATGGGCTTCTACATCTATCGTACTAACGGGTTGAAGTTTACAAACAACAAGATAACCAGCGGTTCGTCTGCTTACTATAGCTTGTATTGTTACTATCCATACCAAAGCCCTGAGATCAGCGGCAACGAAATTGTACACCAAACGGTTACGGTACTTGATATACTATATGCAGGTACTTCTTCCAATCGTGCCAAGTTGACCAACAATACAGTGGCTACCATTCCGGTAGCACAGCATACTACGGTTTGATGTGTTCATATGCGACATACCGATGTGATGCACAACAGCTGTAACTTCAGAATACTTACGCAAGCGGTTATGCTACATATTTGTACTATTCTGTAGTACTTATAACAACAACCGCTTTATGAACAACGTGTTTGCCAACACAGGTGGCGGTGGTGCTGTGTACTACTACAACTCTGCGAGCAACAACGAGTTCGATTATAACAACATGTATGCTACCGTATCTTTCGGTTATTACAATGGTAGTGTGAAGAATAGCTTCAGCGCACAAGGCGGTATCAGGCGACAACGATCATTCGTTGAGCTATGAGCGGGCTTCATCAGTGCGACGAACCTACGTCCTGACAAGAACGATCCTGCAAGCTGGTCATTGAACGGCCTGGATGCATATTGCAGGTGATGTTTTGATGCTGACGGTAATGCAAGGGTTGATACCCGTGCGGCGGGTGTGCCTGATATCGGAGCTTTCGAATTCGAGCCTGAGGTGATACCGCCGTTGGCTACAGCAACTCCTGCTACCCCTGTTGCAGGTGGTACTCAAGTATTCACCTTCGGTGAGTTGGAAGTTGCAAAAGTTACTTGGGACAACGAGTTCCCATTGACCGCGCCATTGGCGGTACGTCAGTACAGCGGACGTAAAGGCCCGGGTGTTGCAGCACAAGTTTCACCTAAGGGAAGCATGTACTTCTATACGGATGTACAACAACAAGGAACAGGTACAACCTACAAGTTCGACGTTGAGGTTGACTATATGGATATCTGGCTGGGCGACATCGCTACAGAAAGCGATCTCCGTCTGGGCTTCAAATACAACAGCAATTATCAGTGGATGGTGTACAACAGTCCGATGAGTACTGTTAACACAGGTACCAACGTGTTGACCAACAACTTGAGCCTACATCACTTCGGCGCCTATACAGGTTTGGAAGAAGGCAGTGCGTTGTCCGCCTTTGTTATACCGCAGGGTAGCATCGTGATCTGTACAGGTAACAATGTACAGTTGAACGCTGAACCGCAGAACGGTACAAGCTACCAGTGGAAGCGCAACGGTGTTGACATACCGGGTGCAAAAGGTTTGAGCTATGTAGCAGGCCAACCGGGTGACTACAGTGTTGTTATCACATACGGCAGCCAGCAAGTGGAAGCGGTACCTGTTACCGTGAGCACGATAGCTGCACCGAACGCCTTGGTAAGTGCTAACGGACCATTGACCTACTGTGTGGGTAACGGCTTGACCTTGGATGCAGGTAATGCAGCCAACGTTAAATACCAATGGCAGTTGAACGGTAACAACATCCCTGGAGCAACGAACAACACTTACCAGGTTAACCAACCGGGTAACTATACCGTAGTTGTAACCAACATCGGCTGTTCAAGCAGCAGTACCTCAAGTGTGATTAAGAGCGGCCCTCTTAATGTGAACTTGGGTAACGATACCAGCTACTGTGAAGTGAAAGGTGTTTATGCGAAATTGGATGCCGGCTTCCCTGGAGCCAAGTACCTATGGAGCACAGGTGCTACCACTCGTACGATAGACGTTAAGCAAGCAGGTGACTACTGGGTAGCCGTAGACGGCGGACCAAACTGTCAGGATGTAGATACTATCAGTGTACACATCGACCTATTGCCTAAGGCTAACGGTATCTCCTATGTTAAGAACGGCAACACTTACTACTTCAGCCCGAGTGGCCCGATAGGCGCACAAGGATATCTTTGGTTGTTCAGCGACGGTACCACAAGCACCAAGCAGAGCGTAACCAAAGTCATCGATGGCGACCTGTTCGTGAAGTTGGTGATGTTCAACGCATGTGGTAGCGATACCGTACAGTTGGGCTGGCCGTTGAGCGTAGAGCAAGTGGCTACGGAAGACCAAGTGAGTGTATATCCTAACCCTGCTAAGGATCGTGTAACCATATCAGTTACAGGAGCGGTACTAGAGGAAGTGGAGATACTGAACAGTGTAGGTGCCGTTATCTACAAAGGCCAAGCGGACAAAGGTCAAGTGGCTCATGAGATCAACGTAAGCAGCTATGCGAACGGTCACTACCTGATCCGTGCGAAGACAGACGGCGGAACGATCAGCAAAGGCTTCGACATAATGAAATAGAAGGTCTGAGATTAAAGACCTAAACCATACCGAAGGCGGGCTACATTGTAGCCCGCCTTTTTTTATGGTCGAATTCTTACGTAAATCATTGCAAATAAATCAATTGTATAAGGGGCTAAAAAAAGTTAAAAATTTTAATCTGAAAATGATTGTTTAATGTTCATTTAATTTAATTTTAATTGAATTTTCATTTAAGGATGTTCAGATGTTTGATTTCTGAGGGTCGAAAATGATATTCAGGTAAACGTTAAAAACAATAAGAATGAACAAATTTTACAACAAAACAGTATCAAGGATCGTAATACCTCTGCTGGTGGTACTATTCGGTTCTTTTGCAGCACTGGCGCAGCCGTTGAGCGGTACGTATACAGTGTATGGTACGTCTCCTAACTACACGTCTTTGGAGGCTGCAGCCAACGATTTGAACAGCCGCGGTGTTTCCGGTCCGGTTACGTTCAAGATCCGTCCCGGTACATGGACCAGTTCAACAACATCTGATGCGGCGATAAACAACGTATCGGGTTCGAGCGCAACGAACACCATCACGTTCGAAGCGGAGAACGGCAACGCCGCAACTACCAAAATTCAGAACTCAAACTCAGGTAGTGCGGTAACAGACAACCAAATTTTCTATTTCAACAGTGCCAAGTACATCAGGGTTAAAAACCTGACATTGGAAAAGACGCACACAACTTATGGAACAGTTTTGCGTTTTGCAGGTGCTGCACAGTACAATACTATTGAGAACTGTGTAATTACGGGTCCGACGACAACATCTTCAAGCACAAGCCTTGCACGTATATTCACATCTGCAGGTGCTACAGTAAGCAATAACGTTATAAAGAACAATACCATATATGGTGGTTCTATGTCTGCCTATTGGTATGGTTCTTCAACTACAAGCTTGAGTTCAGATAACGAGTTCTCCGGTAATACCATTACTGAGCCGGGTTATTATGGGTTCTATTCATATTATACAGAGAACTTGAAGTTCACAAACAACTCCATAACAAGAACATCAACAGGTGTTTTGTATGGTTTGTATGTTTACTATGCTGATGGTGGTTTTGATATAAGCGGTAATACTGTATCGTCTAACAGACCTGCCAATACTTCCACAACCTATGGTTTCCAATTCTACTATTGCGATGGTACTTCAACCAATCGTGGTAAAATAGAGAACAACGATTTCAACCTGATATCGGCAAGTTCTATTTATAACTATATCTACTATAGTAATTACTACTCATTCAGCGGTAACAAGATCAATGCTG
This sequence comes from Chitinophagales bacterium, assembly GCA_020636505.1. Taxonomy (GTDB): domain Bacteria; phylum Bacteroidota; class Bacteroidia; order Chitinophagales; family Chitinophagaceae; genus UBA5543. Next base: position 265,010 of record JACJXR010000001.1, on the reverse strand, counting down.
TAACTACAAATGGTGCAGTTTATCCGTTGTACAACTACAACAGTAGTACTGCTTACGGTGCAGATGTATATATCGAGAATAATGACATCACAGGTATTGCTACAAGTACCATGTACTTGTATGGTCACTATTCATATAACCAAAACTCCAAATTCAACAACAACAAGGTTACGATGAAGACCGGTGCGGCTACTATGTATATTTACACAGGTTACTCGTATAATATCAACCACCAAACCAACAACAACACATTCGATATAACCAGCACCAGCACATTGTATTGGTACAACCAATATTCTTACAGCGACAATGGTGAGTTCAACAACAACAAGGTTACTGTAAACAATACCAGTACAAACTACTACTATTGGAACTACAGCTACTGTGATTATAACGAATGGAAAGACAACACTATATTGATCAAAGGTGATGGAACCAAATACTTCTACGGTAACTATTCATATCCTGACAACCCGGTTGTAACAGGCAATGATATCACTATAGATGGTGGTTCAGGTACCCAATATGTAATGTTGGCATACAACTACTGTAACAATGCTAAAGTATTGAACAACAAAGTTGTGAACAAAGGTACTACTGGTACAAAGTATATCTATGCCGGTTATTACCAAACAGGTAATCTTGAAGTATCAGGTAATGATTTTGAAATTACTAGTACAACTGGTAGTTCGTATACATACTTGGGTTACTATGGTATCAACAATACAGGATACAGCAAATACTACAATAACAAGGTTCGTCTTACAACAACAAGTTCGGGTGTAGCATATAACTACATGGGTTATTACAACCTGTCTGCCGAAATGATAGGTAACGATGTTCGTTGTGAAAGTGGTACCTCTTCTGCTTATGGTGCTTATGCTTACGGTTACTCAGGAGGTACAGGTCCGTGGATAGTTAAGAACAACAAGGTGTCTGCCATCAGTAATGGTACAGGTACTGTATACACGTTCTACAACTACTATGCACAAGGTTTGGAACTTGCGAACAACGTATTCTATGCAAAATCAGGTAGCACACACTATGCTTACCAAGGTGGTTATCATACGTTGACCAATGGTGGTGCCAAAGTTTATAACAATACTTTCATCGCTGCAGGTACGGGTACCGGTTATGGTATGTACTTGTACGAGTATGGCAGCTATGGTGCGGATATGGTTGTGAACAACTTGTTTTACAGATCGGGTAGTGGTTATGCTTGTAACTTGGGAGATGCTCCGGCATATACAGAGTTCGATTACAACAACTTCTTCGGCAGTGGTAGCACAATGTTATACTATGGATATACAGGGTTGACTTACAATACCATCACGTCCATGCGTGCAGCTACGGGTAAAAACATGAACTCATTGACTTATGATCCCGGGTTCACAAACTTGACTGCTGAAAACTTTGTTCCAAACCCTGCGAACCCGAACAGCTGGTCATTGAACGGCCGCGGTGTTCAGATAGCGGGCAACGATAAGGATATCAACGGTAATGCCCGTGCTTTGACTACGATACAAGGTGTTCCTGATATAGGTGCCTACGAGTTTACGCCTACTTCAACTCCTCCGAACTGTGCTGCGAGCCCTGCCGCTCCTGCACCGAGCACCACTCAGGTGTTCACTTTCGGAGAGGATACTGCAGCTGTTATCAAATGGGGCAGCAGTGTGCCTACGGGTATGACGTACAAGCAATACACCGGTACGAATCCTCCGGGCATATTGGCCATCAACCCAACGCAGATGTTCTACTACGGAGCAATCGGTGGAACCGGTTCAGCTTTGGATTACGAATTGAACATGTATTACAAAGATCCTTGGATGGGAACCATCGCATCAGAGAGCGCTTTGCGTTTGGCTGAGAAAGTGGGTACGAACGCATGGGTGGGTTATAGCCCAATGGTAAGCGGCTCGAATACAACACGCAACTTCATCAACACTCCGGGTGTAAATGATGTAAACTCCTTGGTAACAGGTATAGATGTTAAAGACAATGCGAGTGCGGATGCAATTGTTGAGCCTGCGCCACCATTCTGTCCAGGTACATATACTGTTAAAGTTCGTGTTAAGAACAACGGTAACAATATCATCAACAATGTTAAGATAGCATGGGAATTGAATGGTGTACCTAAAGGCACAATAACCCATACTACCTCAATAAATATCAACGGTAGTCCTTCGGGTAACGAAGTGATCATCACATTGGGTAACGTCACCTTCGGTAGCGCCGCTCAGAAGATCAAAGTTTGGACTTACGAGCCTAACGGCAATGTGGATCCGATACCTGCTGACGATACTATAGATGTTGATTATCGTGCTGCGCTTTCAGGAACCTACACAGTAGGTGGTACAACACCTGACTTCACCACTCCTGTGGATGCGGTGAATGCATTGAACACATACGGTACTTGCGGCGATGTTATATTCGACATTCGTCCGGGCAGCTACAACGGCAAGTTGACTTTGGACAATCCTGTAAGTGCATCTGTTACTCCGGGCCGTATTACATTCCGTTCTGAGAATGGTGTTGCAAGCAGCGTAACGATCACACATAATACTACAAACTCTGATATGGATGTTATACGCTTGAATGATGCGGACAACATCACGTTCAAGAACCTGACAGTTACTACAGCAGCATCTTACGGACAGTGTTTTGCATTGTATGGTGCTACAGATAATGACTCTATCGTTGGTTGTAACTTGAACGCATCCAACGCTACAACAACCAGCTATAACACACCGATATTTGCATACAGTCCACAAACAAGCTTCAACGGTAAGAATTTGGTGATAAAGGACAACAACATTAACGGTGGTTACATGGGTATGTATATATACAATAACAACTATACCCAAGGTTTGGTGATAGATAACAATAAGATCAGTAATGTTTATTACTATAATACATACATCTATTACACCTATGGTTTGCAGTTCACAAATAACCAAATTACAGGCACTACCACTTCTTACTACGGTTCTTTGATATATTATCCATATCAAAGCCCTAATATCAGTAACAACAGTGTTGTGCATCCTTATGGTTACGGTATGACCATCTATTACGCACAGGGTAGTGCATCGAATCGTGCTAAAGTGAACAACAACACAATTGCTACAATCAATGGTAGTACTGCATATTATGGTTTAATGTGTTCATACGCTACGTATACAGACGTAATGCACAACAGTTGTAATTTCAGCAATACATATACTAGTGGTTATGCTGCATACTTGTACTATTCAAGCAGTACATATGACAACAACCGCTTTATGAACAACGTGTTCGCCAATACAGGCGGTGGTGGTTCTGTATACTACTACAACTCAGCTAGCAACAACGAGTTCGACTATAACAACTTGTATGTTACGGGCAGCACATTCGCCAACTACAACGGTAGTGCAGTGAGCAGCCTTGGGGCATTCAAAACGACATCTTCAAGCAATGAACATTCGTTGAATTATGAGCCGGGCTTTATCAGCACAACCAACCTACGTCCTAACAAGAACGATCCTGCTACCTGGTCTTTGAATGGCCGTGCCATGCACATTGCTGGTGATGTTTTGGATGCAGATGGAAATGCAAGGATTGATACCCGTGCCGCAGGTGTACCTGATATCGGAGCTTATGAGTTCGAGCCTGAATCTATACCACCGGTGGCAATAGCTACCCCTGCAACTCCCGCAGCAGGTGTTACTCAAGTATTCACCTTCGGTGAGTTGGAAGTTGCACGTGTTACTTGGGACAACGAGTTCCCGTTGACTGCACCTTTGGTTGTACGTCAGTACAGTGGCCGTAAGGGCCCGGGTGTTGCAGCGCAAGTATCACCTAAGGGAAGCATGTACTTCTATACCGATGTACAACAACAAGGAACAGGTACCACGTACAAATTCGATGTTGAGGTTGATTATATGGATATCTGGTTAGGCGACATCGCTACAGAAAGCGACCTGCGCCTTGGCTTCAAATATAGCAGTGCATACCCATGGATGGTGTACAACAGTCCGATGAGTACTGTGAACACAGGTACCAACGTTTTAGCAAACAACTTGAGCCTACACCACTTCGGAGCCTATACAGGTTTGGAAGAAGGCAGTGCGTTGTCTGCATTCGTAATACCGCAGGGTAGCATCGTGATTTGTACAGGTAATAATGTACAGTTGAATGCAGAACCGCAGAACGGTACAAGCTACCAGTGGAAGCGCAACGGCGTTGACATACCCGGTGCAAAAGCATTAAGCTATATCGCTAGCCAACCGGGTGATTACAGTGTTGTTATCAACTACGGCAGCCAACTGGTGGAAGCGGTACCTGTTACCGTGAGCACGATAGCCGCACCGAATGCCTTGGTTAGCGCTAACGGACCATTGACCTACTGTGTGGGTAACGGATTGACCTTAGATGCAGGTAATGCAGCCAACGTTAAATACCAATGGCAGTTGAATGGTAATGATATACCGGGCGCAACCAACAGCACTTACCCTGTTAACCAACCGGGTAACTACACTGTGGTTGTAACCAACATCGGTTGTTCAAGCAGCAGCACGCCGAACCAAGTAAAGAGCGGACCATTGCAAGTAAACTTGGGGAACGATACCAGCTATTGTGAGGTTAAAGGTGTGTATGCGAAATTGGATGCAGGTTATCCGGGTGCCAAGTACCTATGGAGTACCGGTGCTACAACTCGTACGATAGAGGTTAAGCAAGCAGGAGACTATTGGGTAGCCGTAGACGGTGGACCAAACTGTCAGGATGTTGACACGATCAGTGTACACATCGACCTATTGCCAAAAGCTAACGGTATCTCTTATGTTAAGAACGGCAACACCTACTACTTCAGCCCGAGCGGCCCTGTGGGCGCTACCGGTTTCATGTGGCTATTCAGTGATGGTACTACCAGCAACCAAACAAATGTTACCAAAGTAATACAAGGTGATTTGTTTGTGAAGTTGGTGATGTTCAACGCATGTGGTAGCGATACGGTACAGTTGGGCTGGCCGTTGAGCGTAGAGCAAGTGGCTACGGAAGACCAAGTGAGTGTATATCCTAACCCTGCCAAGGACCGTGTAACGATATCAGTTACAGGTGCGGTACTAGAGGAAGTGGAAATACTGAACAGCGTAGGTGCTGTCATCTACAAAGGCCAAGCCGACAAAGGTCAGGTTGCTCATGAGATCAATGTAAGCAGCTATGCCAACGGTCACTATCTGATCCGTGCGAAGACGGACGGCGGTACGATCAGCAAAGGCTTTGATATATTGAAATAAAGTCGCTTCATAATAACAATAACTAGACGTTAAAGGACAGCCTTTTTAGGCTGTCTTTTTTTGCTTTATACATGCGTCGTTTTTATTATGCGAATGGTTGGGAGAGACCGATTAATAACTCGTTAAATTTAATTTATAATAATATTTTAATTGCTAATTATCATGTGGTAGGGCCTGCTTCGGTATTTTTATATTGACTATTGGTACGTATTGTAACCGGTGGTTAATAACAGGTAAACATAATGATATGAAAAGCAAGAACACTACAATTGATTTCATGCCTCAATGGCGACTCACGAAGAGCATCGTACTGCAATCGATATTCTTCGTTGCATGTTTTTTTGCTACGGGTATAGCAAAGGCTCAGCCACAATATTCCGTAGGCTCCACAACATCGGGTAGTAACGTGATACCGTTCGGTACGGGTACGTACAACAGCTACCGATGCCAAATGTTATACTTACCGAGCGACTTTGGTGCTGTACCGTCAGGTATGGCCATCAGCAAGATATATTTTGTCCCTTCATCTTCAGGTGCGGCTACATTCACAGACATGAGGATAGATATCGGTCAGTCCAACATCACAAGTCTTACATCAAGTGCATGGCAAAGCAGTTTGACCACAGCTTTGAATGTAGGTAGCTACACAGTGACTGCGGTAGCCAACCAATGGTGGGAGATAGAACTGGCGACGCCGATACCATACGACCCGACAAAGTCACTTATTGTGGATGTTCGTAAAAACGGTTCTACAAGAAATATGGGTTTGAGAAACCAATCGGGTTCTCCGGGCAATAAGAGAGCATATGGTCCTTATACCAACTCATCTCCTTCAGGTGCCAGTACAACAAGATATACATTCGGTTTTAGCCTGGTAGCATTGGCTCCTGATAATGCGGGTGTTGGTTCTTTGACATCACCTGTTCAAGTTTGTGCAGGAACACATCCTATAAAAGTTGAATTGAAGAACTCGGGCACCAATCCACTTAAATCAGTTACCATAGATTGGGAATTGGATGCAACACCTCAAACAACAATAAACTGGTCGGGTAACCTGGCGAGTGGAGCAAGCACGGAAATAACTTTGCATAACGGGGTGTCTTTCGGCGCAGCAGCAAGAAGCATAAAAGCTTGGACGTTGAACCCCAACGGTGTGGCAGATACTGTCAACTCAGATGATACGCTTAATGTAATGGCCGGTGCAGGTCTTGCAGGTGTATATACAGTAGGTACAGGTAAAGACTTCCCAACAGTGAAAGCAGCCGCGGATGCGCTGAATGCCTATGGTGTTTGTGGACCTGTTACCATGAACATAGATAACGGTACATATTCAGACCCTGTTGTTTTGAATAACATATACGGTGCGAATTCAACAAACAGAATAACGTTCCAATCGGCTAATAACAATGCAAGCGGTGTTGTTGTCCAAGCCACTCCGGTTGGAGACAGCTATGTGATGCATTTGAGTAATGCCTCGTACATAACGATAAAAGACATAACGATCACCTCATTGGGGAATAACGCGGGGCACGTATTGGAGTTCTCCGGAGGGTCCTCTGAAGACAGTGTGCTTAACTGTGTGCTGAACGCCTCTACAACAAGCACAAGCAGCAGCACGGCAGGTATATATGCCAGCGGGCTTACAGGTTCTGACAACGTACTGATAGGTAATACAATAAACAGAGGTTACTATGGTATATATTGGATTGGTACAAGTACATCTTCTTCAGGTCTTACCAAGAACCACATTTTCGAAGAGAATACCATCAAAGATGCATATGTATACTCTACCTATTTCTATTACACAAGCAATTTGAAATTCAGGTACAATGAAATAAGTGCCATCAACTCGCCTACCACACACTATGGTGTTTTCGCCTATTACAGCGATAACCAATTGGAGGTGATAGGTAACAAGATTGCCATTACAGGATCGGGTACCAAATACGGAATGCGTTTCTATTACAACGATGGCTCGTCTACATCAAACATGGGCTACATGGTAAACAATACTGTGGCTATCAATAGTGGTAATTCTACCGCTTATGGTATATATGCTTATTACAGCAGGTATCAGAACTTTGTGAACAACAGTATCAATGTTGTGAGCTCATCTGCATCAAGCCAATCTGCAAGGTTCTATTATTCAAACTCTACTTCGTACAGCAATAACACGATACGAAACAACGTATTCTCCAACAAGGGTACAGGTCTTGCGGCTTATATATATTATATAGGTAATAACAACTCATACGATTATAACAACCTGTACACAAGCGGAACTAATCTTGTTCAAAGAGGAAGTCCATCAGGAACATTTAAAACTATTGCAGACTGGCGTACTGCTTCTAGCAATGATATGAACTCCATATCGTACGATCCGGGTTTTACAAGCGATATGAATCTTGAGCCTGACCCTACAAACAATGCAAGTTGGTCGTTGAACGGTCGTGGTGTTCATTTGCCGGGTAATGCGATAGACATCAACGGAAGCAACAGAGTGTTGAACCGTGCCGATGGTGTGCCTGATATAGGTGCTTACGAATTCGATCCGGTTGTGGACCCTCCATTGGCAACAGCAGTACCTGCTACTGCAGATCCCGGTGATATGCAAGAGTTCTATTTCGGTGGTAACCTTGTTGCCAAAGTATCGTGGAGCAATAGTTTGAAGATCACGTCTCAGTTGGATGTAAGGCAATACAGCGGTAGAAAAGGCCCATCATTCAACTATAACGACTACATGTATTTCTATACAAACATCAAGGCATTGTCCTCAAGCAATACTTACGCTTTTGATTTTGAATTGTCATACATGGATATTTGGTTGGGCAATATGCCTTCTGAAAACACCATTAAGTTGGCTCACCAGTTCAACAGTAACAACTGGACAGGGTACAATGGTGTCAAGAGCAACACCAACGGTGCTACAAATAATATGAGTACCACATTCCTGAATGCATTCGGAAACTTTACAGGTACAACAGATGGAGAGATATTCTCAGCGTACATATCCGTATTCGGATCCACCATTATTTGTAATGGCGATAACGTACAGTTGTTCGCCAATACGGGTACAGGGTACGATTATCAATGGAAAAGAAACGGTGTGAACATATCGGGTGCGAATCAGTCTACTTATTTGGCTACTCTACCCGGCGACTATACGGTTGTGATAAAGAAAGGAACAAGTATTGCAGAGTCGATACCTGTTTCAGTGAGTACTATCGCCGCACCGAATTCGATCATCGTGCCAAGTTCCAATCCTACTTATTGTACCGGTAGCAACCTTACATTGTCTACGCAACAAGGCACGGGTTTGACTTACCAATGGCAGTTGGATGGTAATAACATACCCGGTGCCAACAGTGTTAATTACCAAGTGCAAGCGCCGGGTAACTATACGGTAGTTGTGGAAAATATAGGTTGTGCCGCTACATCACCTGTACAGCCTGTTACTTCAGGTCCGTTGACTGTCGACCTTGGTAATGACATAAAAGTTTGTGCAAACACAGGATCTCCTATTGTGTTGGATGCCGGTTATCCGGGTGCCAAGTACACTTGGAGCAACGGTGCCACAACTCAAAAGATTACGGTTACCAAAACAGGTACTTACTCTGTAACGGTTGATGCAGGTCCTAACTGTATGGATCAGGATGTAATAAGCGTACAGATAGATCCATTGCCTTCGGCTAACGGTATATCTTACGTTAAGAATGGCAACAGCTACTTCTTCAGTCCGAGCAACCCTGTGAATGTTGACGGTGTGATGTGGATATTCAGCGATGGAACCACAAGCACACAGAAACAACTGACCAAGGTGATTGACGGTGACTTGTACGTTCGTCTTGTTCTCTATAACACTTGTGGTACGGATACCATTCAGTTGGGCTACGCTCTTAATGTGGATGATGTTATCAGCGAGAACAGTGTAACTGTATATCCAAACCCTGCGAAAGACAATATAACCATCGATGTCAACGGTGGTGTTGATGTCATCGACGACCTGACTGTGATAAACAATATAGGCGTGGTGGTATATAAAGAGCAGAACATAAACGGCAAGCAAAAACATACGATCGATGTAAGTGCATTGCCTAAAGGATACTATATGTTACGTGTACGCGTTGGCGACGCCACAATAACAAAGGCCTTTACAGTTATGAAATAAATTGTAGTAGTTTTTAGTTTTCAAAGCCCCGCATTTGTGGGGCTTTTTGTTTTTATAGATATATCTTAATCGCCTATTGCCTTGGGCAAGAACTAAGGTCATACCTTTGACCCAATTTATTTTCCATGAAGCTTTTACTCCAATATTTAAGTCGATATAAAGGGTTGATAGTGCTTGCCTTGTTTTTGGCTGCTGTCAATCAGATATTCTCATTGTTAGACCCATATATATTCGGTAAGTACATTATCGACCCCTTTGCAAAACAGCCCGGCAAGTGGACGGAGCAAGAGTTTATAAAGGGTGTGGGTATGGGATTGCTGATGCTCGTGGGTACGGCCATGGTTTCACGTATCGCCAAAGCATTTCAAGATTATACGGTAAATGTCGTGATTCAGAAGTTTGGTGCAAGGTTGTATACCGATGGGTTGAGGCATGCATTAAAACTTCCTTACGACGATTTTGAAGATCAACGTAGTGGTGAGACATTGTCGATACTGCAAAAAGTGCGTTCCGATTGCGAAAAGTTCATAAGTGTGTTCATCAATGTACTGTTCACCACATTGGTGGGTATCGTATTTGTGATGATATATGCATTTACGCTCAACTCTTGGTTGGTGGTTATATACCTCGGGGGTGCTGTTTTGTTGGGTATGCTCACCAATGCATTGAGTAAGCGAATAAAGTCCATACAAAAGAATATCGTTAAAGAAACCACTGCTCTTGCAGGCTCTACGACAGAGTCTTTGCGGAATATTGAGTTGGTGAAAAGCCTCGGCTTGACACAGCAAGAAGTACGCAGGCTCAATGCCAATACCATCAAGATACTTGGACTGGAGTTGAAGAAGGTGAGGAGCATACGCTCCATATCTTTTGTGCAAGGCACATTCGTGAACTTCTTGCGCCAAAGCATCATGTTTGCTTTATTGTATTTCATATTCCACAATGAGCTTACACTTGGCTCCATGGTGACGATGCAGTTCTATACATTCTTCATTTTCGGTCCATTGCAAGAGTTGGGTAATATTATCATTTCATACCGCGAGGCAGAAGCATCTTTAGGGAATCTCAAAACGCTCTTCAGTAAAGAGGTGGAGAAAAAACCTGCGCAACCGAAACATCTTGGAGAGATAAGCAAATTGAATTTTGACGGAGTAATATTCAAACATAAAACAGCCATTCACCCTGCTTTGGACAACATATCTTTCGAGGTGAAAAAGGGAGAAACAGTTGCTTTTGTGGGTCCTTCGGGTTCCGGTAAAACCACACTGGTGAAGCTTTTGGTGGGTTTATATTATCCTAATGTAGGCAGTATATACTACAACGATATCAATGCGCAGGATATAGACTTCGATGAGTTGCGCACGCAAATAGGTTTCGTGACACAAGACACTCAATTGTTCTCAGGTACCATAAAGGAAAACTTGTTGTTCGTGAATCCTTCCGCCAAAGACGATGAAATATTGAAAGTGTTGAGAAGTGCAGCTTGCCAAAACTTGTTGGACAGAGCCGAGAATGGTATAGATACTGTTATCGGAGAAGGTGGGTTGAAGTTGTCAGGTGGTGAGCGTCAAAGATTGTCCATAGCAAGAGCCTTGCTAAGACATCCTAGATTGATGATATTCGATGAAGCCACTTCTGCCTTGGATTCATTGACTGAAGAAGAGATTTCGGACACCATAAGAGATGTCACCTCAAAACGAGAGCATATAACAGTGATGATCGCACATCGGCTTTCCACCATCATGCACGCCGATAAGATATATGTACTAGAGAAAGGCCATATTGTGGAAACAGGTACACATGATACACTACTAAGTGACAAAGGACTGTATTATGCCATGTGGAGGCAACAGATAGGTGAGCGCAAGCAAGATGTGCTTCAAGCCAAGTTGGCTTAAAGCACCACATTTTGTAATTGACTGCTTTTTTCGGGGAAGTCTACGTTATAGTGTAAACCTCTGCTTTCTTTCCTGAACTGTGCACTCTTTACTATCAGGTACCCGATTGTAATAAGGTTCCTCAATTCGCATAGCTGTGGAGATAGTGTGCTTGTTCTATACAGGTCTTCTGTCTCTTCATGCAGGAGGTCGAGTCTACGCATGGCTCTTTGCAAACGGATGTCGTTGCGTACGATACCCACGTAGTCACTCATTATTTGCTGTACCTCTTTCAGGCTTTGCGTTATCAATATCATCTCCTTTGGAGTGCTCGTGCCTTCTGCATTCCAGTCGGGTATTTTTTCTTCGATGATCGTTTGGTCTAAATGGAGTGCTGCATCTTCGGCACATCGGTGTGCAAATACCAATGCTTCAAGTAGCGAGTTGGACGCAAGCCTATTGGCTCCGTGTAAGCCTGTGCTGGAGCATTCTCCACAGGCATATAGATTGTTTATGGAAGTTCTTCCGTTCTCGTCCGACTTGATACCACCGCAACAATAGTGAGCCGCAGGTGCCACAGGAATCATATGCTCAAATACATCCAAGCCGATGCTCTTGCACTTTGCGTAAATGTTGGGGAAGTGGTTCAAGAACTTTTCTCTGTCCATATGCTTACAGTCCAGATACACATGCTCCGTACCGTTCACCTTCATCTCATTATCTATCGCTCTTGCCACTATATCACGAGGTGCAAGGTCTGCACGCTCATCATAATGTTTCATGAATGCATCGCCATGCTTATTCCTTAGTATCCCCCCATCGCCACGTACAGCTTCAGTTATTAAGAAAGACGGACTTACACCCGCTTCGTGCAATGCTGTGGGATGGAACTGTATGAACTCCATGTTCTCTATACGTCCTTTGGCACGGTACACCATGGCTATACCGTCTCCGGTGGCTATTTTGGGGTTAGTGGTGGCTCTATATGCTTGCCCGGCACCTCCGGAAGCCATCAATGTTATACGAGATAGAATTTTCTCTATTTTGTTCGTTTGCAGGTTCAGCGCATATACACCATAGCATGTAACATCAGGTGTGGATTTCGTAACCAAATAACCCAAATGGTGCTGTGTGATGATGTCCACCACATACCAATGGTTTTGGATAACGATGTTTTTATACTTGCTTACCTCAGCTATCAGTGCGCGCTCTATCTCATTTCCTGTAACGTCTTTGTGATGCAGTATCCGGTGCTCGGAATGCCCTCCTTCTTTACCTCGTTTGTAGTCGCCGTCTTTGTCTTTATCAAACTTTGTTCCCCAGTCTATTATTTCGTTTACACGTTCAGGCCCTTCTTGTACAACAAGTGATACCACTTCTTCGTTACACAGCCCGTCACCGGCAGTCAATGTATCATCTATATGCTTTTTAAAACTATCATTTTCAGTATCGTTGACCACTGCAATGCCGCCCTGCGCATACTTGGTATTGGTTTCATCTGTATTCACTTTGGTCAGTACAGTGATCTTCTTATCAGGAAAACGTTTGGCTGTTTTTACAGCAAAGGTCAAACCTGCTATCCCCGAGCCTATTACCAAAAAGTCTGTTTGCGACATCTCTAAAAATTGAAACAAAAAAAGCGGTTCGTTGTTTGAACCGCTTTGTAAGTTAATATAAAATGATGTTTAGAAACTTGTTGTTAAACCAAGGCGGAAACCACTGAATGCCGGCTCATACCTACATACACCACCTGTACAGTTGATACCTTCAACCTGCTTTGCATATGATGCTGTAAAGCGGTGCGGGCCTTTTGTATGGGCTACAAATATATTGTAGTAGTGCTGGCTACCGGTAGTTGCTGCAGGACCCGGATCGAAGTTGTACATGTCAGACACGGCAAACGACCATTTAGGAGCAATGTTTAGTTCTACAAGTCCGAATATCCATGAACCGAAATCCTGCTGTGTAGCTTGATATTCCCACTCAGTACGTATAGATGTTTTACTATTGAACAAGTACGTAACCTCAAAGAATGGAGTGTAAGCTACAATGATGGGTACTAATGGTTTTACCTGATACAACTCTTGATTGTACTCCATATACTGTATACCTGCATTCAACTTTATCGACTCCCATCCACGGTAGTCTACCTCAAAATATCCTTCACGGTAAAGTTTTACATCCTGTAGTGTATTGATGTGTGTATAGTTAAGCGTAATGCTCAGGTCTTCATTAGGAGCGATCAATACATCTCCGCCACCTGCTATTTCAGAAAGGTTTAGCGTAGCCGGTGTATACCTCGCCATCAATCTTTGCGGGCGAAGACGTGCAACAATTGGCTGCCAGTTCATTAATCCGCGTATCAGCACTTCGTTAGGTGAAGTGCGCATTTCAAAGTTCTCAGTACGTTTACCTGTGAAATTCACTGCAAAACCTTTACGAGCATAACCTAGTGTAGTGAAAACTACATTACCCGGACGCAGCTCCAACAGGCCGCTTTGTCCTATAATGTTATCATCTGTTTTGTAACAGCCTTCTATATACCAGTTTACACCGCCTATAGTAAGGTTGTTATAAGCAGTGAAAGAATACATATTATATACAGGTACAAAACGAGTAGCCAGTGGTTGGCTGTTGATGCTCGACACCATCTCGTCCATGTTATCCTGATCAAAGGTTCTGTTCAAAGCACCAATACCCGGTGTAAGGAAGATATTATCACCTATGGAGAAACTACCTTCTACATTAGCACCTTTGATTATTGGTTTGTAACGCTCGTAAAGAAACTTCTGCTGACCGGTGAAACCCTTAAAGCTGATATTGTCTGTAAGTTGGTACTTAAGGCGTATACCTACTAAGGCGTTGTCTATAAGAAGCCCTCTATCTTCATATGCCCTGAATAGTATACCACTTCCTATTTGATCATATATATATCCCGCAGTTATGCTCAGGTCATCTATGTCTTTGCTTAGGCTCCATGCGCCCAAGCCATATCCGTTCAGTGTTTGTATCGGGTTATATCTGTTAGAATTGTGAAATGCATCTACCCTAACTGTAGCTGTGAAGCCTTTGTTGTAGTAGCGCAAATTGAGCCAACCCTCACCTCCGCTCAGCACGTTGTCATATAGTGGATTGTCCGATGCGTTAATAGCAGTATCGCGATTGAAGAAGTTTACATTCATCATCAAATCTCCCGACAAATGCCCTTGTGCCGAAACATTATTATATGATAAGGTAATTGATAAAAGTATTGTTAAAACAACGATAAATCTTTTCATCACGAGGTATTGGATTATTATAAAATTTTCCGAATTTAGAAACTTTGCCATACTTTGGCAAGGTTTTCGTTTGTTTCTTTATAAAAATGTATCATAGATGAAAAAAATGATTGTATTGATAATGGCTGTTTTCGCCATATCCAATGTTTGGGCTCAGAGTGGTAGTTTGCCGAATACTCAGATTAAAGACCTGAAAACCAACAAAAAAGTAGATTTCAATAATACGGTTGAAGAAGGTAAGGTGACTTTGGTGAACTTTTGGGCAACATGGTGTGTACCGTGTAAAAAAGAGATCAAGAATGTCATCAAAATAATGCCTGAGTGGAAGAAAGAAGTGGATTTCAACTATATGACGGTTTCTGTCGACGAAGCACGTGCCGAAGGTTTGGTACGTAGTTATGCAAAGTCTCAAGGTTGGGATTTCCCATATTTCATCGATACCAACTCAGACCTTATGCGCTCTCTTAATTTCAGAACGGTACCTTTTACCATCATCGTAGGTAAAGACGGTAAAGTGGCGTACTCTCACCAAGGGTACGAAGAGGGTAGCGAACATGAAGTGTTTGAAAAAATAAAGGAGCTGTCCAAGTAAGATATTCTATTTGATATTAAAAGCCTCAACTGTTGTTGAGGCTTTTTTGTAAGTACAGGTTAATAACACATTCCATCCAATCCTTTTTAACATTAATAAGGTTTTGTTTACGGGCATATTCAATAAATTTACGCTCCAATAATTCAATAGGTATGTACAAGCTTTTGATGATAATGTTTCTTTTGGTACTTGGCACAGCTGCTTCCGCACAGGTAGAGGATATGAAGGCGGCTAAAAAGGGTGCTTTTCTTGCGGCAAAAAAGATGAACGAAGCACTTATCAACAAAGACTTTGGTGTATATGCAAACTTCAACCACCCCAAGGTGATAAAAGAAGCCAAAGGAGGAAGAGATGGTTTGATATTTCAGATGCAGACACAAATAGCCAACAATGAAAATCATGGCAATTACATATCAGCAATATACCCGGGACAGCCTTCCGATATTATAGACACAGCAGGAGAATGGCAGTGTACGATACCATTGTATATGGAGGTGAAAGTGCCGAATGCCAAGGTGTCAACTCAAACCACATTGGTGGGTATATCCATGAACAAAGGGCAAGATTGGTATTTCATCGACGTGGCGAATGCAGGCGGTGTTGATGGGTTAAAACCATCATTCCCAACACTCAGTAGCAAGCTGTATGCACCACCTGCTCCTGAGGCGAAAGTAACACAAGATCCTCCGTCGAATAATAAGTAGTCTTTAAAGTATAGAGAGGTATTCATTCATCACAGCATCGGCGCAAGCTTCAGGTGTGAATGTTTTGGCGTGCTTTATTCCTTTGTCTATCATTTCCGCTGCAAGCGTACTGTCTTCCAGTACTTTGGTAATGGCATTCGCCATTTCATCCACATTGTGTGGGTCCACGTAATATGCCGCATCGCCGCCCGTTTCAGGCAGGCAAGATGTGTTTGATGTGATGACAGGTGTTTTACTCCAAAGAGCTTCGAGTACAGGTATACCGAACCCTTCGTATACCGACGGGTAAATAAAGGCTTTGGCCATTTGATATATAGCGGGCATATCGTGCTTGGCTCTTATACCCGGAGTGTCTATGCCGTTCGTCTTTTCGGATAAGAAGATAAATGAAGCTTCAGTTTTTTGTTCGGCAATAAATTGCTTCACTTGTTCGGCATATGCTCCACCTTTTCCTATTATCACCAATGGTATATCAAGCTTACCCTTCAATTGATAAAGAGCTTTGCAGATGTTGAGTAGGTTTTTACGTTCGTTTATGGAACCTACATAGAGCAGATATTCACTTGGTAGGTCATACTTCTTAAGTACTTGTTGTTTTACATCTTCATCAAGTAGGGTTTGGTAAACAGGGTCGCAACTTTGGTAACACACCGATATCCTGTCTTCGGATATGCCATACAAGTTTATCAAGTCTGTCTTTGTTTGGTTGCTGATGGCGATAACCTTGTCGGCATTGCTTGAGGCATACTTGAACTTCTTTCGGTAGATGTTTACATCTATGTTGTTGTACTGTTCGGGATAGTGTTCGAATATCAAGTCGTGAATCGTGACCACCGACTTGATGTTTGTATTGTGTATCCCGATGGGTATCTCATTGCTTAGTCCGTGATACAGGTCTATCTTATTTCTCTTTAGTGTGCTTTTTACTCCGCTTGTACGCCAAAGTGACGATAGGTTTCTGTATATGCCTTGAGGAAGTATCAGATGGGTATTGGGGCGTTCGGGAACTTCGTAATGGGGGCCGGTTTTCGGTGTCACCAAATAATAGTCATGCTCTTCATACCCTTCTATCAAAGAAGAGATGAGCAGTCGGCTGTATTGTCCCAAGCCGGTACCGTTCCTAAAAGCTCTTTTTGCATCAAATGCAATGCGCATGCTATATGCCTGTGTTTTTATCCAGTTGACGAGAACGTAAAAAGTATTTACCCAGTAGGTCAAATTCCAGATTCACGATGTCGTTTTCAGAAAGGTGCTTAAAGCAAGTATGCTCGTAAGTATAAGGTATTATGGTTACCGTGAATCGGTCGTCGTCAACATCAAAAGCCGTAAGGCTTACACCGTTTATACATATCGACCCCTTTTCTATTATAAGGTTGGCAAATGATTTAGGAAAGCTGAATGTAAACAACCAGCTACCATCCAATATTGTTTTTGATATACAAGTGCCTACTGTATCCACATGCCCTTGTACAAAATGCCCGTCGAGCCTATCGCCTGTTTTCAGTGCCCTTTCAAGATTCACTTCGTCGCCTATATTCAAACGGCCAAGATTGGTTTTCTTCAAAGTCTCTTCCACCGCAGTAACAGTATATCTGTCATCTGCTATCTCAATAACGGTCAAGCAAACGCCGTTGTGTGCCACCGATTGATCGATCTTCAACTCATGAGTGATGGGACTGCTAACTGTCAGGTTCACATTGCTCCCGTTGTTCTGTATATCGGTTATGGTGCCTAAGCATTCTACTATACCGGTAAACATATCATTTGATTTTTGTGCCGGTTCCTATATGATAATTCAAGCCGGTATCACTCAGTATCAACCAGTCTATTTTGATAAGGCTGCTGTCAGGCAAGTTGCGCAACAATAAACCTGTTAGCGTGTCTTGCTTGCTGCAAGTAAGTTGGCCCGGCAATTTGGTCGAGTCGGCAAGATAGGTGGAGTCTGCCACCGCCTTGTTGTATTTATCCGCAGTGAACCGCAGCGATTCACCGCCAGTACAGAAGCCCGTTACGGAAAGGTTTGTCTTATTGGACGATTTCAAAGTTATCGTATACTCCAAAACAGTGTCCAGTTCGTATTCCGCATTGAATATGGAGTCCTTCATCATGTAAGAGCCCACAAATACATCGATGGGGTAATAACAAACAGTGCTATCCGGTATGCCAGGGAAGTCTCTGTTGTAGTTAACCGCCTCAGGATCATTGCAGTATGGTCGGTCAAACAGTCCGTTATCCAATGATGCATTCTCATTGGATTTCTTACAGGAGATAAGGCTTATCAGCAGAGTTATATATAAAAAGTACTTCTTATTCATAGGAGCTTTCATCACGTTTTCTCAATAAACAAACGCATTATCCGAGCCAAAATTATTATTCTGCAATTTACGTATTAATATTCTTGTCCAAATTTAGAAAAAAACATACCTTTGCCGTCCTTAAAAACACAAAAGGGGGTATTAAATACTATGTTGATAATAGACTCTAAAGATTGCGAAAATATAGATAAGGCACTGAAGAAGTACAAGAAAAAGTACGAGAAATCACGTGTACTCAATCAGTTACGCGACCGTCAGGCGTTCACTAAGCCGTCGATCAAGAAGCGTACTCAGGTTCTGAAAGCTATCTATAAGCAGCAGATCGAATCAGGTAAAATAGAAAAATAATACGACGGTTTTAACAAAACCTGTACGTTAATACTATTGCTACTGGTATCGTAATATTGTATATTTACGATACCAGTTTTTTATGATTACCACCAAGCTATCGGACTTCATACAATACCTTAGGTACGAGAAAAGATATTCTCAGCACACCCTGATAGCATACCAAAAAGACCTCACACAGTTTTTCGATTACACTACCGACGGTTTTGATATAACCGATACACAAGAGGTTACTCATTTTCATATCAGAAGCTGGCTTGCCGATATGAAGGACGGCAAGAACTCTGCGAGGACACTCAACAGAAAGCTGTCATCGCTTAATTCGTTTTACAAATATTTACTGAAGCAGGGCCATGTGGAGAAGAACCCTGTGAAGATGCTTCATTCTCAAAAGCTGCCCGAAAGGCTACCTTCTTACCTGAAGGAACAGGAGACGGAAGTGCTTTTGGAAGAGCTTTCGTTTGGAGAAGGATTCAAGGGCTTTACAGATAGGCTTATTTGTACATTGCTCTACCAAACAGGTATGCGCCGTAATGAGCTGCTGCAATTGAAAGAGAAGGATTTGGAATGGCAATTGAAGCAGATAAGAGTTTTGGGTAAGGGCAATAAAGAGCGCTTGATACCGGTTAATAATGAGTTGCTAGGTGAAATGAAGCGATACATACAGGAAAAGAAACAGTTGGAGGAATACGACAGCACTCACTTATTGGTATTGGAAAACGGCAATAAACTATACCCCGGATATATATACCGAGTGGTAAAGACCTATTTGCAGACGGTGACGTCTTTGAGTAAGAAAAGCCCACACATACTGAGGCATACTTTCGCCACTCATTTATTGAACAACGGTGCGAACATACAAGCCATAAAAGACTTGCTGGGCCATTCCAGCCTTGCGGCTACACAGGTGTATACGCATAACAACATTGAAAAACTTAAAGAAATTCATAAGGCCAGTCACCCGCGAGGGTAGGTCTATTGTTAACCTTAAAATTGTGATAATATGAACGTGCAGATTCAGACAGTGCATTTCGATGCAGATTACAAATTGATTGACCATGTCAATAAAAAGCTAGAGAAGCTCTCTACGTTCCATGACAATATCATCAGGGTGGAAGTATACCTGAAGCTCGATAACATTGTACATAAGATAAAAGACAAGGTCGCGGAGATCAAGGTGCATGTTCCCAAACATTCATTTTTTGTCAAACAACAATCCAAAACATTCGAAGAATCATTTGACCATGCATTCGACTCCATGGTCAACAGAATCAAACGCCAAAAAGATAAAATGTTGGCGTAGTATAGATTTGTCATTTTTTGAATATAAATCCGGCTTTTTCGCGAGAAAAAGCCGGATTTATTTTAATATCGTCTTGCAATAACACCTGAAATCGCCTATTTTGCATTACTTAAACATTAACTACAGAAAATGCTGCGAAGTCAGATGAGGAATGTTATATTATTTTCAGCTTTGATAGCGCTAATCGCTTCGTGCGCGAAGCCTGAGTTTAGCACTGATGAGCCTTTGATACCAGCCAAAAGGCCCGCATTGTATATAACTTCACAAAGCAATGTGTTGTATGCACTTAACCCTGCGACGGGTGCACACATTTGGGAGAAGGATTTCGGAACGAATCTGATAACGCAAGAGCCTGTAGTTGAGGATGGAACCGCACTTGTAAGAACTGACATGGGTATTGTGGTAATGGATGCCGATAAAGGAACCATCAGCGATACAATCAGAGAATTTTTCATAGATGATGCCAATAGAACGATAAACGGTGCCATATCTGTGAAAGGCGGTTTGTGTTACACCAGTACAGCAGGTGGTTATGTGATCGTATTCGACTATAAGACCAAGGTGATAGTAAAATCGACTGTTAAGTATGGTGATCCTATCAGTTCTTCAGGAGTGTTCTATAATGATCAATTCATCTTCACGATACAAGACAAAGTGTATATGGTCAACCAAAATGATATCAGCATTTTGGCGTGGTCTTTCACTGCATCGGGTAATGCTTCCAATCCTACAGTAGGTGGCGGCTCTTTGTATGTTACAGGTTCTGCAAGGTTGCATTGTGTTGACTTGTTGACAGGTCTTGAAATATGGAATTTCAACCCACCGGGTGGCGGTGTAGGCTATGATGCCGCACCAATATACTATGGTGGCAACATCATCTATCCTTTCGGGAATACCATGTACTGTATAGACTCTGTGGCACATGCTCCAAGATGGGTATACAAAACAGACGAAAGGTTGGCAGGTGCAGCTTATGCATACGACAACACCATCTACTTCGGTAGCTTCGACAACTATGTTTATGCGATAAACATCATCGACGGTTCTCTTAGATGGAGATACCGTACAGGTGCTCTTGTACTTAGCTCTCCGATAGTATACAACAACCATATATACATCGGTGGTTATGATAAGATCCTTTACTCGTTCGATACTTCGGGCAGATTGGATTGGAAGTTCAATGTGAACGGACTTGTCAATTTGGCTCCTGTGATATACGATCTGAATAAGACGATATACCCTGCTGCTAGCGGTTCTTCCATGCAGTAATCGAAAAAGACATTTATAAAAAAGCAGGTTCCGAGGAACCTGCTTTTTTATTGCTTACTCGCCTTTGAAGACGTCCAATATCTTTTTGGATGTATGCTTGAGCTTGTTTGAGCTACCTGGAACCAGCAACTCATATTCGATGAGTTTGGGGCTGTTTTCTAACGGCCAAGTTTGTAAGATGTATTTGGGATATATCTTGTTATCGCTTACATACTCTATCAGTGAAGATTCTCTGTCGGTTGGTTTGCGCTCATCTCTAAGGTCCCAAGCTTTAACAAGGTCGCCTTCTATCAATATTCTGTCCGACGGGATGTAGGATATCAAATACTCGTCCGTATGGCTGGATTTACGGTTGATTGGGTATATGTTGATGGTGCGGCCCGATGCTCTCAGGTCGTACTTATAGTCGATGAACAGGTACTTGGCTGTGATGGGTTTCTTTACCCTAACATCCGCTCCATTCATATGCTTATTGACAGCTATCTCGTCTATCAGCTCTTTGTTGCCTTTGGTGGTCACAATAGTGGCACCTGACTCCATGAACGGCCTGATACCGCCCATATGGTCGGGGTGGTGGTGGCTGATGATACAGTAACGTACCTCTTTGTTATGAAAAGCCTTCTTTAGATAGTCCAACAATGCGTAGCCTGCTTCCGGACCATCGGGAATGTCAAACACCACGAGATAGTCGTTAAGATCGGCAACCACGGCCTTGGTATTCCATTTGGTCAGTGGTATGGAGTACAACCATTCGCCCACTTCTTGTTTGTTCAGAGACACATCGCTGCTTATCAATCCCGGAAAGATGCTCTTAACCGATACATGTAGCTTGTAGATGTATGAGCTGTCGCGCATGTTCATGGTGTTGATGACCGTAGGTATCTGAAAGCCGTCGTGTACATCATACTCTTCGAAAGTGGTGGTTATGAAATAGTCGCCGGTCACTTTGTCGTACATCGGCTGCTCCACCTTATCAAGAAAGTATGTAGTGGTGTTGATGTACATATAGAATACATCGCCTGACGCGTTGTTGTGGCGAATGATGTGGTGTTTTTTATCCGACGCCACATAGCTGTTGTTGGATGCATTGTTCAAAGCCAATTGCAATAGTAGGTTAGGGCTCAACAACGCCGACTTGTAGGTATACTTCTCTTTGTCGTACTTGCTTACTTCCACTTTCTCGTTGGCTTCCTTCACTTCCAACGATGTGCCGTCTATGTCGTAGTAAGACACCACCTCGCTACCCATTCTTGAAAAGGTATCTCTGCGCACCACTTTGTCTCCCGACCTTGCAACAAGGATATGGCTGACCATCTTATACTCTTTGGTACTGCCCGGCTGATCGTAATGCCCTGTATGATAATAACCACCGCTCGCCACCATGCGCATATCGCCTACGGTATTGTTGTAGTTCATTTCTTTATAGGCGTCTGTAAGTACCTCGTAAGCTTTGTTGATGTTGTTTGAAATGGAAGTTGGTTGAGCACCGACAGGAACGGTATTCATAAACACACATACAGGTAGCAAGAGGCCACCGAGAAGGAAGCGATTAAACATCGTTAAATATAAGAAAGAGGTAATAATGGGACAATATTATAGTCATAAACTGTTGTGAATTATTCATCATTAGGACGGTTTATAAACGGTGTTCACTCTTCATTTGTTGCGAATTGTTGTAGAATATTACTTTTCTCAGACGATGTTTTTTGGACTGCTTGGTTCTCAACGTTTTGGGTATTGCGGTTGTTGCAGATGTCTTAATCGTTGGTAATCAATACTCACTCCAGTTGCCTGTATTGCTTGGCCGCAATGAGTGGAATGTTGTTGGTGTGCTGCTCTTGTGGTGACAAGAAATGTTCCAATCGCTCTTCGGTCATTATATCCAACTCTTGCGTGTCGGCTATTTCGTTTTGTAGGGTTGATTCTGTGTTTTCAACCGGTTTAACAGGTTGTGTTGAGTCATGGACATTCTTGTTGGATACATAATGCCCCGCCAATTTGCTGTCTATGTCTATGGCCTTGAGCATTTGGTTGATGGTGGGCTTGGCAAACTGTGTGCATGTTTTACAATCTCTGCCTTTGTAGTTTTGCTCCACGGATATGTCTCCCGTGGCGATGGCTGCCAACAATTCGCGTTTGCGTTGTACGGTCAGCAATTCGCGCCGCAGTTCTTGTTTCAGCTCATACTCCACCTGCGCCCGTATACGCGATTGTACATCCTCGATGGCCTTGGCCACTTCGGGGTGTTTCATGAGCCTGTTGGCGGAGGATATAAGTGTTTCAAGATTGGTGGAATCGCATTGGTAAGCGATCTTGTAGGCGATGACCTTATCGCCGATCCGTAAATACTCCGTTACAAAGGAGTGTTGTTTTTGATTCATGGTGTAGATGTTTAGACCCTCACCCCGGCCCTCTCCCTTTAGAGAGAGGGAGTAATGAGTGGTTGATTAATAATAACAAATATACAATAAATAGCATTATTTGTCAAATCTGTAAGGGTGTTATAACGAGATTGCAACGTCGATGGTGACATAGTAACCATCTCCTCGCAATGACAATTGTTTGCGTTGGTGAGCTACCTGAGTAGTATTAATAATATTCTATTTCACGTATAATAACATCTTTTGCAACAAAGTCAATTGATATGCCTTGCTTAAGAGCTTCTGCAACTTTCAGTATCCAGTTGCCAAACTTGTCATAGATGTAAACGGTTTTGTAACTATATACAGTATCTCTACCATTATATTGTTGAAGTATAGGGTTATCGTATTCGTCGTAAGTTGTATGCGGCAATCCCCAAGTTTGTGCGGCATATCTAAGTATCTTATTCGATCTTTCATTGTATGGATAGTAAGTTGTGTCAACACCGCCGTATGCGCTAGAAAGTATTTTTTGTAGCACTGGAATTTGATAACGTTTGATATAATTGTATTCGATGATTCTAGTAATTGCACCGTCAGTGCAATTTGAATCGGTCACGCCGACAAGCCTACCGAACTCATATTTGTATGTTATTGAACGTTCTTGAATTTCCTTGTTTTGTAAGTCTCTCACATAAGAGTTTTCTTGAACCAAATTGCCTGCTGTATCATATTTGTATTTATAATACAGACCTACAAGAGTATCGCCATTGAATGTTTGTTGTTTTGTTTTGCGATTCTTTTCATCAAATTCATATTGTATTCTACTGACCAAGCTTATATTTCCATCCATTGATTTATAACTGAGAATTTTATAACCGTGGGTGTTAAAGCTGTCTACACAATAATGTCTCCAACAGTTGTCGTGTATGTTAAGTACTTCATCAATACTTTTAGGAATATTCTTGAATTGTGCGGTATCACTAAAATGGCAATACAAGTAGGATACCTTTTTTACATTACCCTTCAGTTTTTCTTCAATCAATTGTTGTTCGTATTCCTGTGCAGAACAGGTTAAACGAGATAAGAACAATATGGCAATCAATACATGCCTCATAACAAATGATTTTTAGAATGGCAGTATCTATTAAAGATAACGAAATGGCATATCTTTATGCCAGCTGGTGAGGAACACGAACAAGGGTGAATGAGAGCTGTATTAATAATATTCTATTTCACGAACAGTTAACTTATACCATGGTCCCCAGTTAGAAATAATGCCATTATCTTTTCTGTCATCTTCAATGCGACGTGTCCAGTTGCCCAAACTATCGTAAACATATTCTGTAATAAAATTCCAGAATATAGAACCATCTCGATTATAAGCGCTACATAGAATCTCATTGTGATAATTATCAAACGTAGTTTTGCTGTTTAATCTAGAAAAAACCCAAAAAGACCTTGTGTTCTCTATTACATCGTATATATATTTTATACTTGGTGTATCTCGGTCATAATAGTGGATTTCTTCTAACATCCTACCACTTTTATCATACTTATAAGTCGTTTTATAATCACAGTTCTGATTCAGTTCTAACATCAACGTACAAAGGCCTGACTTGTAAGAAAATTTATAGTGTCTGCCAATAGTGGTGTCGTCAACAAAATGTTTTTCTTCTATTAAGTCTCCTCTTGAATTATATGTATATACAATACGGCAACTGGTATCACCTTTCTCATCATAGCATAGTCTTTTCACTACGTTACCCTTATTATCAAATTGGTAGTTATATCTTGCCAATGGATTGAGCGCACCATTTACTACCCGATATGATACCATTGTTTGTCCGGTAATATTAAAACTATCAATATTCCAGAGATTGGTATCTATTTCCAGAGTTCGGAGTTCTTCTAAATTATCTGAATAGACAGAAACATAACGAACAAGCTTTGGGTTGCCATTTAAAGGTGACATCTCCCATTCGTTGAAGTGATATACCTGCGCCACAGAAGTGATTGGCAGTGATAATAATACAGATAGATAAATTGCTTTCATAGTTAATAGCTTATGACAAGTTTGAAAGCATAGTTCCTATTAAAGATAACGAAATGGTATATCTTCATGCTTGTTGGTGTTCCTCACCAACAAGGGTGAATGTGTTAAATCTACAAGAAAACTAAAGTGAAGTAATGGAAATGAGGAACGACAAAGCAAAATTATTAAGTGTTGCAAACATTTATATTGCGTATTACTTACTTGTTATCCTATTCTGTTGCTATTTATTTGGATTTGGCTGGTTCAGTCCCATTTCAAGTGTCATGATATTTGGTTTATTAACTTTTGTGATTTTAGGTATTAGGTATGTCTTTATTCAAATATCACTATCGACTTATTTGAAAAAGCATGACGATGAATTATATAGAAAATATATGGGGTTATCTAGATGGAATGGAACTCGAATTGTATCACCATTAATTTTAAATAGCTCAAATGTTTTTGATACCAATGATATGGCTTTGAGTAACTTGTTAAAAGAGTATAGAACTCTTCTGATATTAGTAGTATTATCCTTCTTCTTATTACTAACACTATTTATTGTTATTGCTATATAGGTGAGAGTATGCTGCCCCAAAAGAAATCTATTTACACTTTCAATATATAGTCCAGCATGACATCGAGAGGAGTGTTTCTGTTTTCCTTATCTTTAAATTATGAGACGCGATAGACTTTATAAATTCCTGATAGGGGTGGTGGTGTATGGAGTGATGTTTTGTCTACTGAGTATACTGTTCGGTGATAGGGATTTCAAGAAGTTGGCGTCCTCTGCATTGTTCTTCGGCGTTACCATGTCTTTTGCCATGTCCTTGTTTCTGAAACCGATGACCAAGATGGTGTTGCGATTGTTCCACAGCAAAGAACATATACAGAAGATGGAAGAGAACGGAGAATTCGATAGGATGTAACTTAGCATCATGCGATACAATATACTTACACAGATATTTGTGGGCTATTTGCTCATCATAGCCACGTCTTGCAACAGCGGAGAACGCAGTATAGATAAGGACAGAATGCATACCGAAGTGGTGCAAGCCATGGATGGGATGGTGATGGCATGGAACGACCAAAAGTTGGAAGAAGCACTTTCGTATTACTGGAACTCTCCCGACCTGGTATGGATAAACCGTACAGGTGTAGACAAAGGTTACCAGCCCATTTTTGATGCTTACCTGCAAGATTTTCAAGACAGGAGTAAGATGGGCACTTACACCTACAAACTACTGCACGAAGAGGTGCTGGGTAGCAATGCGGTATTCACCACCATAGAGTGGAAGATAACCATGGCCGAAGATACCATTGGCGGGGTGTCGTCATTTATATGGAAGAAGATAGACGGCAGATGGGTGATAACGAAGGAACACGCGAGTTAGTGAGCCTCTCCTTCCGTCTTCTCTCAAGGAGAGTAGACTTGTGACGCTGCAGGTGCTCTTTACCTGCGACATGCTTGTTGGTGAGGAACACCAACAAGGGCTAAAAAGGAGATGTTATTTATAGTGAAACTAAAGCTATAAAATAGTTTGTATGAGTACAAAATTACAAAGAAATGCAGAATTAGTATTTACAATCAATAATCAAACAATTGAAGGCATTTTGAATATACTTGTAATACAGGGTATGCTTGTTTTGTTACTGGATAATACTCTGTATGGAGAAAGTAATGTTCTGTGCTATTCGTTCAAAGGAGATTTAATATGGACTATAAGCAACCCTGTAAGAGTACATTCCGAATACGAAACGTATTTTGTAGGTACTGCTTTTCAAGAAGGTAAATTATTAGTTTATAGTAAAGATGGTGTAGAATATGATGTTTCACTTGAAACAGGGACATTTAATAAATACGAGCTTGTAAAGTAAAGCGAAAAAAATGTTGACTACTCCGTTGCGAGATTCTTCACCCGCAACATGCTTGTTGGTGAGGAACACCAACAAGGGAGAGAACTTCATTCATTAGTGTTATCGTGAGATTGCCACGTCAATAGTTACATGGTAACTATCTCCTCGCAATGACGAACAATGATTGTATATTCAATACATACAAAAAGCCCCACGCATCGCGTGGGGCTTTTATATTCTTCCAAAACAACTTACAGTTTCAAGTCTGCATCGTTGTTGTCTTCTTGTTTAGGCTGCTGTTGAGCTTGGTCGTTGTTCTCATGACGAGGACGACGGTCTTCGCGGTTGTCCCTACGGTCGCCACCTCTGTCATCACGACGACGGTCTCCGCCTCTGTCATTACGGCGGCGATCTCCACCACCTCTACGGTCACCACCTCTACGGTCGCCTCTGTCACCATCACGACGCTCACGCTTTTCAGGTTCCACGTAACCTTCAGGCTTCTCCATCAACACTTTGCGGCTTAGGCGCAGCTTACCTGATTTAGGGTCTGTACCTATCAGCTTGATCTTAACGGTATCACCTTCGGCCAATACACCTTCCAGTGTTTCCAAACGTTTCCAGCTTACTTCGGAGATGTGCAACAAACCTTCTTTACCCGGCATGAACTCGACGAATGCACCGAACGGTACTATCGACTTCACTTTACCTTCGTAAGTTTCACCCACTTCAGGTACGGCAACTATGCCCTTAACCCAAGCAAGCGCCTTATCGATGGCAGCCTTGTCAGAAGCGAATATTTTCACTTCACCGCGGTCGTTCACTTCCTCAATAGATATGGTAGTGCCTGTTTCGCGCTGAATTTCTTGAATGATCTTACCACCCGGTCCGATAACCGCACCGATGAACTCACGGTCGATGTTCAACTGAACAACACGCGGAGCGTGAGGCTTCAATTCTTCACGACGTTCAGGAATTGCAGTGTACATGGCATCCAATATGTGCAGACGACCCTTACGAGCTTGCTCAAGCGCTTCGGCCATAACGGTCATGCTCAAGCCATCCACTTTGATGTCCATTTGTATACCGCAGATACCATCACGAGTACCGGTTACTTTAAAGTCCATATCACCAAGGTGATCTTCATCACCAAGAATGTCGGTAAGTATCGCGTACTTATCGCCTTCGGATATCATACCCATGGCCACACCACTTACGTGTTTAGGATAAGGAACACCCGCATCCATCATAGCCAATGAACCGGCACAAACCGTAGCCATTGATGAAGAACCGTTTGACTCCAAAATATCCGACACGATACGGATGGTATATGGGAAAGACTCTGCATTCGGCAACATTTGCGCAAGCGAACGCTTGGCAAGGTTACCGTGTCCTATCTCACGACGTCCCGGTCCGCGCATAGGCCTTGTTTCGCCTGTTGAGAACGGAGGGAAGTTGTAGTGCAGTATGAAATTTTGATAGTCTGATGTAGCAGCGGTTTCCACCAACAACTCATCTTCGCTGGTACCCAAGGTCACAGTGGTCAACGATTGTGTTTCGCCACGGGTGAACAATGCGGAACCGTGAGGTGAAGGCAATACATCCGTTTCGATGGTCAACGGACGAACTTCATCAAGTTGACGGCCATCCAACCTGCTGCGGGTATCCAATACAATACCGCGGATGATCTTTTTCTCCAACTTACCGAAGTATTTCTTAACCAATGGTTCGTCATCTTCTGTCAGCTCACCTTCAGCGATGGTTTCTGCAAAGTCGGTACGTATTTGCTTCAAGCCTTCGCTACGCTGATGCTTTGGCAATGCGCCTTTGGCTATCTCAGCTATCCTGTCTGAAGCGAATGCTTCTATTCTTTTCTTAAGTTCTTCGTTCTCGTAAGGAGCCACAACTTCGCGCTTGCCGGTAACACCTGCTTTGTCGCGTAGTTCCGCCTGAGCCTTAATCTGTCCGCGGATGGCTTCGTGCGCCACTTCCAACGCTTTAACGATATCTGCTTCTTGACATTCTTTGGACTCACCTTCCACCATCATGATGTTGTCTTGAGTGGCTGCGATGATGAAGTCCATATCGGCGTCTGCCCACTGAGTGCGGGTAGGGTTGATGACCATTTCGCCGTTTATCCTTGCAACACGTACCTCGGAGATGATCTCTTGAATGGGAACATCCGAAACGGCCAATGCCGCAGAAGCCGCCAAGCATGCCAAAGCATCCGGCAATACTTCTTGGTCGGAAGATATAAGTGATATAAGTACCTGTACATCGCACCTGTAATCGTCAGGGAACAATGGGCGAAGTGCACGGTCAACCAAACGAGATACCAATACTTCTGAATCTGTGATACGGCCTTCTCTTTTGAAGAATGAGCCCGGTATGCGTCCTGCTGATGCGAATTTCTCTTGATAGTCCACAGACAGTGGGAAGAAATCTACTCCCGGTCTGGGTTCATTAGCTGCTACAACAGTAGCCAGTATCATTGCGTTACCTTGTCGCACGACTACTGCTCCATCGGCCTGGCGGGCCATACGCCCTGTTTCCAAGCTGACTTCACGTCCATCGCCCATTTGAAATGATACGGAAATGGGTTTGGGAATCATAAAATAAATTTTTAATGTGTTCAAAAAAGACTATTCCCAACTTAATAGTTGGGAATAGCTGAATATTGTTACTTATTTACGTAGACCGAGTTTCTCAATCAATGAGCGGTAAGACTCAAGGTTGGTTTTGTTGAGATACTGCAATAAGCGTTTGCGGCGTCCAACCATTTTCATTAGTCCACGATGAGTAGAAAAATCTTTTTTGTTCTGCTTCAGATGACCTGAAATAGAATTGATACGCTCTGTAAGAAGCGCTACTTGGCCTTCTATTGAGCCGGTGTTCTTTTCGCTGCCACCGTATGTTTTAAAGATATTAGCCTTCTTTTCAGCGGTTAAATAAGACATTTAAATCGAATTTTTAATATAACTACACTTTTTCAGCTTGCAAAGATAGGGAAATCCTTTAATAAAAGTACCAAACAAGTATTTTGTTTTAGAAATATATATGGCGGTCATTTACGGTGGTGGTTTCTTGGGTTTTTGGTGAAGAACACCAACAAAGGCGGGAGGCACTACAATTCGAGTTCAGCATCATATCGTTGACTGTAAGTGCCTTTTTCACCCATAAACACTTGATATCGATAAACTGTCTTATCATTCACATTTTTCATTAGAAATTTTTTATACTTTTTCTTTGAAAGATGTCCTTGAAAGCTACTTAGCAATAATGGACGAACTGTAATAACATCTACGGGAACCTTATGGAGAGTATTATTTATTTTAACATCAATGCTATTAACATTTCTACAGCCATGATTTTTCTTTATAGATAAGATCCGCTCTGTTTTATATGGTTTTTTTGCCATGCTATCGTTATACATTTGGAAAAAAAACTTATTACCATGTATTGTGTCGGATAAACCATTCTCGTACACTACCCACTTATCAATTTTAATTGTATCACCGGGTATATTATCGATTGATAACAATTTTAAGACACCTCCTTTATCATCTAAAAGCAATGCAACAGCATCAATATTTAGTTCAGTCACAACAACATTTGGATATTCATTCGACACAATAATCTTAGGTTGAAAATTAAGATTAGCAATAAGCTCTTTGCCTTTTTCAGGTACAGATTGAACAATGAGATCATGAAACTGCATCTCTGAAGTATAACCTACTACTGTATCTATGATAATCGTTTTATTTGTTTGTGCTTTAGTATTTACATTGCATAGAACAAATAAAACTAAAATGATACTTATTCGTATTGAGTATTCATTCTTCACTTTTTTCACCCTTGTTGGTGTTCTTAATAGAAGTAAGATACTATGTTTTGTTTGTTGGTGAAGAACACCAACAAAGGCGGAAAAAACTATCCGCCAATAAGTGGCGAGGTTTTATATCTTATGAGATCGTTACTGATTAATGAATCGAGTATAATTTGTATTTTTTTCTCAAACAGCTGTACTTGTTTATTAGAATTTATATTTCGATGCCCAATAAAAAACAACTCATGTTCAACACATTTTTTAATTTTATTGTCAACTACTTTACAAAAGGTACCAGACCGATGGAACTTCACAACTAATTCATTTTGATCAGGATTGCTACCTGGATCCTCAAAGTAAATTTCATGTTGAATTTCAGAGTCTGAGTTTACACAAAAATTCATATGGAAATCACCGTATTCAATGTTATCATTTACGTATAATATATGCGTACTATCAATATAGTAGACTATACTATCATTAATATTCTTTACTGCGTCAGCAGACATTACATCAAACACTACAGCATAAGCTCCCTTAGTATTCTCCGGCAGCCAATACTCCTTTTCTCTTACTTTACACGATATCAAAAGAAGAGTAAAAATAAGTATAGAATAAAACAGGAGAAATATCCTAATATTTATCAGTTTTGGTATCACTACTTTGTGGATCTAAATTAATAAAACTATTATTCCATGTATTAATATCAATTATTTCGCCATTGTGTAGTTGAACACTTTTTCGCCCTTGTTGGTGTTCTTTTATAGAAGTAAGTTACTATGTTTTATTTGTTGGTGAGGTGTACGAACAAAGGGCTAGATTCTCTCCACTAAAATGTAACTTGCACACATGGGAGAATACAGCATTGGAGATGCCATAAAACTGCTGATGGAGCAATCGGGCTGGAAGCCCAAAGCCACCGAACTGCGCCTGAGGCAAGAGTGGGAGCAGATAGTGGGCAAGACCATCGCCAAATATACCCGCGACATCAAGCTGTACAATAAGAAACTCATCATATACTCGGACGTTGCCGTGCTGAAGCAAGAGCTGAACATGGGCAAACAGCAATTGATGGAGAACATCAACCTCTACCTTGGCGAAACCGCCATTACCGAGATAGTCATCAGTTAGAATATGGATTTCAGTTCGCTTAGGCTGGCCACTTCGTAAGTGGGCTTGCGGTCGTGCTGCATTTTTGTGGGGTTGTAATATACCTGATCCATACCCACGTTAGCGGCACCGAGTATGTCCACATCCAAGGCGTCGCCAACCATGATGCTTTCCTCAATACCGGCACCGGTGGTGGAGAGGGCAAATTCAAATATCTCTTTGTGAGGCTTGATACCGTTGCATCGCTCAGAAGTAAACACCTCGCTGAAGTAAGCACTGATACCGGAGAACTGAAGCTTCATTTTTTGAGTGAGCTCGTAGCCGTTGGTTATCAGGTGTATGCTGTAATGTTCGTTGCAATACTCCAACAACTCTTTGGCATGTGGGGTAAGTATGGTCTGCGTGGGCAGTAGCTCCAAATATGCCATGCTCAACTCGTTGGCCAGAACGGTATCGCCTATTTGAAAATCGAGCATGGTGAGCCAAAACCTTTTCCAGCGCAGCTCGTCGCGTTTGATGAATCCTGAGCGAAACCTTGCCCAAAGCCTTTCGTTGTGTGCGTTGTAGGTGTGGAGGAAGGTTTTGAAATCGGGGATGCCTACATTTTTAAGATTGTAGTCGGTATATAGTTTTTGAAGCGTGTACTCCGAGTTTTTATCGAAGTCCCATAGTGTATGGTCGAGGTCGAAGAAGATATGTTTGTATTTTTTGTTCATTGCAGGTGTTGAATAGCCGAAGATACGACATGACCTAAAAAGGCGAAGCCGCTCCGTGATACGGAGCAGCTTCTATTATTTGACAGGTAAACGACGTTTATACTATTTCTTACGATAGTAAATTTTGTCATCCATGAACTCGGCTGTTGCCTGCAATGCAGGGTTGGCCATACGCTCATAGATACGAGATATCTCGATTTGCTCTTTGTTCTCGTGAATTTCTTCCAGGTTGTCAGTATGGCTGCTGAACTCGTCCAGCTTGCGGTGCAGCTCTTCTTTCATGCTCACCGATATTTGGTTGGCACGCTTTGCTATTACCACGATGGATTCATACAGATTGCCTGTTTTAGCTTTCATGGCGTTCACATCTCTTGTTCTTGCTATCGGGTCAACCGCCGCCATTGCTTTTTTGTTACTGCTCATTTCTTAGCTTTTTTATGTTGTCGTCTGCGAGCGAGAAATACTTTTTCGCGTCGCTAAGGTATTTAGAATTTGGGAATTCTTGTTGTAATTCTTTGTAAGAGCTCAATACATTGGCATATCGCTCCTCTTGTTTGCTCCTGATACTTTGCTTTGCATATTCGTACCAAGACTTCATTATCATGTACTTATACTCGTCTGCCCTTGATGATTCGGGGTATTCGGTAAGTACATATCTGTAAGCCACACTTGCCGCCTTGTATTGGCCGATGTTGTAGTACAACTTGGCTGCATCGGCAGCTTTCTTCTGCAACTTGGCGTGACTTTCTTGTACTATTTGGTTGGCTTCTTTTATCCTTTTGCTGTTGGGGTATGCATTGATATAGGTCTGCATGGCTCCCAAGGCCTTTCTTGTATAGTTCTGATCCAGAGATGGTTTCGGCGACTCCTTGAACAGGCAATAGGCATGCATATACTCGCATTCCTCAGCATCTTTACTGTTCGGGAAGAAGTCCACAAAGTTCTTAAAGTGGTATGATGCGGACAAGAAATCGTCCAAATGATAGTAGCTGTATGCGTAGCGATAGTAAAGCGGTTCGTAGTTTTTGGTGTTTTTCATCACCAACAGCAGGCTTTCGTAAACAGCGTTGGCTTGTTGATACCTCTTTTGCTCGTAATACTGATTTGCTTTGGTCAACTTATAGTTCACGTCATTGCTTTTCAGCACACGTTCGTAGTTGGAACATGCCGTCAAAAGTATTGAGCCAATGGCTATTATGATGAAATTTCTGAGTGTGGTTTGCATAAACAGAGGCGCAAATTTAAGATAAATCCACATGTAAACCATTTTATCCGTACAAAACTCTGTTAATAAATATCGGAGCCTGAAATTCAATCCATTTTCTGGGTTATCCACAGAAATTCACATCAATTCACATGGCGTTTTTCACACACTGTGATTTTTGCCCTGAAAGTATTGTTAAATATGGTGTTTCGGCATGTTTTAGTTTGTGGAAAAATATGTTATTGTTAAATTGTGTTTAATTGTGGGAAGTTGTGTTATTTTGTGTGTGTTAATACCTGATTTATAAAGGATTTCAATGCTTAACCTCCTCGGAGAATTCGAAATATCGCTGGACGCCAAGGGAAGATTCCTTCTTCCTTCGTCGTTTCGTAAGCAACTGCCGGACGGCAGCGGGGAGCGTTTTGTCATCAACCGTGGGTTTGAGCAGTGTTTGACACTGTACCCCATGGACAGCTGGAATGAGATAGCCGAAAAGGTCCATAAGCTGAATGATTTCAATCCTAAAGTCAGGGAATTCAAGCGTTTGTACCTCAATGGCGCAACATTGGTGGATGTGGATACCGCGGGAAGGGTAAACGTTCCAAAACAGTTATTAGAGCATGCAGGCATAAAGAAGGAGATCGTTTTTACAGCACAAGGCAGCAAAGTCGAGTTGTGGGATAAAGATACTTACTATGAGTATATCCGCAGCCGCAGCCAAAATTTCAGCGACCTGGCCGAGGAAGTGGCGGGTAGCGGTTTCATCAACCCGTTTGAAAGCTTGTAAAAATGGAGGGCTCCACTTTTTACCACCGTCCTGTGATGCTTGATGAAGCGGTAGCGGGACTCGACATCGTTGCATCAGGTACATATGTGGATGCGACTTTCGGTGGTGGCGGGCATAGCAAAGAGATCTTAAAAAGTTTGGATGATTGCGGCAGGCTGGTGGCGTTCGACCATGATAGCGATGCATGGCGGAACAAACCGGACGACGACAGGTTGGTGGAAGTACGAGAGAACTTCAGGTATATGAAGCGGTTTTTGAAACTGCACGGCATATTCGAAGTGGATGGGATATTAGCTGACCTTGGAGTGAGTTCTTACCAGTTCGATACAGGCGAGCGTGGTTTCTCCATTCGTTTCGACGGACCGTTGGATATGAGGATGGACAATAGAACAGAGCTGACGGCGGAGACGATATTGAACACCTATTCGGAAAAGGACCTGCACAAGTTGTTTGAGCAGTACGGAGAAGTGAGGAACTCGATACAGTTGGCCAGGCATATAGTGGAGAACAGAGAAAAGATGCAACTGAACAGCATCGATTCGTTGAAGGCGCTGTTGGAGCCGGTGATGAAGGGCAACCAAAACAAGTACCTGGCGCAAGTGTTTCAGGCGCTGCGTATAGAAGTGAACGATGAGTTGGGTGCATTGAAAGACCTGTTGGAACAGTCGGTGCAGTGTTTGAAGAGCGGCGGAAGATTGTGCATCATCACCTTTCACTCGTTGGAGGACAGAATGGTGAAGCAGTTTATGAAAACAGGAGTGTGGGGCGAGATAGAAAAAGATGTGTTTGGCAGAGAGGTGCAGGAGCGTATGATGAAACCGTTGCAGAGCAAGCCCATCGATCCGACCGAGAAAGAAATAAAAGAAAATCCGCGTGCAAGGAGCGCACGCTTGAGAATAGGAGTAAGGCTTTGAGCAAAAAAGAGAACATACAAGAGGAGCAAGTGACGCCGATACAGCGTGTAAAGAACGACTGGAAGGCGTTGGTGGAGAAGCTATCCTACCGAGCAATAGTGAGCAACGTGCCTTACCTGGCTTTTGTGGCCGTACTCTGTGTGCTGTACATCAGCAGTAACAAACGAGCCGTGGAAGTACAACGCGAGCTGAACAAACAAAACAAAATATTGAAGGAACTGCGCTGGGAGTATATGGATGTGAAATCGCAGATGATGTTCGCGCAAACCGAAACCGAAGTAATAAAGAACGCAGCGAAAATAGGATTGAAGCCTATGACGCTGCCGGCATTTACAATAAAAACCGATACCTCAACTACCGTCAACTAACCGAGCTTGAACGTAAAAAGAGACATAAGGTTCAGGGTGTATATAGCGTTTACCTGCATTTGCTTGCTGGGGCTGGTGATACTGGCCAAGGCGGCAATGATACAGATAAAGGACGGTGACCGCTTGAGAGCGTTGGCGGAAGAGATACACACACGCAGTACGGTATTGCCGGCAGAGCGTGGTAATGTGTATACGGAGAAAGGTGAACTATTGTGTTCCACCGTTCCGCAGTTCGATGTACACATCGACTTCTCTGTGATAAATGAAAAAGTATTCAACAAAGAGGTGGATGGTTTGTCGGTTGAGTTGGCCAAACTTTTCAAAGACCAAAGTGCTTCCAAATACAAAAGAGAATTGAAGGCCGCATACGAAGCGCAGCATAAATATTGGTCGCTGAAGCACAAGGTGCGTTACGACGAGTATCAGCAGTTGCGTGAGTTCCCGATCTTCAAATTGGGTACGAATGCAGGCGGATTCATTTCGGAAGCAAAGACAAACCGTATCAATCCATTCGGGATGTTGGCATACAGAACCATTGGCTTGTGGAGAGAAAATGCACAGACCGTTGGACTTGAAGCAACATACGACAGTGTGTTGAGAGGTTACTCCGGTTCGAGAGTAGAGCAGAAGATGACAGGTGGCGGTTGGATGCCGATAGAAGGTAGTGAGATAGAGCCGAGGAATGGTAAGGATGTCATTACAACCATCGACTTGGAAATACAAGGTATTGCTGAGCACGCCGTGAAAAGCATGTTGGAGCAATACGACTTGCAATACGGCACCTGTGTGGTGATGGAAACCCAAACCGGTAAGATAAAAGCATTGGTGAATTTGGGTCAACAAGAAGACGGTTCTTATTGGGAAGACTTCAACTATGCGATGATGCCGACCGAACCCGGTTCGGTATTCAAGTTGGTGACGCTTGTCGCATTGTTCAATGATAAGTTGGTAACAGTGGATGACATAGTAGATGCGGAAGGCGGTGCGATACGCTTCGGCAATTTGCTTATGAAGGATTCGCACTTGGGTTTGGGTAAACTGACGATAAGAGATGCGTTTGCACATTCATCTAACGTGGCGCATGCCAAGCTCGCCTACCAATATTACAATGCCAAGCCTGAAAAATTCTTGGAGCATGTAAAAGCATTGCACTTGCATGAGCGTACAGGAATAGACATAGCAGGTGAGCGTAGGCCTGTGGTGAAGAGCACCGAGAGCAAAACATGGAGCAAGACAACATTGCCATGGATGGCCACGGGCTACGAAGTACAGATAACTCCGTTGCACACTTGCATGTTGTACAATGCAGTGGCCAACAACGGTAAGATGATGCGTCCTTATTTGGTAAGTGAAGTGAAAGACTACGGTGCCACCATCTATAAGAAAAAGCCTGAGGCGATATCGGAGGCGATAGGCGATGCGGAAACTGTGGCTCAATTGAGGGCATGTGTTGAGGAAGTGGCATTGACCGGAACAGCAAAAAGTATTCAAAGTCCGTTTTATACCATAGCAGGTAAAACGGGTACGGCACAGGTTGCCGATAAAGGCATCAAATACAGCGATGGCGTTTATCAGGGTTCGTTTGTAGGGTATTTCCCCGCAGATGCGCCCCGGTACACCATCGCCGTAGTGATGCGCACAAAAAAACATGCAAGAAGATATTACGGTGGTACGATAGCAGCGCCTGTGTTCAGGATGGTTGCGGACAGAATATTCGCAGCCAGTGAAGGTTGGGCCGTACCGTTGGACAGTGTGGACCGCAAAGCCAGAAACAAAGGCATCGCACAAAAAGCCACGGGACAAGATTACAACACCGTGTTGAAGAAAGTGGGTATGCCGGTAAGTGTACCCGATGAAAACATCGTGTATCAAATAGATACAGACAGCAGCAACAGTTTGGTAGCGGATAAACAAAATGTAGTAAGAGGTTACATGCCCGATGTCAGCGGTATGGGGTTGAAAGATGCCATATACCTGTTGGAGAAAGAAGGCTTGATAGTACATATAGAAGGTAAAGGGAAAGTCCGGGCGCAGTCCATCGCGCCCGGCACTCCTATCACTCGCGGATGGGAGATAAAATTGGAGCTAAGGTCTTGATACAACTGAAAGACATATTGACCGGAGTAAAACCTGTAAGCATTACAGGTGACACCGCCATTGAGGTGAGCAATATTTGCATCGACTCACGTAAGGTGGAGCACGGAACTGTGTTCGTTGCCATCAAGGGTACGTTGACAGATGGACATCTGTATATACAGAAAGCCATAGAGCTGGGAGCGGTTGCAATAGTGTGTGAAGAGCTGTCGACAGAATTGAACGAAAATGTTACATACATACATGTAGAGGATAGTGCCGCTGTAGTTGGTGTTATGGCCAACACCTTCTACGGTGGTCCTTCTACTCAAATGAAGGTGATAGGTATTACCGGGACAAACGGTAAAACCACAACGGCCACATTACTGTATCAGTTGTTTGAAGGGCTTGGATACAAAGCCGGCCTTATATCAACCGTACAGAACCATATACACGACAAAGTGGTGAATGCCACGCACACAACTCCCGACCCAACAGCAGTGCACGCATTGCTTGCGGAAATGAGGGACGCGGGTTGTACGCATGTGTTTATGGAAGTAAGCTCGCATGCGATACATCAGAAACGAATTGCGGGTATTCACTTCACCGGTGGTGTATTTACAAACATCACACACGACCATTTGGATTATCACAAAACATTCGACGAGTATATACGCGTGAAGAAGTTGTTCTTCGACGATTTGCCAAAGACTGCATTTGCACTGACCAATGCCGATGATAAGCGCGGTATGGTGATGTTGCAAAACACCAAAGCGGAGAAGGCGACATACAGTTTAAGATTGCCGTCAACGGTAAAAGGAAAGGTGTTGGAAAACAACCTGACCGGATTGGTGATGAATGTGGATGAGCATGAGGCGCACTTCAGAATGATAGGCAGGTTCAACGCTTATAACATACTGGCTGTATACGGCGTGGCAACTTTGCTTGGAGAAGATAAGATGAATGTGTTGGCCGTATTGAGTACGCTGCATGGCGCACCCGGCAGGTTTGAAACGTATATGTCTCCAAACGACAAGATATTGGGTATAGTAGACTATGCACATACGCCGGATGCATTGATAAACGTATTGGCTACTGTAAACCAATTGCGTATGGGTGGACAACAAGTGATAACGGTTGTAGGATGTGGTGGAGACAGAGACAAAGCCAAGCGCCCTGTGATGGCAGAAGTGGCTTGCGAGCATAGCGACAAAGCAATATTCACTTCGGACAATCCACGTTCGGAAAGTCCGGATGCGATACTGAATGATATGGTTGAGGGTTTGAGTGTGACACATCAACGTAAGATGTTACGCATATCAGACAGAAGAGAAGCGATAAAAACAGCATGTACCCTTGCGCAGCCCGAAGACATTGTGTTGGTGGCGGGTAAGGGACATGAAACATACCAAGAGGTCAACGGAGTGCGACATCACTTCGACGACCGGGAAGAATTGAAACAGGCATTTGAACTATTGAATAAATAAAAACATACAGGAGAGGACAAGAGCATGTTATACCATTTGTTTACATACCTGAGAGAACAGTACGGTTTGTTCGGTGCGGGGATATTCTATTATATCACTTTCCGTGCTGCGGCAGCCATCATACTGTCTCTTATCATCACCACCGTAATGGGTAAGGGGCTGATCAGGTATCTACGTGTAAAGCAAATTGGAGAAACAGTACGCGACCTTGGTTTGCAGGGAGAGAATCAGAAGAAGGGTACACCTACCATGGGTGGCATCATCATCATAGCCGCCATACTTATCCCGACGTTGTTGTTCGCCAAACTGACCAACGTATATGTTATGCTCATACTGTTGTCAACCGTATGGTTGGGTTTGGTAGGCTTCCTCGATGATTACATCAAAGTATTCAAAAAGAACAAAGAAGGCCTTGCCGGTAAGTTCAAGGTGATGGGACAAGTAGGGCTTGGTATCATCATCGGCCTTACCATGTATTACAGTGACAGTGTGGTTACTACTCGTGAAATAATCGGTGACAGTCCTGCGATATACAACGAAGCGGAAAGGCAAATGTCAGAGCCGTTCATCCGTGTTGATAACGAAGGCGAGGAACATAAATATGTACATGTAAAATCTGTGACCACAACCATTCCGTTCGTGAAAGGGCATGAGATGAGTTACAGCAAAATATCAGCAGTGTTCGGAGAGGGAGCGATAAAAGTGGTTACGCCGATCATATATGTGTTGTTTGTCATCTTCATCATAGTGGCCGTATCCAACGGTGCCAACATGACCGATGGCTTGGATGGCCTTGCTACAGGAACATCCGCAATTGTGGGTGTGTGTTTGGCTGTGTTCGCATACGTATCGGGTAACTATGTGTTTGCCGACTATCTCGGCATCATGCACATACCATATATAGGTGAGCTGTCTATTTACATTGCAGCATTCATCGGTGCATGTGTGGGTTTCCTTTGGTACAACGCATATCCGGCGCAAGTGTTCATGGGTGATACCGGTAGCCTTGCCATAGGTGGTATCATAGCGGCACTGGCCATTATGATACGTAAAGAATT
Source organism: Chitinophagales bacterium (assembly GCA_020636505.1). Lineage (GTDB taxonomy): Bacteria > Bacteroidota > Bacteroidia > Chitinophagales > Chitinophagaceae > UBA5543. Next base: position 224,085 of record JACJXR010000001.1, on the reverse strand, counting down.
ATTGATACCGATCATCTGCGGAATATTCCTTGCAGAGAATTTATCGGTGATGATACAAGTGTTGTACTTCAAGTACACCAAGAAAAGACACGGTGAAGGGAAGCGCGTGTTCTTGATGGCACCGTTGCATCACCATTATCAAAAACTCGGATATCATGAAAGTAAAATAGTAACACGTTTCTGGATAGTGGGCATTGTGCTTGCGGTGTTCAGCATCGTGACTTTGAAATTGCAATAATGAGTACGAACGACAAAAAACGGCTGGTGGTTCTCGGCGCTGCGGAAAGCGGTGTAGGGGCTGCGCTGCTTGGCAAGCAGCAAGGCTGGGATGTGTTCGTAAGTGATGGAGGGACAATCAAAGAGCATTTCAGAAAAGAATTGGAAGCGGCGGAAGTGGTGTTTGAAGAAAAGCAACATACGATAGATAAAATATTGAGTGCGGACTGTGTGGTGAAAAGCCCGGGTATCAGTGATAAGGTAAGTGTGGTGATGAAAGTGCGCGAAGCGGGTATAGAAGTGTGTAGCGAAATAGAGTTCGGATATAGGTACAAAGCAGACAGTAAGATAATAGCCATAACCGGTACCAATGGTAAGTCTACCGCGACATCGATGACTTATCACTTGTTGAAAGAAGCGGACTATGATGTGGCGATGGTCGGGAATATCGGATACAGCTTTGCGAAACAGATAGCGCATCGCCCGTGTGAGTGGTATGTGATGGAGGTGAGTAGTTTCCAGTTGGACGACATACACACCTTCAGGCCGGATGTGGCAGTGATATTGAACATAACAGAAGACCATCTTGACAGGTATGACTACAAGATGGAAAACTATATAGCGTCAAAATTCAGAATAACGGAAAATCAGACAGACAAAGATTATTTAATTCTCAACTACGACGACCCAAACATTAAAGCATATATCGGAACCCATTTTATTCAATCAAACACAATTTTTTTCACGATGAGCGAGAACAATATTTCGAACGATGGAGGAACAGTAAACGAAGAACAAATGAACATCCGTTTCAACGGAGAGCAACTGAACATGTCGATTCACGACCTGTCGGTAAAAGGAAAACACAATCAATACAACAGTATGGCTGCAGGAATATCAGCTCGCGTAGCAGGTATACGCAAAGACAAGATCAGAGAGAGCTTTGCGAGTTTCAACGGTTTGGAACACAGGTTGGAGTTTGTAGCCAAGATAAGGGGTGTCGAGTTCATCAATGACAGTAAAGCAACCAATGTAAACTCCGTATGGTATGCTTTGGAGAGTATGACCAAGCCTACCATATTGATCTTGGGTGGTCAAGACAAAGGCAATGATTACAACCAGATAATGGATCTGGTAAAAGAGAAAGTGAAAGCCATCGTGTGCATGGGTTTGGATAACGAGCCGATACACAAAGCGTTTGACAACGTAGTGGAAAGTGTGGTGGATACCAAGAATGCTAGAGATGCCGTACATGCCGCATATGCATTGGCAGAGAAAGACGAAGTGGTGTTGTTGTCTCCTGCATGTGCAAGCTTCGACCTGTTTGCAAATTACGAAGACAGGGGCGAGCAATTTAAAGAAGCAGTGAAAAACCTTTAATAATAACAATGAACCGTTTGCTAAAACATACAAAAGGAGATCAGGTCATCTGGGCGGTGGTATTCATACTATCGTTCATAAGCCTGCTTGCCGTGTATAGCGCAACAGGTTCGTTGGCATATAAGCACGATACCAATGCCAATTACTACCTCGTAAAACAGGTGATAGTATTAGGCTTGGGATTGGTGATCATATACCTCATTCACAGAGTGAACTATACCAAGTTTGCTCGTATTGCGGTGTTGTTCTACTTGCTCAGCATACCGTTGTTGCTGTATACACTTGTGTTTGGTGTGAAGCTCAACGAAGGCTCACGATGGATACAACTGCCGGTGATAGGTATGACGATACAGACATCGGCATTGGCGAAGTTGGCATTGTTCATGTTCTTGGCGCGGATGCTCAGCTTGAAACAAGCTGTGATAAAAGATTTCAAGAAAGGCTTTTTGCCTGTACTGACACCTGTATTGATAACGGCGGCATTGATAGCTCCGGCAAACTTGTCGACAGCGGTGATGATAGGTGTTACTTGTTGCATCCTGTTCTTCATAGGAAGGGTAAGGGTTTCGCACATATTGTTGTTGGCATTTGCAGGCCTTATCGGAGGACTGCTGCTATATGGAGTATCGAAAGTTACCGGATGGGGACGTGCTGATACTTGGGAGAAGAGGATAGTGGACTTTGCAGGTAGCTCTGACGATGGGAAACCAAAAGAAGATGTATATCAAGTGTTGCACGCCAAGATAGCCATCGCCAACGGTGGTGTCATGGGTCTTGGACCGGGTAACAGTCAACAAAGAAATTTCCTGCCGCACTCCTACTCCGATTTTATCTACGCCATGATAATTGAAGAGTATGGATTGGTAGGTGCTGCATTTGTGGTGATGTTGTACCTCGTATTCCTGTGGCGGAGCATTCTCATCTTCCGAAGATGCCCGTACGCATTCGGTGCATTCTTGGCCGTGGGGTTGAGTATGACATTGGTGTTTCAGGCTATGTTAAACATGGCTGTGAATGTGAACTTGGTACCCGTAACAGGATTGACCTTGCCGCTTGTGAGTATGGGTGGTTCGTCGGTATGGTTCACCAGTATTGCCATTGGAGTGATACTAAGTGTGAGCAGGTATGTGGATGAGACGGAGGGTAAAAAGAAATTGCAAGAAGCAAACGAAACAGACGGTAAAGAGCATGTAAAAGGGAGGTTGGCATTAGGGTAAGATGGGAAAGTTGAAAGTGATAATAGCAGGAGGAGGAACAGGAGGGCATATTTTTCCCGCAGTGGCGATAGGCCATGCGTTGAAGAAGCTGAATGAAGAGGCGGAGCTGTTGTTTGTTGGTGCGAATGGAAAGATGGAGATGGAGAAAGTGCCGCAGGAAGGATTTGAAATAGTGGGGTTGGATATAGCGGGCTTCAACAGAAGCAATATGTTGAAAAATCTGGCATTGCCTTTTAAAATAATAAAGAGCCATATGCAGGCGAGAAGTATACTAAAATCGTTTCAACCGGATGCCGTGATAGGCGTGGGCGGTTATGCGAGCTTTCCGGTGTTGTACGCAGCACAGGGCAAGGGTATACCTACGCTTATACAAGAGCAGAACTCGTATGCGGGCAAGAGTAATAAAATACTGGGTAAGAAAGCGAAAGCGGTGTGTGTGGGATACGATCATATGGAGCGCTTCTTCCCGAAAGAGAAAATAATATTCACGGGAAACCCGGTTCGTGCGAAGATCGCGCAGTCGGTGTTGACAAGAGAAGAAGGACAAAACAAGTTGCAGTTGGATGCAACCAAGAAAACGATATTGATAGTGGGTGGCAGCCTTGGTGCCAAGGGTATCAACGAGGCCATCGATATGCAGCTTGAGCAGATATTGGAAGAAGGAGTGCAGGTGGTATGGCAGACAGGTAAACTTTATTACGAGCAAGCAAGAGCAAGAGCAGCAGAGTTTGCGGATAGAGTGAAAGTGTTCGAGTTCATAAAAGATATGGACTATGCATATGCTGCAGCTGATGTGATGATATCCAGAGCAGGCGCATTGGCGATAGCGGAACTGTGCATAGTGGCAAAGCCGGTGATATTCGTGCCGTTGCCTACCGCAGCCGAAGACCATCAAACAAGCAATGCAATAGCATTGGTAGAACACAATGCCGCAATGATGGTGAGGAACAGCGATGCGAAATCAGAGCTGGCTATAAAATTGAAAAAACTGTTGAAAGATACCGCCATGCAGGAGTTGATGAGCAAGAACCTGAAGACATTGGCGATAAAAGACGCAGACGAAAGAATTGCAAACAAAATAATAGAGATAGCGAACAAGAATTGAGACAATGAATGTTGAACATCTAAAACGGGTATACTTCATCGGAATAGGAGGCATCGGTATGAGTGCCTTGGCTCGCTTCTTTTCACAAAGAGGTACGGATGTTCGCGGCTATGACCGTACAGAAACACCATTGACGAAAAAACTTGTCGCCGAAGGAATAGAAGTGCATTACGATGATGACACTTCGCTATTGGATAAGGATGCGGAATTGGTGGTGTATACGCCGGCTATTCCTGTGGGGCATAAAGAATTGAATTGGTACAAGGATAACAACTATCCGGTTTATAAGCGCAGCGATGTGTTGCAATGGATAACAGAGCATATGTTCGCCATAACCATCGCAGGCACTCATGGTAAAACCACCATGACCACCATGATAAGTTATCTGTTGCGCGAAGCAGGTGTCGGCTGCAATGCTTTCTTAGGAGGTGTGTCGGTAAACTATGATACCAACTACTGGAGCAGTAAAGCGAATACCGCAGTGATAGAAGCCGATGAGTATGATAGGAGCTTTTTGAAGTTGAAACCCGATGTGGCGCTGCTTACGGCAATGGACGCAGACCACTTGGATATATACGGTACGGTGGAAGGAATGGAGCAAGCGTACATCGACTATACGAAGAACATAAAACAAAACGGAACACTGATAGCCAAACACGGTTTGAAGAGAGGCCATGAGATAACAGCCAAGCATATATTGACATACAGCATGCAAAACGATGCTGCGGATGTGTATGGCGATAACATCATGATGAATGATGGCGGTTATGTGTTTGATGTTTTTTACAAAGGTGAACGAACAGGAGGTTATCGGTTGGATATGGGTGGTATGCACAATGTGGAGAATGCCATCGGTGCAATAGCTGTAACCAACCTGATGGAGTTGGACCAACAAAGAGTGATACAAGCATTGGCGGGTTTCAGAGGAGTGAAGCGGAGGTTCGAGTATGTGGTGAAGACCGATAAGACGGTATATGTGGACGACTACGCGCATCATCCCGAAGAGTTGCATGCATTGATAAAAAGTGCAAAGCTTTTGTTTAGTGATAAGAGGTGTGTGGTGGTGTTTCAACCGCACTTGTATTCAAGAACAAGAGACTTGGCGGACGGCTTTGCGCACAGTTTGGATATGGCGGATGAGGTGATACTGTTGGATATATACCCGGCACGTGAAGAACCGATAGAAGGTGTGACATCTGAAATGATAAAAGAGAAAATGGCCAACCCCAACTGCACGATACTGTCAAAGGAAGGGTTGTTGGAATATGCAAGTGTGGCTCCGTTGGAGTTGTTCATAACTGCGGGAGCAGGTGATATAGACAAATTGGTAACACCGATAAAAGAGATAATAGAAAGCAAATAAGTGAGTATCAAACGTAAAATATCAGCTCGCAAGATCATGCAGACACTGTTTACAATAGTGCTGTCGGTAGCATGTGTGTTGGCTGTTACGAGCGCCACAAAATTGCAAAGACAAAGGACGCTTAAAGACATATCGATAGATATAGAGAACAAGGACCTTGGTTTTGTTACGGAGGTTGAAATAAAAGACCTGCTGAATCAGGAGAATGTGACAGACAACGGTAAAGCTCCTTTGGCAAAACTGAATGTGAAGAAAATGGAAACCGTGTTGAGTGCCAACCCTTGGGTGGAAGACGCACAGGTGTACATAGACAACGAGCAGCATATGTATGCATCGGTGAAGCAAAGGGTGCCTATTGTAAGGATATTCGATAAGGAAGGTGGCACATATTATTTGGACAGGCAAATGAAGGCGATGCCTTTATCGTCGAAGTACAACCATTATTCTATGGTGGTGACGAATGCACCTGTATTGTTGAACGATGACAGTGCAGCCAAGAGTATGAAGTCGCAGATACTGTCGGTGGTGAGCTATATACAGAAAGACCCTTTCTGGAGAGCGCAAGTGTCGCAAGTAGTAGTGTTGGACAATATGCAATTTGAAATAGTGCCTGTATTGGGTGAGCAGCGTATAGTGTTGGGTGATGCGAATAAATTGGATGAAAAGTTTGACCATCTGTTGGCTTTTTATAAAAAGGTGCTGAACGAAGTGGGATGGGATAAGTACGACCTTATCGATGTGAGTTTTGACGGACAGTTGGTGGCATCGCCGGGGCTTGATTGGAATATGCCGGAAGATAAAGTGATAAAACGTATCAACTGGGTGAACAGCATATTGGGACAACCGGTAAGACAAATGACGGTGACCAATACCATCGTGAAAACCGAACCAAAGGATACGGCTACCGCCACAACCGAGCAGAGTGCAGTTGTAGTGCAAGCGGTACAACCCCAACCCGAACAAAACCAAGCATTGGCGAAAGCCGAACCTGAAACACCTGTAAAAACACAAGCAAAGCAAACGACAGAAAAACCGAAGGAGCAACCTCGCAAAGAAAAAAACGAGGAGCCTTCAAAACCTGAAAAACCGAAATACATCTATGCCGGAAACGGTAATTAATAAATAAAGAAAACCAAGGCAATATGAGTACTAAACAGCCTATAATCGTCGGCCTCGACATCGGAACTACCAAAGTTGTAGCTATTGCGGGCAGAAAAAACGAGTTTGGAAAACTGGAGATACTGGGTTTCGGCAAGGTCGAATCCGCAGGTGTGAGCCACGGTGTGGTGATGAATATAGAGCAGTGTATCCAGTCTATCGAACAGGCTGTGAAGAAATGCTTGGAGTCGAACCCCGACCTTGAGATAAACGAGGTGTATGTGGGTATCGCGGGGCAGCACATCAAGAGTATGCAAACCCGTGGCGATCGTGTACGCGTCAATGCCGACGATGTCATCAATAAAGAAGACATCGACTTGTTGGTGCGTGACCAATACAAAACATACATTCCGGCTGGCGACCAGATAATAGACATCGTGCCTCAAGACTTTGTGGTAGACAGCACGCCAAATGTGTTGGAGCCGATAGGTATGAACGGAGTTAAGATAGGAGCCAACTTCCACATCATCACCGGTGACAGAAACGCCATCAGAAACATTAAGCGTTGTGTGGACAAGGCGGCACTTGTTACGCGCGACCTTGTATTGCAACCGTTGGCATCTGCCGCAGCCGTTATGAACGATGAAGACCTTGAAGCAGGTGTAGCCATAGTTGATATAGGTGGTGGTACAACCGACATGGCTGTATTCTACGATGGTATTCTGAAGCATACCGCAGTGATACCGTATGCAGGTGTAAACATCACCAACGATATACGCAGTGGTTTGGGTGTATTGCGTGCGCAGGCAGAACAAATGAAAGTTCAGTTCGGTATGGCACTTGCTGCAGAAGCAAACGACAATGCATACATCACCATACCCGGGTTACGTGGATTGCCTGCGAAGGAAATATCAGCGAAGAACTTGGCACACATTATTCAAGCTCGTACACAAGAGATATTGGACTATGTGCTGTACCATCTGAAACAAATAGGTTTAGACAAGAAACTATACGGTGGTATCATCTTGACAGGCGGTGGTTCGCAGTTGAAACACATCATCCAACTGACCGAGTACGTTACCGGTTTGGGCGCAAGGATAGGTTATCCCAACGAACACCTTGCAGGTGGATATGCGGACAAATTGATGAACCCGATGTACTCTACCTGTATCGGTTTGATACTAAGAGGTTATCATGACTTTGAGAACGGTAAGATGAAATTCGTCGGAGACGGAGGTAATTATATATCGCAAGCAGTTGCGGAAACTGATGACGATGAATTGCAGCAGGAAGAGGAGCTTACGGATGATAAGCAAAACAAACGTTCGGAGAAAATGAAAAAACTGTTCGACGGGCTTAAAGGAAAATTCATGAGCCTGTTTGAAGAAGTGGAAGATGAAGAAATGGAATAACAATAGATACTTAAACAATAAAAATCAGGACTGTTCATTACTAACCCCAATAAAACTATAATCGTATGATACATTTTGAAATTCCCAAAAATCAGTCGTCTATCATCAAGGTGATAGGTGTAGGTGGAGGCGGAAGCAACGCCGTCAACTACATGCACACTCTTGGTATAGAGGGCGTAGACTTCATTGTTTGTAACACAGATTCTCAAGCACTAACCCTAAGCCCGGTACACAACAAAGTACAGTTGGGGCCACACTTGACACAAGGGCTGGGTGCAGGAGCCAATCCTGAGATAGGTAAGCAGGCATGTGAAGAGAGCTTTGATGATATTTCAAAAATACTGGAAGTAAACACCCGCATGGCTTTCATTACAGCCGGCATGGGTGGTGGTACAGGTACAGGTGGTGCACCTGTGGTTGCCAAAATATGTAAAGACCTCGGCATACTTACCGTAGGTATCGTAACCACTCCGTTCTCTTACGAGGGAAGAAAGAGAATGAAACAAGCGCAAGAAGGTATCGACCGTATGCGCGACAATGTGGACACGATACTTATCATCTCCAACGATAAGTTGCGTCAGCAATATGGTAACCTACCGTTCACCAAAGCGTTTGCGCAGGCGGACAATGTATTGTCGACCGCAGCAAAATGTATCACAGATGTAATAAACACAACCGGTCAGATAAACGTTGACTTCGCGGATGTATGTACGGTTATGAAGAGTGGTGGCGTAGCCATATTGGGTAGTGCGGAAGTAGCCGGTGAAAATCGTGCATTGGAAGCGGTGGAAGAAGCATTGAACTCACCATTATTGAACGATAGTGATATCAAAGGAGCAAAATGGATACTGTTGAACATCACATCTGCCGCAGGCGAATTTGAACATACGATGGATGAAGCCGAAGCAATACAAGCTTTTGTGCAACAACAAGCAGGCGATGATTGTGATGTTATCCTAGGTATGGGACATGACCCGAATCTTGAAGAGAAGATAGCCGTTACGATCATTGCAACAGGTTTCAGTCATAAAGATATAGATACCGAAATGCCTGCTCGCAGCAATGAGCCTGAAAAAATAGTGATGACTTTGGGCCAGCCTACCACTCCTGAAGCAAAGACCGAAACTCCTGAACAAAAGGTTGAAACACCTAAGGAAGATCTGTTCGCACCTAAATTGGTGGAAGAACATAAGCCTGAAGAAAGAACAGGCCCTGTGGTGATAGATGCCAAGCCTTCGTTCCCTGTTAGCAACGAGCCACAACCTGAGAAGGAAACCATGAGGCTAGTAATGCCTGATGAGCAGCACGAAGAGCAAGAGGAAGAAGAGACGGTTAGCGAGCCTGAAATGAAAGATGACGGATTGCAATTGGTTATAAAGAATGAGTTGGTGGAAGATGTCGTTGAGCAACAAGAAGCTCAACCCGAACCGGCTCCGACGGTAGTATTCGAAGCTCCAAAGCGCGAAATGTCTGAAAGAGAGTTGGAAGAGAAGCGCATATTCGAGGAACAAAAACGTGCTCTTGAAGAGCGTGCCGAAAGGTTAAGGAAAATGAGCTTCAATATAAAAGCAGAAGAAAGTACAGATGATATTGAGAATGTTCCCGCTTATGTAAGAAAGAACATGAACATCGACAATGAGAATGTGGCGTCGAAGGATACCTTTTACAGTGGTTACACTGTGAGTGTGAACGACAAAAAGGACAACGACGAAGCAGACCTGAGAAGTATCAATACTTTCCTAGACGGCAAGAAGCCGGATTAATAAGTCTCTTTTGTTATACTTCATATTGCAACAGCTCCGGTTTTCTACCGGAGCTTTTTGTTTTGTTTAACAGTCGTGCATTAAACGAAGGTTTTGTTGCAGGGTCTATAAATTGAACCAAACAACATAGCATATGAAAAAGGTAATGATGATAACAGCGGTTGTGGCATTGTTCTTAGGGGTGCAAACAGCGGAAGCGCATCCGCACGGCAATAACGGCAAAAAGATAACACACGGCGTACGTACAGGCCAATTGACCAAAGGTGAGGCGATGAGGTTGCGAGCGCAACAACATCAACTGAAGAATATGAAACGTGTGGCCATGGCCGACGGTCGTATCACAAGAAACGAACGTGTGGTCATCAACAGGACGAAGCATCGGATGAATGCCAATGTCTATAGACTGAAACACAACGGCCGAACAAGAGGCTGCAGATAAAATAATAGGTTAGGGGTATAGGTTAAGGGTGCTGATTATTCAGCGCCCTTTTGTGTGTTAAGAAAACATTACTCTGAGTTGATGTTACCGTTAAGAAAAAATAAAGCTTGTGTCAACTTTCTCAATAGGGTCTGCAAGCGTATATATAATGTATTGCTTTGCAAAAAAATATACAGCTATGAGAAAATTGCTACTTGTTTTTTCTGCCTTAATGGTAGGTGTGTCAACTGTACAAGCACAGGATATCGACGTTATGGACGAAGTGTTGGTATTCGACGAAGCCGTTGGTACGGCGAAGATCGGCGTTATTGTTAAGAACAAGAACGCAAGTCCGACAACTGTTGATGTTGCGATAGTAACCAACTTCGGTACTGCAAACAATGCCGACAGAACATTGGTGACAAACAAATTGACGTTTGCCGCCACTGCTCCCGATCCGGATACACAATATATAGATGTAACCATCATCAACGATGTTGCCTCCGAAGCAGCTGAGTATTTCGCTCTTCGTTTGTCCAATGCTACAAACGGTTCGATAGGTGATGCGAATACAGTGGTATATATAAAAGACAACGATTACCAAGTTCCTGTTGCAAGGAAGAATATCGAGTTGGACTTCTTGGGACGTTATACAATGCCTACAAGTGGTTCTTCAGCCGAGATACTTGCTTACGACAGCGCATCAAACAGAATATTTGTGGTTAACTCTGAAAAGAATGTACTACAGATACTAAGTTTCGCTACACCGAGTGCACCTACAAAAGTGGACTCTGTTGATATGTCAACTTACGGCGGCGGTATCAACTCCGTTGATGTTAAGAATGGTATAGTTGCAGTTGCTGTTCAGGCAAATCCTAAAACCGATAGCGGTTCAGTGGTTTTCCTTGATGTGAACGGTACTTTCCTTAAGCAAGTAAAGGCAGGTATGCTACCTGATATGATCGCCTTCACTCCTGATGGCAAGTATGTGTTGACAGCAAACGAAGGTGAACCGAACGATGCATACACAGTAGACCCTGAGGGTTCTATTACAATCATAGATATGCAGAACGGCGTATCAAATGCTACAGCCACTCATGCTACATTCACATCTTTCAACGGACAAGTAAACATATTGAAAGCACAAGGTGTAAGAGTGTTCGGTGCCAACAATCCTACATTGGCGCAAGACCTTGAGCCGGAATACTTGGCATTCAACGCAACATCAGATACCGCTGTGGTAACACTACAAGAGAACAATGCTGTGGCCATCATAGATATTCCAAATAAGAAAGTGGCATTGATAGCTCCATTGGGAACCAAAGACCATAGCGTGGCAGGTAATGGATTGGATGCAACAGACAGAAGCCCTGAAGCATTGATAGCCAACTGGCCCGTTCGTGGATTGTATCTACCTGATGGGATAGCAACATATCAAGTAAACGGAACCAACTATGCAATCGTTGCCAACGAAGGTGATGCGCGTGATTATGGTGGATATGCCGAAGAGGCCAGAATAAAAGACAAGAGCCTTAAGCTAGACCCTACGAAGTTCCCTGAAGGAGCACTATACAAGGAAGATTATTGCATGGGTAGGTTGAACATCACAACATCCCTTGGAGATACCGATAACGATAATGATTTTGATGTGCTTTACAGCTACGGTTCAAGAGGTTTTGCGATCATAAACGCTACAAACGGAAATACGGTTTTTGAAAGTGGTGACCAGCTTGAGCAGATAACTTTGGCAGACCCTAAAGTGGGTAAGATATTCAACGCAAGCAACGACGATAACGACGCTCGTGGCAGAAGTGATAACAAAGGTCCTGAACCCGAGACTGTGGTTATCGGTAAGATAAGAGATACCGCATATGCCTTCATCGGCTTGGAGCGTATAGGTGGTGTAATGATATATGATGTTACAAATCCTGCTTCTCCTGTTTTTGTTGATTACATCAACACTCGTGATACTGCCGCCTTTGGTGGAGATAACGGTCCTGAGGGTTTGAAATTTCTGCATAAAGATGACAACCCTCATGGTAAATACTATTTGTTGACCGCAAATGAGATAAGCGGAACAGTAGCGGTTTTTGAAGTTAAGGTGAAGCCTGCAGGTGTTGCCAACATCGCCAACGAGTTGCCAAGACTTAACGTGTATCCTAACCCGGTGCACAAAGGTCAACTTTACTTCAGTGCAACGATTACAGGTTCATTGTACGATGTGAACGGTAAGGTCATCACTACGTTTGCAAATGCCAACAGCATCAACACAGATAACATTGCTGCGGGTATGTACTTCTTACAAGCGGAAGGCTTTGCGATAGAAAAAGTAATAGTTCAGTAGAGATAAGAATACAGATTAGTGTGTGCAAGCCCCCTGAATAAGGGGGCTTGTTTATTGTCATGACAACTTCATTTTAACGTTTTTATAGCTATCGTTTCTTTGCATCCCGTCGTCTTATACCGTAACTTGTTATCAGTAACACAGGTAATATTTGTGTTGTTTTACAAAAAATGGGATATATTGGCACTGTATTTGTGTTAAATAAATTTCACAATCACACAATAATACCGATAACGAATCGTTAATTAACTTAAAGCACGCCTATATAGCATAGACTTCTACTTAAACAAAATACTAAGCTTACATGAAGTGAAGTATACCTAATTAACAGGTAGAAGATTATGCCAACAATTCATCAACAGTCTGACGCTCAATTAGTTCAGTCGTATATCAACGGAGATACAGCGGCTTTGGAGTCCATTATATATAAATATAAGGACAAGATCTACACCGCCATCTACATGCTGGTTAAAGACCAGTACACAGCGGAAGATATTTTTCAGGATACCTTCTTGAAAATAATACGCACGATAAAGTCGGGCCGATACTCGGAGCAAGGCAAGTTCCTTCCATGGGCGATGCGTGTGGCGCATAACCTGTGTATGGACCACTTCAGAAAAGTTCGCCAACAGGTACAAGTTACCTTGTCTGACGGTACGGATATCACCGATCTGTTGTCGGGCGATGATGATATTGCGTCTTCAAGAATAGAAAAGCGCCAAACACATCAGAGCATCCGTGACCTCATAGACCAGCTGCCCGAAGAGCAGAAGGAGGTGATAGTACTGCGTATATATGCGGATATGAGCTTCAAGCAAATATCTCAATTGACTTCTGTAAGCATCAACACCGCTTTGGGTAGAATGAGGTACGGTCTCATCAACCTGCGCAAGATGATTGAAGACAAGAAGATGGTGCTGCGCTAAGGCAACGATTATTTTATTTATTTTGTTGGTACCATGTCACAGGTACCATTATTTTTTCACGACGGTGAGTTAAAGACATCTGCTGAAACAGAGCTTGAAGAAAGCACAGCAAGGCATATTGTGCAAGTATTGCGTATGCAGCGCGGAGACAATATCATGCTGACGAACGGCAAAGGTTACAAAGCGACTGCAACCATATCGGATGCCGGTAAGAAAAAGTGTGTAGTGCAGATAGAGGAGTCTGAGTTTTTCGAACAAAGCAAACCTTTACTGCACATAGCAGTGGCCTTTACCAAAAACACCAACCGCAATGAGTGGATGTTGGAGAAGATGACCGAGTTGGGCGTAGCGTCCATCATCCCCTTGCAGGCAGAAAGAAGTGAGCGCGAAAAATTTCGTTTCGATAGGTTTAGAAATATATTGGTTGCGGCCATCATACAGTCGCAACAATATTATTTACCCGAGCTGTGTGAATTGACTCCCTTGGAAGAGTTGGTGAGCAAATACGATTCCGTCGAGCAAAAGCTTGTAGCGCATTGTATGGCAGACAATGAAAGACGACCGATATTGGATGCCATAGCAAAACAAAAAGAAACGTTATTGTTGATTGGGCCGGAGGGAGATTTCACCGAGGATGAGATAAAACACTTAACTTCAAAAGGCTTTAAAGCCATATCGATGGGAAGTAACAGGCTTCGTACGGAAACGGCCGCTGTTACCGCTTGCGCATCGTTCAATATGCTCAATCATGATTAGGAAACTCTTAGTGGTTTGTTTGTTGCTTTCGACTGTGTCTACCGTAGGGTATGCGCAGAAGATGAAGTTGGGCCTACTCGTTTATACCGGTGGAGGCGATTGGTATGCCAACCCCACCGCATTGAAGAACCTAGCATCTTTTTGCAACAAGAGCTTGCAAACAAACTTCGACCTACAAGAAGCACAAGTGGAGGCCAACAGTCCGGACATTTACAACTATCCCTTTATACATATGACGGGGCACGGACGTTGGATAGTATCCGACGAGGAGGCGAAGAACCTGCGCGACTATATGATGGCTGGAGGATTTTTGCACATCGATGACAACTACGGATTGGATGAGTATGTGCGCCCTGTTTTGAAAAAAATATTTCCGAACATTGATTTGGTTGAAGTGCCATTTTCTCACCCGATATACAAACAGCCTTACGATTTCAGTCATGGTGTGCCGAAGATCCACGAACATGACAACAAAGCACCGCAAGGTTATGGCATATTTTACAATGGCAGGTTGGTATGCTACTACACCACCGAAACCGACCTTGGTGACGGATGGGAAGACCCCGAAGTGCACAACGATACGCGCGAAGCACACAGAAAAGCTTTGGAAATGGGAGCGAATATCGTACAATATGCACTAACGGGAACCGGCAGCTAATATATCGTATACCTTTTGTGCAATGTTGCCGTGGTAATATTCGGCATAGAATTCTTCAGGTGTAGTATAGTCGTTGCGGATTGCCCTAATGGTCGCGACAGAAAAAGCATCCCAATCATAATCATCGGTCACAATCAGTTTTTCACCACATGCCGGTCTTGATATACCCGCAGCACCGCTGTGAGAACTTACAACCGTATTGTTATAGCCCAATGCTTCGATTGCTTTGGTCTTTATGCCTCCACCTGTCATTACAGGGTTAAGCATTACATCGCATGCATTCAGGAATATATCCAAGTCGGGAACAAAACCCGTATAATGTATGTTGTCTGTATTGCCGATGGTTGTTTGTAATGTTTCACTAAGTCCTTTGCCTGCTATCAATATTTCAAACGCTTCGTTACTGCTTTTAAGAACCGGCAATACGTCTTCAATGATATACTTTACAGCATCTTCGTTGGGTTTGTAATTCAATGCACCCAAGAAGTACAACCATTTGGCAGAAGGGTTTAAACCATATGCTTCACTCAATGTCGTCTTTGCATTGTCGTCTTGAGTAGTTGGTTGCTGCATATCGGTACCAAATGGTACGATGTGACATTTGTCTTCTGCGAGGCTAAAGTTTTCAATAGCCCATTCGGCATCTTCGGGAGTGATGAAGAATATGCCGTTCGCATTTTGCATGGCAAATCGTTCGTAACGCTTGAGTATGGGCCACCAAGATTTGCCCAAAGTCCTGAACCTTTCGGACTCGATGTTGTGGCTACGCATATACCAAGGAACGCCAAGCTTTTTGGCAAGCGTCATTGTGGTGATGGACATATACGGGTGCTCACAAACAATATGTGTGATATTATTTTCTTCCGCTACCTTAAGCATCTTCTTTATGCCATATCCCGGTAGGTATCTTACGGGTTTGTCGGGGAATATCTTATGCAGTGCAAAAGCGTATTGACCATCGGCATTGCCCACAGTACTTACAACATTATCGTTGCACAAAGCACCCAAATAGTGGTGGAGTTTGGTAATGGCCAATTGCCCTCCTGTTGTGGGAGGTATTATCTTATATGGAGCTATGCTTAATACTCTGATCTTGCCGGTATCAGCCATCAGGTAAAAATACTAAAAAGCTTCGCCGAAGGAGATATAAAAACCCGAATTATTACCCGAACCAACAGCATAGTCCAATCGTAGGTTTATATTTTCTTTCCTGTCTATCAAAAAACGGATGCCTGCACCTGCATTGTACTTCACATTGTTGACCGCGAAACGATCGAAGCTGCTGTATACATTGGATAACCCACCGAATGCCGCCAACCCGAAACGCCAAAGAAAAACAGAACGAACTTCGGCTTGCAGTGTGCTTAAATGATTGTCTCTATATCTGCCGTAGTAGAAACCTCTGATGTATTTGTCCCCTCCCATTAATGCAAGGTCGTAAAAGGGGGCATTGTTGAAATTGAGGTCGTTGTACCAACGGACAGCGAAAGTCACTTTCCTATGTGTGAGGTAGTATCTACTGTCAAACGTCAGTTCCGCATATTGTTGTTTGGTAAAAACGTATCCCGAATAGAGGCTGATGTATATGCCTTTGCTTGGTGTGAGTAGGTTGTCCCTTGTGTCTTTCAGCAATGATATACCTGCTCCTGTGGATTTGTTGTCTTTGAGTTCCGGATATTTTGTTTCGTTAAGAGGCGTTACGTTTCGAAAGCCGATGTGTTTGATGCCAATGCCGGCAAACAGACGATTGCCTGTGTTCTTTAAAATGTGTGCATCAACTATGGTTCTGTTACTGTTGTACAAATACTCATCGGTTTCAATCGTATTTGCGCCGATACCATAATACCTGTCAGGGAATTTGGAGAAGTGCAGTCTCCCTTTGGTGAACCAACCCTCGTTTTTGAAAAAGTAGTTCCACTCCGTTTCTACGATTATCTGATTTCGCCAAGTATAGTTCAACTCCAATTTAGCGTTGGATGTGCGTGTAAGAGAATCGTTGTAAAAGTTGAATGTAAAAAGTGATACGGCACCTATATAGGTTCCGGTTTCCGGTGCATAGCCGAATGCAGGCACGGGCAGTATGGATATTTTTTTATCCTTGGCAGTGGTGGTGATAGGTAGTAGAAATGCTATTGCGATAAATAACCTACGAATCATTTCAATTTGTTTTCCAATACAATGAACGGTATGCCTTGCTCCACCCACCTTTCAACCAATCCGTTTGGCGGCACCACTTCAAAAGCCAGTGAACCCAACACGATGTCCTTATCTCCATCTCCGTCATAGTCCGCAGCATCCATTACTATCCATCTACCCATTGTTGGATTGTCGAATGTCGATAGACTGAAGTTGTTGTTGCCGTCATTCTCATAGTATACAAAGCTCTCGACCGGCTGCGCCTGATAATCGGGGAAAAAAGAGATGGCTGCAATGTCTATGTCACCATCCATATCATAATCGTTGGGTACCGCGGCATATGCACCGTTCAACTGTAAGAAATGTTCTTGCTTGAAATGATTGTTGCGATCGTTCAAGAATATATACACACCATGATAGTGTTTCAATATCGGAGGAAAGTCGGCGTTGTCACCTGCTGTATAAACAATATCGTCATGCCCATCGTTGTTGAAATCATACAGTTTGAAAGATGTGGAACCGTACGAAGGGGGGAAACGAAGTGCCGTTTCTTCTCTAAAGTTTCCATTGCCTTCGTTGTAGTATATGAATATTCCTTCGTCGCCTTGACCGAACAGTGCAATGATATCGGGCCTGTTATCGTTGTTCAGGTCTTTTATGTAGCTGCTTATCGCACCGGGTTTGTTGCGAAGAGTTTTTGGATTGTATTTACCTGCACCGTCGTTGAGCCAAAGAGTAAGCTTGCCTGTCCACTTGGCGAATTCGCAAGTTACGATGTCTGTAAACCCATCTCCATTAAGGTCGGCCACATTGCTGTGTGTAGGCCTGCGAAGTGAGTCAATGACTTTATGTGCTTTTCCTGATGTTTTAGGTAAGGAAAGAACATATCCACTGCCATAATCCGTTGGAGAGAAAGAGCCCATAACAGTTATTATATACTCGTCTTGAAGCTCTTGCATCCAAACGGGACCTTCGCCTATTTTGGCACCTTGTAAGAATTGCAATTCGGAAGACATGACCATCAGTGATTGGCTGTTGGCATCGCCTAAGAATATGGCATGATTCACCGTGTCGAACCTTGCCATTGTTATGCTTGGTGGAGACAGTTTGTATTCGGGAACTTTTACTTCAAATCCTTTCAGCCCTTTGGTAATGCTCTTCTTTTCGGGCTGCTTTATTTTATCGGGAGCATTGGCAATGTAGAAGTCTTTTATCTTTTGCCACTCTTCCTGAGAGAGAATGGGTTGTGTAGGAAAGATGCCTGAAGCTTCCACGTTTTTCAGATCGGCCTCTGTGCTTGCTATGGATGCTCGCAGAGAATCGTGCTCCACAATTCCTAGGAACATCCCCATGCGTGGCAACATATATTGCTCCCATGAGTTCTTGTCTATCAAGTCGGGCTCTGGAAAGCTATGGCAGCTGACACAATATGTTTCAGCCAGTTGACTGCCTTCATCGGCTGTTTTTTTATCGCTTGAACATGCGGAGAGTATGCCAACCGACAATAAGAAAATTATACGCTTCATCTTAAAAAATAATAGCGGGCAATTTATACACGTCATTATTAATAAAGTAAGAAGGCGGGGTTGCCTTATTGTTATGTTTTCAAGCGGCATTAAAATACTGAAAAGTCATGCACCAAAAAGGGAGTAACAATTTCATAACTCGATGTTCATATAAGCGTTATGCTTTGCTAACATTCCATCAATGTTTTGGTAACATCCGAACATGATTTTTGTGTCAAAATTCCACTTTATGAAGAAATTAGTTTTACTCACAGCAATCTGTGGTTTGGCATATGGTAATGCCAATGCACAAATCCCATTTTCGGTGAACATAGATCCGAATTGGAGTTCAAAGACAGTAGCAATGCCAAAGTCTCCTTTGCATGCTCAGGTATTGTTTGTAGGCGGTGTTGACGAAGTGCAGACAACTGCAACTTACGGTAACCCTGCAGGTTCTACAAAGGCAAAAGAATGGCACGATTTTATTGGATTCATTAAAGATACTACCGGTGGAGCATTGGGTTGGGTTGTTGTTAACCACGAAGAAATCTCCAGCAACGACAAAATCGGTGATGGCGGTGGTATGACATCATTCAAACTGAAAAGAACAACAGGCGACAAACTTGAAGTAATGGAACAAACGCTTCCTGATGGTCGTAAGGGTAAGTTCTTCAACGTAGATTTCGTAAACACAGTTGGTGAAACAGGTATGAACTGTGGTGGTATATCAGACAAAAAACACGGTCGTGTTTGGACTGCTGAAGAGTGGTTCCGTACAAGCAACGCAAGCATTATGCCTGCACGTGATACAGCTGATTACACCATCAGCAGCACTGACTTCTCTTTCGCAAACGGTAAAACCATCAAGAAATATCAAAACTACAACTGGTTGGTTCAGGTTGATCCTAAAACAGGTAAGGCTCTTCGCAAGCAATACAACTGGGGCCGTGCAGGTTGGGAAGCAGGTGTTGTTATGGACGATAACAAAACCGTTTACATGTTCGAAGATAACACTCCGGGTATATTGGCTCGTTTCGTAGCCACTACTGCAGGTGATTTCACAAAAGGACAACTTTCTGTATATAAGCATGACGGTGCTACCAGCAAATGGATTGACATCGAAGAAAATTTGGATACTTTGATACTACTTAATCAAGTAGCTGTACGTCGCGGTGCTACAATGTTCAATCGCCTTGAGTGGGGTACAATTGCAAACGGTAAATTGTTTATCTCTGAAACAGGACGCTCAAGCTTTACATTGAAGTCTGCCGGTTACTCTGCCAATGGTTCGGTTTCTCCAACACTTATTACAGGTTATAAAAACTACTACAAGCAAAAGAACGGTAGTACATACCCTAACTCTGATGCACAAGCAGCACAAGATATCCGCGATGGTATGTTCCCTGACTGGTATGGTCGTGTAAACGTTTTCGACCCTGCCAACAACTCTATCAGCTCTTACATTGAAGGTGGTCCTTACTATGACAACTCAACCTCGCAATCTCTTCCTGTATATCCTGATGTTCACTTGTCCAACCCTGACGGTTTGGCGACAATGACCATCAAGGGTAAAGATTACTTGATGATACAAGAAGATATGAACCAAAGGTCTTACAACAGTATGCCTAATGGTTTCTCTTACGAAAGATGTGAGATGTACATAGTTGACGCTTCTATAACCAACCCAACTTACAAAGACCTTCAGCGTATCACTGCTTCTGCATTCGATGCTGAGATCACAGGTGCCATCCAAATAGATGAGAAAACAATACTTGTCAACTCTCAGCACCCGGGTTCGTTCAACGATTCTCCTTACAACCACTCATTGACTTATGCCATCACAGGTTTTGACGGTTCAGATCCTGTAAGCATATTCAAAAGTGAAGAGGTAGTAGGTAAAACATTCTCAGTATATCCTAACCCAACTTCTCGTGAACTTCACATGAACAAAGTTATGGACGTGGCTATTTACGATGTAAAAGGTCAGCGCTTGAGAGTTTACCGTCAGGTACAAACAATCAATGTTTCAGACCTGTCTGCAGGTACTTACTTCATCCAAAACGGTGAAGGAGAAACAATGAAGTTCATAGTTCAATAATATTACTCAATAATCCATAGCCGAGGCCCCCAAAAGGGGCTTCGGTCTTTTTGTACATACTAAGTGATGAAATAATAGTGTAGCATGAAAAAGGTTCTGACAATCACACTGTTTATACTTACAGCGGCAATATTCACAACGGCATTCAAGAATACAGGCGAACAAAATTCTATAACCGTATACGAAAGACAGCAGCAGCGGTTTGAGGATTTTGTAAGCGAATTGAACAATTTCAGCAGGTTCATTCCCGATAACGAAACCACAGCAGAGCAATTGCAAAAACAGTTTTTGTACGTATGCGAAAAGTATAAGGCTTGGGAGTATCTCGCAGAATATCATGACCCTGAATTCATAAAAAACTTTGTAAACGGTGCACCGTTACCTAGAATAGTACCCAATACCGCCAATATGGAAACTTCGGAGCCGAATGGGCTTCAGGTGTTGGACGAACTTATTTTTTCGGGTGACTTTGAAAAGAACAGAACAACGATACAGATCCAAACACTTAACCTTAAGAACCAACTTGAAGAATACAGAATGGTGAAACACGCTGTGTACGACAGGGTGGTGTTTGAGGCAGTAAGATTGGAGTTGATAAGAATATTCACACTTGGACTTACAGGATTTGACGTGCCTGCATCGGGACGTTCCATCAATGATGCAATTGTATCCTTGAAAGCGATGCAAGAAGACCTGTTGTTGTACGAGAAGTTTTTTGACAAGGTGGACAAAGACAAGTCGAAGGAATTTTACAGCACGTTCAAGTCGTTTATATATTATTTGGAACAACACAACGATTTCGATAACCTTGACAGATTGCATGTGCTGAAAACATACATCAATCCATTGTACGCCTCATTGCTGTATTTGCACCAACAGTCGGGCGTTGAGATGATGCACGAAACAGTGAGTAAATCATTGATGCCGCCTTACAACAATATGGCGGATAACCTTTTTGCCAACGATATACTCGACCCTTTCAAATACATAAGATTGTCTCCAAGTTTGGCGTCGGATAAGATGACCGACCTTGGACGTCTCTTATTCTTCGACCCGATAATGTCCAAAAACCTGAAACGCTCTTGTGCAAGTTGTCACCATCCGGATAAAGCCTTTACAGACGGGCTCCCCAAAAGCACTGCGCTAGATTTTGATGGGACGGTCAACAGAAATGCACCGACACTTATCAACTGTGTCTACAGTGAGCGTTTCTTTCACGACATGAGAGCTACATCGTTGGAAGGGCAAATTGAACACGTGTTGAGCAACCGAAAGGAATTTGATATGGAGATGCTGGATATTGTAGACAGGTTGAAAGAAAGCAAGGAGTACAACGACCGTTTTGAAGAAGCCTTCGCAAAGTATTCGGGAAAGAAAATTGATCCTGCGACAATAGCATTCGCCATATCCGCATATGTAAGTTCTTTAAGAGGCTTCAATTCGGATTTTGACAAGTATGTGCGTGGCGAATACGTACACCTGAACGAATCGGCAAAGCGTGGCTTTAACTTGTTCATGGGTAAAGCGGTATGTGGAACATGCCATTTCGCTCCTGTGTTCAATGGTACAGTGCCTCCGTTGTATAAAGAATCGGAAAGCGAAGTGTTGGGTGTGCCTGCCGACCCTTATGCCAAAAAGCCGGTCATCGACCCCGATAGAGGACGAATAGCCGGTAGGTTGAAAGAGGCTGCTCCGTTCTTCGAATACTCGTTTAAAACACCAACCATCAGAAATATAGCCGTAACTGCCCCGTATATGCACAACGGTTCGTACAAAACCTTGGAAGATGTATTAGATTTCTACAAGAAAGGAGGCGGTGTAGGCTTGGGTATGGAGTTGGAACATCAAACACTACCATTCGATAGCCTAAGCCTCAACAAGCAGGAAATAAACGATATTATCGCATTTATGAAGACACTTACCGACACTGCAGGTATGACACATGTGCCGCAAACATTGCCTGCATTTACCGGTCATCCCGAATGGAATGAAAGAAAAGTGGGTGGTGAATATTGATAGCACAAAATCATTACTTTGGAATAGGCCACAAAATGAAATATTTTTGTGGCTTTATTTTTCCTGCGTATGAAGATATTGATGGTCTGTTTGGGTAACATCTGCCGCTCTCCGATAGCGGAAGGAGTGCTTGATGCAAAAGCCCAAGAACATGGGTTGGACTGGCAAGTGGATTCCGCAGGAACGGAATCTTACCATATAGGTTCCGCACCGCATAGGCATTCGCAGGAGATATGCAGGCAAAACGGAATTGATATAACACATCAACGTGCAAGGCAGTTTGAGCGTGCAGACTTGAATAAGTACGATAAGATATACGCACTTGCCGAAGATGTGCTTGAAGAAATAAGGTATAAGGTGCGAGGTGCGGATATGTCGAATGTGGAGCTGTTTTTAAACGAATTGAACCCGGGAGAGAACGAATCCGTTCCCGACCCCTATTACGGTGGAGCAGATGGTTATATATTTGTGTACGATATCATCAACAGAACCTGCGACGCCATAATAGAAAAGTATAAGTAGAAATTATGTCCAAACCTTCCATACCACAAGGTACCAGAGATTTTTCGCCTGCAGAGGTGAGGAAACGACAGTATATATTCAATACACTCCAAGCCATATTTGAGCAGTATGGTTTTCAGCCGTTGGAAACACCGGCTATGGAAAACCTGACCACGCTTATAGGTAAGTACGGTGAGGAAGGGGACAGACTTATTTTTAAAATACTCAACAACGGCTTGCACGAGAAAAAGGATGCAGACAAAGAGAAGTTGAATGAAGAATGGGCTACCATGCTCAGCAAGCCATACAATACACCAAAAGTTACTGAGCGTGCTCTGCGTTACGACCTTACCATTCCATTTGCGAGGTATGTAGTGATGCACCAACACGAATTGGCATTCCCTTTCCGTAGGTATCAGATGCAGCCTGTATGGCGAGCTGACAGACCACAAAAAGGAAGATACCGTGAGTTTTGGCAGTGTGATGCTGATGTGGTGGGTAGTACTTCTTTGATAAATGAAGCCGAGTTGCTTTGTATATATCGCAGAGCGTTTCACGACTTGAATTTGCCGCAGGTTGTTGTGAAAATAAACAGTCGTAAGCTGTTGGCCGGATTGGCTGAAGTATGCAATGCTTCAGAGCAAATGATGGATATTACCATTGCACTAGACAAGCTGGATAAAATAGGATGGGATGGAGTAACAGGTGAGTTGAAGCAAAGAGGGATAAACGATACAGGTATTGCTAAAATTGCCGAGATAATAAATGTTACCGGCACCAATGAAGAAAAGCTAAGTGCTTTGGAGCAAATAATGAGCACCAGTGCAGTTGCTTTAGAAGGGATAAAAGAACTGAGAGATACTTTGGCATACCATGATACTCTGAAAGACGGTAATTGGTCGTCTGAATTGATGGTGGACATAAGCCTTGCCAGAGGTTTGAATTACTATACAGGCGTTATTGTCGAGGTGGTATGTAATGCTGTGAAGATGGGTAGCATCGGTGGTGGTGGTCGTTATGATGACCTGACAGGCTTGTTTGGATTGAAGAATATGTCTGGTGTAGGAGTTTCTTTCGGTATTGATAGGATATACGATGTGATAGAAGAACTGAACCTTTTCCCCGAAGAAGTGGCATCGGGCAAACAAACGTTGATACTCAACTTTGGCGGAGAGGATGAAAGATATGCGTTAAACATCTTACAACAGTTAAGAAACGCCGGTGTATCTGCAGAGATATATCCTGATTCTGTGAAGTTTGACAAGCAAATGAAGTACGCCAATAAGCGCAACGTGACCTATGTAATAATTGTAGGAGAAGAAGAACGCAAAGCGAATAAATTGAGCTTGAAAAACTTTGTTACTGGCGAGCAAGAGTTGCTTTCTATAGAAGAAGCGATAAATATAATCCAAGGTTAAACAAAAGATACCTAAAACAATAAAGGCTGCCATAGGCAGCCTTTATTGTTTGTATAAAGCAGTTATTATTTTGTTCTACCGCTCTTAAGGAATGCAGGGCAATCTGCTTGCCAGTAGTCAAGCATGTTACCGAATGCTCTCAAGTATACAGTAATGGTTAAGTTACCGAACCAATAAAGATCGTTTGTTTTACTGTCTCCTCTTTGGAAACGATAGTCAGGGTAGTTACCATCCCAACCGGCAAGCTCGTCTGTACGGAAAGAGTAATCAACAGCTTGTTGGCCGCGATAGTCTTTCAAAGTGTTCATGTTCACATAAGACTTGCTCACATCGTCCAAATAATCGGTGTTTGTATAACGGAAACCGATCTCAGGAGTGATGAGTAATGTTTTACCCAAGAAGAATTTAAGACCGCCACCCACAGGGAAAGATACATTCACAAGGCTGTACTCTCTTCTGTCAGGGTATGAAGGTATGTTTTGACCCTCTGTACCAAGTGGTCTCAAATATATTTTTTCACCGTTAACGCCTTGTGTATAAGGGTTGTAGTAGAAAATGCCGATACCTGCGAATACATATGGAGTGAACTTAGCACGATCTTTCTCGATAGGCAGTAGGTTGAACTCAAATGCACCGTGAAACTCAAGAAGGTCTGATGCAAAGCTCAGATTGCGTTCCTTTCTTGCAGGTATATCGGACAAGCTGTCGGCAGCTGTAATGTTGGTGTAAGAGAAGCCTAAACGAACGCCCACGTGTGGACTCATGTAGTACTTGTATACGAAGCCTCCCATGGCTTTCAGGCCATAATCGGGGAACATCTCCGGCTGCAGATCTCCATAATATCCACTAACGCCTGCGGACAATCCAAACTCGTGATGCTGTTGGGCGTTAGACGCCAACGGCATTAACAATGCTATGCAGAGTATTAAACGTTTCAAGGCCAATCTGTTTTTTAATTACAAGATAATGCGAAAGATAAAAACAATTTTCCAAAAACAAAATATAGTGTTAAAACACTAATGAGATTTTTATAGCATCATATATGGTAAAAATAAACTATGTAGGTGCCTTTATAACATATATTTTCATGGATATGGGCAAAAAAACGGAAGTTTTGCCGATTACGGGGTCAAGACCGCCCAAAGTATTATTTTTGCCGCCTAACGATAGATATTACAATGGATTTGATAGCAGACCTGAAAGCAAGGAATTTATTGCAGGACATCACTCCCGGTACTCAAGAGCAGCTTAACAAGGAAATGACTGCAGGATATGTGGGTTTTGACCCTACTGCCGATAGCTTGCATGTGGGTAGTATGATGCCCATCGTCATGCTGATGAGGCTGCAAAGGGCAGGGCATAAGCCTTATGCACTTGTTGGTGGCGCCACGGGTATGGTGGGGGACCCTTCGGGAAAGTCTGCGGAGCGTAATCTTTTGGATAAAGAGACGCTTGAAAGGAACTGTGAGGGGATACGTAAGCAATTGGAGAAGTTTTTGGATTTTGACGAGAGTAAGCCGAATGCGGCAGTGATGGTGAACAACTACGATTGGTTCAAAGAGTTCAGCTTTCTTGATTTTATACGTGATGTGGGTAAGCACATCACCGTCAACTATATGATGGCGAAAGATTCTGTGAAAAAGAGGTTGGAGACAGGTATCTCTTTTACGGAATTCTCTTACCAATTGATACAGGGCTACGATTTTTACCATATGCACAAAAACATGGACGTAAAACTCCAATGCGGTGGTGCTGACCAGTGGGGAAATATTGTAACGGGTACAGAGCTGATACGTCGTATGGGTGGTGGAGATGCATTTGCATTTACAGGTCCACTTATCACAAAGAGCGACGGTAGTAAATTCGGTAAAAGTGAAGGCGGTAACGTATGGCTCGACCCTGAAAAGACATCTCCATACCAATTCTATCAGTTTTGGATGAAGTTGGCGGACGAAGAGGCGGAAAAGTTGTCTTATGTGTTCTCATTCAAGCCGGTGGAAGAAATACAACAATTGATAGAGCAACATAGGGAAGCGCCTCATCAGAGACAATTGCAAAAAGCACTGGCCGAAGAGATGACCATATTGGTGCATAGTGAAGAAGATTTGGCATTTGCTCAAAAAGCATCGGATATCCTGTTCAGCAAGGGGAACGAAGCGGTGGAAGTGTTGAGGTCCTTTAACGAAAAACAATTATTGGAAGTAATGGACGGAGTCCCTCAAGCTGAGGCTAATAAGTCCGAGTTGGAAGGTGAAGGTCTGGAGTTGCTTACTTTCCTTGCGGATAATGGTGTATTCCCATCAAAAGGTGAGGCAAGAAAAATGGTGCAACAAGGTGGCTTAAGCATCAATAAGGAGAAAGTGACCGATATCGCTTTCAAACTGACACCGGAATATTTGCTGAACGACAAATACATGTTGATACAGAAAGGCAAATCCAACTATACATTGGCGATCTTCAACTAATGAAGGTCTGAACGGTTTCCCTTAAATTTGAAGGGTGTCTTCACAAGCTGTAAAAAAAATATTGTTGATGCTGGCAGTGATAGCAATTACACTGCCGGCGTTTTTTTGCAATCAACCCCTGCAAAAAGAGGTTGAGCAACATAGCTCTGCTTGGAAGAATGTGTACGATACAAGTATACATTATGTAGGTATGGAGAAATGTCGTGCCTGTCATGAGCCTGTTTATCAAGACTTCATTAAAACAGGAATGGGTAAGTCTTGGGACATTGCTACTCGAGAAAAATCTTCTGCGGACTTTTCTCCTCATCATGCGTTGGTCTACGACTACAAGTTGGATTATTACTACAAGCCTTATTGGCAAGACGACAAGCTCCAAATCATGGAGTATAGGTTGGAAGGTAAGGATACTGTACACAAGCTCGTTCAGCAGATAGACTATATAGTCGGCTCGGGTCAACATACCAACTCTCATATATACAATTCGAACGGCTATCTGCATCAAGCACCGATTACATTCTATACACAGAAAGGAAAGTGGGATATGGCTCCGGGATTTGAGAATGGGGCAAGCAGCCGTTTCAGCAGGATGATACAAATGGAGTGTATGAGTTGCCACAACGGATTGCTGGAGTTTGTGGAAGGTAGCCGAAACAAATACCTCACTGTCAAAAACGGTATCGATTGCGAAAGATGCCACGGGCCCGGTAGCCTGCATGTACAGCAGAAGATGGCCGGTAATATCGTAGATACATCCAAAGGACCGGACTATACAATTGTAAACCCAGCGAGACTGTCTACGGAGTTGCAGAACAATGTTTGTCAACGTTGCCACTTGCAAGGTATCGCTGTATTGAACGACAATAAAACGTTTTTCGATTTCAGGCCCGGGATGAAACTTTCCGAAGTGATGAACGTTTTCATGCCTGAGTATGAAGGCGGGAAGGACAAAATGATAATGGCATCGCATGTGGAGCGAATGAAAAAAAGCGACTGCTTTGTCAACTCAGGAAAGATGAGTTGCATTACTTGTCACAACCCGCATGTTAGTGTGAAGTTCACACCTAAGCAACAATATATAAACGCCTGTAACAGTTGTCATGGCAGTGCCGAGCAACCTTCTTGCACTGAAGATATGGTTGTGAGACAATCAAAAAACAATGATTGCATTACTTGTCATATGCCCAAAAACGGAAGCATAGATATTCCACACGTGGCGGTTACCGACCATTACATCCGGAAAGAACCGATGAGTGAAAAAGAGGTTGGTGAGATAAGTTCATTCCTTGGGTTGCAATGCTTCAACAACAATAACGTGGATGCGATAACTAAGGCGAGAGGCTTCATGGAGTTTTACGAGCGGTATAATTCAGATGACAATATGTTGTTGGACTCAGCGCAATATTATTTGGATAAAGAACAGCAACGCGAGAGCAAAGAGAAGCAAAACAGAGATTATATAAGGTTGAGTTTTTTAAGAAACGATTTTCCTAAACTGTTGAGCTATGCAAAAGATGTGCAACCCAATGCAATGAACGATGCTTGGACCGCATACAGAATTGGTGAAGCGTACTATCAATCGAATGATATTTCAAAAGCGGTTTCGTGGTACAATAGAGCTGCAGACATAGAACCATACACGCTGGATTTTCAGAGCAAGTATGGTCTCGGTTTGTTGGCACAGAAAAATACTGATGCAGCGAAAAGGGTGTTCAACTACATACTGTCTGAAAATCGCAACTACACACTGGCACACAGCAATCTCGGCTATATTTATATGCAAGAGGGTGCTACGACTATGGCGTTTGACCATTTGATGAAAGCCAACAATTTAGACCCTGATAACAAGCAAGTGCTTATCAATCTTGCAGTCTTGTCTCATAATACAGGAGACGATGGTAAAGCGCAAAAGTATTTGGAGCGTATTTTGAAAAAGCATCCTGATGATAAGCAGGCAAAAGCCATGTTGTTGGACCTGATGCAACAATGATGAGTTGAAATGAATAGCAAAAAGAGGTGTTGGATTCCCAACACCTCTTTTTGTTTAAAAACGATAATGAACAAACACCCTTGGGTTGATGGTGCCAAGGTCAAAGTCAAGATGGCCTATGGCATGTTTGTTAGGGTGCCTGATGTTAGTATAGTTCAAAAAGTTCAGCGCCATTTCACTACCGAAGCAAATACGCTTGAATTGTATTTTACCTCCGAAGGTCGGAACCAGAGATATATGGTATATATCCGTTGATGCGGGACTCTTACCTGTAACAATAGGTGCGTGTGGCGGTGGTGGAAGTATCTTATCCGGGTCGCTTTGCAATGCGCGTTCGGTAAAGGTATCTATACTACCTCTTCCATAGCCACATTTGACTTCTACTGCGGCGAACAAGTGTACGCGTTTGTAGAACTGCCGTTGGCCTTCAAGTCCTGCACCGATGATGGCAACACTGCCTGATGTTACGGGTTTCAGTGTGACGACCGTGTCTCCGTTTATTTGATAACTCGCGGCAAAATCATTGTTGCTGTAATAGTCCTTTCTACCCAGTAAGAACCTTGCACCGAAATGTTCGTTCTTCCATCGTTTGTACTGTATCGCTTGAAAGGCGGTTGTCGTATTCCATCCGCTGAATACATCCATTTCCGCAGTAAGGCCCAATTCGTTTCGCCTTATTTTTTCGGGTTTATCGACCTGTTCTTTGATGGAGGCTTGAATGTCTTGTGCAGTGGCACAATAGCAAGTGGCACACAGTGCCAGGATGGTTGGTATGGTTTTCATAAGAAGCTGATTATTTGACCATAAAAACGTAACTCCGTAAACATTATTGCATTAAAAAAGCCCCGAAAATTCGGGGCTTTTTTAATATACTAAATCGAATTATTATCCGTTTAATGCGGCTTCGTAACGTTCTGCAACTGCATCCCAATTGATGACGCTCCAAATGGCGCCCAAGTAATCAGGACGCTTGTTTTGATACTTCAGATAGTATGCATGTTCCCAAACATCTATACCCAATATCGGTGTGCCCTTTACTTCTGCGATGTCCATCAATGGGTTGTCCTGATTCGGAGTGGAACAAACCTCCAGTTTACCGTCTTTAACTATCAACCAAGCCCAGCCGCTACCGAAGCGAGTGGCGCCGGCTTCATTCACTTTGTCTTTAAGACCGTTGAGTGTACCGAATGTATTGTTGATAGCATCGTTAAGCGCACCTGATGGTGAGCTGCCTGCAGGACCTAAGATTTCCCAAAACAGACTATGGTTGTAGTGTCCGCCACCGTTGTTGCGAACGCCCATAGGATATGTAGAGATGTTCTTCATCAATTCTTCGATAGAAAGATGTTCAGCACCTGTGCCTGCTATCGCTTTGTTCAGGTTTGTAACATATGCATTGTGATGCTTGTCGTGGTGTATCTCCATAGTTTGAGCATCGATATGTGGTTCCAATGCATCAAACGAATATTTCAAATCGGGAAGTGTGTGTGCCATAGTTTATTAGTTTAATTGATTTTTGGATATAGCAAAGCTAATCTTTGAAAGACTTAATAAAAAATACCGAACGCCTATATTAGAATAGGCAAATGCGATTTTTGATAAAAATAACAGTAAAGCAGTGCTATTGTTCGGATGTAATGAACTGTTGCAGTGTATTATGAGCGGATGAAAAGAGTGTGCATGAAAAAGCCCCGCATCGCGAGGCTTTTATTATAAAGTGTGTATTGCTTAGATGTGTTGTTTGAAGTACTCAAGCGTAAGCTTAAGGCCTTCGCTACGATCGATTGTCGGTTCCCAGCCAAGTATTTCTCTGGCTTTGGTGATATCCGGTCTGCGCTGCTTTGGATCGTCTTTCGGCAGTGGTTCGTATACTATTTTAGAATTACCGCCAACCAGTTCAACAACCTCTTCGGCAAACTCTTTCAAGGTTATTTCCGCAGGGTTACCGATGTTCACAGGCATGTGGTAATCACTCATCAATAATCGGTAAATACCTTCCACCAAATCGTCAACATAACAGAATGAACGTGTTTGAGAACCATCGCCGAATACGGTCACATCTTCGCCACGCAATGCTTGGCTCATGAATGTAGGCAATGCACGTCCATCATCTAGTCGCATACGCGGACCGTATGTATTGAATATGCGTATCATCCTTGTTTCAACACCATGGAAATTGTGATATGCCATAGTGATGCTTTCCAAGAAACGCTTAGCCTCATCGTATACACCGCGAGGTCCTATTGGGTTTACGTTACCCCAGTACTCTTCCGTTTGCGGGTGTACCAATGGGTCGCCATATACCTCTGATGTGGATGCAACAAGTATCCTTGCCTTTTTGGCCAATGCCACACCCAATACGTTGTGTGTACCCAATGCACCTACCTTCAATGTCTGTATCGGCATTTTCAGATAGTCTATCGGGCTGGCGGGAGAGGCAAAGTGCAGGATGTAATCAACATCACCTGCAACGTGGATGTACTTGGTTATATCGTGATGGTAAAATTCAAATTCCTTCAAAGGGAAAAGGTGCTCGATGTTTTTGATGTTACCTGTCAACAGGTTGTCCATACCAACAACATCAAAGCCTTCTTTTATGAAACGGTCGCACAAATGTGAACCAAGAAAGCCGGCTGCGCCTGTTATGAGTATTCTTTTGTTTTTGCTCATTAGTAGTGATTCAATAAATGAATAGATGCTCTAAATTATGAAAGTACTGTCAACTTTTCTTTCAGTTCTTCATTTACCGTGTTGCGGCCGATGCTTTCATAATAGAATCCATTCTCTTTCATTTTCTCCAACGTGAACACGTTACGCCCGTCGAAGATGAAAGGCTGCTTCAATGATTCTTTTATCCTGCTGAAATCAGGGTTACGGAATTCGTTCCATTCAGTAACGATGATCAATGCATCTGCACTGTTCAGCGGAGTGTATTCATCTTCCGAATAAGTGATCTTATCGCCCATTATTTCCTTCACGTTCGGCATTGCTTCAGGGTCGAATACATCAACCTGTGCACCTGCTTCTGTCAATTCGTTGATGAGTTCCAATGCCGGAGCTTCACGAATATCATCTGTTTCGGGTTTGAAAGCCAAACCCCATATGGCGAACTTGCGACCGGTAAGGTCGTTGCCAAATGTGTTCTTTATTTTGATACCCAACTTTGTTTTTTGAAGTTGGTTCACGTTCATTGTCGTTTCTATCAGTTTGTACTCATAGCCCAACTGACGAGCGGTACGAGCCAATGCTTGAACATCTTTAGGGAAACAGCTACCGCCATATCCAACACCCGGGAAAAGGAAACGCTTGCCGATACGGCTGTCGCTACCCATACCTACGCGAACCATGTCCACGTTGGCACCTGCTCTTTCACAAAGGTTCGCCATTTCGTTCATGAACGAAATACGCATAGCCAAATAAGAGTTGGCGGCATATTTGGTCATTTCAGAAGAACGCTCATCCATAAAGTATATCGGGTTGCCCTGACGTACGAAAGGCTGATACAGCTCTTCCATTATTTTTCTAGCCTTTTCAGAAGAAGTACCTATTACCACACGGTCAGGCTTCAAGAAATCGTCAACCGCAACACCTTCACGAAGGAACTCGGGGTTCGATACCACATCGTACAGTTCCTTATCCAATTTTTTACCCAATGCGGCAGCCACTTTCTCGGCAGTACCTACTGGTACCGTGCTCTTGTTTACCACCACTTTGTATGTAGTAACGATATCGCCGAGTTTGTCGGCTACGTCCAATACATATTGAAGGTCTGCTTCGCCGTCTTTACCCGGAGGGGTAGGCAAAGCAAGGAATATAACTTGAGCATCTTTCACACCTTCTTCTAGAGAGGTGGTGAAGCTGATTCGCTTTTCTTTGATGTTGCGCTCCAGAAGTACATCAAGGCCCGGTTCGTAAATCGGCGTTTTACCGTTTCTCAACATCTCAACTTTCTTCTCATTGATGTCGACACAGGTGACACTGTTTCCGGTTTCAGCAAAGCAAGTACCTGATACTAATCCCACATATCCTGTACCTATTATGGCTACTTTCATATGATTTTTTTGAAATTTGAGTGCAAATGTAAAGATTATTTCGCTGGGGTCTGCACCTGAATTATTAATAGTCTATAAAATATGCGCGATTTATGTTTTATATTTATGGCTATAGTTAACGCTTACAAAAAGTTATAAAAAAGCAAGCTTATATGTTTACAAATAGATTGTCCGCATACGCTACGATTTGCCTTGTATTGTTGGTGGCATTATCAACGGTAGTATCGTGCAGAAAAGACGACGATGATGATATTGTTACCGAGCCGGAGAAAACGGGATATGCCGAAGACCAATTGATATTGGAACATGTATACAACAACGTGGACAGAGTTGTGGAACGTGCGTTTGCTCTGGGAGCAGCAGCATTGAAAGGTGGAGAGAACAGCTTGGCATCTTGTGCTACAGTCACTAATGCTGATGGGCTGATGGTTATCGACTTCGGATCCAATCAATGTCTGGGCTATGACGGTAGATACCGCAAGGGTAAGATAATGGTTCAGTACACCAACGATAAGCAGAGAAACGATAAGGGATATTTTCAAAATATCACTTTCCAAGGATATGAAGTGGATGGATTCGGAGTAATGGGCACCAAGCGTATCACAAACATGGGTCTTGATGCAGCAGGTAACATCTTTTTTGATGAGCGTAGAGTTGATTCGGTGTATAAGCCTTCTGAGAACGGTTATATAACAGGCGAAAGCAAAAGGATAAGCACATGGTACACCGGTGCGAATACTCCACAAGCAGCGGATGATGCTTTCAGGCTTTCAGGAACAGGTTCGTTCCACAGACCGAACGGTGATGGATACAATATTGAAATATCAGAACAATTGTTGGTTGCCATCAACTGTAACTGGATAACAGACGGTAGGATCAACATCTATCCCGAAGGAGCCACACAACGTGTGCTTGATTACGGTGACGGTGGATGCGAAAATGATGCAACCATCAACGTGAACGGAGTTGTTACTCCTGTGAAAATACCATAATAAACACATTGTCAAATATTTATGGCGAGGCGTATGCCTCGCCTTTTTTGTTTTCCACAGGTATATAAAATGTAGGGATATTAATTATATTTTTATGTAACTAATATCAACTAGCATGAAAAAATACATCGCCGAGCTTATCGGTACATTTTGTTTGGTACTGTTTGGTTGCGGAGCGGCAACTGTTGCAGGTATATCAACTACAGGTCCGGCAGGACTTGGGCTATTAGGTATCTCTCTTGCATTTGGTCTCGCGGTTGTGGTAATGGCTTACGCCATAGGCCCAATATCGGGTTGTCACATCAACCCTGCCATCACCATCTCCATGCTTGTAGCCGGCAAGATCAGCTTTAAGGACACAATAGGCTATGTGGTGGCACAAGTGGCGGGAGCTACGGTAGGCGCCATAGTTTTATATAATATATTATCGGGTATGCCCGGGTTCAGTATGGGAGAATGGGCTCTTGGCTCCAACGGATGGGGGGAAGGCTATTTGGGAGCATATAATACCACAGCGGCGTTTTTGACAGAAGCTGTGATGACCTTTGTATTCCTGTTCGTGATATTTGCAGTAACCTCCAAAGCAGGAAATTCAACAATGGCCGGTTTGGCAATAGGGTTGACACTGGTATTGATACATATGGTTGCCATACCTATCACAGGTACCTCAGTAAACCCTGCCAGAAGTTTCGGTCCGGCTATAATAGCGGGTGGTAAGGCGATGTCTCAACTATGGTTGTTCATTGTAGCACCCATATTGGGAGGTATAGTGGCCGCCTTGGCTTGGAAAGGGTTATTCGGTGGCGAATAGAAGCGTTTCAAAACCTAATATATAACAGAGGGGCGTATGCCCCTCTATTTGTTTAATATCTCTTTTAAGGTTTCGCAAGCAAATACTATATCCTCGTTTGTGATGGTGAGTGGTGGTGCTATTCGTATACAGTTTTGTGCGAATAAGAACCAGTCGGTGAATATGCCCTTGTCGATACATAGTCGGCATACTTCGAGGACCTTTTCGTTGCTTTCCAGCTCTACGGCTATCAGCAAGCCTTTTCTCCTAACGGCTTTTATCTCATCATGTACCAAGTTTTCGGCAAACAATCTCCCTTTGGCTTCTACCTGCTCTATCAACCCTTCGCGTATAATGAAATCCATTGCTGCTTTACCGGCGGCACATGATACAGGATGTCCTCCGAATGTGGTAATATGTCCAAGTACAGGGTCAACAGTCAGTGTTTGCATGTTTTCATGTGAAGAAACGAATGCACCCAATGGCATACCACCACCAAGTGCTTTGCCTAATAATATTACATCGGGGACAATGTCATAGTGTTCAAAGCCCCAAAGTTTACCTGTTCGGCCAAATCCGCATTGTATTTCATCCAATATCAGTAGTGCGCCTGTTTGAGAGCATTTCTCTCTGACCGCTTTTATCCATTCCATATCGGGTTCTATAACTCCCGCTTCAGCCTGTACTGTTTCTAACAATACACAGGAAGTGTTTTCATTTATAGCGTTCAAGAGTTCATCTGAGTTGTAGTTATAATGCCATACACCGGGTAAAAGAGGACGATATGCGTTGCGCCAGTATTCGTCGCCCATAACACTGAGCGAACCCAGAGTTGAACCATGGTAGCTGTTGTTGCAAGCGATTACATCCGTTCTTCCTGTTACCCGCCTCGCCAATTTGAGTGCACCTTCGGTGGCTTCGGTTCCGGAATTGGTAAAGTATATACTGTTTAGCTGTTTGGGCAACCTTTCGGTTATGCCTTGTGCATATTCCACTTGTGGGCTTTGTATCAGTTCTCCATACACCATTATATGTGTATAGTCGTCTAACTGCTTTTTTATGGCATCGGTAATATATGGATTGGAGTGTCCTGCATTGCATACGCTGATGCCTCCAATAAGGTCAAGGTATTTCTTGCCGTCGGCATCTATGAGGTGATTGCCTGTGGCGGAAGTAATATGCAGCCCTACCGGACTTTGAGAGGTTTGTGCCAAATGTTGTAAAAACAGGCTTCTGATATTCATATGGATGCTAAGTTACTACAGTGCCTGAATACTCCTATCCGGTTCCGCAATTCAACGAGAAGGGCGATGTAAATCCTTAAAAATCAACACCTATTTAGGGGCTTAACATTGGGGTAACATTGAGGTTACACATCGGTAACATTGAAGTAACATGGCAGTAATATTCGAGTTGCATTTTTGCAGCAAAATTGGTGAATAATATCACCGTTGATTTGGTGCAAAGCCTTTACCGACGTTGATTTTAGAACTTTCAAATATGGTTCAAAAAACAAAAAAACTTTATTCATTTAAAATTAAACGTGGGGTAACATTCGCATAATATCGGGAGTGTTCTTTTGCAGTCAAATAAAAACTTTATGAAAATGAGAAATCTAAAATTGACTAAAATCACATTGGTGCTAGCGGCATCGATCAGCCTTTTCTCTTGTAAGAAAGATACTACTACTCCAACTCCAACTCCAACTCCGACACCTCCGGGTACTGAGATCGTTAGTTCAAACATCTCTACAAACACTACTTGGACTGCTGACAGAGTTTGGCAATTGGGTGGCCGTATTACTGTATTGTCAGGTGCAACATTGACTATCGAGCCGGGTACAGTTATTAAAGGTGAAGCAGGTACAGGTGCAAACGCTACCGCTCTTTTGATAGCAAGAGGTGGTAAGTTGATGGCAGAAGGTACTGCTACCATGCCGATCATATTCACTTCAGTAGCTGACGAGATCACTCCTGAAAATGTAGCTGCAGGTAATTTCGCAAGCCCTAACCTTGGTACGGACGTTAACGGTCTTTGGGGTGGTTTGTTGATTTGTGGTAAAGCAACAATATCTGCATCTGCTAGTGAAGTACAGATTGAAGGTATACCTACTTCTGACCAAAACGGTCTTTACGGTGGTTCTGACGATGCTGATAACTCAGGTTCAATAAAATATGTATCTATCCGTCACGGTGGTGCAAACATCGGTGCAGGTAACGAGATCAACGGTCTTACTCTTGCAGGTGTAGGTTCAGGTACAGTTATCGAGAATGTAGAGGTTGTTGCCAACCAAGATGATGCTATCGAATTCTTCGGTGGTACTGTTAGCGTTAAAAACTTTATATCATTCAACGCCGGTGATGACGGTGTTGATGCTGACCAATCTTGGGGTGGTACTATGGACAACTTCGTAGTTGTAACTCCGGGTGACCACTGCTTTGAATTGGATGGTGCTGAAGGTACAATGGAAAGAACTTACACAATCAAAAACGGTTCAGTTGTGAATGACTTCAACGGAAGAACTACAGGTGGTGATTTGATCAATACTGATAAAAACACACTTGTAAAACTTGAGAACATATTCTTCAAGAACGTTGCTTCAGGTCAGCAAATCAACAGAACAGTTGACAATCCGGGTACTTCATACGCTAACATAGTTATCAACGGTACAGGTACAATCGGTGATTATATCAAAGATGCTGCTACTGCAACAGGTGTTACTGTAGGAAGTTCGTCTACAGGTAAAGCAAACGTTAGCGGTATGTCATGGACATGGGCTTCGAAAGCCGGTGCTTTGGGCGGCCTTTAATAAAATTATTATCAATTGAGATTAATAAAGCTTAATAAAACAACAAGGAGATTTGGGTGGAAGATTGCTTCCTCCCAAATTTCTGTTTTTAACAATTATTCAATGAAAAATTCTCTGCTTTTCGTCTTAGGCTGTTTAATGAGTATTACAGCTCTGGGTAAAGGTATTATTCGCGGTTCGGTTATCGATGCGGACGGTTATCCGTTGATGTCTGCCGTGGTAGTGGTAAAAGGTACGACAATAGGTACTGTGACGGACCTCGACGGTGCGTTTACACTTAATGTCGAGTCGGGTACTCATCAGTTGGAAATCAAGTGTGTAGGTTATCAGCCGTTGAACATAGCGGATGTAACCGTTAAAGACGATGATGTAAATGTGTTGAATGAAATCAAACTTCAGCCGGCAGGCTCGAAGCTTGAAGAAGTTGTGATCAAAGCAGAAGCAGTTAGAACAAACGAAAGCGCACTGATAGCAATGAAGAGAAGATCCACTTCTATAATGGATGGTATATCTTCCGCACAAATGCAATTGGTGGGTGACGGTACCGCCATCGAAGCATCTAAAAGGGTGACCGGTGTAAGTATCGAAGACGGAAAGTACATATATGTAAGAGGTTTGGGTGACAGGTATACGAGAACAACTTTGAACGGTATTCAGATACCGGGTCTCGATCCTGACAAGAACAGCCTTCAGATGGATATATTCCCTACCAACTTGATCGATAACATTATCGCCCACAAAAACTTTTCGGCGGAATTGCCTGCCGACTTTACAGGTGGATTGGTAAACATCGAAACCAAATCATTCCCTGAAAAGAAAATATTCAAAGTATCCGTAGGTATAGGATACAATCCGCAAATGCACCTTAATTCCAATTATTTGACCTACAAAGGTGGTAAAACAGATTTCTTGGGCTTTGATGACGGTACAAGGGCGCTTCCTGTAAAAAACGATCCTGTAAATATTCCAACACCGCTAAACGGTGCCTCCGGTCAAGAAGTCAATCAGTTTGTACGCAGCTTTAATCCTGAATTGGGTGCATCTACAATGACTAGCCCTGTGGACTATAGTGCAAGCTTGACGTTGGGTAACCAGCTTCAATTGAAAGGTGAAAAGAAAAGAAGCCTTGGCTACATCATGTCGCTTTCGTACAAAAGAGATTATAAGTTTTACGACGATGTAACTTATAGCGAATATCAGAGAGATGAAGATTCTTCCATAAACGAATTACGCTATGCCACCATACAGAAAGGGGCGTTCGGAGAAACCTCAACATTATTAGGTGGACTTGCAGGGATAGCTTACAAAACTCAAAGGTCTAAGTACAGATTGGCTGCAATGCGTTTACAGAGTGGAACCAGTAAAGCCGGTAAGTTTGATATAGATAACGACCCTGCAGCGGTTGGTCAGTCAGGTTACTTTGCAAAATCTGACAACCTGGAGTATAACCAACGCTCATTAACCAATGTATTGCTAGCCGGTGACCACTCATTCATGAATGACAAGTGGCAGCTTGATTGGAAGGTTTCTCCAACATGGTCAAAGTCAAATGATCCTGACATTCGTAAAACAGCATTTACATACAGACAGTCCGATACGTCCTTCAATGCAGGTGCCGGTGGTAACCCAACAAGAATATGGCGTTATCTGGATGAAATAAACATGGGTGCCAAAATAGACCTTGTAAGGAACTATAATGCAATGGGTAGAGATGCGGTATTGAAATTCGGTGTGAGCCATATCTATAAGAAAAGAGATTACGAGATACTGTTCTTTGATATGCAGTTCTTAGGTAGTCAAAAATGGACAAGCCATGAAGCCAATAACGTGCTGAATCAGGAAAATATTTATCCTAACAAACCGAACAGCATCTACTATCAATCAGGTAACTTGGCTCTTAACCCGAACGCATATTCATCAAACGTCAATAACACCGGTATCTATGTTTCAAACGAGATGTCTTTATTGCCGAAATTGAAATCGGTTATCGGAGTAAGAGCTGAAAACTATGTTCAGAAATATACCGGTTCAGATCAGAAGTATGCCACAGGTGATACTGTAGGTGGACGTTATTTGGATAATGAAGAGGTGTTATCTGCATTGGATATATTCCCTTCATTGAACTTGATATATGCGCTTAAAGACAAGCAAAACATCAGGTTTACTTACGGCAGAACAATAGCAAGGCCTTCGTTCAAGGAGCTTTCTTATGCTCAGATATTAGACCCTATTACAAACAGGATATTCAATGGTAGCTTGTTCAGTTATCTTGGAAGCTGGGATGGTAAGCTGACTTCTACAAGGATCAACAACTTCGACCTTCGTTGGGAAATGTTCATGGAGCGTAGCGAGTTGTTCTCTGTAAGTGCATTCTACAAAACATTTAACGATGCGATAGAATTGGTGAGGATACCAACAGCACAAACAAGTACGGAATTCCAAGCACGTAACGTAGGTGACGGAACCCTTTACGGAGCTGAAATAGAATTGAGAAAAGAGTTGAACTTCATTTCTCCGTTCTTCTCCAACTTTTTGGTGTCAGCGAACCTGACATTGGTAAAGTCTCAAATTCAAATGACATCCATCGAGTATAATGCAAGGAAAAAATATGAGAGAGTAGGTCAGAGCATTACCGATAAGAGGGATATGGCCGGCCAGTCACCATATGTGATAAACGCCGGTATCGCATATTCGAATGCGGATATGGGATTGAATGCAGGTGTGTTCTACAACGTTAAAGGCCCTACTCTTTACATAGTGGGTGTTGGTTTGTATCCTGACGTTTACACAGAACCGTTCCACGGTGTAAACCTGAGCTTCAACAAAACGATCGGTAAAGAAGGTAAAACGGTTATCGACTTCAAAGTGGAGAACTTGTTGAATGACCGTGTTGAGAAGTTCTATCAATCATATAAAGCAACCAAGCAGATATTTGACAGTATAAATCCAGGCAGATCATTCAGCATCGGTATAAGTCACAACTTCTAAGAACTTATATGGTATTCTTGAAAAATGCCGTTGGAATTTCCAACGGCATTTTTGTTATCAAGATTTTGGTTCCAAGCCCAACTCTTTGGCTTTTTGCAGCATGTATTCGTAGGCGGCCTCTCTTGTGTTGGAAATTTCTCCATCCAATATGGCTTCTCGAATGGCTGTTTTGAGTATACCCACCTCACGAGACGGTTTCAGTTGGAATATGTCCATTATTTCTTGTCCGTCGATAGGTGGTTGCCAGTTGCGAATCTTATCGCTTTCTTCCACCTCTTTGAGACGTTCCCTAACTGCTTCAAAGTTTTCAAGATAACGTTTCACCTTGTTCTTATTCTTTGAAGTGATATCGCTTTCGCAGAGTATCATCAAATCTTCAAGATCGTCGCCTGCATCAAAAAGCAAACGCCTCATGGCCGAATCTGTAATATCGGCTTTGGTAAGACTGATTGGGCGTAAGTGTAGCGCCACCAACTTAGCAACGTACTTCATCTTTTCATTTAGTGGAAGCTTGAACTTCCCGAATATCTTTTTGGTCATTCGTTCACCCACAGCATCGTGCCCATGAAAAGTCCAGCCATGGCCTTTCTCGAATCTTTTGGTTGCAGGCTTGCCTATGTCATGTAGTAAGGCCGCCCATCTTAGCCACAAGTTGTCGCTACGGTCTGCAACATTGTCCACCACCTGCAGCGTATGGTAAAAGTTGTCTTTATGACCTTTGCCATCCACATATTCTACTCCTGCAAGGTTGGTAAGTAGCGGAAAGAACTCAGTCAGTAATCCCGAAGTGTACAAAAGGTCGAAGCCGACTGATGGTTTTTTTGCCAACAATATTTTATTCAGCTCATCGGTAATGCGCTCGAATGAGATGATCTTTATACGTTCTTTGTTTCTTGTGATGGCTTCAAAAGTTTCGGGTAGAATCTCAAAACCAAGTTGTGTGGCAAAGCGTATACAGCGCATCATCCTCAACGGATCGTCCGAAAAAGTGACATCAGGGTCTGTTGGTGTGCGAATGAGTTTTTCGTTTAGGTCGGAAGTGCCACCGAAAGGGTCTACCAATGCGCCATAGTCGTCATTGTTCAGACTGATGGCCAAGGCATTTATGGTGAAGTCTCTTCTTATTTGGTCGTCTTCGAGCGTTCCTTCCTCTACTATCGGTTTTCTGGAATTGTGTGTGTATGACTCTTTGCGTGCACCTACAAACTCTATTTCAAAATTCTTGTACTTGAAGTTGGCAGTGCCAAAGTTTTTGAAGTAATTGACCTTGGGTTTGGGTTTCAGGCTTTTGGCCACTGCATGAGCCAAGTCTATCCCACTGCCTACGCATACCATGTCAATGTCTTTTGTAGGTCTGCCAAGTATCTTATCCCTGACAAAGCCACCCACTATATAACAGGGCATACCGCTATCCGATGCGGCATCCGATATTTGTTTGAATAATATCTCTTCTTCTGCTGTGCAGGGAATGTACATATGCCGCAAAACTAATCACTCTTTCAAAATTATTCCCTGATAATGTGGATGTCGCCTTCATCATTAATTTTCAAGATGCGTGACGGAGGAACATTTGTAGTGTCATCTTGACGGTATCTCACCACATAATCCACGTTGTCCTTAATACGGGTATCTATTTCGCTGAAAAACTTAGGGGAGGGCTCTCCTGATAGGTTGGCAGAGGTTGATATCAGCGGCAGTTTCATTCTTTTTATCAGTGCTTTGCAGAAAGGGTCGTTAGTTACTCTGATGGCCAATGTGTCATCTGTGGCCACAACATTTTCAGGAAAGCCTAGCGGGTGGTCGTAAATCACGGTTGTAGGACGGTCAAAAGATTCCAAAATGGATATTATGTCAGGATGTGGTGCAGCAATGTATTGCAGTATGTCTTTTGCTTCGGCCAGCAACACTATCATTGACTTTTGTGCAGGACGATTCTTGATGTTGAATATTTTATCGACGGCGTTTTCATTCATTGCATTGCAGCCCAAACCCCATATTGTATCGGTGGGATAGAGCAATACCCCCCCGTCCAGTATACATTTTACCGAGTTTTTAATATCATCCTCGAAATCCTGTGTAATTGCCATTGTTATGAAGCTTATATCACGTAAATTGCATATTCCTGTAAAAATACATGATGATTAACAGTGGATTAACAAACTTCTAAAGTTTTATTTACTGTCTAAGGCATTATATTTGTGATACTACTATTAAAGAAAAGCAATATGAAAAAAGCATTACTAGCATTGGGTTTCGTGGTGTGTGCAGGCAACTTTGCATTGGCTCAGAGTCATGACGGTCATGATCACGCCGGTCACGATCATGGAACAGAGCAAGCTGCTGTGGGCAGCACAGAGAGCAGCCTAACGGTTGCCAACATGGTTTTCAGCGAAGAAGTGCATGATTTCGGCACAATTCCTGAAGGTCCGGCAGCTGAAGTTGAGTTCAAATTCAAGAACACAGGCGATGAACCGATTAACATAACGTCTGTTCGTCCATCTTGTGGTTGTACAACACCGTCTTGGTCAAAAGATCCTGTACTACCGGGTAAAGAAGGTGCGATAAGAGCAAGCTATAACACTCAAGGCAGACCAAACGGATTTACAAAATCCATCACCGTTACTTCCAACGCAGGAACTAAGGTGTTGACCATCAAAGGTACCGTTGAGCCTAAACCACAAAGCTCTGTACCTACCAATACATCAATGATCAAGAACTAATTACTAAAAAGCGATAAGAAATGAAAAAGTTGTTTACAACAGTATTTGTGATGATGTTCGGTATGGCTACCGTATTCGCGCAAGACAATAAGAACGCTCCAAAGTTTGAATTTACGGATGGCGTTGAGCATGATTTCGGTGAAGTGGAGGAAGGCCCTACAGCAGAACACCTCTTCAAGTTCAAGAATGTGGGTAAAGAGCCGCTTATCATCCAAGCTGCAACCGCTTCTTGCGGATGTACAGTACCTACATGGCCTAAGGCGCCAATTCTTCCG
The DNA here is from genome assembly GCA_020636505.1 of Chitinophagales bacterium. Classification (GTDB taxonomy): domain Bacteria; phylum Bacteroidota; class Bacteroidia; order Chitinophagales; family Chitinophagaceae; genus UBA5543. The sequence goes on along the minus strand of JACJXR010000001.1, from coordinate 180,677 downwards.
GGTAAAACAGGTGAGATAAAAGTGGTATACAATACTCAAGGTAGAGTAGGACCGATCAACAAAGAGATATTCATACAGTCAAATGCTGTAAACCCTGACGGTGAAGAGCGTTTTATATTAAGAATAAAAGGTATGGTTAAAAGTAAGGCTGCAGAAGCAAACTAATAACCGAGATATAATGTATTGAACCCGGCTTATGCCGGGTTTTTTTGTGCGTTGGAGTGCCTTTTTTTTCTACTTTTGCGCCATGCCGGTAATATCACATCGCGGCGCGTCAATGCCGCCGTCTCCGATAAGAAAATTGGTGCCTTATGCAGAGGCCGCCAAGAAGAAAGGTGTCAAAGTTTACCACCTGAATATTGGACAACCAGACATAGAAACTCCCAAAGAATTGTTGGATGCTGTACGCAATACCGATATGAAAGTATTGGAGTACAGTCATAGTGCAGGATTTGAAAGCTATAGGAAGAAGTTGGTGAAATACTATGCAGCCAACAATGTACATGTAGATCATAATCAAATCATAGTTACAACAGGTGGCTCGGAAGCTATTTTGTTTGCCATAATGAGTTGTTTGGACCCGGGCGATGAGATCATCATCCCCGAACCATTCTATGCCAACTACAACGGTTTTGCCACTGGCGCGGGTGTGAACATAGTGCCTATACCTTCTGGTATAGACGACAACTTCGCATTGCCTTCAATAGCTGATTTCGAGCAGGCGGTTACCACTCGTACCAAGGCGATAATGATATGCAACCCCAATAACCCAACGGGCTATTTGTACAGCAAGGAAGAGTTGGAAATATTGAGGGACATATGTTTGAAGAACAACTTGTTCCTGTTCTCCGACGAAGCATACCGTGAGTTTTGCTACGATGGTAAGAAACATATTTCTGCACTTTCGTTGGAAGGGTTGGAAGAACACGCTGTACTGTTGGATACCATATCAAAGAGGTACAGTGCATGTGGCGGTAGGATAGGCGCATTGGTTACAAAAAACAAACAACTGATAGATGCGGCGATGAAGTTTGCTCAGGCAAGACTTAGTCCGCCATCTTTTGCACAAATATTGGGTGAAGCTGCAATAGACTTACCTGCAACTTACTTCGATGAAGTGAAGGAAGAGTATGACGAGCGTAGAAAAATACTTGTAGGTAGACTGCAGGCTATGAAAGGCGTGAAGTGTCCTATGCCGGGCGGAGCGTTTTATGCAATAGCCGAATTGCCTGTAGACGACAGTGAAAAGTTTTGTCAATGGTTGCTTGAAGATTTCTCTCATGAAGGAGCCACATTGATGATGGCTCCTGCGGCAGGTTTCTATTTTACAATAGGCCAGGGTAGCAGAGAGGTGAGATTGGCATATGTCCTGAACAAAGACGATATCAATCATGCCATGGATTGTCTTGAACAAGCATTGAAAGAATATCCCGGTAGACTTGAAATATGATCAACCTACAACGGTTGATGTAAATTCAAATTTACTACCATCAAATAATCCTTTGTCACTGAGCTTAAGTGACGGAATAACGAGCAGCGCCATAAATGACAATGTCATGTATGGTGCTCTTAGTTTTGAACCAAGAGCTTTGGCTTCTTTATCCAACTCCGAGTATTCCAATGCAACAGAGGCTCCGTCTTTGTCGGACATGAGGCCGGCTATCGGCAATGGCATGCATTTGATATTATTGCCGTTCACTACAGAGATACCTCCTTTGCAATCGATAAGTGCGTTTACGGCTTTGCATATGGATTCGTCTTCCACACCGACGGCAATGATGTTATGACAGTCGTGCCCAACGGTTGATGCAAGTGCGCCATGCTTCAATCCGAAGTTCTTTATGAAAGCGGTAGCCACATCGGTATCGGGAGTATATCGGTTGATGACGACCATTTTCAGGATGTCGTTTTCCGTATCGCTAACCAATCGATCGTTCTCGACTTTGCCTTTTGTTATCAGAAGGTTGGTTATCAACTGACCGTCCAACGCTTGTATAACCCTTATATCCGGATTGTCGACATTGCATGGGATGACAAAATTTTCAGGCTGTTTATGCTCTGCATGAAAGTTGTTGATGGGATTGACCGGTACAGCTTCTATCAACGATGTACCATGCTCTGCAACTTTTTGCCCGTTGATGTATGTTGCGTTTACATTCAAGTCGGTAAGATTATCAACAAGAATAAAGTCAGCGGCATCACCTTTTTTCAATGTGCCAACAGGTAATCCGTAGTGTAGTACCGGATTGATGCATGCCGCCCTCAGCACATCGAATGTATCGTAACCTGCAGCGATGGCTCGCTTCACCAATGCATTGATGTGCGATAGCACAAGCTCGTCGGGGTGCTTGTCGTCGCTGCAGAACATTAGTTTTTCCGGATGTGTTTTGAAAAGTGGAACAAGCTCTTCAAAGTTTCTTGCGGCACTGCCTTCTCTGATGATGATCTTCATGCCCGCCAATAGTTTGTCTTGAGCTTCTTCTATCGCAAAGCACTCATGGTCGGTTGTAATACCTGCTGCCGCATATTTCAATGCATCATCGTCTCGCAGTCCGGGAGCATGCCCATCAACGGGCTTGCCCGCTTTTTTTGCTGCGGCTATCTTTGCCATCACTTCTTTGTCTGCATACAATACTCCCGGAAAGTTCATCATCTCCGCCAAGTACCATATGTCAGGATTGTTCAACAGTTCTTCAATACCTTTTGAATCTATAGTGGCTCCCGCTGTTTCAAAGCCGGTTGCCGGTACACAAGAAGGCGCACCGAAAAAGAACTTGAACGGGACTTTCTTACTGTCGTCTATCATATATTGTACACCCGGTATGCCACATACATTGGCTATCTCGTGTGGGTCTGACACTGTTGCGACCGTGCCATGAACAACGGCTGTTTTGGCGAATGCCGACGGTACAAGCATCGAGCTTTCTATATGCACATGCGCATCTATAAACCCCGGTAGTATATATCCTGCAACAGTATCATCTGTTTTTTCAACTGAGGTGATGATACCGTCTTGAATAATAACTATAGCAGGATAGATGCTTCGCTCGGGTATGTTGACGTAGTTTGCTTTGATGGTAAAGTTGTGCATGTGGTAAATTTAAAGAATAGATCTACCATCTCGCGAGGCATTAACTTTCATTTCTATTAAATCAATCATAAGTTTTGCCTTCTTCATTGCTTCGTCGGCGGTTTTACCTTTGTATAGGTCGTTTACCGTATCGTTCCAAAGTGTCACCCACCTTTCATAATGTGGCTTCTTCAAGGTTATCTTTTTGTCCAGCTCTATATGGGTTCTTATGGGGTTGCCTTTATAGCCCTCTTCTCCAAACAGAATAGTACTCCAGAATTGATACATGATAGGCAAATGATGGGACCAGTCTTCCCCGATAATGGTATGAAATATGAAGCCTATTGTGTCGTCTTGCTTCACTTTTTCATAAAAGGTATTTACCAAAAGTTCTATATCCTGCCTTGTTTCTATGTCATTCATTGTATATGGATGAGATCGGGGTTTTCATTCGTTGGATGAAATGTGCCATTCGTAGGATGAAAACGACCATTCGTTGAACGTGACAATTTTAGATTGCCCTAAGTTGCTATTTTACAGTGATTTACAATTTAAATGGTTGTTGATCTACGTATCCGGCTCGGCCCTTATGCGCCCTTATTTAAATTGTACCCATTTACATCTCTAAAGCAGTCTTTTGTCTAAAAGAGTGTACCTATCCCACTTGTACTGTAACCCTACCCTTTTTTTATCTGTTCACGAAGAAACAGAATACCTCTCCGGGCCCATGTACTCCTACTACAAGGGTTTTTTCTATATCCGCGGTTCTGCTCGGTCCTGTATTCAGGTTTACCATAGAAGGTAAGTGTTCACCATATTTTTTCTTCATGACATCTATGGCATCTTTAATGTCAAATACCACTTGGTCGGCATATGCTATGATGATATGCACGGGATAAAATACAGATGATGTACGGCCCATATGCAGTTGGCTGCTCAATATCACCGAACCGGTACGGGCAACCATTGTTTCACATCCTGTGATACAAGCATCCGCATCTTCGGGAGTATCATCTGCTGAGTGGCATATGTTGATGCTGTTGCTCTTGAATGTTTCAAGTATATGCTCTTCTGCACTGAGTAGCTTTTTCCAACCTCTGCTGTCGTAGAGGGTATGTAGCCCTTCTATCAACTCTTGCTCGTTTGCACAGAATACGAACTTGCCACCTAGAGCATTGAAGTTTTCGGCAAATACTTCTTCCACAGATTGTCCTGTATTTGGATATACATTCTCTTTCTGCCTTTGCTCTATTTCAGGAAAAGGCATTTCCACAGAAGATTTATTCAGCTCTTTACGAATCTTTCCTAATATGTTCTCCTTGGCCTTCGACGTCTTAAAAGTGTGCATATGCGGTTGTATTCTAGGCAAAAATAAAAAAGCGATGATAAACTCACCGCTTTTTCAGTATCTGTTCTTTCTATTTAGTCTTCTAAAGTTGTTGAATTGTTCACAACCGTTCCGCTGCTTACAGGAGGTATGCCTTCATTCGGGGTCATATCCTCGTATGGGCGGCTACCTATCAGACGCTCAAGGTCGTCTTTGAACAATACTTCTTTTTTAAGTAGCTCCTCCGCCAATGTTTTAAGCTGAGGCAAGTATTTGTGCAACAACTCTTTTGTTCTGTTGTATTGTGTTAGTATCAACTCTCTCACTTCAACGTCGATCAGCTTGGCTGTCTCTTCAGAGTAAGGCCTTTGAGAAGGATATTCCTGTTGTGTATCGTGGAAGGAGATGTTACCCACCTTGTCGTTCATACCGTATACACCAACCATTGAGTAAGCCATTTTAGTGACACGCTCAAGGTCGTTCTGTGCACCGGTGGATATTTTTTCGAATACCAACTCTTCGGCCGCACGTCCACCTAGCAATGCCACCATTTGGTCGTTCATTTGCTCTGTGGTGTATAGATATTGCTCTTTGGGTAAGTATTGCGCATATCCCAATGCCGCCACACCACGAGGTACTATCGATACCTTGATGAGTGGGTGAGCATGCTCCAAGAACCATCCGCAAATGGCATGTCCCGCTTCGTGATAGGCTATCACCTTTTTCTCTTCGGGAGATATGATCTTGTTCTTCTTCTCCAGACCTCCGATAACCCTGTCGATGGCATCGTTGAAGTCATCCATATCCACTTCGGTCTTACCCTTTCTTGCAGCTATCAAAGCAGCCTCGTTACATATGTTGGCTATATCTGCACCTGCAAAACCCGGTGTTTGTGTAGCCAGTTTTTTGATGTCGAGGTTTTTGGAAACCTTGATAGGCTTCAAGTGAACATCGAATATTTTTTCACGGCCTTTTACATCAGGCACGTCAATGGAAATCTGTCTGTCGAAACGTCCAGGACGAAGCAATGCAGTATCCAATACATCAGGGCGGTTGGTGGCAGCCAATACGATAATGCCTGTATCGCCACTGAAACCATCCATTTCAACCAACAATTGGTTAAGCGTGTTCTCACGCTCATCGTTGCTCATCACCACATTCTTACCACGTGCACGGCCTATTGCATCTATCTCGTCGATGAATACAATACAAGGTGCTTTTTCTCTGGCTTGTTTGAACAAGTCTCTTACGCGGCTTGCACCCACACCTACGAAAAGCTCTACAAAGTCGGAACCCGATATGGAGAAGAACGGTACTTGTGCTTCACCTGCAACGGCTTTGGCCAACAATGTTTTACCGGTACCCGGAGGGCCTATCAGCAACGCGCCTTTAGGTATTTTACCACCAAGTGCGGTGTATTTTCTTGGATTTTTCAGGAAGTCGACTATTTCCATCACTTCCACTTTGGCTTCATCAAGACCCGCCACATCGTTGAAGGTCACGTTTACACGAGTGCCTTTCTCGAAAAGCTGAGCTTTTGATTTGCCGATGTTGAAGATACCGCCGCCGCCTGTACCGCCGCCGGCTCCGCCACCCATCTTACGCATGATGAGGAACCACATGGCTATCAGGAATATTACAGGCAGTAAGAAAGAGCTTAGCATATCGTTCAGTATGCTTCTGCGCTCTTCGTATATCACTTCAATGTTGTCGTTGCCTGAGAACTGCTCTCTGGCTTCTTTCATCTCGTCTGTAAATTGCTCTACACTACCAATTTTGAACTTGGCTTCGGGGCTTTCGCTACTGGAAACAAAAGGTACTTTACTGTCACCATCTTTCGACTTCTTGGCTTCAGGTTTTAAGTAAACCTCAACCTCATTCTTGTTGACTACTATAAGTTTCGCAACGTTGTTTTTGCTGAGATAGTCTTTCTTGAACTGTTGGAAGCTGATATCCTTCCCACTGCTACCCATGCTGCCACTGAACATATTTAGGCCGATGAGTAACAACACCATTATACCATAAATCCAATAAATGTTGAATTTAGGCCCCTTTCTTCCCGGTTTGTTATCCTTACCCGGCCCTTGCTGTCCGGGCCTGAATTTATTATCGTCCATTTTGTCTAAAGTACGTAAATATATTGCTGCACATGCAGCATTAACTAATCATTATGTTCCACTCTGCCTGCATCCGCCCAAAGGCTTTCCAGGTTGTAGAACTTTCTGTGTTCTGTTTGAAAAATATGTACAACAATATTGACATAGTCAACAAGCGTCCATTTGTCGCCTCTTTCAACGTGGTAGGGTTTCTCATTGCACTCTTCCATTACCTTCTTCTCAACGTTTTCGGCTATGGCTTTAAGCTGTGTGTTGGATTGAGCCTCGCATAGAATGAAAAAATCGGCAACCGCCTCATCTATCTTCTTCAGGTCGAGAGAGACGACTTCCTCGGCTTTTTTGTCTTTTACAGCATCAAGTATTGTTTTGAATAATTTGCTATTCCTCGTCAGACCTGTTGCGGACTTCTTCCTGCTTTGCAGTGCGGTTATTATTTTATCCAAATTGTGCGCTATCTATTATAGTTTGGCAATATCTTTAACGAATTCAATCAAAATTAAAGAAAGTTTGGCAGTTAGTTTACAGGCAATTTTAAATGCCCCTATCATTGAACTTAACTCTATAGACAGCACCAATAACTATGCCATGTGGCTGATAGATGCCGATACGGCACAACAAGGGCTGACAATAGTTGCAGAGCAGCAAACAAAAGGTAAAGGGCAGAGAGGAAAAAACTGGAACGACACCCCCGGAGAGAGCCTTTTGATGAGCATTGTTTTAACACCGGTTTATGACATTGAGCATCAATTCTGCTTCAATATGGCTATTTCACTGGCATTGGCCGATATATTACAGGAAATGTATGAGCATTGGGACGTACGTATCAAGTGGCCCAATGATATAATAGTCAATGACAAAAAGGCAGGAGGCGTATTGATAGAAAATGTGATACGTGGCAACGACTGGATATACAGTGTGGTCGGTATCGGTATCAATATCATGCAATCTTCATTTTCATACGAATTGCCTTTTGCCACATCGCTGCATATGGAATCCAAGCAAGACATTTCCAAGTTCGATTTCATGAGCAGGCTTAGAGAGCGTATCATCAAATACACCATGCAATATGTTACTCCAGAAAGATTGCTGAATGAATACCACAATGTGTTGTACAAGTGTGGGGACAACCAACGTTTGGCGATCGGTAAAAACGAGTTTATCGGTACAGTTTTGGGTGTGACACTTGACGGTATGCTGCAGGTTCAACTGCAAGGAGGTGACATAGCCAACTACAATCACGGTGCTGTGGAGTGGGTTTGGGGTTGACGATATTAATGCCCAATATTTTATAGTTTCGGTACATAATGAACGATAGCAATCCATCACTAAGACATACACTGCTGCATATCTGCATACTGATAATTGCAGTATGGGCTGCATATGCCAAAGTGTTTGATGCCGGCTTTATGTCTTGGGACGATATGGACTATGTGTTCAACACTCCCGACATCAGAGCGATTAACGCAACCACCTTTGCCAACTGGTGGACCGAGTACTATATAGGCAACTATCAACCACTGCCGATATTTACGTATGCCTTGGATTTTTTGGTAGGTGGAGAACATGCTTACGTTTATCATCTGGATAGCATATTGTGGCACACAGGCTGTGCGATAATGTTGTACGCTTTTATCAAAAAGTTGCAAGGCAATGCATTGATAGCATTATTTGTTGCATTGCTATTTGCATTACATCCTGTACAGACGGAAAGTGTATCGTGGATAGCTGCGCGCAACAAAGTGATGAACGGTTTCTTCTTTTTCTGGGCCATGTACATATATGTGGGCTATGTGAGGAAGAACAACAACAAAAAGCTCATTTGGATATACTTGCTTGCGATAGCTGCATATCTCTGTAAGCTTACAGCTGTAACATTGCCATTTGCATTGTTGGCAGTGGATATTTGGATGCATCGTTCCTTGAAAGACAAGCGTGTTTGGTTGGAGAAATTACCACTGATATTGTTGGCAATACCAATAGGTGTCATCACATTGCAAGCGCAAAAAGAGGTTGATTTCCTTAACCTGCATCCCGACTTTACAATTCTACATACGATAGTGTTTGCAGGATATGCGTACGTGCAATATTTAGTCAATCTCTTTGTACCGGTCAAGTTATCGGTATTGTATCCGTATCCGACAGAGATAGGAGCGGTACACATAATTTATTCGGTGATTGCATTGGCGATATTGATAGGCGGAGTTATCGCCTACAAAAAGAAGCAGTACGTATTGGCAGGCGGTATACTTTTTTACACGGTGAATATTGCCATTGTATTGCAGTTCGTCCAGTTTGGTGAGGTGCTGATGGCGGACCGTTATTGGTATGTGGCATGTGTGGGTGTATGGTTTGTTGTGGTGTATTATTTGTACCAATTCTTGCAAAAGAAATCATCTAAGAGTGTTGCCATAGGTGCGCTTGCAGTGCTGTCGCTTGTATATAGTATAGCTACTTATGCGCGCAATGATATCTGGTTGTCGGAGCTGAATTTCTGGGAATCGGTAACAGACAATTTCCCTGAATCGGCAATAGCACATAGTAGCCTCGGTGGTGTATATATGGAAGAAGGGGACTATCGTGCTGCCAAAGAACATATCAATAAGGCAATCTCATTGGATGCAAATAATGCAAAAGCATGGTATAACAATGGTGTGATAGCCATGCGACAGGGTAATGCAACAGAAGCATTGTCTGCATTGAACAAAGCCATCTCCATACAAGAAACAACAAAGGCGTTGTTCAGCAGGGCATTGTTATACCAACAAACGGGAGATGCTAAGAGAGCATTGATCGATATACTAAAGGTGCTGCAACAAGAGCCGGAAAACGCAAGAGCACATTATATTAAAGCAGACTGTTTGGATCAGACTGGTAGGCTGCCAGAAGCTGAACAGGAGTACGGTTTGGCAATTAGATACGAAGGCAAAGAACCGCTGTACTATTTGCGCAGAGGCTTGGTATATGCAAAACAGCGAAGGGTGGATGATGCTATGACGGATATCAATAAGGCGATATCAATGAACAATTTGTATACGGAAGCATATTATTGGCGCGCCATGGTAAAGTACCGTTCAGGACAGAATCCTTGCCAAGATCTACAAATAGCACTATCAACAATAAAGGATAAAAAAAATCCGATAGTCGAGCAGATAAATGCTGCAATACAAGAGTTGTGTACCGCCCGTTAATACATCTTTGCCCAATTATTTATCAGTTGTTGTCCATCATTGGTGCCGATGCTTTCAGGATGGTACTGTATGCCCACACAAGGATATGTTTCGTGAGCCAAAGCCATTAGTGTGTTGTCATCTACCGTATGTGCAAGCGGAATCAAGCCTGTGTTCTCAATCTCATCAATGGCCAGAGAATGATAGCGCATTACCGTACAAGGTGATGGTATGTTGTTGTACAAAGGATGATCGTTGTGAGTCACCTCGCTTGTTTTACCGTGCATAGGGTAGGGCGTATGCACCAATTTACCACCGAAGTACATACCCAATGCCTGATGTCCCAAACAAACGCCCAATATGGGAGTGGTTTTGTGAAAGTGTTCAATCACGTCCATTGTAATGCCTGCCTGTAAAGGTGTTTCAGGACCGGGAGAAATGATTATTCTTTCAGGATTCAATGCTGCCAACTCTGTTACGGATAACTCGTCGTTTCTGTACACGACACATTCGTTACCTGTTTGTTGCAGGTAGTGCAGCAGTATATATGTAAACGAGTCGTAGTTATCGAGTAGTATCCACATGCTCCGGCAAGTATTCGTTTACGTTGGTGAAGAATGTTTGCAGGTCGGCAAATACGTTTTTCAGAAAAGGCAAGACCATGCCTACCTTATCTGCTATCCATGGTGCTACAGGTTCTATGTACGGATATGTTTTGGATGCGGCTATTGTTTCTTCGGATAGCAACTGCATTTCTCTCCCCAACCAAAATATTGAACTGCAAACCGTGACTGCGAGAAACGCGTAAAGCAAACCGCCGATACCTTTGTTGGCCCATCCCAACATAGCCATACTCGCCGCTGATTCTATTGCTTTAGCGATTATGCGCACCAACCACACCACGCCAATAAACAGTACGACGTAGCTTAACAGCTGTGCCCAACCTGAGCTGACATATCCGGCACTCAATAAGTATGATGCCAATCGCTCAGAAAGTTTCAACGCACAAATGATGCCTAATACTATGGCTATAAGAGAAAAAGCGGCTACTATGATACCTTTCATGTAGCCGCGTATGAAAAAGATGATTATAAGCGTTATGGCTATGATATCGATTATCATATACAACGCATATTAACTCAACAGTTCTTTCACTTTTTGAGATATGGACTTGCCGTCTGCTTTACCTGCAAGCTCTTTGGTGGCTGCACCCATCACCTTGCCCATATCGGCTGGAGATGATGCGCCTACTTTTTCTATGATGCTTTTCAGCGCAGCGGTCAACTCTTCGTCGGAAAGAGGTTGTGGTAGGAACTTTTCAATTATCGCTATTTCCTCCTCTTCTTTCGACGCAAGGTCTTCTCTGTTTTGCTGTTTGAATATGTCCAATGAATCGCGGCGTTGCTTGGCCAGTTTTTGCAACATCTTCATCTCATCGGCTTCGGTTATTTCCGTTCCGCTGCCCGAAGTTTTTTCAAGCAAAATGGCTGACTTGATTGCACGCAACGTACGCAATGCCGCTTCGTCTTTTGCACGCATCGCGTTTTTCAGCTCTTCCATTACTTTTTGTTCCAAAGACATATACTTGTGTTTTGTAGGTGTACTAAGTTATAAAACCTATTATGAATTGTTTTCCTGTTGTTCCAATGCATCAGAAGCTTTCTTCAAAAAGTCTTTCGCAAAAGCTTTCAGGTCGTTTGAAATATCGGTGTTGTTGGTGGCACGCAAGTAAGTATCCGCCATGCCGAACAATGTCTGATAAAAGAAATCGTTCATTTCGTCCACCATCATTTTCTTGGTCCAAAGGTCTATACGTAGTGCAGATTTGTCCTGCCCATCCCATAAGCTCAGCAAGATGGCTTTTGCCTCTTGTTGCCCATCCACACCGCCATCAGGTGCATTCCATTCTATTTTTTCAGGCATTCTTTCTTCGTCAAGCTCTACCTGTACATTGATATTTGATTTCCTTGCCATTATTATGATTTAAAGCGCAAAAGTAAGTATTAGGTTTTAAACGGGTTTGGCCCATTTGTTCAGTTGATTCACACAAGCCGCTATGTCTTTGGGTAGCTCCGCTTCGGCAACTATTTCATGTCCGTCCGCTTTTTTGAAAACAAGCTTGGATGCATGCAGTGCCAATCGGCTGAGCAATGGGCGTTCTTCGTTCTTGGTGGAGCCTACATATTTCTTCTTGATATTTGATAAGAAGAAGGGTTTGCCGTCGCTGTACAGTTCATCGCAAGCTATGGGGTGGCCTATGGATTGCATATGTACACGTATCTGGTGAGTGCGTCCGGTATGTATCCTGAACTCAACCAATGTATATAACGGCCACTCTGCAAGTACTTTATAGTCGGTCAGTGATTCTTTGCCTTTTTTGTTCACCACCATTTTGCCTCGTTGGGTGGGGTGCTCCATAATACCGCTGTCGATCGTACCTTCTTTTGTCAATACTCTGCCTGAAACAAGTCCTGTATAGTATTTCTCAACATTGTGCTCTTGAAACAGCTTGGACATGTATTTATGCGTTTCTTCGTTTTTGGCAAAACAAATAACACCACTTGTCCCTCTGTCCAACCTGTGTACCACAAACATATGCTGACCGTGCTTCTCTGCCAGTAATCTGTTAAGTGAAGGTTGCTCCTCATCAAAACGGTCCGGTATCACCAACATGCCTGCCGGCTTGTTGACGATCAACAGGTCATCATCTTCGTATAGTATCTCTATGTTCATTATTTAAAATATCGTTGCAGGCACTCGTCCTCTTTGGCGCGCATCTCTTGTTTGTCTTTTGCCGTCTTGTCTTTGAAGCCGCACAGATGCAGCGCACCATGAAACAGTACTCTGTGTAGCTCTGTTTTGTAAGCCACATCGAGAGATGCCGCATTCTCGGCCACACGGTCCGTACTGATGTATATTTCGCCGATAAGCATATCCCCTTCGCTCAGGTCGAATGTGATTATGTCAGTATATGTGTCATGATTCAAGAACTGTTGGTTGATGCCCAACAGGTACTCATCCGTACAAAAAATATAGGTCAGGCTGCACTGCTTGTATTTCTTGTTGTATCGGGCAACCAGATCGTCCAAAAAGCCGGAGAGTTTTCTCCTGTCTTTCAGTTTGGCATTGACATCTAATTCATGAAACTTCGACGGCATAACTATATTTGGCGCAAATGTCGGTAAAGTTTTTTTACCCTTACCTTTGTGCTGCTAAAGTATACAATTGATGGATGCCATTGAAGAAAAAGCCATTAGGCTTTCGGAGCTGAAGAAAGGACAGAAGGCTGTGATACACAGCCACGAAGAGAGTGAATTTCAGCTTACGTTGCTGGAAATGGGCTGTGTTCCCGGGGAGCCGGTTTGGATAGAGATGGTAGCTCCAATGGGTGACCCGATTGCCATACAAATAGCGGGTTATTACCTGAGCATTCGCAAAGAAGATGCGAAAAACATATGGGTAAAGGCCAATAATTAGGTCTGCTTATTAAGGAATTGACAAATCAATCTCACGGTTTTTCCCTTCTGAAACGATTTTAATTACATTTGCCGTCATGCGTATAGGGCTGTTTTTCGGTAGTTTCAATCCCATTCATATAGGTCATCTTATTGTAGCCAATCACATTGTGGAGCATGCGGACATTGATAAAATATGGTTCGTGGTGTCGCCGCATAATCCTTTGAAGGATTCCAACTCGCTGTTGAACGAGTATGATAGGTTGCACCTTGTTAGGTTGGGTATAGAGGACAATCCCAAGTTCAGAGCCAGCAATGTGGAGTTTCAATTGGCCAAGCCGTCTTACACCATCGATACGCTTACTTATTTGAGTGAAAAGTTTCCACTGGAACGTTTCTCGGTTATTATGGGTTCGGATAGTTTTCAAAACATTCACCGTTGGAAAAATTTCGAGCATCTGGTAAAGGATTATCCGATACTCATATACAAAAGGCCGGGTTTTGAAATAACTGAAACACACGGAGCCGACTTAACCATCATGGAAGCGCCGTTGCTTTCCATATCGGCTACATTCATCAGGCAACAAGTGAAGGATGGTAAGTCGATACGATATTTGGTGCCTGAAAAGGTGCACGAATATTTAGCAGGTAGCAACTACTATAAGTAGGTTATTCTTCGGGTGTTATTTCCGGTTCGTTACCGTTAGTTGAAAATTCAACACGATATACTTTTATCAGCAGCAATAGGTAGGACACCAACAATGGGCCGAAGATGAAGCCCATAAATCCGAACAATGGTAATCCGACAATGATACCCAATGCGGTGGTAATCGGGTGAACGTCGCCTAACTTTTTCAGAATGGTGAATCGTAGAACATTGTCCACACCACCGGTGATGATGAAGGAATATATGGCTAAGCCTATTGCTTCTGTAGAATGTCCTGTCGCCGTCAAGTAAATACAAAGCGGAGCCCATATTATGGCACACCCCACAACGGGAACAACAGAGAATATACCCGTCAATGCACCCCACATCACATAAGAGGATACACCGAATATCTTATATCCTATGATGGCAACCAACCCCTGACTGGCGGCCAAAATAGGTATACCGACGGCATTGGAATTGACCATCAACCTCGTGGCTTTCCAAATATCATCCACGTTTCTACCTTTCAGCGGTAAGTATTCTTGTATACTTTTTTCCATCTCCTTGCCTTGCACAAACATGAAGTATAGGATGAAGAAAGCGAGGACAGCGTTTGTCAAGAAGTTCATTGTGGCACCTAAAACTGCAGGTACTGATGTGGAGGCGTTTTGTATCAGTCCGAATATCTGATCTGAATTGACGGTAATAGGCACGTTCATTGCTTCTATTTGTTCAATCAATGCGGCAACTACCTCATTTAACTGTCCTGACTTGCTCAGTAGGTCTTGGAATTTTGGGATGAAGATTTGGAAGAGTAATACAAGAGGTAATACAAAAACAACCATGGCACCTAGTATCAACACTGTCGCTGCCAACCATTTCTTCCATTTTCTGTTATCTACAAGGTTATAGTAGTAACGCCTCATCAGGATATACAAGGTAGCTGCTCCCAACAATCCGGGTATGAACGATGACAACTGATATGCAATGGTCACTCCGACAAGCAGTATCAATGCTATCAGTCCCAGTTGTTTCAGATTTTCAGTTGTCAGCAATTTCATATTCGAATCTACCCTAAAGCAGTTTGTATGTACTTGTTATCCTGCTAATAAAACATTAAATTATAAGAAATGATACCAATAAAATACATATCAGGTAAATTTTTGTAATTAATTTTATATCAGTAAGAATCACTAAAACATTAAGCATATGGAAAATTCAGGAAAAACAATTGCAACACTATTGATAGGCGCGGCTGTTGGTGCAGCGGTAGGATATCTTTTGGCAACGGACAAGGACAAGCGTCAACACGACCTTGACAACATCGTGGATCAATTGGATAACGTGAAAGATAATGTAGGCAAATGGGCCGACAAATTGAAAGAGAAAGCGGGAGAGTTCAAGGGGAAGGTGGAAGATGTAGAACAAGAAATATATAACGTATAGCATAAGCATGCTTAGAAACTTGCTGGACAAAGGACTGAAGTACATTGAGGTAAAGCTGGATATAGTCAAGCTCAGTGTAATAGAACGTACATCGCTCATCATGGGTTACACCATGTTCATGGGTTTCTTGATGATTGCAGGCGGCTCTGTTGTTATCTTTCTTGGGGTGGCATTGAGTATGTACCTCGCAGATGTTCTTGACAATGCTGCATTAGGGTTCTTGATAACTTCAGGTGTATTCGTACTTATATTGATCGGCTTTGTGCTTATGCGTAGGAAGATAATCACCAAGCTGGCCGATATTTTCATCGATCTTTTCACAAACGATATAGAAGAAGATTACGGAGAAAAGGAGGATGAGCAGTAAAGATGAGTTTGAATTTATACCATAAGAGCTTTAGCAGCCTAAAGGAGTTAAGGCAAGAAAAAGCCGCCTTGATAAGGTCGTCTCAAAAAAAGGACGCAAGTTCTTTTATGGAAGAAGGTGTCGCTGATACGATAGAAACTGTTACCGACTTTCTTATGTCCAAAGGTGTGTCGGAAAAACTATTGGCACTCTCCATACCTGTTATCGGTTTCCTCGAAAGAAAATTGGAGAAAGAAACACTGAAGTATATCATCAAAAAAATAACGACCGGCTATCTCAAATGGAAGATGTTGGAGGTAGGGTTGGATATACTTATTTCCACCATTCGCAAAAAGCCCAAGTCTTAGGCTTTGTCGTGTATGGCCACCAATGGTACTTTGGCGTGCTTTACGATTTGCTTGGTGTGGCTTTTGTGAAACAACCCCTCAAAGAAGTTGTGCTTGTGCGGCATCACCATCAACCAATCCATATTGTTCTCTGACACAAACTGTTGAATACCCTCGTCTGTATCTTCATTGTCCACATAATGGTATGATGGATTGAGACACTTCAGCATACTATGCAATTCTGTTGACTCGAAAGGAGTGTTGGCTTCAAAGCCCTTGTTCTCATGATCTATGTTCAATACATGGAACGATGCCCCTGTTCTGTTTGTCAATTGAATTACTTCTTCAGCCGGTAATGTGCTTTTGATGTTGTGGTAGTCGCACGCAAAGCAAATACTTGTAGGCTTCTTGTATTGATACCCCGGAGGTATGGCTATCACAGGGCAGTGCAGGGACTTAAGAACCGTCAATAGGTTGCCTCCCAACCAAAAGCCTTCGTTTTCGCTTACACTGTTGCCTATCACCACAGCCAGAGGTTTTGCCTCTTTGGTCATATCTTTCAGATGGTCGGTGATATCACCGTATGCCAACTCACTGTTTATTTCAAGTCCAGGATATTTGGATGAAAGTTCCTCCGCAAGTTTAGACATTTGCTCTTCGGCTATCTGTTTGCTTTCTTCCATCGGTATCACAGGCATCGGGTTGTCATGAAATGCAACCGGTACAGTGTAAGAGTGTACAATGGTCAACGATATTTTTTGGTCATTGGCCATATTGCATGCATAGTCGATAGCATTGTTGGCTATTTCCGAAAAATCTGTGGCTGTAACTAAATAAGGCATCGTCCGGCAATTTTTGTGTGTACGAAAAGTACAGAAAAATTGACTACGGAAAATGCCTTAAGAATAATATAACCGAAAATTGAGCTTTATTTCTTTTTAAGCCCTTCGAATGCTTTAACGAAAACCTGCAAGAAGGTTTGGAATATGATGCTTATCTCCAAGCCGACGCTCTTGTTCTTTAAGTAGAAAATATCCCACTGGATACGTTTCCTCAGTTCACGCTCTTCGTTTATCTCACCTATATAGCCTTTTATTTGAGCCATACCGGTCATCCCTGGTACAGACTCGTGGCGGAGGTGATAATATGGAATGAATTGAGAATAATACCTTGTATGATACAGCATGTGCGGCCTTGGGCCTACGATGGACATGTCACCCAAAAGCACATTGAAAAACTGTGCAGTTTCGTCTAAGTGGGTTAATCTGAGGAACTTACCTACAGGAGTGATGCGTTTGTCATTTTGGGTGGCTTGCTTTTTATCTGCATCGTCGTTCACATACATTGTACGAAACTTGTAGCAGTCAAACTCAAGCCCTTTGTAGCCGGTACGCTTCTGAATGAAGAAAACAGGACCTTTGGATGTCAATTTTATTAATAGGGCGATTATGGGGTATAACCATGACATCACCAACAGTATGAATGTCATAGATATTGTGATGTCCATAATGCGTTTCACCGTAGCGTAGTACGGAGCCGGTTGATGTACCATATATCTGTGGTTCATCTCGCGGAACATTTCACGTATCTCTGATATTTCAGACTGCTGAGGCGCCGGTCTTGACGGCTGAGTCAATGGTAATTTTATTACAAACGGTTGTTCCATCTATTGTCCTAATCCTGAATTTTTACTCTACCAACACTAATAGCAAAAATCGTGTCAGTTTTGTCAATTCGGGGCAAATTTCAGTATTTTTTTTGGATTAATTTAATGATAAGGTAATAATTTATATTTTCTTTATATAGAACCCTGCGATAAAGATGGAATAAAACAATGTGTAATACACTGTTCCTGCCTGTGTTTGCAGCATAGACTCCTGCATCATGAAGAAAAATGAGGAAATATGGAATATGACAAACCAGGGTTGAATAGCTAATCTATTAATGTGATAAAAAGGTGTGAAAAATATGATCAACAGTAATATGACGGCAGGCAGCCCGACCATTATCAAGGTTTGCAACAGCATGTTGTGAAGGTTGGCGTTGAAAACCGGTGATTGGTTGGCGGAGCCTTCCACCATATTTGGGAACTTATATGCCCTGAATTTTTCATTTTGCAGGTCTTGAGCATCTCCATTGCCGGCTCCAGTCAGCCATAGGTTGTTTTGATTTACGTTCTCGATTCCGACACGCCATAGAAAAAGTCTTAATGTGACATTGCTGAAGTTCTCTTCCTTCACATTTGAATAATCGTTGAGCGTTACGATGGTCATGTCTTTTTTCAACACATCCTCAAATCTATCTCGAACGGGGTTGTCGAAAGCAAAGATGGAAGCAAAGGTCAAAACAATGATGACAGTCAGGCCCACCAGTTGTACTTTGGATATCTTTTGATGTAAGAAGCGGAATAGGAAGTAAGGTATCATGAAAGCCAACATCAACAGTATCAACATTCTTGACGACAGCAGCAAAAAGTAGGTAAGTTGTAGCCCTAACAATGCAACCCTAATAATCATTAATCGGCCTTTGAAAAAGTTGCTCCAGTTATAGAAAAGCAGTAATCCGATTGAGAAAAAGCAATACAGGGCAACATATACCGCATTAGTATCATATTGCGAAACAAGGTTATGATAGAAGAATACTTCGGTGTTATGCGTTGTTTTCCACTCGAAATAGGCCCTCGCAATGCTTATGATGGCAGATGTGGTAATACCCAATACAAAACTGAAAAAGACCTTTTCTATATGTTCTTTCTTCAGGTTCATTCCTGCCCCTATAATTATGGGTAGCAGCAGTAAGCTGGTTTTGGTTTGCAGGTCAAAAGAAGACTGCGCTTTATCTGTACTGTAAAAGTAACTGATGGCGAAAAACAGAAAGTAGCCAACAAAGGCCAGAACGATTTTCCGCTCCTTGATGTTGGATATCAATTGTTTGTAATCTGTGCTGAAAAGCCACACTAAAGTAAGCAGCATTATACTTACAGCTGCGTAGTAGAAAGAGAACGATAATACGAAAGCAAGGACGTATAAGATCAAATACTGCAAGTTCGATAACCGGGCAGCTCTTAACATAACTGTAAAAGTAGCTGAATTATATATTATTTTTGTCAGTTTAGAATAAATTAACCGCACGTTGAAAGGCAAACTCCTGAAATCTTTTTTCTCATCCGGTTTGCAGGCTATTGCCCTGCAGGTACTGGGGGTGGTCTTTCTGCTGATAGCCGCATATTACCTGGATGAAACTGAGTTTGGGCTTATCAACTGGGCCAATGCGGTGTCCGCTCTTGTAGTGACTGTAATAGGCTTTGGTATGGAGCAGGTAGTCGTTCGTAGGATTGCCGCTTCGTCTACATCCGACTGGGCTGCTGCTGCATTCTTTATTCATGCCTTGGTGACTTCTGTTGTGGCGTGGATCATCATATATCTTCTTTCAGGAATTTGTACGGCATGTCCTGAAGGTATTCGATACTTACCTCTTTTCTTCGGAGCACAGTGCTTTTTGTATCTCGTACTTCCACTTAAGCAGTACCTCAATGCCAAACACATATTCACTCCATATGGGGTGATAGCAGTGTTCAGCAATCTATGCAAAATAGCTCTGGCGTTTTGGTTGGTGAACAGTGGTATTTTAAGCATCGAATATGTAGCACTTGTGTTGATAGGCTGTTCTGCGTTGGAATTGGTGTTACTACTCTTGTATGTTTTGAACAGAACAGGATTCAGCTTCAGATTCAAATATGTGGCTTACCAAAAGTTGATCAAAGAATCGTTACCTCAATACTTGTCCATCATATTCGATAGCAGCTTGTCTCGTATCGATTGGATACTGTTGGGTTTGATAACCACGTACGCTGCAACAGGTGGGTACAGCTTTGCTTACAGGGCATACGAGTTGGCAAGATTGCCGATAGTTATCATAGCCCCAATAATATTGAATGCGTTTGCAAGACTGTTGGCTTCGGGCGGACGGCTCGAGGAGGGTAAACAACAAGAGGTGAGGAAGCTTTTTTCCATGTTGGTGTTCTTCTCCATGTTGATACCCATTACCATCAACCTTATATGGTCGCCGCTGTTGGATGATCTGTTTACAGGTAAGTATGGCTCATCCAACGAAACGGAGATGTTGATATTGTCTCTGTGCATCCCCTTGCAGTTCATGATCAATCTGATGTGGACACTTACCTTCTCTGCACGTAAGTATAAAAGGATAGCCGCCATCACAATGACGGTGGCTGTTTCCAACTTGTTGTTAAACCTTGTGTTGATACCGTTTTATGGTGGTTTGGGTGCCGCAGGTGCATATTTGTTCACTACTGTAATTCAAGGATTTTTGTACTATAAGACCGTTGCAAGATTTGTGATGAAAATTTCTCTGAATGTATTAGTACTTTTCTTTGCAATTGCAGCGATGGTTTACATAGGCATTTCATTTATCGAGATGCACTATATATTGAAAGTGATTGTCGCTTGCGTTGCATATGTTGCAATAGCATTGATGACAGGTAAAATAGGAAGAAGCCATTTCAGGATGGTGTTATCGTATTTGAAAAAATGAATATTTTATTTCTTTGTGACGAGTACCCTCCGGGTAGGCATGGTGGCATAGGTACGGTTGTTCAGCAACTGGCAAGAGAGAGTGCGCGTAAAGGACACAATGTTGTTGTTGTAGGTTTTTACGATTGGGGCTATGGTGGTGAAGATGAGTTTGAGGATGAGGGTGTCAAGGTATACCGTTTTAGACGTGGGATGGCTTCGTCCATATTCAGCAAGCAAGAGACACTTTTTGTAAGAGCGTTGTATAAGCTGTTTACAGTCACGGGTGCATTTCATAGGGATATTGTCAAGAGCATCAAGATGTATGAGCAGTTTTTACTGCACCTGCTTCATAAACATGAGATAGATATTGTGGAGATGCCGGACTTCAACGATTATGTCAGGCATTGTAAGGCGGTAGTGCCATTCCCGAAACTGCCGGTTGCAACATTGGTAAAGTTGAATGGTTCTGTTTCTTACTTCAACCGAGAAGCAGGCATTACTCCTGCACCACATATATGGCAAATAGAGCATGATATATTGATAAATGCGGATGCTGTTGCAGGCGCAAGCAGATACACGGCCGATAAGACCAAGGAGTATTTGGAATATCCGGGTACGATAGATGTATTGTATAATACCATCAAAGTACCGGAGGTGAGGCATGATATTGTAAAGAAAGATGCGCAGGTCACATACACAGGTAGCCTTGCTGAGAAGAAAGGTATATATCAGCTGATGAAGGCATGGAATCTTGTACATGAAAAACATCCCGAAGCTGTATTGAGTGTATACGGAAAAGGTCCTGTGGAGAAAGTGCAAGCATTTTTGAATGCCAAGTCAAAACATAGTGTACAATTCTTGGGACATGTGGACAGAAAAGTATTGTTTGAGCGGTTGGGCGAATCGACGGTAGCGGTATTCCCATCATATGCGGAGTGTTTTGCTTTGGCTCCGATGGAGGCCATGGGTTGCGGAACAACTATAGTGTACAGTACCCGAACTTCAGGGCCTGAACTGATAGACAATATGGTGGACGGTATCTTGGTAGACCCTGACGATTATGAAGAGCTCGCGGAAAAGATATGTTACCTAATGGAAAATCCGGAGAAGAACAAAGAGTTGGCAGAAAAAGCAAGACAGAAAATAATAGATAGGTTCAGTGTGTCTCCGATAGTAGACGAGCATATTATTTATTACAACAACGTGATTCGCAAACACAAGGGTGAAGGATAGCAAACATCATATAGACTGGCCGCTGTTGCTGTTTTTGGCAAGCGCCACTTATGTAAAACTTTACATGAAAGTGGTGGCCGTACTGTTTTATGCTGTTTATGTATTGTACAAAAGATACCCTGCCAGAAAGTTGACATCGTTGCAATGGTTTTATGTGGCGATTGCAATTACCGGTGTTTGTTCATCATTGATCAACGATTCTTTTTATCAGCCTCAGTATGCACTTGGCTTTTATTTGGGCTTGTTCCAATGGGGAGTGGCCTTTGCGATATCATATTTACTGCTTGTAACCGTGAGTGTGCTGACCAAGCAAACAATATTGCGAACGCTTAAGGTTTTCTTTACGATCAATGCCGTCATATCGTTGGTCACATTGTTGGTACTGTTTGCCGAAGCTGGTTTCAAAGTGCCTTATTGGCTTACATCGAGCATTAAGTACGGAGTGTCTACCGGTGATTATATCAACGGTATCTTCAACGACACATCTGTTACCAATGCCGCTATCAATGCGTTGGGAGCCATATTTTTTTTATACTACAAAGAGTTTCGTTGGGCGGCTTTGTGTACGTTCATCATGTTGTTGTGCACCAGCAATGTTACCGTAGTATTTATGACGGTGGTTTTGCTGGCCATGTTTTTCAAAAAAGACAAAGCTATCAAGCGTAATGCAGTGTTGCTTATTCTGATGATGGCGGTCTCTTACCCTATATTGTCTCCGCAAAATTTGAAGTATATAGAAGTGGTGTATGAAAGAGAGAAGAAAGACAATTACGAAATAGGCTTGGCAAAACTAAAGGACAAAAAAATCACTGTCTCGTCGGCTGCCAAAGAAGAAGATTTCTTTGATAAAAAAATATCAAGTACTTACAGGGGTGAAGATTACCAATCATGGATAAAGGCGTATAAGTATTATCCGTACAGGCAAGATATCGAAAGCCCGGTTTTCAATTCCAAAGAGTACTACTTGAATATTAAGAAGTACAAAATGGGGCTGAAGCAAGAAGCGTTGACGAATCTTGGCGGTGAATTGTATCAGTTAAAAGACGAAGCTACAAAAGAGAAAAAGGATGGGGAGATCGGTGATAATGATGAGGAATCGGAATACGGACAGCTGAATCCGTTTGCTTTGCAAACGGCAATTGCAAACTGGTACCATACACCTGCCAGCAGTTCTGTACTGAACAATTACAATATGCCGGGCAAGTTGTATACAAATATGCAGACACTCTATTTTTTGCGGAGTAATACAACACACATGTTTTTTGGTGCAGGTATCGGTAACTTCTCATCCAAGTTGGCCATTAAGATGACGGGACTTGGATTACAAGGCTCTTATCCTCCTGAAAAGATATATGTCAACCGAGACTTTCTACAATATCATTTCTATACGTTATTGTTTTACTTGTCTCGACATGCGGCTGAACATTCTGTAATGAACATGCCTAACAGTACCTACAATCAAATAGTGGGTGAGTATGGGTTGATAGGTTTTGTATTGTTCCTTGTATTGTACGTGGGTTTTGTATTGAAGAGAAGAAAAAGATTGCAATCTGGAGTGTTCATTGCCGCAATAGTGTTTATGTTTTTGGGAATGGAATATTGGTTTGAACTGCTGTCGCTGACGGTGGTGTTCGAGCTATTGATAATGAGTGAACTTTTTGCTAAAACAGAGAATGACACCGAATAGTCCTTTGGTTACGGTTTTGCTGCCTGCATACAATGCCGCCCCTTATATGAAAGAGGCGGTAGACAGTGTATTGGCGCAAACCTTTAAAGATTTTGAACTGCTTGTCATCAACGATGGTTCCACGGATGGTACAGGAGAGATATTGCGCTCATATACAGACGAACGTGTATGGTTGGTGGAGCAAGAGAATATGGGGTTGGTAAGAACATTGAACAAAGGTATTGAGCTGGCAAAGGGTAAATATATAGCACGGTTCGATGCGGATGATGTGTGTTACCCCGATAGGTTGGAAGTGCAGATGAAGTTCTTTCAAGAACATCCCGACTATATAATCGTAGCCAGTGAGGCGGATTATATGGATGAGGATGGGAACTTTGTATTCAAGTATACGTTCAGTCATTATGAGGATGAGGAGATAAGGGCATCGGGTTTGGATTCTTGTCCATTCATCCACTCTTCTGTAACAGTCTTGAGGCAAGCATTGATAGATGCCGGTGGATACAACGACAAAGCGATAACCTTTGAAGATCATTTGTTGTGGAAGAACATCGCTGCATTCGGTAAAATGAAGGTGCAAAAGTTGTCTCTTATAAAAGTAAGGCTCAACCCATCTTCCGCCACCATAGACGAGCGATGGAGAGGTAAAGAGTTTGTGGAGTTGAAAGAACGTTCTATCAAGAACGGTGATGTGTCAGATGAAGATTTTAAAACATTGGTGCATATACTTAAGTCGCAAGACTTTACGGAATATAAGAAGGCTGCATACCACAGCATGTTGGGTAAGAAGTATTTGTGGAATCAGCACAAACCAAGACTTGCCAGAAAACATCTGAGAGAGGCCATAAAGCACATGCCTAAGAAACCCGAGCCGTACTTACTATATTTGCTGTCTTATTTGCCGGGTGGCTTGATAGAAGCGATATATCACAGAGGCAACAGAGACTGATACAATGAGAGTAGCATTCATTTCAAGGGCGACACTTTACTCCACTCCGGGTGGCGATACCAAACAGTTGGACATGACCGCACATTACCTGCGCGAGTTGGGCGTTGAGGTGGACGTATGCTTGACCAATCAGCCAATAGAGTATGAGAAGTACGACTTGCTGCATTTCTTCAATATCATTCGTCCTGCTGATATATTAGGGCATGTTCAAAAATCGGGTAAGCCTTTTGCGGTGTCCACCATTTTTTTGGACTATGGAGATTTTGAAAAGAAAGCACGTGGCGGCTTGATGAAGTGGATGAATAAGATATTCTCAGAAGATCAGATAGAATACATAAAAGCGGTTGCGAGATGGGCAAAGAATGGAGAGAAGATAGGCAGCATGAATTACTTGCTGTGGGGGCATAAGAAATCGGTGAAATGGGTGGCGAACAATGCCCAAATATTATTGCCCAACTCAGAGAACGAGTACAGGCGTTTTGCTAAGAAATATAATATAGAGCATGCTTACAGAGTGGTGCCAAATGGTATAGATGCAAGTGTCGCCGATAAAGTGAAGACAAGCCGTATCAATGATAAGTATGATGGTGCGGTATTGTGCGTGGCGCGGATTGAAGGAAGGAAGAACCAGCTGAACCTGATTCGTGCCATGAATAATACACCCTACAAAGTGTTCATACATGGCAAACCATCTCCAAACAATATAGGATACTACGAACAGTGTAAAGCTGAGGCAGCCGACAATATACATTTCACTACATGGCTTACAGAAGAAGAGCTGTACGAAATGTATCATTCGGCCAAGGTGCATATACTACCCAGTTATTTTGAAACAACAGGCCTTTCGTCATTGGAGGCGGCCGTAATGGGTTGCAATATAGTGGTGACGGATAAAGGTGATACAAAAGATTACTTTGACGGGTATGCATGGTTTTGCGATCCCGATGATACGGATTCGATAAGAGAAGCGGTAGTCGCCGCACACGAAGCACCTTACAACGAAGCTTTCCGCGATAAGATATTGAAAGACTATACTTGGATGCGTGCAGCAGAAGAAACACTGGCCGCATATAAACAAGTTCTGCAACAATAATGGGTATAAGGATAGGCATATTAGGTACACGCGGTATACCCAACAGGTATGGTGGCTTTGAGCAATGTGCGGAATACCTTGCATTGGGCTTGGTGGAGAAAGGGCATGAAGTATGGGTGTATAATTCTCACACCCATGAGTATCAAGATAAAGAATGGAGAGGGGTGAACATCATCCACTGCTACGACCCTGAAAATAAAATGGGTACGGCAGGTCAGTTCATTTACGACCTCAATTGCATCAACGATGCACGAAAAAGAAATTTCGATGTGTTGTTGCAGCTTGGATATACAAGCAACAGTATTTGGTACAGACGTTGGCCCAAGAAGTGTAAGAATGTGGTGAACATGGATGGTTTGGAATGGAAGCGTACCAAGTACAGCCGTAAAGTGCAGAAATTTTTGAAACATGCAGAGCGTTGGGCAGCGTTGAATGCAGATGTACTAATTGCCGACTCGGTAGGTATACAGAAGTATTTGAAAGAAACTTATGGTAAGCCTTCAGCCTTTATCGCTTATGGTTCGGATATTTTCAATGAACCTAATGAAGCAATATTGAGCGACTACTCATTGACACCGTATAAGTACAATATGCTCATGGCGAGAATGGAGCCTGAGAATAATATTGAAATGATTATCAAAGGGCATTTGGAATCAGGTGTTGATGAGGAGCTGATAGTCATCGGTAAAACCGAAAACGCATTCGGGCAAATGTTGGTGAACACATATGGCAACAGCGATAAGGTTCGTTTTCTAGGAGCCATTTACGATATCAATATCATCAACAACTTCCGATACTATTCACACTTATACTTTCATGGGCATTCTGTTGGAGGTACCAACCCTTCATTGTTGGAAGCTATGGGTAGTCATGCATTGATTGCTGCGCACGACAATCATTTCAACAAAGGTGTGTTGGGAGATGATGCGTTTTACTTTTTAGACGAACATGCTGT
The DNA here is from genome assembly GCA_020636505.1 of Chitinophagales bacterium. GTDB lineage: Bacteria > Bacteroidota > Bacteroidia > Chitinophagales > Chitinophagaceae > UBA5543. The sequence goes on along the minus strand of JACJXR010000001.1, from coordinate 154,304 downwards.
TGCAGGCATCATAAAACAAGTGGCAAACAAGCAGGACCACATGGATTTTGTAGAGGGTAACCTGCAAAAAATACGCGACCAATATAATTGGCCGCGTATCGTTGATGAATATGAAAAAGTTTTGGTAGCTGCTGCCAAATAATGCTACTTGGCCATTTTAGCTTTAAACTTATTGATCGCATTGATAGTGAAGTCGCTCAATACTAAGCGGCCGCTTATCGCTGCACGCTCCACAAGCAGGTCGTCCCAATGTTCCGTTCCTTGCCAGTAGACTTGCTTCAATTCAGCCATTGCCTCAGGGCTGCTGTTGCTCAATGTTTTTGCAAGCGTCATTATCGCCTCATCCATGTTGTCTGTGCTTGAGTAGACTTCGGAGTAGAGTCCTCTTTCTTTTGCCCATTCGGCAGAGCGCCATTCGGTAGCGTCTGTTGCCAATATGGAGAACGCTGACAATCCCATTTTTCTTTCAACAGCGGGGCCTACTACGAATGGACCGATACCGATAGCAAGCTCGCTGAGTTTTACAGAGGCATATTCCGTTGCGAATGCGTAGTCTACAGATGCAGCTAAGCCAACACCACCGCCCACGGCTTTACCGTGTATGCGGCCGATGATAAATTTAGGACACTTGCGCATCGCATTGATGACTTTTGCGAAGCCACTGAAAAACTCCAATCCTCCTGCAGCGTCTTTTATCGCTATCAACTCATCGAAAGAAGCACCTGCACAAAATGCTCGGTCGCCCGCACTTTTTACAATGATGACTTTTGCATCGGCATTGTTGCCGACTTCCGTTATTGTTTCCGCCAGCTTGTTGAGTATCGCACCCGGTAAAGAGTTGCTTGCAGGGTGAAAGAACTCAATGGTACCTATACCGTTCTCTATATTACTGCTTACGTATGCTTCAGACATTGTTTGATGTATTGTTTAGTCTTGATTTAATTTTTTAACCATAGTAAGTATGGTGGCGATTGCAACCGTCTCACCGGTATCGTCATACACATCCACCAACCAACGCACTATTCCTTTTGCAACATCGTCATCGCTGCGCTTTTCTTGATCTGTTTTTTGCTTACAAGTAAACTTGACACCGATGGTCATACCGGGATAAACAGGCTTGGTGAAGCGGCATTCGTCTATACCATAGTTCAACAATACCGGTCCTTTTTTGGCATCAACAAACAATCCCGCCGCTTTGGAAAGGATGAAGTAACCATGCGCTACACGACCTTCGAATATGGTACCCTCAAGAGAGGTGGTATCCATATGCGCGTAGAAGTTGTCGCCACTCACATTGGCAAAGTTAGTGATGTCTGTTTCTGTTACGGTATGTTTTGCAGTTATGAGTGTATCACCTACTTTGATCTCTTCGAAATGTTTGCGGAACGGATGCTCTACAGTTTCATTTTGCTTACCACCCTGTTGGTATACATTGGTGATGCGTGAAATAGTGGTTGGCGAACCTTGTATCGCGGTACGTTGCATATAGTGCAATACGCCGCGCTTACCACCCATCTCTTCACCACCGCCTGCTCGTCCCGGTCCGCCATGTACCAACAATGGCATCGGTGAGCCATGGCCGGTGCTTTCTTTTGCACAGTCACGGTTCAATACCAATATCCTTCCATGCATCGCTGCAGTACCTAATACGTATTCTCTTGCTATGTCGTCGTTGTAAGTAACCAATGAGCAAACCAATGAGCCTTTGCCCATTCTTGCAAGTGTCATTGCTTCTTCTGTGGTGCTATATGGCATGATTGTGGATACAGGGCCGAATGCTTCTATATTGTGACAATCTGTTTTGTTGAACGGATCGTCGTTGAAGAATATGATCGGTGGCATGAATGCGCCTTTTTTCTTGTCGGCACCTACCACTTCATAGTTTTCCAGATCGCCTATAACTATTGATTGTGATTTGGCCAGCTGCTGTACTTTTTCTCTTACTTCTTCTCTTTGCGACAATCCTGCAAGAGAACCCATGCGTACACCTTCCACACTTGGGTCGCCGATGGTGGCCTTGGACAAGCGTTGACCGAGTGCTATTTGCACATCTTCAACCCTGTCTTTCGGAACTATGATACGGCGTACTGCGGTACATTTTTGTCCTGCTTTGGTGGTTATCTCTCTGGCCACTTCCTTTATGAACAGGTCGAACTCAGGCATGTCGGGAGTAACATCCAATCCCAATACACAACAGTTCAGTGAGTCGGCCTCAAGGTTGAAAGGTACACCTTGCGATATAAGGCGAGGGTGAGACTTCAATTGTTGACCGGTGGAAGCACTACCTGTAAAGGTTACCACATCGCCTGTTTCAACAGTATCCAATATCCCTCTGGCAGAACCACATATCAATTGCAGCGCACCTTCGGGTAGTATGTTCGATTTGATGATCTCTTCGAACACCGCCTCCGTCAAGAATGATGTAAGTGTTGCAGGCTTTACAATAGCCGGTACACCTGCCAATAGGTTTACTGCTATCTTTTCCAACATACCCCATACAGGGAAGTTGAATGCGTTGATGTGTATAGCCACACCTTCTTTCGGTACCATTATGTGATGGCCGATGAATGTACCCTCTTTGGAGAGTTTGGCTGCATCACCATCCACATAGTATGTTTCGTCAGGGAACTGACGACGCAAACTGGCGTTGGCAAACAAGTTACCTATGCCGCCTTCTATATCCACCCAAGAGTCTGCTCTCGTGGCTCCGGTATATGCACTTATCTCGTAGAAGTATTCTTTTTTCTCCAACAAGTAAAAGGCCAAAGCCTTCAACATGCGTCCACGCTCATGAAATGTCAGCTTGCGCAAAGCAGGTCCACCCACTTGTCTGGCATAGCGCATCATGGCACCGAAATCCAGCCCATCACTGCTTGCTGTATATATCACATCGCCTGTAAGTGCGTTATGTAGTTCGCTGGTTCCCTTCTCAGAAGCCACCCACTTACCCTCAGCATAATTTCTTAACTGTTTTACAGCCATATCTACTTTTGATTTATATTTTTATGTAATGTTCGTTTGAATTTGGAAGATGCCCGCAATATATAATATTTGTGAGGAATTAGCAGGTTCATACAGTCTGAAAACCTATTATGTCTACAGTTGATAAGAGTCGTTATAATGATGTTGCACGCGTTGTGGCGATAGCCGTAATGCTTGTTGCGGCCGCCATACGTATCTGGATATATTTCGAGAACAGGAACCTGATACTCGACGAAGCCAATATCGCCCGCAATATTTCAGAACGAGGCTTTCTGGAATTGTTGAAGCCGCTTGATTATCAACAATATGCACCGCCGTTGTTCCTTTGGATAACAAAGTTGAACACGATGTTGTTCGGGATGGGTGAGTATGTGTTGAGAATATACCCACTGTTTTGCGGTATTGGAGCTATATGGGTACTGTACAAAGTACTTAGGAAACTGATACCTGCTGAGGCAATTTGGTTGCCCTTGTCCATGTTCGGGTTTTCGTACATGCTGATTCGCTATGCATCCGAAGTGAAGCAATACATGCCCGACGCGTTCATTGCTTTGTTGTTGATATTCTTTGCGTTGAATATTGATATAAGAAAGGTAAAACCCGGAAGTTTCTTTCTTTATTGGGTGTTGATAGGCTCTTTGGCCATATGGTCGTCCATGCCTTCTGTATTTGTACTCTCGGGAGTGGGAGGGTATTATTTCCTGCACAGCATCGGTTCGGGTAAGAGAGTATTGTTTTTGATACTGCCGGCGATAGCTGTTGTATGGATGTTGCAGTTTGGCATTTATTATTTCTCTGTATTGCAAGAGCAAGCAGGCTCGGAGTACTTGCAGAACTATCATAAGATACATTTCTTGTTTGCCACACCTTGGGCTCAATCGGAATGGAACCATAATTACTATGCGTTCAACTCATTGGTGTATAAGTTCATCGGTATGCGCCCACATGTGATAGATGTGTCTGAGATACTCATGGTGTTGAGCCTGTTATGGATGCTGATAAGTAACAGGGCATTGCTTGTGCTGTTGCTCATGCCGATCCTGACGCTTGGTTTTGCTGCATCCATAGAGCAGTTCTCGGTAATGCCGAGGGTGGCCCTGTTCAGTATGCCCATACTCATTATCATCATCACATATAGCTTTGGGCAATTACATAGGTTACGTACTCGTAAAGCAAAACCCATACTTGTGTTGGCAGGCTTGTTTGTGATTGTAAGCAACGTATGGCAAACAATGGAGTTTCGACCATTCAAGTACGAAGAAATAACTGAAGGGATGACATTCCTAAAAGAGAAGAATGTACAAGGCAATGCAATATCCGTATATCACAGTACAGTCCCTGCATTCATCTATTACACAACCATACACCCGGATAAAGGCAATTGGGAGAGTATAAAAAATGCCGACTTTCTTTCTTGGCAAACCAATTACGATTCGCTTGGCTGGTTTATGGGTAATGTTTGGAGTTCCAGAATCCCATTAGGATTTCTATATACCAACTTTCAGGAGTTTGAAATTGAGAAACGAAACGGAGGTATAGCCAAGAGTCTCGACCTTGTAGACAAGTTAGACAAGCCTTATGTAAAGGCATATATCTACATCAAACCGGAGGAATAACAGATTTGCGTATCTTCAATGTGAAAGACTGTTACTATGAAACATATCCTATCAATTGTTGTTATTCTACTACTGGCCCAAGCTTGTGATGCGCAAAAGATAAGATTTACCGATACTAGTAATGTTTGGTATTATACATTTACTAGGGCACATAGCAATGGACAGTTTTTAGGAGAATATCAAGGAGATTCACTATTTAATGGAGTTACATATTTAGTTATGAGAACTCCTCCATTTGCTTTGGGAATTAGATTGGTAAGAGAGGACAGTATAAATAAAAAGATATATGTAATTGACGATACTTCTGAAAAGCTTCTTTACGATTTTACATTAGAAGTAGGTGATACTTTCTCTTATATTTCTCCAACTGGGGTTATTAATTACCATATTGTAAATAAGGTTGATTCAGTACAAATTGATTCGATATGGTATAAGGTTAGGCATTTCAAAAATATTTCTGGTGGCTTCCCATATACTGTAATTGATAATATAGGCTGTACTGGTGGTATTACGTTTCCTTTTTGGACTTACACTACTACAGTATATTTTCAAAGGTTGAATTGTTTTTTTAATAATCGTAGTAAGCCTATAATGAGTAATGCTATAAGTACTCCCTATGGCTTGCCATTTACAAATACCGATTCTTGCTATGTTTCTGTCGGAGATGTTGTTGGGGAAAAAGATGATAAAGTTTCAATCTCGCCACATCCGGTTACTTCAGTCAGTACGATGTCACTGCCATACCTAATGAAGGAAGCGACTTATACGTTGTACAATGCAATGGGGCAAAAAGTAGAGCAACGTACTATACGTAATTTGGATAAGCTGCAATTACAACAACACAATACAGGTGTGTATTACTACATCGTATCAGATGAAGTAAAAGGTAAGGCTTATCGTGGTAAAATAATATTTGAATAACTATTCTTGCGAAACTCCGAATTGCTTCAAATGGTGCAAGGCGTGTTTGTATAGCAACTGTACCTGACGCTCGTAGTTCAAGTGGCCGAAGAATGGATTGGTGATGATGAGTGAAGGTTCACTATTGTATACATCGAAAAAGTCTTCTATCTCTTCTTGCAACTCTTCTATGGCGGCCTCTATCGTTGGTTGTATCGGAGCTTCGGGGTCGTCAGGCAATAGTTTGTTGGGTGTGTTTTCTCTGAACGGCTTTTCACTCATCAAAAAAGATTCCATCCTCGGCAATAGCTCTTGTGATGTAAGCAGCGTGTATTTATCCTTACCGTTTGCCTGCCTCATAGAGTAGCTCATATGCTCTATCATCTGATGCACATTCATCTTACCCCATAAAGGTTTTTGCTCGGGATCTATTGTCCTAAGCAACGGTATGAACTTATTTCTAAGGAATGCCGCTTTTTCTATCGTGCCACTCATGATATGAAATTACAACAATTGGCGTATCAACGCTTCTTGTCCTATGCCTTCTGCTTCGGCCTTGTAGTTGCGTACCACACGGTGGCGCAATACTTCCATTGCCATGGCTTGCACATCTTCAATGTCAGGAGAGTACTTGCCGTTGAGCAATGCATGGCATTTGGCACCTAATATCAGGTATTGAGAGGCACGAGGCCCTGCACCGTAGCCGACATATTGTTTGGTTATATCAGGGGCATTGGCATTTGTAGGCCTTGTTTTGTGAACCAACGATACAGCGTACTCCAATACATTATCAGGTACAGGTACACGTCTTATCAGTTGTTGGTATTCCAATATTTCTTGAGCACCCAATACTTTAGGCAGGTCGGCGTCCATTACACCTGTGGTGTTGCGCACAATGGTCACTTCTTCTTCGTGGCTTGGGTAGTCCAGCATTATGTGAAACATGAACCTGTCCAACTGTGCTTCCGGTAACGGATATGTTCCTTCTTGTTCTATCGGGTTTTGTGTGGCCAGTACGAAGAATGGTTCCGGTAGTTTATATACTTCACCCGCAGCAGTAACGTTGCGTTCCTGCATTGCCTCGAGCAGTGCGGCTTGAGTTTTGGGAGGTGTACGGTTTATCTCATCCGCAAGAATGATGTTGGCAAACAACGGACCTTTGATAAAACGGAAATGCCTTTGCTCATCCAATATTTCTGCACCGATAATATCACTCGGCATCAAATCCGGAGTGAACTGTATCCGTTTGAACGATAGGTCCAATACATCGGCAACTGTTTTTACCAAAAGTGTTTTGGCCAAACCCGGTACACCTACCAATAGACTATGCCCGTTGCAAAGGATGGATATGATGAGTTTGTTCACCACATCATCTTGTCCTACAATGACTTTGCCTATGGCTCTTTTTATGGTATCGAAATGCTGTGTGAGTGACTGCGCTGCTTCCGTATCGGTTCGTTGTGCCTGCATATGTTATTTCAAAAATGTGGTTCTGACGGTTTATGTCGCTATAAAGCGTTTCATCGTTTATCTTGTGTAAACTAATAAAACCGGTTCAACCAAAACGTTAAAATAACACAGAAGATGGATATTACAATTCGCGATGCTCAACAACAAGTGGACAACTGGATAAACACAACCGGTGTGCGATATTTCGGTGAGCTTACCAACTTGGGTATACTCATGGAAGAGACAGGTGAGTTGGCAAGGATAATGGTTCGAAAATACGGAGAGCAGTCGTATAAGAAATCGGATGAAGGAAAAGAGCTTGCGGATGAGTTGGCGGATATATTGTGGGTGGTGCTTTGCTTGGCCAACCAAACCGGTGTGGACTTATCGGATGCATTGGCTAAAAACTTCGAGAAAAAGAACATCAGAGATGCAGAAAGACATAAGAATAATGATAAGCTCAAATAAGCGGAATGTCATGGAAATGAAATAATTATGTCATTGCTTAACCCGCGATTAATTTATTTGCTCCGTGATGCTCGAATTTTAGATTAATATGGTGTTAATTCTTACCGATTTACCTATCTTTAGACCTCATAATTTTTAAAAAAAACCGCATATGAAACGTATTTACTTATTAATGGCACTTTTGGTGTCTATTTCATTTAACACTTTTGCTCAGCGCTCTATCAACTTGGAGGTTACAATGACGTCTCCTACAGCATCTGAAACCATAGAGCGTGACAAATCATTCAATATCAGGGCGGTTATAAAAAACCTTGGTCCGGATTCATTGAAAATGACTGACAGTACTCTTTGGTATGTAACCCTTAGTGGTTCTCCTATTAGCTTTACTTTCGGTAGCCAAACAGGACCATATTGGTTAAGATATAACAGATCTTTGAAAGTGGGTGATACTATGCAAATGAACTTTGATAACAGAGTTCTTAATTACAAGCAAGGTGTAGATTCTAACAGAACAATGTGCTTTAATGCTCTTCCTCGTTGGAATGGTGGAGGTAATGATACCATCAACGATCCTACTCTTTCAAACAACTCGTCTTGTGTTACACTGAAGTTCAAGTATGGTTGGCCTGCAAGTGTAGAAGAGTTGTTAATAACCGAAGCCGGTAAAAATGCAGCAGCAGTATATCCTAACCCTGCTTCAACACAGACTAACGTTGCTATTAAAATGGAAGTAAAAGCTGACGTTACTGTAAAAGTTATGGATCTTACAGGTAGAGTTGTACTTGCCAATCCTACAACAAATCTTGAGAAAGGACAACATACCATGTCTTTGGATGTTAGCAGACTTCAAACAGGTGTATACATCTATCAAGTGATTATGGGTAATGATGTAAGTTCAGGAAAGCTATCGATAGCCAAATAATAACATACCTTTGTATATAAAATGCCCCGATAATTCGGGGCATTTTTTGTGTAATACAATTAACTTTGAGGGTATGGTTTTTTCTTCAAAACTAATAGAGGACGCGGTCAATGAATTTGCCAAACTGCCGGGCATAGGAAAGAAAACCGCACTCAGAATGGTGTTGCAATTGCTGAAGAAAGATACGGGGGAGGTGGATGCGTTTACAAATGCCGTATCCACAATGCGACATGAGGTCAAGTTTTGCAAAGTATGTCACAATGTTTCGGACGCGGATGTGTGTGAGATATGCAATAATCCCGGTAGGAACAAAGCGCAGGTATGTGTAGTGGAGAATATACGAGATGTGATAGCCATAGAGAGTACGCAACAATACAACGGCCTTTATCATTTACTGGGTGGTATTTTATCGCCGTTGGATGGCATTGGTCCTGAACAATTGAACATTTCAACACTTAGAGATAGGGTGCAGAACCATGGAGTTGAAGAGTTGATAATGGCGCTTAGTCCCACGATAGAGGGAGATACCACCATCTATTACATAGCAAGGCAGGTCAAAGACCTGCCCGTAAATATCACTACCATTGCCAGAGGTATAGCTTTTGGTGGCGAACTTGAATATGCCGATGAAATGACATTGGCACGTTCTATTGCCAAACGACTGCCTATCGACAACTATGTAAGTATCAAAGAATAATTACTTATTCATCTTAAGCCGTTCTGCACTGCCGTTTTTTGTGCGCTCTACATTTTGTTGCTTACCGATATTGTAATTACTGCGGTAAGGTGTGTGTTTCCGTTGCTTAGATTGAACAGACAGTTTTTTATGAGCAGCCAACCCCACTTCTTCACTTGCTTGCTTAGTGTCTTTGGTCAATGCGGCATCGTTTTGTCCGGCGGCTGCCGTAACTGTTACTGTGTTTTGTCCTGCGAACGCAGATAGCGCTGTTGCAAATATTGCTACGGTTATTGCTGTTGTTTTTTTCATACTAACTTGTTTGTAGGAAGCAAAACAAAATCCTTGCTAAATTTCAATATCCCCTTCAAAAACAAGCGTTGCAGGGCCTATCAGTTTAACATTTTCGGCACTGTCGGCATTGTGTTTTGTGAAGGTTACACGCAGGTTTCCACCGGGTGTATGTATCGGTGTGTTAAAATCTCCTGTATTGTTTCCGGTTGCGGCAATGGCACTTGCCGTAACACCTGTTCCGCAGCTTAAGGTCTCATCCTCAACACCACGTTCGTAGGTGCGTACTTTTATATGGCTGTCGCTTACTTCAACAAAGTTCACGTTGATGCCCTTAGGTTGAAACCTGTCTTGGTTTCTGGTGCCTTTGCCTTCATTGAATACATCTGTTGCATCTGTATCATCCACCCATTTCACATAATGAGGTGAGCCGGTGTTTAAAATGCTGTATCCTTCGTTCACTTCTATTCCTGTAACGTCTTGCATGGCAAGGTGCACAATGCCCTCATTGTCTATTTCTGCATCGTGAGGACCATCAATGGCGACAAAATATGCCTTGTTATCGATAACGCCTTGCTTTTTGGCAAAGGCTGTAATGCACCTGCCACCGTTGCCGCACATAGTACTCTCATTTCCATCGGAGTTGTAGTACACCATTTTGAAATCATAACCTTCCGCAGGTTCCAACAACATCAAACCATCGGCACCAATACCCATATGCCTGTTACACAAAAAGGCCACTTGCTCCACTGTCAACTCAATGCTTTTGTCCATATTGTCAATGATGACAAAGTCATTGCCCGTGCCTTGATATTTATAAAAGTGTATGCGCATCCGTTATTCTATTTGTTTTGGAATACTTGTTCCGCACGCGAATTTAAGTTGTTTGTCGAAACTCCCATTTTATATAATTGACTTCTCCAGTTGGTGTTTCGTACTTCTCCTATCACGGTGGAGTGTAACAAACGATATTCGGTGATCATAAATCCGGGGTTGTAAAACAAAAATGCACCCTGATTGCCCTGTTGTCCGGGAGCATTGTATTGCCATACTTCATAGGGGAGCGCACCTTCTTCGTTGGATACCACATATCGTTGGTCAGGCTCTCCATACTTCAGTTGTATGAAGCCTCTGTCAGTTTCATATCCGGGTGTCATGCTGTTCCCGTAGTTTTTGTTCACTTCTTTTACCAGCTTGGTATAATCTTTCCATGCATCGTCGGGAGATTGGTCGTTACGAGCTTTCCAGAAGTTGTATATGAAGTACCGCATGTAGGTTATATCGGGCTTTTTCAAAAAGCTGTTGATGTTTTCTTGCTCGTTGGGCGACGATATGGGCAGCAGCATTTTGAGTATGGCCATAAGCTGCGCAGCGTTGTATTTGCTTACAAATGTCGAGCTCAGGTCAAACACGTTCACTTCTTCAAACACTTGCCCGGTATCGGATGTTGTGTCTTTTATCACGATCGGATTAAGGTTGCTACGCTGAAAGAAAAGTGCCTTTCTGGTTATCTCTTTTCCTGAGTTATCGGTCAACATCACGTTAAGGTGGTAGTTGCCGGATGGTAATACATCTATTTTAAATGAACCTAACATAGGTAGCACTTGTGCAGCAGCAAGCGTATCTCTGTGTTTTAGGCTGTATATGGGATAGTCGAATGCTTTTTTCGAGACGAATATCTCTTGAACAAGGGGCATACTTTCTTTATCCGCGGTATTGGTATTGTAGAGCTCAAAATAATAGTGCAACAATTTTCGGTGATCGTCCAAAAAGTCTGCACACAGCGGTACTTGAATGTTGTGGTTTTTAAGTAAGATGCTTTCTGAAACAGATGCCTTGTAAGAGGTGTCGATAAGTTGCAAATCGCTATATAGGATGGTATTGGTATCAGCAGGAACCGTTACTGAGTCTGTCTGTTCAAATACACCGCTGCCATCTTCAGACGATAGTTTTAAGGTTATCCATGCTTTGCCTTTGGGTAAACTGAATCTTTGAAGGTCGGTAATGTTTTGTATGGTAGCCGCCCTTAAGTCTATGGCTTTCGGTGTTTGCAGAAAATATTTCTTTTCTGCAATGACGCCTTCCTCGTTGCTAAGGGTTATCTCCGTACGTACCTTACCTACCCAATAGTTGAGTTCGTTCTTTTTGAATTGAACCGTGTTCGGGTCTATCTGCCAATACAACTCTATGTACGGCTCAATATTGGAGGTGTTGTTTTTGGGAGCAAAAAATATTTTATGGTTGGTAAGGGCACTGATTCCGTAAACTACATTTCCTATAAACAAGAGTATCAAACACAATCCTATCCGGCGAGTCATTTTTTATTATTTTTCGCAAATTACTTAAATAGCATTACTTACAGCGAATATGCAACAGTTGGTAAGTCCTTTCGTTCCTTTTCCCAATATATTTTGGTGGTCTTTGGCACAAAATTGCACTGTGGTGACTTTTGACCAAGCGGAGCATTTTGAAAAAATGTCTTACCGCAACCGTTATTATATAACAGGGGCCAACGGATTGATACAGCTGAGTATACCGTTGCAGCGTGGTCGTAACCAACGCCTGCCCATGCACGAAGTAAAGATAGATTATAGCGAAAGGTGGCAAGCGCAACATTGGCGCACTATCTTTTCGGTATATGGGAAATCTCCATTCTTTGAACATTATGCCCCTGTTATAGAATCGCTTTACAACAAATGCTATGAACGACTTATTGATTTCAGCAAAGCAACAGTTGATGCTGTCAAGAAAGAGTTGGAACTAAAGTTTGAGGAAGACATTGCCATAGAATACAAGAAGGACTATTCCGATTGTATAGACATAAGAAAAATGTTCAAGCCCGGTGTTGAAAAGACACCGATACAAAATAACCTTTATTATCAGCTGTTTGAAGAGCGTAATGGTTTTTTCCCGAACCTGAGTATACTCGATTTGCTTTTCTCGGAAGGTCCTGCGTCAACAGCAGTGATGAAACAACATGCGGATGTGATAAATACTTGGGGTAGTATCGAATGATTATTTGAAGCCTCTCATCTTCCAAACGCCTGTCATGGCTTCTTTGATAATGCCCTTGCTCATTTTGGAAACACCTTCTTTACGATCTTCAAAAGTGATGGGCACTTCTTTTATCTTAAAGCCTTTTTTCCAAGCACGATATTTCATCTCTATTTGGAATGCGTATCCGATGAACTTTATTTGGTTCAGGGGTAGTGCTTTCAATACTTCGCGCTTATAGCAGATGAAGCCCGCAGTAGGGTCGTTCACCGGCATCCATGTTATCATCTTGGTATAGAAGGCTCCACCTTTGGAGATGAATATCCTGTCCCAAGGCCAGTTGACAACCTCACCACCCTTTACATAACGAGAACCGACAGCCAGATCAGCACCTGCAACACATGCCTGGTGTAGACGTTGTAAGTCATCAGGATTGTGAGAGAAGTCGGCATCCATTTCGAATATATACTGATAGTCTCTGCGCAGTGCCCACTTGAAGCCGGCAATATATGCTGTTCCCAAGCCAAGCTTGCCGGTACGCTCTATCATATGTACACGCTCCGGATAGTTCTCCGTAAGCTTACGAACGATGTCGGCAGTACCGTCCGGAGAGCCGTCGTCCACTACTAATACATGGTAACTGCCCGCGAGCGAAAGCACCTTAAGAATAATACGTTCTATATTCTCTTTTTCGTTATATGTAGGTATGATAACAAGTTTGTCCAAAACGGGCAAAAATTAGAGGTCGAAAATAAGAAATTCTGCCTTAGCACTTCTTAAATAATCGCTAAGATTTCAATCTTGAGTTCCGCAACTTCATGCGGGTCAATATCTCTGTTATCTTCTGTTTGGTGTGTAATGGGAAATCTGCATTCATCATCCAGTCGTAGTACTGCGGTTCTTCAGTGAAAACCTGCTCTACGCTTTTGCCTTTGTATTTGCCGAAATTGAAGACAGGAACACCGTCTTTCAACACTATACGGCGTGCATAATCTACAAAATCGTTGTTGTTGGTAAATGTATGTAATGCTTTTATGTCGTTCTCAAGGTTGTTATATCTGTCAAGCTGCGCTTCTAACACTTCTATCGTCGCAAGTATGTCTGCTTCTGCGCTGTGGGCATTCTCCAGTGTTTTGTTGCAGTAAAACTCATATGCCGCGCTCAATGTGCGGGTTTCCATCTTGAAGAATATCTGCTGAACATCCACAAAGTTTCGCTCTGTAAAGTCCACTTCAACACCTGAACGCAACATCTCTTCCGCCAAAAGCGGTATATCAAAGCGCACTGCATTGTATCCACCAAGGTCACAACCTTTCATCCATTCGTATATCTCCTTCGCCAGTTGCTTGAACATCGGCGCATCTTTCACATCCTCATCGCTGATACCGTGTATGGCTGTGGAGCTTTCAGGTATCGGCATTCCCGGGTTGATGCGTTTTACGTACCTGTCCCTTGTACCGTTGGGGTTCATTTTAATAAGTGCCAGTTCCACTATTCTATCCTTCGCCGGGTCAGTACCTGTCGTCTCAAGGTCGAGAAATACGATAGGTTTTTTCAGAGTCAGTTGTGCCATCCTTTCTTAGTTTGTATCTATCCGAGCTGCGAACTTACATTTTTCCAGTCAATTCCATCGAATGTACCGGAACTCATTAATAAAAGACATACAGGTTCATCGGTTTCGTTGAGTATGGCTGTGACATTTTCTTCCAACTCGGCTCTGTTGTCTATTGCCTTCAATCCTTGTTTGTTGAAATGTCGCTCCACCTCTTCTTTGCTTATGGGCGGTAAACCTTTCAACTCAATGGCATGATGGCTGAAATACACAAGGGCTTCGTCTGCCCCATCCATACTGCCTGCGTAGTGAGACAAGAATTGTTCGCTCAGGCTGCTGTATGTGTGCAATTCAAAACAAGCAATCAGTTTGTGATTCGGATATGCTTCGCGGGTGGCTTTGAGTGTTGCTTGAAGTTTGGATGGCGCATGCGCGAAATCGCGAAAAGCCACCAGATTATCGGTATCTATTATTTTCTCCAATCTGCGTGCGGCACCGGTAAATCCGCCTATTGCATCGTAACAGTCCGCTTCGTCAATACCCAGTTCCATACACACTTTTATGGCTGCTTGCATATTCAGCAGGTTGTGCCTACCGAAAACAGATACTTCTGCAGGACCGTATTTGGTTTTTATAATGGCCGTACCGTCCTCGTAATGATATTCAGGAGTAACGTAAGGCATTGTTTTTAAATGCTTTGCAGAGGATTTGACTACTTGCTGTACAGCCTCGTCCTCATTGTTGTATATCAGTGTCACACTGTCTTTTATACCTGATAGATATTGCTCAAACTGGTTGAGGTATATCTCATATGTGGGGAATACGTTGATGTGGTCCCAAGCAATTCCGCTCAATACCGTCAAGTCAGGCTTATAAAAGAAAACCTTGGGCTTTTTCTCGATTACAGAAGCGGGATACTCATCACCTTCCAATATAATTATCGGAGCATCAGTAAGTTGTACTGATTGGTCAAACCCTTCCACTTTTGCACCCACCAGATAGTCGAATCCCAACCCTTGTTCGCGCAGAATATGCATGATCATGGAGGTGATGGTGGTTTTACCATGACTACCTGCGATCACCACACGATGTTTGTCTTCAGACACCTTGTACACATATTCAGGAAACGAGTATATAGGTATGTTAATATTTTGGGCTGCAAGCAGTTCGGGGTTGTCGGCCTTGGCATGCATGCCCAAAACTATCGCGTCTATATCCTCTGTAATATGCTCCGGATGCCAACCTTCTTGTTCGGGCAAAATGCCTGCCGCTGCTAGGTTTGAGCGCGCAGGGTCCTTTATTTCATCATCGCTTCCGGTCACTTTGTTACCCTGTCTGTGCAGTGCCAAAGCAAGCTGGTGCATCACTGCTCCACCGATGGCGATAAAATGTATGTGCTTCATGAAATTTTATTATCTTCGTACAAATGTACTTGTCGTTTTTAAGTTTTCTAATTAACTAAAAAGAACATGCAAAAATCTACAATATTAAGAAGAGTAGCTCCGATGATGTTAATACTGGCTTTGGCGGTAATGATGAGCGCTTCATGTACTTCCACAAGCAAATACGGCTGCCCGAACAAGCTTGAAGCGGGCACTTCAATGCCATAGTATTAACCGTTTGACGAACTTTACGGATTACCCCCTTTATATGTATGAGAATATATAGGTGGCTTCGTTGTACATAATTATAAAAGAGGGGTACATTGTATCCCTCTTTTAGTTCGTTTTATATTCCGTGTTATAGGAATGAAAAGCCGATATGTACTTGTATGTTCCTGTTTTTCCAAGTTTCACCCACAGATGAGAAGTTCATATCCGACAGTCCGAAAGTATAACGTACACCCGCATTCAACTTCTTAGGCAAATTCAGCCAAATACCCACAACGCCCGATACATCGCTTGTGCTCAAGAAGCTGCCTGCATCCGCCAACAAATTGTCCTTATCCTTCACAGATAGTACCCCTGTGTACTGCGGACCTAACTGAATTGTGGCATTACCGAAAATATTTAAGTTCAATAGCAACGGCACGTTTATGTAATTGACCGCTATGGAACCGTTTTTGGCAGAGTCTGCAACATTTTTCAACAACACCTTGCCGGAGTTCAATGCAGCTTTATGCAATTCCGAACCGCTTGCAGTGTACGAAGATTGGCTGTAGTAAGCTTCGATTTGACCACCCAACTTTTTGACGTTGGCACTCAAAAAAGCACCACCGTGCAAACCTGCTTTGTAACCGCCTTCCCAGGTGGAGCCGTTAAGCTTTGAGAAGTTTACGCCGGCTTTAAGGCCGAGTTTAACGTCAAGTGGACCGGGTTGTGCCATTGCCAATACAGGTAGGCAAACCGCCAATGCAAGTACTCTTATCTTTTTCATACTCTATCGTTTGATATCTATGTAAAATTACCAAACAACCTTCATAATCAGTTGTTTGGGGATATTATTAAAAATTTGTTTTTCAACGGATCGGTGCATGCGTACAAACAATCGATGAACTCACTGCCATATAGCGTATAGTATTCCATGAAGTTCTCATAACGTTCTTGCAGGTTCCCGTTGGGGAATAGCATGTTCTTCAATTTGTGGAAACGTTCGGTTTCCGTAGCTCGGTTTCTCTTTTCGGCACGGAGCATCTTCTTTTCAAGCACCACCAGTTGGTACTTCATTTTGGCAAGTGCAGCCTCTGCAGACGCTTCCAGTGTTTTGTCCAGTGATGTGGCTTTTTGCTTCAGTTCTGTCAATACTTGCTCAATGCGCTCTGCTTCATCTTCTGTGCTCAATGTCGCGGTTGTGGTACTAGTGATGTGGTCGGTTATCAGTTTGTCGATAGGCAAGAAGAGTTCCTCATCGGTAAGTCCGAGTTTTTCTTGAAGTTCCTTAGCACCGGGTTCTTCCCACAATATAGATTGGCGCAACAGTACAGCAGGATAGAACACGTTGTAATGCTCAAATATGTTCTTCAGTTGCAACCAGTATGCTACTTCTGCTCCTCCGCCTATGAATGCTATATTGGGTAAAATTGTTTCTTGAAAAATGCCTCTCAATATCACATTGGGGCTGAACCGTTCGGGGTGTTGTTTCAACTCATTTAAGAGTTCTTCCTTACTCCAAACGATGTCGGTATTCAGCACCTTCCATACATCATCGTCTTTTTCTATTCTTTCCCTCAATTGGTCTTGCAGATAAAACAGATTGATGTCTCTTGGGTATGCTTGTGTTTTGTACTCACTGAGCTTAGCTGCTTGATTGGCTACGAGTTTGCCCGGCGTCTGTGTCAGCAAATCGTCTTCGAGTATGTTGAGTATTTCGTTTTTGAATGCTGCTTCGTCGGGATTCAATACAACCAGTCCATATCTGCCAAACAATTTATCTGCCAAATATTGAGTGGCGTCACTGATGTTGTTATGCTTCAGATATGCTGTGGTCAGTACCTCTTTCAGTTGTTCGGTTTCATTGTTTGGAGGACCCAATACACGAAACAGTTCATCCAAAATAGACTTAAGCGTTTTGGTGTCCATTCTTCCGAATGCACCTTTTTGGCCTGCCGCATCCCAAGTGTATTTTTTGCCACTGTATCTGAATGTACCCAACTCTTCAAGGTCGTTGTCCTCACTACCCATATAGTATACAGGTACAAAGTGTTTGTCGGGATGTTGCTCATTCAACTCGTCTGCAAGCTTTATCGCATGTACTATCTTGTAGATAAAGTATAAGTATCCTGTAAGAAGGTTCGGTTGGTGTGCCGTACACACAGTGAATGTGTTGTCGTTGGCGAGGCTTGCAATATTATCCGTTACTGCTTTGTCTGTTTCAATACTTCGGTACTGCTTTTGCAGAGTGTCAACCAATACTTTGCGATTGACGGGGAATTGTGCACGATCTGCAATCGCTCGTTTTACACCTGCTGCATCGGGGGAGTATTTATAAAAACCGGACAGTGAGTCTTTCCCTTGCAGATAATCTTCCACAATTGTGGTGAAAGAACCTGTGCTGCCGTATGGTATGTACCGGTGTTTACAATCCACTGAATGGTATGATTTTAGAACGAAGTTAATAGACATCATGCAAGTTGTGTCTATATCGCTATAACTATTCACGTTTGTTTAAGAATATTCTTTTTAGCTTTCAGGTACAATCTTCGAGTATTGAACACCAATAGCATTAAGAATTGGGCGGAGGATGAACGTCCTCGAGAGAAACTGCTTCATAAGGGTTCCGAAGCCTTGACCGATGCAGAGTTGTTGGCCATTCTCATATCCAGCGGAACAAAAGAGCGTTCTGCACTCGATCTTGCCAGAGATATCCTTAAACAAGCGAACAATCACTTACACGATTTGGGCAGATTGGGTGTAAAAGAACTGCAACAAACCAAGGGTATAGGTGAGGCGCGAGCCATTACCATAGCAGCTGCATTGGAGCTGGGCAGAAGAAGGCAAGTATCTGCGGGTAGAACCAGACCTATGGTGAAATCCAGTAAAGATGCGGCCGATATACTGATACCCTTGATGCGCGACTTGAACCACGAAGTGTTTTATGTAATGTATCTGAGTCCTGCCGGCAGTGTGATACGTACGGAAAACATCGGTAAGGGTGGGTTGAGCAGTACAGTTGCCGACCTGCGCATCATCCTCAAAAATGCACTGTTGAACAATGCCTCAAGAATAATTGTGGCGCACAATCACCCTTCTGGTAATCTACAGCCGAGCAAGGAGGACATTGCCATGACCGAAAAGTTGAAAGAAGCTGCTACTTTCATGGACATCAAGTTGTTGGACCATTTGATAATTGGGGATAACAACTACTGTAGTATGGCTGATGAGGGGCTGATATAGTGCCTGTTATTTGCTATCTTGCGTCGCATAAAGCCAATGTGTAGCATATATGCTTAAGGTAGGTGTTTTCGGTGCCGGTCACCTGGGAAAAATTCATATAAGACAGTGGAAAGAAGTGCAAGGAGCAGAGCTCGTTGGCTTCTACGATCCTGATATTGACAGGTCTATAGCTGCCGAAAAAGAGTTCGGCATCAAAGGCTTCAGCAATATCGGCGACTTGATAGTGGCCACCGATGCGTTGGACATTGTGTCCACAACCATCACCCATTATGAGATAGCCAAAAAGTGTCTGCTTGCGGGGAAGCATATCTTCATAGAAAAACCTTTGGCGCAATCCCTTGAAGAAGCTCAAGAGTTGGTGCAGTTGGTTAAAGAAGCCAACGTGAAGTGTCAAGTGGGGCATGTAGAGCGTTACAATCCGGCATATCTGGCATTGGAAGAGCAGGAGCTGCAACCCATGTTCATAGAGGCTCATAGGTTGGCGCAATTCAACCCGAGAGGCACGGACGTTTCAGTAATACTTGACCTGATGATACACGATATAGACATCGTGATGCATTTGGTGAAATCACCTGTAAGGAGAATATCGGCAAGCGGAGTTTCTGTTGTCAGTGAATCTGCTGACATTGCCAACGCTCGTATCGAGTTCGACAACGGATGTGTAGCCAATCTTACTTCAAGCCGTATTTCATTGAAGAATATGCGCAAAATGCGTTTGTTCCAACGCGATGCTTATATCGGAATAGATTTCCTTGAGAAAAAGACCGAGGTCATCCAAATGAAAGAAGAGGGCTACAAAGGCGGTATGATGGACCTGCCCATACAAATACCCGACGGGTCACAAAAAACCATATCGGTGAATATGCCTGAGATAAAAGAAGGTAATGCCATAAGGATGGAGCTGCAAGAGTTTGCGGATGCCATTGCCAACGACACGCCTGTGAGAGTGACTGTTTACGACGGTTATCAGGCTATGGATGTGGCTCACCAAATACTCAGGAAAATGAGCCTACACAACGAATTACATAAAGTTTAGCACAATATTTGTGCTTCAAAAAACGTTTTGAACGTATTGTCTATATATTTATTGTCTGAATGAGATATAAAGTTTTGTTGATATTGATACCGATAGTTTTATCGGTATTTGGATGTAAGATAATAGACCCTCAAGAGCAGGTGCCGACTTATGTGAAGATAGACTCATTTGATTTTCAAACCATAGATCCCATCAAAGAAGGTTCGGGGGCGCAAGGCATCACAAGTGTTTGGATCTATTACAACAACAATCCCGTCGGTATTTTCGATCTTCCATGTACCGTTCCGGTCATTACCGAAGGTGATAAGGGAGTTCTTTCCGTAACACCCGGTATTACACTCAACGGATTACAAGACTTGCAACCGCAATATCCTTTCTTCCGTTTTGATACGACAGCATTCTTTACCAATCCGGGTATGATACGTGAGTATACGCCTACGACGAGTTATATCAGCAGTGCTAAATTCCCGTTCAAGGAAGATTTTGAAGTTGGTAATACATTTCAAGAATTTACCAGTGGGGTGATAGGTGATACCTCCGTAATCAGGACCATTGCTCCGGGCAATGTCTTTGAAGGCGGTGCATCAGGAGTGATATACCTGGATGCGAATAACCCGCAATGTGAGAACATAAGTAAAGCCGAGTTTCAAATCGCCAAAGGAGAATCATATTTGGAAGTCAATTACAAATGCACGGCTCCTTTTCAGGTGGGTTTGTATAATACACTCAACAGCAACGTAGATGCGTACGATTACATATTCGGTATAAAGCCAAGCGACACTTGGAAGAAAATATATATTGAGCTTGGTTCATATACTTCTCAAAACCCGGGTAAGAATTACAGGGTAATGATCAAATCCGAGTTGACGGATGGTATGACCTCCGGTTATGTATTATTGGATAATGTAAAAGTCGTTTCGTACTAAGAAAACAAATGCCGTCGCCCCGACAAAAACGAAATGCCATCAGGCAATTGGCACTGTTCGATTATATCGCAGCAGTGGTGGCGTGGTTGTTGTTTTGGGGTTATAGACATTACTTGTTAGGTGATCTTGACTTTTGGGGTGGTTGGAAGATATTCGGCTTGAGGGACTATTTGATGAGCATAGTCATCATACCGGGTGGTTGGCTGGTGTTGTACATGTTGTCCGGTACTTACTTCGACTTGTATCGCAAGTCTCGCCTCGACGAAATAAACCGTACACTCATTTCCTGCATATTAGGTAGCATACTTGTATCGTTGTTGATATTTGCAAACGATGCTGCGGATTACTCTTACTTCATCAAGATAACCGGTCGCTATTTGTTTATACATACAGCATCCACTTTGTTTATGAGATTGGTGTTGCTGAACATGGTGAAGAACAACCTGATAGAAGGCAAGGTAGGGTTCAATACACTCATCATAGGTGGTAACGAGCAAGCGATAAACATCTACAAAAAAGTTACGGGCAGCCCGAAGGCATTGGGTAACATTTTCAAAGGGTTTATCTATTCCAATAAGGAGAATGGCAATGGTATGAGCAACTACTTGACTGAGCTCGGCCACCTTTCCGATCTTGAGGAGATAATTGATGAAAACGAAATAGAAGAAGTGATAGTGGCGGTTGACTCTTCAGAGCACCACTTGCTGGAGAGTATTTTGACAAGGCTCAGTTATCGCCCTGTGGTTGTTAAGATACAGCCGGATCTTTATGACATCATATCCGGTTCTGTAAAAACCAGCAACGTATACGATGCGGTGTTGATACATGTTTACCCTGACCTGATGCCTGATTGGCAGCGCGTGTGCAAAAGAGCCATCGATATATTCGCAGCCATCATTGCGCTTATCATATTATCACCGGTATATCTCTTTTCGGCTATAAGAGTGAGGCTGTCATCTCCCGGTCCTATCATATACAAACAGCAACGCATCGGGTTGTTTGGCGAACCGTTTTATATCTATAAGTTCCGTTCCATGTATATTGATGCGGAGCAGTATGGTCCTGCATTATCATCGGTTGAAGACCCGCGTATCACATCATGGGGCAGGTTCATGCGTAAATGGCGCATAGATGAATTGCCACAGTTCATGAACATACTCAAAGGCGAAATGTCTCTGGTGGGACCACGTCCTGAGCGTTCGTTCTTCATTAATAAGATAATCGAACGCCATCCGCACTATAAGTACCTGCACAAAGTAAAACCGGGATTGACATCTTGGGGTATGGTACAGTTCGGCTATGCGGAAAATGTGGACGAGATGATAGAGCGCATGAAATACGACCTGCTCTACATTGAGAACTGTTCGCTTGTGTTGGATGTGAAGATCATGATGTACACATTAAATGTGCTCTTCCAAGGACGTGGGAAATAACAGCCCGTTGTTCACGTTCAGATATTCAATTGCTTCTCCTGTTACAAACACGCTTCCTGTTATCAGCAATGCATCATTGTTGCCCAATGCTTCTTTGGCAGCCCTTACGGCATCTGCAACGTTTATGAACATCTCCCCTTTCAGTTCGTATTCTTCGGCAAGCTTTTGCAATTGACTTGCGGGCAATGCTCTTGGAATGTTGGCGTTGCAGAAGTAATAGATATTGTCTTTTGGAAAAAGTTCCAAAGCCTTCTTAACATCCTTATCCTTGACAGTACCGATGACTATATGCTTTCTGTCGGCTTGGATATTGCTCCACTGCTTCAATACTCCTGATAGTCCGTTTGCGTTGTGTGCCACATCGGCTATTACAACTGGTTCTTCTTGAAGTATGTCCCACCTGCCGCGCAGACCTGTTTGCTTTTTCACTTTGTTCAAAGCGTTGATGGTCTTATCCAACGGTAGGTCTGCCATTCCTGATGATACCAAAACTTCTCTTGCTGTAAATACCGTTTTAAGATTTGAAGATTGATAATCGCCCAATAGGTCGGTATGTACAGTATGCATTTCGTGGCGTCCGCGATGGATGGCCTTGAATGTTTGATATTGGGTGTTGCTGCCGGTACGTACCATGTCCCACATGGCGTCGGCATGATACATCACACTTTGTTTTTGTACGGCTATCTCAAAGAACACACGTTCCGTTTCGGGATGCTGCTCTCCAATGACAACAGGTACACCTTGCTTGATTATGCCTGCTTTTTCACCGGCTATCTCGGCCAATGAGTTGCCGAGGAAATCCATATGGTCATAGCCGATGTTGGTGATGACAGACAGTAATGGAGTAACCACATTTGTACTGTCCAGCCTGCCGCCCATGCCTGTTTCAATGATGGCTATGTCCACCTCTTGCTCAGCAAAAGCCGCGAAAGCCATGGCCACGGTTATTTCAAAGAACGATGGTTCGATGCTTTCTATCTGCTCTTTGTATTGCCCCACAAAATCTACCACCCATTCTTTACTGACGGGCACTCCGTCGATACGTATGCGCTCGCGAAAGTCAACAAGATGTGGTGAGGTGTATAAGCCTGTACGATATCCGGACTCTTGAAAGATGGATGCCAACATATGAGACACACTGCCTTTGCCGTTGGTACCTGCTATATGTATGGACTTGAATTTGTTTTGTGGTTCACCGAGTACTTCGCAGAACTTGAGCGTATTGGTCAGGTCTTTTTTTACGGCTGCACTTCCTATGCGTGTAAACATCGGAAGCTGTTCGTATAAATAATTGACTGTTTGTGTGTAGTTATCTGCAGACATATGACCGCTCAAGAACGAGTTTTGAATACAAATGTAATATTCCCAAACTGTTCTTCGGGTGCATCGTTGCTTTTATTGAAACGAATTTTACTCACTTTTTCCAATGCAATGGCTCTTAGTTGCGAGTTACTTGCCGACACGATACGCTTGTCCACTATATTTCCCAATCTGTTGACCGTAACACGTATGGTAACACTACCGCTCTCGCGAAACTCGGCATCTTTTTCGGGGAAGGCTACTATATTTCTACCCCTTAATGTATGACTGATGCCACCACCGTTGCCGGGTGTGCCTTCGTAGTTGTCTGCTCCGGGAGTGCCGCCTGGTACGCCCCTATCACCTGTACCTGTTGTATTACCTTCGCTGCCACCGTCGGCATTTGTGTTGGCGTTGTTGCCACCGTCGCCCGTACTGCCGCCATAAACATAGCGTGCCTCTCTACGAGGAGTATTGTTGTTGGCGGAACGTTCGCTTGTGGTGTTGGCATTACTGTTGACGCGATTGTTGGCACCTGTGTTATTGTTGCGATTTGTTGCGTTTATGGCCGGTGCGTCAGGCTCTGTGCTTTCCAAAATGTCAGAAGGAAGGTCAGAACTTGAAGCATCGTTGAGGCTTGTGGTGGCAGCGTAATCGGGTGCGGGGCTACCCACAGCCAAAGGTTGGTTGGTACCATATCCGTCGGCTGAAGTACCTATATTCACTTCCATACCCATTTCGTCCACAGGCTCCACTTCAGGTACATTGTAATGGATGAAAAAGAACAACAGCAACAACAGGGCATGGATCAGAACTGTCCACGCTGCGGCTTTGTAGTTTATGGGCTGTTGTTGAGCGATATCCATCGGCCTAAAAGTAACAAACAGATTGTAAGAATAACGTTAATATCCATGATATGATGTCGGGCGGGTTTATTTTCCACAAGTTGTTACGGCTGTTACGATTGTTGTTTTTTATTAATTCATTAGGGGTTGCATATCAATACCCAAACTTTTCAATTGTTACGTTTTGTTCTGTTCGGAGGGGTGGGGGTATTAGAACAAAACCCGTCGCACAATATCAATAGCAAAAATACGTTATTTATTGATAAATGTAAAATCGCCCGGCTTGTTTGTCGAATGTACGAGCAGTCGAAAATAGCCGTATATTGCCGTTTAACCATCAATAATAGACACACCCTATGCAACAGCGTAGCGTCAAAGCTGTAATAATTATTGTCACCATCGCCATAGCCGCGTTGTTTACGGTCAAGCAAAACAGGGATACCACCTGTATGTACGGAGATGCATTGGGTTATTATTTGTACCTGCCTTCAGCATTCATTTATCACAATCTGGATCATATGGACAATGTTCCTCGGGACAGTAGTATTCCGGGCAACGTGTATGCATATGTGAACGATATGCGACAAATGGCGGATGTGTTGAAGAAGGACTATGTGTTGGATCAGTATACCTATGGTGTCGCACTTTGGGAATCGCCATTCTTTTTTGCAGCTCATGCCATAGCGAAAATAACAGGTGGTCCGGCAATGGGCTTTTCGGACATTTACATCTGGGCAATAGTATTCAGCAGTTGGCTGTTCACCTTTTTGGGCATGCTGCTTACCTATCGAGTACTAAGGAGGATATTCGATGATGTTCCTGCATTGCTGAGTGTAGCTTTGATATTTTTGGCCACACATATGTTTTGGTTCAGCCTAAAACAGTCGGGGATGAGCCATATTCCGCTCTACTTTCTGTATGCTTGGTTGATGTACCTGACAGTGAGGATGCATGAAGAGCCGAAGCGGTTGTATTTTATATTGGCGGGCTTTGTTGCGGGTAGCATATTCATTATGCGTCCCACGGATATCATCTGTTTGTTGATACCATTCTTGTATGGAGTATACAACAAGCAAACCTTTAAGAACAAAATGACCTTCTTATACGAGCATAAAGGTAAGATTGGCCTTGCAATGCTTGTTTTTGTATTGCCTACCATCCCCCAACTGTTTTACTGGAAGTTGGTCACGGGCGATTACATAGTATACAGCTATGGTCAGCAAGAGTTTCATTGGATGCACCCACAGATAATGAAAGGCTTATTCAGCTACGGTAACGGTTGGTTACCTTATGCACCTATCATGGTGTTTGCCATAGTGGGTTTTGTATGGTTACGCAAGTACAAGATTTGGGTGCTGCCATTGGCGACGGTTGTGCCGCTGTATGTATATATAATATACTCGTGGTTTTGTTTCAACTATATCAACGGTATGGGCTCGCGCCCGATGATACATATGTATCCTCTGTTGGCCATCCCGCTTGCAGCATTCATACAATACATTTACAAGAGACATTTTGTGGTCAAAGCCACATTCGCGACTATCGTTGTAGTCTTCATTACTGCGATATACTGCTTCAGTGTGGCCATGGCCAAGTTCGTATTTGTGAGTGAGTACGCAACCAAGCCGTACTACTTCAATATGCTGTTCAAAACCAAAATTGATTACAACGATCTGTTGGTGTACGACATGCAAGAGCTGCAACCCGATGTGGACAAGATGACTTATCTCGGTATGCTTGCTATACAGGATTTCAACACACCCAACGATAGTGTAAGTCACTTTGTACCCGACCCTGAAGAAGATTCCGGTTATGTATATCATTTGGATAAGGGATATGAATACGCGTCCATGAAATTGATCGTTCCTTATGACAAAGAAGCATTGAAAGGGGCAAAATGGATGAAGTGCTCGGGTCGATTCATGTATACGGACCTTACCGCATTGGAACCACATATGTTGGTGTTGGAAGTGTTGGATAAGGACAACAACTTTCTACAATGGAGAGGCTGTAAGCTCAACAACAAGTTGGGTATCGCAGATGGTAGTTGTAAACACGCCAAAGGAGAATTCAATTATGGCCATGCCGAACGTTGGCATTGGGGAGAAGTGTATTTCTACGCACCGGTGCCTCAAGACCTTAAAGAAGGGGATTACTTCAACCTAAATGTTTGGAACAAGAACAAAGAAGAGCTGTTCTTCGACGATCTGAAGTTGGAGTTATATAAGTAGTATGCCTTAACAGAACCTTTTCTCATATAAAAAGGGAATAGATTATCTTTGCGGCGAATATTTAAAATTTAGCTATGAGTTTTATAACTGATGTTATTGCCCGCCAGGTGCTGGACAGCCGCGGGAACCCGACTGTAGAAGCGGATGTATATACAAGCGATGGTTTTATGGGCCGCGCCGCGGTACCTTCCGGTGCTTCAACAGGTAAGCACGAAGCGGTGGAACTTCGTGATGGTAATAAGAAACAATACATGGGTAAAGGTGTATTGAAAGCGGTGAATAACATCAACACTCAGTTGGCCGAAGAGCTTTATGGCTGGGATGTGACCGACCAACGTGGTATAGATGCGATGATGTTGCAAATGGACGGCACAAGTAACAAAGCAAAATTAGGTGCCAATGCGATATTGGCTGTAAGTATGGCAACTGCAAAAGCTGCAGCACAAGCTTCGGGTCTTAGTCTTTATCGTTACGTAGGCGGTGCAAACGCCAAAACATTGCCTGTACCGATGATGAACATCTTGAACGGTGGTGCACATGCGGACAACAAAATTGATTTCCAAGAATTCATGATCATGCCGGTAGGTGCATCTTCATTCAGTGAAGGGCTACGTTGGGGTGTGGAGATATTCCACCACCTGAAATCGGTATTGAAGGATAAAGGATACAGCACCAACGTTGGTGACGAGGGTGGTTTTGCTCCGGATATTCAGAGCAACGAAGAGGCGATAGAAACAGTTTTGAAGGCAATCGAGAAAGCAGGTTACAAACCCGGCGATCAAGTTGCGATAGCAATGGATGCGGCCATCAGCGAAATGTACGATGCCAAGAAGAAGAAATATGTTTTCCATAAGAGCGATGGACGCGCATTGAGTAGCGACGAAGTGGTTGAGTATTGGGTGAAGTGGTGTAAGAAATACCCTATCGTAAGCATTGAGGATGGTATGGACGAAGACGATTGGAAAGGTTGGAAGAAACTGACCGATGCCATCGGCAATAAAGTACAGTTGGTGGGCGACGATTTGTTTGTAACCAATGTAGACCGCTTGAGCAAAGGTATTAAGGACGGTGTAGGTAACGCATTGTTGGTGAAGGTTAACCAAATAGGTTCGTTGAGTGAAACGATAGATGCGGTGACCATGGCACAACATAGCCGTTACAATACAGTGATGAGTCACAGAAGCGGTGAGACGGAAGACAACACTATTGCGGACCTTGCTGTTGCACTTAACTGCGGACAAATAAAAACAGGTAGTGCAAGCCGTAGCGACCGTATGGCCAAGTACAACCAACTATTGAGAATAGAAGAGGAGTTGGGAGACAACGCCTATTATCCGGGAAAAGGGCTTATATTTGGTAAATAAGCATACAGCCTAGAGGATATGAAGAAAGTACTACGCATAGCGACCAACAAATACCTGTTGACGGGTATCGTGTTTGTTGTTTGGGTGGGGTACTTCGACAGGAACGACTGGTTCACCGCACGCGAGCGTGAGGACGAACTGGAGAACGTGAAAGACAATATAGCATACCTCAAGACGGAGATAGCGGATATGAAGAAGCAGAAGGATGGCGTGCAAAACGACTCGGCAACTTTGGAGAAGTTTGCAAGAGAGCGCTACCACCTGAAGCGTGAGAATGAGGACGTGTATGTTTTTGAATAAGGAGCTTGGAATTCCTTCATATAAAAAGGGTGTGCATTGCACACCCTTTTGTTTTTATCTGTTTTCTTTTCTTCGTTTCAACTCTTTGTTGATGAGCGACAACTCTCTTCCTGTTTGTCCGGCTACGGAGGTGTTCTCCTGAGCTCGTCTCATAAGATATGGCAGCACATCCCTAACGGGTCCGTATGGCAAGTACTTGGCTACATTGTAACCCCTGTCTGCAAGGTTGAAGGATATATTGTCACTCATACCGTACAGTTGGGAGAACCACACCCGCTCTGTCGAAGCATTCATGTTGTGCTCGTGCATGTATTTGGCGGCAAGCATACAAGAGTTCTCATTGTGAGTACCGATGAATACGGCCAAGTTGTCCAAATGCTCCATACAGAACATTAACGCCTCGTCATAGTCTTTATCGGTAGCCGGCTTGTTGGGTTGTATGGGTGAAGGGTATCCACGCTCGGAGGCGCGATTGCGTTCCTTTTCCATGTACGCACCACGTACCAACTTGGCTCCGAGTATATAACCTTTTTCAATTGCCGCTTCGTAAGACTTTTTCAAGTACGGCAATGCGCCTGTTGTGTATAGTTGGAATGTATTGAATATATATGCTCTGCCTTGGTTGTATTTTTCCATTGCAGCATTGGCCAGATCGTTCACGGGATTTTGTATCCAAGTTTCTTCCGCATCTATCAGCACCATCACTCCTTGCTCTGCTGCTGTGCGACATATGATGTCTATACGGTTACGAACACGAGCCCACTCTTCTTGTTCCGTATCGGAGAGCTGAGTGCCTGCATGAAGTTTTTCTAAAAGGGCGAATCTGGAGAAGCCGGTAACCTTCAGAGATATGAATGGTATGTTGGGTTGGGTAGAAGCATATTTGATGGCTTTCACGAATTCGGGCACTGCACTGTCGAATGCCGATTCTCCTTCCATACCCTCAACACCGTAGTCGAGAATGACCTTGACGTTGTACTTGCCTATCATATCGGCGGTGGCTGCGGCGTCTTCCATCGTTTCGCCTCCGCAAAACTGTTTGAATATCGTTTTCTTCACTATCCCTTTGATAGGCAGCCTCCAACCAATGGCCAGTTTGGTCATTGCTATGCCTATGTTCACAATGTTCGGCGAACTCATAGTAGAGAATAGAAACTGTGCTTTTTTCAGTTCCGCATCGGTGCGGTAACCGAAAGCAACCTTTGTATTATCGAATCCAGGTAGCATGTATATATATAAGCTGCAGCAAAAGTAATCGCCAAAATCGATGACAGGAAATTTTAATGTATTGCTAAAAACGTAATGTTTATCGGCGTTTGTCACAATTATGTATAAATACGTCTGAAAGCGTCAAAATGACTAACGAAAGGCAAAATATATTTGTCTTGTTGAATGAAGAATGTTTATCTTTACAATTCCTAAAAGATTAAAAAAAATAGTAAAATGATGAAAAAGCTACTTTTATTTGTTGTGGGTGGTGCGCTTTCACTGGGTGCATATGCTCAGCAAAATATCGCCCCAAAAGGAGTTCCTTTTGTGAACGGCGATAAATACCAGGCTCGTGTTCCGGTACAGGATTACAAAATCGTGAATGCTGACAAAGCCGGTGATTACATGAAGAATAGGGCTGCAGGTAAAAATACCGGTCCCGGTGGTTCTAGGTGGTACGACCACTTCTACACAGTAAGTGAGTTTTTCGGTAAAGCATTTGACAACTCTGCCAACACTGCTGTTCTTCCAATATGGTTCGACTCTACTATCCGTCAAAGGTTCAGTACAGGTCTTGGTACGATAAACTACTTGTCTATCAGCCAAAACATCGATCCTATCCGTTCTAACATGTACAATGACGCTACATTGTATCCGGGTGAGATTCAAGTGAAGAACTTCAACACTTACACAGTTGACTCGGTTGCTATCCGTGGTGCTTATGTAAGGGAGAAAGGTCGTCCTTCAAGCGTAGTTGATACGTTGATATTCTCTGTTATACCTCA
The DNA here is from genome assembly GCA_020636505.1 of Chitinophagales bacterium. Lineage (GTDB taxonomy): Bacteria > Bacteroidota > Bacteroidia > Chitinophagales > Chitinophagaceae > UBA5543. The sequence continues at coordinate 124,194 of JACJXR010000001.1, read as the reverse complement.
GGATGGTATCACTTGGTTTATCGCCAAGTCTAATGCCAACTACGGTAGCAAGATAAGCAACTACACCAGTGATGATACTCTTTGGGCTAACGCTCCGGTAAACGTTGATAGCGTTAACCGTGCTGCTTTCGCTCCATCAAGCATGACTCGCAGATTCTGGAAAGTTCCTTTGACTGCTACTGACGGTGATACTCCTAACACTACTAACAACACAGTATCTGTTAGAACTTATGTATTCCCTGTCATGGATGGTTCTTCAGCATCTCCGTTGTCTATACCTGCAAACAACATGTTCGCTCTTACTTGTACTTTCAAGTCAGGTGATACTTGGGCTGCAAACGTTGACTCTGTTACATCTCGTCACCGTTTCATGCCTATCACAGGTCAAGTTAGCCCTGGTAACGCAATGCCTTACATCCGTAAGTCTCCAAACAATGACAGAAGTATGTCAGGTTTGATGTTCTCAGGTGATACTAGCCGCTATGTTCCTTCTGTGAACATCGAGATATACAACGATAACAACTTTAGCCGTGAGTTCCACAACTTCAGCGCATTCGTTAAGTGTAGCGATTGTGACATCGTAGGTGTTAACAATATCGACAACGTTATCAGCGGTATCGACGCTTATCCTAACCCTGCGGTTAATGAGCTTTATGTTCGTTTCGCAGTTAAAGAAGCTACTGATGTTAAAGTAACTTTGATGAACAATGTTGGTCAGGTTGTAAATGCACAAACTGTAAACAATGTTGTGAAAGGTCAAGCTACATTCAACGTATCTAACCTTAGCGCAGGTCTTTACTTCTACACTGTAGAAGCTAACGGTCAGCGTGAGACAGGTCGCGTAGCTATCTCTCACTAATCATAATAACTGATTATCATATAAAGGGCGGCATTTGCCGCCCTTTTTCTTTTTTAAAGAACAATGCTTTATTATTGCAAATTCCCAACCAATTCAGGAAATCGTTCTGTATATAAAAATTGAGAAAAAGGGCTAGAGAAAATGGCAAAGAATCTGTTGATAGTCGAGTCGCCTGCGAAGGCAAAGACCATTGAAAAAATATTGGGCAGTGATTTTGAGGTGAAGTCGTGCTATGGGCATATTCGTGACCTTGAGAAGGAGGACATGGGTATAGACATCAAGAACAACTTTACACCCAAGTACAAGGTTTCGGACGATAAACAGAAAGTGGTAAAGGAACTGAAATCACTTGCAAAGAAGGCTGAAGAAGTTTGGTTGGCAACGGATGAGGACCGTGAGGGTGAGGCTATATCTTGGCATTTGTGCGAAGTGTTGGGTCTTGACCCTGCATCAACAAAGCGCATAGTATTCAGTGAGATCACAAAGAATGCCATTAAGAAGGCGGTAGCCAATCCACGTACCGTAAACATGGATCTGGTGAACGCTCAACAAGCGCGCAGGATATTGGATAGGTTAGTGGGTTTTGAACTATCGCCGATATTGTGGCGTAAGATGAGTATGCACAACAACCTGTCTGCAGGCCGTGTGCAATCGGTGGCGGTAAGGTTGATAGCAGAGCGCGAAAGAGAGATAAACAAATTCAAGGCGCAGAGCAGTTTCAAAGTAGAAGCATTCTTCAAAGCTGAAGACCTAAATAAGAAGCAAGTAACCTTCAAAGCGGAGGACAGCGATAAGCTTAAAGACGAAGATACCGCCAAGCAATACCTGAACGATTGTGTGAATGCTGAATTCACAGTTGGTGATGTACAAGTAAAGCCGGCCAAAAAATCTCCGGCACCACCGTTCACAACGTCTACACTTCAACAGGAAGCAAGCCGAAAGCTGGGCTACTCTGTTTCCAAAACAATGTTGTTGGCGCAGAGGTTGTACGAGAGTGGACAGATAACCTATATGCGTACCGACTCTGTAAACTTGTCGGACACTGCATTGGATGGAACACGCAGCGAGATAGTGGCGCAGTACGGTGAGAAGTATCACCAAACACGTAAGTATAAGAATAAGAACGAAAGCGCACAAGAAGCACACGAAGCCATACGCCCTACCGATATGAGCGTGAAGGAGACAGGCAATGCGGATGCGCAACGCTTGTATGAGCTGATATGGAAGCGTACCATGGCTTGCCAAATGGCAGATGCCGAATTGGAGCGTACAATAGCCAAAATAGATATATCCACCCGCAGCAACCAACTTACCGCCAAAGGTGAGGTATTGAGGTTCGACGGATTCTTAAAAGTATACACAGAGGGTAAAGACGACGATGACAACGAGGAAGATGACAGCGGAATGTTGCCGCCACTTACCGTAGGTATGAACTTGCCGTTGGTGGAGATGATGAGTACAGAAAGGTTCACACGTCCACAGGCAAGATATACGGAAGCATCGCTGGTTAAGAAATTGGAAGAGTTGGGTATCGGTCGTCCATCAACATATGCACCTACCATCAGTACCATACAGAACAGAGGGTATGTGGAGAAGCGTGATAAAGATGGTGTGCCTCGTACATTCAGAGTGTTGTCTTTGAAAGACAAAAAAGTAACAGAGAAAGACGAAACCGAAAATACGGGTGCGGAAAGGAACAAGCTGTTCCCTACCGACTTGGGTCTTGTGGTGACAGACTTTTTGAACGAACATTTCAAAAAGGTGATGGATTACGGTTTCACAGCCAAAATAGAAGAAGAGTTTGACGATATAGCCGAAGGCTCCAAGCAGTGGCAAAAAATGATAGACGGGTTCTATCATCCGTTCCACGATAATGTTGAGCACACCATGGAGCATGCAGAGCGTGCTAAAGGTGAGCACCATTTGGGTGAAGACCCCGAAAGTGGAAAGCCTGTTGTGGCAAGATTGGGAAGATTTGGCCCGATGGTGCAGATAGGTACCACAGAAGATGAAGACAAGCCAAGATTCGCTAGGTTAAGAGCACACCAAAGTATCGAGACCATCACTTACGATGAGGCGATGGAACTATTCAAGCTGCCAAGGAAATTGGGTTTGTTTGAGGGTACGGAAGTTGTGGTGAACATAGGCCGCTTTGGTCCATACGCACAACATGACGGAAACTTCTACTCTTTGAAAAAAGAAATGGATCCGTACACTGTCGAGTTGGACGAGATAGGTCCGTTGATCGTTGAAAAACGTCAAGCAAAAGCAGAGAAGACCATCAAGGTGTTCGAAAAAGAAAAGATACAAATACTAAAAGGCCCATACGGACCTTATATAAAAGAAGGAAGACGCAACTATAAATTGCCGAAAAAAAAGCACGAAACAGCCAAAGACATAACGCTGGAAGAGGCTAAGGCGATAATAGAAGAAGTAAAGGCAAACCCTCCCAAAAAAGGTAAAGGCAGAGGCAAGAAAAAATCCTGATTTATTCGTACTTTGATGATGCGGAAAAGAGGAGTAAATGCGGAATACAAAGGAAATATCAGCCTTACTGCAATTGGTGGACGATCCCGATGATGAAGTCTTCAACACTGTAGCCGAAAAGATACTGGGTTACGGAACAAGGATAATACCCAACTTAGAGCATCTGTGGGAAACCACTGTGGACACGGATACGCAAGAGCGTATTGAGATGCTGATACACAGGGTGCATTATTCCGAATTGCAAAAGGAATTTTTGGAGTGGAGCAAGTCCGATAAGCCGGAGCTGCTTCGCGGTGCGATATTGGTGGCCAAATATCAGTTCCCCGATATGAATGTGCCGGCTATTCTCACACAGTTCGACCAGATGCGCCGCAACATATGGTTGGAGCTGAACAATTACCTTACTCCACTGGAGCAGGTAAACATTTTGAACAGTATACTGTACAACTATTACAAACTTCAAGGACATGAACTGACGGAGCGAGAGCCTAAATACTTTTTTATCAATCAGGTGATGGAAAGCAAACAAGGCAACTCGTACTCGATAGGTATATTGTACTTGGCACTTTGCGAGTTGTTGGACATTCCGATATTCGCCATTGACCTACCAAGGCAGTTCGTATTTGCCTACTTGGATACGTTACAGCATTTCTACAGCTTGGACGATACGCCTGTACAGCAGATACAGTTTTTTGTAGACCCGCTGAACGGTATGGTATACACACAGAAAGATGTGGACGTATACCTGAAAAAGATAAAAGCCACCGAGCGAGAACTATACTTCAAACCATTGGATACACGCCGTGTGATATGCAAGATGCTGGAAGAGTTGGCACTATGCTTCAACTACAAGCGCGATGAAGACAAAGCCACAGAACTGCAACAGCTTATCAATATCATAGAAGGAGATACCCCCGCACAAGAAGAGGAGGAAGATTAAGCACCCAAACTTTTACCTACCAACATCAAATCTGCCAAGGCTATTGCTGCCGCAGCCTCTAACACAACAGGTGCGCGCAGTGCTATACATAGGTCGTGACGGCCTTTGATGGTAAGAGGTTCAACGCTTTCGGTTTCTTTATTCCAAGTTTGTTGTTCTTGTGGTGTGCTGCTTGTAGGTTTTATCGCCACACGAAACACCAATTCGTTTCCGTTGGTGATACCACCGTTGATACCACCTGCATTGTTGGTTTCTGTGGTTCCTTTTTCGTCAATGAAATTATCGTTGTGTTGACTGCCCGTCATTTTTGTGGCGGAAAATCCGCTGCCGAATTCTATACCCTTAACAGCCGGTATGGCAAATGCAATATGGCTGATACAAGACTCGACAGAATCGAAGAAAGGTTCTCCTATGCCGATGGGTAAATTTTTGGCTCTGCATTCTATTATGCCACCTATACTGTCCTGCTTTTCTATCGCTTGTGCAATAGCAGCTTCTATATCGGTGTTGCCACCTGCTTCCACAAGAGTAGCGTTGATGTTGATGCCCGTCAGTGTTTTTTTTGCGATGACTCCCGCAGCTACCAATGCCACCGTCAATCTACCTGACGAATGTCCGCCGCCACGATAGTCGTTGTATCCACTGAACTTTTTGTCGAGTACAAAGTCGGCATGTCCCGGACGTGGTGTTTTGCGCATCGTTTCGTAATCTTTGGAGCGTGTGTTGTTGTTACGAAACAATATGGTTATCGGCGCGCCTGTCGTTGTGTCGTTGAATACGCCACTTACTATTTCGGGTAAGTCATCTTCTTTGCGAGGAGTGGTGCCTGCAGCACCCGCTTTGCGACGCTCAAGGTCGGGCAAGAAATCTTCTACCGTAATAGGTATGCCAGCAGGACATCCATCGACAGTTATACCAACGGCAGGGCCATGAGACTCTCCGAAAATACTTACTCTGAATATGCGTCCAAAACTGTTCATGCTCATTCAATGTTTTGCATCACGCTTGCGCCCAACAAAGACAAATGTGCGAAAAAATCGGGATAAGATTTGTTTACTGCTTCCATGCCGTGTATGGTCACGGGTCCTTTGCTTCTTAATGCCGCTATTGATGCAGCCATCACTATGCGGTGGTCGTTATATCCGTCTATTTTGGCGTACTGAAACATTTCTTTGCCTTCTATAACCAATTCGTCTTCATACACGGAGTGAAAGATGCCCAAGGCCGATAGCATATCAGATATGCTTACTATGCGGTTGCTCTCTTTGTGTATCAATCTTTTCACGCCTCTGATTGTGCTCTCTCCTTTGCATACTCCTGCAAGAACAGACAATACAGGAAACAAATCAGGTGTATCGGTGGCATCATATTCGAAAGCCGCAAGCATTTCAGGACGTAGTATCGATACACTGTATTCGTTTTCTTCAACTGTGGCACCTGCTTGCTTTAGTATGTTCACTATCGCTTTATCACCTTGTAAAGATGATCGGTCAATTCCTTCTATCGTTATATCTCCGGCAATAGCACCTGCCACCAACATTGCCGATGCGGCACTCCAATCTCCCTCTATGTTGATGAAAATATCTTGTGTTTCTTCTTCGGTAGGAGTTATGGTAAATGCCTTATAGTCCTTGTTGGCAACTTGTTTGCCAAAGTGTTCCAATACTTGTAAGGTCAGGTCGATATATGGTTTGCTTGTGAGTCTATCAACTGTGATGGTTACCGGTTCAGTGGCATAAAATGCAAAGGTGATGAGTAAGCCACTTATGAATTGCGAACTGAGCGAACCATCTACTGTTATGTCTTTAGGTTGTAACGGCCCGGTAACTTTGAAGGGTAGTGTGTCGTTGTTTGATTTGATGGTAACGCCAAGTTCAGGTAGTATGCTTAAGTACTCCGTCATGGGGCGTTTGAGTAAGCTGCCGGAACCTGTTATCGTGACAGCTTTATCGGTACAAGCTGCAATGGGTATGAATAACCTTGCGGACAATCCGCTTTCACCGCAGTTGATATCAGTTGTGGGTTGTACTCCTGTACTTATTATTTCGAGTATGCCGTTCTCTGTATAAGATATTTCCGCACCAAGTTGTTGAATGATGTTGAGTGCGGCTTTGTCGTCGGCGCTGTTGCCCGGATTATTGATAATGGTTTTGCCATTGTGTAACAATGCCGCTGCGCATACACGCTGCATGATGCTTTTGGATGGAGGTGCTGTTATGGTCCCTGAAATTGTACCCGGTTCAACTATCGCCTGCATTCGTAAATTCTTCTAAAGTGTGTTTTATATTTTCTGTTGTAACGTTCTTCAAGTAGGCATCGCCGATGCTTTTCAACAGTACGAAGTCGATACCGTTGTTGTTCTTCTTTTTATCCATGTTCAACACCTGCATCACTTTGTCGATGTTTGTATCGATGATCACAGGTAGGTTGTACTGCTGCAGCAATGTTTTCAGTTGTGCATACACTTGTTTGTCCAATCCATGCGCTTCGGAAACTTTGCATGCCACCAACATGCCCAATGCCACCGCATGGCCATGAGGAATATTGTTTATAGTTTCAAAAGCATGACCGGCAGTATGTCCGAAGTTGAGTAGTTTTCTTCTGCCGTTTTCCAATTCGTCGCTCTGAACTATTTTGTTTTTCCAGTCCACACATTTGGCAATTACAGACGCAGTTGCAGCATCGTCCTTTTGATAATAGGCGATATCATGCTCCACCAGTTCGTCAAACATTTCTTTATCGAACAAACAAGCATATTTGATGACCTCTGCAAAACCGTTACACCATTCTTCACTTGGCAATGTTTTAAGAAAAGCCGTGTCGAACAAAATGAACTCCGGTTGATTGAAAGTGCCCAGAAGGTTTTTTTGCAGTTGATAGTTGATGCCGTTCTTACCACCAACCGATGCATCCACCATTCCTAACAAAGAAGTGGGTACATAACCGAACTTGACGCCACGCATATATATCGATGCAAGAAATCCTGTGAAGTCTGTTGTCATGCCACCGCCTACACCTATTATGTAAGAACCTCTATGTGCCTCTACATCAAGCAACTCTTGTGTGGCAATCTGCACATTTTCAATGCTTTTGGATGCTTCTCCCGGTTCGAGAGCTATCACTTTTTTAAAACCTTTGAATAGGTTGGCGTGATGCTTTTCAACGTTTTTGTCTGTTATCACGATGCACTCATCCCTTTTTATCAGCTCGTCTATATGCTCAAACGATGTGTTGAGCAGGTAGCTGACCGTTTTGTTGGGAAATTTCACCGTGTAGTGCATGTGTCAAAGTTAACCCGGATGAAGCAAAAAGCAGTATATCGCAGGTGCTGATAAGGGTGTGCCGATTATCTATAACAGCAAAATGGCTGCTCGCGATACTATTCGTACCTTTGCAAATCCTGAAAGGGCATAATATGAGTAGGAACGGAAAAGTATTGGTGGCTATGAGTGGTGGTATCGACAGTACCATCAGTGCGTTAATGCTTCATAATCAAGGTTATGAGGTAGTAGGCATTACTATGAAGACTTGGGATTATGCAAGTTCGGGAGGAGGAAAGAAAGAAACCGGATGTTGCAATTTGGATTCGTTCAACGATGCACGTCAGGCGGCTGTTGAGCATGGTTTCCCGCACTATATATTGGACATTCGTGAGGAGTTTGGAGATTTCGTCATCAACAATTTTGTGGACGAATACCTTGCAGGACGTACGCCGAACCCATGTGTGCTTTGCAATACCCATATCAAATGGTCGGCATTGTTGAAGCGTGCAGATGCGCTGAACTGCGACTTTATCGCAACCGGCCACTATGTGAAGGTTCGTGAAGAGAACAACAGACATGTGTTGTCAAAAGCCAAAGACTTGACCAAAGACCAGAGCTATGTGCTATGGGGCTTGGGGCAGGATTGTTTGAGCCGCAGTATATATCCACTTGGTGATTATTTGAAAACAGAAGTTCGCCAAATAGCTGCCGATATGGGCTATGAGGAGCTGTCCAAAAAAGCGGAGAGTTACGAAATATGCTTTGTGCCGGATAACGACTATCGTGGGTTTTTGAAAAGGAACAATCCGCAATTGGAGCAAGAAGTTGCCGGTGGTGATTTTATATTGGCCAGCGGCGAAAAAGTGGGTAAACATCATGGCTATCCGTTTTACACCATCGGTCAGCGTAAAGGATTGGGTGTGGCATTCGGTAAGCCGATGTATGTGACCAAGATAATCCCTGAGACCAATACAGTGGTATTAGGAGAGGTGGATGAACTGCAACAAAGCAAGATGACCGTAAAAGGCATCAATCATATCAAATACGACGAGATACCGGACGGCCTTGAAGCCGTAACCAAGATCCGCTACAAAGATCCGGGCTCGGAATCCATCATTCGCCGACTGGACGAAGGAGTTGAAGTAAATTTCACACATTCGGTAAACAGCATTGCACCGGGACAGTCGGCAGTATTCTACGAGGGCGACGATGTGGTCGGAGGAGGCGTAATTCAGGCCGGATTTGAGTAATAACAGCCTCAAAATCAGCTAAAAGTCATATATCCGGTTAAAATCACCGATTATGCTTTCTGAAAATATTAACTTTTCGTTTCTTTGGTTATATTTACGGTAATAACAGTATTAGATTAATCGTATGATCAAGAAGTCGCTACCTTTCTTGCTGATGGCATTTGCCCTAATGGTGATTACATATTCTTGTAAAAAAGCAGACGATAGACCTGCTCCTTTGCCACAGAATGAAGAATTCTACCCGTTGGAAGTAGGCAAGTGGGTTATCTATGATGTGGACTCTACAGTTTGGGATGATACTTTCTGTGTGGAGCGTTATTACAACTATCAACTGATGCACAGAGTAGCAGACACATTCACCGACAAGCAAGGACGTTTGTCGTTTAGAGTGGAAACAAGCATCAGGAAGAAAGTGGAAGACCCTTGGAAATCGCATAGAGTATTCTACGTGACCAATACAGGTACCAACCTTGAGATGGTATACGATCAACTACGTTTCATAAAAATGGCTTTCCCTGTTGAAGAGCGTAAGAGCTGGGAAGGTAACAGCTATATCGAAGTAGACGATCCTGATTTTTACTTCTACAAAGACTGGGTATACGAATACAGGAATCTGGGTGAATCATTCAACACAGGATATAAAGTATTCGATAACACTGTAACTGTATTGGAAGTGGACGAAGCAGAAGGCGACCCTGAGTTGTTCCCAAGCGCGCCTGCCACTCGTACCAAGAGCAATGAAGTTTACGCTTCAGGCGTGGGCATGATATATCGTGAATATATTAGGTGGGTGTATGAGCCTAAAGGTTCTCAGTGTCGCGATGGCAAGGGTGTCATTATGCGCGCGGTGGACCATAACTAAAACAAAAAACAATGTGCAGATGGGTAGTGTGGTGTGTATTGTGTTTATTTCTTGTCACCACAAACGTTAATGGTCAACCGCAATACGGTTTTAGAATCAGCTTTACCGACAAAGGCGGTACTACCCAAAGTTTAAGCAATCCATTAGGTTTCCTTTCGCAAAGAGCCATAGATAGGCGTACTGCTCAAAGTATTGCCATAGACAGTACAGACCTACCCGTATCTCCGGCATATATGGACAGTGTGTTGACACTGACTAGCGGTAAGGTACACATGACCTCCAAATGGTTCAACTATACCATATTGTTGTTGAACGATTCTTCCAAGATCCAAAACATACAAGGCAAACTCTTCATAAAGAGCATAGAGTACATAGCGTACTATTCTACGGGTTTGCACAAGGGTACGGGAAACAACAATACTCAGACCTACGCAAAAACCACCGGTTCATCTGCGTACTATGGAGCCACGTACAACCAAAGTGCTTTGGTTAACGGTGACTACTTGCACGACATAGGATGGAAAGGGCAAGGCAAACTTATAGCGGTACTCGATGAAGGTTTTGCAGGAGTGAACGGTGCACCTGCGTTTGATAGTCTGATGAACAGTGGTCGACTTAAAGACCAATACAATTTTGTACAGGCCAATACCAATGTGTTCACAAGTGGACAGCATGGAACAACCGCCCTTTCTACAATGGCGGGTAATCTACCCGGTATATATGTAGGTAGTGCACCCGAATCGGATTATGCTTTGTACAACACAGAGGTGGGCGGTACGGAGCAAGTGTTGGAAATGGACAATATAGTTGCCGCATCGGAACGTGCAGACAGTGTGGGTGCAGATGTGATAACCATATCCGTAGGCTACGACAAGTTTACACTACCGGTACCTTTTTCGTTGACCTATGCAGAGATTGACGGCAAAACAACCATAGCCACAAAGGGTGTGAATATGGCTACAACCAAGGGTATATTGATGGTGGTATCCGCAGGTAACGAAGGTGGCGGCAGTTGGAACTATATTTTGACTCCCGGAGATGCGGACAGCGCCCTAACCGTAGGCTCTGTCGGTTTGGATAAAGTACCTGCAAGCAACAGCGGATATGGTCCCAACTCGGCAGGAACCATCAAGCCGAATGTATGTATGCCCGGAGCACCGGCTGCAGTGATACGAACTACTACAACACCCACATTCACCAGTGGTACTTCTTACGCCACACCGCAATTAGCAGGATGGGCGGCATGCCTCATGCAAGCAAGTGGCAACTTTACGCCATACGAGATACGTACAGCAATAGAGAAAAGTGCACACAGATATGGCAATCCCGGTCCGCAATTGGGACACGGTGTGCCTAACTTCCATTACGCTTTGGAACTACTGAACGTAAAAGAGGTTGCCAAAATGCCTGATGCTAACAATTGGGTGACCGTAGGACCAAATCCGTTCAACAGTCAATTGCGTGTAAGAGTGTACAAAGAGCGCAACGCAGATTTGGGTCTACAACTTACGGACATGAGTGGTAGAGTGGTGTATACATACAATACCAATGTGAGTGTAGGTACGCAAACCATAACGTTGGAAATGCCACATTTGCCAAATGGAATGTACTTTCTGAAAATAACCTCCGACGAAGAAGAGAAAGTGCTGAAGATGGTTAGGTACTAAGCAGGCTTCTTTAATACGGCGATGAACATACTGTCCGCCTTGATCCCGATACCGTTTATCAATTCCGATCTTTCAACGATAAGTCCTGTTTGTTTTACAAGATGTTCCACCACATGTTCATTCTCTTCTTTGAATACGGAGCAGGTGATGTAGTATAGCTTACCTCCGGGTTTCAACAAGTCGGTTGCATTTACGGATATGTCTCTTTGCCTTGAAGCATATTCAACCAATGTTTTTGCTTTGAAGAAGTGCATTTGCTCTGGAGTGCGAGCCCATGTGCCTGAACCCGTACAAGGTACATCGCATATGATGTTGTCAAACTCACGGTTGCGCATTACATCATGCAGTTCTTCACTGTTCGCCACATCCACCTTGAAAGTAGTTGGGAAGATATGACTGTACAAACGAAAACGTTCTTTCAAATTGTTGAGTATGGTCTTACGCGTGTCAGATACGGTCAACTCGACAAGAGGTTCTTTGTCTTTCAACAAAAGCGATTTTCCTCCGGCACCGGAGCAGCAGTCCCACCAATTTTCGTAAGGCTTTGGTGTAAAATACTCCGCTGTTTTTTGAGAGGAGGCATCTTGCACCACATATACGAAAGGAGGTATCATTTTGTCGATGGGTGTGCCGTTCGGTAATGCAATACAATCATTGGTGATTTCCGAATAAGGTATATTTTCCTGCTCCAACAATGCCAAAACCCTTTCATGCTCTTTACGTAGACGGATGAACAAGTCAGGCTGAACCAACATATTGTTGAGCCAATCGGTTTTATTAATACCGGTAGACAACTCAATATCGTGAGGGAATATTCTGTCGATATCCACCTTTAGTTTGTCTGCATTTGCAGGTGGATAGTATGGTTCTATCAAGCGTAGCAAGTGCTTGTTCTCTGTACGACAGAGATGTATACATGCGGTCATCCTTTCGTTGAAAGGCAGTGTTTTGTCTACCGCCTTTTCGGCACGATACCAACAGTATGCCATTTCGCTGAGCATTTTACGGTCGCGGCTACCCAGTTTCGGATGCTGCTTGTAATAGCCCTTAAGGAAATACGGAAGCGGATGTGCGCCCGTATACTCTTGTATAATGGTATCTATATGTTGCCAGATAAATTGCATGGAGTGCAAAGGTAGAATTATAAAGGAAATGATAGAGCCTTTCTACTGAACTCTGATTATACTTGAATAGGAACTGTCAGATGTTTTAATACGACAGTAAATGATACCCTTTATGTTAGAATTTATGTGTACTGATTTTTCGTGTTCGGTAATATCAACAACAGTAAATTCTAAAGTTCTTCCTAATAGGTCAAATAATGTTATGTCAAAATTCTCATCTGGCTTTTCGTCAGGAAAATGAATTGCAAATACTCCATTATTAGGGTTAGGATAGACTATGATATTATCATATTTATAGCTTATGTTGTATATATTGTTAAGTGGATCATCACCACACAAGTACTTATAACTTAAGGAGTCTGCATTTGTAGAAGTATCACTAATAAAATAAGGTGCAATAATTGTAGCAGAAAGTATATTTGGTGTGTCAATCGGTGTTAAGTAACCGGAAAAAGTATCTACACTCAAAGTAGTATCATAAAAGCCACAGGTATTTGCAACTATTTTATTAGTGATAAAATATGAGTAGAATCCTTTATAGTGATCTCCTATTTCTCCGCTTACGATTATGGTGTCTTCTTTTGAAGCAACAGTTCGGATGTTGAGTGAAGAATCGGTTGATATTTTATATGCGCGCAATGAATGCCCATGTATATTTATTGTATAAATAGAATTTCCCCTCTTGTAAAGTGGGTGACTTGAGGAATAATAATCGGGGTCGGCTGAAAAATAAAAAGAAGATGTGTCCTCAAAATATACTTTACTTGTATTCACGTAGCGTATACTGCTATCGTAATCGAATAGTTTGACTGACATTTTTTTTGAAAATGTATCAAATGTACCGACAAAAATGACTTCATGCCTTTCGCTGTCAGTCGCTTGTTTGTCATTGATATAATTGCCCGCGACATACATTTTGTTGTTGATTTTCTCAAGTTGTGTAATAGTGCCTGCTACGTAATTTTTATTATTTAGTAAAAAAGCATCATCTAGATAATATGCTTCAATATAATTTCCAAGTGTGTCGAGTTTCCATATGGTACATCTTGTCTTAAAGTTTATTGTTGAGGACCCTCCGATGTATATATACCCGTTTAAAAAAATAAGGCTATTAAATTGATAGTCATAGCTTAATTGCCAATTCTTGTATTCGTAAAACTTTTCCATAGATAGCGGGGCACCAGTTGCGCTATCAAGAAATATCAGCCAACCATTGTAATTGTTATATCCTTGATTCTTTCTGAACCTATTTGTTCCACACAAGGCAAAGGTTCCGTTGGGTAGTTCCAATACATCATAATTTCTGTTGCTTTCTGCGCCATTAATTGAAAAACTGAAAATCAAATTCCATAGAACAACACCGTTACTATCGACACGAGCAAAGTTTTTTATCTGATCTGTTGAGTTTATAAAATAATCGCCATTTCTACATAAATGAATATACCCACCGTAATAGAAGTAAGGTATTTTTTTTGTCCAAACCAGATTTCCCTTTGTGTCCGTTTTAATGAGTGCGCTGTAATTGGGCTGATTACTGTCAACCATACACATGCTTAGTACATATCCACTATCAATAGTTTTGGTATCAGTAATCACAACTTTATAGTTGCTGTCCTCAAAACTTAGTAACCTTACTTGACCTTTGCATAATAGCGACTGTAGTAGAAAAAGGGCTATGATTAACTGTTTCATGAAGAATGAATATAAAGTAAGGTACGATAAAAGTGATGCTATTTTTAGATGTATAGATCTCCCTCCTAAAATGTGTCGATTATCGTATGATTTGTAGTACACCAATGTCCTTTAATATAAACACACCATTTAATATCTTCTTATTTGCCCATATAACTTCATTCGTAAACATTAGCAATTACATAGATTGTCACAAGTACGGAAGAGCGACATCATAGCGTTTTGTATGAAAATACAAAAGCCGCTCAATGAGCGGCTTTGTAAGACTATGTTGCGTTCAAATATTAAAGTTCAAGCAGTGCCTTAACAGGGTCTTTGCCCATCAGCATCAGTTCAGGATTTTCAAGCAATTCCTTAACCCTTACCAAGAAGCTTACCGATTCGCGTCCGTCGATGATACGGTGGTCGTAGCTAAGTGCCAGATACATCATCGGGCGAATCTCCACTTTGCCGTTTATGGCTATCGGGCGGTCTTCTATTTTGTGCATACCCAATATCGCACTTTGTGGTATGTTGATGATCGGTGTGGAAAGCAACGAACCGAATACACCTCCGTTGGTAATGGTGAATGTACCGCCTGTCATTTCTTCCATCGTCAATTTGTTGTCACGTGCTTTGGTTGCTAACTCTTTTACCGTGCTTTCTATCTCTGCCATGCTGAGTGCTTCGGCATTTCTGATAACCGGTACAACCAAACCTTTCGGTGCTGATACTGCAATGGATATGTCACAGTAATCGTGGTATACCACTTCATCACCATCGATGTATGCATTCACAGCAGGCCACTCCAACAATGCATATGTACATGCTTTGGTGAAGAAGGACATGAAGCCTAGGTTGACACCGTGCTGCTCTTTGAATATGTCTTTGTATTGTTTGCGCACTTCCATGATACGGCTCATATCCACCTCGTTGAAGGTTGTGAGCATGGCAGTGCTGTTTTTTGCTTCTACAAGTCTGCGGCTGACGGTTTTGCGCAGGTTGCTCATTTTCTTGCGCTCGTCGTTGCGAGTGATGGCTCCACCTTTTGGCTTGCCCGGATTTTCCAGTGCCGCCAATACATCTTTCTTCAGTATGCGTCCCCCTTCTCCTGTTCCTTTAACGTCAGACGACTTGAGTTTGTTCTCAGCCATCATTGTTTTGGCAACAGGTGTTGCTTTTGCATCGTCCATCTTGGCAGGAGCTTCTTGTTTTGGAGCTTCGGCTTTTTTCTCAACTTTTGCAGGAGCTTCCTCTGCCTTTTCTTGCGGAGCATCGGCACCTTCGGGACGTGCGACGGTTTCGTCTATTTTACATGCCAGATCGCCTATTTGCAGGTCGGTTCCTTCTTGCGCAACAATGTGCAATATGCCGGCTTTTTCGGCATTCAGTTCAAAGGTGGCCTTTTCGGATTCCATTTCGCACAGTACTTCATCTCGCTCTACCCATTCACCGTCTTTTTTCAGCCATGTTACTAGGGTGACTTCACTAATGGATTCGCCTACTTCAGGCACGTGTATCTCTATCATGAAAACTTGAAGAATTTCAGCTTGCTAAATTAGCAAACCCGCGTGGATTATTCAAAAATAGGCTGTTGTCAATTAATAGGTTTATTTTTATATATGGAGTTGTACTCAACGGATATTCAGAAAGTATTGATAGCGGTGCTACTGGGAGCCATATTGGGCCTGGAGCGCCAGCGCAGGAGCAAGCCTGCAGGCCTGCGTACTCTAATATTGGTAACGGCAGGCTCAACCCTGTTCACAGTGGTTTCTTACAACTTTGCTCAATTGGACTCGTACGGTCATATGGACATCAGCCGTATAGCATCGAATATTGTCACAGGAATCGGTTTTATAGGTGCCGGTATCATCTTCAGAGGTAGGAACCATGTACATGGCCTTACCACGGCAGCCACGGTATGGATAGCAGCTGCGGTTGGCATAACGGTTGGAATAGGGGAGTATTATTTGGCGGCGTTTGTAACTGCGGTGGTTTGGATAATACTTACCGTGTTGCACAAGGCGGATGATATGCTGGCCAGATTTACAGAAACGTATACCTATAAAGTTTCTTTTGTGGAGGGTACGTCATTGGAAGAAATACAATTCGACCAATACTTTAAGGAGCATGGTATAAAGCCCGGAGAGACACGTTACGAAAAGCAGAATGGGCATATCGTGATTAGATGGTCGGTAAACACTTCAAGGAAAAATCATACTAAAGGTGCGGAGCTGTTGATGAAAGACAGTAAGGTAAAAGAGTTCAGCTACTCTTAGCGCACAAGCCCCATACCCAGACGGCAGAGCAACAAGCCGACCACCAAACTGATGACTGTGTATACAATGGCCGAATTTGATTGTCCGTCTGCAGCCAATACATTGTTCTCTAACGCAAAGGTGGAGAAGGTGGTGAAAGCTCCGCAAAAACCTGTGGCGAATACGAGCCATGTATTGTTGCCTATTTGTTTGTTGCCCACCATGCCGAACAACAATCCTATAATGAAGCAACCCAACAGATTGACGATGAGCGTGGCATAAGGGAACCCATCAGGCAGAAATTTATCTGTAAGCAACTTGACCCCATAACGGGCCACGCTCCCAAAAAATCCTCCGATACCCACCATCAATAATGCTCGTAACATTTACCAAAAATCAGCAAATAATAGTCAAAAAGCAACAAAGGCTGCCATCGGCAGCCTTTGTCTGAGTATAATAAAGCAATATCAATCGCCTTCTGTGACAGGAACATTGATGTCATACGTTTTTTCTTCCGATACGGTATAGGGTATGCCGCCGACAACTTTTTGTTCTATATCGGGGTCCCAACCATCACCGTAAACGTAGTAGTTGCCCTTCTTCAGTCCTGTGAATGTGGCAACGGGCTTACCGTTCTCTTGTACGCAAACCACCTGCTCGTCGTAAGAGGAAGGCTTGTCTTGCGCATTGTATTTCAAGAATATCGTACAGCTGTCGATATAATCGCTGTGGTGTTTGGGAGATACTTTCAATACTGCGCTACCTCCTTTACCCGCCACGGCTTCATTCTCTTTTTTCTTGCAAGAAGATGTACTGAGCAAAGCCAATGTACCAACCAACAGCAAACTGTGAAAAATGTATTTCATAATGTTCAAGTTAACCAATTCATTGAAAACAATCTATTCGTTGCCGGCAGACATTACGCTGAACATCTTAGCATAATTGTCAGCTATTTTGGAAGCTCCTGCACCCGGATGCGTCATAATCGCCATAGAAGCGATGGGCATCGGTGTTGGGAACCACTTGGCAGCATCTGCTTTGATGACCATGGAACCTGCTTGTTCACCTACGGTAATGGTATTTGGGAAGTCCAACATTACTTCACGTGGAGTTTCAGTACCTGCTGCCACACCTCCGATATGATATTGATAAGCATTGCCTGTTTCGGTTGATTGTGGTGATGTGCCTTCCAACTTGGCTTGAATATAACCTGTGCTCCAACTCCAGAACATGTCCGGATTAATGGTTGGATCCAATGCACCTGTTTGTGCACCGGATGTATTGCGAGGAACATCCACGCCTATCATGAACTTGATACCCTTGTATGTGCCTGCAGGTACATCCTCCACATGGAAATGGTGTGTGGCATGTTTGTCACCACGTATCAAGCGGTAGCTTTCAGGTTCCACATATTCTGAGCCGTCTTCTTTGACGAACTTAATGTTGGTGATCCAATAGTTGAATGTGGAAATGGTTATCTGCTCGCTTTGAGCCGTAGTGTAATTGCCCGTATTGAACACTATTTCTTCATTACCGAAGTATTGATGAAAATTGAAGTGCATTTCTGCTTTGTCGTGTGTGGTGGGGTTGGTTGGGATGGTCGGATCGGTGGTTATTACCGTATCGGGCTTTTTGGTACAAGCCGAGAATGTAAGCGTCAATACTGACAGCATAGTGATCGTTAGGTTTTTCAATGACATATTCATGACAATTATTTTTTTTATTGTTATAAAATAAGACGTTTAATCGCCGGTTAAGGTTGGCAGTTAAAAATCAGTTTTGCATTTTTTAAGTTTTCATCGTGATCGATGACCGCAGTTACGGTCAATTCGAGTTCAGTGGATGTATTCAGAGTATCCACCCATGTTTCGTTTATGGCCATATGGTCGCTGTGCGAATGTCCTTCGGTTTCGAAGACAACAACACCGTTCGCCGTATTTGTAATGGTGACGATATAGCCGTGCAACTGCTCCGTATAAGCAACATCTGCATTAACTTTTACCGTATCGCCTTTGTGAAATATCTGCTTGGAAGCAGGAGAGGCGATGGATATGGTAACATCGTCAGGTTTTACTTCTGTATCCGCCTTTTTTTGACATGCCGACAGAAGCATCATGATTGTTGTTATTGTAAGGGATATTGTTCTGTTCCAATTCATTGTTTACTGTTTTATAATAAGAACAATATTCCGGAATCGAACCTGCCTACCGGTGTGACAAAACCTTGTGCATATTTTTGATAAACAGGCTTTTGGTACGACATCTGCACACCAACAGACTTCAGGTATAACTGCACTCCCACAGTGGCTGACAGTATATGCCCACCCGTTTGGGTGTTGAGCCAACGCCGTGCATAATTGTCGTAATCGTGCAGGGAGTATTCGTACCTGAATCCAATTTGTGGAAATAAGAATAGTTTCCCTTTTTGAATGTGATAAAATGCAGACAATTGCGAGTTGAGCTTATTGCCGAACTTATATCCGTCTTTGCTTACTGTTGTAAAGCTGTAAGATGCATCAACATTGATGCCGTATGCGTTCTTGCTTATCGTGTAGTTGAGGTTGATGGGCACATCCCAAGAGCCGGTGCCCGGCTGCATGTTGGGTACTCCGGATTTTTGCAATTCCGAAGTGCCAATGTACTTACCTGTAGGGGCTTTTATGCCCACTCCTCCTTGCAGTCTGTGTCGCCATCCGCTATCAATGCACTGTGGGGTGCTGTATATGATACGATTGACCAACAAACTGATGTCGCCAATGCCGTTGGTATAGGTGTAGGTGTTGTCGGAAATGTGCACATTGCTTCTGTATGGTACAAAAGCGAATAGCTGCCAATTGTCTCCGATGCAATACCTGCCCCATAATTGCACTGTCCGATAGTGTTGTTCATCATGCCTATCGGGCTTGCTGTCACTCAGGTAGCGGTATACGCTGCCGAAAGTATTGTATTGATATTGTATGCCTGCAAAGTGTCGGTTCATTTGTGGCAGCAAACCAAGGTTTTGATTGCCCGCCGAAGCACCACATATATCACATGCGGATGCAACAAATGTTCCTGCAATAAGCAGCATACAACCGATGATATATTTCATTCCGTTGTATTGAATGGTGAATGTTAAGCACCGGATATACCAATGCTACATTGATGGTTCAATCAACAGAAGTTGGGTGGATGAAAACAGGAAGAAATATAAGTGTAAAAGTAGTCGCTCGAGTATTGTGAATGTTGTTTTTGTTTTTCGGGCAGTAGTTGGAAATAAAAACTTGGCTTTTCTGTGGTGAAGTAAACAGGTAGGTCGTTCTTTTCGTATACCACAGGGCTCTCTTTGTCGGTATCAGCGCCCTTATCCACCTTGGACAATTGCTTGCTTAGATAACATTGACCGTTACACTTCAGCTCAGGCTTGTCCTTGTTCTCGCAATATTCCTTGGTGATGTAATCGGTATTGGCGCGGTACCATACTATGATGCCCACCTTGGCAACATACTGATAGCTCATAGCTATCAACAGTAATATGGCGAATGTATACCTCACTTGTAACAAAGATAGGGTAAACCCGGGTTTTGGTTGGGTACAAAAAAAAGCCGCTCGATTGAGCGGCTATGTAAAATAACTTGTATTGAATTATTTGTGATGCAATTCGTTGTTGATCGCAATATATACATCGTAAGTTTTGTGCAATGTGTCCACCACTTTGTACGTGGCACCGCCATACAGGTTGAACCTGTTGCCGATAACTGAGTCATCCTGACCCAAGGCGAAAATGTAATAATCTCCCTGCTTAAGGCTATCGAACACAACGCCCGGTCTACCGTTCACCACACCTACATCTCTGGCCTCATCGTAGCCCATGGTATCAGCCGGAGCGGTTGTTGAAGCGTATTTAATGAATATCCTTGCATCGGTAAGGTTTTTTTCGTGATGCTGAGCCGTAACGGCCAAGGTTACATGTCCGCCCTTACCTCCCTGCGGTGGAGCAGCAGGTTCGATGGTTTCATTTTTCCTTACACAGCTGCTTATCAATAGAATACCCAAAGACAGCCCGATCACATTGTATAAAGTACGCATAGTGCTTAAATATATAATTAGCACCGAATTTATAAAATATCTCTCTGAAAACATATAGTTGACTAAAAATACCGGATACGGGCATTTATACATATTAAAGTAAAAAATAAGCAACAGGTCTTTATCGCTTGGCAGGATGCATTACTTTTGTTTACCTAAACAGGGAGGAGTAAGAATGAACATTGTGCGTGTTTCGGCACTATTATCCTTATTTATTGTTGCGTTGTCAGTATCGTCTTGCTGTAAGAAGAAGGTATACTGCACTTCACAGTCTGTGGATTTTGCTTTTACCGGCTTTCCAAGATCGGTGGCTAGAACCTTTGTACTGAAGAAGTTGGCTGTTGGTGCAGAGTGGGATCAAGTGATAGAAGAGGCTTCGTTCGTATATAACGGCAGTCGTCAAGTATCAACTATAAGAGAAGACACATTGTATTTCTCGGAGTTTACCACTACGGGTAATATCAGAAGTATTACAGCAGGTAACGATTGGCTCATTTACTTTCCTTCTTCCGGAAAGATATTTCTCATAAACGATATAGCCGAACAAGAAAGACGTTACGAAATGGTGCGTTGTGGAGACTATGAAACGAGTTGTACGAGGGCGATAGACGGTTTTGGAATAAACCAGAGGTGGCAAATCGGTGGATTTGCATTTATTGCGGAAGGTAAGTTCTAAGGATATTACGCAGTTCCCAATGCAGGCTTTTTGGCGATTGACGCTTCGCGAGCCAGTCTTCTTTCCTCTTTGTTCACAAGGTAGAAAGCATAAGCCATATATAGCTTAAGCACTAGGCCAACGGGGTATGTCATTAGTTTTCTCATGCGTGTCTTTCTTTGTCGTTGCGTTTGTTTGTAATGTTTGTTGTTTGTTTTGCTTCACAAATATGCAACACGACACGGCCTTAAATGAAATATTTCACGAACCTTAACCGGGTGTTTGTAAACGATTAACAAGCCGTTAGTAAAGCGCTTTCTACTATTTTGATATTCAGTGCTTTAAACAGGATATGACGCTGTTTGCATATATACACTTACATTAGCATTATGATACGTTTTAGGTTGTTGATAGCACTGATGATGATGACATTTACCGGGCTTGCTCAAGTGGAGGCGGGTATAGGTGCGGAATTGGGTTTCCCTT
Organism: Chitinophagales bacterium; assembly: GCA_020636505.1. Lineage (GTDB taxonomy): Bacteria > Bacteroidota > Bacteroidia > Chitinophagales > Chitinophagaceae > UBA5543. The sequence goes on along the minus strand of JACJXR010000001.1, from coordinate 102,605 downwards.
TGATGTTCAACGGTAAGGTGAACGGGCATAACCATGCTTCAGGAGCACCCGGTGCCAGAGCTGTATTGTCATATACGCCCGGTAATGCAGGTTTTACAGGTACGGTGGTTGCAGGAATATCACCCATGATATTGCCCGTGGTTCGCTTCAATGGAGGGCAAGATGTGTTGTACATGAACTTCACCAACATCAATGTTTCGCTTTTCGGTAGGTTCAGAAAGCAGATGCCCGGTGATGCGGTACTGATGATAGGTCCCGGAGTTGGGGTGAACATGTTGAAAGGCAACAATGTGCAGATAAGCAAACGTTCCAATAACGATATAGGCAGAGTGATAGAAGACTCCACATTTTATAACAAAACAACCATTCCTTCTTTCTATCTGAATGCGGAATATATGCGTCCCATAAATAGCAACTCCAAAGTGTACTACGGAGTAGGGGTGCAGTTGCAATACATTTATTTCTTGGATCAAGGCAATACGTATCGGGTAGACATAATTGATAAATACTACAATTATTACAGTCTAAAGCCTGAGTTGGTAGGCCAGGTGCTCAACCCTATGGTGTTTGTAAATCTCTATTACAGGTTGTGATAAAGGCTTTTGCTGAGTACAGAAAACAAAGACAATAATGTAACATGGCATTGCGTCAATATTCCTATTTTTGGTAGGATGTTCAAGTACATACATATTGGAGGGTTAGCGGTTCTGTTTTTCTTTTTTTCTACGGTACAGGGTTTTGGTCAAGCCAGCAAATGTGGGTTTGCACATGTGGTGACTGCTTTATCGGAACAGAGTACGGAAGTTGAAGATGCCATATCATCGGTACGGGAAGAAAAGCCTCGAGCTGCTGCGAAAGTATCTGCAAGTGTCAATGTTACTGTTCCTGTGGTGTTTCATATTGTATTGACTCAAACTCAATTGAACAGTATCGGTGGTATACCCGGAGTGGAAAGGCGTTTGGATTCTCAAATGAAGGTCATCAATATGGACTTTGCCGCACAAAACCCCGATATAAGTTCTGTACCTGACGGTTTCAAACCTTATATAGGCGCCAGCGGAATACAATTCGGATTGGCACATACAGCACCTGATGGTAGTGCAACACTCGGATATGAAGTGATAATAACCTCTAAGACAGGCTTCGATTCGGATGGTTCATACGGTTCGGGGTTCGGGTTTAGCGGAGCCAAGTACAGTGCCAATGCCGGGGCAGACGCTTGGGACCCCGAAAGCTATCTGAACATTTGGATAGTCAATCCAATGGATAATGGAAGACAAACCGACATTGTAGGCCTTGCTGTACCTCCTTATTTGACCGGCAGCAGTGTGCCGCGAGAAGAAGAGGGAGTAACGTTACATTACGCAGCCTTCGGTAAACGGGTAGCACTGAATGATATTTATGTAAAAGGCTCCGATCAAGGAAGGACGCTCACACACGAGCTCGGTCATTATTTTGGCCTATTTCATATTTGGGGAGATGATGATGGTTATTGCCCCAACAACGGTGGTAAAGATGACGGTATAAGCGATACCCCACCTCAAGGATACCCTTCTTCCGGCTGTCCCACATATCCAAAGTATGATAACTGCTCTCCTACGGGTAACGGTATCATGTTCATGAATTACATGGATTATGTTTTTGACCAATGTGCACTGTTGTTCACGCAAGAGCAAGTGGCACGTATGGACGGTAAAACCGTATTTGGAGAATATGCATTCTCTCTTTCACAGCATCCTTGGTTATTATCTTATCCCGACCCGACAACAACCCCTGTCAACAGTTATGTGATGTATCCCAATCCTGTTGACCATCTGTTGAACATCACTTTCCGCTTTGTACCAACAGACCTACGAACCATACGTATACACGACCTTTCGGGCAGAATGGTGGCTGCAATAGAAGACGCCACCGGTACGGCTTATCATTCTTTTAACACTGGAAACCTTCATGCGGGCATGTATTTTGTAGTATTGGAGTTCAGTGATAGGCAGGAGGTGAAGAAACTCATCGTTAGGTAAAAGCTCATTGCTATTTTTTAAGTTTGCATTCATGAGAATGAAATTGTTAGGCATCGTGTCATTGGTGCTATTGTTTGCGGCATGTGATGAAAATAACACCACAGGTGAAGAGAATCCTTTGTTCAAAACAGAGCCTGCATTGCAAGGTGTTACAGCAGAGATAAAAAAGCATCCAGAACAAGCGAATCTGTATTTTGAACGTGCGTCCATATTGGATCGTCTTGAGATGGACACACTTGCATTGAAAGATTATAAAAAGGCCATATCGCTGGATTCAACAAAGGCGGAGTATTACAGTGCAATCGGTGATATGCTTTTTGAGCATAAGGATGTGGAGGCCAGCGTAGGCTGGTTGGAAAAAGCATTGGAGTTGAATCCCGACGATAAGCGTGCACACATGAAGCTCGCAAAGATGTTCTTGTTCATAAAAGAATACACGAAGGCTTTTACGGAGATAAACACAGTATTGAGACAAGATGTATACAATGCCGAAGGCTACTTCCTGAAAGGAATGATATACAAAGACATGAAGGATACGGCAAAGGCCATATCCAACTTTCAAACCGCTACACAGGTAGGTCCCGACTTCAGAGAGGCGGTATTGCAATTGGGTATCATGTACAGTGGCAAAAACGATAAGTTGGCATTGCAGTACTACGACAAGGCGTTCAAGATGGACTCGACAGATGTGTTCCCTCTGTATGGCAAAGGTGTTTATTATCAGAACAGAGAAGATTACGAACAAGCGAAGTTGGAGTATATCAACACCATCAGGCAAGACAGGTACTATATAAACGCTTACTACAACATCGGGTATATATACATGCAGCAAGATTCGTTGGAGAAAGCGATGCGCCAGTATGATATCATCACCAAGTTGGAGCCGCAAAACCCTGAAGGCTATATGAACAGGGGACTGTGCTACGAGTTGATGGGTAAGAAGGACGAAGCCATAATAGATTACAGACAAGCGTTGGTATTCGACGAAGAGTACAAAGATGCAAAAGAAGGTTTGGCAAGGCTTGGAGCCAAGCAATAATCACATGAGAAAGACAATAGTCGCCATATGGATTTTGTTGTTCACTGTGCGTTTTTCCGCACAGGCGCAAACGCCTTCGCTGAATCGTATTCCCTTAAACGAAGAGATATCTGTAACCTTACTCGGCTGCGATAAAACAACACTGTATTGCTATAACCTATATGGATTCAATTACAATGATGGTGTGGAAGACATCGTGGGAGAGTTCATTGTGTTCAGAGATAAGGATACTTTTCAAAACAAAGAGGAGATAAACATCAAATTTTGCCGGGTTACAGAATTCTCCATTATGAGCCATAACGGAGGTTGCAAACCGATACCCGCCAGTGTGGGCATACAGCTCGATTATAAAGACGGCAAGGAACCATTGTTCCTAAATTTCGATCCTTCCGGTCCGGAGCCTGTATTTATTCCGTGTAAGTAGTATATTAGTATTCGTGCATAAAGTGCGTGTCCGTATTATACTGCTTCTTACCTCTTGTGTTGTGCTGTTGCATGCCACAACATCTTTTGCCCAAACAAAAAGCAAAAGCACTTTCAGAGAAAAAACTCCTCCTAAAGACACGGTTGTAATAATCAAGGATGAAGAAGATGTAGATACCCCAAAGCCTGTCGTAAAGCCTCGTACAGACATGAAGACGACAGTCATTACGATAAAGCCAAGCGATACACTTCCTAAGAAGAGGGCTACTTACAAAGACACGGTCATCATACTGAAGAAGGGATTGTCCAAAGAAGAGTTGGCAAAGCGTGCCAAAGTCAGAGAGGAGAAAATGATGAAGGAGAACAACTTCTGCGATTGTGTAAAAATGGACATCAAAGCACCTGATGTGCTTCCATTCGAGACATACCTCAATTACAGTTTTGTGTTCAAGAACGATTGTAAAGTGGAAGTATGGGTCAGTTCAAAGCATTTCAGATTCAGGCCGGCCAATTCATCCGGAACACCTGTGAAGGTACTGCGCAAGCTGAGCTTTGTAGAACGATTCGACAAGCCTGATTTTGTCAAATTGGCACCGGGAGAAAGTTATAGTTTCGATTATTCCGACGATGCATTTTTTGAATACGACCTAAGGAAAGGGCAAGCGTACAAGTTCATGTTTGAGCACAGAAACTTCGGCGACAGAAACAAACAGGACCCCTCTAAAACATATCTCTGCAGTCAAAAAAGGGTACAGTTGATTGTAGTTCAGTAGTTACAACAACAACACGGAGAGCACATAATCCATCAACAGTATCAGGATACAACTAACCACAACCGATGTCGTTGAGGCGCGGCCTATTTCCAAAGCGCCGCCTTTTACATTGTAGCCGTAGTATGCGGGTATGATGGATATGATGAGTGCAAAGGTTAGGGATTTGGTCATTGCAAAAAAGAGATTGTAAGGAACAAACTCCAACATCAATCCTTGATGAAACTGCTCGCGAGTAATGATACTCGAGAACATACCTGCGATGTAACCGCCGAATATGCTGATGGCTATGGAAAGTGTGATGAGGCACGGTACGATGATAAGCGCCGCCACTATTTTAGGAAGTATCAAGTAAGTCTTTGTGTTGATACCCATTATTTCCAGAGCATCTATTTGCTCACTTACACGCATGTTACCCAGTTCGGATGCTATTTTACTGCCTACGACACCTGCAAGCACGATACAAATAACCGTAGGCGAAAGTTCAAGTATGGTGGAATCACGGTTTATCTGTGCTATAACCGGTTTGGGTACCAACGGGCTGATAAGCTGATACGCCGTTTGGATGGTTAGTACCGCTCCGAGGAAAAATGAGATGATGATAACGATGGGCAAGGAGCGTATGCCAATGTCGTTACACTGCTCCATAAACTCATTCCAGTACACCTTGGTGTTTTCAGGGCGCGAAAAAGAGCCTTTAAGCATCAAAGCGATACGGCCCAAGTGTTCGAAAAATTTTTCCAGTAGCATAGCTGTCTACAAATGTAATTATTTGTGCCATAAAAAAACTGCCGCGAAATATACGCGGCAGTTTCTTATATGTTAATTATCAATGGTTTTTACGCCATCTTTTTCAATTCTTCTATCTGTGCATCACGGTCAACCTCGTCTTTCAGTTTGTCCTTCTTATCCATATCGATAAGTACAGGAGCTGCAACGAAGATGGATGAGTAAGTACCTGTGAAGATACCTATCAACATCGCGAAGGCGAAACCTCTTGTAACCTCACCACCGAATATGAACAATATAAGTATTGTAAGAAACACGGTAAGTGATGTCATAATGGTACGGCTAAGCGTATCGTTGATCGCACGGTTGATAACAGTCTTCTTGTTCTCGTTCGGCGACTTACGGAAGTACTCACGAATACGGTCGAATACGATCACCGTATCGTTCATTGAGAAACCTATCACCGTAAGTATCGCAGCAATGAAGTGCTGGTCTATCTCCAATGAGAACGGAACTATGTTTCTGAAGAATGAGAATACTGCCAATGTCACACACACATCGTGGAACAAGGCCACCAATGTACCCAATGAATACTGCCATCTGCGGAAACGCATCAAGATGTATATCGAGATGGCTATCAATGCAAGAACAGTCGCCCACTTGGCACCTTCAACAAGGTCATCCGATATGGTTGGCAATACTGTTTGGGAAGCTTGTACGTAGTCAGCGTTGAATTGCTCGAAAGATACATTTGCCGGTATCAAATTACCTGCTTTCAAACCTTCATACAATTTGTTCTGAACTTTGGCTTCCACTTCCAATCCCGGCTCTTCTATCAAGTAAGCCGTGGTTATGTTCAATTGGTTTTCAGAAACCAATGTTTTAACGATCGGGAAATCTTCGAAGTATGGTTCCAAAACCTCACGCACTTCAGACACTTGGTGTGCAGCGTCAAACTTAACGGTATAGCTACGTCCACCTGCGAATTCAACACCGTAGTTGAACCCGTTGAAGAATGAGCTGATACCCGCTATCAATACCAATCCTGAAATAACGTAAGCTATTTTACGAGCACCGATGAAGTCGAAGTTCGCTTTACGGAATATGGCTTTAGATATACCTGTGAAGTAGTTGAAGTGACGCTCGCGGCTTGTCCATATATCGGTAACCATACGAGATACCATGATACCACAGAACAAAGACAACAACAAACCTATGATCTGTGTTGTTGCGAAACCAAGTACCGGTCCAAGACCGAATATGAATAGGATAACAGCAGTGATCAATGTAGTGATGTGCCCATCCAAAACAGGAGCGTAAGAACGTTTGTAACCGTCTATCACCGCTTGCTGGTATGATTTACCGCTCGCGAGCTCTTCCTTGATACGTTCGAATATGATTACGTTGGTATCCACCGCCATACCGATGGTCAATACAAGACCCGCAATACCCGGCATCGTCAACGTAGCGTGCAATGATGCAAGTATACCTATTGTAAAGAACAGGTTCAATATCAATGCGATGTTTGCAACAATACCACCGGTATTATAGTACACCAACATCAATACGAATATCAATACGAAAGAGATAAGCAATGAGTTACGTCCCGCCTCGATTGATTCGGCACCAAGGGTAGGACCCACAACTTGCTCTTGTACTATGCGTGCAGGAGCAGGTAGTTTACCCGACTTAAGAATGTTTGCAAGGTCGGTTGCTTCTTCAACAGTGAAGTTACCACTGATGGAAGTGTTACCACCTGAAATTTCACCGTCAACACGAGGAGCGGAATATACACGATCATCCAATACAACCGCAACATATTTACCAACGTTGTCACCGGTCATCTTCTTCCATATATGGCTACCGCTTACGTCCATGGCCATAACCACTTCAGGTTTACCTGATAGCGGGTTGTAGTCCATGCGTGCTTCTGTTACGTGGTCACCTTCAAGTTTTGACTCGTTAGGACCGGGAACTGTTTTAATGGCATGCAATACCAATGGTTGCGTGGGATCGTTTGCAGCTTCTCTGTTTTGAGCACCGTATACGAATTTGATGTTGTTCGGGAATTTGTTCCTGACAACATTCAACCTCAAATATTCGTTCAATTTCGCAGTATCGCGCTTAGCAACATAACCCACATAAGGACCTTCGTTCACATTGCCTTCTTGAGATACGTTTGGATACCAAACCGCGAACAATGGGTTTTGCTTGGTGAACTGCTCTTGTGTCAACTGACCCGAAGAATCTGTTGCAGTGCTGTCGCCTTTTGTTGTAGTATTCAAAAGAGATGCAAGGCTCGAAGTATCCGAGTTGTCTGCTTTATCGGCTGCTACTGTTTCGGTATCACCTTCAGATGCAGCGGCGTCATCACCCTCAGCTTTTTCTTCACCGCCTGACAAGTAAGTCGCCAAAGCGTCGTTGGCTTGCTGTATGTTCTCGATGATATCCGCATTGGAATATGTTTCGAAGAACTGAAGCTTAGCTGTAGCCTGAAGCATTGAACGTACACGCTCGGGGTTACGTACACCGGCTAATTCAACTGTGATGATACCCTTGTCTTTGTCCAAGTTCACGTTTGGTTGAACAACACCGAAACGGTCGATACGAGTAAGCAATACATTGTATGTTCGCTGTATCGCATCTTTGGCTTCTTTGTTTATTTTAGACAACACCTGCTTATTGGTAGAGTTCAGAGTAATCTCTTTTTCAGAAGCTTTGGTGAAGTATTGAGCCAGTTTGCTTTCGGGGTTGCTCTTTTCAAAAGCTTCACCGAAAAGTGTTACGAAACTTGCTTGGCTGTTGGCTTTTGCTTTGTTCGCATCTTCTATGGCCTTATTCAATATTGGATCGCCCGGTCTGTTGGACATGGAGCGTACCAATTCGTCAAGACTCACTTCAAGCGTTACGTTCATACCGCCCTGAAGGTCAAGACCAAGGTTCAGTTGTTGTTCTTTCACCTCTGCATAAGTATATTTCTTAAGCAATGGAACTTTCAACACAACTTCGCCCTGAAGACTGTCTGTGATCTCTTCATAGTACCTGTCAGACAGTTTTTCAAGCTGAGTGCCTTTTGCGTCCGGTTGTTCGAACTGAGCACGTTTGTCAGCTTTTGCTCTCGCCTTTTTTTCTACGTTGTTGGCTACATATGTGAATGATAGCTGGTAGAGCGAGATAAGGATAAGTGCTACGGTAAAAAATTTTACCAAACCTTTTAATTGCATAGGTTTTTACTAATTAAAAATTTTTATTATATCTTATCTGAAAACAGAGTGGGCAAAGATAGGATTTAATATAAAAAAATAAAGATTTAGTGATTATTGAAAAAAACTTAGTAAAACTGATAAATCCAAGGTTAATAAATAGGCAAATCTTTTAGTATTTTATTAACGAAAACCCTATTTTTACCTATCTATACTGAATGTAAAAAACTATAATGTAGCATGATACGTAAAATTACGCTATTGTTTCTGTTGTGCTTTGGTGTACAGCAAGCCGCTAACGCACAAGCACGATGTGGATTCGATCAGACGCACCAGACTGCGATGAACAACTCCACTTTCGCGCAAGGAGTAAACCAACTTAACGCAAATATTGCATCATGGTTGGCCACTCAGCCAAACCCGAACTCATTGATCGCCATCACCTCAGGAGGTGATACAGTCTATGAAATACCGTTGGTGGTTCACGTAATGCACACAGGTGGTGCAATAGGTACCATATACAATCCTACGGATGCTCGTATAATAAATACGATAAACTATGTGAATGAGGTATTTGCGGCTACATACAGCTCATATCCCGATACTGCGAACGGAGGTACATACTTTCCGTTCAGGTTCAAGTTGGCACAGCGTTCTCCAAACTGTACTGCCACCACAGGTATTACAAGAACGAACGTATCTGCAATATTCGGTTATGGTCCCTTTGGTTATAACTATGCGGCATATGGTGTACGTATGAGCAACCCTCCGGGACAAGGTGTTGCGGATGAATTCAATCCGCCTACATATAAGGATAGTTTGAAAAGACTCTCAAGATGGCCGAATGACAGGTACTATAATATATGGGTAGTGAACAAGCTGGATGGTAATGACGGTACATCAGGCTCATTTACAGCAGGATATGCATTCTTCCCAAGTACTCACCCTGAGTTTTACAGATTTGACGGTACCATAATGTTGGCTACTCAAATGAACGTAGGCCGTATAACATTGCCTCACGAATTGGGTCACGCATTCAGCTTATACCATACTTTTGAAGGAAGTAATGGGGGTACAACTTGCCCGACGAACACCAATTGTACTACAGACGGTGACAGATGTTGTGATACCGAGCCGCACAAAGATTACGGACCCGGTACTTGTAACAGTGGTAAGACGAATGTTTGTACCAGCAATACTTTTGCAGATGCCACAGCAAGAAATATTATGAACTATGCCAACTGTCAAAACAGGTTCACTAAAGATCAACGTGACAGGTTTATAGGTGCTTTGGTCAGCCAAAGGAGTTCACTGATATCATCTTCAGGTTCTTTACCGATACCTACTACAGGTTTGCCGACGGTTTGTACGCCGGGTTCCAACAACCCGACAGCCACTTCAAACTACGGACCACGAAATATTAAAATAGCAGACGCCGGCCGTACATATTTGGATGTAACATCGAGTGGTTTCTTTACAGATGGCCAGTTGGCATATATAGATAATACATGCGCACACCAAGTAATATTGCAAGCCGGTAACTCTTACCAAATAACCGTTACCTCTCTCGGTGGTGAAAAAGGTGTCGTATTCTTGGATTATAACAACGATGGTATACTTGGTAATACCACAGGTGAGCGTATTAATGTAACAAGCACAGGTAGTTCGCATACTGCCAGCTTTACCATACCGCAAACAGCTACAAAATGTACGCCGATACGCATGCGTGTTATTACAGACTTCACCACCAACAGACTTGATTCTTGTAGCAATATGAACTTCGGTCAGGCTGAAGATTATGAAGTGCTGATACTTGGCGCAAGCAGTGGTACTGCCACTGTAACGGTTTCCAACCCTCCGATAGGCGGTAACCCATCTTGTCAGGGTACGTCGCTTAAGTTTTATGCAGTGCCTTCGAGCAATGCTACAGTTGTAAACTATCAGTGGTTTAAGAACAGCACGCCGCTTGGTGGTCAAACAACAGATACATTGGTCGATCCGGGTGGTGGAAGTACCATATTCAACAATGACGATACTGCATGGGTGCAGTTGAGATATACAAACGTATGTGGTGTGGATACAGTTGTGTCCAATAGAGTGGTTGTTAAGAGGGCTGTTACCATCAACCCTGCTGTTACAATCGGTGTTACCGGTGGTACCAACCCTACATGTATAGATGATACGGTTACATTGTCTGTTGTAAGTAATGTTAACCCGGGTGGAGCTCCTACATATCAGTGGAGAAGAAACGGTGCTGACATTTCAGGTGCAACTAGTACAAGCTACAAATCGATAGGTAACGGTGGCGACAAGTTTACCGTACGTATGACATCAAGTGCTGACAGCCCTTGTGCATTGCCTCCGAAACAAGCCTTGTCCAACGAGATAGAAATAACATATACCCAGAAAGTGCCGATAGCAAATATCGCATTGACTGTGGGTACCAACCCGGGTTGTGCGGGACAACCGTTGCAGTTTACAGCAACTCCGACAACAGGTGGTACTGCTCCTTCATATCAATGGACCGTGAATGGTTCTAGCATATCAGGTGCAACGAATGTCAATTACACTACTTCAATGTTGCAAAACAATGATATAGTACGTGTGATAATGACGTCGAACTCACCTTGTGCGAGTCCAAAAGTTGTGGTTTCTGACTCGGTGGTTGTTAAACACGAGAAGATCACTGCAGATATCACCATCGCTCAAACAACAGGTGGTAATCCTGCTTGTGAGGGACATCCGGTAATATTCAGTGCAAATACCATAAACGCAGGTAAGAATCCTAAGTTCCAGTGGATGGTGAACGGTTTGACCATAAGTGGTGCAACCACTCCTATATATGTAACGGATTCTTTGAGAAACACAGATAGGGTTCAATGTATATTGATAGCCACTGACTCTTGTGTTGCCAACCCGCGTGATACTTCAACTCATATTGAGATGTTGATCACTCCAAGTAAGCGACCTAAGGTAACTGTTGCCATAACAAAAGGTAAGAACCCGGGTTGTTTGGATTCATTGATCGAATTTACTGCAACAGCCATTGACCTAGGTAGCAATCCTGATTTCAGATGGTTGGTTAACGGCTTCCCATTGGTGCCCGGTGCAACATTCACGATATCCACTTTGCAAGATGGTGACCAAGTATCTGTAAGAGCCAATCAAACAGATAATGGATGTTACTTGCCTGATACGGTTTACTCTACTCCGATGATCATGGTTCGTTCAATCACTCCTGATCCTCCGATCATTTCGTTGATAGGTAATAAGATGTATACCAACTTCGACAGTTCGTTCGTATGGTTCGGCCCACGTGGCGAAATGCCTGATGGTCCTAAAGGTGTGGCTTATCCTGATACGATAGGTGCATACTATGCAGTAACCAACAACAGAGGATGTTGGTCTAAACCATCAAACATTCTAAGAATCACATTGTTGGATCTTAGCACAATAGACCTAACAGGTTTGGATGTATATCCTAACCCTACTTCTGACATCGTGGTGTTGGATTGGCATGGTAAGGCTGCCAACTACGGCATCGATGTTTACAACTCGATTGGTCAAGTGGTTATGACAGACGAGGTGAGAGGTGCTTCTAAGAAAGAAGTTAGCCTGAGAGCATTCGCTGATGGTAACTACTACATTGTACTTAAAGATTCTGAAGGTAATATAGGTGTTATGAAAGTGGCACTTAAGAGATAACGTCAGTATAGATACATCAAAAGGGTCAAGCGAAGCTTGACCCTTTTTTATTTTCGCTAGAAAAAATAATATCAACTTTCGTTCTCGTACACGCGTTTCACACGTTGAGATATGCCTGTCATTATTTCGTACGAGATGGTGCCCGACCATTTGGCCAGTTGAGAAGCGGTGAGTTGTTCTCCCAATACGATTACTTCATCACCTTCTTTGGCTTGAGGTATGTCTGTGATGTCCACCATACACATATCCATGCATATATTACCGACTATTGGGGCTTTGCTGTTATGTATCAATACATGTGCATCTGTGCCACTAAGTGAGCGTGGATAGCCATCTGCATAGCCTATGCTGATGGTTGCTATTCTGCGTTCCTTATCGCTGATTCCTTTTCGATTGTAGCCTACACTGTCGCCGACAGGTATTGACTTTATCTGTGCAATACTGGTTTTCAACGTACCCGGCTGCATCAGTTGTTTTTCTGCTAAGCCTGTGCTGTCTATTCCATATAATCCCAATCCAAGGCGCACCATATCGTAATGCAAATTTTTGTGACGGATGATGCCTGCTGAGTTGCATACATGACGCAATGGCTTGTAGCCTATACTTTCTGTAAGTATACTGTACATGGCATCGAAGCTTGCAGCTTGTTGCTCTGTAAAGTCATCAAACTGCTCCTCTTCACTGGCCGATAAGTGGGTGAATACACTGACCACTTTTACATGATCGTTCCCGCTTAACTTCTCCGTCAGTTCATCAACTTCCATTTCTTCAAAGCCAAGCCGGTGCATCCCCGTATCCAACTTCAAGTGTATGGGGTATTGCTCGGTTTTAAGTGTTTTGGCGATTTGGAGAAATGCATTCAGCGAGCGCATATTGTATATCTCCGGCTCCAACTTCCAAGCTATCATGCGATCGAAAGATTCAGTATCAGGACTCATTACCATGATAGGCATGGTGATGCCTGTTTTACGAAGCTCTATGCCTTCTTCGGTATATGCTACGGACAAATAATCAACGCCCGAATATTGAAGTCTGTGTGCTATCTCATAGCTGCCGCTACCATAAGAGAATGCTTTGACCATTGCCATCAGCTTCACTCCCGGTTGAGTATAACCACGGTAGACATTCAAATTGTGTGTTATTGCCGATAGGTTTATCGACATCACCGTTTGATGGACCTTACGTTCCAACAACGTGCCGATACGCTCGAAAGAGAAACGACGGGAGCCCTTTAAGAGTATGGCCTCGTTCTCAAATGTTATCAAATGAAAGTTCTTCAGAAAATCTTCAGTGGTCTTGAAGAAGATGCTGCGCACATTCTTGTGCTGTCTGAACTGTTTTTTCTGTTTGTATAGTGCGGGTCCAATTCCGATGAACCTACCGATATGCTTACGACTGATGATGTTTGCCACTTCTTCGTATAGCTCGCTGTCGGGGCGTGCTATCTGTAGCATGTCCGACAATATAACAGTATGCTTACGGTGTTGGCGTTGTTGCTCCAAATATTCAAGTGCAATGGCAAGTGATGTAAGATCGGAATTGTATGTATCGTTGATAAAAGTGCAATCATTGATGCCGTGCCTCAGCTCCAGTCTCATTTTCACAGGGCTGAGCAGTTTCATCCGCTCTGCTATCATATCTTGAGATACGTTCAGCAAAAGCATAGCGCACCAACAGTGTATTGTATTCTCTATGGAAGCGTTGTCTGTAAATGGAATGACGATGGTTGCTTCAGAGCCTTTGTACAATGCTGTAATGGCTGTACTGTGATTCTCCTTGGTAATGTCTTTTATCCAAAGGTTGGATTCTTGCTTTTGCGACCATGTAAACAACTTAAGGCCGTCTTTTCCCTCATTGATATGTTTGCAGTATTGAGTCACACATTCGTTTACCGAGTGGTGGTCTTTACAGTATATCAGGTGTTTGGCATTCCTGAAAAGGAATAGCTTTTCGTTGATCTTTTGTCGTTCGTTTAGGAAGCCTTGACTATGGGCTTCACCGATGTTGGTGAAGATGCCTATGTTCGGTTTTACAATGGCTTCTAACTTTTCCATTTCACCCGGTTGAGAAATACCGGCTTCGAATATCGCCAATGAATGCTCGCTCCTTAACAGTGCGACAGACAATGGAACACCTATTTGCGAGTTGTAACTTTTGGGGCTGCGAACGATGTTGTAGTCTTCAGCCAACAATTGATGCAACCATTCTTTTACAATTGTCTTTCCGTTGCTACCGGTAATACCGATGCAGGGTAGGGTGAACATAGCCCTGTGTTTCATTGCGATTTGCTGCAATGCGGAAAGAGCATCGGCTACGTGAATGAAGTTGGAACCCTTGTATATGCTTACATCCACATTGTTTGTAACAACGTAGTTGCGAATACCTTTTTCGTATGCAGTGGAAATGAAAGTATGCCCGTCTCTGTTGCTTGTTTTGAAAGCGAAGAACAGGGCAAGTTCAGGTTGTGCAACCTTTCTCGTGTCAATGCACAACTCTTCAATGCATGCATTGTTTTCGTGTTGCAACCATTGTCCGTTGCACCATTTGGCAATATCGTCGATAAACATTCTTGTATCAGCTGCAACTGTCATATCACATACAACTATGTTAGGCCGGGCCGGACAGTAAATGTAGGTATTATATATTTTTCAGGCTACTGTTTGGTATCCTGCTCGTAAAACTCGTATCCTTTTCTGAACAGCTTGCCGAAAGTTCTCCTTTGTATAATGGCAGTATCCTTATAGTTGTTGAAAACAGCATAAAGGCGGTCTGCATCGTACACATCAGGTACATCAGGATCTGCTGTGAGCATGTTTTTACTCCTACGCGTGATGGGCATCCAGTAGATATCTATATGCTCCTTTTTGCCGTCTTTGGCCAATACTTCTATGGTACAGTTCTTTTGTGTACCGGCAATTATGGAGTCGATATGCAATGTGCCGTTCAGGAAGCCCTCGCAATACACTTTTTCAAAAAATCCGGAGTAGTCTTTTGCCCTCTTTTCGTTGAGCTGTTTGTCCTTCATCAACTCAGGATGAACAGAAACCGAAAGCGTTCCTTCTGCATCTTGCTGCAAGGTGAAGTTGTTCAACTCTTCGGTTGGATATTCCACACTCACTTTTTCAAGCTCACTTGCAGGTATGTTCATTACTGTTCTGTCACGCCAGTCTTCCATCTCCACACTGTAGCGTGGTGTCACATAACCCTGAAAAACAGGTAGCTGTACCACATATGGGCGTTTGGCTCCCTCTATCAACATGTAGGTGCCTGCACTGCCCGCGACTTGTCCGCCAACATAGAATATACGTATAGGGTCGTTATTCTTGTTGTACAACTCTACTTTGATACCGTTTCCCGCCAAGCCCTTAATAATATTATTATGTGCATTTTCAGGGGCAGGATAAGCGGCTTCTTGTTGTTTCAATGTTTCCAAGAGCAAGTCTATCATACCCGGACGAGCTTTGTACATATCATTGACCATCCATCCGTCTTCGGTGCGCGTTACCGATATATGTTGCCCACTTTGGTTGGCCAAGTAAATACGATGGATGGCCTCGATGTTGTTTATTTTGAAACCCGCCTCATCGGCACTGAACAATTGCTTGTCGCTGAACAGAAAATACCATACTCCAAACCCGAGTATGCCCAATACCAGTATATAAACTATGGTCTTACGCATTGTCTTGTTTCCTTTTTCCTTCTCCCGTTAGTTTCTTTTCGTATTTGCGTTTTCTGAAGAATATATATGCGGATGCAAATATCAATACGATCAATATGGGTAAACCGATATTGACGAACTGCCATTTGGTTTCTTCACGCTTTATTCTGTTTCTGTCCAACAACCTCAACTTGGAATCTTTTGAGCGCACTGCCAAAAGTCCGCTGTTGTCGGTCATGTATTCAAGACAGTTGAGCAAGAATGTTTTGTTGGCGAACCTTGTTTCGGTAAAACGCCAATAGCCCATTTCCATTGGCCCTGTCTTTTGCGAAAAGTCGTTTTGGAACATATCTCCATCTGCCACCACTATCATGGATGTTGGAGAGTCGCAATTGCCTTTGTATTCTCTTTTCAGAGAGTCGCGCAATACATTCAAGAAGTTGGGGTGCAACCTGTTTTTAAATACTGAGTTGAACTCACCTTCTAACAATACGGCAACAGGCAATTGTTTTTTAGGCTCGTTGAATAATTGGTCGAGCGGATATTGCAACATGCCCAAACTGATACGTACAGGTGCGTTCGATTTGCGGCTGTACTGCGTTGATTGCAACAGTATGGTCTTTTGTATCTCAGGGTTGGCTATTGTATCGATGGTGCTTGCATATAGACTGGCGATACCATCAAGATTCTTAACGATAGGGTGTCCCGACTCAGGTATCAGTACCGGGAAGTACATCCACGGACGCAACTGCATTTGTGGTTGTCCGTCACCTTGCTGGCCAACTATCACCGGCATGGGTAAACAATACTTTTCCTCAATCAGATCGGTATTGACACGAACACCATATTTGAACAATTGATCATCGAGGTTTAAGCCGTAATCAAGGGCTATGAATTGCCCGTTGGCATGTAGACTGTCCATAGGTGTGTGCAATTGGTCTATCACCCAAAGCACATGCCCACCGTTCATTACGTATTGGTCTATCTTGAACTTCTCCTTATCATCAAAAGCCTTCTGCGGCCTGTTGATGATGATCGCCTTGTAATAAGAAGGGATGTATATGTTTTCGACCAGGTCGAATGTATCTACTTTGTATTGTTCGGTGAGGGTGTTGAGCATGTCGAACGTGTTCAGTCCTAATGGCTCATCATGCCCCATCATGTATGCTATCTCAGGTTTTGTAGGCAGCTTTACACGATGTATGGCACTAGCGAACTTGTACTCCAACAACGACTCTGAAAAGTTGAGGTTCTCCAAAGGAGCCATGCCTGTTTTGTTTTCCAACAACTTTACGGGTGTCTCTTTGCCTTTGTATTGAACCAAAGCCCAAGGGAATACGAACTTTTCGGAATATCCTTCTTCCTCACCCTGTACCTGAAGGTTTACTGCGAAGATGCCCTTTTCGGCAAGTACCTGATATACTTTGGCTCGTTCTTCGTCTTCTTTTCCTTCAAACGGGTCTTTGAATTGGAATTTGATATTGCTGCCCGCCACGTCTTGAAAAGATTGCAAACGCTCACGGGTGGATTCTTTCAGCTTTTGAAATCCTGCAGGGAATTTACCTTCCAAGTATACGGTTATCACCGCCACATCGTCCATGTCACGAAGTATGCGCTTGGTAGGTTCCGATAGTGTAAACCTTTCGTCTTTGGTAAGATCCAACCCTTTGTGAAACCTTGCGGCTATCATATTCAGACATACCAATATGGCAGCAAGCACCACCAAACGTAGTGCAGCTTGTTTCTTTTGTAATTTTCTTTTTTTCGATTCGTTTGTTGCCATATAGTTCAAACTAGTCCTGCGACGCCGTATCCCAAGTGCGGCTGTTCAATGAATATCTTGTAAGTGATATGAATATTGCTATGACAGATAGAAAGTACACCACATCGCGACTGTCTATTAATCCGCGGCTGATGGATTTGTAATGAAACGCCATGCCCACCATGCTCAGGTAATAGTCTATACCCTCTGCAAATGCAGGCAGCTTGCTCAACGATTCGAAACCGCTATACAGAATATAGCAAGCGAACATACCTGTAAGGAATCCCACCACCTGATTGCCGGTGATGGAAGAACTGAATATGCCTACCGCAGTGAATGCAGCTGCCAAAAACAACAATCCGATATATGAGCCGATGATGCTTCCGAAGTCGATGCTTGTGTTGAGCATCGCCAAGTTGTCTATGGTATATGCATACAGCAAAGTAGGTGCCAATGCGAATGCCACCAAAACAATACAAGCGAAGTATTTACCCAAAATGATGTCGGAATCTTTCAGTGGTTTTGTAGACAACCACTCAATGGTACCGGCTCTAAACTCATCAGCGAATGAGCGCATGGTAATGGCGGGTATCAACAAAATGAGCAACCAAGGAGCCAACTCGAAAAAACGGTCGAGTGAGGCATAGCCGTAAGACAGTATTCCTGAATCTTCAAAAACCCATAGGAACAGCCCACAGAACACCAAAAAAACGAGTATGGCCACATACCCTACTATCGAGCTGAAATAAGACCTTATTTCTTTTAAAAATATACTGCGCATGTGCTGCCAACCTTACTATTGAAGTTGGCAAATATAACAAAATGGCAGTGGTTTTAATGTCATGCCAATGTGTTAAAGCCGGTATAATATTCTAAGGGGTTGGAACGACCGTAACCACGTAATACAGCTTTGGACCCATTTCAACAGTGTAGTCGGCTTCTTTGATTAGTGCGGATACATTTTTGTCTATGAATTTGTCCAAGTTGACTGTATTACTGTACAATACATATTGTGTATTATCCTTTGCTGTAAGTATATGGGTGCCATACTGGTAGTAAGTGATTCCTTGTTGGCTGATCTTTCCTACACGTACTTCGCAATCACCCGTACATAATGTGCTTTTTGTAGAATGCTCTTTTTTGCATGAAACTGCACCCATTGCCAATGCGGCTATGAGCATAGCCGTCATAATTCCCTTCAACGATCTCATAAAAAAAGTCCTTTTGACGTAATAATAACGGTTTCGTGCATTCGATATTGTATCCGTACAGGTACGGATGGAAATCTACGGGACATGAGGGATATTATGACCCGGTCACCTAAGGTAGCTTTGTGTTGGATAGGATAGTCTATCCACCCCTTACGAAAGCGCGGGCTCCTTCCGGGGCCCGTATTTTTTTATGTTTCAACTGTTGTATGCACTTTGTTAAAACAATGCGTATTAAACCCATGTATATGCTGAACATGTGGGTTTAAAAAACTATTTTTATCCGTTAAAATCGAGATTTGAAGCGGGTAAGGAAATATTACTACAACACTGATACCCACAGATTTGAAAAATTGGAACTTTCGTGGAAGACGAAGCTGCTGCGCGCGCTTGGTTTCTTCTCCGCGGCTATGGTGACGGCTGCAATCATTGTTGCCATTGCCTTTCAAGTACTCGACTCCCCAAAAGAAAAACAACTTAAAGCAGAGATACATCTGCTGCGTGAAGGGTATTACAACCTTCAAAATGAACTGAACGACCTTGATGGCCAATTGGCACAGCTGGAGCATAGAGATAACAACATCTACCGTGCCGTATTTGAAGCACCGCCGTTGCCTGATAGTGTGCGCAAAGGAAAGGAATACAGTGAAGAGGGTGATGAAGGTATAGTGGCCAATACTGTGAAGTTGTCTGAGCAGATAGAGAACAATGTGGTTGCATTGAGGAAAAGGTTGGCGCTACAAAAAACATCTTACGATACATTGGAGCAGTTGGTAGCCACAAAAGAGAAGATGCTATCCAGCCTGCCTGCCATTCAGCCTGTTTCCAACCGTAATTTAGAACGTGTGGCATCCGGTTTCGGTTACAGGATAGACCCTATATACAAAACGCCTAAACTTCATACAGGGCTTGACTTCACTGCCGCAACGGGAACACCCATATACGCCACAGGCGATGGTGTGGTAAAAGAGGCCCGCTACGATAATGGTGGTTACGGGTACCATATAGTTATCAGTCACGGGTATGGATATAATACACTTTATGCGCACATGAAGAAGATGAAAGCAAAGCCCGGAGCCAAGGTGAAACGTGGCGAAGTGATAGGCTGGGTGGGTAGTACGGGTAAAAGTACCGGCTCGCACTTGCACTACGAGGTAATAAAGCACGGCGAAAAGATCAATCCGATACACTTCTTCTTCAATGACCTGACCGCGGCCGAATACGAGCGAATGGTAAAAATATCCGCCGCCTCCAACCAGTCTTTCGACTAATATAAAGCTATCAATCAACTATCTTTGCAGCCCAAACAGAGTGTTATGCGTTATAGTCTATTCATATTGTTGAGTTCCGCATTGTTCATCGCATCTTGTAAAGAAAGCAGGATACACGACCATCCACAATGGGGCAATTATTTTGAGGAGTATGGCATAGACAGTGCCAAGGCATGCTTCATTATGCGAGACAACAACCATGAAGCGATAGATTATTTCAACAAAGAGCGTTGCTTGGAGCGTTTTACACCAGCTTCCACGTTTAAGATATTCAACTCATTGGTGGCATTGGAGATACCTAAGGTTCCCGATGAGTCTTTCGTTATCATGTGGGATAGTGTAGAGCGTTGGAACCCGGCTTGGAACAAGGATATGAGTATGCGTGAGGCTTTTAAGGTGAGCAATCTTGGATATTATCAAGAGTTGGCGCGCCGCATAGGCCCTGATTATATGCAGCATTATTTGGATACTGCCAATTACGGTAACAAGAGCATCGGTGGTGGTATAGACCAATTTTGGATAAACGACAGTCTTAAAATATCCGCGGATGAGCAAGTAGGCTTCTTAAAGAGGATGTATTTCAAACAACTGCCGTTTACAGAGCGCACGCAACGTATTGTACACAGTATGATGCTGCAAGAAGATACGGACGACTATAAGCTGTACTACAAAACAGGTTGGGGGCAACATGCCGACAACAATGTGTTGTGGGTGGTAGGCTATATCGAAAAGATAGTACCTATAAAAGAACACGAAAACTCCATGAACAAGAGCGATGTGCGTATGTATCCATACTTCTTCGCATTGAACTTTGAAGTACCTGAGTCTGACAAATCACAACAGTGGGCTACAATACGCATTGACATCCTTAAGAAGCTGCTTAAGGATTTTGGTGCAATGCCAACAGATAAAGAATCCTAGAACAATCTCTTCAACACGTTATAAACCACATGTGGCTTGCCCAATGTGTAGAAGTGTAGCACGGGAACATTGTTGTTAAGCAAGTCTTTGCACTGCTCATACAACCAATCTTCTCCTACTTTCTCGCATGCTTCGGGCGTCTTGGCATTCTGCATTTCTTTGAACAAGTCTGTAGGTATCTCTGTGTTGAAAATTCTCGGTACTACACTCAATTGATTGTGATTGTACAGAGGCTTCAAGCCCGGTATGATGGGTGCATTAATGCCTTGTTGTTTACACTTTTCTGAAAAATCGTAGAAGTGCTTGTTATTGAAGAACATCTGAGTGGTGATGTAGTCTGCACCCAAGTCTATCTTGCGTTTAAGATAGTATAGGTCCACATCCAAGTTCGGTGCTTCAAAATGCTTTTCAGGATAACCGGCCACACCTATGCAAAAGTCGGTGTTGGTTCCATTGATGATATCATCTTCAATGTATTTACCCTTGTTGAGTTCTATTATCTGCCCTACAAGATCTTCGGCATATTTATGCCCTTTCGGGTGTGGTACAAAGAACTTCTCGTTGGAAGCGGCATCGCCACGTAGTGCAAGAACATTTTGTACTCCAAGGAAGTTCAGGTCAATAAGTGCATTCTCGGTTTCTTCTTTGCTGAAACCGCCGCATATAAGGTGAGGTATGGCCTCCACCTTGTATTTACCCATGATAGCCGCACAAATACCAACTGTACCGGGACGTTTCCTTATCTCTACACTTTCAAAAGTGCCGTCTTTACGCTTCTTGTAAACTTGCTCTGCACGGTGATAGGTTACGTTCACGAACGATGGCTTGAACTCCATTAGCGGGTCAAGCGTCTTATATATGGACTCGATGCTCTTTCCTTTCGGTGGTGGGAGTACTTCGAGCGAAATAATTGGTTTTTTGGCCTGCGCCAGGTATTCCGTTACTTTCATATAGGTGGCAAAAGTAAATAATATCGGCTGATTTAACTTTATGCAAATAGTAACATTCATGCAATGTATTTAGCGGTACTTTGCAGCGTATTGTTATTTTTGCCTGAAACGGAACAGTTTGAGCGACACAGAAATGAAAATAGTGGCCAAAGGGCTGGTAAAGCGTTACCGCAACCGTACGGTGGTTGACCATGTATCGTTCGAGGTGAACCAAGGCGAAATAGTGGGTATACTGGGGCCTAACGGTGCAGGTAAAACCACTTCGTTTTACATGGTGGTGGGCTTGGTGAAGCCCGACGAGGGCGAGGTGTTCTTGAGCAATGAGAGCATCAGTAACCTGCCTATGTACAAACGTGCACAGATGGGTATCGGATATTTGCCGCAGGAAGCATCCGTTTTCAGAAAATTGTCCGTTGAGGATAATATTCTTTCCGTGTTGGAGATGACCAAGCTTAGCAAAGAAGAACAGAAGCAAAAGTTAGAATCGCTGCTGGAGGAGTTCAGGCTGACGCATGTGCGCAAAAGTCCCGGAGATGTGTTGAGCGGTGGTGAGCGCAGACGTACCGAAATAGCCAGAGCATTGGCAGTTGACCCTAAGTTCATCCTGTTGGATGAGCCTTTTGCAGGTATCGACCCCATTGCGGTGGAGGATATTCAGAGTATAGTGGCCAATCTTAAATACAGAAACATAGGCATATTCATCACCGACCATAACGTACAGGAAACACTGTCCATCACCGACCGCGCATACTTATTGTTCGAAGGAAAGATACTGAAAGCAGGCACCGCCGAAGAACTGGCTGCAGATGAGCAGGTGAGAAAAGTATATCTTGGCAGACATTTTGAGCTAAAACGCAAGGATTATTCTACAACAAAATAGCCTGTAAATACTATATTAGCAGACACCCTGTTTTTCATATTTAGAATATACAGATACTTAGTAACCAGATGAGCATAATCAGTCCTGCACTAAAGGGGTATTTCAAGTTGCGCGCAAGTGCAATAGATAACTTTATGCTCAATCCCATCGATACCCAAAAACAGGTATTCAACCATATCATCGGGTCGGGACAGTTTACGGAATACGGTAAGAAGTACGATTTTGCTCATATCAACAGGATAGAGGAGTATAAGAAGAACGTTCCCATCACGGACTATGATAATCTAAAGCCATATATAGAACGGATATTGGAGGGGGAGCAGAATATATTGTGGCCTTCGCCCATCAACTGGTTTGCAAAATCGAGTGGTACCACGAGTGACAGAAGCAAGTTCATCCCAATCAGTAAGGAATCTCTGGATGATAACCACTTCAAAGCGGGTAAGGATGTATTTGCCATGTACTTCAGGCAGTTCCCACAGTCGAATTTTATGTCGGGTAAGTGTCTAGTGATAGGCGGTAGCCACCAAATAAATCAACTGAATGCAGACTCTTTCTATGGAGATCTATCGGCGGTAATGCTTCAAAACCTACCGCTGTATGGTCAACTGGTGCGTACACCTGAGCTTTCGATAGCATTGATGGCTGAGTGGGAAGAGAAAATCGAAAAAATAGCACACAACACCATCCACGAAAAGGTGACCTATATAGCAGGTGTACCTACATGGACCATTGTTTTATTGAAACGTATCCTTGAAATATCGGGTGCGAACAATATATCGGAAGTATGGCCGGACCTTGAGGTGTATGTGCACGGTGGCGTAAGCTTTACTCCATACAAAGAGCAGTTCAACAACTTCATACCATCAGATAGGATGCGCTATGTGGAAACATACAACGCATCCGAAGGGTTCTTCGCTGCACAGGACGATGTGACTCGCGATGATATGTTGTTGTTCCTCAATCATGGCATCTACTACGAGTTCATGCCGATGGAAGAGTGGGGCAAAGACCATCCTGAAACATTGTCTCTGAAAGAAGTGGAGCTGAATAAGAATTATGCCTTGGTTTTGAACACCAATGGCGGCCTATGGAGATATGTGGTGGGTGATACCATACAGTTTACCTCAATAGCACCATACCGTATAAAAGTGACCGGTAGGTTGAAACACTATATCAACGCTTTTGGCGAAGAAGTGATAGTGGACAATACCGACCAAGCCATAGCTGCAGCTTGTCATGCCACAGGTGCAGTAGTGAATGATTATACAGCAGCACCGGTATATATGACGGAGGGTAGCAATGGTGCTCACGAGTGGATAATTGAGTTTGAGTATCTGCCTTGCAGTTTGGAAGAGTTTACAACAAGGTTGGATGCAGAGCTGAAAAAAATAAACTCCGATTACGACGCCAAGCGTCACAAGGATATTGCACTCCGTATGCCGATAGTACACCGTATGCCTAAGAATGGGTTTAACAGGTGGCTCAAAGGCAAAGGCAAGTTGGGAGGACAGCACAAAGTGCCTCGCTTGAGCAACGAACGTAAATATTTGGAAGAAATAATGCCGTATACAAAAGAGTAGGCAACTCCAATACATTCAATGAATGCATCATTTCTACTATTCTTGATATTGTCTCTGCTTGCGGAGATAGTCGGCACACTTGGTGGTTTCGGTTCTTCTGTCTTCTTTGTTCCGATTGCTAACTTATTTGTCGATTTCAAGTCCGTATTGGGCATTACTGCCATCTTTCACATGTCCAGCAATATCTCCAAGCTGGCATTGTTCCGCAAAAGCATCAACAAGTTTTTGCTGATATACATAGGTGTGCCTGCGATAGTAATGGTGATAGTGGGCGGTGTATTGAGTAAGTATGCCGACGAGCGTTTGTTGCAGATAGCATTTGCCATATTCATGATTTTGATGAGTCTGTTTTTTCTGTTTTATGATAAAGCAGCCATATCGGCGAATAAGCGCAATGCCTTGATAGGTGGAGGTGCCTCAGGCTTTTTAGCGGGAGTGTTGGGAAGTGGCGGTGCCATACGTGGGTTGACGATGGTAGCCTTCAACGTACAGAAAGAACAGTTCGTGGCCACATCTGCCGCAATAGATTTCGGTGTGGACCTATCAAGAACCATAGTATACTTCTTCAATGGATATATGCATGCCGAGCATTTGAGCTACATGATGGCACTGGTGGTGATAGGCTTTGTGGGTACTTGGATAGGAAAAAAACTATTGGAGCGTGTTTCGCAAGAGCGATTTAAGAAGATAGTTCTGTACCTATTGTTGGGTATCGGAGTGTTTATGCTGATAAACAGTCTTCGATAAGTGCTGAAAATATATCCGTAAACTGATTTTTATCATTTATCTGTTGTGTTACACTGCTTAATTTTATTGAAAATTATAAGCTATGAGTATGACAAGCATCAAGCACCTGAACAATGAACACAACGACTGGTTACGTGCACTTTCTTTCTACAAAGACGAGTTGGATATATTGAAGGAAAGACTCACAGAAGTTGCAGGTAAGAATACAGGCGATGAAGCTTCGCAACAAGCGGACCACTTCGAAAACCAGATCAAGATACAAGTGACCAATATCGATACACTGCGTCACGACATCAATACAAACCTTGCCAGAGTGGCGGAAGAGGTGAAGGATACAGCAGGTCATGTAGAGGGTGAATTGATAGCAGAACACGATGCATTGCGTGACAGATTCATTTCCGAAGAGAAAACGATCAACGAACTGCGCCACGAATTCAACCGCTATGCGGCCAAGTGGATGTAATTACAGTTGAGGAGGATTGTCGTGAAACAACACGTTCAGTTCTTCTATGTATTCCAACAGTTCCTTTCGGCCTTTGAATTTTACCGAGCTGGTCACAAAACTGCGCGGAATGAACTCCCAATCCTCTTTCATGGTGTCTATGAAGGTACGGACATTCTTGGCGGCTTCTCTCTGAGTGCTTTTGTCTGCTTTGGTGAATACAAGGTTGAAAGGAACCTGCCATTCTCCCAGCTGCGCAAGGAAATCCAAGTCTATTTGCTGTGGTTTGTGTCTGCTGTCTATCAGTACGAATACCGTCATCAAGTTCCTGCGCTCCAACAAATAATCCCCGATCATTTTCTGGAAAGATGCCCGCTGCTTCTGCGATACTTTGGCGTATCCATAACCCGGAAGATCCACTATGTACCATTTTTCATCTATGATGAAATGGTTGATCATCTGTGTTTTTCCTGGGCTGGCGGAGGTTTTGGCCAGCTTCGCATTGCGTGTTAGCATATTGATAAGCGAAGACTTGCCCACATTGGACCTGCCTATGAAGGCATACTCAGGCATATCGGGCTTGGGACAAAGCTCAACACGGGGGCTACTGGTCAGGAATTTGGCGGAATGTATCTCCATTGCTCTTGTTAGCTTACTTTTGCACCAATGGTAACTGAGGCAGAAAAAAATCCGGCAACCAAAGTAGTACCTGATGCGGGCTCAAATTTAAGCAAGAAAGAGCAGGTTGCCGACATGTTCAACAATATTGCAGGCAAATACGACTTTCTCAATCACTTTCTTTCGTTGGGAATAGACAAAGGATGGCGCAAAAAAGCAATAGCTGAGATAGCTAAAATACAACCCAACCTGATATTGGATGTTGCGACAGGTACAGGCGATCTTGCGATAGCCGCTTCCAAGCTGAATCCTGAAAAGATAACCGGTGTGGACATAGCGGAGCAGATGCTGGAAGTGGGTAGGAAAAAGCTGAAAGAGCGTGGACTGGATGAGTTGATAACATTATCTAAGGGAGACAGTGAAGCATTGCCTTTCGACAATGGTGAGTTTGATGCCATAACCTGCGCATATGGTGTACGCAATTTTGAGCATCTTCATGCAGGGTTGAGGGAGATGAGCAGAGTGATGCGTGAGGGTGGTAAATTGGCAGTACTTGAGTTCTCTCGTCCCAAATCTTTCCCGATGAAGCAACTGTACCAATTATATTTCAAGTACATTTTGCCTGCCTTCGGCAAGGTGGTGTCAAAGCATAGCCGCGCATATTCATATTTGCATGAGTCTGCGATGGCATTCCCTGAAGGTGATGACTTTTGTATAATACTGGAGGAGTGTGGTTTTAAAGATGCCAAAGCACAACCTCTTACCTTTGGTATAACAACATTGTATACCGCAATCAAGTAATCATGGGCAGAAAAACTTGGGCTGAAAAAATGAAGCCGGGCTCGAAGCCGAAAGTAGAAACCACCGATAAAGATTTTGCGGATATACCCGCAGGTCACTCGATGCTGATAGCCACTCCCGAAATAGTTGAGGAATACGTCCGAAATATACCGGAGGGAACACATGTTCCTATAAAACAAATGCGCGAAGACCTGGCGGCGGAGTATCATGCGGAATATACTTGCCCGGTTACATCAGGCATCTTTTTGCGTATTGTGGCTGAACACGCCTATGAGCAGTTGCAGCAAGGTAAGGCTCCGGAAGAGATAACACCGTTTTGGCGGATGATAGATAAAAGGTCTCCATCGGCGAAGAAGTTGGCTTGTGGGCTTGATTTTTTGATAGAACAGAGGCAAAAAGAAGGTTTGTCCGAATAAGAAGGACTTTTAAAAGGCGTTAACATACTTTATCTTCGCACTGTTCGTTATATTTACTCCATAGCAATCATGCATAAAAGGCAAATAATCATAATGTTACTGGCTGTGTTCGCGTTCACATCTTCGCAAGCACAGGTACGTGATATCATGAACATGCCCGAGCACGACCAAAAAGGATATTATTTCGGTATCACATTCGGTACCAACTTTTCCACTTATAAGATACGATACACGAAGAGCTTTGTGGACAACGATACGTTCAAGTCCATACAGCCGGGTTTTGGTCCGGGATTCAACCTTGGTCTTATGGGAAACCTTAGGTTGTCGAGCTTTGTCGATCTGCGTTTCAACCCAACACTGATATTCTCTGACAAGCCTGTAACGCTAAATACCAGAAGTAGTCTTGGAGGCGACAGTATTGTGGCGCGTTCTGTTGAGTCTATATACATGCACTTGCCGGTGCAATTGAAATTCAAGAGCGACCGTATCAAGAATTTCCGTTTTTATGCCATCACGGGTGTCAAGGTGGATTATGATATGGCTGCCAACGCACGCTCGCGTAGGAAGGATGAATTCATAAAAGTAACAGCGGTGGATTTCGGTTACGAACTGGGTGTTGGTTTCGAATTCTATTATCCGAACTTCATATTCTCTCCTGAAATAAAACTCAGCCAAGGTTTGGGCAACCAGTTGTTCAAAGACACTAACATACCATTGAGCAATGCTGTGGATGTGTTGAGTACCAGGATGATCGTCATCTCCGTCCATCTCGAAGGGTAATTCTGCTTTTTCCCGATATTGAAAAACTGATTCCGTTATTGGCAATTGACATTGCAATGACACTTCTACATTTGTAGCGTTAATTCAACGTATATGAATAAGAAGTTTGTAGCAGTGAACTATATAAGTTGCACACCCGAATATCAAGATAGATTTGAGGAACTTTTTGCGACAAGAGCAGGGGCAATAGACAAAATGCCCGGCTTTATAGAGATGCACGTTTTACGTCCCAATAAGGATGGTGACAACTACCTGATAGTAAGTTACTGGGAGCACGAAGATGCCTTTAAGGATTGGACAAAGTCCGAAGCCTTCATAGAAGGTCATAAACGTGGTTTTGCCGATTTGGCAAAGGCGAAGGCAGAAGGACGACCTGCACCTATGAGCAGCGATTTCAAAACCTATGAGATAATAGCAAACTGATGACAACAGCTTTGAAGCAGAATAAACTCATCACTTGGCTTAAGCGCATCGGTTTCTGGGGCTTTATGTTTTTCCTCGCCAAGGGATTGGCATGGTTGGCCATAGGCTACTTCGTTGTGAAGTGATTAGCCGGTTATCGCCAATTGGTTAGGTTCTTCGGGTTGCATGATGAGCAGGTGGTCGTAGAAGCTCATAATGCCTTCTTCGCATAGCATGTTTTGTACTTCTGCCATGTTGTGTTCTTCAATGCTTTTGATGTTGCTGTTGTCTTCGTGTATCATAGATTCAAAAATTTTTACGTTGTTGGCTACTGCAGCCTGTGCGAAATATGCAATGCGGAAAGGAGCGGTATTGTCTTTTCCCATGTGTGAATTATCGCCATGCCCAAAATAGAGTGTGGGGTTTGCTGCATTCAATGCGTGTACACATTGGTGCATGAGTGTGTTGCATATGCTGTGTACGTTTCTGTTGAGCGTCCACCAATTCACATGAATGGAGAATGGGTTCTTAGGGTCGTCGTATGAGCATGCTCTTTGCGAAGGTGCAGGTGAAAAATATTCGTCCACTTTGATTTTCAATTCAGAGTCTTTTATCATGCCTACTATCTTTTGCGGCTCTGTATCGGCCATATCAAAATATTTGTGCCGATAAATGTTGTTCAAAAACGGCGGGTATATGAACAAGTGATTCATATACACCACCGCTGCTCTCAGTTTGTTGTTTTGCCCGTAATACTCAAGCTTTATCATCTCTCAGCATTTTTTGTTTTGATGGGTTTACACACGGCAATAGATAGTTTACAAGGGCTTTAAACACTGTCTGATACAAAACTCTTGATTTAGAGATCGCTACACAATGTGAAAATGTGCAAAAGCATGGGGGTATTTTTCACGGGGCGCGTTTGCCATCATGTTGTAAAACAGTTTATTTTGTATTAAACCTAAAAACATCCAAACATGCCGGTAAAACTGTTACAAGAGGATAATTCAACAGACCCAAGGGTCATCAGCTTACAAGAATACACAGACGGGAGAGCAAATTTCGATTTGCATTATTACTATACAAGTGCCGAAGCTGCATTTGGTGGAAAAGTAAATGACGCACAATGGGACGATCTGCAAAATGCAGTGGATAATTATTGCAGCACAGCAGGAGTACCTCATGCAGAGGTTGCATTACGCTTTGTGCACTGCTTCGATCCGGTGCCGGGAAATATGTATCAAAGACTCCAGATATGCCGAATGGTGCCACAACCACCGTCAGGTAGTAATGAAGAGATATTTGACTTGGATACCACAGATGCTCAGTGGTACGAAATAAAGGACGGAGCATTCAACCCAACCCCCGACGATGATCTGTATGGACAAGATTATCTGAACGACTTCTATTACAAAGTAGAACCACAGACGATGGAAATGGAGCAGTTGGTGCTTGGCCCGGATAAATATGTAAAGAACCTTGTGTTCCCTTGGGAGAACGAAGTATTGAGGATGTATGCAGAAAACGGAAGCCCTGCAAGCGCGGGCATTCATTTTGCAGCATGCTCTTATACGGCGGAATATCCCGGATATGCGAATGTAGACTGGCCACACGGTATGGTGATATATCTATCGGACAGCAATGGGCAACCTTACTTGAACAACGAGGATTATATCACAATCTTCCATAACAAAGGTGCTGATATGGGGACTTTGTGTCCTCCAAACTGTGGCGTATATATTGCACCATAGGCTATTACATACATCTGTATGCTGCTATTAACGTACTTGCAAACTATTATAAAACTAGGTCCCATAATAATGGGACTTAGTCACTTTAAACGATTTACAACACCGTATCGTTTGATTATACTTCATGTTTGCCTTGCATTTATTGTCGAATGCGCTGGATGGTATTTGTACAATAAGCTTCATCAAGAAAATATATGGCTATACAATATTTACATGCTTATGGAGTTCTTGATGTTGTCTTCAGCAGGGGTTTTGTTTACCGACTCCAAGTTTATGAGAAGGGTGATGGCCATTGTAATGCCTGCATTATCCTTTTTCTGGATTTACAATATTATCACCAAGGATATTAGTAAAGTTTTCAGCATTTTTTTGATACTGTCTTTTATTACGATCACTGTATTATATATCAATATAATAGTTAACAAGGCTTTGTTTACCAAGAAAGCTGTTTTTCAAAATCCTATATTCTTGATCAGCATCTCGTTGATAATATATTGTGCGGGAACTGTGCCGTTATATGGGCTGATGAACATTCTGATAGAAGGTAATAAAGTGCTTGCCAAACAACTGTTTACAATAAATATGGTTGCAGCTATTATGCGTTACACGCTCTTAGCTTTGGCAATATATCTGTACATTAGACAAGCCAAGAGAGAAATAGCGGCATAGCCATGTTTGCCAACGATATTGCACTGACCATCATAGTCACCACATTACTGATACTTTTATTGATAGCGGGTGTTGTCATCACCATTATTATGGCCAACCGTAGGCATGTGAGGCAAGAGATGGAAATGGTGCGTATGAAAGTGGATTACGAAAAGGAGCTGCGTGTTGTTGAGAACGAAGTACAAGAACAGGTATTGACGAATGTGGCCAGAGACCTGCACGATAATATCGGTCAATTGCTTACGTTGATAAGGATACAACTGGAGCAAGAGAAGTTGGATGATGAAACTTTGGCTGTAAAGTTGCAACCTGTGGACAGTACGCTAAACGATACCATAGATCAAGTCAGGCTGTTGAGCCATAGCTTGAACACAGAATATCTGGAAGGCAAGAGTTTGATGTATGCCATAGACAAAGAGGTGGACAGAGTAACCAAGCTCAATAGGTTGACCGTACATTGGAAGCACGACAATGCCGATGATGTGTTGAGCAACGGTGACAGAATAATGTTGTTCCGCATTTTTCAAGAAATAGTGAGTAACTGTCTCAAATACTCTGGGGCAAAGAACTTATACATTGAACTACTGACCGCCGAAAAACTACAACTGCGTGTAGCCGACGATGGTGTAGGCTTTGATCTGGAAAAGACGATAGAAGAAGGCAAAGGTTCGGGTTTGCAGAACATGCTTAAGCGAACAAGGCTTGTGGAAATGGAGCTGGATATTCGCAGTACACCGGGCAACGGTACTATATTTACACTATCGCAACAATAATTGCAGATGACTGATAAGAAGAGCATATTCCTTGTGGACGACCATGCTGTGGTGCGTACCGGCTTAAAATCGCTGATAGAACGCTTGGGTGATTTTGAGGTGGTGGCCGAATACAGCAATGGCAAAGAGCTGTTGGACGCTATTCCTTTCGATAATGCCCCCGACCTTATAATAATGGATCTGGCTATGCCGGTGATGGATGGTAAGGATACGGTTGCTGAGCTTAAAAAAAGAAATGTCGGCATTCCTGTATTGATACTCACTTTGGAGACGAATGAGCCGCTTATCATCAGCTTGTTCAGGCAAGGTATAAGAGGTTATTTACCCAAAAGCGCAACTGCTGATGTTCTTAAAAAGGCGATAAACGAAGTGTTGGCGTCAGGCTATTACCACGACGAAATGTTGGCAAAAGCACTCACTGTTGAACAAAAGGATACCATTTCAGAGAAAGAGCAAGTACTGAAGCAAATAACAGAGCGAGAAAAAGAGTTTTTAAGATTGGTTTGTAACGACCAAGAGCCCACATATGAGCAAATAGCCGAAGAGATGGAGGTGAGCCGAAGAACAGTGGATGGTTATAGAGAGTCCTTATTCAGCAAGTTCAATATCAAGTCCAAAGCGGGTCTTGTACTATTCGCAATAAAGTATGGGATTGTGAAAGTTGATTGATGTATTTACATACAAAAGCCCCGTGAAAAACGGGGCCTTCCGTATGTAACAGGTAAACGATACGAAAATCAATTAAAGGTAGTAATTTTTTCCAATAATTCATTTTTTCCGATAAATCCTATATGGCTCCAAATCAGCTTTCCGTTTTTGTATAAAAGCAAGGTTGGTAGGTTGGCTATACGCAGCTCTTTGGTTACTATCTCATTCTTATCCGCGTTTACTTTAACCAACTTTACGCCATTGGATTGATTATCAGCTATTTCACTTAGATATGGGTCCATTTTCTTACAAGGAGTACACCATGTGGCATAAAAATCAACCAGTACCAATTTGTCGGATTTCAGTTCGTTGCGGTACCGGTCCATGGTCATTCCTAATGGCTCACTTTTTTTTTATTGGTCACAGGCATACCTGCAGCCTTCCACTGCATCATACCTCCCGCCAAGTCGTATACTTCTTTGAAGCCCAACTCTTTCAACCTTGACGCTGCTGCACCGCTACGGCCTCCTGCAAGGCAATATACCATTACGGGTTTGTTTTTGTCCAGCTTTGCTACGTATGCATCAAATCCACCTCCGTTCCAATCCACGTTTATGGCGTTTTCAATAAACCCTTCATTGTATTCACCTGGAGTACGTACATCAAGGATAGTTTCATTTTTAAGCTCTTTTGCTTTGGCACTGAACATATTGGGGTTCAGTCTGCCTCCGTCACCGGCTGTGGATTGACAAGCAGAAGCCAATAAAAAAACCGATAATAACGATAGAATAATGCTTTTTCTCATAGAATGTGAAGTTATGCGTATTGTTCGATAATGTGTTTAAGATTGTGCGCGGGTACAACACCACTTTGGCGCCATTTGATCTCGCCGTTTTTGAAAAGTATCAATGTGGGCACACCCGAAATATTGTAGGCTTGTGCTGCACTTGGATTTTTATCAACGTCTATTTTAATGATGTTGGCTTTGTCACCCACCATGCTCTTCAGTTCTGTCAGTACAGGCGCCATCATTCGGCACGGCCCGCACCATTCGGCTGAAAAGTCCACCAACACAGGTTGATCCGAATTGATTATCTCTGAAAATTTTTTCGTTGCCATTTTTATGGTTTGAACTACAAATATCACCCCTTTTTATCAAAGGGAAAGTGACTGTGGTTACATAACCATCCATATGGTTGAAGTGTAACAAATGTAGCCGAAATACGGGTTGTAATTGAGGTTATTTGCACTGTTGGTTTTACACATATAACCAACGGAGACTAAGACAAATAAACAAATAAGAAATGGAAACTACAGAAATGACCACAATGCCGAGAATCGGCGATCAGGCGCCTGACTTCAATGCGATGACCACCATTGGTCCATTGAAATTCAGTGATTATAACAAAGATAGTTGGGTATTGCTTTTCTCTCACCCTGCGGACTTTACTCCGGTATGTACCACAGAGATGTCAGCCTTTGCTCAAGAAGAAGAATACTTTGCTTCAAAGAATACCAAACTCATGGGTTTGAGTATAGACAGTATTCACTCTCATGTCGCTTGGGTGAACAATGTGAAAAAGAATATGGGTATACTCATGAAGTTCCCGATAATCGCCGATATAGATATGAAGGTTGCGAAGTTGTATGGTATGTTACAACCCGGAGAGAGCGAGACGGCAGCTGTCAGGGCAGTGTTCTTTATCGACCCGACCGGGAAGATCAGACTTATCATGTATTACCCCCTTAATGTGGGACGCAACATGGATGAGATAAAGCGTGCTTTGAATGCATTGCAAACCAGTGACGAAAACAAAGTAGCCATGCCTTTGAACTGGCAGCCGGGCGATAAGGTGATAGTGCCACCACCTAAGACTGTTGCCGATATGGAAGAGCGTGAGCAAAGCGATTATGAAATGGTGGATTTCTACCTTGCCAAAAAGAGTTTGTAATTGGGGGACACATAAGCCGGTAATGATATGTTTCATTGCCGGCTATATTTTTTAGTATCATTGTAAAGCACACGAGAAATTGGAAATAATAGGATACATAGCATCCATACTTATAGGCTTGTCTTTGGGGTTGATAGGAGGAGGAGGTTCCATATTGACAGTACCACTCTTGGTATATCTATTTGGTACATCTCCTACCACAGCCACTTCCTACTCACTGTTCATTGTGGGAGCATCCAGCTTGATAGGTGCATGGCGTAACCATGCCAATGGGAATGTGAATTTGAAGACCGCCTTGTTGTTCGGTGTCACTTCAATAACCACGGTATTGCTTACAAGACGATTCATCATACCCGCCATCCCTGAAAACCTGTTTGCGATAGATGGGTGGACGGTCACAAAGTCCATGTTCACGATGGTGCTGTTTGCATTGCTCATGCTGATGGCGTCAGTATCGATGATAAAGGGTAGAAAAGAACAAAAAGAAGCACCGGGGTCGACTAAAATGCTCCCATTGATATTGTATGGTATTGGCATTGGTTTGGTTACAGGCTTCTTGGGTGCAGGTGGAGGTTTTCTGTTGATACCCGCATTGGTGTTTTTCGTGGGATTGGATATGAAAACAGCCATAGGTACTTCATTGGCCATCATTGCTATGAATTCTCTCATTGGTTTTGTGGGAGACATAGGCATTGTAGAGATAGATTGGTTGTTCTTGCTTTCCATCACTGCAATAGCTGTGGCAGGTATATTTGTGGGTATAGCGCTGGGCAAGAAGATAGACGGAGCCAAACTCCGCAAAGGATTTGGGTGGTTTGTACTGGCAATGGGTATCCTTATACTCATCAAGGAATTGTAGGATTATATTAAAAACAATTTTCTGTAAAAAAGGATTTGGCAAAATCGAAAAGCTGCATATCTTTGCAATCCGTTTCGGAAAAACGGTAAAGGAGGCATAGCTCAGCTGGTTCAGAGCATCTGCCTTACAAGCAGAGGGTCCGCGGTTCGAATCCGTGTGCCTCCACAGAATAAAGAGTTACAGTGTTTCATTGTAACTCTTTTTTTGTCCAACAAATCCGACATAATTGCCATTTTTCTCGAATAACGATATATTCGAATTGCTTACCCCGTTCGTTACACTCGTAATTAAGTCAAATTATATAAAAATCGGTTCATATGAAGATCAATAATAAGGTATTCGTTGTAACAGGTGCAGGAAGTGGAATGGGAAGAGAGCTCACCATTCAATTGGTAAGGAAGGGAGCCAAAGTGGCTATGGCGGATATCCATGAGCAGGCGCTGAAAGAAACAGAAGAGCTTGCCGGCAAGGGAAATGTATCCATACATGTACTGAATATTGCAGACCGAACGAGTGTTGAAAGTTTTCCGGACGCTGTTATCAGGCATCATGGCGTTGTGGATGGGTTGATCAATAACGCAGGCATCATACAACCCTTTGTAGATATAAGCGACATAGACTATGATGCCATTGAAAGGGTGTTCAATGTCAATTTTTATGGTACGTTATATATGACAAAGGCTTTTTTGCCAATATTGCTAGATCGCCCCGAAGCTCATATTGCAAATGTGTCCAGTATGGGAGGCTTTATACCCTTTCCGGGACAAGCCATATACAGCGCCTCTAAAGCAGCCGTGAAAATATTTACGGAAGGACTCTATTCAGAATTGATGAATACCAATGTAGGTGTTACTGTTATACACCCGGGTGCCATCAATACCAATATAATGGTCAATTCAGACGTGAAAATGGAATCGACCGTTAATGCATCAGATGAGAGTACCGCTTACAAAGCGTTGCCGGCAGATAAAGCGGCATCAATTATGATATCGGCCATCGAGAAAAACAAGTTCCGAGTACTTGTGGGTAGTGATGCAAGAATGTTGGATATAATATATCGTCTCAGCCCGAGAAGAGCTGTTGATATGATAGTAAAGAAGATGGGAGACATGGTGCGATAGTATTACTTGCCATATGTCACTTACATCACACATCGTCAAATCTCATTATCATACCTTTGCATAAATAATTGGAACTATGGCAACGATACAAATGACCACGGCAGACTTCAAGGCTAAGGTGTTTGATTACGAAAAGAGCAAAGAGTGGAAATATGCGGGAGAACTGCCGGCTATCATAGATTTTTATGCAGACTGGTGTGGCCCTTGTAAAATGGTGGCCCCGATATTGGAAGAACTTTCCAACGAATACGACGGTAAGTTGTTGATTTATAAAGTGGATACAGAGGTTGAACAAGAACTTTCGGCTGTGTTCGCAATACAAAGCATACCCAGCATATTGTTCATACCTATGGGTGAGCAACCCATGATGCAAAAAGGCGCATTGCCCAAGCATGTACTCAAGCAAGTGATAGAAGAACACTTGGTGAAAGAAGGCGAAAAAAGCGAAGGTTAAGATTTCAAGAAACGGGCTGAGTATTTGTAAATAAGAGTGCATCTTTGCAGTCTGATAAGCATTTACACGGAATATGAGTACGAAGAAAGGCCCGCTTACACATCATCCCATTGTAGAACATTTTGAAGAGTGGAGTGCTCCGGTGAACGGTAACAAGTTTCTGGAGCAGTTGGCTCGTCATGCCTATCGTGTTTGCAACTACGATGCGGTAAAGGACAACTACGATACGTTTTATGACAGTTTTGGTAAGGTGGGAACAATTCATTTTGCTGTTAAGGCAAATGCGGAGCCGCATGTGCTCAAGGCACTGATGGCCAAAGGTGCAGGATTTGAAATAGCCACATACAGTGAGTTACGTCTGCTGATAGAAAGCGGGTTGACCAAGGAAGTCATTATGCAAAAAGTGAACTTCGGACAAACCCAGAAAGAACGTCTCGATATTAGGAAGGCTCTGCAAGATGGTGTACGCAACTTCTCTACTGATAATATACACGACATACGCATACTGAACGAAGAGATCGAAGACCTTGATATAGAAAACAAGGACATCAAGCTGCAGATACGCTTGTTCAACGCAGAAGGTACACGTTCGGGTGAGGGGTTTTCACAATCTTTCAATAAGAGGTATGGTGTAAACGGTGAGCAGGCGATAGAGTTGGCCAAACAAATTTTGGATTATGGCATGACTGTATCAGGATTTACTTTCCATCCGGGTAGCGGTTCCGCTGATCCTACTCTCTGGGATTATGGTATAGAACATGCCGCATCATTGACTAAAAGGATGAAGGAGGAACTTGGGATAAGCATCTCCACGCTCAACCTGAGTGGCGGCTTCGACCCTGCTGTTGCCATAGAAGATTATAGAGACCATCTACTGCCGAAAATAGAAGCTGCATACAAAGCTGAGGGGTTGCCTGCTCCTGAGCATATAGATACTGAGCCGGGTAGATGGTTGGTAGCCAATACAGAAGTGTTGATAGGTAAGGTATCCAACATCAAGATAAACGAAGACGGTACACGTATAGTAACACTGACTACAGGTGTGTCCGAAAACGGGACGTTGACCGGACTTGGATTGGATTACGATTACTTCATACTCAAATATGGTAAAGCACATAAGTTGGAAAAACGTGAAGATGTACGAGCAAATATTCATGGCCGTGCATGTGCTGACTTTGATGTGTTGGAAGAAGATATTGCCATACCTGAAGAATTGCACCCTGATAATATCTTGGCTGATAAAGTCTTTGTTGTTATTCATGGTGCGGGTGCATACTCTCACTACATGGAGCGTAACTTTTGGTGTGGTATAACGCCGCCTATGAAATTGAATTACACGGACTTCAAAAACTGTATCACGTCTGAAGAAAGCTATGAGTTGGCATTGGTCAATTCTTATGCTGAGCGTTCGGGTTTACCGCTGAAAAATGCCATGACATTCATCACCGATAGAACAAGCGACAAGATAGGTGCCATCAAGGGTGCTCAAATAGCCGAGATATTGGACAACCCTCAACTATTGAACAAGCTTGGTATGCACTTGCTACATAGTGTGGCCGACTTTGTGCATGAAAATGTCGGTAAGAAGTAGTGACTATAATACAGACTTGATGCTATTTGGGATATCTATATCTTCGTTCAGTCTGTCGTCAGCAATAGGCTCACCGTAGGTTGTGTTTATGGGTAGCAACCCTGCCCAATGGTCGAGTGCGTAGTCTTCCGTATCATCGTTTACGCCTTCGGCTCTTACTTTGGCACTTGCTTCCTCTATGGTGAATGCCACAACCTTAGTCGCTTTCAACTCTTTTTCGTTAGGAGGTCTTGTTTCGTCCCATCTGCCTTTCAGTACTTGTTCCGACACAACAAGTAGCGCATGGTTTTTTTCTTCGGCATCTTCGATCAACCTCCCCTTGCCGAACAATACCACAGACTCGTAATTGGCAGAGTGATGAAATGCTGAACGCGCCAACACAAGTGCATTGATGTTGGCAACGGATATACATAGTTCGATACCTTGGGCTGCATGAGTCAGCATACGGTTGGCAATGGCTCCGTGCATGTAGATAATGTTGCCTTCTCTACCGAATAGTGTAGGTATGATAAATGGTTGGCCATCCACAGAAAAGGCCACATGGCACAAGCAATGTTTGTCTAGTATGTTGTATATCGTTTCTTCATCGTATTGCCCTCTTTTGGCCAAGCGTTTTACGGTGCTGCGTTCTGTGTTGTTCATATGCTATGGTTGGGCATTCAATTTACTTAATCGGTGAAAACTTTCCCTATATTTAGTCTGCCTAAAACAAATTGTTTGGTGAAGAAGTCTTATGGCCTCGTTTTAATAATGCTGCTCTTCGTTGCTCTATTCACAAATCGTAGTGCAGCTCAAGATATGCCTGAAAAAAAGCTGAAGAAAGGACGCCTGATAGGCGTTGCTGCAACACAAGCAATAGGCATAGGAGTTACAATGTATGAGCTCAGCGATATTTGGTACAAAGATTATCCTCGTACAGCGTTCCACTTCAAGAGCGATATGAAAGTATGGCATCAGGTTGATAAAACCGGTCATGCATATACGGCTTATACATTGGCAGGTCCTATGGCTGATATGTATAGTTGGGCAGGGCTTGGTAGAAAGAGCAGTGCCATATACGGAACATTGTGCAGCTATCTGTTCATGACATCGATAGAGGTGCTGGATGGACAATCTGAAGAGTGGGGGTTCAGCTATGGAGATATGTTGGCCAATACTGCAGGTGCAGCTCTGTTTCTTGGACAAGAGTTGGGATGGGAAGAACAGCGGGTTCAATTGAAGTTCAGCTATCACAACATCAATTATGAGCCATACTACAAAGCCAATACAGATAGACTGTTTGGAACATCATTGACTGAGCGTATGTTGAAAGACTATAATGCACAAACTTACTGGTTGTCTGTATCAGTACACTCCTTTGGTGTGGATTGGTGGCCCAAGTGGCTGAATGTGGCCGTAGGACATGGTGGAGAACAGATGTATGGGGCTTATTACAATTCCTGGAAAGACGAGAACGGCAAGTATTACGATGCCAACCACATTCCACGATTGCGACAGTGGTACATATCACCCGATATAAATTTTGCCGCCATAAATACAGGCAGTGGTTTTGTCAATGCCTTATTGGATAGGCTCACAATCAAACTTCCTGCACCTACTTTGGAGTATCGTTCCAACGGTAAGTTGAAGTTTCACGCTATTTACTTTTAACAGAAACGCCCCGCAAAGCGAGGCGTTCTTAATATGATGTGGAAGAAGATTATTCTACCCAGTCTGCTATGAATACGTTCGTTTCTCTTGTGCCGTGATTGTTACGGTTAGAGCTGAACATGATGCGCTTACCATCAGGTGAGAACATTGGGAATGCGTCAAACCCACCATCATGAGATATCTTCTCAAGACCTGTACCATCTGCATTGATGATATATAGGTTGAAAGGGAAACCTCTTTCATATTCGTGGTTGGATGCAAAGATGATACGCTTACCGTCAGGCATCCAGTTCGGGGCCCAGTTGGCTTGTCCGAGACTCGTAACTTGTTTTACATCGCTACCGTCAGCATTGGCTATGAACACTTCCATATTCGTTGGCTGTACAAGTCCTTGGTTCAATAAGTCTTTGTATTCTTTAACATCTTCAGGAGTTTTTGGGCGAGATGCACGCCATACTATTTTACTGCCGTCGGGTGAGAACCATGCACCACCGTCGTAACCCAATTCGTGAGTGATTTGTTTCACATCCGTACCGTCCATGTTCATCGTATATAGGTCAAGGTCACCATTACGAGTAGAGGTGAATAATATCTTATCGCCCTTTGGAGAAATTACAGGCTCTGCGTCGTAGCCGGGTGTGTTGGTCAATTGCTTCACGATCTTACCGTTAAGGTCAGCTATGAAGATGTCATAACTGTCGTAGATAGGCCAAACGTATTTGTTGCCATGCTCTGCTCTGTCCGGTACAGGTGGACATTCTTTACCACCAAGGTGAGTGGATGAGTAGATAAAGTGTTTGCCGTCAGGCATCAAGTAAGAACATGTGGTACGTCCTGTACCTGTACTTACCAATTTGTAAGTGAAGTTGTCCTCTTTGGTTTCGGGAAGTACTCCGTAAAATATTCTGTCGCACTCAATGCCTTCATCAGGGTTGGTGCGTTGAAATACCACTGTTTTGCTATCGAAGCCAAAGTATGCTTCCGCATTGTCACCACCTGTTGTAAGCTGAATAACGTTTTTGAAGTGTGTTTCGTCATTGTAGGTCAGTGTTGTGCTATCTACTTCTGCTGTAGGTGCACCGTGGTGACCATGACCGTCTTCGTCGTGTTTTGTTCCCTCTGTTTGTTCCGTTTGTTGCCCGCATGCTGCGAGTAGTATGGAGAGGCATACAATTCCGTATTTCTTCATCTAAGTTTTTCTTATTTGCGCGCAAAGGTAAGGTTACACGGTCTTAGATATTTCCTAAAACGGGAAAGTATTGTCATGTAATTGTCATGAAGGCAATCTGTCAACTTAGAAATAGCGCTTTAATGAAGTGATAGTAACCGGTCTTATAATTATTTCAGGTATATCTATAATTGCGTTTTGTATCCTTATCTATACATTTACGTCCATGTCCAACAGTCGATTGATAGCAGATATAAGAGCATTGCAGGAGAGTTCCAAAGTATTGGACCCCGATAACGAATCCAGAAAAGTGTCAGGAAATGAGGTGATTAACTATGCAAACGACTTTTTGGGTAAGATCGACGAGCGTACCACATTCATACAATCCGGATATGACGATACGGCATTGAGTGACACGGATTTCTCAAAAGGCCATGACGTGAGTGATGTGCTGCAGTTGCTGAAAGACCATATGGAAGCCCCCGGTATCAATACCGCTCATGGCGGACACTTGGGCTATATACCGGGTGGCGGACTATATGCCGCTGCCTTGGGGGACTATATAGCAGATATAACCAACAAATATGCAGGTGTGTTTTACGCATCGCCCGGTGCAGTACGTATAGAAAATGCCCTGATAGAGTGGACAGGTAAACTGGTGGGCTATGAACAAGGCTTTGGTGGTAACCTTACATCAGGAGGGAGTATTGCCAATTTAGTAGCTATCACAACAGCACGTGATGCCAAACAGGTAAAGGCAAAAGACTTTCACAGGTTGGTTATTTATACCACACCCCAGGCACATCATTGTATAGATAAAGCCATCATAATTGCGGGATTGCGTGAATCCATAGTTTGGCGTGTTGCCATGGATGGTAACTACAGAATGGATGTGGCTGCATTGGAGCAATTGATAACAGAAGACCTTGAAGAAGGTAATATCCCCTTTATGGTGATAGCCAATGCCGGCAGTACCGATGTTGGAGCAATAGATCCTTTGCAGCAAATAAGCGAAGTGGCTAAGAAGTATGACATGTGGATGCATGTGGATGGTGCATATGGCGGTTATTTCATGTTGTTGGATGAGTACAAACAGAAGATGAAAGGGATTGAACAGGCCGACTCTGTGGTGTTGGACCCGCACAAGGGTATGTTCTTACCATACGGGACAGGTATAGTGTTGGTGAAGCAATTACATCACCTGCAAAACGCTTTCAGGTATGAAGCAAGCTATATGCAAGATACTGTTGGTGTGGCAGCGGGTATATCGCCTGCGGATGTGTCTCCCGAATTGAGCAAACATTTTCGTGGTATGCGTATGTGGCTGCCATTGAAGCTATACGGCGAGCAAGCCTTTAAAGATTGCTTGCAAGAGAAAATACTACTCACACAATACTTCTGCGAAGAGATACAGAAACTGGGTTTTGAGTTGGTATGCCAACCTGAGTTGAGCGTAGCTGCTTATCGCTTCGTACCGAAAGAAGGCGATGCGAACGAGTTCAACAAAAGGTTGTTGGAAATGATGCATGCAGATGGTGATATTTTCATTTCTTCCACCAATTTGGGTGGCATGTATGTATTGCGTTTTGCCTGTCTCTCCTTCCGCACACATATAGAGCATGTGGACAGGCTGCTACAGATGTTTAAGAGAGCGTTGAAGGAAATGGGTGTTACTACTCAAAAGTAACCGTAAATCCTGTGGCTTTCGCAATAGGCCTTTGTGTTACGCTGTCGATAGCAGGCCGCCACAGTGGCATTTCTTTCGCCAACCTGAGTGCCTCTTCTTCCAAAAGAGCGTTGTATTTGCCGATTACTTTGATGTCATATGCTTTGCCGGTGGTGTCAATTGTGAAGGATACCCATACTCGTCCTGTAATATTCTGCTTTTTAGCCTCTTCAGGATAACGCATATTGTTTTGTACATATTCTGTAACACTCCCTTTGAAGTGTGGGCGAGACAAATACATTGCATTCTCAACGATATAGGCGGTGTCCTGTGTTCTGATGATGGTCATTTGTGCATCTGCGCCGAAAGAGGTTATTAAAAACAATAAGATGAGATAGTGCTTCATTTTCAGTGCATTTATATATGAGAGTCATATCTTTTCCACATTCCACAGATGTTTCACGGAAAAACCATATAATGACATTAACTTTGTTTTCTCCGTTAAATTTAAGAAATAATAAAAGAAAGGGATATGAAACTGACATATTACGGACATGCTTGTTTTGGAGTGGAGATAGCGGGTAAAAAGTTGTTGTTCGACCCATTTATTTCAGGTAACGACAGTGCAAAAGATATTGAGATAGGGAGTATTGAGGCCGATTATATATTGCTCTCGCATGGTCACGGAGATCATATTGCAGATGTTTTCAGCATAGCGGATAGTACCGATGCACTGGTGATAGGTATACTTGAGGTTACAGGATGGGTTGAGAAACAAGGTTATAAGAATTGCATAGGCATGAACCTTGGGGAGATGAGTACCGACTTCGGTACAGTGCGTATGGTGCCTGCCTCACACACAAGTTCAATGCCTGATGGTAGTTACGGTGGTAATCCTGCAGGCTTTGTTATCAAAACGGATGAAGGCAACTTCTACTATTCGGGAGATACCTGCCTGACGATGGATATGCAGTTGAT
Organism: Chitinophagales bacterium; assembly: GCA_020636505.1. Classification (GTDB taxonomy): domain Bacteria; phylum Bacteroidota; class Bacteroidia; order Chitinophagales; family Chitinophagaceae; genus UBA5543. The sequence continues at coordinate 58,996 of JACJXR010000001.1, read as the reverse complement.
ACCGCGATACGGTAAAATGGACTTTGCTGTGATGCCGATAGGTGGACACTTCACCATGAACCCGTCCGATGCGGTGATAGCGGCCGAGTTTGCACAGTGCGACAGAGTGGTGGGTGTGCATTACAACACATGGCCTCCGATAGCGATAGATACTGCTGAAGCACAAAAAATATTCAAGGACGCAGGCAGAGAATTGTTGTTGCCTGCCATAGGCGAAACGATAGACCTTTAATATTTATATATCACCCGAATTCACCAAAAAACAGTAATTTGTTTCGATAAGGATAAACAGAGCAAATGTCTAAAGTAATAGCGATAGCAAACCAGAAAGGAGGGGTTGGGAAGACCACTACCGCCATCAATTTGGCGGCAAGTCTTGCTGTGTTGGAGTACAAAACCCTGCTCATAGATGCCGACCCGCAGGCCAACAGTACCACGGGTAACGGTTTCGACTTGAAGAATATCCAATTGAGCCTGTATGACAGCATGGTGAACGATACACCCATATCGCAGGTGATATTGGAAACCGAAACTCCGAATTTGTTTCTCATGCCGTCTCACCTCGATTTGGTGGGTGCTGAGATAGAATTGATACATCACCCAAATCGTGAGCATGTCATGAGGCTTGCTTTGGAAGAGATACGCGACAAGTTCGACTTCATCATCGTAGACTGCTCGCCATCTTTGGGTTTGATAACCGTGAATGCACTTACTGCGGCTGACAGTGTGGTAATACCCGTACAGTGCGAATACTTCGCATTGGAAGGCTTGGGTAAGTTGCTCAATACAATTAAGATCGTTCAAACTCGCATCAACACCGAGTTGCAGATAGAAGGTATACTGATGACCATGTACGATGGTCGTCTACGCCTGTCCAACCAAGTGGTTGAAGAGATCAAGAATCACTTCGGCGATTTGGTGTTCAACACAATAGTACACCGCAACACTCGCTTGGGTGAAGCACCGAGCTTCGGTACTCCCGCACTCATGTACGATGCGGACAGTACAGGTGCCATCAACTATCTGAACTTCGCAAAAGAGATTTTGCAGAAGAACAATATGACGAAGATCAAGAACGAAGACAAAATATTTGAAACCGGCGATCATGTCGACTAATAAAAAGAAGCAAGCATTGGGAAAGGGTATTCGCGCCTTGCTGAATACCATCGACGATGAAATGAAGACCACTGATGCCAGTGGTGTGCCCCCGGCTGTCTCCGGTCAGAACGCAGGTAGCATCATTCGCATACCTGTAGACCAGATAGTGGTCAACCCCAAACAGCCACGTCGCGATTTTGATGAGCAAGCGCTGAAAGAATTATCGGAAAGTATAAAACTGCATGACATCATACAGCCTGTAACGGTTGTAAAGGTGGATGCCACAAAATATCAACTGATATCGGGTGAGCGCCGTTGGCGTGCATCCAAGTTGGCGGGTCTCAAAGACATACCTGCATACATACGCACCGCGGACGATCAGCAGATGTTGGAAATGGCGTTGTTGGAGAACCTACAACGTGAGGACCTGAATGCCATAGAAATAGGATTGAGTTATCGCCGATTGATGGATGAGTGCGACCTGACACAAGAAGAAGTGGCGGAGCGTATGAAGAAAGACCGCTCAACGGTGACCAACTATTTGAGGATACTACGTTTGCCGCCGGACATTCAAAAGTCTGTACGTGACGGTGATCTGAGTATGGGACATGCACGTGCCATCATAGGATTGGAGCAAGTAGACCAACAATTGTACGTGTTTCGTGAGATAAGGGAGAAAGGGCTTTCGGTAAGGCAAACCGAAAAGTTGGTGCGCGACATGAGCAGCCCTGACCATAAGAGCCTAACGGCGAAAAACAAAGGGGTGAAACTGCCGCCTGCATACAAGCGTATAGAGGACAACTTGGCGTCTCATTTTTCCACCAAGGTGAAGATGGATCGTAAGAAGAACGGAAAGGGTAGTATTACCGTTGAGTTTTACAATGATGAAGACCTCGAGCGCATAATGAAAATGATGAATTTGGATTAACATAAACGCCCCGTAGCACGGGGCTTTTTTATACAGCATATGTTACCGCAAAACTGGGAGCAAAAAGCAAAAGAAAACAAGAAGGCATATAAACGTATGCTGGAAAAGGGCGATAAGAATAAGATACTAAAAGCCCTGCCTGACCTGCATGAAGAGGCGTTTGAAAAAATAGATTGTTTGGAATGTGCCAACTGTTGTAAGAACTATTCACCGAGGTTTAAGAATCCTGACATTAAGCGAATCGCCAAAAGGCTGAGAATAAAAGAAGGAGAGTTGGTGGATCGTTATTTGAAGTTGGACGAGGATAATGATTATGTGCTTAAACAATCTCCATGCCCCTTTCTAGCAGCGGACAATACCTGTGACATATACGAAGACCGTCCGAGCGACTGCGCTCGTTATCCTTATACGGATGAAGATGTAATAGTTAAGCGTGTACCGCTTACACTAAAGAACAGTGCCGTTTGCCCCATAACACATCATGTGTTGGAGCGACTGTTGGAAAAGATGTAAACTAAAAAGGCTTGCCGTTTGGCAAGCCTTTTTAGGAATATTATAGAATTATTACTGCTTCATTATTCTACCTGCCATATAGCCGGCACCGTCGGCACCTACGATATTGTAGTAGTACACACCTGCTGCAACATTGCCCAAAGGAATAGTCACTTTGTTGTTGCCTGCGTTGTATTGTGTCATTGGAGTTTGATAGATCACTCTGCCCATCGCATCGGCTACACGTACAGCCAACTGCTCGCTGTTCTCCAACTGCATATCAAGATATACATCAGAAGTGGTTGGGTTAGGATATACCTTAACCTCAGCTTGGAAACGTACGTTTTGTATACCCAAAGTAGAGTCTTTTATCATATACAACTCACGGCCTGTAGCGCTGTCGTTGGCTGCAAAGTACATAGTGCTGTCTACCACAACCATACCTGTAGGGAAGCCACTGTTCGTACCGCTGTATATATCAGCCACCATCATAGGTGCGTTTGTGCCATCATACATCCAAAGCTCACTACCATGTTGCATATCTGTAGCTCTGAAATACATTTTACCACCGTACTCGATGAAATCTTGTGGCAAGCTGCTACCTGTCGGGTAGATAGAGTATACCAAAGATGTTGAGTTGTTCATTGGATTGTATCTGTACAGTTGATAGCCTGAAGAACCATCTGTTGCATTGAAGTAGATATAACCGTTCATGCCCATCATCACTCTTACACCCGGACTGAATGATGTAGTACTGCTTGAGCTGCCACTGTTCACGTCAGTAATTCTCAAAGGCATGTTGTTGGTATCCATTACAAACAACTCATAACCGTTTGATGCGCTGTATGCTGTGAAGTACAATTTGTTATCCCATACCATTAAGCCGTAAGGGCTGCTAGAACCGCTACCCGGATACACATCTGCGGCAACTGTTGTGTTGTTGGTGGTTGGATCGTACATATATATCTCATAACCTGTGGTTGGAGAATATGCTCTGAAGTATAGTTTGCCATTGAACTCAGTGAATTCATTTGGGTTTGATGAACCTGAACCACCGTAGATGTCTGCCAGCTGTGTTGTGTTGTTGGTTGCAGGGTCGTGCGACCATAGTTCCACACCATCGCCATTGCCGTATGCAGCAAAGTATACTCTACCACCCATAGCAAATAAATAATCTATAGATGAGCTTGCAGCACCGGGGTTTATGTCTGCAACAAGGCTTGGTGCACCTGAGCCATCCCACATGTACAATTCTTCACCATTGGTGCCATTGCTTGCAGGGAAATATACTTTGTTTCCCACTACAGCCATACGCATGTACGTACCGTTGAAGATAGAGCTTGGTCCACCCGGATTTATGTTGTAAACAAGAGATGCTCCTCCCGCAGAGTCGCGCATCCAAAGTTCGGTACCGTTGGTTCCATCGTTTGCGGCAAAAATCAACTTGCCGTTGAAATCAGTCAACCATTCAGGCGAACTTGAAGGTGTCCCCGGATTAATATCCTTTACCATCATCGGCTGTGCAAAAGCAAAGCTTGTTGAAGTGGCCAATGCAATACAGAGTAATATTCTTTTCATACCAGTAATTTTTGGGATAAATGAATTAATTGTAACATAAATGTAAAGTTTTTTTTAACTAAAAGAAAGCTTTTGAGGACAATTATTACCTGATATAATGCTTGTTTACAGGCAGTTATACATTGTTATGCATGTAAGGAGGGGGTAAAACAGGGCTATTTTTCGTCCTATTTGTTAACGGGTTGTTGTGCGTTTGCAAAACGGGCGTTAACCGATGCCGAAAATTTCTCAGGTCTTGTATGGCGTCGCATCTTTGTATCAACAAACGAACAAACAAACATTATTTAAACAAACAGACAAAAACAAACAAAATGAAAAAGTTAATCGCAATCGCAGCTTTCGCAACTCTAGGTTTCACAGCTAACGCTCAAAACCAAGCTAACCAATCAAGTTCAGCTTCTCAAACAGTTAACCTTGTATTGAGCAACGCAATCGAAATCACCTTCACAGGTAACGGTTCTGCTACAGGTGCTGACGTGAACATCCCATTCACTACAGTTAACGATTACGCTAACGGTGTTGAGTCTGATGCTCAAGAATTGAAAGTACGTTCAAACAAGAATTTCTCAGTAGCTGTTAAGGCTAACGCTACCAACTTCTCATACACAGGTAACACTTCACCTGCTCCAACAATGCCTGTAAGCGGTGTTTTGGGAATCAAAGTAACTGCAAACGGTACAGGTGGTTCTATCGCCAATCCGTTCTCTAACAGTGCATACGCTACTTTGACAAGTGCTGACCAAGATTTGATCACTACTGCTGACCGTGGTGGTAACCAAACTTTCAGCGTGAAGTACAAAGCAACTCCGGGTTTTGCATACCCTGCGGGTACTTACAGTGTAGATGTAGTTTACACTGCCACTCAAGAATAATAAGCATATACACATAGGATAAGGAGAAATAGAAACAATCTCGGATCTTTTTCATCCTTATAAAGGAAACAGGGGCTTTTTTCGAGGCCCCTTGTTTATTAGGGTTTCTTTAAACATTACCTTCGGGTTAATACATTGTATTTCTGTAGCTTAGCCTTGAAATTAAGGGTATGAACAAAGTGTACAAACTGATACTGGCTTGCTTGTTGACACTGCCTACGGTGGGTGTACACGCCCAAACGGGAGAGATGGATACGCTCATGTACCATTGGTTGGGGCTGGCCAGGTTCAATGGTACGGTATTGGTGGCACAACATGGAGATGTATTGCTACACAAAGGCTACGGCCCTAGAGATGTGGACCAAGACTCCGTTTGCAACGAGCATACGATTTACCAAATAGGTGGCCTGACGGAGATGTTTACCGCGGCGATTGTATACAAGCTGCAAGAAGAAGGTAAGCTGAAGACAACCGATAAATTGTCCAAATACTTCCCCGACTATAAGGTGGGGAAAGACGTAACCATAGCACAACTATTGGCACATAGGTCGGGTATATACGACTTTATGGATGTGGATTCGTTTTACGATGGCAGCATCTACTCTCCACGCAGCAGAGCAGATATTGTATTGGCATTCATGAACAGACCACTGCTTTTTGAACCGGGTACCAAATACAACCTGTCCACCAGCGACTATATGTTGCTCGGCTACCTTATAGAGGAAATAACAGGCAAGAGCTACTTCGACATAGTAAGAACACGCATTTTCGAACCATATGGGATGAACAGTACCGGCTTCAACTTCGGCGGATACCCCAGTTGGGACAAAGCTCGCGGATACCAGATACTCAACTTCACCCGTATGCTGCCCTCCATACCAGTAGACTCAACGGTTGGCGGTGCTGCGGCAAGCATGTTCTCCACCACGGAAGATATGTACAAGTGGGCACAGGTGATACTGAGCGGCAAGTTCCTCAAAAAACAATCTTGGGATGCCATGCTCAAGCCCGTGAGCGATACCGCCGCAAGCGGTTGGTTGACCACAAGCTTTTATGGCAATACGGCGGTGGGGCAGATAGGCGAAGCGCAGGGATATGTGAGCAGCTTTTTTGTGGCACCTGCAGACAGTACTGTGGTGATACTGCTGAGCAACGACCAAGAAAGTGAGGTGGACTATGTACGCGATGGATTAGTGGCTATACTCTACGACAAACCATACGAGTATCCCAAGGAAAGAGTGATAGTACAGCTGTACCCCGACCAACTGAAACGCTACGAAGGTATGTACGAGATGGAGGACGGCTTTGACATGAACATATATGTAGAGAACGGTGTGCTCAACGGCAAGGTGACAGGGCAAACCCCCTTTACCATGTATGGCGAAAAGGGCAATTGGGACCACTTCTTCATGCTGTCGGCTGATGTGACCTTTCACTTTACCAGAGATAAAAGAGGCAATGTGGACGGCGTGATAGTACGTAAGAACCGACAGATATTGACGGGCAAAAAGTGGCAATAAAAGCAGCCTTGCAAACAGCTTGTTAAACGCATGTAAAGCCTCCGTTAAACGGGGCTTTGTTTTTTTATGACCGCCTCATGTTTGGGACATTTACAGTAACGAACAAACAAACGCATTTCAAAGAATAAAAAACGACAGCTATGCAAGCCACCATCCAAAAACCATTGAAGAAGTTATTCAACAACAAATTCTTTACCTACATCATGCACAACCACCCTTTCAAAGGAGAGCTGGTGGAAGTGGAGATGAAAGTATCGGGCAAGCGCATCACATATACTTATAAGAAGATACGCGAGCGCGGATAGTTCATAATATGGTATAGTTTTTGTTTTGATGTGTACACAAACCACACATCTTATGAAAAAGCAAAAGCATATCCACAGTTTTATTTTCTCCATAATCATACTGTTTGGGGTAACACTCACTAGCTGCGACCCCTGCAAAAACGTTGACTGCCAAAACGGTGGCACATGCGACGATGGTAAGTGCAAATGCCCTACCGGTGCAGAAGGCCCCAATTGCGAAACCGTATATCGCGATGCGTTTTTGGGAAGCTATATAGGCACCAACCTCTGTCAAGGCAGCAATGTACCCACAGACGATACCGTCATAATTTCCAGAGCATCGGACCCCAACCAATTCTTGATAGACGACTTTCTGCTGTGTACCATGACAGGTGCCAACAGCTTTAGTTTCGATTACAACTTCTTCACCCGTATGAAGGGTACCGGTACCATACAAGGCAATACCCTCAACTATACTTACGACATCAGTTCGGAGGTGGACAGCTTTGTGTTTACCTGCACGTTTGAAGGATCGAGGTGATAATCCCTTAGTTGATTCATGGTTTCATATTATTCATAGTGTAATTGATTTCCATCGGTATTCATGATTCGCACAAATCGAAGATTTGTTGCGAATTGTTGCGAAAAAGGTTGTGTTTCTCTGCAACAATTTTTCGGGTATTGATAGTCAACGGCTTGTGTTTTGAGTTGTTGCGTTTTGTTGCATATCTAATTTTAGTGTCATCCTGAACTTGGTTATCTCGGAATTCATAATTCTCATTTGTCTCTATGATTGCTTTGCAATTCAGGGTCTCGAGATATGAGTGCTGTGTTCGCGAGATTCCGCCTCGTGGGCCGGAATGACAAGTGGTGTTTGTTCTCATGTCGTAAATAACCTTTTGTGGGTGATATGTGTCATGTTTTGTTCTGTTTTGTTACGAATTGTTCTGTTCTGGGAGGGGGTATCCCTTTTTTCTTCTCTTTCTGTTTTTTAGTATCCTTTCTTTTTCCGCAAAAAGAAAGGATGATCCCGAATCAAGTTCGGGACAGGCTTCAAAGGCGCCGAAACCTAAAGCTTCGACGGTTTCGGATGCGGCTGTGATGCTGCAACAGTACTACTGCACTGCCAAACATTGTTTCCTTGATTACTTACCGGTATTTAGAAATTCTCTTGTACGGCAGAGCCGAAGCGTACTCGTTTATCAAGGCTACAACCGCTAATTATGAAGCTTTAATTAGCGGCACTTTTTCGGAGTTTACCCCGAACTTGATTCGGGGCCACTTTCTTTTGGTGCTAAAAGAAAGTAGGTGAAAATTACAATAACAAAAATACGCTAATTAGTTGAAATAATAAAATAATATAAATAAAAAGTATAATAAAATATTTGAGAAAATCAACGTGAAAAACACCCGTTGCCGATATATATTAAAAGACATAAATTACCGAAAAATATCACATCATGGCAGCAATACTTGAAAGGTTTAAAGTACTAAAATTTAGAAGTGTACAAGATAGTGGATGGATAGATGCGAATAAACTGACTGCATTAATTGGGACAAATGAAGCAGGTAAAACAAATTTACTTTTGCCTTTATGGAAGCTAAGACCGGCTAATGATGAAGCGATTGATCCTCTTATAGATTACCCTAGGAATAAATACAGTAAGTTTAAAAGTGAAGGAGACAAAGATCCATTTATAATTGCTGACTTTCGACTTAGTAGTGGACAAAAAAAAGCCTTACAAAGCTTTTTTGATTTGGATGAGTCTGTCTTTGATATAATACAATTTAGTAGATATTGGGACGGAAAATATAGAGCTGTAATTCAGAATATTAAAGATGAAAAAGTTAGTCCTGCTGAAATTTCAAATTTTTTTGAAAGACGATTAAAGTTAATACAGCCCTTAGCTGATTTTAAAGGGTCTTCTGAATTAAAGACAAAGTTTGAGTCTTTAGTTTCGAGTTCAAAAAAATGGAAAGTTAGCGATGTCACTAGTAATATAAAATCAGCATTGACTGACTTAAAAAGTGTTGAAATAGAGCCTGACGAAAAACAAAAGGAATTAATAGATAAGTGTTTGTTGCAAATTGAAAGGCTAGAAGATATATATACAAAAAGAGGGAGTGCACATAACGATAGTTTCAAAGCAGTTTTCAAATATTTACCATCATTCGTATACTATTCAGATTACGGAAATTTAAATTCAGAGATCTATTTACCTAGAGTTATTGAAGATTTAGAGAGAACTGACCTGCGTGGTATTGAGAGGGATAAAGCAAGGACTTTAAAAGTATTATTTGATTTTGTACAGCTAACACCAAAGCAAATTTTGGAGCTAGGTATAGAAGAAGATGATAGTAGCGCAAAAACTGATGAGACAATTCAGATTGAAGCGAAAAAGAAAAAGGAACGTGAAGTGCTGTTGCAATCTGCTTCAACTGAAATGACTAGAGAATTTAAAGATTGGTGGAAGCAAGGGAATTATCGTTTCCGATTCCAAGCTGATGGGAACCATTTTAGAATTTGGGTAAGTGATGATGTTAGACCAGAAGAAATTGAATTGGAGAGTAGAAGTAGAGGTTTACAGTGGTTTTTTAGTTTTTTCTTAGTTTTTTTAGTTGAAAGTCACGATGAACATTCAGGATGTATTCTTTTATTAGATGAACCAGGAGTTACTTTGCACCCATCTGCACAAGAAGACTTAATAAGGTTTTTCCATTCACTAAGTGATGACAATCAGGTGTTGTATACAACACATTCACCGTTCCTAATTGATTCAAGTAATTTGGGGTCGGTTTTAGCAGTTTATGTGGATGAGAGTGGTTTCTCGTGTGTGTCATCAGATTTGAGAAGAGGTTCTAAAGTTTTGGATAAATCTGTATATCCAGCCCATGCCGCAATAGGTCTTACAGTATCTGAAACATTTCTGCATGGATGCCTGCCTGTTCTAGTAGAAGGTGTTAGTGATCAAGTGTACCTACATGTTATAAAGAATATCTTAATAAAAATGGGAGTTATTCAACCAGAAAGAGAACTTGTTTTTATACCTACTGGTGGAGTAAAAGGTATGAAGCCAATTATAAATATTATAATGGGTCGTGATAATATTTTGCCTATCGTAGTATTAGATGGTGATTCTGCCGGTAAAACGATGATAAAATCATTACATAATGGACTCTACAAAGATGAACAAAATAAGGTAATAGATATATCGTCATTAGTAAAACTTGAGAATGCCGAAATTGAAGATTTAATACCAGTAGATATTATTAATAAGAGTGTTGACAAGCTTTTTAGAGGGAGAGATGATTTTGAAGATGGTTATCGTAACAATGAACCAATTGTGCCACAAATAGAAGAATTTATAAAAGCCGAAGCGTTAGAAGCTGAGATTGGATGGAAGGTGCAGTTAGCTAAGAAGATTGCGAGAAAACTACCTGAAGATACAATACAGAAGAAAACTACTGATTTGTGGCTAAAGTTATTTCAACAGATATTAACTCTTTCTACAAGCTAATTTATCTCGCCATAACCCACCCCACACCCCACCAAACAGGAAATTTCTCTATCTTCGAATATTGTTTTCATGCTGTACGCAATAGTAGATATAGAAACCACGGGTAGTTATGCCGCAGGCAACGGCATCACAGAGATAGCCATCGTGGTACACGACGGGGAGAAGGTATTGGATGTGTACGAGAGCCTGGTGAATCCGCATCAGGAAATTCCCTACTTCATACAGCGCCTTACAGGCATCAACGATAAGATGGTACGCCACGCCCCCTCATTCGGCGAGATAGCGGGGCAGGTGTACGATATGCTGCAAGACAAGGTGTTTGTGGCGCATAATGTCAACTTCGACTACAGTTTCCTGAAGCACCACCTGAAAGAGGAGGGCTACGAGCTGAACACCAAAAAGCTATGCACCGTTCGCTTGGCGCGTAAAATAATACCCGGCTATAAGAGTTATAGCTTGGGTAAGCTCTGCCACAGCGTAGGTATTCGGTTGGACAATGCACACCGTGCCGGGGGCGATGCCAAAGCCACAGCCGAATTATTTGCACTGTTGGTGCGCGAAGATGTGATGGGCGAGATAAAGGGTATGGTAAAAGGCCGCAACCGCGAGCAGTACCTGCCACCCAATGTGCCTGTGGAGCAGGTGGACAATCTGCCGCCCGTACCGGGGGTGTATTACTTCTACAATGCCAAGGGCAAGGTGATTTACATAGGCAAGGCGGTGAACCTGAGCAAGCGGGTGAAGAGCCATTTCAGCAACAACAAACCCAACAGGCAAAAGCAGGAGTTCCTCCGCGAGATACACCGCATCAGCTATACCGAGTGTGCCACCGACCTGATGGCGCAGATATTGGAGAGCACGGAGATACGTCGCTTATGGCCGAGCCACAACCGCAGCCAGCGGGGTTACATTCCACGCTTCGGGCTGTTTGTGTACGAAGATCGTAACGGGTACAAGCGTTTTGCCATAGAGAAGAACAAACAACACTACAAGCCGATATATACGTTCAACACCATCATAGAAGGGCATGGCCGCCTGCGCGAATTGATACAGGAGTTTGGCCTGTGCGCAAGGTTGTGTAACCTGTCTCGTGGTGACGATTGCAGCGAGAGCATTTATGCCGACAGTTGTGAGGGTGCCTGCACGGGTGTGGAGACAATGGATGATTACAACATCAAGGTAGAGGCCGCCATCACACATATGGAAGAGCACCTGCCTACTTTCGCATTGGTGGACAAGGGTATCAACGACGAGGAGCAAAGCTGCATTCTTGTAAAGCAGGGAAACTTCTACGGTATGGGCTACATTGCCAACGAGGATATTTTGGAAGACATCAAGAAGCTCGAAAATCACTTAGAGCCGTATCAGGATAATGACTACATCCGCAACTTGGTCATCAAGCATGCTGCCGAGTATCCTGATAAGTGTATTACATTTTAAGTTTCATTTACTTTTTTTGTCACCCTGAACTTGATTATCTCGGAATCAATTATTCTCATTTGTCTCTATGATTGCATTGCAATTCAGGGTCTCGCGATATGAGTATTCTTTACTGTCCTTTCTTTGCTTGTCCAAAGAAAGAACGAAAGAAAAGACACCGCTAATTAAAGCTTCGTAATTAGCGGATGCATCCTTGATAGACTTCACCCTTCGGCTCTGCCAAGCTTAGGAATTACTATGTGTGGTGTATATAATGTGGTAGTTCCCCTTTAGGTGTAATCTACTCGTTACTGAAATACTCAGTCAGCATTTTTTCAAAATCGTTTCTGGAGGAGTAACCATGAAACAACACTTCGCTTTTCGTGCTGAAGAATATGCGGTATGGGGTACCAATAACTTCATCTCTGCACGGTTCGCAAATGGCATTTCTGAAGTCAAAACCTTTCTTGCGGTCATCACTCTTTTCTTTGTACTGTGCGGGGTCAATAAAATATACTTTGCCTGTGTAGTTGTTGGCTTTCAATACCTGCACCAGATCGTCCATTCTTTTTTTAGGTGCGCTCGAGCATAAAATGTATTCCATCTTGTCACCGAACTGTTCCTTCATTTTGGTAATGTCCTTGAACAGGTATGGTGTTCCTACACAATAGTTGGTGAATATCGCCACCATCTTCACTTTACCATTGTCTTTCAGTACCTCGTTGTACAACTTTGCACTGTCAATAAGTTCAATACCATGTTGCGACAGGTAGTCCAGTTGTTTTTGTTTTAATTCCTGCGCGTTGAGTGTTGTTGTAAGCAGGTGTAGAAATGTAAGAGTGAGTAGTAATAGTTTAGGTTTCATAGTCGTGTTTTTATTGTGCTAACCAATACTTCCTCAACAGCCATTCTGCAACAGCCAATAGAAGTATGATGAAGAAGAACCACTTGCGGTCAATGAGTGGTACTGTTTCTATATTGGTTTCGATAACGGGTTTTATGTTCTCGTTTTTCGCGATGCTGTCGTATACACTACTCATTTGTGCTGCGGGGAAGAAAGCTCCGTTGTTCTTTTCGGCAAGGCTGTATAGGAGGTTATAATCGGCGCCAGTTTGCATCAGTTCCAAAGGAATGCTCTCCACCACAAAGCTACCTGTGCTCATCAATGTTTTACCGTTGTAGTTGACGGATGCTGTGTACGTATATGTTCCTCCTGCACGTATGCCTATGTTCAGTCGGTAGGTGGTGCCGGTGCGTTCAAAATTGTATTGTTCGGCACTGCCGCTACTGTCTTTGATGGTGAGTGTTACATCAGGCCCGTTGATGGGTTCGTTATTCGCATTGCGTAGATATGCGTTGAAGCTGATGGCCTCTTGATCGCTCCACACATGTTTGGGCAGCGTTACACGAAACGGATTTTTATTGTCTGCGGTTGACAGGAATGATATGGTTTGCCTGATGCACTCGTCTATCACATCCGTATTGCCGAAGTTCTTGTACTCGTACATCCTCCAACGCCACAACCCTTCGCCTGATATCATTGCGGTGGGTATGGCCCCTTGACCGAGCATCCACAGTGGTGTACCCGACTGCTTGTCTGTAAACAACGCTTGTGCTTCGGGGTTGAGCTGTATGCTACCCATCGGTATGGTGAGTGGTGGCAGCTTGTCTACAACAGAGCGAATGTTCTGCGGCAGGTTGAAACCGTTGAATGCTGCATTGTATGTGGCAAACACATTGCGTGGTGCATTGGTGTTGATGTTAAGTGCAGCAGGCTTCGGCATAGTTGTGTATGCGGCATTGTCGCTGCGTTGGCCGAGTATGTAGAGTGTAGGTTTCTTGGCTTGCTGTATGGTGATGTTGTATCGGTAACCTTGCCCCGGCAGTTGATGCAGTATCAGTACATCGTAATCGTCCAACAGGTTGGGGAAATCGTTATTGACACGTGTGGTGATCTTGTAATTGTCTAACCCCTTAAGTGCTTCTTTGATTGCTTTGATATCGGGGTGGGGTGCATGGCCTGCAATGAGTATATGCTTTTGTTCGTCCACCACTTCCACAAACACATCTCTACGGTTGTTGACGGTGTTCTCTTCACCATCCATTGCAGGTGCTGTTATCACATAGTGATGCAGCCCCGGTGTATTGGCTTTTATAGTGAAAGATACCGTACGGTCGTACCTGTCGCTGTTGATGTTGAGTGTGGCTGTGGAGAGTACATTGCCATCCTCCGTCAGTTTGATGGTATTATTGTAGCCCCTGCATTTATCGGCTACAATATCCGCACGTATCTCAAAGCTGTTGTTCAGCGATACGGTCTTATTGGCGAATGTTTGTGCCACCCGTAGGTCGCGGCGCATGGTGGTGTCACCGATGCCCACAGTATATAAGTTACCTTTCAATACCAACGGCTGATATAGTGGATTGATGCCCTGATTATACCTGCCGTCGGTAGCCAGTATCACCGCACCTAAATTCTGTGTGCCGTAAAACTCTTGTACTTTGTTGAGTGCAGCAGAAAGGTCGGTTACTTCGTTGTTGTAGTTGTGCAGACTGTCCGTTTGACCGCTTAGATTCCATTTTACTACTTTATAGTCGGATGAAAATTTATCGAGCAGGTTGTCGACATCTTTCTCGTATACATCCGATTCTTTATCCAACGCATCATTTACAGAGCGAGAATCGTCTTGCAGAAAAAGTACTATCGGCTTCTGTATCTCATTCTTCTCGATGGTGAATGCAGGTGCCAACAGTAGCATTGCGGTGGTCAGAACGATCAATGCTCTGAGTGTGGCAGGCAACCATGGGTAAGGTATCTCGCGCTTCACATCCGCCCGCCAAGAAAAGTATCCCGCAGTGGCTGCAGCCAACAATGCCAATATGACCCAAAGCCAAAACATAAGTACGCAAACTAAGGAAAAAATGTAATGGGTTGAAACGTAATTGATTATTGTATGAGTATAGTTATCAATATTTTAACTATTTACCCTGCATAAAATTTGCCGTACCTTACAAGGGCACAAAATGTATCGGCCATGCAGATGCACGAAGTACATACGGAAACAGATAAGCGCAGGTTCAGAGAGGTGGCGATTCAGATGTACCGCAACGACCCCAATTGGATTCGCCCGCTGGATAAGGATATTGAGGAGGTTTTTGATAAGGATAAGAACAAGACCTTCAGACACGGGGAGTGTATGCGCTGGATACTTACAGATGATAAGGGCAAAGACATCGGCCGTATAGCAGCTTTTGTCAACAAGAAATATAAAGAAGAACAACCAACAGGTGGTGTAGGATTCTTTGAGTGCATCAATGACCAAGAAGCTGCCAACTACATGTTCGACCGATGTAAGCAGTGGCTGACAGAGCGAGGTATGGAAGCCATGGATGGCTCCATCAACTTCGGTGAGCGGGACAGTTGGTGGGGTGTGCAGATAGAAGGGTTTCAGGAACCGCTGTACAAAATGAATTACAATCCACCTTATTACAAAGACTTGTTTGAGGCATATGGATTCCAAACATTTTACGACCAACTATGCTTCTCGTTGAAAGTGAAGAACCGCTTACAAGAAAAGTTTTACCATGCGCATGAGGAAATAAGTAAAGACCCCGACTTCAAAACGGTACATATCAAGAAGAGTGAGTTAGATAAGTTCTCTCATGACTTTGCTACCATCTACAACAATGCATGGGCACAACATATGGGCGGTAAGCAAATAGAGGTACGTACCATCAACAAGATGATGCAAGCCATGAAGCCTGTGATGGATGAAGAGATAATGTGGTTTACATACTATAAAGATGAACCAATAGCCTTTTGGATAAACCTACCAGATCTGAACCAATATTTCAAACACTTCAACGGTAAGCTTGGCCTTATGGAAAAGTTGCGCTTGCTTTGGATGAAGAGCTTTAAGAAGCCCAAACGATTCACAGGATTGGTGTTTGGCGTGGTGCCCAAGTTTCAGGGTAAAGGGGTAGATGGCTACATGATAATAGAGGCTGCTACCGTGATACAAGGCAAGATGCTGTATGATGATTACGAAATGCAATGGATAGGCGACTGGAACCCCCGCATGATAAACATTGCCGAAAATCTCGGTACGCACGTAAGCCGCAAGCTACGCACCTACCGCTACCTCTTCGACAGAACGAAGGAGTTTAAAAGGCACCCTGTAGTGGGGTAAAATGGGTGTTTTTCCCGTTGTATGTAAAGTGTCATTGTTTGTACATTCGAGTTTGATAGAATTAATAATTAAGACATGGCAACCACAAGAAGAATCGCAAGGAGAATAAATGAAGTATTTAACCTTAACGCAAACCATATTTATTACTTCTATTTAGGAAATTGGTATCATCATTTAAGGGATTTTCCTGGTATTCTTGTTGACAGCAATGGCTATGTATGTTTTAATACAATAAATGACTACGAAACAAGCCCATATTTGCAGCATGGTGTAAGACTGCATGTTAGGGGTGGTATAAGCAGCATGCCAGGATATATACAATTCACAGAAGAACAGTTATATATATTAAATCAAATTGTAGTCAATGACGTTATTGCCCAAGAACAAATAAATGATCAGGCAGAACGAAGACCAAGAAATATAGATTCAATAGTAAGAAATAGTGTCTTGGTTCGTGAAATAAAAGAGTTAAGAGACAATACATGTCAAATCTGTGGCTCAAGACTACAAATTGGACCTAATTCATTTTATTCAGAAGTACATCACATAAGGCCTCTTGGCAATCCTCACAATGGTCCAGATATTACATCGAATATGTTATGTGTTTGTCCCAATTGTCACAAAACGCTAGATTATGGGTTTGTCGAAATTGACTTTGAGTCAATTCAAAATATTGCAGGACATATAATAGATGCGCAGTATGTAGAATATCATAATGGCAATGTAGATTAAATGAATGTTCCTTAGCTTTTGTATGTGTTACTCGAGACCCTGAATCAAGTTCAGGGTGACATCCTTTTCAAAAAAATATCCCACTTGCTCATTTATTGACTTTTGTCAATGGATAGGTTTTTGCCCCGAAATACTTTTGCATCAGAAATTGAAACAAACGCAATAAAGTGTTTGTGAAAAGATCGAAATCATGGGCTTGATAGTATTCATTTTTTCATTGATAAAAGAGTTAAAACATTAATTATGAAAGCAGTAGTAGTAACAAAGTATGGCGGACCTGAAGTATTGCAAGTGCAAGAGGTGGCAACGCCAACCCCGAAAGAAAATGAACTTTTGATAAAAGTACATGCAGCCTGTATCTCAAGGGCAGGTGCAATGATGCGTAGCGGTACGCCAAGAATGGCCAGATTGTTCTTAGGGCTTAATAAACCTAAAAACGACATACCGGGCGCTTGTTTTGCAGGTGTGGTGGCAGCTATGGGCAGCAATGTAGAAGGTTATGAAATAGGTGATGCTGTATTTGGAGAGGCGGGTATCACTTTTGGTACCAATGCCGAGTATGTGGCTGTAAAAGCTGACGGGATAGTATTGCCGATGCCCGATCACCTGTCTTTTGAAGAGGCGGCAATAATGTGTGACGGCCCATTGACTTCCCTGAATTTTCTGAAGAATCTGGGTCAAGTTAAGCCGGGACAAAAAGTGCTCATCAACGGTGCATCGGGTAGCTTGGGTGTGGCTGCTGTGCAGCTGGCCAAATATATGGGCGCAGAGGTGACGGGAGTGTGCAGTGGCAAAAATGCAGAGTTGGTCAAGTCGTTGGGTGCAGACCATGTGATAGATTATACAAAGGAAGACTTTACCACCCTCGATAAGAAGTACGATGTGATATATGATACCCTTGGTATACGCAAATTCAGTGATGCAAAGCCTGTGCTGACAGACAACGGCATATTCATGTCGCCTGTATTGAATGGCAATATATTGTTGCCGATGTTGGGTAATAAGTTCAGAAGTAAGAAGGCCAAGTTTGATGCAACAGGTATGAACCCTGTAAAGAAACTAAGCGAGATGTTGCAAGATGTGACTGAATTTATCAGTAATAAGGATTACAACTTTGTAATTGAGCGCAGGTATGGAATGGATGAAATTGTAGAAGCTCACCGACTGGTGGATACCGGCAGAAAGCGCGGCAACATAGTTCTATCCATATAAACGATAAAGGGCTGTTTACTTAGCGGTAAGCAGCCTTTTTCTTATCCTGCTGAGCGTTTCGGGCTTTACACCTAAGTAACTCGCTATCTGGTGTTGTGGTACACGATTCAGTAGTTCGGGCTTTTCGTTCATCAGTTGGGTATAGCGGTCTTCCGGAGATGTGGTGATGAAGTTGGCCATTTCTTCTTGCATCTTTCCTGTTTCTTTTTCAACAGCATCTCTGATGATACTTTCGAGCCTCGGTATTAGCCTGCACATCTCAGCCTCTAACGAGTTGGTACTGACGGTTACCGCGCAATCTTCGGCACATACCAAGAAATGTTTTGAAGGTTTGTTGTTCTTGCGGCTGGAAAATGAGTTGACAGGTTCCATCTCCATAAAAAAGTTTGTGGTCTTTTCTTCGCCGTCTACTATGTAATATTCACGTATTAGACCCTTGAGTACCATATAGCACTCCTTAGCCATTTGCCCTTCGCGCAGTATTACATCTCCTTTCTTGTACTCCCTGATGTTGGTGTTGTCAACAATGATCTCCCGCTCTTCATTTGTGAGCATGGTGAAACCTGAAAGAAATTTCCGAACCTCGTTGAGCATAATGAACGCATTAGTCGTAATAAATATACAAGAAATAATAAGGACAGCCTATTTAGCAGTAAGCATCCGCTTCCTTATTCTACTGAGTGATTCGGGCTTGATGCCTAAGTAACTCGCTATCTGATGTTGTGGTACACGGTTCAGCAGCTCGGGCTTTTCATTCATCAGTTGAGTATATCGCTCTTCAGGCGAAGATGTGATGAAGTTGGCCATATGGTCCTGCATTTTGCCGGTGTTGTTCTCTACCTCCTGACGGATGATGGCCTCCAACCTTGGTATACGGCGACACATTTCCTGCTCCAGAGAGTCGTTTCCGACAGTAAGGGTACAATCTTCTGAACAGACTAAGAAATGTCTGGATGGTTTGCCCTCTGTATGGCTGGTAAAGGAGTTCACAGGCTCCATCTCGGTAAAGAAGTTGGTAGACTTTTCTTCCCCGTCTACAATATAGTATTCACGTACAAGCCCCTTAAGTACAAAGTAGCACTCTTTGGCTACCTGCCCTTCGCGCAGCAGCAACGTACCTTTTTTATACGATTTGATATTGGCATTGTCTACGATGATGTTAACTTCCTCATCGGTAAGCATACCAAACTCCTTGATGAAATTCCTTAGTACGTCGTGCATCGGGGGATGTGTTGTTTGCTTAAAGATACGAGAAATGGTGGAGAGGGGGCTGTTCAGATTAGGATGTATAATGTTGTTTCATGACAAATAAATTACATTCTTTATTAACGTAAATGGTATATTAGACATTGTTGTAATTTTTATTTGTGAGATATCTTGTATACCATTTCTTTTTTCTGTTAATGTTACTGCCTCTTTTTTGTGCAGCTGATATAACCGACTGGTACAAAGTGAGAACAGACAACAGTGGTAACATATACGTATTAGGACACTATAATGGGTCAGTAGTTGTAGATAATATCATACTAGGAGATTCAAACAATTTTAAGGGGATTGACAGCTCTGCTTACTTTCTTGCAAAATATGACTCAACAGGTGGCTTATTATGGGTTGACTCTATTGTAGGAATAACTACTAATTGTTTCGGTTTGTGTCCTGGTTTTGTAGGGCTTGTTATAGACAATGACAATAATGTTTTGATTTCGTTGTCAGGACACAAAAAAACCGTATATAGAGGCGTTGTATATGCACAACCTAATATTATTAAACTAGATTCGACAGGTAATGTTCTTTGGACTAAACGAATTTACAAAGACGGATTTGGTGAAACCGATATTTCAGTCGATGGATATGATAACGTGTATTTCGCCAGTGTTTTTGTGAAATCGGTTATTTCAGATTCCGATACACTTTACTCTTGTGATAGCTCGCGTATAAAGACTTGTGTTGTAAAACTTGGGAAAAACGGTGCAACAAAATGGATTCGAGAGATAGCTTCACCTTTAGCTATATCACCTACCGGTATCCAAGAGTGTTTTTTTCTTCAAGTTGACTCTGTCGGTAATTCTTATGTTGGTGGGATGGCAAGTGGGACGATATCATTGGGTAATTTCAACTTTACAAGCTCAGGTTTTTATCCGTTTATTGCTAAGCTTGATAGTAATGGCAGTTCTGTTTTTCTAAAAGGTTATCCTGTACACTGGATACCAGGTACATCTCATTCCAATTTTATATCCGGAAATATATCGCATAATCAAAAGCTTTACGTATGTGGTAAATTCAGAGATACTGTATTTGTTTCTTCTGGGAAATATGTTGTTACCAAATCCAACGTCGCTACACCATATATTGCGGAGACAAGCACAGCAAATGGGGATGCTGTTTGGTATCAATATAACAGAGACACATCTTCATTTGCCCACTGGAATATAGCATACTCTATATGTTCTGATGAAAATGATAATTCATTAGTAATTGGTGATGTTAATAGCGCAATAAAGTTTCTTGACAATGCTACTGTGTCAACGTTAACTCCTGGCTTATCGAATACTTATTTCGCAAAGTTTGATTCCTTGGGGAATTTCCAATGTTACAAAACTGATACGTCTATGTTGTTAGACGGAACAACTTATGGGTCTAATTACTATACTGTCGGAATCTCTAATGAAAATACAATAGGGCAGATTCATAGAAGCTCAATCACATTAGTTAAATGGGACATTAATTATTGCGCAGAAATATGGCGTAGACAAATGAATCAAGTTGTAGTTTTGCCTATACCTATATCTGTCGAGTCTGTCAGTCAGAAAAATAAATTCCGCCTGTACCCAAACCCAAGCACAAATGGCATCTTCAATTTAGAAGGTGAATTTATAGAGATAGTGGATATACATGTATACGATATTTATGGAAAAAGAGTAGCTGTTGATGGTAAAAATGGAAATATTGATATAAGCGTTCAACCCAAAGGGGTCTACATACTCAAAGTAACTAGTAAAGATCGTTCAGTATTTACAGGCAAATTATTATATAGGTAATCAGTATTTATTACCCCCCTAACTCACTCCACAACTTCACCACTTCCATCGCTTCTTTTACATCATGTACGCGCAAGATATTGGCGCCTTGTTGCAGGGCTACCATATGCAGTGCGGTAGTGCCGTTCAATGCTTCTTCGGGAGAAGTACACAAAGTTTTCCATATCATGCCCTTGCGGGAGATGCCTGCCAATATGGGCCTGCCTATGTCACGAAAGGTATGCAGGTTGCCCAACAGTGCAAAGTTGTGTTCCTTGGTCTTACCAAAGCCGAAGCCGGGGTCTATGATGATGTCAGTTATCCCTTTTTCAGTGCAGTCGTCTACCACCTTGCGCAGGTAGTTGTGCACCTCGTATACCACATCGCTGTATTGTGGGTCTTGCTGCATGGTGGGTGGTGTACCACGCATGTGCATGGCTATATAGGGTACTTTCAGTTGTGCTACTGTAGCTATCATTTCATGGTCTATGCTGCCCGCACTCACATCGTTGATGATGGACGCTCCTGCCTCAACAGCTGCTTTTGCAGTAGCTGCATTATAAGTGTCCACCGATAACCATACATTGGGGAAGTGTATGGACAGTGCTTCTATAACAGGCAATACCCGTTTCATCTCTTCATCAGAACCGATTATCTCTGCTCCGGGGCGTGTGGAAGCTCCACCCACATCCAGTATAGTTGCCCCTTCTTCCAGCATTTTTTCAGCATTGCGCAGCAGCCCGTCCATATCGCTGTCCTTACCCTTGTTGAAAAAACTGTCGGGCGTGGCATTCAGAATGCCCATTACCACAGGCTTTGAGAGGTCGAGCAGACGACCTTTACTCTGTATCATTGATTGTACGGGTAAAACTGTATTTTTGGAACTCATCGGCTATACAAAGAAAATGCAGGAAACGTTAAGCAGCAACAGTACTATGCCAAATACGACAGAACAATACCAAAACATTGTAGCACAATGTAAAGACTTATTTGTAAAAAAAGCTGCAGACTACGGCACTTCGTGGCGTGTGTTGCGTCCCATATCCATAGTAGATCAGATATACATCAAGGCATGGCGCATTCGTCAGATACAGGAGAAGGGCGAACAGAAGATAGCCGACAGTATCGAGAGTGAGTTTATCGGAATTGTTAACTATGGCATTATTGCGCTGATACAGTATGCCATGAAGGACAGTGACGAGATAGACCTGACCGCCGAGCAAGCCAAAGAATGGTACGAGAGAAAGGCGGGCGAGGTGGAAGCACTGATGATGCAGAAGAACCATGACTATGGCGAGGCATGGAGAGATATGTCGCAAGCATCTTTTGTAGACCTGATATTGGTGAAGCTGCTCCGCATCAAACAAATAGTGGCCAACGACGGACAAACACAGGTATCGGAAGGGGCTGATGCCAACTTCATAGACATTGTGAATTATGCCATAT
This sequence comes from Chitinophagales bacterium, assembly GCA_020636505.1. GTDB lineage: Bacteria > Bacteroidota > Bacteroidia > Chitinophagales > Chitinophagaceae > UBA5543. Next base: position 36,690 of record JACJXR010000001.1, on the reverse strand, counting down.
TCGCGCTGATAAAAATGAGCGAAGCCAAAGGCTAGGCAAAGATTTTCTTTAACAGTTTTTTGCCAAACGGATAACTAAATTTAGCAGTCAATTATAACCACTGAACTAAACTTATGAAATACATTCTCTGGGCGATACGCATAATAGTAGGTGTACTTTTTATATTCTCAGGATTGGTGAAAGCCAACGACCCTCTTGGGCTCAGCTACAAGATGGATGAGTTCTTTGAAGTGTGGAACATGCACTGGATGATGCCATACTCTTTGGCCATGTCCGTCCTGATGATAGCTTTTGAGATAGTGGCAGGTATAGCTGTGCTTATCGGTTATGCATACAGGCTGTTCTCTTATTTGCTGCTGTTGCTCATCACTTTCTTTACTTTCCTTACGGCATATGTGCTGTTCTCGGGTAAGATAAAGGAGTGTGGCTGTTTCGGAGATTGTATCAAAATAAGCAATGAAGAAACCTTCTGGAAAGATGTTATACTGTTGGTGTTGGCTGTTGTGTTGGTGATATACAGGAATAAGATAAAGCCGGTGTTCAAAGGTTATTCGGGTACCGTCATTATGATTACCACAGCAGTGTTCGCCTTCGGTATGCAGTGGTGGGCGTTGGAGCATTTGCCTTTCCACGATTGTTTGCCATACAAAATAGGTGTTGATATAAACGTAGACAGCAAGATACCTCCGGGTGCCAAGCCTGACAGGTACGAGAGTGTGATGATATACGAGAAGGACGGTGTGCAAAAAGAGTTCACAATGCAGAACTATCCTTGGCAAGACACCACATGGGTGTTTGTAGACCGCACGGATAAGTTGGTGGAGAAAGGTAATGCCGAGCCTAAGATCAAAGACTTTGTATTGTCTGATTTTGATGGAAACGATTTGACGGAAACCGTACTGACAATGCCGGGCTATACTTTCCTATGGTTTGTGAAAGACCCTGCCGAAGCTCGTACAGACAAGATGGACGAACTGAAAGCATTATTGGATGTATGCAACAGAAACAACATTCCATTCTATATGCTGTCTTCTGCTACTCAAGATGCCACATTCGACTTCGTTAAGAAATACGACCTGAACGTCAGCATATTGATAGTGGATGGTACGGTCAGCAAAACCGCTTTGCGTGCCAACCCGGGACTGATGTTGCTTGAAAAAGGTGTGATAAAGGGTAAGTGGAGTTTCCGCGATTATCCCGATGCATCTATTATCGGGCATTAGGAATATGTATCTTTAGTACGTGCTCCGATTTTTGCTAAAACGTACAAGGTATAGCTTACTGGTGTTGCTCGGTGTGGTGACATTGGTGTTCTTCCTTTTCAACGTACTGCCCGGTGACCCTGCAAGGTTGGTGATGGGCCAACGCAGCGATATAGCCTCTGTGGAGAATGCACGCAAGGAGATGAACTTGGATAAACCCATGTTCACCCGATACATGCTTTACCTGAACGATATTTCCCCAATAGGTATACATGGTGCGGATGAAAAAGATAAGTACGACTACATTGCACTGATACCCTTCGGAGAAAGAAGGCTCGCGCTCAAATGGCCATATCTGGGCCGCTCTTACAGAACCAAGAAAGAAGTGAACGCCACACTTGCCGAAGCATTGCCCGGTACGGTGATACTTGCATTGGCAGCCATCGCATTGGCTACTGTTGTGGGTATGTTCTTAGGTGTGGTTGCCGCAGTCAAGAAGAATACTTGGTTGGATACATCCGCCATTGCCGCCAGCGTTGCCGGTATATCCATGCCCTCTTTTTTTGCAGGGCTTATCATCGCATATGTATTCGGGTACTTACTGCATGGTATAACGGGGTTGGAAATGACAGGTAGCCTGTACGAGTACGATGCTTTCGGTGGGAAACGACTTGCATTGCAAAACCTTATATTGCCTGCACTGGCATTGGGTATTCGCCCGATGGCCATCATCACACAGCTTACACGCAGTTCCGTATTGGATGTGTTATCGCAAGACTATGTGCGTACGGCATATGCCAAAGGATTGTCAACTACAAAAGTAATTTGGCGACATGCCCTGCCCAATGCGATGAACCCGGTTGTAACAGCAGTATCGGGCTGGTTGGCGGAGCTGTTGGCCGGCTCCTTCTTCATCGAGTATATATTCGGATGGAAGGGCATCGGCAAGATAACAGTGGAAGCATTGGATAATTTCGACTTTCCCGTTGTGATGGGTTCGGTACTGTTCACCGCATGTATATTCATCGTAGTCAATCTGCTTACCGACCTGTTATACAGTAGGTTGGACCCAAGGGTGAGGTTGAGTTAGTTTCATTTTATTTATTGGAATACAATTAGTTGAGATGAATTATCGCTTACTAATAAACTATTACCCCAATATTACCAAATCGTTAACTCTGGGTTATGTTATTGTTAAGTATCAACCCACAAACTACATTTGCTCGCAAATAATACTTGATGCAAAAAAGTCATTTGTTAGCAGCGTTAATCGTTCTTTTGTTTTCAACCGGATTGGTTACAGCCCAAGAGCGTGATGGAGGAATACCGATATCGGATAACTTCACAAGTGGGGGAAATGCAAGTCCCGCTTCGGCTCCCAAAAACTGGTACGAAAAATTTGCAATTAGGGGTTATGCCCAGTTGCGCTACAACAGATTGTTGGAAACCAATCCCGACCTTGGTTGTGAACAGTGCGATAAGAGCTGGGGAGAAGGTGGAGGCTTTTTCTTGAGACGTGTCCGTGTCATCTTTTTCGGACAAATAAGTCCAAGAGTGTATTTCTACATACAGCCTGATTTTGCCAGTTCTACAGGTAATACATTGAATATAGGGCAGATCCGTGATGCATACTTTGATGTCGGTTTGGATAAGAAAAATGAGTTTCGTGTAAGGATAGGGCAGAGTAAAATCCCTTATGGATTTGAAAATATGCAATCAAGCTCAAATCGTCTTCCATTGGACAGGGCAGACGGAACAAACAGTGCTTTGAAAAACGAGCGTGATGCAGGTGTAATGTTCTATTGGGCGCCTGCCAAAGTAAGGTCCATGTTCAGTATGTTCAACAGAACAGGTCTTAAAGGCTCAGGCGATTATGGTGTATTTGGGTTTGGAGTATTTAACGGACAAACAGCAAACAGTCCGGAGCTAAATAATTCACCACACGTAGTCAGCAGGCTTTCATATCCATTCCAAATAGGTTCGCAAATAATCGAGCCGGGTATACAAGCATATACAGGTATGTACGAAATACCGACAGGTAACCTGAGCAAAGGAGTAAAGTACAAGCAAGACTTGAACTATTTGGACCAGCGTGTAGCGGGAAGCTTCGTACTATACCCACAACCATTTGGTATTCAAGCGGAGTATAACATCGGACGTGGTCCGGAATTCAATAAAGCGACAGACAGTATAGAAGTAAAAAGCCTGACGGGTGGATATGCTACGCTAAGCTATATGATAAAGGCGAAAAACATGCTGATATATCCTTTTACAAGGATACAGTACTACGAGGGTGGTAAAAAGCATGAGAAAGATGCACGCAGCTACAAAGTAAATGAGTTGGAATTGGGTATAGAGTGGCTGCCTGTAAAAGAGTTTGAATTGGTGGTGATGTACACCATATCATCAAGGAAGTATGAAGATTTCATATTGCGCAACAATTTTCAACAGGGTAATTTGTTGAGAATTCAAGCACAGCTTAACTTCAGATAATACATAATAAAAAAACAAGTTTTGTAAACAAGTGGTTTTTAGTAGGAGCTTTTAAATCTGAATGAAGACAGGTTATGAAATTATTAAGTTTCTGTTATCGGTTTTCAGTCACTGAATAAGTAAGATACTTTTGCCGCGTTAAATACCAACAATTATGGGTTTAGGTTCAATCGTAAAGATTTTCATGCCGAAAGACAAGGTCTTTTATAGCCTGTTTGAAGAAGTGGCTACCAACTTGTCTAACATGTCAGACTTGTTTATCAAGGCTGTTAAAGAAGAAGATGTAAGTAAGCGTGTGGAATTACTGAAATCTTTGGAGGAATGGGAGCATAAGAACGATATAGTTACTCATAAGATATTCGTTGAGTTGGGAAGAAACTTCATCACACCTTTCGACAGGGAGGATATCCACTATTTGGCTACAGCATTGGATGACATTGCAGACTTTATGTGGGGTAGTGCCAAAAGGATGATCAACTACAACATGAGCGAGATAGACACCATAACGGTGGGTTTTGCTAGAATCATTCACGATGCAGTGAAGTTGTTGAATACAGGTGTGAACGAACTGCGTAATATGCGCGACCTACGAGCAGTGACCGAAGTGTGTGTGAATGTGAACAGTTTGGAGAATGAAGGTGACGACCTTTTGGATAAAGGAATGATGGAGTTGTTCTCCTCTAAAATAGAGCCTGTTGAGATCATCAAGAAGAAAGATCTGTACCAGATGTTGGAATTGGTGACGGACAAATGTGAAGATGCAGCAAACGTTATCGAGTCGATAATCATTAAATACGCATAATAAGCTCAGAAGAACGATATCATGACAGTATTTCTGATAGTAATCATAGCACTCGCCCTTATATTCGATTATATCAACGGGTTTCATGATGCAGCCAACTCCATAGCGACTGTTGTATCGACCAAAGTGCTTACTCCGTTTCAGGCTGTTCTATGGGCGGCGTTCTTCAACTTTGTTGCTTTTTTCATATTCAAAGACCATGGTGTGGCAAATACCATTGCCAAAACAGTGGTAGAGGAGTTTATTACATTACCTGTGATCATATCCGGTTTGCTTGCCGCCATCACATGGAACTTGCTTACATGGTGGTTCGGTATACCATCCAGTTCTTCACATACATTGATAGGTGGGTTTACAGGTGCTGCCATAGCACATGCAGGCTTTAACGCTATCAACCCAGACCCGGTGATCAAAACAGTAATATTCATTGTAGTGGCCCCAATGGTGGGTATGATCATAGCGTTTATCATTTCACTATGGTTTATCAACGCATTCAGAAAAGGACCTTTGCCGATGATATTGGCTGTTTCAGTCATTGCGATGGTAATAATGATATTGTCCAGTGTGTTGGAGCGCGACACTACACATCTGTTGGGGATATCGCCAAACAAAGAATTTGTAGGTGAAGGTGTGGAAGTGAAAAAGATAAGTCATAACTCACCGACTTTTGCCATGGGTATAAAGAAGGGCGATGTTATCACGGCCATCAATAAGAATGCCATTCATGATCTAAGGGACTTGAGTGTGAACTTTGACAGTCACTTGAATGGAGAAGAGTTGAGCATAACAGTACTTCGCAAAGAAGAAGTGAAGACTTTCGATGCAGTATACGATACAGGTTATAGCTCACGAATGTGGTTGGTTACATTTTACGGTAACAACTTCAAGTGGATATTGATGGGTTTGGTATTGGTGGTTATGAGTTTCTTCACCATGTTTTTGAACAGCTTGAACGTAGCAAGATCAACCATATGGTTGAAGAGATTGCAGCTTTTGTCTTCAGCGGCGTTCAGCATAGGCCACGGTGGTAACGATGCGCAAAAAGTTATGGGTATCATCACTGCTGCATTGATAGCGGGTGGGCAAATAAGTACGTTTGACCAAATGCCTTTATGGGTTCCGTTGGCATGTTATACAGCAATCGCTTTGGGTACATTGAGTGGTGGTTGGAAGATCATCAAAACAATGGGTACACGTATCACCAAGGTGACGCCTTTCGAGGGTGTGGCAGCGGAAACTGCAGGTGCCATTACATTGTTTTTGACTGCAGGGCTTAAAATACCTGTAAGTAGTACACATACCATCACCGGTTCCATCATAGGTGTGGGTGCAACCAAGCGTTTGTCTGCTGTACGTTGGGGTGTAACGCTTAACCTACTGTGGGCTTGGATACTTACAATACCGGTAAGTGCATTGATGGCTGCGCTGGTGTACTATATATTCAAGATATTTATATAGTCTCGTTAACACTTATTTAATTGCTCCTTTTGCCGGACCTCCGGGTTATTTTCAGTATATTTGATGTTGCTTTTTTGAAAACGGAGCCGCATTAAATGTCATTACCACCTTTACTGAGACACGTATACAATCATGGAACAGAAGAAGTTATCCGTAGGGGAAAGAGGATCTTTTTCACCTCTGGCGTACAACTTTTAGATGTAGACCACTTGCTGGAGCAGGTGCGTTTTCGTGTGCGTAATGATATTTACCAGAACTACTATACTGTTACCGTTAATAAGTATGTAAGTACAGAGCACATTTCCGTACGCTGCCAATGCCCATACAACCTTGGTGAAATATGCAGGCACGAAGTGGCGGCATTGTTTCAATTGAACGACTTGTTGCAAAGCGGATTTTTTGAGAATGCGGATATCAAGTACGATCAGAAGCATACGGTCATTCGTATGAGGCAAGTGAACATGCAGATGTTGCGTGTGTTCACCTCCAACGAAATAATGGAAGAGGCAGAACAGTGGGCTACCAAAACCTCAGCCATCATCACCGAAAAGAAGAACGACCGAGTAAAGGCGGAAGTGCCTGACGGAGATGAAACATATAAGGTCATCATTCGCAGAAACGAAGAGAGATACTTTGATACGTCGTGTGGATGTGATGAGCAGGAGTATCCGATATGTGTACACAAGGCGACACTCTTTTTGCAAATACTGAACGCTTACGGTCATCAATACTTCCAGAACCTACAAGACTGGGACCAACAGAAGAACAAATTGTTGGGGCTGTATGGTTACAGTTTGGACGACGACCTGACCGGTAAGTTTGAATTCACCTACGATAACGGTAAACCATTCTTAAGAGTGTTAGACCCCAGCATCAAAAAGGTAAGTTCTCCCGCCAATCTTCCGGTGAAGCAAGAAGAAGAACTTATTGCTGCAGAGACGGAAACTTTGCCACAGAAGGAAGAACCACGTTTGGGTATCGTGTTGGACAGAAACACGGGTTGGTATCCGTTTTTGAATGTGGCATTGGTAAGCGGTATCACGGATGACAGAGAACAGGGCTACCCCAATGGTGTAGACCATCTTGACTTGCAACAATACATCAATGCACATAAGTTCAGAGCTGATGAACGTGAGTTGGTGCCTATTGCCAGAAAGTTTCATCCTGTTGAGATATTAAAGTACTTGAAGAAGAACCTGCCGTTCGGTGAGTTCTACGATGACTATAAAGAGGTATTGAAAGAAATGCCTGCGGAAGATGTGAAAGACCAACTGTGGGAATATCTTTTGCCTAAGTACCAAAAACTGTTGGACAGGTACTCGCATCACCCATTGTGCTTTACCAGTAATGATAAACGCGGTATCTCATCCAAAACAATAGAGGCGGTTGAATTTACAGGCAAGAAAGCTCATCCGCAGTTGAGCGTGAACAAGAAGAAGGATGGATATGCAGTGGAGTTGTCTTGGAATATAGACGATACATACCATCCTTTTGAAGATGTGGAGGTATTGAACAACGCCATTCTTCAGCACGACTTTAAATTGTATGCACTCGGCAACCTCAATGAGTTGAGATTGTTTGAAGAGTTTTTGCCGGATGGTAAGATAGATGTGAGTGTGGATGATTGGGATGACTTCTTAAGAGAGAAGCTGATGAAGTGGAGCCAAATGGTTCATGTTAACTTCTCAGAGGAAATAATAGAGCGTGTAAGCAGTGCCAAGCCTAAGTACAGGTTGTACTTGCAAGAACGTGAACAGAAGTTGGTAATGAAGCCTGCATTTTTGTATGGAGGTGTAGAAATAAAGTGGGGCTTCTTCGGCGATGTGATAGAGCCTAAGGATGGTGTTGTAAAGATCATTCAGCGTAATGAGGAAGCAGAGCAAGACTTCATAACACTGTTGCGCAACCTGCATACAGATATGCACCAGAATCTGAAGGAGCATTTCTTCTTCATAGTTTCGGGTGCGGTCCTAGCTCAAAACTGGTTCTTCCGATTTATGGAAGAGATGAAGGAATGGAATGTGGAGTTGCATGGTTTTGAATCTTTGAAAAACCTACGCATCAATACCAATAAGCCGGAAACACGTTTGCACGTTACCAGTGGTATCGATTGGTTCGATACTTCGGTGGATGTGGTTTTCGGAGACCAGTCGGTAACCATAGCCCAAGTGAAGCGCGCACTGACACAAAAGCAAAACTTCATCAAGCTGGGAGACGGTTCAATAGGTTTGTTGCCGGACGAATGGTTGAAGAAATATGCTTTGCTCATAAAGATGGGTGAAGAGAAGTCCGGTAAGTTGAGGTTGAAGAAGTTTCACTTCAGCGTGTTGGACGAAATGCTTCAAGACCTCGACGAGGATGCGATGATAGAGGAACTGGAGCGTAAGAAAGAGCGTCTGGAGAATATCATCGACAACAAGTACGACAGTTTTGATGAATTGCAGGCTCCTATGGGTTTGAAAGCAAACCTCAGGCCATATCAATTATCAGGTTTCCGTTGGTTGGTTTTCTTAAAGGAAACAGGCTTGGGCGGTATCCTTGCTGATGATATGGGTTTGGGTAAGACGGTACAGGCGTTAGCGCTTTTTCTTCACTATAAGGACAGTAATCCCAATGCGAAGTTTTTCGTGGCATGCCCTACAACACTTATATACAACTGGGAAAATGAAATAAAGAAGTTCGCACCGCAGTTGACCTATCATATACATCATGGGCCCAAGCGTGCGTCGGACCTTCAAGAATTCGACCCATATGATGTCATCATCACGACATACGGAACGATGCGTAGCGACATCAAGATGATAAAGGAAATACCTTTTGACTACGCATTGCTTGATGAATCGCAATCTATAAAAAACCCGCAAGCACAGGTTGCCAAAGCGGCGTTGTTGCTGAATGCCAAGAACAGAGTGGCACTCAGCGGTACTCCTGTGCAGAACAACACGTTCGACCTGTATGCACAGCTTAACTTCTTGAACCCGGGTATATTGGGCAGTCGTGAATTCTTCATGAATGAGTTTGCCACACCGATCGATAAGTTTCAAGAACGCGAAATAGTACAGCAACTTAGAAAGCTAACTTATCCATATATCCTTCGCAGGACGAAAGAACAGGTGGCTAAAGACTTGCCTGAAAAAACAGAAACATTGCTTGTCTGCGAAATGGGCAACGAGCAAAGAAAGATCTACGACTCGTACAGGAACATCTACAAGTCGCAGATATTGGGTATGATAGAAGAGAAGGGTATAGAACGTTCGCAGATGCACATCTTGCAAGGGCTTACCAAGCTTAGGCAGATATGTGATTCACCCGCCATACTCAACGAAGAAGAAAAGTTGGCCAATCATTCCGTTAAGTTGGACGAATTGGCAAGGGAGATAACCGAGAATGTCGGCAAGCACAAAGCACTTGTGTTCTCGCAGTTCTTAGGCATGCTAGGGTTGATACGCGAAGAGTTGGAGAAGCAGAATATACCGTTCGCTTACTTTGATGGTAGTACCACCGCAACACAGCGTGAGCAAGAGATACAGAAATTCCAACAGAATGATGATTGTCGTGTGTTCCTCATTTCGCTTAAAGCGGGTGGTATAGGTCTTAACTTGACCGCCGCCGATTATGTGTATATAGTAGATCCATGGTGGAACCCTGCTGTTGAGCAACAAGCCATTGACCGTACGCACCGTATCGGGCAAACGAAAAACATTTTCGCTTACCGCCTTATATGTAAGGATACCATTGAAGAGAAGATGTTGCAATTGCAAGAGCGTAAACGTGCACTTGCCAGCGACCTTGTATCCGAAGACAACGCATTCCTTAAGAAACTTACCAAAGAGGATATTACATTCTTATTCAGCTAAGGTCAATTTCCGAGATGTATCATTACCGGTAGATGGTCGCTATAGCCATGGTTCCATTGTTTGCCACGGAATGAACGTTTGGGATATGCATCATCGCCATGCCCTTCGTTTCGGATGAATGCTGCATCGAATATTTCTGCTTTTCGGAAGTGTAATTTTTTGTCGTGAAGGAATGCTTCTGAAATGATTATCTGGTCGAAATGGTCCCATTGTTTGTGGTATACCGAAGTGCCTTTCCCTGATTTATAAATGCTTACCCAGGGATTGTAAAGGTATCCATGCTTTTTAAGGTCGCTGTTTGGTGATGCCTTCAATACTTGTGTTATGCTTTCGTCGGTGGGGTTGTCGTTCATATCGCCCATGATGATGATCTTGGTGTCAGCATTGATTTTGAAAAGTGAATCAACCATGCGTTTGTTGGCGTTAGCTACAGTCGCGCGTTTAGGGTCGGATTGTTTTATGCCTTCTCTCCTTGACGGCCAGTGATTGACGAGTACATGTACTGTGTCGCCACCGAGTATGCCTGTTACATAAAGTATATCGCGAGTGCCTATCTTTTTTATGGCAATGGCTCTGCTGCTCAACACCTTGAAATATGATGAACGATAGAGCAATGCGTTGTCAATTCCTCTTGGGTCGTGTCCGTCGTAGGTAATGTATTTGTATCCGTGTTTTTTTAACAGAGGATTGTTCGTCAAGTCTTTCAGCACATTCTTGTTCTCTATTTCCGCAAGTCCTATGAGTACGGGTGGATTATTGCCGTTGAGCTTGTTGATGATGGTGGCTATGTTGTTTGATTTTTCGGAGTATACTTTTTCCGTATAACGATATGCTCCTTTTGGTGTAAACTCTTCGTCGAATGTTTTAGGGTCGTCTTTTGTGTCAAAGAGATTTTCGACGTTGTAAAAAGCAATAGTGTACCTCGTGTTTTGTTTGGATTGTTGTGCGGCACAACTGCTAAGCGCCAACAAGAGTATTCCAAATAGGTAAATTCTTCTCATTATATTGATAATGTCCTAATCATGTTCAGCATGTCCTCGCTGATGGGTGTGTTTTGTTTTACTACTCCTTCAAACGGTGTGAATGTGACTTGTCCGTTTTGTATGCCCGACATCACTTGTGTTTTGCCTTCCATCAATGCTATCACAGCTGCATGTCCCAATCTGCTGGCAAGTACTCTGTCCGCATATGTTGGGCTGCCACCGCGTTGTATATGACCGAGTATGCATATACGGCTGCTCAACTCGGGAAAACGTTCGCGTATTTTCTCATCCACTTCTTTTGCGCCGCCGAAGTCGTCACCTTCTGCCACCACAAGTATGTGTACCGTTTTTTTACGATGTTCGTCGCTTTCAATTCGGTCCAATACTTCATTGATGCGTGTAACTGTTTCCGGGATGAGTATATCTTCCGCACCACAGGATATACCGCTGTTCAATGCAATGTATCCTGCATCACGTCCCATCACCTCTACAATAAACAGTCTGTCGTGCGACTCTGCTGTATCTCGTATTTTGTCGATGGCTTCAACTGCTGTGTTTACAGCCGTATCAAATCCGATTGTGAAATCTGTGCCTGAAAGGTCTTTGTCAATTGTACCGGGTAAACCGATGGCGGGAATGTCGTATTGTTTGAAGAACGCCACAGCACCGCGAAATGTTCCGTCGCCACCAATCATCACCAACGCTTCTATGCCATGCTTCTTCAACTGATCGTAAGCTGCTTTACGACCTTCTTCCGTCATGAACTCTTTGCTGCGGGCTGTTTTAAGTATAGTGCCTCCACGCTGTATGATGTTGGATACATCATGTGCTTCCATTCGGAAGATATCGCCATGTATCATGCCGTCGTATCCACGTCGGATACCGTATACTTCCAATCCGTTGTAAATGGCTGTGCGTACCACGGCTCTTACGGCCGCATTCATTCCGGGACTGTCTCCGCCCGAGGTCATGACACCTATTTTCTTGATCGTGCTCATAAAAGAAAGCTGTTGGCTTGAAAATACTCAATTTTCTGCACCAACAGCTTTACAACTACTACTAAAAGCTAGGTTTTGTCCGCGTCAATTTCTTTGTCCAACTCTTGTATAAGCTGCTTATAGTCTTTTTCTTCATCCAGCTCCTGTATCAGCTGTTTGTAGTTACCGGAACTTGTTTCGGAATGCTTTCCTCCGTTTGTATTCAGTTTGGACAACATTTCAGTAGCCGATTTTGCACTGGGGACTTTATATATCTCTTTAAAGCCTATCAAAGACATTTCTATGTTCTTTTCTTTGGCTTGGTTGTTATGGAATTCACGTATCAGGTCGAGCACATCAAAGTCTATGTACTCCGTTTCGTTTGCGTCTATGATTATCTTACTGTTCTCTGGCAGTCTTTGCAGAGCCATCTTGATACCCGCCTTGTTCAGGAATGAAACTTCTTGAGCCAACTTTATCTCGATGATGTCTTCGTTCTCATAGCTTGTTCTGCGGAAGAAGAACGGAATGCGCATGTTACGGATAAGAAGGAATATGATGCTGATGCCAAGACCGATGCCCACACCTGTCAATAGGTCGAATTTCACTACTGCCAGTGTGGTGATAACAAGTGGTATGAACTGAGTCCAACCACCTTCTTTATATGCATGTATAAATGATTTTGGATTGCACAGCTTGTAACCGACGAATATGAGTATCGCCGCCAAAGATGCTTTGGGTATCATGTTCAGTATCACAGGAATGCTACCCACACATACTAACAACAATGTACCGTGAATGATGGTGGCCATTTTGGATTTGGCTCCCGAATGAATGTTTGCAGATGAGCGTACTATAACGGATGTTATCGGTAACCCACCAACAAGCCCACTGAGCATATTGCCTATGCCTTGTGCCTTCAATTCGCGATTGGTGGGAGTGTATCTTTTTTGAGGGTCCAGTTTGTCGGTAGCCTCTATACAGAGCAATGTTTCTATGGATGCAACTGCAGCAATGGTGGCACCGGTTATCCATACTTGCTTAGTGCCGAACCCGCTGAAATCAGGGAGGGTGAACTGTCCGAAAAATTCAGAAAAGCTGGCAGCAATTGGTAGGTTCACCAAGTGAATCGTCCCGAGATACAATTCGGAACCCTGCATTTTGAATAGCTCGTTGACAAGTACACCAACTACAACCACCACCAAACCTGATGGAAGCAAGGTTAATTTTTTGAATGGTCTAAGGGTCCATAACATCAAGAGTGCCAGTCCGACAACGGATATGATTATCGCACCGGTCTCCATATGGTTGAAGGATGAGGTGACATAATCCCATGTGAAGCCATCTTCGGCAGAAGCCATTCGCTCATGACCCTCTCCGTCATAGCCCAATGCTTCGGGAATTTGTTTGATGATGATTGTCAAGCCGATACCTGCCAACATACCTTCAATGACACTGTTGGGAAAATAGTTGGCTATCGAGCCTGCTTTCAGAAAGCCAAGCACTATTTGTAATGCTCCCGCAACTATTACGGCACAAAGGAACGCCTCCCATGAAAGTATAGTCAGAGCACTGATGACGATGGCGACGAGTCCTGCCGCAGGTCCGGCCACACTCAGTTGTGAGCCGCTCATGGCACCGATGACGATACCACCGATGATACCTGCCACCAATCCGGAGAACAAAGGCGCTTCCGATGCTTGGGCGATACCCAAACACAGTGGTAGAGCAATAAGGAATACTATAATGCCGGATATGGCATCACTTTTAATGTTGCTGAAAAAACCGGATTTTTTCATAATAAGTTTGAGAATGTTGCTTTAAATAGTAGTGTGCTATTGATTACAATAGCTTTTGGAAACAGTACTAAGCAACACTGTTGGGTGGTGGGGTGAGGATGTCGGGCGTGAACTGCTTGGACATATGCCTCGGTGCATATCTGACAATGGTAGACTTGCTGACAGACGGTAAAAAGTCGTGGTAAAGATCGTAGCCGTTTGCGCTGAACGGATCGTTGTCTTTTTTGAGTTTTCCCGTTTCTGAGGAGTCGTCAAAGCCTCCATACTCGGCTTCTTGCACTTCTTCCGCCAAAGTTCCTTTGGACAGTATTTTCCCTATCTCCTTAACAGGTAATACCTGTAAAGAGAAAACCAAGAGGAAAATGGATGCAAAAATGGCCTTCACAACATGCAAATTAGCATTTTCCCTTCGGATACAATAATAGTACGTGTTAAATACGCTGTTATTATATTGTATCGGTTTATAATCATAAAAAAATTTATTTCTGTACTCATTAATGGTATTTTTGCGCGTTACATGGATAGAGCGAAACGCCTGATATTTATTCTGTTATTGTCATTGAGTGTGGCTGTGCCGGCATCGGCGCAGAGTATATGGCCGACTCCTGAGGTGGAGCAACTCTACAAAGAGGCCAGAGACTTTCACTCTAGAGGCAATTTGCGTGAAGCCATCATCCGTTATCAACAGGCCATACAAATAGCTCCTGACATTGTGTTGTTACACAGAGAGTTGGCGCACAGCTACTATTTGGCAAAAGGCTACGATGAGGCCATTGCAACACTTGACCCCATCATCAAACAACAAAAGGCAGACGCGGAGACCTATAAAATCATGACCGAGTGCCTGATAGCCATTGGTGAGGAGAAAAAGGCCAAGAAACTATTAAGACAAGGCGTGGAGGCATTGCCAAATGCAGGTGTGTTGTACCATCAGATGGGATTGATGTATGAGTCTAACAATGAGGTGGTATATGCTCTAGAGTCTTGGTTGGATGGCATAGAGCGCGACCCCACATACCATCTTAACTATTACGAGGCTGCACGTACTTATATGAAGACCAACAAAACGGTTTGGGCCATCATATATGCTGAGATGTTCATCAACATCGAGCAGCAAACCCCTCGCTCATACGATACGCGTAGATTATTGTTGGAATCTTACCAAAAACTGTTCAATACCGTTGCGACAGGTACTGTACCCAAATTTGGAGCTACAGGGCGAGAGACAGGACCTGTGGGGTTTGAAGAGGCGGTTTACGACACTTATATAAAATTGTCACCCGTAATGAGTGACGGTATCACTACAGAAAATCTCATAATGTTGCGTACCCGTTTCCTTATGGATTGGACGGTGCAATATGCAGAGCGTTTCCCACACTCGTTGTTTGCACGCCACGACGATTTCGTACGCAACGGATATTTTGATATGTACAACCAATGGCTTTTCGGAAAAGTGGAGAATCTGCAACAATACGATGCTTGGATGAAGTTTCACGAAAACGCGATGCCAAGGTTTGAGACCAGGCTACGCCAATCTCCATACAAGCCGCTTAAAAGCGATTTTTACAACGACAAGGTTGTAGACGGTATTTTCGACAAATAAAAGAATAGAATAAACGTTAAAAATCGTCTTACAGGCTCCAACAACCAACCCAAATAGACTACATTTGCTACTTCTTATAATGATTTCGGCCATATTAATGACAGCAAGAAGGATGACATTCAGAGTTTCGGCATTGGTAATATTGATCATGGCGTTTGCCGTAACAGGTGCATTTGCTCAGGAGCAAGAGTTGGACAAAATAGTGGGTATCATAGGCAAAAGCCACATAATACTCAAGTCTGAAATAGACCTGCAAGCAGAGCAGTACAAGCTGCAAGACCCCTCATTGGGTGATGATGCGGCATGTAGTATCATGGAGCAAATGTTGATGCAGAAATTGTTGGTGGAACAAGCAGACCGTGATAGTGTGTATGTGAGCGAAGAGCAAGTGGAGGCAACACTGGAGAACAGGGTTCGTTATTTCATCATGCAATACGGCTCCAAAGAAAAGTTGGAAGAAATAGCCGGAAAGACCGTATATCAACTGAAAGAAGAGAACCGTCAAATAACCGAAGAAATGTTGTTGGCAGAACAGATGCAAACAGGCATTTTGGAGTCGGTTAAAGTAACACCGGTGGAAGTAAGAAAATTCTACGACAATATACCTGCCGACAGTTTGCCTTTCTTCCCTGCAACGGTGGAGTTCGGACAAATAGTGATGGACCCTAAGGTAAGCCCGGAGTTAGACACTTACGCGCTTAGGAAAATAGAGAAGATACGCAAAGAGATAGTGGAGGAAGGCAAGGACTTTGAAACACAAGCCATATTCAACAGTGACGACCCGGGTTCGCGCGACGACGGTGGTTTGATTACCGGTGTTGCCAGAAAAGGGGGCAATTTGGTACAAGAATTTGTAGCAGCAACATTCAAGCTGCAAGACGGCGAAATATCACCTCCATTCAGATCGCAGTTCGGATACCATATAATACAAATGATTCGCCGAAAAGGTGATGAGGCCGATGTAAGACATATATTGGTGAAGCCGCAACTGACCAGTGGTGATTTTGAAAAATCGCTGGAGAAGCTCGACAGTGTACGTGCGGAGCTTATCACAGGCAAATTAACGTTCCAAGAGGCGGTGGGCAAATACTCCACAGACGAACTGTCTAACCGTACAGGTGGTATGATAACAGATGCACAAGGCAACACAGAGCTTCAGATAGAAGATCTGGATCCTTCCTTGGCATTGATGATTGATTCCATGAAACCGGGTGAGTATTCCAAGCCAATGATATTCACCACTCAAAGAGGAGAGCGTTCTTGCAGGATAGTATACATGAAAAACATCACCCGCCCGCATAAGGCCAACTTGCAAGAAGATTACAGCCGTATACAGTTTGCAGCATTGCAGAAGAAAAAGGGCGAAAGATTGCAAAAATGGGTGTCAGACAAAGCTCCGTCCTACTACATTAAAATTGACCCTGCGTACCAGCAATGCCCGAACCTGCAACCGTTCTTGACAGAGACCGCCAAGAAGTAGGGAAATATGGTTGGTAACAATTATTTAACGTAGAAATCACATGAGATTTTCACTACTTTAGTAGTCCCCTAAGGATATATAGTCTACTTATTATGAAGGTGAATGAAGTACCGCAGGATATAAAGAACTTCAAGGGCGGAGATAAGCTCAGAAAGTTGGTATATGCGGTAGGCAAAGACGGAAAGTACACAGGCGTCAATTCAGCCGGTTGGGAAGCAGAAAATTTTGCCACTCGTCAGGCATGGGATGCAATGGACGAGACACTCGCAGAAACAGAACAGAAAGTCAAACAAGGTAAACTCAGCCCCATAGCTTATTTCATGCAAAAATGTCTGATGGACGAAGGTCTGTTGGCCAAGTATGTGGGTAAATGGAGATGGCAAGTAGCCAGACACCTCAAACCATCGGTTTTCAAAAGGTTGGACACAGGCTTACTCAAAAAATACGCATCCGTATTCGAAATTTCAGTTGAAGAACTGGTATCTTTCGGTCAATAATATCTCCTGTTTCAGTTTTACGGATGATCTTAGATTTCAAACATTATCAGCATGCGCATTGCGAAAGCGGTGTGACTACGAACTTGCTCAGGCATGAGGGAGTCGAGATATCGGAGCCGTTGGTATTCGGTATCGGTGCAGGTTTGTTCTTTGCGCATATACCATTCGTTAAAGTAAGTGGAACGCCCGGTTCCAGCTTCAGGTCTATGCCGGGAACCATATTCAAGCGCATCAACAAAAGTTTGGGAGTCGACATTCAAGTAAAGCGTTTCGGTACACCCGAAAAAGCCATGCAAGGGCTGGATGAAGTGTTGAAAAGCGGCAAACCTGTAGGTATGCAGACCAGTGTATATTATTTGCCTTATTTGCCGGAAGCATTCAGGTTTCACTTCAATGCACACAACCTTGTGGTATTCGGCAAAAACGGTGATGAATACATGATAAGTGACCCTGTGATGGAAGAAGTGTCCACCATTGCGGGTGAAGACCTATCCAAAGCACGATTTGCCAAAGGGTTCCCCGAGCCCAAAGGGTTCATGTATTATGTAAAGGATGTACCCAAGGAGATAAACTTTGAAGAGGCGATAAAAAAAGGAATAAAGAAGAATTGTTGGTTGATGCTTTCGCCTCCGTTACCATGGTTTGGTATCAATGCGATATTCCTACTATCCAAAAAGATAAAACAGTACCCTAAGAAACTGACCCCGCGCAAGGCGGCGTTGTATTTGGGCAATATCATACGTATGCAGGAAGAGATTGGCACCGGTGGTGCAGGTTTCCGTTTTCTGTATGCGGCATTCTTGCAGGAGGCTGCAGATATGTTGAAGCGCGACGACTTGGCTCGTTTTGCTGAAGAATTGACGGAAATTGGGGATCTGTGGCGAAATTTCGCATACAGTGCGGCCCGACAAATGAAAGCTCGTAAGAGTGACCTTGTATCTTTTGATGAACTTGGAGATATGTTGGAAGAATGCGGAGTACGTGAAAAAAGCTTCTTCAAACGTCTGGAGAAAGTAAATTGGTAGTTAATAATCTTTGTAGTTGCTGAAAATGGGGGTATTTTAGCCCATTGATTTGTATTTAGTGAGATGCTGGTAACAGTTAGAGACAATATCATTTCTTTTATAGACTTCTTTCATAAGCCGTTTGCGAAGTGGATAAAAGTTCAGACTTTTCGCTATTTGGCCTGTGGGGGTAGCAATACCGTAATGGACATATTGCTGTATTTTATCAGCTACAACTTCATTTTGATGAAGCAGCCCGTGCATGTCATGGGGTTGACCATTACTCCGCACATTGCGGCATTCATCATGTCGTTCAGCATCAGTTTCCCAACAGGTTTTGCATTGGCCAAGTATATCGTGTTTCAAGAGTCGACCTTAAGAGGCAGAGTACAACTGTTCAGGTATGCCGTACTGGTATGCACCTGCATCATACTCAACTATGTGTTCTTGAAATTGTTCGTCGAGACCTTCCTTTGGTATCCGACACCATCCAAGATAGTTACCACGATAATAGTGGCGGTATACAGCTATATATCACAGCGAAATTTCACCTTTAAGGTGAAGCCTGTAATGGCAGAGTAGGCTTAACAGTCTTTTTTTCTCCTTCTTTTCATACCACGTCTACCACCGCCTGATATAATGGCGAAGCCGAAGAAATATCCTATCCAGTAGAATGTACCCGTATTGGTCAGGGCATAAATGCCGATGTCCATCTTGAATATCTTGCCGATGATGGCGAATGGCAAAATAAAACCATGCAATAACCCATACCAGAAACCATATTCTTTTTCTGTGCCGGCCTCAGGTGCACAGGAGCTGATGAATAACAAACCTAATATCGCTACGGTAGGAAGAATGTACTTTTTCATATCTTAATTATTATACATGCAAATTTACCGATAGGGGAATGTATAAACATTGACTTAAGTCATGAAATGAAAAACTCTTCAAAAAATAATCTTCTCCCTTTAATGTACTTTTGCATCCTTATATGACGCAGGAACAGCTAAAAGAAATGCGCGGGCGGGTGTCTCACCTGCATAAGTTTTTACGCATCGGAGACAGACAGGCGAAAATAGAAAATGACAAGCAGCTTACGCTTGCTCCCGGTTTTTGGGATGATAATGAGCGAGCCACAGGTATACTCAAAGAGATAAAGGTTAATGAGTTTTGGGTGAAGTTGTATGATGATGTGAATACCGCCGTTGAGGATTTTGCCGTCATGTTCGAGTTTTGGAAAGAAGGCGAAGCCACTGAAGACGATGCACAAGCCGCGTACGACAAAGCGCAAAAAGAATTGGAAGAGTTGGAGTTCCGCTCCACACTTAATCAACCCGAAGATGAGTTGCCTGCTGTAATGGTCATCAACTCGGGTGCTGGTGGTACGGAAAGTCAAGACTGGGCGGAGATGTTGTTGCGTATGTATCGCATGTATGGCGAAAAGCAAGGTTGGAAGATATCGGAGATAGACCTGCAACCCGGTGACGGTGCCGGCATCAAGCAAGCCACAATGGAATTTGATGGTGCATTTGCTTATGGTTTGCTGAAAGCGGAGAGCGGTGTACATCGTTTGGTGCGTATCTCTCCGTTCGACTCTAATGCACGCAGGCATACCTCATTCGCTTCTATATTCGTATATCCGTTGGTGGACAGCAGTATAGAGGTGGAAGTAAACCCTGCCGACCTTGAGTGGGAGTTCTACCGTTCGGGAGGTAAAGGAGGACAGAACGTAAACAAAGTGGAAACAGCCGTTCGTTTGAAGCACATACCATCGGGTATAATAGTGGAGTGTCAGCAAGCACGTACACAAGGTGAGAACAGGGAGAAGGCTTTGACCATGTTGAAGAGCCGACTGTATGAGGAAGAGCTTAGAAAAAGAGAAGAATTGAAGAATGCAGCCAACTCATCGAAGAAGAAGATAGAGTGGGGTAGCCAGATAAGGTCTTATGTATTCCATCCCTATAAAATGATCAAAGACCACAGAACGGACTACGAAGTAGGTAATGTGGGACCCGTGATGGACGGGGAGATAGACGACTTTATCAAGGCGTATTTGATGATGGAAAAAGAGGAGCAATAATAATTGGCCCAACAAAACGACATAAAGAAGATATTCGACCTTCAATTGCTGAGAAGGATATTCGCTTTTACAAAACCGTATAAGGGAAGCTTCGTCCTATCAGTATCATTGTCCATTGTACTTGCGGTACTTGCTCCCTTACGACCTTACTTGATACAGGTTTCGGTGGACAAGTATATCAACAACTACCTGCTGCAGGGCTTGATATATATCACAGTCATACAGCTCGGTATATTGATAGTGGAGAGCCTGATACGTTTCTGGTTCCTTTATATCATCAACTGGTTGGGACAGACTGTGGTGAATGATATAAGGAAGAAGGTTTTCAAGAAAGTTGTTTATCAAGATGTGGGATATTATGACCGTACTCCTATCGGTACACTCACTACACGCACCATCAACGACCTTGAAGCCGTGAACAGTATTTTTGGTCAAGGTGTTATTTCCATAGTTGCAGACGTAATGACCATCATAGCCATCATCATCGTAATGCTGATAACAGATTGGAAGTTGGCACTGATATGCCTTACAACTTTTCCTGCCATCATATTCGCGACATATGTGTTTAAGGAGAGCGTGAACAAATCCTTTCAGCGCGTGCGCAATGCGGTAGCACAACTCAATGCATTCGTACAGGAGCATATCGTTGGTATGTACATAGTACAGGCCTTTGCTGCTGAGGATAGGGAGATGCAAAAGTTCAAGGACATCAACAAAGAGCACCGCAGCGCGAACATCAAAGCAATATTTGCCTACTCGGTATTCTTTCCTGTGGTGGAGATAATAGCGGCTATTGCATTGGCACTGTTAGTTTGGTGGGGTGCTGTACGCATCATGCATTTTGAGACAAGCCCCGGTGTTATCATCGCTTTTGTGATGTACCTGAACCTACTTTTCCGACCGTTGAGGATGTTGGCCGATAAGTTCAACGTATTGCAAATGGGTATGGTGGCAGCGGAAAGAGTGTTCTCCGTATTGGACAGTAAAGAGCATTTGCAGAACAACGGTACCTATGAGCCGGAACATATGGACGGTGAGGTGAAGTTTGAAGACGTACACTTCGGTTATAAGATTGATGTACCTGTATTGAAAGGTATATCGTTCGACCTGCCCAAAGGCAAAACATTAGCTGTAGTAGGACATACAGGAGCAGGTAAAACCTCTATCATCAATTTGCTGAACAGGCAGTATGAAATAAACAAGGGTAAAATACTTGTGGACGGTAGGGACATTCGCAAGTATGATATTTACAAACTAAGAGAACATATAGGTATCGTGTTGCAAGACGTATTCTTGTTTTCGGGTACTGTTTATGAGAATATCACACTTCGTAACAAAGACATTTCTCTTGATGAGGTAAAGCGTGTTACGAAGATGTTGGGTATGCATGAGCATATCATGAAACTGCCGGGTGGTTACGAATTCGATGTGATGGAACGAGGTAATACATTATCTCAAGGACAAAGACAACTGTTGTCATTTGCACGTGCACTGTTGTACGAGCCGTCCATTCTTATTCTGGACGAAGCCACATCCAGTGTAGACAGTGAAAGCGAGCAGTTGATACAGAACGCGATAGACACAATGATAAAAGGCCGTACGTCGATAGTAATAGCACATAGGCTATCCACCATTCGTAAGGCTGACGAGATAATTGTGATGGATAAAGGCAGTATTATAGAACGTGGCAATCACAACAGCTTGTTGGAAACCAAGGGTGCATATTACGACCTATACACTGCGGTTGAAAAGCAGAAAGAAGAATCTGCTTGGTGATCTATTTCACATTCTTATCCAACCACTCACCAATTATTTGCAACACTTCAGGCTTGATGGTTTGTTCCAACTGTACATATTCTTGAACGGTACATTTCTCGCACTCTTGGAATAAGTGGTTGACACCCGGTATCATTTTGGTTTCGTATACTTTGACTTTGCTTTTCTTCAATGCCTCATCAATGCCTTTCAAATTTGATTCGGGCAGCACTTGTATGTCCTTCTCTCCATTCAATGCAAGTACTTTACATTTCAATGCTTCGAGGGTAGGTTGTGGGTCGTAGCTGACAAAGTAGCGATACCAATTACTTTTGTATATCTCTGCAAAAGTTTCAATGAACTTGTTTTGTGATGCTTCGCCGGTGATGTTCGTGGTCATTTTAACGGTCTGTTCGTCGGTTTTCGCTTTCCAATCATCAACCACTTCATTGGCATTTTTGATGTAATCGTCAATGGTTTCCGAATGTGTTATCGCGGCCAAGATTTGACGATACAGTTCTGCATAGCTGTTTATATATTCTTCCTTCCAGCCTGCTTTTTGCAGGATAGCAATGTTTTGTTCCGTCATCAGTTGATTGACGTGTACACCCGGACCGGCAAGCAATATGATAAAATTCACGTCTTTACTTTGGGTGGCCACCATGGGAGCTATCATACCACCTTCGCTATGCCCCATCAAGCCTATTTTCTTTTTGTCTACTTCTTTTCTTGTTTTCAAGAACTCGATGCCCACCATTACGTCACGTGCATAATCAGCTGATGTTGCAGTATCGGGGTTGCCGGTGGTTTTGCCTACACCTTGGTCGTCCACACGCAATACAACATACCCGTTGTTGCTGAGGTAATCCGCCATTACAGCGAAGGGTTTATGCCCGAATGCTTCCTCGTCTCTGTTCTGCTGCCCGGAACCCGATATAAGTATTATGGCCGGGTGTTGATTATCATCTTTGGGTGAGGTGATTGTTGCACCGTAGCGTATACTCTTATCGGCATTGTAGTATATCACATCTTCACTGTTGTAACCGAATGGAGCTTTGGGTGTTTGTGGACGCTTCAATACCACCTTCTCTTCAGTACGCTCCAATGGCACAGCCATTGACATGCCGTTTTGAACCCATTGTCCGTCAATGTTGTCTTTATCCTTCAACCTTCCTTTGTAGGTAAGATTAGCGGCTTTGATCTCAATTGTAATGCTGTCTTTGATCACCTCCACTCCTGTACATTCAACACCGGTTGCACCTTGCATAGGTACATCAAGCGTGGCGGTCAATTCGTCGTTGCTTTCTCTGTTTATGTGGAAGTAAACCTTCAGTTCTTGACCTGCTTTAATAACACCTTTCCAGTCGCCTATGAATTTGCTTTGCGCAAAGAGGTTCGATGAAAAGAAAAGGATTGTTGCAACAGTGGATAGTATATATCTCATATAATTAGTTTGATTCTGCTTTTTGCTTTTGTTTGAAAATATAAAAGGAGTATGCGATAGGTATGATGGTCATGAATAAGACCATTGTCAGAAATACGATCTGTATGGTGATGCCCGATACCAACAGTGCGGTAACAGCGATGCCTATGCCACCTAAGAACCACAAGCCTCCTGTCAGTCTATGAGTTTTCTTCCAATTTTCATCATCGGCCAATGTCCATGCTATGCGCACTCCTGCAAAGTAGTTGGGCTTTATGTTGTACATCATATTGCCGAGGAATGCGAATAGTAAGCCCAACAAAGGCATTACTGCTTTGTCCAGATAATTTGTTTCAGGATTTACTGTATTCATAATGATGACCAAGTTCAGCGCCATCATAAACAATACAATTCCTCCACCGATTGTATCGAACTTTGGAGACTTTCCTTCTTTTGTACGTTTGGGGTCTATCTTATGAATATTGACCATTAGCAGGTAGGTGAATATGCTCACAATAGAAACCACTGCAACCGGAATTATGACTCCTATTCTGTTGCCATATCTGTCAGGCTTACCATCTGCTCCGAAATGCAATGGCGTATGGTCTACCGGTAACATATCCCATACATAAGCCAGATAGAACAACGGCACTATGCAAGCGATAATGGCCAAGATATGCCTGATGTTATTTTTTGAGTCCATAAATGTTCTGCTTAAAGTTTATTTCGATGTTTTTCAATTCCAGTGCCCACTTCAGTATCTCATCCACCACGGTGGTATTGAGCGAGTAGGTGATGAATTGACCACTTTTACTCGATTCCACAAGGTTGGCCTGTTTCAGTATATCCAAATGGTGGGATATGCTTGGCTTTGATATGTTGAAGTGCTCTGCGATCTCGCCTGCTGTAAGGTCTTTCTCTTTCAGCAGCTCCAATATTTCTCGCCGCGTTGAATCGTTCAGTGCTTTAAAGAGGTTGTTCATTATTTAGGTATTTAGACAAATATCTAAATAAAAGATCGTACCGCCAAAACATTAACAAAACAGGCTCGCCGAAGGCGAGCCTGTGATATAAAAAACAGTTTCGATTTTTACGCGTTGGTATAGCTGTTGGCTTTTTCCACCAAATTTTTGGAACCGATGAATATTGGAACGCGTTGGTGCAGTTCCGTAGGTTGAATATCCAGTATGCGGTCTTTACCTGTGTTGGACACACCTCCTGCGGCTTCAATTATAAAACTCATTGGGTTGCACTCGTATTGCAGGCGAAGCTTTCCGTTGGCGTTCTTTTTATCAGCAGGGTAGATGAATATGCCACCTTTTAACAGTGTACGGTGCATATCCGCCACCATGGAGCCTATATACCTGTGCGAGTATGGACGGCCTTCTTCTTTGTTGTCTTCCATACAATGGTCGAGGAAGGCTTTCATGTTATCATCAAACTTGCAGGTGTTACCCTGGTTGATGGAATATATTTTGCCTTTTTCAGAGCACTTCATGTTTGGATGTGAAAGACAGAATTCGCCTATCGATGGCTCAAGTGTAAAACCGTTGACGCCAAGCTTGGTGGCATATACCAACATGGTGCTGGAGCCGTAAATGACATATCCTGCAGCCATCAGTTTGTTGCCCGGTTGTAGGAAGTCGGCTTCCGTACATGGTTTGCCCAATTCGCTGACACGCTTGTAAACAGAGAATATGGTTCCGATGGAAGCATTTACATCGATGTTGGAAGAACCGTCCAATGGGTCGAACAAGACAACATACTTGGAGTTCATGGAAAACTCATCGTCGAATGCGATGAAAGTTTCATTCTCTTCGGAAGCGATACCCGCACAGTCTGCGCTACTGCGTAGTACGTTTATCAATGTTTCATCTGCGAAAACATCCAGCTTTTGTTGCTCTTCGCCCTGTACGTTGGTGGCTCCGTGTTGGCCCAATATGTCTACAAGCCCTGCTTTCAGCACTTGTTTGTTGATGATCTTACAGGCCAAACCTATATCCCTCAATATTGCAGACAATTCGCCTGTGGCAGCTTTGAATTTTCTGGTTTCTTGGATGGTGAACTCATCCAACGGCATTAACTTTCTTTGCGGATTCATGCTTTCTCTTTGATATGAGCGGCAAAAATAATAAATCGAGGCCTGAAAACAGTTATGATTATTATTGGGGAAATAACCGTATAAATGCATAAATGGTTTATATTCTGATAATAACAGAGTAAATTTGCGAGGCTTACAGTTGGTGCATCATGGTACAGTACTTCAAAAATATGAACAGGCAGACCCAAGAGGTGCAAGGACCTGACGGTGCTAACTGGATAAATGTAACTCCCCCATTTCAGGAAAATGAGATAGATAACCTATCCAAAAACCTGAATATCCCACGTGACTTACTGACAGATACTCTTGATATTGAAGAGCGTGCACGTTATGAGGCAGAAGACGGTGTTAAGTTAGTAGTGTTGAAAACACCGGTGGAGAACAAGTCGCTGAACGAGAGTGATGCCGATTATGTGACCATCCCGATATCCATAATCATTACAGAGCGTAATCAGGTTATTACGGTCAACTCGTTTGAGAATGTGGCCATTCGTCGTTTCTTGAACACGTTTGCCAAGAGGCATCCGGAGCGCCCGAACATGATGGTGCTAAAGATATTTGAGAAGGTGGTAATGGACTTCATAGAGGTGCTGAAAGAGATAAACCATCGCAGGAATATTTTGGAGCAGAAGCTTTACGATTCCAACAGAAACGAAGAATTGTTGTACCTGATGCGTGTGCAAAAGAGCCTTGTTTATTTTGTAACGGCACTACGAAGCAACGAGTTGTTGTTGATGAAGATGGAACGCACCAACTTCCTCAATTGCGATGAAGAAGAAAGAGAGCTGCTGTCCGATCTTGTGATCGAGTTCTCTCAGGCCCTTGAGATGGCAAATACATATACAAACATCCTCAGTAGTACCATGGATGCATTTGCGAGCATCATCAACAACAATATGAACATGGTGATGAAGCGACTGACCAGTATCACGATACTGATATCGCTGCCTACGCTTATCGCCAGTTTCTATGGTATGAACGTACCCATACCGTACGACAAAGAGATTTACAGTTTCGTTATCCCGGTTGTGTTGTCGGTTATCGTATCCGTTGTTGTGACTTTGTATTTCAGCAAAAAAAGGTGGTTCTAAATGTCCGGCGGCAAACGTTTCAACGTTCGCGTGTATGGCATCTGGATAGAAGGTGATCGTGTACTGGTGAACGACGAAATGTTGTTCGGTAAAGAATACACGAAGTTTCCCGGTGGAGGTTTGGAGTTCGGTGAAGGGACCATCGACGCTCTAAAAAGAGAGTGGAAAGAAGAGTTGGGCATGGACATCAAAGTGCTGAAACATTTCTACACCACGGATTATTTTCAACCTTCGTTTTTCGACGAGTCACAGGTCATAAGCATATTCTACCTTGTCAAGCCAATCAATCCAGATGGTTATATCCTTAATCGGCACGAGCACGAAAGCAGCTATTGGATAAAGCTGGAAGATATTACAGACGAAACGTTTTTACTTCCGATAGAAAAACGTGTCGGTAAGATGCTGAAAAAGTCGAGTAAATGAAAAATGTGCTCAAACATTATACCTCATTCACTCGTACCGAACGATACGGTATTTTGGCTCTGTTATTACTCTGCTTGTGTTTGGTAGCGGTGAAGTTAACCATGCATTATTGGGTGGGTACTCAGCCTGCATCTGTAGAAAAGCTGGATTTGAGTACAGTTATCGACAGACCACTGGAGGGTAAGGTTGATATCAACACTGTAGATTCGCTGACACTCATCAAAATAAAAGGCATCGGTCCCGGCCTTTCGCACAGGATATTGGAAAGGCGTAGAACGCTTGGACGTTTTACCGATATGCAGCAAGTGTTGGATGTATATAAGTTTTCTCCCGAAACCAAGGCAACCCTTGTTGAAACATTGATAATTAAATAGCATATATATGGTGCTATGGGTTAATTTGTAAGCAAGCGGCGTGTACTTTACGTAAACTCTTAATGTTTTGCAGCTTTAAAATGTGCTACTCAGCGAAAATCTTCGTAAAATTGCGGCTGAATAGCGAGAGTATACCACTATGGATTTTAAAAATACGGAGACACAAGAGCAGATTAAAGATATGGTCCGCGATTTCGCGGAAAAACATATCCGTCCCGACATGATGAAGTGGGACGAAGAGCAAATTTTTCCTGTAGACCTATTTCATAAGATGGGAGAGCTTGGGCTGATGGGCGTACTTGTTCCTACAGAGTACGGCGGTTCGGGTTTGAGCTACTTTGAATATGTAACGGTTGTAAGTGAAATAGCCAAAGTGTGCAGTTCGATAGGATTGTCCACAGCGGCGCACAACTCACTTTGTACAGGTCATATACTATACTTCGGCAACGAAGAGCAGAAGAAAAAATATCTTCCAAAATTAGCATCGGGTGAGTGGATAGGTGCATGGGGCCTTACAGAAGCCAATACAGGCAGTGATGCGGGTAATATGCGTTGCACTGCGGTACGTGATGGTGACGATTGGATACTTAACGGTACCAAAAACTGGATCACACACGGAAAGAGCGGTAATGTGGCGGTTGTGTTGGCACGTACAGGCGAGCCAAGAACCAAGAGCAATGTAACGGCATTTATCGTTGAGCATGGTACTCCTGGCTTCTCCGCAGGTAAAAAGGAGAACAAATTGGGTATGCGAGCTTCCGAAACCACTGAGTTGGTATTTGACAACTGCCGTATATCCGACGCTCAGCGTATGGGTGAGGTTGGTGACGGATTCCCTCAAGCGATGAAGGTATTGGACGGTGGCCGTATATCAATAGCTGCATTGGCATTGGGAATAGCCAAAGGTGCTTACGAGGCTGCACTCAAGTACTCCAAAGAGCGTGAGCAGTTCGATCAACCGATATCAAACTTCCAAGCGATAGCCTTCAAGTTGGCGGATATGTATGCAAAAATAGAAGCTGCAGAGGCATTGATATATCAAGCTGCGGATATGAAGAACCGTGGTGAGAAGATGACCAAGGAGTCTGCAATGGCGAAGTACTATGCGTCTGAAATATGTGTGCAAGTATCTACAGATGCGGTACAGATATTCGGAGGTTATGGATATACCAAAGACTTCCCTGTTGAGAAATTCTACCGTGACAGTAAACTATGTACCATCGGTGAGGGTACATCCGAAGTTCAAAAACTGGTGATATCGAGAGATATCCTGAAATAATAAAAACGCCCTGCATTGCAGGGCGTTTTTATTTTGAGTGCTTTCTTCTATTAATAATCGCCAAGCGTTTCCGGTAGTTGAGCCAATGCTTTTTCAAGCTGTTCATCGTTGGGGGCGATACCGTGCCACTCGTGTGTGCCTTGCATAAAGTCTACACCATACCCCATATCGGTCTTCATCAGTATCATTATCGGCTTGCCTTTACCGGTCTCTTTTTGTGCGGCATCAAGTGTGTTTACCACGGCTTCCATATCGTTGCCTTTCGGAAGGTCTATCACATGCCAACCAAAAGCTTCAAATTTTGCACGTAGATCACCCATAGCCATCACTTTATCGGTGGGGCCGTCAATTTGTTGTCCGTTCCAGTCAACAGTAGCGATGAGGTTGTCCAACTTATGGTGTGCGGCGAACATAATTGCTTCCCAGTTCTGACCTTCTTGAAGTTCACCATCGCCATGCAGTGAATAAACGAACCTGTTGTCACCGTTCATCTTTTTCGCAACAGCTGCACCACATGCCACACTCATACCTTGCCCCAAAGAGCCGCTTGCTATGCGTACACCCGGCAATCCTTCGTGAGTGGTGGGGTGCCCTTGCAATCTTGAGTCTATTTTACGGAATGTGCTCAATTCGCTGGTGGGAAAATATCCTGAGCGAGAAAGCACACTGTAAAAAACAGGAGATATATGCCCGTTGGATAGGAAGAAAACGTCTTCACCTTTTCCGTCCATATCAAAATCGGTACTGAACTTCATAGTGTTGAAGTACAGTGCCACCATGTATTCGGTACAACCGAGTGAACCGCCCGGGTGGCCGCTTTGTACGGCATGTACCATGCGAACAATATCTCTGCGTACTTGTGATGCTGTGTCTTTTAGCTGTTGCAACTCCATTTGTAAGAATTATTACGGGGTCAAAAGTACTAGTTAGTGTCGACTTTTCAGAGAAAAACCAAAGCTACTTAACCACGCATGTGTATATTGCAATTTGCATGGAGGTGAATAAGGCTCAGAAACAATACTTTACCCAAAAGTTGATGCAATGGCATGCACAAGACAATGATCGTAGCCTGCCATGGAAGGAAGAAACCGACCCATATAAAATATGGCTGTCAGAGGTCATTCTTCAGCAAACTCGGGCTGAACAGGGGTTGCCTTATTACCTGAGCTTCACAGAAGCGTATCCGACTATACAAGAAATGGCGGAAGCCTCTGATGAGGATGTGTACCGAATATGGCAAGGGCTGGGGTATTACAATAGATGTAGGAATATGTTGGCCACGGCAAGATATGTCAGTAATGAGCTGAAAGGGGTGTTCCCAAATACATATGATGATATACTCGCGCTGAAAGGTGTTGGGCCCTACACTGCTGCTGCCATCGCTTCTTTTGCATACGGATTGCCTCATGCGGTTGTCGATGGGAATGTGTATCGGGTATTGTCTCGCTATTTTGGAATTGATACGGCTATCGATACCACAGTAGGGAAGAAGGAATTTACCGACTTGGCAAATGAGCTTTTGGATACGCGAGACAGTGCAGGCTACAATCAGGCGATAATGGATATCGGCGCAACAGTTTGTAAACCTGCTGCGCCATTGTGTAATGACTGCCCTTTGCAGAAAAAATGTGTAGCATATACCAATGAAGAATTGATAAAGTTATTACCTGTCAAGAGCAAGAAAGTAAAGGTTGCGACAAGGTATTTTCATTACATCATATTCATGCACAACAACAGTATATGGATACATCAACGTACCGGAAAGGATATTTGGAGTGGGTTGTATGAACCATATCTGATAGAGCATACAAGCGAGTTGGACCGTAAAGACCTTGTGAAATTGAAGCCGCTTAACGAAATGGTGATCAGCAAAAACGATTTGGAATTTGAAGGTGAATTATCTCAACGCTTAACACATCGGATAATAAAGTCGAGGTTCTTTTCAGTGAAAGTATCCGCCGAACAAAAAAGATATTTTACAGGTGGTAAATGGGTGAAAAAGGCTGAATTGCAGAAGCTTGCATACCCTAAGACCATTGTTTCTTTATTTGAAAAAAAGTCATATTTTTATTAATACTGTTTAAGGATTTTTTTAATGAGTTAACAAACTAAAGACAATGAGAGGAGTTAATAAGGTTACATTGATAGGCAATTTAGGTAAAGACCCGGATCTGCAGTATTTGGAAGGAAACATCGCGGTGGCGAAATTCCCACTGGCAACCACCGAAACATTCAAAGACAAGAACGGAAATCTGGTTTCGCAAACGGAATGGCATACGGTTGTTCTATGGCGAGGCTTGGCAGAGTTGGCTCAAAAGTATCTACATAAAGGCAGCCTTGTGTATATAGAAGGCCGCTTACGTACCCGCAGTTGGGAGGATAAAGATAAGGTCAGACGCTTCTCCACAGAAGTTGTCGGCGATAATTTGGTGATGCTGGATAAGCGCAGAGACGATAACGGCTCCGGAGAGGGTGATGGTAATCAAGGAGATGCAGGATATTCGGGTGATGATATGAGCTATAACTCAGGCTCAGGCGGCGATAACGACAATTTGCCGTTCTAAAATGGAAAATAACATTAAAAGAGGGAGAAAGAATTGCCATTATTCTATCCCTTTCTTTATTTTTGATATGTAAACAAACGTTACCGCCACTTGGAAAGTTCAGGAGACGGGGAGTCGAACCTTACATCTTTATTGTTGCAAGTATCAACAGAAGGGTTTTCGGCCTCAAATGTCACAATTCTTATCATCGTTATACTCATGTTATTGCTGATGACGGCAATCACTTCGGGTTCTGAAACGGCATTTTTTTCGCTTACCGCAAAAGATATCAACTACCTCAAGACAAAAGAGGGGGGGAATCGTAAGCAGGTTGTCCGTTTATTGGACAAACCTAAGATGCTGTTGGCCACGATACTTATCGGTAACAACTTCATCAACATAGCGATAGTCATCACCACCAACATGCTGATGAACATGCTGTTGCCTGTGGATATGAGTGTTACGCTTTCTTTCATGATAAAGATCGTGGCGGTTACATTCTTGTTGGTACTGTTCGGAGAGGTGTTGCCCAAAGTATATGCCACACAGAACAATATGCGTATGGCTGTATTTGCCGCACCGGTATTGTCGGTATTATCAGGTTTGTTTCGTCCGTTCAGCAGAATGTTGGTCAACTCAACAGACTATATAGAAAAACGTTTTGCTTCAAAGAAGCCCGTGGCAAGCATCAGTACAGAAGATTTTGAACATGCCATTGAATTGACGGTAGGGCATACCGCCACACGTCAAGAAGTGAACATATTCAAGGGCATAGTCAAGTTCAGCAACATTACGGTAAAACAGATCATGCGTACTCGTATGGATGTGGGTTGTATCTCGTCGGAGTTGACTTTTCACCAAGTTCAGCAACATGCCATAGAGTTGGGATACTCCCGTATGCCGGTATATGAGGATACACTGGACAAGATAGTAGGTGTGATACATACCAAAGATTTCTTGCCTTATACAAACGAAGACAACTTCGACTGGCATGTGCTTGTTCGACAAGCATACTTCGTGCATGAGGGTAAACTTATTGAAGACCTATTGAAGGAGTTCCAACAAAAGCGCATTCACTTTGCGATAGTGGTGGATGAGTTTGGAGGTACGTCCGGTATAGTTACTCTTGAAGATATTGTAGAAGAGATAATCGGTGAAATTCGTGATGAATTTGATGAGGAAGAGATGCAGTACAAGAAGATAGACGAGAACAATTACATCTTCGAAGGCAAAACTCTTATCAACGATGTATGTCGTATCATAGGTATTTCGTCAGATACTTTTGACGATGTACGCGATGAGAGTGACTCTCTTGCCGGCTTGATATTGGAGCTTTCAGGTAAGTTCCCTTCTGTGAACGAAACCATCTCTTATAAGAATTTCGACTTCACCATCTTAAACCTCGACAAGATGCGTATTCAGCGTGTGAAGCTGAGTATGAATGTGGAAGAAGAGGAAGAGTAATACTCTCCCTCTTCTGAAATAACTATTTTGTTTTGCAGGTACTCATACCCACAATTCTGTAAATCGGGCAAAATCCCATAAGGCTTGTAACCAAGAAGATGCCTCCCAAGACCAACAGTACCAAACCCAATGTGCCTGTAACTGTTTGAGTGAAGTATAATACTGCGAAAACTATGGCGAGCAATACTCTGATCACTCTGTCTGCCGAACCGACATTCTTTTTCATAAACAGTGGTTTTATTGTTTAATGTATTGGATTAACAATGCTATTACTGTCGCGATAGCGATACAACTTACACATACAAGTAATAGTTTGAACAGTTTGCTTTTCATTGTCGTTTTTCAATAAATCAAATGTACCTACATCGGTTATTGGAAAATATGACATTAATCATATTTGAAAATTATCCGATTTATTTTGGAGGATATGTCACTTATGTTACACAACGGTTGGCTGTCGGTTTTCAATTGATTAGTTTTACAGCGTTGCGATTTTTCTGCACGTAGTGAAGCATATCTTCTTTTCCCTGCTTTGCATTTCTTTAGTGTTACTGCAGCATCCTTATATCAAATCCGTTTTCAATGGCAACTATAGATATAATCATATTTGCGGTTTACTTTTTATTGATGTTGAGCGTCGGCTATTACTTCCTGCACAAAAACGAAGATGAGCGCGACTATTATACCGGTGGTGGAGATATGAAGCCCGGACATGTCGGCCTATCTGTTGTCGCAACTGATGTGGGCGGTGGTTTCTCCATCGGATTGGGCGGCCTTGGATTTACTATGGGGTTGTCAGGTTCATGGCTGTTGTTTACAGGACTGATAGGCGCATGGATAAGTGCTGCATTGCTGATACCCAAAGTGTTCGATTGGCAGAAAAAGCATGGCAGACATTTCTTGACACTGCCACAGGTGTTCGGTTTTTTATACAACAAGAATGTGGCTTATGTGGCAGCCATTATAAGTATTGTCGGTTATACAGGCTTTACCAGTTCTCAACTACTTGCAGGAGCAAAACTTACATCTGCCACATTTCCTGAGTTGACGATACAGCAAATGCTATGGATAATGGGTGGTATCGCTGTGCTCTATACGATGATGGGTGGTATGAAGGCGGTGATATATACAGATACCGTACAGTGGATAGTATTGCTTGTGGGATTGATGGGAGTAGCGATACCAATGAGTTGGATCGCTTTAGGTGGGTTGGATGGTATAAAGCCGTACATAGACAATGATATGTTGCGCCTGAACAACATTACTTGGCAAGATATTTTGAATTGGGCAGTGACCATCATTCCCATTTGGTTTGTGGGTATGACGCTTTATCAAAGGATATTCGCTTGTAAGGATGTAAAGAATGCCAAACGTGCTTGGTATATAGCAGGTGTGTTGGAGTGGCCGTTCATGGCATTTACAGGAGTTGCCCTCGGACTGTTGGCAAAGGTGGCCATACTGCAAGGTGTGGTCAGTGTACCCGGTGGTGGTATGCTGACTGACAGCGAACTGGGATTACCTTTGCTTATCAAGAGTATTTTGCCGGCAGGTGTAACAGGCTTGGTATTGGCCGCATATTTTTCAGCTGTACTCTCAACGGCTGACAGTTGTTTGATGGCTGCTTCGGGAAGCGTGGTTGGCGACCTTGTTCCCTCAAAGCGCAAAGGACAACATAAATCTGTGGTGCGCTTCTCTCAGATAAGTACTTTGTTGATAGGCGTCTTTGCCATATTGTTGGCTTCAATAATGGAGAACGTATTGGAGCTGATGTTATACGCATATGCCTTTATGGTATCGGGCCTTTGTGTACCGATAGTTGCGGCCATATTCTTGAAGAAACGTTACCCTCAGCCTGCAATCGTATCCATGGTTTTGGGCGGAGCCATTACCATTACACTTATCATTTCTGAAATGGACTTGCCTTACGGCCTCGATGCCAACATATTCGGGTTGAGTGCTGCGGCTATCAGTTATGTACTGATACATATGGTGTACTTGAGAATAAAAAAAGGGTAACTACTGTTACCCTTTTGCCTCTTTATATCAATTCTATTTAAAACTCCACATTACCCGGTGTACGTGGGAATGCTATTACATCGCGAATGTTGGTCATGCCGGTAACGAACTGTACCATTCGCTCGAAGCCAAGGCCGAATCCCGCATGTGGTACCGTGCCAAAACGACGAGTATCCAAATACCAGTACATTTCTTTGGTTGGTATATCCATCTCTTGCATACGCTGTTGCAATCTGTCCAAACGTTCTTCACGCTGAGAACCTCCAACTATTTCGCCGATACCCGGAGCCAATATATCCATAGCTGCAACTGTTTTGCCGTCATCGTTTTGGCGCATGTAGAACGCTTTGATGTCTTTCGGATAATCAGTTACTACAACAGGTTTTTTGAAATGCTTTTCAACGAGGTAACGCTCATGCTCACTTTGCATGTCTATTCCCCATTTTACTTCGTATTGGAATTGCTTTTTCTTGAATGGTTTGGACTGCATCAGTATGTCTATCGCTTCGGTGTATGATATGCGTTCGAATTGATTGTTCAATACAAATTCCAATTTGTCTATCAAGCCCATTTCACTGCGTTCGTTCTGAGGCTTTTGCTTCTCCTCGTTTTCCAAACGCTCAGCCAAGAATTCAAGATCTTCACGATTGTTGTCCAAGGCATGTTTGATGATGTACTTCAACAAATCTTCCGCAAGGTCTGCGTTGTCGTTGATGTCATTGAACGCAACCTCCGGCTCTATCATCCAAAACTCTGCGAGGTGGCGTGTGGTGTTGCTGTTCTCTGCACGGAATGTAGGCCCGAATGTATATACTTCGCCCAAAGCCATCGCGCCAAGCTCGGCTTCCAACTGTCCGCTAACTGTTAGGTTCGCAGCACGTTCAAAAAAGTCTTCGCTGTAGTTGATGCTTCCGTCTTCGTTCTTCGGTGGATTTTCAAGAGACAATGTCGTCACTTTGAACATCTCACCTGCACCTTCTGCATCACTTGCTGTGATGATAGGGGTGTGTAGGTATACAAAACCTCTGTCGTTGAAGAATTTATGAATGGCATAAGCCAATGAATGACGTACACGGAATACAGCTGCGAATGTATTGGTACGGAAACGCAAGTGTGCTATTTCGCGCAAGTACTCGAGGCTTGGACGGTTTTTCAGTTGTAAAGGATACTCTTCAGGGTTACATGCTCCGTACAGTTCTACACTGTCGGCCTTTACTTCCACTTTTTGTCCTTTACCCTGCGATGCCACCACTGTACCGTCTATATTCAATGCGGCGCCTGATGTTATGTTTTTCAATAACTCTTCGCCAAGTTGCTCACTGTTGATAACAACTTGTAAGTTGCCCATGCAAGAACCATCGTTCAATGCTATGAATTGATTGTTACGGAATGAGCGTACCCACCCCTTGATGTTTACTTTGTAATCTGTCTTGTCACTTAATAAAACGTCTTTGATCTTTGTGCGCGCCATCAGTGTTTTTATTTATCGAAAAATAGATATTTGACTGCTAAAACAATCATCAGTATTGCAAATATTTTCTTTACTATCGTCATGTCCAGCCCTACTACCAGCTTGCTGCCAAGGTAGCCCCCAAGCACAAACGTACCTATCATGAGTAAGGCTATTTTCCAATCGGTATAGCCTGCTTTATGATAATTGTATGCGGCCACCAAAGCCACAGGAAAAGACAGTACTGCCAGTGAGGTTCCTTGAGCCATTTTTTGGCTCATGCCAAAAATAAGTACTAAAGCCGGTACAATGACTACACCGCCACCTATGCCCAACATGCTGGACATGAAGCCTGCCACCAAGCCTATAAGAAGTGCGGCTATTATATATGTAGTGTCCATATAATGTAAAATTTAAATCGTGGCGCTAAGGTAGTTACTTCTTATATGATAAAAACCCGCTAATCGGCTTTATGGCATAAATATTTGTAATACAGGGCTGTATATGAATAGCCATTATCAAAAAATCGTTAAAAG